>NZ_CP016364.1:0-2400000 GCF_001888185.1 Phaeobacter porticola | reverse complement strand
TGCTGAACCTTGCAATGTCGGTTAGCATCGTTGTGCTTGTGCTTGCAATCTTTATGGGCTGGCGTGCCGCCATAGTTGTCGGTGCCACACTTTTGCTGACCGTTGTCGGCACGCTGATGTTCATGAACTTTTTCTCCATTGAGATGGAACGAATTTCCCTTGGGGCGCTGATCATCGCTATGGGGATGCTGGTGGACAATGCAATCGTGGTTGCCGAGGGGATGCAGATCTCTATGGCCCGCGGGCGAACATCGCGCGAGGCTGCGCATGAGGCTGCCGCCAAGACTCAGATCCCGCTCTTGGGTGCGACGGTTATCGGTATCATGGCCTTCGCCGGTATCGGGCTTAGCCCGGATTCCACGGGTGAATTCATGTTCTCGCTGTTTGCAGTGATTGCCATTTCACTGTTGCTCAGCTGGTTGCTGGCGTTGACGGCAACGCCACTGTTGGGACATTACTTCTTTAAGCAGGGCAGCGGCGATGATCACGATGCCTATTCCGGGCTGCTGTTCCGCACGTATGGCAGCATCCTGCGCCTCTCGCTCAAGCTGCGGTGGTTTGTAGTGCCGGGCCTTCTGGCGGTCACGGTGCTGTGCTTCATTGGGTTTGGGCAAGTGAAACAGCAGTTCTTCCCTAACTCCAACACGCCGCTGTTCTTTGTAAACTATAAGCTGCCTCAGGGTACATCGATTACCACGACAGCCGAGCACATGCGTGTCTTCGAGGATTGGCTGGCCGAACGGAGCGACGTGGAAACGGTCGCTACATTTGTCGGACAGGGGGCCACGCGTTTCATGCTGACCTATGATTCCGAGGATCCAAACCCCAGCTACGGCCATCTCATCATCCGGGCGACGAGCCTAGAAGAGATCCCGGCGCTTCAGTCAGATCTGGAAATCTTTGGCCAGGGTCGCTTTCCTGAGGGCGAGTTCCGCACCAAGCGGTTGGTCTTTGGTCCCGGTGGGGGGGCTCCAATTGAGGTGCGGTTTGCCGGGCCTGATCCGCAGGTTCTACGCCAATTGGGCGAAGAGGCGATGCAGCGCCTGCGCGATGCCACGCCCGATATCCTGAGCGTGCGTCAGGATTGGCGCGAGCAGGAGATTACCCTGAAGCCCATCTACGCCACAGACCGCGCCCAAACAGCCGGTGTCACCCGCGAATCCATTGCTGATGCGTTGCTGTTTTCGACCGATGGTTTGCGGGCGGGGGTGTTCCGTGAACGGGATCGCCTGATCCCGATCATCATTCGCCGGGCCGAGGACGGCGACTATAACATGATGGATCAGTTGGTCTTTTCTGAAGCGGCCGGAAAGTTCGTGCCGCTGGAGCAGATGATTGATGGTGTTGATGTGGTGTTGGAGAACACCCTTGTCCATCGCCGGGATCGGGTCCCAACATTGACCGTGGGGGCCGATATCCCGGCGGATCTTACGGCGGCCAGTGTCTTCTCCAAGGTGAAATCCAGCATCGAAGAGATGCAGATGCCGCCGGGCTACACGATGGAATGGGGAGGCGAGCATGAAAACTCTGCCGATGCCAACGCAAGCCTGGGCAAGCAGCTGCCGGTGACAATCCTCATCATGGTGCTGATTTCTGTTCTGCTGTTCAACGCGATCCGCCAGCCGATCATCATCTGGCTCCTCGTGCCGATGTCTGTGAATGGTGTGGTGATTGGTTTGCTGGGGACAGGGATGCCGTTTACCTTTACAGCGCTTCTGGGCCTTCTCAGCCTTTCCGGGATGCTCATCAAGAACGGCATTGTGCTGGTCGAGGAGATTGACCTGGTCCGTGCCGAAGGCAGGCCGCTGCGGGAAGCCATCGTCGAAGCCTCAGTTTCGCGTTTGCGCCCAGTGATGTTGGCGGCGGTCACAACCATTTTGGGGATGGCGCCGTTGCTGACGGATGCGTTCTTTGTGTCGATGGCAATCACCATCATGGGCGGTCTGGCCTTTGCAACCGTGCTGACATTGGTGGCTGCACCGGTCTTCTACCTGATCTTTTTTGGTCGGGAAGAGAAACGCGAACAGGCCATCGTTGCCTGAACCTATCGCTACTTGATCTGAAGAAAGCCCCGGTTTCAAAGCCGGGGCTTTTTTTGTGCGCCACAGAGACAATGCTACAGAGGTGATAATGCTAAGGTTGTAAAATTCCGCGCTTAGCTTTGAGATGCCACGCACAGGTTAAGGTCGAAATAGGAATTGACGGCGCGGATCTCCTGAGAGATGCCAAGCCATAGACATGTCTGCAGGCCTTAAGATTTAGCGCCGTATTCAATCTCCCGGATTCGCCTAATTCGCGGATATCATGGACCCAATTCCGCCTTAATCATCCATGTTTCTTGCCAGAATTGGGCCGAGATCCACTGTGGTAAGGAAAATATCCGTTCAAATACTTGCTGGAAAAGAGACATTTTTTCAGGTGTTTAAGGTGATTTTTTCTAAAAACGTTCAGACCTGTTAAGGAAAATATAGAGGTTTGTCTTTTGCGAGGCAGCGAGACCGGCTGGTGTTAACCCAATGTTAATCACGTCACATTCTGCCCGTGTTTCTGACAGACCCGTACTACTCCAAGCCGCATTCCAGCCGCAGCTGACCCCGATGATGGAGATGTGGGAAAAATGGAGTGAACCATGAAACGCATTATCGGAATTATCGCCGCCGCCTTTATCTTAAGTACAACCTCTAGCATGCCTGTTGAGGCGCAATCTGCCGGGGTCAGGGCGGTGCAGGGCTGGGAAGCCGTCGGACGACTCAATATCGCGGGGCGCAATATGTGCACCGGCAGTCTTATTGCACCCAACCTGGTGTTGACCGCTGCACATTGTCTGTTCAATCCGCAAACAGGACAGGCCGTCAATCCGCGCAACATTAAGTTTGAAGCGGGCTTGAATGGCCGCCGCTCCAAAGCATCTCGCCGTGTGGTCAAGGCAGTGATTCACCCCGGCTACCAACACAAATGGTCCAGCCGCAGCGAAGCGGGCAGCGATATTGCAGTCTTGCGGTTGGATCGTCCAATTGCTGGCAGTCAGATCCGCCCCTTTGCGCTGGCCGCAGCACCAACACCTGGCGAAAGCGTAGATGTGCTGTCTTATAGCGTAAACCAGTCAACCCGTCCTGCTCGTGAAAAAGGGTGCCGGATACTGTCAACCAGAAGTGAAACGCTTGTAACGTCTTGTCGCGTCGAATTCGGGGCCTCTGGCTCTCCGGTCCTGCAAATGCGTCCGGGACAGGCACCAATGTTGGTTTCTGTGATCTCGGCCAAGGCCCAGATCGGCCGCAAGCGGGTGTCGCTGGCCGCAACCTTTGATCGAACGCTGCGGTCGCTGATGCGCCGCGCGGGCTGAAAACGGCCTGCCCAGCTCCCGCTCCGTTTCCCACAAAAGCGTTCCGGGGGGCGGGCATGGCCTGATCAGCAAGAAGCCCCGGAGGATAGACTCCGGGGCTTTTGTTTTGCCGGTGCGCTTACCCGGATGTCAGTGGACAAAATGCAGCCGGTCAAAAGATCTGCGCCAGTTGGCAACTTCGGCGGTGACCGGCTTTCCCTGCAGCGCTTGTGCAATCAGACTTGCCAGAGGGGCTGCATCCTTAGCAGTCATGCCCCAGCGGACCAGTTCTGGTGTGCCAAGTCGCAACCCATTCATGTCACCGGCAACTGATTCCAGCGGCAGGCCGATGCCACTGGCGAGAAAGCCGCCTTTGCGCAATAGTTTGGACGCCGCCTGACCGCCGCCGTAGGGGGCTGCAAGCACCGCAAACTGATGCGAATTGGTGACGCCTTCAGCGGTTTTGAACAGCTTCACACCTTCGCCTTCAAGAGCCGCAGACAGGGCCTGTGCCATAGCGATCATCTCGACCGCATAGGCGCGACCAAAATCACGCCAGTCCAGCATGGTCACGGCAAGTGCCGCGGATTTTGCTACGTCGAAGTTCGCCGTCATGCCGGGAAAGGCGATTGCGTCCAGCGCTTTGGCCATGCTGGCATCATTGGTCACGATCAGGCCACCGGCAGGGCCGCCAAGGCTCTTGTAGGTGCTCATGGTCATGAAGTGAGCCCCTTCCGCGAGCGGATCCGACCAGGCTTTGCCCGCAATAATACCGCATTGATGTGCGGCGTCGAACATCACCTTGGCACCCACTTCATCCGCGATGGCGCGCACCCCGGCGACGGGATGTTCAAACAGATTGAGGCTACCACCAATTGTGATCAACTTGGGGCGTTCCTGTCGCGCCAGCTGCCGCAACCCGCCCATATCCACGGTGTAGCCATCTGCCAGTACTGGCGCTTCGAGACAGCGCAAGCCATACAACCCGGCACAGCCTGTGGCATGGTGGGTCACATGCCCCCCGATTGAGGCTGGCGGTGCAATGATGGTGTCGCCCGGTTGGCAGGTCGCCATAAACCCATAGAGATTGGCCAAGGCCCCGGAGGGGACGCGAATTTCGGCATAATCTGCATCAAAGATCTCACCGGCCAGCTGTGCGGCAATCACCTCTATCTCTTCAATCGCTTCCAGTCCCATTTCGTATTTATCACCCGGATACCCCAGCGACGGGCGGGAGCCGAGCCCGGACGCCAAAAGCGCCTCTGCCTTGGGGTTCATGACGTTGGTCGCAGGGTTGAGGTTGAAGCACTCTTCTTCGTGAATCACACGATTGGTTTCGGTCAGATGCTGGATCCGGCCTAGTAATATATCTGAGCTGGCCGAGGCGATGTCGTCTTCGATCTGCGAGACGCGCTGGGCGCAAGGCTCGGGAAGCCAGGTTTTATGGGCAATAGTCATGGTTTTCTCCCTTGTCTAAAGACAGTTTGCGATCATTCGGAGTGGCGCGACAAATCAGATTTGCTAAAACTTGGGTTAGAAAACCTAAGCCTTGGCGCCGAAGGAGATCGATCATGGCAGTTGCCCCGAGCAGACCAAAAGGGCCACCGATGACCGCCATGCGGGCGTTTGAGGCCGCCGCCCGGCTTCAGAGTTTTGTTGCCGCCGCTGATGAACTTGGTGTTAGCGCGGGGGCGGTGTCACAGCAGGTCAAGGCTCTGGAGGGCTGGGTCGGTACACCGCTTTTTCGACGCAACCCACAAGGGGTGGTGCTGACGGCGGCAGGGCGTGCATTGCTGCCCAGCTTTATCGCTGCTTTTGATGCAATGGGTGCGGCAACCCAGATCCTGCACAGCTTGCGTCCCAGTCGGACCCTGCATATCGCTACGCTGCCGTGCATTGCGCAGCTGTGGTTGCCGTCGCGGCTGAGGCGGCTCCGGGGCCTGATGCCTGATTTGAAAATCTCAGTTACAGCTCTGGAAACGCCACCCAACCTGGCGCGAGAACTGTTTGATTTCGCGCTATTCTTTGCGCCTCACGATTGCAGCGATGCCGAGTGTATCAACCTTGGATCTGACACGATCTATCCGGTCTGTGCACCGTGCTTGGCAGAGCAGCTGAATACACCTCGGGATTTGAATGACGTCGCATTGTTACAAGATCAATCCTGGGCTTTGGATTGGTCAAATTGGGCCACGGCCGCAGGTGTGGCGCTGGATGATGCTCAGGGCGGGCCGCGCTATTCTCTCTACAGTCTTGCGATGCAGGAGGCTGAGGCTGGCGCGGGCGTTTTGATGGGGCATCACAGCCTGGTGGCTGACGCGCTGGCGGCACATCGACTGGTGCGCCCCTATCAGGATCTTTGCTGTGACACAGGTAAGGCTCTCATCCTGTTCCAGCCGCCAACATCACGCCGGTCGAATGACCACAGCGCCATTGCGGACCTGCTCTGCTCGGGTTGATGCCGCGATTTCTGATGTCGATAAAAAGACAGGCCCCGGCAATACGCCGAGGCCTGTCGTTCATTGGTCCACCCGTCAAGAAAACTGAGATGCCTTACCCCTGGAGGCTCTTCACCTCGACGTCGCCCTCGGCCTGTGCCTTGATCGCGCGTGCGGCGGCGTTGGAGCCCGCAGCCGTGGTGAAATAGGGGATCTTGTCGTATAGCGCGACAGAGCGCATCTCTTTGCTGTCCTCGACCGCCTGTGCACCCTCGGTGGTGTTCATCAAGAGCTGCACATGGCCGTCTTTTAGCATGTCGACAACATGTGGACGCCCTTCATAGACCTTGTTGACCAGCTCGCAGGGCACATTGTGCTCTTCTAGCCAGCTCTGGGTGCCGCGCGTGGCCACCAGAGTAAAGCCCTGTTCAACCAGTATATTTGCAGCTTCCAGCATCAACGTGCCTTTGTCAGCATCCTTGATCGAGATAAACGCGCGCCCTTCGGAGGGCAGCACCATCCCGGCGCCCATCTGTGCCTTCAGGAAGGCGCGGGCAAAGCTGCGATCCCAGCCCATGACCTCGCCGGTGGAGCGCATCTCCGGCCCCAGCAGCGTGTCAACACCCGGGAACCGGGCGAAGGGCAGCACCGCCTCTTTGACCGAGAACCAGGGCATATCCGGGTCCGCGAGCGTCATCGGATCTGCCATTGGTGTGTTCACATCGTAGCCTGCGTCTGGCTCATAGGGCGCGCGCGTCGGGAAATTCGACAATGGCTCACCCGCCATGACACGCGCGGCGATGGAGGCGATGGCGCTGTCGGTGGATTTCGCCACAAACGGAACCGTACGCGAGGCGCGCGGGTTCACTTCGATCAGATAGATCACATCCTTGCCGTCGGCATCGGGTTTAACCGCGAACTGGATGTTCATCAGGCCGACCACGTTGAGCGCCTTGGCTAATGCGTTGGTCTGGGTTTTGACCTCTGCAATTACCTCTTTCGACAGCGAATAGGGCGGCAGCGAGCAGGCGCTGTCACCAGAGTGAACGCCAGCTTCTTCAATATGCTGCATGATGCCTGCCACATGCACATCAGTGCCGTCGCAGATAGCGTCTACGTCCAGTTCCACCGCGCCAGAGAGATAGCTGTCGAGCAGAACCGGACTGTCCCCGGAGACCACAACCGCCTCGGCGATATAGCGCCTCAGCTGGTCCATATCGCGCACGATCTCCATCGCGCGGCCACCCAGAACGTAAGACGGGCGGATCACCAGAGGGAAGCCGATCTCTTCCGCAATTTCAAGCGCTTGCGCATCTGTGGAGGCAATGCCGTTATGCGGCTGCTTGAGGCCCAGCTGGTTGACCAGCGCCTGGAACCGTTCGCGGTCTTCGGCCAGATCGATCGCGTCGGGCGAGGTGCCGAGGATCGGGATGCCTTCCTGTTCCAGCGCATTGGCCAGCTTCAGCGGGGTCTGGCCACCAAACTGTACGATCACGCCGTGCAGGGTGCCGTTTTCCAGCTCCACGCGCAGGATTTCCATCACATGTTCAAACGTCAGCGGTTCGAAATACAGCCGGTCAGAGGTGTCATAGTCAGTCGACACTGTTTCCGGGTTACAGTTGATCATGATGGTTTCATAACCCGCGTCCGTCAGCGCAAAACAGGCATGACAGCAGCAATAGTCAAACTCGATCCCCTGACCAATCCGATTCGGGCCGCCGCCGAGGATGACGACTTTTTTCTTGTCCGAAGGGCGCGCTTCACATTCCACATCGCCAAAGGCTGGAGCCTCGTAGGTGGAATACATATAGGGGGTCTGCGCCTCAAACTCGGCGGCACAGGTGTCGATGCGTTTGAATACGGCATTGACACCCAGCGCACGGCGGGCGGCGCGGATATCGCCTTCACGCTGATCGGTGAGCATGGCAAGACGCGCGTCGGTAAAGCCCAGCATCTTGATCGCGCGCAGACCATGTTCGTCCTGCGGCAGGCCTTCGGCGCGGATCTTTGTCTCTGCCTCAACGATTTCGCGGATACGGGCCAGAAACCACGGATCAAATTTGGTGACCGCGTGGATGTCTTCGTCGGACAGGCCGTGACGCATTGCCTGGGCAATGGTGCGCATCCGGTCCGGGGTTTGTTTGCTGATCGCCTTGATCACCGCAGCCTTGCCATCGGTGCCATCTTCGGCGCCGGGAATAGCGACCTCGTCAAAGCCGGTGAGCCCAGTTTCCATCGACGCCAGTGCTTTTTGCAGGCTCTCATGGATGGTGCGGCCAATGGCCATGGTTTCGCCCACGGATTTCATCGCCGTTGTCAGATAGGGCTCTGAGCCTGCAAATTTCTCAAAGGCAAAGCGCGGGATCTTGGTGACGACATAGTCAATCGTCGGCTCAAACGACGCCGGGGTCACGCCGGTGATGTCATTGTCCAGCTCGTCCAGTGTGAAACCAACCGCCAGCTTGGCGGCGATCTTGGCAATCGGGAAGCCGGTCGCCTTGGAGGCCAGCGCCGAGGAGCGGCTGACGCGCGGGTTCATCTCGATCACCACCATACGGCCATCGGCAGGGTTTACGGCCCATTGCACGTTGGACCCGCCGGTTTCCACGCCAATCTCGCGCAGCACCGCAATCGAGGCCGAACGCATCATCTGGTATTCTTTATCGGTCAGGGTCAGCGCGGGGGCCACGGTGATCGAATCACCGGTATGGACGCCCATCGGGTCAATGTTCTCGATCGAGCAGACGATAATCGCGTTGTCGGCGGTGTCGCGCACCACCTCCATTTCGTACTCTTTCCAACCCAGCAGGCTCTCATCCACAAGGATCTGATTGACCGGCGATGCATCCATGCCAGTGCGGCAGAAGTGGATGTAGTCTTCGCGATTATACGCGACCCCACCGCCGGTCCCGCCAAGGGTAAAGGCCGGGCGAATGATTGCGGGCAGGCCGATGTCTTCCAACTCGTCCAGCGCCATCTGAACACCTGCGTCCAGATCGGCATTGCCGTTATCTTTCTTCGGCGCAGTAATGATTGTGGCGCGGGGGTTCTCCAGTCCAAGCCGATCCATCGCTTCGCGGAACAGCTTGCGGTCTTCTGCCATTTCAATGGCTTCGCGCTTCGCACCGATCATCTCAACGTCGAATTTGGCCAGCACGCCCATCTCTTCCAGCGCCAGCGCGGTGTTCAGGCCGGTCTGCCCGCCCATCGTCGGCAGCAGCGCGTCGGGGCGTTCTTTTTCGATGATCTTGGCAACCACTTCCGGTGTGATCGGCTCGATGTAGGTGGCATCCGCCAGACCCGGATCAGTCATGATCGTCGCCGGGTTCGAATTCACCAGAATGACCCGGTAGCCCTCTTCGCGAAGTGCCTTGCAGGCCTGCGCGCCGGAGTAGTCAAACTCACAGGCTTGGCCAATGATGATCGGCCCCGCACCAATGATCATGATCGATTGGATATCGGTTCTTTTCGGCATGGCCTGAATCCCTCTGATTTGCGCGAGTCATGGGCACCCCCGTGCGCCCAAATTGTCCTGCGTTATAGGCACCGCACCGAAAGGTTCAAGGGGGATCGGAAACCGAATTGGAAATGCCGCATCCATGCCTTTTGTTCGCATAGCGAACGGATATATGTGGAGAGGCTAGAGATACGGAGCAGGCAGACGTGCGGATTCGCTTTGATCAGGGGCCAAAGGGGGCCGGTACATGTTTTGATACCCCGCTGCGCATCATTCGCGCGGACGGGCCGGACGACGTGCCCGCCGCCTTGGCTGCACTGGATATGGTGCGCGACGCGGGCCATTGGCTGGCCGGCTATGCATCGTATGAGCTGGGCTATGCACTGGAGCCAAAACTGGCGAGCCGAATGCCAAAGGCGCGGCGGCTGCCGCTGATCTGTTTCGGGGTTTACGAAGCGCCCTCCTGCGGGGGCGGGTGGGCGTCGCCGGATCTGCCTGCAGGCGATGCGGGTCTTGAGGGCACCACCCCCCGCTGGACCTATGAACGTTACGCTCAGGCCTTCGCCGAGGTTAACCACAACATCGGCAAGGGCGACATCTATCAGGCCAATCTGACCTTTCCGATTGATGCTGGTGCCTATGGCGCCACTGAAAACCTCTATGCCGTATTGGAAGCCAGACAGGCCGTTGGCTACGGCGCCCTGATCGAACAGGACGGGTTGCCGGATCTGTTATCGCGCTCGCCCGAGCTGTTCTTCCGCACCGATTCTGACGGCGTGATTGAAACCCGCCCGATGAAAGGCACCCAGCCGCGCAGCGCCGATCCGGTGGAGGACGCCCGCCGCCGCGACTTCCTGCGCCAGGATGAGAAAAACCGCGCTGAAAACCTGATGATCGTTGATCTCTTGCGCAATGACATTTCCCGCGTGGCACAGACCGGCTCGGTCCATGTGCCCGAACTGTTTGCGGTCGAGAGCTACGCGACGGTGCATCAGATGGTTTCCATGGTGCGCGCCAGATTGCGCCCCGACGTCGGGTTGGCAGAGATATTTTCGGCGCTGTTCCCTTGCGGGTCCATCACCGGCGCGCCGAAAATTCGTTCGATGGAGATTTTGGCGGACCTGGAACCCTGGGCGCGTGATATCTACTGCGGTACTATCGGCTGGGCGGCACCGGATGGATCGTCCGAATTCAACGTGGCCATCCGCACGCTGATGCTGGAAGACAGCCGCGCGACGCTCAATGTGGGCGGCGGCGTGGTCTGGGACAGCACCGCAGAATCCGAATATGAGGAAGCGCTATGGAAAGCCCGGTTCGCCCACGTGACGCCATCCAGAACGATCCCGCTTTCCGCCTGATCGAGACGCTGGGCTGGCATCCGGGGCAGGGGTTCCGGCATCTGTCGCAGCATCTGGCCCGGATGGCGCGCAGCGCGGCAGCGTTTGACCTTGCCTTCGATGCTGAGGAGGCCGCGCGTATATTGGCTGAGGTGACGGGCACAGCACCGCTGCGCTGTCGGCTCACGTTGGGCGTGGATGGGCAGCTGGCGCTGGTCAAAGCGCTGCTTGGTCCGTCACCGTCGCAATGGCGTATGGGCATTGCGAAGACCCAGCTGGATGCGGGAGATATTTGGCTGCAGCACAAAACTACCCGCCGCGCGCTCTACGATGCCGCTCGGGCAAACCTGCCGGAAGGCGTGGATGAACTGCTGTTCCTGAATGAGCACGGCGCGATTTGCGAGGGCACCATCACCAATATTTTCGTGACCCGCGCGGACGGGCAGGTGGTGACGCCGCGGCTCAGCTGCGGTTTGCTGCCGGGGATCCTGCGGCAGGGGATGCTGGAAAACGGTCACTGTAAAGAAGCGGTGCTGCGGCTTGAGGACCTGATGGAGGCAAAAGCCATCCATATGGGCAACTCCCTGCGGGGGCTGATCCCGGCACGGCTGGTATAGCGGGGAACTGGGGGTTTCAGGCGTCAGACCACGTGGAAATCACCCAGTTTGCTTGACAACGCCGCCGCAACCTAGTGTACCACCCCGGACGAATTCCGCGCCGTTCTGGCGCATCTCCTGATTGACGGCCCGCCCGGTCATGTGACCGGTATAACGAAAGGTCACCCCATGCACGACTATCGCAGCCATACCTGCGCCGAACTCAACAAATCCAACGTCGGTGAGACCGTCCGCCTGTCGGGCTGGGTCCACCGGGTGCGCGATCACGGCGGCCTTCTGTTCATCGACCTGCGTGATCATTACGGCGTCACCCAGGTCATGGCTGACCCGGACAGCCCGGTGTTTGCCGAGATCGAGAAGGTGCGCTCCGAATGGTGTATCCGCATTGATGGCAACGTGAAGGCGCGCGACGAGAGCCTTGTGAACGACAAGATCCCCACCGGTGAGATCGAAGTCTTCATCCGTGACATCGAAGTGCTCGGCAAATCCGAAGAGCTGCCGCTGATGGTGTTCGGCGAACAGGAATACCCGGAAGAAACCCGTCTGCGCTATCGCTATCTCGACCTGCGTCGTGAGAAGATGCAGAAGAACATGCTCTTGCGCTCCAACATGGTCGCTTCGATCCGCAAGCGTATGTGGGACAAGGGGTTCAACGAATTTCAGACCCCGATCATCACAGCCTCCAGCCCCGAAGGCGCGCGTGACTTCCTGGTGCCGTCGCGTCTGCATCCGGGCAAGTTCTACGCCCTGCCGCAGGCGCCGCAGCAGTTCAAACAGCTGATGATGGTCTCGGGTTTTGATAAATACTTCCAGATCGCGCCCTGTTTCCGCGATGAAGATCCGCGCGCCGACCGCTCGCCCACCGATTTCTACCAGCTCGACCTGGAGATGTCCTTTGTCACCCAGCAGGATGTGTTCGACACCATCCAGCCGGTGATGCAGGGCGTGTTTGAGGAGTTCGGGAAAGGCCGCAAGGTCGACAGTGAATGGCCGCAGATCTCCTATAAGGATGCCGCCAAATGGTACGGCACCGACAAGCCGGACCTGCGCAACCCGATCAAGATGCAGGACTGCTCCGAGCATTTCCGTGGGTCTGGTTTTGCGATCTTTGCGAATCTTCTGGAAAACGAAGGTACTGAAATCCGCGCGATCCCGGCCCCCAAAGGTGGCAGCCGCAAGTTCTGCGACCGGATGAACAAATTCGCTCAGGGCGAAGGCCTGCCGGGCATGGGCTATATCTTCTGGCGTGATCAGGGCGAAGGCATGGAAGCGGCAGGTCCGCTGGCCAAGAATATCGGCCCCGAGCGCACCGAAGCCATTCGCCAGCAGCTGGGTCTCGGCGTGGGCGATGCGGCGTTCTTCCTCGGTGGTAAGCCAAAGACCTTCGAAAGCGTTGCAGGCCGCGCCCGCACCGTGATTGGCGAAGAGCTGGGTCTGACCGACAAAGACCGCTTTGCCTTCTGCTGGATCGTGGATTTCCCGATCTACGAGAAGGACGAGGAAACCGGCAAGATCGATTTCGAGCACAACCCGTTCTCGATGCCGCAGGGTGGCATGGACGCGCTGCTGTCCGATCCGCTGGCGGTCAAAGGCTATCAGTACGATCTGGCTTGCAACGGCTATGAGCTGGTCTCGGGCGCGATCCGGAACCACAAGCCGGAGATTATGTTCAAGGCCTTTGAAATTGCGGGCTACGGCAAGGAAGAAGTTGAAAAGCGTTTTGGTGGCATGGTCAATGCGTTCCAATACGGCGCCCCGCCGCACGGGGGCTGCGCGGCCGGCATCGACCGTATGGTGATGCTCTTGGCCGACGAGGCCAACATCCGCGAGGTGATCATGTTCCCGATGAACCAGCGCGCCGAAGATCTGATGATGTCAGCGCCGTCCGAGCCGATGAGCGATCAGCTGATGGAGCTGGGGCTGCGCGTGATCCCGCAGGACTAGTAAGCAAAGGTCGTCATTGCATCTCTGAAGAAACGAATGAAAACCCGGGGCGGACCGCCTCGGGTTTTTTGCCGCTGGCACCGGAGCAGGCGGGTTGCCGCGTATTATCTGTCTGGCACCTTGGGGGAAGCCGCCATGCTCTTGCCTCGTGGCCGGGGCAATGGTCATATGCCAAAGTGTCCCCAGATTGCCCCTGCTGCGGGTAATTGTGGCATTCAAAGGGTCCGAGACGATGGCATTTGATCCCCAGTTGGCAGAAATCCGATTTGGCTGCGGGCTGTCCCCAAGCCATGTGCCCATGCGCGACGCGACAGCTATGTTGAACGGCTTGCTGAAGGTTGATCAGGCGGCGCAGGACTGGCCGATCCCAGGATTCGACGGCGTGTTTGCCGATGCGCGTGCCTATTCGGCGGCCCGGCGGGCGCGCAAGCAGGCGGTTGACACCCCGCAGTTTGCGGCGCGGGACAAGGCGCTGAACCAGCAGCGTGCGTTGATGCGCGATCATCAGGCGGACTGGTTCATCCAACGTTTGCTGCGCTGTGTGACCACGCCCGATGGGTTTCGCGAACGGGTGACGCTGTTCTGGGCTGATCACTTTACCGCGCAGGGCAAGATCGCCGCGCTGCGCTATGGTGCGACGCCCTATGTGGAAACTGCCGTTCGCCCTAATATCGCGGCGCGGTTTGAGGACCTGCTGATTGCTGCGGTCACCAACCCGCTGATGCTGCATTATCTTGATCAGCACCGTTCCACCGGGCCAAACAGCCGTCGCGCCAAACGGCTAGCCAGCCGCCGTGGCCTGGAGGTTGGCCTGAATGAAAACCTTGCCCGCGAAGTGCTGGAGTTGCACACATTGGGGGTCGATGGCCCCTATACACAACAGGACGTTCGTCAACTGGCCGAGCTGTTCACGGGCATGACCTACAATCTGAAGGATGGGTTCAGATTTTCATCCGGCCATGCTGAACCCGGCCCAGAGACAGTGATGGGCCAAAGCTACGGTGGTGACGATGCGGGGTTCGAGGCTATCCAAGATGCCCTGCGCGATTTGGCGCGACATCCTGCAACCGCCAGCCACCTTGCGTATAAACTGGCTGTTCATTTCACCAGCGATACGCCGGACCCTGATCTGGTGGCGCATCTGACTGCCCGGTACCGCGAAACCTCGGGTGATCTGATGCAGGTCTATGCTGCTCTGCTGGAGCACCCCGCCGCCTGGGTCTTTGAGCTGCGCAACGTCAAACCGCCCTTTGCCTATCTGGCCTCCGCCTGTCGCGCACTTGGGGTGCCCGCTGCGGCGCTGCGCGGGCTAAATCGTAAACAGGTGCATCGCTTATTCCTGCGTCCGATGCAGCGGATGGGGCAGCGCTGGGAGTTCTCCAATGGCCCTGATGGCTGGTCCGAGGCGGATGGCGACTGGATCACGCCGCAGGCACTGGCCGAACGCATGCGCTGGTGCATGGCTGTGCCTGCGCGTCTTATGGAGCGGCTCCCAGCGCCGCTGGCGATGCTGGAGACTGCGCTGGGCACCCGGTCCAATGCACAGCTGCGTTTTGTCGCAACAGCCGCCGAAACCGAGCGAGAGGCCGTGGGTTTGATCCTGGCCTCACCGACCTTCCAGCGCCGTTGAGAGGATATGATGATGACCAAGCACGCCTCATCCAGCGCCAAAGCCTATTCTAGGCGCAGCTTTCTGACCCGCTCCGGGCTTGTGGGCTGTTCCTTGGCGGCCAGCCCGCTCCTGACTCCGGTCAGCTTTGCTGCGGCCCCGTGGGACAGCAGGTTGGTGGTGATTATTCTGCGCGGCGGGATGGACGCGCTTGACGTGGTGCAGCCCTATGGCGACCCTGCCTATGCTGGTCTACGATCCAGCCTTCTTGGCGGGCCGCAAAACGGGGCGTTGGACCTTGACGGGTATTTCGCACTGCATCCGGCCTTGGCACCGCTGATGCCGCTCTGGCAGGCGCAACAGCTGGGCTTTGTGCATGCGGTGTCGACGCCTTACCGGAACAAACGCAGCCACTTTGACGGTCAGGATTTGCTGGAAGCAGGCACGCCGGGCCTGCATGAGCGCCGTGATGGCTGGTTGAACAGACTTCTGCAGGTCACGCCGGGAGTCGAGGCCAGAACGGCCTTTGCCATTGGGCAGGGCGATATGAAACTTTTGCAGGGCTCTGCTCCGGTCTCGGATTGGTCGCCGGATGCACAGATTGCGCTCAGCCCGCAGGCTGAGCGTCTGGCAGGTCTGATGATGGAACAGGATCCGCTATTTCATGCCGCGTTGGGCGAGGCGCTGGATCTGGCGCGTGACGCAAGAGACAATGCTGCAAATGCGGCGCGCCGCGGGAAACGATCGCGTCCTCACCAGCGGATCGCGGATTATGCCGCGACGCAACTGCGAGGTGATACCAGAATTGCGGCCTTCTCCATCAATGGCTGGGATACCCACAATCGCCAGACCGGGGCGCTGACACGGGCGCTAGGGCGGCTCTCCGATACAATCCTGACACTGAAGGCCGGGCTGGGGGCGGGGATCTGGGATAAGACCGCTGTGGTGGCGATGACGGAATTTGGCCGCACCGCGCGGGAGAATGGCACTGGGGGAACTGACCACGGTACTGGGGGGGCGATGGTGCTGGCGGGCGGGGCGATCCGGGGTGGCCGGGTCCATGGTCACTGGCCTGGGCTGGACGAGGCCGCGCTGTTTGATCGCCGTGATCTGATGCCGACGGGTGATGTGCGGGCGCAGGTGGGGTGGATCATGCGGGGCATGATTGGCGTTAGACATCAGGACATCGCGAATGTGATTTTCCCTGGGGTCGAGATGACCACTGACCCCGGCTTGCTACGCCTGTGACACGGCAGACGGCGACAGAGAGAGGTGTCCGTGTAAAATCTCGGCCCCCATCAAAGGTGCAATCCGCGATCGTGATTAGCGGCTGCTGCGATCCAAGATCACCATAGATGCTATGCTGCGGTCGCGGTTGCGGCGAATTTCACGGGCAGAAAACCGGGCCTGAAGATACAGCACAATCCCCAGCGTGGCAGAGGCGACAAGAACAACTTCGATCATCTCAGATAGCGACCTTCTGTTTTAAACGTTCCTGCACCAGACCGGCTACCCGGGCCGCAACGGCGGCAACGGGTCGTCCAGAGTTCCGCGCATCTGCAAGTTCTGCGGCCGCGCCGGCCAGGAGGGAATCGCCAACGCTGCGGGCGACACCGCCTAGAAATTGCGCCACATAGTCTAACGTCTGTCCTTCTTCGGCCTCGTTCAAGACCTCGGCGGCGTGGGACATGTCATCCTGGAATGCCAAAAGATCAGGTTCGATCACCTCATCGCTCAGCTCATTTGGGCCGGACAATTGCCGGTCGGCGGGCAGGCGGGACAAGATTGCCGATTGAAACGCGGCCAGCGAGGTGATCGGCTTGGCCAGAAAACCATCAGCGCCAGCCTCCATCGCCCTTGTTTCGCCGGCCTCATCTCCGGATATGCCAAGGATAACACCAACACGCGGGGAGGCTTCGGCCATCGCACGAATCAGATCCGCACCGGATCCATCTGGCAGGCCAAGGTCGGCGATGACTACAGACGGACGATAGACCTTCAGGTGGCGGTGTGCGGACTTCAGACAATCCGCGCGCCGGATCCGTGCCCCGCTGCGCAGGCAAAGCAATCGCATCGCCTCGCAGGCGTATCGGCTGTCTTCCACCACAAGGATCGTCAGCCCCAACAAAGGTCGTTTGGTGGTGGGCAGGCGGTGGGCGGCAGCAAACAGTTCCGAATCGTCCATGGCTAAGGCTCCTGACTGGATACGACTCAACGCTAGGGAAACGGGGCTAACAGGCGGTTAACGGCCGATGGCGCCTATAGGTTGAATCGAAATAACTTTGATAAATCTATGAAACGAAGCGTTTTCACCGGGAATTTTCTGCCGCGCGGATTGGCGCACTTGCCCGCACGGTTCGAGTCTTTGATAAGTCATCACCAACAGATCACTCAGGAGACTGCAAAAATGATTGGCCGCCTCAACCACGTCGCAATCGCCGTACCCGACCTTGATGCCGCATCTGCGCAGTATCGTAACACCTTGGGTGCGACGGTTGGGGCACCCCAGGATGAGCCAGACCACGGCGTTACGGTGGTGTTCATCGACCTGCCCAACACCAAAATTGAACTGCTCTATCCGTTGGGTGAAAACTCTCCGATCATGGGGTTTCTGGAAAAGAACCCAGCTGGTGGTATTCACCACATCTGCTATGAGGTCGACGATATCCTTGCAGCCCGCGACCGGATGAAGGCCGAAGGCGCACGGGTGCTTGGCTCGGGCGAGCCCAAGATCGGTGCCCACGGCAAACCAGTTCTTTTCCTGCATCCAAAGGATTTCAACGGCTGCCTGGTGGAATTGGAACAGGTTTGACGCTATCTGCCCTCTATCCCGCACTTGTGGGGCAAGGGCACTAGAAGGACAGGCATCATGGGCGTTACATCCGGTTTGGTACTTTATGCGGTGATCTGGTTCATGACCTTTCTGATCGTGATCCCGATCAGAATTCAAACCCAGGGCGACCGTGGCGAAATCGTCCCCGGCACCCACGCGGGCGCGCCAGAACAGCACTATCTAAAGCAGAAGGCCGTGATCACCACCATTGCCGCAGCAGTCATCTGGGGGATCATCGCCACGATCATCCTCGGCGGCTGGATTTCGGTCAATGATTTCGACTGGCTTGATCGGCTGCCCGACCCGGAGTAAGCGCGGGCGCGACAACCACTTTGATTTTGGAACAGGCGGCGCATATGCACCGCCTGTTTTTATTCTGACGATGGGTCGGTTATCTGACGGGCATTTGCTGTTGGGTCAGCCGGTGAAACAGATGGGTAAAGGTCGCCGCCCCCATAATGGGGATCACCAGATTCACAAGCGGGATAGACAGCGGCATCGCCATCAACACCCCAGCCAGCCAGATGGTGACAAGATGCTTGCGGCGCAGGCGCTTTGCCTCGGGCAGGCCCACCCGACGCGCGGCGGCAAGGGTGAAATATTCCCGCCCAAGCAAAAACCCGTTCAGCCCCCAGAAGATAAACAGCGCAAAGGGGGCAAACACCACATATAGCACCAGCGCCAGAACATTGGCGGCAACCAGAACCCCAAGAAAATTCACAGTGTCGCGGACCCCTTCCCAGAACGGAGTTTTGGACGCCAACGGCAGACCGGGATAATGGCGATCCTCCACGGCCTGTGCCACCTCATCCAGGAACATAGAGGTGATGGCAGAGGCGACGGGCACCATCAGAAACACTGACAGAACAATCATCAGCAGCAGCGAGGTGATCGACAGGAGGTCGTCAATCCAGGTCACCGGGCCGATCAGGGGCAGTATTGCATCGGGACCAACCAGCCATTGGATCAACGCCAAAAATGCCGCATAGGTGACCACCAGCAGGGCGAGGGTCAGGCCAATGCCCAGCAACAGCACCTTGCGAAACCGGGGGTCTCCGGTCTGGCCTAGCGCCTTTAGGAAATCATTCAGGATCATGTCGCCATCCATGTTGTCAGGGCGGCTAGGTCGGGGCGGGGACGTTCTGGCGGGGGGCTGGCCTCAGTTGCGATATGGATCAGGCCAGCGATGCGTTCATGGGAAGCCAGACCAAAGGCTTCGGCGCAGAACTCTGCATCGTGGCTGACCCATCCAGACAGCCAGTTTGCCCCCCAGCCTGCCGCCAGTGCCGCATTCAACAAAGCCAGGCAGACGGCCCCCGCAGAATAGGTCTGTTCGATTGCGGGGACCTTGGGACTGTCCTTCTGGACCTCGACTACGGCGACAGCCAATTGGCCCAGCTTAAACTGGCTGCGCCCCTTGGCGATATCTTCGGGCGATTTGCTCAGGCGTTCACCCGCTTTGGTGGTCAGTTCAGCCAATCGCACCATCGCGGGTGTCTCGATCACGATGAACCTCCAGGGTTCCAGTTTGCCGTGATCGGGTGTGCGCGCAGCGGCGGTGAGCAGCGGCATCAGCTCGTCACGGCTGGGGGCAGGGGCCATCAGCGTTTTGGCTGGGCGAGACCGGCGCGACAAAAGAAACTCGAGGGCAGCATCATTGCGAAGGGGCATATGTGAAACCTTTTTACATCTACCGTCAATTTCGGCAGAGAGGCGCCGATTTTCAAGGGGGCATGGAACCGGCAATGTTGTTTGCTGGCAGACTGGCTGGCGGCAACACGATCCACGTGCGAGGTGTTTTGCAGGAAATATCCCGCCCAGACCGGTAGAGTCTATGGATTTCGTATCAGATCCCGGCCATCACTATGCAAATGGGCAAGCCAAAGAATAGAGACCTCCCTGATCTGAGACATCTGGCGGTTGCGGGGACCGAAATCACCGTCCGGGTCACCCCCAAAGCGGCGCGCAATGCGATTGTCTTTGCAGCCCCATCAGCTGCGGACGTGCAGAACAGCATGGTGCTGAAGATCACGGTGACGGTCGCGCCGGAAAACGGCAAGGCAAATGCCGCCGTTCGCGCGCTTTTGGCCACAGCGATGCGGATTGCGCCGTCGGACCTTACATTGCTGCGCGGGGCCACCGGGCGCGACAAGGTCTTTGCCTATCGGTGCTGACTGACTGCCGCTCTGGAGGCCAGACCATCATCACCCATGGCCCATCTGTGTTGGATGAGTGTTAGGTCTTTGCCACAGGCTCATCCTCGCGGGCAAAACGATAGATCCCCTCGGGAAGGTCTAGTGCGGCGGCTAGGTCGCGCACCTGACTGTGGGACAGGGTGATCCTCAGCACTTGATCGGTGCGTGGGTCCAATTGTTCGACCGTAACACATTCTGCAAAAAGATTGATGGCAACATCTTCCATCAACGGGGCGGCCTCGTCATCGACAAGGGTTACGACAGTGGCGTCAAATTCATGCTCGATGGTAAACATGATCTCAGCTTGCCACTCGCGGGCTGTCACTGACAAGGGTTTGTCGCATCACGTATTCTTGCGACACATTGCAGCCATCTGTGCTTCATGCGATTGATCCTGCATATGCTGTCGCGGTAGGGTTGCGGTCGCAAAGCAGAGGAGATGTCATGCGTCGGTTGTTGCTGTTGATGGGATTTTCGGTCACCACGGGTCTGGCGGCGTGCGATGTCGCGGTTGAGACGGGTTCCGCTACGCCGCCACGGCCTACGGGTCCTGCGGTCCAAGGCATGACCCCGGCGCAAGGTCGCAGCGCCTTCGCGGCGGTCACGCGTGTGGTGGAACCGGTATCTGAACGCGAATGTCGCGCGCGGGCGCCCGGATTGAACTGCGATTTTCTGATCCGCGTTGATCCGAACCCCAATGCCCCGCCCAATGCCTACCAAAGCCAGGACCGCTCTGGCCGCCCGGTGATCACCTTTACGCAGCGGATGCTGGGACAGATTGCCAACCGGGACGAGCTCGCCTTTGTCATGTCGCATGAGGCTGCCCATCACATTCGCGGTCATTTGGCACGCAAACAGCAAAGCGCAGTTGCGGGGTCCATCCTATTGGCCGGCTTGGCCAGTGTGTCCGGTGCAAGTGCTGCGGATATTGGCCGGGCGCAGGATCTGGGCGCGATCGTTGGCGCGCGCACCTATTCTAAGAATTTTGAGCTGGAAGCGGATGAACTGGGCACGATCATCACCCATAAGGCTGGCTACCGCCCCAGTGTCGGGGTGAAGTTCTTCAACCGTCTGCCTGATCCAGGCGACAAGTTCCTGGGCAGCCATCCCGCCAACCCGGATCGGGTGCGGGTGGTGAGCCAGACCATTCAGAAATACAATCTGAATTGAGCGGTACAGATCAAGCTGTTGCCTCGCTCCGGCAGATGGGCGTGGTTCTGACCGACCGTGGCTCGCGCTATGCAGTAAGCGGCGCAGAGGTCACAAGTAGACAACAGATCGACGCCGTGCTGGCGGCTCTGAAATCTGACCGCGCTTATGCCAAGGCAACCCACAACACTTGGGCTGCGCAATTGCCGACAGGCGGGCTCAAGGCGGATGATGGCGAAAGCGGGGCTGGCATGGTGATCCTGCGCATGATGGAGCGCGAAGGCCTGCGAGATCACGTGATCATTGTTACTCGCTGGTATGGTAACAAGAAACTGGGCGGCGACCGTTTTCGCCGGGTTCAGGACGCCGTACGCGCCTACCTTGGGGCGGGCGGCCAGCACCCTGCCTGATTGCCTGCCGTTTGACCTGCATCAAATCTGTATTCCCAACCTGCGACTAAGCTGTCCCCAGAATGAATGATTCAAAAAAGGGATAGCGCGATGACCAGCCAAGCCGATCTGAAAACCCACGCCGCTCTGTTTGACCGCATGGCCGAAACCGTTGGTCTGGACCTTCAGGACGAGGCGATTTCGGGTCGTTTGCGGGTCGATGAAATCGGCGAAGCGGTGCTGCGCTGCACCCGCTGTGGCGGTGTCGCGGCCTGTCACAAATGGTTGGCCAAAGGCCTGCGCCCAGGTTCTGAGGCACCGGATTTCTGCCGTAACCGTGATTTGCTATCCTACCTGAACGAAGAACAGCACTGAAAAACTTCTGGTAACAGACAAGGGGGGGGGCGACATGCAGCGATTGGGGGATCCGCTTCAGCATATGCGGCTGATGGCACGGATGGGGCAGGCGTCTGGCGTTGATCTTACCTGTGCCTTTGCCACGGGTCGGATTGGCCAACCGGAATGGGCCGCCATGATCACCCGTTGCCGTGGCTGTGCCGAGATGCTGCGTTGTCAGCAGTTTCTGGCCAAATCTGAATTGCCACAGCAAGAGACCCAGAATGGGGGTGCAGCCGTCGGCCCAATGCCGGATTGTCGCAACGCCGCAGCGCTGGTGCAGCTGCGCGATTGAATCCGACGATCGGCAAGCCGGGGCAATCCAGGCGGTTCTTTCCGCTGCGCCTGACGGCACATTCGGCGCCGCGCTTGTCAACGTGCCTGCGGGCATGCATAGCTCAACCTGACAGGAATACCGGCAGCAAAGAGGCGGGATTAACCCGGCTTCAAAGAGGCTCCCCCGGGCAGGAGGCACAGCACCAACATGGGCATCAGCATTAATATCGCCATCCAAATGGCACGGTCCACGCCATTTCTGGAAGGTAAAAAGAATGGCATCATGTTGGGACGGCAGAAAATGCACTTTCGCCCGAACTGGAAAAGCCGACTGATAGAGCAGCTTGCAAAACAGGGCATTGTCGCGAGTGAGGACGACCTTTTTCAGGACGATCAGTTCTGCGAGTCCTTTCTCAAGACCATCGGCTGGCCCGCGCTGGAAAGCCTGGATTTCTCGGCCATTGAGGGCGCGCAATATATCCATGACCTGTCAGAACCAATTGACGGGTCCCTGCGCAAAAAGTTCGACGTCATCTATGACGGGGGCACCACCGAGCACGTCTTTGATATCGCGTCCTCTTTTCGCAACATCCACCATATGCTCAAAGATGACGGGATCTTTATTTCCTGTGTGGGAACGGACGGCTGGTTTGGCCATGGGTTCTATCAGGTCGGCCCCGATATCCCCTGGCGCTACTGGTCGGCGACGCTGGGCTATGACGTGCTAAAATGCTGTACGTTCAACCGAACCAGCCGGGAGGCCCCGCGAGACATCACCGACCCCGCAGTCAACCGCCGCGGCGCCGAACACCGCTACGACAGCCCACAGTTTCTGTTCTATGTGGTTCAAAAGAACGGCGAGAAGGACACATACCCCGCAACCATCCAAAGCCACTACCTGGATTACTAGGGGGGATTATTTTTGGGGGGGACGAAGGCGCACAGTACGCTATTCGATTTCCACTAATTCAAACTACGAAAGTCCTCAAGATTGCCGTCATTCAGGCGAGCTCTAAAATGACGTATTCTCTCCTGTGCAGCATTACATCTTGATGTTCCCAACATGGGATGAAGTGAGGAAATCGCAATAGTTTCAAGATCTATCTTGTCGCTTGGGGCGTCTTCTTGCCCACGTGCGAATGAAAACAAGTGATTTAGGATCGCACGAATGACCTCCCAATCGTATGCATGGCTCCCTCGCGTATGATTTGTGATTACTCTGCTTGGGTCGGCTACACTACCTAACAGGCGAGAACTGGCAACTTGATAGCGTGCAAAAATAATTGTGAGCCATTCTTGAGTGACCTCATCAGAGTATTCGATGCACTCTTTCAATATTCGAACGGTCTCGTCGCCGATCTCCAAGGCCTCTCGGACTTCAACAGCATTCTTTGGATCGGCAAAAACCGTATCGTCGCTTAGAGCTATGTCGACTGCCTTTTCGCAAACTTCGTCAAAACGAGAAAGAGCAATTGGCAATAACGCTTTAGCAGCCTTCTGCGTGGCACTTCTTTCAATTGAAAACCGGGTTGCTTGGCTGTCGATATTTGCAAAAACCCCAGCCAGTGCGACTGCTGATGCGAACAATGCTACAAGGATGGAAAGGCCATAGGTTCCATATCTGACTATATTCTCGTCAAAGCTAGACCCTAACAAACTCATGAAAGAGATTCCTATCATGCAACCGAAGAATGCGGTCGCGGCCGGATTTCTCAGAAGGCCTTCAAAGAGCTTTTTCAATTACGATCCTAGTGGGTTAAGTACGTTTTCCCCACAAATCATACTCCCCCGCCTCATCAACTTCAACGGTGACCAACTCGCCGACCTGCAACCCGTCGGTGCTTTCGTCAATGAACAGGTTGCCGTCGATCTCTGGCGCGTCGGCTTTGGTGCGGCAGGTGGCGATGCCGTCTTCGTCGATGTCATCCACGATCACCTGAAGGGTCTGGCCGACTTTGGCCTCTAGCTTCGCTTCGGAAATCGCCTGTGCCTTTTCCATAAAGCGCTCCCAGCGCTGTTGCTTGATCTCTTCCGGCACGTGATCGGCCAGATCGTTCGACCGAGCACCATCGACGTTCTCATATTTAAAACAGCCAACGCGATCCAGCTGCGCCTCGTCCATCCAGTCGAGCAGATGCTGGAACTCGGCCTCCGTCTCGCCGGGAAAACCAACGATAAAGGTAGAGCGCAGGGTGATATCGGGGCAGGTCGCGCGCCAGGCGCGGATTTCATCCAGTGTTTTGGCTGCAGCGGCAGGCCGTGCCATGCGGCGCAGCACATCGGGGTGAGCGTGTTGAAACGGGATGTCCAGATAGGGCAGCAGCGCATTGTTCGGGTCCGCCATCAACGGGATTAGATCGCGCACATAAGGGTAGGGATAGACATAGTGCAGCCGCACCCACAGCTCATCCGCGGGGGCCAATCGGCCCAGCTCACGGCTGAGATCCTGAATGTGGCTGCGCACGTCGCCGTCTTTCCAAGGATTCACATCATATTTGCGATCCAGCCCATAGGCAGAGGTATCCTGCGAAATCACCAACAACTCGCGCACGCCGGCATCCACCAGTTTCTCCGCCTCGCGCAAAATCGCATGGGCGGGCCGGGACGCCAGTTTGCCGCGCATGTCGGGGATGATGCAGAATTTGCACTTGTGATTGCAGCCCTCGGAGATCTTTAGATAGCTGAAATGGCGCGGCGTCAGCTTGACGCCCGCAGCGGGCAGCAGATCTACGTAGGGGTTGGGCGAGGGCGGCACAGCGGCATGCACCGCATCCAGCACCTGCTCATATTGATGCGGGCCGGTCACCGCTAGAATACGCGGATGATGCGCGCGGATATAGTCCGGTTCAGCGCCCAGACAGCCGGTGACAATCACCTTGCCGTTTTCCTTCAGCGCCTCGCCAATGGCCTCCAGGCTCTCGGCTTTGGCACTGTCGAGAAAGCCGCAGGTGTTGACGATCACCGCATCGGCTCCGGCATAATCGGGTGACACGCCATAGCCCTCGGCGCGCAGGCGCGTCAGGATCCGCTCGCTATCGACCAGCGCCTTGGGACAGCCCAGTGACACCATGCCAAGGGTTGGCTGCCCGTCACGGGGCGCATCGCCAAGCCGGGGCTTGGGCGCAAGATCGGGGCGAAGGCTGGGCGGATTGGTGGAACCGGGTGTCTGTGTCATGGCCGGGCATATAGTACGCGCAAGGGGCGCTGCCTAGCCCGTTTGCGCATTGCACGCCGCCGCAGGGGCGTTAATCTGCCGGGAAACAGGGCCTGAAGAAGGGTTCGCAGGGATTGGGGTGCCCCGCCGGACCGGCGACGGGTATGAGCAGGGAGACGATAGATGCGGTTGCTGATGCGGATTGGGATGGCGCTGGTGGTGGCGGTGGTTTTGCTCGTGGCGGGCTTGCTGTTGCTGCCGGGGGAAAAACTGGCGCAGCTTGCGGCCACGCAGATTGAAGCCCAGACCGGGCGGAAAATTACCTTTGGTGGTCGTGTCGGCTATACGCTTTGGCCGACGCTGGGGGTCAAGGCTGATCGTGTTGCCCTGTCCAACGCCCCTTGGGCTGGACCAGAGCCGATGTTGACCGCAGAACGGCTGACCATTGGTGTGGCAGCGGCGGATCTGTTGCAAGGCAAGGTGCGGGTAACAGAGTTGTCGGCGGTGTTGCCGCAACTGAGCCTTAGTACTCGCGCCGACGGTACGGGCAACTGGGTGCTGGAGCCTGCGGACGCAGCGTCAGAGGTTGCATCGACCGCGCCCACATCCGGGGGCATGGACAGCTTGCCGATCAGCATCGAGGCGCTGAACCTCACCGGAGCCACATTGCGCTACGCCCCCCATGGCGAGACACCGGTTGAAATGAAACAGGTCGACCTGGCGCTGCAGTGGCCGGATCCCACAGGCACTGTGGTTGCCGATATCACCCTGCGACCGGCAGGCGATCCGGTGCAGATCGAAGCGGAGATTGGCACGTTCGAGGCGTTTCTGGCAGGGCAGGTTTCCTCTGTTGGGGCATCTGTGACAGCAGCGGATACAGTCCTGCGTTTTGACGGCCGGGCGAATACCGCCGGTGCTGCAACCGGACGGATCACCGGCCAAAGCACCAATCTGGCGCGCAGTCTGGCAGTTCTAGGTGCAGCGCAGGGAACTGATGTCCCTGCGGTGAAGACCTGGCTGATTGGGTCTGACCTCACTTACACCACCGATGGACGTTTGGCGCTGCGCGATCTGACGCTTGAGGCCGATTCCAACAAGCTGCGTGGAGCTGCGGATGTCACCCTTGGTGATGTGCCCAAAGTGACCGCGCGGCTGAGCGGTGACCAGCTGGATCTGTCGGCGTTGCTGCCATCCGGTGACGCTGATCTGCCCTCCGCTGCAGCGGCTGGGACTGGGGACGATCCGGTCAGCGATGGCTGGTCGCGTGAGCGTATGGACTTTGGCTGGCTGGCTGCCTTGAACACCGAGATTGCCTTGGATGTGCAGGCAGTCGAAACCGGATCGGTCCGGTTGGGGCCCAGCAAGCTGGACCTGTCACTGGACAATTCCCGTGCGGTTCTGAAATTGCAACCTGCAACCGTGTTCGACGGTCAGCTGCAGGGGCAATTGGTGGTCAATAACCGCAATGGACTGTCGGTCGGTGGCAAGCTGAGCTTTCAGAACATCCGGCTGGAACAGGCGCTGGGGCAGACCATGGGATATGATCGCCTCAATGGCGAGGCTTTGGGCGAGCTGGAGTATCTGGGTGTCGGCAATTCGGTGGCAGAGATCATGTCTTCGCTTAGCGGCAAAGGGT
Source organism: Phaeobacter porticola (assembly GCF_001888185.1). Lineage (NCBI taxonomy): Bacteria > Pseudomonadati > Pseudomonadota > Alphaproteobacteria > Rhodobacterales > Roseobacteraceae > Phaeobacter > Phaeobacter porticola. The sequence goes on along the minus strand of NZ_CP016364.1, from coordinate 2,373,248 downwards.
GGCTGGAGGTCGGCAAGGGCTTCTTTACCGGGTTTGATCTGGAGCAGCTGATGCGCAGCGGCAGTGGTAATGGTGGCAGCACGGTGTTTGATCAGCTGACCGCCAGCTACACGATGGCAGGCGGCAATCTGACCAATAATGATCTGCTCCTGACCCTGCGCGGCTTGCGCGCCGAGGGGGAGGGACGCATCGGGCTTGGGGCGCAGGATCTGGACTATCTCTTTACCCCCAGCCTGCAACGTGGCGATGGCAGCACCCGTCTGTCGATCCCCGTGGTGATCACCGGCCCATGGAACGATCCTAAGATCCGTCCGGACCTGAAACGCGCGCTGGAGCCGGAAATCGACGCGGTGGAACAACAGGCCAAAGATCGCCTGCGCGAGAAGTTGAGCGAAGAGCTGGATACAGAGATCGCGCCAGAGCAGGACATCAATGAGGCCATCCGCGACCGGATTGAGAAAGAGGCCAAGGATCAGCTGCTGCGGCTTCTCGGCGGCGATTGATCCAGCCGCCAGACTCTAGTGGCCAGATCCCACAGTGCGCTACAACAGAAAACGCCCGCCAATGGCGGGCGTTTCTACGTCAACAGTCGGAATGATCAGAAGGTCTGATCGTAGTCACCAACCAGCGGTTCGGTGCGGATCACCGCGTCAATCTCGGCAAAGATCTCACGCAGTTCCGCCTCGCTCTCGCTGCTTTCGCAGACCACCACGAGGTTGGGCGTATTGGACGAGGCCCGCACCAGCCCCCAGGAGCCGTTGTCGAGGATCACACGCGCACCATTCACTGTGACGACCTCCTTAATGGGGCGACCTGCCAGCGTCTCGCCAGCCTTAGCCTTGGCGACCAGCTTTGCCACCAGGCGCTCCAGCACGGTGTATTTCTCGGTATCGGCACAATAGGGCGACATGGTCGGGGTCGCCCAGGTCTTGGGCAGCGCTTTCCTCAGGTCGGACATGCTCTTGTGGGGGTTGCGGTCCATCAGTTTGCAGATCTCGACCGCCACGCGCATGCCACAGTCGTAGCCACGGCCTACAGGTTCAGCGAGGAAATAATGTCCGGATTTTTCAAACCCTGCCAGCGCACCGATTTCTTTTACCCGTCGTTTCATGTGGCTGTGACCGGTTTTCCAGTAATCCGCCGTCACGCCATTGGCCTTCAGCTCGGGATCCGAGGCAAACAGCCCGGTAGATTTCACATCCGCGACAAAGGTCGAATTCGGGTAAAGCTTGCTCAGATCCCGCGCCATGATGACGCCAACCTTATCGGCAAAGATCTCTTCGCCCTCATCATCCACCACGCCGCAGCGATCGCCATCGCCATCAAAGCCTAGCGCCATATCTGCGCCCGAGGCCTTCACGCTGTCGGACATATCGTGCAGCATTTCCATGGCTTCGGGGTTCGGGTTGTAGTGCGGGAAGGTATAGTCCAGCGCGTTGTGGCTATCGACCACCTCAACGCCCATGCGTGCGAACAGCTCCGGCGCAAAGGCTGAGGCGGTGCCATTGCCGGTGGCGCAGACCACCTTCAGCGGGCGGGACATTTTGAAATCGCCAACCAGATCATCCAGATAGGCCTCTTTCACTCCATCCACGAACTGATAGGAACCGCCAGGACGGGCCACGCCCTCACCATTCAGGACAATGTCCCGCAGCTCGCCCATTTCGTCCGGGCCGTGGGTCAGCGGGCGTTCAAAGCCCATCTTGACCCCGGTCCAGCCGTTGGGGTTGTGGCTGGCGGTGACCATGGCGACGGCAGGCACATCCAGATGGAACTGGGCGAAATAGGCCATGGGTGACAGGGCCGGGCCGATATCGCGCACTTCGATACCCGCCTGCATCAGGCCGATGATCAGCGCGTGTTTGATGGCAACCGAATAGTCGCGGTAATCATTCGCCACTGCGATCACCGGCGGGATGCCACGCTTGTGCATCTGGGTGCCCAGTCCCAGCCCCAGCGCGGTCATGCCGGGCAGGTTGATTTCCTCAGGGTATTTCCAGCGCGCGTCATATTCGCGAAAACCGGTGGGCGTGATCATCGGATCGCGCAGAAAGCTCCAGGTGTTCGGGCGCACCTCGGGGATGGGTTTGGTCATGGGATTACGCTCTCTTGTCGATCAGATGCGGATAGGGTCGGCCTTGGCCAGCGCATCAAAGCGCATCAGGCTCTCGATCAGTTTTGGCATCTGGTCCAGATAGATCATGTTCGGCCCGTCGCTGGGGGCATTGTCCGGATCTTCGTGGGTTTCAATGAAGACCGAGGCGATACCAAGCGACACCGCCGCACGCGCCATCAGCGGCGCAAATTCGCGCTGTCCACCGGTGGAGCCGCCCTTGCCGCCGGGCTGCTGCACGGAATGGGTTGCATCCATCACCACCGGATAGCCATCTTGGGCCATCTGCGGCAGGGACCGCATGTCCGCCACCAGCGTGTTATAGCCAAAGGAGGTGCCACGTTCGGTCAGCAGGATGTTTTGATTGCCGGTGCTTTCCACCTTGGCGACCACATTGGCCATGTCCCAAGGCGCCAAAAACTGACCTTTCTTGATGTTCACGGCCTTGCCGGTGTTGCCTGCGGCCAGCAGCATATCGGTCTGGCGGCACAGAAAGGCGGGGATCTGCAGGATATCCACGGCCTCAGCCGCGACTGCACATTGCGCCTCGGTGTGGACATCTGTCAGAACCGGAACATCGAATTCCTTGGCAATGGTTTGGAGGACCTTCAGCCCCTCGTCCACGCCCAGCCCACGTTTGCCGGAGAGAGAGGTGCGATTGGCCTTATCGTAGGACGCCTTGAAGACATATTGCGCACCAAATTGGGCGCAGGCCTCTTTCATCTGACCCGCGATCATACGTGCGTGATCCAGGCTTTCCAGCTGGCAAGGGCCAGCGATGAGGGTCAGCGGGCGGTCATTGCCGATGCTGAGGTCGGCGACGGAGATATTTTTCATGGCGTTATGACGAAACCTGTTCTCGGAGGATGGACGCAGTAAGCGAGCACATCAGGTAGATACCGGAAAAGATCAGGAATGCCAAAATCGTATTTTCAAATCGGCGGGGATAGGTCGCTTCTTGGCTGGGAACAGGTTCCACCGCTGTGGTCAGGTAGCGTACTTGGCGGTTGGCTTCCATCCGGGTCTGTTCGACCTGTTGCAGCGCCGATTGCAACATCAGGTCACGGGTCGCCAGATCAGCCTGCGCCATCTGAATCTGTACCGTGAGGCTGGCCAGCGAGTTTTCGCCTGCCGAGGCGTCCACCATGCGGTCGTTCAGTCGCTGAATAAGACTGTTCAGTCGAGCTATGTCCGCCTTTGCACCGTCCACCTTGGCCTGATTGGGGCGAGTGTTGTCCTGTAAAGCGGCCAGCTCCAGCTCTTTTTCCTGACGCTGGATTTCAAAGGTGCTTATCTGCGAACGCAGCGAGAGGATCACGCCTTCGGGGTCAAGAACGGTGCCACGTTGTTGCAGTTCGACCAGTTTCTCCTGAGCACTGCGGCGTTTTCCTTCGGCCATTTCCAGCGCGATTTCAGCGTCGCCCACTTGGTCGTCCCGTTTCTGTTCAGAGAGATGATTGACCTTTTCCTGCGCATAGCTAATCAGCCTGCGCGAAAATTGTGCCGAGACCTCGGGGTCTGCGGCGGAGACCTCCATGCGGACCACACCTTCGGTTGGATCATATCCGATCTTCACGTTGCGGGAATAGGTCTTATAGGCTTCTTCATTGGTCGGGTTTTCATTCAACCGCTGGATTGGGTCGATCCACTCTTGGGTGAAATGCGATTTGAAGCCGATTTCCTGGTCCAGGCGCAGCATGGCCTCCTTTGATTGAAGATAGCTTTGTACTGCGATGGAATCCTGGCTGGTTGCAAACTGGGTGCCGCTGAGCAACCCGCCGAGGCCACCGCCGCCGCCCGAGCTGTCGGCCTTGAGCACAAGAAACTCAGACTTGGCAGCATACATGGGTGTGGCGACAGCATAAAAATAATATCCGGCCAGTGTGGTTGGCATCATGACGAAAAACGCAAGCCGTGCCGCAAGAAGCACCAGTTTGCGGCGCCGACGGCGTGCGATATCGCGTTGGATTTCCCGAATTTCACGGTTGCGCCGTTCTGTGGGGCTCAACTCTGTCGAGGGCAGAGAAACCTTGTCGACCGGCACTGTCTGCGGCAGCTGTACGCCGCCCGGCGCAGGGGGGGCACCCTCCGGCTGGGCCGTGTTGGGTTGTACCACCAGTTCCAGCATATTGGCGCGCTGAAACGGATCAATGCCCTTCCGTCGCAGTTGGCGCACGGCGTCGAAATCCGATGTGGCGGCCAGGTTGTGTTTTTGGGCGACCCGGCGGGCCAGACGTAGCTGGCGACCAGTCAGCCCTTCCTTGCGGATTTCATCCAGATCGGTGGAGAGTTTGCTGGTCTTTGATTTTGGGGGTTCCTTGATGGAAATGGCTTCATTGGCAGGTGGCGTCCTGCGGTTCCCAGCCGCCTCGGAAACAGTCCCTACGGTATCAGCCTTCTCTGCGGCTGTCGCAGTCTCCGTGGTCGGGGCGGCAAGAGACGCATCAGCGGCGCTTGGCGGTGGCACGGGGCGTGCGGCTGCGGGCTGGGCCGCTGCGCCACCGCTGCGCCGAACACGAAACTTCTTAGCCTTGGGTTTGGTAGTCATAGAGCTGCTTCGCTTCTTCCAAGGTTTCAAACATTTGCAACTGGCCGTCTACCAGCACCGCTGCCGAGCGTACAAATTTTTCCAGTGTCTTAGGTTGGTGCGAGACCATGATGATCGTTGTGGTTTGCAACCGCTCCTCCAGAATGGACCCGGCTTTGCGGTTGAACTCCACATCCGTGGTGCTCGGCATCCCCTCATCGATGAGGAAGATGTCAAAGTCCAGCGCCAGCATCAGCGAAAAACTGAACCGCGCCCGCATGCCCGACGAATAGGTGCCAACAGGCTGGTCAAAATATTCCCCCAAGCCACAGAGCCAGCGGCAGTAAGCCTCGACATAGTCGGGGTCCAGGCCATAGAGATTCGCAATGTAGCGTGCATTCGCCAAGGCCGACAGCCGATTGATAACGCCGCCCATGAACCCCAGCGGAAATGAGATACGGCTGGTGCGGCGAATTTCGCCCTCATCGGGTTTTTCGAGTCCTGCCATCATATTGATCAGCGTGGTTTTTCCGGTGCCATTGGGGGCCAGCACGCCCATAGATTTTCCCAGTTCAACGCGAAAGGACACCCGATCAAGGATCACCTTGCGTTGGGTGCCGGTCCAGAAGGACTTGCTCACATTTTCAAACTCAAGCATCGCGGGTTCCGGTGCTGCTCTCGACCCCGTTCGGGGGCCTGTGATCCTCATGATGCGCCAGGCTGATCCCGACGGCCTTATGTCTGCACTAACAGATTTGTGTTAACAACTTAGGCGGCTATTTGGACCATATTATGTCCAAATGTTATAGGCTTTATCAACGGTGCCGTAACCATATGACGTTGCTTTGACCGGGTTGTGATCTGCCGAAAAACGGCAGATTGGGCCTCAACGGGCAGAGTGCGGTTGGAAACTAAGGTCTCGCGATGGCCAGAAAAGACAGGAGGCAGGAGCCAGATATGACCAGTGCCGGTGATCTGAAGCAGCGGATCAGGGCTTGTCGCCTCTGTGCTGACCGATTTGCCGCGACGGTGACCGGTCATGCGCCGCGCCCCGTTGTCTGGTTTGACAGCCCGGCCCGCATTCTGATTGCTGGGCAGGCGCCGGGCGCGCGTGTTCACGACAGCGGTCGTCCCTTTACCGATCCGTCCGGGGATCGCCTGCGCGATTGGCTGGGCCTGAGTGAGGCGCAATTTTACGACCAGTCCCTGGTAGCCATCGTACCGATGGCCTTCTGTTTTCCGGGGTATTCCCCGAAAAAGGCAGATCTGCCGCCGCCTGCGATCTGTCGCACGACATGGCATGGTCAAATTATGCCCGGACTGCCGAATATTCGCCTGCGGGTGCTGGTCGGCGCCTATGCGCAGACGTATCATCTGGGTGGCAAAATGCCGGTTCAGGCGCGGGTCGAGGGGTGGCAGGACCACGCGCCGCAGGACTTTCCCTTGCCACATCCGTCCTGGCGCAATACCGCATGGCTGAAACGCAACCCCTGGTTTGAGACCGACCTGCTGCCGGTTTTGCGCGCCCGGGTTCAGGAGCTGATCACATGACCGAGATGACGCCACTTGATACCAGCCATGCCGCGATGCTGGCGGCCCCGCACGACGATGCCGCCCGGTTGCGGTTCTACGAGCGGCTGGCTGATAGCGAATTGTTCCTTCTGCTCGCCAAAGAGGCGGAGGGGGATCACATTTCGCCGGAACTGTTTGACACACCGGATGGTGTTTTTGCGCTGGTTTTCGACCGCGAGGACAGGCTGGCCGAGTTTGCAGGTCGCAGTGTGCCTTATGCGGCGCTGTCGGGCCGGGTGGTAGTGCAGATGCTTGCGGGGCAGGACACGGGGCAGACCATCGGTCTCGGCGTAAACCTTGATGTGGCCCCATCGGCGATTCTGATCCCGGCAGAGGCACTTGTCTGGCTGCACCAGACATTGGGGCATACCCCGGATGAGGTTGATGCCGACATCGAAGCCGTCACCGCGCCTAAGGGCTTGCCAGAGGTGCTGATCACCGCACTGGACACCAAACTTGCGACCGCAGTGGGGCTGGCTCAATCGGCCTATCTGGTTGCGCTGCATTATCGCGGTGGCGGTCAGGGGCATCTATTAGGGTTTGTTGGCGCAAAAGACGCCGCGCAACCCGCATTGGCCAAGGCGGTGGGCGAGGCGCTGACCTTTTCCGGCGTCGAAGCAGGGGCATTGGACGTGGGGTTCTTTGCCAGCAGCGACGCGATTGCTGCGCGTTTGGCACAGGCCGGGCTTCGCTTCGATTTGCCACAACCGTCCGAGCAGCTGGGGCAGGGGCCATCTGCCCCAGGACGCGACCCTGACAAGCCCCCACGGCTGATTTAAGCGCTGTAGCGGGCCTTGCAAAACGCAACATCGCGACCTGACCTAAGCCGCGATGTGCATGGATTTGGACCGTATGAATTGGCCTAAACCGGATTAGCTGTCGGCTTCGGCCGGTTCCAGCTTGTCCTGTGTCTTGGTCTCGAAATCGGACGCATCATGACGTTCGCGCAGCTGTGTGTGCAGCTCGCCAAAGGCGCGATTCACCATACGACCCCGCGACACGGCCGGACGGGCATCAATTTCCGTCGCCCAACGAACCACATGGGTGTAGCTCTCGACGTCCAGGAATTCCGCCGCCTCGTAAAGACGCCCCAGAACCAGCTGACCATACCAGGCCCAGATTGCCATATCGGCGATGGAGTATTCCTCACCAGCGATAAAGCGGGTCTCGGCCAGCTGCCGGTCCAGCACGTCCAGCTGACGTTTGGCCTCCATCGAAAAACGATTGATCGGATATTCGTATTTCTCTGGCGCATAGGCATAGAAATGGCCAAACCCGCCGCCCAGATAAGGCGCGCTGCCCATCTGCCAGAACAGCCAGTTCATCACTTCGGTGCGGGCGGCACCTTCCTTGGGCAGGAAGGCGTCAAATTTCTCGGCCAGATGCAGCAAGATGGAGCCGGATTCAAACACCCGCACCGGCGCGTCGCCGCTGCGGTCCATCAGCGCCGGGATCTTGGAATTGGGATTCACATCCACAAAGCCAGAACCAAACTGGTCGCCCTCACCGATATTGATCAGCCAGGCGTCATATTCTGCGCCCGTGTGACCTGCGGCCAGCAGCTCTTCCAGCATCACCGTGACCTTCACCCCATTGGGTGTGGCCAGCGAATAAAGCTGATAGGGATGCGCACCCACTGGCAGCTCTTTGTCTTGGGTTGCACCGGCGATAGGGCGGTTGATCGCGGCAAAGCGGCCGCCGCTTTCCTGTTCCCAGGTCCAGACTTTCGGCGGGGTGTAGGTTGTGTCACTCATCTGTTGGCCTTATTTTTAAAGGGTTTTTGAATGTGTCGGGCGACAATGGCGCACCACTCCAGGCTGGGAGGCAACGCGGTATCCTGCAAAACATAAGCGGGCTGCGCAAAATTCCAATGACTGGAAGGTCTGCGGCATACACTTTTTCTTGACCACCGTGCGCGAGATGCTGTCCCTTGTAACAAACCCGGGCCTCAGATCACAGCTGCTCAGCATTGGACACAGCCCCGTGAGACCCTCTTCGCTTTGTGGCAGATCTGCATATTGTTTAGCCAGCCCGACCCATACGGCCGTGCCAGCCCCTCCCCCGAGTGTGTGTCTCTCGGTTCTATAAAAAGGATAGTCTATGAAACGCGTTCTCTTCGCCGCCCTTGCTGCCGCCTCCTTTGGTCTGCCCGCATTTGCCGGGGATCAATATGTCGATACCACCGGCTTTGCCGTTTCCGGCTATGATGTTGTGGCTTACCGTGATCTGGCGCAGAACCCGGTCGGCACCGCTCAGCCCGCCGCAGTTCCGGGCAACGCGGATTTCACCGCCGATTTCAACGGCTCAACCTTTGCCTTCTCCAGCGCTGAGAACCGCGATAAATTTGCGGCCAACCCTGATTTTTACGCACCACAATATGATGGCCACTGCGCCTATGGGGTTTCCAAAGGTGGCAAGGTTCCGGGCAATCCCAACCTGTGGCGTATCGTTGACGACAAACTGTATTTGAACATCACCAAGAACGTTGTCGGCTTCTGGGAAGAAGACATCCCTGGCAATCTCAACCTGGCCGAGGGCAACTGGCCCGAGATTGAGCCTGCGAATGCGTCTGACAGCCCGATCCCGAATTTTACCTCTACAGCCCCAGAAAAAGGCTGATCGTGAACTACTGGGCCCAAGGGGCTGAGCACAATTGAAATGGGGGAGGGCGGTTTTGCCAACGCGTCCTCCTGTACCGGTTCCCGCCTCTAAGAACTCAACGCTGATATCGGCGCAGTTCCACATGAGAACAGCGCCCCGGAGTAATCCGTGGCGCTGTTTTCTATGATCGAAATACTTCGGGTCGTCGCAATAGCTGGCGAGTGCAGATTACCGTTTGCGGTCGCGCCGCGCGCTCATTGGCTGGAAAGCCACGCCGACATGCGCGTCGCAATAGGGTTTGCCTTGCTGAACGGGCAGGCCGCAGAACCAGAAATCCTCGGTCGCGGGGTCACCCACGGGCCATTTGCAGGTCCGTTCTGTCAGCTCCATCAATGTAAGCCGCTTGGCCTTTTTCTCGATTTCATTGACCTTGGCCAGCGCTTCGGGGCTGATTTCATTGGCCGAGGGCTGCGGCGGCAGCGGCTGGCCGGCAGGAATGATCTGGCGGCGCGCAGGCGTGGCCGGACGACCTTCGGCAGAGGCCGCAGGCTCAGGCGTCACCGGGCGGGCCGGTTCGGTTTTGGGCTGCGGTTTGGGCTTGGCCGGAGCCGCTGCAGCGGCTGGCGTTGGTTTTGGCGCCGCCGCGGGTTTTTCCTTGGGCTCGGCTGCGGGTTTGGCCGTACCGCTATTGCGGTTGGACAGTCCCAGGCGATGCACCTTGCCAATAACGGCGTTCCGGGTCACGCCGCCCAGTTCTTTGGCGATCTGGCTTGCTGATTGCCCTTCGCCCCACATTTTCTTGAGCAGTTCGACGCGCTCGTCTGTCCAGGACATCTGTTGCCTTTCCAAGCTAAAAGCGGCCCCAGGATCCTGCGGCCGCCATCGAATTCCGTAACAAGCCCCTATTCTAATCACTGCGTGCCGAGTTACAAGAGCGTCTTGCGCTTGCTGACAGCAGAGCTTCCGCGGCGAAAGCTGCTTGCCCCGCACGGACGGCCATGGTTTGAGGCGAAACAAGCACCAGGCATCTGCAATGGTTTTGTTCAGCAACATCGTCAAAGAGGCGCGACATGGCACAGGATACCCCACGGCACATGGCTCAGAACCCAGGCGGCGTCGCCTTGGGTCAACGGCGTTTTGGACGGGTGAATTGGCTGGGACTGCAGACCCTGGCACGACGCGAGATCACCCGCTTTCTGGTGGTCTGGACCCAGACACTTCTGGCGCCCATGGTGACTGCTGCACTGTTTCTGATGATCTTCAATATTGCCATAGGTCCGGGCCGTGGTGCCGTTATGGGCGTGCCATTTATCGTTTTTCTGGCACCAGGTATCATGATGATGACCGTTATTCAGAACGCGTTTGCCAATACCTCCTCGTCAATTGTCATCACCAAGGTGCAGGGCAATATCGTTGATACATTGATGCCGCCTCTGTCGGGGTTTGAAATCCTGTTGGGCTATCTTGCAGGGGCGGTTGCACGTGGTGTGCTGGTTGCTTTGGGGATCGGCACGGGCCTTATGCTGGTGCTTGGCGTGGTGCCGGAACACCCGTTGCTGGTGCTGTTGTTTGTTGTGCTGGGCGCGTTGTTTCTGGGCGGGCTGGGCATTGTTGCTGGTGTCTTTGCGGAGAAATTTGACCAGATGGCGGCGATCACAAATTTCATCGTGACCCCGCTCGCATTTCTGTCGGGCACGTTCTATTCGGTCGACGCCTTGCCGCCGGTGCTACGGCTGCTGTCGCATTTGAATCCGGTCTTTTACCTGATCGACGGGGTGCGATTCGGGGTGATCGGCACCTCTGACAGCTCCCCGGTTCTGGGTTTGGTGATCTGTAGCCTGTCCAGCCTTGCCATCTGCCTGTTGGCCTGGCTGATGCTGCGCAGCGGCTATCGGCTCAAATCCTGATCCGCTTGCGCGCCCGGATCCACATGCAGGGTTGGCGGTCGCTGCCGCCCCTCACGCCAGGCCAATAGCGCCGCCCCAGCCAGAATGATTGCTGCCCCGGTGGCAGTGATCCCATCTGGTGCTTCGGCAAATATGGCAAAATCATACAGGGCCGCAAAAATCAGTGTTGCGTAGCTGAACGGCGCAACAAAAGACGCATCCGCCCGCGCCATTCCATTGATGAAACAGCCCTGCGCACAGGCCATCATGGAACCCAGTGCGACCATCAGCGCCCATTGCTCGGCTGTCGGTGACTGCCAGACTGCCATCACCGCAACGCTGGCAATCACTGACCCAAGCAGATTGTTGAACCACAGGATCTGCAACGGCTTCTCCCGCCCGGCCAACCGTTTGATAAAAATCAGCTCCAGCCCCATCACCGCAGCCGCCGCCAGCGCCAGCAGGCTTGCGGGCTGAAAACTGGCAGGGGTGGGACGCAGCAGAACCATCGCCCCCAGAAGCGCAATCGCCGCCGCCGCCCAACGCCAGCGCCCAACCGTTTCGCCCAGCAGGGGGATCGCCAGCAGCATGCCAAAGACCGGGTTCAGAAAGGTGATCGCGGTGGCATCGGCCAGCGGGATATAGGCAACGGCGGCAAACATCAGCGTCACCCCCATCCAGCCAAAACTGGTGCGCCCCAGATGCAGCCCCCAATGCGGCGCGGTAAACCGGGGGCGCCGCAGCGCAACCAGGGTGCTGATCGCCAAAAACGCAAAAACGAACCGGCCAAAACTGATCTGCAGCGGATGCAGCGGGGCCCCCAGAGCCTCTGTGCCAAGCGCTTTGGCGACCAGCGTGGTGCCTGCGATAAATACCGTAGCAAGCAGGATCAGCGCAGCGGCGAGGGCGGGGTTCTGACGGGTATTGATCATCCTGCCAGCACTGCCCGTTGCTGCCACCAAAAGCAAGCCACCAGAGGGGGCATCGTGTATGAACTGGCTGGCGCATCTGGCGATTACAACAGCTGACACCTTCGAATTGACCAACCATTCCGACAAACGGTCTTTTCTTTTCCCAAAACCTCCGTTATGGACGCAAGCATGATCACCGCTGCACATCTCACCCTGCTGCGACGCCGACGCCACAACGCGTAATCCGGCCCCGATCACCTGTGCCCTGTTGCGGCACCTCCAACTTCTCCAATATCGTTGACCCTGCGGCCCGGCTGCGTCACTGCTTGGCCCAACATGTCCAAAAGGAAGATCCCGATGATCCCGTCCGTTCTGCCCACTTATAATCGTGCGCCCCTCAGTTTCGTGAAGGGCGAAGGCGCCTGGCTGATCGAGGCTGACGGGCGACGTTTTCTGGATCTGGCAGCGGGCATTGCGGTGAATGCGTTGGGTCATGCCCATCCGACCCTGGTGAAGGCGCTGACCGATCAGGCCGAAACCCTCTGGCATGTCTCCAATCTCTACCACATCCCGCAGCAACAGGCGCTGGCGGATCGGCTGGTGGAGCACAGCTTTGCCGATACGGTGTTTTTCACCAACTCCGGCACAGAGTCCTGCGAACTGGCGGTGAAGATGGCGCGGAAGTATTTCCACGACAAAGGCCAGCCCGAGCGGGTGGAGATCCTGACCTTCTCCGGCTCATTCCACGGTCGCTCCTCGGCCGGGATCTCTGCCGCCGGCTCTGAAAAAATGACCGCTGGCTTTGGACCCATGCTGCCGGGGTTCAAACATCTGATGTTCGGCGATCTGGACGGTGTGACCGATGCCATCAGTGACCAGACTGCCGCCATCCTGATTGAGCCGGTGCAGGGCGAGGGCGGCATCCGCCCGGTGCCCGATGCAGAACTGAAGGCGCTGCGCCAGATCTGCGATGAGCACGGCCTGTTGCTGATCCTTGATGAGGTGCAATGCGGGGTGGGCAGGACCGGCAAGCTGTTTGCTCATGAATGGGCAGGCATCACGCCGGACATTATGATGGTGGCCAAGGGCATTGGCGGTGGTTTTCCTCTGGGGGCAGTGCTTGCCACCGAAGACGCCGCCTCTGGCATGACCGCCGGCACCCATGGCTCCACCTATGGCGGCAACCCCTTGGGCTGTGCGGTGGGCTGCGCGGTGATGGATCATGTCACCGACCCGGAGTTCCTTGCGGAGGTGAGCCGCAAGGCCGGTCTCCTGCGCCAGAAACTCGAAGGGCTGGTGGCCGCTCATCCGCAGGTCTTTGAGGCGGTGCGTGGGTCTGGCCTGATGCTGGGCCTGAAATGTGCCGCTGCAAATACCGATGTGGTTGCCGCAGGCTATGAGGCCGAAGTGGTCACCGTGCCCGCCGCCGACAATGTGGTCCGCCTGCTGCCGCCGCTGACCCTCACCGATGAGGATATCGCCGAGGCCTTCACCCGGCTAGATCAGGCCGCCACATTGCTGGAGGCCAAAGCGGACGCCTGAGGCGTCATCTTTCCAGAAATACTCCGGGGGTGCGGGGGCTGGCCCCCGCGCGCGCTTAACGGCAACAGCCTTCGGCACGACACAAGTACAACGAAAGCGACGTTCGATATGAACCATTTCCTCGATATCCATAAAACCGATGCCACCGATCTGCGGGCGATCATTGATCAGGCCAGCGCCACCAAACAGGCCCGCTTTGGCCGCCCCAAGGCCGCGCTTGATGACGACCAGCCGCTGAAAGACCGCATGGTGGCGTTGATTTTTGAAAAACCCTCCACCCGGACCCGCGTGTCCTTTGACGTCGGCGTGCGCCAGATGGGCGGCCAGACCATGGTGCTGTCGGGAAATGACATGCAGCTGGGCCATGGCGAAACCATCGCCGACACCGCCCGCGTGCTCAGCCGTTATGTCGACATGATCATGATCCGAACTTTTGATGAAACCGTGCTGACTGAGATGGCCGAATATGCCTCAGTGCCGGTGATCAACGGCCTGACCGATCGCACCCATCCCTGTCAGATCATGGCCGATGTCCTCACCTATGAGGAACATCGCGGCCCCATCAAGGGCAAGAAAGTCGTCTGGTGCGGGGATGGTAACAATGTCTGCGCCTCTTTTCTGCATGCCGCCGCGCAGTTTGGCTTTGATCTCACCTTCACCGGCCCGGCGCAGCTCGATCCGGAGCCTGAGTTCATCGGTCTTGCGCGCAAGGCAGGTTCACAGGTGATCATCGAACGCGACGCTGCCAAAGCGGTTGAGGGCGCTGATCTGGTGGTGGCCGATACATGGGTTTCAATGCACGACAGCCAGTCCTCCAAGGAGCGCCGCCACAACATGCTGCGCGGCTATCAGGTGAATGACGCGCTGATGGCTCACGCCAAACCCGACGCGCTTTTCATGCACTGCCTGCCGGCCCACCGCGAGGAAGAGGTCACCTCCGCCGTGATGGACGGCCCGCAGTCGGTGATCTTTGACGAGGCGGAAAACCGTCTGCATGCGCAAAAGGCAATCATGCGCTACTGCCTCGGCGCCTGAACCACCCTCCTCAGCCCGCGAGTAGGCCAACAAAAAACCGCCGCACCCGGTCAGGATGCGGCGGTTTTTCTATTTCAGGACAGGGCTTCAGGGCGGGGCCGGGATCACATGGCGATCGCGGTCAACGCTAAGAAGACACAGCCCGACAGCAAGGCGGCGGCTGGCACGGTGATCACCCAGGCAGCAGCAATTGTCATGAAATGGCTGCGGCGCACCAGCTTGCGACGACGGCGCTCTTCCGGTGCAATCCGCTTGGTTTCAGGCTGCGTAGCCGAGCTGCGCTTCAGGCGGCGCTCCATATGCCATTCACGGAAGAAGCCCACGCCAAACACAGCCCCCACCGCAATATGGGTGGAGGACACGGGCAGACCCAGCCAGCTTGCCACAATCACGGTGATCGCGGCGGACAGCGACACACAATAGGCGCGCATGGGGTTCAGTTTGGTGATCTGGCTGCCAACCATGCGGATCAGCTTGGGGCCGAACAGGAACAGGCCGAATGAGATGCCAAAGGCCCCGATCACCATGACCCAGGTCGGGATCGCCACCTTGGAGGCGATATCGCCAAACTCGGTGGTATGCACAATCGCTGCCAGCGGACCCACCGCATTGGCCACATCATTGGCGCCATGAGCAAACGACAGAAGCGCGGCAGAAATCACCAGTGGGATCGAGAACAGCACTTTCAGCGATTTGTTGCGGTTCTCCATACCCTCGGATTGACGCTTGATCAGCGGCGCGGTCACCACATAGGATAGCCCGCCAACCGCGGCACCGATCAGCAGCGCAATTTCCAGGTCAATCTTGATGATCCGCTTCAGGCCCTTTAGCGCCAGATAAGATGCAAACGCCCCTGCCATGATGCCGACCAGCACCGGCACCCAGCGGCGCGCGGCGGCGATCTTGTCATCCTGATAGATGATTTTAGCCTTGATAAAGGCGAGGAATCCAGCCGCGATCAGCCCGCCCAGCACGGGGGAGATGACCCAGCTGGCGGCGATTTTGCTCATCGTGGGCCAGTTCACAGCACCAAACCCGGCAGCGGCAATGCCTGCCCCCATGACACCGCCCACAACCGAATGGGTGGTTGAGACAGGCGCGCCGATCCATGTCGCGAGGTTCACCCACAGCGCCGAAGAAATCAGCGCCGCCATCATGGCCCAGATGAACACTTCGGAGCTGGCAACGCCTGCAGGATCAATGATGCCCTTGGAGATGGTGGAGACCACATCGCCGCCCGCCAGCAGCGCACCGGCACTTTCGGCCAAGGCAGCAATCACGATGGCCCCGCCCATGGTCAGCGCATTGGCACCCACCGCAGGACCCATGTTGTTGGCCACGTCATTGGCACCGATGTTCAGCGCCATGTATGCGCCAAATGCCGCCGCGGCGATCACCACGAAGTTTGACGGCGCCGAGCCTAGGAACACTGCAGCACCAACACCGGCGAGGGCGATGAAGACCAGCGCGATGCCGGGGGCAACCAGCGGGCGTGACACATAGGATGTCGCCAGTTCAAGTTGAGAAATCCGGTTAAGATCCCGGTCCAGTGTCTTCCACTGCGGTCGCTGCGGTGCGTCGCTCATTGTATCGATCCCGATTCAAAAGTTGCGCACGCGCCTAGCTCCCCCTCTGCCGCCATGCAAGGGGTTTGTCATATTTTCATCATGAATCTGTTACAATTGGCGCAGTAAATCGCCCAGTTCCGGTTCCGCAACCAGTTCTGCCGCGGCCTTGGGTGACATCCATTTCCGTGTTCGTTCGGCCTGCTCGGGGTAGTCGTCGGCCAATTCCGTTACTTCGGCCTTATAGACCAGAGTGTGAACCACCTCTTTGGTGCCATTGTCCTGCAATTTCACGTATTCATAGGTGCCGACCGGTTCGCCCTCAATCCGGGCATCGCGCACGCCGGCCTCTTCCCAGGCTTCCTGCAGTGCCGACTGCGGGCCGTTTTTGCCCTTGATGGGCCAGCCCTTGGGCACAATCCAGCGACCGGTGCCGCGACTGGTGATCATGAGAACGTCTTTCCCCTCAGTGCCATTGCGATAGCACATCACGGCGACTTGCAGCCGTTTGGGACGAAAGAACATTGGCCGGAGATACTCCTCCCAGGCACTGGACATGATATGTTTCATTGCTGCTCAGCTTTCTAGCGCCGATCATGAATGCCGGGCGCATTTTTGCTTTGGTATAATTTTGGCATGTCATGGCAGGAATACAAGAGGGGGCCGCCTATGAAGATGGCCGGATATGACCATTTTTGCGCAAAAAACCGTGATTTTGCGGGGAAATTATGCGGTTTGGCGTCGTTCTGGGCTATTTGCGTGGTTTCGCCCGCAATGTGGGATCCGCCTGCGTGGGGTCTTCGGGCCAGGGGTGTTTGGGGTATTGGGCGCGCATATCCTTGCGCACATCGGCATATGATCCGGACCAGAAACCGGGCAGATCGCGGGTGATCTGGATCGGTCGCTGCGCCGGCGACAGCAAGGAGACCTTCAGCGCCACGCCACCTACCGTCGGATGGCGGGTGACCCCAAACATCTCTTGCAACCTGACGGAAATCTCCGGCACTTCCTCTGCGTAGTCAATCGGCACTTTGCGCCCCAGCGGCGTGGTAAAATGCGGCGGCGCCAGCTGATCCAGCCGCTGCGTCTGCTCCCAGCTGAGCGCCGTGCGCAGCGCGGGCAGCAGGTCAAAGCGTTTCCAATCCTCGGCGCTGCGCACCCCGTCCAGCATCGGCAGCAGCCAATCTTCCAGTGACGCCAACAAAGCCTCTTCGCTGAAATCTGGCAGATCCTCGCCGTCCGCCTGCAACAATCGCACCCGCGCGACAAACCGTGCAGCGGCGCCGCCCAGCCGCAGACCCAGCTCGCGCACCCCCTCCAGCATGGCGGTGGCCACGGTCTCGGCCGGGACATCCTTCCATATGTGATCTTCCAGCACGATGGCGCCCAGACACTTCTGGCGACGCGCCACAACACGGCGGTCACGTTTGGACCAGGTACAGGTCAGCTGTGGTTTGATCTGATCGGAAAATTCGCTGCGCAGCTCTGACAGGGTGATCGGCGTGGCCAGCCGCAACCGCGCCTCACGCGGGTTGCCGTCACTGTCGAGCCCCACCAGAAACGGCGTGGCGGCCAGGCTGTCCTCTGGCGGCAGCACCGCGCCCTTGCCACCGGACAGCACATAGCGCGGCGCATCGCCCTTGCGGCGCTGTCCGATCCTGTCGGGGTAGGCGGCGGCGGCCATCACAGCAGCACTCGCTGAAACTGAGGGGGTGCCACGAGGGGCCTGTCGCGCCAGTCGCTTGGCCTCTCCCTTGATACGCTCCAGCGTGGGGACATTCAGCTGATACCTCCGGCGGCGCTGAAACCCCTTTGCGTCCCGCAGGGCCTCCAGTCGCAGCGCCAGTTCCACCGGCGCGCCACGCAAGGGATCGCGTTCCGCCAGCAGGGCCGCCAGCGGTGCTGCATCGGTGCCAAATCGCGCCAGCATATGCCCCAGACGCGGGTGCAGGGGCAATTTGGCCAGCGCCTTGCCATGGGAGGTGATCCGCGCCTCGCCATCCAGTGCGCCCAGCATCCGCAGCAACGCCTGCGCCTCCTTTAGCGCGCCTTCGGGCGGTGGCGTCAGAAACGGCAGATCATCCGGACCCGCCCCCCAAAGCGCCAGTTCCAGCGCCAGTGATGTGAGGTCAGCGGCCTGAATTTCCGGTGGCGGAAACGCAGCCAGCGCCCCGTCTTCGCCCTTGGTCCACAGCCGGTAGCCGACCCCCGCTGCCACCCGGCCGGCACGGCCCTGTCGCTGGGTGGCCTCGGCGCGGGTCACACGTTCGGTGACCAGCCGCGACATGCCGGAACCGGGGTCGAACCGGCTGCGCCTTGCCAGCCCCATATCCACCACCACGCGAATGTCCTGAATGGTGAGCGAGGTTTCCGCAATGGAGGTCGCCAGCACGATTTTGCGCGCCACAGGGTCCGGCTGGATCGCCGCGCGCTGCTCAGCAAAGGGCAGGGCACCAAACAGTGGGCGGACCACGCAATCCCCCGGCAACCGGCCAGCCAGTGCGGCGGCCGCCTTGCGGATTTCGCCCTCGCCGGGGAGGAACACCAGAATGCCGCCGCCCTTGGCCTCGGACCCGCCTCTGCCGCCCGATCCTGCGGGGCGGCTTTCGGCTTCGGCGCGCAGCACCAGATCGACCAGCGCATCCAGCCGCCTTGGGCCGCGCCCGCTTCGGCTGTCGGCGGGCAGGGGAGTGTCCAGCCAGCGGGTCTCAACCGGGTAGCTGCGCCCCTCGGAGGTTACCAGTGGCGCCTCCATCAATTCGGCGACTGGGGCGGCGTCCAACGTGGCGGACATGGCCAGCAGGATCAGATCGTCGCGCAGGGCGCCGGCCACCTCCAGACAGAGCGCCAGACCAAAATCGGCATTAAGAGACCGTTCGTGGAATTCATCAAAAATCACTGCGCCAACGCCGGGCAGGTCGGGGTCCGATTGCAGTATCCGCGTCAGGATACCTTCGGTGACAACCTCGATCCGCGTCTCGGCGCTGACCTTCGCCTCACCCCTGATCCGGTAGCCCACGGTCTGCCCGACCGGCTCGCCCAATGTGTCGGCCATGCGTTCGGCAGCGGCGCGCGCGGCCAGTCGGCGCGGCTCCAGCATGAGGATACGGCCTGCAAACAGCCCCGCCTCCAGCATCGCCAAAGGCACCCGCGTGGTCTTGCCTGCCCCCGGCGGGGCCTGCAACACGGCGCGTTTCTGGCGTTGCAGAGCAGCAATCAATTCGGGCAGGGCGTCATCAATGGGCAATCTGGTCATGCCGCCTTATCGCCAATGGCGCGGGTCTGGTCCAGCGCCGACCGCATCGGCTTTGTTCACCTGCGACGTATGCTCTCTGGACAATCGCCGTCCGGCTGCGCCATCAATGCGCGACAGGCAGATGGGAGCGGGAGAGGCCGATATGTCAGCAGCAGACAAACCCACAGGTGCCGCGCGGGGTGCCGTGCCGGATATTGACGATCTGGCCACCCGCATCCTGAATGGCGAACGCCGGGCGCTTGCCCGCGCCATCACCCTGGTCGAAAGCGGGCGCGCCGATCACCGCGCGGCCACCACCCGCCTGTTGGACTTGCTGGCCCGCGAGAACCGCCAATCGCTGCGCATCGGCCTGTCCGGCACGCCGGGGGTGGGGAAATCCACCTTTATAGAAAGCTTTGGCATGATGCTGATCGCGGCGGGTTTGCGTGTTGCGGTGCTGGCGGTGGATCCCAGTTCGACGCGCTCTGGCGGGTCGATTCTGGGCGATAAGACCCGGATGGAACACCTCAGCCGCGAAAAAAACGCCTTTATCCGCCCCTCGCCAAGCCAGACCCATCTGGGCGGCGTCGGGCGCCGCTCGCGCGAGGCGGTGACGCTGTGCGAGGCGGCGGGATTTGACGTGGTGCTGATTGAAACTGTGGGCGTCGGCCAGTCCGAAACCGTGGTCTCGGAAATGTCCGATCTGTTTCTCTTGCTGCTGGCCCCGGCGGGTGGCGATGAATTGCAGGGCGTCAAACGGGGCATCATGGAGATGGCCGACATCATTCTGGTGAACAAGGCCGATGGCGATCTGAAGCCCGCCGCAACCCGCACCTGCGCCGATTATGCCGGCGCTCTGCGGCTGCTGCGCAAACGCCCGCAGGACCCCGATGGCTACCCCAAGGCGCTGATGGTTTCCGCCGCCACCCGTGACGGGTTGGAAACCGCCTGGGACGACATGCAGACGCTGGCCGACTGGCGGCGTGAAAACGGCCACTGGCAGCGGCGGCGCGGCGAACAGGCCCGCTACTGGTTTGGGGAAGACGTGCGTCAGGCGCTACTGGCCCGGCTGGAGACGCGCTGGGCGCAAAGCCGCATGGCCGATCTGTCCGAAGACGTCGCCGCAGGCCGCCTGACCCCAGCCGCTGCGGCACAGGACATGTTGGCGGGGCTGGGGGTAGGCTGATCGCACGGCACAGGTGGGGCGGATCATCTGGATCGCAGGGCCCCCTTGTAAATAACGCCCGATCGGTGCTGGATTTCGACCAGCCAACAGGCTAAAAGGGCGCGAACCTTGGATGCGGAAATAGCCCGTTAGGGGGTTGTGCACAGGTTGTCCCATAAATCCGTTTCATATGGCTTGACCCTGCACGCGATTCCTCCTAAACGCATCCAACCAGTTTTCGGGCGCAGCCAATGGCCGCGCCCCTTGTAATTTGGTGCTCGTTTCGAACCATGATCAACGGGCGCCCCAGATACGAAGGATGAACCTATGTCGCGCCGTTGCGAATTGACCGGAAAAGGCCCGATGACTGGCAACAATGTCAGCCACGCCAACAACAAAACCAAGCGTCGCTTTCTGCCGAACCTGAACGACGTTACGCTGCAGTCCGAGACTCTGAACCGTGGCATCAAGCTGCGCATCTCGGCCGCCGCGCTGCGCACCGTTGATCACCGTGGTGGTCTGGACGCGTTTCTGGCCAAAGCCAAAGACGACGAGCTGTCCAACACCGCGCTGAAGGTCAAGAAAGAGATCGCTAAGGCACAAGCCGCCGAGGCCTGATCGCCAAACCCGGCCCACGAAGGGTAGGGTTCAGAATTTAAAAACGTCGTGCATGACCTCATGCGCGGCGTTTTCTTTTTGTCGATGGGGCAGGGGCGGAACTGACCGTTGCATGTGCCTTTGCCTGCGTCGCTTTTTCGCCTTGCGGCGGCGTGGCCACAGGCGCATATCTCGCCCTAGGATGAATTTTCTTCGGTCATATCTGGCGCTTGCCCTGACCGTGCTGATGGCCCTCACGGGTATCAGCGCTCAGGCGGGTATGCGCGATGCTGCGGGGCAGATGGTGATCTGCACCGGCACTGGTCCGGTGATGGTCTATATCGACAGCGACGGCCAGCCGGTGTCGCCGCCGATGGAGTGTCACGAGTGTCTGACCTTCGTCTCGGACCTGGGTCTGGCGTTGCCTGTCTTGGGGCACAGCACCCTGCCGCAACAGCTGCCGCGATACATAGCGCAGCGCACTGAGATCCGGCCCGTGGTGCGGCTGGCCGCCTTTGCCCGTGGGCCGCCGGAACTGGGACGTTCCCGCGCGGTATGACCGCGCTGTTTCTTACCCAAATTCCAAAGTCTACGTATCAAGGATCAAAGACCATGACCTTCAAGACCACGATCGCCGCCACCTTCGCCGCCCTCAGCTTTGCCACTGCGGGCTTTGCCGCTGACGTCACCGTGACGGATTCCTATGCGCGCGTGTCCTCCAAGGCGGCCAAGAGCGGCGCTGCCTTCATGATGATCGAAAACGCCACCGACAGTGATGACCGGCTAGTCGACGCGCGCAGCGATGCAGCCAAGATGGTGCAGCTGCACACCCATAAAGAAGGCGAAAACGGTGTCATGCAGATGCTGCACGTCGAGGAAGGCTTTGCCATTCCCGCAGGCGACACCCATATGCTGCAGCGTGGCGGCGACCACGTGATGCTGATGGGGCTGACCAAATCGCTGGACCATGGTGACGCCATCGACCTGACGCTGGTGTTCGAGAAGGCCGGTGAGGTCACCGTGACCGTCCCCGTCGATCTGGAGCGCAAGCCCGATCACGGCGCGATGAAACACTCCCACTGATCGTCCATCTGATCTGCAACCAGATTAGTTAACCTTTGGCCAATCCGCGCATATCTGCTGCACGGGTTGGCCATTTTCTTTTGCCGCAGCCGCGTTACGGTACATCTCTCAATTGGCGCCGGATGGCGGCGCGATCTCGAAAGGCACTGATCATGGCGCAAAACATCCTCTTTGTCTGTCTCGGCAATATCTGCCGCTCTCCGGCGGCTGAAGGCGTTTTCCGTGCGCTGTGCCCGGAGGTGGAAACCGACAGCGCCGGTACTGCCAGCTATCATGTGGGGTCACCGCCCTATGGTGCGATGCAGGCCGCAGCTAAGGCGCGCGGACTAGACCTCTCAGACCTGCGCGCGCGCCAGTTCACCCCGCAGGATTTCGCCCGCTTTGATCTGATCATCGCAATGGATGGGGAAAATCTGGCGAATATCGAAGCGCAGCGCCCGGAGGGGGCCACGACGCCAGTCAAGCTGTTCACCGATTACGCGCCGGGGCAGGGCGCCGATCACGTGCCGGATCCCTATTATACCCGCGATTTCGATGGTTGCCTTGATCTGATCGAAGCCGCCGCGGGTGGTCTGGCCAAGACGCTGCGCTAGGCGCTGACGTCAGCCGGGGCTTTGATCTTCCAGCACTTTCAGATCGCCCGCCAGCCAGGGCAGGCGCTGTACGGCAGGATCAATCATATGCCCCTGTACCAGCCGCCGCATGGTCTGCGCCACATCGCGCGGCACCCGGTCGGCCCAATCGGCGCTGGAAAACAGCGAAATCCGCCGCGAAAACGCGCCAAAGGGCAGCGGGAAGGCCTCAATCTCGTCATGGAACCGCGCCGCCCGCATATAGCCCAGCGGCGTGGTGATCGCCCAGCCGATCCGGCGGGCCACCAGCGCCATCAGTGACAGATGGGAGCCGATCTCAAACCGTTCCTCAAACAGCAGTTTCTGCCGCGCCAGATGCGCCTCGATCTGCTGCGAAATCAACTGGCTGCCCTCATACCGCAGGAACGGCAGTGCATTGAGAATATCCATCTCCGCCTCTGGTTTGCGTAACATGCCGCGCGGTGCCACCAGCATGAAGGGATCCTGCACCAGCGGGTATTCGGTGATCCCCTCGCGCAGGGCGCCAGAGGTGGCCGCCACCGCGATATGCAGCTCGCGCGCGTCCAGCGCGTCCAGAATGTCGTGGCTGGAGGCGGTGATCATCTTGAAGCGGCAATTGACCAGGCTCTCGGCCAGAGTGGTCGCCAGACGCGGGGTCAGATCATTGTCGAAATCGTCAATCAGCCCGATTGACAGCGTCGACAGGTGGTTGAGATCAACCACGCTCAATTCGCTCTGCGCCAGCCGCAGCTCGGTCAGCACCGCCTCTGTTCTGGCCAGAAAATTGCGCCCGGCAGGCGTCAGCACCATCGGGCGGCGACCATGGTTGACCAGTTCCGCCCCCAGTGCGCTTTCCAGATTGCGCAGCTGCTGGCTGACCGCAGGCTGGCTCAGCCCGGTGAGCGCGGCGGTTTGCGCTACAGATCCGGTTTTGGCCAGCGCTTCGAACACCTCAAGCCCGCGCAGCGTCACCCCTTTCATCAACATATCTGCGGTCCTGCCTGATGTTGCGGGCGCGGGTCTGCGTCCCGTCGATGGGAAAGAGGAGGGGCGATGCGGATCGTCTACTCAGCTGCGGTCCGCGTTGGTGTTATATGCGATTTCATCCGGGCAAAGAGGGGGCGCTATCGCACCAGCCCGCCGGTCTCCTGATCAGCTGCAAACGCGTGCGGCATTCTCGCCAAAGGATTTGTAACGCTTCCACAGCCGTTCGTCCGCGCTGCGGCTCGACTGGCGCACCACTTGGGCCTGATGCGGATCGCTGAACCATTTCGACACGGTCTTGCGCTCGCTGCGGTTCAGGCTGGCATTGGCCACCGATTGGATACAGCGGCAGAGCGAGGGTGAGGCGGCGGTGCGGTCCGATTGGCGGCAGGCTTTCTCGATCACGCCAGCCCCGGCTGCTGCGGGCATTGCCCCGGTGATCATCACGGCGCAAAGCGTGGCGGTCAGCAATAGCTTCATCGTCATTGTCCCTAGTAGTCTGCAAGTGCTCTGATCTCAGCGGGTCTGTTGCCCGCGATTGCCGGGACTATGGCGCAAGCGGCGGGAGCTTTCAATCTAGGTAAACGCTTGTTTTACCCTCGGCGGAAACCCGCCAATAGGCGTTTGCCGCAGCCAGACAGAGCCGCGCAGCACTGGCCCGTCCTGCGCCCCGCAGGGGCGGGCGTAGTGCCAGGTGCCGGGGACGGGCGCAAAGGGAGGGCAGGCCGCGGCGGGCGTCAGGACTGATTTGGCCCGCGCAGGGACAGGATCATCTGGCGCACGGACTTCCAGTCCTCCGCCTCGGCGGTTTTGCCAGCCTTCTGACAGCGCCGCATCTTCTGCGCCACTTCGGCCTCGGCCTTGTCCCCATGCGCCGAGTAAAGCGCACGGGCATATTCGGCAGTTCTGATGGTATCCATTTCGGTGTCCTCCTGAGCAGTGAGATCCCCCGCAGCGGGGGCGCGCGTCTCGCGGAATGGTCGCAGTATAGCGTATTTTTAGCCTTCCCGCAGGAGGCCAGACGAATTTGCGGCGTTTTGGCGGTGCGGGGAGGGCAAGCGCGGTTTGGCCTTGCGGTCGGCAGGTGGCTAGATTTCTATGGCGGCTTCTATTTCTGCCGTTGAGTGAGTTAGAGCGGCTCCGCTAGGTGAAGAAACCTCTCCAAAAATCATGTCCCGATAATGAGAGATGTCCTCCAGACGCCGCTGCATGCCTTCGATGTCTCCACTCACGAACCAGATGCCCGTGCAAAGTGCCGCATACAGTTTCCAGTCGCCCAAGCTTGTGCCCAGTTGTTTCTTGAAGGCATCGGAAAAAACTGAGGGTTTTGAATCGCTCGCTTGCCGTAGTTCTTCTTGAAGTTGAGCGACTTTTGCATTCAGGCGGCCAATCTCTGCCCGCAGCTGATCCTCCGTTTCGCTCGGAATGATTCCCTCGTGCGGGGCCTTTTGAATTGTCGAGTTCACTGCGAGCAGCAAAGCGGGCAAAGCTGTCAGAGGTTCCAGCGCTTCAGGAAGCGCGTTGGCACCGGTTTCTGCGTGAAAGCGTTCGATACTATGAGTGACCTGCTCGGCGAGGCCTTGCAGACTTGCGGAGGCAATAACCCGGTTATCGAATAAGTGGCTTACCGATTTGGGTTCGTGCTTGGGGAACCTGTCCTCACCCGATGGCTGTCTGCTGAATTCAGCCCTGATCCGCTCGATCTCGGCGGCAACGGCTTCGGGGCCTGCGTCCCAGAACGTATCGTCAATCAGGGCAACGCGGTGCTGGAGGTCCCAGTCAAGGGGTTTGCCGTCGAGGAAACCTTGGTACCAGTCGCGCCAGAAAGAGAAGGCCGTGGATGAGCCCGAAATACTGGCTCGAGTTTCTTCCCAGAAATTCAATAAATATGTGGCAGTAGAAGGAAGCAAGGGTTTTGCAAAACAATCCGTTAGCCCCTTCTGTTGTTCCACTCTGCCGTCCTCGAGAGCGAGGTCAACAATAGAGCTGCTGACCTGTTCTGAGATGTCGGCTGCCTTGGCCGCCTGCTGTGCGCTTACGGCAAAATGGGCGGCATCAGCGACCGTTACTGCTGCCGCAGACTTTGCTGCGTAGTATGGGGCTTTGTGCTTAAGCTCATCGACCACATCGATGGTGCCTCGCAAGGTGGCACGCACCAATTCTAGTTGTGCCTTGCTAGCGGTGGCTCCCGATTCTTTTACTAAGCTCACTACTTGGATCAACACCTGTCGAAAATCGTGGGTAATATTGAGCGCCGGATTTCGGGAGAGTTTTCCGAAGGAAGTATTAGGCAACAATCGTAGTGCGGTTCGAGCCGCGATAACTGCCATAGTATCTTCAGGAATTGTCTCCCAAAGTTCTGCGTCTGCCTGTTTCAAGTCACGCATGTGTTGGAGCTGCCATTCCAAAATGTACCTTTTGCATCAGAAGCTATCCCACCTTGACCAAACCCTAAAACCAAATCATATCCCCTTGCATGACAGACCTCGCTCACATCCGCAATTTCTCCATCGTCGCCCATATCGACCATGGCAAATCCACCCTCGCTGACCGGCTCATCCAGGAGACCGGAACGGTGGAGGACCGCGATATGAAGGAGCAGCTGCTCGACTCCATGGATATCGAGCGCGAGCGCGGCATCACCATCAAGGCCAACACCGTCCGCATCGACTACACCGCCGATGATGGTGAGACCTATGTCCTGAACCTGATCGACACCCCCGGTCACGTCGATTTCGCCTATGAGGTCTCCCGCTCCATGCGCGCGGTCGAAGGCTCGCTTCTGGTGGTCGACAGCTCGCAAGGGGTGGAGGCGCAGACGCTGGCCAATGTCTATCACGCGCTGGACGCGGACCATGAAATCGTGCCCGTCCTGAACAAGATCGACCTGCCGGCCTCCGACTGTGACCGCGTCGCCGAACAGATCGAGGATGTGATCGGCATCGACGCCTCCGAGGCGATCCGGGTCTCCGCCAAAACCGGGCAGGGCATCCGCGAGACGCTGGAGGCTATTGTCAAGACCCTTCCGGCCCCAACCGGCACCCGCGACGCACCGCTGAAGGCGATGCTGGTGGACAGTTGGTATGACGCCTATCTCGGCGTGATCGTTCTGGTGCGGATTATGGATGGCGTCTTGAAAAAGGGTATGCGGGTGAAGTTCATGTCGAACAACACCCTGCACCACGTGGACCGTATCGGTGTGTTCCGCCCTGCCATGCAGGTGGTGGACCAGCTGGAACCGGGCGAAATCGGCTTCCTCACTGCGTCCATCAAACAGGTGCGCGACACCCGCGTCGGCGACACCATTACCAATGACCGCAACGGCACCGAGGTCGCGCTGCCGGGCTTTAAACCTGCGCAACCGGTGGTGTTCTGTGGCCTCTTCCCGGTGGACTCGGCCGAATTTGAAGACCTGCGCGACGCCATCGACAAGCTGGCGTTGAATGACGCGTCGTTCTCCTTTGAAATGGAAACCTCCGCCGCACTTGGCTTTGGTTTCCGCTGCGGCTTCCTCGGCCTCTTGCACCTTGAGGTGATCCGCGACCGGATTGAGCGCGAATATAACATCGAACTCATCACCACCGCGCCCTCCGTGGTCTACCACGTCTATATGAAGGGCAAGGACGGCGAAGCGGACGAAATGATTGAGCTGCACAACCCTGCTGACATGCCCGATATGTCCAAGGTCGACCACCTGCAGGAACCCCGCATCAAGGCGACCATTCTGGTGCCGGATGAATATCTCGGCGACGTGCTGAAGCTGTGTCAGGATCGTCGCGGCATTCAGGAAGACCTGACCTACGCCGGCTCCCGCGCCATGGTGGTCTATGACCTGCCGCTGAACGAGGTGGTGTTTGACTTCTACGACCGTCTGAAATCGGTGACCAAGGGCTATGCCTCCTTCGACTACCAGATGACCGGCTACCGCGAGGATGCGCTGGTCAAAATGTCGGTGCTGGTCAATGACGAGCCGGTGGATGCGCTGTCGATGATGGTGCACCGCGACCGGGCCGAGATGCGTGGCCGTGCCATGTGCGAAAAGCTCAAGGACCTGATCCCGCGCCACATGTTCAAGATCCCGATCCAGGCCGCCATCGGCGGCAAGGTGATCGCGCGCGAAACCCTCTCTGCCCTGCGCAAGGACGTGACCGCCAAATGCTACGGCGGCGACGCCACACGTAAGCGGAAACTGCTGGACAAGCAGAAAGCGGGCAAGAAGAAGATGCGCCAGTTCGGCAAGGTTGATATTCCGCAAGAGGCGTTTATTTCCGCCCTCAAAATGGACAGCTAAAGCTGGCCATTTTCAAGGCGCGCGGGCGAAAGCGGTTGGCGCAGCCAATTGCGTGCCCGCACCCCGGCGTTCTGCGCCGGAAACGCGACCTATTCAAACGCTAGCAACACGGGGCCTCGGCCCCGTTTTCTGTTTCCGGCCTATCCAATGCCCCGCCCGGCCGAAAGGCCGGGCAGCGTCCGATCCGCCCCCACGGGCGATGCGATTTGTTAAATTTCTTCCACACAAAGTGAAGAAAATGCTTCGTGAGAAATTTCTGGCAAGGCGTAACCCCTTGAAGAGCGTCACTGGTGGTGGTTGAGTGCGGGGAGAAATTTTCTCTTTCTCCTTCTGGAGTTCTTCTGCGTGACCTTTTCGATCAGATTTCCGCGTGAGTGTAATCCAAAGGCACTCGCTGAGTTTTCTTGCCAAATCGACGCGTTGGGGTACGGCGAGAACTTTCGCATAGATACACGCCCTGTAAGGTTCTTTACGCCTACGGCTATGATATTTCTCGCAAAAGTGTGTCGGCAGCGCGCAAGAAAACACTCCGACGAAAAGGTGCTTTATACCGGATTGGCGGGACATGACTACGCGAATAACCTCGGCTTTTCGGATGCACTCAGCTTAAAAGGGCGGCCTTATCCTAAAGGAGCGTTCGGCGGGCAGACTTACATTCCAATGAGCGTAATGACTCGCGAAGCTCTTGAAGATCGCGCAGTTGATATGGATTTCGCGCTAGGTGACGCAATTCAGGAGCGCTGTGAAGATATTGCGCAAATCGTGTCCCAAGGGAAGAGTGACAGTCTGAGGTCAGTTGTTGCGAGATCGTTTTGTGAGATTTTTCGAAACACTTTCGAGCACGGCGAGGCAGATTCTGCTGTTTTTTGTGCGCAATATTGGCGCCAGAGGGACATAGTAGAAATTTGTATCGCTGACAGAGGGGTGGGGATCGAAAAATCCTTGGGTGCTAGCAAGTACACACATCCAGAAAACAACCGAGAGGCCTTGTACTATAGCTTGATGCCTGGGATTTCGTCTAAGGCCTGGCGTCACAAGAAGAAGAAAGCACATCAAAAGTCGGTGTGGGATAACGCTGGGTTTGGACTTTTCTTTGCTCACCAACTTTTCGGCGAGTTGGGCCACTTTTTCTTGGCGTCGGAAGGGCATGCATTATTAATTAAGCCAAACACCTTCGAGGAATTTGAGTGCAACATAAAGGGCACTTTGGTCTCCATGTCTATTGATCTTTCTGACGAGGAAAAAATTGACGCATGTATTAAGGGCATCTCAAAGCTCGCACAAAAAGTGAAGGAAAGGATCGGTGTAAAAAGCGTATGTTTTGCAAGTGTGGAAGGTTTTCTGCGAACGGGTTCTTTGTGACTGCTTGCGTACCGCCCGGTCGCGAGACCGGGCAGCGCCCGACCCTCCCCACGGGAGGGCGGTTTGCACCCACCCAGGGTCAGGCGCTACCCTTTGTGGTTTTCACTCTGGTCCGAGGAAATCACTCGAACACAGCGCAGGTTTGCCTTTGGCAAACGGGGGAGGGCGCTTCGCACCACCCCCCCAAGCGCCAGATACGCCCCCTTTGCGATGTCACACGACCCCGGCGAGCCAACAAAAAACCGCCCAGCCCCTCGGGCCAGACGGTTCCTCTCTTCCCCACAACCGTAACAAGGTCAGAGGCTGTTCTGCACGTCCTGTGCGGCGCCGCTGATCGCCTGGCCGGCTTTGGAAATGTCGCGGCCGGCGCCTTTGGTGGTTTCGCAGGCGGTCAGGCCAAACAATGCGCCGGTCAGGGCAAGCGTGGTGAGGGCGGTTCGGATCATCTCATGTCTCCCGTGGTCGATCTTGCCCGACAGATAGCAAGCGCGCGGCGCGCGTTCCAGTGGTTTGCGGGGCGATATATCGGCGGCATTTTCACGACCCGCCATCGCCCCGGCAGACCACCGCCCGCACCGACCCCATCCCCCATATCCAGCGAGTTTCGCCCCGTTTGAAAACCTCATAGGTTGAGTCGGACCTGACGTGCCCTGCCAAATGGCGCGTCAGCGGAACGTGTCGCAGATCCGGGGAGGACCTCTCAATGAACCACGCCGCTCACAAAGACATTCTGACGCATCTTCGCAACGGCCTGCCCGCTGCCCGGCCGTCTGCCGGGGCTGCCGCCAATATCGTGCCGCTGAAATCCCGTCGCAGTGCTCTTGTTGTTGCACAACCGACAGAGGCCCGCGTCATCGCGCAGCCCAGCGACGCGGCATTGAACCGCAAGTGGCTGGAATTGCGCCGCGATATCGACTGCGCGCTCGCCCGTGTCGACGAAGGATCCTATGGCTATTGCCAGATCTGCGGCGATCGGATCACCGACAGCCATCTGTCTGACCATCCAACCACGCCATTCTGTGCATCCTGTTCGGGCTAGTCTGGCCCTGCTCTCAGCAGGCACATGAACGCAGGGCAGGGGTTTAAACACCCTCCAAGCCGACCCTGACCTTGTTGCGCCGCTTAAACCCTATCCAGAGACCCCTGTGGACCCGCAGCACGTCTCCATGTTGCGCCCCAACTCGCCCGCGTCCTCCACGCGGGCGCTTTTCTTTGTCGGTCCGCTCCCCTAAAGCAGGGGCAACCCTGTCCTGATGGAGCTTTGCCGATGTCCTGCGCCCTTTGTGCCGCCGAAACGCCGCTAACCCCTTATGAGGTGACCGGTGCCCCTGCGGGTCTTGATGCGGCGACCGAGATCGCATTGTGCAGTGTCTGCACCGATCAGGTTGCAGGCAGGCCTGATCCCAACCACATGCGCTGCCTGTCGTCGGCCATGTGGTCTGAAACGCCTGCGGTGCAGGTGCTGGCAGCGCGACTGTTGGCCCGGTTGTCGGACCACGACTGGGCGCGCGATCTGTGGGACCAGCTGTGGCTGGATGATGAGACCCGCGCCTGGGTCGATGCTGCGCCGACCATCAGCGATCATCGCGACAGCAATGGTGCGCCGCTGGCATCTGGCGATTCCGTGGTGCTGATCAAGGATCTGCCGGTCAAGGGCGCTGGATTTACCGCCAAACGCGGCACGGCTGTGCGCAATATCTCACTGGTAGCGGACAACTCCGACCACATCGAAGGCCGGGTCGACGGGCAGCGCATCGTGATCCTCACCAAATTTGTGAAAAAGAAATAGCCGGCTCAGCCGCCACAGCTGACACAGAAATGCACTTGCGCCCGTTGCCGCCCTGTCTTGGATGTGGCACAACCAAGCCAACAGACTGAACAGATGAGTTTAGCATATGACTGACTTTGCCGAACGTCGCCGCATGATGGTCGACACGCAGATCCGCCCATCGGATGTCACCAAGTTTCCGATCATCGAAGCCATGCTTGCTGTGCCGCGAGAGGCCTTTGTTGCCGATGCGCAGCGGGAGGCCGCTTATGCGGATGGCAATCTGGATATCGCGCCCAACCGCGTCCTGCTAGAGCCGCGCACCTTGGCCAAAATCCTGGATGCCATTGACGTGCAGCCGGATGAGCTGGTGCTGGATGTGGCTTGCGGGCTTGGCTACTCTACCGCAGTTGTTGCACGTGTCGCGCAGATGGTGATCGGGGTTGAGGAAGACGAGTCTCTGGCGGCTGATGCGCAGGAACAGCTCTCAGCGGTTGCCGCCGACAATGCGATTGTTCACATCGGCCCGCTGACTGAGGGTGCGGCAGAACATGGCCCCTATGATGTCATGATGATCGAAGGCGGGGTGGAAACCCTGCCGGATGCGCTGCTGGCACAGCTGAAGGATGGCGGCCGTGTGGTTGCGATCTTCATGTCCGGCGCGCTTGGAGAGGTCAAAGTCGGCTATAAGAACGACGGGCATATCTCCTGGCGGCTGGCGTTCAATGCTGGCGCGCCCGTACTGCCCGGCTTCAACGCCGCCGCAGAATTTGCGCTCTGATCGACAAGAGCGCGAGACATTGACCCGTACCGTTTCTGATGGGACGGGTCGTAACAGACAGGCGCCTGAAGAAACGCAGCGCCAAAGAGCAGAACGGCACTGCCGCGTCGGTGGGCCGGACCACATGAGGCTAAAGATGCGCAAAAAACTGACGGCAAACCTGTTCAAGGCCTTCGTCTTCGCCGGCAGCGCAGCGATGCTGCTGGGGGGGGCGAAACAGGCGGCTGCCGACAATCTCTCCGATGCCATGATCGGCGCCTACAAGACGAGCGGACTGCTGGAACAGAACCGGGCTTTGCTAAGGGCGCAGGACGAAAACGTTGCCGCCGCAGTGGCGCGGTTGCGCCCTGTCGTGGACTGGGTCGCGCGGGCAGAACGCCAATATGTGCGCAACGGCAACGGAACGATTGCGACGTCGAACCACGATTCGACGTTGTCCACCGGAATTGATGTGTCTTGGCTGCTGTTTGACAACGGTGTTTCCCGGCTCAGCCAATTGGCGGCACAGGAAACTGTACTGGCCACGCGTCAGGCATTGATCGATATCGAGCAGCAGGTGCTGTTTTCCGCCGTTCAGGCCTATGTCAACGTCCTGCTGCAGCAAGACACCGTCGCATTGCGCAGCAACAACCTGCGTCTCCTGCGCGAGGAACTGCGTGCTGCCAATGACCGCTTTGAGGTGGGTGAGGTTACCCGCACGGATGTGGCGCTCGCCGAAAGCCGGGTCGCCGGGGCGCAGGCCAACCTGATCGAGAGCCAAGGTGATCTGCGCAACGCCAGAGCAACCTATATTCAGGCTGTCGGCAGCGCGCCGGGGCCCATCGCAGGCCAGCCACCACTGCCGCAGCGCGTGGCCTCATTGCAGTCAGCCGAATCCATTGCCATGCGCAATCATCCAAGCCTGTTGTCTCAGCAACATGCGGTAAAGGCTGCGGATTTTGCTTCCCAAAGCAACAGTCGCAATCTCGGGCCGTCGGTTACCCTACGGGCCAATGCCACCCATGCGTCGGATGCCAGCGGGCCCGGCACGCGGGACACCTCCGGCGCAAGTGTGACCCTGTCGCAGCGCTTGTATTCGGGTGGATCTCTGGCTTCGGCGCGGCGTGCCAGCATTGCACGGTTGCAGGCTGAACGCGGTCAGTTGATCACCACTCAACGTGCGGTGACACAGGATGTCTCCGCCGCCTTTGTGGCCTTGGAAACCGCACGTGCCAGCCTCGTGTCGTCCAACGAACAGGTTCGCGCAGCCCGCGTCGCCTTTGATGGTATCCGGGAGGAAGCCACCTTGGGGGCCCGCACCACGCTGGATGTGCTGGAGGCAGAGCAGGAGCTGC
The DNA here is from genome assembly GCF_001888185.1 of Phaeobacter porticola. Lineage (NCBI taxonomy): Bacteria > Pseudomonadati > Pseudomonadota > Alphaproteobacteria > Rhodobacterales > Roseobacteraceae > Phaeobacter > Phaeobacter porticola. Next base: position 2,340,303 of record NZ_CP016364.1, on the reverse strand, counting down.
TGAACGCCCAGACCGCACGTGTCCAGTCGCGCGCAAATCAGGCTTTGGCCGCCTATGCGCTGCTACAGTCACAAGGTCTTTTGACTGCAGAACATCTTGGTCTGGCTGTGGAAATCTATGATCCGACGCTCTACTACAATCTGGTCAAAGATGCGCCCGCCCATGTGAGCAAGCGCAGCAAGGATCTGGATCGGGTCATGCGCGCGCTTGGCAAAAATTAAGGCCTCGCACAGACAGTTCTAGGGGGTCCGCCTGCGTGGGCCTCCTTAAAAACCACTTAATTCACACGGTTGTCTGGAGGCAGACAGATCGCTACACTCTTCGCCAGAGGCAAGAGTGATAAGAAAAATGTCCGAACCGGTGACCCAAGCTGAAATTGAAGACGTCCTGTCGTCGATTCGCCGTCTGGTGAGCGAAGACAGCCGTGTGGCATCCGCACAGTCCGGCACGGACGTTCAGGCGGCATTGGCCGCGCAGATCGGCCAACCCCGACACGCCAGCCCCAGCACCCGTAATGGCATAACAAAAGGCACCCAGCCGGTGACACGGCTTGTGCTGACACCGGCACTGCGGGTGCCTGAGAGTAAGCTGGTGCCTGTTGACCAGACCGAAATTGACCAGACCGCAGTTGATCAGGCACCACACGAGCAGGCGCAGGCGTCAAATTCCCGGCATTCGGATATGCCAGCTGTCACCCCGGCGGAGGCCCCAGTTGATGGCCGATCCGCTGACCTGGGTCCCAATACGAATGAAACTTCGCTGACCACGGCCAAGACGCAGTTCGAAGCTTTGTTGGCTGCAGATGCTATTGAATTCTGGGACGATCCTGAGGACCGGATCGCACAGGGTATTGCCTTGCATGACAATGATCCGGGGCATGAGGATCTGGCCTTTTTCAACGGTCTTGCAGCATCCACCGCTGCGGATGCCGCGTCGGCGGACGCCCCTGCGCAGGCCATTGCGGTCGAGTGTCCCGCAGACATCGCGCCGGATAAGCAGAACGCGACAGCTGCCGACACTGTTCCTGCGTCTCCAGAGGTTGCGCAGAACGGCGATGCGCCGTGGACCAACCCAGACGCGACGCTCTATGAAGCCGCCTCCGTCGTAGCGCCGGAGGGGCAAACCGCTGACACTGTTGTTCCGCCCTCCAGGGTGGTGTCACAGCTTAATCCTAAAGTCGGGGCCGTGGTGCAAAAACTGGCTGAAATGGAGGCTGCAAACGCCGCGCGTCCCATGCTTTGGGAGCCGGACGGTTCCCGCGATACGCCTTATGCCGGCAGCGATCTTGAAACCCTCGCCTGGGAGGACGACCACCCGGAAGACATGGGCGAAGCCGGGGACACGGCTCCTGAGGCTGCGGCGGAGCAAATCGCTGAGGCACCCAGTCATAGCGCCCCACAGATGTCTGCGGATGCGGAACCAACAGGTGATGCGATAGCCGTTGAACAGCCCGGTGCGGCTGTGGCAACGCCTGCCACCGACGAGAATGAGCGGATGACCGCCCCGGAGGTGTCATCCAATGAGACGCCAGAGGTCGAAACATCACGCGCACGTAACAGCCTCGCAGAGACAGCAGCGGATGCCGTGGCCGATATGGCCAATAGTCCGGTAACTGACACGGTGCTAGAGACCCTGAGCGGCGACGATAGTTTTCTGGACGAGGACAGCCTGCGCGAGCTGGTTTCTGAAATCGTGCGCGAAGAATTGCAGGGTGCGCTTGGGGAACGGATCACCCGCAATGTCCGCAAACTGGTGCGCCGCGAAATCCACCGCGCCTTATCCGCACGGGATCTGCTCTGAACCTGTTGTGACGGCTGGGTGAAGGGGGACTTTTCTCAGGTAGGGTGCCCCCATCCAGAAGCGGGCCCATTGCCCCAACAGGGGCAGTTCAGGTCTCTGCTGTACCCTTCACAGGCTCTGCCAGCGCCAACAACGAATCCAGATCCATACAGTCCTCAAGGTGATCTGCTAGCGCATCCAGCGTCGCCTCTACCCCGTCGTCATAGCCTGCGACGCTCTCGTGCCCCAGTTCGGAGAGGACCGACGCCCGGAAGGCATCCGAGCTGAACACCCCATGCAGGTATGATCCCCGCACGCGCCCATCCGGCGACACTGCGCCCTCAAGACGCCCATCGATGCGCAGCCAGGCCCGATCACAATCGACACCGCTGGTGCGGCCCATGTGGATCTCGTAACCGCTGACCGGCAGATTGCCATCGCGGGTCACGGCGTCGGTCAGCGTCACCCGTTTTTGGCCCGCCATCACCGTATGCACATCCAGTAGGCCCAGTCCGGCCACCTTACCAGGTCGGCCATCTACACCCTCAGGATCATCAATGGTCTGCCCCAGCATCTGATAGCCGCCGCACAGCCCGATGACATGGCCACCGCGCCGGTGATGGGCGAGGATATCAATGTCCCAGCCTTGGGCCCGCAAATACGTCAGATCACCAATGGTGGATTTGCTGCCGGGGATCAGCACCAAATCCGCATTGCCGGGCAGGGCACGACCCGCGGGCACGATGTCCACCGTGACATTGGGCTCAGCTGCCAGTGGGTCGAGATCGTCGAAATTCGCCATCCGCTCCAGCTGCGGCACCACGATTTTGCAGCCACCACCGGGACGAGAGGCGATATCCATCATATCCTCAGCCGGCAGCTTCCAGGCATCCCAGAACCACGGGATCACCCCCATCGATGGCCAGCCAGTACGCGCTGCGATATCATCCCGACCGGCATCAAACAGGCTGCGGTCGCCGCGAAAGCGGTTGACGGCAAAGCCCTTGATCCGCGCCAGATCCTGCGACTCCAGCACGGTGTGGGTGCCGACGATCTGCGCAATCACACCGCCACGGTGGATATCACCCACCAGCACCACCGGCACCTCTGCCGCACAGGCAAATCCCATATTGGCGATGTCATTCTTGCGCAGGTTGGTCTCGGCGGGGGAGCCTGCACCTTCGATCAGGACCAGATCCACATCCGCGGCCAGCCTGTGAAAACTCTCCAATGCCGCTTCCAACAGGCCGGTCTTATCGCGCATGAAGGATCCTGCCGCCTGGGTGCCACGACGCTTGCCCTGTACTATCACCTGCGCGCCGGTCTCGCTCTCGGGCTTCAGCAGAACAGGATTCATATCTGTATGGGGCGGGCGCATGGCTGCTCGCGCCTGCAACGCCTGCGCACGGCCAATCTCGCCGCCTTCGGGCGTCACGGCCGCATTATTGGACATGTTCTGCGGCTTGAACGGGGCAACCGACAGACCGCGCCGCACAAAAGCGCGCGCCAACCCGGCGACGATCATTGATTTGCCGACATTGCTGCCGGTGCCCTGGATCATGATCGCCCGTGCTGTCATGGCACCTCTTTCCCGCTATAGGTGGTTTGGTCTCTCAATTCTCAGCCATGGCGGATTTTTCCCGCTCTGAAAAGCCCGGCGAGCGGCCTATTCGGCGCAGAAACCGCCATCTCAAAAAGAAAAAACGCGCCCCCCAGGACGCGCTTTTCTTAAACGGTATGCTGTCAATCAGACTGGCAGGTCTGATCAGGCCGCTTCAGCCTGCGCCGCATTGCGACGTTCGCTCTCTTCGCGCGACAGTGCAACAGAGGTGCGCACACCCCGGCCAACAAAATCCATCAGGCCGCCGACCACACGTTCGTTGGGGTCGATGCCTGCACAGCTCAACACCTCGCGCCCATCGCGCGACCGTGCCCACCGGGCGATTTGCTCGGGGCCGTTACCGTATTTCTTGTCATCAGCAATCGCATCGTCCAGCGCGGCCAATACCACCGCAGCAAACAGCTTGCGTGCCCGGTTGCCTTGCTCGTTATTGTATGCGGTGCCGTCAACGAAATCTCGCATCCTGCTTCCTTTATGTTCTTGCTATTGCAATTTCGGCGTGGCGCTCCTTATGGCGGAATTGTGACGATTCGGATAGCCTGCTTGTGCATATCTTTTATGCGCAATTTGCATAGCTCTTCGGCCCGTCACACGACATATCGTTGCCTTGCCAGCCAACTTCCTGCCAGATATAGGGGCGGTTAACAGTTCATCAACCACCCGAGAGGGATTTTTGTCATGCCCAAAATCAACGGTAACGAGATCCGCCCCGGCAATGTTCTCGAGCACAATGGCGGTCTGTGGGCCGCTGTAAAAGTCGATCACGTCAAGCCCGGCAAGGGCGGCGCCTTTGCTCAGGTCGAGATGCGCAACCTGCGCAACGGCTCCAAACTGAACGAGCGTTTCCGCTCCGCCGACAAGGTCGAGAAGGTCCGTCTGGAGCAGAAAGATCAGCAGTTCCTCTACGAGAGCGACGGCATGCTGGTATTCATGGATGCTGAAACCTACGAGCAGATTGAACTGCCCGCAGAGCTTCTGGGCGACCGCCGTCCGTTCCTGCAGGATGGCATGACCATCGTTGTGGAATTCCATGACGACGAAGCGTTGAACGCCACCGTGCCACAGAAAGTCACCTGCAAGATTGTCGAAACCGAGCCGGTCGTCAAAGGTCAGACTGCGGCCAACTCTTTCAAGCCGGCGATCCTTGATAATGGCGTGAAGGTCATGGTGCCGCCCTTCGTTGGTCAGGACGAGATGATCATCGTCAACACCGAGACCATGGAATATTCTGAGCGCGCATAAGTAGTTAGCGCCAACATATCCAAATACGAAAAACCCCCGCAGTCAGGCTGCGGGGGTTTTTTGTTGCTGTATAGAGGATGGGAAACCGCTCAGTTGTAGTCGATTTCGAGCTGCCGCAGTTCCAGACTGTGGCCGCATTCATCCATCATCTTGCCGTAGGCGGCAGTAAATCCGGCCAGAGACGCGTCCAGAACCATCTCGCCCGCAGCGTAGGGCACCACCGTGCGCACCTCCATCCGCTGACCGTTCTGCATCCACAGAATGCTGTTCAGCGCGTCCATCCAGCGGACTTGCGCGCTGGCCTCAGCGAGGCCTTCATCGTTGATCTCACCATTGGCAACACCGTAGAACACGGCTTCCCGGTCGATCACAAATCCGATCGCCTGACCATTCTGTACCTGTGTCGGATAGTGGCGCGGGGCGCTCTCAAACAGTTCCAGCTGCGGGTAGGTTTCCGGCGGGCCGACGTCGCCTTGGGTGACTGACATACGCAAAAGAGGCTGCCCGTCACCACCGGTCCAGGCGGTGCAATCACGCCAATCATGCTGCTCGGTAACGCGGATATTGGCGGCTACGGACCAGTTTTGATATTCCCAATAATCACTGGCGAGAGCGGGCAGGGGCAGCAGCATGAGCGTAAGGCAGGGAAGCAGTCGCATCTGAAAATCCTCGTGAAAATGATGCCTCAGACATACCGGAGCCGCCGTCGTCACCCGCAGTGACGTCGCGTCACAAATCGAGGGTGCCGCCACAGGATTGCCTCAGGTCTTAACCTGCCAGTCAATCCGCGCGTTTTGCGCACACATATCCGCCCCGGCGCGGTCGAATCGCAGATAGGCGATGGCCTGATCTCCGGCTTGGGTGAACAGCGTGCCGACGGGTTTGTCGGCGCGGCGGATCTCGGTTCCGATGGGGGCCTCACCCGCAACAGTGACGGTGGCCAGCCCCTTGCGCAGGGTGGTCTTGTGCTTCATCCGGGCGGTGACCTCTTGGCCGACATAGCAGCCTTTGCGGAAATCGACGCCGTTCAAGCGTTCAAACCCGGCCTCCAAGATGTAGCTGTCCGGTCCAAGTTCGATGCCGGTTTCGGGGATGCAATGCGCCACGCGGATGGCGTCCCAGTCGCTGCCGTCATCCCCCGGCTGTGCATCATACATCCGCCAGCCCAGATCCGGGTGGCGCGGATCCGCCAGCGCGCCCTCAGGCGCAGGTCCGGTGCCCCGGCGGACGGCCAGATCGGTCTCTGCAATGGTCACTTTGGCGCGCAGCCGGTACATGGTCAGCCGTTTGGCCAGACTGGCGGCCAGGCTTTCGTCCACGTCCACCAGCAGATCATCGCCATCAGCGGCGACAAAAAAATCCGCCAGATATTTGCCTTGGGGGGTCAGCATCGCGGCATAGACCAGCCCTTGATCGACCTTGGCGACATCATTGGTGATCAGCCCCTGAAGGAAATCGCGGGTATCAGCCCCGGAGAGGCGCAAAATGCGGCGGTTGCTCATAGGTCAGGCTCCTGAAGGATCTCTTAGGCAATGTAGGTCGCGAGGTGGGCAAGGCTTAGCCAAACATGCGGCGGGCCAGTTTCTGGAACCAACGGGGCTGGTCGCCCCCTTCGCTGAACTGTCTGGGCGCCTGTGCAGCAACACCCTGGCGGTCCACCAGTGTCTTACCGTCCTGAAACTGCAGCCGGTAGAGATCGGCATAGATGCCGCCGCGTTCCAGCAGCTCTTCATGGGTGCCGTGGTCCATCACCTGACCGCGTTCCATCACCACGATTTTGTCTGCGTTGCGGATGGTCGACAGCCGGTGCGCGATCACCAGCGTGGTGCGCCCGCCAGAGAGTTTCTCCAGCGCCTGTTGCACCACCTTTTCAGATTGCGCATCCAGCGCCGAGGTCGCCTCGTCCAGCAGCAGGATCGGTGTGTCGCGCAGCAACGCGCGGGCAATCACCACCCGCTGGCGCTGGCCACCGGACAGGGCCGAGCCACGCGGACCCACCAGCGTGTCCAGCCCATTGGCCAGTTTCGGCAGGAAGTCCGCAACATGCGAGGCGTCCAAAACCTCTTGCAGCCGCTCTTCGCTGACGTCGGTACGCCCCAGCAGAACATTCTCGCGCAGGGTCTCGTCGAACAGCAGCGCCTCTTGAGTCACCACGGAAAACAATCCACGCAGATCGTCCAGATCCAGTTCCCGCACCGCAACACCACCGACGGTGACAGATCCCTCCTGCGGGTCCACCAACCGGGTCAGCAGGTTGAAAATGGTGGACTTTCCGGCACCGGAGGCGCCTACCAATGCTGTGGTCTTGCCGGCCTCTGCCACCAGCGACAGCTGGCGCAACACATCCGAGTCGCCATAGCGCAGGGTCACATCCGTCAGTGCCACCTCAGGCAGACCGATGGGGGCGGCCACCGGGTTCGCGGGCGACACCAGCTTGATCGGGGCGTCCATCAGCTCTTTGATGCGTTCCATGGCCGCCGCAGCCGCCTGCCAGGTGCCGCTGATCGAGGCCAACCGGCGCATCGGATCAAACGCCAGACCGATGGCGGTGAAAAAGCTCATGAACTCGCCCACGGTTTTGGTGCCTTCGATGATCTCGGCACCGCCATAAAGCACCACACCCATCACGCCCAACCCGGCCATAATGTCGATCATGCCGGTGGTGGAGGCCACGCCAAAGGACGCACGCACTTCGGAGCGGACAAATTGGTCCATGTGATTGCCAAACCGGTCGGTCTGATAGTCTTCAAGATTGTTCAGTTTGATCGGCACGATGCCGTGAAAAATCTCATCCAGCCGGGTGGAGAGCGACGCGCCCAGATCCCGTGCCTGCGAGGCCTTGCGCCGCACATAGCGCTGTACGGCGGCCAGCGGCAACAGCAGCATCGGCAGGCCAATCAACATGATCGCGGTCCAGCGCCAGTCAACGCTGATCGCCACTGCCAGAACGGCCACCATCTGCGTGACATCGCGGCCAGCACCGGTGATCAGCGCCTGCCAGACCGAATTGATCGCCATCACATCGCTTTGGACCCGCTGGATCAGAAAACCGGGCGGGTTCACCTGATGAAACGAGGGGTCCTGCCGGATCAGCCGCGCCAGCATATCTTTGCGCATATGCGCAGCAGAGGTCTGGGAAATCTTGCTGAGGATCACCTTCTGGCAGACACTGGACAGCCCCCGCATGGAAAAGATGATCAGAAACGCCAGGCTGACCCAGAACAGCGCAGTGGTATTGCCTGCGACAAACACCAGATCGAACATTGGCTGCATCATGTAGCTGAGGCCACCAACGGTGCCACCCTCGATCAACATGAACATAACCGCCAGCCCCAACAGGCCCATGTAGTGGCGCAGATATCCCCGCCACAGCCATCCCAGCAACTCGCGCGATGACATATGTTCCGGCTTGGGTTTTGGCGTGGCTTCCGGGGATGGTCCCATCACTGGGGGCATCGCAGCAGCGGCAGAGGCGGGCATAGTTTCCGCGCCTTCAACAGGGGCAGCCTGCGAAGGGGAGTGAGGCGTCGTCTTGGGGTCAGTCTTGGGCAAGGGGCACAACCGATGTGGTTTTTTCTGGCACTGACATCCGCGTCAGGCCTGCGCCATTTAAGCAGCTGGGACCCAAGGTGCAAGCGTAGCGCCGCTTTTGCTGCCATGCTCGGCGTCGGAACGACAGCCGTTGCGCAGCATGCATCAAATCCTACAAGGCAGGCTTTGCAAGGGGTTGCGGCCCCGGCGTGCCCGCGCCACAGTCCACCAACATCAGGGCAGAGCCTCAACACAGGAGTGCAGAATGACAGCGGATGTTTCCCTTGCCGCCGGGCGCGGATATCTGGCGATCCCCGGACCTTCGGTCATTCCGGACGCTGTGTTGCAGGCCATGCACCGTCCCTCTCCCAATATATACGCGGGCGAGCTGGTCGAGATGACCGCCACGCTGATTCCCGATCTGCGCCGTGTTGCGCGGACGGAGCATCATGTGGCGATCTATATCTCCAACGGCCATGGCGCCTGGGAGGCGGCGTTGCAGAACACTTTGCAGCCCGGCGACACCGTGCTGGTGGCGTCCTCGGGGCGCTTTGCCATTGGCTGGTCTGAAATGGCCGAGGCGCTGGGGATCAAAGTTGAGCTATTGGATTTCGGCACCGGCGCGCCCTGGGACATGGACCAGATCGCCAGCCATCTGGCGGCAGATACCGCGCATCGGATCAAGGCGGTGCTGGCGGTGCATGTCGATACCTCCAGCTCTATCCGCAACGATGTGGCCGCGATGCGTGCAGCGCTGGATGCCTGCGATCACCCCGCATTGTTGATGGCCGATTGCATCGCCTCGCTGGGCTGTGACCGGTTTGAGATGGACGCCTGGGGCGTCGATGTAATGGTCGCCGCCTGCCAAAAGGGGCTGATGGTCCCTGCCGGCATGGGGTTTGTGTTCTTCAGCCCCAAGGCCGCCGAGGCGCGTGCCCGCCTGCCACGGGTCAGCCGCTATTGGGACTGGGAGCCGCGCGCCAACCCCGAAGAATTCTACCAGTATTTTGGCGGCACCGCGCCGACGCATCACCTTTATGGTCTGCGGGCGGCGCTGGATCTGATCCACGCGGAGGGGATGGAGGCCGTCTGGGCGCGGCATCATCATCTGGCGCGCGCGATCTGGGCGGCCTGTGACGCTTGGGGCGCGGGCGGTCCGCTTCGGATGAATGTGCAGGATGTGGCTTTACGCTCCAACGCGGTGACCTCGTTGCATCTGGGCGGGGATGACGCCACCCGACTGCGCACGTGGGTGGAGCAGACCCTGGGTCTGACGCTGGGCATTGGCCTTGGCATGGCGCCGCCGAACAGCCCGGAGTGGCATGGGTTTTTGCGGCTGGGCCATATGGGCCATGTGAGCGGTCAGATGATCATGGGGTTGCTGGGCGGGGTTGATGCCGGGTTGAAGGCGCTGGAGATCCCGCATGGATCCGGCGCGCTAGAGGCGGCCTCACAGGTGATCGCCGGGGCTGGCGCGGCATCTGTTGCAGAAACATCAGAGAGAGGGAGCTGCTGCGGGTGATCCGCAGCAGGCCTTGCGCTCCGTCTCAGCCGTTGCGCGCCCGCTCCAGCGCGATGGGCAGCGCGCGGGCAAAGGCGTCCAGTTGATCCTCCGGCCCGCAGCTGACGCGGATGCAACGGTTTTGCGGCGCAGCAAAAGGCATCCGCACGAATACGCCCTGGTCCACCAGATCCTCCAGCACCGATTTGGCAAACGCGCCGTCGCTGCCACAGTCGATGGCCACGAAATTGGTGGCCGAGGGCAGGGGCGTTAGCCCGTTGTCGCGGGCAATCTGCGCAATCCGGTCGCGCGCGGTGCTGATGCGGTCCAGAACCTCAGCCAGCCACGCCTGATCCTGCAGGGCTGCAAGTGCGCCGATCTGGGCGGTGCGGTTCATGCCGAAATGGTTGCGCACTTTGTTAAAGGCGGCGATCAGTTCCGCCTCTGCCAGCACGTAGCCCACCCGCGCCCCGGCCATGCCATAGGCCTTGGAAAACGTCCGCGTACGAATCACGCGCGGATCACTGATGTCGATGGGCAGGGCGGTGCGGTCGGGGGCGCAGTCGATATAGGCCTCGTCCAGCAGCAGCAGGCAGCCCTCTGGCAGGGCATCCATCGCCGCCAGCAGATCGGCGCCGCTGTGCCAGCTGCCCATCGGATTGTCGGGATTGGCGAGGTAGACCAGTTTGGCGTCCACCTCCGCCGCCCTGGCAAAGAGCGCGGCGGGGTCTTCGTGGTCGTCCTTGTAGGGGACGGTATGCAACACGCCGCCAAAGCCCGCGACATGGTAGTTGAAGGTCGGATAGGCGCCAAGCGAGGTGACCACCGCATCGCCGTCGCCAATCAGCAGCCGCACCAGATAGCCCAGCAGCCCGTCGATGCCCTCGCCAATCATGATGTTTTCCGGTGCAACGCTGTGGTGCGCTGCCAGTGCCGCGCGCAGGTCGTGGCTCTCGGCGTCGCCGTATTTCCAGATTTCGCCCAGCGAGCCCTGCATGGCCGCAATCGCCTTGGGTGAGGGGCCAAAGATATTCTCATTTGCGCCCAACCGTGCGGCAAACGGCGCGCCGCGCTGGCGTTCCTGGGTTTCCGGCCCGACAAAGGGAACCGAAGCGGGGAGGGATTGGGCAAGCGGGGTGTAGCGTGGCTGTGTCATGGGGGCAGATAACGTGATCGGACCCTCTCGGGCAAGCGCAGGTGACAGCCTGCCGCTTTGCCCCGGCGTTACGCTGGCGCGGGCCGGGGATCCGGGGCAGTCTGCGGCCAAGAGAATGTCCGAGAAAGAGGGGGCCGACATGGCACGGGTATCGGTAGAGATCGAAGACCACATCGCACGGGTGACGCTGACCCGCGGCGACAAGATGAACGCGCTGGACAGTCAGATGATCGAAGAGATCATCGCCGCAGGCGAAAGCCTGATGGACAGCAAGGCGCGGGTGGTTGTGCTCTCGGGAGAGGGCAAGGCGTTCTGCGCCGGGCTGGATCTGATGAGCTTTGCCCAGATGGGGCTGAAAAACCCCGAAGAGTGGCTGATGAGCCGCTCTCACGGTGATGCCAATCAGGTGCAGCAGGTGGCAATGGTCTGGCGTCGCCTGCCGATGCCGGTGATTGCGGCGATCAATGGCGTCGCCTTTGGCGGCGGGCTGCAACTGGCGCTGGGCGCAGATATCCGCATTGCTGCGCCCGATGCGCGGTTTTCAGTGATGGAGATGAAATGGGGGATTGTGCCGGATATGGGCGGCATGGTGCTGCTGCCGCAACTGTTGCGGTCCGATGTGCTGCGGCGGCTGACCTACACGGCGGAGAAAGTGTCAGCGCCGCAGGCGCTGGACTGGGGGCTGGTTACGGAGCTGGCCGAAGATCCCATCGCCCGCGCCCATGAGCTGGCGACCGTGATTGCAGGCCAAAGCCCCGCCGCTATCCGCGCGGCGAAATCGCTGATTGAGACAGCCGAGACCAGCACGGACCGCGCCGAGGTGCTGCTGGAGGAATCCCGCGTACAGGTTGGCCTGATCGGCAAGCCCGAGCAGATGGAGGTGGTCGCCGCCCAGATGCAGAAACGCGCGCCAGTCTTCAAGTAGGCCGGTCTTTAAGCAAGCCAGTGTTTAACCAGGCGCGCGCAGCCTGGGGCCGGTCCATAGCAAGACCGGCCCAGGCACACATCAATCTTATGACATCGAACTGATGCCAAACAGGTTGCCTTCGGTGTCCTTGCACAGGGTGACAAAGCCATATTCCCCGATTGAGAATTTCGGCTGTATCACCGCGCCGCCCGCCCCGGCCACGCGCGATTCCTCCTCGGCGCAATCCTGGGCCAGGAAATAAATCACAGTTCCGCCCATCCCCGGCCCTGCATGGGGTGATTTGTTCAGTGCCCCGCCTGCGCCATAGGCGTTCATCTCGGTCGGAAAGCTCATCATCTGCGCCTCACCCGTCGGGTCGCCCATCGCTTCCAGCTTGGTGCCAAGCACGGTTTCATAAAAGGCTACCGCCCGATCCATGTCATCCACATAGATATCAAACCATCCAACTGCGTTCATCTTGGTCATGCTGCATTCCTCTGGCTGTCGTTATGCCACTGGTTTAGCAGGCCGCAGGATACGGGTATTGTAGATATCAGACATCGAATTTGCGCGCGTAACGTCCGGGGGTATATCCGGTGGCCTTGCGGAACGAGTGGATGAAATGGGACTGATCAGCATAGGACCAGGTGTCGCTGCCGTTCAGTGATTGCTGAAGCCGCAGCACTTTCAGGAAATCATGTGGCGCAAAGCCGGTGCTGCGTTTCAGCGTCCGTTGCAATTGCCGCGCAGAGAGACCACAGACGTCGGCCATCTCAGCGACAGAGTTGATCTGATCCAGATGTTGAAAGATCCTGTCGGTGACCGGGTTTACCTGAACAATGCGCTGGTCGACCAGCTGCTCTACCAGCCCCACAAGCAGCGGCTGTTGTTCGGCAAAGGAGAGCCCGGCCAGACCCCGGTTCAACACGGCCAACGGCAGCTCACCGAGGTACGGTGCGTTCACCATTCCATAAGACGGCTCTGCTTGATTGGACTGCCAGACGCCGGGCAGAAAACGGATATTCACAAAGTGAAACTGACGCCCGAGGTTGAATTCCTCGGATTCTGCCCGCAGCTTGGAGACGCCGGTTATGTCGCGGTTCAACTGATCAAAGACCACATAGGCGCAGGCATCGGGCAGCGCATGAAAGCGGTAGTCGTCGTCCAGCAGGTCCGTGGTTTTCAGCTCCAGAAACCGGTGCACAATGCCACGCAGATGCGCGGGCGGCTCCGCCTCGACAAACTCAACCGGCTGAACAGCCTTATCCTTGGCATTTCCTTTGGGGTCGTACATCGCGTTCTACTTGTTCTGGTTCTCAGGCACCTGGTGCCAATCGGTCGCCGGCGCTGCCGCATGATCGCATTGCGCGGCGCTGTTGCGCAATCGACTGGCGCCACCATAGGGTCACTATGATGACCGTCGCCAGGATCTGTATCGCGCCGAAAATCAGCATGGCATAGGGCAGGCCAATCAGATCGGCCAAGGCCCCACTTGCGATCACGGGCAGTGAGAACCCGCAATAGGCGTAGACAAACAGCCCGGCGGTGGCCCGGGCGCGATCATCCGGCGCGTGCAGCGACACTTCGGCCAGCGCAGCGAGATAGGTAAACCCATAGCTGGCCGCGCTGGTGATGCAGGTGCCGATCAGTACAAGTGCCAGAAATTTGAACCAAACGCCCGCCAGAAGCACGGCAAAGCCAAGCGGGATCAGCGCGAACCCAACCGCAAGCGACTGCGGATTGGTCAAACGCCTGGCAAGCGGCTGACAGAGAAAGCCGACAAAAATCGCCAGAAAGATTACAAGACCGGTCCAGCTGCCCAGATCATTTGCTGCCAGCTCCAGCGGGACCACGGCTATGGTCATGCCTGTGGTTGACCATGCCAGCGCCATGGCCACCCCAAACACCCACGTGTTTTGTGGAAAGGCGGGCAACCGCAGCAGCGAGACCAATTTTGGCTGATCCACAGGTGGCAGCCTGAACGCGATCACCGCCAGCAGCGGGGCAAGGATAAACAGCGCAATGTAGCTGGCGGGCAGCGGTGTTGGCCCCTGAAGGCCAAGACTGACGCCGGTTGCCAAGGCACCGCCCCCAAAGCCAAGCGAGGTTGCAGATGTGGTGATCAGCGCTGCGGTTCTGGCCCGCTGGCTGCCCAGAATTTCGGCCATGTAAGCGGTACCGGCCGTGGTGGCGAGACCAGTGCCCACGCCTAGCAGCACGCGCGCAAGGACAAGGCTGCTCCAGCTGGGCCAGAGCACCAGAACACCGGTCGCCACAACGCCAAGCAACAGTGCGACCGCAATCGGCAGACGCCGCCCGATACGATCCGACAGCCCGCCCAGAAATACCAGCGTTGGCATCAGCCCCCCAGCATAGGCGGCAAAGGCGATGGTCACCGCTGTCGCACCGACCCCGCTTTCGGCGGCATAGGCATCATAAAGCGGCGCTTGCAAGTTCACAGCAAATGTCACGGTGAACAGACCCAAGGCAAGCAGGGCGGCGGAAAGGGTTGGGATCATTGCGGGACCTCAAAGATTGACTTTGACCCGAAATGTCATGACATATTGCACATCACAATTTTAATATTGTCATAGGTACAGTTGCACGATGGCCAAACCCCGTTACCTGGCCCTTGCGGACCAAATTGCGGCAGCGATAGAAAACGGCAAGCTGGCCCCCGGTACACGGCTGCCGACGCACCGCGCCTTTGCGACGCAGTTTGGTGTGGCCCTTGCCACCGCAACGCGCACCTATGGTGAGCTGGAGCGCCGGGGCATCGTGGTGGGGGAGGCGGGGCGCGGCACCTTTGTGCGCGACATGGAAATCCCGCTGACGATTGGGATGCAGCAGACGGCACCGGACGGGCAGGTTGATCTGGTGTTCAACATGCCCTCTGCCACCGGGGACGCAGAGATGCTGCGCGCTGGTTTGCGGCGATTGGCCTTGACGGGTGATATTGAGGCGATGCTGCGCTATCAGCCCCATGGTGGCCGCCCCCATGAACGCCGGATCATGGCCGGTTGGCTGGAAGGGACGTTGGGCGCGATTGACCCAGACCACCTGTTGGTGACATCCGGTGGCCAGCACGGTCTGACAGTCACGCTGCTTGGCCTATTGAAACACGGGGATATTGTCGCGGCTGATCCGCTGACCTATCCGGGGTTCAAATCACTGGCGGCGCTTCAGGGGATTGATCTGCTGGCGGTCGACGGGGCGGGGGGCGTGATGGACCCGGACAGGCTGGACGCCGCTTGCAAAACCCGGCCAGTCCGCGCGGTCTATCTGATGCCGACGGTCCAGAACCCGCTGGGCACGGTGATGGATCTGCCGACCCGCCTGCGGATCATTGAGGTCGCGCGAAAACATGATCTGCTGATCATCGAAGACGCGGCCTATGCGTTTCTGGAATGTGATCCGCCGCCCAGTCTCTGCGCACTCGCCCCCGAGCGTACGGTGCATATTGGCGGCTTTTCCAAGAGCCTCGCGACCGGGCTACGGCTGGGGTATGTCATCGCGGCGGCCCGCCACTGCCCGCGGTTGATCGAGGCGATCCGGGCCACCACCTGGAACGCACCTGCGCTGATTTCCGCGCTGGTCACGGGCTGGATTACCGACGGTACGCTGGCGCAGTCTCAGGACACCCGGCGGCAGGACGGGGCCGCGCGTCAGCAGCTGCTGCGCGCCGCCTTCGGCACGATGCTGGTTCTGTCACATCCCAATGCAGGCTTTGCCTGGGTACCCCTGTCGGCGGGAGGCAGGGCAGAGCCGATTGTAACGCGGCTCAAATCACAAGGGCTGTCACTGTCCGGTGCGGATGCTTTTGCCACCACCGCAGCAGTGCCCCAGGCGCTGAGACTTGCCTTTGGCGGGATGGAGACAAACGCGGCAGCTAAGGCTTTTGGGATCATCCACCAGTCTATTCAAGACGCGGGCACCCTGGGGGCCTGAGTAAGCGTAGGGCATAAAAAAGGGCAGGGCGCAAAACGCCCCACCCCTTATGTCTTGGATAGCGCGCCTTGAATAGAGGCGCGATAGATCTTGTCGATGTTGGAGCCAAGTGCACCATTATAATCGTCATCGCTCATGGCGACATTCAGGCCTTCGGTCAGGGCACGGCTGAAAGAGGCGATCATGGTGCTGTTCTTCGCCAGCTTTTCGCAGGCATCATCGGTGGTGTAGCCGCCGGACAGGGCCACGACGCGCACCACATTGGCATGGGCCGCAAGATCGTCATAAAGACCGGCCTCGGTCGGGATGGTCAGCTTTAGCGCCACTTTGGTGTCTGCGGGCAGGGCGTTCAGCTCGGCCAGAATCGCGTCTTTCAGCAGCGCTTCGGCTTCGGCTTTGGTGGCGGAATTGATGTCCACCTCCGGCTCGATGATCGGCAACAGGTCGGCGGCGGCAATCTGGCGGCCAACGATGAACTGCTGGCTGACAACATTGTTGATACCGGTGGCATTGGCGCCTTTGATGACCGAACGCATTTTGGTGCCAAAGATCCCGGCCTGAACGGCGCGCGACAGCAGCGCATCGAGATCAGGCATCGGTTTCATGGTCTGGGCGTCGTCGGCCTCGTCCGCGAGACCCTTGTCCACCTTGAGGAAGGGCACAACGCCGCAGTTGTCCCACAGGTAGGCAGGGACAGGCGTGCCGTCGATCGCCGCATCCATGGTTTTTTCAAACAGGATCGCGCCAAGGATCTTGTCGCTGTTGAAATCGGGCGCAGTGATGATGCGGGCGCGCATTTTCTGGATCTCGCCGAACATCTCGTCATCATTGCCATAGGCGTCTTCGGTCACACCATAAAGCGCCAGCGCTTTGGGGGTGGAGCCGCCGGACTGATCAAGCGCCGCGATGAAGCCCTTGCCGTTTGCGATACGATCAAGCTGTGCGGTCTGGGTCGAGGTTTCTTGCGCCATATGTCGGGTCTCCACGAAAAGGGATTGTCTGTCTGGCCCCGTCTATACCGCGCCTGTGGCAGGAAACAACTATTAGCATCAGGTGGTTGCGCTAACGCCTACGCTAACAATGGTCAGAAGCTGCGGTCCTGAGCAAATCTGTGCAGGTGGGTGGACGCTGCGATTGCCAAGAGCACGCTGTGGCGCGTGGGCAGGAAAAAAGGCAGGCCGTGTGGGCCCGCCTTTTGAAGGTGTAATGATATGTGGCGCCTGAAATGTCGGGTGTCAGACCAGACGCGAGGCTTCCTTGGCGGCGCGGACAAAATCGTCGAACAGCGGGTGCGGATCAAACGGTTTCGATTTCAGTTCCGGGTGGAACTGCACACCGATGAACCAGGGATGATCAGACCATTCGACGATCTCGGGCAGGCGGCCATCGGGAGACATACCGGAGAACTTGAGGCCGCAGGCCTCGAGCTGTTCGCGGTATTTGGTGTCGACCTCATAGCGGTGACGATGGCGTTCTTCGATTTGGGTGGTGCCATAGACCTCGGCCACTTTGGAACCTTCGGTCAGAGTGGCGTTGTACGACCCCAGACGCATGGTGCCGCCCTTGTCGTCATCTGCCTTGCGGCTGACCTTGTGGTTGCCCTGCACCCATTCTTTCAGGTGATAGACCACCGGTTCAAAGCGTTTCTTGCCCGCCTCGTGGTCAAACTCTTCGGAGCCAGCTTCGGCGATGCCAGCAACATTGCGCGCCGCCTCAATCACCGCCATTTGCATGCCCAGGCAGATGCCCAGATAGGGCAGCTTTTGCTCACGGGCATATTGTGCGGCTTTGATCTTGCCTTCGGTGCCGCGCTCGCCAAAGCCGCCGGGGACCAGAATGGCGTTATAGCCCTGCAGGTAGGGGGCGGCATCTTCCTTGTCGAACAGCTCGGCGTCGACCCATTCGATCTTGACCTTCACGCGGTTCGACATGCCGCCATGGGTCAGCGCCTCGGCGATGGATTTGTAGGCGTCTTCCAGCTGGGTGTATTTGCCCACGATGGCGATTTTGACTTCGCCTTCGGGGTTATAGATACGGTCGGCCACATCTTCCCAGCGGGTCAGTTTGGGTTTGGGGGCGGGGGCGATGCCAAAGGCATCCAGAACCGCCTGATCGAGACCTTCGCGGTGATAGGCCAGAGGGGCCTCGTAGATGGATTTCAGATCCTGTGCGGCAATCACGCTATCGGCGCGCACATTGCAGAACAGCGCCAGTTTTTCGCGTTCCTTGACGGGGATCGGTCCTTCGGAACGGCAGACCAGAATATCCGGTGCCAGCCCGATGGAGCGCAGCTCTTTGACCGAGTGCTGGGTCGGTTTGGTCTTCAGCTCGCCGGAGGCCTTGATATAGGGCAGCAGGGTGAGATGCATGAAAATACACTGACCACGCGCCTTGTCATTGGCAAATTGGCGAATGGCTTCAAAGAAGGGCAGACCTTCGATATCGCCAACGGTGCCGCCAATCTCGCAGAGCATGAAATCCACCTCATCCTCTTCGATTGAGATGAAGTCTTTGATTTCGTTGGTCACATGCGGGATGACCTGAATGGTCTTGCCAAGGTAGTCCCCGCGGCGTTCTTTCTCCAGCACGTTGGAGTAGATCCGCCCAGAGGAGACCGAGTCGGTTTTGCGGGCCGCAACGCCGGTAAAGCGTTCGTAATGCCCAAGATCGAGATCGGTTTCGGCACCATCATCGGTGACAAAGACCTCGCCATGTTCGAACGGGCTCATCGTGCCCGGATCGACGTTCAGATAGGGGTCCAGTTTGCGCAGGCGGACGGAATAGCCGCGGGCCTGCAAAAGTGCCCCGAGAGCGGCGGATGCCAGCCCTTTGCCCAGTGATGATACAACACCGCCAGTAATGAAAATGAAACGCGCCATGAGTGTTCGGCTGCCCCCGTGAGAAGTCAGAATTCAGCTGCCCGACGGTTGCAGAAACCGCAGCATCACGGGGCTTTACGTATAAAGGATTCGCGCAAAATGCGCAAGCAAGCCGCAAGATGCTGTTACGGCTGCTTTTGTTCATTCTAAGTGTTGTGGATTCTTGCGAATCCTGCGTCAGACGCAGTTGTCTTAGGTGGATCTGCCCGGACGTATTGGATGTGCCGGGTGGGACCTATCTGTCCCGACCTATTGGCCAGATTTAGTCCGCGCTGGGAACCAGCGGCGCATTGTCACCCTGAACCGGCGGCAGCAGGTCGCTGCCCAGCGGGGCGTCGGGGGTATCTGCCGCACCGTCGGCCGCAGGGGCGCTCAGGCGATCAGCAACCGAAGAACCTGCGGATTTCTGTGCCGACAGGATGGTGAGGGTGATCGAGGTGCCGATAAAAGCCACAGCCAGGACCCAAGTGATCTTGCTCATTGCGGTGGCTGCCGCACGACCGGACATGGCACCGCCACCACCGCCGCCCATGCCCAGACCTCCGCCTTCGGAGCGCTGCAACAGAACAACGGCGATCAGCCCCAGGGCCAGAAGAAGATGGATAATAAGTACGACGTTTTCCATAGGATCCTACGGCGGTTGGCTGAGTATCGGGCGGTAAATAGGGAAGATTGCTCTGGGGGGCAAGGGCTCAGTTTGCCGAAGCACGGAGAACGCGGAAATGCGACCATTCGGGGCGTATTAAATCTGCGAAAAACAGCGCAGGACTCACACGCGCGAAGAGAGACGTCAGCAAGGGTGCCAATAATCGGGAAGGGATGCCGACAAATAGCATCAGATCTGCTGATCGCATGCGTGACGGATTTTGACTGGACAGATCTGTGTGGCTGCGGGCAGTCTCGCGCCATGCCCCATGATCATGCTGACGCCCCGCATAGCCTCTTGCCCCCGGACCCTGCCTTGCGCGTGAAGGCGCTGGAGACGGTTCTGACCCAGAAGGGGCTGATTGATCCCGCCGCCCTGGACGAGATCATCGACACCTATCAAAACCGCATCGGTCCTGCGAATGGCGCGCGTGTGGTGGCACGGGCGTGGAGCGATCCAGAATTCAAGGCCGCGCTGCTGGCCGATGCCGATCCGGTGCTGGCAGGGCTTGGCTACTACGGGCGCCAGGGTGAGCATATGGTGGTGGTCGAGAACACGCCCGAGCAGCACAATATGGTCGTTTGTACCTTGTGCAGCTGTTATCCGTGGCCGCTGCTCGGCATTCCGCCGGGGTGGTATAAATCGGACGCCTATCGGTCCCGCGCCGTGCGCGAGCCGCGCCGGGTGCTGGCGGAGTTCGGCGTTATCCTGCCCGAAGGCACATCTGTGCGGGTTTGGGATTCGACCGCCGAAGTGCGCTATCTGGTACTGCCAATGCGGCCCAAAGGCAGCGAAGGGCTGAGCGAGGATGCGCTGGCGGCATTGGTCAGCCGCGACAGTATGATCGGCACAGATATCCCAGAGGTGCCAAGATGAGCCGGCTCCATGACATGGGGGGACGATTCGGCGATGGGCCGGTGAAGCCTGAACCGCAGGATGCCCCGGTTTTTGCCGAAGATTGGCATGCGCGTGCGCTGGCGATAACGCTCACCAGCGGCGCGTTGGGACAGTGGAATATCGACACCTCGCGTCATGCCCGCGAGCGCTTGGCGCCATTGGATTACACGCGATTTTCCTACTACGAGAAATGGCTGGCGGGTCTGGTGACGCTGTTGGTGGAAAAGGGGGTGCTGAGCCGCGCGGATCTGGTTGCGGCTGAGGCAGGGGGTGGCCGTCAAAAAGAAGGCACGGGCGCAGAGGTGGCGGCCCCGCACCCGCTCGCGGCCCGCGCGCTGCAAGCACAGGAGGTCGCCGCAGCGCTGGCCAGAGGTGGTCCGGCGGATCGACCCAGCACAATCATGCCCAACTTTGCCCCCGGTGATGCGGTGCGCTGTCGTCGCCCCGGTGGCAACCGGCTGGTGGCAGGGGGGCACACCCGGCTGCCAACTTATGCGGTGGGGGCCAAGGGGCAAATCCTGCGGCTGCATGGCAGTCATGTTCTGCCGGACAGTGCCGCGCATGGGTTGGGGGAGGCACCCGAGCCGCTTTATGCGGTGGTTTTCCCGGCAATGGAGCTGTGGAGCGCGCCGGAGCATCCGCGCGATGAGGTGGTGCTTGATCTCTGGCAAAGCTATCTGGAGCCGGTATGAGCGCATTCGACACACCGACGGCAAAGCGCCCGGAACCGGCCTTTGATCAGCCCTGGCACGCGCAGGTCTTTGCGCTGACGGTGCATCTGAATGAAAACGGGGCGTTTTCCTGGGGCGACTGGGTGGGGCGGTTTTCAACAACCCTGCGCCGTCACGGGTTGGCGAAGGATCTGAACGGCGGCGCGGATTACTTTGCCGCCTGGCTGGAAACGCTGGAGATGTTTCTGGCGGACACCGGGCGGGTTGCGCCTGCCGATGCCGAGGCCATGCGTGCGCGCTGGGAGGCGGCCTATTTGTCCACGCCCCATGGCGCCCCGGTGCATTTGCACGACGACGGCTAGGCGCAGAGACGCGGTGAGGCGCATGGTTTTTGTCTCATAAATCTGTCTGTTTTAGATCTGGCTTGGCTCGTTTTATCCTTTTTTACGACTGCAATGCGGGAGCCTAAGACAAGGGGGCGGCGCCGCCGGGGAGGTGGACAGGCCAAAGGGGCCTGCGCAGGCAGGATATCCTGACGCGCCCCCGGTTGGATCGGGGCCGGTCTCCTGTGGTCTTGGGCGCGAAAGGCTTAAGTAACCCGGCGCGCGGGGATGATCGATCAGCTGCCAGACTGCCATATCCTGGGCCGGAACGGGTGAAGACGGCGTGCGGAGGGGCCGCAACGGCTCTGCGCTGGCCAGTGGTGCAGGACAGCCAAGCGAGGCGGCGTGGAGTGGCGGGCTGGATCGCTCATTTTCGACGAATAGTGTGGGTCTTTGCCGTGGATTCCCGCCCCTGCGGCGAAAAACCGGTTCCCCTGTCTGCGCGGTCTCGTTATACGGAGCGTCGGTTTCAACCAGCATACAGAGGACCTGAGATGGCCAATGTCGTGGTAGTCGGCGCCCAATGGGGTGACGAAGGTAAAGGCAAGATTGTGGATTGGCTCAGCGAACGCGCTGATATCATTGCACGTTTCCAAGGTGGCCATAACGCCGGTCATACGCTGGTGATTGACAGCAAGGTCTACAAACTGCATGCGCTGCCTTCGGGTGTGGTGCGCGGTGGCAAGCTTTCGGTCATTGGCAATGGCGTGGTTCTGGACCCTTGGCACCTGATGAAAGAGATCGCGACCGTTCAGGCGCAGGGCGTTGATATCTCGCCTGCAACGCTGATGATTGCAGAAAACACACCGCTGATCCTGCCGCTGCACGGCGAGCTGGACCGCGCCCGCGAAGAAGCGGCCTCTAAGGGCACCAAGATCGGCACCACCGGTCGCGGCATCGGCCCGGCCTATGAGGACAAAGTCGGCCGCCGCGCGATCCGCGTCGCGGATCTGGCCGACGAGGCGACGCTTATCGCCCGTGTTGATCGTGCGCTGCAGCACCATGATCCGCTGCGCAAAGGTCTGGGCATCGAAGCCGTGGACCGTGATGGGCTGATTGAACAGCTGAAAGGCATTGCCACCGAGATTCTGCCATTTGCCGCGCCGGTGTGGAAAGTGCTGAATGAGAAACGCAAAGCCGGTAAGCGGATCCTGTTCGAAGGCGCGCAGGGCGCGCTCTTGGATATTGATTTCGGCACCTATCCGTTTGTGACCTCCTCTAACGTGATTGCCGGTCAGGCGGCCACGGGTGTTGGTATTGGTCCCGGCTCCATTGACTATGTGCTGGGCATCGTGAAGGCCTATACCACCCGCGTCGGTGAAGGCCCGTTCCCGACCGAGCTGCTGAATGCGGATGGCACCCCGGATGTTGATGGCGAGCGTCTGGGCACGCGGGGCCATGAATTTGGCACCACCACCGGCCGTCAGCGGCGCTGTGGCTGGTTTGATGCCTGCCTTGTGCGCCAGACCTGTGCGACCTCTGGCATTACAGGTATCTCGCTGACCAAGCTAGACGTGTTGGATGGGTTTGAAACGCTGAAGATCTGTGTCGGCTATGAGCTGGATGGCACCCGTCTGGACTATCTGCCCACTGCGGCTGACCAGCAGTCGCGCTGCACCCCCATCTATGAAGAGATGCCGGGCTGGAGCGAGAGCACCGAAGGCGCGCGCAGCTGGAATGATCTGCCGGCCAATGCGATCAAATATGTCAAACGGGTGGAAGAGCTGATCGACTGCCCGGTTGCGCTTTTGTCCACCAGCCCGGAGCGGGACGACACCATTCTGGTGACCGATCCCTTTGCCGACTGATGTCTGACGAAGGTGGCCTGAGCTACAAAGCCCGGCGGCGCTGGGCGCTGGTGATCCTGCTGATTGGGATGCCGCTGTACATTGTTGCGGCGGTGACAGTCATCAGCTGGCTGGATCGCCCGTCACTGCTGGTGGAGCTGCTGGTCTATATTGTTCTGGGGGTGCTTTGGGTGCTGCCGTTCAAATTTGTCTTTCGCGGTGTCGGCAAGGCGGATCCGAACGACCCGGATCAGGATCAGGGCTAAGGAAGGAGGGGCGCTGCCCCTCTTGACCTGGCGGTCAATTCACCCCGGAGTATTTCTGGAAAGGTGACGACCGGTCTGGTCTGCACATGACAAAAAAGGCGGCCTCGCCGGGCCGCCTTTTTTTGTCGATTTTGATTGAGCTTAGCCTGCGGCGCGATTGCCGGGCTGAAAACCAATCTGACCTGAGGCGGTAAAGCGGCCGTTGTCGGCGCGCTCGATCTTGCCTTCGCGCAGCAGCTGGCCAAAGCTGCGCAGCCCGTCTTCGCGGTTGAACTCGGCCCCGTCGACACCGCGCACCTTGTTCATCAGTTGCGGGCGCGAGAAATGATCGCGGCGTTCCACAAAACTCATATATGCGGCGGCGGCTTCCAATAATTCCGACAGTTCGACGGCCCCTGTCTTTTCGACATAGGCGGTGAAACCACCCTCGCCGTCGGCGTCGCGGGGGGTGTCCTCGGCCAATATGGCGGCAGAGACCCGGCGCGGGCGAACCGGGGTTGCGGACCCGGTATCGGCGTCGTCAATGCGCTGTTCCTGCACCAGTTTCAGAGGCGCCGGGCGGCTAGCGGGTTTGGCAGGGCGCTGATCCGCGCCTTCTGCCGACGCCGCACGGGCTTCGGGGCGGCGCGGGCGCACGACGCTGGCCAGATCATCGCGGTAGACCTGTGCGTCGTCGTTGTTTTCCAAGGCGCCACCGGCCGAACGTTCCGCCGAGGCTGCGGCCATGACGGCGCGCAATTGGCTGTAGGTTTCGCGAGAGGTGGTATTTTCCGGATCATCCAAACGTTCGTCGGTGGCAGCCATCAACCGGGCGATATCACTGTCTGCGGTGCTGGTGGCCCCGCGTTTGTCGCGGGCTTGCGGCGCGACAGAGGCCGCAGCCTCGGCTGGGGTGCTGATTGGTTTGGTGGCCTGGGAAGCCGGCGCGGGCGTCTGGACTGGTGCGTGGAGAGCGGCAGCTGCCGGCGCGGTTTCGGCGTCAAGCTGCAGGTCGTCGTCATCGTCGAAATCGTCGGCCATCTCGTCATAATGATCGGTGCCGAGCAAATCGGCCTCGACGGCGGCCAGCTCTGCCAGCAGTTCTGCCTCGTCATCGGGGGACAGGCTGCTTTTGACCGCGGGCTGACGCGGAGCAGTCTCGGTGAGGGGGCTGTCTTTTGTGACGTCTTGCTGGGGAGTTGCCTCTTCGGTGGTGCTGGCCTTTGTCGCGCCCTGGGCAGTGTCACTCACTTCTTCCAGGTTGCCTTTGGCCATGGCGGCATCAAACTCGCGGCGTTTGACACGCAGCACCCGACCACGCTTGCGCGGTTGTGGATCCTCGTCTTTTGGTAGGGCTGCGGCGGTGTCCTGTACCGGATCATCAGATTGTGCGTCGTCGGATTGGGGGGCGAGTTGCGAACTGTCGTCGTCCGCGGCGACCTCGGTGAGCCGGTCCGCTGTTTCGTCCTGATCAGGCTGGTCGTCGAGGGCGTCTTCCTTGGTCTTTGGCGCGGCACTGTCGGCAAAGAACTCCACAGCTCCTTCGGGAACATTTGGAACCGGGGCGGGTGCACTGCCGCCAAGGTCGAGGCGGTTCAATGCATCGGCAATCGCCTCATCACTGTCGCGCTGATCTTCGTCAAGATCCTGCTGATCGACCCCGACCGCGTCGTGATCCGCAGACAATGCGTTGGTGATCTCTTTTACGGCGTCTTCGCGCACCTGTTCGGCATGCTGATCTTCGTTGAATTCATCGGTTGGGGTTTGAGCCACAACAGCGCGGATCCGGCGCAGCTTGGCGGCGATGCTCTCGGCTGTTGCGGATTTCTCGTCGCGCTGCGCTGCCACCTCCGCAACAGGGGGGGTGGTTTCTGTCGGCTTGGCAATCGGCTGGGTCGTTGTTTCGGTGGTGTCGGGTGCCGTGCCCGGTGCTGGCACCACAAAATGTTTGGGAGCTTTGATCGCGGCGGGGGCGGACTGGCGGATCGGCTGCAGTGCAACCTGGGCCAGCGGTTTGGGGGCGGGGGACTGCGCGGGTTCGGCGGCAGGTGCCACAGTTTCTGTCGGTTCTGCGGCGGACACCGGGGCGGCGGCTTCGGGCGAGGACAACGCGCCTGTTGCGCGGTGGCGCTCCGGTGTGCCGGGGGTTGGTTGCCGTGGCTGCACGGTCTCTGGCGTCGAATCTGGCGCTGACAAGGTGGCCGCCCGCAGGTGGATACCATCGGCGCTAGTGCGGGCCTCGACTTGGCGGGCGACTTCGCGCTGGGCGATGCGGGCCAGCATCTCTGCGTCGGGCTGCGGTGGTTCGGCCCCGAAATACCGGTCATCCGAAGCCAGATCACGGAAATACTCTGCAATCGCCTTCATCGTGCCAAATGAATCGTCGAACCCTTCCAATGTGCAGGAAAAAGTCCCGTATGAGACCGTCAGAACCTTGTTATTTTGTACCATCGGATAGGTGTCCTCGCCAAAGTCATTGCCATGCACACTGATGGCGTAGGGGGTCAAATTCCGCCCGAATCCGTGCCATTGATCGTATCATTTTGTGTTCAGATTGTGGTCTGTTTCCTTTTCTGCGAGTAATCTTGGCATGAAAGAACTGATTGTTGAACGACTTAAGCCGGTGACATTGGTTGGCGCAGGGGCGATTGATCCCGGCGATCTGGAGATGTCGCTGGCATTGGCGCCCACATTGGTGGCGGCGGATGGTGGCGCGCGGGTGGCGCTGGAGGGCGGGCATAGCCCAGTTGCGGTCATTGGGGATCTGGACAGTCTGGCGCCGGATGTGCAGGCCGAATTGCCGCCCAATGTGTTGCATCACGTGACCGAACAAACGACCACGGATTTTGACAAGGCGCTGCGGATGATAGCGGCGCCGGTGGTGTTGGGCGTTGGCTTTTTGGGTGGGCGGCTGGATCATCAGCTGGCCGCGTTCAACACTTTGGTTCAACCCCATCCCAGCCCCTGTGTGCTGCTAGGGCCACAAGAGGTAGTGTTTCATCTGCGCGGCGAGGTTGGACTGTCGCTGGACGCGGGCGAGCTGGTGTCGCTGTTTCCGATGCAGCCCGTGACCGGCTGGTCAGAGGGGTTGGAATGGCCCATTAAAGGCCTGCATCTGGATCCGATGGCGCGGATCGGGACGTCAAACCGTGCGACAGGGCCGGTGCGGCTGCGCGCTGACGGGCCGGGGATGCTGGTTCTTCTGCCGCGCGCGCGGTTGGGGATGGTTGTTGCGGCCTTGATGGCGTAACGCTGAGCCGACGCGGCTGTTAGACCGGAAGCGTTAGACCGGGGCCTGTTCCGGTGCCAAAGGCGGCTCTTCGGTCAACAGGCTGGCCCGATCCTGGGCTGCCTTGCGGGATTGGATCTGCCGTTCACGCAGGATCACAAACAGGCCAGCCGTCATGGTGATCACGATGCCAATCGCGGCAATGCCATTTGGCAGATCCGCAAAGATCCACCAACCAATAAGCGCGGCCACCGGGATTTCCAGGTACTGCATTGAGGCCAGCGTGGCGGCGGGGGCGTAGCGCAGGCTCCAGGTCATCAACAGATGGGCTGCAGTGCCAAGACTGCCAATCGCAACAAGCAACGCCCATTGATCCGGCGTCGGTGTCACCAGTGAAAGCGCCGGGATATCGACGATCTGACCAAGCAGCAGCACCGGTGCCAGCATCACACAGGCCATGGTGCCAGAGACCGCCTGCAGGCCAACCGGGTCGGTGTCCTTGGCGATTTGGCGGGTGACCAACATGAACAGCGCAAAGACCACTGCCACCATCAGCGGCCAGAGCGCGTGCAGGCCGACGGCCGCAAAGCTGGGCTGAATGACCAGAAGCGTGCCGCCAAAGCCGACGATACAGGCCAACAGCCGCACCAGACCGACCTCTTCCTTAAGGACATATTTGCCCAACAGCAGCATGATGAAGGGCATGACAAAGGCAATCGCCACCGCATCCGCCAGCGGCAGATATTTGAGTCCGGTGAACATCGCACCGATACCAGCAATATGCAGCAATGTGCGCAGGAAGGTCAGCCAGAGCACCCGTCCCTGCATCCGCCATAGCCGCCCGGTGGCCCAGATGAGCGGTGCCAGCAGCAGAACCTGCGCGGCAAAGCGGACAAACAGCATCTGTCCGAGGGGAATATGTGCGCCCAACAGCTTGGCCACGGCATCACCCAGGGGGGCGACGATGCAGAATCCAAGCATGAGCAGGATACCAAGAGAGGGGCGGTCATGTGTCATGCCGCCACGCTAGGCGCGGGGGCAGGGGGATGCAAGCAGGGGTTGCGATTGGGATTTGGCGGGACGTGTGTGCCGTACGCCCCGCCAGAGAGAAGAGCCGTGTGCTCAGCAGTTCGGCACGTTGACTGCCAGACCGCCGAGCGAGGTTTCTTTGTATTTGTCGTGCATATCAGCACCAGTCTGGCGCATGGTTTCAATGCAGGCATCCAGTGGCACGAAATGCTGGCCATCGCCGCGCAGGGCCAGTGATGCGGCGGAGACGGCCTTGATCGCCGCCAGGCCGTTGCGCTCGATGCAGGGGACCTGCACCAGGCCCTTGACCGGATCGCAGGTCATGCCGAGGTGATGCTCCAGCGCGATTTCGGCGGCGTTTTCCACCTGTTCAGGCGTGCCGCCCATCACCGCGCAGAGACCCGCAGCGGACATGGCGGCGGCTGATCCAACTTCAGCCTGACAACCAGCCTCGGCACCCGAAATTGACGCGTTGTATTTCACAAGACCCGCGATGGCGGCCGCGGTCAGCAGGAAATCCTCGACGTGGCTTTCCGATGCGCCCGGCACATGGTCGAGATAGTAACGAATCACTGCGGGCAGAGTGCCGGCAGCGCCATTGGTTGGCGCGGTTACCACCTGACCACCGGCAGCGTTTTCTTCGTTCACCGCCATCGCATAAACGCTCATCCAGTCGTTGATGGTGTGGGGCGCATTCAGGTTCATGCCGCGCTCAGCAAGCAGAGCGTCGTGGATGCCCTTAGCCCGGCGGCGCACATTCAGGCCACCCGGCAGGATGCCGTCACGCTCCAGCCCGCGGTTGATACAGTCGTTCATCACCTGCCAGATACGGGCGGTGCCTTTGGAGAGGCTAACCTCGCAACCGCGGGCGATTTCATTGGCGCGTTTCATCTGCGCGATGTTCTTACCGCTGGATTTCGCCATTTCGAGCATTTCATTGGCAGATTTGAATGGGAAGGGCACAGGGTCGCCTTCGTCGGTTGCCTTGCCGGCAGCCAGCTCTTCCTCTGTCACGACAAAACCACCACCGATCGAGTAATAGACCTGCCGCAGAATGACGTCGCCCTGCGCATCGGTTGCCATCAAAATCATGCCATTTGCGTGACCGTCCAGCGTGTGATCGTAGTCGAATACCAGATCGGTTTTTGGCACAAAGGTCAGCGTGCCCAGCCCCTCGGGGCTGACAGTGCCGCTGGCCTCGATCTCAGCAAGGGTGACCTGCGCTTTGGCGTCGTCATAGGTTTCCGGCACATAGCCTGCGAGGCCCAGAATGGTGGCGCGGTCAGTGGCGTGGCCAACGCCGGTAAAGGCGAGCGAGCCATGCAGCGAGGCGCGCAAACCGTGAAATTCGAAGGGTGATGCGCGCATCATATCGAGGAACTTTGCGGCGGCCACCATCGGCCCCATGGTGTGCGAGGAGGACGGGCCAATGCCCACTTTGAACATGTCGAAGACGGAGAGAAACATTAGATGGCTGATCCTTCTGGCGGATAGGCGAGATGTGGCTGTGTGAACGGGGTTGTGCCCAGACCTTCGGCCTGACAGGCGCTGCTGGTGCTGGCGCGGGTCTCCAGCTGGGCCAGCAGGCGGGCCAGATGCGGTGTATCGGCGAGGCGGAACCAGCTGCGATCGCTGTTGCTGGGATAAAGTGCCATCCAGCGCATCATACAAGCTAGGTAAAGCGTCAGCGCGGTTGGTCGATTGGTATCGTGACTGTCTGCAGCCGCTATAAACAGTTCAGGTTGATCCGCAGCTGCGGTCTCCAGACTGTGCAGATGGGTTTGGAGCCGGTCGCGCAGGGTGGCCTGGAGCTGGCCTTGCTGGGTCAGATTGTCACCGATGTATTTTCGCGGATAGAACAGCATTCGCAGATCGGCGTGCAGCGTGTTTGAGGCGAAGAACAGCCATTTCAGAAAGGCGGCGCGCAGCGGGGAGGTTACCGTAGAAACCAGACCTGTGTCCGGGTGGCGGTCGCCCAGCCACAACAGGATCGCGGCGGTTTCAAAGATTGCACCATCGGGCGTTTCCAGCACCGGAATCAAACCGCCGGGATTGAGCGCACGATAGGCGGCTCCATGCTGCGCACCAGCGCGGCGATCCACCAGCGCGGTTTCATAGGGTAGGCCCATCTCTTCCAACGCGAGCCGGATCACCAACGAGGCGTTGTCTGGGGCGTAGTGCAGGCGATAAAGATCTGTCATGGACTTAGCATATAGGGGCTGTACGGGCATGGGTAACGCCCGTTTCCGACGTTTCCAATAGGAAACACGCAGTTTGCGCAAACGGTGGCAGCGCATCGCCCAGTGGATCCTGCCGAGGTGGTGAAACGCAAGTAACGGCAATGATAAGACCAGGCCGTAAAATCCCCCCAGCAGATGAGGTCTGCCCCTCGCGCCGGCGGATGAATAGGCTTATACCATACTGAACATGAGCAGGGAGTCACCACCATGGCAGGGGAATTGTCACCCATCGACAGGGCTAAATTTGTTGCCGCCAAACGCGCCGCAGACATGGTCGAAGATGGCATGCGGGTAGGGTTGGGGACCGGATCCACCGCTGCCTGGCTGGTGCGCTGCCTGGGCGAGATGGTGCAAAACGACGGGCTGCGCATCAAAGGCGTGCCGACGTCTAGCCGCACGGCAGAGTTGGCCCGCGAGGTGGGGATTGAAATTCAAACGCTGGATGAGGCGAAATGGCTGGATCTGACCATTGATGGTGCGGATGAATTTGACCGCGACCTGAATCTGATCAAGGGCGGCGGTGGGGCGCTGTTGCAGGAGAAAATTGTTGCCACAGCCTCGGACCGGATGGTGGTGATTGCCGACAAGGCCAAGGAGGTCGAGAGCCTGGGGGCCTTCCCGCTGCCGGTAGAGGTGATCCCCTTTGGCTGGCAGACCACGCAGGCGCTGCTGGAGGAGACTTTGGTGGCGATGGAGGTCATGGGCCGCAAGACCACGCTGCGGATGAACGGCGATGCAGCACTGGTGACCGATGAAGGCAACCACATTCTGGATCTGCATCTCAACCGCATCGGCAATGTCCGGCAGATGGCGCTGGTGCTGAACCAGATCCCCGGTGTGGTAGAGAACGGGCTGTTCATCGACATCTGTGACACCGTTGTGGTGGGCTATGGCGATGGCAAGGTTGAGGTGCGCGACATCAATGAGGGCACGGTGGAAACCGACCAGCTGGATTTTGTCGAGACCGAAAACCTGTTCACGGATCTGAATGATTGAGGTGGGCTAGCCCGCCTTAGCCTTGCTTGAGGTGCCCATGTCTCCATTCCAACCCACGTCTTCGACACCGACCTTGCACATGCTGTGCGGGAAAATTGCCGCCGGGAAATCCACGCTGGCCGCGCGGTTGGCTGCGGATCAAGGGACAATCCAGCTGGTCGAGGATGACTGGCTGCATGCTTTGTTTGCCGATCAGATGTCGTCGCCTCAGGATTACGTACGCTGCGCGGCAAAGCTGCGCGGGATCATGGCGCCGCATGTTGCATCGCTTTTGCAGGCCGGAGTTTCGGTTGTCCTGGACTTTCCCGCGAATACTGTCGAAACCCGTGTGTGGATGCGCAGTTTGATTGACCAGACCGGCGCAGCGCATCAGCTGCATGTCTTGGATGTGCCAGATGATCTATGTCTGGCGCGGCTCCGCCTGCGCAACGCCGGGGGCGTGCATCCCTTTGCGGCAACCGAAGCGCAGTTTCACGCGTTCAGCAAGCATTTTACCTATCCTACTGAACAGGAAGGGTTCACGCTCGTGGTACATGGGGCAGCAGAGTGATCCCGCCCTTGCTTCTTCACGCGCCCTTCACGGTTTCGCGACTAAACCACGCTTGGCATTATAAACCGGCCACCGCACCCCCACCTGCGAGACTGGCAATTACCTCTGCGCTATGTGATACCTCGCGCAAGATATGAGAAGGGCGACTAACATGAGCTTTGATTACGATCTCTTTGTCATCGGCGGCGGTTCCGGTGGGGTGCGTGCGGCGCGGGTGGCAGCACAGCGCGGCGTCAAGGTGGCGCTGGCGGAGGAAGACCGCTATGGCGGCACCTGCGTGATCCGGGGCTGCGTGCCGAAAAAGCTCATGGTGTTTGCCAGCGAATACGCAGGTATGGTTGAGGACGCGCAGGCCTATGGCTGGGATCTGTCGCCCGGCAGCTTTGACTGGGACCGCTTCAAGACCAAGCTGCACGCCGAGCTGGACCGGCTGGAAGGTATCTATCGCGGCATTCTGGAGAACAATTCGGTTGAGACCTTTGATCAGCGTGCCAAACTGGCGGATGCCCATACGGTTGAACTGGCCGATGGCACCCGCAAGACCGCGAAACATATCCTGATCGCAACCGGCGGCTGGCCGGTGACGCCGGAGTTTCCCGGCTCGGAACTGGCCATCACCTCCAATGAGATCTTCCATCTGGAAAAACTGCCCGAGACCATGCTGATTGTCGGCGGCGGCTATATCGCCTGTGAATTTGCCGGCATCATGAACGGGTTGGGGGTCAAGACCACGCAGTATTATCGCGGTGCGCAGATCCTGCGCGGTTTCGACGATGAGGCGCGTGGGCTGATCTCTGAGGAGATGTGCCAATCCGGTGTGGATCTACATCTGGGCACCAATGTGCTGGAGATGCGTAAAGAGGGCGACAAGATCTGGGTGAAGGCCACCAATGGGGATGAAAACCTGTTCGATCAGGTGATGTTCGCCACCGGTCGCAGCCCCAATGCCGATGGCCTCGGCCTTGAGGAACTGGGCATTGAGCGCGACCGCGCTGGGGCCATTGTAGTGGATCAGTACAGCCAGACCGGCGTGCCGTCGGTCTATGCGGTGGGGGATGTGACCAACCGGGTGAACCTGACGCCGGTTGCCATTCGCGAAGGGATGGCCTTTGTCGAGACGGTGTTTGCGGGCAACCCGACCAGCCCCGATCATGAACTGATCCCGACTGCGATCTTTACCCAGCCTGAGATGGGCACTGTAGGTCTCAGCGAAGAAGCCGCGGCGGAGCAGGAAGAGATCGAGGTCTATGCGACCTCCTTCAAGCCGATGCAGCAGGCTTTTGCGGGGCGCGCACAGCGGGTGTTGATGAAGCTGATCGTCTCCAAGGCGACGCGCAAGGTTCTGGGATGTCATATTGTCGCCCCTGGTGCGGGCGAAATGATCCAGCTTGCGGGTATCGCTGTAAAAATGGGCGCAACAAAAGAAGACTTTGATCGCACCGTGGCGGTGCATCCGACCATGTCGGAAGAGCTGGTCACGATGAAGACACCTGTGCGGACGGCTTGATTTTTCAGCAAGAAACCACAGGTAGCAACAACAAGCCGCGATGGGCGGCAGGATAGGGATTGGACACATATGGCGGGCAATAATGGTGGCCCCTGGGGGGGCGGTGGCTCTTCTGGCGGCTCAGGCGACAGAGGCAACAACAACCAGGGCGGTGATGACAACCGGGGGGGCGGACGTCGCCCGGATGATGGTCAGATCCCTGAGATCGACGAACTGGTGAAAAAAGGCCAGGAACAGCTGCGGGTGCTGATGGGCGGTCGCGGTGGTGGCACTGGTGGCGGTGGCCGTGGTGGTTCTGGGGGCGGCGGTGGCGGTCCACAGCTGACTAAGGGCACTGTTGGTCTGGCCGCGTTGGTTGCGGTCGGCTTCTGGGCTTTTGCCAGCTTTTACACAGTAAAGCCGGAAGAACAGTCGGTCGAGCTGTTCCTGGGCGAATATTCCTCCACCGGGCAGCCGGGCCTCAACTTTGCGCCTTGGCCCTTGGTGACCAAGGAAATCCTGCCGGTGACCCGTGAACAGACTGAAGACATCGGTGTTGGTGGCGGTCTGAGTTCAGACGCTGGTCTGATGCTGACGGGTGACGAGAATATTGTCGATATCGACTTTCAGGTTGTGTGGAACATCAATGATCCGGCGCAGTTCCTGTTCAACCTTCGTGATGCGCGGACCACCATTCGTGCGGTGTCGGAATCGGCTATGCGCGAAATTATTGCCCAATCCGAACTGGCGCCGATCCTGAACCGGGATCGCGGTGCCATTGCCTCGCGGTTGCAGGATCTGATCCAGTTCACGCTGGATGATTATGACAGCGGTATCAACATCATCCGTGTGAACTTTGACAAGGCGGATCCGCCGGCATCGGTGATCGCGGCTTTCCGTGATGTTCAGGCCGCTGAGCAAGAACGTGACCGCCGCCAGAACGAAGCCGACGCCTATGCCAACAATGCCTTGGCTGAGGCCCGTGGCCAGGCGGCTGAATTGCTGGAAAAAGCCGAAGGGTATCGCGCACGTGTCGTGAACGGAGCCCAGGGTGAAGCCAGCCGTTTCAGCGCGGTTCTGACAGAATACCAAAAGGCCCCAGAAGTGACCCGCAAACGTCTCTATCTGGAGACAATGGAAGAGGTGCTTGGCCGCGTTGACAAGATCATCCTCGATGAGCAATCGGGCGAAGGTCAGGGCGTGGTACCATACCTGCCGCTGAATGAACTGCGCCGTGGAGGAAGCAACTGATGCGTAAGACAACTCTTTTGCTGCCCGCGCTGGTGATCGTCGCCATTACGGCACTGTCATCAGTGTTCATCGTTGATGAGCGCGAAAAAGCGCTGGTTCTGCAGTTCGGTCGGGTTGTTTCCGTTAAGGAAGATCCGGGTCTGGCGTTCAAAATTCCGCTGATTCAGGAAGTTGTCCGGTATGATGACCGTATCCTGAGCCGTGATATTGACCCGCTGGAAATCACCCCGTCGGACGATCGCCGTCTGGTGGTCGACGCCTTTGCCCGCTACCGGATCACGGATGTGAACCGGTTCCGTCAGGCTGTTGGTGCAGGCGGTATCGCAACGGCGGAAAATCGTCTTGACTCGATTCTGCGCGCGCAAACGCGTGAGATTCTCGGCTCCGTCAGCTCCAATGACATCCTGTCGTCGGACCGGGCCGCGCTGATGTTGCGGATCCGCAATGGCGCCATTGCAGATGCCCTAGCACTGGGCATCACGGTTATTGACGTGCGCCTGAAGCGGACCGACCTGCCGACGGAAAACCTTGATGCAACCTTCCAGCGGATGCGGGCTGAACGTGTGCGTGAAGCCACCGACGAGCGTGCCCGTGGTAATGAGGCGGCCCAGCGGATCCGGGCGCAAGCTGACCGGACTGTGGTCGAGCTGGTGTCCGAAGCGCAGCGTGAAGCAGAGATCATCCGTGGTGAATCGGATGCGGAACGCAACGCGATCTTTGCCGAAGCTTATGGCGCGGACCCGGAGTTCTTTGAATTTTACCGCTCGCTGAATGCTTATGCGACTGCGTTGAAGGCTGGCAACTCCACAATGGTTCTGTCGCCCGACAATGAGTTTTTCAACTACCTGAAATCCTCGAACGGCAAACCGGCGGCGGCTGCGCAGCAATGATCCTCGCCGCAGATCTTCTGCGTGTGTGTCTGAGTAAAAACAGACGGGGGGCTGGCCATTGTGCCGGCCCCTTTCTTGTCGACGTGTTCCTAAGCGGCCGCTCACCGGGTTTCACTTCGAATTGAATACGTGCAACATTTGTTGTGACGCGAATTGGAAAGACTACATTACAGCACATCGTCCTCAGCGGTTTCTGAGATGCCCGCCCGCGCAGGCCCCGCCTCAGGACATGGAATATGGCGACAACTAAGGAGTAGTTTCGTGCAGCCACAGGCAATGAAAAATAAAATCAGCAGCGCCCCAGCGCTCGCGCGGCAACCCGTGCGCCAGACAACGCAGTGGCGTCTGTTCTGGCTGGCCATGGTCAGCACCCTGATGGTGCTGGCGCAGGTGGCCATTGCGCAGGCCCGCCCCGAGAGTCTGGCCCCACTGGCCGACAAAGTCAGCCGCGCGGTGGTGAATATCACCACGACTACGGTGGTCGAAGGGCGCTCTGGTCCGCAGGGCATCGTGCCTGAAGGCTCGCCGTTTGAGGATTTCTTTCGCGAATTTCAGGATCGCAACGGTGATCAGGGTGACCGTCCGCGCCGGTCCTCGGCGTTGGGATCCGGTTTTGTGATCTCGGAGGACGGCTATATCGTCACAAACAATCACGTCATCGAAGAAGCGGATGAGATCGAGATTGAGTTTTTCCCCGGTGAAGGCCAGCCCGCAGTGCCGCTGCCGGCCAAGGTCGTGGGCACCGATCCCAACACCGACATTGCGCTTCTGAAGGTCGAAGCCCCGATGCCGCTGACATTTGTCAAGTTTGGCGACAGCGATCTGGCCCGTGTAGGCGACTGGGTTGTTGCGATGGGCAATCCATTGGGACAGGGGTTTTCGCTCTCCGCCGGGATCGTCTCGGCGCGCAACCGCGAATTGTCGGGGTCTTATGACGATTACATCCAGACCGATGCAGCGATCAACCGGGGTAATTCTGGCGGGCCGCTGTTCAACATGGATGGTCAGGTTGTTGGTGTGAACACTGCGATCCTGTCGCCCAATGGCGGCTCCATCGGGATTGGGTTTTCCATGGCGTCCAATGTGGTCAGCAAAGTTGTGACGCAGCTGAAGGAATTCGGTGAAACCCGCCGCGGCTGGTTAGGCGTGCGCATTCAGGACGTGACCAAAGACGTGGCAGAGGCGATGGGTCTGGACAGTGCCAAAGGCGCGTTGGTCACTGATGTGCCCGAAGGCCCGGCCAAGGCCGCTGGTCTGCTGGCAGGCGATGTGATCCTGTCCTTTGACGGGGTCGACGTAAAAGACACCCGTGCATTGGTACGGCAGGTCGGCAATACCGAAGTTGGCAAAGCAGTGCGCGTGCGGGTTTTTCGTGAGGGCAAGACCGAAACTCTGCGCGTGACTTTGGGTCGTCGCGAAGATGCACAGCGTCAGAGCACACCTGGAGGTGGCGATGACAAAGCGCCGGAAACCAGCGAAAAAGAGCTGCTGGGCCTGACGGTCAGCCGTCTGAATGACGATCAGCGCAGCGATCTGAACGTGCCGGATGGCATGGATGGTCTGGTGATCACCTCGGTGGATGACACGTCGGAAGCTTGGGAAAAAGGCATGCGTGCAGGCGATCTGATCACCGAAGCAGGCCAGCAGAAACTGACCTCGATCAGTGAGCTGGAGTCGCGGATTTCAGACGCCAAGGAAGCAGGCCGCAAGTCATTGCTGCTGCTTGTACGTCGTGGCGGTGAGCCGCGCTTTGTGGCGCTGAATCTGGGTGAGTGAAGGCAGGGCTGCCGGGACAGCCGGCGGCCTATGCACTTGAACGCTGCGCAACCTGTAGTCTTGGTCTGATCTGTCCGACAGAGATGCCGCCATGACACTATGAAGCCATAACAAAAGGGCCGGGCTGGATGCCCGGCCCTTTTGCGTGGATCGGACAGGGCGGCCAAATTGCCCCCAGCCTTTGGTTCGGCGTGTCACGGACTCACGCCGACGGGAGGCGTCAATACATGGGTCCAATGACCCCAGGCACCTCCAGGCACCTTCTGTTCGATCCAACGAGCTGTTCACAGATTTCCGCCGCCCCAGATGGCGCAGATGATCCCCGGTTGCACCCGGCGGATTTCCAGGGTCCCGTCGAGCCATGTGCCGTGACACATGGCTCTGGATGGGACAGGCAACCGTTGGGATGGAACGGATAACGGCGGCCTGTGTCGATCATGCCCCACTGCGATGGAGCGGGTCTGTAACCCAGTTCACAATTGAGGTGGGTTTATCCGCATTTGCGTCGGCCTGACGTTTCCCAACAGTCGGGATCAGCCGAGATCTGGATCCGCCAGCAGACGCAGCGCGGCGCGGTCGCGGATCGTGAGACCGCCGCGGCTGATGTCGATCACATCGCTGCGTTTCCATTGCGACAAGGTTTTTGAAACCGCCTCGCGGGTGGCGCCGACAAATTCGGCCAGCTCGCTTTGGGACAGGGACAACCGGCCATCGCCGCCATCGGTGGTAAGGTACAGCAATTTACGCGCCAGTCGCACCGGCATTGGCAGGAAAACCTGTTCGCTATACTGTGTGTTCATCCAGCGCATCCGCTGACCTGCAAGTCGCAACAGGTCGCCCGCCAAGGCGGGGTGGTGCTGGAGTTTTGCCAGCACATCGCCGCTGCGCAAGCGGCGCAGGCGGCTGGGTTCCAGCGCCGTTGCGGTGGCTGTCCGCGGGCCAGGATCAAACAGCGCAATCTCGCCAAAAACTGCACCGGGGCGCATAATGTCGAGCGATAGTTTCCGCCCCGCTGCTGACAGCGTGGAAAATTCCACCGCGCCGCTGACAATTGCATAAAGTGCGTCGCCCTCGTCCCCCTGTTCAAACAGCTCTTCGCCGGCCTGCAAGAGCACCTCGCTGGCCTGGCTGTCCAACATTTCCAGCAAACGATCAGAGGCGCCGGAGAGGAAACCGCGATCCGGCAGCAACCATTTGCGCCGGGCAGCGGAACGCGCGGTACCAGGGGCAACGCCAGAAGCCCTGATAGGCGTGCCGGAGGCCGGTGGCAGCGGGCTCATGTCAGGCCTGCAATCTGGTTGCGGCGATAGCGGTGTGTTTCAGTGTTCAATGGCGACCAACCCCAGTTTGCGGGCGCTGACCAGCGACAAGTCGTCATTGGCAAAGCCATCCTGTTCCTGAAATTTCCGCACCGCGGTACGGGTGGGCGCGTCCAAAACACCGGTGATTTCGCCATCGTAATGACCGCGCACCGCTAAGGCGCGCTGAACTGAGCCGACAAATTGCGGTGTCATATCGACGGGGCAGGGCGTTTCAAACCAGCTCTCCCGGCGCGGGCGCACGATATTCTGCCGGGTCTCGCGGCGAAAGCGCGCTGGCCGCAGGACCGTGCCGTCTGCGGCGGTCATGGCGGGGCGCGTCATCACCTGCACGGTGACGGTTTCGATCACGGCGGGCGTTGTATGGGTGCTCCAGCAACTGCCGGGTGGTGCGCCGGGGGGAGCCGCAGGTGCGGATTGCGCGCGCGAGACCTGTGCGGCGGGCCCAGATTGCGGCTCAATGCAGGCCGACAGCACCGCCAGACACCCCAGCGCAAGCCAGGCCCGTCGAAGGCGCAAAAGCTCATCCATGAACAAAGTCCCCGTGTCGTCGTATTGGCAGCCGTGATGCCGCGACATATGCCTCCAAAGGCGCACAATCCTGCATCAGGGTACTGCAATTCGCGGTCTGGCGCAAAGCCCAGTTGTAGGCGCGCCAAGATGCGACCGTGGAAAGAAGACGCGCGAACCCCCGTTGCCTGCTCAAGTTGGCGCAACATACGTCTGAAGTGGTACAAATGCAGTTTTGACGGGTCTTTTTCGACGAGTTTTCCGGGGTCGGCAGTTTCGGACTGGCGCGGTTGACAGTGGTTGGCTACAACCTCGGACGCAACGCGAAAAAGGATGCAGCTGAAGATGGCAAAGATCACATATGTCGAACACAATGGTGCCGAACACGTTGTGGACGTGGCCAACGGTCTGACCGTGATGGAAGGCGCGCGGGACAACAATATTCCGGGGATCGAGGCAGATTGCGGCGGCGCCTGCGCCTGTTCGACCTGCCATGTCTATGTCGATGCCGCATGGGTTGAGAAACTGCCGGCGAAGGACGACATGGAAGAGGATATGCTTGACTTCGCCTATGAGCCGGATCCCGCCCGCTCGCGTCTGACCTGCCAGATCAAGGTTAGCGATGATCTGAACGGTCTGGTGGTGCATATGCCCGAAAAACAGATCTGATGAGGGTTGAGTGGGGCTGCGCGGTGTCTGATGACGCCTGCCTGGCCCCGCTCCCTGCGTCACGCGGGGGTTGATGCCATCCTGCGCGATGAACAGCCCGACCGGATTGCGCGCTACGTCCCGTCGGGCGCTGGTGTATGCATCCATAGATAAATTTGCGCTCATTTTCTGTCTAAACGCAGTGGTGTAACCTGCGTGTGTTGGAGATTTGTTCACCACTTTGGCCGTATGCTCTTGTCAGAGACTCCGCCCGGATTGCCCCGGCGGGACCCGTTTGCAAGCAGGAGACAGGCGCGTGACCTTTTCACCCTATGTGCTGGGAACCGGGATTGCCGGATGGAATTTTCTGGATCGGACCCGCGACCAGCAACAGAAGATTTTCGATAAGTCTCCGATACTTGACCGGGCTGTGAAGGATTTTTCGCAGAAGATCGAAAGCATCGAGACCGCCGATCAACTGCTGGACAACTACAATGTCCTGAAGGTCGCGCTTGGGGCTTTTGGCCTGGAAGAGGATATCGGCAACCGTGCCTTTATCAAAAAAGTGCTGGAGTCGGATCTGTCTGAGCCGACGTCCTTTGCCAACCGACTGAATGACAGCCGCTACCTTGGCATGGCGCAGACCTTTGGTTTTGGCAGTGAAGACGGCCCTCAACTGCCAAGTGCAAGTGCAGAAAAACCCTATGCCGATGTGACCAGCGCTGAGGATCTGCTGTCGAAACCCACGCTGTTGAACCAGGCGCTGAATGAATTTGGCTTGCAAAAATACGCCGGCAACGAGTTCTTTTTGATGCGGGTTCTGGAATCAGATCTGACCGATCAGGATTCTTTTGTGAACCGTCTGAGCGATACGCGCCTTGCGGATTTTGCCAGCCAATTCAAATTTAACCAGCCCCCGGAATACACCAGCAGCATGGAGGCACTGGTCGGGGAATTCAAAGCCTTGAACGATGGCGAAGGCCCGGCCAACGCGGATGAGCTGCTGGGAAATGATGACCTGCTGAATGCGATGATCGAGAGCTTCGATCTGACTTACACCAACCCTATTTTTCTAAAGCGGATGCTGGAATCCAACCCCTATGACGCGGCATCGCCTGTGAATCAGCAGGAAGATCCCCGGTATCTGGCTATGTCGCGGGCCTTTGGCTTTGGTGTGCCTGACATCGATGGTTTCTCGACCCCGGAAGAGCTGTTTGAGCATTCAGAATTGCTGGAAGAGGCCTTGGATCAGTTCAATGTCAGCAATCCAGGCGAGGATTATCTGCGTCAGGTGCTGGAATCGGACCTGTCGGACCCGAATTCCTTTGTGAACCAGCCCAGCAATCTTGCGTATTACGACTTTGCCGAGGCTTTTCAGAATGA
Organism: Phaeobacter porticola; assembly: GCF_001888185.1. Lineage (NCBI taxonomy): Bacteria > Pseudomonadati > Pseudomonadota > Alphaproteobacteria > Rhodobacterales > Roseobacteraceae > Phaeobacter > Phaeobacter porticola. The sequence continues at coordinate 2,299,803 of NZ_CP016364.1, read as the reverse complement.
ATGGCCGACAGCGCCAAGCAAGATGAAGGTGCTGGCAGATGAAGTCGATGGAAAACTGGCAGGCTATGAAAATCCGCGTCAGTATGTCTTTGATTTTGATGCATTTGAGGCTGGACTTGATGTATTTAACATCAATGAACGCGCCCTGGATTTCAATGTGATGATCCGGGCCTTTGAATCGGATCTGTCGTCTGAAATATCCTATGCGAATTTGCACCGCGATCCAAAGCTTAAGGCGATGGCGAGTGCTTTTGCCTTTAACCCAGGCGGCAGTGACCGGACCTATCCGCCAGGCTTTGCCGAGGAAATTGCGGGCCTCTACAAGGATCAGAATTTTGAAATCGCCATCGGAGAAAGTGATCCGAACATGCGCCTTGCTCTCGCCTTCGAACGCGAGCTGCAATCGATCGCGGATGCCGGTGGCAGTGAAGACGCCCATTGGTTCGGTATCATTGGGTCGCCGCCGCTTAAGTCGTTTTTTGAGACCGCGCTTGGGTTGCCATCCAGTTTTGGGCAGCTGAGCGTGGACCGCCAGGTGACCGAGATGAAAGACCGCGCTTTTGCCTCTTTTGGCACGACCCACCCTGCCGACCTGCTAGAGGCAGATAAGCTGGATGAATTCCGCAATCGTTTCCTACTGCTGAGCGAATTGAATAGTGATCTGACGGCAACGGGGTTCTCTGATCCGATTTTTGCCCTGTTCTAACGGGCTCGCTGTCGTACGTCAGGTGAGAGAGAAAGATGCTCCAGTGGCTCCAACCCTATGAAAGGTAATAGTCCACGGGGTGCAACGGCGGCGGGGCCTCCAGTCCCAGCTTGGGGGCGATGGCGCGTTCTACTGTGCGGCATATGGCATCCAACGGCAGACCGTTGCCTGTCTCAGCAAAAGGGTGCGACAGTTCTTCCGTGACCTCGGCAAGGCCAAAGAACACATAGGCCACGATGCCAACAAAAATCGGCGTCAACCAGCCAGCCCCGTCGATCAGCGCAAAGGGCAACAGCAAGCAATAGAGATAGGTCGTGCGGAACACCAACAGCGAATAGACGTATGGCAATGGCGTGGTGGCGATGCGTTCGCAACCGGCCTGTGCCAAGGTGATGCTGGCAATACGTTCGCCAAGCGCCTTGCGGGCAAAGCCGTCGTCGGACTTGTCCGCGACCTTTGCTGTCAGCGCATCCAGGGCGGCGCAGGGCGGGTGGGGTGCGGTAGAGAAATCTGTGCCTGTCCAATTGATCACAGCTGAGGTGTCGTCCACCTTGCGCAGGCTGATCCGGTGCAGATGCAAAAAGCCCAGTGCCAGCCGTAGGATCCGTTGGCGGCTATTGGCGTCGCCGACAAACAGGTCGACCTCGCGGCTGAGGCTGCGCAGATCCGCAACCAATTGCCCCCAGAGCTTGCGCCCCTCCCACCAACGATCATAGGCTGCGTTGTTGCGAAACCCCAGAAACAGCGAAAGTGCGATGCCAAAGACTGCGAATGGCGCGGCGTTGGTATGGGGCAGGCGTATTACGCTGACATCAATCCAAAGCACAACGGCGGAGAGCGCAGACAGCCCAAGGATACGTGGCAGGATACGCGGAAGCACAGAGCCACGCAGCGCAAAGAGCAGCTGCATCAGGCCGGGTTTGTCGCGCAGGATCATCGAGGTTGGCTCCGTTCTTGAAGGTGGCAGGGACAGCCTAACGGTGATCCGGGGGCATCGCGTGGCCGAAAACGGCAGCTTGGTCGCGCTCGCGCCATAATCTATGACGCATTCGGATCCCTATCACACAGAGTTTCTGGCCTTGAGCGGCTCTGACCTATGGGCGGCTGAACGCAGAGCCACGGCCGGGCGCGCAGCGCGCGGCCATGCCCAACTGCACGGCTCTATCATTGATGGAGGGCAAGCAGGCGGGAGCCGCCGCCTGCTGTTGTGGCATTCCCAGCGATGTCGCCGTGTCAATCCAGTGCGCGCCAGCCGATATCGCGGCGGTGAAACCCTTCAGACCAGTCGATCTGATCAACCATCGCGTAGGCGCGGTTGCGGGCCTCTTGCAGGGTGTCCCCACGGGCAGTCACATTCAACACGCGGCCCCCGGTGGCCAGTACTTTGCCGGTCTCGCGTTTGGTGCCGGCATGGAACACCATATTGCTGCTGTCCTCAGGCAGGCTGTTCAGGCCCTTGATCTCGGTGCCTTTTTCATAAGCACCGGGATAGCCATTGGCCGCCATCACAACGGTGATCGCATGATCATCCGCCCAGTTCACCTGTGCCTCTGCCAGGCGACCTTCGGCGGCGGCCTGCATCAGGTCCAGCGCCTGCGCACCCAGTCGCATCATCAGCACCTGGCATTCCGGGTCGCCAAAGCGGACGTTGTATTCCACCAGTCGCGGCAAACCATCCTTGATCATCAGACCGGCATATAGCACGCCCTGATAGGGCATGCCGCGGTCTGACATCACCTTCATCGTCGGCTTTACGATCTCTTCCATCGCGCGGGCCTCAATTTCGGCTGTCAGAACCGGGGCGGGGGAATAGGCCCCCATGCCGCCGGTATTGGGGCCGGTGTCGCCTTCGCCGACACGTTTGTGATCCTGGGCTGAACCGATTGCCAGCACATCTTCGCCATCGACCAGCACAAAAAGCGAGGCCTCTTCCCCTTCCATGAACTCTTCGATCACCACCTCGGCGCCGGCACCGCCAAAGGCGCCGCCAAACATGTCGTCGATGGCCGCGATGGCCTCATCTTCGCTCATGGCGATGATCACGCCTTTGCCCGCGGCCAGACCGTCCGCCTTTACCACCGTTGGGGCGCCGTGTTTGCGCACATGGGCTTTGGCGGCCCCGGCGTCGGTAAAATGGCCGTAACCTGCGGTGGGGGCATTGGCCGCGTCGCAGACTTCCTTGGTAAAGCTTTTGGACGCTTCCAGCCGCGCTGCCGCTTCCGAAGGGCCAAAGACCAGCAGACCCGCCTCGCGCAGGCGATCCGCCACGCCTGATGCCAACGGAGCCTCTGGGCCGACGATCACAAAGTCGATGGCGTTTTCTTCTGCGAAGTTGGCCACCGCCCCGCCGTTTTCGATATCCAACGTTGCGCAATCAGCGATCTGCGCGATGCCTGCATTGCCCGGTGCCACAATCAGTTTGTCGCATTTGGGGTTTTGCATCACGGCCCATGCGAGCGCATGTTCCCGCCCGCCGCTGCCGAGGATGAGGATGTTCATGTCCGTATTCTCCGATCTGCCTGCGCCACAGCAGCCCGCATGAAATGCCGGGGCTTGCCTTGCTTGCGGCGGGTTCTATGCTGCGCGCGACTTCAAAACAAGACCAGCCTCAAGCCGCAGGAGAGCAGCCCCGCAATGTCCGACCTGTTTGACGATCCAACCCCGGACAATCAGCCGGGGCAGAATGCTCCTGAATTCACCGTTTCAGAGATCTCGGGAGAGGTGAAACGCACGTTGGAGGGTAGTTTTGGACGGATCCGGGTAAAAGGCGAGGTGGGCCGCGTGTTCAAGGCGCGCTCCGGCCATCTTTACTACGACATCAAGGACGACCGGTCGGTTCTGGCCTGCACCACCTGGAAAGGGCAGATCGCCGGATTGTCCGTGGTGCCGGAGGAAGGTCTGGAGGTGGTTGTCACCGGCCGCCTGACCGCGTTCCCGGCGCAGTCGAAATACAATATGAACGTCGAAGAGGTCGCGGTTGCGGGGCAGGGCGCGCTGATGGCGCTGTTGGAAAAACGCAAGAAGCAGCTGGAAGCCGAGGGGTTGTTTGCGTCTGAACGCAAGAAACCGCTGCCCTACCTGCCGCAGATCGTTGGTGTCGTGACCTCGCCCTCAGGGGCGGTGATCCGCGATATTCTGCATCGTCTGCGCGACCGCTTCCCGCGCAAGGTTCTGGTCTGGCCGGTCGCGGTTCAGGGGCAAAGCTCTGCGGCCGAGGTGTCCCGCGCCATCAACGGCTTTAATGCGCTGACGCCGGGCGGTGCGCTGCCGCGCCCTGATCTGATCATCGTCGCCCGTGGCGGTGGCTCGATTGAGGATCTCTGGGGGTTCAATGAGGAAATCGTGGCCCGCGCTGTGGCGGCTTCGGACATTCCGCTGATCTCGGCAGTGGGACATGAAACGGATACCACGTTGATTGATTTCGTCTCTGACCGGCGCGCGCCGACCCCTACGGCGGCGGCAGAACTGGCGGTACCTGTGCGGCTGGAGCTGCTGGGCTGGACCGAGGGGCAGGGGGCACGGTTGGTGCGCTCGGCAGGGCAGGCCGTACAGATGCGTCGCCAACGGTTGAATGATCTGTCGCGCGCGCTGCCACGGCCTGACACATTGCTAGAGACCCCGCGGCAACGATTGGACCGGATTGCCGACCGGCTGCCGGATGCGCTGATCCGGGGTGTCGATCGCCGTCGTCTGCGGCTGAGCGAAACCGCCGCCAGTCTGCGCCCGGCGACTCTGCGACAATTGGTACAGGCACGCGGCGACCAGCTGCGCAACTTGTCATCGCGTCTGAACATTCGCCCCATACAACAAGGGCTTGCTAGGCAGCAGGATCGGCTGGCGCAATTGGCGCAACGGTTGGACAACGGACAGACACAACGGTTGGACCGCTATCGAAAATCGCTTGAGTCCAGTGGCCGTCAGCTTGAGATTCTCAGCTACAAGGCGACTTTGGATCGTGGCTATGCGGTGGTCCATGGTGCGGACGGGGTGATTACCTGCGCCGCTGATGCGGCATCGCAAAGCCACCTGCAAATTGAATTTGCCGATGCAAAGATTGATGTCACCCCAATGGATGCAGGTGCTGACGCGCGGCCCAGACGCAAGGCACAGGCGGCAAAGCCGCAGGAAAACACGCCAGATAACGCAAAGCCAAGTGCCGACGATCAGGGATCTCTGTTCTAATACCGAAGCTGCGGACAGGTGGCAGATAGGGCCGATCCTATAGCAGATCTGGCCCTGTCCAGTTTATCCGTTCAGACACCAATTTTCGGACCAAGGCAGAGCATCTCTTCGCCCAGTTCTTCGGCCTCATACAGTTCAGTTGCCTCGGGGTCTCCGTCAAACTGGGCAATCAACCCGCTGTCTCCTACGGAAAACTGCCAGCATTGTGGCGTGCCGATCTCATCATAGACAAAGCAGATCTGATCGGCCTGAGGGTACCATTCGCCATCCTGGCATTGCCCGTCCAGAAACGACCAGATCACCCGGCGGCCCGGCAGGTAGCGCTCCACCCCGTAGGGCACCCCGTCAAAGCCATAAAATAGCGTGCGCCCCTGCGTGTAGCGATCAAACTGATCTGCCGTAAGCGGCGCCCCGGCCTGGACCAGACCACCGGATAGGACCACAATAAGAATCGACCCAAAAATCTGCATATGCCAATTGTGCCAGAGCAGCGCGGCTGTGACCAATGTTTCCGAGTGTGACTGCGGTGCCGACAACGGACCGCAAAGCGGCGGGCACGTGGCAGTCTGTTGCTCTGCCTCTCGCGCTGTTGCTCTGCCTCTCGCGGCGTCACCTTTGACCACGCAGGCGCGTGCGGGCAACACTGCGCATGGGACCTGGCACAGACCAGCGCCCTATGCGGGGGAGAGAGCAGCATGATTGATATTGGTGGCAGCCCATTCGGGGATATCTTGATCCTGATCGCGGCTCTGTTTGCACTGGTTTATCTTGGATTGACCGCGCGTGCGCCCGGCCCACTGCGCAGCGTGACCAAGACCGGAGCGGTGTTTCTTTTGGCGATTGTTGCCTGGCTGGGTGGTGGGCCAGTGCTGCTGGTCGTGGCGCTTGGCCTTTGTGCGGTGGGGGATTTCTGTCTCTCGCGCGATGGAGAGGGCGCGTTCATGGGGGGGGTCGGTGCCTTTGCTGCGGGGCATCTGGTCTATATTTGGCTGTTTCTTGGTCAGAACCTGAGCGACGTTGCGCGGCTAACGCAGATGCCGCAGATCTTTGGGGTGGCGGTGCTGGTGTTGGCCGGTCTGGCGATGGTTCGGCTGCTGGCACCGCGTGCAGGTGCGCTTAAGACGCCGATGCTGGCCTATGTGCCGATTATCATCGGCATGGGGCTGGCGGCACTGACTTTGCCATTGGGGGGCGCTGTTGTGGGGCTGGCGCTGGTTCTGCCTGCGGCGATTGCGTTTATGGCCTCGGACATAGTGCTCGCATTTGAAACCTTTGTGCTGGATCAGGACCATCCCGCACGCCGGATTACACCATATGTGGTTTGGCCGCTCTATTGGGGGGCACAGGTGGGGTTTTTGCTGGCATTTTACGGAGGCTGAGCGCTGTTCTCAGGGAATCCGCACGTCAGGTGCTTTGCACTTGCCGTAAAACCGCATTAGGTGTCCGCGTGATAACTCGCGAAGAACCTGTATGCGGAGGCCGAGATGGCGTTTTTCTCAAAACTGAAGGATCGGCTGTTCAAGTCGTCAACAAAGCTTGAGGAAGGGCTGGATGCCATCGTCGAGGAGGCCGCTGCGACAGCCGCGGCAGAGCCTGAACTCACGCCGGATCTGGCCCCCGAACCCACGCCGACACCAGAATCCGCGCCAAACGATGCGCCTGCTGACACGCCGATCACACAGCCTGCCGAACAAGCCAAAGAGGCGCCGACCCCCTCCACCAGCCCGGCCCAACCCATCGCCAAACCTGCTCTGAAGCCCGTCGCCGCGGCAGAGCCTGCTCCGGCCCCCGCATCGCCCGGACTCCTTGGGCGTTTGATCGGGCGCGGCAAGGTTGATGAACCACGTCGGGCCTTGGATGACGAGATGCTGGAACAGCTGGAGGATCTGTTGGTTGGTGCCGATATGGGCGTGAACACCGCGTTGCGCGTCACCGCCAATATGGCGGAGGGGCGTTTTGGAAAACGTCTTTCTACCCGCGAGATCAAGGAACTTCTGGCCGCCGAGGTGGCCCGGATCATGGAACCTGTCGCACGCCCGATGCCGATCTATGAGAAACGTCCGCAAGTGGTGCTGGTGGTTGGCGTCAACGGATCTGGCAAGACCACGACTATCGGCAAATTGGCCAGTCAGTTCAAGGCGGCAGGCAAGAAGGTTGTGATCGCGGCGGGCGACACCTTTCGTGCGGCCGCCGTTGAACAGCTACAGGTCTGGGGGGACCGTGCAGGGGTGCCGGTGCTGACCGCGCCCGAGGGGTCTGACCCGGCTAGCCTGGCCTTTGATGCGATGACGCGTGCCCAGGAGGACGGCGCAGATCTGTTGATGATCGACACCGCAGGGCGTCTGCAAAATCGCGCGGATCTGATGGAAGAACTGGCAAAAATCGTGCGGGTGATCCAGAAAAAAGACCCCAGCGCGCCGCATAATACGCTCTTGGTTCTGGATGCCACCACCGGACAAAACGCGCTGAATCAGGTCGATACCTTCCAGAAACTGGCTGATGTGTCGGGGTTGGTGATGACCAAACTGGACGGCACTGCCAAAGGGGGTGTTCTGGTGGCGCTGGCAGACCGCTTTGGCCTGCCAATCCATGCCATTGGCGTAGGTGAGCAGATCGACGATCTGGCTCCCTTCGATCCCGACGAATTCGCCGCCGCGCTGACCGGTCTGGAGAAATCCTGATCCCCAATCTATGATGGCGCCTTCTGGCTGAAGATATTTAACGTGTGAGTCCGGTCAACACTTTCATGCTGCGGTAGCAAGGGCATTGCCCGTGGAGACCTTAAGTATTGGACTGCTCAATGCCCTTGCGGATTCATCAAAGCGGCCCGTCATGCCGCGCGTGGCAAAATCAGGCTGCGAGCGTCAAATGCATCGGATCCTGCGCGCTGAGTTTCTTCGATGTCACCGACTAAAAAACCGCACGATGTTTCCAGCTGCTTGCTGTTCGCCGGCTTCATAGATTTGAAACAACTCTACAACGCCAGGAACCGGGTGAAAAACCTCAACACCCGAGCCAAATAAATTGAAATACCAAGGTTCCGCATCGTCAATGGACATCACGGGAACTGCAATGGTGACCTCCCTGAAAGGTTCGGTAACTGCAGCCTGGCCATAAGCACATGAGACGTAGCAGCGACAATCAATCCGCGCATTATGCGGCCTAGCCAGTCAAATCCTCAGCAAGCATCAGCGCATTGCCGTCTGGATCGTAAAATGTTGCGGTTTTGACCATGCCTTCGACAATGTCAGTGTCACCATCGAACTTTACTTCGGCCTGTTCCAGCTTTTGCCTTGCAGTATCCAAATCGGCGATCCCAAAAACGGGAACACAATTTCCCGGCACGGGTTTGGTATGTTCACCAAAACCGATTGCAACACCGGGTGTGTTTGTCTGCATCTCGGACCATCCTGCCTCATCAGCATGGTAAAGCAGCGCAAAACCTAACATGCGTTGGTACCACTTCGCGCTGGCGTGCCGATCTTTCACCGACATCGCAATGGTAATCGTTTTATCTACTGAAATGAGTGACATAGGCTTCCCTTATATTTCAATGTATAGTAACTATACTTTATGTACATTGGTTTGTTTGTCAACATCACTTCAAGAGCTTGGGCTTTACCAATCCTTGCGCATCTTCACGCTGGCATTCCAGGTCGGCAAGCCTCACTGCTGGCCGCAACCGGTGCTGGCAGGACCGCTTTCGTACAAAGTATGGATCATCTGATCACAATAGGATTGGTCGAACGAAACCCTGGCCATGGCCATCCATTGCGTCCAGAGTTCCGGCTTACCCAAATGGGAATATCTGCCGCCAAACTCGCCAGCCAAATCAACCGCGTTTCGAAAGAAGAAGATCAAGGCCTGCTTCGTCGTTCGTGGACGCTTCCCGTTTTGGCATCACTTCACACCCCGCGCCACTTTATAGAGATCAAACGAGACCTTGCACCGATAACGGATCGCGCCTTGTCGCAGTCGTTAAAAACTTTGGAAGCGAGAAATTGGGTGTGCCGTCAAATTGACGAACTTACGCGACCGCCTCGGTCTCGATACTCAGCAGTGAGCACTGGCAGTATCATAAGTGAAGTCACGGGGTCTGCGGTTACTTTCATCTAGTGAAACCAGTCATTTAGCTGAAGATTACGAAGGGCAGCTTGTTCCGTGTCTTGCCAGCTCACGCATTACGCAGCGAAGGCCCTTCTACCGTTTGGATGGCCGGGCAGATCTGACAGGTAGAAAGATATCTTGCGACCGCAGATTGGGTGATCCCTCGGGGAGGCCCGCCCGCCACCAGCTCCCGGATGGCCGTCCAGAGAAACCGACGGCTTGCATTCTGTCAGAGAAGAAAATAGAGGCAATATCTTACGCATAACCCTCGGGGGTTCAGGGGCGCCCCCCGGCCTTTCGTCATTGTACAAAGGTTATTTGTGTGAGCGATTGGCTGATCTCATTGGAAGGCACGGAGGCGGGGCATCATGCCGCGTTGGTGCTGGCAGTGCTGGCGGCGGTGCTGCACGCGGTGTTTGGCGCCTTGCAGAAGGGGCGATATGACCCTTGGCTGTCGCGCGGGGCAATTGATTTTTCCTACGGGATGATGGCGATGCCACTGGCGTTGTTCGTCGTGCCCTGGCCGGAACCGCACATGTGGCCAATCTTTGCTGCCGTCTGGTTGATCCATGTGGTTTACAAAATTCTTCAGGGGCTGGCCTACAGTAAGGGCAGCTATACTGTGGTCTATCCGGTGGTGCGCGGCACCGGGCCCTTGTTCACGGTGATTGGCGCCACTGTGCTGTTTGACGAGCGGTTCTTGCCCGTGCAGTGGTTTGGAGTTGCAGTTTTGCTGGCAGGTATCTTTGGTCTGGCGCTCTATAACTTTCGCAACCTGACCCACAATCGCGACACTCTTGGCAGCGCGTTGGCGCTGGCGGTGGCCACCGGCGTATTGGTGGCTCTCTACACCACCTATGATGCCTATGGCATACGGGCGACCGCGGATCCTTTTACTTTTCTTGCGTGGTTCTTCTTCATCGACGGGCTGGCGATGCCGCCTTATGCCTATATGCGCTGGCGGACGATGACGCCGCGCCCTGACCCCGGGCCTTTGATGGCGAAGGGTCTGCTCGGCGGTGTGATCGCCTTTGGCTCCTTTGGTGCCGTGATGCTTGCCACCCGGCTGGACAAGGTGGGCGAGGCGGCGGTGCTGCGCGAAACCTCGACCGTCTTTGCCGCCCTGATCGGCTGGCTGGTGCTAAAGGAAACGGTTGGTCCACGCCGGATTGCGCTGATGGCTTTGATCGCGCTGGGGGCCGTGATAGTGGAGATCGGCGGCTAGGTCGCAGATTTCGCGCAACAGGCGCTGGCGGGAACCGCTGGCAACAGACAGGAACGGCAGGATTAGAAATGGCGGGACAACCGATCAACCCAACCCTCAAGATGGTGCTGGAATTTGGCCCCTTGGTGCTGTTCTTCGTCGGGTATCTGCGGCTGCGCGATGAGTTGTTGATGATCGGCGGGCAGGAATACAAAGGCTTTATTGTTGTGACGGCCGCGTTCATTCCGCTGATGGTGCTGTCCAGCCTGGCTCTGTGGCGGCTCACTGGCCATATCTCCAAGATGCAGATCGGCACGCTGGTGATCGTGATCCTGTTCGGCGGACTGTCGGTTTGGTTCAATGATGAGCGGTTTTTCAAGATGAAGCCGACAATCCTCTATGTGACGCTTGGCAGTGCGCTGGGGGTTGGTCTGCTAAAGGGGCAGAGCTATCTCAAGCTGATGATTGAAGAGCTTATGCCGTTGCAGGACGCAGGTTGGATGATCCTGACTCGCAGGCTCTGCGTATTCTTCTTTGCGCTGGCAGTCGCGAACGAGCTGATTTGGCGTACTCAGAGCACCGACACTTGGGTCTACTTCAAAACCTTTGGCCTGTCGCTGGCGATGTTTGCCTTCTTCATGACGCAGGCGCGGGTGTTTCAGGCCTATGCGCTGCCGGATGCCGAGGTTGACGACGCCGAGTGAGCGGCGGCCTGCGCCCCATGCGGACCACCGATGTCGCATGTCGCAAGCATGCTGTCGCCTTTGATAACTGCGCACGCGGACGTGATGTGAAAGCGAACGCCAACCGCGTTCCTGGGGTGCTGTGGTCTTGACCGAAAGGCGGTTTGGGCGTATCCGAGACATATATATCGTGGCGATTTGTTACCGGATTGCGGGCCACGTAAAACAATCCCGCTAAAGAGGTCAGGATGTGAAGGACCCCCTTTCGCTTGGCCGAACGGGGGTTTTTTAATGCGCAATACGCGCAAGGAGACATGAGATGAGCGAGACCTGGAACAAGCGCACCAAACTGGTCCATAGCGGCACCCGGCGCAGCCAGTACAATGAGGTCAGCGAAGCGATCTACCTGACCCAGGGTTTTGTCTATGACACTGCCGAACAGGCCGAGGCCCGGTTCATCGAGACCGGCCCGGATGAATTCATCTATGCCCGCTACGGCAACCCAACGGTGGCCATGTTCGAAGAGCGTATTGCCGCGCTGGAGGGGGCGGAAGATGCCTTTGCCACCGCATCGGGCATGGCGGCGGTCAACGGCGCGCTTACTTCGATGCTGAAGGCGGGTGACCATGTGGTTTCGGCCAAGGCGCTGTTTGGCTCCTGTCTCTATATCCTTGAGAATATCCTGACCCGCTATGGGGTTGAAGTAACATTTGTTGACGGCACCGATCTTGACGCTTGGCGGGCGGCGCTGCGGTCGGACACCAAGGCGGTGTTTTTCGAATCCATGTCCAATCCGACGTTGGAAGTGATCGATATTGCTGCCGTGGCAGAGCTGGCCCATGCGGTCGGCGCCACTGTGGTGGTGGACAATGTGTTCTCGACACCGGTTTTCTCCAACGCGATAGAACAGGGCGCGGATGTGGTGATATACTCTGCGACCAAACATATCGACGGGCAGGGCCGGGTCTTGGGCGGTGTCATTCTGGGTACGCGTGACTTCATCCGAGGCACCGTCGAACCCTACATGAAACACACCGGCGGCAGCCTCAGCCCATTCAGCGCCTGGACCCTGCTAAAGGGGCTGGAGACGATTTCCCTGCGGGTAAATGCCCAGGCGGAGACCGCGCTGGAACTGGCGCAGGCGCTGAGCGGTCATCCGGCGCTCAGTCGGCTGATGTACCCGGGTCTGGAAGATCATGCCCAGCACGCGCTGGTGCAGCGGCAACTGGGCGGCAAAGGCGGCACTGTGCTCTCGCTGGATCTGAAGGGCGGCAAGGATGCAGCCTTTCGCTTCCTGAACGCGCTGACCATTCCGGTGATTTCCAACAATCTCGGCGATGCGAAATCTATCGCCACCCATCCGGCGACCACCACCCATCAACGTCTGTCAGAGGCCCTGAAGGACGAGTTGGGCATTACGCCCGGTCTGGTGCGTTTCTCCGTCGGGTTGGAGGATGCCGAGGATCTGATTGCGGATCTGACCCAGGCGCTGTCTGCGGCAGAATCATAAATCGGTTTCGGTGCATCAACGAAGGTGAAGGGGCAGGGTTTGCCCCCTCTCTGCCTGATGCGCCGGATGTTGCTGCGTCAATCGCCGTATTCGCGCATAACACGACGCTTTTGAATGATCCGTTTTGCGATCTGCTGCGTAACAGACTAAAACCAAACCTGCTGCTTGATAATGGGCAGCGCCAGCGGAGGTCTCTGTTTCATGAACTCTCACTCGCGTAGTATGACCAAGGCGCCTGATCGAGCGGATGCAGAAGAGGCGCTCGACCTGTTGCGCCAATGGGCCAGCGCGGCCACCGAGACCGAAATTGCCCAGTTGAACCCGGCGGTTGCACGGCTGCTCCCGGATGCACCTGCCGGCAATTATCCCGATCTGTCGCGGCACTACCCCGAGGGGTTTGTGGCTGACAGCAACTATCGCGCAACCCTGCCGGACCTGCAGAACGGTCCCTCTAGTCTGATCCGTGGTGCGCATGAGCAGATCCAGCATGTTGGGATTTCCAACTTTCGCCTGCCGATTCGCTTTCACACCCGTGACAATGGAGATTTGACGCTGGAAACCAGCGTGACCGGCACCGTCAGCCTTGAGGCGGACAAGAAGGGCATCAACATGTCCCGAATTATGCGGTCGTTCTACAAACACGCCGAGCGGACCTTTAGCTTTGAGGTGATGGAAGCGGCGCTGGATGACTATCTGACCGATCTCGAAAGCGTCGATGCCCGTTTGCAGATGCGGTTCTCGTTTCCGGTCAAGATTGAGAGCCTGCGCTCGGGACTGTCGGGCTATCAATACTATGACATCGCATTGGAAATTGTGGATCACGACGGCGAGCGGACGAAGATTATCCATCTCGATTATGTTTATTCTTCGACCTGTCCCTGCTCGCTGGAGTTGAGCGAACACGCGCGCAGTTCACGGGGGCAGTTGGCCACGCCGCATTCGCAGCGATCCGTGGCACGGATTTCTCTGGTGCAGGAACCGGGCGCGCCAGTGCTGTGGTTTGAGGATGTCATCGACCATTGTCGCTGCGCGGTGCCGACCGAAACCCAGGTCATGGTCAAGCGCGAGGACGAGCAGGCCTTTGCCGAGTTAAACGCCGCCAATCCGATCTTTGTTGAAGATGCTGCGCGGCTGTTCTGTGAGGCGCTGCAATCGGATCCTCGGGTCGGTGACTTTCGCGTTGTGGCCAGCCATCAGGAAAGCCTCCACAGCCATGATGCGATTAGCGTGCTGACGCAGGGGGCGACCTTTGCCACGCGGAGTATTGATCCCAAGCTGTTTTCCACCCTGATCCATCAAGGCTGAGAATCGGACTCTGCAGACGTGCTGGACATTGAATGAAATAAGAAACCGTCGCCCGTTTGGGCGGCGGTTTTTCTATGTCTGACGGACACTTCTGCGGTGCGGCATTTTTTTGCTGCAATGCCGCAGGAATCAAGTAAACTTGCAACCAGAAGGGGTGATTGCATATGCATTGCCCCTATCCAAAAGGCAACGGAGGTCTTGGCCAAGGCGCATTGAGCGTCTGGCACGGTGGATGACCAGCCGGTGCTTTTTTGGTTCTCGGCGCATCTGGGCCGTTGTTCAGGTTTGGCCCAATGCTGGGCGCGGCAATATCGTGGCGGTTCGATCCGCCTTACAGGAGATTTTGATGATCCCTCTACTTGACTTCACTGACCTTCCCCGGACACCTGCGGAATTGGCAGGGACGATTGTTGGGCGACAGATGCGGTTCTGGCGCGGCGCAATTGCCTTGATGGGCGCGATGCCGTCTGCGCAGATAACACTGGCGGGCCAGGTGCTCGCCGCCGGGGCAAAGTCGTCTGGTGTGAACTTGGTCGGAGCCCAAATGATGCCCGCAAGCCGCCCAGAAACGCGTGTTACCCCAGCAGCCAAACCCGCGCCGGCAGCTGCTGCCAAAACAACCCCAGCCCCCCGTCGTAAAGCGCCGCGCAAACCCGCCCGTTCCGCACAGGTGTCAGCGGCCAAGTCGACACCTGCATCCACAAGGGGGCAAGCCAAGGCCAGCGCGGCTGCGGCATCTGATTTTGCGAGCAAACGCACCCCGGGCGATGCTGAGACCACGGCTGCGACCTCGACCCGAAAAAATACCCGTGCTCCGGCAACGCCTGCGGCCATGCCAGTTAAACAGGGCGCGGAGCCCAAGTCCGCAGCTCCCAAGGCAGAAACCGCCAAACCAGCATCGAAAGCGGCCTCGTCGATGGGGGCCAAACAGGCCAGCAGCACCAGCAGTCAGGCGCTGATGGTCGGGCAGGGTGGCGGGACTGCCACAGCCAAATCTGCCACAGATACCGCCAAGACCACGCCAAAGAAGCCGACAAAACAATAACGGCAGAACATCTAGCGCGCGCGCTCTCTTGACACCGCGTCCGGTGGAGGCCAACGCTGCGCAAATGTTGGATCTACGTCCGGTTGGATATGTCATTGGCCTTTTGGTGGCCATTCTTGGGGCAACCATGGTGTTTCCTCTGGCTGTCGATTTATACGACGGGCAGGGGGAATGGCCTGTCTTTCTGGAAAGCGGGGTCATCACCATTCTTGGCGGTGGATTGATCGCGTTGAGCTGTGCCAATGGGGTACGTGAAGGGCTGACGATTCAACAGACATTTCTGTTGACCACGCTTGTCTGGGTTGCGCTGCCGTTGTTTGGCGCGATCCCTTTAATGCTTGGCGGGACTGAATTGCGTTTTGTCGATGCGTTTTTCGAGGCCATGTCCGGCCTCACAACCACTGGGTCTACTGTTATTTCCGGCCTTGACGATTTGCCGCGCGGCTTGTTGCTGTGGAGGGGGATCCTGCAATGGCTGGGCGGTATCGGCATTATTGTTGTCGCCATGGTGTTCTTGCCCGAGCTGCGGGTCGGCGGCATGCAGATTTTCAGATCTGAAGCGTTTGATACCATGGGGAAAATTCTGCCTCGCGCCCAGGCGATCGCCAAGCAGATTTCGTTGATCTATGTGGGGCTGACGATCGCGTGCATGGTGGTTTACATGTTGTTGGGACTGGAACCGTTCGATGCGCTGGTGCACGCGTTGACCACCAGTTCAACGGGTGGGTTTTCCAATTATGACGCCTCGTTCGGGGCATTCTCTGGCGCGCCGGAATATGCCGCATCCATTTTTATGATCCTCGCCGCATTGCCGTTTGTGCGCTATGTGCAACTGATAAACGGTCAATCCAAGCCCTTGTTTCGCGACAGTCAGATCAAGGCGTTTCTGGCGACAATTGCTGTTCTGGTGATCGTGACCTCCTGCGTGCTGGTCTATATCTTTCCGCACCATCCTGAACAAGCGGTGCGCGAAGCCCTGTTCAATATCACCTCCATCATTTCCGGCACCGGCTATGCCAGTGTTGACTACATGACCTGGGGCAGTTTCCTTGTGACGTTGTTCTTCTTTGTCGGGCTGATCGGCGGGTGCGCGGGATCAACTGCCTGTTCGGTCAAGATTTTCCGCTATCAGCTGCTCTTTGCTTCGATCCGGGTGCAGATTCAGCGTATTCATTCGCCGCATGGCGTGTTTGTGCCGCGCTATCAGGGGCGGGCGGTGGATACCGAGGTACTGAGCTCGGTGATCTCATTCTTTATGTTCTTTGTTGTCACGCTCGGCATTGTGGCCTGGGCGCTGGCGCTGACGGGACTGGATTTTGTGACCGCTGTGTCAGGCGCGGCAACGGCAGTTGCCAATATCGGTCCCGGTCTGGGCGACCGGATCGGGCCTTCGGGCAATTTCTCGACGCTGAACGACGGGGCGAAGTGGATCCTGAGTGCGGCGATGCTGATCGGTCGGCTGGAACTGATGGCTGTTTATGCCATTCTGACCATCCGTTTCTGGCGCAACTAGGCAGATTGTCTGTAACGCGCCGCTTTGACGCATCAATAGTGCGTGTTTCCCCGGCGTATCTATATGTATCGCTACAATCCGCAGGCTTGCCCTTGTGGGGCCGCTCGCATAAGAGGCGGGGAGTTGAAACCCGCAAGCGCACGGAGAGTTTTGCCCCATGCCCGTTCTTGTGATGAAATTCGGCGGCACATCTGTCGCCAATCCTGACCGCATCCGCCGCGCGGCGAAACGCGTCGGCGTCGAGGTGGCCAAGGGCTATAACGTGATCGTTATTGTCTCTGCCATGTCGGGCAAGACCAACGAGCTGGTCGGCTGGGTCAATGAGACCTCGCCACTGTTTGATGCGCGCGAATATGATGCCGTTGTGTCCTCTGGCGAGAATGTCACCGCCGGGCTGATGGCGTTGACCCTGCAGGAAATGGATATCCCGGCGCGCAGCTGGCAGGGCTGGCAGGTGCCGCTGAAGACCACGAGCGCCCATAGCCAGGCGCGGATTGAGGAAATCCCGCCGGAAAACATCAACGCCAAGTTCGGCGAAGGTATGCGTGTGGCCGTTGTTGCGGGTTTTCAGGGGATCAGCCCTGAGGGGCGCATCACCACGCTGGGCCGGGGGGGATCGGACACCACTGCCGTGGCCTTTGCCGCGGCGTTTGAGGCTGAGCGCTGCGATATCTACACCGATGTGGACGGGGTCTATACCACCGACCCGCGGATTTGCGACAAGGCGCGCAAACTGGATAAGATCGCTTTTGAGGAAATGCTGGAGCTGGCGTCGCTGGGCGCCAAGGTTTTGCAGACCCGCTCGGTTGAGCTGGCGATGCGTTACAAGGTGAAACTGCGCGTGCTGTCCAGTTTCGAGGAACAATCGGACGAGGCCGGAACCCTGGTCTGCGACGAGGAGGAAATCATGGAATCCAATGTTGTGGCCGGTGTGGCCTATTCCCGTGACGAAGCCAAGCTGACCGTCCAATCGGTTGCCGACCGTCCCGGTATTGCGGCGCATATCTTCACCGCGCTGAGCGAAGCGGGCGTGAATGTGGATATGATCGTGCAGGATATCTCAGATGAAGGCCGCACCGATATGACCTTCTCCTGCCCGACCGATCAGGTTGTGCGTGCAGAACAGGCATTGCAGGCGGTCAAGGAGAAGGGCGAGCTGAACTACGCGGAACTGCTGGCCGACCGCGACGTTGCCAAGGTCTCCGTGGTTGGTATTGGCATGCGTTCGCAATCTGGAGTTGCGGCGAAGATGTTCAAAGTGCTGTCGGATGAGGGCATTAACATCAAAGTCATCACCACCTCTGAAATCAAGATTTCGGTGCTTATCGACCGGAAATACATGGAACTTGCGGTGCAAGCACTGCATGATGCGTTTGAATTGGACAAGGCGGCCTGATCTGGTCCTGACCGCCTGACACCGACAACCTGTGTGAACGGCCCCCATGGCGAAGACAAGCGAATCCGAAAGTCGCAACCTATTGATGCGGTTGCGCGAGGCGATGGCTGGCGATGATGCTGGTCAGGCCCGGCTGGACAAGATTACCCAGCTTATTGCGGACAGCATGCGCTGCGAGGTCTGTTCGGTCTATCTGTTTCGAGATGACGAGACGCTTGAGCTATGCGCGACGCAGGGTCTGAACCTTGAGTCCGTTCACCAGACACGTATGCGTATCGGCGAGGGGCTGGTGGGCCGCGTGGCGCGCTATGGCAAGGTGGTGAACACGCCTGACGCCCCCAATGCCAAGGGGTTCCGTTACATGCCGGAAACCGGGGAAGAGCGCTATGCGTCTTTCCTCGGAGTGCCGATCCAGCGCCTTGGCGAAATGCTGGGCGTTTTGGTAGTACAATCAAAAGAGGGGCGCGAATTCTCTTCCGATGCGGTTTACGCACTTGAGGTGGTTGCCATGGTCATCGCTGAGATGACCGAGCTTGGCGCCTTTGTCGGCGAGGGCGCGGCCCTGTCGCCGCTGCACCAACAGCCCGTTCTGATGCGCGGTACAATCGCCCAGGAAGGCGCGGTTGAGGGCCATGTCTGGCTGCATGAACCGCGCGTTGTGGTCACCAATCCAATTGCGGATGACCCGCACCGCGAGCTGGAGCGCCTGCATGAGGCGGTTGAAGAGCTGCGCGTCGGTGTGGACAAAATGCTGGAGGTTACCCAGACCGGTGACAAGGAACAGTTGCAGGTGCTGGAAGCCTACCGGATGTTTGCCAATTCCAAGGGCTGGATGCGCCGGATGGAAGAGGACATTGGCCGGGGTTTGAGTGCAGAAGCCGCTGTGGAGAAAGAACAATCCCAAGCGCGTGCCCGGATGGGCCAGGTGCAGGATGCCTATCTGCGCGAACGTCTTAGCGATCTTGATGATCTGTCGAACCGCCTGCTGCGCATTCTGACCGGGCAGGGCAGTGAAACTGGTGCCGAGCTGCCAGAAGATCCGGTGCTGATCGCGCGTAACATCGGACCGGGAGAGCTGCTGGAATATGGCCGCAATCTGCGTGGCATCGTGCTGGAGGAGGGCTCTGTCGGCTCACATGCCGCGATCATCGCCCGCGCCTTGGCCATTCCGCTGGTCGTCCATACCAAACGCATCACCACAGAGGCGCTGAATGGCGATCACATCATGGTGGATGGCGAACAGGGTGTTGTGCATTTGCGACCCGATGATACCGTCGTCAGCGCCTTTCGTGACAAAATCGCGATGCAGGCCAAAGCGCAGGAGCGGTATGCGTCAATTCGGGATAAGCAGGCTTTGACCCGCGATGGCACCCGCGTCCACTTGGTGATGAATGCTGGGCTAATGGCGGATCTGCCTTCGCTGGAGAATTCCGGCGCCGAAGGTGTGGGCCTGTTTCGCACCGAATTGCAATTCCTGGTTCGCAATCAGATGCCGAAACGCTCAGAGTTGGTGGCGTTGTATCAGCGCGTGCTGGATGCAGCGGGCGGCAAGCGGGTGGTGTTTCGCACGCTGGACATCGGCTCGGACAAGGTGCTGCCCTATATGAAACCCACGGATGAACCCAATCCAGCCCTTGGCTGGCGGGCAATCCGGGTCGGACTGGACAAGCCTGGTGTGATGCGCATGCAGTTGCAGGCGTTGATCCGGGCCGCCAACGGACGTCCCTTGACGGTGATGTTCCCCTTTGTGGCCCAGTTCGAAGAGTTCCGCGATGCCAAGGCTGAGGTCGAAAAAACGCTGGAACGCGAGCGCCGTCTTGGTCACGCGCTGCCCTCCAAGCTGGAGGTGGGGGCGATGCTAGAGACCCCATCACTTGCCTTTGCGCCGCAAAAGTTCTTTGACGAGGTGGAGTTTCTGTCCATTGGCGGCAATGATCTGAAGCAGTTCTTTTTTGCCGCTGACCGCGAGAATGAACGGGTGCGCAAACGCTATGACACGCTGAATGTCAGCTACCTGAGCTTTATTGCGCAAATTGTTGAACGCTGCGACAATTCCAGGACACCTCTCAGCTTTTGTGGCGAGGATGCGGGGCGCCCGATTGAGGCCGTCTGCCTTGCTGCCATGGGGCTTCGGGTTCTGTCGATGCGTCCGGCTTCTGTTGGTCCGGTAAAGTCGCTGCTGATGCGTGTGGACCTGAATGAGTTGCGCAAAATCATCACCGATGCACGCCATCGCGGGGTTCAAACCGTACGCCCAGCGGTGATGCAGTATCTGCGAGAGCTCTGAACATATCGCAAGACAGCGAGGGTCAGAATTCAAAGACCGCGCGGCCTATTCCGCGCGGTTTTTTTACGGCTGTCTCTGCCTGCGGACTGCAGCCTATGGGCGTCCTTGAGTGGTTGGCTGTGGACGAATTGTCGAAATCATCGCACCCCATGTTTGACGGATAGCGATTTTCCTCCTGAAAATATCTAGTAAAAATTTCGAAAATCGTACATTCCCTTGCAGGATGCTGATAATATTTCACATTTCGCGAGGTTTGTGGTCCGGTCGCGTAATGGTTGAGAGTTCTTAGGTTACCCCCTGACTTATCCACAGGCGTTACGATGTATTAGAAATACACGTATGTTATTGATATTATTTAACTAAGTGGGGTCTTGTTCGCGAGGGGATGGGGCGGGTTTAATAAGTTCTCAACATCAACTATGACGCCTAGATATCTGAAATATAGAGAGAATACGCGCTGGTATATCAGCAGGTTTGTCGCCCGCGCACCGATAGGCGCCGAGAAACCGGGGGGATCCTGACACAGATCGCAGTTTTTCAGGTTTCGGTGAATATTCCCTTAACGGAGAAAATCAGGCATATTGGTAAAAGCTTCAAGTATAAAATTTTAAGCTTGAAGTTTATGCGCATCGGATTATCCTGTTCTCAGGTCTGATAGCAATAGGGGAGCGGCATCATGAAAATCGCCTGTTTAGGAGGCGGCCCGGCTGGCCTCTATTTTGCAATTTCGACCAAATTGCGACAGCCTGACGCCGAGATCACGGTGTTTGAGCGGAACAAACCCGATGACACCTTTGGCTGGGGGGTCGTGCTGTCGGATGACGCGCTTGATAACCTATCGCGCAACGACCCCGTCAGTGCCGGGCAGATCCGCGATAAATTTGCCTATTGGGATGATATCGCCGTGGTGCATGGCGGCGCGCGGACCGTCTCAGGTGGGCATGGGTTTGCAGGGATCGGGCGCAAGGCGATGCTGGTGATCTTGCAGGATCGTGCCCGTGAGCTGGGCATTGATCTGCAATTTGAAACCAACGTCGGTCCAGCTGCGTCCTATCAGGGCGATTACGATCTTGTCGTCGCTTGTGATGGTTTGAATTCTGCGGTCCGGTCCGAGTTTGCCGAGCATTTCAAGCCCAATGTCGATGTACGCCCCTGCAAGTTCATCTGGTTAGGCACAAAGCAGAAATTCGACGATGCCTTTACCTTTATCTTTGAAAAAACACAGCATGGCTGGATGTGGATCCATGCCTATCAATTTGATGCCGACACGGCGACAGTGATTGTCGAATGCTCTGCCGAGACCTGGAATAACTGGGGCTTTGAAGGGATGAGCAAGGACAAAATTCTGCGCACCTGCGAGGAGATCTTTGTCGATCATCTGGATGGAAATGCGTTGATTTCCAATGCGGACCACCTGCGCGGTTCGGCGGTCTGGATCAACTTCCCGCGGGTGCTCTGCGAGACCTGGTATCATCAGAACGTCGTGTTGCTCGGTGATGCGTCGGCGACGGCGCATTTTTCCATCGGGTCAGGTACCCGGTTGGCTTTTGACAGCGCGATTGCACTGGCCGAGTTCATCAGCACGGAACCATCGCTGGAACGGGCCTTTGCCCGCTATCAGGAAGAGCGCCGCCTGGATGTGCTACGCCTGCAATCCGCTGCGCGCAATTCGCTGGAGTGGTTTGAGGACGTTGAGCGCTATCTGGATATGGATCCGGTACAATTCAACTACTCGCTGCTGACGCGCTCGCAGAGAATTTCCCACGAAAACCTACGCTTGCGGGACGCGGACTGGTTGGCATCAGCCGAAAAATGGTTTCAAATGCGGGCGGGTGTCAGCCATGATGCGCCGGTACGTGCGCCAATGTTTGCGCCTTATCGTCTGCGCGATATGGCGCTGAAGAACCGTATCGTGGTGTCCCCGATGGCGCAATATAAGGCCAAGAATGGCAGTCCGACGGATTGGCATCTGATCCACTATGGCGAACGGGCCAAAGGCGGGGCAGGGCTGGTTTATACGGAAATGACCTGCGTCAGCGCCGAAGGACGGATTACCCTTGGCTGTCCGGGGCTATACGCGCCCGAGCATGAAGCTGCCTGGGCGCGGTTGACCGATTTTGTTCATGCCGAGACAGAGGCCAAGATCTGCTGCCAGATTGGCCATTCGGGACGTAAAGGATCGACGCAACTGGGCTGGGAAACCATGGACGCGCCACTGCTTGATGGGAACTGGCCGACCGTGTCAGCCTCCGCCATTGCGTGGTCGCCGGACAACCCGGCTCCGCGAGAGATCACGCGGGATGAAATGGCGGCGATCAAGGCGGAATTTGTCGCAGCCGCGCAGATGGCTGATCGCGCTGGATTTGACATGGTCGAACTTCATGCCGCGCATGGCTATCTGATTTCATCCTTTATTTCGCCTAAATCCAACATTCGGGATGACGCCTATGGCGGAAGCCTGGAAAACCGGCTGCGCTACCCGCTGGAGGTGTTCGAGGCAATGCGCGCGGTCTGGCCCGCGCAAAAACCGATGTCAGTGCGGATCTCTGCGACCGATTGGGTGGCAGAGGATGGCGTCACACCGGAAGAGGCGGTTGAGATCGCGCAGGCGTTTACGGCGGTCGGAGCCGATATCATTGATGTGTCCGCCGGTCAGACTTCAGTTGAGGCGAAACCGGTCTATGGGCGGATGTTTCAGACGCCGTTCTCCGACCGCATCCGCAATGATGCCGGAATCGCGACCATGGCGGTGGGCAATATCTACGAGGCGGATCACGCGAATTCCATCCTGATGGCAGGCCGCGCGGATCTGGTGTGTATCGGGCGCCCACATCTGGCGGATCCTTACTGGACGCTGCATGAGGCGACCCGTGTTGGTGATCGTGATGCAGAATGGCCACTGCCCTATCAGGCCGGGCGCGATCAGGCCTGGCGATTGGCCGATCGAGATGCAGAGGTGATCCGCGCATGAGCCCGTCAAAGGATCTATTGGGAAAACATGTGGTGATTACCGGCGGCGGCTCTGGCGTTGGGGCCGCACTGGCACGGGTCTTTGCTGCGCGTGGTGCGCACCTTAGCCTGCTGGGTCGTCGGTTGGATCCGCTGGAGGAAATCGCTGCCGAAACAGGCGCGACCCCGCTGATCTGTGATGTCACGGATGCGAAGGTTGTTCAGGATGCGTTGAACCAAGCGCGGGTGCAGAACGGGCCGGTTGCGGTGGCGATTGCCAATGCGGGGGCGGCGCCGTCCAAACCCTTTGCCAAGATGGATCTGGCGGATTTTGAGGCCGCGCTGTCGGTCAACCTGTCGGGAGTGTTCAACCTGTGGCAAGCAGTACTGCCGGATATGAAGACGGCGGGCTGGGGGCGGATGATCGCGGTGGCCTCAACCGCCGGATTGAAGGGGTATCCGTATGTCTCGGGCTATTGTGCAGCCAAACACGGGGTGCTGGGGCTGACCCGGGCATTGGCGCAGGAACTGGCGTGCACGGGCATCACGGTGAATGCGCTGTGCCCCGGTTTTATAGATACGCCGCTGCTGGAGCGGTCGATCAGGACCATAGTCAGCACCACTGGCATGAGCGAGGAGCAGGCGGCAAAGTCGCTGCGTGCAGGCAACCCGCAAGGCCGATTTATTCAGCCCGAAGAAGTGGCCGAGGCGGCGCTGTATCTGGCGGGATCTGCGGCGGCGTCCATCAACGGCAGCGCGCTGCCCATTACCGGAGGTGAGATCTGATGCAATCCGACAGCTCCAAGGACCGGCTGCGGCTGTGGCTGAAAGTCCTGAAGGCCACCCGTGCTGTTGAAAGCGAAATCCGCGAGAGCTTGCGTCAGGACTTTACCACGACTTTGCCGCGTTTCGACGTGATGGCCGCCCTGAACCAACATCGAGATGGGCTGAAGATGAGCCAGCTCTCCGGTGTATTGAAAGTTTCAAATGGTAATGTGACGGGGATCGTCGAGCGGCTAGTCGATGATGGTCATGTGCAGCGTGAAAAGGTTCCAGGCGACCGGCGCGCCAGCCGCGTGCGGCTGACGGACGAGGGCGTGGAGGAATTTGCCCGGCAGGCCGCCGCACATGAGGGTTGGATCGACCAGATGTTTGACACCGTCCCGCAAGAGCAGGTTCAGACCTTGTCTGATGCGCTGGACAAGGTGGCAAAGCAACTTGAGAGTGAAGGACGTGACGGATGATTTCGACGGATACCAAGTACTTTCTGTGTAGCATTGAGGACGGGGTGGCGACCGTGTCGCTGGACCGGCCAGACCGCAAGAACCCTCTGAGCTTTGACAGCTACGCCGAGTTGCGCGACTGGTTTCGCGCGCTTCATTATGATGATGACGTAAAGGCAGTGATTTTTGCCCCCAACGGTGGCAACTTCAGTTCTGGTGGCGATGTACATGATATCATTGGCCCTTTGACCAAGATGTCGATGAAGGACCTGCTGGCCTTTACCCGGATGACCGGCGATCTGGTAAAGGCGATGGTCAATTGCGGCAAACCGATTATTGCTGCACTGGATGGTGTCTGTGTTGGCGCAGGCGCCATCATCGCCATGGCATCGGATCTGCGCATCGCGACACCTGAGACCAAGACGGCATTTTTGTTCACCCGCGTGGGTCTGGCGGGCTGTGACATGGGGGCCTGCGCTATTCTGCCCCGCATCATCGGTCAGGGGCGGGCGGCTGAGCTGCTGTATACGGGACGGTCGATGAGCGCTGATGAAGGCGTGGCCTGGGGGTTCCATAACAAGCTCGTCTCATCTGCGGAGCTGATGGGCGAGGCGCACAACTGGGCCGAGCGGATCGCGGCGGGACCGAACTTTGGCCATATGATGACTAAGACAATGCTGGTGCAGGAATGGTCCATGTCGATTGAGCAGGCCATTGAGGCCGAGGCGCAGGCGCAGGCCATCTGTATGCAGACGGCGGATTTCGAACGTGCCTATCAGGCCTTCGTCAAAAAGGAAAAACCGCTGTTTGAGGGCGATTGAGTCGCGCCTTGGGGGCCGGTGCGTCGGAGGAGGGCGCAGAAGCCTCCGGCGGGAGTATTTGAGGAAAGATGACAGGGTGGTCAGCCCTGATACCGGGAGGAACGAGATGGCGGATAGAACGTTTTTGAGCTGGCCATTTTTCGAGGACCGCCACCGCGCATTGGCCGCAGATCTTGAAATCTGGGCCGCAGGCGCGCTGGCAGACGTCGATCATAGCGACACCGATGCTGCCTGCCGGGGGCTGGTTGCCGCGTTGGGTGAGGTTGGTTGGACACAACATTCAGGTGCCCCGCAGGGCGAGCGCCTGGATGTGCGCACGCTGTGTTTGATCCGTGAGACTCTGGCACGCCATGATGGGCTCGCCGATTTTGCTTTTGCCATGCAGGGGCTTGGGACTGGAGCGATCTCGCTCTTTGGCAATGAGGCGCAGCAGGCAGAGTGGTTGCCACTGACCCGCAGCGGTAAGGCGATTGCCGCCTTTGCGCTGACCGAGCCACAATCGGGATCGGATGTTGCCAATTCCACCATGACGGCAAAGTTGGACGGCGATACCTATGTGCTAAACGGTGAAAAGACGTGGATCTCCAACGGTGGAATCGCTGATGTCTATACCGTCTTTGCCCGTACCGGCGAGGAGCCGGGGGCAAGGGGGTTGTCGGCTTTTGTTGTGCCTGCGGGGCTGCCGGGGTTTGAGGTGGTGGAGCGGCTTGAGACTATCGCGCCGCACCCGCTGGCCCGTTTGCGGTTTAGCGATTGTCGCATTCCGCGCAGTGCCCGGTTGGGTGGGGCGGGTGATGGCTTTAAAATAGCCATGTCGGTGCTGGATGTGTTCCGTTCTACCGTGGCGGCAGCAGCGTTGGGGTTTGCACGCCGGGCATTGGATGAGGCGTTGGCGCGGGTGACACAGCGCCATGTGCAGGGCGCGTCCTTGGCGGATTTGCAGATGGTGCAGGGCCATATCGCCGATATGGCCCTGGATGTGGATGCAAGTGCGCTGCTTGTTTACCGCGCGGCCTGGGCCAAGGACAGCGGCGCCGCCCGCATCACTCGTGAGGCTGCAATGGCCAAGCTGTTTTCCACCGATCAGGCGCAGAAAGTCATTGATCGGGCGGTGCAGCTACATGGCGGGGATGGTGTCCGTCGAGGGCAAAAAGTGGAAGAACTGTACCGCGATATTCGTGCCCTGCGCATCTATGAGGGGGCGTCGGATGTGCAGCGCGTTGTCATCGCGCGCCAGGCGCTGAATGCTTTTCAAAAGGGAGACTGAGAGCATGTTGGGTCCAACCGCACATATCGACAGTTTCACCCGCGATAACCTGCCGCCGACAGACCAGTGGCCAGAGTTCCTGCTGGAGGGGTTCGACTATCCCGAGCACCTGAATGCGGCGGTGGAGCTTACCGACGCCATGGTTGCCAAAGGGTTTGGCGACAACACCGCGCTGATCGGCAATGGTCGTCGACGTACCTACAAGGAACTGAGTGACTGGACAAACCGGCTGGCCCATGTGTTGACCGAGGATATGGGCGTGAAGCCGGGCAACCGGGTGCTGATCAGATCGGCCAACAACCCGGCGATGGTGGCCTGCTGGCTTGCTGCGACCAAGGCGGGGGCGGTGGTGGTCAATACCATGCCAATGCTGCGTGCAGGTGAGCTGTCAAAGATCATCGATAAGGGCGAAATCAGCCACGCGCTGTGTGACAGCCGCCTGATGGATGCGCTGGTGTCTTGCGCCAAGACATCCGCCTATCTGACCTCTGTTGTCGGGTTTGACGGCACGTCCAATCATGACGCCGAGCTGGATCGCCTGGCGCTGGAGAAACCGGTGAGCTATGAGGCCGTCTCCACCGGGCGGGATGATGTGGCGCTGTTGGGGTTTACTTCTGGCACCACAGGGTCACCCAAGGCGACAATGCATTTTCATCGCGATCTGTTGATGATTGCCGATGGCTATGCCGCCGCGGTTCTGGGAGTGACGCCGCAGGATATTTTTGTCGGCTCACCGCCGCTGGCCTTTACCTTTGGGCTGGGGGGACTGGCGATCTTTCCGCTGCGGTTTGGGGCGGCTGCAACGTTGTTGGAGAATGCGTCGCCGCCCAATCTGATTGAGATCATTGAGAAATACCGTGCCACCGTCTGTTTGACTGCGCCAACTGCCTATCGCGTCATGTTGCATGCAATGGAAGAGGGGGCAGATCTTTCGTCCCTGCGTGCCGCGGTTTCAGCGGGCGAGACATTGCCTGCGCCAGTTTATGAAGACTGGATCGCAAAGACCGGTAAGCCGATGCTGGACGGCATCGGAGCGACCGAGATGCTGCATATCTTTATCTCTAACCGGTTCGACGATCACCGACCGGCTTGTACCGGCAAACCTGTGCGTGGTTATCAGGTGCGGGTTCAGGATGTGGACGGCGTTGAGACGCCGCGTGGTGAGGTCGGCAGGCTTGCGGTGAAGGGGCCGACAGGCTGCCGCTATCTGGCAGATGCGCGTCAGACAGAGTACGTTCAGGACGGCTGGAACATCACTGGCGATAGCTTCATGATGGACGCAGAGGGTTATCTGCATTTCGCCGCCCGCAATGACGATATGATCGTTTCTGCTGGGTATAATATCGCTGGTCCCGAGGTGGAGGCAGCTCTGCTTGCTCATCCGGCCGTCGCGGAATGCGCCGTCATTGGCGCCGCAGATGAGGCACGTGGCGAAATCGTTCAGGCCCATATCGTTCTGGCCGAAGGGCAATCGGCGTCGCCGGAATTGATCAATCTGTTGCAGGATCACGTGAAGGCCGCTATTGCGCCCTATAAGTACCCGCGCGACATCCAGTTCACCCAAGCACTGCCCAAGACCGAAACTGGCAAGATTCAGCGGTTTCGGCTCAAAGAAGATCCGGCGTAGGTGGGCTTGATCAAGAACCGACCGATCTGTAAGTATAACACGGGGCGACCGAGCACGGTCATGAGGCCATACGACGCCGCAGCGATAAGCGGCGGTCCGGTGAAATGAACCCTGAGAACGCGATGATGACCGACTAGAGATTGCTGACAATCGCATATTCCCAACCGCAGTTGGCAGTGGAAATACTTATGAAAACTGATGAACGGGTTGAGCAGGATCTGGCTGGACCGTAGCTTTTCCAGAGCCCGCGGGGCGTTTTCGGGCTTGTGTTACGGCGGCTATGGGCTTTGTTGCGCAAATCCGTTGATGGGCAGGCTTACCCTTTCCCCGGACGGACTTATCCTACGGGCTCTGTGACTGGTATGCCCGGAGCGGTGTAGCGATTGAGCGCGGCGCCGCGGATTTGGACTTCCGCGACTTGTCTGTCAAAGTCGCGTGCCATGAGTGACTGGCCAAGAAGTTTCACACAGTTCATCTTGCTCTCGACACGGCTTCTACGGTGGTATCCGCTCCATCGCCGCCACAGGGCGCGAGCCAGGTCTCGCGACGCGTTGACCGCTTCGTTCCGGGCAGCGGCCCCGGCGCTTGTGGGCTTTCAGAGTTTGGCGTTCTTGCGGGGCGGAATGACGGCGCCGGCACCACGGGCAGCAATCGCGTCGGGGCATTTGCGCGAGCAGTTCCGGCAGCATCGGCGCATCACCAACATTACTGGTGGTGACCTCGGCCGCCCGAACTTCCAGCGTTACTTTGTCGATCCCCATGGGTGTCTTACGCCAAATCCGGCATTTGGCGCCACCATGCTTGCGGGCGTTCCATTCCCCTTCACCCTCGGCCTTGATGCCGGTGCTATCGATAAGAAGGTTCAGCGGGCCGGTTCCACCGCGATACGGCAGGCTCACGTTCAGTGTCTTCTGACGGCGGCAAAGTGTGCTGAAATCGGGCACTGCCCAATCCAGTCCAACGAGCCGCAGCAGACTTTCGCCAAATCCGGTCGTCTGTCGCAGCGGCATGCCGAACAACATCTTCAAGGTCAGGCAGGTCTGGATCGCAGCGTCGCTGAATTGCTGCTGTCGGCCCCGCTTGCCGCTCGGCAGCGGCACCCAGACCATCTCGGGATCAAACCAATCGAAAGCGATCCGCGCCGCTTTAGTGCTGTGTTTTACGAAGGCCAGTTCCTGGTCTTGTATTTCGTAGGGGCCCAACTGCTCATGCTGTTTCAGCTATCACACTGAATTCACGCAGTGAATCCCCAAACCGATTTGTGCAACAAGGCCATTCCAGATCGTCCAGGCTGTGAATCGGCATGCGAAATTGACCCACTTAGGTGGGTTATGAGCGAGTAAAATTGACCCACCTGTTTCGTTAACATCCGCGCTTCAAGTGCGGAGGAAAGAGCAGGTGTTATTGATGGAAAGTGTATCGAAGATCCGTCTGTGGGTGCTGGTTGAAGGGCGCAGTATCCGGTCTGTTGCGCGGGCGACGGGATTATCGCGCAACACGATCAAGAAGTATTTGAAGGATGAGAGCCCGCCGAGCTACCAGCGCCAGGCTCCACCGGTTCGGCACAAACTGTGCAACGGGTTTGATCTCCGGCTTCAGGAACTGTTCGATCAGGACCAGAAGCGACCACGTCGGGAGCGGCGAACGGCCCAGAAGCTTTATGAGCAGCTCGTGGTGGAAGGCTACACCGGGTCCTATTCTCCAGTTCAGCGATTTGTCCGCGATCTGAAGCGGGCTGGCGCCGGTTCTGGCGATGCTTTTATCCCCCTGCATTTTGCTGCTGGTGACGCCCTTCAGTTTGACTGGAGCGAAGAACGGGTTGTCCTGGGCGGCGTTGAACAAAAGATCTAGGTTGCCCATTTCCGCCTGTGCCACAGCCGCAAGCCTTTGGTGATCGCCTATCCCGGCGAAGCCCAGGAGATGGTTCTGGATGCTTTTGTGCAGGCACTGTCTTTCTATGGCGGGGTTCCACGACGGGTGATCATTGATAACCCCAAGACCATGGTGACCTATGTGTCCCGCTCGAAGGACCGGATATTCCATCCCCGGTTCCTGGCTCTGATGAACCACTATGTGATGGAACCTGTTGCCTGCACGCCCGCAGCGGGTTGGGAGAAGGGGCAGGTCGAGAACCAGGTCCAGTTTTTGCGCGGCCGGTTGTTTGTGCCCAAGCCTGCCTTTGAAGATCTTGATGCGCTGAACAACTGGTTGCGCCTGCGCTGTGAAGAACTGGCCAATCGTCCCCATCCCGAACAGCAGGATCGCACGATTGCCGAGGTGTTCGAAGACGAACGCGCCGAGCTGCGCCCCTTGGGTCGGCCTTTTGACGGCTATGTTGAGAAGACGGTTCGTGTCCGATCCACTTGCCTGGTTCAATATGCCAGCAACCGCTACAGCGTCCCGTCCCACTTTGCCGGTCAACATGTGTCGCTGCGCGCTTATGCGGGCCGGATTATGCTGGTGTCGGGCCAGGATATCATCGCCGAGCATAAGCGCCGCTTCACCCGCAACGTCAGCTACTTTGAACCCTGGCACTATGTTCCTCTGCTGGATCGCAAGCCCGGCGCCCTACGCAATGGCGCACCCTTCGTGGACTGGCAACTGCCTGAGGCCATGCACCAGATCAGGGAACATTACATGGCAGACAAGGGCGGGGATCGGGAGTTCGTTGATCTGCTTCTGCTCGTCCAGGATCACGGGATCGAGGTTGTCGAGATGGCTTGTGAACTGGCCGTGGCACAAAACACCCTCCGCCTGCCCGCCATCATCAACCTGATTAACCAGTTGGTGGAGCCGGTCATCACGCCGCTCAGCGAAGCCTATGCCTATCCGCAACTGACCCTGCGACCCGAGGCCGACTGCAAGCGCTATGAGATCCTGTGCTCGACTGAGGAGGTTGCCGCATGAACGCCCTGATCGACCAACTGACCGCCCTGAGGTTGCACGGAATGGCAGCTTGCGCACATGATTTGCTGTCCGCGCGCAAGCCACCAAGTCTGACCACAGCGATAAAGCAACTGATCGACGCGGAGACTGTAGAGCGGCGGGCGCGCTCTATCCAGTATCAAATGAGGATCGCGAAGTTCCCCCATCATAAGGACTTCGCCACCTTCGATTATGGTGCTGCCGCCATCACCCAGACCCAGATCGAACCGTTCTGCACAGGGCAGTTCACCCAAGAGGCGCACAACCTCATCCTGGTGGGCGGAACCGGCACCGGCAAAACCCATATCGCCATCGCTTTGGGCACCACCCTGATCACCAACGGCAAGAAGGCACGCTTCTTCAACGCCGTCGATCTGATCAACGCCCTGATCAAGGAACAGGCCGAGGGCAATGCCGGGAAGATCATCCGGCAACTCTCGGCTCTGGATTGCGTCATCATCGACGAGCTGGGCTACATCCCGTTCCCCAAGTCTGGCGGAGCATTGCTGTTCCATCTGATCAGCAAGCTCTACGAGAAAACCAGCGTCATCATCACCACCAACCTGGAGTTCGGAGAGTGGGTCTCGGTCTTTGGCGATGCCAAGATGACCACCGCGCTGCTGGATCGCGTCACCCACCATTGCGCAATCATCGAAACCGGCAACACGTCCTATCGCTTTGCTCAGAGCAAAAGCCGCAGAGAAAAGTAACCGTCCCGAAAGCAAAGCCCCCAGACGGACTCGCTATATGAGGGCGGCCCGCCTGGGGGCTTTGCGCCACATGGGGTGGGTCAATTTTAAATGCTGAAACCGGGTCAACTTTGAACGCTCATTGACAATCCAGGGAAATACTGTCGTCGTTCTTCTTCTGTCAAACTCGTACCCAATTATTGTGTGCTTCTGCCTCTTTGGCACAATATCAACATCATGTCTCAAGACCAAGACTGCCATCAGAACGACGTGATGTAGTCCGAGACCAGTGGATTGCGGAACATTCGCTCCTTGCCCTCAGCAGATAGAGGCAAATCCTTTGCCAGCAGAAGAAAGCACAGACACTCAACTGAACTGATCGCCCGTGCCAACGTTTGAAATTCTGCGTCAGTATCGGTGTGTAAGGCACGATGTGCTGCATGGCCGCGAAGGCGCATGGCGTTCTTGAGGTCCGATATGACTGAGTCGAACGGCCTTACAGTCCTGTGACCGTTCAGAGCGCCAGCGTATAGCCTTCTAAACCTCGCATCATGATCTTCGGTGCCAACTCGTTGAAGGGATGACCTGATTCGTCCGCCTAATTTCCCATGCCCCAGATCGTTGGCCTTAGTTACTGCTGCCGAGATCACTTGGTCAATGTCGCTATCATCGAGAACCTTCAGACTTTGAGTATCAGGAATCTGTTCCAGACACTTGCAAGCCGCAAGTAACCGATCAGCCCCAATCGTACCTTTGTGCCTAAGAAAGTTCATCATGAGGCCATATGCGGTCTTCCATTCGGGCGCACGTGCTACCCATTTGTTCAGGCAATCCCCAAAGACTGCCCGCTCGTTGTCATTGTAGCAGAGGCATGGGCTGCCCCAGTTGCCGCTACCCTGCATCTCAGGGTCATTGTCGCCCAAAAGAAAGATAGCTTGATGTCGCCCAACATATGACTGGGCAGCGATTGCGGCGTCGATCTCATCGTCATCCATGTGAGAGATGCTGGCTTCCTGCCATTGCAAATCAGTGCCAAGGTTGAATGAAAGGAATGACGTAACAAAGAACAATGCATCTGTGAAATCATACACTGACTTGGGTTCATCGAATGTGACTTCGATCCTTGGCCCCCACTCGGTTGGAAATTCACCAGTCGACCCATAACGTGCAGCATACCAAACCGATATGGTGACGCCATTCACTGATGTATGCACAACTCGACGGTCCATATCACTGTATCGTTCTTGACCTGCAAGTAATTCAATGAACTCACTGTTCTCAAGAATGCGCTGAGCGTGTGGCACTTCGAAGCTAACTTGCTTAACCGTCATCTCTTCCGTCCAAGGGCTATGACCGACCAGCGCCAGGTTCGAATGAACCCTTTGAGTATAACTGTGCTGTTCAGGTTCTGAGTGCTTTGTTCGAGTCCCTGGACTGGAAAAGCTGTTGAACAGAGTGATGAATTGAAGGTCTTCTGCCAGCAGTGTTATGCAGCCGTGATCAGGGAGATGAAAAAAGCCATCAAAAGATGTGAGTTGGGTCTCAATGCTGTCTGGTGAGTATCTGAAAAAACCCGTGATCCCACGCTCTGTTTCTTGCTCTACGCACAGGATTTTTTCGTTGGGCTTAAAGAAATCTTCCAAAGAATAGCCTCCTGCTTCTCCGAGTTTGCCAGCACAAGTCTGCGACATCCTTCATGCTTTGACCATCCGTGCTTACGCACAGGCGCACAACGTCTACGTCCCGTCATCCTGACATCCGTCACGACCGCACTAGGTCTCATTCCAATAGTGATCGGGGTGAACCTGAACTTCTTCACACGTGACGTTGTTTACGGCGCACCATCAACGCAGTGGTGGACCGAACCGTCATCGGCAATTGCAGGTGGGCTTGTGATTGCGACGATCCTGACACTGGTGGTGACCCCTGGCACGTTGATGCTGGGTGAGAAACGAAAGAGTCGTGCTAGACCGCAACCGACGCTGGCACCAGCAGAGTGATTTTGTATCGGTGATCGCTTGGACCTGCACGACAACACTGGCAAATGTGCTGACTGTTACATGTCGATACGAGGTGTTGGATAAAGGAACTCAGACATCCAATACGACAATCGTTCGCTTTCGATAGTGTCGAACTCCTGTCACTATCGAACTGAGCCTCAATGATGTGGGCCTAGGAAGCTAACATCAATCTTCGATACGGCGTTGGCACGTGGGATCAGCAGTGGTCCGAAGCCGTATTTCCCTGCTGTATCACGGGCGGAGTGACCAGTGATCTTGTCATTCACACGTTTGTCCACCTTGTTCTCTCGGATTGCGAGGTCAATCTCCGTCAGCGAAATCTCTCCCGATTCTAGCTTTTCGACCATGCTTTGCGTGATACCCGCATTTTCCAACATCTGTTTGAAAGTGCCGCGTAAGGAATGCACGACTTTTCGATCATGCTTTGTGACGTTCCTGATGTAAGGCATCAGAGTCTTGCTGGCGTCATTCTGAGACTTCCCGTTCACATCGATCTTGTAGTCGAAGATGCGCCCCGTTTCGGATTTCTTCGTTGACCATAAAGTTTCGGCAACTGCTGGGTGGATGGGGACAACGCGATGTGAGCCATCAGTCTTCACGATCACTTCTTCGGGTCTTAGATCGATAAATGTGATGCCAAACTCGGTCTTGACCTGAGACCAATCCAGGAGGGCAATTTCGTCCAACCTCGCACCCGTCACAGCAAGTATGCTCAGGCACAGTCGGTCTGCATCGTTCATTTCCTGAGCAAATATTGCGGTAAGTTCATCGAGATCGAAGGGCAAATAGGGAAGGCTCTCTTTGCCGTAGTGGGAAAGTTTGAGGTTGTAGAAGGGGTTGTTTTCAATGAAGTCCTCTTGTTCGCACCATGTGAGAAATGCACCAACCTTCGTTATCAGCGATCTCACCGTGCTGTTCGCCTTACCTTCGTCATTCAACCACTTCTCGTACTGGTAGCCGTGCTGCTTCTTGATGTCCTCGACGTGGAGGTTTCCCACAACACTAACAAACTCCAAGAGTTTGCTCCTTCGCGAGGTACGTTCCTTGTGGTTTCCTTGATTGGTATCTTCCAGGTAGACGATCCAGCTAGGAAGCAGGTTAGTAATTTTTCGGTCGGGGTCTTTGTCCAAGCCATGCTGCTTTATCAAGAACGGGGCGGCCGTAAACACCTTCGTGAAGTCACCGATAGTGTTTGTGTATGCAGGTTGGTTCGTCTCCTGGACATAGCTGTTGTGTAGTGCAGCCAAGCCACGATCAAATTTCGCATATATTTCATTGGTTAAGGGTGCAATTTTGGTCTTAGCTGCCCGTTTATCGGTCGTGCCAGTAGAGCGTTTTTCCTGCCGCATTGCTCCCTTTTGGAGGGCTTTGGGCATAGTGACAGACACATACCAGATGCCACCCTTGCCGTTGAGCTTTACAAGCGTCGGTGCATGGTATTCTGGCCGAACTAGACCAGTCGTAGTGTCCGAAATATAGTCCATCATGCAGTTGAGTGTATGCATAAACTCAACAAAATCAACTGTTTCAATGTGTTGAAAGTGGGTGGGGGGTTTGTGGAGGCGAGTACCGGAATCGAACCGGTGTACACGGATTTGCAATCCGCTGCGTCACCACTCCGCCAACTCGCCGTCCTGGTGGTATGAGCGTGATTAATCACATGCGGGGGAGAGGCGCAAGAGGTGTCTTGCGTGGAGCAGGCGGGAAAGTCGGAAAAATTTCCGACACCGTATGTGGTGCTCTTGGTGGGTGCTGCGTTCGGCGCAACCTCCGTTTGAACAAAGATACTTTGGCAAAGGTCATTGGGCTGGTTGTTGTTTGGTACGCTCTGTCATCGCTAGTGTGACGGTTTGGTCGCAGCGATGTTAGACCCACGCACCGTGGTCATGAGAGCGTTTGCGATCAGCTGAGGTACGCGGGGAAGGGCGCCGAGCACGGGTAGGGTCTCTCCGGTGAAGTGCGCCTCATTGAGGGCCTCGGGGATGTCATCGCGGACATGTTCGCCGGCTTGGGCAAAGAAGGGCAGGCATAGGCTTGGCAGCCGTGGTGCTTTGGCTTCGAACAGGCGGGCGGTATCGGCGATGCGGGGATCCTCTTCGACATAGCCTGTGGCCAAATATGTGCCGGGTAGGCGTTGGCGCATATCAGTGGCGAACGACTCAGCGGCCTCGGCGGCTTTGGGGCCGCGTGCAGACCCATGGGCCGCCAGCAGAATACGGGTCTCTGCCAGTGACCAACCTCGGGCTTTGCAGGCAACCTCCAGCGCATCGCAGGCCAGCTGTGGTAAATTGGGATCCAAGCCGAAGGGCATGAGCACATGCGCAGTATGCCCTTGCAAACGGCGGGGCAGCACGGTGCCGGTGAACCAGCCACGGGCCATGAAAAACGGATAGATGAGCGCGCCGGGTTCTGTCATCTGCTCCAACCGGCCAGGGCTCGCAAGAGTGGCGGAACGGATGTCCCAATCGGGCAGCCGCTCTGCAACTGCGACCGCGAGATCTGCCAGGGCGATTTCCTGTGGCTCTGGATCAGAGGGCTGCCCGTGGGCGGTGATCACAGCGATAGGACGCGGGCCAAGGGAAGGGTTGGAATAGGTCATACTTGGCGGCTTTCAGTCTATGGAGGCAGCGCAGTGCAGAGATGGAAGGGTGACACGTATCGTGCATTTGGATGCGATATCGTTACGAATGGCCATAAGCGATGGATCACTTTTGCACCGGGCAGCATTAGGAGGGCCGCAGAACTCGGATCTGTTTCATGATTTCATGCCATGCGCGGATCATAAGGACGACATTCGCCGGGCCTGCAGAAAACCATACAGATCATCGGGATCTAGAGGCTTGTAGAACAATGCGACGTCAAGATCTGCGGCCAGATTGGCGATTTTCGGACTGCGGTCGGCCGAGATCAGGCAGGCGGGCAGGGGACCAAGGTCGCGGCGCAGATTGACAATGGCAGTGGCACCGCCGTGAGTATTGCTGAGGTGTAGATCGGTCATGACCAGATCGGGGGCGACGTCGATTTCTGTCAGCAACGCGCGGGCCTCATCTTCAGTGTTGCAGGGGAGAACATCAATGCCCCAATGCTCCAGGGTGAGTGTAAGGGCGTGACAAAGATCGGCATCACTTATGATCATCAGCACGATCAGTTGCCTCAAATCGGTCTGTTCTGATGCGGTCTGATGGCGTGCAGGGAGGTTGTCGTCAGGTTGCATGTGTGGCGACATGTGTTGGCCGGAGCGTCTTACCAGTGTGGACATTGACCCAGCCGCAGTGTCGGTGACTGTCGCGCTGGCGGTGGTGCGCGGCACATCAATGGCAAAAACCGTGCCACGCCCGACGTGGGATCGCAGCGTAAGCGGATGCCCCAAGAGCGCACAGGCGCGTTCGACGATGGCAAGGCCCAGCCCCATACCATCAGCGGCGCTGGCGGAGGCATTGAGACGTTGAAACTCTGCAAAGATGCGAGCACGATCAGCCTCGGCGATGCCGGGGCCGCTGTCCCAGACCTCAACCCGGACGGAGCCTGCGCGCTTGCGCAACCCAACCAACACAGTGCCACGTGTCGTATAGCGTAGCGCGTTGGAAATCAGATTTTGCAGAATGCGTCGGAGATAGGTCACATCGCTCAGCACCGTGGTTCCGCTACGCCGCAGCCGGAAGGACAGACCTTTTGCCTCGGCGATGGGGCGCATTTCGTCGTACAGCTGCCCCAACAGCTTATCTAGGTCGACTGGTGCCACATGGACCTCGGCGCGGCCGGAATCCAACCGTGAGATATCAAGAAGCGCCGCCAGCAGGGTCTCTACGCTGTCCAGAGCATTGGCGGCCTTCGACAGGGTGTCACGGGGGGTGCCGGATGGCAGCTCTGCGTCCAATGCCGCGACAAACAGCTTGGCGGCTGACAGCGGCTGTAACAGGTCGTGAGAGGCGGCTGCTACAAAGCGCGATTTGGAGGCATTGGCTCGTTCGGCGGCTTGGAGAGCATCTTCCAGTTCCAGGGTGCGCTCCTGCACTCGCTGTTCCAGCGTATCGCGAGCCTCGCTCATCGCACGCGCGGCGTGGCGTTCGGCAGTGACATCCGTAAAGCTGATGACAAAACCACCGTCGGGCATGTCCTGCATAAACACGGTCAGAACGCGCTGCGCCCCTTGTAGGATGTCAAAGGTCAAGGGCGCGCGTGCCGTGGGGGTGTGGCCGTCTTGTGGCTCTGAAGTCTGGCCACGCGCCCAATGTTCCACCCTGTCGGCCATCTCAGGGCTGTGAAAGGTGAAATCGCTGCGCAGACGCTCAAAGATTGTTCGGAAACGGCTACCCAGATGAAATCGCCCAATCGGGATCGATAGCAGATCGCCCATCAGCCGGTTCCAGCCAACCAGACGGGCTTCGCGATCAAAGATGCAGACCCCCTGATTCAGATGTTCCAGTGTGGCGCGGATCAGTCGGGCCTGATCGTCAAGGATCCGCTCGCGCTCTTGATGTTGCAGACGCATGATGTCGGTGACATCGGTCTGCAATACGACAGTGCCGCCATCGGGCGTGCGGTGTTCGCTGACCTGGACCCAACGATTGCCTGTCATGCGCACATTGAACATCACGCTGCGATCCTGGTGCCGCGCCATACGCCGGGCGGCCCAATCGGCCGGGTTTGTGCCCGTCGGCAGGGATAAGGCGTTGCTACTGCTGATCAACTTTACGTAGGCGCCGAATGCCAGACCAGGGCGAAGCTTTGCACGGATATCGGCCATATGCATGCCAAAGCGGCTGTTGCACATCACCAGAATCTCTGCCGGGCTAAACAGGGCAAAGCCTTCCTGCACGGTCTCAATCGCATTGGCAAGATTGGCGCGGGCCGCTTCTGTTTCTCGGTTGGCCTCGGCAAGTCTGGCATTGGATAGGTTGAGCAAATCCAGCGTCCGCTCCAGATCGCGTGTGCGTGTGCGGATTTCCTCTTCCAGCAGGACGGCGCGTTCAAACTGTGCATAGGCAAGGCCCGATGCATCGGTGTCTTGTTCCACGCGCCGCATCAGGGTTGCGGCGATCTTCAGCAGTTTTTCGTTCTGCCGTTCCAGCGTGTCGTTTGGATCAATCAGGCCCTGCGTCATGACCGTTGCCCCGTGTCTGTCGCGCTGGGCGGATAGATCGCGACACCCGTCAGGGTCTGGTTTACGTGGATGGAATTCACCTGTTCACCGTATGTGCAAAATCCGACAGTCCGATGTGCCGCCAGTAGGGCTGAAATCTGTGGTGTCAGCTGCTTTTGCTGGGCCTCCATTCGGCGGAGCAGGCAGTCACAGGCCAGGATCACATCTGGGGTTTGTTGCGCGCTCAGCCCGGTCAGGGCGTGGTCCAGATGCGCAATCATATCGAGTGGCTCGGCAAGGGTGAGCACCACGCCTTCGTCAATGGCGGAAAAGAACACCAAATCGCCATTTTCGGCGACCTGCTGGATCGCACGTACATGGTGCTGACCGCCGATGCGCACGACCAGTGGATGGGCAGCAAAGGTAAAGCTGGTCAACTGCTCGGGGTCTTTGCCCAGCAACCGGGCATATTCACGGGCTGCGGGTTCGG
The DNA here is from genome assembly GCF_001888185.1 of Phaeobacter porticola. NCBI lineage: Bacteria > Pseudomonadati > Pseudomonadota > Alphaproteobacteria > Rhodobacterales > Roseobacteraceae > Phaeobacter > Phaeobacter porticola. The sequence continues at coordinate 2,260,770 of NZ_CP016364.1, read as the reverse complement.
CGTTGATCTCATGCACCAGTCGCCGCGCCGGATTGGCACCGGTTACAACCATACGCTGGGTGCTGGGCACCAGATGATCGGTGTTAAAAACCTTGATCGGACAGTTGCTGCGGATCTGTAACAGTACAGCCGCGTTCCGGCGGGCGATACCATTGCAGAGCACATAGGTGGCCCCAAAATCGGTCCCGTCCCCCGCGGACCCGCCAAACAGCGGCACCGGGCCGAGGCCGGGGGCCAGATCAGCTGTCAGTGCGTCTTCTTTGACCGACAGCCCATCGACGAGGAGAAAGGCAAATTCCGACGTCCAATCTGGTGTTTCCCGTGCCATGTCGTTGCGATTGCGAATGATTTGGTCGATCTGCTGTTGACCGTCATAGTGATCCAGATCGTCAATGCGCAGGACACGGGCACAGAAATGGCTGCGGGGCAGGCCAATGGCAACGATTTCCCCGTCGGTATACCCATTCGACCCGATCTCGCCTGCCGTGGTGCAACCGACCACCTGCGCCGGAGCAAGCTGTCGCGCCGCATTGGCGCTGAGTGTGTCTATGTCAGCCAGCGGCGAGACAAACAGGATCACCAGCTCCAGCTCGTCCAGGGGCGCCAGCATTTCGGCCAGCCTGTCGAGGGCACCAAAATCCTGTGCATCGGCAAACCCGGTGCGGGTGATCCGATCCGCATGTTTCAATGCCGTCGCAATAGCTGATCCACGCATTTTCGGGGATGCGCCGACGGGTGCAGGCATGGGGTCGGCTTGGGTGGGACGTTTTGCGTCGTTCATACCGGATGGTAGGCGGGTCAGCCGAGGTCTTGCAAGACGTTTGCAAAGCTGGTTTCTTTTGCGATCAGAACCGCTTGGGTCCGGCTCTGAACTCCTAGCTTGCGCATGATCGCAGTGACATGGGCCTTAACCGTCGTTTCGGCAATCGACAGATCATAGGCGATTTGCTTGTTCAGCTTACCCTCGCAGATCAGTTGCAGGATCCGCCCCTGTTGATTGGTCAGTTTCGAGAGGCGGCTTGCGGCATCATTCACGTCGGTATCCTGTTGCAGCAGATCATAGCCAGGTGGTACAAACGGGATATCCCGAGCAATGGCTTCGAACGCAGAAGCATAGATCTCGCGCTGGCTATGTTTGGGCACAAATCCGGCAGCCCCTGCGTGGATTGCAGCGCTGATGATGCGATTGTCTGCCATGGAAGACACCACAAGGATCGGCGCAGGCGTTGCTGTATGCAGCCGCACCAGCCCGTCCAGCCCCTGTACGTCAGGCAGGTTCAGATCCAGCACTACAACATCTGGCGCCGGGTTCTCTGTGATTTCAACAGTGGCCGCCTCTAACGAGGAGGCCGTGGCAATACTGCTAATCCCGACGGTTGCGCGCAATGTCATCGCCAAAGCATCACAAAACAACGGATGATCTTCGACAATCAGTGCGCTGACAAACCGTACAGCTGCGTTTTGCGGATCGCGAGGGCGGGTGGGCAGATGTGACATCAAACTCCTAAAGACTTGCCATAGGTCGATCCTGCGCCTGCGAAAGGTTCATTTGTGCGACAACAACAGGGGTATGAGCATTTCGGACGACCAGTTGCCTAAACAATGCTAACAGGGCAGATACGTTGGCGCCAATAGGCGAAAGGTCTAAGACGATGAGCCGTCCTGGATCGGCGACCGTCCTGTCGACTCTCTTGCGGTTCCTGGCGCCTGCAACCAATGTCGCATATCCAGAGCAGCCGGGGTAGGGCAATTTAGACCCAAGTTGCTCGCCAAGAGAGCGCCACTATCTCTGCCAGCAGAAGGAAGACACGCTGATGAAACTTGCAGATACCCGCACAATAGATGCCCCACGCAGTGATGTCTGGGAGGCGTTGTTGGACGCCGAGACTTTGAAGAATGCCGTGCCAGGCTGCCAAGAGATGGAAGGTTCAGCCGAGGAGGGCTTTTCCGCCGTGGTGGTGCAGAAAGTTGGCCCGGTGAAAGCAACATTTCGGGGCGTCGTCACCCTGTCTGATCTCGACGCGCCCAATAGCCTGACCCTGCGTGGCGAGGGCAAAGGCGGTGCTGCCGGCTTTGCCAAAGGGGACGCCCATGTGACGCTGAGCGATGCTGAAGACGGTAAGACCCTGTTGTCCTACGAGGTCGAGGCAAAGGTCGGTGGCAAGTTGGCCCAGCTTGGCAGCCGTATTATCGACGGGTTTGCCAAAAAAATGGCAGATCAGTTTTTTGAACGTTTCCAGAGCGAGGTCGAGGGCGAGACTGTGCACGACGCGAGCGACGATGCAGACGAACCTGTCGCAAGCGAGGACAACGATGCTGCGCCACGCAAGAGTTGGATCGGGCGCGTTCTGGGCAGTTGATAGGAATGTCTGACGATTCGGAAATCAGGCGGAGGCCGACCTTGCGCGAAAAAATGGGAAAATCCATCCGCGACCGCTTGACGCTCGGAAAGCACCGATTTATAGACCAAATTCTCTGAGCGGGTATGGTGAAATGGTATCATAAGAGCCTTCCAAGCTTAAGGTGCGGGTTCGATTCCCGCTACCCGCTCCAGTGAACCTCCCTTTGTGGATTTAAAATCGTTGCAAAACATAGTGTCAGAATGTTGCCTCGCAATGAGGCATTGAAACACCCCGCAAATCGCCACACAAAGGGCGTTTGGAGAGCGTGATGACGCGGGTAAAGCTGGTTGGCAGAACCTATCGGTTCAGAATGCGCGTCCAAAGATGTTTCCTGAGGTCAAGCCGCGGAATGAGGTCGATATCTCACTAAAGGCGCCAGATCTGCTGGTCGCCGAGGCAAAGCCGCCAAGATGAACAGCGTAGATCCGCAGGCCTGGATGGCCTGGGTTCTGGCCCAGATCGCGGATCATAAGATCACGCGCCTGAACGAGCTCATGCCATGGCGCTACGCTGCTATCGCAGCGTAGCAGGCAGCATCGGAACCACACCAGAGCGCCTTCGCCGGACGGCCACCCTCATGCTGCATGAGCACCTTCTTCAGTTTGGTGATCCGAACATGATAATGTACGCGCACAAACCCGGCCGTAGGTCATCGCGCCAGTCGTTGCGCAGCTTCTCGTATTTCAGCGCAAGCCAGCTTTTTGGCCCGCAGTCGATTAGGTGCGGTGGGTCGAAAACCACCAGGCTGAACGTCTCGGACGGAAAGGGAGTGTCCCGAAAGTCCATCAGTACATCCGGGTCGATGATCAGTTCGCGGCTGCCGCCCTTGCTGGATTTGTCTTTCAGCGTGTGCGTCTCGCGGCGCTGATCACCGAACACGGCGCGGGCGTCATGCCGGTTGTCCAAACGTCTCGCGCTTGATGCGATGGCGACGGTCTACACCGAAACCTGACTGCGAGCCCATTTCGACCAATGTCGACCAATGCTGCGGTCTTCTCAAATGGCTGCTTCATCTTCGGTCACGAAAAGAGAATACATCAAAATGTGCTCTTGCAAGTTCGGCAAACAGGAGTTTTCGTGCACGGGAACGCTACGGCGAAGACGGCTGCTCTCGGTAACGCTTCATTGCATTTCTGAAATCCGCAATGCGCAACTGCGCACTTGTTCGATCCGACCCTCTGTTGGAAGCAGCTGATTGCGGTGCCCGGAAATGTTAATTGCCCCGATTACATGCTTTGACCGGTCAAAAATAGGCGCAGCAATGGCAACCGTACCTTCTGCGAGTTGCGACGCTTGTGCTACGTAGCCACGCTTGCGATCTGCTGCTAGGGCGGTCTTCAATTCCGACAGAGTTTCTATCGTGTCATCCGTGAACTTCTCAAACGCATAGCCTTCATACCTGCGATCCAGTTCGGCATCGCTGAGGTCTGCCAACATGATGCGGCCCATAGAGGTCGCAAACGCCGGAAGGCGGGAGCCGACGGGGATGTTTGAAACCATTGGGCTGGGTGACATCGCCCGGTAAATGTAGACCGCTTCAGTATTTTCAAGCACCGCAACATGTACGGAAAATCCCGAAATGTCGCGCAGGGAACGTGCATGCAACGCCGCCACATCGCCCAGGTCAAGGGATTTGATATAGCTGTAGCCCAGCTCCATCACGCGCGGAGCAAGTCGGAAATTGCGGGATTTCTCATCTTTTATCAAAAACCCCTCTTGTTCCAACGTGTGGACAAATCGAAAGGCCGCGGAGCTGGTGACAGATATTTCCTCAGCAATCTGAGAGAGGGTCATTTCCGCTCTGCCTGCGCCAAAGGCTTCGAGGATTTTCAACCCCCGAAGCAGCGAGTTCGATTGGTATTTTTTGTCTTTCGTCATGCCCCAGTCATAGTTTTTGCGCCAGCCGCTGCATAGTGGAAACATAGCTGGCGTCAATCGCGGCCTGGTGGGGGTGGTGCCCATCGCGGATAATCTGACGACCCGCCACATACACGCCTGAGATTTCGGCCTGTTGCCCCGCAAACATATGGAAGTCCAGCACCGCTTCTGGTGTCACCGCTGCCATAATACCGTCGATGCTGTAGCCAAGTTCTACAAAATCTGCGCGGCAGCCCTCAGTAATGCGACCAATAGCGCGCCCGGCGGCCCGCGCCCCACCATGGGCTGCCTTTTGCCATAGATAGCTGCCGACATTCGGCAGGTGTTCAGAGCAAAGGATATTGCGTTGGCGGTGCAACAGTCGCTGGCTGTATTCCAGTGTGCGCAGCTCCTGCATGGGTTGGGTGCAAATATTGCTGTCGGACCCAATGCCAAAGTGGCCATCCGCGGTCAGAAAATCGACAGCACGGAAAATTCCATCGCCAAGGTTCGATTCGGTCAGTGGGCACAGGCCCACGGTTGCCCCGGAAGCGGCGATAGCCGCAACTTCGCTGTCATCAAGATGGGTAGAGTGGATCAGGCACCATGCCTCATCCACCGGCGCCTGATCCATGAGGGCAGTCACAGAGCGTTTGCCGCTATGGGCGAGGCTGTCGTCTACTTCCTTGGTCTGTTCCGCGACATGGATGTGAACCGGGCAGCCCGGCAGTAGATCCCGCCGAAGCTCCATCAGCCAGGTCATTTCCTCTTCGGTGACAGCCCGCAGCGAATGCGGTGCAATACCTAGGTTGTGATTTTCCTGCTGCAGTTTCAAGGACTCGATCAGCAGGGCGTATTGATCGCGCGAGTTGATAAAGCGCCGCTGCGCATCCTGCGGGGAAACACCGCCGAAGTTCGCATGCGCGTAAAATACCGGAAGATGTGTCAGGCCAAGCCCGGTCTGTTCTGCTGCGGATATCACCGCGGCAGAGAGTTCCTCTGGTCGCGCGTAAAAGCTGCCATCCAGATCGTTGTGCAGATAGTGGAATTCAACGACTTCGGTATAGCCGCCCTTCAGCAGGTCCATGTACAGCTTTGCTGTGATGGCCTGCAAATCTTCCGGCGATACGCTATGCGCAAAACGATACATCATCTCGCGCCAGGACCAGAAGCTGTCGACCGGATTGCGGCGCACCTCGGACAGACCGGCCATGGCGTACTGGAAGGAGTGGCTGTGCAGGTTCGGCATCCCGGGCACAACCGGGTTTTCAATCACCGGATAGCCGTTCGGGTTGTCATCCTGAACCAGCGTTTCGAATGTGCCGACGCCCGAAACCGTTGCTGATACGTTCTTTTTCCAGCCCTGGTCTGTCAGCGCTTGCTTGAAATGAAAACCCGTCATCATTTGTCTTCCTTTGTTCCAGTGCCGGAGCAGTGGGCTGTGTGTCTCTGCGCAGGGCGGCCGCGTCAGGGCTGACTCGGGCAGCGGTCAGGCGGTGGTGTCAAGCTCGTGCAGTAACGCGGAAACCAGGCCCTTGATCGCGATCTTCAGTTTGTTCGCCTTGTTGTCCACCAGATCCCACGGAGCGTACTCCCGCATATATGTCGCCTGCGCGATCTCAAGTTGCAAAGCGTGAACATTCTGGCTGGGCCGCCCGTAATGCCTGGTAATGTAACCGCCTTTGAAGCGGCCGTTTTTCACAAAGCTGTAGCTGGCTGACTGAAGGAATTTTTCAGCGCAGGATTCAAAGCGGGCGGCGGTGCTGGCGCCGCTGTTGGTTCCCAGATTGAAGTCCGGTAGTACGCCGTCAAACAGTCTGGGAACCTGTGACCGGATGGAATGCAGGTCAACCAGAACACATATGCCGAACTGCGCCTTGATCCGCTGAATCTCGGCATTCAATGCCTGATGATAAGGCGCCCAGTAGGACTGGATGCGCGCCTCCGTATCATCTGTGTCCGGTTCCTGGCCTTCCAGATACAGCGGGCAGCCATCAAAGTCGATTTGCGACACCAGACCGGTTGTCGGCCCTGAATAAAGAGGCATGTCTTCGGCGGAGCGGTTCAGATCCACAACATAACGTGAATAATCCGCTGCCAGGATGCTGACGCCCAGATCGGCGCAGGGCAGCGCCAGCTGATCCATATGCCAATCCGTGTCCTTCAACTCCAGCGCGTCTTCTCGCAACCGGCTTTTGACCTCGCCAGGCAGCAATGTTCCGGCATGCGGCACATTCAGCAAAACAGGCGTGGATCCCGCTACGAATGTCATCAGATCTGGAGTCGCCATGGCCCACTCTTTTTAATATTGAAAATCATCTTTGACATTTAAAACTGATTGAGTCAATGATCTGCATGCCGGGTCGCGAGATGAATCCCGGTTGGCATCAACAGGAGGACAATATGCTCACTCGCAGAACTCTTATGCTTTCAGCAGCTGCGTTGCCCTTGGCTGGGCTTTCCGGTCAGGCAGCCATGGCGCAGTCGCGCTCTTTCTTCGGCATTGCGACCGGCGGTACCGGCGGCACCTATTATCCGCTTGGCGGCATGCTTGCTCAGCTGATCTCGAACACCGCTGAACTGCCGGATACCAAGCTGTCGGCAACCGCGGAAACCGGCAACGCGTCTGTTGCAAACACCAAACTGCTGAGCCGCGGTGAAATCGAAAGCGCCTTCGCCGCCGCAGACATTCTGGACGCGGCCTACAAAGGCACCGGCCAGTTTGAAGATGGCAAAATCGAGAACATCCGCGCGATCGGCGCCCTGTATCCGGAAACCGTGCAGCTGGTTGTGCGCGCGGATTCCGGCATTGAAAAGTTCGAAGATCTGGTCGGAAAGTCGATTTCTTCCGGTTCGCCGGGTTCTGGCCAGTGGCAGCTGCTGGGCGATCTGATCGAGGCCCATGGCATGTCGCGTGAAGATGTGTCCGAAGATTATTCCTCTTTCTCGCAATCGGTTGAGAAGATCAAAGACGGCAACCTGGACGCTTCGCTGATCACCGCCGGTGCGCCGACCTCTTCGGTGACCGAATTGGCCAATGGCCATGAGATCCGCATCGTGCCGCTGACCGGGCCTGCCATTGCCAAGCTTCAGGAAACACAGCCCTATTATGTCAGCTCGATCCTGCCTGCCGGATCGTACAAAGGGGTGGACACTGATGTGGAAACACTGGCGGTCCGCGCAATCTGGGCGACCCACGCGGATGTGTCCGAAGACATTATTTATGCCGTCACCAAAGCTCTGTATGAAAACACCGAGACACTGGGCAAAGTGCACCCGAAAGGCCGCGAAATCGCTGCTGAGACTGCACTGCAGAGTGTGTCCATCCCGGTCCACCCCGGTGCGGCCAAATACTATCAAGAAATCGGTGTTGGGCAGTAACGCTCATACACTTGGCACCTGGAGGCTCGCTTTCGCAGCGGGCCTTCTCCTGTTGCCGCATGCGGCCGCGAGTGAAGCAGCCGGTGATAATCTGTGCATCTACAAGGGCTATACCGATACAGAACTGGCAAGATATGCACCGGGCCAATCCGGGGCTTTTTCGTTATCGTTTCTGCATTCGGTGTCACTCACACCGGTCGTTGATATTTACGAATTAAGACCGGCCGGAATTCATCAGGTTGCGGAAGTTTTCGAAGCGCATGGCGCCGGGCTTCCATCATTTGCAGGCGATGTCGGCGAAACCGGCTGGCGTTTTGAAAACGGCAAGTTCGTTCTGGAAATGGACAGGCAGTTTGATCGGATACAGCTGCGGATACAGCGCGAATATCTCAATACGCTGCACATAGCGGATCAGACAATCACACTTGCTGATTTAGATGCCAAATCGATTGGCCTCCAAATCTGCGGGAAGCGGGGAGACTAGTTTATGTCACAACAACATGGGAAAACAGTGCAGGCTGACGCCGAGCAAGCCCTGTCGCCCGACGAAATCGAGGCGATGATCAAGGAGTTCGACTCGGAGTCAAATTTCCGCGACATTGCCGGCCCCATCGCAGTTCTTGTGACAGTCACCTCTGTCGTCCTTTCTCTGTTCCACCTTTATACAGCTGGCTTTGGCCTGCTGAACGAGGTCATGCACCGTACCGTCCACCTTGCATTCGTGATGGGCCTGGTGTTTCTGGTGTTCCCGCGCAAACGCGCCGCGCCGACCCCGGCCATGTGGCGGACATCTATCGTTTTCGCCGCGTTCTATCTGTTCCTGATCTTTGATCTGTTTGATCAACTGCCGCCAACCCCGTCGACCTATATTTTCAGCGCCGGGATGGTCGCGCTGGCGGCCCTGACTCTACCCATAAACGGCAAGGGGGCAAAACCGGGCCGGATTGCGCTGCGCGACTGGCTGTTTGCCGCGCTCGGGGCGGGGTTCTCGGCCTATCTGGCGGTGTTTTTCAAGGACATCTTCATCGTGAATGTAGGCGATCCGCGCCCACAGGAATACATGATGGGCCTGATTGCCATCGTTATGACGCTCGAAGCCACCCGCCGCACCATGGGTCCGACACTGGCCTATATCGGCGCATTTTGCATTCTGTACGCCATGTTCGGCCCCTATATGCCTGGCATTCTGGCGCACCGCGGTTATGGGATTGATCGCATTATCAATCACCTCTTTGTCGGTACCGAGGGCATCTACGGTGTAGCCGTTGGTGTGGTTGCGACCTATGTGTTCCACTTCGTCCTGTTTGGCATTCTCGCCCAGATGAGCGGCCTGGGACAGCTGTTCATCGATCTGGCAACGATCATCGCAGGCCGGCATTCGGGCGGCAGCGCAAAAGTCTCGGTCGTGTCGTCCGGTTTCTTTGGCATGATTTCAGGCTCGCCGATTGCCAATACGGTCACAACCGGCGCCTTCACCATTCCGCTGATGAAGAAAATGGGGTTCTCGGGCCGCTTTGCCGGTGCTGTCGAGGCCTCGGCATCCTGTGGCGGGCAGGTCACGCCGCCGATCATGGGCGCTTCGGCATTTGTCATGACCGAAATGCTGGGCGTGCCCTATAACGAGATCATTCTGATCGCGATCATTCCGGCGGCCTTTCACTATCTGGCCATCCTGCTGATGGTGCATCTGGAATCCAAACGGCTGGGTCTGGCGGGCATGTCTGCCGACAAAATCCCGCAAATGGCTCAGGTCCTAAAGCGGTCCTGGCACCTGCTGGTTCCATTAGGGGTCATGGTGGCACTGTTGCTGATGCAGTACACCCCGTTTCTGGCTGCCTTCTGGGGCATTCTGCTGACCATCGGCTTCTCCTATATCCCGCTGGTGGCGCATAAGATGGGCAACCGTGATATGGATCTGGACACCGTGCTGACGCCGAAACGGCTGGTTATCGGTTTCGAGGACGGCGCCAAATTCGCCCTGGCCATCGGCGCCGCCTGTGCCTGCGTCGGCTTCCTTCTGGGGGTCACGACGCTCACTGGACTGGGGTTCAAGTTCTCGGCCGCGGTTGTGCAGCTGGCTTATGATCTGGCCGCGTTTGTTACCGCGCTCGACTTTACGGGGCTGCTGTCGGAAAAATCCATCGCGCTGTTCTTCGGGCTCTTCTTCGTAGCCATCGCCTGTATCTTGATGGGGGCGGGCATTCCGACCACGCCAACCTACATCATTCTGGCCTCCATCGCGGCCCCCGCCCTGACAGAGTTCGATGTGCCGCTGATCGCAACCCACTTCTTTGTGTTCTACTTCGGCGTGCTTGCGGATGTGACGCCACCTGTTGCCCTTGCAGCCTATGCCGCCGCGGGCCTTTCACGCGCAGATCCCATGCGTACAGGCACAACAGCGTTCAGGCTGTCGATGGGCAAGGCCCTGGTGCCTTTCATGTTCATCTATGCACCAAGCCTGCTGTTTGTCGATTTCTCACCGCTGGAATTTGTCTTGGCCCTGACCAGCGGTATCCTCGCGATCCTTGCGTTGTCGGCGGCTTACATCGGGTTCTGGAAGCGGGAGCTGGTCCTTTTCGAAAAGGTGCTGCTGACAATGGCAGGGCTTGTTTTGATTTCCAACAACCTGATCGCGATTGCTGTCGGATCTGTGGTCGTGTTGGGCATTTTGGCGCGTGCCAAAGCTTCCTCAAGAACCGAAGCTGCCTAATAGACTTGGGGCAGGCATCGCGATGCCTGCCCCAATAAAAACGATGGCCTAAAGGCTTGGCGAGAATCGGGGCAAGCTAAGCGACAGGAGCGGTTTGCGGCTGACGACTGAACTGCCTTCGCCCACCCCATAGGCGGTATCGTTGTGCAGCTGCCCCGAAGTACTGTCCCGTCCGGCCTTGCGTGCTGCCAGATCGATGCGCCCGTGATCGGCGCGGTGGCTAACGATGATGCGGTTCAGTTGCGCTTCTATATCGGCACGGAATCCCTCCCATGGGGGGCGAACGGAGCGGGCGACATCTTCGGCGCCGTTCACTTCGTCTTTTTGCGCCATCTGGCTGATCCGCTTGATCAAGGAGCGATCCGTGGCCGCAACAACGGCGGCATCGATTGCATGGTGGCGGTGATCGGTGCGGTTCTTGGATTTGACCGCGCCATCCTTGTCGGGCAGCAGGCTGTTCAACCCCCAATGGCGGCGCAGCCTTTCGGTCAGGCGGCCGGGCACAACCCAGACGTGGCTTTTGCCGTCTACCCCGTCATAGAGCGCATCAAGATAACCGCGAGCGATACGCGACAGGTATTGCGTATCTTTCAAAGCGCGGGCTGTAAAATCATTCTCACCCTCGAAACGCTCCGTCGTGTCTGGGGCAAAGCGCCACGCCTGTTGCCCGGCAGGTTTTTGAGGTTGGCTTCGATTGCGTCCCAGGCAGGTCTGTACCTGTCGCGGTTTGATGCCGGCCCTTTGATCGCATTTACTGCACCAAAGGAGACGAGGTATGGGCACGAACCGGACGGACGAATTCCGAGCTGATGCGGTTGCGAAGAGCGCTGACCAGCGGGCTTAACCGCAAGCAGGTTGCTGATGATCCTGGTGTTGGCCTGTCAACGCTTAACAAATGGATCACGGCACACCGGGACACGGATGTAGTGTCGCACGAGGATTTGAGCCTGGTCCAAGAGAATGACCGGCTTCGACGTGAGAACCGCATTCTCAAGGAGGAGAGGGAGATCTTAAACTGAAGAGGACCAGAAAACAGTCCGGGGGACTGTTTTCCCGATGAAGGCAACGCAGTTCTTCGCGGGCCAAAGGCCATGAGGTTCAGGTTCATCCACTGCCCGGCAGGGCATTGCGTAGCAATGTCCCGGAAGGGGAGGAACACCGCGACAGCTTTCCCGCCCACCGGCTGTGTGATGTCATGGATGTTGGTCCGCGCGGTTTGCGGGCCTTCCGCAGCCGTCCGACCAGCTGCAGACAGCGCAGTGCTTTGGTGGCACTGGCGCATATCAAGGAACAGTTGCGCCTCAGCTTGGGCAGCTGTGGCAGGCCACGGATGACGGAGGAGCTGAAAGAGATAGGTCTGGATATCGGGCACCGTCGCCCCTCTCGGCAGAATGCTTTGCAATCGCCTGCCGGGCAGTGGTGGGCCGCCTAATGCGCCAGAACGGCATATCTGTTGTCAGAACGCGCAAACACAAGGTGACGACCATTGCCCAGAAGGCGATTGCAAAGCAATCTGCCGAGAGGGGATAGTGATCATAAATTCAATATCGCGCCCAACCTGCTGGATCGGGACGTCACGGCTGATCAGCCGAACCAGAAATGGGCCGGTGACATCAGCTATATCTGGCCCCGTGAAGGCTGGCTGTATCTCGCAGTGATTCTGGACCTGCATTCCAGGCAAGTCATCGGCTGGGCGGTGAGTAATCGAATGAAACGGGATCTGGCGATCCGGGCGCTGATCCCTCTCATGGTTTGCAGGCAAACCACTGCCGGGCGGTGGATGGCCATCGCATTCCGGTCACCGCCAAAAGGCTGCATTCACCACACGGATCGTGGATCGCAATACTGTTCTCACGACGATCAGAAGATCCTGCGCCAAAACGGGTTCAAGGTATCGATGAGCGGGACAGGAAACTGCTACGATAATGCGGCCCCTCTCGGCAGATTTGCACTGCAAATCGCCTGCCGAGCAGTGGTCGAGACGTTCTTCAAAACCATCAAGGCAGAATTGATCTGGCGAAGATCATGGGACACCCGCAGGCAAGCCGAGATGGCGATCTTTGAATACATCAACGGCTTCTACAATCCGCGACGCCGATACTCAGCACTGGGCCGGAAAAGCCCGGTCGCATTCGAACAAAAGGTGGCTTAAACGAGCACCCGGGCCGCCATCAAACCGCGACAGGTCCAGTTTTTTGGACCCTTTGGGTCCAGTCCATTCATAGTAACCTGCAGCCGGGATGATTCTTTGCTGTGACTTCCATGCATTGCGAAAATTCGGCAGGCTGGCCGCTGTCTCAATCTTGGCGTTAAGGGCGGTGCGTTTCCAACCCTTTACACCGCCGCGGTGCCAGCTTGGCACGAACCACCAGCGGGCTGTTGTACTGAACAGCTGGTCGCCGTTCAGATAGGCGATGTCCACCACTTGGGTGGGCTTTACATTCCAGCTCGCTGATAGCTCAATCGCATTTGGATCGCGCACCGGTATAGGCGGGCCGAGAAAAACGGCGCTCCATCTAGTACAACTGTCGCCACGCCAGATCTGGTCTGCCAAATCTTCCGCACATGAAGCATGTACCTCTTACCAAAATGGGGTCAGTGCAACACGATAGGCCAAAGCTTGAATTTTACAACATGTTCGCGCTATGTTCCTAACCTCCAATGGAGGTGATGGGATGCCAGAGGTTATGCATATGTGGTGTGTCTGCGGTCATGTTGGGACGATAGAGGTGTCTTACACAGCTGATCCTGCCCCTCTTTGTGCCCGCGCGCGATGCACAGTTTGCGGGCGTCTGGGTCAGATTGAAGACATACGCTTTGGCTGAACTGATGACGCGTCTTGGGGTGGAAAAACGATACAAAAACAATTGGTTGAGTGGCGTGACGAGCAGGAACTGCTATCTTAGGATTACCCGGATTTCGAGCGGAAGCCGAGTTCGTCTCGCGCATGTCGCGAGCTGTTCTCAAGTTTCGTCCAGAGATCAGTGCTACGGAATATAGCAAAGCTCAGAAAATACGTCGCCACACAAAACGCCACACGATTTAATTATATTAAATATCAGTTACTTAAGTGTTGGGCCGGACCCCTGCTGCCCGCTCAGGGATATCTCCAGTTTAACGCTCTGTTGCCCAGGTCCTGGGTTGCGAGCCAGTACAAAGCGCATGCAATGCGGCGGTTTGACTGGGGCGCTGTGGTGCCTGTGCGCTTGACGCCAAAGGTTTGCCCAGTCATGAACCTTGGCGATGCGCAGGGCGATGATCTTGCGGAATAGCAAGATCGAAGGAGCTGATATGGCGGGCAATCAAGCGGTCCCGACTGCGGATGAAGAGCGTAAGACATCACGTAAGATAAGTGTTCTCTCCGCCCTTTGGCCATTCATGCGCCCCTATCGCCTGCTGATGGCTTCGGCCACGCTGGCGCTGGTGCTGACTGCTGCGCTGTCGCTGACATTGCCGCTCGCTGTGCGCCGGGTGGTTGATAATTTCCGCATCTCCGAAACCGCTTTGCTTAACCAGTATTTTGGGGCGGCTCTTGTGATTGCGGCGCTGCTCGCCCTGGGCACTGGTCTGCGATATGCGCTGGTGACCCGGTTGGGTGAACGGGTGGTTGCGGATATCCGCAAGGCGGTGTTTGACCGTGTCATCGGCATGAGCCCTGCCTTTTTTGAACAGGTTATGACCGGCGAAGTGCTGAGCCGGATCACCACTGACACCACCTTGATACAGTCGGTGCTTGGCTCATCGGTGTCAATCGCGCTACGCAATATGCTGATCTTCAGTGGTGGTTTGGTGCTGATGCTTCTGACCTCGGCCAAATTGACCAGCCTTGTGCTGTTGATCGTACCTGCGGTGATTGTGCCGATCTTGCTTCTCGGCCGACGCCTTCGTGTCATCAGCAAGGAAAACCAGGACTGGATCGCCGCCTCGTCCGGCAAGGCGGGCGAGGCGCTGGGCGCGGTGCAGACCGTACAAGCCTACACCCATGAGACCGCAAGCCGGGGTGAGTTTGCGCGTATGACCGAAACCGCCTTTGACGTGTCGATGCGACGTATCCAGACGCGCGCCTTTCTGACCGTCATCGTGATCTTCCTAGTGTTCTCCGGGGTGGTTGGTGTGTTGTGGATGGGCGCCAATGACGTGCGTGCCGGTATCATGAGCGAAGGCACATTGGTGCAATTCGTGATCTATGCGGTGCTGGTGGCAGGATCCGTGGCCGCGCTGTCTGAGATCTGGAGTGAATTGCAACGGGCCGCAGGCGCGACTGAGCGTTTGGTTGAGTTGCTGACAGCGGTGGATCAGGTTCAGGACCCTTATGCCCCACGCGCATTGGCAGCCCCGGTGCGCGGCGAAATCCGCTTTGACGATGTGTCGTTCCGCTATCCCGCACGCCCACAGATCCCGGCGTTGGTGGATGTTTCGCTTACCGTGCAGCCAGGTGAAACAGTTGCCTTTGTCGGGCCGTCTGGTGCAGGCAAGACAACAATAATTCAGATGATCCAGCGGTTTTACGATCCGACGTCTGGTGCTGTTTGCCTGGATGGTAGGCCGCTGCGGGATCTGCAACGGGATGACTTCCGCCAGCATATCGCGCTGGTGCCGCAGGATCCGGTGATCTTTGCGCTGTCCGCGCGTGACAACATTCGCTTTGGCCGTCCCGGTGCCAGTGATGCCGAGGTTGAGGCCGCTGCCAGGGCCGCTGCCGCCCATGACTTCATTTCTGCGCTACCCGAAGGCTATGACAGCCAGGTTGGCGAGCGCGGTGTGATGCTGTCGGGTGGCCAGAAACAGCGGATCGCCATCGCGCGTGCCATCCTGCGTGACGCGCCGGTGCTGCTGCTGGACGAGGCGACCTCTGCGCTTGACGCCGAAAGCGAACGTCTGGTGCAGGCCGCCGTGGACGAGCTGAGCCAAGGCCGGACCACACTCATCGTGGCGCATCGTCTGGCGACCGTGAAAAAGGCTGACCGCATCGTGGTCATGGAAGAGGGGCGCATCATCGCCACCGGCACCCATGATCAGCTGGTTGCCGAGGACGGTCTTTACGCCCGCTTGGCGCGTTTGCAGTTCACCGACGGAATGGCGGCAGAATAGGCAATACCGGCCTCAAACGCTCAGAAATTCGGCTTCAAGGTTGAAAACTGTCAAATGTCGCTGCGTCAAAGCGCAGGCTTCCTTGACGTGACCCTGTCGGCGCGCTTGCACGACGGGCCGTTTCAAATCATTTTGTGTTAACTGAAATTCCCCGGCACAAGGGGACTAGGGGAGGAAACCAATGGGATTTGCCACGGCCGCGGACTGCTTGGCACTAGTGAATGAGATGCCTTTCGGGCAACGGAATATGCCGACAACGCTATACGGGCTGTTGTCCCGTACGGCCGGGAAGTTTCCCGACAACAAGGCAATAAGTTATCAGATCTTTTCCGGTCCGACCGATAAGGCTGAGACCCTGACCTGGCGCCAGTTGAAAGACAAGGTGACCCAAGCGGCGAATATGTTCCGTTCAATGGGCATCGGCGAAAAGGATGTGGTGGCCTATATTCTGCCCAACTGCAACGAAACGGTTGTGACCCTTCTGGGCGGCGCCGTTGCGGGTATTGCCAATCCTATTAACCCATTGCTTGAGCCAGAACAGATCGCCTCGATCCTGCGCGAAACCGGGGCGAAGGTCGTGGTGACGCTGAAACCCTTTCCCAAGACCGATGTGGCACAAAAGGTCGCTGAAGCCGTGCGCCATGCGCCCAAGGTGCATACGGTTCTGGAAATCGACCTCAACCGTTATCTGACACCGCCAAAATCCTGGATTGTGCCCCTGATCCGCCCCAAGCTTGAGGGCAAGGACAAACTGGCACATGCGAATTACAAAAACTTCAACCGCGAGCTGCGCAAACATCCCACCGAGCTGACCTTTGCGGATTCCGACAGCGACCGGGTGGCCTGCTATTTCCACACCGGCGGCACCACCGGCATGCCCAAGGTGGCGCAGCACACCTATTCTGGCATGAACTACAACGGCTGGTTGGGCAGCAAACTGCTGTTCACTGCCGAAGACAACATCATGTGTCCGTTGCCGCTGTTCCATGTCTTTGCCTGCCATGTGATCCTGATGGCGGCTGTTGCGTCTGGCGCGCATGTGGTGTTCCCGACCCCACAGGGATATCGCGGCGAGGGGGTGTTCGACAATTTCTGGAAGCTGGTCGAACGGTGGAAGATTTCCTTTATCATTACAGTGCCCACGGCGATCTCTGCCAAGATGCAGCGGCCCGTTGATGCGGATGTCTCAACCGTGAAAACCGCCTTTTCCGGGTCCGCGCCGCTGCCGGTGGAACTGTTCAGGCGGTTCGAAGAAGCAACGGGTGTGAAAATCGTTGAGGGCTATGGCCTGACCGAGGCCACATGTCTGGTGTCCTGCAACCCGGTGTTGGGTGAAAAGAAAATTGGATCCATCGGCATTCCACTGCCCTATACCGATGTGAAAATCGTCAAGGGCACCGACGAGGGAACCGTAGAACTGGGCGTGGATGAGATCGGCGAGATCTGCATCTCCAGCCCCGGTGTCTATGCCGGTCATACCTATACAGAGGTCGAGAAGAACGAAGGGTTGTTCTATCAAGGCACGCATCTGCGCACCGGCGACCTTGGGAAGCTGGACAGCGACGGGTATCTCTGGATCACCGGTCGTGCCAAGGATCTGATCATTCGCGGTGGTCACAATATCGACCCGGCCGAGATCGAAGAGGCGCTATTGGGGCATGAGGCCGTGGCCTTTGCCGGCGCTATCGGCCAGCCGGATGCCCATGCAGGCGAGGTGCCCTGCGCCTTTGTCGAACTGGTGGACGGCGCAACTGTGACGCCTGACGAGCTTCTGGCTTATTGCCAAATTCACGTACATGAGCGGGCTGCGATCCCCAAACATGTAACTGTGATGGACGAGCTCCCGAAAACGGCTGTGGGCAAGGTCTTCAAACCGGATCTGCGCAAGAATGCGATTACCCGGATCTATAACGACGCACTGCTGAAGGCTGGTTTGCCCGCCCGTGTCGAACATGTGGTCGATGACAAGGGCCGTGGACTGGTCGCGCAGGTTGAAGAAAACGGCGCCAAGGCCTCGGACATTTCCGATGTACTGGGCGTCTTTACCCGTCCATGGGAACCTATGCCCAAGGCATGATCACATGCCCTCGGCCTTGGCTGTTCAGCGAGACTAGGAAAGCGCCCTACTGGGGCGCTTTTTTCAATTGTGGGGCATGGTTTTTGACCGCCGCGCTGCTAGGCTCATCCGACGCACTACGACACAGGGAACGGGCAAGATGAATTACGAACGGCTGATCGACGAAGAAACCTGGGCCTTTATCAAAAAAACAGGTGAGTGTTATCCAGATGATGCCGTTGATCTGACTATCGAACAGCAGCGAGAGGTCTACAACGCCATGGCCGCTGAGTTTCGCGCCGCGCGTCCTGATAGTGTCAGCTGCGAGGATCGTCTGGTCGGTGCCGTCCCGGTGCGCATTTACACCGCTGGAGAGCCCAGCTGTACGGTAATGTTCTGTCATGGCGGCGGGTTCGTGGTTGGCGGGCTGGACAGCCATGATGATGTCTGTGCCGAGCTTTGCGCGCAAACCGGTTATCGCGTGGTCGCTGTGGACTACCGGCTGTCTCCCGAACACCTGCATCCTGCGGCCTTTGAAGATGCCTGGGCAGTCTGTCAGTGGATCTCTGCCAGCTTCGATGGCGATCTGGTCCTGGCCGGGGACAGCGCCGGTGCTAATCTCTGCGCTGCGGTGGCACATCATGCCCGTGGACGGCTCACGGGGCTGGTCGGTCAGGTGCTGATCTATGGGGCCTTTGGCGGTGATATAGACGAAGGCTCGTATCTTGAGCACGCCCAAGCCCCGATGCTGACGCGGGATGATCTTCTGTTCTATGGTGATATTCGCCGTCCTGATGGCGCGGGCGATGTACCAGACCCGACCATGGCCCCGCTGTCGGACAGTGATTTCGCCGGGCTGCCCGCCACGGTGCTGGTCACCGCTGATTGCGATCCGGTGCGGGATGACTCCCGCCACTACCGCGACAAGATTTTGGCTGCAGGGGGCAAGGCGCATTGGATCAATGAGCCAGGGCTGGTCCATGGCTACCTACGCGCCCGCCACAGCGTTGGCCGCGCCCGCGACAGTTTTGAGCGGATTTCCGTGGCCGTGGAAGCGTTGGGGCAGGGGCTCTGGCCTTATGAGTGACGCCAGCCCTAGCCTGCAAAGTCACGGCATTGTTCGGGTGCGGCACTGCGATCATACCATCCCCCGCTCTTGACGCGCCAGTTGCTCGTGTGGGTGGTCACATAGGACCAGTTACCCACCGGAAGATGGGAATAACCAATGACATCGCCGGGTTGGATCAGTCCAATGCGGGCGGTCCCCGCGCTGTGACCCGAGTAAAGCGGGACCGGCGTCCCCAGCCAGCCGAGGCAGGCGCTTTCAAACTCATCCCGGATCGGCAGATCGACAAGCAGGCGGCGCAGGTGGGTGTCATTAAGCGTCAGTTGACGGCGCTTGGTATTGACCTTGCAGCCGTGAAATTGCTCTAGCCCCCGGATTTCCTGCACCTGTCGATTGCTGTGTGGATCAAGCACAACCGATTTTCCCAGACAGTCGCTATTGTCAAAGACGCTTTGCCCCAGTGTCGACCCAAAGCAATAGCCCGCCCGGTCCATGATCAGGTTTCGGGTAAACCATAGATCGTCGCAGCCGTCCTGCGCCAATGCAGGCAGTGGCAGAAGCAGCAGTATCAGGGCAAGGCAACGTCGGGTCATGGCAGGCTCCTGTCGGGCGGATATATTGATCACCCAAAGAAGCCTGCCACGGATCCTCAGCTGAGGAAAGATTTTGCCTTCATCGTGTCGGCAATTGGCGCACCGAGACGGCTGAGAATGGTGGGGGCCAGTTGCAGCTGATCAATTACCACATCCTCTGCGGGGCCTGTCGCATCGCCAAAATAATAGAGCGCGGTTTCCTGTTGCAGGGGGCTGCGCCCGCCGTGGTGCCCGCGCTCATCCTGGCCATGATCTGCGGTAACGATGATCTCATAGCCCATTTCGCGCCATTTTATAATGAACGGGGCCAGCATCTCGTCCATCACGAAACAGGCGTGATCCATCTCCTGACAGTCGTGAAAGAACCGGTGCCCCATGCAATCCAGCGTGCAGGTGTGCAGCATGCCGTAGTTGAGGCCAAAGCGCAGGCAAAGATTGGTCAGCGTGCCAAACAGATCCACATCGGACGGCGTCATCTGGTTCACCAATCCGTAGCCGGTCATGGAATGAAACCGCCCATGATTGATGGTGGCGCTTTCGGGTTCGTCATATTCCACATCGCGCACCGGATCATAGGGATGGCGATTGAAGAACGAGGACCAGAAGCTATGCGCGACCGCACCGGTCACGCCGCCGCCGTCGCGCACCTGACTGAATACATCCTTGTGCCCCAGACGAAAGACATTGCCATTGCCGGTGCAGCCATGCTCGGCCGGGACCACGCCGGTGTGGATCGAGGCATAGCAGCTGGCGGAAATCGACGGCAGCACCGCCCGATGTTTCCAGACCCATGCCTCGCCGCTGTCAACCCAGCCTTCGAGATTGCCAAACAGCCGACGGAAATTGCGCCAGGGGACGCCGTCCAAGATGATGAGGAGAAGTTTGTTGTCCATCGCAGAACCCAGGGTCTTGTAAAGGTGAGTTAAAAAGGCGGTCGTGAGGAGTGTTCCTGCGACCGCCTTTGAGAGCGTTCCGTCGCAGTCGCCTGCGACGGGGGATGATATGCGCTGCCTGCTTGCTAGTTGCCGGCGCTTTCCATCTTGCGGTTGGCGATGACCTCTTCCAGCCAGCCCAGACGCATTTCCGGTACCGAGCTAAGCAACAGATCGGTGTAATCGTCGAAGGGCGGCGACAGCACCTCGGTCTTGCCGCCATAGCGTTGCACGCGGCCCTGATACATCACCGCGATATTGTCCGAAATCGCCCGCACTGTGGCGAGGTCATGGGTGATGAACAGGAAGGCGACATTCTCGATCTTCTGCAGTTCCAGCAACAGCTTGAGGATGCCGTCTGCCACCAGCGGATCCAGCGCCGAGGTGACCTCGTCGCAGATGATCATCTTCGGTTTGGCGGCCAGAGCGCGGGCAATGCAGACACGCTGTTTCTGCCCACCCGACAGCTCTGCCGGGTAGCGATCCATGAAGCTTTCGCCCAGTTCGATCTCATCCAGCAGCTCAATGATCCGCTTGCGCTTCTCCGCACCTTTCATGCCGAAGTAGAACTCCAGCGGGCGCCCGATGATGGTGCCGACGGTCTGGCGCGGGTTCATGGCCACATCTGCCATCTGGTAGATCATCTGCAACTCGCGCAGGTCTTCGCGGCTGCGCCCCGCCAGATCGGAGGACAGGGTACGCCCTGCGAACTCGATCTCGCCCTCGCGCGGCGGCAAGAGGCCGGTGATCACCCGTGCGAGTGTCGATTTCCCAGAGCCGGATTCCCCGACCACGGCCAGTGTCTGACCAGGGTGCAGATCAACGTTCACATTGTGCAGCACGTCGAATTTGGTGCCCTTGTAGCGCGCGGTGATATTGCGCACGCTGAGCACCGGCTCCGGGGTGGGGGCCTTCTCCTCATGGGTGATGGAGCGGACCGAGACCAGGGCCTGAGTATACTCCTCCTGCGGTGCGTTGATGATCTGATCAACGGGGCCGTATTCCACCATATTGCCATGGCGCAGCACCATGATGTCGTCGCTCACCTGCGCCACAACCGCGAGGTCGTGGGTGATATAGAGCGCGGCGACACCGGTGTCGCGGATGGCTTCCTTGATCGCCATCAGCACCTCGATCTGTGTGGTCACATCCAGCGCCGTGGTCGGTTCGTCAAACACCACCAGATCCGGCTCCGGGCAGAGCGCCAGCGCGGTCATGCAGCGTTGCAGCTGCCCGCCGGAGACCTGATGCGGGTACCGCTCGCCGATATTGTCAGGATCAGGCAGACCCAGCTTGGCAAAGAGCGCGCGCGCGCGCGCCTCGGCGTCCTTTTTGGAGAACTTGCCCTGCTCAACCGCTGCTTCGATCACTTGTTCCATGATTTTCTTGGCTGGGTTGAACGAGGCCGCCGCCGATTGCGAGACATAGGTGACCTCGCCGCCGCGCAGACGGCGGATATCGCGCAGTTTGGATTGCAGGATATCGCGACCGTTCACCCAGACCTCGCCGCCGGTGATTTTGACTCCACCGCGGCCATAGGCCATGGAGGCCAGACCGATGGTGGATTTACCCGCGCCGGATTCCCCGATCAGCCCCAGCACCTTGCCCGGTTGCAGATCAAAACTGACACCATGCACGATCTCGATGTCGTGGGGCTTTTCACCCGGCGGGTAGACAGTTGCGCCGATCTTGAGATCGCGCACTTTCACGAGAGGTTCGCTCATCCGCGGCCTCCTTTCAGTGATGTTGTGCGGTTCAGGACCCAGTCCGCGACAAGGTTGACCGAGATCGCAAGGGTGGCGATGGCGATGGCAGGCAGCAGAGCCGCCGGGATTCCATAGACAATGCCTTCCTTGTTTTCCTTCACGATCCCGCCCCAGTCTGCTTCGGGAGGTTGCACGCCAAGGCCAAGGAACGACAGGGTCGAGACAAACAGCACCATAAAGATGAACCGCAGACCCATTTCGGCCACCAGTGGTGACAATGCATTGGGCAGGATCTCACGGAAGATGATCCAGACGGTTTTCTCACCACGCAGACGGGCCGCCTCGACGTAGTCCATCACCTCAATATCGACCGCAACCGCACGGGCGAGACGATAGACACGCGTGGAGTCCAGCAGCCCCATGACCACGATCAGCACTGGCACGGTGACTGGCATCACTGACAGCACCACAAGGGCAAAAATCAGCGTTGGGATCGACATCACCAGATCGACCAGCCGCGACATCACCTGATCCACCCAGCCGCCGGAGACGGCAGCAAAGAAACCCAGGATTGATCCCGTGGTAAAGGACAGAATGGTGGCCGCTGTCGCGATGAAGATGGTCGTCCGCCCGCCGTAGATCATTCGGCTGAGAAGATCGCGACCGATGTTATCGGTGCCCAGCCAATAATCACCGGGCGTTCCAATAAAGGTGTTCTCCGCAAAGTGTTGCAGCGGAAAGTGGGCCCAGTTCCAGGGCCAAGTCGAGATGAAGTACCAAACTTCCGAAAAGAAGTAAGAGACTGGAGAAAGATAATAGCTAAGTGCGGAAATTTCCCACACATCTCCGACCACCTCGCCGACGCCATAGGGGGCCAGCAGCGGGGCAAAGATCGCCATGAGAAAATAGAGGGCCGTGAACAACAGCCCAATCATTGCAGAGATAGGGATATTCTTCATTTCGGATGCCTCAGACGCGGGTTGGACAGGATGGCCACAATATCGGCGATCATGTTCAGAACGATATAGACCGCCGCAAAAATCAGACCGCAGGCCTGCACCACCGGCACGTCACGCTTGGACACATGGTCGACCAGATACTGCCCCATACCGGGGTAGACAAAGACCACTTCGATCACCACGACGCCCACCACCAGATAGGCGAGGTTCAGCATCACCACGTTGACGATTGGTGCAATGGCGTTAGGGAACGCATGGCGGGCAATCACCTTAAATGTGCTGAGGCCCTTCAGTTCTGCGGTCTCAATATAGGCCGATTGCATCACATTGAGGATCGCGGCCCGCGTCATGCGCATCATATGCGCCAGAACCACCAGCGTCAGAACCGCGACGGGCAGGGCAATGGCGTTGAGTTTTTCCAGCAAGCTCATGGAATCATTGATCATCGCGACTGAGCTGAACCAACCCAACTGCACGGCAACGAAATAGATCAGCAGATAGCCAATCAGGAATTCCGGGATAGAGATCGAGGCCAGAGTCACGGCCGAGATCAGTTTGTCAGGCCAACGGTCGCGGTAGCGCACCGCCAGAAGGCCCAGAAAGATTGCCAGCGGAACCGAGATCACGGCGGCCCAGAATGCCAGAAACAGGGTATTGCCAAGGCGGCGACCGATGCTGGTTGCAATGTCCTGACCATTGGTCAGAGCGGTGCCCAAATCGCCCTGCAGGGCGCCGAACAGCCAGTCGAAATAGCGCAGTATCGCAGGTTCATTCAGGCCCAGCTCTTCGCGCAGATTGGCGAGCGCCTCAGGGGTGGCCGACTGGCCCAGAATGGACTGCGCCACATCGCCGGGCAGGATCAATGTGCCCATAAAAATGAGCACGGATGCGGCAATCAAGAGTATTAATCCCAGCGCTAGGCGCTGGGACACAAGTTTTACGACGGGGTGCATGGCATAGACCTCTATCAGGCCAACCAGCACTTATGCGACCACTTGCCGGCCATGGTGTCGCCGGTGGAATCCACCACCCAACCCTGAACCTTGCTGCTGGTCGCTTCGATGAAGTCGTTGAACATCGGGCAGATCAGACCACCTTCGTCGCGCACCATCATGCCCATCTGGCTGTAGAGCGCTTTGCGCTTGGCTTCGTCCAGCTCGCCGCGGGCGGCAAACAACAGCTTGTCAAAGTCTTCGCGCTTGAAGCGGGTGTCGTTCCAGTCTGCGGTCGACAGATAAGCGGTCGAATACATTTGATCCTGCACGGGACGGCCACCCCAGTAGGAGGCGCAGAAGGGCTGTGCATTCCAGACTTCCGACCAGTAGCCATCACCGGGCTCGCGTTTCAGTTCCAGCGGGATACCGGCGGCATTGGCCGACTGCTGGAACAGCTGTGCTGCGTCCAGAGCACCGGGAAAGGCAACATCTGACACCCGCAGGGTGATCGGGCTGCCGTCGTGCCCGGATTTCTTGTAGTGCTCAGCCGCCTTGGCCGGATCAAACGGGCGCTGCGGAATGCTGTCGTCAAACAGCGGGTAGGCTGCGTTGACAGGCATGTCGTTGCCGACAGAGCCGTAGCCGCGCAGCACTTTGTCGACCATTTCTTCGCGGTTGATAGCGTATTTCAGTGCCAGGCGCAGTTCGTTGTTGTCGAACGGCGCTGTGTCGCAATGCATGATGAACACATAGTGACCCGGACCTGCGGCATTGCGCACGGTGAGGTTCGGCGCGCGGTCCAGCAGACCTGCAACCTTTGGTTCAACACGGTTGACGATGTGGACCTGACCAGACTGCAGCGCCGCCATACGGGCGGTTGCATCGTTGATCACAACGATCTCGACCTCATCAACGTGGCCGCGGGTGTCATCCCAGTAGTTGGGGTTTTTCTTCCACATGTGGCGCACGCCGGGCTCATTCGCTTCCAGCATATAGGCGCCAGAGCCGATTCCTGCCGCCGGGTTGTCAAAGCCGCCATCGGGCTGGATCATCAGGTGATAATCGGCCATCAGATAGGGCAGGTCCGCATTAGGTGTGGTCAGCTCAACGATGAAGTTGTCACCATCTGCCTTCATGCTTTCGATACCGCGCATAATGCCCAGGGCACCGGATTTACTGTCCTCGTTGGAGTGGCGCTCCATGGTGCGCATCACATCCTCAGCCGTCACCGGCTTGCCGTTGTGGAACTCAACGCCCTTGCGGATCTTGAAGGTCCAGGTCTTGGCGTCGGCGCTGGCTTCAACGCTTTCAGCGACGCGGTTTTCAATACCGCCCTCAGGCGTCACATTCACCAGGTTCTCACCAAATTGATAGAGATTGTGGTAAGGCACCTGGCTGGCGGCCACGGCCGGATCCAGCGAGTCGGTGCTGCCACCGCCGATGGAACCCAGCTTCAGCGTGCCCCCTTTGACCGGGCCTGCGGCCTCAGCTGCGCGGGCAAACATGCTGCCTGCAACAGCGGCGCTGATCCCCAGTGCTGCGGTTTTGCCCATGAATTCACGCCGGGTCATTTTACCGGAGGTGACGCTTTGCGTCATGAAATCAAGTTGGTCTTTCATTGCGGACTCCCTGTCGTATTTAGACGCTGAACACGTCATTTCTTGAATTGTCATTCAAGGTTTGCGCATTTGATGCGACCTCGCAACCCTTATTAGCGTCCTTTTTGGCACCAGCGGGGGCGGCAAAGTCATCAAGAGACGGCGATCCCGTCGTCTTTTGCGACTGCTATGTCGTATTTGGTGGGAAGTGAATGCTTGGCGGGACAATATGTGGAAAAAAGCCTCCCGGATCAGAGACCAAATATTATCCCGCTCACAGCGAAGTATTCGCCAATGGCTAGCAGAAATCAGCATATTTTTGGCCAAAACCTGTGCGTGTATCGGGTTTGTCGGCCGGGACGGGCAGACGACACAATGTCGGATTTTTAGACCTTCGCCGCGATTTGGGTGGCGGAGATCGGGTCGAAAGTACTGTTTAAGACCTGACGAAACGCGACATCAACAGCCTGCGCAAGATCACCAGTCGGCGCTATCCATCCAGATGGTCACTGGGCCGGAATTGACCAGGGCAACCTGCATATCCGCACCAAACGATCCGCGCGCCACCGGTACGTCCAGCGCGGCAAGCTGATCGGCAAACCGGGTATAAAGCGCACGGCCCAGTTCAGGCGCGGCGGCATTGGAAAATCCGGGGCGGTTGCCCCGACGGGTGTCGGCAGCAAGGGTGAACTGGCTCACCACCAGCGCGCTGCCGCCAATATCCTTGACCGAGCGGTTCATCTTGCCCGCCTCATCACGAAAAATCCGCAGCTTGCTGATCTTGGTCGCCATCTGATCCGCCTGTGCCTCGCTGTCACCCTCCATGGCGCAGATCAGGATCAATAGACCGGGGCCGATATCGCCGGTGGTCTCACCGTCAACACTGACAGAGGCTTCAGAAACGCGTTGTATCAAGGCCCGCATGATCTCTCCTATTCGGTGGTCAGCCGCGTCAGTTACGCCAGCTGATAAACTCATCTAACTCAGCGCGCTCCGTCCGAAACTGATTGGTAAGGTGATCAGGATCGCCGTAGCCGAAGGACAGCGCACAAAGGATATTGCGATCCTCCGGTATATCGCAGAACTGATGCAGCATCGGCGCATATGTGGCGACCGCAGCCTGCGCGATGGTGGCCACACCGGCAGCTGTTGCGGCCAGCGTGAAGCCAGTGACGAACCCGCCGCAATCCAGCGCGCCATAAGGGCCAAGCTCCTTGGGACTGGTCAGAATGGCACAATGGGGGGCGTCAAACAGGGTGAAATTGCGCATAATCTGCTGGTGAGATGCGGCGCGATCACCGCGTTCGACACCTACGGCCTCATATAAGGCCCAACCGCAAGCCTGACGGCGGGTTTTGTATTCGTCGCTGTAGCGTTCAGGAAAGGGCAGATCCGGTGCAACGGGGTCTTTCATGACCGCCTCCATCAAAGCGGAGCGCAGCGCGTTGGTGGCCGCACCGCTGAACAGGGTCACCTGCCAGGGCTGGGCATTGCACCAGGACGGGACTTTCTGTGCACAGCGCAGAATATCCTCGATCACCGCGCGTGGCACCGGGTCGGGTCGAAAGGCACGACAGCTGTGGCGCTGACTGAACAGGGCATCAAGCGCGGGCAGAGTGGTCATGGCAGATCCTTGGTTTCTGACATCAGTAAGTGGAAATGAGGGCGAGCCTTGGCTGTCAACGTGATCCGAAATACGCCACAGCGCCGCCAAGGATCAGTGCCAGGATAACGGCTGTTGCAATCTTCCACGCGGAATAAGGACGTTCCCCCTGCACCCGGCCCGATTGTCCGTTGACCACAAACCGGTAGGTTTTGCCCCGATACTTATAGGCCGCGAGCCAGACGGGCAGCAGCACATGTTTGAACGTGATGTCGGAGAAATTGCTGTCAATAAATTCAATGCGTTGCCGGTCACCGCCGATGTCAAAACGCACATCGCGTTCGATCACCCGGCTCATCCGCGCGTTTGCCTCGCTGTAACCATCGGCCAGCTCCACCGCGTAGGCCTCGGCCCGGAACCCGGCCAGATACTGCGGCTGATAAGGTTCCAGCGCGGACAGATCCCAGGGTTCCAGCGCGTCGGTGTTCTTTTTCGGCAGGCTTTTGGAGGCCAGCACCAGCACATCATCGAAAAACCGCTGTACCCGCCCTGAGACTGGTCGCCAACGCACTTTGGGCACCTGCCGGGACTGGCGTTTGCCATCAACCACGACAGTTTCGGTGACATAGTAGACCGTGCCACGCTGACCGCGATATTGTGATCGGGTTTCGGCATCGAAGGTCCAATAAGGCACATAAATTCCGTCCATGCGCCGCCCCTTGCGGGCGTATTGTTGCAGGCCGTTTGGGGCGAACCACAGCTGACCCAGCCAGTCTGACATGGCCTTATGGGCGCTGCGCTCGTCAAAAGCGAAGGGAAGGACACCCTTCGGCTTGATATGGCGATGGGTGCCGGTATCCGTGACCATGGGCGTGGCGCAGAAGGGACATTCGCCGGCGTGGTCCTTTGGGTCCAGCTCCACCTGTGCGGCGCAATTGGGGCAGCGCAGAACACGGGTTTCTTCCATGTCGGCCTCGGCCAGACCGGATGATAGCGCGGTATCGAAATCCAACTCGCGCAGACTGCCACCGCGCCAGGGACCGGAACGTATGGTTTCCTGATGGCCGCAATGATCGCAGGTCAGCGTGCCGTTCTGCGGGTCATAACGATAGTCTGCGCCGCATTGTTCGCAAGGGAACCGGTGTTCTGCCGACTGAGCGTGGGCGCCGGAGGACGCAGGGGGCACGGCAGTGAGCGGGCCGGGTGGCGGCGGTGGGGGTTGGGTCACGGGGGAGCCTCAGAGATACTTGTGTAGCAGTTTCGGCACCATGATGCGCCGGGCGTTGTCCTTCAACAGGAAATGACGCCAAAGATGAAAGACCCCGTGCAGCACAATGACGATGAGCAGCGCATCAAAGGCGATTTCATGCAGGTCTTCAGCCAGTTCATGCAGGTTGCGGCTGCCCGCCGCAGGGTTGATCGGCACAACCCCAAAAGCACGGATCGCAAAGGACGCCAGCATCCCGGCCAGCGCGCCGGTTGCAACCATAATCGGCAGGCCGATTTGCAGAACACGATGGTTCAGCCCATGGAACCGCTTGGCCCAGCCGGGCAGTTTGGGACCGGCGCGCCCGGCCAACCCATTGCGCAGATAGATTGCGATCAAGATCAGCACGACCAGCGCTAGGATCAACCCAACCCCGGCATAGGTGGCCAACGCCAGCCCAGGGGCTGCGCTGTTTTCCTCCGGCTCCACCAGGTAGAAGTAGGCAATAAGAGCGAGGCTCAGCCAGCGGAGCCATTTGAGCGCACTGCGTCGGATCATGACTGCTTAATCCTTCGTGGCAAGGAGGCTGCGTCGGTCGTGAGAAAGGGCGCCGATGATCACAGCGCCCTTGGGTCGGTTTCATGTCAACCCGCAGGAGGGGGCGGAGGCGGTGGTGGGGGCAGGATGGTAAAGAGCTGCGCCAGTTCCAGCACATCGCCAGCTGTCTTCCAGCCGTCCTGACCCGGGGTCCAAACCAGGCTGTCCCGGCGCAACCCGCCCTCCTGCGCCATCCGACCAAGGCGTGCTTTGGAGAAGGGGCCGGTGGTCTGTCCATTCTCGGCGATGTGCCAGACGTGTTCCACCGGCGGCGGCGGCGGGGCCACCGGGGCGGTCATCGGTGCGGTTTGCGGGGCAGCGGGTGCGGGGCGTGCGCCCCAAGGACCGGCGGGCTGACCCGCTGCCTGACCGGCGGCACCCGGTTGCGCCATCTGCGCCATCTGCGCCATCTGTTGGGCCATCGCCATGCCCATTCCCATGCCCATACCAGCCCCCATGCCGCTGTTGGGCGTCTGGGCTGCGGCGGTCATCGCCTCGGCGGCAGAGAACTGCGTGTAGCGGCCAAGATCACCGACGATCCCCATCTGGGTGCGCTTGTCCAGCGCCTGTTCGACCGCGGCGGGCAGCGAGATGTTCTCGATATAAAGCTCCGGGATCGCGATGCCGTAGTCTGCAACCGTTGCGGAAATCTCTGCTGCGACCAGCTTGCCCAGATCCGCAGTATTCGCCGCCATGTCCAGCACCGGGATGCCGGACCCTGCCAGCACCCGGCTCGCCTGTTGAACGATAATGTTGCGGATCTGGAAGGAGATTTCATCCATGGTGAATTCACCATCGGTGCCGACGATCTCGGTCAGGAACCGGGCCGGGTCCACCACCCGGATGCTATAGGTGCCAAAGGCACGCAAGCGAACGGGACCGAACTCCGGGTCCCGCGCCATGATCGGGTTCTTGGTACCCCATTTCAGATCATTGAACCGGGTGGTGTCGACGAAATAGATCTCGGATTTGAACGGCGACTGAAACCCGTGGTCCCAATGCTGCAACGTCGTCATGATCGGCATATTGTTGGTCTCCAGCATGTAGAGACCGGGGGTGAAGACATCCGCCAGCTGACCCTCATGGACAAAGACCGCCGCCTGACCTTCGCGGACCGTCAGCTTGGCGCCGTATTTGATCGCATGGCCTTCGCGCTCAAAGCGCCAGACCAGCGTGTCATTGGTGTCGTCGGTCCAGTGGATGACGTCGATGAACTCTCCCTTGAGAAAGTCAAAAATACCCATTGTCTTCATCCTTGTTCGGCGATGCCAGAGCATCAGGGTCGGCAAATGCGGGGCCGCTACTGCGGTTCCCCCATGATATCATAGGCGATTGTTTGCACGATCGGGCGGGCCTCATCGGCGGACATGCCGGGGCGCAGACGTGGATCATACAGGATCTGCAGAAGCTTTTCGTCCTGGCTGGTGAGCAGCGCAAATTCGTCGTCATCGTTGAAGATTGAGGGACGCGCGTGCGGACTGTCGTTGCGCAGGCCAAGGCCCTGAGCGATTTCCTCGTGGATACAGCTCCGGCGGGCCAGATCGGGGTGTTCCGCGCGGATAAGAGCCACTCCGCGCATATAGGAGGAGGGATCCGCTTGCAGCCCGCCAGCGCGCACCAGACAATAATAGCTTTGCGGCGGGTTGGAGAAGACCTGAAGGTCGGCGTCGCTGATCGACGGCAGGATGTCCCGCACCCGCCCGGCAACATAGGCACTGTCATCAGCACCAGCGAAGATCACGTTGAAATTGGCGCGTGCGCGGCTGGTTGTCGTACTGATCGGATGACCGGTGATACGGGTCAGACGGGCGGCATATGCCTCCAACGTTGAGCGGTCTTTCTGCTGCTGTTCGGCGCCGACCGAGGGGCCGAAGTCGGCCCTCAGTCGTACCGGCCCGTCCCACCGTCCCAGCGCGCCGGAGGTGCGCAGATTGCCGCTGCCGTATTCGTCATAAAAGGCGATCTGCTCAAAGTTCCTGCGCAGATCATCTGCATCATAGGGGGTCTCGGGTCCGCCACCATCCGTCCGCAATAGCCCACGGGTCAGCAGATCCTGCTGTAAGGCGCCGTAGTAGCGAGCCAAGCGCTGGCTCTCGTCAGAGGGCGGTTTGGGCTGCGGGGGCAGGTTGGCAGGGCGCGTTGGCGGCACCAGCGACGTGCGTTCTGCCAATGGATCACACCCCATAAGCAGGGCGGCCCCGATGAGGGGGCCGACCAGCGCCGGGATCAGCCGCCGCCGGGGGCGATGCTGCGATATTGTGTGGGCCTTGCTCATGCGGTGCCGGGGACCGCCGTAGCTGCTGTATCGCCAACACCGTCTCGACGCGCCTTGGCTGCGGCCAGCGTGTCGCGCAATTCTGCTTCCATCTTCTTCAGGTCTACCTCAGCTGCGGCGCGTTTGGCCTTGCCGTCATCGGCGATTTGCAGGCTTTCCTGAATGGTGCCGATCAGATCGGCATTGGCCTGCTTCACTGCTTCGATGTCGAAAACGCCGCGCTCCATTTCCTGACGGATCACCTTGTTGGTTTCGCGCAGGTTGGCGGCGTTGGAGGTCAACAGCTCATTTGTCAGGTCATTGGCATCGCGCACGGCAGCCGCCGCCTCGGCAGAGCGCTGGATGGTGACAGCCTGCGCCAGCTGGGTCTCCCAAAGTGGCACGGTGTTCACCAGCGTTGAGTTGATCTTGGTCACCAGGGATTTGTCGTTTTCCTGCACCAGACGGATTGAGGGCAGCGACTGCATGGTGACCTGACGGGTCAGTTTCAGATCATGCACCCGGCGCTCCAGATCGTCGCGGGCGGCGCGCATGTCGCGCAACTCCTGCGCGCGCATCACCTGGTCGCTCTCAGCCGCGGCGGCGACAGCGGCTTCCAGGGCGGGGATCTCATTGGCATCCAGCTCGGCCAGCTTGGCCTCACCAGCGGCGATATAAAGCGCCAGCTCATCATAGAAGCTCAGCGTTTTGGCATAGAGCAGATCCAGCGATTTGATATCCTTGAGCAGCTGATGCTCATGACTAAGGAGATTATCGGTAATCCGGTCGATCTGGCCCTGCACATCCTCAAATCGGGCGGTGAATTTGGCGAAAGGCGCGGCGCGACCCAGCAGACGCTCCCAGAAACTGCGCTTGCGGCGCACATCCAGTTCCGACACGGAAAAACCGCGGATGGTGGTCACAATATTGCGCAGGCTGTCACCGGCGGGGCCGACATCCTTGTTGCGTACATCGGTCAGCATTGCTTGGCTGATCACTTGCAATTCGGTCTGTGCGCCAGAACCGAAGTTGATGATCGAGTTGCTGTCTGACATGTCAATCTGCGCCATCCGCTCGCGGATATCGGCACTGGTCGCCGCATCGGCCTGTTCCAGCGGCTGGACTTCGGCCATCGGTTCGGGAAGGGTGATGGCGGTGACCTCTGAGATCAGCTGGGTCTCTTTGGCGGCCTTTTTCTGAATGGTCTCGGACATGTGCAAATTCCTTATGGCTGTGTCAGCGGGTGTCCAGATGAACGCCCTCGCGCTGCAAACGATCCCGCAGCACGTCGATTTCAACGGTTAGATCGGTGCGATCCTCCATCAGCATCTTACGGGTGCGGGCGGCGAAGTTCTGTTCCAGGTCAGTCAGCAGGGCTAGAAAATCCTGCCGGGCCTGAGTGTCGCCACTGCGGGTATAAATATCGGCGAATTTGATGGTCGCATCGCGCGCGCCCATCAAATAGATGGTGAGGTAGCGCCGCGCGCCGGTCAGATCGCGGGGGTCTTCCTCAACTGTACGAAAGAGGTCGCGTGCCACCTCCTGAAAGGCCTCAACCTGCTGCTCGACTTTGCGGTCGCGGGCGCGCAGGGCGGCATCCTGCATTGCGGAGAGATAGGTTTCGGCTTCGTCCACAACACGGGCAACGCGGTCACGCTGGAAATCATCAATGCCTTCAGTGCCCTTGCCCCGCAGGGGATCAAGGCCAAAGGCCGCCAGATGCAGGCCAATCGCCGCAGCGGCATAAATCAGCGCGCTGAGTGCGCCGGGGTCCTGCCGCCAGACAGCAAACAAGGCACCGGTACCGCAGAGTAACGCCGCCAGGATCTTGCGTGGCAGGGCAGGGCGGCGGGCAACTTTGCGATCATTATAGGCGGCTTCAGCCCGCAGGCCATCGCGCAGCAGATAGGCTGATCCGGCCCACGTCGCTGCGGCAAGCAAGCCAAACGCCAGACCAGCCGCATCCGAGAAGACAGACATCAGGGCCACCAGCCCCGCAGGCAGTGCCATCAGATTGGCGCGCATGCCGACTGGATCAACTTTGGCGCTGCGATAGCTGTTGGCGCTGGAGGTGGTGTTCCCGGAGGTGGGAGATTCATCTGCCCCGGTGTCGCGGCCATCAGGGCTGTATTTGCCGCCAAAACGTTGTGCCATGGGGTCAGCCTCCGACCAGCCAGCCGGTTGCCAGGCCAATCATCAGGATCAACAAGGCCACAAAGGCGAGTTTCTGCACGTCTGTTCCCCCAATATGAGCGCTGCAAGCAATTGGAAACTTAGGATATGCAGCGTCATCTTGCTAGGGGGAACTCTGAAATCGTGGACGCAACTTCGTGTCGCGAGCGGCTTAGCGGCGCGGCGGTTTACCACCACTGCGTGGCGTGGGTCCTCGACCCGTGTCCCGACCGCCATCGCGACCCGTGCCGCCACCAGAGGGTTTGCCGCCGAACTTGCTGCCGGGTTTGCCACCCGGTTTGCTTCCGAATTTGCCTGCGGGTTTGCCACCAGGTCTGTCTGACGTGCGATCAGCGGTCCGGCCCGTGGGCTTACCTTCGGATTTTCCGGCAAACCGATCAGATGCTTTACCTTTGCCTGCAAATTTTCCGCCGGGTTTGCCAGCAGGGCGGGCTCCAGACCGGTCGCCGGGCTTCTCGCTCGACCTATCAGCGGAGCCAAAGGAGCGACCTGACGGTTTCCCACTTGGTTTTCCGCCCGGCTTACCGCCTGATTTGAAATCTGGTTTGGCACCTGGCTTCGGGCCGGGTTTGCCCGCACCGGGGCGTTGACGCACAGGGCGCTTGGGTTTTTCGTCTTCTTCAGTTTCTGGGGCGGCAAGTCCGAGCTGATCCCGCACCACGCGTGGGCGCAGTTCTTCGACCTCGCCCGGCTTCAGATTGCCCAGCTGGAAGGGGCCGTAAGACAGGCGCAGCAGGCGGTTCACGGTAAAACCAATGTCTTCGATGGCGCGGCGGATCTCGCGGTTTTTGCCTTCGCGCAGGCCAATTGTCAGCCAGGCGTTTGCGCCTTGCTGGCGATCCAGCGCCACGGTCATCGGCTGAAAGCGCTCTCCCTCGATCACCAAACCCTGACGCAATGGCTCGAAATCGGTGTCTTTTGGGCGGCCGTTGATACGCACGCGGTAGCGGCGCAGCCAGCCAGTAGACGGCAGCTCGAGCTGGCGCTTGATGCCGCCATCGTTGGTCAGAAGCAGCAGTCCCTCTGAATTGAGGTCAAGCCGACCTACAGTCATCACGCGCGGCATATCCTCCGGCAGGGCGTCAAAGATTGTCCGGCGGTCCAGCTCATCATTTGTCGTGGTCACCAGACCTGAGGGTTTGTGGTACATCCATAGGCGCGGCGGTTCGGGATCCTGCATCGGGTTGCCATCCACCACGATCCGATCCTTGCCCAGCACCACGTTCAGCGCCGGGCTGTCGATGACCTTGCCGTTCACCGCAACGCGCCCTTCGGCGATCATCCGCTCGGCCTCGCGCCGCGACGCAACGCCTGCGCGCGACAGAACCTTGGCGATGCGGTCGCCTTCGGGGCCATCACCGGTGGCGGGCGTGTCAGCCGACGTCTTGCCTGCCTTTGCCGAAGCAGGGCGTGTGTTGCGGGCTGGTTTGGCCGTGCCGGGGCGCTGGCCTTTGGGGGAAGATGGTGTTTTGCTCATACTGAGGCCATAGATCATTCCACGCAGTTGCGAAAGCTCCCATTCTGGGGCAGGGAGAGAGCATGCCATTTCGTTCATACATGGATATAGCCCTTACCGAGGCCCGCGCCGCCGCCGCGCGTGGCGAGGTGCCCGTGGGTGCCGTACTGATCGCCCCGGACGGTCAAATCGCTGCCAGGGCTGGAAATCGCACCCGCGAGCTGAGCGACCCGACTGCCCATGCCGAGGTGTTGGTGATCCGTGAGGCCTGTGCCGCTGCGGGATCGGAGCGGCTGACTGGCTATGATCTTTATGTGACGCTGGAACCCTGCGCGATGTGTGCCGCCGCCCTTGCCGCCGCCCGCATTGGCCGCGTTTACTACGGTGCCTCGGATCCGAAATCCGGCGGTGTCGCCCATGGGGCCTGTGTGTTCTCCCATCCGCAAGCCCATCACACGCCCGAGGTCTATGAGGGGATCAGCGCCAGTGCAGCCGAAACCCTGCTCAAGGACTTCTTTGGCACGCGCCGCTCCGGTGGTGCTTGACCCGGTTATGGTCTCGCCCGTAGCGTGACGGTCTGGCACCATAATGAGATGAGGACGGTCGGTCATGAGCACGGAGTTTTTGGCACCCGACGGGCAGTTGCGCTGTGGTTGGGCCGGGTCTGTCCCGGAATTTTTACCGTATCACGATGACGAATGGGGCTATCCCGTAGCAGATGATAAGCGCCTATTTGAGAAGATCTGTCTGGAGAGTTTTCAGTCCGGTCTCAGCTGGCGAACCATCCTGGCCAAACGCGAGAATTTCCGAGTCGCTTTTCACGGCTTCGACTGGAGCCGCATAGCTGAATTTGGCGCGCAGGATGTGGACCGTCTGCTGCAAGATGCAGGCATCATACGCCACCGTGGAAAGATCGAAGCGGTGATCAATAACGCAAAACGCGCCGCCGAGATGGTCGAGGTCGAAGGATCTCTGGCGGCGTTTTTCTGGCGCTATGAACCCGGACCGGATGAACAAGTGCCGCCGCAAACGGCATCTGTCACGCCGCAGTCAATCGCCCTGTCAAAAGAGCTGAAGAAACGCGGCTGGAAATTTGTCGGCCCCACTACCATGTTCGCTTTCATGCAGGCCATGGGGTTGGTCAATGATCACGCGACTGGCTGCATCTGCCGGATCAAGGCCGCCGAGGCCCGTGCCGGTTTCACCTCGCCCGCAGTTGGCTGACGGGGGATCTCCACGGCATATTGATTTTACTCATGCTAACCGCACCGCCTAACCGCACCGCCATTTAGCGGCAGCGCGGCACCCGGCCAGACCGGATCTGCGTGGCAGTTTATGGACTAGGCCGACGCACTCGATTAAAGGGTGATGGCTTCCAATACCTGCGGTTCGATCACTTGCACATCAGGCAGCGCCTCTGCCAGGCTGGCCGCGCTTTGCTCCAGGATCGGGAAGGTGCGGTAATGGCACGGGATCAGTGTCTTAAAGTCGAAGTAGCGTTTCGCTGCATAGGCAACCTGCGCCATATCCATGGTGAAATGCCCGCCTGCGCTGATAATGCCGATATCCGGTTTGTAGTAATCCCCCATCCAGTCCATATCGGCCATTATCCCGGTGTCGCCTGAAATATACAGAATGCGCCCCTCGCTCATCAGCATATACCCCACCTCGGTGCCGCCGGTGCGCAATCCTTCCTGCGTGGTAAAGGTCGAACTATGTGATGCAGGCACCATGGCCAGGCGTGGCCCGTCCAAATTGACCGTGCCCCCCTTGTTGAAACCGATGGTGGTCACATCTTCAGTCTCACCCCAGACGCCCATCAGATCATATTGACCAACGATCGGCACATCCAGCCGCCGCGCCAGCGCCAATACGTCGATGACGTGATCAAAATGCGCATGCGTGAGGACGATATGCGTTGCACCTGTTACAGCAGCGTCCTGTTGGCCATAGTCCAGCATCGGGTTGCCGGTTAACCATGGGTCGATCAGTAGCACCTGCTCCTCCGTCTCAATACGAAAACTGCCGTGTCCCAGCCAGATGATCCGCATCGTGTGTCTCTCCTGCTTCGCTGCTTTTGTTCTTTGCTATAGCCTAGCGCAGCATCGGGGAAAATCTACAGGTTGACCTCTGCAAACTGTGATTAGCGCGCCCATAGGCTTGCGGCGACGGCAGTGCAGCGGTAAATGCGTGCTAACACGAGATGAGGGTTTCCATGTCGATTGACCAAAGCACCGCCGCCAAAGTGGCCAAACTGGCCCGTATCAAGGTCGAAGAGGACGCGCTGCCTGCACTGGCAGATGAGTTCAACACGATCCTTGGCTTTATTGAACAGCTGAATGAGGTGGACGTAGACGGCGTGGAGCCGATGACCTCGGTCACGCCCCAACGTCTTAAACGCCGGGTAGATGAGGTTACGGATGGCGGCCAGCAGGACAAAATCCTGGCCAATGCCCCCGATGCCCGCGAAGGCTTTTTTGCAGTGCCCAAGGTGGTTGAATAAGACATGACTGAACTGAACAAACTCACATTGTCCGAAGCCCGCGATGCGCTGCGCAAGGGCGAAACCACATCGGTTGAGCTGACCGAAGCCTGTCTCAAGGCGATTGACGCGGCAGATGCGCTCAATGCATTTGTGCACAAGACACCTGAGCTGGCGATGGAACGCGCCAAGGCTGCGGATGTCCGCATTCAGGCCGGTGACGCGCCTGCTATGTGTGGCCTGCCGATTGGGATCAAGGATCTGTTTTGTACCAAGGGAGTACCCTCGCAGGCGGCGTCCAAGATCCTAGACGGATTCAAGCCCGAATATGAATCCACTGTTTCGCAGCAGCTGGCGGATGCGGGTTCGGTCATGCTGGGCAAGCTGAACATGGATGAATTTGCCATGGGCTCATCGAATGAGACATCGGCCTACGGCGATGTTGTCAGCCCCTGGCGGCGCGGCAATGACGACTCGGCACTGACACCCGGCGGGTCGTCCGGCGGGTCTGCTGCGGCTGTTGCGGCGGATCTCTGTCTGGCGGCAACCGGCACCGACACCGGTGGTTCGATTCGCCAGCCTGCGGCCTTTACCGGCATCACCGGCATCAAACCCACCTACGGTCGCTGCTCGCGCTGGGGTGTGGTGGCCTTTGCCTCCTCACTGGATCAGGCCGGTCCGATGACCAAATCGGTGCGCGATGCAGCGATGATGCTGGAAACCATGTGTGGTCATGACCCCAAGGACAGCACCAGCGCCGATCTGGCTGTGTCGAATTTTGAGGCGATGCTGACAGGCGACGTCAAGGGCAAGAAAATCGGCATCCCCCGCGAATACCGCATGGATGGTATGCCGGGTGAGATCGAGAAGCTGTGGTCAGAAGGCGCCGAGATGCTGCGCGCTGCCGGTGCCGAGATCATTGATATCTCTCTACCGCATACCAAATACGCGCTGCCCGCTTATTACGTGATCGCCCCGGCGGAGGCCTCGTCGAATCTCGCACGCTACGACGGCGTGCGCTACGGTCAGCGCGCAACGCTGGAAGGTGGCGATGGCATCACCGAAATGTATGAAAAGACCCGCGCGGCTGGGTTCGGCCATGAGGTGCAGCGCCGCGTGATGGTCGGCACCTATGTGCTGTCTGCGGGGTTCTACGACGCCTACTACAATCGCGCGCGCAAGGTACGTACCCTGATCAAGAAAGACTTCGAAAATGTGTTCGCCCAGGGTATCGATGCCATCCTGACACCTGCGACACCGTCTTCGGCCTTTGGTCTGGGTGAGATGACCGATGCTGACCCGGTGCAGATGTATCTCAATGACGTCTTTACCGTCACCGTGAACCTCGCCGGTCTGCCCGGCATTTCGGTCCCGACTGGTATCGACGCCAAGGGGCTGCCGCTGGGTCTTCAGCTGATTGGTCGTCCGTGGGAAGAGGGCGATCTGCTGAATACGGCCTATGCGCTGGAAGGGGCGGCTGGCTTTGTGGCCAAGCCCGGTCAATGGTGGTAGACCCAGTTCTGATCTGAGCAGAACCAACAGGTGGTGATCATGCGTGTATTTCGGTCCATCTTGGCGACCAGCAGCCTTGTTCTGCTGGCCGCGTGCCAGCCACAGGTTCCCGAAAGCGGGCCTGAAGCGGGATTTGGCTCCAGCCCCTTTGATGGTGCCCCCGCATCGGGCACCACAATCAACGGCGATCCGCTTGTGCCACCGGCGCGCGTCGCCAGTGAACCATTGCCACGCAGCGTGCAACCTGCACCGCGTGTGGCAGCCCGTACCACTGGGGCGGGGAACTTTGGCAGTTCATCGCCTGTCACCTCTGGCAGCGGTGATGACATCGCCCGTGAAACGGCGGCAGCTCTGGCAGCGGCAAGCGGCAATTCCGGCAGCGCCCCGATTGAGGCCAGCCCATCGAATCCGGCCCCAGCAATTGTCGGCAATCCAGGCATTTCGGATGAGAATGATTTTGATGCCGTCGCCTCGCGTCAAAGCATCGAAAGCGACGCCGAGCGTTTGGCGCGTCAACGGTCCCAGTATCAGGTGGTCAACCCGACCGCGGTGCCCACCCGCAGCGGCAGCCAGGACCCCAATATCGTGCGTTACGCGCTGAGCACTTCCAACCCGCGCGGACAGCGCATCTATTCCCGCTCGGGCATCAATCTGGCCGCACGGTCGTCGCGCAATTGCGCAGGGTATGCATCGCCTGAATTGGCCCAAATTGCCTTTCTTGAGGCCGGTGGCCCCAAACGCGACCGCAAGGCGCTGGACCCGGATGGCGACGGCTATGCCTGTGGCTGGGATCCGGCCCCTTATCGACTGGCTGTGCAGAACTGAGGCCAGAGCCGCCTCATGTCCCAGGCATCTCCAAAACATCAAAAAAGGCAGGGCGCCATCTGGCATCCCAGCCCAAATTTCGGTGCACGTCGCGATGGGCTGAGACCGCATCTTGTTGTGCTGCACTACACCGCGATGGACAGCTCCGCAGCCGCGCTCGGGCGTCTGTGTGATCCTCAGTGGGAGGTTTCGGCCCATTATCTGATTGGCGGCGATGGTACGCTTTGGCAAATGGTACGCGAGGCCGACCGCGCCTGGCACGCGGGTGCGGGCGAATGGTGTGGGCAGACAGATATCAACTCCCGCTCCATCGGTATCGAACTCGACAATCGTGGCAATCATCCGTTCTCCGCGCCGCAGATGACCCGATTGGAAACGCTCCTGAGCGCTATCCTGCAACGTTGGAATATCTCACCGACAGGGGTGATCGGTCATTCCTGCATGGCGCCCGGCCGCAAATCTGATCCCGGCCCGCGTTTTGACTGGGCGCGTCTGGCGCGGCAAGGACTGGCGGCGCCTGTGCCGGAGGTCACGGGGGCTGCGCCTCCCATCGCGCAGGCGTCCGGCGCGCGGATGGACCGCTTTCGCACCCTTGCGCGGGCACGCGGCTTTACTGCAGATGTCGATGACAACACATTGCTGCAAGCGGTGCGTCTGAGGTTTCGCGCCTGGCAACGTGGACCATTGAGCGAGGCGGATGTGCAACTGCTCTGGCCTGACAACCCCTAAAGGTAATTCTTGCTCCGCCCATCTTCTGGCCATCTTCTGGCGAAAATATCCTGGGGTGACTTGGTCCCGCCCCTGAGGGGGGCAAGAGGGGCAACGCTCCATCTTCGTTCTTACGGGGCACAATCTGCTTGACGCGGGACGCGGTTGTTTCTAGGCGATCAGGGCGCAGAGGGCTGGATGGCCGCGGGAGGCCGCAAGGCGTCACGAGGAAAGTCCGGACTCTACAAAACGACGGTGCCGGGTAACGCCCGGGCAGAGCGATCTGACGGAGAGCGCCACAGAAAACAGACCGCCCGCGTGCGCCTGCCTGTCAGGTGATCCCATGCGGGTAAGGGTGAAACGGTGGGGTAAGAGCCCACCGCGCCGCTGGCAACAGGGGCGGCATGGCAAGCCCCACCGGGAGCAATGCCAAATAGGACCCCCGCGCGGGCCGGTCGGCGCAAGCCGATACCGCCGCTAGGCATGTTTTGGCCAAGAGGGGTCGGGTTGGCAGCTGGAGGTGCGCAGCAATGTGCATCCTAGATGAATGGTCGTCGAAGGGGCCTTGGCCCTGGAACAAAATCCGGCTTACAGGCCCTCTGCGCAAATTAACCCCTCGAATCCTATTGACTCGCGGGGTGGTGCAGGTAAAAGCGCACCCTCATATAGGAATTTACCGAGAGGCCCCTGCCTTTTCGGACGCAGGAGAATACCATGGCGAAGCCGACCACAATCAAGATCCGCCTGAACTCGACCGCGGGCACGGGCCACTTCTACGTGACCAAGAAAAACGCACGCACCATGACCGAGAAAATGGTTGTGCGTAAGTATGACCCGGTCGTGCGCAAGCACGTTGAGTACAAAGAAGGCAAAATCAAATAAGCCTCTCGATATCGCGCAGCCTTGCGCCGCGATATCACCCGGTATTCGGGACAGTTGACTAGAAGGGTCGCACCATAGTGCGGCCCTTTTTCGTTTGGCTGGGGCTGTATTTTGTGGGGCTGTGCTGTGTTGAACATGCAAATTTTATGAAAATTTGGTAAACGAAATCACCTGCACAGCGTCGTTGCGGCCTGAAATTGCCACATTTGACCCCGACATAGGGTCCTTAGAAGTGGGTGAGAGTGGGCCCGAGACGCCAAGCCAGAAGCGCTGGTCTCAGGTTCTTACAGCACCGTCGGCTGGCTCGGGGGAGCCGCCAGGGCAGGAGGCAGCGGTGGGGCTGCCTCCTGCTTTTCTATAGGATATTCAGGAACTGGGCTGGCACCCTGTTGAGCTGTTCTCGGTTGGGGGTGTCAGGGCGTGCGACAGCCCTGCTCAGTGCTATGACTCGCCGCGCCACTCTGCCGTTGTCATGACTGGCCGTAACCCCATGCGCGCCATCAGTGCGGCCGAGGCGGTATTAAACGGCGCGTATGTGGTGGCAATAATGTTGATGCCCTGCGCGTTTACAGCGCGCTTCATTTCCGCAATCAGGGCTGTTCCCACCCCCATTCGCTGCCAGCTGTCCGCGACAGCGATATGATGCAGCATGGCGCGGGTCTCAGCGCGGCGCACGGGGAGGGCTGGGCGCTCTTCGATCCCATAGATGATGTAGCCCATGATAGCGCCTGTCGGGCTGACAGCAGCGCGTGCGGTCAGGCTCTCGTCTGTGAGCCAATCCCCCAGCCAGTTGGTCAGGGCGGCATCGCTGGGGTTGGCTGCATAGCGGCCTGGCTGGTGGGTCACATGCAGCGCCTGCAGCTTTTGCAGCAGCGGCACCAGGCGATGGGCGTCGGTTGGGGGAATGTCGATCAAATCCATAAGGGTCTCAAATCAATAACATGGGTGTTGTGCAGTGTGGCGCATCGAAGGCTGACACTGCACAAAGAAAAAGGGCGGATCGTGATGATCCGCCCCGGTCGTGCTTAAGTTTGGAAAAAGGTGCGTTATTCGCGGTTTCCAAGCAGTTGGAGCAGCATCATGAACATATTGATGAAGTCCAGATAGAGGCTCAGTGCGCCCATGATGGCAGCTTTGCCAAGCCATTCCTGGTCGCCCATGTGGGCGTGCTGCAGATACTCATTCTTGATCCGCTGGGTGTCATAGGCGGTGAGACCGGCAAAGATCAGCACGCCGATAACCGAAATCGCAAATGCCATGGCAGAAGACGCCAGGAACATATTGACGATCGAGGCTACGATCAGACCGATCAGCCCCATGATCAAGAAGGTGCCCATGCCGGAGAGGTCTTTCTTGGTGGTGTAACCAACCAGTGACAGACCCGCAAAGGCAATAGAGGTGATCAGGAACACCTGAATAATCGACTGCCCTGTGAACACCAGGAAGATGGAGCTGATCGACAGCCCCATCACGGTGGCAAAGACATAGAACACCAGTTGAGCGGTGGCGGCAGACATGCGGTTGATGCCTGCACTGATGCCGAACACAAAGGCCAGCGGCGCGAACATGATCACCCATTTCAGGGGCGACCCATAGAGCGCGTAGCCAAGGCTTGTCAGATATTTGTCAGCGCTCAGCTGAGCGGCGGCATTCGCAGGGTCGGTGGTGACGGCCAGGCCGGAGATGGCCCAGGCTGCCAGAAAGGTGATGAATGTGCCCACGGCCATGGTGCCGTAGACCTTGTTCATGTGGGCGCGCAGGCCCGCATCGATCTCGGCAGAGCGTGCGCCTGCTGCGGACCGGATGGTGTCAAACTGTGCCATGTATCATGGTCTCCGTCTTGAAAGCTCCCTCGCGCAGTTGCCCCACTGGGTGCAGAGAACTGCCGTTCCCTGCAAATATCGGGTGAACAGGGGCGCGGTTCAAGCCTGTAGATTGAAGTTTCGGCGCTATTATCGACAAAAAATGTCGGATGGGGAGGATGTTGGCCGCCGAAGGCCACAATCACCGATGATGCGGGCTGGTGTCATCAGCGACGTGCCCGGCTGGAATGGGCTCAGATATGTGCAGGATGTTTGTGATCGCAATTGGCCGGGCCGGTTGTGCAGATAATACGGCATGGCGCTGCGGCTGTGCGGACGGCTGCTTTCAGTCGCAACGACGCACTGATAACGTGCACCGAAACATACAGGGGTATTTAGACATATGGGCATGTTGATCGACGGAAAATGGGACGATGCTGCCGATCAATCTATGGTGTTAGGCATGTACCGTCGCGAGCAAAGTGCCCTCCCGACGTCGATTGACGCGCAGGTCCTGGAGCAGATTGGCACAGAACGTGACCGATTCTTTCTGATCGCGTCAGCAAGCTGCCCGTGGTCACATGGTGCGGTTATAGCGCTGGTTCTTGGCGGGCTGATGGATACCGTGGATATTCAATGGGCCGGTGGGCCGCGACGCGAAGGATATGGGCTTTTGCCCGGTGGACCACTTCCCAATCGTTCCGAATTTCAACATGTGCATCAGTTCTATACATCAACGATCGCCACTTATACGGGCCGTTCAACGGTTCCCGTGCTGTGGGATGCAAAACTGGGCAACATTCTTTCAAACTCCTCCGCAGATATCATGGCGGCATTCGATGTATTAAGCGCGCATATTGACCTCTGCCCAGCACAGCTGCACTCCGAAATCACCGAGCTGAAACAGTATATCTTTGATGGGTTGTCCAATGCGGTCTATCGGGCTGGAAAATCGCAGAGACAGGATGAGTATGATCAGGCGGTCAACACTGTGTTTGACACGCTCGATCAGTTGGAAACCCGGCTGGATGGGCAGCCGTTCCTATTCGGAGACGCGCTCACGCAAGCTGATATCAGGCTTTTTGCAACGCTCGTACGGTTTGACACTGTCTACGCAACACATTTTCGCTGCACACGCAAAAGATTGGTGGAGTATCCAAACTTGTGGCAATTTACCCGTCGTATCTTTCAA
This sequence comes from Phaeobacter porticola, assembly GCF_001888185.1. NCBI lineage: Bacteria > Pseudomonadati > Pseudomonadota > Alphaproteobacteria > Rhodobacterales > Roseobacteraceae > Phaeobacter > Phaeobacter porticola. The sequence goes on along the minus strand of NZ_CP016364.1, from coordinate 2,216,771 downwards.
ATGCCGGGCATCCGCCAGACGGTTGATTTTGATGAGATCCGGTTTGGCTATTACATCAATGACGGTGATCACAACCCGTATGGCCTTATCGGTCAACAGCCAGAAATCGACTGGGAAAGCCAAGAGGGCCTGTAAGGGGCGCGGCAAGTCTGGGCTGAAGATCAAAGATTTGGCACGGTTGTCGACAAATATGCCTTAAGGTTGGGTCTGCCTTCGGCTACGGGCCAAACCCGGCTGACGTTCCGCGAGAGTAAGCGGCAGGGCCGCGCGTTTTCAAAAGGGGTGAATACCCACGCGGCTCTTAAGCAGAGCGGATTTTCTTGGTTCAAATTGTATGAGCGGCAGGCCGCTGGAACTTTCGGTTGTATCCCGGCGTGAATCGACGGCTGTGTTTTCAATTCACTCTCAGAAAACGGCCGATTTTGTCATCCGTGCGTGCAACTTTGCGCGCAAAGCGGCACAGGTTTTGCGGTTCGTCAGTGCTTACGTTGCTCATGGCCAGGGTTGTATGCCCCAAGTGTGTCAGCTTTTTTTCGTTTCCGTAGTAGAGTACACGCAGTAGCCGCTGCTCGCGCAAACCATCACTGGCGACACCGATGGATACAGCACCATGGCCTGAAGACCTTTGTACACCCCTGCAAGTATCTGCAATCAAGGCTGCCGCCATGAACTGGCCCCAGAAAGCATCATACTTGTTTTGCGCTGTTGAAGCCGTCGTGGACACGAGAGTAAGAACCAGTGCGAGAAAAATCTTCGGGGCTGCATGTGTAATCCGCTGACGCAAATGTGAAAATCTATTGTCCAATAGCATCGCTATCGCTTTAACTTCAAAGAATTCTATGTGCGCGAAATCTTCAGACCGTAGATTTCACGAGGGGCTATCGGTCGGATGTTAGAGCGGGAGATTAAAGAGATACCGGGCGACCCTGTTGTGCCGCAGCAATCGCCAGGCCAATGGCCCGACCTCGGGAAGGGGGGCGCATCCAAAAAAGGCCCGCTTAGCGGACCTTTTTGGTAGCTTGCACAAGGCGCAAGATTTTTTTGGTGCCGTTTTGTTTAGCGACTCCAGTTGCTTGGTGCGTCCCAAATTTTGCGCCGGGATTCGACGTCTGCCGCATCCTTGCTAATACCCATGTCGTTGAGGGCGCTCTGGTCTAGCTGCGCCAGCATCCGACGTTCGCGGCGAATTGCCAGGCGCTGTCCAATGGCGGCAAAAACTGAACGGCGCGGGGTGGGGGTGCTGCAGGCGCTGGAGCAGAGGCTGTTGTCCATATAGGTCATATTTTGTGTCCTTTTCTGGATCGCTGATGATGGATCGCTTTGCTATCAATTATGTTGATATATATGCCTTGCTGTGTTTGATATTGAAAACGAATGTTTATGATCTCAATCATCAAGGAGTGTGATGATGCGAAATTTGGATATCACCACGCTGCGGTCGTTTGTGGCGGTCGCTGACAATGGCGGTGTTACCCGCGCTGCTGGGTTTCTGCATCTGACCCAATCTGCGGTGTCGATGCAGCTTAAGCGTCTGGAAGAGTTGCTTGGCCTGCAACTGCTGGACCGCTCTGGCCGCACCATTGCGCTTACCGCCTCTGGAGAGCAGCTCTTGGCCTATGCGCGACGCATGGTTGCCCTGAATGACGAGGTGATTGGGCGTCTGACGGATCAGGCCTATGAAGGCGAAATCGTCCTTGGTGTGCCACATGATATTGTCTACCCGGCCATCCCGCAGGTGCTGCAACGTTTCAACGCGTCTTTTCCACGGGTGAAGGTGCAGTTGATCTCAAGCTTTACCCGCTCGTTGAAGGAACAGTTTTCGCGCGGCGAATGTGATCTGATCCTGACCACCGAAACCACCACCTCTGAAAATGGAGAAACGCTGGCCGAACGTCCGCTGTGCTGGATTGGTGCCCCGAATGGGTCGGCCTGGCGGCAACGTCCGCTTAAACTGGCGTTTGGCCGCTACTGCACCTTCCGCCCCAAGGTGGTTGGGGCGCTGGATGTCGCTGGAATTGCCTGGGACATGGTGGTCGAGACCGACAGCGACCGCACCATCGAAGCGACGGTGAGCGCGGATTTGGCGATCCACACCATGATAGAGGGCACCGAGCCGCCGCATCTGGTGCAGATCGACCACGCGGGCAACCTGCCCGAACTGCCGGTGCAGCTGATCAATCTCTATGGCGCAGAGACCTCGGGGTCGCCTATGGTGAGCGAGCTGGCCTTTCTGGTACGCAAGGCCTTTCAGAATATCAGCGCTCCGCTGGCAGCTGCTCAGTCACATTGGACGGCTGCTTAACCCCAGCCGCGGGGGTTGGCGCCGATCCCGACGGATAAAGAGGCGGGGGCACAGAGATCGCCGCCTATATGCTTGTGTAATCCCTGAGTGGCGATAAGTCTGGCGTGGCGATCTGGCACCTCGCCCCGTTCACGCCCGTAGGGTGATCACTACCTTACCTGTGGCCTTGCGACTGCGCAGCAACTCAAGGGCCGCGTCGGTCTGGTCCAGTGGCAAAACATGGCTGACATGTGGACGAAGTGATCCGTCCTTGTACCAACCAATCAGCCGTTCAATTGCACCCCGCACCACCAACGGGTGGCTCTTCAGGTAGCCGCCAAAATAGAATCCGATCACACTGAGGTTTTTGACCAGTAAGTGATTGGCCGGGATCTGTGGCACCTCACCTCCGGCAAAGCCAATAGGCAGCAGTCGCCCGCCGGGGTTGGTGGCGCGAAAAGCGGCTTTCCAGACCTCGCCGCCAATGGCGTCATAGACCACATCAGCGCCCCCCAGATCTTTGACTGCCTGACGCAGATCTTCGCTGGCATCGATCAGATGATCAGCGCCAGCAGCTTGGGCGACAGCCAGCTTTTCAGCGCCGCGTGCATGGGCAATGACCCGCGCCCCCATCCGTTTGCCGATTTCTACCGCCGTCAGTCCAACGCCGCCGGCGGCTCCTGTGACCAACAGTGTCTCTTCCGGTTGCAACCGCGCGCAATGGTCCAGCGCAACCAGGCCCGTGCCATAGGCGATCTGAAACGCCGCCGCATCGACAAAGGACATCTCGTCCGGGATCCGTGCCACACGATCTGCTGGAAACACGCCGGCTTCGGCCAACCCGCCCTGACCAGAAAATACGGCCACCCGGTCGCCAATTGCCAACCCGTCAACATCAGGGCCTATCGCCTGTATTACGCCTGCCAATTCCAGGCCCGGCGTAAAGGGGAGGGCAGGGGTATCCTGATAACGACCAGAAAGCAGAAGGAGATCGGCAAAGTTCAACCCGCAGGCGTGTATTTCCACTGCAACTTCCCCGCGCTTGGGTGAAGCCATGTCAACTAGCGCGATAGTCGGAGCAATATTGAATTCGTTAACACGGTAGGCGCGCATATTATTTTTCCATATGTGGCATGGGGTAAGATGATTCGAGACCTTGAAACCATGCCAGATTCGCATGAGAAGCACCTCACTATTTATGGGGAGGTGCGGAACATCAGTAAAACATGCAAAAAAGTGAAATAAATTTGGCGTATGAAATCATGCGTTTGCTCTGTAGACACGCAGCACGGCGAGAGCGATGGCTTGAATTCAACCGTTAAGGTCGTACACTCGACGCCAATGGGAACGCCTTGTTCGTTTTGAGGGGGACTTTCGGGTTTTTTGCAACATTGGGCTCATGCGGCATCTGCCGAGGGAGCGGGGGTTGAAAAAAACGGCCAGGGTGGCGCCCAGTTTTTAAATCTTTAGGAGAAACGCATGGCTCATCCAGTGGACGTGCACGTGGGGAAACGTATCCGGCATCGCCGGTGGCTCATCGGCATGACGCAACAACAGCTCGCAGAGCTGGTTGGAATCAAATTCCAGCAAATTCAGAAATACGAAACCGGTGCAAACCGGGTCAGCGCCTCCCGGCTCTGGGATATCTCGGACGCGCTTGGCGTGCCTGTCAGCTTCTTTTTCGAAGGTCTGCAGGACGAGGGTGCTGCGGATGCGGCCTCGGGCAAATCTCAGGTGCCGGATGATCTGATGGGCGACAAGGAAGCGCTGGATCTGGTGCGCTCCTACTATGCTATCCCTGAGAACCAGCGCCGCCGCCTGTTTGAGCTGGCGCGCGTGCTCAGCGACGCAGCCTGATATTCCGGCCCCAAGTGGGGGCTTGGGGCTTGAAATATGCGCGGTTGAATGTCACCCATCTGGGTATGACTTCAGCCGCGTTTTCAGATCTGGAGGTTGCCCATCGGATGGCCGATGCTGCACGCCAGGCCATCTTGCCACATTTTCGTTCAGCCGGGCTGCAATCCGACAATAAGCTGGACGCTGGTTTTGATCCTGTCACCATTGCTGATCGCGCTGCCGAACAGGCGATGCGGTCCGTACTTGCCGAACTGCGCCCCGAGGACAGCATCCTTGGCGAGGAATTTGGCGAAACACACGGCCAGTCTGGTCGTACCTGGGTTCTTGATCCGATTGACGGCACCCGCGGCTTTATCAGTGGTACCCCAACTTGGGGGGTGCTGATCGCGCTGGGGGATGCAGATGGTCCGTTTCTGGGTATCGTCGATCAGCCTTATATCGGCGAGCGCTTTATCGGCACGCCAGAAGGAGCCAGTCTGACTGGTCCGCTCGGTCACAGCGCACTTGTCACGCGCGCCACCCGCAGCCTGTCCGAGGCAACGCTGTTCACCACATTCCCAGAAGTCGGCACCGAGGCCGAACGCGCCGCCTTCCAGCGGGTTTCATCTCAGGTGCGCCTCACCCGCTACGGTATGGATTGTTACGCCTATGCGCTGCTGGCGGCCGGGCAATGTGATCTGGTGATTGAGGCAGGTCTCAACGCCTATGACATTCAGGCGCCAATTGCGGTTATACAGGCGGCGGGCGGGGTGGTGACCAACTGGCAGGGTCACCCGGCGCATGAGGGCGGACAGGTGCTTGCAGCCGCCACGCCAGAGCTGCATGCCGCAGCGCTTGCACTCATCCAGCAAACCGCTTGAACTGCCTGCAAATAATCAGTTAAACAATTCCAACGCGCCGAGTCCTTTGCCCTTATTCTGTCGGCGCGTCTTCACACTTCACCGAAATGGGCAGCCTGATGGAGTGTGACCTGTGCCTGAAATTCTGATCCAAGATATTGATATTGCGCTGACTATGGATGATCAGCGGCGCAAGCTGATCCATGCGGATCTGCGCATTCGCAATGGGGTGATTGCTGAGATTGGCAGCGATCTGACCACAAGTGGCGAGGTGATCAGCGGCAAGGGCTGTGTGGTGACGCCCGGTCTGGTGAACACCCACCACCATCTCTATCAGAACCTGACCCGCGCGGTGCCGGGTGCGCAGGATGCGTTGCTGTTTGGCTGGCTGAAACGGCTCTATCCGATCTGGTCCGCCTTCACGCCGGATGACATCCATGTCTCCGCCCAGCTGGGTTTGGTGGAGCTGGCCTTCTCGGGCTGCACGCTCACGTCTGATCATCTCTACCTTTATCCCAATGGCAGCAGGCTTGAGGACACGATTGAGGCCGCAGGTGACATTGGCCTGCGTTTCCAGCCGACCCGTGGCGCCATGAGCATCGGCGAAAGCGCGGGTGGCCTGCCGCCGGACAGCCTGGTCGAGGATGAGCGCGCCATTCTCGACGATATGATCCGGGTGGTTGACCGGTTCCACGACCCCGCCGAAGGATCCATGTGCCGGGTGGCGCTGGCGCCCTGTTCTCCATTTTCCGTCAGCCGCGAACTGATGCGCGACAGCGCGCTTCTGGCGCGGGACAAGGGGGTGATGCTGCACACCCATCTGGCCGAAAACGACGAGGATATCGCCTATTCGCTGGCGCAGTTCGGCTGTCGCCCTGGCCAATACGCCGAGGATCTGGGCTGGACTGGCCCCGATGTCTGGCATGCCCATTGTGTGAAACTGGATGCTGAGGAGATTGACCTCTTTGCCCGGACCCGGACCGGCGTGGCCCATTGCCCCTGTTCCAACTGCCGTCTTGGCAGCGGTATCGCGCCACTGCGCGCCATGCGCGATGCGCGGGTGCCGGTCGGACTGGGCGTGGATGGATCGGCCAGCAATGATATGGCCAGCCTGATCAGTGAGGCGCGTCAGGCCATGCTTTTGCAACGGGTCGCGCAGGGCGCCGATGCCATGAGCGCCTATGAAGCGTTGGAAATCGCCACGCGCGGCGGGGCAGAGGTGCTGGGTCGGCCCGATGTGGGACAGCTTGCGGTGGGCAAACGCGCCGATATCGCCATCTGGGACGTAACCGGCGTTGCCTCAAGCGGCAGCTGGGATCCGGCAGCACTGTTGCTGGCAGGGCCTGCACAGGTGAAACATCTCTTCGTCGAGGGGCGTCAGATCATCCGCGATAGCAACTTGGCGACCATGGATCTGCCGGGGCTCCTGGAACGGCACCAAAAAGCCACCACACGGCTGATGCTACTGGCCTGACGGTACTGGCCTTACGCAGCTGACCAAATCGGCGACAGGGCGGCCCCTATCTTCAGGCACAAAGATCCCAGCCGGAGGCAGAGGCGCGTCAGCGCCTCCGTCGCTTTGACGTCCTGTTGCTGCACGGTTCAGCCGCGCGCGCCATTGATCCAGACCTCGGCAACCGCCCGGTCATCGCCCATCATGATGGTGGCAAAAACCGCCTCCCAGAGGTCTTTCGCCCCGGCGTTGCGCTGCGCAATGGCAGGGGTTGAGGCCAGATCCAGCACCACCAGATCTGCCTCCATGCCTGGGGCGATATTGCCAATCTGGTCTCCCATATGCAGCGCGCGGGCCGAGCCCTGCGTGGCCAGCCACAGCAATTGTGCCGCATGCAGCGGCGTGCCGCGCAGCTGACCAACCTCATAGGCCGCCGCCATGGTGCGCAGCATCGAGAAACTGGAGCCGCCACCGGTATCTGTGGCGAGACCAATGCGTTGCCCCTCAGCCATCAGCCCGGCCATGTCGAACAGCCCAGACCCGATGAAGGTGTTGGAGGTCGGGCAATGCACCAGCGCCGCGCCAACCTCGTGCAGCCGGGCGCGCTCGCGGTCTTCCAGATGGATGGCGTGCCCATAAAGACCGCGTGCGCCCAGCAGGCCAAATTGCTCATAGGTGTCCAGATAATCCCGCGCCTCGGGAAACAGCGATTTCACCCAGGCAATCTCATCCGTCTGCTCGCTCAGATGGGTCTGCATCAGGCAGTCCGGATGATCGGCCCAAAGCGCGCCCATCGCCTCCAGCTGTTCGGGTGTCGAGGTGGGAGAGAACCGTGGCGTGATCGCATAGGACAACCGGTCGACCCCGTGCCAGCGGCCAATCAGCGCGGCACTGTCGTCATGGGCCGATTGCGCGGTGTCGCGCAGCCCGTCGGGGGCGTTGCGATCCATGCAGGTCTTGCCCGCAACAACCCGTTGCCCACGTGCCTGCGCGGCGGTGAAAAACGCATCCACGCTTTCGGGATGGATGGTGCAATAGCTGCACATCGTGGTGGTGCCATTGGCGCGGGTCAGATCCAGATATCGTCCGGCGATCTCATCTGCATAAGACCGATCACCAAACCGCATCTCCTCGGGAAAGGTATAGCTGTTCAGCCAGTCAATCAGCCGCTTGCCCCAACTGGCAATAATCGCGGTCTGGGGGAAATGCACATGAGCATCGACAAACCCCGCCAGGATAAGCCGGTCGCCGTGGTCCACCAACTCTGCCGCCGGATGGGCCTTGCGCAGGCCCTCCCATGTGCCCAATTCCAGCACCTTGCCACCACCGATGGCGACCGCCTCATGCAGCTCAGCCGCCGCCTCAGGGCTGTCACCCTCAAAGGGGGTGTCTGTAAACGAAAGAACCTGTCCTCGTAAGATATAGTCTGCCTGCATAAGACGCGGTCCTTTCTTGCCAAACTGCGGTCCACAGGATACGCGCAGCATCATCGGCGGTAAATTACGTCATTGTCATTGTTTTTCGGTAACTGCTTCTTTTATTCCAGAAGCAAGCGCGAAAAGGGGCCTCAGATGATTGCAGATGACCACCAGGAGCCAGTTGAGTCCACGTCTGAGGATGCTTACGAGCTGGACCGCAAACGGGTCACCCAGATCTTGGATGCGGTGGAGGCGGAGGATCAGGCGCAGCTGACCGCGCTGATGGAGCCACTGCATGCGGCCGACATCGCTGACCTTCTGGAACAGATCAGCGCCTCTGAGCGAGGGCGGCTGATACACCTCTATGGCCGGGAATTCGACGGCGAGATCCTGTCGGAACTGGACGAGAGCATCCGCGAAGAGGTTATTTCTCTGCTGGCGCCGCAGGTTCTGGCTGAGGCGGTGCGTGATCTGGAAAGCGATGATGTCGTTGACCTGCTGGAGGATCTGGAAGAGCCGCAGCAAGAGGCCATCCTCAACACGCTGGAAGATGCGGACCGGGTCGCGGTCGAACAATCGCTGAGCTATCCTGAGAATTCCGCCGGCCGTCTGATGCAGCGCGAGGTGGTGATGGCCCCGGATCACTGGACGGTGGGACAGGCGATTGATTTCATGCGGGAATCGGATCATCTGCCGGATCAGTTCTACCATGTCGTTCTGGTCGACCCACGGTTACATCCGGTGGGCAATGTCACGCTTGGCCGCATCATGTCCTCCAAACGCGAGGTGCCGCTGGGTGATATCGTCGAGGAAACGTTTCAGATCATTCCCGCCGATCAGGACGAGGAAGACGTGGCCTATGCTTTCAACCAATACCACCTGATTTCGGCCCCCGTGGTCGACGATGAGGGACGGCTGGTGGGTGTCATCACAATGGATGACGCGATGGTGGTTCTGGACGAAGAACACGAAGAAGACATCCTGCGCCTGGCCGGTGTGGGCGAGGGCAGCCTTGCTGACCGCGTTATGGCCACGACCAAGCAGCGCTTTCCCTGGCTGGCGGTGAACCTCGCCACCGCAATTCTGGCCTCGCTGGTGATCGCCCAGTTTGAGGCGACGATTGCCGAATTTGTGGCGCTGGCGGTGCTGATGCCCATCGTGGCCTCCATGGGCGGCAATGCCGGTACGCAATCGCTGACGGTGGCGGTGCGCGCGCTCGCCACCCGCGACCTCACTGGCTCCAACGTCTGGCGGGTGATCCGGCGGGAGGTTCTGGTGGGTCTGGTAAACGGCATCGCCTTTGCCCTGATCATGGCCGTTGTCGGCATTCTATGGTTTGGCTCGCCCTTGCTGGGTGTGGTGATCGCCGTCGCTATGGTGATCAATCTGGTCGTCGCGGGGCTGGCAGGTACGGCGGTCCCGATTATTTTGGAGAAGATCGGCGTCGATCCGGCGCTGGCCTCCGGCGCCTTTGTGACGACGGTGACTGATATTGTTGGTTTCTTTGCCTTTCTCGGGCTGGCTGGGGTATTGCTGCTCTGATCCTGCCTGCTGTTGCTGCCCATTTGGGCCGTGTTCACTCACTCTGACAGGACCCGCATCATGGATGACCTTACCCAGATCAAGGCCGACGCCCGTAAAGCCGCCTTTCAGCGCCGCAAGGCCGCCTTTGACATGAACAAACCCGGCGTCGCGGGCCATCTGTCAGAGGTGCTGGCAGGCTATCGCGGGGTGCCGCTGTCTGGCTATATGCCGATCCGCACTGAGATTGATCCGCTTCCGGCTATGGCCGAGGCAGCAGCCCACGGTCCCGTTGGTGTGCCGGTGATCCAGGCCAAGAGTACACCGCTGAAATTCAGTCGCTGGCAACCCGAAGGCGCGCTGCGCGACGGGCCCTTTGGGGCCAAAGTGCCAGAGGTTGACGATTATTTCGAACCCGAGATCCTGATCGTGCCGCTGGTCGCCTTTGATGCGCGCGGCGGGCGGCTTGGTTACGGGGGCGGCTTTTATGACCGCACCCTGGAGCTGCTGCGCGCCAAACGTGCGACATTGGCCATCGGTTTTGCCTTTGACGCGCAAGAGGCCGACGACCTGCCGCTGGAATCAACGGATCAGCCACTGGACATGCTGATTACCGAAAGCCGGGTGTTGCAGTTCAGTCGGTGATGCTTAGGCGGGATGATGAGGGTTTTTCCAAAAACCCCGGCAAAGCTTTTCAAAAAGTTTTACACCCACAACGCAGCTCTTGTCCTGAGCCCAGCAACGGCGTACCACGCCAGGATGCGACTATTATTTCTTGGCGATGTCATGGGCCGTGCGGGACGCAAGGCCATTTCCGAAAACCTCCCGCAGATGCGCAAGGACTGGCGGCTCGACTTTGTCGTGGTCAATGGCGAGAACGCGTCCAATGGCATGGGGCTGAATGGCGAACACGCCAAAGCGCTGCTGGATGCGGGGGCCGATTGTCTGACCCTTGGCGATCATGCCTTTGACCAGAAGGACATGTTGCAGGCCATCGAGAAAGAGCCGCGTATTATCCGGCCGCTAAATTTTGCCAAAAACGCACCTGGGCGCGGCTACCGGCTGTTCAACGCCCCCGGCGGGCGCAAGGTGCTGGTGGTGCAGGCGCTGGGGCAGGTGTTCATGAAACGCGCCTATGATGATCCCTTTGGTGCGGTGGAGGCGGTGCTGAAATCGCATCCACGCGGCGGTCTGGCGCAGGCGGTGATCGTGGACATGCACTGCGAAGCCACATCCGAGAAGATGGCCATGGGGCATTTCTGCAATGGACGCGCTTCGCTGGTTGTGGGCACCCATACCCATGTGCCGACGGGCGATGCACAGATCCTGTCCGAGGGCACCGGCTACCTGACAGATGCGGGCATGTGCGGCGACTATAACTCCGTGATCGGCATGGAGAAGGCTGAGCCGATGCGCCGCTTCCTGACCGGAATGCCCAAGAACCGCTTTACCCCCGCAGAAGGCTCCGCAACCCTGTCCGGCGTTTTCGTGGAAACCGATGACCGGACAGGCGCGGCGAAATCAATCCGCATGATCCGCGTTGGCGGCCTGTTGGAACAGGCAATCCCCTGAGGCAAGCTCTGCTCATGCGGTTTGCAACGTGCTGTGCTCCGCAAAAAATACGCGCAGGGCAGGGGGATACTTGCCTGCCTATGCGCGCAAAACCCGAACCCTGTTCGCAAACAGCTGATAAATCAGGGCTATGCAAACCGGTTGCAGAGCGAGCCCCTTGCCTCGGCTGACAAGATCAGGTTCACTCCTTTGGGCCGCGCGAAGATGAATGCGGCCATGGCAGTTCTTTTCGGTTTGCGATGATTAATCTTTCAACCTCTTGGATGTCTTTACCCCTGATGCAGTTTCTTCCCCTTGGTGAGACCGGCGGCGCGGTTTTGACGCTGCTGATCGTGGTGGCGATGTTTGCTGCTTTCCTGCGTGAAACCTTCCCGACCGAGGTGGTGGCGCTGGCGGGTGTATCCGTGATGCTGGCAACCGGTGTTCTACCCTATCAGGCGGCGCTGCCGGTGCTGTCAAACCCGGCGCCCTGGACGATTGCGGCCATGTTTATCATCATGGGTGCCTTGGTGCGCACCGGCGCGCTGGATGCTTTTACCGCGCAAGCCCGCAAGCAGGCGGAGGTCAATCCGAAGCTGGCCATCGCTCTGTTGATGGTCTTTGTTGTTGTCGCCTCTGCCGTTGTGTCGAATACGCCGGTTGTGGTGGTGATGATCCCGGTATTCATTCAGATTTCGCGCACGATGAAGGTCTCCGCCTCCAAGATGCTGATTCCGCTCAGCTATGCGGCTATCCTTGGCGGTACGCTGACGCTGATCGGTACGTCTACCAACCTGCTGGTTGACGGTGTCGCACGGGCGCAGGGGTTGGCGCCTTTCACCATTTTTGAGGTCACGCCGCTCGGCATCATTCTGGTGATCTGGGGCATGATCTATCTGCGTTTCATCGCGCCGCGCCTGCTGCCGGATCGTAGCAGCATGGCAAGCCTGCTCAGCGACCGCTCACGGATGAAATTCTTTACCGAGGCGGTGATCCCCCCCGAAAGCAACCTTATCGGCCGCGAGGTCACCGGTGTGCAGCTGTTCAAACGTCAGGGCGTGCGGCTGATTGATGTCATTCGCGGTGATATATCGCTGCGCAACGCGCTTAAGGGGGTGGAGCTGCAGGTGGGGGATCGCGTGGTGCTGCGCACGCAGATGACCGAACTCCTCAGCCTGCAACGCAACAAAGAACTGAAACGCGTCGATCAGGTCTCCACCGTGGAAACGGAAACCGTCGAGGTGCTGATCACCCCTGGCTGCCGCATGGTGGGCCGCTCGCTGGGGGCGATGCGCCTGCGCCGCCGCTACGGTGTTTATACGCTGGCGGTGCATCGTCGGAACCAGAATATCGGTGTTCAGCTGGAGGATCTGGTGGTGCGGGTCGGCGATACCCTGCTGCTGGAAGGCAACGCTGAAGATATCCAGCGCCTTGCTGCGGATATGGATATGGCGGCGGTGTCGCAGCCGTCTGTGCGCGCCTATCGTCGCCGTCATGCGCCCATCGCGATTGTCGCACTGATCGGTATCGTTGTGCTGGCAGCGCTTGGCGTGGCGCCGATCCTGTTGTTGTCGGTGCTTGCTGTCTCCACCGTGTTGATCACCCGCTGTATTGACGCGGATGAGGCCTTCTCTTTTGTTGACGGTCGCCTGCTGACGCTGATCTTCGCGATGCTGGCCATCGGGGCCGCCTTGGAAAGCTCCGGAGCAGTTCGGTTGATCGTCGATGCGGTAGCGCCCTCACTCTCGGTGCTGCCGCCGTTCCTGCTGGTCTGGGCGGTCTACCTGCTGACCTCAATACTGACAGAGCTGGTCTCGAACAATGCCGTGGCCGTGGTGGTGACCCCCATCGCAGTGGGGCTGGCGCAGGCCATGGGCATTGATCCGCGCCCCTTGGTGGTGGCGGTGATGGTGGCGGCCTCGGCTTCTTTCGCGACGCCAATCGGCTATCAGACCAACATGCTGGTCTATGGCCCGGGCGGTTACAAGTTCACAGATTTTCTGCGCGTCGGCATTCCGCTGAACTTTAGCGTCGGCCTCTTGGCATCCATCCTGATCCCGGTCTTCTGGCCGCTTTAACAGCGGTCAGTAAGGGGTTGTTAACCATGATTTATGTCAGTTCAGGCAATCGCACGTGATTGTCCGGCCTGACGGCCGGTAAACAGACACCCACCAAGGAAACTGCCCTCCAGCGCGTTGTAGCCGTGATAGCCGCCACCGCCAAAGCCTGCGACCTCTCCGGCAGCAAACAATCCCGGCACCGTGGCGCCATCCGCGCCAATCAGCTGCCCGTCGAGATCGGTCTGCAAGCCGCCCAGTGACTTGCGCGTCAGAATGTTCAGCCGCACAGCGATCAACGGCCCATTGGCACGGTCCAGCAGGCGATGCGGTTTGGCGGTGCGGATCAGCCGGTCGCCCCGGTAGTTGCGCGCGGCATTGATCGCAATCAGCTGCGCGTCCTTGGCAAAGGGATTGTCGGCCTGCGCATCGCGCGCTTCGATTTGACGCCGCAGATGGGTTTCCTCCAGCGGCAGTTCCCCCAGTTCATTCATGCCTGCGACCAGTTCGCTCAGCGTATCGGCGACCACAAAATCCGCACCATGTTTCTTGAAGGCCTCAACCGGGGCCGGGGCCTTGCCCCGCGACAACAGCCGCGCGCGCAGCACCTCGCCCCATTTGCCAGCGGTCAGATCCGGGTTCTGCTCGGACCCCGACAGGGCAAATTCCTTTTGAATGATTTTCTGACTGAGGATGAACCAGCTGTAATCCTGCCCGGTCTTCAGGATTTCGCGCAGGGTGCCCAGCGTGTCGAACCCCGGCAAATAAGGCGCGGGCAGGCGGTCGCCTCTGGCGTCAAACCACATCGAAGAAGGCCCCGGCAGGATGCGGATGCCGTGGTTGGGCCAGATTGGATCCCAGTTGCGCAGCCCTTCGGTGTAGTGCCACATCCGGTCGGCATTGATGACATGGCCGCCTGCGGCTTCTGTAATGGGGATCATCCGCCCATCCACATGAAAGGGCACACCGGACACCATGCGGCGCGGCGCAGGCCCCAGCCGATCCACCGGCCAGTTCTTGCGCACAGCATCCAGATTGCCACCAATCCCGCCAGAGGCGACCAGCACCGACGGCGCATAGACCTCAAACTCGCCAATCTCCTGCCGGTTGGTGCGCGCGCCCTGCGGGGCATCGTCAGAGGCCAGAACCTCGCCAGAGACGCCTTTGACGATGCCGCCCTGGGTGATGATATGGCTGACCTGATGGCGAAACCGCGGCTGGATCAAACCGGCCTCGATATGGGCCTCAACCCGCTCGGCAAAGGGGGCGACCACGCCGGGCCCGGTGCCCCAGGTCAGGTGGAAGCGCGGCACCGAATTGCCGTTGCCTGTCCCATGGCGTGCCTTCGCTGTTGGTCCCCGTGTTGGGATCAGCCTAAGCGTGCAGAGGGTAAAGGCGCAAACTCTGCGCGCCCTGCCGTTGGGTCATATCCGCGTTGATCCGCCTGTTCAAAGCGGCCAGAACAGCAAGATTGACGGGATAGATACGGCGATGACCAGCACCTCCAGCGGCAGGCCAATGCGCCAGTAGTCGCCAAAGTGATAGCCGCCGGGACCCAGAACCAGCGTGTTGTTCTTATGCCCGATAGGGGTGAGGAAGGCTGCGGAGGCCGCCACCGCCACCGCCATCAGGAACGGATCAGGCGACACGCCAAGGCTGGTGGCCATCTGGATGCCGACAGGGGCCGCCACAATGGCCGTGGCGGTGTTGTTCAGCACATCCGACAGCGTCATGGTGACCACCATCAACACCGTCAGAATGGCCCAGGCGGGCATCCCATTGGTCAGCGTTAGCAGGCTTTCAGCAATCAGAGCCGTCCCACCGGCGCTGTCTAAGGCTGCCCCCAATGGGATCATGGATCCCAGCAGCACAACCACCGGCCATTCGATATGGTCGTATAATTCGGCCAGCGGCAGGATCTTGGTCAGCACATAGGCCACCACCACCAGTCCCAGCGCAATTGGCAGGTAGATAATCCCCAGCGAAGCCGCCAATACCGCGCCTGCAAAGAGGCCAATCGCCAGCCAGGTCTTGTCATTGGCGGTCACCGACAGACCGCGCTCCGCCAGCGGCAGGCAGCCCAGCCATTCGGTGACATCGGCGCCGCGATCGCGCGGACACAGCAGCAGCAGGATATCCCCGGCCTCAATCTGTTCCTGGCGGATATGCCGGGTCAGGCGGCGACCCTGCCGCGCCAGCCCCATCAACACGGTATTCTGCCGCCAGGCCAGCCCCAGGGCCTGCGCGCTGCGCCCCTTGATGCGGGCGGTTTCCGGCACCACCACCTCGACCAGTTCCAGCCCATCGCCGACTGCGCCCAGCTTTTCCTGCCGTGCTGCATCGGCGAAGTCGAGCGAGGCGGCGGTGCGGAATTCATCCAGCGCTTCCGGTGTGGCCTCCAGCACCAGCGCGTCACCGGCCCGCAACAGCTGACCTGCTGCGCGGCCATACAGGCGCTTGCCATCACGGATCAGACCCAGGATCGCCACATCGGCCTTCTCGGCCTCTTTGTCGAATTCGCCCAGCCGCTGGCCGATCATCTCTGAACCTTCCGGCACGGTCAGCTCGGCTATATACTGGGACAGCTGCGCCTCTGACGCGCCCGCCGCATTCTGGCGCAGCGGGATCAGACGCCAGCCGATCAGCGCCACAAACAGCAACCCCGCCAGCGCCGCGATGCCGCCCACCGGGGCAAAATCGAACATCCCGAACGGCTCACCCAGGGTTTCGGCCCGGATCGAGGCAATGATGATATTGGGCGGCGTGCCGATCAGCGTCGCCATCCCGCCCAGAATGGTGGCAAAGGACAGCGGCATCAGGCTCATCCCCGGCGTGCGTCCCGCCTTGCGCGCGGTCTGGATGTCCACCGGCATCAGCAGCGCCAGTGCGGCCACATTGTTCATGAACGCTGACAGAACCGCGCCGATCCCGCCCATCAGCGTGATATGCGCGCCCAGACTACGGCTGCTGTCCACCAAAGTGCGGGTGATCAGAAACACCGCCCCCGAGCGCACCAGCCCGGCCGAGACCACCAGCACCAATGCCACTACCAATGTGGCCGGGTGGCCAAATCCGGCAAAGGCGTCATTGGCTGGCACCACGCCCAGAACCACCGCCACCATCAACGCGGAAAACGCCACGATATCATAGCGATACCTCCCCCACAGCAGCAGGCCAAACACAGCGGCAAAGAGGGCGAACAAAACGATCTGGTCAAATGTCATGGCGCCACTCTAGCCGCTGGGGCGGGCGGGGCAACCACCACATTTCGGTAATGGGACACAGCCTACGAGAGGCGCGCGCATGTGATTGGGGCGCGCTGGTGGGGGCAGGGTGCATATGGGGCGCTTGAAAGCCCCCCGGTGTCGGGGCTATATGGGCGCCAGATCGAAATTGAAGCAGCAAGGATGCACCATGGCAGGCCATTCCAAATGGGCGAATATCCAGCACCGCAAGGGCCGTCAGGACGCCGCGCGGTCGAAATTGTTCTCGAAACTCTCCAAGGAAATCACCGTCGCCGCCAAAATGGGCGACCCCGATCCTGAGAAAAACCCGCGTCTGCGTCTGGCGGTAAAAGAAGCCAAGAGCCAATCCGTCCCCAAGGATGTGATTGATCGCGCGATCAAGAAATCCACTGCCGGTGAAGGCGACGATTACGAAGAAATCCGCTATGAGGGCTATGGCCCGAATGGTGTGGCGGTCATCGTCGAAGCCATGACCGACAACCGCAACCGCACCGCCTCTACCGTGCGCTCCACCTTCTCCAAGAACGGTGGCAACCTCGGGGAAACCGGCTCGGTTGGCTTTATGTTCGACCGCAAGGGTGAGGTGACCTACCCGGCGACGGTCGGCGACGCGGACACCGTGATGATGGCCGCGATCGAGGCGGGCGCTGAGGATGTCGACAGCTCCGAAGATGGCCATATCATCTACTGTGCCGACACCGACCTCAACGAGGTGTCCAACGCGCTGGAAGGTGAGCTGGGCGAGTCCGACTCGACCAAGCTGGTGTGGAAACCCACCACCACCACCGAGCTGGATCTCGAAGGCATGCAGAAGCTGATGAAACTGGTGGATGCGCTGGAAGACGACGACGACGTGCAGCGCGTCACCACCAACTTTGAAGCCTCCGACGAGGTGATGGAGCAGCTGTAAACCGCGGCTGCGACAATGAGAACGCCTGAGGCCCGCCGGACTGGCGGGCCTTTTTCGTCTGCACAATGGCTGCAGGCCCTATGCTGTAGAAGGATAAAGTCATGAATATCAGACCTTTCCGCCCCGAAGATGCCGCAGCGCTGGCGCAGATTTTTCACGCTGCCGTGCATGGCGTGAGCGCGCGGGACTACAGCCCGGAGCAATGCGCCGCCTGGAGCCCGGAACCAGCCCCGGCCAAAGCCTGGCAGGGCCGCGACAATGACGGGCGATTTGTTTTTGTCGCGGTGAATGATAGCGGTCAGCCACAGGGCTTCATAGAGCTGGAGCGTGACGGTCATATTGATTGCTTCTATTGCCACCCGGATGTTGCGGGCACCGGTGTCGGTCTTGCGCTTTATCAGCAGCTGGAAATCCGGGCAAGGGATCTGGGGTTGGGCAGCCTATATGTTGAGGCAAGCGAGGCCGCGAAGCGGTTTTTCACCCGGCAGGGCTTCACCGACGAGGGGCGCCGCGAGATTGAACGTCGCGGTGTTGCGCTGCATAACTACCGGATGACCAAGGTCCTGACCTGACGGTCAATTCTGCGTCAGGACGCCTGCATCACGGAGCTCGGTCGCATCCGGGAACCACATGTCATTGCTGGAGATTGAATATAGCCGGTCGGCAAACCCTGCGCTGATGCCTTGCCGCATCAAAAACGCCCGGTCGCGGTCCTGTTCTTTTTTCAGATCCAGCTGTGGCAACCCACCCGGATAGGCCAGTACATAAGAGTGGAACCCCAAGACGCCCTGATCGGCCAGCCTGCGCTGTTGCCCCGCCGCGAAGATCAACGTGCAGGCGGAGGCGCAGGTGCCCTCCGCCACCGTATCCAGCGCGCGCTCACGGATCAGCCGGGCCACGCCGCGGGCCTCATAGATCAGACCGCCGGGACCGCTCAGGGCGACCTCGCGCAGGGCGGGTGCATCTTCCATCATCGCCGCTATGCGGCGGGTCAGCCCATGCGGAATCTCCCCTGCAAAAATCAACCTCCGGCCATCCGGGGTGATCGACAAGTCATAAAGTGCCTCACGCGCCAGCCGTTCCTGTTCAGCATAATCCGGTTCAACCGGGGTCGAGGCGATCAGCACCGCGTCCCACCACAGGGTGACGGTGGCAAAGCCGGCAAAGAGAATGGCCAGATATCCGCCCCAGACCGGCGCCAGATGTCCGGTGTCGCGGATATGGGCATCCGCACTGCGCAGGAAACACCGCGCCTGCCATAGCAACAAAATCCCGTCCAGCAGCACCAATCCGTAGAGCAGCCGCAAGGGCAGAGTGATGACACTGTTCAGCAACGCCCATGTCAGCAGCACCACGATCCTTGGCAGAACCAGCTGCCATAGAAAGCTGCGCCCCAGTGTCAGAATGCGCAGCCGCTTTGGCGAGGTGCGGGCGGGGTCGGTTTTCAGGCAGGATAACCTGCCGTCCGTTTTGCTGGTGTCGTGATCCTCTGGCACTGTCTCCGTGCCCCCGGTGGTTAGATCGGCGTCAGATGCCGACGCGCTGATTTGAGCACGGCACGGGTCACATCGGCAAGGGCCGGGGCCAGAACCCGGCTCACCTGCCAGGTCAGCGGGACATCCAGCGGGGTGTTTGGGATCAGCGGGCACAGCTGCTCTGCTGCCAGATAGGGCGCCGCCAGCTGCTCGGGGTTCATTCCCCAGCCGACGCCTGCCAGTGCGGCATCGACAAAGGCCTGACTGGACGGCAGGAAATGGGCGGGGGGTGCAACCCCTTGTCCCACATGCGCGCCGAGCCAGCGCGCCTGCAGCTGATCCTTGGCATTAAATATGAGACAGGGCGCGCGCGTTGCGGCCTCTTGTGTCACGCCCTTGGCAAACCAGCGCTCCCGAAACCCTGGTGACGCCGTCGCAATATAGCGCAGCGCCCCCAATGGGTAGGCATCGCAGCCGGTCACCGGCTTGGAATGGGCCGTCACCGCCGCCGAAACCTCGCCCCGGCGCAGCCAGTCGGCGCTGTGATCCTGATCGTCGATCACCAGATCAAACAGCAGCCCGTCGCAGGCGGCCATCACCGGAACAAACCAGGTCGCCAAACTGTCCGCATTGATCGCCACCCGCAGGCGCGACGCACCGGGCGCGCGCTCCAGCCGCAGATCCTCTGACACAGCCGCTTCCAGCAAGGCCACATCCTCGGCGTGTTTGGCAATGCGAAGCCCGGCCTCCGTGCCAAGACAAGGGCTGCCGCGCTGCACCAGACTGCTGCCGATCCGATCCTCCAGCGCCTTGATCCGCTGCGAGATCGCTGAGGGCGTGACCAGCAGTGCCTGCGCCGCCGCCTCAAACGAGCCAAGCCGCAGGACCGCCGAGAGCGCGGCAAGGTGATTGGGATCGAATTTCATTAGCTCTGCTTAATTGAGGTTATTCGGATTAATTTGCGTACAGCACTTGGGCGGCGTAGTCAAAGTCGCAGATGCGGAGATCGGTCCGCGCAGACACCACCAAAGGATATCCCCATGCCCCCCAGTCTGATTGCCGGTTTCTTTCTGGGCCTCAGCCTCATCATGGCTATTGGCGCGCAAAACGCCTTTGTGCTGCGGCAGGGGCTGCGGCGGCAGCATGTGTTTTGGATCTGTTTCACCTGTGCCAGCTCCGATGCGCTGCTGATCACTGCCGGTGTTTTGGGGTTTGGCTCTCTCGCACTGGCGGTGCCATGGTTTGAGATGGCGATGCGCCTGGGCGGGGCGGCGTTTCTGCTGTGGTACGGCGCGCGCAGCCTGATGGCCGCATGGCGGGGCGGGGCGCATCTGGACAGTGCCGACGGGCAGGGGGCGCCGGTAACGCTCTGGCCGATGCTGGCAACGGTGCTGGCGCTGACCTGGCTCAATCCCCATGTCTATCTGGATACCGTGGTGCTGCTGGGCTCAATCTCGGCGCAATATCCGCAACCGCTGGTGTTCGGGCTGGGGGCTGCCGTATCTAGCTTCGTCTTCTTCTTCACGCTGGGTTATGGCGCCAGCTTTCTGGCCCCGGTCTTTGCCCGGCCCAGGGCGTGGCAGGTGCTGGATGTGCTGGTTGGCCTCACCATGTGGGCGATCGCGCTCAAGCTGTTGATGATGTGAACCTATTTGCCGGTCGTAACGGAGTGGTCACCTGCCAGCAATACAGATGGCGCGGTCAAATCTAGATATTTCATATGTGAAGGGTTGCCCTGCCCAAGACGCGGTGCTCTCATGCAGATCATGACCTCATCACCCAAAGATTACCCGACGCAGGCCGTCCCGGTGCAGAACGCCCCTTCCACCGTGGACCCGACGATGCCCGGTGCGAGCCAACCGCTAAAAGGGGTGTTCTGGATGTTGGTGACGGGCTTTTGCTTCGTTGCGGTAACAGCGCTGGTGAAATACCTCGGCGATCGCATCCCCCCGGCGGAATCTGCCTTTTTGCGTTACCTCTTGGGGCTGGTGTTCCTGGTTCCAATGATGGGCACGTTGCGCCGAACCCGGATCACCCGGCGGCTTTGGGGCCTGTTTGCGCTGCGTGGCTTTGTGCATACAGCGGGCGTGACGCTGTGGTTTTTTGCGATGACCCAGATCCCGCTGGCCGAGGTCACGGCGATGAACTACCTCTCACCGATCTATGTCTCTATTGGGGCTGCGCTGTTTCTGGGTGAACGGATGGCCCTGCGCCGGGTCGGGGCCATTCTGGTGGCACTGGCAGGAGCCTTGATCATTCTCCGCCCGGGTTTTCGAGAAATCGACGCAGGCCATATCGCCATGCTGTTCACGGCGCTGGCCTTTGGGGCGTCTTATCTGCTGGCGAAATCTACCGTGGATGGCACCAACCCTGTTGTTGTTGTGGCGATGCTGTCGATCTGGGTAACAGTGTTTCTGGCACCGCTCGCGGGCGCTGTTTGGGTCACGCCCAACCTGTGGGAGCTGGCGGTCCTGTTTGCGGTCGCCTGTTTTGCCACCGCAGGACATTACACAATGACGCTGGCCTTTGCGTCAGCACCGGTGACGGTGACACAGCCGGTCACCTTTCTCCAATTGCTCTGGGCCACGCTTCTGGGGGCGCTGGTCTTTGCCGAACCGGTGGACATCTGGGTAGTAGCAGGCGGCTGCCTGATCTTGGCTGCCGTCAGTTTCATCACCTGGCGCGAGGCAGTGCTAAAGCGTCGGGCCGTGACGCCAGCCAGCCTTGCAACAAAAGTGTGAAGGACCGGATCATGTCCATGGCAATTGTGATGGTGGACTTCGCAAATTCGTTACATTTCACTGTTAGAAATATCGAATAAATTCTGTAACAGAGGTGACAGACATGTGCGCCCGATTGGTCTTGGCGTTATTGCTCGCACCTCTGATGACAGGGGCAGCTGCGCCGATGGCTCAGGCTGCACCGGCCTATATCGGGCTCGAAGTCTGCAACGATACGCCAGTGCCCCAATCTGTAAGTCTGGCGTACCGGGATGATGGTCAGTGGCTCACCAAAGGATGGTGGCGTTTGCCACCCGCCAGCTGTCGACAGGTGCTTGAGGGCCGACTGCAAAACCGGTTTTATTATTTCCGCAGCACGGCGCCAGATTGGCAGTTTCTCGATGAGCGGATCAGTTTTTGCGTCGGCCCGGACGAATTCACCATTTACGGCGACCATGACTGCGCGATACGCGGTTACAAAAGCGCCTTTTTTGCCAAAATCGACACCCATGACCTGCGTGGCCGGGGGGCAGAGACGGCGAACAACACCGGCGCTCAGGCGTTTGTCTCTCAACTCAGCGCCCATTCACAGCCCATCGCTGGCCCAACTACCAACGGCGCGCTTGCTGGGATACCGGATGGGCGGGCCGTGCCTCCGCAGGGACAATATGGTCCGGGGTTTGTCAGCAATGTCACCTTTCTTGGGTGCGAAGAACGCGGCAGAGATGGCCAGGTGATTTGCAAATTCGTCACTGAGGATGGGCAGATCTGTGTCGAAGAAAACGGCATGACGTCCTCTGCAATCATCGACCGGTTGCAGGCGTTGGCTCCGGGCACTCCTGTTCAGATCTCGGGGGACAGGTTGGGCCAATTCGAGCGGATCACACAGGCGATGCTGCATGACGTCAAGCCACGTGATGAAACCGGGCTGGATGCGCTATTGTATCGTCTGGAGGGCGATTGGGTGTCGTTGGATGACGACTATGATCGTTTTGTCATCACGGGGGCAGAGCGGCGCAGTTTTTACGGCAAAATCGAAACCTCGGTCGAACTGATTTCGGTCCAAGGCGCTTGCGGCGACGCGTCGGGGCAGGGGCCTTATCTGATGGCGCAGGCCGAAGACGGCGGGCCGGTTCATTGCTACCGGATCATGTCTGTCACCGAGACAGAGCTGGACCTGTCCTACCTGCCACGTGGCACCCAATTGCGTTATCGCCGAAATGATATGCCCGTCAATTGAACCGATGCGGCGGGGCTGATGTGACCAATAGTCCGGACAGTAGACCGTGCAGCGGTCAGCCGATCACCAGATCAACCACCCGATGCGCGGCCCGGCGGGCCTGTTCCGAATCCAACGGTGCTTCGGATTGGGCCGCCTGTAGCCAGACACCATCCATGTAGCATTGCAAGGCATGGCGAGCTGTTTCAACGCGGTCACGGGATAAGAGGCGGTTCAACTCCGCCAGAAAATGGCTGCGCACGCGACTTCGGTTGATTCTGTGCAGCCGGGATAAGCGGGTCGAATATGGCGCGCTGGCCCAGAACTGCATCCACAGGCTACACTGTGCCACGCGGAACAAATCATCGTCAAAATTGGCATCCATTACCGCGTACAGCCGCTCTTTTGGGGTGCTGGCTGTTGCATATCCCCGGACCATGGCCTGACGCAGCTTGTTCAGAAGATGGCGCATCGTTGCTTCCATCAGCCCTTCCTTGGACCCGAAGTAGTAGTTGATTGACGCCGCTGAGGCCCCGGCCTCCTGCGCAATTTCCGCCATCGTAACAACGCCATAACCACGTCGGTGAACGGCGACGATGGTGGCTTCGATCAGCTCTTCATTGCGGATGTCACGAATTCTTTTTCTACCCATCCTGCAGTCTTGCGTCAGGTCGCTCTGCGTTTCAACTCCTGTTATGCGTATTCCGAATCTTGAATGGCCGTTTAAAAATAGGTTTAGAGCTGACTATTTTTCTGCTATGCCTGCCGCACACGTCAAAAGGGCGATCAACGCCCATCCAAGGGAGGGACGTATGACAACAATCATCTCAGCCGGGATCTTGCTGGCCTTTGCGCTGGTGATTTTCTGCGTGATCAAATGGTGGAACATGCGCATTGTCGGGGTCACCCCGGTGCCATTGTTCACCTTCATCGCAATCCTGTTCACCTCGGGTCTGGATGTGGGGCTTATCATGTTCCCGCTGGCCTTTGACTACCCGCTTTATGCGGATACCGCAGCAGAACCTGCCTATGCGTTCACCAATCCGCTGGCGCTTGAGTTCGGCTTCTGGGGCTTTCTGATCTGGGCTTTCTACTTCCTGACCTCATTCTACTTCTGCGCCATCGAACCGCGGGTGAAGTTTTTTGAGATCGGCATCGTGAAGCTGCTGAACAATTTGGTGATCATCACCACTTGTGCCTTCACCGGTGCGCTGTTCCTCATCTACATGCCTTATTATATCGCCGAAGTCGGCGACGGTGAGACGGTCATCCCGGCCTTCTACGTGATCTGCTTCCTGGTGATCCTGGCGGCGGCCTATTCCTCGACCGACATCAAATACGTCCGTATCCTGTCGGTGGGTTCGACCTTCCTGTTCTTCGCGCTGATCCTCGGCATGTGGGCTTATGCAGGTATGGGGCTTGGCGAATTCGTCTCGACTGCTGGCAATATCGGCGGCTACTTCGGCAATATCCATAAATTCATCCTGCCGCTGACCGAATACCATGAATTCTACCTGTTCTGGTGGTTTGCATGGTCGATCATGATTGGCCAGTTCACCTCGCGCTTTGTTGGCGGTCTGACCACATGGCAGCTGCTCGCCGCACTTCTGGTGTTCCCGTCGATCCCGCTCGCGGTGTGGTTCTCGGTGCTGTATTTCTACCACCTCAATACCATCCCGACCGCTGGTCTGATCAACTGGTCCATGACTGTGGTTGGCATCCTCTTCGTGATCAACTCGTTTGACTCGCTGATCCGCCTTTACACCGACAACATGAACCTCAGCGCCGAACGTCTGGGCAAGCTGCCTTATGTGCTTGGCAATGCGGTGGCGCTTTTTGCCCTGACGCTGGCCTTCCAGAGCCAGTGGTTGCAAATCCAGTGGGTTGGCACCGTGGTGATCGGCATCTACATCGCCTGCCTGATCTACATCTTCGTGAAGAAGCGTAGCGAAGTTGCGGCGATCACCACCTCGCCTGAGGAAAACACCCTCGACTTCGATCGTATCAAAACAGCCCACTAAAGACCGGGCGCCCCGGCCCGCCAGATGGCAGGGCCGGGGCCTTTCGCGGCATCGCCGCATTCAGACATCTGACAGGATTGGTTCTTTGTGTCGCGCGCCTCTGGCCCCGTAAAACACCACCTGTTGCAAGCTATCACCGGGCCCAAGGCCGCATTGCAAAGACAGAGGAGACGTTGGAAAGATGACCGCCCCGAATATCCTGATCGTGATGGTTGACCAGTTGAACGGCACGCTGTTCCCCGATGGTCCCGCTGATTTCCTGCATGCGCCCAACCTCAAAAAACTGGCGGCCCGCTCCACCCGTTTCAAAAACGCCTATACCGCTTCGCCCCTCTGTGCGCCGGGACGGGCGAGCTTCATGTCGGGTCAATTGCCGTCGCGCACCGGCGTCTATGACAATGCCGCTGAGTTCCGCAGTGATATCCCGACCTACGCCCACCACCTGCGCCGCGCGGGCTACTACACCTGCCTGTCCGGCAAAATGCACTTCGTCGGCCCTGATCAGATGCACGGGTTTGAGGACCGCCTGACCACCGATATCTACCCGGCCGATTTCGGCTGGACGCCGGATTATCGCAAACCGGGTGAGCGGATCGACTGGTGGTATCACAATATGGGATCGGTCACCGGCGCAGGCATCGCCGAGATTTCCAACCAGATGGAATATGACGATGAGGTCGCTTATCACGCCAAGGCCAAGCTTTATGATCTGGCGCGTGGCAAGGATGATCGCCCCTGGGCCCTGACCGTCAGCTTTACCCACCCGCATGACCCCTATGTGGCGCGCCGCAAATACTGGGATCTCTACGAGGATTGCGAGCATCTGCTGCCAGAGGTTCCGGCGATGGACTATGCCGACCACGACAACCACTCCAAACGGATCTTTGACGCCAACGACTGGCGCAGCTTTGATATCTCGGAAGAGGATATCAAACGCTCCCGCCGCGCCTATTTCGCCAATATCTCCTACCTTGATGACAAGATTGGCGAGATCCTTGAGGTGCTGGAAACCACCCGGCAAGAGGCGATTATCCTCTTTGTCTCTGACCACGGCGACATGCTGGGGGAGCGGGGATTGTGGTTCAAGATGAGCTTTTACGAAGGCTCCTCCCGCGTACCGCTGATGATTTCGGCACCAAATCTGCCTGCCGGGCTGATCGAGACGCCGGTGTCCACATTGGACGTGACCCCAACGCTGGGCGCGCTGGCCGGTGTAGATATGGCAGAGATTGAACCCTGGACAGACGGGCAGAACCTGCTGCCGCTGGCGATGGGCACAGAGCGCACCGAACCGGTTGCCGTGGAATACGCCGCGGAGGCCTCTTATGCGCCGCTGGTGTCGTTGCGGTATGGAAAATGGAAATACAACCGCTGCGCGCTGGACCCCGATCAGCTGTTCGATCTGGAGGCGGATCCGCAGGAGCTCAACAATCTGGCCGGCGACCCGGCCCATGCAGGCCCGCTGCAGACCTTGCGCGCCAAGTCCGAGGCCCGCTGGGATCTGGACCGCTTTGACGCAGAGGTCCGCGCCAGTCAGGCCCGCCGCTGGGTCGTCTACGAAGCCCTGCGCCAGGGCGGCTATTACCCATGGGACTACCAGCCGCTGCAAAAAGCATCCGAACGCTACATGCGCAACCATATGGATCTGAACGACGTTGAGGACGGCAACCGCTTTCCTCGCGGCGAATAGACCACTCACACACACTCCTACGCCAGTTCTTCTGGCCCTAAATATCCCCGCCGGAGGCATAAAATCATGACACACCCCGCACAGCCCAAAGCCAGCCATTTCATCAATGGCGAATACGTCGAAGACACCGCCGGCACGCCGATCCCGGTGATCTATGCTGCCACCGGTGAGCAGATCGCCACCGTCTACGCGGCCACCCCGGCAATCGTCGAACAGGCGCTCTCCACCGCCAAAGCAGCCCAGAAAGAATGGGCCAAGATGACCGGCACCGAGCGGGGCCGCGTGCTGCGCCGCGCCGCTGAC
This sequence comes from Phaeobacter porticola, assembly GCF_001888185.1. Classification (NCBI taxonomy): domain Bacteria; kingdom Pseudomonadati; phylum Pseudomonadota; class Alphaproteobacteria; order Rhodobacterales; family Roseobacteraceae; genus Phaeobacter; species Phaeobacter porticola. The sequence goes on along the minus strand of NZ_CP016364.1, from coordinate 2,190,211 downwards.
ATCATGCGCGAGCGCAACCACGATCTGTCGGTTCTGGAAACCTATGACACCGGCAAGCCGCTGCAGGAAACCCTTGTGGCCGACGCCACCTCCGGCGCTGACGCGCTGGAGTATTTCGGCGGTCTGGCAGCGAGCCTCACCGGCGAGCATATCCCGCTGGGTGAGGATTGGGTCTATACCAAACGCGAGGCGCTGGGCCTCTGCGTTGGCATCGGTGCCTGGAACTACCCCACGCAGATTGCCTGCTGGAAAGGCGCACCAGCTTTGGCCTGTGGCAACTCGATGGTGTTCAAACCCTCCGAGACCACGCCCTTATGTGCCTTGAAAGTCGCTGAGATCCTGATCGAGGCCGGTGCCCCCGCGGGCGTCTTCAACGTCGTTCAGGGCATGGGTGAAGTTGGCGGCGCGCTGGTCACTGACCCCCGCGTCGACAAGGTCTCGCTGACCGGCTCGGTGCCGACCGGCAAGAAGGTCTATGCGGCGGCGGCTGAGGGCATGAAGCATGTCACCATGGAACTGGGCGGCAAATCGCCGCTGATCATCTTTGACGACGCCGACATCGACAATGCCGTCGGCGGCGCCATCAACGGCAACTTCTACTCCTCCGGTCAGGTCTGTTCGAACGGCACCCGCGTGTTTGTGCAAAAAGGCATCAAGGAAAAATTCCTCGCCCGTCTGGCTGAACGCACGGGCAATGCCATCCTCGGCGACCCGATGGATGAGGCCACCAGCTTTGGCCCGATGGTGACCGAAAACCAGATGAACATCGTGTTGGGCTATATCGAGAAGGGTAAAGAAGAAGGCGCCCGCCTGATCTGCGGCGGCGCGCGCGCAAACATGGACGGCTACTACATCCAGCCGACCGTCTTTGCTGACGTGACCGACGAGATGACCATTGCGCGCGAAGAAATCTTTGGCCCCGTCATGTCGGTTCTCGATTTCGATACGGAAGAAGAAGTTGTGGCCCGCGCCAATGACACCGAATTCGGCCTGTCCGCTGGTGTCTTCACCAAGAATTTCACCCGTGCCCACCGGGTGATCGGCAACCTTGAGGCCGGCAGCTGCTTTATCAATTCCTACAATGACGCGCCGGTCGAGGCGCCGTTTGGCGGTGTGAAGGCGTCTGGTGTGGGCCGCGAAAACTCGAAAGAGGCGATCAAGCACTTCAGCCAGGTGAAGTCTGTTTACGTCCGCATGGGCGACGTCGAAGCGGCCTTCTGATTGCCCTTTTGGGCAACGCCCACCCACCCGCCCCGTTGCCCAAAAGGGCAAGAGGAAAGGGTTTGCTGAGAGGTCGCTGAGGGCGCTTTGCGTCCTCAGCAGACCAGAACAATGATGAGGCAGATTCGGGATGCCTCAAGGACAAGCCGCGCAGGGCGCGGTGCCACAGGCATCCTTGACCCAGCCCGAATCCGCAATGGAGAGACGCAATGAACGCGGATTATGTGATTGTTGGCGCCGGATCAGCCGGCTGTGCCATGGCTTACCGGTTGTCGGAGGCCGGTAAGTCGGTGCTGGTCATTGAACACGGGGGCACAGATGCGGGCCCCTTCATCCAGATGCCCGGCGCGCTGAGCTATCCGATGAACATGTCGATGTATGACTGGGGGTATAAGTCCCAACCGGAACCGCATCTGGACGGGCGGGAACTGGTTTGCCCGCGCGGCAAGGTGGTTGGCGGGTCGTCGTCGATCAACGGAATGGTGTATGTGCGCGGTCACGCGGGCGACTACAACCACTGGGCCGAGTCGGGTGCTGCGGGCTGGTCCTATGCCGACGTGCTGCCCTATTTCAAACGCATGGAAACCTGGGATGATCGCGGTCATGGTGGCGATCCCGATTGGCGCGGCACCGACGGCCCGCTGCATGTGACCCGCGGCCCCCGCGACAACCCGCTGCACGCGGCCTTCGTCAAGGCGGGGGAACAGGCGGGCTATCCGGTGAGCAAGGACTACAACGGCGAACAGCAAGAGGGCTTTGGCCCGATGGAAATGACCGTCTACAAAGGTCAGCGCTGGTCGGCCGCCAACGCCTATCTGAAACCGGCGCTGAAGCGCGACAATTGCGAGATGATCCGTGCCCTGGCGCGCAAGGTGGTTATTGAGGACGGGCGCGCCGTTGGTGTCGAGGTCGAGCGTGGCGGCAAGATCGAAGTCATCCGGGCGAATGCCGAGGTTATTCTTGCGGCGTCTTCGCTGAATTCGCCCAAACTGCTGATGCTGTCGGGCATTGGTCCGGCGAAACATCTGGCCGAACATGGTATTGATGTGGTGGTTGACCGCCCCGGCGTGGGCCAGAACCTGCAGGACCACCTGGAATTCTACTTCCAGTTCGCCTGCAAACAGCCGATCACCCTGTTCAAATACTGGAACCTGTTCGGCAAGGCGCTGGTGGGGGCGCAGTGGCTGTTCACCAAGACCGGTCTTGGGGCCTCCAACCAGTTCGAAAGCGCCGCCTTTGTCCGCTCCGGCAAGGGGGTGGACTACCCGGACATCATGTATCACTTCCTGCCGATTGCCGTCCGCTACGACGGGCAGGCCGCGGCCGAGGGCCACGGCTTTCAGGCCCATGTCGGCCCGATGCGGTCGGACTCGCGCGGGGAGGTCACGCTGGCCTCTGCCGACCCCAATGATGCGCCGAAGATCCTGTTCAACTACATGTCCACGGAGAAGGACTGGGAAGACTTCCGCAAATGCATCCGCTTGACCCGCGAAGTCTTTGCGCAGGATGCGATGAAACCCTTCGTCAAACATGAGATCCAGCCCGGCGACGCGCTGCAATCTGACGAAGAGCTGAACGGTTTCATCCGCGAGCATGTCGAGAGCGCCTATCACCCCTGCGGCACCTGCAAGATGGGCGCGGCGGAGGACCCGATGGCGGTGGTTGATCCGGAATGCCGTGTCATCGGCGTTGAGGGGCTGCGCGTTGCCGACAGCTCGATCTTCCCCCGCATCACCAACGGCAACCTCAACGGCCCCTCAATCATGACCGGAGAGAAGGCCTCTGATCATATTCTGGGCCGCCGCCTGCCGTCTTCCAATGCGGAACCGTGGTTCAACCCGAATTGGGAAGGCTCACAGCGCTGACCCCTATGTCGCGATCCCGGTATTGCGACCGCCGTTAATCACGATCCCTGAAACGCCCGCTGCACACCGTTGCGCGGGCGTCTTTTTTATGTGCTGTCGCCGCGCGTTTGATCCGCGTCAAGGTGGCTGACGACCCGTGGCCCTACGCTCTGGCTGACGCTAAGAAAAAGGAGCGAACAGATGTCCAATACCCCGCATGAGCTGGCCGAAGAATTTCCCGATAAAACAGCGCAGATCAGCCAGCTGAAACAATCCGATGCGCATTTTGCCAAACTCTCGGACGAGTATCACGAGGTGAACCGCGCAGTGCACCGCGCCGAAACCAATGTTGAACCGGTCAGCGCCGAGGCCGAGACCGGCCTGCGCAAACAACGCGCGGCACTGAAGGATGAGATCTGGGGTATCCTGTCCAAGGCATGAGAGGTGCCCCGTGAACAGCTCGCAAAGGGGCACCATCGGTGTCCCTTTGTCTCGACCATTTAGATCTTGTGGTCCGCATTCAACCAACGGTGAGTAACATCTTTCCGATATGGCTTCCATTTAGCATGGCCTTGTGAGCCTCATGGGCGTCTGCCAGCTCAAAGCTTGTGGCGGGCACTGGAACAACTTGACCGTTTTCAATCATTCCGATGAGGGCCGTGACCGACCTCGCATTGAATTCTTTGGAATGAAGACCTCCGTTGAAGGCCTCAACCGATACGGACCGCATGAAATTCCTCACCATGGCGTCGCCCAACCCCGGTGCATCCGCGCCTGCACCAAACCCGTACCAGATCAGTTGACCAAAATTAGCAAGTCGATCCAGATCGGTTGCGATTGTTTCACCGCCCGCAGCGTTGAAAACCACACTGACCCCCTCTGGAGCGTGCAAGGAAATTTGGTCTTCGGCGTCAGGCGCCTTTCGGTTGACAACCGCTGCTAGGTCAAATGGTTCAAGCGCGTCTTTTTTGCTCTCATCCCCGACCAGTGCAATCACCCGCATGCCTTTCAGTTTCAGAAGCTGACACAGGACCCAGCCCACGCCGCCGGCAGCGGCATAAACCAGTGCCGTTCCGGCTGCATTCTGTGCGCTGACCTGATCTGCCAAGAGATATGCTGTACGACCTGACATCATCAGGCCCGCCGCGCTTTCGACGGGAAAGTCATCAGAGAGAGGCACCGCAATATGCCAGGGTTCACCCGTGCCTGGAAGTACGGCTTGTTCGGCATAGGTGCCGTAGGCCCCGAAGGCCACCCTCTGACCGACAGGTAAGCCACCGACCGGGGCGGCCGACACACGGCCCACGCCTTCCATGCCGGCGATGAACGGCGGCGTTGGCAGGCCTGGAAATGCTCCGGCACGAAAGTAGCTGTCTGCAAAGTTGACGCCCGATGCTTCTACATTGATCAACGTGTCTTCTGGCTTAAGCTCTGGGGTCTCCACATCGACCAATTTCAAAACGTCCGGACCACCGAACTGGCTCACATGTATTGCACGCATCTTTTTTCCTAATATGACGCTGTTTCAGAACTTTATTGTCAGGCAGAGCTAAATCCATTACTTACAAAAGTGAACTAGTGATCAAAATGTAAGTAGTTTCATGAATGTAACCAATAAGACCTTATTGCCCGAATGCGAGGTCGATCTTTTGCTGCGCAAGCTCATGAGCAAGTGGACAGCGCATATTCTGTGGATATTGCTGATGCACGGAGAGCAACGGTTTGGATATCTTCGTAAGCAACTTGTGTATGTCTCGCCCAAAGTGTTGACGGACCGTTTGCGAATGCTTGAGGACGAAGGATACGTTGTTCGCACCTTTGTCGCGCAGGTGCCGCCGAAGGTAAGCTATCGCCTGTCGGACCGTGGTGCCGAGATTGCAAAAATCGTGCATCAGCTGGTGGAACTGGCGGCGGAGCTTCCGGACATTAGCAGAAGTTAGCTAGAGCAGTCCCAAGCGGTGAAACCCCAGGTATCTGCAAACCAATAGCTGTCAGTGGGGTGTTGCGTAGCAATCACTTGATGGGTTGCCGAGAGCGGGTAATGTCGGATTTCGGTTTTTTTGTTCCGTGCTGCATGGCCGCGCTCAGCTCAGCTCACCTCATAGGGTAGCACGCCGCGTTGATCGGTGTTGATTCTGAGCCTGCGTTCAAGCGGCGGCACCGAGCGCTGATGACAGTCGCGCCGCTCGCAGATGCGACAGGAGATCCCGATCGGCTCATAGGCGCTGTCCTGGCTCACATCCAGCGTATCCGCATAGACCAGCGCATCAGCGTGGCGCACCTCACACCCCAGCGCAATGGCGTAGCGGCGTACAGGCGAGCCAAAGGAACCGCCGGGTTTCGAGACATCGCGCGCCAGCGAGATATAGCGCACTCCGTCCGGTGTCTCCGCCAGTTGCCGCAGGAACCGGCCCGGCGTTTCAAAGGCGCGGTGCACATTCCACAAGGGGCAGGCGCCGCCGAAGCGGGCAAATTGCAGCCTGGTGGCCGAATGGCGCTTGGTGATCGTGCCCGCCTGATCCACCCGCACAAAGAAAAACGGCACACCTTTGGCGCCGGGGCGCTGCAATGTCGATAGCCGATGGGCGACTTGCTCAATTGACGCGCCAAAGCGGGTGGAGAGCAGCTCCAGATCATGCCGACATTCGACCGCCGCGTCCAGAAACTGCCGGTAGGGCATCATGGCAGCCCCGGCAAAGTAGTTGGCCAGCCCGATCTTGGCGATGGAGCGGGCCGCTTCGCTGTGGAATTTTGCAAAATCCAGCGTCGCCTCCAGCAGATCATTCTGTCGCAGCAACGCCACCTGCAACAACAGCTGAAACAGCTGCGTCTGCGGCGAGGCCCGGTTGGACAGGCGCAGCACCTTTCCCGCCGGATCAAATTTGCGCAGCCCGTCGATATCGCCGAAGACCACGCTGATCCCGGCCTGATCCAGCGCCGCAATTGCCGCAGTGCGCGCATCCAGCCGCCCGCAGAAATTCTCTGCTGCGCGGTCGACCGCGTCGATATAGTTGTCACAATAATGGAAAAAATCGCGCACCTCTTCCCAGGGAGAGGCCTGAATGCGCGCATCCTCGCGTCCTAAGGCCTCATCTAGCGAAGCCAGCCGCTCATGGGTCTGCCGATAGGCGCGGTGCAGGGTTAGTAAGGCCCGCGCCAGGGCCGGCGCGTTGGAGGCCGTCAGCCGCAGGTCAGCCATCGGGGGGGCGTCATCGGCAAAAACCGGATCGGCCATCACCTCGCGCATATCGCTGACAAGACGTTCACTGTCGCCAGCAGACAGCTCGGTCACATCCAACCCAAATTCCTGCGCCAGCGCCAGCACCACAGTTGTCGATACCGGCCGGTTGTTGTTCTCCATCTGGTTGAGATAGGGCAGGGAGACGCCCAGTTTGGCGGCAAACTCCTTTTGTGTCAGCGACAGGCGCAGCCGCATTTCCCGCAGCTTGGCCCCGGCATAGAGTTTCTGTTGCGCCATGTGAGCTACCTTTGCAAACTGAGGGTTCTGCAATTGTAGAATTGCAAATCAGTTGGCGCAATAGGCGTGGCTACTGGGGGCGGACCGTTACAGTGGGGCAGGCGAAGAGCCTAACGTAGGCACTGGTTAAAGCCCAAGCGTTCTCTCGCGGCGAATAACCACGCGGATCGAAATAAATCCCAGGACTGCCGTGCTCAGCATGATCAGCAACAAGGGCACCGGCGTCGATCCCGGCACCAGCAGATAGCCGGCATAGGCGCTGAGGCCCGCGCCCACACCAATCATAATCGCCCCCGCCAGGCCAGAGGCTGTGCCGGCCAGATGCGGACGCACGGAAATGGCACCCGCTGTGGCATTTGGAATCGCCATGCCATTGCCCAAGCCAACAAACGTCATAAAGCCAAAGAAGGAATAGACGCTGTCTGCGCCGACCAGCGCCAGCCCCAGCGACAGCGCCACGCCCACACCGTTGATCAGACAACCCCAGAGCACCATCTGGTTCAGTCCGATCCGCATGGAGTAACGCCCGGACAGAAAATTTCCGACAAAGTAGCCAACCGCAGGGGAGGCGAAATACACACCCAATTGCGCGGCTGAAAGGCCATAAACCTGCGTCCCCATAAAGGGCGCGCCGCCAAGATAGGCAAAAAATGCCCCCGATGACAGGCCCGAGGCCAGAGAATAGCCCCAGAACCGGGGCGACCGTAGCAATTCGGGGTATTCCCGGAATTGCGCCATCAAGGTCTTGCCGCTCTTCTGTGCCGTCTCTCCAAGGTCCAGATAAGCAATGACAAAAGTGCCCGCACCCAACGCGATCAATAGCCAGAAGTTGGCTTTCCAGCCGATGGTCTCTTCCAGTGCGCCGCCAATCATCGGGCCAATCATTGGAACAACGGCCATGCCCATGGTGACATAGCCGATCATGCTGGCAGCCTGATCGCTGTCATAAATGTCGCGCACCGCAGCCCGGCTCAGCACCATGGCCGAGGCAACGATGGCCTGGCACATCCGAAACAACAGGAAAATCTCGGCTGAGGGCGCATAAAGACAGCCCAATGTCGCCAGAAGGAACAGCGCCACCCCCCAGAGGATCACCGGGCGCCGTCCCAGTTTGTCCGATATAGGCCCGACAAAGATCTGTACAATCGCGCTCACCGCAAGGTAGAGCGCGACCGAAAGCTGCATGAGACTGTAGTCAGCATCAAAATACCGCGCCATCCCGGGAAGGGAGGGCAGAAAGATATTCATCGCCAGCGCCGAAAGTCCTGACAGCAGGATCAGCGTGCCGATATTTGGGTTGGACCGACGGTCCAGAAATCGCCGCGGAATGGTTCGCATGTGAACGAGTTAGGTCACACCGCGGCGATTGTCCATATTCAGCGGTCTCAGACCAGCAGATCGTCGCTGATTTGATCCAACGTCATATTGCGCAGGGTGATGCTGTGGTTGCCCTCCAGATCGAAGTAGAGATCATCCCCCACCTCGCTGGCACGGGCCAGCACATCTGCTTTGCTGCCATGCCCGACAATCCGCAGGGTATCGATATCGTCCTGAAAATCGCGGATGGTGTCATTGCCGCCTTTGCGGGCAAAGATGAACAGATCAGCACCGCTGTTTCCCACCAGCCGATCGTTGCCGCCAGCGCCGTTCAGCCGGTCATTGCCGCCACCGCCGACCAGCAGATCCACGCCGCTGTTGCCGTTCAGCGCGTCATTGCCGCCGTCACCGCGCAACGTGTCACGCCCGCCGCCGCCGACCAGCCGGTTGTTGGAGTCATTGCCGGTGATGCGATCGCGTCCTCGCCCGCCAATGGCATTCTCAATGGTGACCCCCTGGGCGATGGTCACATCACTGTCGGCATCGAAACTTGAAAAATGCATCTCGCGCAGGTCCAGCGTCACCGCATTGGTTCGGTTGCTGGCGTTGAAAGTGTCCGTGCCTCCTGTGTCCCAGACCACATCGACCGTATCCGTGCGCGATCCGCGATACGTGGTGTTGCTGGTGTTGAAATCCGCAGCCCCCCAGATGTCCTGCAGCGCCAGCACGTCAAACAGCATCATCGCATCGCTGTCCTGCCCGTTCAGCGGGTTTTCCCGGTAGGACATCACCGAATAGAGGTTGCTGTCAAACTCTTCAGGCAGGCTTGAGTCATGGGTGTGCTGAAGACCAAGAGCATGTCCCAGTTCATGCAGGATCAGGCTCTCACGGTTGTCTTGTGACATATCCAGCGTGTTATCGAACACGGCATAACCATCCCACCGGGTGATATCATCGCCGCGGAAGCTCATGCTGTAGCCACCAATGCCCACCGTGCTGCCCGGAATAGTGACTGAGCCGAGGTTGAGATCCGGATCGCTGGAGCCCTGGACTTCGACGAAATCGACATTGAGGAAAGTTTCAATATGCGCGAACGCCTCGGCGAAGGCAGCTTGCTCGGCGGCGCTGAAGCTCTGCCAGCCGGAATAGTTCGAGCCGGTGGGCAGGTCGCCCGGCGCGGAGTTGCCCGCGAACTGATAGGTGATGGTGAGGCGTGGGGCGTCATCCGTATTGACCGGGTTGCGGGTGTAGAACCCGTCGAATTGCATCGCCTGGATGATCTGGGAAGGTTGTAACATGGGGGGTGTTCCGTTTCCGTTAGTCGACCCCGGTGATACGAGTACATCCGTCAGCACATCAAGAACACCCGCCGCTTCGGCAGTTTCTGCGCGGTTCCGCGCTGATTTGCAAATTAGCGCATCCTCTACGCAAATGCTTTGCAAATTTGCCATTATTGCCTTTGGCTTCGCGTGTTCAGCGTCTATGGTCGCCTGAAATTCAACAGGGGGCATGGCCATGAAAGATATCCTTTCCGAGCTGGAAGACCGTCGCAACGCAGCGCGACTGGGTGGCGGACAAAAGCGGATCGACGCCCAGCACGGGCGCGGCAAACTGACCGCGCGCGAGCGGATTGAACTGCTGCTGGACGAGGGTAGTTTCGAAGAATTCGATATGTTCGTGGCGCACCGCTGCACGGATTTCGGCATGGAAAACCAGCGCCCCGCGGGGGATGGTGTGGTCACTGGCTGGGGCACCATCAATGGCCGGATGGTCTATGTGTTCAGCCAGGATTTCACCGTGTTTGGCGGCTCCCTGTCGGAAACCCACGCGCAAAAGATCTGCAAGATCATGGATATGGCGGTGCAGAATGGCGCGCCGGTCATCGGCATCAACGACTCCGGTGGCGCGCGCATCCAGGAGGGCGTCGCCTCGCTTGCGGGCTATGCCGAAGTGTTCCAGCGCAACATCATGGCCTCCGGCGTGGTGCCGCAGATTTCCGTCATCATGGGCCCCTGTGCCGGCGGCGCGGTCTACTCCCCCGCGATGACCGATTTCATCTTCATGGTGAAAGACACATCCTACATGTTCGTGACTGGCCCCGACGTGGTGAAGACCGTCACCAATGAGGTGGTGACAGCCGAAGAACTGGGCGGGGCCTCGACCCACACCAAGAAGTCTTCGGTGGCCGATGGGGCTTTCGAAAACGATGTAGAAGCCTTGGCAGAGGTCCGCCGACTGGTCGACTTCCTGCCGTTGAACAATCGCGAAAAACCGCCGGTGCGCCCCTTCTTTGACGAGCCGGGCCGTGTCGAGACCTCGCTCGACACGTTGATTCCTGCGAATCCGAACACGCCCTACGACATGAAGGAGCTGATCCACAAAGTCGCGGACGAGGGAGATTTCTACGAAATCCAGGAAGATTTCGCCAAAAACATCATCACCGGTTTTATTCGCCTTGAAGGGCAGACCGTGGGTGTTGTGGCGAACCAGCCCACGGTTCTGGCGGGCTGCCTCGACATTGATTCCAGCCGCAAGGCTGCGCGGTTTGTCCGCTTCTGTGATTGTTTCGAGATCCCGATCCTGACGCTGGTGGATGTGCCGGGCTTCCTGCCAGGCACCAGCCAGGAATACGGCGGCGTGATCAAACATGGCGCGAAACTGCTGTTTGCCTATGGCGAGGCGACTGTGCCCAAAGTGACCGTGATCACCCGCAAGGCCTATGGCGGGGCCTATGACGTGATGGCGTCCAAACATCTGCGCGGCGATTTCAACTATGCCTGGCCAACGGCAGAAATTGCGGTGATGGGCGCCAAGGGCGCGACCGAGATTATTCACCGAGCTGATCTGGCCGATGCCGAGAAGATTGCCGAACATGCCAAGGATTACGAAGAACGCTTTGCCAACCCATTCGTGGCGGCGGAACGTGGCTTCATCGACGAGGTGATCATGCCGCAATCCACCCGCAAACGCGTCAGCCGCGCCTTTGCGTCGCTGCGGGGCAAGCAGCTGAAGAATCCGTGGAAGAAGCACGACAATATTCCCCTGTAACACCCGGACATGTTCCGGATTTCCTGATCCAGACCCTTGCGGTCAAAGGTAAATATCGCCTTGGTTGTGAGGGTTTATGAGGATACACCTAAGATGTCAGCGCTTGGAAATACCGGGATGGGGTGCCGTGGTGATGGCAAAAGCCCGTTGAATATCAATGGACTGGAACCAATCCCTGCAAATCTGGCCGGATTGTTCGCAAAATGCGATCAATTTGAGCAATCTCAATTGTTTGCGCTCAAATTGGCCTCTTTGTTTGACACCAGAGCCGAATCTGTCTCATGATCCGCGCCAGCTCATATCGGACAGCGCGCACCGCGTGTGCAGCGCCTGCAGCCCCGACAGGAGGAGCCCATCGTTTTTGGGGTCGGGGCTGCGGTAATGAGCCTGTCATCACATCGCTATTGGACGTGCCTTTTGTCCGCCTTCTAGGGTCGTCTGCGGATGTGGCGCGGCGGTGCCTTCACGCCGGTTTCGGTGTTGTTGCGGGGGGTGCCCTGCTGGTGTCATCGGCTCTTGCCAATCCGCTGCCGGTCGATTTGCCCTCGGGTCAGGATGTCAGCCTGCAAGAGGTGTTGTTGGATGAGGGCACCGGGGAGCTGTGGGTGCGGTTTCGCTTTCTCGCGCCTCAGATTGCCCGCGACGCGGCTTTGATCAGCTATGAGCAGGCTGCCCCGGATATGGATTACCTCTGCCAGACGCTTGCGCTGGCCTATTTACGCCAACATGACCTTGATCCGTCGCGGGTGGTGATCTCTTTGGCGGACCGCGATGTGGCTTTTGGTCAGATGGACGCCTCTGCAACACAATTCTTCGAAAGCTATCGCCCCGACGGTGACAGCTGTATCTGGGAGGCGTTCTGATGTTCTCCTGCGTGCCACCAAATGTCTGGTCGAGAGAAACCCGGTCGCCGCAAGCGGTCGTGGTGCCAGCTGCTGTCACAAAAACGCCGATGCAGGTTGAAAACTGGCGCTTTTTTGCAGCTTTGTCTGTTGAACTGGCGACAGACTCAGCTTTGGGATGTGAAAGCACCCGCATCTCGGCTATTCTCGCGCCGGGTCACATATGTGTGATCCGTAATTTGAGGATGAGGCAGGCGCCGACCGCGGTCCGCGCAGGTTTCAAAGACACAATTGGGAGACAGAAATGTCCAAGAGCATCAAACTCGTTGCCCTGGCGGGCCTGCTTGCAGCCGTCGCAGCCTGTGCACAGCAGGAAGAAGAATACGTCGTTGTCGATCCCGAGCCCATCTCGGTCGAGCCGGCCTACACCGGTAAATACAAGTAATCACTACAGGGGTCCGGCCCTGCGGCCGGACTCTACCGTCCCGCGGGGTGCCGGATCGGAGGCACCATTATGCTAAAACACCGCGGTTTTCCCGGCCGCCTGCCGGGCACCGATTTTCAGTTCACCATTCGCCGTCCCAACCCCAAAGGGGTGACACCGATCACCCAGCGTGAACGGTTCCCGGACCGCCGTCCGCCAGATCGGCGTGCAGATGCGGGGTTTATGCAGGCGCTGTGGGAGAATTTTGGCGATCAGCCGTTTGAACGTGGCAATCTGGATGCGGGCCGTCTCAGCTGGCTGTTCGGGCGCGAAGTGATCGCTGCCGAAGATCCGTTTGATCCCTCAAGCTATGACGCGCTGTTGGTCATCGACGTGACCGCCGCCGAACTGGCCTTTCCCGAAGTCTTTGGTGGAAGCAAACGCTGATATGATCGCAGGATCCGATCATAGCCATGTCTGTTGGGGCTGCGCTGCGGCGCCGCGACCATGGGGCACGGCCCGTCGGATCCGGGCGAATCTACCATTGGCAATCAGGTCCATTGACCCGCGTCATAGGGCCTCGTCGCGGTGCTCGAAAATGCGGGGCGGTGACATCGTTCAGCGGTCAAACTGGCCAAATCGCGCAGGTTTCGGCGTATTCCTGCAGGGCAGGCTGCGTTTTGCGCAAATTCCCGCCAAATCGGGATGTTTTGCAACTCAGGGGATGTTTCTGGTTCAGCGGGCGTGCATTCTGATCGTGACAGGTCAGCCTGTCGTGCATCTGATCCAGCCCCTTCGCCTGGAAGGGCAGGTCTGCCCCCCCAATCGCGGCCTGCCCATTTTTTCCTTGGATGCAAAGGCGGAAGCTTGCCAATTGCCCCCCAGTGTTTGGCAGGCTTCTGCGCATTCCCTTGTTGCAGAACGGTTTTCCTTGTCTCCTGTCGGCGGGGCTGCAAACAGTTGCGCAGAGCTTGGATCATACAACGAAGGATCACCCCCATGCAGGCAAAACTCATTCTCGCGGCATTTGCGCTGTGCAGTTCTCTGGCGGCCTGTGGCGACACCACAGGCGAGCAGGTCGTCTACGGCGCCGGCGCGGGTGCGGTTGGCTCGGCGCTTCTCAATGGCAACCTCGTCGCAGGTGCTGCCGTTGGTGCTGCGGCCAATGTCATTTACTGCAAGGAAAATCCGCGCAAGTGCTGAGACTGCTTGCCCGCAGACAGGTCTGACGCCTGACCGCTTGCCCAGCGCGGGTAAGGGGCTGCGCTGCATATCCACCGCACAAAGGCTGCGCCCGGAGATCACTCCGGCGCGGCCTTTTTTGTGTTTCGACGAAGCCAAGACCGTGGCGGGGTATGCCCCCGCGCCACACGGAAGACACCGAAGACAAGGGACAGCCAATGTTTGAGAAGATCCTGATCGCCAACCGGGGCGAAATCGCCTGCCGCGTCATCAAGACCGCCCGCAAGATGGGCATCAAGACCGTTGCCATCTACTCGGACGCCGACAAGCAGTCCCTGCATGTGAAAATGGCCGACGAGGCCGTCCACATCGGCCCGCCGCCCGCCAACCAGTCCTATATCGTCATCGACAAGGTGATGGAGGCGATCCGCGCAACCGGCGCGCAGGCGGTGCATCCGGGCTATGGTTTCCTGTCGGAAAACGCCAAATTCGCCGAGGCGCTGGCCGCTGAAGACGTCGCCTTTGTCGGCCCGCCGGTCGGCGCGATTGAAAGCATGGGCGACAAGATCACTTCGAAGAAAATCGCGCAGGAGGCCGGTGTTAGCACCGTGCCCGGCTACATGGGGCTGATCGCCGACGCGGATGAGGCGGTGAAGATCTCCAATGAGGTTGGTTATCCGGTGATGATCAAGGCCTCTGCTGGCGGCGGCGGCAAGGGGATGCGGATCGCCTGGAACGACGCCGAGGCCCGCGAAGGTTTCCAGTCCTCCAAGAACGAGGCGGCGAATTCCTTTGGTGATGATCGTATATTTATTGAGAAATTCGTGACGCAACCGCGCCATATTGAAATTCAGGTGCTCTGCGACGCCCATGGCAATGGCATCTATCTGGGGGAGCGGGAATGTTCGATCCAGCGCCGCAATCAGAAAGTGGTGGAAGAGGCACCGTCGCCCTTCCTTGATGAAGACACCCGCCGCGCGATGGGTGAACAGGCCGTCGCCTTGGCCAAGGCTGTGGGCTACGCCTCCGCTGGTACCGTGGAATTCATCGTCGATGGCGACAAGAATTTCTACTTTCTTGAAATGAACACCCGCCTTCAGGTGGAACATCCGGTTACCGAACTGATTACCGGTGTTGATCTGGTCGAACAGATGATCCGCATCGCCGGGGGCGAGCCGCTGTCGATTACCCAGAATGACGTTAAGCTGAACGGCTGGGCCATTGAAAACCGCCTCTATGCCGAAGATCCCTATCGGGGTTTCCTGCCCTCCATCGGGCGTCTGACCCGTTATCGCCCACCCGCCGAGGTGGCCGCAGGCCCGCTGCATGACAGCGGCAAATGGCAGGGCGACGCGCCTGCGGGTGAACTCGCTGTGCGCAATGACACCGGCGTCTTTGAAGGCGGCGAGATCTCAATGTACTACGATCCGATGATCGCCAAGCTCTGCACCTGGGGTCCCACCCGCGAGGCGGCGATTGCGGCAATGCGCGACGCGCTTGATGGGTTTGAGGTAGAGGGCATTGGTCACAATCTGCCGTTCCTCAGTGCGGTGATGGATCACCCGATCTTTATCGCGGGCACCATGACCACCGCCTTTATCGAAGAGCAATATCCCGAAGGTTTCAACGGGGTCGAGCTGCCGGAACAGGACCTGCGCAAGATCGCAGCCGCCTCTGCCGCCATGCACCGGGTTGCCGAAATTCGCCGCACCCGTGTGTCGGGCCGGATGGACAATCACGAACGCAAGGTCGGCAGCGATTGGGTGGTCAGCTTGCAAAACATTGATTTTGCCGTGGTGGTGGATGCCGATCGCGATGGCTCTACCGTGCGGTTTGACGATGGCAGCGAATTGCGCGTGACCTCTGATTGGACACCGGGCAATCAGTTGGCGCGGCTCACCGTTGGTGGTGACAGCCTTGTGCTCAAGGTTGGCAAGATCTCCGGGGGGTTCCGCATCCGTTCGCGCGGTGCCGATCTGAAGGTCCATGTCCGCACGCCGCGACAGGCCGAACTGGCCAAGCTGATGCCTGAAAAAATCGCCCCCGACACCTCCAAGCTGCTGCTCTGCCCGATGCCGGGTCTGGTGGTGAAACTGGAGGTCGAGATCGGCGATGAGGTGCAGGAAGGTCAGGCGCTTTGCACGATTGAGGCGATGAAGATGGAAAACATCCTGCGCGCCGAACGCAAGGGCGTGGTCAGCGCCATCAATGCAGCGGCAGGCGATAGCCTTGCTGTTGACGAAGTCATCATGGAATTCGAATAAAACGAAATGATGTCGGTGCAGCCATATCGCAAACTGGCGCGTGTCGCCTCTGTGGCGCTGGCTCTTTCGGGGCTGGTGGGCTGCACCCTGCAAGATGAGGCGGCGGCCCGTGCCGCCGTCGGCGATTGGGTGCAACTGGGCGAGACGCAGTATTATTTCTCTCGTAACAACTGCGCCGCCGGGGTGTTTGAAATCAAAGCCACCCGGATATCGTCACTTCTCACCAAAGCCCGCTCGATCGAGGCCGGGCTGCGCCATCTGAACAACAACAGAGCCGTCGCGTTTCAGGTCGAAGGCCTGTCGCCAAATATGGTCTCAGTGCAGGTAATGACGCTGGATCAGGGGCGCGGCAACGGCATATTTGCCGCCGGTATCGTCGGCAAGGACTGTATGCTGGAAGAGGTGAGCCGCGCCTATTTGGTCGCGCTGCTGGATCCAGAATCGGTGCTGATCTACGAACCGCGCGCGCGGTTCATGGCCGTTGTTGACCGCACAAACCGGCGCCTGTTCTACGCGCAGGGCGGGGGGGCGTGATGTGATCCAGCCCGGCACCATTACAGGGTTTGGCGCAGGCCCCACGTTTGGCGCAGGCCCCACGTCTGGCGCAGGCCCCACGTCTAGCGTATGCCCCACGTCTGGCGCGGCCTTCCGGTCTGGCGCAGGCCCGCGGGCTTCGGCTCAATTCTCGCGCCGTTCCTCAACCTCACGCAGCCGGTCTGGAAACTTGTCGATGCTCCGGCTCAACTCGCGCACGGTGAGCGGCTGCGGTTTGCGCAGCTTGATGCCGCCGTCCTTGCCCAATAGCACCAGCATGAACCCCCGGGGTCGCAGCTTCTTGCGCAATGCGGATTTGACGCTGGGATCCGTGTCTATCAGCACGATCACATCCCGGTCCAGCAGTGGCTCAGCGCCGTTTCTCAGCCATTCCATCTGTTCGTGGTATCGCGGATCGGCGGGACTGTCGGCAAAGATCACAACCGGCCTGCGCAGCCACATCAGGCTGTCCAGATCGACGCTGTCCCCGTCTTGGATCAACCGGGTGACGGGATCCTCCTGTGGGGCCTCTGCGTTTGTCTCTATGGTCACGCTGGCCGCGCCATCGCTGGCGGTGATAGCTGGTGTTGCCGCCGCTTCAGTCGCTTCTGGGGCTTGTTGTGCGCGACCCTCTATGGGCATCGCAAGGCTGAGCACCGTCGCCAACCCAAGACCCAAGCCAAGGCCCGGCGCGTTGCGCATTCCGGCAGGTCGCGGACGCGCCAGCAGGCCGCGCGGGATTGAGGGTGGAAATCCGGTTTTTCCAAAGGCAAACAAGTGTTTCATCGGCTCTCCTGTTGCGATGAATATATGGCCTGTGCCAACAATTGCGATGGGCAATTCCGTTATCAGTTCAAAAAAATCACCCTCACGCGACACGCACGCGCGGCGTATTAACCCTATTGTCAATCTCGCTGTGGCATCCTCTCGACCTCTGCTAATCCGGCGGCCCGCGCTGCGTGCTGCCAACATCGGGACGAGGTTGGCCATGGATATCATGCTGCATATTGGGGCGCACCGCTGCGCAACAGGGTATTTTCAGGCGTTTCTCGCCCATCACGCGGCCGCCCTGGGGCGGGACGGATGGGCGATCTGGGGGCCTGATCAAACCCGCGATGGGCTGTTTCATGGTGTCCAGCCAGGGCCCGTATCTGTGACCGGGCGTAATCTTGTGGCCCGCGCGCGAGGGCGGTTGCAATTGCGCCTCGCAGCTGAACAGGCCGGCGGCAGCAAACAGCTGTTGATCAGCGATGCCGACCTGATGGGGTCCCCCCGCAACATTCTGTCCCAGCGCCAGCTCTATGGCGGTGTAGGGGTGCGCATGGCGCGCTTTGATGCCGCCTTTGACGGGCAGGTGCGCGATGTGATGCTGAACCTGCGCAGCCCGGAACGATTCTGGACCTCGCTGCTGACGCAAAGCGTCGCCAAAGGCAATCCGCTGCCCTCTGCCGATCTCCTTGGCCAGATTGCCGCCCAACCACGCAGTTGGCGCGACGTGATCACCGATGTCGCCTGTGCGATGCCAAACGCTCGCATCTGGGTGATGCCCTATGAAACCTATGGCGACCGGCCAGAGGTGCAGCTGGCGCTACTGACCGGCACGCGGCTGGCGCGGCTGTCACATGCGGACCGGCTGAATCGCTCGGACGGGTTGCCGACCCTGCGCCACCGCCTGGCCCCAAATGTGGCCCGTGACCTGCCGCGCGGGGAGGGCCGCTGGAGCCCGTTTTCCGACATTCAATCCGCAACGCTGCGCGAGCGCTACGCCGATGACCTGATGTGGCTGCATGGCGGCGCCGATGGCCTGGCAGAGCTGATGCGCGACCCTGACAAACACGCGGTGGGCTCGAACCCGCCCCCCTACGACCTGACAAGAGGAACTTCCGATGACGACCAAAACCGACGATTGGCGGGCTCTGGCTGAAAAGGAACTGCGCGGCCGCCCGCTGGACGCGCTGACCTGGAATACGCTGGAAGGTATTGATGTCAAACCACTCTATACCGAGGCCGATACCAAAGACCTGCCCCATATGGGCACCATGCCCGGCTTTGGCCCCTTTACCCGCGGGGTAAAGGCCACGATGTACGCTGGCCGCCCCTGGACCATCCGCCAATACGCGGGCTTCTCTACGGCTGAGGAATCCAACGCCTTTTATCGCCGCAACCTTGCGGCCGGTCAGCAGGGCGTTTCCGTCGCCTTCGACCTTGCCACCCACCGTGGCTATGACAGCGATCACCCGCGTGTGATGGGTGATGTCGGCAAGGCCGGGGTGGCGATCGACTCGGTTGAGGACATGAAAATCCTGTTCGACGGTATCCCGCTGGATCAGGTCTCGGTCTCCATGACCATGAACGGCGCGGTGATCCCGATCCTTGCCAGCTTTATCGTGGCAGGCGAAGAGCAGGGCCATGACAAATCACTGCTGGCGGGCACCATACAGAACGACATTCTGAAGGAGTTCATGGTCCGCAACACCTATATCTATCCGCCAGAACCTTCGATGCGGATCATCTCGGACATTATCGAATACACCTCGAACGAGATGCCCAAATTCAACTCCATCTCCATTTCCGGCTACCACATGCAGGAGGCCGGCGCCAATCTGGTGCAGGAGCTGGCCTATACCCTCGCAGACGGGCGCGAATATGTGCGCGCGGCGATGGAGGCGGGCATGGACGTCGACAAATTCGCAGGTCGTCTGTCGTTCTTCTTTGCCATTGGCATGAATTTCTTCATGGAAATCGCCAAGCTGCGTGCGGCTCGCACGCTCTGGCACCGGGTGATGACCGACTTTGATGCCAAGAATGACCGCTCCAAGATGCTGCGCACCCACTGCCAGACCTCGGGCGTGTCCTTGCAGGAGCAGGATCCCTACAATAACGTGATCCGCACCGCCTACGAGGCGATGTCGGCAGTGCTTGGCGGCACGCAATCCCTACATACCAACGCGCTGGACGAAGCCATCGCGTTGCCCACCGATTTTTCCGCCCGCATCGCCCGCAACACCCAGCTGGTGCTGCAGGAGGAAACCGGCGTCACCAATGTGGTCGATCCGCTGGCCGGCTCCTACTATGTCGAAAGCCTCACCAATGAGCTGATCGAGAAAGCCTGGGCGCTGATGGAAGAGGTTGAGGAGATGGGCGGCATGACCAAGGCCGTGGCCTCCGGCATGCCCAAACTGCGGATTGAGGAAAGCGCGGCCCGTCGTCAGGCGATGATCGACCGCGGCGAAGAGGTGATCGTCGGCGTCAACAAATACCGCAAGGAAAAGGAAGACCCGATCGACATTCTCGATGTTGACAATGTCGCCGTCCGTGACAGCCAGATTGCCGGTCTGGAACAGATCCGCGGCAGCCGCGACAGCGCCGCCTGCGAGGCCGCGCTGGACAATCTGACCCGCGTCGCAAAGGAAGGTGGCAACCTTCTCGCCGCCGCTGTCGAAGCCGCCCGTGCGCGGGCCTCAGTCGGAGAGATCTCCATGGCAATGGAAAAGGAATTCGGACGTCACAGCGCCGAGGTCAAGACGCTCGCCGGTGTCTATGGTGCCGCCTATGAGGGCGACGAAGGCTTTGCCGCCATTCAGAAATCCATCGAGGACTTTGCCGAGGCAGAGGGCCGTCGCCCGCGTCTTCTGGTGGTCAAGATGGGCCAGGACGGTCACGACCGTGGCGCCAAGGTGATCGCCACAGCCTTTGCCGATATCGGTTTTGACGTCGATGTCGGCCCGCTGTTCCAGACCCCGGATGAGGCCGCACAGGACGCCATCGACAATGACGTGCATGTGGTCGGGATCTCGTCACAGGCGGCGGGTCACAAAACGCTGGCCCCGCAGCTGGTCAAGGCGCTGAAAGAGCAGGGCGCAGAGGATATCATCGTGATCTGCGGCGGGGTCATCCCGCAGCAGGACTACCAGTTCCTCTATGACAATGGCGTCAAGGCGATCTTTGGCCCCGGCACCAATATCCCCGAAGCGGCGCAGGATATCCTGAAGCTGATCCGCCAGAGCTGAGTGCCGATGGCGCGCGTGGCATCTCTCTGCGCGCGCCCATCCGCACCGGCATCGCGGCATCCATAGTGCTCCCGCCCCCGCAGGTGGGTTTGCCCCTGGGCAAACGCCCCCTTAGCGGCCTTCGGCGATGCAGCCAGCCAAGCAGCCAGCCTGTCCGGCTGGCTGCTTGCATCGCGCTTGGCGCGATGCGATGCCCAACGGGAGCGGCTGCGTCTATGACGCGGTCGACGACGGGCGGGAGCGGCGCTGTCTACCCCCTCACATGGCTCCAATATTGCCGCTTGCGCCCCGGCGATGTCCGGCTAGTCTCGCGCTGACGCAATCGGCAGTGCCGGAAGGGAGTGACGTCATGGAGCTGGATCATCTTGCGGTGGCCGCAGACACGTTGGACGCGGCGGTTGCCCATGTGGAGGAGAGCCTCGGCGTGCCGATGCAGCCCGGCGGCAGTCATGCGGTCTTTGGCACGCACAACCGGCTCCTTGGCCTTGCCGATGGGCTCTACCTTGAAGCCATTGCGATTGACCCCGCCGCGACACCGCAGCGCAGCCCGCGCTGGTTCGATCTGGATCGCAGGCAGGGGTCTGCGCGGATCACCAACTGGATCTGCCGCTGCGCCGATCTCGCAGCCGCGCTGGCGGCAGCCCCGGAGGGCGCGGGCGAGATTGTCGATCTGCAACGGGGGAATCTCAGCTGGCAGATGGCGGTGCCGGAGGATGGCATCCTGCCCCTCGACAATATGTTCCCGGCGCTGATGCAGTGGCACAGCCCTCATCCCGCCGCCGCGCTGACCCAGCATGGCTGCACCCTGCGCCGTCTGCATCTGTCGCACACGGACAGCACAGCACTGGCGCAGGCGCTGCCGCTGCGTGATGCACGGGTGGAGATCCACCATGGCCCCGCCGCCTTCGAGGCTGAGTTTGACACGCCCCATGGGCCAAGGGTACTGCGATGATCGTCCGGGCGGCCACGGCAGCGGATGCAGAGGCAATCGCCGCGATCACCAACCAGATCATTCGCCACACGCTGATCACCTTCACCACTGCGGAAAAGACCAGCGAACAAGTCAGGGATGAGATCGCCGAGAAAGGCGCATATGTGCAGGTGGCCGAGGAGGCGGGCCAGATCCTCGGCTACATCAGCCTTGGCGCCTTTCGCACCGGCCCCGGCTATGCCCGCACCTGCGAACACGCGATCTATCTGGCTGAAACGGCCCGTGGTCGCGGGGCAGGGCGGGCGCTGATTGCCGCCATTGAGGCGGTTGGGCGTGCCGATGGGGTCCATGTGCTGGTCGCAGGCATCAGTGCCGTGAACGCAGGCGGGTTGGCCTTCCACACCGCCATGGGGTTCGTCGAGGTGGGGCGAATGCCGGAAGTCGGGCATAAGGCCGACCAGTGGCTTGACCTGGTGCTGATGCAGAAAATTCTCTCCCCCAAAGGGGTTGGCCCCGCTGACAGCCCGGTCAAATCAGGGTAGTCTGCCCTTATGTCACTCTGGACCCGCATCACCGAAGCGCTCTCTGCGCTGGCCTCCGGTCAGAGCCTCTCCGAGGTGTTCGACAGCCTGCGCGCACCGCCGGAACGCAGCGTCGCCTTTGCCATTGCGGTGATCGCGCTTGGTGCCAAAATGGCCAAGGCAGACGGGCAGGTTACCCGTGATGAGGTCACCGCCTTTCGCGAGGTGTTTCAGATCGCCGCCGAGGATGAGGTCGGCGCGGCGCGTGTCTTTGACCTCGCGCGGACTGATATCGCGGGCTATCAGGACTATGCCGCCCGCGTTCAGAAGATGTTTGCCAATGATCCCCAGACCCTGTGCGATCTGATGGAGGGGCTGTTTCACATCGCCATGGCGGATGGGTTTTATCATCCGGGCGAAAACGAATTCCTGTCAGAGGTCAGCCGCATCTTCGGCCAGAGCGAGCAGCAGTTCATGGCGCTACGGGCACGGTTTGTCGCTGATGCGCCGCGTGATCCCTTCACGGTGCTGGGCGTGTCCCCGGATATGCCGCGCGATGAGATCCGCAAACACTGGCGCAAACTGGTGCGCGAAACCCATCCTGATTCCATGATGGCGCGTGGTGTGCCCGAGGAGGCGGTGCGCCTTGCGGAAAAGCGGATGATCGACATCAACCGCGCCTGGGATGAAATCAACGGATGCGGTGGCCATGCGGCTCGTCACCTATAACGTTGAGTGGTTCTCCTCGCTGTTCGGTGCGGACGACACGCTGCTGATGGACGGCGGCACATCGGGCCGCCACGGGGTCGACCGCGACAGCCAGACCCGCGCTCTCGCAGAAGTGTTTCAAAGGCTCGATGCCGATGGCATCATGGTGATCGAAGCCCCGGATACCAACAACCGCCGCAAAACCCTGCGCGCGCTGGAGCATTTTGCGCAGGAGGCCGGTCTGCGCAGCACCAAGGCGGTGATCGGCTTTGCCAATGACACCCAGCAGGAGATCGCCTTTCTCTACGATCCGAAGGTGCTGCATGTGGCCCATTCGCCGAGAGAAAGTGCGGCGGCACCGCGGTTTGATAGCGTCTTTCACATTGATCTGGATGTCGATGCGCAGAAAGACGCGGTGCGGTTCTCCAAACCCCCGCTGGAGCTGACCGTAACCACAAACGGGGGCCGCGAGATCTCGCTGATTGGGGCGCATCTCAAATCAAAGGCTCCGCATGGCGCGCGTTCTGATGATCATGCTGTCACCCTGTCGATTGCCAACCGGCGCAAACAGCTGGCACAGGCAATCTGGTTGCGCCGCCGGGTTGAGCAGCTTTTGGCCGAGGGGCGGGACGTTGTGGTGATGGGCGACCTCAACGATGGGCCAGGGCTGGACCAATACGAACAGTTGTTCAACCGCTCCTCGGTTGAGATCGCGATGGAGAGCGATCTTTATGATCCCAACGCCCAGAGCCTGCTGCAACCCCGGCTGCGGGTGATGCCCAGTTCCGCGCGCTTCTATGATAAGGCAAACAAACGCTATTTCAGTGCCTTGCTGGACTATATCATGGTCTCATCCGGGCTGCGCCAACCAGCAGCCAACTGGCGGATCTGGCACCCGTTTGAGGATGCAGCCTGTTATGAGGACGTGGCGCTGCGCGAGGCGTTGCTGGCGGCCTCTGATCATTTCCCGGTCAGCCTTGATCTGGATCTGACGTAACAGCGACCAGCTCCGCCAAGGGCTGCAGCGCATACCGTCGGGTCTGCGCCCTCTTCAATCCTGACGTGTTCTGCCTATATTGACGGCAAGCGATCCCTGCCCATGCCAACCTGTCCATGCCAAAGGGGGCAATACCATGATGCCTAAGTTTCAAATGACACCGCAATTGAGCCGTATCCTTGTGCTTTCAGGACTGTTGATGCTGCCGCTGGCGCCATCCGCGTTGGCGGAAAACGCGCCTGCGTCCGAGGATGAAGGCAGCAGCCTGATGCAGCGCGGGGCAGAGCTGTTCTGGGAAGGGCTGCGTCAGGAGATGGCTCCGGCAATCGACGATCTGCAGGCGTTGGCAGATGACTTCGGGCCAAGCCTGCAAGGGTTCCTGTCTGAGATGGGACCGGCACTGGCCGAAATCGCAGGCAAGGTCGAGGATTGGAGCGTCTATGACCGCCCCGAAATCCTGCCCAATGGCGATATTATCATACGCCGAAAACCCGAAGCCGCGCCGGATGCTACACCAGATGCCACACCCGAGGGGCAGCAGGGTGAGGTGTTGCCCGAGGGGACAACCGACCTCTGAGCGTCGCAGGGCGGCCCGGTCCGGGCGGCCCTGTGCCAAAGATCGGTATCAGATTTGAAAGATGCGGAGGATCACTTGCGGATCTTCACCCGCAGCTCTGCCTCCAGCGAGCGGGCAAGGGAATTCAGCCGTGCCTCGGCCACCTCGCCAAACAGCGGCTCCGCCTCGCGCGGCAGTTCCAGCAGCAGATGTTTCTTGCGTGGCTGCCAGACCAGCTTGCCGATGTCGCCGTCTTTGCTGACCATCAGCATGGCACCAAATCGCATCGCCTTGCCAAGGATCTCGGCCTCTTTCTTGCCGCGCTCATCCAGGAGATCATAGAGGTATTCAAACGCCGTCCCCTGCCGCTTGTTGCGGTAGCGGTGTAGCAGCGCCAGACCCAGAAACACCCGTTCAGAGTGCTTCAGCCCGCCCAGATTGGCGCGGGTGGCATTGTCGAAACAGACCTCGGCGCGGTAGTCGGGGTGGGCGCGCCAGCTGACGTCATGCAACAGGCAAGCGGCCTTGACCAACCGGGTCTTGGCATGATCGGAGGCTTTGAACAGGGGCGACACAAATTCATAGAGCGTGCGGCCAAAGCCGGGGATACGGGCGTCTTTCTTCTCGGCAAAGCGGCTGGCCTCGATCAGCGGGTCCCGGTTGCGCAGACGCTGCGGCATCTGCTCATAGAGCAGCCCCTCGCGAATACCATAGCTGGAGACGGCAATATCCTTGGGTTTGAAAGTCTTAACCAGTCGTGACAGCACATCGGCGGCATAGGGCACCAGCGACATCCGCGCGGTAGAAATGCCGCATTCGCTGCGCAATGCTTCCAGATCTTGGGTCTCGATATAGCGCAGGGTTTCGCGCACCGCCTGCGCATTCATGCGATATTCATGCAGCACCCGCAGCGGGTAGCCCTGTCGCGCCATGTCGATCCGCGCAATCGCCCGCCAGCTGCCGCCAACCAGAAACAGCCGGTCGTTCTGCTGACCCATCTCGCTGCGCAGGCCTTCCATAACGTCGGTGATATGCGCTTTGCGACCCCGCCTGCCGCCGGGAATGTCGCGCAGCTTTAGCGGGCCGAGCGATGAGGTCACGCGTTTGCCGACCTCGCCGTCATGGATCTCTGCCAGCTCCATGGAGGAGCCGCCGATATCGCAGACCAGACCATAAGATCCGGGCCAGCCCAGCAGCACGCCCTGGGCGGACAGGCGCGCCTCTTCCTGACCGTCGATGACATGGATTTTCAGCCCGGTGTCACGCAGCACCTCTTCGCAGAAGTCCTCGCCGTCGCTGGCATCGCGCACCGCGGCGGTCGCCACCACCGACAGCGGCGGCATGTCCATGCCCTCGGCCAGATGCTGAAACCGGCGCAGCGCTGATAACGCGCGTGCGCGCCCTTCGGGGTTCAGGCGACCGGTCTCTGACAGGCCCGCCCCAAGGGCACACATGATTTTTTCATTGTAGAAATAGGCCGGGCTACGGGCGGCGCCGTCGAATATCACCATCCGCACCGAGTTGGAGCCGACGTCAACAACGCCCACCCGTGACAGGGCGCGGACGCCGGGATCGTCAAACAAGGGGCGCTCAAATGGCCCCCAATCGGCGGTGGCAGGTTCCGGTGTCACGTGCATGTTGGCTCCGTTACGTGTCGTCAGGATGGGGGATCGCAGGGCGCGGGTCAATCGCCGGATGTGGCCGGGTCGGCTGCGTCTGCGGCATCTGTTTTCGGATCGGTATCTGCGCTGTCGCCCGCGTCTGCGGATGTTTGTGCCGATGCCGATGCCGGCCGGGCAGGGCGATCGGACATCAGCTCCACCGCGAGCATGCGCGACACCATGCGCCCCTCAGTGAGGGAGAGACGATCCAGCTCCTCCACGATCTGCGAGGCGGCGGCAAAAGAGCGGTCCATATGGGCAACCAGATAGGGGATCACATCGGGTTTCGGGGTGATCTGGCGGTCATTGAACAGCTTGGCCAAAACCACCGACAGCAGGGCGTCATCCGGTGGTTGCAGTTGCGCATGTGGCGCGCCTTCGATCCGGCTTTGCAGATCAGGCAGCGACATGCCCCACAGATGTGGTGCCGCGCGGCCCGTCAGCATCAGGGCGTGCCCATTGGCCAGCACCAGATTGTGCAGGTGAAACAACGCGTCCTGCGCAGGCGCGCTATCGGCAATATCCGGCACATCCTCTACCGCGATCGGCCCATCAGCCAGATGCGGCACATCTTCCTTGGTCAGCTGCCAGGCGGGAATGATCTGCGCGCCCGAATTGCTGGCCCAGACATGTACCAGATGGGTCTTGCCAGAGCGTTTCGGCCCGCTCAACACCAGCTTGCCGCCGGGCCAGGCGAACGAGGGATCCAGCATCGCCACCGCCATCGCATTGGAGGGCGCGACAAAGAAATCGTCCCGCCCAAGCGCCGGTTTCGCCGGGAGATCAAAGCTCAGTTGCTGGGCCATGGAGGGATTCAGTCCGCGTCGTTATGGGCTTTGCCCTGATAGAGTCGGCTGTCCAGATACTGTTCAACAAGGAAACGTGCAATCACCCCAAGTGCGGCGGCAACGGGCACCGCAATCAGCATGCCGACAAAGCCAAACAACGCGCCAAAGACAGACAGGGCCAGCAGCAGCCAGACCGGGTGCAGCCCGACCGAATTGCCCACCAGTTTGGGGGTGAGAAAATTGCCCTCAATCACCTGACCGATGGCAAAGACCCCGGCCACCATACCGATGGACCACCAGTCACCCCAGAACTGAAACAGCGCCAGACCAATGGCCAGCACGCCGCCGATCAGGGCGCCCAGATAGGGAATGAAGGTGACAAGACCAGCGATAAAGCCAACGGCCAGACCAAAGTTCAGTCCGACCAGCATCAGGGCAACGGCGTAATAGGTGCCAAGGATCAGGCAGACGGTGCCCATGCCACGGATGAAGGAGGCCAGCACCTTGTCAATGCGCGCGGCCAGTTCGCGGATGGTGGGGGCGTGGTCGCGTGGCAGCAGCTCATCAATGCGGGCGACCATCCGGTCCCAGTCCAACAGCAGATAGACCGCCACAACCGGGACGATCACAAACAGGATCAGCACATTGACCAGCGACACAGCCGAGCCGACAACGCCTTCCAGCACGCCGATGGCCTTGCTTTGCAGGGTCTGGGCAATGGATACGATGGTCTGTTGCGCGCGGCTGCCCTCGTCAAACAGGGATGGTGCCTGTTGCTGTACAAAGTCCCGCAGGTTCTTGAAGGCCTCCGGCAGCACCTTGGCGAGATCCAGCATCTGGTAGATCAGTGTTGGCACCACCACCAGCAGAATGACGACAAACAGCAGCATCGCAAAAACGGTGATCACCGCAGTGGCTGCCGTCCGGCTGAGGCCCATCGCCTCCAGCCGGTCGGCAATCGGGTCAATCAGATAGGCAATCGCCGCACCCAGCACGAAGGGCAGCAGCACATCGCCAAGCGCCCAAAGCACAACCGCGATAACAACCGCCGCAATGCCCCAGTATTTCATCTGTTTCTGTGCGGGAAGAGCCATGGTTGCGTCCTTGCTGTCAGCCCGAGCCTGCGGCGCGTGTTCGGCCCAAGTCTTCGCCGATGCGCCCCGCTGATGCAACCCGTTGATGTGGCCCGTTGTTGTGGGCTGCAAAAGCTCAGACGACAAAGCGCGATTGCCCCAGACGCGCCGATGGCTTAGACCGCTTGAGAACCCAGATTGATAAATGAGACCGCCATGCGCCTGTCCCGCTATTTCCTGCCTGTTCTCAAAGAGAACCCCTCCGAGGCCCAGATCGTCAGCCACCGCTATATGTTGCGGGCTGGCATGATCAAACAATCCGCCGCCGGGATCTATTCCTGGCTGCCCTTGGGCTTCAAGGTGCTGAAAAAGATCGAAACCATTGTCCACGAAGAGCAGATGCGCG
Source organism: Phaeobacter porticola (assembly GCF_001888185.1). Lineage (NCBI taxonomy): Bacteria > Pseudomonadati > Pseudomonadota > Alphaproteobacteria > Rhodobacterales > Roseobacteraceae > Phaeobacter > Phaeobacter porticola. The sequence goes on along the minus strand of NZ_CP016364.1, from coordinate 2,162,406 downwards.
CGGGCCATATCCCGATGCTGATGCCGACGTTGCAATCGGCGGATCTTTGGAAAGAATCCGGTCGCTATGATGATTACGGTCAGGAAATGCTGCGGATCTCTGATCGCCATGGCCGTGACATGCTCTATGGTCCCACCAATGAAGAGCTGATCACCGATATTTTCCGCAGCCATGTCGGCAGCTACAAGGACCTGCCGCTGACGCTCTATCACATCCAGTGGAAATTCCGCGACGAGATCCGCCCGCGTTTCGGCGTGATGCGGGGCCGCGAATTCTACATGAAGGATGGCTATAACTTCGACCTGACCAAAGAGGACGCGCTGCACGCCTATAACCGTCATCTGGTCAGCTATCTGCGTTCATACGAGCGTATGGGGCTTCAGGCGATTCCGATGCGCGCCGATGGCGGGCCTATTGGGGGCGACTATACCCATGAATTCCTGGTTTTGGCCGACACCGGCGAGAGCGAGGTGTTCTATGATAGCGCGGTTACCGATCTGACCTTTGGCGACCGCGCGATTGACTATGACAGTGTTGAGCAGTGTCAGGGCGTGCTGGAGGAGTTTACCTCCAAATATGCCCGCACCGATGAAACCCATGACGAGGCGCTGTTCAATGAGGTGCCGGAAGAGCGTCGCCGCGTGGCGCGCGGGATCGAGGTTGGCCAGATTTTCTACTTTGGCACCAAATATTCCGAAGCACTTGGTGCCAATGTGCAAGGCCCGGATGGCAAGCAGTCGCCGGTCCATATGGGATCGCACGGCATCGGTGTTTCTCGTCTGCTGGGCGCCATTATTGAAGCCAGCCATGATGACAAGGGCATCATCTGGCCCGAAGGTGTGACGCCCTTCCACTGCGGGATCGTGAACCTCAAGCAGGGCGACGATGAGGCGGACGCTGCCTGCGAGAGCCTCTATGAGGCGCTGACAGCCGCCGGGCTGGAGCCGCTCTATGATGATCGCAAGGAACGCGCAGGCGGCAAATTCGCCACCATGGACCTGATCGGTCTGCCCTGGCGCATCACCGTCGGCCCGCGTGGGCTGAAAAACGGCGTGGTCGAACTCACCTCCCGCCGCAGCGGCGAAAGCGAGGAACTCTCGCCCGAGGCAGCGGTGCAGAAGATCGTGGAGATCTACGCCAACCACCAGACCGGTCGCGGGTTCTGAAGCTAAGCTGACATCGCAAAAAAATGGTACAAACGGCCCGCACCCCTATTTTTGGGATGCGGGCCGTTTTCATCTGGAGGTAGCGGGGAAAGCTGCCGGATGTGCAAGCAGATCTTGACCCCGGAGCTCAGGCAGCACAGGTTGCGCTGAACTTTGCCCGGCAGGATCATTATGGCCACACCACTCCCTTTTTCCCGTTTTGAATGGCTGATTGCCTGGCGCTATCTGCGGGCGCGTCGCGCCGAAGGGGGCGTCAGCGTGATGACCTGGATCAGCCTCATCGGCATTGCGCTGGCGGTGTTTGCGCTGATCGCCACATTGGCGGTGCGCACCGGGTTCCGGTCGGAGTTTGTCGGCACCGTTCTGGGGGCAAATGCGCATGTGACGCTCTATTCACATGGCACGGTGACCGAACAGGGCCAGATTGACCGCAAACTGACAGAATATGACGCCCTGGCCGAAGCCGCCGCAGCGGTGCCCGGTGTGATCCGCACCGCGCCGCTGATCAAGGGGCAGGTGATGGCGAGCCTGCGCCAGCGCAGCGCCGGGGTTGAGGTCTTTGGCATCTCAGCCGCCAATATCGCCACCCTGCCGGGCATCGCCCAGAGCGAGGCGGCGATTGGTGACCTGTCGCGGTTTGACGAGGGCGTCGCGCTGGGCTCCGGCGTCGCGCGCGAGTTGGGTGTCAGCGTCGGCGACCGGATCAAGCTGATCTCGCCCAACGGGGTGAAAACCGCCTTTGGCACCAGCCCGCGCGTCAACGCCTATGAGGTGGTCTATATCTTCACCGCCGGGCGCTATGACATCGACCGGACCCGGCTCTACATGCCCTTTGCCGAGGCGCAGAGCTATTTCAATCGCGAAGGCTACGCCGATGAGATCGAGGTGATGGTGGAGGATCCCGAAACCGTGGATCGCATGGTGCTGCCGCTGTTGCAGGCCGGGGATGAGGTTGCCTCGGGTATCGGTGTCTGGACCTGGCGCGATGCCTCTGGCGGGTTCCTGCGCGCGCTGGAGGTCGAGGACAATGTGATGTTTATCATCCTGTCGATCCTGGTGCTGATTGCCACGATGAATATCGTCTCCGGCTTGATTATGCTGGTCAAGAACAAGGGCCGCGACATTGGCATCCTGCGCACCATTGGCCTCAGCGAAGGGTCGGTGATGCGGGTGTTTTTCCTCTGTGGGGCCTGTACTGGCGTTGTGGGCACCCTGTTGGGCGTGATCCTTGGCTGTCTATTCGCGATCTACATTGATCCGATTTTTTCCTTTGTGAACTACGTGATGGGGGGCGGGGTCTGGGATCCGGCGATCCGGGGCATCTATGCGCTTCCCGCCGAGCTGCGGCTGGCGGATGTGCTGTCGGCGGTGGCGCTGTCGCTGACCTTGTCCTTTGTCATCACCATTTTCCCGGCACGGCGCGCGGCGCGGATGAACCCGGTGGAGGCGCTGCGCTATGAATAATTCTGAGGCGCAGGCAGGCGCGCAATCTGCCGTATTGCAGCTGAGCCAGGTCGGCAAATCCTACAACCACGGCCTGCCGACGCAGGTGGATGTGCTGAATGGCATTGATCTGACGGTAAAGCCGGGCGAGATCGTGGCGCTGGTGGCGCCCTCTGGCGCGGGCAAATCCACGCTGCTGCACACGGCAGGCCTGTTGGACACGCCCGATCGCGGCACCGTGCGGATTGCAGGCCAGGATCTGACCGGCAAATCCGAGCGGCGGCGCACGGCGGTGCGGCGGCAGGATGTGGGGTTTGTCTATCAGTTTCATCACCTGCTGGCGGAATTTACCGCGCTTGAAAACATCGTGTTGCCGCAGCTGGCCAATGGCATCAGCCAGGCCAAGGCAGAGGCGCGCGCGCAGGATCTGTTGGCGCGGGTGGGCCTGAAGGACCGCGCCGGGCATCGCCCTGCGGCGATGTCGGGCGGCGAGCAGCAGCGGGTGGCGTTTTGCCGGGCGCTGGCCAATGGGCCGCGTCTTCTGTTGGCGGATGAGCCGACGGGCAATCTGGATCCCGGCACGGCTGATCAGGTCTTTGCCGCGCTGATGGAGCTGGTGGCGGCCACCGGTATGGCAGCGCTTATTGCGACCCATAATCTGGAGCTGGCGCAGCGGATGGACCGGGTGGTGCGGTTGGAGGGCGGACAGCTGCACGCAGGGATGTGAGTGGCGCGGCTCAGGCGCAGATGCCGGTCACATCGACATCTTTCCAAGGCAGGTAAACATCGCTTTCGCGGCTTTGCGGCAGGTCGGAAACCGGCATCGCGCCCTTCAGCATTCCATGCAGCCGCTTGGTGCGCGCGCCGGTTGGGTCCAGCGCGCGACAGCAGACGTATTCCTCAACGATGGCGCCCTGCTGTTCATAGGCAAAGTCGATGAAGCGATCATTGGTTTTCAGATCAAACAGATAGGGGTCGTCGCTCACGCGATGTTCGGCGGCGGCGCGCAGCGGGTGATAGCCGGTCTTGGCGCGTTGCTGCCATTGCCAGACATGGGTCGCCTCATGGGCCAGCAGCATCGCCTCCACCAGATAGAGCCGCTCGGGGTAGGCAGGCATATAATCGTCAATATACCAATCGCGCACGAAAAAGATGCGGTTGAACAGCGCCAGTGCCGCCGGGGAAGAGGTGACGATCTCATCTTTTACGGGGGGCAGGATACGTTCACGGCAGGTCACGCGGGGGCGCGGTTTGCGGCGAAATGTGACCTGCGACAGCGGCGCGCCCTTCACGATGCGCAGGCGATCCATATCCAGTTCCGGTCCGTGGATGCGGGTCAGAAACTGCTGTTCGCCTTCCGACAGTGGGCGTCCGCAGGACAGCAGGGTAAGACAGGCGATGAGCAGAAATAAACGCGCGATCATGGCCCCACCCTAGAGCAAGTTGCGCCGGGGTGGGAACCAGTTTTGTGGGCTTTGATCGCCGATCAGCTGGCGACGGGGCGCAGGTCCACGAAGGTCTCGTTATAGCAGGCGCCATCCTCGGTATCGGTGCGGATATCGGCGGGGATCAGCGCATTCACCGTCAGGCCCGTGGCACTGCTGGCGCGCCAGGTGCCCTTGGGGCTGTAGAGCACGCCAGGGCGGGTGGCATCGCTGATTTTCAGCCGCAGGGTGACGGTGGCTTGGGCGTTGAACACTTCCAGCAATGCGCCGTCGGTGAGGTTGCGACTGGTGGCGTCTTCGGGGTGCATTTCGACCATTTCGGCCCCATCTGAGGGCGGCTGATCGCCAAAGGTGGCATTGGTGCGTTTTGCCGAGGACGGCGTGATCAGCACAAAGGGCGCGCTGCGCGGCACCGGATCATAGCGCGGCACGCCAAAGCCGTAGCGGGCCTCGTAGCCCTCGCTGAACAGCTCAATCTTGCCCGATGTGGTGGCTGGCGCAATCGTATCACAGAGGATCGGCGCGGCGCCTTCTGCGGCGGTGATCTCCAGCGCCCGGTCCAGCGGGATTTCACTGGGGCGGTGGCCCTGGAGCTGGGGGTGATTGCCGTCCAGTGCCTGATCCATCAGCTCCGTATCGCTGGCCTGAAACATCGGATCATCATAGCCGAACCGCGCCGCCAGACGGCGGAAAATCTCGGTATTGGGCAGGCTGTCGCCCACCAGTGGGATCACCGGCGCGGCACGCTGGATGAAGTTCTGGCCATAGGCACCATAGACATCGTCATATTCAAAATGGCTGGCGGCAGGCAGGATCACATCGCACATCCGCATGGAATCGGTCATCGCCACATCGCTGCCCGCGATAAAGATATCCTCCTGGCTCAGCGCCTCAATCAGCCGCGCCTGATCGGGGTGGGTGGCGACCGGGTTGTGGTTGTAGATCATCACCGCCTTCACCGGGATGCGCATGGTGCGATCCAGCAGTTTGCGCGCCACATCGACGATGTTGAACACCCGTGTGTCCGGGTCGATCAGGTGGCTCGCCTGCAAGCGGTCAGTCGTCTTTGGCGCGGCAAGGCCGGGTTTAGCGAGCACACCAGCCCCCAAGCGCCCATGGTGACCTGTCAGCGCCTGAAGCGCCATCGCCGCGCGCAGGCCGGACCCGCCAGAGCGGCCCCGTTCGATGCCGTTGCCAAGCGAGGTGGACATGCAGCGCGCCTGCGCGATCCAATCAGCGAGCTGGTGGAACTGCGCCAGCGGGATGCCGCAGACCTCCGCCACCTGATCGGGGGTATAGCTGCGCGCGGCCGTCAGGTATGGTTCGGACCCCGTGGTCCACTGGGCGATAAACTCATGGTCCAGCGCGCCGCGCCGCTCCAGCTCAGCCGCCAGCGCCATGGCCAGTACAACATCAGTACCTGGCACCGGTTGCAGATGCAGGTCGCAGTGTTCGGCAATCTTGGTGCGTTTGGGGTCGATCACCACCAGCCGTGCGCCCTTGGCGCGGGCGTCCTTCAGCAGCGGCGCCATATGCAGGTTGGAGACGGTGACGTTGTTGCCCCAGACCAGCACCAGATCGGACTGCACCACCTGTTGTGGCGGCATGCCGGGGGCGGGACCGAACAGGCTCTCATAGGCGCCGCCACGCACCGCACCGCAGAGCGGGCCGCGATTGAGCCGGGTTGCGCCCATGTGGTAGAAGAACCGCCGGTCCATCGACCCGCCAGCCAGTTCGCCATGGGGGCCTGCGTAGTTGAAGGGCAGCACCGACTGCGGGCCATGGGCATCAATCGCGCGCATGACGCCTGCATGGATCAGGTCCAGCGCCTCCTCCCAGCTGATCGGCTCATAGCTGCCGCTGCCGCGCGGGCCGCTGCGGCGCAGCGGCTGGGTCAGCCGGTTGGGACCATGCACGAAGCCTGCAAAACTGCGCACCACCTTGTTGCAGATCACCGCATCGGTCAGCGGATTGGCGCGCGATCCGCGCACGGCGGTGACCTCGCCATCGGTGACACTGACGCTGAGGCTGCAGGTGTCGGGGCAATCCAGCGGGCAGACGCTGGGCAGATGGGTTGTCGGGCTATCGGACGGTGGGGTGTCGCGCATGGCTGGGCTCGCAAATCTGGACAGGTCTGTTGCGGTTAGCCTAACGGGTAATGTGACCTTGTCGAAATGGCCAGTTTGGCAGTTTTTGATAAGGCCAGGTTTTAGCGCAGATCCACCACCGATTTGCCCAGCCGGAACGGCGCGGCAAAGGCCACCATGCAGAGCGCGAGGATTTGCAGGACCAGAATATGCGCATTGTCCTGAAGATATTCCCATTCGCTCTTCAGCTGGGTAATCTGCTCAATCAGCGCATCATAGGCGCGCGCCAGGATCAGAAAATCGCCGGCAATGGTCGGCACCTTGCGGCGCAGGCTGTCGACGGCGGCTTCGGTCGGGGTGTCGAGCGCGGTAAAGACGGTGAAGGCGGCGGGATCAAACGCGTCCGCCTTGGCGGCCATCGCCATCATCTCGCTGGTGTTTTCGGCACGGCCAAAGATCAGCTGTAGCCCCTGTAGCGGGGTGACCTGATCAGTCACAGCAATGAACAGCGGCAGCTCGGCATTGCCCGCGGTGGAGGCGGAGAGAAACTCGATCTTATCACATAGGGTTGCGATATCCGCGTCATAGGCCGGATCGCAGAACCGCAGGCGAAAGCGCGCGGCGTCGCGGTCAAAAGAGGCGGTGGCGGCATAGGCAATGTCGATCTGCCGTTCCAGCCGCCCGGTGTCGGCCTTGTAGATGCCCGCCAGCACAGCAACCAGCGCGCCGATGCCGCCCAGAACCACCCAGCCCAGATCCGCCAGCCGCCAGACGCGGTGTCCGGCAGGGTGGCGAAACAGCAGTGCCGTGCCAAGGCTGCCCGCGCCGAAACACAGGAGGATCAGCAGCAGCTGATTGTCGGCGATCATCATCATAGCGGCGGCTCCTGCTGGTCAGTACGGGGCGGGTTGGTCCTGGTCGGGTTGGCATTACCAAGCTCTTGGGAAGTGTAGAAAGACCAGCGCCTTGCAGGCAAGCGCTATCACCGCGCGGCCCGAGGTGCCTAGGGGCGCGGCTGGGGTCTGTCCTGATTGTGATGTGCCCCGCGTGGTGGGGCGGGGTCTTGGCCGTTGCTGCGGGCAGCAAAGAGCTGGCGGCGCCGCCAAGGGCCCAATGTGTCCACTGGGGCCAAAGGCGGAGGGTGGGATGGGGATTGCCCATCTTCGCGAGATATCTGCGAACCGCCCCGGTTGGTGGTCGGGGCGTCCTGATCTCCAAGTGATGGGGCGGGGTGTCAGACCGCCCCGGATGTCGCGACCGGATCAGTCTGGCAGAACAGGTTTAAACGGAGGTGGCGGCGGCGTGCGGTGGGGGCGCAACGGGGCGGTGAGGGGGAGCGTTTGAGGGGCGGACGGGCGGAGCCCTTCGCTGCTACCGGTGCCTTGGGAGGTAACGGCGTCGGCGTGCCCCCTTTGGACGTGGCGCGTAGCGGCACGGCCCGCGCCTGACCTTCCCGTCATGCCGGAGGCATGCTTTCAGCAAGGCGAAGGCGCTTCACGCCTCCCCAAGGTCAGGCGCGGGCCTTGTGGTGTGGGAGGAGAGCCAATTGAAACTAAGTACCAAATTGCCTATCCTGTGCGTGTGCAGTTGGAGAAAGAATCATGGCTCATAAGAGCTTCCACGTAACACCCAAAGACGGAAAGTGGGCCGTAAGGTCCTCCGGGTCTTCGCGGGCCGCGCGTGTTGTTAATACGCAAAAGGAAGCGATCGACATTGCTCGTGAAAAAGCTAAGCGCGATGGATCTGAGCTGTATGTCCATGGTCGGAATGGCCGAATTCGAGAAAGAAGTACTTACGGCAAGGATCCCTATCCCCCTAAGGGTTAATTAGGTTTGGCTGATTTTAATTCATCCGTTTTTATAAATTGCCCTTTTGATGAAGATTTTGCTCCATTACTGGAAGCGATGATTTTTTGTGTGATCCGGGCTGAACTTACCCCAAGGCTTGCTTCAGAACGCCTAGAGGCTGGCGAGAGCCGTTTGGAGAAAATCTTGCAATTGATTGAAGATTGCAGATACTCGATACATGATCTCAGCAGAGCGGTGGCAAAGAAAAAGGGCGAAGCCCTGAGAATGAATATGCCGTTTGAGCTTGGCTTGGATATGGGGCGCCGACGTGCGCCCGATCCAGAGACTAACGATAAGCTGTTTTTGATCTTTGAAGACAAGCCCTATGAATTGAAAAGATGCTTGTCAGATTTGAATGGTGTGGACGTAGAGTTTCACAGGTGTAACTTTCAGCTTGTCATCAAAAAACTCAGGAACTTTCTGCGTGTTGAAGCCGGGTGCAATCTTCCCGGGGCTTCGGCGTTGGAGGGCGAATACTATACTTTTCAAGCTTGGATGACTGAAAAGAAAATTTATGAAGGCCACACTGAGGTTGAAGCTACAGAGCTTCCAACTCAGGAACGCCTTGATGAAATGCAGGCCTGGATGCAGCTAGGCCGTCCTAGCGAGTTTGTAGCGCCCTAGCTTGCTTCTTATTCAAACATCCAGCTCCTCAACGAACTTCGCGTTCTCCTGGATATACTGGTAGCGCAGCTCGGGTTTCTTGCCCATCAGCTGTTCGACCAGCTCGCCGGTCTCGCCGGGTTCGTCCTCGTCGATGGTGACGCGGATCAGCTTGCGGGTGGTCGGGTCCATCGTGGTCTCTTTCAGGTCCTTGGCGTCCATTTCGCCAAGACCCTTGAAGCGGCTCACATCAATCTTGCCTTTGCCGCCCAGACCCTTTTCCAGCCAGAGATCACGCTCGGCCTCGTCCAGGCAGTAAACGCGGCGCGCGCCCTGAGTCAGGCGGAACAGCGGCGGGCAGGCCAGATACAGGTGGCCGCCGTCAATCAGCGGGCGCATCTGGGTGAAGAAGAAGGTCATCAGGAGGGACGCGATATGGGCGCCGTCGACGTCCGCATCGGTCATGATGATGATCTTGTCATAGCGCAGATCGTCGAGGTTGAACTTGGTGCCGGTTCCGACGCCAAGCGCCTCGCAGAGGTCGCGGATTTCGGCGTTGGTGCCGATCTTGTTGGAGGCCGCCCCCAGCACGTTCAGGATCTTACCCTTGAGCGGGAGCAGCGCCTGATTGACCCGGTTGCGCGCGCCCTTGCCGGAGCCGCCGGCCGAGTCGCCCTCGACGATGAACAATTCGGTGCCGGCGCGGTCCTTGGAGGTACAGTCGGTCAGCTTGCCGGGCAGGCGCAGTTTCTTGGTGGCGGATTTGCGCTGGGTCTCTTTCTCCTGCTTGCGGCGCAGGCGTTCCTCGGCGCGCAGAACAAGAAAGTCGAGGATGGCGCCGGCCGATTTGGTGTCGGCGGCCAGCCAGTTGTCGAAATGGTCGCGCACCGAGTTTTCAACCATTTTGGCGGCGATTTCGGTCGACAGGCGGTCCTTGGTCTGGCCCACAAAAGCCGGGTCGGCGATAAAGCAGGAGACCAGCGCGCAACCGCCCGCCATCAGGTCCTCGCGGGTGATGCTGGCGGCCTTCTTGTTGCCGACAAGTTCGCCGTAGGCCTTGATTCCCTTGAGGATTGCGGCCCAGAAACCCGCAACATGGGTGCCGCCCTCGGGCGTGGGGACGGTGTTACAATAGGACTGGGTGAAGCCGTCGCGCGAGGGCGTCCAGTTGATCGCCCATTCGACATAACCCGGCGCGTTGAATTTTTCGCGGAACTCAACCTTACCGGCAAAGGGCTGCTCGGCGTAGACAGAGGATTTGCCAAGCACCTCGGTCAAATAATCCTTAAGGCCGCCGGGGAAGTGGAAGGTGGCCTCCGTCGGGGTCTCATTGTCGTCGATTTCCGATTTCCAGCGGATTTCGACGCCGGAGAACAGATAGGCCTTGGAGCGCACGAGGGTGAACAGGCGCTTGGGCTTGAACCGGTGCGAGCCGAAGATCTGCTCATCCGCGTGGAAGGTCACGAAGGTGCCGCGCTTGTTCGGGGCAGCGCCGATTTTTTCCACCGGGCCCTGCGGGATGCCGCGCGAGAAACGCTGCTCAAACAGCTCTTTGTTCTTGGCCACCTGCACCACCATCAGATCCGATAGCGCGTTCACCACCGAGGAGCCAACACCGTGCAGACCCCCAGAGGTCTGATAGGCCTTGCCAGAGAATTTGCCGCCCGCGTGGAGTGTACACAGGATCACCTCAAGCGCGGATTTATCCGGGAACTTGGGGTGCGGATCAATCGGGATGCCGCGGCCGTTGTCAGAGATGGTGACGGAGTGGTCGGCATGCAGCGTTACCTCGATCCGGTTGGCGTGACCGGCGACGGCCTCGTCCATGGAGTTGTCGAGGATTTCGGCGACCATATGGTGCAGCGCGCGTTCATCCGTGCCGCCGATATACATGCCAGGGCGCTGGCGGACCGGTTCGAGGCCTTCCAGGACCTCAATCGAGGAGGCGTCGTAGGTATCGGATGCAGGCGTGCTGAGAAGGTCGTCGGCCATGGGCGGGTGCTGCTCTTGCTTGGTTTTGGTTAAGGCCATTATGGCAGGTGTGACGGTGCTGCGAAAGAGGCGGAAACAGGGGCGATGGTTGCCGGGTTCCTGGGATGTGGGCATCGGCGAGTCGGTCTGTGGATGGCTTTGTGGATAGCCCTGTGAGCAGACCTGTGAATAGAGCTGTGCACAGTCTGTGGACCCTTATGAGCGGGATTGTGGGTTGTTTGTGTACAGAATGTGGATAGACCGCACGCCACCGTGAAGAGCCGCGACCACGCGACGGGAGATTGCAGGGATTAACCCCGTGCGATGCGGCGACGGGCAGGCTACACCGGTGCCAGCAAACGCAAAGAGGAGCGCGCGGATGGCAGGGCACGGACTGGATCCTGAAGACTGGGGGGAAACGCGGGCTGAGGCGCATCGTATGCTGGAGGCCGCGCTGGATCAGATCCAGCAGGCGGCAAAGCGGCCCTGGCAACCGGTGCCGGAGGATCTGGATGCGCGTTATGCGGTTGCGGCGGCGGCGCGCGGGCCGCAGGCGGTGGTGGATCAGATTATCACGGATGTGTTGCCCAATCATGGTGGCAATATCCACCCGCGGTTCTGGGGCTGGGTGCAGGGCACGGGGTTGGCCAGTGACGTGATTGCCGCGATGGCGGCAGCGGCGGTCAATGCCAACCTTGGCGGTCGCGATCACGGGGCCAATCGGATGGAGCGCGCGGTGATAGATTGGACCCGCGCCAAGATGGGCCTGCCCGAGGGGGCCAGCGGCGTTCTGACCAGCGGCACCTCGCAGGCGACAGTTATTGCCTTTCAGGCGGCGCGGCTGCGGGTGCTGCCGGATCTGCGCAGATCCGGTCAGGGAGCTGTGCGGTTGACGGCCTACGCGGGCGAGGGCGTGCATAATGCCACGATGAAGGGGATGGAGCTGCTGGGCATTGGCTCGGACAATTTGCGCAAGGTGCCTTTGGTACAGGGGCAGATGGATTGTACCGCACTGGCGGAGATGGTCACAGCGGACCGCTCAGCCGGGGCGCTGCCCTTTCTGGTGGTCGGCACGGCGGGATCGGTGGATCTGGGGCTGTTTGACGATCTGAACGCGCTGGCGGATGCGGCGGCGGCGCTGGGGCTGTGGCTGCATGTGGATGGGGCGTTTGGCGCCTGGACACGGATTGCGGATGAGCCGTACCGGTCTTTGTCCGACGGGATCGGGCGGGCTGACAGTATCGCTCTGGATTTTCACAAGTGGATGTATGTGGGCTACGACTGCGGCATGGCGCTGTTGCGCAATGAGGATGAGCACCGGGCAGCCTTTGCCGCGCGGCCATCCTATCTGGAGGGGGCCGAGCGTGGGCTGGCAGGTGGCGAGCCTTGGTTCTGCGACTACGGCATTGATCTCAGCCGGGGCAATCGGGCGTTGAAGGTCTGGACCGCATTAGAAACCTATGGCGAGGCAGCATTCTGCGAGGCGATCACTGGCAATTGTGCGCTCGCGGCAGCGATGGCCGCCGCAGTTGAGGCGCAGCCGTTGATGGCGCTCGGCGCGCCAGTGGTGTCCAATATCTGCGTGTTCACGGCGCGCAGTGATCTGGCGCCAGAGACGCAATCGCAGGTGAACGCGGAGATTGCCCAGACCCTGCAGGAAAGCGGTGAGGCGGTGTTTTCCACCACGCGGGGGGATGGTCGCGTGCTGCTGCGCGCCGCGATCACCAATCACCGCAGCCGTGCAGAGGATATACAGGCCGCGATTGAGGCCGTGGCACGGGAGGCGATGCGCTAGGGCCGGGTGGGCTGGACCTTGGGTCGCTTTGCATCTTCCCTTTAGATCACAAGCCGCTACTCTTCGCGCAGACCAAACGGGAGAGAACGATGGCCTGGATCAAAACCATTCCATTTGCCGAGGCCACCGGCAAATTGAAAAAGCTATATGACCGGGTGACCGGGCCGGATGGCAATGTCGACAACATCATGATGGCGCATTCGCTGCGCCCGCATTCGATGGAAGGACATATGGCGCTTTATAAGGCGGTTCTGCATCACAGTGGCAACAGCCTGCCGAAATGGTATCTGGAGGTACTGGGCGTCTGGGTGTCGTCGCTGAATGACTGCGCCTACTGCGTGGAGCATCATTTTTCTGGTCTGCAACGGTTGCTGAAGGATGCGCCGCGCGGCGATGCCATTCGCGCCGCAATCGAGGCCCGCAATCCAGAGCACGCACCGCTGGACATGGCGCAGCGCGCAGGCATGGCCTATGCGCGCAAGCTGACGGAATCCCCGGCAGCCCTGATCGAGGCCGATATCAACGCGCTGCGTGTCGCCGGGCTGGGGGATGCTGAAATTCTGGAGATCAATCAGGTCACTGCCTATTTTTCTTACGCCAACCGCACGGTGCTGGGGCTGGGCTGTTCGATCAAGGGCGATGTGCTGGGGCTAAGCCCCAATAACAGTGACAACCCGGATGATTGGGGACACAGCTGATCGGGTCTGAAGCGCGTCTCGCCTAGTCCGAACACGTGTCTGTCAGGATCGGGCGCAGCAGGGTGAACAGCGGCTCCAGCATCAGGGCAGCGCTACAGACTGCCCCCATCGGGGTCATCTGTGGTGCTCCGTCCAGCGGCTGCCAAAGCGTCAGCGACTTGCGCCGTAACAGATCGGCATGGGGGTGGCCCGCGCCATGGGGGGCGGGCACGCGTTTCAGTTCTGCCGGTTTTGGCTGCAACCCTTTGAGCGCGAGAATATCCAGCAGGGCCGCCAATTCATCCGCAAGCCCGCTGTCGCTTGCCGGGCTGTGGCCCGCGACCGGATCCAGACCGCCGGTGGGATAGCTGCGGGTCATTGGCTGACCTGCAATGGCCGCGCGCCACCGCGGCAACTGATCGCGTGAAAACTGCATGACACCCCCACCCAGGGTGACCCTTGTGGCGGTAACTGCGAAGTAAAGCCCGGCACCGGGGGTAGCGGGCAGCGACCACAACAGATGTAGATGGGTATGATATGGCGTCTTGTCGGTGCCAAAGCGCAGATCGCGCTGGGGGCGAAACAGCTTGCCGGTGATGCCGGGGTGATGCGGGCCCAGATACTCGCTGACCGCGCGCAACAGCGCCTCAGCCGGGTGACGCAGCAGCTGATCATAGCGGCCCTGATGATCCTTGAACCAGTCGCGGTTGTTGTTCTGCACCAGCTCCGCAAGGAAGGTTTGTGCGTTTGGGATCAATTGATCTGCGGCGTCGGACATGCTGGCGCTCCCTTGTGGACTGTGCGGTGCAGGGGCAGCCTACCACACCCGTGGCAGAGGACGCGGGGAGAATGGCGAGCGATCCCGCAATAGCGGTGGGCCGGGACCGGAACGCAACCAACGGCGAAATCAGGCTTGCCGGGACGTCGCCCGCTGCCTAAGGCTAGTGTATGACACAGAGATTGCCGCCGCCCGCTCCGAATACGATCCTTGGCCACAGCCGCGCGATTGCGGTGCTTGGTCTGCCGCTGATTGGCGGCCATGTGGCGCAGTTTGCCATTGGTTTGACTGATACGGTGATGCTGGGCTGGTACGGGGTGGAGGCGTTGGCGGCAGTGACGCTGGGCTCCACCTATTTCTTTACGATCTTTCTGCTCGGATCTGGCTTTGCCTTTGCGGTGATGCCGATGGTTGCGGCAGCGGCAGGTGCGGGCGAAGAGCGTCAGATCCGGCGGTGTACCCGGATGGGGCTGTGGCTGTCGCTGGCCTATGGCGTGCTGGTGATGCCGTTGCTGTGGTGGTCCGAGGCGATCCTGCTGATGCTGGGACAAGAGCCTGATGTGGCACATGCGGCGGCGGAATACCTGCGCATCGCGGGATGGGCGCTGTTCCCGGCGCTGCTGTATATGGTGCTGAAATCCTATCTCGCGGCGCTGGAGCGGACCCAGATCGTGCTTTGGGTGTCGGTGCTGGCCGCAGGGGTCAATGCGCTGGTCAACTACGTGCTGATCTTTGGCAATTGGGGGGCACCGGAACTGGGCGTCACCGGTGCGGCGCTGGCGTCATTGGCGACCAACATCTTTGCCTGCCTGGTGGTGCTGGGCTACGCGCTGAAAGTGCTGCCGGAGCATGAACTGTTGAAGAATTTCCATCGCCCGGATTGGGAGATGCTGGGCCGGGTCTTGCGGATGGGCGGGCCGATTGGCCTGACCAATCTGAGCGAAACTAGCCTGTTTGCCGCATCGGCCATGATGATGGGGTGGATCGGCACCGTGGCCCTGGCAGCGCATGGGATTGCGCTGTCGCTGGGGGGGCTGGCGTTCATGATGCATCTGGGGCTGTCCAATGCCGCAACCATTCGGGCGGGCAACGCCTTTGGCCGGCGGGACCGGGATCACATGGCGCGGGGGGCGCTTGTGGTTATGGCGATGTCGCTGGGGCTGTCGGTGCTGGGCATGGTCCTGTTCCTGACCATGCCAGAGGCGTTGATTTCGCTGTTTCTGGCCCCGGATGATCCGCAGCGCGTAGAAATCCTGCTGATCGGAACAGCCTTGCTGGCGGCGGCCGCGCTGTTTCAGCTGATGGATGGGATGCAGGTCGTCGCACTGGGGCTGTTGCGCGGGGTGCAGGACACTGGCGTGCCGATGGTCATTGCTGCGCTCAGCTATTGGGCCGTGGGCATCCCGGCATCTTATCTGCTGGGATTTACCTTTGGCTTTGGTGGGCTTGGTGTCTGGTTTGGACTGGTAATCGGCCTGTCCGTTGCGGGGCTGTTTCTGATGATCCGGTTCTGGCGTCGCTCGATCAAGCTGGTCGGTACGTCGAAAACCGCCGCCGCGCGGTAGCGGTCAGCGCATCGGGCCGCTGTGCTATGGAGGCGCGAGCCCCCTTTGCCATCGCGCCGGTATTTTGCGCTAAGGTTTGCGAGGAGACCTGTGGGCGCCCTATGTACTGAATGTCGGAAGTGCGGGACGGAGCGGCCGTTCGAGTTTCTTATGCCAATATCCGCTCTTGGGTTGCAGCATAAGGGATGTTACCTCGTCAAAGGCGGCTCCACTCCGCTGGTTAACTGGAGAACTGAATGCCAAGGCCTCCTGAATACTGCGATTTATTCACCTATCGCAAAAGGTCTGTCGTTCCTGAAAATGTGCAGGAGCTTGCTCGCGAATTAGGGGTATCGTTTCAAAGGAAGAAGGTATCGGCGGAGCTTGTATCGGCGTTCAGAAGCGCTTTGCAAAACTTGCCCGCAGAATCTGTACCGCGTGGCGCATCTGAAATCAGAGAGATTGCTCAGATGAACATGGCTTATGGTCACAGAGAACCAATTGGGCTTGGCACAAGATTCTTGCAGGCCCTTGGTCTAAATCACAAGAACGGGGACACTTTGCTGCAAGATCATCCTGACTTGGGTTGGCTTCTCATGTTTCATGGCAGCGGATATGTGCGTCAGGCTGCCATGGAAGCTCTCACTACCTCACCGAGTTGCCCGTTTGAAGTCGCGGCGGTTGTTTACCGCCTGAACGACTGGGTTCGCAACGTGCGAACGGCATCGACGACGTACGGGAGAGAATTTCTAGTAACCGCGAGCGCAGAAGCCATAAGCGAAAGCGCATTTTTTCTACTTCCTCAGATGAACTTTCTGAGCAGATGGGATGATCAGGCACTTTCGGTCCTTCAGGATAGCATCTATCGCACAGAAGTGCTGGACGAGATGCGAGAGCAGTTTCTTGCGCCTCGTCGCGGCAAGGTTGGACAGAGCCTAAGGCTAATTCTTCAACGGGCTGATTTTGACATTCACCTTGAGAACCTGGCCTTGGATGCACGGCTTCCAACTGTACGAGCAATTGCCGTCGAGACCCTTCTTATGGGGCGGGCTCGGTGGTTTGTGGGATATCGCCGAGAGTGGGTGAACAAGGTCTACGGGATCACACGGCGCGTTGCAGAGTTTGAAACCCGCAACATTGAGATTGATTTTGAAGTCGAGGAGATTCTGGGGGCTGCTGCGCGAGATAAGTCTTCATTGGTACGAAGGATTGCGGCTGATTTACTGATCTCAAAACGGGAACAATTGACGGCTGAAATGGCCGAATTGTCCGATGTCCTTCGAAACGACAAGAGTTCGGCTGTCCGTTCCAGAATCGATTTTCTCGACAGAACGATCGCGAGTGCCTGACTGAGGAAAGCCGACATTCGCCATCATGCAGCAACTTGGTAGGTAAGGGCTCAAACCGACAACGCGCTCTGAGCCCAGACTGTCATGTCCCAGCGTCCTATCCTGTGGAGCGCTGCTTCTTCTGCGCCCACTTTGCGGGCCCATCTTCCGCTGCCGCCTTTGGTGGCAGCGGAAGATGGGATCAGTTGCTGATCGGGGACAGCAGGTCCGGGCTGACCACCAGATTGCGGACGCCATGGGCGTGGGTTTCGTCGAAATGATTGTGCTCTAGCCAGGCGCCGACGCTGTGGATATTGACCCGGATCACCTTGGGTCGGACGCTCCAGGTGACCTGAAACGGGGAACCCTTGGTGTTGTAGCCCGGCCCGGTGGTGGAGCCTGCATAGCGCACCGGTGTGCCGGTGTTGCTGGGGATGTTCTGCGCCTGATAGAGGTTGTTACGGACCGTCAGGCGGGTCAGTTCCTCGAAATCGGCGGCGCCGGGGTCATTGACCAGGACATAGACCTGTGCCTCCACCCGGAGTTGTGGGTTGCCGATGGCCTCACTCAGGCAGGCGCCAAGCGTCGGGCCGGGGGTCACCTGCGCGGTGGTGTGGACGTAATGCACCTCAATCGTGTCGCCCGGCTGCAGATCGCCGTGGCCGCCCTCCGTCCCGATGGGGCTGTCCAGCGGGGCCAGTTCGGCGGCTGTCAGCGTGCCGTCGTATTGATAGCCGCTGCCGTAACCCTTGCCATCGCCATTGCCGGCGTAGGTGGTGAATTCACCGCCGCGATGTTCGGCATTCTCGTGAAAGTGGATATTGCAGAGGTTCATTTGCGATGCAGGTGGCGCCGCTGAGAAAAAGCGGAGGTTCTGCCCTTCGGCGGCGTCGATATCGCGGGGCGACTGCGGGCCAAAGCCCGCGCCAAAGGTGGACATGGCCAGCGCGGCGCGTTGCCTGTCAATCTCGCCGTCTTTCACGGGGTTCGGCGTGTCGGCGGCTATTGCTGCGCCATGCGCGAGGGTCAGGGCGGCAACGGCGGGAGCGATCAAACGATATGACGGCATCATGAATCCTGTTTTGACTGAGTTCACTGGTGACGGTGGCGGCAGTCGTGGACAGGCGCGAGACCAAACCAGGGGGCGAGGTGATCACGTCACAATCCGCATTGCCGCCTTTGTTTCTTAAATTGAGTGTGTGATAATTTTATTAATCGACCTGTGGTTGCAAATTAAGGCCTTGCCAGAGGGCTGCGGCCGGGATCGCTTTGTCAAAGACGCAGGATGTAGCGCATGATCTGGGATCGGTTGGATCAGATCAGGAGGCGTCGCTGTCCTTGGCGGCTTTCAGCAGCCGGTCGGCCTTCTTGCGGACCAGAACCGAGCGCAGGTCGTGCATCGCCAGCAGCATCTGGTCGGTGATTTCGTCCAGCTGTGCGTCACTGGCCTTGCTCTGGGCCCAATGGGCGGTGAGGTTCAGGTGGTCGATGGCGCGGTGGATGTCATCCATATCCCGCGCCGCCAGGGTGCGGCTGCGTTGCGCCATCCAGTCGCGGATGGTGCTCAGATCCTCGGGGGTGAGGCTGCGGTCGCCATGCGGTCGGATCTCGCCATTGCGCAGCTTTACCACTGCGATGTGCTCCATCTCCAGCCGCCGCTGCCGGTTTTCACTGTCGACGCGGAACACAAAGGCGCCGTTGTCGCGCACGCGAAAGTAATAGTCTGGCAGGGCGGTGGACATGCAGGGGCCTCCGGTCAGCGCAGCGCGGCGCAGAAGACCTGAATGCGGCGGCAGGCCTCGGTCAGGGTTTCATCGGCAGCGGCGTAGCTGATGCGGAAGTTTGGCGACAGCCCATAGGCCGCCCCATGCACCACAGCGACATCGGCCTCTTCCAACAGCGCCTTGGCAAAGGCCTCGTCATCGGTGATCGCAACGCCCCCGGCCGATGTCCGCCCGATCAGCCCGGCAATCGACGGGTAGACATAGAAGGCCCCATCCGGCACCGGGCAGGCGACGCCTTCGATCTGGCTGAGCATCGAGATGACCAGATCGCGGCGGCGACGGAACACGGCGGTATTGGGCAGAATATAATCCTGAGTGCCGTTGAGTGCCTCAACCGCGGCCCATTGGCTGATGGTGCAGGGGTTGGAGGTGGACTGTGACTGGATTTTGCGCATGGCATCGATCAGCGGCTTCGGGCCTGCCGCATAGCCGATCCGCCAGCCGGTCATCGCATAGGCTTTGGAAACCCCATTGCAGGTCAGCGTACGATCATAAAGTTTGGGTTCAATCTGCGCTGGGGTGCTGAAGGTGAAATCGTCAAACACCAGATGCTCATACATGTCATCGGTCATCACCCAGACATGGGGATGGCGCAGCAGCACATCGGTCAGCGCCTTCAGCTCCTCCGGGTGGTATCCGGCCCCGGTGGGGTTTGAGGGCGAGTTGAAGATGAACCATTTAGTGCTGGGGGTAATGGCTGCCTCCAGCTGGTCGGCGGTGATCTTGAACCCGGTCTCCAGCGAGGATTCGACACAGACGGGCGTGCCACCAGCCAGCCGCACCATGTCGGGGTAGGACACCCAATAGGGGGCGGGGATCACCACTTCGTCACCGGGGTTCAGCGTTGCCATTAAGGCATTGTAAAGGATCTGCTTACCGCCGGTGCCAACAGAGACCTGGGCGGGGGTATAGTCCAACCCGTTGTCGCGGGCGAACTTATCGCAGACGGCCTGTTTCAACTCGGCGATGCCATCGGGGGCGGTGTATTTGGTCTTGCCCGCCTGAATGGCGCGGATCGCGGCCTCTTTGATATTGTCGGGGGTGTCGAAATCAGGCTCACCGGCGCTCAACCCGATCACATCGCGGCCCGCAGCGCGCAATTCCCCGGCCAGCGTGGTGATCGCGATGGAGGGGGACGGTTTGACGCGGGCGAGGCTATCAGACAGGAATTGCATGGAAAGACCTCTGTTTGAATGTCATATAGAACTGTCATAGGGTGCCGCTAACAGCCGATCAAGCGGGATCAACAGACAGGCAAACTGATAGGCCAACAGGAGCGGAAAAATGAGCAACGACGACATGAATTGGTATGGTCCAGAGGCCGCAACTTTTGGTGACCGTGTGGCTGCGGCGCGCGAAGCGGCAGGCATGACACAAGCCCAGCTGGCCCGCCGTCTGGGCATCAAGAAATCCACCCTCGCGGGCTGGGAACAGGATCTGTCAGAGCCGCGCGCCAACAAACTGTCGATGCTGTCGGGCCTGCTGAATGTCTCGATGCGCTGGCTGCTGACGGGCGAAGGCGATGGGATGGAAGCCCCGGCAGGCGAACAGATGCCGCAGGATCTGGCGGCCGTGATGACCGAGCTGCGCCAGCTGCGTGAAGATCTGCGTAGCAACGCGGACCGGGCTGCGCGGCTGGAAAAACGCCTGCGTCTGGTGGTCGAAGGCGGCGTGCAATGAGCGAGCTGCACGCCCATCGTCTGAAACGGCTGCACATGCGATCCATGCGCCGCGGGATTAAGGAGATGGACATCCTCCTCTCGGCTTATGCCGAGGGGGCACTGGCGCAGATGAGCCCGGCGAACCTGGATCTATATGACGACCTGCTACAGGAAAATGATCAGGATTTGTATCAATGGGTGACAGGCCAAACCGCCACGCCCGAGCGCTTTGCTGTGATGGTGGGTGAGATAGCGCAAACCCATCAAAAAGAATAAAATTTCAGCTTAACGGATTTTTCGGGAATTTTTCGCATTGTTGCTGGCAGACACCATCGAGTCGGAGATGCGGATGAGTATGGAAATGCCAATCGGCCAGCATGACACCAAAGGGTTCATGACTGGCTATCTTGAGGCGCTCGCAATGGTAGAGCGTCTTCACCGGCTGTTGCTGGATGTGATCAAAGACGAATTTGAACGTGTCGGCGTGCTAGAGATCAATGCGGTCCAGGCGTTGCTGCTGTTCAATATCGGCAATAATGAGGTCACGGCGGGCGAATTGAAATCGCGCGGCTACTACCAGGGCAGCAATGTCAGCTATAACCTGAAGAAACTGGTCGAAATGGGCTATATGCACCACCAGCGTTGCGAGATTGATCGCCGTTCGGTCCGGGTGCGACTGACGGAACGGGGCCGTGAGATCCGTGATATCGTCGCTGCCCTGTTTTCGCGCCATGCCGAAGGTCTGGAAGGGAAGGGCGTGATCAGCCATGAAGGCATCGCGGATATCACGACCTCGCTAAAGAGGGTGGAACGCTATTGGTCTGACCAGATCCGTTACATTTACTAAACCTGACATTGCAGCGCCTGAAATGGGCGTGCCAAAATGGTCATAAACGCCTATCCCAGCATCGGCAGAACGCCGTTATTCAAGATATGCCGACCCTTCTGATTTGCTGCGTGGCAGCTGATCTGACCAAGCCATCCCGATGCCCACCGTGCAGAATGCCGGATGTGTTATCGGAACTGCGGACCAGAAGGTCCATCAGGCTTGGACTATCATTTCATAAAATGACAGCATGGCTGAAACACCACCGTGGCGACGGGCTGGTGCGGTTTTGCACGACGTGATGTGCCTTTGCCAAGCCGGGTGAGATGTCGGCGAATGCCACGTCATAGCGGCGTGGTTTTGGCATCTGAGATTGTGGATATAGGACAGGTTCGGATCCTCCGTATCGGCGCGGGTTTTCGACCTGATCAGCTGCGCGCTTGTGGCCCATCAGAGCGGGCAGCGCGCATATAGATACCACAGGGCAGGCGGAAAGAACGATCCGCCCTGTGGTGTTGGTTTTCAGCCGCCAGGTTTACCAGCTGCCGGTGTTTTCCATGCTGGCCCAGGGTTCTGCCGGGTCCAGCGCGTCGCCGTTTTGCAGCAGCTCTATCGAGATATTGTCGGGAGAGCGGACAAAGGCCATGTGACCGTCGCGCGGGGGGCGATTGATGGTGACGCCATTGTCCATCAGATGCTGGCAGGTGGCGTAGATATCATCAACACCATAGGCTAGGTGGCCAAAATGGCGGCTGTCGCTGGGCAGCGCATCATCGCCATCCCAGTTGTAAGTCAGTTCGATAGGCGTGTCTTCCTGGCCTTCGGCAGCCATGAAGATCAGCGAGAAGCGACCCTTTTCACTGTCATAGCGTTTGGTCTCTTTCAGGCCCAAAAGCGCATAGAACGCCATGGATTTTTCCAGGTCTTTGACGCGGACCATCGTGTGCAGATATTTCAGCGGCATCGGTGTCTTCCTCATATCAGGACGGTTGGCCCAAGGGGCGCGGCGTCCGTGTCGTATATCTCAGACCCTGACCATAATGCGTCCGCTGCCGGTGACCAGAGCGATTGCGGGATCTGATTGTAATTAGGGCTTAAAACTTGGACTGGATGCCGAGGGAGAGAGACAATTCGCGAGACTGGAAGCGGCTGTGATTGCTGTCTTTTTTTCCTGCGCGCAGGCGCAGTGTTGGGGCAAAACCCGCGTAATCATACTCTTCAAAGAACAGATTCACATCGGCATAGAGCGATGTGTCCTCGCGCCCTTCGGGCAGGTAACGGGCGGGAAAGCCCGCAATAAACTGCGGATAATCAGAGCGCCCCAGGATCAACCCGGTGCTGATTTTGGCAGGTCCCAAAGGTTTGGCAAACTGGTATCCCAGCCGCAGCGTCGCGGTGCGGTTGGAGGTGTTCACATGGTCCGAACGGGTGTCGCGCAGGGCGACGCTCAGATTGATCTGATCGCCGTTCAGCAGTTTGCGATTGACCCGCGCGCCAAGGCCGAACACCTCGCCATCCTGAGAAGGGCCGCGCGCATCCAGCCGCTGCTCGGCCATGCCATCCAGCGTCAGGCCGGTGCGCGCAGAGAGCTGCCAGCTGCGCCGGGCAGTCAGCCTGACCAGATCATAGTTTTTGTCGCCGCCGTACCAGGCGGTGCCAAAGCTGAAGCCGAGCGCCGCAGATCCCTTCCGCTCAAGCGGGCCAACGGCAAAGGCATGGGTTAGGGAAATCTCGCCATAGGTGGAACCAAACTCACTGTTGCGCGGCACTGTGGTGCCGGATTGCTGGGCGAGTGTGGCTGCCTTGGCCTTGGCATCCGAGGACAACGCGACCCGTTGCAGGTAGCCGCGCGCACTGAGGGTGGTGAGACTGGTGCGACTTTGATGCAGACGGCGGCTAAGCGACAGGTCAACGATGCCGACCGTGCCTTCCAGCGCGACAGAGCGAGGGCCAAACTGGCCCAGCGTGGGCACGCCGTCGATCACCTCCAGCGTGCTGTCGGCCCCATTGTTGACGTTGTTGGACGGTTTCAGCTCACCCCGCAGCTGAAAGGACCATGGGTTGATACGCCGCAGCACCTGATAGTCCTGGGCGATGCGTTTCTCGCTGACCTCATCAGGGGCGTGAATGGCGGTGCGGCGGAGCCAGACCTGAGCGAGGGTCGGGCGGGCGTCCTGTACCGCCAGCCGTGCGGCCAGTTGCGCGGCGCGGAATTTACCCGCGCTGTCAGGGGCAAAGCGATAGGCCCGCGCAGCGGAGCGCCGACCGGCGCCGGGCGATTTCAGCTGCGCCTGGGCGGCGGCGCGCAGATACCAGGCCAGATGATCACGCCGGTCGGCCCGCAGCAGCGCGCGGGTCAGGTCGAGCGTCAGATCCGGTTTGCCGGTGCCAAGTGCATGGGCCGCCAGCAGACGGCCCTGTTGCAGGCTCAGATGTTGTTCAGGCACAGGCTCTGCCGCAGCCGATGGCGCTGCACCAAGCAGCAACAGGGCAAGGGCTGCGGCTAGGCTTCGCCGCATGGGATCAGGGCACCGGCTGGTCGCAGACGTCTGAGCTTTCGGCGGTACCGCATTGGCCCAGAACGAAAATTCCATACTCTTCGACGCCCTGAATGCTCTCGATGTGATCTGCCGCAAAGACCGATCCGCCGACCGATGTGGCATCGGTTCCGGCAAAGATTCCCCCATAGGTGCCAACATTGGTGCGGGTGCCATTGGTCACCTGCGACGCGGTTCCGGTAAAGGTGCCGTTCTCGGCGATGGCCGTGGGTGCGAGATCAAGCGCCAACAATGTCTGGGGGGTGCCACCATCTGTGATTGGTTCAATCTGGCGGTTATAGATGGTGCCGTTGACAATGTTGTCACGGAAATCCGCATTGATGAAGGCGTCACCTGTGGTCTCGGCGGTTTGGGCCGGACGGATATCACCGGGGGTGCCGGGCGTGACAGGCAGCAGGTCGCCGCCGTCGCCGCCAACGTTCAACAGGCCCACATAGGTCCCCGCATAGCTAACCACGCCGCCAGAGGCGACGTCCTCGGTTGGGGCGGAATAGCCACCTGTGCGGCCATAGTTGGTGCCGGCAAAGTAGTAGGAGAACTGTCCGCCTGTGGCGACAGCCACGGCAAAGGCGCCGTTTTCGATTTCGCGGACATAGGCGGTGACGTGACGGTCAAGCGAGCTGTCCTGGGCAGTATAGGCCTGGTATCCCTGACGGTCGAGCGCGGGACGACGACGGTAGCTGGCGGAAAACGGTGTGTCATCAAGGCTGAGACCGCTGATCACCAGTGTTCCCGCATCGGCGTCATAGGCGACGCTGTCAACATCGGAGGCCAGGGCTTCGGGGACAATCGGATCGGTGGTGGTGCCCCCATCGGTGCCGTCATCGGTGTCAAAGGGGTTTGTCCCCCCGCCACAGGCTGACAGAAGGGTGGCTGCCGCAAGTCCTAGCATTGCCCGCTTCATTTGTACTGACCTCAAATTTTCTTTGTTTGCGGCAGTGTCTTGTCATGGTTGCGGAAAGTCAATTGAATTGCCGCGCCGGTCGCGCGGTTGCCGGGGGAGCGTGGCGGTTCGGTGACCTTTTTTTAACAGGCGCGCTGGCGCGTGCAGGCAGGCTGGGCTCCAGCGAGGCAATAGGGCGTTAAGACGCCGTGATCCGACCGGACAGCCCTTGAGATCAGAGGCGCGGGCAGGCTAGACAGAAGGGACCTTGCGGGTGCCACCAGCACCCCGTGCGGAGACGATCAGCGGAGACGATCACGAGGGGGAGGTCACCATGCGCCAGTACCACGAGGCATTGCAGTATATATTGGACCACGGCGAGGTCAGCAGCGACAGGACGGGCACGGGTACCATATCCTGTTTCGGGATGCAGACCCGCTATCCGCTGGCGGATGGGTTCCCCTTGGTGACCACCAAGAAGCTGCATCTGCGCTCTATCATTCATGAACTGCTGTGGTTCCTGTCGGGCGACACCAATATTGGCTATCTCAAGGACAACGGGGTGTCGATCTGGGATGAATGGGCGGATGAAAATGGTGATCTGGGACCGGTCTATGGCCATCAGTGGCGGCATTTTCCGCGGCTGGAGCTGGCAGAGGGCACAACCGGGGAGGAGCCGCTCTATCGTGCGGGCACAGTGGATCAAATCGCCAATCTGGTGGATATGATCCGCAACAGCCCCGACAGTCGCCGCCTGATCGTGACCGCCTGGAACCCTGCGGATGTGCCCGATATGGCGCTGCCGCCCTGTCATACGCTGTGGCAGGTGCGGGTGCAGGGGCGGCGGATGCATCTTCAGCTGTATCAGCGGTCTGCGGATATGTTTCTGGGGGTGCCGTTTAACATCGCCTCTTATGCGCTGCTGTTGAAAATGCTGGCGCATGTGACCGGTTATGAGGCGGGCGATTTCATCCACACCATCGGTGACGCGCATATCTATTCCAACCATATGGATCAGGTGAAGCTGCAATTGTCACGCAAGCCGCAGCCGCTGCCGGAGCTGCGCATGAATCGCGATGTGCCTTCCATTTTTGAGTTCAAATATGACGATTTCGATGTGCTGAATTACACCCCCGAGCCGGGCATCAAAGCCCCGGTCGCGGTTTGAGAAAGGACTGAGATGATCACGCTTATTGTTGCCCGCGACCAGAATGGCGCCATCGGCAAGGACAATACGATCCCCTGGCATGCGCCGGAGGATCTGAAGTCTTTTCAGCGCGAAACGCTGGGCGGGGCTTTGATCATGGGGCGCAATACCTGGGATAGCCTGCCGGTGAAACCGTTGAAAAACCGGCTCAATCTGGTGGTGTCCTCGGATCCTGAGGTCGCCGATCTGGTCTATCCCAGCATTGAGGCGGCGCTGGCGGAGGCGCGCGCGCAGGGCTATCACCGGATTTACGGCATTGGCGGCGCCGGCATCTATAAGGGCATGATGGAGGCGGCCGACCGGATGCTGATCACCGAGGTCGAGACCGAGGTGGAGGGCGCGGATACGTATTTCCCCAAGTTCCGGGCCGGTGAATGGGGGATCGCCAGCCAGACCGAGATCCGCAGCGAGGCTCCGGCCTGTGTGGTGGTGGAATATCTGCGCCGTTAAAGCTGCCAGCCGGGCTTTGAGGCCGCCGGGAGAGCGGCCTCTTGCCAGTGGCAGGTCAAGCATTGATGACCGTTAGATCACTGGCAGGTCGGGCGCGGCGCGGGTGCTCAGCAGGCGGCCGCCTTGTGGTGTGACCACGATGTTTTCCTCATGCACCATCATCAGCCCGTCCCCGTATGACAGCGAGGGTTCCAGCGTCAGCACCATGTTTTCTTGCAGCGTTGTGGTGTCAAAGGCCGCATGCGAAGGCTGTTCGGTCAGTTGCAGCCCCAGCCCGTGGCCAAGCCTGCCAATGTCGCCGCCGCTGTCGTCCATCTCGGCGATCACGGCGGACATCGCGTGAAACAGATCCCGGCAGCTGTTGCCGGGACGGGCGGCGGCCAGGCCAGCCTCGGTTGCGCGCCACAGCACGTCATAGGCGCGGCGCGCGGTGTCATCCGCGTGGCCAATCGCCCAGTTACGGTCAAAATCGCAGTAATACCCATCCAGCACCAGCCCGGTGTCCAGCATCAGGATATCACCCGCAGCCAGAGGCGTGGCATCGGGGGGAGAGATTACATCCGCATAGCCGCCCTGGGCACTGGCGCCGACCACATAGGGCGCGCCATCAGCCCCCTGCGCCAGCGCTTCGCGGCGAAACGCCCGGAACACGTCCTCCAGTGGCATGCCTTCGCGGGCGATCTGCGGCACCATATCAAAGGTGGCCGACCCAATGGCGCAGATGCGGGCCAGCTTGTCGATCTCAGCCGGGGATTTTACCATGCGAAGCCCCTGAACCAGCTGGGTCGCATCAGCCACGCGCAGACCTGTCAGGGCGGTCATCAGGCGTTCCCAGTCGCCCAACGGCATCCGCAGATGGGTTTCATGCCCTTTCATTACCCCAAGCGTCCGGAGCGATGACAGGGCCTCAATCAGCAGGCTGATGCCATCATCCTGGGGGGCGGGGGCGGACCAGGTGCGGATATCGTCGATCCAGCTGCGGCGCATCAGGCTGGCGCCGATCTCGGGAATGATCGCGATCGGTTTGCCACTGACTGGAACCAGCACAAACCACGGGCGCGTCGGGCTTTGCCAGAACAGCGACTGAAAGCCGGTGAAATACTGCACCTCCGGTTCTGTCAACAGCAGTATCGCGTCCAGTCCGGCTTCGGCCATGCGGATCTGGGCCAGTTCGGTGCGGGCGGCATATTCGGCGTCGGGAAATCCGCGCATGGGGGGGGATATTGTCATGGTGACCTCTTTGACGATGATACTGAGTGGATGATCTGGGGTCTGTCGCAGCGGGGTGCGGAGACGGATGTTAAGGGGAAGATACCCGGTCAACGATGGCGCGCGCCGAGAATTCTGCCAGCTCACCCCGCCATATCTGGCGACCTAGACAGAACGGCAGACCGGATTGATCAAGGATCACCTGCTGTAATTCCAACCCGGCGCGATTGGGCGATTGGCCCAGATGCTGCGCCTCCGTGCAGGTCATGGGGCGCATTCGTATTGTGATCTCACCGGTGCTGACCTGAGCGTCATAGTGCTGTTGCAACAACGCCGTGGTGGAATGTTGCAAGTCGTGGTCCAGCAGGCCGGGGAACCGGGCAGCGCTGACATACTCCGTCTCAACGAATGTGGCATGGCCATCAATACGAAACAGCCGTGTGTAACTATACACCTCGCTGCCCAGGGGCAGGTTCAGCGCGTCAGACACGACGGCGCAGGCCGGACCGGTGGCCGTGTCGATTATCTCGATTGTCAGGTCGCGATCGCTGGTCTGCGCATCGGCTACGAAGCTGACCATATGGCTGACGTCATAAGCCACCCGCGCAGGTGAGACAAACCGCCCGCGTCGCCCCTCGCTATAGGCAAGCCCTTCGGCCTCTAGCGCTTCTAGCGCGCGGCGCGCGGTCATGCGGCTGACCTCATAGGTTTCGGCAACCACACGTTCCGAGGGCAGGGCGGCACCTGATGGCAGCGTGCCGGTTTGGATCTGCTGGCGCAGTGCATCGGCAATGCGGGCGAAATGCGTTTCTGTTGCGGTAGAGGAGGGGGCGTTATGGGTCATCTGATCTGCAATCATTGGCTGTCCCTAAGGGCTAGCATCTTATCTGGTATAGACCAAGAATTATTATTGGTATATACCAGAATCAAATCTTACCCCGGCAGGAGATTCTGACATGGCCAAACCCCTTCCTCAGACCGCGCAGGTCGTCATTATCGGCGGCGGCATCCACGGTTGTTCTGTTGCCTATCATCTGGCGCGCGAGGGCTGGACCGATGTGGTCTTGCTGGAACGCAAACAGCTGACCTCTGGCACCACATGGCACGCGGCGGGGCTGGTCGGGCAATTACAGGGTAGCCATGCCACCACGGCCTTTGCGTCATACGGGGTCGAGCTGTTGCAGCAGATCGAGGTAGAAACCGGCCAGAACCCCGGCTTTCGCCAGTCGGGGTCGATCTCAATCGCCGTCAATGACGAGCGTCTGGCTGAGCTGAAGCGCAAAGCGGATTTTGCAGCGCTCTACGGGGTAGAGGCGCATTATCTCAGCACCGAAGAGATCGCGGAGCGCTGGCCTTTGATGAATGCCGACGGGGTTTTGGGCGGAATCCACATGCCGTCTGACGGGTCGGCCAATCCGGTGGATCTGACGCAGGCGCTGGCCAAGGGCGCGCGGATGAATGGCGCGCAGATATTTGAACATGTGAAGGTCGCAGAGGTGCTGACAGAAGGGGGCAGGGCCACCGGTGTGCGCACTGATCAGGGCACCATTACGGCGGATGTTGTGGTCAATTGTGCCGGTATGTGGGCGCGGGAGCTGGGCCAGCAGAACGGTGTCGGCGTGCCGCTGCATGCCTGCGAGCACTATTATCTGGTCACCGAACCCATCAAGGATCTGCCCGGCGATCTGCCGGTGCTGCGGTCCTATTGCGACGGCACTTATTGGAAAGAAGACGCAGGCAAACTGCTGTTTGGTTTCGCGCATTTTCACGCCAAACCCTGGGCCACCAAAGGCATTCCAGAGAGCTTTGAATTCGACAGCCTGCCCTTTGTTGAAGATGACGTGATGGAGGTGCTGGAGCTGGCAATGAACCGGGTGCCGCTGTTACAGGAGACCGGCATACGCACCTTTTTCAACGGACCAGAGAGCTATTCGCATGACGGGCGTTTCACCCTGGGCGAGGCCCCGGATCTCAAGAACTACTATGTGCTGGCGGGGGTGAACTCGACCGGGATCCAATCGGGGTCCGGCGCGGGCAAGGCGCTGGCGGATTGGATCATTGCAGGGCATCCGACCATGGATCTCTCTGAGATGGACCCGGCCCGGCTGGAGGCGTTTCAGGCCCGCGACCCCTATTTGCGCGAACGCTGCCCGGAAACGCTGGTGCTGACCTATGCGATGCATTGGCCGAACCGGCAGCGCGAAACAGCGCGAGGGCTGCGGCGCACGCCGTTCTACCATCCGATGAAGGCCCGTGGTGCCTGCTTTGGTGAGGTGCAGGGCTGGGAGCGCCCGCTGTTCTTTGCGTCCGAGGGCGAGACCCCACGGATCGATTACAGCTTTGGCCGCCAAAACTGGTTTGATGCAGCGCAGGCGGAACAGCAGGCGGTGCGCGAGGGGGTTGGCTTGATCGACTATACCATGCTGGGCAAACTGATGGTCGAAGGCGCGGATGCCGAAGCATTCCTGCAGAGGGTCTGCACCAACAATATGGCGCTGAAGGTCGGGCGGGTGGCCTATACGCTGATGCTGAACGAGCGCGGCGGTATTGAGAGCGATGTGACCGTTGCCCGTCACGGGCCAGAGGCGTTTATGGTGATGTCGTCGATTTCGCACACCCGCCGCGACCGGGATCATCTGACACGGCATATCTTGCCGGGCGAAGATGTGCGGCTGCGCGATGTCACCGCGCATTATGGGGTCTTGTCCCTGGCCGGGCCAAAGGCGCGGGATGTGCTGGCGGCGGTTGCGGACATTGATCTGACGAATGAGGCCTTCCGGTTTAACGCGTTGCAGCATTTCCACATTGGCCACGCTCCGGTGTTTGCACAGCGGCTGTCCTATACTGGTGAGCTGGGCTGGGAGATTTTCATCTCTCCCGACTTTGCGGAACATGTGTTTGAGGTGCTGATGGAGGCCGGTGCCCCCTTTGGTCTGAAGCTGGTTGGCGGCGAGGCGCTGAATGCGCTGCGGATCGAAAAGGGATTTCTGCACTGGGGTCACGATATGGCCTATGCCGATGCGCCGCATCAGATGGGGCTGGAGTTCACCTGCAAGCCGGACAAGCCCATCGCATTTGTCGGGCGCGACGCCTATGTCGCCCGCGCGGCCGAGGGGGCAGGGCCGTTCCTGGCCTCGATCAAGCTGCGCGATCCGGCGCCGCTGCTTTATCACAATGAACCGGTCATGCAGGGAGATCGGATCGCGGGCTATGTCACCTCTGGTGGCTATGGGCAGTCGGTTGGCGCGGCGGTTGGCCTGTGCTTTGTGTCGCCGACTGATGGGCAGGACCGGCAATCCCTACCGCAGGGCGACTGGTTCGTCCTGGTCGAAGGCGAGAAGATCCCGGCCGACCTGAGCCTGACGGCGCTGCATGACCCCTCTGCCAGCCGGATGCGCAGCTGATTTGGGCGAGGTTAAGCGCAAAAACAGGGCGCGATGACGTCAGCCTATTGTATGCGCTGGTGCAGATCATGACCCTGAGGCTCGGGGCGGAATGCCCGTTCCGAGCTCACGGCTACCACGTTGCTGCATTGTGCTAGCGGCGGCGTTCTCAAAATCTTAAGTCAGGTCACTTGACTCTGAAACAGTATATCGCGATATACCGATATATGGATATTGATAAAACTCTGTCGGCTCTCAACAACCCGGTTCGTCGCCAGATTTTGGCATGGCTCAAGGATCGCTCCAATTTCCCACCAGCCCTGCCGGAACACGCTGACCTGAGCGGGGTCTGCGTCGGCTATATTCAGGAGAGGGCAAACCTCTCACAATCAACAATCTCGACCTACATGCGCCTGCTCAAAGACGCTGGGCTTGTTACATCAGAACGGCATGGGCAATGGACCTTTTACAGACGTAACGAAGACGCGATCAAAGCAGCCCTGAAAATACTGGCGGAGGAACTGTAGTTATGAATATCGGCCAACACTTGACGCTGCCAAACAGTGTCACACTGAAAAATCGCATCGTAAAATCCGCAATGTCGGAAGCGCTTGCGGACGAATACAACAATCCCACGCAGGCCCAGATTGACCTCTTTGCGCAATGGAGCAAAGGGGGGGCCGCGCTTTTGATCACAGGGAACACACCCGTTGATCGGATGCATCTCGAACATGCTGGCAACTTTGTATTGGACCCCAGTTCGGACATGAAGCGCGTTTCAGCGCTTGCCGCAGCAGGCAAGAGTGGTGGTGCGAAAATCCTTGCTCAACTTGCCCACGCAGGACGGCAAACGCCTGAGGCAATCAATGCCCATCCGACATCGATATCAGACGTCCAGCTAGATTTACCCGGCTATGGCAAGCCGACACCAGCAAGCGAGGCCGAATTTGAAGAGATCATCGCAAAATTCGTGCGGTCTGCAAGGCTTGCACAGGAGGCTGGGTTTGATGGCGTCGAGGTTCATGCCGCACATGGTTACCTGCTTAGTTCCGCGCTATCGCCCCGGATAAACACCCGTACCGACCGCTGGGGTGGTGCTTTGGAAAACAGGGCTCGGCTAGCAATCGAGGTGGTCAGAGCCGTTCGGAAAGCGGTTGATCCGGGCTTCATCGTTGCCGTCAAACTGAACTCGTCCGATTTCCAGAAAGGTGGGTTCGACCACGCGGATTCAGTTCAAGTGGCCGTCATGCTGGAAGCAGAGGGCGTGGATTTTATCGAAATCTCGGGCGGCAATTTCGAAGAGCCGACAGCGTATCAACATGCGTCGAAAAGCGGATCAACTCAGATACGCGAAGCCTATTTTCTGGACTACGCCGCTGCCATCAATGATGCCTTGAATATTCCCCTCATGGTCACCGGAGGGTTTCGGTCCTCCAACGTCATGAACGACGCCATTGCTAGCGGCAAGACCGACCTGATCGGGATGGGTCGTCCCTTTATTGCTGACCCGGCTTTTGCCACCAAATTACTCAACGGTGAGATTGCGAAAGCCCCTGCAGTTGAGCAGGATTTTCCACCTGCCGAAACACTGCCGCGCGGCGCGGTTCTCAATTGGTTCTGCGCTCAGATTGCGCTGGCAGGACAGACAGGGGCACCGGACCTGGCGATGTCTGTTGTGGATGGGCATGAAAGCTACTTGAACCAAATCAAACTGGCCACCGATAGGTTACTCATCACTAGACGCAAATGACACCGGCGTGACGATTGTTTCTCGATTTTCGGCAAAACGGCCATTGAATTAGGAGCGATGAACGGCAGCAAAGTCTAAGGTCTGTGGCTGCTGTTCGGCGTGATCTGTTGCGGTGACAAATCTGACAAGGAGGAACGCGCGGGCTGTTTTGGGTCTGTGGGGATTGTGGGTTACAGCCGCAGTGTCGCACGTTGAGAGCAAACGGTTGCGTGACGACGGGCGGTGTATGCGCTTGATACGGTAGTCTTTCCATCGAAAGCCAGCAGTGCTGGCATCCGCGCGGAGGAGCCGATGGTTGGAGACTGCGACCCCCTCTCGGGACATTGCTGCGCAAATCGCGCATCGCACGCAGGTACATCGTCGGTGTCTTCGGCTGCCGACCCTTGATCCGCATATCTTTTTAGAAAACGTTGGCGCAGTTTGGGACCATATTGATTGGTCATCAGACCCTCCTGTCATTAGATTGAGAAGGTCCCAATCGTCAGACAGATGCGTCAGCTCGCAAAATCCACGCCACTCACATCAACGCGCAACAAACGCCAGTTCCCCGACAGCGGTGTCGTCCTTGTCCAGCACCATCGCCTTTGGACACTTCGCGCTGTTAATGACGGGGAGGGCGAAAGTCATCGCCATGCTATCGAGCCGTCACTGAAAAACGGATAGTCTGTCCGGTTTGTGCTGAATGCTTGACCATGCCGAACACTGTCTTGATGAAAATGTCACGGCAACGCGATGATGAACCGCGTTGCCGTTTCGGGTGATATTTTGTGTCGGGACCAGAGGTTCCCCTGCGAGCACCAGAAGCAGCGCCGCACGTCGATCCCGATCAGTCCAGAAACGCCTTTTCCACCACGAAATGCGCGGGCTTGGAATTGGCGCCTTCTTCCAGACCATAGGTGTTTTCAAACAGGTCTTTCAGTTCCAGATTGAACGCCAGGTTGCCGCAGATCATCGCGCGGTCGCTTTCCGGGTTCAGCGGCGGCACGCCAAGATCGGCAAACGCCTCGCCAGAGCGCATCAGATCGGTGATGCGGCCCATCTTGGCGCTCTCTTCACGGGTGGTGGTCGGGTAGTATTTGATCTTCTTCCAGAAGCCTTCGCCGATCACCTCGTTCAGCAGCTCATCGGTCTTCAGGCTTTCGATCAGCTCACGGCCATAGGTCAGCTCGCCTGCTTCGCGGCAGGTGTGGGTGATGATCACCTCGTCGAATTTCTCATAGGTCTCCGGCTCGCGCAGCAGGCTCGCAAAGGGCGCAAAACCGGTGCCGGTGGCAAAGAACCAGATGCGTTTGCCGGGAATCAGCGCGTCATGCACCAGCGTGCCAACGGGTTTCGGGCGCAGGATGATTTCATCGCCCACCTTGATGTGCTGCAAGCGCGAGGTCAGCGGGCCGTCCTGCACCTTGATCGAGTAGAATTCCATTTCCTCGTCCCAGCTGGGGGAGGCGATGGAATAGGCGCGCAGGAGTGGCTTCACCTTGCCGGTCTTGGGATCGGGATCGTTCATCAGACCGATCATCACAAACTCGCCCGAGCGGAAGCGCAGGGAAGCAGGGCGCGTCACCTTGAAGGAGAACAGCCGGTCGGTCCAGTGCTTGACCTCGGTCACGGTCTGGGCGTCGGGCAGGGCGGGCACGGCCTTGGCTGGTTTCGAGGCCGGATCTTGGGCCAGTTTCGGGTCTGTCACAGTATCGGTCACGGGTGTCATCTCGTTCATCGGATCCATTACCGGAGGAATATCCGGCACCTCTGATTAATCTTTGATACAGGTCAGGAAAACCCCTGTTTTCAGAAACCGGCTCCGCGCAGGGCGCAACGGAGCCGGGTCTGAGGGGGGAATTCCATAGAAGCGGAGGCTGGCTGGCTTAGCGCGCGGCGGTGCCGCGCAGGCGGGCCTGATAATCATGCGCCTGCCAATTGGCACGGGCAAGCCATTGCTCCTGGGGCTGACGGGCGGCCAGATCCTCGCTGATCTCCACCTCGTCAAACCCGGAGCGCCGCGCCATCGCATATTGATCGGCCAGCACATGGCCATAGGCGCGCAGACGCCCGGTGTAACCCGCCAGCCGCAGACGGCGGGCCAGGGTAAAGCCCCGGCCATCGGCAAAGCTGGGGAAATGAATACGGATCATCTCCAGCCCCGGCAGTTGGTTGGACAGAGCCGCCGGATCGGCATCCGGCTGCATCTCAATGGCAGTTTCGCTGTCAAAGCCCGCCGTCCAGCTGTCGGGGCCAAAGCCCGTATCGGTCACAATCACGCTCATCTGTCAGGCTCCTGTGCGAATGAATTTGCCATCCACCACGTGGATGCCGCATTCTTCCTTGTCTTGGTTGCGCCAGCGCCCGGCCCGCGGATCTTCGCCTTCCTTGACGGGCGAGGTGCAGGGGGCGCAGCCGATTGAGGGGTAGCCCTTGGCCACCAGCGGGTGACGGGGCAATCTGTTTTCATCCATATAGGCGCGCACATCCTGTGGCGCCCAATGGGCCAGCGGGTTGATCTTCAGCCGACCGGTGGGGCCAGTGGCGGTTTCTTCCACCTCGAAGAAGTCCAGCGCCGCGCGGGATCCCGCCTGAAACCGCTTGCGCCCGGTGATCCAGCCATCAAACCCCGCTAGCGCCTGTTGCAGCGGCGCGGTCTTGCGCAGGGCGCAGCAGGCGTCGGTATCCGAGAACCGCAGCGCGCCATAGGGGTCTTTTTCGGCGATATCAGCGGCGCGGATCACCTGTACGTTGCGCAGGCCCAGCCGCTCGCTCACCTCCTGCTGATAGACCAGCGTTTCGGTGAACAACAACTCGGTGTCGACAAAGACCACCGGCGTCATCGGATCAATCACCGCTGCCATATGCAGCAGCACGACGGATTCCGCGCCAAAGCTGGAGACCAACGCGATATGGCCCGCATCCTTGAGCGCGCCCTCCATCACGGAGGTGGCAGAGTGGTGGCGGAAGCGCGCATTGAGCGCATCCACTTTTGTTGCCAGTGCCAGCTGATGCGCACTGCTCGGGCCTTGGCGTGTGTCAGTCGGTAGTGCCGCTGCATTGACCATGGTGCTAAGCAACCTTTTTCTGGGCCTCGGGGTAAAGCGCGGCCTTGAACGGATCCATGCCGACGCGACGATAGGTCTGGAGGAAGGTTTCCTCGGCGCTGTCGCGCAGAGAGAGATAGGCGGTGATCAGGCGTTCCACCGCAGGCACGATTTCATCATAGGCGAAACCGGGTCCGGTGCGGGTGCCAATGGCGGCGGTCTCAGTCGCGTCGCCGCCAAGGGTGATCTGGTAGTTCTCCACCCCGGCGCGGTCGAGGCCAAGAATGCCGATGTGGCCGACATGGTGGTGACCGCAGGCGTTGATGCAGCCGGAAATCTTGATCTGGAGGTGGCCCACATCATGTTCCAGCTTCAGCTCATCAAAACGGCTGGCGATTTCCTGCGCCACCGGGATCGACCGGGCGGTGGCCAGCGCGCAGTAATCCATGCCGGGGCAGGCAATAATATCGGAGATCAATCCGACATTGGCGGTGGCCAGCCCGTGCTCTTTCAGCTTGGCATGCAGCGCAGGCAGGTCCGATTTATGGACATGCGGCAGGATCACGTTCTGCTCATGGCTGATGCGCAGCTCATTATAGCCGAACCGTTCTGCCAGATCCGCCATCCCGCGCATCTGCGCGGCGGTGGCATCGCCCGGCGTCTGGCCATGCGCCTTGATCGAGATGGTGACGATGGCGTGGTTGTCATCGCGGTGCGCCGCCAGATTGGTGTCCGCCCAGGAGCGGAACACCGGATCTGCGTCATAGGCGGCCAGATATGTTTCCACATTGCCACCGCGCAGTTTGGGCGGGGTGAAATGCGCCGTGATCTCCTCCAGCAGCAGCTGATCGGTGCCGTCAAAGGCCCTGCGGCGCTCTTCAAACCGCTCTTCAACCATCTCGCGGATGGTGTCGATGCCGTTTTCCAAAACAGTGATCTTGATGCGGGCCTTATATTTGTTGTCGCGCCG
The DNA here is from genome assembly GCF_001888185.1 of Phaeobacter porticola. NCBI lineage: Bacteria > Pseudomonadati > Pseudomonadota > Alphaproteobacteria > Rhodobacterales > Roseobacteraceae > Phaeobacter > Phaeobacter porticola. The sequence continues at coordinate 2,126,015 of NZ_CP016364.1, read as the reverse complement.
ACCCAGCAGGTTATAGACCGCCAGCACAGATTCCAGATAGGGCAGCAGATCGGCTTGCGGCAGGTAATCGCGGATCACCTTGCCAATCAGCGGCGTGCGGCCAAGGCCACCGCCCACGATCACCTCAAACCCGGCCACACCGTCGCGTTCGACCATGCGCAGGCCGATGTCATGCGCGCGGGTCACAGCGCGGTCGGTGGAGCTGCCGGTGATGGCAATCTTGAACTTGCGGCCCAGGAACTGGAATTCCGGGTGGTCGGTGGACCACTGGCGGATCAGCTCGGCATAGGGGCGGGGGTCGGTCAGCTCATCCTTGGCGGCGGCGGCAAAATGATCCGAGGTCACATTGCGGATGGTGTTGCCGGAGGTCTGGATTGCGTGCAGGCCAACCTCGGCCAGCGCGTCCAGCATATCAGGCACATCGCGCAGCTTGGGCCAGTTATACTGGATGTTCTGACGGGTGGTGAAATGGCCGTAACCCTTGTCCCACTTCTCCGCCAGCAGCGCCAGGGCGCGCATCTGGTCAGAGTTCAGCGTGCCATAGGGGATCGCCACCCGCAGCATATAGGCGTGCAGCTGTAGATAAAGGCCGTTCATCAGGCGTAGCGGCTTGAATTCATCCTCGGTCAGCGATCCGTCAATGCGGCGTTCAACCTGGGCGCGGAACTGGGCGTTGCGTTCTGCCAGAAAGGCGGTGTCGAAGTCGTTGTACTTATACATTTGCTGCGGCCTCCTGTTTGCCGTGGCGATAGTTGGATGGGCCGGTGCGGCGGAAATCTTCGCGGAAATGAGTGGGTTCCGGGCCATTGTCGCCGGATTTCGCATCGGTGAGGTAGATGCCCACCACGCGCAGCGCGTCTTTCTCCGCTTCCAGAAGGCGCAGCTGGGCTTCGGCCTCATCTTCGATCAGCTCGGCCTCTGTCAGCTCACGGCTCCAGCTGTTGGTGTCGGTAAAATAGATCACGTCGCCCTCAAGCAGGTCGTTGGCGGTGATGATTTTCGGGGTAAAGGGGCGGGGCATCAGGCAAGCTCCAGTTTCAAATTTGTCAGGGCCTGGGCGCTGGCGCGCGGGGCAAGGCCAAGGAATGTCAGCGCCGGGCCGGTCAGTTCGGCGGCGGCAAGATCGGTGGGCAGACGCTCCAGCGTGGTTTCAATCACCCGCTGGTTGGCGCGCGAGGCGTTTTCAACAATGGTCATCGGCGTGGCGCGGTCCGCACCGTGCATGATCAGGCGGCCCTGCACGAAACGCGCGGATTTCTTGCCCATGTAGATGGCGGCCACCTCACCCGGACGGGCGAGAGCAGCCCAGTCGTGATCGGCAAAGCCCTTCATGTCGTGGCCGGTCAGAAACCGCACCGAGGCATTGCGCCCTCGCTGTGTCAGGCTCTGGCCGATGGAGGCCACGGCCGCGGAGGCGGCAGTAATACCCGGCAGGATCTGATAGGCGACACCGGCAGCCTCGCAGGCGGTGAGTTCCTCGTCGAGACGGCCATAGACGGTGGGGTCGCCGGATTTCAGGCGCAGCACCTTCTTGCCCGCGCGGGCATGGGCCACCATGCGGACGCAGATTTCTTCCTGGCTCACCTGCGGGCCAAAGCCCTCCTTGCCGACGTCCTCCAGCTGGGCCTGCGGGCCTGCCAGCGCCATGATCTCGGCGCTGACCAGACGGTCAAACAGGATCACATCCGCCTGCAACAGGGCGCGCGCCACCTTCAGCGTCAGAAGATCAGGGTCACCGGGGCCAGAGCCTGCAAAGGCGACCTCACCCGCCACCAGCGAGGAAAAGACGGACCCACAGGCAACGCCCTGCATCGGCAGGCGCGCGCGGGGGGTGATGGTGTCTGGACCGGTCATCTGGGGCCTCGTCTGGTTTGTTTGACTTACCCTTAGATATAGGAAATATTCCCCCTTATCCGCTATATGTCGCGGCAAATAAGGAAGATTGTTCCAGCTGACGGCAGATGCAGGCGGGTTGATCCCCAAACAAGGAGAAAACAGGAATGACAGTGCGGATCGACGGCACGGACAGGAAAATTCTGGCGGAGCTGCAACGCGATGCAGGCCAGTCGCTGGATGAAATCGCCCGCCGTGTGGGCAGTTCCAAGACCCCGGTTTGGAATCGTATTCGCAAATTGCGCGAGGGGGGTGTCATTGGTCGGCAGACCATGGTGCTGGATGCTGAGGCGCTGGGGTTTGAGGCGTGTTTCTTTGTGCTGATCCGCACCTCCGCCCATGAGGCGGAGTGGCAGGCCAAGTTTCTGAAGGCGCTGCAGGATCGCCCTGAGGTGCAGGAGGCGCACCGATTGGCGGGGGATATTGATTACATCCTGAAAGTGCGGGTGAAAAACGCCCGTGCCTATGACAACTTCTATCAGGCGCTGATCTCCGAGGTGCGGGTGCATAATGTCACGGCACTTTTGTCGATGGAGGAGATCAAATCCACAACGCTGCTGCCGCTGGACGCCATCGCCGAGGACTAAATGCGCTGTCGTCAGATGGCGCCAAAGGAAAGGGGGGCGCTGCCCCCTTTTTCGTGACCCGCGCCTGCGGCGCAGGTCCCATCCCCCGGAGTATTTCTGGAAAGATGACGGTGCGGGTCGCGCGGCGCCTGGCCTGGATTGAAGGCTTGCGCGCAAAGGGGCGCTCCGGCAATGGTGAGGCATTTGCTGTTGAGTTGACTTGATCATGTCCATTTCCCCATCCTCTGCGGCACCTATGGGTGCGGTGACTGCGCGCCTGATGTTTCTGCTGCTGTTGTTCTGTGGCACGATCTGCACTGCCATGATTGTGCCTTTCATGAGCTATTTCCTGGTCAGGGGGTTGGGTTATGAGCCTTGGATCATCAGTGTTTATGCCGGGATGGCGATCAGCCTGACCCTGGTGGCCAACCGGCAGTTTGCCCGCCGCATTGATGCTGGCGCGCGGGTGTTTCCGCTGGTTGGACTGGCAGCGGCGGGCTTTGTGTGTGCGGCCGGAGCGCTGGCGCTGCTGCCCGCGCTCTGGGTGGTGCTGACGGCGGGTGTTATAGGGTTCGGGATCAGCTCCAGCGCGGTGTCGACCATGTTCAGTCTGGGCGGCAGTCTGGCTGAGCGTCACAAGGTGGAGCGGGTGCGATTCAATGCGCATATGCGGGCCACGACTTCAACGGCCTGGATGATTGGCCCGGCTGTCACGTTTCTGATTGCGGATGGGGTCGGTCTTCGGGCGGTGTTTGTGATGGCAGTCGCGATGTCGATGGTCTGGATCGGTCTGTGGTGGTTTACGCTGCCCCGTGACATCACCGCGGTGCCGGGCCGTGCGCCCGCACAGGACAGCTCTGGCCAGACCGGAGGGGCGCCGCAGGGGTTGTGGCTGGCGGCCGGGTTTGTGTTCTGCCTGTCGAGCGCGCATTCGCTGACGTTTTCCGCCTTGCCGATCTTTTACGTGGAAGAGGTGGGGCTGCCTGGCTATGCGCCCGGTTTTGCCTTTAGCATCAAAACCTTTGTCGAGGTGATTGCGATCTTTTCCACCCCTTGGGTGATTGCGCGTATTGGCATGTGGCGGGCGCTGCTGGCGGTGACAGGGCTGGCGGTTGTGACGATCCAGCTACTGGCGGCGGTGCAGAGCTTTCCGCAGATGCTGGCGGGGGCGGCGCTGGAGGGGCTGTACTACGGGTTCTACGCCAGCCTTGGCATCAGCTATGTTCAATCCTTTGCGCCAGCCACACCTGCCCGCGCGACGGCGATTTACTGGAATACGCTGATGGTGAGCGGGGTGATGGCGGGCCCGGCTGTGGGGCTGATTGCGCAGGCCTATGATTTTCAGACCGTGATCCGCTGCGCGTCGGGTGTGGCTGTCGTGGCGGCCGCGGTGCTGATCGTTGGGCGGCCCAAAAAGCGAGCTGTCACCTGACATCGAAGGGCACAGAATGGCAGGCCCGAAGAACAGGCCTGCCAGTTATGGTCTTCCAGTCATGATTTTCCAGATCAGACCTGAACCATGAGACGGGTTAATCCGTGGAAATGGTAGGTGTTATTATATTCCGGCGCGGCAGCCAGTTTCAGATCCGGGCAGCGCTCAAACAGGATCGGCAAGGCGATCTGCATTTCCATACGCGCCAGCGGTGCGCCGACGCAGAAATGCAGCCCTGCGCCAAAGGAGGTGTTCACCTTGGCCGGGCGCGTGGGATCAAAGCGTTCGGGATCCTCCAGCACTTCGGGGTCGCGATTGGCAGCGGCCAGCAGCAGCGCCACCTCATCGCCGCGCTGGAAGGTGTGGCCGAACAGCTCAATCTCTTCATAGGCGTAGCGGGTGAACATATGCAGCGGCGGGTCGTAGCGCAGGATCTCCTCCACCAGACCGTCGATGCCGTCGGGGGCAAGCCAGCTTTTGTCCCAGCCCTGTTGCAGCATGGTTTTCACGCCATTGCCCAGCGAATGCACCGTGGCCTCGTGCCCGGCGTTGAGCAGCAGGATACAGGTGCCGATCAGCTCATCGGTGGAAAGGCTCTCGCCGTCTTCCTCGGCCTGAATGAGGCGGGTGATCAGATCCTCGCCCGGGGTCTTGCGGCGTTCGTCCACATAGGTGGTCAGGAAGTCGATGAATTCCTGGCTGGCGCGGGCGGCGGCATGTTCGGTCTCAACCGTTTTGGAGGCCTGATACATCGCCACCATCTTGTGCGACCAGTCTAAGAGCTGCGGCGCCATCTCCGTGGGCACGCCCAAGAGGCGACAAATCGCGATCACCGGCACCTGCGTGCAATAGGTGGTGAGCAGATCGAAGGGCGCGTCCTTAGGGAAGGCGTCGATCAGCTCATGGCAGAGGGTTTCCAGACCGGGCGCCAGCGCCTTGATCTCGCGGCTGGTAAAGGCGCGCAAGACGAGGCGACGCAGGCGGGTGTGGCGGGGGGGTTCGGCGTCCAGGAGCGAATGCGCCTCAACCTGCAGGAAGGGGGCGAGATGGGCGGGGCTTTCGCGGGCCATCTCCGGCGGGATTTCGCGGCCAAAGCGACGGTCACGCAGCAGGGTATGGACGGCGGGGTGCGAGAAGGCCGCGACCATCTTGTAGTCCTGCCAGTGGTGCAGATGTCCCATCGCGCGGGCCTCGGCGTAAAAACCGTAGGGCGATTGGACAAAATCGGGATCGGTGGGGGATTGGGTCAATGTCTTCATCCGCGCAGCTTTTGCCAAGGCGGCTGGTCAATGCAAGGGGGGCTTTGCTACTGTGCGGCCAATGACGCAGTTTCACGCACATCGGTGGATCATTCTGGCGCTTCTCTTGGGGGCGGTGGCGGCTGTGGCCGGGGGTGTCTACCGGCTGGGCTATCGTCAAGCACTTGATTCGCTTGCGGAACGCAGCGCGGCGGATCTGGCGCTGGCCTCGGACCGGGTGACAACGCAGTTGCAGGTCTATCAGGAGTTGGCGGTTTTGATGGCCGATCACCCGACGCTGAAGCGTTTGGACCGGGCCGAGGCGCGGGTGGCGGCGCAGGGTCTGTTGCGCGAGGTGGCGGATAAGACGGCGGCGCTGGATGTGTTCTTTGTTGACCGGGCGGGCCGGGTGGTGGTCGCCGCTGAGGGGGTGATGGGGCGCGATGTAACTCAGACCGGTTATTTCCATCGGGCAATGCAGGGCGCGCTGGGCACTGGCTACGGGGTGCTGCAACCGGATGGACGGCGCGCCTATATTTATGCAGCACCTGACTTCGATGTGGATGGCCGGGTGCGCGGTGCCTTGGTGGTTGTTGCCGATGTCGAGGATGTGGAACAGACCTGGCGCGGGTCGCTGCCGGCGGTGTTTTTCACAAATCGCGGCGGCGACGTGTTTATCGCCAACCGGCGGGAGCTGTTGTTCTGGCAGCGTAGTACCGAAGGGCCGGGGTTGTCGCCGCCCGATGGGCGGCAGGTGGCGCTTCGGGCCTGGCTGGAAGGGCCGCATGAGATCTGGGATTTGCGCTGGTCGCCCTATCTGCCGGAGCGGGCGCTGCATCAGGCGGTGAACCTGCCACAGATCGGCATGGTGGGCGAAATCCTGGTTGATGTCGCCCCGGCGCAGCGTCTTGCGGGGTTGCAGGCGGCGGCGATGGCGGCAATCGTGTTGGCGCTGGGGGCGATGCTGGCCTTGGCTATTGAGCGCAGGCGCACGCTGGCGGAGGCGAATACGGTGCTGGAAAGCCGGGTTGCGGCGCGCACGCGGGCCTTGTCGGCGACCAATATGCGGCTCACCCGCGAGGTGCAGGAACGCCAGGAGGCTGAGGCGGCGCTGAAGCGCGCGCAGCAGGATCTGGTGCAGGCGGGCAAATTGTCGGCGCTGGGGCAGATGTCGGCGGGGATCAGTCATGAGCTGAACCAGCCCTTGATGGCGATCCAGCAATATGCCGAGAACGGCGAGGCCTTTGTGGCGCGCGGCAAGCCGGAGCGGGCGGGAGAGAACCTGGGCCGGATTGCGCAGATGGCCGGACGGATGGCGCGGATCATCAAGAACCTGCGCGCCTTTGCCCGCAATGAGAGCGAGCCGATGGGGCGGGTGGATCTGGGGCAGGTGATTACCTCGGCGATTGAGCTGACTGAACCGCGCCTGCGTCAGGATCGGGTCGGCCTGATCTGGCAGCCGCCTGCGGAGCCGGTTTTTGCCTGGGGCGGAGAGGTGCGGCTGTCGCAGGTGTTTGTGAACCTGATCAACAATGCCGCAGATGCCATGCTGGAGCAGGAGCAGCGCGAGATCCGGATTGCGATTGAGACACGCCATGACGAGGCGGATGCGCGGCTTGCGGTGAGTGTGCGCGACATTGGCCCCGGCCTGAAGGAGCCGGAGAAAATTTTTGATCCCTTCTATTCGACCAAGGCGGTGGGCAGTTCCGAGGGTATGGGGCTGGGGCTGTCGATCTCCTACGGGTTGGTGCAAAGCTTTGGTGGCCATATTCGCGGGATCAATACCGGTGATGGCGCCGAGTTCACGGTGGAACTGGACCGCTGGCGGGCGCAGGCCGACACTGACACGCAGCAACAGGATGAGGTGGCATGACCAATCGGGTTTTGGTGGTGGATGATGATGCGGCGGTGCGTGCCGCGCTGGGCCAGACGCTGGAGCTGGCGGAGTGTGATGCCATCACGGTGGGATCCTTTGTGGCGGCCAAGGATCTGATCACGCCCGATTTTGACGGGGTGATCCTGTCGGATATGCGGATGCCGGGGCGCGACGGGTTTCATCTTTTGCGGTATGTGCGCGAGGTGGACGCTGATCTGCCGGTGATCCTGCTGACTGGCGAGGGGGATATCCCGATGGCGGTGCAGGCAATGGCCGAGGGGGCGTTTGACTTTCTCGAAAAACCCTGCGCCAGCGTGGATCTGATGGCAGTGGTGCGCCGGGCGCTGAAGACGCGGGCGTTGGTGCGGGAAAACCGGGCGCTGAAATCGCGACTGGAAAGCGGCGATCCGGCGGCGCGGATGATCTTTGGCACCTCACCGCAGATGGAGGAACTGCGGACCCGGGCGCGCGCGGTTGCTGCCACCGGGGCAGAGGTGCTGGTGACCGGCGCGCCGGGCGGTGGGATTTCCAAGGTGGCAGAGGTCATTCACCTGATGTCACCGCGCGGGCAAGGCCCGTTTGTGAAACGTCCCGCTGCGGGGCTGCCCCCTGAAGGGTTTGCGGATCTGTGCCGCGCGGCGGTCGGCGGATCGCTGTATCTGGATGAAATCGCCGCCCTGCCAAGCGAGACGCAATATGCCATGTTGGAAGCGCTGGAACAGGAGCAGGGGCTGGAGGCGCGGGTTCTGGTCGGCTCAGTCGCGGATTTGGCGGAGGAGGCGGCGCGGGGGCGGTTTCTGGCCGATCTGTTCTATCGGCTTGATGTGATGCGGGTGCGCATTCCGGCGCTGTCGGAACGGCCCGAAGACATCCCGGTGCTGTTCAGCCACTACGTCGCGCAGGCCGCAGAGCAGGCGGGCATTGCTGCGCCGGATATTCCGCAGGACCATCTGGCGGCGCTGATGGCGCAGGACTGGCCGGGCAATGCGCGCTCGCTGATGTCGGCGGCGATGCGGTTTGTGCTGGGGATGCCGGAGGAGGCCGCGCAATCGGCGGAGCTGGGCCTGGCCGAGCAATTGGCGCAAGTGGAGCGGTCTTTGCTCATAGCGGCGCTGGGCCGACAGAACGGCCATGCCTCTGCCGCGGCCAAAGCCCTGAAGCTGCCGCGCAAAACATTTTATGACAAGCTGGCGCGCTATGGCATCCGGCCTGAGGATTATCGCCGCTGAGGGCGACGTCTTGTTTTCATCTGTGGTCCGCGTCCTGGGGGAAGTCGCGGGGCAGTGAGGTGGCGGCGCCGCCGGGTGCCCCGCAAGGGGGCAGGGGCGGAGGGGGATGGGCACCGGGTGTCAGCCGGACCCATGTTCGTCGACCTTTTCGTCAACTTCGGTCATTTGAACGCCCGGCCTGCGGAGGATATCCGAGGACGGGCCGATCTCCTGCCGGGGCATGTGCCAGATGCCCCGGATGATTGGGCTACGTGTCAGGCGGCCCGATTGTCGCGACACGCCCAATCTGACAGATCGGCGTTAAGCGAACGCGAGATCACCGTGCGCCGCCTGTGCAACGGCCCAGTGTCGGTGTCGGTGTTGGATCCGGTGGCGGGCGGCGGGATTTGAGTATTTGAGGAAAGGTGACGGGGCTGATTCCGCCTGATGAAATGTCTGGCGCTAACAGAGTGTGCGGATTTCCGCACAGGTATGTAATCACTCTGTGTGGAAATTCGCACACCAAATCTGGCAAGCCGGTACATAAGATGAACGTCACCGCGCAAGCATTTGTTCATAATTGATAAATGATGTTTATTTTTGGTGGGTAACAAAGGCTTGAGCGGGGCAGCTTTGCCCGTGATGCTGCGTCTGGGGTCTTCGCCTGAGCGGAGGCTATGGAGATATTCCGGGAGGAAAGACATGAAATTCGTAACTGCTGCTGCCACCGCTGTGGCGCTGATCATGAGTGCCGGGACCGCAATGGCGGCCTGTGATGATGGTGAAATTGTCGTCAAGTTCAGCCATGTGACCAACACCGACAAGCACCCTAAGGGGATCGCCGCCTCGCTGCTGGAAAAGCGCATCAATGAAGAGATGAACGGCACCATGTGCCTGGAGGTCTATCCGAACTCCACGCTTTACAATGACAACAAGGTGCTGGAAGCAATGCTGCAGGGCGACGTGCAGCTTGCTGCGCCTTCGCTGTCGAAATTCGAGAAATTCACCAAGCAGTTCCGCCTGTTCGATCTGCCGTTCATGTTCAAGAACATTGATGCAGTCGATGCCTTCCAAGGCTCCGAGAACGGTCAGGCGATGCTGGATTCCATGCAGCGCCGTGGCCTGCAGGGGCTGTCCTACTGGCACAATGGCATGAAGCAGATGTCGGCCAACAAGCCGCTGATCAACCCGTCGGATGCCAATGGTCTGAAGTTCCGTGTGCAGTCTTCGGACGTGCTGGTCGCGCAGATGGAAGCCATCGGTGGCAGCCCGCAGAAAATGGCTTTCTCCGAAGTTTACGGCGCGCTGCAGCAGGGCGTTGTGGACGGGCAGGAAAACACCTGGTCCAACATCTACGGCAAGAAGTTCTTTGAAGTGCAGGACGGTGTCACCGAGACCAATCACGGCGCGCTGGACTATCTGGTTGTGACCTCTGTGGATTGGCTGGACAGCCTGGATCCGGCGGTGCGTGAACAGTTCCTGACCATCCTGGGTGAGGTCACTGCGACGCGGAACTCGGAATCCACCAAGGTGAATGGCGAAGCCCGTCAGGCGATCATCGATGCCGGTGGCGTTGTGCGTGAACTGTCACCTGAGCAGCGTGCGGCCTGGGTTGAGGCGATGAAGCCGGTCTGGGAGCAGTTTGCAGGCGACGTGGGTCAGGACATGATCGACGCAGCCCAGGCGATCAACGCGGGCATGTAAGGGCTGCGGCCTGAAGATACGGGGCTGGCGCGACGGCGCGCCGCCCCAATTTGCACGGTGCGCCATCCGCGCCGGTATCCCAATATCCAAACATCGAGGGAGAGAGATATGGCGGGGGCAAAACCTGGCCTGACCGGGCTTATCAATACACTCGAAGAGACGCTGATTGCGCTGCTGCTGGGGCTGATGACCCTGATTACATTTGCCAATGTGGTGGCGAGATTTGTGTTCAATTCCAACATTCTGTGGGCGCTGGAGCTGACGGTGTTCCTGTTTGCCTGGCTGGTTCTGCTGGGCGCATCCTATGCGGTAAAGGTCCATGCCCATCTGGGGGTGGATGCGATCCTCAATATGGTGTCGCCGGGCGCGCGCCGGGTGATCGGTCTGATCTCGGTCGGCTGCTGTCTGGTGTTCTCGCTGCTGCTGCTGAAGGGCGCCTATGACTACTGGGCGGTGTTTGCCGATCTGCCGCCCACCTCCGGGCGCTGGTTTCCCACCGGTTTCGATATGAAGGCGCGCAGCCAGAGTTTCTACGAGGTGCAGGATGTGCCGATGGTGGCGCTCTTCGGGTTTCTGGAAGATCTGATTAACTACGGCGATTCCTACGAGAAACTGCCCAAGGTGGTGCCCTATGTGGTGTTGCCGCTGTCGATGCTGCTGATGTTGCTGCGGTTTGTGCAGGCGGGTCTGCAAATCCTGCGCGGTGATGTGGACCGGCTGGTGGCCAGTCATGAGGTCGAAGATGAAATCGCCGAGGTTCAGGCGCAGCGCGGGGAGCACGACTGATGGATGTCGTCCTATTGTTTTCCATGGTCATCGGGCTGTTGCTGATCGGGGTGCCGATTGCGGTGGCGCTTGGCCTCAGCTCGACATTGTTCCTGCTGATCTATTCCGACAGTTCGCTGGCGTCGGTTGCTGGCACATTGTTTGAAGCCTTTGAGGGGCATTTCACGCTGCTGGCGATCCCCTTCTTCATTCTGGCCTCAAGCTTCATGACGACGGGCGGTGTGGCGCGGCGGATCATCCGGTTCTCCATCGCTTGTGTCGGTCATCTGCCGGGTGGTCTGGCGATTGCGGGCGTCTTTGCTTGTATGTTGTTTGCGGCCCTGTCCGGGTCCTCACCGGCCACCGTTGTTGCCATCGGATCCATCGTGATCGCGGGGATGCGGCAGGTGGGGTACTCCAAGGAGTTTGCCGCTGGTGTGATCTGTAACGCAGGCACGCTGGGCATCCTGATCCCGCCGTCGATTGTGATGGTGGTCTATGCTGCCGCGGTTGAGGTCTCGGTGGGGCGGATGTTCCTGGCGGGCGTTATTCCGGGTCTGATGGCGGGTCTGATGCTGATGGTGACCATCTATGTGATGGCCAAGGTGAAGAACCTGCCCAAGGGTGAATGGCTGGGCTGGGGGGAAGTTGCGGCCTCGGCGGCCAATGCCTCGGTTGGTCTGCTGCTGATCGGCATCATTCTGGGTGGCATTTATGGCGGCATCTTTACCCCGACAGAGGCGGCGGCGGTGGCCTCGGTCTATGCCTTCTTTGTGGCGACCTTTGTCTACCGCGACATGGGGCCGTTGAAATCTGCGCCGAAACCCAAGGATATCGGGCAATTCCTGTCCATGCTGCCCAAGATGCTGGGACAGACGGTGGTCTATTTTATCCCGTCCTTCTTTCACGCCGATACGCGCCACGCGCTGTTTGAAGCGGGCAAGCTGACGGTGACGCTCTTGTTTGTGATCGCCAATGCGCTGATCCTGAAACATGTGCTGACCGATGAGCAGGTGCCACAGCAGATTGCCACCGCGATGCTGTCGGCGGGCTTTGGCCCGGTGATGTTCCTGATCGTGGTCAATGTGATCCTGCTGATCGGGGGGCAGTTCATGGAGCCGTCGGGTCTGTTGGTGATCGTGGCGCCGCTGGTGTTCCCGATTGCCATCGAACTGGGCATCGACCCGATCCATCTTGGCATCATCATGGTGGTCAATATGGAAATCGGCATGATCACCCCGCCGGTTGGTCTGAACCTCTTTGTGACCTCTGGGGTTGCAGGAATGCCGATGATGGCGGTGGTGCGGGCGGCGCTGCCGTTCCTGGCGGTGCTCTTCGTGTTCCTGATCATGATCACCTATATCCCGTGGATATCGACGGTGCTGCCGAATGCGGTGATGGGGCCGGAGATCATAACCAAATAGAGCAGGTGCTCAGTACCCAGAATTTGAAAAGGCCCGGGAGCAGTTCCCGGGCCTTTTCCTGTCTGGCGTTATGTCAGGGGCTTTGCCCCTCTGCGCTGGCGCGCATTCACCCCAGAGTATTTTGTGAAAGGTGAAGGCAGCGGCGCGGGGTCTGTCATCTTTCCCCAAATACTCCCGCCGGAGGCTGCGCCGTGAGGCGCATTTATGTGCTGGCGTCGAGAGCCGCGACGATGGGAGCGAAATCCGCCGCCTTCAGGCTGGCGCCGCCAACCAAAGCGCCATCGACCTGCGCGACCGCGAAGATTTCTTTGGCATTGCTGGCTTTAACGGATCCGCCATAGAGTAGGCGGATGGCATTGGCAGTTTCGCCGCCGAAGCGTTTGACCAGACTGGCCCGTAGGTCGTTGTGGACCTCGGCAATCTGTTCGACCGTGGGCACCTTGCCAGTGCCGATGGCCCAGACCGGTTCATAGGCCACCACCACGGTGGTGCCTCTTGTGTCATCGGGGAGGGAACTTGCCAGTTGCGCCCCGACCACCGCAAGTGTCTTACCTGCTTCGCGGTCGGCCAACGTCTCCCCGACGCAGATGATCGCAGTCAGCCCTGCCGTAATGGCGGTTTTGGCTTTGGCGCGCACGACTTGATCTGTTTCGCCGTGATCGGCTCGGCGTTCGGAATGGCCGAGGATGACCGCAGTCGCGCCCGCATCATGCAACATTTCGGCACTGAGATCGCCGGTATGGGCACCGTAGGTGGCGCTGTGACAGTCCTGCGCGCCCACCTCGACCTTGCTGTCGGTGCAGACATTGGCGGCGCGGTAGAGCAGGGTTGCCGGTGGGCAGATCAGCACCTCGGCCTTGGCCGACTTGCAGCTGTAGGCGAGATTGCCCAGCTCGGTGAGTGAGCTTGCAGTGCCGTTCATTTTCCAATTGCCTGCAACCATTTTACGACGCATTGCGTATCTCCCTCAAAATTCTATTGCTGTCCGTGGTCCCCTTTTTCGGGTGGACAGTCTGCTGCTGCGCTAGTCCTAGCATTGTTCGGAATGGGGAACAATTGGCCTGTGAACGGGACGCAGGGATCGGCACATGTTGAACAATACATATGTGGAACGGCCATGGGTTGGCCAAGGTCCAAGCGCCGACGGAACAATAATCATGCGCAAAAAAAACGAGACCGATGGGGCGGTCCCGCTTTGTTTGGTCGTCTTTGGCGCTGTCATTCACGGGAGTGCACAGAAAATGGGTGCAGTTGCCGGCAAGTTTACCCGGCGGGCACATCCTTGAAACTGATAGATTCGCCGCAGCCGCAGGCCTCGGAGACATTCGGGTTGTTGAATTTGAATCCCGCCTCCAGCAGCGAGACCTCGTAGTCGATCTCGGTGCCGAACAGGAACATCTGCGCCATCGGCGCGATCAGCACGCGGGCACCATCCTGTTCGACCACTTCGTCGTTGGGGTCGGGCTGATCGACATATTCCATGGTATATTCCATGCCGGCGCAGCCGCCTTTTTTGACACCGATGCGCAGGCCGGAATGGCCGCCCTTGTTCATCAGCTTGGCGATCTGGGTCGCTGCTTTGTCGGTGATCGTCACCGCTTGTTTGCCGGGAATACCGAACATGCCTGTCTCCACTATCGCGCGTTGCCTCTAATCTAGGGCGGCGGCGGCGCAGGCTCAAGGGGCGGCGGTCACAACCCCATGCAATTGGCGTAATAGGTCACGGTTGCGGGCCAGTCAGAGAAAACGCCGGACACACCCACGTCTTGTGCCAGCACATCAAGGACCTGATAGGTCGCGCCATCTGATTGCACCGCGTCTGCGACCGATTGGAAGTACCAGCCGCCGCCATTTTTCAGCGGGCCGGAGCGCTCCAATGTCCAGGTGATGATGTTCAGATCGGCCTTGCGCGCAGCTATGGCGTAGGGGGAGGGGATCATTTGGCCGTCCTGCATCGTCAGCAGCATCCAGATTGGCGGCGCAATGTAATTGAGGCCCATCTCCTTCAGCTCCTGCATCGAGGGGCGGAAGGTGGTGGGGTCCATCGGGTCAACCAAGCCTTCATCGGTGTCATGGCGGGCAAAGCGATCATCAAGATAGACCGCCTGACGGCCGAATTGCGGCGCGTGGGTAAGCCAATATTTAATGTCGCTAAGGTCAAAACTCTGCACCCAGACGTCACTGGCGGGAATCTCCGCAGCGATATAGGCGTCGATCAGTTTCTGGGCGTAATCTTCCTGCGTCATGCCGTTGAAGGGCATGGTGACGGCTGGGGACTTTAGCTCGGGTGTGAAACGCGCGCCCAAATCCCCAAAGAGCGCGACACTGTCCGCATGGCTGAGCAGCGTGGCCTCGCCCTGGTAGAGCGTGCTGCGCCAGGGGGCGAGACCGCGCTGATACTCTTCGGCGGTGGTGGCCTTGGGATTGCGGCTGTCCATCTTGGGGCGCAGCGTCATCAGTTCGGCCAGGGTCAAATCACTGGTGCGGCATTCGGCTGTTGCGGGCGCATCGTCGGTGGCCGGGGTGAAGGGCTGGGTGCAGCGGTCCGCAAGATCTGTGGTGAGGATATTGGTCGTGGTGTGCAGATCGTTTTGCGAGTGTCGGCAGACCAGTTCCAGATCCTTGGTGAAGGTGACGTCGCATTCCAGGATGCCAGCCCCCATAGCGGCGGCGGCGTGATTCCCCTCGGCCGTATGTTCGGGGAACATCAGCGGCGCGCCGCGATGGCCAATGGAAAAATTGGTGCGCTGTGGCGCTTGTCCGGCGCAGGCGGCCAGTCGCGATTTCAGATCACCCTCGGGCAGGGCGTCGATCAGATAGGCCGGGCGCGGACCGTAGCTTAGGCCAGCTGTCTCAGCTGTGCTGCTGGCCTGCACAGTGCTGGCAAGTGATGCTGCCGCAAAGGTCAGGGAGAGGGGTAAGGTTTTGAAAGTCTGCAAGGGCATGCGCAGGCGCGCGCAGGATGGGAAAGAGCGGGGCAAAATGGGGTACTCCAAATAGGGGCCGACCTTGTGTGAGGCCAAAATAGGCGCGGTCTGAAACACTCTACCGGGACAGGAGCGTCGTGTGATCAGCACCTGATCTGCTATGGAATGATGTTAAAGGGGCTTGCCGCAGGGGGACAAGAGGTGTTCTGCGATCAGGCATCATTGGCCTGCGCGACGCCACCGGTATCTGGCTCAACGTGGCGTCATCTGCATAAAAACGCGGCGGGCGAGATGCCGTGCCGCGTTGTTCTGATAAGCCCATAGTGGACCTGGCCATGATCCGATTTTACCGATGGATCCGAACCGGGAATTTACATAAAGCCCAGTTCCAGACGGGCCTCATCGGACATCATTTCCATGCCCCACGGCGGCTCCCAGATCAGTTCCACATCGCAGCTCTTGACGCCGGGCACCGGTGAGACCGCGTCAATGATCCAGCCGGGCATTTCACCGGCAACGGGGCAGCCGGGTGCGGTCAGAGTCATGAGGATCTTGACGTCGTTCTCATCGCTGATGTCGATGGTGTAGATCAGGCCCAGTTCATAGATATTTACTGGGATTTCGGGGTCGTAAACCGACCGGCAGGCCTCAACCACCGGCTCGTACAGCGCGTGGCTGACAGAGGAGGGGGCGATCAGCGGTGTGCCTTCCAGTGGCTCGGATGCGTGTGTCATGGGTGCCTCGGTTCGTTTCCTGACTGTTTATATAGGGAAGCCGGGCGCAAGGGTCCAGTGCGGGATCATGCGCAGATTAGAGATCAAGCGTCGCAGGAGGGGCTGTGGCGTGTGGCCCGTGTTATGCAACCCGGCAACGGCGAGGTGTGCGCGAAACTGTTTGACCTGTGCTGGACTTGGAGAAGAGCATTGGGCCGCCGTTACCTCAGACCAGCCAACCCTGTTCGTTTCAAGCCTATTCGTTTCAACCCTATTCGTTTCAACACTGTGAGGCTTCCAGTACGGGTGGCGCCGGGGGCCAGGCCAGTTGCTTTCCGCTTTCACAATACCCCTCGGCGTCCTAAACACCCCGAAACTTTGCTTGTCTGGAAAAAGTCATGGCGCAAAAAGCCACCATCTATAAAGTTGAACTTTCCGTTTCCGATATGGATCGTCATTACTATGAAACCCACAAGCTGACCGTTGCAAAACACCCGTCGGAGACGGATGAACGGCTGATGGTGCGTCTTGTCGCGTTTGCCTTGAATGCGCATGAGCAACTGGAGCTTACCAAGGGGCTGTCAACGGATGATGAGCCGGACATATGGCAAAAAAGCCTGAGTGGTGAGCTTGACCTGTGGGTGGCGCTGGGACTTCCAAGCGAGAAAGTCGTGCGTCAGTCCTGTGGCAAATCCAGACAGGTGATCGTCTACAGCTACGGCAGAACAGCCGAGTCGTGGTGGGAGAAAATCAAAAACAGCACCACCCGGTTTGAAAACCTTCAGGTTGTGAATTTTTCAGAGACGGCCACCCGTGAACTGGGAGATCTTGCTGGTCGATCAATGAAGTTGCAGGTCAATATTCAGGACAGCGACGTGATGGTCAGTGTCGGTGACAGCATCGTCTATGTAACTCCGGTCATATGGAAAAACACAGTTTAGGCAAAGGTTTAGGCGCAGCGGGCCTCGCCTTGGCTATGACGGATTTTCTGTGCAGAAGACTGAACGCTGTAGGGCCGTTGCCGCCCTACAGATCCGCGTTTCGCGCAGAGCGTGATTGAGACACGTGCCAGTGTTGCACGGCGGTAACTCACGTTGTGATAGGATGCCATATCAGGGAATCAGAAATATCTGATAGCCCCGCCCAAGATCCATTGGGCGGGGTTTTTGTCAGTCGTTGATATCGCGATCAAAGTGTTTCACCTGACCCTTTGGTCCCTTGAAGAAGTGGCGGAGCACCAGCCAGGCAATCAGGGAGAGGGTCGCGTAGATCAGCAGCAGCACAGGCAAGGTAATGCTGCCCGCGGGCATGATGGCCAGCAGCAAGGCAACCACTACGCCGCCCAGAGCGAAGCCGAGAAAAATGAAGCCCGGCGCCAGAATCTCGACAATGCCGAGGCCGATGGCCAGGGCGATCCAGACCCACCAGACCGACAGGAGGGCGGTCATTTCCCGCTACCTTTCAGCATGTTGAAGGCATTGCCGAAAGCCTCGATCGCATTTGCGGGCACCAGAATGGTCTGTTTGCCTTCACCGGCGCCAAGGGCGTTGAGCGCCTCAACCTGTTTCAGGGCCACCTGATATTGCGCGGCTTCGATGCCATGGTCGGAAATGGCTTTGGCGACCACCTGGGTGGCGTAGGCTTCGGCGTCAGCCTGAATGCGGCGGGCCTTGGCGATTTGCTCGGCGGCGTAGAGTTCGGCGTCGGCGTTCAGTTCAACCGCGCGCTTCTGGCCCTCGGCCTCGGTCACCTGGGCGCGGCGGGCCCGCTCTGCGTTCAGCTGTTGCAACATGGCGTCGCGGGTGGCCTGATCAAGGTTTACGTCCAGGATCTCGGCGCGGGTCACTTCGATGCCCCAATCATCCACAGCGCTTTCGACGAGATGCTGGATCTGGCCGATCAGCTGCGAGCGGTTTGACTGCACCTCGTCCAGGTCCATCTTGCCGATCTCAGCCCGCACGATACCGGCCACAGTGGTGGCAATGGCGCCGTCCACGTCACGGATCCGGTAGACGGTCTTTTCCGGTTCCAGAATGCGGTAGAACACCGAGGTGTCGATCTGCACCAAAACGTTGTCTTTGGTGATGGCGTCCTGGCTGGCATTGGGCAGCTGGCGTTCCAGGATGGAGACCTTATGGGCGACGGCGTCCAGCAGGGGGACGATAAAGTTGATACCCGGCCCAAGCACCGCATGCAGGCGCCCAAAGCGTTCAACCACATATTTTTCGGACTGCGGCACGATGCGGATGCCTTTGAAGATCAGGATCATCAAGAAGATTGCGCCCAGAATATAGATGATATTCTGTGTCAGCAGAGAGAGCAGGAGTTCTTCGGACATTTTGCCTCACAATATATTTGTATACTATAGTATGCACTTGGGAGTCTGTGGGCGTGATTTCAAGATCAGCTGCCAGACCCTAGGTCCCGATCTCTATGGCCCGCGCAGTGTTGGCAGACAAGGGGAAGCGGACGCGGCGTGCCGCATCGCTGCTGTCTGAGAGCCAAGCGCAGTGTTCGGGAAAGGCGCACTGCAGGCTTGAAAACCAGCCAGAGATCGGGCACATCCGGCAGGCTGTGCCGGTTGGGTTTCTGATCGCGCAGAGCAGGGTTCAGGTGGCAGATGATCCCGTTGGAAAATCACCCGCGGTGGCGGGACCTCGCGTACGACAGCCCAAGGAAGATATCATGGCACCCAAAATCTCGTTTGACCTGAAAGCCACCGATGGCAAGGCCCGCACCGGGGTGATCAATACACCGCGCGGGGAGATCCGCACGCCTGCCTTCATGCCGGTTGGCACGGCCGCAACCGTAAAGGCGATGATGCCGGAGAGCGTGCGTGCGACCGGGGCGGATATCCTCTTGGGCAATACCTATCATCTGATGCTGCGCCCCACGGCGGAGCGGATCGACCGCCTGGGCGGGTTGCACAAGTTCATGAACTGGGAGCGGCCGATTCTGACCGACAGTGGCGGGTTTCAGGTGATGTCGCTGGCAGGACTGCGCAAGCTGACGGAAAAGGGCGTGACCTTCAAAAGCCATGTGGATGGCTCCAAGCATGAGCTGACGCCGGAACGCTCGATGGAGATCCAGAAGCTCTTGGGATCCGATATCGTGATGTGTTTTGACGAATGCCCGGCGCTGCCTGCGGACCGCGACCGCATTGCTGAATCAATGCGCCTGTCAATGCGGTGGGCCGAGCGGTCGCGCGAGGCCTTTGGCGACCGTCCGGGCCATGCGCTGTTTGGCATTATGCAGGGCGGGCTGGAACAGGATCTGCGCGAAGAAAGCGCCGAGGCGCTGACGAAGATCGGTTTTGAGGGCTATGCGGTGGGCGGCCTTGCGGTCGGTGAGGGGCAGGAGGCGATGTTTGATTGTCTTGATTATGCCCCCGGTTTCCTGCCCGAGGACAAGCCGCGCTATCTGATGGGCGTGGGCAAGCCTGACGATATCGTTGGCGCGGTGGCCCGTGGCATCGACATGATGGACTGCGTGCTGCCGTCGCGGTCTGGTCGGACGGGACAGGCGTTTACCCGCTACGGTGTGGTCAATATCAAAAACGCCCGCCATCAGGACGACCCTCGCCCGCTGGATGAGACTTGCAGCTGCCCGGCGTGCAGCAACTATTCCCGCGCCTATCTACACCATGTGTTCCGCTCCAACGAGATGATCTCCGGCATGCTGCTGACCTGGCACAACCTGCATTATTTTCAGGAGATCATGGGCGGCATGCGCGACGCGATCGCAGCGGGGACGTTTGAGGCCTGGCAAAAGGACTTCCACGACACCCGCGCGCAAGGCGATATCGAGCGGCTTTGATCACAAGCCAAAAAAACGACTACGCGCCAGCAGTGAATTTGAAATTACGTCTTTTTCTCCAGTATGGAATTGATCCGATGAATTTTTTGACACGCGTCACAGTTTGTTTGGGCACTGTTTTGAGCCTCTCTGCATGCATGGAGGGCGGCAGCTCATCATCCCGACCTCCCAAACAGCTGAGCTTTCAAGATGTTGCCGCGATGGAGCTCTATCAGCGCGGTGGCGATAGACCCTTTTTTGATGGTGGCCTTGCTGCCAAGAGAGTCTCGGCTGCAGTGCTTTTTGTTCCGGGTGGTGCAGCGCGGCATGATGCCGTCAGGGGTAACGCCGTCTACTTTCAAGTTACCGTAGGCACATCAGAAAGCACTTTCCGTCCGCCTGCGCATTTGCCGAGCAGTGTTTTTGCCGGGCTATCAAAGCCTGAGCTGGTTGCACTTCACAGTGACCTGACTTCCGGCCGGACGTCAGGGCGTGTCTTGGGACTGGCGAAAACGGCCGCACGCCAGACAATTTGTGCCGCTGGCACGGTGAGCCTTGATGACAGACCGATTCGCGAGGGCGTTCCGTTGACACCCCAGCAACAGGCCCGTGTGAATGCGGCGCTAGGCGGTCGTTTGGATCGAATTCTGGAGATGAAAAAAGAGGACTTTGACCGGCTCGGAATTGGCTTTGTTTTGAATCGTGAAACCAGGCCGGTACCGAATTTCTACTACAAAACTTATCGCTACAGCGGTACCAAATCAGCTTTACTGAGGATGAAATGCTTGTTCTAGGGAGGAGTGTCGGGCTTATTGCGCTATGTCTTGCCGCGTGCGGCGGGCCGGAGACTACCAAATTCAATCCCACCGTACACCAGATCTCTGAGGAGAGATTGGCCTATCCCTCCTCTGGGGCGACCTATCTGCACTGGCACAAGGGGCATGGCTACCAAGTCACCTACTACAGCGAAAAGCATGTCTGGCTTTGGTATCCCGGAAACAGGGCTGCGCTTCGTGGGGATTGGGTCCAAGAGCTTGTCGCGGGGGAGTATTACCTCTGCTTCACCTATCCTCACAGCTCCTACAATCCTGTGACGGGTGATGTCGGTGGTCAAAAAGAATGCCAGTTGCAGACCGTTCTGGGTGGGGCGCTTGCGGGCGCGTTGGCTGGTGATGTGTACAACTTGTCATCGGGCAGGGTCCCGTATGTGCTGCGCAGGAATAAACGACCTGCCGAATTTTGAGGCGCGGACTGACGGTGCTAATCGGGAGCGGCGGGTAGTCGGTTTGTAAGACCTTCCGGGACACCCGCGCGAGGCGATATTGAGCGGCTTTGATTGAGGTGAGGGAGGGCCGCTGGATCCGCGCCTAATGTTGCCTGTGGTCCCTTTGCGTTGTGTTCGTGTTGTTGAAAACTTGAGCAAATGTTCACCGGCGGGTCTCTCGCTGAACACCTTTGCGCCACAAATCAGCAGTGAACTGCGAGGCAGGCATATAACGACCCAAGTGGAGAGATCCGATGAATGACACCGCTTCGACTGGACTGGCGCATTGTTCGCTGATGATTTTTCTGGCCGCGGGGGTGGCGATTTTTGCGCTGATGGATGATGGGGGTGACCCCATTGCACGCGGCGGCAGTTTGGGCCATCTGAGCGTAAATTCAATCGACTGACCTATCCGCGCGCAGGGCCTGAGATATGCCAACCTGGAGCTGGTTGTTAACAGAGATTACGAAAGGGCGGTCCGTGGTGGCTGCCCTTCACCATTTGGTATCCTTGCCGTCATTTGCGCCCTTGTGATCCGGTTCTGCTGCGGGCAATGTGACACCAAACATTGAGGCACGGCGGTTGAAATCCCCCTTCCGCTGCACCAGATAACAAAACCAATGAGGAGACGCGCCAAAGCTGCCGACAATCGGGGCGGGGGCGTCTTGCCAAATCAAAGGACCGAGTATGCAAGAGCCACTCAATTCATCCTACCCCGTCCTGCCGCTGCGCGATATCGTTGTGTTCCCGCATATGATTGTGCCGCTGTTTGTCGGGCGGGAAAAATCCGTGCGGGCCCTGGAAGAGGTGATGACGGATGACAAGCAGATCCTGCTGTCCAGTCAGATCGACCCGGCCGAAGACGACCCGCAATCCGATGGTATCTACAATGTTGGCGTTCTGGCCAATGTGCTACAGCTGCTGAAGCTGCCCGATGGCACCGTGAAGGTGCTGGTCGAAGGCCATGCGCGGGTGAAGATCACCGAATATCTGGAAAACGACAATTTCTTTGAGGCGCGGGCAGAGTATCTGACCGAGATGCCCGGCGATATCACCACTGTTGAGGCGCTGCTGCGTACCGTCGGCGATGAGTTCGAGCGCTACGCAAAGGTCCGCAAGAACATCCCGGAAGAGGCGCTGAGCGCCGTTGGTGAGACCACCGAACCGGCCAAGCTGGCGGATCTGATCGCCGGCCACTTGGGCATTGAAGTCGACAATAAGCAGGATCTGCTGGAGACGCTGTCGATCAGCGAACGTCTGGAGAAGGTCTATGGCCTGATGCAGGGCGAGCTGTCGGTGCTGCAGGTCGAGAAGAAGATCAAGACCCGCGTCAAGACACAGATGGAGAAGACCCAGCGCGAATATTACCTGAATGAGCAGATGAAAGCCATTCAAAAGGAGCTGGGCGACAGTGAGGACGGCTCCAACGAGGTGGCCGAGCTGGAAGCCAAGATCGCCGAGACGAAACTCTCTAAAGAGGCGCGTGAAAAGGCCGAGGGTGAGCTGAAGAAGCTTAAGAATATGTCGCCGATGTCGGCAGAGGCTACAGTCGTGCGCAATTACCTCGACTGGATCCTGGCGCTGCCCTGGGGCACCAAATCGCGCGTGAAGAAAGACCTGAGCCGCGCTCAGGACATTCTGGATGCGGACCATTATGGTCTGGAAAAGGTCAAGGAACGCATTGTCGAGTATCTCGCGGTGCAGCAGCGTTCTGCCAAGCTGAAAGGCCCGATCCTGTGCCTCGTCGGCCCTCCGGGTGTTGGTAAAACCTCGCTGGGTAAATCGGTGGCCAAAGCGACCGGTCGCGAGTTTATCCGCATTTCCCTTGGTGGGGTGCGGGATGAGAGCGAGATCCGCGGTCACCGCCGGACCTATATTGGGTCCATGCCCGGCAAGATCATTCAGGCGCTGAAAAAGGCCAAGACCACCAACCCGCTGATCCTGCTCGATGAAATCGACAAGATGGGCCAGGATTTCCGTGGCGATCCGGCGAGCGCCATGCTGGAAGTGCTGGATCCGGAACAGAACGCGACTTTCATGGACCACTATCTGGAAGTGGAATATGACCTGTCGAACGTGATGTTCCTGACCACATCGAACAGCTACAATATGCCGGGGCCGCTGCTGGACCGGATGGAGATCATTCCACTGTCGGGTTATACCGAGGACGAAAAGCGTGAGATCGCCAAGCAGCATCTGGTCTCCAAGCAGGTGAAGAACCACGGCCTGAAGGCCAAGGAGTTCGAGCTGACCGATGAGGCGCTGACCGAGATCATTCGCACCTATACCCGTGAGGCGGGGGTGCGGAATTTGGAACGTGAAATCGCCAAAGTGGCACGGAAATCGCTGACCAAAATCGTGAAGAAAGAGGCGGATAATGTCTCGGTCACAGCGGATAATCTTGATGATTTCCTTGGGGTTGCGAAGTACCGCTATGGTCTGGCCGAGAAAGAGGACCAAGTCGGCGTTGTGACCGGTTTGGCCTACACTTCGGTTGGCGGTGAACTGCTGAGCATTGAGGCGCTGCGCCTGCCGGGCAAAGGTCGGATGAAGACCACCGGCAAGCTGGGCGATGTGATGAAGGAGTCGATTGAGGCCGCATCGAGCTATGTGCGCTCGATTTCACCGCAGCTTGGGGT
Organism: Phaeobacter porticola; assembly: GCF_001888185.1. Classification (NCBI taxonomy): domain Bacteria; kingdom Pseudomonadati; phylum Pseudomonadota; class Alphaproteobacteria; order Rhodobacterales; family Roseobacteraceae; genus Phaeobacter; species Phaeobacter porticola. Next base: position 2,102,571 of record NZ_CP016364.1, on the reverse strand, counting down.
GAAGCCTCCGAAGTTCGACAAGATTGATATCCACGTGCACGTGCCGGACGGCGCCACGCCAAAAGATGGTCCAAGCGCCGGTCTGGCGATGGTGACAGCGATTGTGTCGGTGCTGACGGGCATTCCGGTCCGCAAGGACATCGCAATGACCGGTGAGGTCACGCTTCGTGGCAACGCCACGGCCATTGGTGGTCTGAAGGAAAAACTGCTGGCGGCACTGCGCGGCGGCATCAAAACCGTGTTGATCCCGCAGGAAAATGAAAAAGACCTGCCGGACATCCCGGACAATGTGAAGGCCGGGCTGACCATCATTCCCGTCAGCCATGTGTCCGAGGTGCTGAAACACGCGCTGACAGCGACGCCCGAACCCATCGAATGGGACGAGGCCGCCGAAGAAGCCGCTGCAGCCGCGAAGGCCGCCCTGGGTTCCAGCGATGACGGCGCAGGTGCCATAGCGCATTGATCTGGACTACGGGCGCTGCTCGTAAACTGTTGAGATCAGTCTGCAAGAGGTAACAATTTACGGGCGGCCCTTTTCGGGTCGCCTTACTTGCGATGGTCGATGATCGCGTGCCGGCGTGGAAGTGCGTGCTAAGACTGTGTCGACAGCTCTAAGCTCGAGCTTCTGATTTTTATACTGCAGCGAATGTCAGGTGTACGACTTCGTCGACATAAGCGCGGCGAGATCCGATATTTCCACCCTCGACAAGACATTGTTCTGCGGAAAGGGGAGCATCAGTCGCCCGATTGCTGCCCAGTAGAGCAACTTGGCTCGTGCCAGCGAAACCGACTTTGGCAAACCGGTCCTGCACAGGAGCGTCTCGGCAATGTCGATCCGCTCCTGATCAATCCTTTCCACCGCCTCAGCAACCATTGGCTTAACTGTGGACCAGGACCGGATCGCGCGCTCTAAGGCCTCCCCTGAGCAAAGCGTTTTTTGAAGTAGGTCATCCAACGCTTCAGTCGCATCGTCAATATCTTGCGCTGCCAAGGCGATTTGACCGCTTGTCATCTTAGCCCAATGAGCAATGACAGCCGCATGAAAGACTTCGAGACTCTCGAAATGGTGGTAGAAGCTACCGCGGGTAACGCTTAGTTTGTTGGCGAGTGGTTGAGCCCTCAGAGCGTTGTAACCATGCGCTTTCAATTCTTGTAAAGCCAAATCTAGCCAGTCTTCGGGGGTAAGTAAACGAGCGTCCATCACCTAGACATACACATATGTATTCTGTAGGCAAGATACACATATGTATGCTGACGAGGGAACCTGATCATGAACCGCGCTTTTTCAAACATACTGACCAGCGATGTCTCTGCCACAGCGCAGTTCTATGAAGATCTACTTGGCATGAAGCGCACCGGCGACTTCGGCTGGTTTGTGATTTTGTCTCATGACGACATGCCGGGTTTCGAGCTTGGAGTTTTAGATCACAGCCACAAGACAATCCCCGTTGGCATGACTGCCGATCCTTCCGGTATCGTCCTGACCTTTGTTGTTGAGTCTGTCGAAAACGTGCACAAGCGCGCTATCGATATGAAGGCTGAAATCATCGAAGGGCCGACCAACTTACCTTACGGTCAAAGGCGTCTGATGCTGAGAGATCCGGCTGGCACGGCGGTAGATGTAAGCGCGCCAATAGTTTGATGCCCCAAAAGCTACCATTGTAATCTTTTGCGCGAACGTAGGCGCGTGTGACGTTCAAACTGGCAAAATCTTTGCAGAGGTCTACTCAGAGGCAGGCTTTCGGCTCTGGGTACGTTGCGCGCTTGATTTAACACTTCAACACATTTGTAATGGGCCTATCCACTGAAGGTGAGCTTTGGACGACCCGCAGGCGGCGCTATGTCACTGACGGGTGATGTCCTCATAGTCGCCCAGCCGCAGATAGGCATATTCGCGGTAGAGTTTGATGGTCGGGCGCAGTCCAAAGAGCATTGATCCGATCAGAAACAGCCAGGTGCCGACATAGGTCGTGGAGTCCTGAAAAAACAGCATACTGCCCACCACGAACAGCACCGCAGCCGAGACATCGACAATGGTGTAGGCGATTTCGCAATAGGCGTAGATCTTTTTGTGTCGATCACTGCGGTTGCGATTGTCGGGGTGGAACAGGGACATGCGGTTCTCCTTTGGGTGTTCTTTTGTGCTGCTGTCATCAAACGCCTGAAGGGCGGTTTGGTTCAACGCCTGTCTGCAGGGTGGATCCGCTGGGCACAAAAAGGGCAACCCATCTGGGCTGCCCTCTCTGTTTGGTCGTATCTCCCCCCGACTAGATAGGGGGGCTTCCGTCTGGCGCCCGCTCTTTGGTGGCGGGGTTGGTTGACGGCCCCACAGAAGGGGGCGCGTTGAATGGTGTTTCCGTGGCTTAGGCGGCTTTCGGCGCCATTTTGGCCTGTACGGTGGCGATGGCGACGGCGTCGGGGCTGACATCATCTGCGGCCGCCTGCGTCAGGATCGCAGCCATGGTCACCTCAAGCGCCTCCAGCCGGTCCGCGACAAAGCTGTTGCGGTTGCTGATTTTCTGGATCTCTGTCGCCACATTGATGATGCCGCCACCATTGGCAACGAAATCGGGGGCGTAGAGAATGCCGCGCTTGTGCAGTGCGGTTGCGTCCTCGGAGGAGGCCAGCTGGTTGTTGGCGCCACCGGCCACCAGAGCCACCTTCAGCTGCGGGATGGTGTCGCTGTTGAGGATGCCGCCAATGGCGCAGGGGGCAAAGATATCCGCCTCAACCGCATAGATCTCATCCGGGGCGACGGCTGTGGCACCGAAGGCCTCGACCGCGCGGGTGACCTGCGCCGTGTTCACATCGGTGACGATCAGTTTGGCACCGGCCTTGTTGAGGAAGTCGCAGAGGTACCAGCCCACGTGACCCAGACCCTGAACGGAGACAACCCGATCGGTGAGGTCGATCTGACCCGTCTTATGCTCCCATGCGGTACGGATGGCGTTGAAGATGCCACGCGCAGTGATGGGGGAGGGATCGCCGGAGGCGTATTCCCCATCGGCCAACCCGGCGACGGAGGTGGTTTCCTCGGCCAGGATCGCCATATCTTCGGGGCTCATGCCCATATCTTCGGCGGTGATGTAGCGGCCATCCAGATTGTCGATTGCGCGGGCAAAGGCGCGCAGCAGCTCGGGTGTTTTCTGGGTCACAGGGTCGCCGATGATCACCGCTTTGCCACCGCCAAGCGCGAGACCTGCAGCCGCGTTCTTATAGGTCATGCCTTCGCTCAGACGCTTGACATCGGTCAGGGCCTCTTCGGCGCTGGCGTAGGGACGCATCCGCAACCCACCTGCCGCCGGCCCAAGCAGGGTGGAATGCACGGCAATAAAACCAGTGAGGCCAACCGAGGCATCCTCGACCCGGTAGATTTCTTCATGTGTCGAGGTGGCGACGGGGGTGATTGTGGCTGTCATTTTTGGATTGCTCCTCCATTTCGGCAGAGAATACAGCTGGAGATCCGCCTGTTTCCTCCAAACTATGTTGTCAATGTTGCATATTTTGAAGCTTTTCTCTAATTTGGCGTGAAAACTGAGGGAAAAGACGTGGATAAGATAGATCGCAAGATTGTTGCCGCTCTTCAGGAGAATGGGCGCATCAAGATTGCTGAGCTGGCGGAGACGGTCGGCCTGTCCGCAACCCCTTGCGCGCGGCGGGTGGCCAACCTGGAGGGCAGCGGCGTTATTTCGGGTTATGCAGCGCGGGTGGATCAGGCGGCCGTTGGCCTGCCTGTTACGATTTTCGTCGAGGTCGAACTGGAGCACCAATCGACCGCGGCCTTGCAGGCCTTTGAAGCGGCAGTGCGGCGCTTTGATCAGGTCATGGAATGCTATCTGATGACCGGAAGTCGCGACATTCTTTTGCGGGTGGTGGCGCAGGATTTGGCGGATTTCGACCAGTTTCTGGAACATAGGCTGATGCGCGTGTCGGGGATCCGCAACACGCGCTCCAGCTTTACCCTGCGCACGATGATCCGCCGCAATGTGCTGCCCTCGGGATAGGCAGGGATCGGTTCGACCGGGCCAGGCTGGAATAGCGATACAGACGGCAGCATGGCTGCGGCATTGGACGGGGAAAATTGCAGCTGGGAAGATTTTTTCGCGGCGGCCCTCTTGCAGCGGCAGGCGGTGGGCGATAATACCGCCATCAAGGGTGATTAGCTCAGTGGTAGAGCGCTTCGTTCACATCGAAGATGTCAGGAGTTCAAATCTCTTATCACCCACCATTCTCTTAGTTCGCTATGATTTTTTGACGACCGTCAATGGCCTGTCATGGTGTCGCGCTTTTGCCTTCGGGCTTCTCAGTCTGTGCAAACCTGAATAGGTGTTGGGCACGCGCCCTTGCGTGGCGCAAAACGGACGAGGGCAGGCATGACATATCCGACGATCTGGTTTCTGCGACACGGGCAGACAGAGTGGAACGCGGAAGGGCGCATTCAGGGACAGCTGGAATCGCAACTCAGCCCCTTGGGGATCAGGCACGCGCATCAACAGGCGGCGTTGATGGCGCCGATCCTGGCGCGGGGGCCTGCCTGCTATGTGTCGCCTTTGGGGCGGGCGCAGCAGACGGCGAAGATTGCTTTGGGGTCGCACCCCTTTGTGACGGACACGCGGCTGGCTGAAGCGCAGGCAGGGGTGTTTCAGGGCATGACACGCGCAGAGGTCGCAGCGCGTTACCCGGATATCTATGCCACCAACCCGTTGAACCTTGATCTGTTCTGCGCCGCACCTGAGGGCGAGGGGTTCGCGGCGTTTCAGGCCCGTATTCAAGATTTCCTGGCCGGTCTGAAGGAACCTGCCGTCGTGGTGGCACATGGGTTATGGGGGCAGGTGTTGCGCGGGTTGATCTGCGGGTTGTCGCGCGCTGATATGGCGGCGCTGCCCAACGAGCAGGGCTGTATTTATCAGCTGTCTGACGGGGGCGAGCAGGTGCTGCGCTGAGGCAATGACTTTTTTCGCAGATTTCTGCGATTTACCTCTTGCGTCCAGCGTGCGCATTCTCTAAATCCCCGCTCACCGGGTCGTTAGCTCAGTTGGTAGAGCGCTTCGTTTACACCGAAGATGTCGGGAGTTCGAGCCTCTCACGACCCACCATTTCCCCCTTAAGATCAATCTGCTCTACCATTAAACACAAGCCTGATGCGGTGTGTTCTGTTGTAGTTCGTCTTCCATTTGGCCTGAACCTCCGTCTTGTCTGGCGGACCCGTGGCTATATCAGGCTCAAATCGTTGATCCGCCTTGGAAATATTGTAAAAACAGAAACTTAAGATGTTCCGTGGGGGGCGTGCGCATTTTTTTCACCGAAACGATGGAAAATGCCAAAACACTGCTTGACGATCCCTCCGTGCTGCGAATATTACAGCCCAACATTCAGCGGCGACGTTGGATGGAACAGCAAGCGGTTGTAGCTCAGTTGGTTAGAGTACCGGCCTGTCACGCCGGGGGTCGCGGGTTCGAGCCCCGTCAACCGCGCCACTGCTGTCCGCCCCGGATCCGGGTTAAGGGATCCAGATGAAAGTAAATGCGCGGTTGTAGCTCAGTTGGTTAGAGTACCGGCCTGTCACGCCGGGGGTCGCGGGTTCGAGCCCCGTCAACCGCGCCACTTTCAAATCTGCCCTGACGTTCAGGGCCCGCCCCGGAGGGGAACATATGTCAGGCGCCTGCGTCTGATTTGCCGAAAGGCTCATGCGCGGTTGTAGCTCAGTTGGTTAGAGTACCGGCCTGTCACGCCGGGGGTCGCGGGTTCGAGCCCCGTCAACCGCGCCACTTTCTTCCCTAACTTTGTGGATGAACGCACCCTTCTTCGGAAGGGTTTTTGCGTTTGTGGCGATATATGTTCGCGCCTTCGATCTGCTTGAGGGGGAGGTCTGTGGTGCGCGCCGGGGCGCACACCACTGGTTCTGTTATGTCTTGGTCAGCGCATCCAGCACGCGGGCCCAGGAGCGGATGCCTTTGTGGAAACTTTCCAGATCGTATTTCTCATTGGGGGAGTGGATCGCGTCATCCTCATTGGCAAAGCCGATCAACATCGCATCCATGCCCAGAATCGATTTGAAGAAACCGGCAATCGGGATGGACCCGCCCATGCCGCAGAACACCGCTTCGCGGTTCCATTCATCCGACAGCGCCCCCCGGGCGGCCTCGAACTCGGGGCGGGAGATGTTCATCACCGAGGCGCGCGAACCTTCCAGATCATTGTCCCATTTTACCTGGGTGTCGGGCTTCAGCCGGTCCTCGACATGTTTGCGGATTTTCAGGCGCAGGGCGTCCGGATCCATGTCGCCGACCAGACGGCAGGTGATCTTGCAATGGGCCTCAGACGGGATCACGGTTTTTGAGCCGGCACCATTATAGCCACCCCAGAGGCCGTTCACCTCCAGCGTTGGACGCGCCCATTGCTGTTCCAGCACAGAGCGGTCCTTCTCTCCGTGGGCCTGCGTGTAGCCTGCGTTCGAGAGATAGTCCTGCTCTTCAAAACCGCAGCCCTCCCACTGGCGCAGCTGGTCCTCTGGCACCTCATGCACACCGTCATAGAAGCCATCGACGGCGACTTTGCCGGTGTCTTCATCGTAGAACGACGCAATGATGCGGCTGAGTTCGCGCAGGGGGTTGAGGCCGGGGCCACCGTAATGGCCAGAGTGCAGATCAATCCGGGGGCCGATTAGGGTGAATTCGTCCTTCAGCATGCCGCGCAGCTGCGAGGAGATCGAGGGCACGCCACGCGAGACCATGGAGGTGTCGCAGATCAGCGCCAGATCCGCCTTCAGCTCAGCGGCGTGCTGTTCCATGAAGGGCACCAGCGAGGGCGAGCCGCTCTCTTCTTCGCCTTCAAAGAAGAAAGTGATGCGGCAAGGCAGGGAGCCGTTCACCGCCTGCCAGGCACGGCAGGCCTCGACAAAGGTCATCAGCTGACCCTTGTCATCAGACGCCCCACGACCGCGGATGACGGTGCCGCGCGCGGTCTCTTCCAGCTGCGGCTCAAACGGCGGGGTTTTCCACAGGTCCAGCGGATCCACCGGCTGCACGTCGTAATGACCATAGAACAGCACATGCGGCAGGCCCGCGTCCTGCGGGCCGACGTGGCCCACCACCATCGGATGGCCGGGCGTGACGCGTTTTTCCGCGTCAATCCCGATAGAGCGCAGGTCGGTTACCAGCCAATCGGCGGCCTTGTCGCAATCTTCCTTATAGGCCGGATCGGTCGAAATTGACTGGATGCGCAGCAAGTCCATCAACCGTTGGGTGGCGGCATCAAGATCGGTATCGATCCGGTCCAGGACGTCGTTCAGTGACATATTCAGGGAGCTCCTGCTGTTATGATTGGCGTTTGCAGAACCCTAACAGCGCCTGTCGGCAGGGGCCAGAGCAGGGCGGACATGGTCCGGGTCGGCGCAGATGCGTCGGATTGTAGCGTCAAATGGGCGTTACAATTCTTGCTGCCCGGCCCGCAAAGGTCTATTTGACTTGCATCAAGGCTGTGTCCGATCCCTCGGCGTATTTGATTGATCAAACGGAGGGTTCGGGCTATCTATTCGGTAACGTGAATATATTAGCCTGACCACAGCTCGCGCCAGATCCGCTGGTGCCACACTATGCCATGGAGACGCCGGTGGACTATACCGCGAAACTCGACCAAGCGATTGACCAGCTTCACACGGAAGGTCGCTATCGGACATTCATCGACATCGAACGGCAGAATGGCCAGTTTCCACATGCAGTCTGGACCCGCCCGGATGGCAGCAAACAGGATATCACAGTCTGGTGTGGCAATGACTATCTGGGGATGGGGCAGCACCCTGTTGTGCTGGAGGCCATGCATAGCGCGATTGACGCCACCGGCGCAGGATCCGGCGGTACCCGCAATATTTCGGGCACCACAGTCTATCACAAGCAGCTGGAAGCCGAGCTGGCCGATCTGCACCAGAAAGAAGCGGCGCTGCTGTTTACTTCGGCCTATATCGCCAATGATGCGACGCTGAGCACGCTGCCAAAACTGTTTCCCGGCTTGATCATCTATTCCGATGCGCTGAACCATGCCTCGATGATCGAAGGCGTGCGCCGCAATGGCGGGGCGAAACGTGTTTTTCGCCACAATGATGTTGCCCATCTGCGCGAGCTGCTGGAAGCCGATGATCCGAAGGCGCCCAAAGTGATCGCCTTTGAATCGATCTATTCCATGGATGGCGATTTCGGTCCGATTGAGGCGATCTGTGACCTGGCCGATGAATTCGGCGCGCTGACCTACCTGGATGAGGTTCACGCCGTGGGTATGTATGGCGCGCGTGGTGGCGGTGTTGCGGAACGTGACGGGCTGGCTGATCGCATTGATATCGTGAACGGCACTTTGGCCAAAGCCTATGGCGTGATGGGGGGCTATATCGCGGCTTCGGCAAAAATGTGTGACGCGGTACGCTCTTATGCGCCGGGTTTCATCTTTACCACATCATTGGCACCTGCGGTCGCCGCCGGGGCGGCGGCATCGGTTGCCTATCTCAAGACCGCACCGGAATTGCGTGAGCAGCACCAGTTGCAGGCCCGTATCCTTAAGATGCGCTTGAAGGGCCTGGGCCTGCCGATCATCGACCATGGCAGCCATATTGTGCCCGTCATCGTGGGCAACCCGGTCCATACCCAAAAGCTGAGTGATATGATACTGGCGGATCACGGGATTTATGTGCAGCCGATCAACTTCCCGACAGTGCCGCGCGGCACCGAACGGCTGCGCTTTACCCCGTCGCCGGTTCATGGTCCGAAAGAGATCGACGCGCTGGTCAAGGCAATGGACGCGCTCTGGTCCCATTGTGCGCTGAATCGTGCCGAAATGGCGGGCTAAATCATAGACCTGTGTCAAATTGGTAAGGGTATGCTAGTATGTTTTTGATGAAAGGGCGCAAAGCGAGTCGCAGATGTGATTCCACGACGTCCTAAATGTCGAATGCGGCAGGCTAAAATGGGACAGCAGGCATGATCGGGCGCCTTACTCAGCGCAAATCAAAGATGCACGACGAATCAACAGGGCCTCGCAGCTTTGATGATTACGAGCTTCGATTGGGCGACACCATGCGCGGCGAACGCGCGACCATGGGCAAGTCGCTCCTGGATGTGCAGCGGGAGTTGCGGATCAAAGCGTCCTACATCGCAGCCATCGAGAATTCCGATCCCACGGTATTTGACACCCCCGGTTTTATCGCGGGTTACGTGCGGTCTTATGCGCGCTATCTCAACATGAATCCTGACACCACCTTTGATGCCTTCTGTCAGGAAAGCGGCTTTCAGGTGGCGCATGGCATGTCTGCCGAAGCCTCGGTTCGCAAAGCCGCTGGTGCGCCGATTGCCTCTGGCATGGGCGGGATGCGCAGTGATGCCTTTACCTCACCTAATACCCCATTTGTTCCATCGTCCAGTGGTCTGCTAACTCAGGTCGATCTGCGCGCGTTTGGGTCACTGGCGGTGCTTGTGGCGCTGATTGGTGGCATAGGCTATGGCGGCTGGGCGGTGCTGAAAGAGGTGCAGCAGGTGCAGATGGCCCCTGTTGATCAACCTCCCATTGTGCTTGCGGATCTGGACCCGCTGTCTGGTGTGGCCGGGGCCGACGATGTGCAGAATCAAGATCCCGCTGCTGAGGCGCTGGACCGGCTCTATCGCCCGCAAGCGCTGGATGTGCCGTTGATGGTGCCGCGTGACGGCCCGATTGCCGCAGTTGATCCGCGTGGGTTCGGCAATTTTGCGGTGCCGGAACTGCCGTCTGTGACGCTGGCGGACGCCAGCCTAAGCGCAGCATTGCCGCAATCCCCCATTCCGCAGGTTTTGGAAGACATTGACCCTGCTTTGCAAATGGTTGCAGTGCGCCCCTCATGGGTTCAGGTGACGGCTGCGGATGGCAGTGTGATCTTTGAAACCATTATGGAGCCGGGGCAGCACTTTGAGATTCCCGCCACTGAAGAGGCGCCGCTGTTGCGCACCGGGGAAAGTGGCGCGATCTATTTTGCGGTGAACGGCGCCCACTATGGCCCGGTCGGCGATCGCGGGCAGGTCACCAAAAATGTCGTGCTGTCCTCTGATGCGCTCACTGAACGCTTTGCGCTCGCGAATCTCAGCGAGACGCGCAACAGCGCCCTGGCGACGCTGGTGGCCGAACTTCAGGCTAGCGACCTGACGCTTGCTCCCGTTGAGGCGATCATCAGCGAATAGATCAATCAGCTGTGCATTTCGGGTGCTGATTGCGCCGCTGCGGCAGGACCAAAGTCTCCGATTTTGCCGTGCTGTCTCGTCTGTCCAATCAAAGGCTGCGGCATCTGATCGGTTGTGCATGTGATCGCGTGCGCCCCATTGAAGCCTTGGGGCGCAGAGCGTATCTATGCCCAGAACCCTGAACAGCGCGGACCGGACCCCATGTCGATCAATCACATTCGCCCCTGGCGCCATATCGAGCGCCGCAAGAGCCGCCAGATTCATGTCGGCAATGTGCCGGTTGGAGGCGACGCGCCGATTGCCGTGCAGACGATGACCAATACGCCAACCACCGATGTTGCGGCAACAGTTGCCCAGATTCAGGCTGCGGCTGAGGCCGGCGCGGATATCGTCCGGGTTTCCGTCCCGGATGAGGCGTCCTCCAAAGCACTGAAGGAGATCGTTCGCGAAAGCCCGGTGCCGATCGTTGCCGATATCCATTTTCATTACAAGCGCGGGATTGAGGCTGCCGAGGCAGGGGCGGCCTGTCTGCGGATCAATCCAGGCAACATCGGTGATGAGAAACGCGTGGCTGAGGTGATCAGGGCGGCCAAGGATCATAATTGTTCCATCCGGATCGGTGTGAATGCGGGGTCGCTTGAAAAGCACCTCCTCGACAAATACGGGGAACCCTGCCCGGAGGCGATGGTGGAGTCGGGCCTCGATCATATCCGCATTCTGCAGGACCATGATTTCCATGAATTCAAGATCTCGGTGAAGGCCTCTGACGTCTTCATGTCGGCCGCGGCCTATCAACAACTGGCTGAGGCGACTGATGCACCGATCCACCTTGGCATCACCGAGGCGGGTGGCTTTGTCTCTGGCACCATCAAGTCCGCTATCGGCCTCGGCCAGCTGTTGTGGATGGGCATCGGTGACACCCTGCGGGTCAGCCTCTCCGCCGATCCGGTGGAAGAGGTGAAAGTGGGCTTTGAAATCCTGAAATCCCTCGGCCTACGCCACCGCGGCGTCAATATCATCTCCTGCCCCAGCTGCGCACGGCAGGGGTTTGATGTGATCAAGACGGTGGAGGCGCTCGAAAAACGCCTGGAGCATGTGAAAACCCCGATGAGCCTTAGCATCATCGGCTGTGTGGTGAATGGCCCGGGCGAGGCGCTGATGACGGATGTCGGCTTCACTGGCGGCGGTGCGGGCTCTGGCATGGTTTATCTGGCGGGTAAGGCCAGCCATAAGATGTCCAATGCGCAGATGGTGGATCACATCGTCGAAGAGGTGGAGAAAAAGGCAGCTCAGCTGGATGCAGAGTCTGCTGCGGCGGAATAGGCCCGTCGCCACCAGACTGCAAACCAGATGACCAAAAGGGCGCTGTGGTGAGATCAGCGCCCTCTTTCTTTTGTTTGTCTCGCCTGTCATCTTTCCCGAAATACTCCGGGGGTCTGGGGGCTGGCCCCCAGTTCGCCCTGTGTCTGGGGGTTGTCCCCCAGTTGGTCCTGTGCTTGGGGTCGACCTGCGCTGCGCCCCAAAGGGTCAGCTGCGTTTTTCGCGAATATCGGCGACCATGATCTCCATCTGGTCGGCAGGCAGATAGCCCCGCAGCAACTCCTCCCCCAGCACAAAGGTCGGCGTGCCAGAAATCGACAGCTGCTGGGCCAGCGCGCGGGTGTCTTGCAGCTGACGCGCGATTTCGGGATCGGACATCCGCGCGAGGATCGCATCGGCATCCAGATCCAGCCCCTCGGCCAGACGACGCAATGTCCCCTCATTTGGTTCGCCGCTGAGGGTGATCAGCGCGTCATGGACGTCCTTGTAGGCGTCATCCCCAGCCACCAGCCTGGTGGCGATGGCAAAGCGGGAGGTCAGCACAGAGGCCTCGCCCAGGATCGGAAATTCCTTGATGATCAGGCGGATATTGCCGTCACCTGATACCAGCTGTTCGACCTCGGGCGCGGCGCGGCGGCAGTAGCCACAGCGATAATCCATGAATTCCACCAAGGTGATATCGCCATCGGGATTGCCGCCGACCCAGGAATATCCGTCGTCATGCAGCGCTGTCAGGTTTTCAGTGACCAGCGCATCATCGCGAGCGGCCTCATCGGCGGCCTGCTGCTGTTCCAGCTTGTTGACGGCCTCCAGGATCACCTCCGGATTTTCCAGCAGATATGCACGGACCTCGGCGCCAAATGCGGCGCGTTCATCTGCGCTCATGCTGCTCAGATCCAGCGCCTGAACAGCTGGGGCGGCGATCAGCCCAAGGGCCAGTGCCGCGGCAGAAACTGCGGGTAGGCGGGTCAAACGGGTCATCTCAATTTCCTTTTTTCGTTTTGTTCAGCGGCGATCAGCACGTCTTGGGCGCGTCGCCAGGCAGTGGATCCGGTGGGCAGTTGGGCGGTGGCGCGTTTGGCGTGTAGCCCGGCGTCCTTCAGCCGTCCCTGTAGCGCATAGCGTTCGGCGGTGGCCAGTGCAGCCATGCCGGACTGGCCAAGTTTCGCGTAGGCCTGCGCCATATCTCGCAGCATGGCGCCATTGCGGAAATCCCGCGCGCGGGCGGCTTCCAGCGATTTGATGGCGGCCTTGGGCTGGCCTGCGGCCAATTGCGCGCGCCCAAGACTGGCGAGGATCAGCGGGTCACGCCTCGCCTGCTGAACGGCTCGGCCATAGGCGGCAAGGGCTGGTTGCCAGCGGCGGTTCTCCATCAGGATCTGGCCCTTCAACTCCTGATAATAGGGATCAGACGGGCGCAGGGCGATGGCGCCGTCGATAGCGCGCAGAGCCTTGTTCAGGTTGTTGCGCCGATGATGAGCGATGGCCTCTCGCATTAGGCGCACGTCCTTGTAAGGCTCATCCGTGGTCCGGCGCAGGGTCCATTTGGGGGAGCGGGTAAAGGCCGACAGCTTACCGCGCACGCGGGCGAACCAATAGATCGCATTGGCATCGGGTTTGGCGCTGTCGCCGTGGCTGGCGAGATAGGCTTCGGCGGCGCGGATGCGGTCGCGGCTGAGCGGATGCGAGCGCATGTAGGGATCCTGATTGACCGGGCTCAGCAGCTCTTGTCCGGCAAAGATCTTATGGACATCGACCAGCCCGCGCGGGCTGATCCCGGCCCGTTGCAAGATGCCTGCGGCGGTGCGGTCAGCGGAGGCTTCCTCGGCGCGGGTGTGCGCCAGAAACCCGCGCAAGGCGGAGGATTGCGTGCCGAGGGCGATACCGGCTGCGGCCTCACTTGCGCCAGCGGCGGCAGCAAGCACCGCAAGTGCAGCCCCAAGGCCAGCCGCAGAGCGGGCCGAACGCATGTTCTGCATCCGCCGCGACAGATGCCCATTGGTGATATGGGCCGCCTCATGGGCGATCACGGCTTGTAGCATCTCGGGGCGATCTACCTTTAGGATCAGTCCGTAATGGATGAAAATCGTTTGAGAATCGACGACAAAGGCATTGAAAGAGCCGTTATTGACGACCAGCACACGGACCCGTTTCGCATTCAGACCCGCAGCGCGCAGCACTGGGGCTGCCAGTTCATTCAGCCCGCGTTCAATATCGGGATCGCGCAGCAGCGAGATCGAGGCTGCCTGCGCGGATGACGCCAGGGATCCCGCGACGAAACAGAGCGCGGCAAGGGCCAGAGCCGGGATTGACGCGAGGCGGGAGAAGCGGTCAAAGGTCATGGCCGCACCATGGGAGATCAACATGCGAAACTCAAGCCGGTCCAACGTCGATCCCTTCATTGTGATGGATGTCATGGAGGCCGCCCGCCGCGCCGAAGACGCGGGGCGCCACATTATCCATATGGAGGTGGGTCAGCCATCCACTGGCGCGCCTGTTGCCGCACGAGAGGCGCTGGCCAAGGCCTTGGATCACGACAGCTTGGGCTACACTGTGGCGCTGGGTCTGCCCGCGCTGCGCAAACGGATCGCACAGTTGTATGGCGAATGGTATAATGTTGATCTGAACCCGGAACGGGTGGTGATTACTCCCGGATCATCCGGGGCGTTTCTGCTCAGCTTTACGGCGCTGTTTGACAGTGGCGACCGGGTGGGCATCGGCGCGCCGGGCTATCCATCCTACCGTCAGATCCTGCATGCGCTGGGGCTGACACCGGTGGATATCGAAACCTCGCTGGATCACCGCCTGCAACCGGTGCCGCAGGATCTTGAAGGGTTGGATCTGGCGGGGTTGATGGTGGCCTCACCGGCCAATCCCACCGGCACCATGCTGGACAAACCTGCGATGGCAGCCTTGATCGGCGCGGCACAGGGGCAGGGGGCGGCGTTTATCTCGGACGAGATTTATCACGGCATCGAATATGAGGCGAAGGCGGTCACAGCGCTTGAGGTGACCGATGACTGCTATGTGATCAATTCGTTTTCCAAGTATTTCTCCATGACAGGCTGGCGTGTGGGTTGGATGGTGGTGCCGGAGGATCACGTGCGGGTGGTCGAACGCATCGCGCAGAACATGTTCATCTGTGCGCCCCATGCAAGTCAGGTGGCGGCCTTGGCGGCGATGGATTGCCGCGAAGAGCTGGAGGGCAATCTCGCCGTTTACGCACGCAATCGTGCGCTGATGCTGGAAGGACTGCTAAAGGCAGGCTTTGATCGGATCGCGCCACCGGATGGGGCATTCTACGTCTATGCGGATGTGTCTGAGCTGACCAATGACAGCCGCGCCTTCGCCAAGGAAATTCTGGACGAGGCCGGGGTGGCAGTGACGCCGGGGCTGGATTTTGATCCCAAACGCGGCGCGACCACATTGCGGTTTTCCTATGCGCGCGCCACCGCCGATATCGAGGAGGGCCTGACGCGGCTCAAAGCCTTTATGGAGCGGCGCGGTTGAGCTGCTAAGTGGCCGCATGCAGCCGAGGCTGGCAAAGGGTCATGGCCTTGGCATAGACTGTGGCCATAATACGGATGCACGGCGGATGCGACCGAGGCAAACTAGACAGTGACAGGCAGGGCGTTTCACGCAATGGACATGAATACGGGCCGTTCACATCGGGTGGCGGCCGGGATACGGGCGGACCGATGGGCATGAACGGGCTGAAGATTATTCTGACCGCAGCGCTGGTTGCGGGCAGTGCACTTGCGATCACGGGTGGGACAACGCAGGCGCTGGCGCAGGTTGGCGGACAGGGCTTTAGCGGTCTTGCCCGGATCGAGGTGGCGCAGACCTCGGCTAAGGATAGCCGCAGCGGCGCGGGGCTGACGCTGGGGCTGAGCCAGGGGGTGCCGTATCGATTGTTCACACTGGATGGGCCACCCCGCGTGGTCATGGACTTTCAGGAAGTCGATTGGGGCGGGCTGGAGGCCGAGACACTGATCACCGACGATGGGATCAAGGCCGCGCAATTCGGCACCTATGTGCCGGGTTGGTCCCGCCTGGTGCTAGAGTTGGCGCGCCCGATGCAGATCGAGACGGCGGCTATGAATGTTGATCCGGTGACCGCTGACGCCCGGCTGACGGTGGCGCTGCGTGATACCACTGCGGAGGAATTTGCCGCGCACACAGGCGCGCCCAATGATGCACGTTGGGATCTGCCTGCACCCACGCCGATGCTGACACGGGACGCCAGGGATTCGCTGGCGCCTTTGCTGGTGGTGATTGATCCCGGCCATGGCGGCATTGACCCTGGCGCAGAGGCCTTCATTCAGGGGCGGCTGGTGCAGGAAAAAGATCTGATGCTGCAATTCGCCATCGAACTGGGAGAAATGCTGGTTCGTTCGGGGCAATTCAATGTGCAGCTGACGCGCGACGACGATTATTTTGTCTCGCTTGAGCGGCGGATTGCACTGGCTCATCAGGCCAAGGCGGATCTGTTCCTGTCCCTCCATGCCGACAGTCTCTCTGAGGGGCTGGCGCATGGCACCACCGTCTATGTTCTGTCCAAGGATGCGTCTGACGCGGCATCGGCCACGCTGGTCGAGCGGCACGAGCGGGGCGATCTGCTTGCGGGGACCGACCTGAGCCAGGCGGATGATCGGGTGACTGATGTGCTATTGGATCTGGCGCGCCTGGAAACCCACCCTCGCAGCGAAGCGCTGGCAGGGGCGATGGTGTCGGGCCTCAAGGCACAAGGCGGGGCAATGAATCGCCGACCGCTGCGCGAAGCCGGATTTTCTGTGCTAAAATCAGCAGACATTCCGTCGGTTCTGGTCGAAATCGGCTTTCTGTCCAGCCCGCGTGATCTGGCCAATCTGATGGATGCTGCCTGGCGCGAAAACACCGCGCGTGGCATTTTGAACGGGTTGTTGTCCTGGCGGATCGCGGATGAATCCTCGCGCTCCTTGGTGCGCCAGTAAACCCTTGGTGATCGGTGCAGACATGGCGCTGCGTTGCGGGAACCGAGGCGCCGGCTCAGACGTTTGGATCCGGGGACTGCCGTCGGGGCTTTCCCCCTGTTTTATCGGGACCAGCGGCATCAATATGCCGTTTCCCGTTTTGACCCCACGCGCCACTGCACCTATATAGGCGGCACTGCGCGAGAAAGGCTCTACAGTGGTCAGATTTATTCTATCGTTCTTTGGTTCCATCTTCAGCACCATCACGCTGGGCATCGCAATGATTGCCCTGACCATTGGTGCGGTGTTCTGGATCTATGGCCGGGATCTGCCCAGCCACGAATCCCTGGCGCAGTATCAGCCGCCGACCATCAGTCGGATCTACTCCGGCGAAGGGGCGCTGATTGACGAATTTGCCCAGGAACGCCGCCTGTTCACCCCGTCGGAGGAGATTCCCGATCTGGTGAAACAGGCTTTTATCTCGGCCGAGGATAAGAATTTCTACAGTCACAACGGCTATGACATGCGCGGTATTGCCGCTGCGGCGGTTGAGGCGGTGCGGTCGCGTGGATCGAATGTGCGCGGCGCCTCCACGATCACGCAGCAGGTGATGAAAAACTTTCTTCTGTCCGGCGACCGCAAGGCAGAGCGCAAGGTCAAGGAACTGATCCTCGCCTCCCGGCTTGAGGAAACGCTGAGCAAAGACAAGATCCTAGAGCTCTACATGAACGAGATCTTTCTGGGTCAAAACTCCTATGGGGTGACAGCTGCGGCGCAGACGTATTTCAACAAGACGCTGAGCGAACTGACCCCGCATGAAGCCGCGACCCTGGCATCGATGCCCAAAGCGCCTTCGGACTACCACCCGGTGCGTCAGAAACAGCGCTTGCTGAACCGCCGCAACTACGTGCTGCGTGAAATGCGCGAAAACGGCTATATCTCTGATGCGGTTTACAAGGTCGAGGTCGATCAGCCGCTGCGCTCGGTCCAGAATGGTGATTTTGACAGTTTCCGCACCGCGCTGCCGCCGCGAGACTACTTCACTGATGAAATCCGCCGCCAGCTGTCGGAGGACTTTGGCGAAGGGGAATTCTTTACTGGTGGTTTTACTGTGCGGGCCACTATCGACGAGGAAATGCAGACCGAAGCTGCCGTCGCCCTGCGCGGAGGGCTTGAGAAATACGACCGGTCGCGCGGGAACTGGCGCGGCACCGGTGTGACCCTTGATGCGGAGGCGTTGGCCTCGGAAGAGAGCTGGCGTGCGGCGTTGAGCAACGCCTCGGTGCCCCGCGACATTGATCTGGGCGGCAAGTGGCATCCGGCGGTGGCGCTGGAGGTCGGCGACCAGAGCCTGCGTGTGGGGATCGAAGAGCTGGCTGAGATCGGATCGGTCCCGCGCTCGGATATCAAATGGATGAAAGGCAGCTTCAAGGACAATATTTCCGCTGGTGATGTGGTGCTTGTCCAGGCGGTCGAGAAGGACGGCGCACTGCAACATTGGTCGCTGCGTCAGGTGCCCGAGGTCCAGGGTGGCTTTGTCGCGATGGATGTGAATACAGGCCGCGTTCTGGCCATGCAGGGTGGGTTCTCCTATCAGCATTCGGTGTTCAATCGCGCCACACAGGCGCAGCGCCAGCCGGGGTCCAGCTTCAAACCCTTTGTCTACGCGGCAGCGCTGGACAGCGGCTATAGCCCTGCCACAATCGTCGTGGATGCGCCGATTGAGATCAACACGCCGCAGGGGCTGTGGCGTCCGAAAAACTCGTCGAACAAGTTCTACGGCCCGACTCCGCTGCGCACCGGAATCGAGATGAGCCGGAACCTGATGACCATCCGTCTGGCGCAGGAAGTCGGCATGGAAGTGGTTGCGGGTTATGCGGAACGTTTTGGCGTCTACAACAATATGGGTGCGTTTCTGGCCAACTCACTGGGGGCGGAAGAAACCACACTCTATAAGATGGTGGCGGCCTACGCGATGTTTGCCAATGGTGGTGAGCGGGTTCAGCCAACACTGGTTGACCGGATCCAGGACCGTCGGGGCGAGACGATTTATCGCCATGACGACCGGGATTGCGTTGACTGTGCTTCGCCCGCGCTGGCCGCCGGACAGGCGCCGCGGATCGTGGACAACCGCGAACAGGTGATGGACCCGATTACGGCCTATCAGCTAACCTCCATGATGCGGGGTGTTGTGGATCGCGGCACGGCCTCCAGCGTGATCGACCTGCCGGTTCCAACGGCTGGCAAGACCGGCACAACCAACGACTCGCGGGATGTGTGGTTCGTGGGCTTTACCTCGAATATCGTTGCCGGCTGCTACATGGGCTATGACCAGCCCCGTCCGATGGGGCGCGGGGCCTATGGTGGCACCATGTGTGGCCCGGTGTTCCAACAGTTCATGAAAAAAGCGACTGCCAAATATGGCGGGGGTAAGTTCGCGGTGCCCGAGGGCGGTCATTTCATCAAGATTGATCGCTTTACCGGTGCGCGTCTGGCTGATGCGGCGTCTGGCGCGAATGTTGTGGCGGAATACTTCCGCGACGGCGCTGAGCCGATCTTTGGTCTGGCTTTTGACGGTGGCTTTGCCATGGGGTCCAACCTGCCACTGTTTGAGGAAGCCGCACAATCCGGCCGCCGTGTGACTACATCTGATGGTGGCACTGCCGTGCTGGGGCCAAAGGCAACCTTTGGCACCATCAGTTCGGGTGGCTTGTACTAACCTAGCGGTTCAGTGCCGAATATTAATCTGGCGGGGAGCGCAGCAGCGGCCCCGCTCGTTTCATTTCTGGCACGGCAATTGCCCCCGGGACTGCGCGTCTGCTTGCCCGCAGGGCGCGGGTGGTTTATCACGCAGGCCTGATACGTGAATTCAAGGGATTGCCATGCGCGCCGAAACTCAGAACATCGTGGCCGATATCGAAAAGTCGCTGGAGCTTTTGGCACAGCGTCTGGATTGGGAGACCGCCGAGTTCCGTCTGGAAGAGTTCAATGCGCGGGTCGAGGACCCCAACCTATGGGATGACGCGGATGCGGCGCAGGCCTTGATGCGGGATCGGCAGATGCTGGTCGATGCCATCGATACCTATAAATCCATCAAACAGGATCTCAGCGACAATATGGAGCTGATTGAGCTGGGCGAGATGGAAGAAGACGATGAGGTCATCGCTGACGCTGAGGCCGCGCTGAAGACGCTGAAGGATACCGCCGCCGAGAAAGAACTGGAGGCGCTTCTGGATGGAGAGGCCGACAGCAATGACACGTTTCTTGAGATCAATGCTGGTGCCGGTGGCACCGAGAGCTGCGACTGGGCGTCGATGCTGGCTCGAATGTATGTTCGCTGGGCCGAGAAGAAAGGCTACAAAGTCGAACTGCAATCCGAAAGTTCTGGTGATGAGGCGGGCATCAAATCCGCAGCCTATAAGATTTCTGGCCACAATGCCTACGGTTGGCTGAAGTCTGAATCGGGTGTGCACCGTCTGGTGCGGATTTCGCCCTATGATTCCGCCGCCAAGCGGCACACCTCGTTCAGTTCGGTCTGGGTGTATCCGGTTGTGGATGACAATATCGAAATCGACGTGAACCCATCGGATATTCGCATTGATACATATCGCTCGTCCGGGGCGGGTGGTCAGCACGTGAACACCACCGATTCTGCGGTTCGCATCACCCATGAGCCGACCGGCATCGTCGTGACTTCGTCTGAAAAATCGCAGCACCAGAACCGTGATATCGCCATGAAGGCTCTGAAATCACGACTTTATCAGCTGGAGCTGGACCGCCGCAACGCCGACATCAATGCCGCCCATGAGGCCAAGGGCGATGCCGGTTGGGGCAATCAGATCCGGTCCTATGTCTTGCAGCCCTATCAGATGGTAAAAGACCTGCGCACCAGCCATGAGACCTCTGACACCAAAGGTGTGCTGGATGGCGATCTGGATGGGTTCATGGGGGCGACGCTGGCGATGAATGTCTCCGGCAAAAGCCGGTCCGAGGCGCAGGGCGACTGACCCTGACCTCTGCCGGGCCGATCTCGGTGCGGTGGGATGGCTTGCGCAGAAATAATCGAAACCCGTTTGCCCCGGCAAGCGGGTTTTCTTTGTGAATTCCCCCGGCTAGGCTGCGGGCAACAGTCAGCCAGGAACCACATCAATGACCCAGAGCCTGAGCACCGCCCGCGATATTTTGCAGGATTTATCTGCCGGTCGCCGCACGGCGGTTTCGCTGATGGAAGAGACGCTGGCCCGCATTGATGTGGTCAATCCCGTCGTCAATGCCATCGTCTCATTGCGCAACCGTGATGAGCTGATGCAAGAGGCCGCCGCCGCAGACCGGGCAAAGACATGTGGGCCGCTGCATGGTCTGCCCATTGCGGTAAAGGATCTGGCAAATGTTGCCGGGGTGCCGTCAACTCAGGGTTCGCCCTTGTTGGCAGATTTTGTCCCGCATCAGGATGATCTGATGGTGGCACGGCTGCGGGCGGCTGGTGCGTTGATCATCGGCAAGACCAATGTTCCGGAATTTGGTCTTGGCTCGCATACATTCAATCCGGTTCATGGCGCGACGGCAAACCCTTATGATGTGACGCGCAGCTGTGGCGGGTCCTCCGGCGGGGCGGCAGTGGCCCTGGCAACCGGTATGGTGGCGCTGGCCGATGGGTCAGACATGATGGGGTCGCTGCGCAATCCGGCAGGTTGGTGCAATGTCTATGGGTTTCGCCCCAGTTGGGGGCTTGTCCCGTCGGATCCGCGGGGCGATCTATTTATGCATCCTTTGTCGACCAACGGCCCGATGGCGCGTAGTCCCGAAGATTTGGCGATCCTGCTCGACGTCATGACCGGACCGGACCGACGCCAGCCGCTGTCCACCGCCACCGGCGCTGCTGTACCTGCGATACCGTCGCCGCAGTCCCGTCCGATGCGGATTGGGTGGCTTGGCGATTGGGGCGGGGCCTATCCGATGGAGCCGGGCATTCTGGACACTTGCGCCGAGGCACTGCGCAGTCTGGCGGATTTGGGCCACGAGGTCGAAGCCATTGCACCCCCCTATGCGGCCGACCGAATCTGGCAGAGCTGGATCACGCTGCGCTCCTTTGCCGTGGCAGCGGGGCTACGAGTATTCGCGGGGCAAACTGACCGGCTGAAATCCAGTGCTCAATGGGAGTTGGAGCGCGGTCTTGCGTTGAGTGGGCGGGAAATCCAGGCGGCGTCGGATCTGCGGTCGGACTGGCAGCGCGTCGCATCGCGTCTGTTCCAAAACTATGATGCGCTGGTTCTGCCAACCGCGCAGTGCTGGCCGTTTGATCTGGAGGTAGATCACCCGGCGCAGATCAACGGGATTGCTATGGACAGCTATCATCGTTGGATGGAGGTGGTGACCCCGGTCAGCCTGCTAGGGCTGCCCAGTCTGGCAGTGCCAGCTGGATTCGGCGACACAGGTCTGCCGATAGGGATGCAGATCTTTGCGGCCCATGGGCAAGATCGGGATCTGTTGGCGTTGGGTCAACAGTATCACCTGGCAACACAATGGCCGCACCGCCACCCTCCAAACCTGCCGACTATGTCCAAAAATCAAAGCGGGAGCTGCGCCTAATGGACGAAAAAATCTTTGGCGTGCCTGAGCTGCACCCGATGACCCTTGGCACGCTGCGTCTGGCCTTGCGTCGAGGCTGGGCCGATTTTTGTGCCCAACCGGTATATGGTCTGTTCTTTGCCGGTGTCTATGTTCTGGCGGGCTGGATCATGGCTTGGGTCACGGTTGCCACGGGTACCACATTTTGGCTGGTATTGGCCGCCATTGGGTTCCCGCTGATCGGCCCGTTTGCAGCGGTTGGTCTGTATGAAGTCTCGCATCGGTTAGAGCAGGGTAAGGCATTGGATTTTGGCGCAATACTCGGTGTGGTTCTGCATCAAGGTCGCCGTCAGCTGCCATCAATCTGTGCGATTATCATAATTGTCTTTCTGTTCTGGTTCTTTCTTGGCCATATGATCTTTGCGCTGTTTCTGGGCCATTCAACAATGACCAATATTTCCAGCTCGGCGGGTGTCTTTTTGACCGCTAACGGGATGGTCATGCTGGCGGTAGGCAGCGGGGTTGGTGCCGTATTTGCGCTGCTGCTCTACATGATTACGGTGATTTCGCTGCCGCTGCTTTTGGACCGTGAAGTGGATTTTGTCACCGCGATGATCACCAGTTTCACCTATGTTCAGGCGAATTTCGCGCTGATGATCCTATGGGCCGTTGGCATTGCGGTGGCCACGTTTGTGGCGATGATACCGGGGTTCATTGGATTGCTGCTGGTGTTGCCCTTGTTGGGCCATGCCAGTTGGCATGTGTACCGGTTGGTCGCCCAAACTGTCTGAGATTAGTTCGGGGGGGCTAGCGAAACCGCGTGCCGCCCCCCAGAAGGCGCTGTTGAAAGGGGCTCAGCTCATGTTGTTCGACAAAACCGGCGCGGCGCGCAGCGCTGAGAATGTTGGAGGGTTCCTGGCCCAGATGCTCGTATATCATCCGGGTCACCCGGTCGGCTGTGTCGCTCTCGCGGCAGGCACGCGCGACGTATCCAGCCCAGATATTGGCCTCCATTGACGGGACTTTGGCCAGATAGTTGAATGACGCCGTTACAGCGCCGCGCCGGGTCAGGGTAAAGGTCACACCATCATCCTGCACCGAGGCATAGCCGCGAAATTCACGTGATCGAGGGTCACTGGGCAACCCTTGATAACGCATGGCAGCCTTGGCCTCATAGCCGCGCACATAGGTGACCGCCTCTTGGCGAAACACGCGCACCAGCCCCAGAATATACCGATCATGGCGCACAAAACTGCGGCGCAGGAACTGATAGATCCCGGAGGGGAAGAATTCTTCCGACAGTTTGCTGACACCGGGGCCAAGGAACTCACCGAGAACCTGTCCCTGTACGATTTGGCCTTTGCAGGCCAAATGTTCCACTGGGTCTAGCAGAATCCGTGCATCAACCTCAAAAAAGGAGCAGATCCGATCCAGCACATCTGGCCGTGGAAAGCTTTCTCCCGTGAGGTAGCGGTTGAACTGTGTCCGGTTGATCCCAAGACGGCGTGACAGTTCTGAGATTGACGGATGACCCTGGGCCAGATGACGCAGATTAGCCCCGAACATATTGCGCAGTTCGGCTGGAGAACGATTATGGTTGGTCCTTGTCACGGATAACATCCTATATGTATCTGGTTGGCCAGAACACAAAATCTTGCGGTGTCCGGGGAACAAGATAACATACTCATAGATAATATCATGTTTGATTGACGCTATATGGCGTCAAATCTGCATAAATCAGACACAAATTGGTGCAGGTTTGTCCATGGTTTTTCGGTGTCCCTATCCGGTGATTTATCTCAGAATAGTATAGTATCAATGTGAGGTATGATATGATTGGTGTCGTTCTGTGGACGGACTTCAACCTGAAACAAGCCGTGATCTGGTGCGAAGATCACGGCGATCTGGTGTATTATCACTGGACCTTGCAAGATGAACCGATGTCTCTGAACAAAGGCGACTGTGTTGCCTTTTCGGTCTGCGCCACGGGGAATCTGCGATTGGCGCGTGATGTGCGGCTGATTGAAGAAAGCCAGTGTCCGGAACTTACGACACGTTTGGCACGGGCGCAGCATGAGGCACAAAGCAAGCCGCCGTCCAGCAGATCCCGTGCGACCGTGATGTCATGGGAAGACGCGCAGAGTGACCCGCTGTATCCCAATTCTGCGGCCTTTGACCCAGTGAGTAAAGTAACGCGCCAGCAGCTCAAGGGGGCGGCAGCTGTGGATCGGCGTGGGGTTCGAGGGGAGGACAGTCGTTGTACGGTAGTGTCGTTTCCGGACAAACTTGCACGCGAGGCACGCGCATTGTCAAAACGCCGCAGCGGCTAGCTTGATCATTTGTCGGGGCCTGCGCGCATCCGGTTTTACCCCTAACGGAGACCACAATGGGAAAAGAGGCTGCGCCACGCGCAGCCTCTCATCGTTTTGTCAGATATCAGCGCAGATCAGCTGCCACGCAGCAGCGCGGCGACGCCGGTCCGGGCGATCTTGGTCAGCCCTAAGGGGCGCATCATCTCGGCAAATGCGTCGATCTTGTCCGGCGCGCCGGTCAGTTCAAAAATGAAACTGTTGAGCGTGGTATCGACCACTTTCGCGCGAAAAATCTCGGCCAGGCGCATCGCCTCGACGCGTTTTTCTCCCTCGCCGACCACTTTCACGATGGCCAGCTCACGCTCGACAAAGGGACCTGCCACGGTGAGATCGGTGACCTCATGCACGGAAACGATCCGGCCCAGCTGCGCCTTGATCTGCTCAATCACCTGCGGGGTGCCGGTGGTGACGATGGTGATGCGCGACAGATGGCCTGTATGATCAACCTCGGCCACGGTGAGGCTGTCGATGTTGTAGCCACGACCGGAGAACAGGCCGATCACGCGGGCCAGAACGCCGGGTTCATTTTCCACCAGAATGGTGATGGTGTGGCGTTCCTGAACATCCGAAAAATTCGGACGCAGGTTATAGGCGGAGTGGCTGGTGGAGCCTTTTTTGATATGTAGGGCAGACATTTAAGTCCCTTTCCTAAATTCCGGGGCAGGGCGACAACGCCCTGCAGAATCTGTTCATAGCCTGGGTTAAACCAGCACCGCGCCGCCAGCCTGGATGACGCCTTGTGTGTCGGCTTCGCCCAGCAGCATCTCGTTATGTGCCTTGCCCGAGGGGATCATCGGGAAGCAGTTTTCGTGCTTCTCCACCAGACAGTCAAAGATCACCGGCCCGTCATAGTCGAGCATCTCCATGATTGCATCGTCCAGATCTTTGGGGTCTTTGCAGATGATGCCTTTGGCTCCGAAAGCTTCGGCGAGCTTCACGAAATCGGGCAGCGCTTCGGACCAGGAGTGGCTGTAGCGTTCACCATGCAGCAGTTCCTGCCACTGGCGCACCATGCCAAGGCGTTCATTGTTCAGGATGAACTGTTTCACCGGCAGGCGGTATTGCACGGCAGTGCCCATTTCCTGCATGTTCATCAACCAGGACGCTTCGCCCGCGACGTTGATTACCAGCGCGTCCGGGTGTGCCACCTGCACCCCAATAGAAGCTGGCGTGCCATAGCCCATAGTGCCAAGGCCACCGGAGGTCATCCAACGATTGGGATCTTCAAAGCCGAGGTATTGCGCCGCCCACATCTGGTGCTGGCCCACTTCGGTGGTGATATAGCGATTGCGATCCTTCGTCAGGGCCTCAAGCCGTTCAAGAGCGTATTGCGGTTTGATGGTCGTTTCAGAGCCGGTGTAGGCCAGGCAGCGGATATCGCGCCATTCACTGATCTGTTCCTGCCATTTGGCAATGGCGGCGCTGTCCACCTTGCGGCCGCGGCTTTTCCAGACTTTCAGAATATCTTCAAGCACATGGCCGATGTCGCCGACAATCGGGATATCCACGCGGATCACCTTGTTGATCGACGAGGGGTCGATATCAATATGTGCCTTGGTTGAATTCGGGCTAAAGGCATCAAGACGGCCGGTGATGCGGTCATCAAAGCGCGCGCCGATATTGATCATCAGATCGCAGTCGTGCATCGCCATATTGGCCTCATACAACCCGTGCATGCCCAGCATCCCCAGCCAGTTTTTGCCGGAGGCCGGATAGGCGCCGAGCCCCATCAGCGTCGAGGTCACCGGGATTCCCGTTGCCTCGGCGAGCTCGCGCAGCAGCTGGCTGGCGCCGGGGCCGGAGTTGATAACACCGCCGCCGGTGTAGAACACCGGGCGCTTGGCGGTTTCCATAGCAGCGACCAGCTCGGTGATGGCCTCCAGATCGCCTTTTACCGGCGGCTGGTAATGCGACGCGGCGGGTTTGGGATCCTGATAGGTGCCGGTGGCAAACTGCACATCCTTCGGGATGTCGATCAGTACCGGTCCGGGGCGGCCGGCAGTGGCCACATGAAAGGCCTCATGCAAGGTGCCTGCCAGCTTCTCGGTGTCCTTCACCAGCCAGTTGTGTTTGGTACAGGGGCGGGTGATGCCCACGGTGTCGGCCTCCTGGAAGGCGTCGGAGCCGATCATGAAGGTCGGCACCTGGCCGGTCAGAACCACCAGCGGAATGGAGTCGAGCAAGGCGTCTGTGAGGCCGGTCACCGCATTGGTCGCACCGGGACCAGAGGTCACCAGAACAACACCGGGCTTGCCGGTGGAGCGGGCATAGCCCTCGGCGGCGTGCACCGCACCCTGTTCGTGGCGCACCAGAATGTGCCGGATATCATTCTGCAAAAAGATCTCGTCATAAATCGGCAGAACAGCACCGCCGGGATAGCCAAAGACCGTGTCCACCCCCTGATCCTTCAGGGCCTGAACAACCATTTTTGCGCCGGTCATCTCACGTTTCATCTGCTTTAGCTCCAATTGGCGGCATCGTTCTGTTTCGCATAAAAAAAGCCCCCGATTTCTGGTCGGAGGCGCATGGGTTGGATTATGGTGTACCGTTACCGGCCCATGCGCGTGGTTCCTACGACTACGACTAGGATTTTCATCGTGTTGGCTCCTTCTAGCGTTAAAGCGGACCTTATGACTGGGGGCAGAGGGCGTCAACAGGGAAATGAACCGAAAATACCCCTGTTTGGGACATTATGTTGCGTGTTTGGCGTTTCTGGCGACATTTTAACGTTATGCGGCATGGAATGTCGGATCGTATCGGCCCTAAAGGCAAGGGTCTTCCTGTGTTGATGGTCGTCTCGTCGAACAGCGCGGAAGGGCTTTGAGATAAAATATGATGCGCTATGGACCTATTTTTTGGATTTCATGACGCTGCATCGCGGCACGCGTACGTCACAAGGCAAAGCCTGCTGGGTGGGCGGGTCAGAAACTGTGACCGGTGCCCTGCAAGACGCCGTGTTCAAGCGCATAGCGGGTGAGGCCCGCAGTCGAGGAAATTCCCAGTTTGCGTTTGATGTTCTTGCGATGGGTTTCCACGGTGCGCACAGAAATATCCAGCACCAGCGCCACATCCTTGTTCGATTTGCCCTGTGCCAGTTCCAATAATATGGTCTGTTCGCGACCGGTCAGAGCCTCGCGGGCGGGGTCGTCCTTAGGTTTGAGCGAGCCTTCGGCACCGGTGCACAGATAGGTCTCGCCGCGCATCACGGTGTCGATGGCCTGACGAATTTCCTCGGTCGGGACATCTTTCAGCACATAGCCCATGGCGCCATGGGCCAGCGCGCTGGAGATGTATTCCGGGCTGTCGTGCATAGACAGGATGAGGATACGGGTGGCGGGCGATTGTTCCAGGATGATTTCTGTCGCACTCAACCCGCCGAGTTTGGGCATATTGAGGTCCATCAGGATCACATCCGGGGTCAGCGCGCGGGCCTCGGTCACGGCCTCTTCGCCATTGCTGGGAATGCCCACGACTTCGATGTCGTCATAGCTTTCGAGGATGGACTGGATGCCCTCGGCGACCATTGGGTGATCGTCTACGATCAGAACGCGAATGGTGTTTGGCATCATCGCCCCTTATGTGGCTTGCGCGCTTTCAGCTGCCCAACTCATGATGACAGATCGGGCAGGGCGCGGGGTTTGGCTCAGGACAACCGTTTGGTGGCCGTATTGGCCGCGTTTCCGGGTGGCAGCAGATGGCTCAGCGGCAGCAGAACCTCGATCACCGTGCCGCCTTGCGTGCCCCGTGATGACAAAATTCTGAGGGTGCCGTCAAGCTGTTCGATCCGTTCCTGCATGTTACGCAGCCCGATACCCGGGCCGCCGCGATCCTGTGCGGCGGGCAGGCCCCGGCCATTATCGCTGATCCGCATGGTGGCACCGCGGGCATGGCCACGCAGATCCATGCTGACCTCGGTGGCCTCAGCGTGGCGTTCGATATTGGTCAATGCCTCCTGCGCAATGCGGTAGAGCGCGATCTTCGCCTCGCCGTCCAGGCGGTTGCGGAAGACAACAGTGCTGAACCGGGTCTCAATGCCGGTTCGGGTGGCAAAATCGTCCGTTAACGCCTTTAGCGCCGGCCCTAGACCCAGATCATCCAGCACACCGGGGCGCAGATCGCGGCTGATGCGGCGAACTTCGGTGATGGCCGTGCCGAGATGCGAGATGCCTTTGTTCAGCGGCTCCTCGACCCGATCAAAATCACCGCGCGACAATCGCCTGCGGGCATTGTCCAGCGCATAGCGGACCCCGACCAAGAGCTGGCTAATCCCGTCATGCAATTCGCGCGCGACGCGGCCGCGTTCCTCTTCCTGGGCGTCAAACACACGCTGTGTCAGCTCCTTCAGCTTAGCATCGGCCAGACGACGTTCGCGGATGTTCAGCACCATGCCTGAGGCAAAGACCAGTCCCAGCGCAAAGAGGGTGATGCCGCCGATATAGTAGAACGTGCGGCGAATGCGGGCCTCAACCTCGGCGCGGGAGGCCGCGACGGAGGCCAGCACATCGTCGATGAACACCCCTGTGCCGATGGCCCATTGCCAGTCCTGCAACCCAAGCACATAGGCCACCATTTGCGCCTCTTCGCCAGTCGAGGGCTTTTCCCACATGAAGGTGTGCCAACCGGCCCCCTGACGGGCAAGGCGGATGAATTCATCCACGACCGGCGTGCCGCGGCTGTCAGTCAGACCACGCCAGTTCTTGTTGATGAACTCCGTTTGGCGCGGACTAACCAAATTGGTGCCCTCGTAGTCATAGACAAAGAAGAACCCGTCCCGGTCATAAATCATCGCGCTGAGGATCTGGGTTACTTTTTCTTTGGCCTCTTCGTCATCGGGCGCGGCCAGCCCGTAGATATGTGAAAACCCGTTGCGCGCCTGGGTTACGTAGTTGCGCAGCTCAGCCATCTTGGCCTGCAACAGCTGTTGTTCCAACGCTTTGATCTCCCGTTCGGCCAGCGCGCGGGACTGTACGGCGACCAGCACGGCAATGGCTGCCCCTGCAATAATCAGCGGTAAAGTGGCCAGGAGGGACAGTTTCTGGGCGTAGTTCGGGCGTAGGAAATCGGGGATCAAGCGCATAGTCGAATCGTTACGCAATCCGATTTGAGAATCAAAGCCCCCATTCGTGCGGTCACCGCACGAATGTCAGACGCGCCTCATGCCCCAGACACAGCCTGCCCGGATTTTGGCCAAAAAATTTGGCCAAATTGCGGTTTTCTACGCAGTAGTAGGTATTCACATGACGCAGGGTACAGCTAGGGTTGCGTCACTCGACAAGACCTGTTTCGGGCGCAGACCCGGAACAATCCAATTAAATGGGAGGAGAAACCTATGGATCGTCGTTCCTTTTTGAAGACATCCGCGCTGGGGGGCAGCGCCGCTGCAGCAACCACTCTGGCCGCACCAGCCTATGCACAGGGCAAGCGCACCCTGACCATGGTCACCACCTGGGGCCGTGGCCTTGCAGGTGTGCATGACTCGGCGCAGCGCGTGGCTGACAGCATCACCACCATGTCCGATGGCCAGCTGACCGTTGATCTGAAAGCGGCCGGCGAGCTGGTTGGTGCATTCGAAGTCTTCGACGCCGTGACGTCCGGTCAGGCCGACATGTACCATGGTGCCGACTACTACTTTGTTGGGCAGCATCCGGGCTATGCCTTCTTCACGGCTGTTCCCTTTGGTCTGACAGCGCAGGAACTGGTGAACTGGTACTATCAGGACGGCGGCATGGAGCTGCACGACGAGCTGGGTCAGATCTTTGGTCTGAAATCCTTCCTCGGCGGCAACACCGGTGCGCAGGCCGGTGGCTGGTACTCCAAGGAGATCAACAGCCCCGAAGACTTTAACGGTCTGAAGTTCCGTATGCCGGGTCTGGGTGGCAAAGCCCTGGGTAAACTAGGTGCGTCTGTTCAGAACATCCCTGGTTCCGAAGTGTATCAGGCGCTGTCCTCTGGTGCGATCGACGGCACCGAGTGGATTGGTCCCTGGGCGGACGAGAAAGCCGGTTTCCAGGAAATCACCAAGACCTATTACACCGCTGGCTTCCACGAGCCGGGTGCGGGTCTGTCAGTTGCCACCAACCGCGACGTCTTTGAAAGCCTCAGCCCTGCGCATCAGAAGATCATCGAATTGGCCTCTGCCGAAGCGCACCAGTGGAACCTGAGCCAGTTCCTGGCCAACAACGGTGCCGCCCTACAACGTCTGCAGGCTGGTGGCGTCAAGGTCATGGAATTCCCCGATAGCGTCTGGGACGCCTTTGGTAAGGCCTCCATGGACGTGCATCAGGAGAACATGGGCGATGAGCTGTACAAGAAGATATACGACAGCGCGATGTCCTCGATGAAAGCGTCTTCGAGCTGGCACAACCTGTCGTCCGGTGCCTACACCAAACAGCGCGACCGCGTTCTGGGCTAACCCCCATCCGCGGTTTCAATCGGATCCTCCGCAGCCTGCGGGGGATCCTTTCGCAATTGCAGCCGACACGGATGGTAACGACCATATGTGTCCATCGGGTCCAGAGACCCGTGCCCGCCTGATTTTATCCCAAAGATGACAATCAAAACGGCCCGCGCTGCACGCATTTATTCGAGGGAAAAATGCAGGACGAAAGTGGCGTTTCCTTTTTTGGAGCCTTACTGGGCGGCCTGATCTGGCTGGTCCAGAACATCGCGGGCGCCTTTTACAATTTCGGCTATGCCGTCATCAATCCGCAGCTATGGCTGGATTGGTCGGACAAGGCCTCCGTCATGCGGTTCGTCTACTATGGCGGGTCGGTTGAGTTCTTCTTCGTGGTATTCACCGCGTTCTTGCTGCTGACGGCTGTCGGCATGTATCGCCAGTCCATTATGTGGGGGGTCGTGCGCGGGTTGGAGGGTTTTGCCAACACGCTGGGTCGACTGTTTGCCTGGGCAGGGCTGCTGATGGTGCTGCAACAGATCATCATCGTGTTCATGCAGCGGGTGTTTGCGCGCCCGGACATGAGCTTTGGTCTGGGCATCGCGCTGGAAAAAGACATCAGCTGGTTTGCCGAAGAACTGAAACTTTACAATGCTTTGGTGGTCTGTCTTTGCGTGACTTATACCTTTGTGCAAGGTGGCCATGTCCGGGTGGACCTGATCTATTCGGGCATCAGCTTTCGCGCCAAACGCGTGGTGGACATGTTCGGATCTCTCGTCTTCATGATGCCTGCGGCTGTGCTGACGTGGATGTATGGCTGGTTCTTCCTGTGGCGCCATCTGATCGTGCCGAAACCCTCGGCCTCGGATACGCTGGACCGGTTGGTGATGAAATCCCGCGCGTTGCGCTGGAACGTGGAAACCATCGGCTTCAGCCCCAACGGGTTCAACGGGTACTTCCTGTTTAAGATCCTGCTGGTGACCTTTGCTGGCATCGTCTTCCTGCATGCCATCGCGTTTTTCTACCGCTCGTTCCTTGAGTTTGTGGAAGGCCCCGGCAGCGAAAATAAGCACCTCGACAAGGACAGCCTTGGTGAAGGTGAAGAAGCCTATGAAGGCGCGCATTAAATAAGGGACAGCCCCCATGCTATTCGGACTTGATGGCGTTGAAATCGGCCTGATCATTGTCTTCTTTTGCCTTTTCGGAGGCATTCTCTCCGGCTTTCCAGTGGCCTTTGCCATTGGCGGTGCCGGGATCATCTCCTTTGGGATCATCGCGGCGTTGGATAGCGCCGGGATCCTTGTTCACCAAGCGATTGATACCTCGTCGCAGGTCTACCGCGATCTGGTGAACTCTGGCGTGAAGCCAGATACCGTATCGGTCTTCCGATACCCCGACTTGCCGCGCGTGGCCGAAGCTGTGTTCCCGCAAGGCTGGGAAACCGCGATGGACCGCAACCTGTCGTTCATCGTGAACCGTATGAATGAACGGGTGCTGGCAGGCGCTTCGATCGAGACGCTGTTGGCGGTGCTGATGTTCGTTCTGATGGGCATCACGCTGGAGCGTTCCAAGATCGCAAACGATCTGTTGACCACTATGGCGCGCGTCTTTGGCCCGCTGCCAGGCGGTCTGGCTGTGTCGATTGTGGTTGTTGGCGCGTTTTTGGCAGCCTCGACTGGGATCGTGGGCGCAACAGTGGTGACCATGGGCCTGCTGGCCCTGCCGACCATGCTGCGCAATAATTACTCACCAGAGCTGGCGACAGGGGTGATTGCAGCCTCTGGCACGTTGGGGCAGATCATTCCGCCGTCCATCGTGATCGTTCTGCTGGGCACGCTGGCCGGGGATCTATATTCCACAGCACAGGAAGCACGGGCGCAGGAATTTGGCTGTTCTGACGCCTTGACCTATTTGGGGGAGCCTGCGGTTGTTTCGGTCGGGACGCTGTTCCAGGCGGCACTGCTGCCAGGTATCCTGCTGGCGCTGCTTTATGCGCTCTATGCCTTTGGTTATGCGCTGCTGAATCCTGACAAGGCGCCGGCCGTAGTGATGGAAGGTGGCACCGGCGAGCCGGTCACCCGTGGTGAAGGTCTGACCTGGTTCCTTGGCGTGCCAGTCGCGCTGATTGCCGGCACGCTGCTGCTGGGATCTGTCAATGTGATTGGCAGTCAGAACGTAACGGTTTCGACCTTCTCGGACGCGGGCCAGACGGCCTCGCTGCGGACCAATGTGGGGGCGGAGTGTCAGTCGGCGATGATCGACCTGCACGGACAGGAGGCATGGGACGCCGCAGTTGCCGAGCAAGAGACCATTGATGCCGCAGGGGGCGTCAGCGCCGCAACCAAGCTGACCGAGGAAGAACTCGCAGCAGCACAGCTTGCCAAGATCGAAGCTGCGGCACCTATCGGGACCGGCCTGACCGTACTGATGGTGCTTATGGGGCTGACGCTTGCGGTCGGTCGCGGGGTGGCGCCGTCGCGTGATCCTAAGCCTCTGATCCTGGGGGCCATCGGTGTGCTGCTAATTGCCCTGGTGGATCTGGTGATGATTGCACCGACCACATCCGCTGGCGCGACGGTTCTGCTGATCGCATTGCCCAGCCTGCTGGCGCTATACGGTTGCAAGGTTGCCGCCGGACGCAGCGCCAGCAATGATCTGATCCGTGTGGTGTTCCCGCCGCTGGTTCTGATCATAGCGGTGCTTGGGTCGATCCTGGGCGGCATCACCAATCCGACGCCAGCAGCGGCGCTAGGCGCGGGTGGGGCGATTATGCTCGCGGCTTATCGGCGGCTTCAGGACGAGGGGCGCTCGGGCAAGATTATCATCTGGGCAACGCTTGCAGTGGCGATCTGTATTCTGGTGGGCGTGAACTTTGATCTGCGCATCAATCAGGACGGGGTCACAGCTGAAACGATCATTGCCTTTGGTGTTTCATATGCGGCCTATCTGTTTGCGCTCTTTGGTCTGCTTTATGGCTGCTGGGTGCTGTTCAAGGGCGGGGTTCTGACCCCGGTCGTGCGCGAGACCGCCAAAGTGACCTCGATGGTGTTCACCATTCTGATCGGCTCGCAGCTGTTGAATCTTGTGGTGATCTCCTTTGGGGGGGAACATTACATCCAGCAGTTCCTGAAGAGTTTTGACAGCGAGTTGAAGGTCTTTCTGATCGTGATGGTGGTGTTGTTCATCCTTGGGTTCGTGTTGGACTTCCTTGAGATCATCTACATCGTGATCCCAATTGTGGGACCGGTGATCTATGGCGGATCGTTTGATCCCAAATGGGTTACCATCATGGTGGCGGTGAACCTGCAGACGTCGTTCCTGACGCCTCCCTTTGGCTTTGCTCTGTTCTATCTGCGCGGGGTGGCCCCAAAAGAGGTGACAACAGCGCATATCTACCGGGGGGTCCTGCCGTTTGTGATGATCCAGGTTGCCGGATTGGGGTTGTTGTGGATGTTCCCCGCAATTGTCACAATTGTCCCGGCGCTGATGCCAAACTGATCAACGTTCATAGAACTGAGAAAAGGGGCTCCCGATGTGGGGCCCCTTTTTGCATCATGGCGGCCGGAGCTGACCAAGCGACGAACAGCCATGGCAGAGACGGGGCGCTGCCCCTTTGCGCCAAATGGCGCATTCACCCCGGGATATTTTTAGCCAGAAGAATTGAAAGAGGACAAAGCCGGGCGTTTGATGATCACGCCAGTTGCAACAGATCCCAGCGATTGCCAAAGGGGTCGCGCCAGACGGCCACGATGCCATAGAGTTCGTGGCGCGGAGCTTCATCGAAGGTGACACCTGCTGCCAGCATGGTCGCGTGATCGCGGGCAAAATCGTCAGTCGCAAGGAACAGGCCCACGCGGCCACCGAACTGATTGCCAATTATCCTACGTTGCGCGTCGCTGCTGGCTTGGGCCAGGACCAGACTTCCCTCGCTGGCGCCAGGTGGCAGGATCCGCACCCAGCGCTTATGTCCTTGGTCCAAATCTTCGGCCAGCTGCCAGCCCAATGTGCCGCAGTAAAAGTCTATCGCGGCATCGTAGTCAGCGACCACCAGCGTGAAAGCGTGAAGAGATTGCATCGGTTACCTGTGGAGCGGGCGAGCCTCTGGCAGGTGGATATTGGCAACCTGTTCCGCGATTGGGTCGGTGGAAAGGGGATGTGCCGTGTCATCAAAAGCGCTGGGGTTGGTCATCGGCTGCCAACTGCCGCGGTGATAGACTTCAAGTCCAGTGAATTTGGCCTTGTAGCCCATCTTGGCACTGCCCGGCACCCAATAGCCAAGGTAGACATAGGGCAAGCCAGCTTCGCGTGCGATTTCAATATGATCGAGAATCATGAAGGTCCCGAGCGAATGCTGTGCCATGTCCGGTTTATAGAATGAATAGACCATGCTCAGCCCGTCTTCCAGGACGTCGGTCAGAGATACGGCAATCAGCTCATTGGTGTCGCGGTCGTTGTATTCGACAACACGGCTGCGGATTGGCGTTTCCTCGATCATCGCGGCATATTCAAAAACATCCATGTCAGCCATGCCTCCATCGGCGTGGCGGCTGTCTAGATAGCTGCGAAACAGCGCGTATTGGTCTTCGGTGGCCCAGGGTGAGGTTGCCCTGCGATCCAGTCCCGCATTGCGCCGTAATGTGCGTTTTTGCCCCCGGCTTGCCGTGAATTTCGACACATCAATGCGGGCCGACAGGCAGGCGGAACACTCCGAACAGGATGGACGGTAAAGCACGTTCTGCGACCGGCGAAATCCCTGCTGTGACAGGCTGTTGTTCAGTTGTTCGACCCCATCGCCCTGCAAGGCCGTAAACAGTTTGCGTTCCATCCGATCAGCCAGATACGGACAGGGCTGCGGCGCAGTCACATAAAACTGAGGGGCAATCGGCAGAGTATGGCGCATCAGTCGGTTGATCGTCCGTTTGGGCTGGGCGCAAAAGACCCCGTTGTTGCGCAGGCTGCCGAACTTCGGTCACGGCTGCGCTGACAAAACGGGGCGATGAGGCCTCTGTATTCATACGAATGATAGCAACGCCGTCGCGATGCGCCAAGAGGCCAGTTTGGATTAAGGTTTACAGAGCTTTGTTTGACACCCGATTGGATTGGATTTGTTGGACGGCTTCATCAGGCCCGCCGGTTGAGCACGACGGTGCCAAGCACGGCATCGGTCAGCCCCTGACCACGCGAAGAGGTCAGCATCATAAGGATTGAAATCACCTGCAATACAGGAAAAGCCATGGAAATCGAATAGCCCGCAGTGTGCAGCACAGCGCCCTGCGTATCGAGCTTGCGACCAGAGAGATCGCGCAGTTCGATCCCGGCGATCATCATCCCCCAGGTGGCGGAACCGGCTGCAATCGTGGCAACACGGTAGACAAAGCCGATAACGAGATACAGCAATGGCCAAATCAACAGGCCAGTAAAGGCGGTCAGCACGACAGCAATGCTTGCGAGGATGGTGATCAGCACGCTGTCCATCAGCCAAGCAAAGAGCCGTTTGGACGTCACAAATTGGTAGAAAGCGGCCTGATAGTCGGGGTCGGGCAGGGCGGTCATTAATGCCTCCTGAGTGGCGTGGATCGGGGGTATGAGCTGTCATCAAGATCACAGCAGTTGGTCAGGTGAGTGTGCGCCTTAATATCTGGGGTGGTGGTTCGATATGCATCGGCTCAGGCGCAGTACCGGGAGAGTTCCGACATCAAAGACTGGGCGCTCCGCCCTAAAGGAGGGCGAAGCGCATTTGATGTCTCGCAGGCTCAGTGACGCTTGTTAGGGCGGCTGTCGCCATCATCATCGTCGTCATCCATCTCGATTGCATCATCGTCATTTTGCAATGCACGCTCATGCATAAACTCGTCGAATTCCGATTTATCCTTGGCGGCACGCAGGCGCTGCAAGAAGGCTTCGAAATCATGCTGCTCCTGCTCCAGGCGCTGCAATGTGTCGGCCTTATAGGCGTCAAAGGCGCTGTTGCCGGAAGGGGTCATCGCCGACATACCATGGCGGGCCCAGGATTTACGGCGCGTGTTGCAGGATTTTG
Source organism: Phaeobacter porticola (assembly GCF_001888185.1). Lineage (NCBI taxonomy): Bacteria > Pseudomonadati > Pseudomonadota > Alphaproteobacteria > Rhodobacterales > Roseobacteraceae > Phaeobacter > Phaeobacter porticola. The sequence goes on along the minus strand of NZ_CP016364.1, from coordinate 2,065,735 downwards.
AGAACATACGTTTGCTCCAGATCATGTAAAACAAGAGGGCCAGGCCAACGGGCCAGAAAAACACGAAGCCAAGGACCATGGCTGCGATCCAGGCGCCTTTGCCCTTGCTGTCCAGCCAGGATTCGCTGCGGGAAAACCAGCCCTGTTCGGACGGCTGCGGGGCGGTTGAAGTATAACTCGTCATCGGGGTCTCCAGGTTAACGTTGCAAGGTGCGGCGTCTATGTAAATGCGCTTCACATTATGGAATATCGGAGTCCTCCGGCGTGGTTTCAAGGCTCGATGTAAATCTTTTTCACATAAAGCGGTTTGTTTAGCTTTAAGTGTAGCTGTAGCGGGACTGTAGCGGGTGTAGCGGGTGTAGCGGGACACTTCCGTTTGCAAACTCGGACACTTCAAGTTGCAGCAACTCATTTTCATGATTTCCCTGCTTTTTAGGCCAAAACCCGGTGCCCAGCCAGCTCCGAGAGCTTCGGCTTCCCCGATCCGGCGCTGCGGTTTTGGGACACTTCCCGTTGCAGTACGGGACACTTCCCATTGCAAACTTGAACGTTCGCCGCCCAAACCGTTAAAAAACGGCGGAGCGGCAGAGAGTTTTAAAAGGGGGTTTAAAGGGGCGTTTAAAGGAGGGGTGTAAGGGGGAGAGGGGGGACAAGCAGCCGCTCGCTGCGGACGCAGCCTGGGCGACCCAGTGCGTCCGATGTGCTGCAGAAAGCGCCCTTTGCAAAGTCATAGAATTTTGGATCATTGCCGGTGTTAAACTGCAGAAGGGCCCGTTGAAGCCGACCCTACCCTGACCTCCGCAGCAAACATAATAGCTAGTATTGCCTCTCGAACCGCCTCAAAGGAGCGCTCGATATCCTGGCTATCTATATGCATCAAATCGCCAATCTGGTAACTCTTGCCAGTCGAGTTAAGAAACTCCAAATCGACCTCTGCGCGACGATGCACGATTAGATGACGAGACTTGTTCAGGAAGTATAAGTCATTTCCAAAAGCTCGCTGTACCCGATCATCACTCAACAGAACCTTGCATAGATCTTTTAGCACCTCGAATCCGTCCAATTTTACCCCAGAAAAGATCACATCTCCCATAGATTTTGTTAGATCAAAACCAAACCCAGAAATATTATCAATATTAAGGCTCTGACCGCCAATCATCTTTTGGAAGCGTTTAATACTTAACACATCTTTCGATACGTAAGGGTGCTCGTTGAGCCAAGTCACGATGAAAGACTTACAGAAATTTTCGAAGATTGACCATGAAGACACTTGAGCTTGGTACAATAACTCTCGCGTCGCAAAGGAGATATTCTTAGATTGCATATGCCGGTGGAGGCCGTTGACGATATCGTTCCTTATGGTGTTTCTGCCGACCTCTGACGACTGAAAATCGTCCATACACTGTTGAGCAATCTCCGATGCAAGGGCTTCATCCTCCGGCTTTAGCCCCGCACCGGGCTCAACGTCTTTTAGCCTTCTGATGCGTTCCGCCATGAGAAACCTGTTAAAATGTCTCTGAGTTACGGAGTCATGCTCAAGCTGAAATGGAATAGTGGCAGCGCTAATCACGCCCCTCATCCCCTCGGCGGCTCTTACCGACAACTTTGACCAAGGTCTTTCACCGAACCCAGTTTCCCATTCCGGGCCGGTGAAAACATCAGCATCTGAAATCAAGAATGCGCTTAAGACCATTTCTGTGACCTCTTGTCTCGGTTTGTTCACATGCGCGGGGGGTGCGGTTTCTTCGTTCTGTGAATCGGCATGCGAAATTGACCCACTTAGGTGGGTTATGAGCGAGTAAAATTGACCCACCTGTTTCGTTAACATCCGCGCTTCAAGTGCGGAGGAAAGAGCAGGTGTTATTGATGGAAAGTGTATCGAAGATCCGTCTGTGGGTGCTGGTTGAAGGGCGCAGTATCCGGTCTGTTGCGCGGGCGACGGGATTATCGCGCAACACGATCAAGAAGTATTTGAAGGATGAGAGCCCGCCGAGCTACCAGCGCCAGGCTCCACCGGTTCGGCACAAACTGTGCAACGGGTTTGATCTCCGGCTTCAGGAACTGTTCGATCAGGACCAGAAGCGACCACGTCGGGAGCGGCGAACGGCCCAGAAGCTTTATGAGCAGCTCGTGGTGGAAGGCTACACCGGGTCCTATTCTCCAGTTCAGCGATTTGTCCGCGATCTGAAGCGGGCTGGCGCCGGTTCTGGCGATGCTTTTATCCCCCTGCATTTTGCTGCTGGTGACGCCCTTCAGTTTGACTGGAGCGAAGAACGGGTTGTCCTGGGCGGCGTTGAACAAAAGATCTAGGTTGCCCATTTCCGCCTGTGCCACAGCCGCAAGCCTTTGGTGATCGCCTATCCCGGCGAAGCCCAGGAGATGGTTCTGGATGCTTTTGTGCAGGCACTGTCTTTCTATGGCGGGGTTCCACGACGGGTGATCATTGATAACCCCAAGACCATGGTGACCTATGTGTCCCGCTCGAAGGACCGGATATTCCATCCCCGGTTCCTGGCTCTGATGAACCACTATGTGATGGAACCTGTTGCCTGCACGCCCGCAGCGGGTTGGGAGAAGGGGCAGGTCGAGAACCAGGTCCAGTTTTTGCGCGGCCGGTTGTTTGTGCCCAAGCCTGCCTTTGAAGATCTTGATGCGCTGAACAACTGGTTGCGCCTGCGCTGTGAAGAACTGGCCAATCGTCCCCATCCCGAACAGCAGGATCGCACGATTGCCGAGGTGTTCGAAGACGAACGCGCCGAGCTGCGCCCCTTGGGTCGGCCTTTTGACGGCTATGTTGAGAAGACGGTTCGTGTCCGATCCACTTGCCTGGTTCAATATGCCAGCAACCGCTACAGCGTCCCGTCCCACTTTGCCGGTCAACATGTGTCGCTGCGCGCTTATGCGGGCCGGATTATGCTGGTGTCGGGCCAGGATATCATCGCCGAGCATAAGCGCCGCTTCACCCGCAACGTCAGCTACTTTGAACCCTGGCACTATGTTCCTCTGCTGGATCGCAAGCCCGGCGCCCTACGCAATGGCGCACCCTTCGTGGACTGGCAACTGCCTGAGGCCATGCACCAGATCAGGGAACATTACATGGCAGACAAGGGCGGGGATCGGGAGTTCGTTGATCTGCTTCTGCTCGTCCAGGATCACGGGATCGAGGTTGTCGAGATGGCTTGTGAACTGGCCGTGGCACAAAACACCCTCCGCCTGCCCGCCATCATCAACCTGATTAACCAGTTGGTGGAGCCGGTCATCACGCCGCTCAGCGAAGCCTATGCCTATCCGCAACTGACCCTGCGACCCGAGGCCGACTGCAAGCGCTATGAGATCCTGTGCTCGACTGAGGAGGTTGCCGCATGAACGCCCTGATCGACCAACTGACCGCCCTGAGGTTGCACGGAATGGCAGCTTGCGCACATGATTTGCTGTCCGCGCGCAAGCCACCAAGTCTGACCACAGCGATAAAGCAACTGATCGACGCGGAGACTGTAGAGCGGCGGGCGCGCTCTATCCAGTATCAAATGAGGATCGCGAAGTTCCCCCATCATAAGGACTTCGCCACCTTCGATTATGGTGCTGCCGCCATCACCCAGACCCAGATCGAACCGTTCTGCACAGGGCAGTTCACCCAAGAGGCGCACAACCTCATCCTGGTGGGCGGAACCGGCACCGGCAAAACCCATATCGCCATCGCTTTGGGCACCACCCTGATCACCAACGGCAAGAAGGCACGCTTCTTCAACGCCGTCGATCTGATCAACGCCCTGATCAAGGAACAGGCCGAGGGCAATGCCGGGAAGATCATCCGGCAACTCTCGGCTCTGGATTGCGTCATCATCGACGAGCTGGGCTACATCCCGTTCCCCAAGTCTGGCGGAGCATTGCTGTTCCATCTGATCAGCAAGCTCTACGAGAAAACCAGCGTCATCATCACCACCAACCTGGAGTTCGGAGAGTGGGTCTCGGTCTTTGGCGATGCCAAGATGACCACCGCGCTGCTGGATCGCGTCACCCACCATTGCGCAATCATCGAAACCGGCAACACGTCCTATCGCTTTGCTCAGAGCAAAAGCCGCAGAGAAAAGTAACCGTCCCGAAAGCAAAGCCCCCAGACGGACTCGCTATATGAGGGCGGCCCGCCTGGGGGCTTTGCGCCACATGGGGTGGGTCAATTTTAAATGCTGAAACCGGGTCAACTTTGAACGCTCATTGACAGTTCCAGTCGCTGTGTATACCGAACATTGGCGTCACAGACATGCTGACGGTCGCGCTTCCATGAAGGTTGGCGACAGACATGTACTCTGAAGAACACGCAGACAGTGCTACGAGCATACCGACAGTGCCAGTGAGATTACCGAATTTTCTAAAAGTCATTGTCTGTCACTAGTCGCTCAAAACAGACATTGGCGCAAGTGCAGCGAAAGGGCGCTTTGTCCCGCTCTGCCGACCTTGGCCTCTGGTTTCAGCCCCGGTTTGGTACGCTGGCGCGGCCAACGGCGGCAGTGAGCCCAATGTTCAGGATGCTGCAAAGCAATTGTATGTCCGCTTTGCCGAGATTGGCCGTGTCACGCCGGTGTCGCCGAAACGCGCTTTTTGATCCGACTTAGGCCGACCGGAGTGACGCCCAGATAACGCGCAATATCGATTTGAGTGACGAGATCGAAAATCTCGGGTCTAGTATCAACAAGGCGGCGATATCGATCTTCCGCGGAGAGACACAGAAGTTCGTATTCGCGTGCCTCTTTCTTCATTGCGAAACCCAATAGAAATTTGATGATTTCTGTTGAAAGCTCGGAATCGTTCTTGCTCTCATTGAGCACAGCGTCGAATTCTACGCAGATCAGCTTACAATCCTGTAAGCACATCAAACTGAACGTGCAGCCTTTGTCGGCATAAGCGGACGTAATGCTGCCGATGCTGTCACCGGGCACAAGGAAGGACTTGATGTTTTCTTTGCCATCAGCTGACAGGTAGTAGGCCTTCAGCAATCCGCTTTGTACAATGTAAAGAGACCTGTCCCGATCCCCCATTCTAAAAATGTAACCTTCCGCCTCTTTGGTAAGCGGCGATCCATGCTCTTCAACAAACTCAGTCAGATTCATGACAATTAACCTGGGATAATTCCTTGGGCGGCGCGTGCGCCTAGTGTGCACGACGAAGCAAGGGCAAACCAGTCACTTCAGGAGAATGGCATGAACATCTCGGGCAAACACATCGTAATCACCGGTGGCGCATCTGGCATAGGTCTCGGGTTGCTACAAAAGCTTCAGGAAAGGAACGATGTTTCAGTCATCGCGAGGCCATCTGATGGCCTTGCGCGGCTAAGGAAGACTTTTCCACAATTGGCAGTATATGAAGCAGACTTTGCGGATGCCAAATCTGTTGAGCGGGCGGCTGATGGTTTGGTGAAATCAGAGCGTCCCGTTGATATCCTCATCAACAACGCAGCGGTGCAATACACACCAAGATTTCTGGACAACGATTTTCGCTATGAGACGATCCAACGCGAGATCGACATCAACTTCACGTCCATCTGTGCGTTGATTTACTTGCTAATGCCCAGCCTACTGCAGGCAAATCGTTCCATGATCGTGAACATCAACTCTGGGCTTGGCTTGGTGCCCAAGACGAGCTCGGCCATCTATTGTGCAACGAAGGGCGCGCTAAATATTTTCTCGCAGTCGCTACGTCATCAACTGGCCGACACTAATATTGACGTCAAGCAAGTGTTCCTGCCCTTGGTGGACACGGCCATGACCCAAGGCAGAGGTGCTGCAAAATTGCCGGTAGACAAGGTCGCCACTGAAATCATCCAAGGGATGGCTAGCTCAACTCTCGATATCAATGTGGGCAAAGTCAAAGCTTTGCGCATCATTCAACGACTCGCTCCTAGTTTGGCCACAAAAATCATGAAGTCGGCATAGGCGCATGAAACATCTTCTCAAAGTGATGTTGATCGTCGGAGCACTCTTCGCAACAACGTTCATTCTTGGCAGAGCCTTCGGATTGCTCACGGTTGAAAACATCCGGTACTGGCTGGTGCTGGCGCAAAATGTCGCTCCGGTGTGGGTCGTTGGCACAGTTGTCCTGCTGCTCTTTCTTGATTTGTTTGTCGCGGTACCCACGCTTACGATCACCCTGCTTGCAGGGTTCTTTCTCGGCTTCCCACTGGGCGCAGCAACCGCATTTGCTGGCATGACAGCCGCTGCTTTTTCTGGATATGCGATTAGCCGAGTTTGGGGTGAAAAGCTCATCTCGGTCTTGATCAAGAACGAAGGCGACCGACTTGATCTAGTCGAAACCTTTCACAAGAATGGCCCCGCGATGATTATGTTGTCACGAGCTGCTCCCATCGTTCCTGAACTCACCGCTTGTATGGCAGGTGCAACGCGTTTGCGAATCTCGCAGTATGGTTTGTTCTTTGTAGTTGGGACGGTACCTTACGTTCTAATCGCAGCCTACGCGGGCTCTATCAGTTCGACCAGCAACCCACAGCCTGCAATCTATGCTGCTTTGTTTATCTATCTGATCCTATGGGCTGGTTGGTATGCCCTTCGGATGAGGACGAAAAAGTAACTTGTCTATCAGTCGGCGAGTTGATCAATGCTGGTACAGCGGTCGTTCGTGGTGCGGCAACCAAAGTTCGCTTTGTCCGCATCCCGTCCGTTCGATGATGGTTGGTGGCTGCACTTGCGGCGAAGGTCTGCTCCATCCGTTGCTCGTGCAGCATGGGACCGCCGTCCGGCTGGCAGATTCCACGACTTTGCAAAGGTCGCTAACTGCGCAGCACTGACGTTGGGGGCTACAAAACTGCGCTTACGAAGAACTTCGGCGAAGTGCGCAAGTCTGTCAAAATCTGTTCCAAGTTAAGGGCGGTGGATAAGATAGTCGTGTTCGGTTATCTGTTTGATTTTATGTCACTAATCTCATTCTCGGAACTGACCCTTCCGATAGCGCGCTAATTCCAAGTTCGGTGGGCCACATGGCGGTTAGGAACTTAACATAAGTGCGCTTATTGGGTTCTTGCGGCGCTGCTGTGGTGGCGCCGCTTTGGCTGGGAGGCTGTGCCCTCTCAGCCTTATGATAATGGCCAGCAGGGCAGGCGGGCGCAGTCGTGTAAGGCAGCGCGGACTTGGGCGGGACCGAGGCGGGCAGCCCCGGATAATTTGAAACTTGAACTGTCTCAGTTTTCGTCACCGGCACAATATTCTCCCCATTTTCGAGTTGTGCAAGACAAGCGCCATTTTGGGCCGTGTCCTTGAAGCCTGCTTGAAAACCCAATTTTTATGGCTCATCCGGGTTTGTCCGGCTTCTCCCGGCTTCTTCCGGTTACTGCAATATAAAGTGTCTCCTAACAGCGGGTGTAGCGGGTGTAGCGGGACACTTCCGTTTGCAAACTCGGACACTTCAAGTTGCAGCAAACGTTTTTTCAGATCCGGCCACTTCTTAGCGCAACTTCTGCCCATTTCATAGTATTTCGGGGGCCTGCCGCCTGCCGGGGCGGTGTGCTGCCTCGCCGGATTAGCGGGACAGCTTCGGACAGCTCAATTTGTGAAACTGCAAGGCAGAGGTCGCTACCCGTATTATACCAGCTGGCGGCAACGGTCTTTATACGCTTGTTGCAGGCATAGACTTCATAAGTGGCCGCAATACATGCGCTGCCTGGCAACTAGGCAACTGCGCACTGCTAGGCACCCTGTGACAGTTCTCAAAAATGAGTGCAACGATCACTTTTCGCCAGTTGTGCCTTGCTCCTTCAGAAAATCAGGAAGTTGTTCTGCGAGTGCCGTTTCATAGCGCTCCATCTGCAAGGCGGAGAGAGATCTAGGCAAGGAGAATGAGGCAAGAAACACGAATGTGGCGGATCCAACGAAAAAGCGCTCGAGCCAGAGCTGAGTTGTGATGTATGTCTCCGGCACAAGAAACATTGCCAGAGCGAGAGCTAACGTTAGCAAATATAAATGAAATAGCATTCTGTGGCGGCTTAGCTTGGCTTGGGCTGAACGTTTGTCCAACTGTAGTTCTTTCCAGCCGCGTAAACCCGGGTCACCAATGAAGGTGATTACAGCAATTAAAAAACCTGCAAGTATGGAAAAGATCGTAACAATAGTATTGATGGCGTCTTTATTCCCAGAAACGAGCGGTTGCAGGAAATAGCCAGAGACTATGGATAGCACTAGCAGTCCAACAAGGCTGATGATCCTTGCCCAAGCAATTTTGCCCGCTCCAAGTCCCAATCTAACCTAAGCCTCCAACTGCCCTGACTGAAATAACTCAACCATGTACTGGCGCATCTCCATTACGACGCTGTCCGTATCCACTGTATTAGCATATCGGTCTATCCGTATCCTCTTCTTTATGGCCATCTCGCTTGGGTTGATGCTGTCACCATTGCGAAGACGGATGACATAGTCATCAGCATCCTCATCCTCAACGAGTATCTCAGCCACCCCATCCAAGCCCTCCTTTGCCGGATGCAAGTCCCCTTTGGGAACATTGATTGACAGGCGCAGATTGCCTTTACGGCTCCGACCTAAGTCTGACGCTTTCTGGTCAGCTACGAGCAGGTCCTGAACCATGCCAGCAATTGGGTCCAGTAGACGTTTCGCAGTCCAAGGCTGTTGTGCTCTCAGGTTTTCTTCAATCACTTGCCGGGTGGCATCTTCGATTGAGAGGTCCAGTTGGACGCTTTCGACGCCACCACCTGCGGAGATCCTGGCAATTTGATTTGCGGATGCACGTCTTACAAGGTCAAATTTCCCTGCATTTTCATGCAGTCCGGCTAAGCGAAACAATCCCTGGAGGTAGCCACGTAGAGACGCGGCATTTGATGCTGCATTGAATGAAATAACGTGGTTCCCGCGAACGAAGCCCAGAAAATCTCTATATAGATAGTTTTCTTGGTTCCCTGGTGCTCTTTCTGACAGGCGGGTAGTTTGTTGGTCGATCATGGGTACAACTCCCGCTGGTTGACGATCAACATACCTAGTGCAATGCAGTGCGACCCCTTCGTCTGGGTAGGGTGTTATCCGTGCTCCCATATCGGAAGATCCATCTGAGCGTTCAACCACCCGCTGGCGAGAAGTCGGTAATTCGCGATGGGATGCACGAAGCAGGGTTTCAAGATCGGTTGATTCAGTGAACCATAGTGCTTTGCGGTACTCCAAAAACCGATAAACTCTCGTCATAAAATCTTCCCCTAATTTTGAAAACACTTATTAGGTGAAGACGGTCGATTCGCTAGGTAAAACTTCTCCTATAGGTTGAGGTGGGCGATTTCAGTGTGGTTGGTTTCGGGGGAGCTGCTCTGCTGTTGTGAACGAAAACGCAGGCTTCAGTGCTTTTTTCTAAAGCAATCACCGTTCCTGCCGAAAAAACCATTTCCAGAACCGGCGGGCGCGCATGGCGCCGTAGGCGGCCCAGGTGCGGAGGGCGGGGGCGTGTTCGCTTAGCGCGGCCTCAAACCACTGGCTGTCGGCAAAGGCCACGCGATAGCCTTCTTCCAGCAGCGTGTCGTGGATGACGGCGGATTTCAGGAAATAGGGATCGTCCGGCGAGAACAGCCAGTGCAGCCAGGCGGGAACCGAGCTTTCAAACGCGCGGCCTGCCGGGATGGTCAGGAGCCAGCCGCTGTCTTTCTTGCCAATGCTCCAGGTCAGATCGCGCGTGGTGACATAGCTGCGCGTGTCGCCCCGGCGATACCATTCGGTGTCCAGATTTACGTTCATGTCTTCGTCTTCTCGTTGTCGCGTTCTGCTTTGAAACTTGTCGTCAATGCCGCGCCGAGGCGGTGGGTGACGCTGGTGATCAACCATTCGCCTTCCAGTTCGGGCTTGATGCCGGTCAGGTTGACCTTGGCCTCGGCCATCAGATCACCCCAGAAGCCGCCGAGCTGAACACTGACAGATCCGCTGGCGCGGGCGGCGCGGGACAGGGCGGCGTCGGCGGCGCGCTGTGCCTCTGCCTTGTTCGGGTAGCGGTGGCGCAGCTTCAGCTTGGGGTCCTTGTCTCCGGCCTTGCAGGTGCGGATTTCAGCGCTGCCAAGGTCGGTCCATTCCACGATGACGCAACCGTATTTGCCGCGCCCTTTCAGTTGCCAATCGCAAGACGCCATCTGCGCGCGGTTCACCTCAAACACCGGCAGGGCAGAGCCATCAGCGGCCTTGTTTTCTCCGCGCTTGGCCACAACCAGAGCACCGCCCGCCGGTTTGGCGACGGCGTCCAGATCCTTGGCCAGGCGGGTCAGGAAGTTGAGGTCGCTTTCGGTGGTCTGCGCCAGATAGGCATAGCGGTGGGCTTTCAGGCTGTCGCTGATCACCGGTTTCAGCCCGTGTTCGCCCGCAATCTTGGTGATGATGTCGGCAAGGGAGACGTTGCGCCAGGACCGGGATTTGCGCGCCCGGATACCGCTCAGCATATCTGCGGCCTTGGCACCAATGGTCATGATATCCGGCGCAATGCTGCCGCTCAGCTCATCCACCACAAAGCGCCCGATTTCCACCAGATCGCTGGTGAAGCCAAGCGAGATTTGCAACGCAACCCCATCCTCGGGCAGGGCGATGGCATCGTCGCGGTCGTCGACTGTAATCTCGGCCCGGTCTGATTTGCTGCCTGCCTCATCAATGACGGTCAGGCCAATCAGCCGGTCGGCAAAATTGCCGGTGACGTCCTCACCATCAGCGATGGTCTGGTAAGCGACTTTCATGACGTATCCGGGTCCCCCCGGCCTGTTCCGCCTGCGACGTCAATCAAGCCTGAGCCAAAACGCCGCGTAGATCAGCAGAATAATGCAACAGATCGCCGACATCAGGAAGGGCGCACGCAGGGCAAGATCGCGCCCCAGATCGCCCTCCAGCAGCGCAACAAGAACGCCACCAGTGAGCGCGCCCAGTGGCATCGACCCCCAGCCAAAGCAACGATAGATGCTGTTGACCCGTCCCAGCAGGTCGGACGGGATGCGGCGCTGGCGCCAGGATACAGTGATTACGTTCCAGACCATTGCCGCCGTCATCACCACAAACAGGGCCGAGGCCATGACGATACCACTGTTACTAAGGCCGATAACGGCGTAGCCAGCAGCCCATCCCGCAATCGACAGATACAGGCAGGGCTGTACACCGATTAGGCGGGTGAGGCGTGGCGCAATCAGACTACCGGTCACAGCACCAAGTGCGGCAATGGACAGCACCAGCCCGTATTCCGTAGCCGATAGCGCTAGAACGTCCTGAGCAAACAGGATCTGCACAGTAATCGTTGCAGTGGCGAGAAAATTGGCGATGCCCAGCACAATGGCCAGCCGCAACAGCAGACGGTCACTGCGCATGAATGCGATGCCTTCAAGTAGCGCTTTGCCAAAGCTCTGCCGCAGCGGCGCGCGCGGTGACAGCTTGATCAGCCAAACAAACCCCGCCGCCAACACCAGCGCCACCACATCCAGTCCAAAGGGAACAGCAATACCGGCTGCGATTAGCAAACCAGCCAGCGGCGGACCAATGAACTGACCCGTCAGTTGCTCGGCCGTCCACAGCTGGCCATTGGCGGTCTCCAGATCAGATCCGGCGACAATATCGGGCAGGATGGTCTGGGCCGCATTGTCGCGGATCACCTCAGCCGACCCCAGGATAAAGGCGAGTCCAGCCAAGGCCCAGATGGCACCAGGAGTCGGCGCGCTGACCGCAAGCATCAGGATGGCCATCACGATCATGGCCCGCAAAAGATCGGCGCGCGCAATCAACTTGCGCCGATCCGTCATATCCGCAATCACCCCTGCAGGCAGGGCAAAGAACAACCATGGCAGGCGTCCAGCCGCAGCGACGGCGGCAATCGCGACCGGATCACGTGTCATCAGCGTGGCCAGCCATGGCAGTGCCAATAGGATAAACCCGTCGCCCAGATTGGTGAGCGCCCCGGCGGTGAACAACAGCCGGTAGTTTCGGTTTCTGATCAAAAGGGGTGATGCCACGGTGACCTCCGATTGTGCTGGTGCGGCGACGCTAGCGCTCTCCGATGGGGGTGTCACGGGGATAACGGCGGAAATGGCGTGCCAACAGCAGAACAGCGCATCGGTTTTGCGGTTGATGCGTCGGTCTTGCACAGGGCGTCCCTCACGCGAACCGCGCCACCTGAATGGCGTGACAGCTTCGTTGAAAGCAGGAGAAGTAGTTTGCGGCTGCGCCATGCAGTCAGACGATATGATATCGCACACAGTGACAGGGTATAGCCCAGATGGCCTGCCATAATCGGCGGGGCCGGGCACCGGCCTGTCACTGGTTATACTCGTAACAACTCGTTGTCTGACTTGCCCCCGGATCGTAAGCGCAGCCGCAGTACCAGCGTTAACGATTTGTGCGCAATACGACTATTAGGGTATTCCTTACCTTGCGTAAACTTGTAGGGCGCGGTTGGCAACTTACCCTCAGATTCTCTCGTCGCCCCAAAGGGGCGCAAGGTAGTTCTGGCGGATCACCGATTGACGGCGGCGGCGTCTGGCCGCAGTGTCTCACTATGGGACATTCTCTTGATATTCAGCGTCTTCCGCGCGCTTTTGATCCGGATCTGGGGCAGGATGCGTTGGCGCTTGTACCTGCGCTTCTGGGGGATCAGGCCGCATTGGTGACTGGTGCTGCTGGATCCAGCCCCTATCTGAAGGAGCTGATCGCGCGTGAGGCGGACTGGCTGCCCCCTGCGCTTGCGGATCCAGCAGCGGCACTGACGCAAATCAGCAGTGATGTGCGCGCGCTCGCTCCTGATCAGCTGAAGCCGGGACTGCGCCGGGCGAAACGCCAGGTGGCGCTGCTAAGCGGGCTGTGTGATCTGGCGGGGGCGTGGGATTTGATGCAGGTCACCACCGCCTTGACCCATTTCGCAGAGCTTTGCGCAGATGTGGCCATCAAGGCCGAGATAGCCACCCTGATCCGCCGCAAAAAACTGCCGGGGCTGACCGAGGACGATATCGAAACCGCTGGTGGACTGACACTGTTGGCGATGGGAAAAATGGGCGCATATGAGCTGAACTACAGCTCGGATATCGACATGATCTGCCTGTTCGATGAAACGCGGTTTGATCCCGATGATTTCTACGAGGCGCGACAGGGTATGGTGCGCGCCACCCGCAATATGTGCACAACGCTAAGCGAGCGTACGGCTGACGGCTATGTGTTTCGCACCGATCTGCGGTTGCGGCCTGATCCGGCGGTGACCCCCGTAGCCATGGCGATGGAAGCGGCCGAACGGTATTACGAAAGCCTGGGTCGCACCTGGGAACGGGCCGCCTATATCAAAGCGCGTCCCTGCGCTGGGGATCTGACGGCGGGTGCGGAGTTTTTGCAAACACTGCGGCCCTTTGTCTGGCGGCGCCATTTGGATTTCGCCGCGATTCAGGATGCCCATGACATGCGTCTGCGGATCCGGGAAAACAAGGGCACAGGCGGGCCGCTGAACGTGCCGGGGCATGACATGAAGCTGGGGCGTGGCGGCATTCGCGAGATTGAGTTCTTTACCCAAACCCGGCAATTGATTGCGGGTGGGCGTGATGAAAGCCTGCGTCCGCGCGGCACGCTGGACGGGTTGCGCGCGTTGGCGGCCAAGGACTGGGTGCCACAGGATGTCTGCGACCAGCTCGGCGCCCACTACGTGGCACACCGCGAGGTCGAACACCGCATTCAGATGGTGCATGATGCCCAGACCCACCGGATGCCACAATCCGAGGATGGCATTGCCCGTGTGGCCTGTCTGATGGATCGTGACCCCGCAGAGCTGCTGGCCACAACCAAGGCCCGGCTGGAAGAAGTCCATGGCCTGACCGAAGGGTTTTTTGCCCCTGATGCCCCGCCCGAGATGGTGCAGGCGCCGCTGCCGGAGGTACTGGACAGCGATACCCTGGCCCGTTGGCCCACGTATCCGGCTCTCCGCTCAGCGCGGGGAGCGCAGATCTTTGAACGGCTGAAACCAGAACTGTTGGCCCGGTTGGCGCGCACTGCTCAGCCGGCAGAGGCGTTGGTGGCGCTAGATGGGTTTCTGGCCGGGCTGCCTGCCGGCGTGCAGTTGTTTTCCCTGTTTGAGGCCAATCCCCAGCTGATAGATCTGCTGATCGACATCGTCGGCACCTCGGGAACGTTGGCAAGCTATCTTGCGCGCAATTCAAGCGTGTTTGATGCGGTGATTGGGGGATCGTTCTTTGACGCCTGGCCTGCGCGGAATGTGCTTGAGCAGTCGCTCGAGACGGTTCTGTCGCATGAGGTTGACTATGAATCCCGGCTGGATGCGACCCGGCGCTGGTGCAAGGAATGGCATTTCAGGATTGGCGTGCACCATCTGCGCGGCTTGATCGGTGCGGCTGAGGCTGGCGCGCAATATGCAGAACTCGCTGAGGTAGTCATCGCAGGCTTGGCGCCGGTTGTGGTCGATCAATTTGCTTTGAAACATGGCCCGCCGCCCGGACGTGGCGCGGCTGTGCTGGCGATGGGATCATTGGGGGCCAGACGCATCAATGCGTTGTCGGATCTGGATGTGATCGTGATCTACGACCCCGGTAACGCGGAGGCGTCGGAGGGTCCCCGGCCGCTGGCAACACGGCCCTATTATGCGCGGCTCACGCAGGCGCTGATCACCGCACTGACGGCCCGCATGTCGCAGGGCCAGCTTTATGAGGTGGACATGCGGCTGCGCCCCTCGGGCACGCAGGGGCCGGTGGCGACCAGTCTGGAAAGCTTCTGCCAGTACCAACGCAATGATGCCTGGGTCTGGGAGCATCTGGCGCTGACCCGCGCGCGGGTCGTGGTGGCGGTGCCGACACCCGCCGCCGAGGGGCTGGCGCAGGATATCACCGATTTTCGCGCAGCGTTTCTGGGCGAGGCGCGCAGTCGTGCTGTGATCCTGCCAGAGGTTGCGAAAATGCGGGTGCGGCTGGCCGCGGCTAAGGTGCCAAACGGTCCTTGGGATGCCAAAACCGGCGCCGGGCGGATGATGGATATCGAGCTGATCGCCCAGGCGGGGGTGTTGCTGAGTGATGCACGCGCGCAGGATGTGGCCTGCGGATTGGCGGGGGCTGTCGCCTGTGGCTGGCTGGATGCCGCAGATGCCGCTGAATTGCAGCGCGGTTATGATCTATTCTGGTCAGTGCAGACGGCCGCGCGGCTGGTGTCAGGTAAGGCAATCAACGCGGAAACGCTGGGCGAGGGCGGGGCGCAGTTCCTTTGCCGCAGCACCGGATTTGAGGATTTGGCCGCGCTGGAGGCTGCATTGATCAACCGCTATCAGGGCTGTGGCGAGATCATTGCCGCTGCCTTGCAAAGAGAAGGAGCCACGGGTCATGATGACTGAGACCACGACGACAGGCGCGCAGCTTGCTGTCCTTGATCGTAAGGGGTTGATCCGCGAAAGCTATCGTATTGACGGCATTGAGCCGGGGCAGTGTCGTAGCATATTTCTCGACTGGGCGCTGAGCCTGCCGGATGGGATGGACAGTCGCGCGGCGATTGCCGCATTGCTGGAGCTTGTCGGCACCGCCCAGCCGGACCACCCAATGACAGCTGTGCTGCGCGAGGGGCTGGAGGCTGATGCCAAACCTCGCAGGCGCGGCGGCTGGCGGTCGCGTACGCGGTAGGCTCTCACGCGCCGCGCGTGGCAGAGGGCCACGCGGGTGGCGGCGTTGCAGTCGCCCATCTTCAACGCCCTTTCAACACGCGCCGCTTGCGGATAAGAGGGGCGCATGACAGCTTCTTCCTCCGCGCCAGAGCGCGCCCGCGTAAAACTGAAACCCAAAGCCAATGCCCGTGCCCTGCGCCACGGCTTCCCTTGGGTCTATGCCAACGAGTTGGTCGCCGACCGGCGCACTCGCAAACTGACCCCCGGCTCCCTTGCGGTACTGGAAGATGACGGCATGACGTCGATGGGGCTGGTCGCGGTTAATCCTGAGAGCAAGATCATTGCGCGTATGCTGGACACGGACCCGGCGGCTGAGATCAATCAGGATTGGTTCGCGACGCGCTTGCGCCGCGCGCTGGACCTGCGTGAGCAGCTATACGATGCGCCCTACTACCGTCTGGTTCATGCAGAATCTGACGGCTTGCCCGGAGTGGTCATTGACCGGTTTGGCGACATCTGCGTGGTGCAGCCAAACGCAGCCTGGGCGGAAACCCATCTGGAGCAGTTGACCGCTGCCTTGCAGGAGGTGACCGGCGTCGCGACGGTGCTGAAAAATGCTTCCGGTCGCGCCCGCGGTCTGGAAGGGTTGGATGATGTCAGCGCCGCTCTTCACGGCACCGCGCCGGAGGCCGCGGTTGAAGTCACGATGAACGGGGCCACCTATATGGCAGACCTGACCGGTGGGCAGAAAACGGGATTGTTCTACGACCAACGCGACAATCATGCCTTTGCTGCAAAATTGGTGAAACCCGGCGCCAAGGTGCTGGACGTATTTTCGCATGTGGGCGGTTTTGGTTTGGCGATGCTGGCTGCAGGTGCTGCCAAGGCGACCTGTGTTGATGGTTCTGCGCCTGCGCTGGAACTGGCGCGCCAGGGCGCCGTTGCCAGTGGTTTCGAAGATCGTTTCACAGCGCTGCAAGGCGATGCGTTTGATGTGTTGACCCAACTCAGCGATGACGGTGCGCAATTCGACGTGGTCATCTGTGACCCTCCCGCCTTTGCGCCGTCGAAACAAACACTTGAGGCCGGTCTGCGGGCTTATGAGCGGATTGCCAAACTGGCCGCGCCGCTGGTGGCTCCGGGGGGGTATCTGGGCCTGTGTTCCTGTTCTCATGCGGCAGATCTTAGCCGGTTCCGCAATGCTTCGGCCCGCGGAATCGGGCGTGGCGGACGTCGCAGTCAACTGCTGCACACCGGCTATGCGGGTGCAGATCATCCCCAGCTGCCTCAGCTGGCTGAAAGCGGCTATCTGAAGGCCGTATTTTTCCGTCTCGATTGATCCTGGGCGACTGACAATGAAACTGCTCTTGGACGCCTGCGTGCTCTATCCGACGGTGATGCGGGAAATGCTGTTGGGGGCGGCCGGTATCGGGTATTTCACCCCGCTTTGGTCCGCCCGCATTCTTGAGGAATGGGCGCGGGCGGCGCGCAAGATCGGCCCTACGGGCGAGGCACAGGCACGGGGTGAAATCGCCCTGATCGCCGCCACCTGGCCCAAGGCTGAAATCGCGGCGGCGCCGGGTGTCGAAGCGCGGCTGTGGCTGCCGGATGTGGCGGATATCCACGTTCTGGCTGCTGCAATTGCGGGCCATGCGGATGGTATTGTCACCGTCAACAACAAGGATTTTCCGCGCCACACGCTGGCTGAGGAAGGCTTGGAACGGATCGGTCCTGACCAACTGCTGTATGACTGTTGGCTGAAAGATCAGGACGGTATGTCTGCTGTTGCAGAGGCGGTTCTGGCAGAGGCCAACCGCCTGTCAGGCGGCATTTGGGAGATGCGACCGCTGCTGAAAAAGGCGCGCCTGCCGCGGATTGCCAAGGCTTTGGGCTAGCCGGACAAGCGCGGCGAGCGGTTCAGGTGGGTCTGCCTTGGCAATCCGCAGGTGCGACCGCTGAGCTTAGACCGCACTCAGAACTTCGGCTGCGATCTCAAACGACCTCAGTCGCGCTGTGTGATCATGGATCTGCCCGGTTATGATCACCTCATCCGGTTGATATCGTTCCAAAATCTCGCTCAGTTCTGCGGTTACCGTCGCTTTGCTGCCGGTGGCCGAGATCCGTAACGCCTCATTCACACCGGTCAGGATCTGCGGTGTCAGATGGGCGTCGATATCGTCCACCGGGGGCGGCAGCTTGCCGGGTTTGCCCTGATGCAACCGGGCAAAGGCCTGCTGCATGGTTGTCTTAAGCCGGACGCCTTCTGCACCGGCCTCTGCGGCAAAGACATTGACAGCAATCATCGCATGTGGCGCTGAACGTTGCGCGGAAGGTCGAAAGGTGCTGCGATAAACTTGCAAGGCATGCTCCAGCGCTGCGGGCGCAAAATGCGAGGCAAAAGCATAAGGGAGCCCCAGCTGGGCCGCCAGTTGTGCCCCATACAGGCTGGACCCGAGAATCCAGACTGGAACGGCGGTGCCCTGACCGGGAAAGGCGCGCACGCGTGTCTCGGATGTTTCCGGGCCAAGGTAGTTTATCAGTTCGATCACATCATGTGGGAAACCGTCGGGGGTGCCGTCATCCGGCTGGAACCCGCGCCGCAGTGCGCGCGCCGTCTGCATATCGGTGCCCGGCGCGCGGCCCAGCCCCAAATCAATCCGGTCACCATAGAGACTGGCCAACGTGCCAAAGGCCTCTGCCACCATATAGGGCGCATGATTTGGAAGCATGATGCCCCCGGCGCCCACCCGGATGGATTGTGTCTGGCTGGCAATATGGCCGATCAGCACGGCTGTTGCAGCGCTGGCGATACCGGGCATATTGTGATGTTCAGCCAGCCAGTAACGATGATAGCCCCAGGCCTCGGCCCGCTGTGCTAGGTCGGTGCTGTTGCGCAGCGATTGGGCAATGTCCTGGCCTTCGGGAACTGGGGCAAGGTCAAGAACGGAATAGCGCATGTTGGGTCTCCGATGTTCCGTCAATGCAGGCATTGGGTGATGTCAGCTCTGCGTCTCTGAAGGAAACGCTTCCGACGCGGAATTGGTTGCGATCAGATGGGGACACTGCGATCCGCAGACAAACCAACAGGCCAAAACACCCGTTCTGAATTGCATAACTCTTACGTCAAACCAGGGTCTTGCAGCGCAATCTTCAAGTCTTTTTACTACTCCAGCGCTGTTCCAGGCGCTCCAGCGCGGCGATACGTTCCTCTGTCTTGGGATGACTCATTAGCCAGGCGGGGGCCAGGCCGCTGCGGGCCTGGGTCAGTTCTTCCAACTTGCGAAACAGGCTCTTTTGCGGCGCGGTGCCGATGCCGGATTTGGTCAGCAGGGCAGCCGCATATTCATCTGCCTCATATTCATCCCCGCGCGACAGGCGGGCAGCTAGCAGAGAGGTCAAGACATTGGCGATCCAGGGACCAACAAAAGGAACAAAGCGACCGATGATCAGCATCAAGGCAGTGCGCAGCGCGTTCTGACCGGAGAAGTCGATCATGCGCTTTTTAGCATGCCCCAGCGCCACATGGCCCAGCTCATGCGCGATGACCGAGGCCAGCTCGGCGTCACTGACCTCGCCACTGCGATATTTGCGATAGAACCCACGGGTGATAAAAATCCGCCCGTCCGGCGCCGCCAGCCCGTTCACGGGGTCGACCTCATAGATGTAAACCGGGATATGGCTGATCTCCAGCGCGGCAGCCATGCGATCTGTCAGTTGACGCAGGCGGGCATCGGCCAGCTCAGTCGATTGTTCGTCCAGGGCGCGATGAGTCCGCCATATCGACAGGCGGTACATCACCAGCCCATAGATCACGGCCAATAGGATCGGGGTCAATCTCAACATTATAGGGATATGGGGCGCAACGGCGATAGAGACAAGGCTGTGGCCGCCTGTGCAGGGCGACCGATCATTTGTGGTCTGTTTTGGCGGCGGCGCGGCTCTCGACCTTCACCTCATCCCAGAGCGCATCCATTTCGGTCAGATCGCTGTCCTCGGGGCGTTTGCCGCGGGCGGATAGCTTGGCTTCGACGCCCTCAAACCGGCGGGTGAATTTGGCATTGGCAGCCCGCAGCGCCGCCTCTGGTTCAACACCCAGGTGACGACCCAGATTGGCCATCACAAACATCAGATCACCGAATTCCTCCTCGACCTCCGCCTGGCTCAAACTGTCGCGCGCCTCTACCAGTTCGGCAGATTCTTCGGCGATTTTATCGATGACATTATCTGCCGAGGGCCAGTCAAAGCCGACGCGCGCGGCGCGTTTTTGCAGCTTATAAGCGCGCAGAAGGGCGGGCAGGCCAACCGCAACGCCATCCAAGGTGCCCCGTTGTGCCTTGTCAGCGCGTTCCGCCGCCTTGATCGCCTCCCAGTCGGCGGTCTGCTGGTCGGCGGATTTTTCGCGGCTCTCATCGCCAAAGACATGCGGATGGCGCGACACCATCTTGTTGGACATGGTGGTGACCACATCCTGAAAGGTGAAATGCCCGGCCTCTGCCGCCATTTGGGCATGAAACACCGATTGAAACAGCAGATCGCCCAGTTCCCCCTTCAGCTCATCCCAGGCTTCACGCTCAATTGCGTCGGCAACTTCGTAAGCCTCTTCAATGGTATAGGGCGCGATACTTGCAAAATTCTGCTCGATATCCCAGGGGCAGCCGCCCTTTGGATCCCGCAAGCGGCGCATGATTTCCAACAGCCGTTCAATGCCGGCAGTTTCATTGTGGATGAGATCGGTTTCGGGCATTGCGGCGGCTCTTGTTCCAGTGTCAGATGCATCAATCCCGAGTCTGACCAAGGAGTCCACCCCAATGCCGGTTGTGAACCGAATTGCCGACTATGCCGACGAGATGAAGACCTGGCGTCGGCATCTGCACCAGATCCCCGAGTTGGCGCTGGACCTGCCAAAAACCGCGGCCTTTGTCGCTGAGCGGCTGCGCGAATTTGGTGTGGATGAGCTGCATGAGGGAATCGCGACCAGCGGTATGGTGGCGATCATCAACGGGCAGGGCAATGACGCAGGCGACGGGCCGACCATTGGGTTGCGCGCCGATATGGACGCGCTGCCCATCCCGGAAGAAACGGGGGTCGACTATGTCTCAGGTCATGCGGGCAATATGCACGCCTGTGGTCACGATGGTCACACCACCATGCTTTTGGGGGCCGCGAAATACCTCGCGGAGACGCGGAATTTCAAAGGCCGCGTGGCGCTGATCTTCCAGCCTGCGGAGGAAGCCATCGGCGGCGCCCGCATCATGGTCGAAGAGGGCATCATGGAGCGGTTCAACATTGGTGAGGTCTATGCGCTGCATAATGCGCCGGGCCTGCCTGTTGGGGCCTTTGCCACCACGCCGGGGCCGTTGATGGCGGCAGTTGATACCTTCCACATCAATATTCAGGGCGTCGGCGGCCATGGGGCCATGCCGCATGAAACCCGCGATCCGGTGATGGCGGCCTGCGGCATGGCGCAGGCGATCCAGACGATTGTGTCGCGCAACCACTATGCGCTGGACGATCTCGTGGTCTCTGTCACCCAGATCCACACCGGCACCGTCGATAACGTGATCCCTGACACCGCCTATATCAACGGCACCGTGCGCACCTTTGATCCGCGTGTGCAGGAGATGGTGATGCGGCGGATGAAGGAAATTGTTGCGGGGCAGGCAGCAAGCTACGGTGTTGAGGCTGAGCTGGACTATGAGGTGGGTTACCCTGCCACCATCAATGACGCGTCCAAGACGGGTTTTGCGGCCAGCGTCGCGGGCGAGGTTGCGGGTCCTGAGAATGTGGAGGCCGAGGCCGGGCGCGAAATGGGGGCGGAGGATTTCTCCTACATGCTTCAGGCCCGCCCCGGTGCCTATCTGTTTCTGGGGCAGGGCGACAGCGCCGGGCTGCATCATCCGAAGTACGATTTCAACGATGAGATCGCGCCGATTGGGGCGTCGTTTTTCGCCCGTCTGGTCGAGAGAGCACAGCCAGCGGTCAACGCATCCAACGACGGGTGACAAGGACAATGTGACCCGCTATTTGATCAAACAGCAGGTGCATCACAAGGAGGCGCAGAATGGCGCTAGAAGACGCAAAGCACATGATCGATCACGCCTTTACGCGTGAGGATATGAAAGGTCTCAGCTTTGAGATCACCTTTGGTGGAGCGACCTCCTTTCTGCGACGCAAATATACCAAGGATCTGACCGGGGTGGATATCGCGGTCACGGGCGTGCCGTTTGATCAGGCGGTGACCAACCGGCCCGGAACACGGCTGGGTCCCCGCGCAATCCGCGAGGCGTCTTGCCTGCAAAGCCCGGACGAACCCTATGGCTGGCCACATAAACCGCTGAGCACACTGGCCATTGCCGATTATGGTGATCTGGCTTTCGATCACGCGGATGTTCCGGCATTTCCGGCGGCGTTGACGGATCATATTCGCGGTATTCTGGCGACCGACACGGCCTCGGTCGTCTTGGGTGGGGATCATTATATCAGCTTTCCGATCCTCAAGGCCTATGCCGAGAAACACGGCCCGATCTCGCTGTTGCAGTTTGATGCCCATACCGACACCTGGCCCGACGACAATATGGACCGGATCGACCATGGGACCATGTTCTACAAGGCCGTGAAAATGGGCCTTGTGGATCCGAAAACATCCGTTCAGGTCGGGATCCGCACCACCAATGACGATACGCTGGGTGTGAACATCATCGACGCGCCCACCGTGCATGACATCGGCCCGGTTGAGACCGCGAAACGGATCAAGGCGATCCTTGGCGACCGGCCGACCTATCTGACCTTCGATATTGACTGTCTTGATCCAGCCTATGCGCCGGGCACCGGCACGCCGGTTTGGGGCGGGCTGACCTCGGCGCAGGCGTCGCGCATCCTGCGCGAGATTGCAGGCATCAATATCAAAGGCGGCGACGTGGTGGAGGTTTCCCCTCCGTTTGACACCACCGGCGCCACCGCCATCGCAGGCGCCCATGTGGCGACCGAAATTATCTGCCTTCTTGGCTGGAATATGAGAGACAATGACTGACTTCAATCAACCGATCAGCGGCAATGATCTGGCACGGTTTTCCGGTCCGAACACCTTCATGCGGCTGCCACAGGCCACCTCGCTGGACGGGCTGGACGTAGCCATTCTGGGCGTGCCGATGGATATCGGCACCTCCTGGCGCTCTGGCACCCGCTTTGGGCCGAAGCAGATCCGCGCCGAAAGCGCGATGATCCGCCCCTACAACATGACCTCTGGCGCGGCGCCGTTCGACAGCCTGAACATTGGCGATATCGGCGATCTGGCGATCAATACGTTCTCTCTGCCCGACAGCCTGCGTATCATCCAGGAAAGCTACAGCGCCATTCTGGCCAGTGATGTGACACCGGTTGCGATGGGCGGCGACCATTCGATCACCCTGCCGATCCTGCGCGCCATTGCTGAAAAATACGGTCCCGTCGCCTTGGTCCATGTCGATGCCCATGCGGATGTGAACGACGATATGTTCGGCGAGCGCGAGACCCATGGCACCGTGTTCCGTCGTGCCTATGAGGAGGGTCTGATTGTCGCCGACAAGACCTACCAGATCGGCCTGCGTGGCACAGGTTATGGTGCCAGCGACTTTAAAGAGGCGCAAAGCTGGGGATTTCAGCATTTTCCGGCAAGCGAGCTGTGGAACCGCTCTCTGCACGGCATGGGTGCGGAAATTCGTCGCGATATCGGCAATAGGCCTGTCTACGTGTCCTATGATATTGATAGTCTTGATCCGGCATATGCACCGGGAACAGGCACGCCGGAAATCGGCGGGCTGACAACGCCGCAGGCGCTGGAATTGATCCGGGCTTTGCGGGGGCTGAATATTGTTGGGTGTGACATGGTCGAAGTGTCACCCCCCTACGACACGTCCGGCAATACGGCGCTGACGGCAGCGAACCTGCTATACGAGCTGCTGTGCATCTTGCCTGGCGTTACAACCAAATAAGGTGTGCTGCCCGGTGGCAGCCGCCACGAGGGAGAGCGGACCATATGGGTCGTGTGGTGATATTCATCTGGCTGAGCATCGCAGCCATTGTTGTGGTGCTTGGCTTTATCCGCCTTGCCCCCAGTGACCCGCTGGACTGGAACACCCAGCCAGAATTCTCTGAGGATAAGACATTTCGCGGTGGTGTATTCCGTGTCGTGCGCAGTGGTGAGGATGGGTTGGCGCGGTTCCATATTGTTGCCAGCAACGCAGCACGCACCAGGGTCCTTGCGGGCTCGGTCGAGGATGAGATGGTCACCTATGTGACCCGCACCCGGCTTTTGGGGTTTCCAGATTACACCACGGCGCGGCAGGATGGTGAATTGCTCAAGGTCTATGCCCGGCTGCGCTTTGGCCGCTCCGATCTGGGGGCCAATAACGACCGGATCAACAGCTGGATCGCGCAGATGGAGCCTGCGCCGCAATAGTTCGCTGGCAGGGCTGAGGCGGCAAGACGATTGTTAGCAGGGTCAGATCCGCGGAAGCGGATTGGCCGCTCTCGAGGCCGCAGGTGCCTCATGGGTCTCAGCTGCAAGGCACCCCTGCTGTACCTCGCGCCACATTGGTACGTTCAGCGACATCTGGCATTGGGCCGTGAACATGCGCCCATCAACTTGAAGGCAGATAAATTCACCCAATTCGATCCGGCTGCCTGTCTTGTCGGTACAATAGCAGTCAATGGTGCGGCCGTTCGGAGCGGTCACATCCGCTCGGACAGTTGTCGCGATGGTATGAAACAGCAGCACAAGACCAAGAAGCCGCATCAACTGCCGACCTGGGGGCACAGCATTGTTTTCGGGGTGAATAACGGCACGGGCGCGGCGCTCCAGGCGGTCCGTTCCCACGATATGAGGACTGGCATGTTGCATGACCCTAGCATATCACAAGGGCAGCTTTCGCCAAAGACAGATCAGAACGGACATTGCGCGCATGATCCCCGAAGACCGCCTTGAACAAATTTTGCAACGGTTCCAGTATCTTGAGGCTGCAATGGCTGAGGGCGTTGCCGGTGCGGATATCGCGGCTTTGGCCAAGGAATATTCCGACCTGCGCCCGGTTGCGGAGCAGATCACCGCCTATCGCCGGCTGCTGTCCGATCTGGAAGAGGCCGAACAGATGTTGGCGGATCCCGATATGGCAGAGCTCGCTGAAGAGGAATTGCCGCAGCTGCGCGCCGCTCTGCCTGAGGCGGAACACACGCTGCAACTGGCGCTGTTGCCACGTGATGAGGCTGACGCACGTCCGGCTATGCTGGAAATCCGCCCCGGCACCGGCGGCGACGAGGCGGCTCTTTTTGCCAGTGATCTCTTGCGCATGTATCAGCGCTACGCCGAGGCACGGGGTTGGGGATTTGAGATCATCGAAGAGCAGACCACCGAATTGGGCGGGCTGAAAGAAGTGGTGGCCCATGTGAAGGGCGAAAACGTCTTTGCCCGGCTGAAGTATGAATCCGGCGTCCACCGCGTGCAGCGAGTTCCGGTGACGGAATCCGGTGGCCGCATTCACACCTCCGCCGCCACTGTCGCGGTTCTGCCCGAGGCCGAGGATGTGGATCTGCGCATTGATCCCGGCGATCTGCGGATCGACACCATGCGGGCCTCTGGTGCTGGCGGCCAGCATGTGAACACCACAGATTCCGCCGTGCGGATCACCCATATCCCGACCGGCATCATTGTTGTCAGCTCTGAAAAATCCCAGCATCGTAACCGCGAGATTGCCATGCAGGTGATGCGGACCCGGCTCTATGATCTGGAGCGCCAGCGGATCGACAGCGAACGCTCAGCTGATCGCGCCAGTCAGGTCGGTTCTGGTGATCGCTCCGAACGGATCCGCACCTATAATTTCCCGCAGGGGCGGATGTCGGATCACCGCATCAACCTGACGCTTTATAAGCTGGATCAGATCATGCAGGGCGACCTGGATGAAATCATCGACGCGCTGACGGCGGATGATCAGGCGCGACTGTTGGCCGAGATGGGCCAATGAACGCACCACAGACAGCTGCTCAGGCGATGGCGGCTGCGGCCTCGCGCCTGCGCGCGGCCGGCGTGCCCGATCCGGCGCGCGATGCCCGCGTCCTGCTGGCCCATGCCGCCCGGATCGAGGCCAGCCGTGTCACCTTGATTGCGCCCGAAGATTTGGCCCCGGAGATTGCCGAACGTTATGAGCAGCTGATTGCCCTGCGCGCCATCCGGGTGCCGGTGTCGCATCTGGTCGGTGAGCGGGAATTCTACGGACGGCGGTTCAAGGTCTCTGGTGATGTGCTGGATCCGCGTCCGGAAACCGAATGCCTGATTGAGGCGGCACTGGCTGAACCCTTTGCGCGGGTGTTGGATCTCGGTCTTGGATCGGGCTGCATTTTGGTGACACTGCTGGCGGAGATGCCTGAGGCCACTGGCCTGGGGGTGGATCTGAGCGAGGCGGCCTGCTTGCAAGCCAGCGCCAATGCGGTGCTGCACCGGGTGGAGCCGCGCGCCGAGATCCTGCAATCTGACTGGTTTTCGCAGGTGGTGGGGCGGTTTGACCTTATCGTGTCGAATCCGCCCTATATTGCGCTAGATGAAATGAATGGGTTGTCTGACGAGGTGCGCGGCCATGAGCCTGAGATGGCCCTCACTGATGGTGGCGACGGGCTGGGGGCCTATCGCGTGATCGCGGAACAGCTGCCGGAGCACCTTAGCCCAGAGGGGCGGGTTTTTGTAGAAATCGGGCCAACCCAGGCCGCAGACGTCTCGCGTTTTCTGGTGGACGCAGGGCTGACCGACATCCGCGTCATCCAGGACCTGGATGGGCGCGATAGGGTGGTTTGCGCCCGAAACTGTGGCGAAAACGCCCGATAACACCGTCATCCACGCGTAAATCCGCAGTTTCGTAAGAAAAAGAGTGGATAATCCCATCCAACCCCTTGTCTGAACAGGCGGAACATGATTACTCAGAGAGGTCGCCTTCGGGTGAGGTGCAAAATACCTCCCGGCGACATCAAGCCCAAAATGGTCGATGATCCGGCGCAGAGGCGCGCTGGTGTGGATCCACGACAAATACAATCAAGGCTGACGTTAGGCATATGAGATCGTCCAAATCACGTTCGCGTTCCAAGTCAAACCGGAACCGCCCCGCAGGGGCAAATGTTGTCAACCGCGTGTTCGACAGCTCCGGTCCCGAGGGCAAGGTACGCGGCACGCCGCAGCAGATCATCGATAAATATAATCAGTTGGCGCGTGATGCCCAGTTGAGCAATGATCGTGTTGCCACCGAGAATTTTCAACAACACGCAGAGCATTACCTGCGGATGTTAAACGAAGCACAACGCGAAATTGACGCGCGCCGCGAAGAGCAGGAGCGGCAAAACCGCGAACGCCAGGCAGAGCGGGACCGCGAGCGTTCCGAACGGCTCGAGCGTCAGGAACGCGAAGCGGGCAGCCGCAACGATGATCCGGCTGCAGCGCCGCAACCCGATGTGCTAGACCCGCGCGATAGCAATGGTGAAAGCGGCCTTGTCGCAACACCTGAAAGCCGCGATCAGGCCCCTGCTGGCGCCGAGGGCGAGAGCAAGCCGCAGAAGCCTCAGGCGCGCAAGCCACGCAGCCGCAAGCCGCAGCCAAAAGCTGATGCTGCGCATGCCGAGGAGACCAAAGGCGGCGCTGCCAAAACTGGTGATACGTCCGCAGCCGCTGCGGCGCCCGTGGCAGAGACGGACGATGTCGCTCCCGCACCCGAGCGCAAACCAGCAGCACGGCGTAAGCCCAAGCCAAAACCCCCGGCTGCGGATGCGCCGGAAGCCGCGGAATAGATCCGTGACGTCAGATTGATGAAATCTGGCACACCGTGGATGGGAAAAAAACCCGGTCTCAGATGAGACCGGGTTTTCTATTTGGCAGAGGCGTTGCTGACATGTTGCAAAGCAAAGGTCAGTCCAGAGGCTTCAGGCTGCGGGCCAGCGCGCAGAACGCCTCCAGCCCAATCTGTTCGGCCCGCTCGGTCGGCGGAATGCCAACGGCGGTCAGATGATCCTCAATATCAGGGCTCACGCTCTTGAGGCTGGCGCGCAGCATCTTGCGGCGCTGGTTGAAGGCCGCCGCAACGACCTTGTTCAATGTGCCGGCGTCAGCAGGATAGCGGGGGGAGTCCAGGGCGGTCAGATGCACCACGGCGCTGTGAACCTTGGGCGGCGGGCTAAAGGCTTCGGGCGGCAGCGACAGCACGATACGAGCATCGGCACGCCATTGCGCCAGCAACGCCAGACGCCCATAGGCCTTGCTGCCCGGCACGGCCACGATCCGCTCCGCGACCTCACGCTGGAACATCAGGGTCAGGCTCTGCCAGAACGGCGGCCAGGCCTTCGGCGTCAGCCAGCGCACCAGCAGCTCGGTGCCGACGTTATAGGGAAGATTGGCGGCAATGCGGATCGGAGGGGTCAGATGGGTGAGCGGGTTCACCTCCAGCGCGTCGCCTTCTATCACCTGCAACCGGCCGGGATAGGCGTCGGAAATTTCCGCCAGCGCGGGAATGCAGCGACTGTCCTTCTCCACCGCCAATACGCGACGCGCACCCTCTGCCAGCAAGCCCCGTGTCAGACCGCCGGGGCCGGGACCGATTTCCAGCACATCACACTCGCTGAGGTCACCAGCCTGCCGCGCGATTTTGGCGGTCAGGTTCAGATCAAGGAGAAAGTTCTGGCCCAGCGATTTGCGCGCCAGAAGCTGGTGAGTCTCGATCACCTCACGCAGGGGAGGAAGGGAGTCGATAGCGCTCATATCATCGGTACCTTGGGACGGGGCGCGAGGGACGCGCCATGATTTTCATGCTTCCGGCGGGGATATTTCCGGCCAGAAGAAGTTTCAAGTGCCGGCGTTCTGTCTGCGGGCCATTTGCCCGGTCAGCTGCGCGCCATGGACTGCGCCAGCCGCAGCGCCTCAATCAGACTGGAGGGGTTGGCGAGGCCCTGACCGGCGATGTCGCAGGCGGTGCCATGGTCCGGCGAGGTGCGGATGAAGGGCAGCCCCAGCGTGACATTGACGCCGCGGTCGAAATCCAGCGTCTTGATCGGGATCAGCGCCTGATCGTGATACATGCAGATCGCCGCGTCGTAGCGGGCGCGGGCTGCCGCGTGGAACATCGTGTCGGCGGGATGCGGCCCAGAGAGCGTATAGGCGCCGCCCTGCATATCGGCAATCAGCGCGCGCATCCAATCCAGTTCTTCGTGGCCCATGGCACCCTCTTCGCCGGCATGGGGATTGAGACCTGCAATTGCGATCCTTGGGTGCGCCAGGCCAAACTGATCGCGCAGCCCCTGGGCGGTGATTTCGATGGTGGCCCGCAGGCGCGCGGCGGTCAGCGCCTTTGGCACCTCCGCGAGGGCAATATGGATGGTCGCAGGCACCACCCGCAGCGCCGGGCTGGCCAGCATCATCACCACATTCTGAACATTGCCGAGATGGGCGAGGAATTCGGTATGGCCGGGGAAGGGAAACTGCGCCCCATCCATCAGCGCCTTCTTGTGGATCGGCGCGGTACAGAGCGCGCTGGCCTCACCGGATTGCACCAGCGCGACACCGGCCTCGATGGCGCAGATGACACCGGCGGCATTGTCGGGGTTGAGCTGTCCGGGCACGGTTGGGGCGGCAAAGTCGACCCGCAGCACAGGCATCGCGCTGGCGCTGACATCGACGGCCTCAGCGGCATTGGTGATCTCTTGCCAGTCTGTTCCCGTGGGCAGGTGCCGTGGATCGCCTAACCACAGGAAGGGGCAACTGTCGCGCAGCTCCTGCCAGGCCTTCACCGCCAGTTCCGGGCCAATGCCCGCCGGTTCCCCACAGCTGAGCGCGATGGGCAAGGGGCGGGCAGGGCGGCTCATTCGTCGCTGATCCGCGCGTCAGCTTTCAGCTGCTCCAGCAGGCTGTCGGCAAAGGCCCCGAGCCGCTGCTGGGTCAGCGCGTTGCCGACGCTTTCGCGGCTGGCTTCGGCGTTCACCTCTGCGGTGCGGCCACAGAGCATCAGCAGCATCAGGGTCTGGCCATTGTTGCGGGTCAGAGCCAGCGAGGTTTCATTGGGATCCAGCTTGGCCAGCTCAATGGCGATATCCTGTGGGATCTCTGCCGGGGCCAGAGTTTCACGGTCCAGCACAGACGGATCCTGATCCTTGGCCACGCCGTAGAGATCGTCACAGGTGTCGATGGCGTTTGCAACCTTGGTGCCTGCGGCCAGCGCCTCGGGGGTGCGGCCTCCGGGCAGGTAGTAGGCCGCGTATTCGATGGCGGCGTAGCTGGGGGCGGCGCCGCTGGTTTCGCGCAGATCACGCAACTGGAACAGGGCGACGGCCCCATCCAGCGGCAGCGGGGCGGTCACCTCGCCTGGACGCAGGCCCAGCACCACCTGTTGCAACTGCGGTGGCAGATTGGTCAGCGGCATCCAGGGCAGCCGACCGCCGCTCTGCCGGGTGGCCGTTGCTGAATATTGCTGTGCTGCCTGAGAGAAGGCGCCAGTGGTGCTGATCCGGCTCACCTGTTGGGCGATGTCCTCAACCTGAGGTGCGTTTTGAGCGTTGATCGGCATGATCAATTCAGAGAGCAGAACTTCTACTCCACCAGAGCCGGACAGCCCCATGGCACGGTCGATTTCATCTTCGCTGGGGCGGGCCTGAGCCAGATAGCGTGCCGCGACATATTCACGCCATGCGATGCCCACACGGGTGAAATCCCGCAGGGTTTCAGGTGCCACGCCGTTTTGGCCCAGCACATTCAGGAATTCTTGCAGGCTGAGGTTGGCGCGGCTGGCGAGTTCGCTCATGCCCTCGGCAATCTCTTCCTCTGTCGGCTCGATGCCGGCTTGCGCCAGCACATCCAGCTTCAGGCGGTCCAGGATCAGATCCTCGCGCGCCTTTTTCAACGGATCGCCGGGATCGCGCAGCAGGGTCAGGAAACGGGCGCGCTGTTGCAATTCGTAATTGGTGACAACCGTATCATTCACGGTCACAGCCGGGGCAAACAGCCCTTGGGCGACGACCGGTGCAGGCACCAGCGTCGCGACGGCGACGAACGCCAGCGCGGCTGTGGTCCGGGTCAATTGCTGAAGGAGGGGGGCCGCACCTTGGGGCCGGAAACTCAGGTGTTTTTGCATGATCGCCTGTACTTCTTGCTGCCGCTGTCCACGGAGAACCCGTTTAACGCGATGGTAAAGCCGAAATCCGTTGTCGGCTCAACACTTGTTGTCGATGTATAGCGCCGGTTGACCGAAAGATCGACCGTCACGCATTCATTGGAATAGACCAACCCAAGCCCCGCGCGGGTGGCACGGGCGTCTGAGATGTCGTAGCGCAAACTGGCGCTGGCCGTCCAGCCGGGGGAAACTTCGTAAGCGCCGTCGAACCAGATCTCCGAGGTTTCCTCGGAGCGGCCTTCCGCCGGATCGGTGCCCAGCCACATATAGGTGCTGGTCAGGCGGCTGCGTTCGGTCATCCAGTCGCCCCGGACCTCGGCCTTGGAAAAGTTCAATGACCCGTTCAAAAGGCCGCGTGTGGAAATCGCCAAATCATCATTCAGTTTCAGCTGTGCCGCCAGCAATAGATCCGATGAGGTGCCGCCAAGTCCTGAGCTTTTGGTGAATCGCCCGTCGTCTGCGTCACGAAACACCTGTCCAACGGTGGCCGAGGCCTGCCAGCCAGAGGGGGAATAGCGCGCCCAGTTTAACCCGTAAACCACGGCAATGCCGTCTTCGCGGGCATCTGTCGCTGGAAAGCGGGACAGCTCCAGAAGATTGCCGCGATCAAACTCTACAAAATTGCTCTCGTCGTTGGGGACGGCGGTGTCGCCTTTGTCGGTCCAGCCGATTTGCAGTATCGGTTCCAGAAATTGGGTCGCACCAGATTGTTCGCGCCTTGTCATTGGCAGGCGGAAGGTCAGAGCACTGCGCGGGCTGAGCCGCGAAGTGTTGTTGGCAAAGACCTTGTCGTCATAGACAGCAAAGGTATCCGCGGCCGCGCCGAGCGACCATTCTGCCACCAGCCCACTATTGAACCGCCAACTGCGGCGCCAATCCACATCAATCGTGGCGCGCCCGACATCACGCCCGCCCGGGTCGGTCAGATCGCCTTCGATGTCCGAGGTTCTATTGTGCCCGTGTGTCTCCAGGGACAGCCGCAGTTCGCCACCGATCTGTGACGGAAAGAATCGCCGCTCGTAGTAGATATTGCCGATGGAGGCGGGGATCAGATCCTGATTTTCGCTGTCACGCAGCGTCTTGTAGGAGATTGCGCTGGCCCGGAATAGGCTATCGCGTTGTACCTTGGAAATGACCACCTCAGAACGCAGCCGGTCCAGATCCTGCAGGCCATAGTCCACCAGATAAGCATCGTCAGATACAGTCTTAAGATCAAATCGCAGCTTGTAGGCGTTGCGCAGGTCAAAGCGGCCCTCGGCAAAAACATAGCCGCGATCCTCGTCACGGTATAGCTCATCGCGGGTATAGGCGCCGTTGAGTTCTATCTCGCCATGCCGAAAGGCCTGACGATAGCGCATATCCAGCGTCCGGGTGCGCGACGACAGATACGGCGACAGGGTCAGATCGCGATGGGGACCGATGGTCAGAAAATAAGGGACTTTCACCCCGGTGCCGAGGTTGGACGTCGTGCGGATTGACGGGATCAAAAATCCGTTGGCGCGTTCCAGTGTCGGATCCGGCAGGCGGATGCCCGGAAAGTAAAAGATCGGCGTGTCCAACACCCGCAATTGTGCGTTCTCAAGATAGAGCTGGCGTTCCTGCTGGTCATGGGTGATCCGCTCCGCGCGGATTTGCCAGAGCGGTGGACGCCCATCGTTGCAGACATGGCAGGACGTCACGGCGGTTTTGTAGAGCTGCGTGTAACGCCCGTTCACCCGTGTCATTTGCAGCGAGGCAAGTTGCAGCTGCTGCTGGAACACCATCCGCGCGCCCGTCAGAAGACCATTGCGCAGGTCACGATCCAATTCGGCCGCATCGGCCAGAATGGTAATGTCGCCGCCCTCGTCAATGCGAATGGGCCCTTCGATCTGCAATGCCCCTTGCGTCTGATCAAACGTGATCTTCTGGGCACGTAGCCGGACACCGTCTTGAAACGCCTCGACATTGCCCTCGGCCACCAGGGTGCGGTCCGGTGTGATGAACAATTGATCAGCTACCAGGATCGCGGGGGCGTTGCTGGCGTTGGACGCAGATGCGACCGGTGTCAGCCCCTGCGCGCGCCCTGTGTCGGGCAGGGCAAGCGCACCCAGGGTCAGCCAAGGCAGAACCGTCGAAAGAAGCAGGGCGCCGCGCATGTTATCCGTCCTCGGCATGTAAGAGTAATCCCATCGTCAACAGGATGGCCGCAACTGGTGGAGCCCATCCGGCCAGTGCCACAGGAACCTGACCGTTTTCTCCCAGAATTTGGGCGAAATTGCGCAGAAAATATAGCCCAAATCCCAGCAGAACCGCGGTTAATACCGCAAGCCCGGTGCCACCAAAGCGGGCGTGTCGCATGGTAAATGCAGCACCAACCAGTGCCATGGCAATCAAAAACAACGGGCGCGCCAGCTCAACCTGTAGCCAGACTTCGTAGCGTTTGGTGGAAAAACCGGCCTCTGACAGCTCGCGGATGGTCGAGGGCAGATCGTAGACAGAGATGCCTGTGGCAGTGCCCAGCGTGTCACGGATCCTCTCGGACGTCAGCGTGGTGGACAGCCGTAGCGTCGGGTGGTGTTCAGCGTTGGTTTCCGGGTTCACGCCAACAATCAGGGGCCAGACCTTGGCCTTGGTCAGAACCCAGTCTCCACCGTCCAGCGCGGCCGCATCGGCCAGCGTCTGGCGGATTGGGCGGCCTTCGGGACCGTAGGACAGGATCGTTACCTCATGCAGCGTAATGTTCTCAGGATCGCCACTGTAGCCGGTGGCGTGGATCACTGATTGGCCCTGCGCGCCACCCTGGCGCAGCCAAAGACCTTCGCCGGTCAGCGACAGGGCGGCGGGGCCGCCATTGCGGTAGGTCTCTGCCAGATCACGGTAGCGGTTGGAGGTCGCGGCCACAATCGGGTTCAGCGTGCTAACGGCCAGAACACCGATCAGCGCTGCCAACAGGACAGGCGCCGCCAGCGCCCGGATGCCCGAACGGCCAATGGCGCGGGTCACCACCAATTCGCTGCTGCGGGCAAGGCCGATGAACAGCACGATGGTGGTCAGGATCATGATCAGCGGTAGAAATTCGCTCAGGGCAGCGGGCGCATTCAGCAGCGTCAGACCAAACAGTTGACCAAAGGAAAGGTCCTGCGCGTCAAATCGGCGGATCTGCTCATTTAGGTCGATCAGGATCACAAGGGTTAACAAAACACTACAAATCACTGCAAACCATTGCAGAAACCGGCGCGCATAATAAAGATCCAGTGTCATGCCGTGCGCTCCCGACGTTGATGGCGATGGCGCGTAACAATTGGTCCCAACGGCTTGGCCGCCAGTTGCAGAAACAGCAGCCCCACGGCAAGTCCGATCACCGTGGGTAGATAGATCAACGGCCAGAGATCGGCATCCTGTAACACCGGTTCAGACACCACCCCACGCAGTCCTTCGACAAAGATCAACAGCACAAAGGCCAGGAATGCTTGCCGCCAGACGCCAAACCGTGAGAACCCGCCCAGCATCAACGAGGCAAAGCCGATCAGCACCACCGCAAGACAGACCAGCGCGCGGGCAAACCGTAGGTGCAGTTCTTCGGCCAGTGCGCCTGCACTATAGGACCCTTCAGCGATCAGCTTTGGCGTCTCGCGCAGCAGTTCAAGGCTGGGGATGGCGCGGATGTTGCGGGTTCTGGTCTCAGCTTTATTGGCAAGGCTGCTGATATCATACGAAAAATCAGAAAATATGGTTGAGGACAATCGCCGGGTTTCCGTGTCGGTGCGCTGGGACATGCCATCGACCATCACCAGATGGGTCTTGTCGTCGTCTCGCACCAGATAGGCCTTGCCGCCGGTGTAGGTGACGCTTTCTTCGGGGTTGCGGCGGTCAGACAGGAACACATCATTCAGGGTGCCATCAGGATCAATTCGTCCGATGTAAAAGGTCACTCCGCGCGCCGGATGCAGAAAATCGCCCTCGCTCAACAGCTTGGCCGTCACATTGCGGGCAACCTCGGATTCGCGTTGTTCGAGTGTGGCAATTGAGGCCGGCAGGAGAATATGGGTCAGGATCGACATCATTGCCGCCGTAATCAGGCCAAAGGCCAGCGCCGGTTTGGCCATTTGCCAGGGGCTGGTGCCGGTGGCCCGCAGCACTGTCAGCTCGCTCTCGCTGTTGAGCCGGTTGGTCACCCAGACCGAGGCCGCAAAGGCGGCAACGGGCAGCACCATGCGCACCAGATTCGGCAGCGCAAGTGCCGTGAACTCCAGAAATACCAATGCAGACTGTCCGTCACCGATCAGACGGTCAAACAGCACAACCGCGCGATTGATCCAGAATACTGCCACCAGAATCAAGGCAAAGAACCCGAAAAACAGCAGGTATTGGGACAGCACATATCTGTCGTATCGTGACACTCGATCCCCCCAGACCCTACTGTCCTTGTTTTGTGGCGACCTTAGAGGATTTGTTTGCCGGGGAAAACTGCATTCTGAGCACGGGCGACAGTCAGCCGTGACCACCTTGTTAGCTGGTCAGTGGATCTGCGCGATGGGCTTGGTCTTGGCCTGCCCGCGCATCTGCCTCTAGTCATTGTCGCACAGGCAAGTTACCTGTTGGGAATTGAGGATTTGACCCTGACAGGAGCCCCACATATGCGCCCGCTGACCCCGACACGTTTTGTTGACTTTGATCCCAAGACCCTCTCCGACATTGAGGGTCGCGTGGTGGTACAGATCACCCCCGAAGGGACATTGGGGCAGGCTGCACGCACCGCAAACCGGCTGACCAAAGGCGCGCTGGCGCGTTTGGTCGAGGCGAAGAGCTTTGAAAAGACCAAGGCGGGCGATGTGATCTCACTGGCCTGGCCTGCCGGCATGAAGGCTGAGGCGCTGGATATTCTGGTCACCCCGCGCAAGATCAGTGCCGTAGACGCACGCAAGGCAGGGGCAAAACTGGCTGCACGCGGCGATGGCAAGACCATCACCGTGATGGCTGGTTCCATGCCCCGCGCGGCGGATCTGGCACTGGGGATGGCGCTGCGGGACTATCGCTTTGACGATCATAAAACCGGCGACAAATCTGCGTCTGAGGCCGAAGTGGTGATCGCGCATAAATCCTCTGCCGATATCGAAGCGGTCTATGCCCCACTGGCTGCGGTGGCCGAGGGCGTGCATATGACCCGTGATCTGGTCAATGAGCCTGCAAATGTGTTGACCACCACCGAATTTGCCAACCGTCTGGCCGAGATGGAGAGCCTCGGGCTCAAGGTTGAGGTGCTGGAAGAGGACCAGCTGGAAGAGCTGGGCATGCGGACGCTGCTCTGTGTTGGCCAAGGTTCTGCCAGCCCGTCCAAAGTTGTGGTGATGCATTGGAACGGCGGCGAAGACGGGGACGCCCCACTTGCACTGGTCGGCAAAGGCGTGGTTTTTGACACCGGGGGTATCTCGCTAAAGCCGGGTGCGGGCATGGAAGACATGACCATGGACATGGGTGGCGCAGGTGTTGTGGCCGGCACCATGCGCGCGCTCGCCCTGCGCAAGGCCAAAGCCAATGTCGTGGGCCTGGTTGGGTTGGTGGAAAATATGCCGTCGGGCAATGCCACCCGTCCCGGCGATGTCATCAGATCCATGAAGGGTGACACTGTAGAGGTGATCAATACCGACGCCGAGGGGCGTTTGGTGCTGTGTGATGTGATGTGGTATGCGCAAGAGCGGTTCAAACCGGTTGGCATGATTGATCTTGCCACATTGACCGGCGCGATTATCATCGGCCTTGGCCATGAGAATGCCGGTGTGTTCTCCAACGACGATGCGCTCTGCAATGCCTTCCTCAAGGCTGCCGATGCCGAGGGTGAGGGCGCGTGGCGTCTGCCCTTGGGCAAGGCGTATGATGATCTTCTGAAATCGCGCATTGCGGATATGAAGAACATCGGTGGCCGCGCCGCTGGGTCCATTACCGCAGCCCAGTTCCTGCAGCGCTTTGTTCAGGACGACACCCCATGGATCCATCTTGATATCGCCGGTGTGGCGTCCGTCAAAACTGATACTGATTATGCGCCCAAAGGCGCCACCGGCTGGGGCGTCATGGCGCTGAGCCGCCTGGTGCAGAACATGTTTGAAGCGGACTGAGGCAGGCTGAGACACAGACCATGGGGGCGGCCTATTTCTATCACCTGACCCGGCGTTCGCTAGAAGAGACGCTGCCGGTCCTCCTCGACAAGGCGCTTGGCGCCGGGTGGCGCATTGTTGTGCGCGCGCAGGACCAGCAGCGGATCGCACGTCTGGACGAACGCTTGTGGCTGGGGGCGGAGGATCAGTTTCTTCCCCATGGTCTGGTTGGCGGCCCCCATGACGCGCTTCAGCCTGTCCTGCTCAGCCATGAGACCACGCCGGTGACCGGCACCAGCTGCCTGATGACGGTGGATGGCGCGGAGGTCACGGCGGAAGAGGTGACGGCGCTGGAGCGTGTCTGCATCCTGTTTGACGGCACCAGCCCGGACGCGGTGGCCCGCGCACGCGTGCAATGGAAATCCCTCACTGATGCGGGGTGCTCAGCGCAATATTGGTCCGAAGAGAGCGGGCGCTGGGAAAAAAAGGCCGAGAAAACCGCCTAAGGCACCAACCCGCGTAGGGGGGGCGGCGCTGGCCTCAGCGGGTCAGGATCAGTGATCCGTTGCGGATCTCGATGCTGGACCAGCGTTGCAGATAATCCATCCCCAGCAGCGATTGATCCATCTGTCCCTCGTTCACCGACAAGCTGATATTGCGGTCTGTGATGCCGCCCAGTGACATACTGTCCACCTTGGCCAAGGCGGTGCGCACCTCGCCATTGGCGGTACGTGCGCGTCCCAGATAGGCCAGATCATCGGGGTTCAGGCCAACCCGTCGGGCGTCTTCCTCGTTCAGCACCACGGCGCTGGCGCCGGTATCGACCAGGAACTGTACCGGCACGTCATTCACATCCACGGTTAGGTAATAATGTCCGTCGCGTGCGCGGGGCACATCGACGCGACCCTCGTCGCGCATCACCACCTGCTGCGGCTGAACCGTACTGCGGATATCGTCCCAAAGGCCGTAGCCAGCAATCACCCCAAGAAAGATGAACGCCCAGATCGCCAGCTGTTGCACAGTCTTGCCCAGCCCCTGCCGGTTCTGCACGAACACCCAGAAGCCAACCGCAACCAGCAGCAGCATCAGATAAATCAGCCGTGGGGTTTCAATGCCGTCCAACTTGCTTCTCCTACGCTATTTGGGCTTCACTGCCTAATATGGGAAGGAAATCACCTGTTACGAGGGGTTATCCCCCGGCAAAGCCAAAGGCGCGCAGACCGTCCAGAACAAACTGCACCGACAGCGCCGCCAGCAGCATCCCCAAGAGGCGGGTCACCACGGTGATACCTGTTTTGCCAAGCAGCCGCTCAAACAGGCCGGAGAACAGGCACATGATCAGCAGGATACCCAAGACAGCAAAGACCACGCCCATCACCATGGCAAACCCGGCAAAACCCGGCTGCTGCCCGGTCAGCAGGATCACCGTCGCGATGGAGCCGGGGCCGGCAATCAACGGGATCGCCAGCGGGAAGACAGAAGGATCGTCAAAATCATCTTCCTCGCTGCGGTCCTCGCGCCGCTTGTTGCGGCGTTCAAACAGCATGTCGAGGGCGGTCAGGAACAGCAACACGCCTCCGGCAATGCGAAAAGCGGCCATGGAGATCCCGGCAAATCCCAGCACCGCCTCACCAAAAGCGGCGAAGACCGCCAGCAATACGGCGGCAGTCACGGTCGAGCGTAGGGCAATTGCCCGGCGCTGCGCCGGTGTCATGCCTTGCGTCAGCGCCAGAAAGATCGGCGTCAGGCCAATCGGATCCACGATCACAAACAGCGTGACAAAGGAGGTGATCAGAAAGGCGGTGTCCATCACAGGGCTTCCGCTTTCTCAAGCTTCTCCACCGCCTTCAGCCACAGATCCTCTGCCCGGTCCTGCGCTTCCATCACTTCGGCGTATTTGCGTTGCCAAACCACGGCCTCATCCTTGCGCTCTTCGTCATAGAGGGCCGGATCGGCAAGTTTTTTGGCCAGTTTGTCACGCATTTCGCTGACTTTGCCCAACCGCGCCTCACCTTTACGCACCTCTGCGCGCAGCGCCTGAATGGCATCGCGAGACGGGCGTTTGGGCTTTTCGGCTTTGGTCTTGGATTTGCCCGCCGGTTTGTCGCGTGTCAGCAGCAGATCACGATAGGAGGGCAGATCGCCCTCATAGGGTTTCACCGTACCGCCGGAGACCAGCCACAACCGGTCCGCCACCAGGCTCAGAAGGTGCATATCGTGGCTGACCAGAATGACCGCGCCGGAATAGGCAGTCAGTGCTTCCACCAGCGCCTCGCGGCTTTCGATGTCCAGGTGGTTGGTCGGCTCATCGAGGATCAACAGATGCGGCGCGGGCAGGGTGGCCAGTAGCAGCGACAGACGCGCCTTTTGCCCACCGGACAGCCGCCCCACCTCGGTATCCGCCTGATCTGACCCAAGGCCAAAGCCCGCCAACCGGGCGCGCAGACGGGCCTGTCCCTCATTGGGGCGCTCGCGTTGCAGATGCTGCAACGGGGTTTCGTCAATATGCAGCTCATCCACCTGGTGCTGGGCAAAGAAACCGATGCGCAGCTTGCTGGACTGGGTCATTTTGCCCGTCATCACATCCAACCGGCCCGACAGCATCTTGGACAGGGTGGATTTGCCCTCGCCGTTCTTGCCCAGTAGGGCAATACGGTCATCCTGATCAATCCGCAGATCCAGGCGGCTCAGGATCGCATTGCCGTCATACCCAACCGAGGCACCCTCGGTTGCGATGATGGGCGGTGACAGCTCTTCCGGTTCGGGGAAGGTAAAGACCGTGCGCGCTGCATCTTCGGGCGCACGGATGGTTTCCATCTTCTCCAGCATCTTAACGCGGCTCTGGGCCTGTTTGGCCTTGCTCGCCTTGGCTTTGAACCGGTCGACAAAGGCCTGCAAATGGGCGCGCCGAGCATCCTGTTTCTTGGCCTGGGCCGCCTGATTGGCGCGATTGGCAGCGCGCTGACGGGCGAATTGGTCGTAGTTGCCGGAATAATAGGTCAGCCCCAGCTCTTCCAGATGCAGAATGCCATTGACCGACCGGTTCAGCAACTCGCGGTCGTGGCTGATGATGATCACCGTGTGCGGGTATTTGACCAGATAGGCCTCCAGCCACAGCGCGCCCTCAAGGTCCAGATAGTTGGTCGGTTCATCAAGCAGCAACAGATCCGGTTGCGAGAACAGCACCGCTGCCAGCGCCACACGCATCCGCCAACCACCCGAATAATCGGAACAGGGGCGTTGCTGGGCCGCATAGTCAAACCCAAGCCCCTTGAGGATCGCGGCGGCGCGCGCCTCGGCTGACCAGGCGTCGATATCTGACAGACGGGTCTGAATTTCGGCAATCCGGCCAGGATCCTGCGCGGTCTCGGACTCGGCCATCAATTCGGCGCGTTCAGTGTCTGCCGCCAGCACCGTATCAATCAGCGATACGTTGGAAGACGGCGCTTCCTGTGCAATGCCACCAATACGCGAGCGGCTTGGCAACGAGATCACCCCGGATTCCAGCGACAGCTCATTGCGGATCAGCCGGAACAGCGTGGTTTTGCCGGTGCCATTGCGGCCGACCAAACCAACCTTATGGCCAGTGGGGATCGTGGCGCTGGCGCCATCGAACAACAGGCGGCCTTCGACCGCGTAGGAAATATCGCTGATACGTAACATGCCAGCGGTGTGGCCCAGCCACCGGGTGCTGTCAATCGGCCACGGCAGCCAGAACGCGCGAAGAGCGACATCTTGGCCGGGATTGGACACATTAAACGTGATCTGGGTTCGCGAGCGCGGCCCAGATACGACAGGTGAGTGAACAACCCCCTTCCCAAGGCGCGCGAGCCATGTTAGGCGGCGCGCGAAGTTTCCGGCCCCGGGAGGTCCTTTCCGCGGCCCAATATGCAGGAGTATGCCTAATGGCTCTGGAACGTACCTTTTCGATCATCAAACCCGATGCAACCCGTCGCAACCTGACCGGCAAGATCAATGCCAAGTTCGAAGACGCAGGTCTGCGCGTCGTCGCACAAAAGCGCATCCACCTGACCAAAGCACAAGCGGGTGAGTTCTACGCCGTACACGCCGAGCGTCCGTTCTACGACGAACTCTGCGAATTCATGGCATCCGCGCCGATCGTTGCTCAGGTTCTGGAAGGCGAAAACGCCATCGCGAAAAACCGCGAAGTCATGGGCGCCACCAACCCGGCCGACGCAGCTGCGGGCACCATCCGTGCTGAGTTCGCCGAATCCGTTGGCGAAAACTCTGTCCATGGTTCCGACGCGCCGGAAACCGCAGCAGTTGAAATCGCATATTTCTTCTCGGGTCTCGAACTGGTCGGCTAAACCGCAGCATCGTTACTCGATCTGAATCAAGAAGGCCGCGCCGGATCAACCGGGGCGGCCTTTTTCATGGTCTGTTGTAGCACGTATTGCTTGTACACGGCGCAAAACACGCGTCATGTGTGGATCACTGCACTTGCAGATGCGGGCTGTTGCCGACCCGCACGGGTCTTCGCCGTCTGGCCGACAACCGGTGCGGCACCTTGTCTGCCGCTCTCAATGTTTGTGGCAGCGGTGCCTTAACGTGATCAAAACCTCTGCGGGCCAGCCGTTTCGCCAAAGGCTCGCCCGCCATGGCCTTTTTTTCGAGGTGACGCCTCAGGACGGCGACATTGCGGACATTGGCTTTCCAACCGATATCAAAGAGATCACCAATCAGCGGCACGGTGCCGATCAGCGTATCCACTCCGACATTGCCGACCATCCGCGCCAACGTCCCGGCAGAAGCCCCCATGCGGTAGCCTGACAGTATTATGTAACCTGCTGGGGCAAGGGCCAGCGCATCGCCGACACCCGGCACCAGGCCCAGAATACTGTCCCAGCCGACCCGCGTGCCCAGAACGGGCAAACGGAACGCCTTGTCCATACCATGCGCCAGCTGCTCAAGGGACTGCAGCCTGCTTTCGTGACGGGTCAATCCCTCAGGCATGCTGCGGCTCCCGTGCGATGACCCAGACGGCGTGAACGATGCCGGGGATGTAACCCAGGATAGTCAGCAGGATGTTCAGCCAGAAATGTTTGCCCAAACCAACTTGAAGAAAAACACCCAAGGGCGGCAGAAGAACGGCGACGATGATGCGGATAAGGTCCATAAGAGATCTCCCAGTAAATGCTGTTGAACTTACCTTATCAACGCATTGACGTAGGTATGGTTCCATCGCGAGGTTGGATACCTGGGGCAGCTAGCGCCGCGGGATCACTCCGATTTCGTTCAACTGGCGTTCAAATGCGGACCGGTCTGTATCGAAACACTGTGCCTTTAGCGCATCAAAGGATCTGCGCAGCGCGGCCTTCTCTTCACCCTTGCAATCGTTCCATGGCCGTCCCTGAAGCGCCATCACCAGAACGTAATATCCGATGAAATGTGGCTTGGTTCCTGCCTCCATCAGGCGCGCATAGGCGGCATCGGCTCCCAGCGCACGCAAGGCCTCTGCCGAGGGGATGCCGGCACGGGTGCAGGCCGTCTCAAAGGCGGGGCCAAGATTGCGGATCGAAGAGACGGGTGTGGACATACCGGGAACATATCTGCGGGACCTGTGACTGTCACGCCGTAATTTTAAGGAAATTTGAAACACTTCTATGGTGAATTGAAGGCGTTTCTCTCGCTAAAGATGCAGGACCGCTATCCTTTTTTGCGGGCGGAAACACCCACTGGATAGAAGATTGTGATCGCTGAATTCCCTAATGTGAGATCAACACGACGCAACCCGATACGCCGAAAGGACTGCAGCATGATTTATCCCATCGTTCTCGCCGGAGCCACCGACACCGATACCGCAAGCAGCGCGGAGATGGTGCCGATGCACTTTGAAGATGCTGTCGGTGTCCAGAGCCGCTTCCAGATGCTGTTGTCGGCCATCGCCGCGCCGGAATTCCAGGCGCCGACCGTCGTGACCTGTGGCGCTTTTGCCGAAGTCGCGGGCACCCAGATGGAAGCGATGGGCCTTGCAGGTCTGTTGCTGCTGGAGCCGGGCGCAACCAAAACCGCTGCCGCCACTATCGCAGCCCTTCACAGCCTGCGGGCCTCGGCAGACAGCCTCGTGTTGATCCTGCCCGCAGATCAGGATTTTGATGACGCTGACCAGCTCCAGGATGCTTTGGCGCAGGGGGTCCATGCGGCACAGCAGGGCGATATCGTGATGCTGGGCGTGCAGACAGACCGGGCTTGCCGTAGCCATGGCTACATTGAATGTGCCCGCAGCGTTAATGCCGATGGCGTCACCCCGGTGAGCAACTTTCTGGATCAGCGCAACCCGGCCTTTGATGGCTGGCGCGAGCAGCCTGCCGCCAAACTCTGGAGCACCGGCATCTATCTGGCGCGCATCGACACCTTGCTGACCGCTTACAAAAAACACGCCGCCCGGATCCTGATGCCTAGTAAAACCGCTGTTGCACGGGGGCTTCAGATCGACGGCATCCTTGCACTGGACGCCGAAAGCTATCGCCGCGCCCGTGGCAGCTCTTTTGAAACCGCGATCCTGCGCCAGTATGCACAGCTGTCGGTGGTGGAACTGGATGCAGGTTGGAATGAAGCGGATGCATGGCAGGTCGAGACCGAGGCGGCAAGCGATGCGGAATGGGATGCTTGGCTGACCCGTAGCGTCTCTGGCGAGGCGGCCTGGTGCAAAACCCTGCCACACAGCCGCAAGGCTATGGCCGAACACATGGCGGAGACGGCGCAGGTTAGTGTAGAAGGCAATGACGCCGACACTTTGGCGACCTGGTATGCCGATCAGCTTAGCGAGGCGCGCACGACCAGCGCAGGTCAGACCACGACCGAGAGCTGGGGCCGCAGTGAGGTCCTCGATATGGGAACCCGTAGCATCGTCAAACATCTGACCGTGCTGCCGGGGCAGAGCCTGCCGCTATCGGTTGCGACCCTTGGCACCCATTGGCGGGTGGTCGAAGGCTCTGCAATGATTTCATCGGATGAGCGGGTGCGGATGGTCTGGCGCGATCAAAGCCTCACCAGCGGCGGCGAAATTCAGCAGATCGACAATATCGGCATCCGTCCGCTGCGACTGATCGAGGTCGCCCCGACCCGGAATACTGCGATCAAGAGGGCGCGTGTCAACCTGCAGGGGGTTGCGTGATA
Source organism: Phaeobacter porticola (assembly GCF_001888185.1). NCBI lineage: Bacteria > Pseudomonadati > Pseudomonadota > Alphaproteobacteria > Rhodobacterales > Roseobacteraceae > Phaeobacter > Phaeobacter porticola. Next base: position 2,021,769 of record NZ_CP016364.1, on the reverse strand, counting down.
TCCCGTTGTATCGACATTGAAAACCAGGGCCGCAAAGCGCAGCGGCCTTGGGTTGTTTTTAGCAGACCGCATCCGTCGCCAAACCCGGGGTGGACAGTTGGCACAGACAGATCGCGGTCATGGGCGCGCACCGCCCGCTATTGATCAACGCCGGCTGATGTTTGCGCTATTGATGGCTGCCAGTCGCAGCCGCTGCGGGTCAATGTTCCGATCACCAGAGCCGCAGTAATGACGGTAGTGTTCACTGATACCTAGTGGTGGAAAGCAGGCGTTCGTCCATATGCACCGCCGAAGCTAACGGTTGGGGTCAAACCGGGTCTTTGTTTTCACCTGCGCCATTCTGCCACCTTCACCGCTGATCGACGTCGTCGAACAAGGGCCAAGGCCCCGGAACGAGGGATGCAGTGGCTTTTTCTGGTGCCTTCAGTTTGCAATGCTGGTCAGGAAACCTGAGACCTGTCGCCGCGCTGCGGCTTTCTGCCACCTGCAATTCTGTCGCCCAGTATTAGCTTTGTCTCACACAAGGTGCCGCGTCACTGCTGGATGCAGGTTCACCCGACAAGGACGGCACGGGATTCAAAGAAAGAGACCAGACATGTTCGATGGGCAGACAGCCGAGACATTGGCACGAATGCAATTTGCGTTCACCGTCTCGTTTCACATCATCTTCCCGGCATTTTCCATCGGCTTGGCCAGCTATCTGGCGGTGCTGAATGCACAATGGCTGCGCACCGGGGATGAAACTTACTACACCTTGTTTGAGTACTGGAAAAAGATCTTCGCGGTCGCTTTTGGCATGGGGGTCGTCTCCGGCATCGTGATGTCCTACCAGTTTGGCACCAATTGGTCGGTGTTCTCGGATAAGACCGGCCCGGTGCTGGGTCCGTTGATGGCCTATGAGGTGCTGTCTGCGTTTTTCCTTGAGGCCGGGTTTCTCGGTATCATGCTGTTTGGCCGCGCTCGTGTCGGGGACAGGCTGCATATGTTCGCCACCGCCATGGTCGCCTTTGGCACGCTGATGTCGGCCACATGGATCCTGAGCGTGAACAGCTGGATGCAGACGCCTGCTGGCTACAGCATCAACGAGGTCGGTCAGTTTGTCCCGGAGGACTGGTGGCAGATCGTCTTTAATCCCTCTTTCCCTTATCGCCTGGTGCATATGGTGCTCGCGGCCTTCCTCACCACTGCGCTGGTGGTGGGGGGTGTCGGCGCATTGCACTTGCTGCGCGACAAAACCGATGCAGCTGCGCGGCGGATATTCTCCATGGCGATGTGGATGCTGGTGCTGGTTGCCCCCATGCAGATTTTCGCAGGCGATATGCACGGGCTGAACACGCTGGAACATCAACCGGCCAAGGTGATGGCGATGGAAGGTCACTATGACAGCCATCCCGAGGGCGCCCCGCTGATCCTGTTTGGCCTGCCCAATGCCGAGACGAAGTCCATCGACTACGCCATTCAGATCCCCAAACTGTCCAGCCTGATCCTGAAGCATGATCTGAATGCCCCGCTGGCCGGGCTGGACACCATCCCAGACGCGGATGAGCCGCCTGTGGCCATCGTATTCTGGAGCTTTCGGGTGATGGTTGGTCTTGGCTTTGCGATGGCGGGTCTTGGGCTCTGGTCGCTCTGGTGGCGTCTGCGCGGGCGGCTACATGACAGTCGCTGGCTGCACCGCGCCTCGATTGTGATGGGGCCGATGGGGTTCGTTGCGGTTCTGGCCGGTTGGATCACCACAGAGGTCGGGCGCCAGCCGTTCACGGTCTATGGTCTGCTGCGCACCTCTGACAGTCTGGCGCCCGTGTCGGCACCTGCGGTTGCCGCCTCCCTCACCGCGTTTGTGATTGTCTACTTCTTCATCTTCGGGGCTGGAACCTTCTACATCCTGCGCATGATGAACAAGGCACCGGCGACCCGCAATCTTGGCCTGCGTGACGGGCCAGTGCGGGCGGCGGGGATCACCCCGGCGCAGCAGGTCGACCGAGACATCACCGATGATCCCACCCCGCAAGGCAACTGACAGAGGTCCTTACTATGTTGTTTGATCTATCCTTCATCTGGGCCGGGATCATCGCCTTTGCGGTGCTGACCTATGTTGTCCTCGACGGGTTCGACCTTGGCGTCGGCATCCTGTTCCCCTTCGCCACCTCAGAGCGCGACCGTGCCACCATGATGAACTCAATTGCGCCGGTCTGGGATGGCAATGAGACTTGGCTGGTCCTTGGCGGCGGTGGGCTGTTCGCGGTCTTTCCGTTGGCCTATGCGGTGATTATGCCCGCGCTCTATATGCCCATCACATTGATGTTGCTGGCGCTGGTGTTTCGCGGTGTGGCCTTTGAATACCGCTGGCGCACCACCCGCTGGCGTGGCGTCTGGGACAGCGCGTTCTTCGGCGGTTCCGTGGTGGCCGCCACCATGCAGGGCATCGCGCTGGGCGCGCTGGTGCAGGGGGTCGAGATTGAAGGCCGCGCCTACGCAGGTGGCTGGTGGGACTGGCTGACGCTGTTCTCGGTTCTCACCGGGCTGGCGGTGTTGACCGGCTATGCGCTGCTGGGCGCGACCTGGCTCAATATGAAGACCGAAGGCGAGCTGCAATGCCAGATGCGCGGCTACGCCCGCTGGCTTGGGGCAGGAACGCTGGCCGCTATTGGGCTGGTCAGCCTGCTGACACCGTTTCAGGACCCGGAGTATTTCCGCCGCTGGTTTAACCTGCCCGGCAGCCTGTTCAGCCTATTGGTGCCAGGACTGGTTGCGCTGTGTAGCTACGCGCTGTTTCAGGGGCTGAAAGGAACACGAGACGCGCAGCCATTCCTCGCAGCACTTGGGCTGTTTGTCCTCAGCTTCATCGGGATTGGTATCAGTTTCTACCCGTTTATCGTACCACCGGGTCTGACCATCGCCGAGGCTGCCGCGCCGGATGAAAGCCTGATGTTCACACTGGTCGGCGCAGCGGTGCTGGTGCCGCTTATCCTGGGCTATACCGCTTATGCCTATTGGGTGTTTCGCGGCAAGATTAACCCGGAGGAGGGCTACCACTGATGCAGGGAAAGCCCGAGAAGACACCCCCAGACAGCCAGATACCGCTGCTGCCTGCACCGGGCGCGGAAAACTCAGCCGCTAGGCTGCTGTGGTTTGCGGCGATTTGGATTGCCAGCGTCGGGGTCTTGGCCTGCGTCGCCTACGTCATCCGTTGGGCCGTGATGCCATGATTGGGTGCGCCAGCGCGGTCTGATGGAGCGACTGATACTTGACGGGAGTTGGTCACGTCGACACGGGACACCATGAGGCAGGCCGGGTGCCAACCCGCAGGGCGGCACTTAAGACCCCTGCGCACAGGGAATGCAGTGTACCACGCCGCCCAAAACCGGAGCTGTCATCCAGACCAGCACCCGGCAAACAAAACGCGCGCTCAACAATGCTTGGGCGCGCGATTTTTTTGAGTGGTCGGAGAATTCCACGCAGCTGCTAAAACAGGCCTGCCTCTTTCGCCGTCAGCGCGGCCTGCGTACGGTTCTTGGCCTCCAGTTTGCGACAAAGTGTTCGCACATGCAGCTTAATGGTCACCTCTTGCAATCCCAGCTCGCGCGCAATCTCCTTGTTCGACTGGCCACGACACAGACCCTCCAAAACCTCTATTTCGCGGGGGCTCAGCTTGTCGGCAAGCGGGTGGGCAGGTGTCTCTGCCTCCTTGCGCATCAGCTCAACCGGGACATAGATTTCACCCGCGCTCATGAACCGCACGGCATTCAACAGCGACTGGGCGCCCATGGTTTTCGGGATGAAACCAATGGCCCCGGCATCCAGCGCGTCCTGGGCCGTACGGTTGGGCGCGCTTCCTGAGATGATCGCAACGCCCTTGCCACCATTGGCCTTCAGCGCGGAGCCAAGCCCGTCCAGCCCCTGCATTCCGGGCATGTTGTAGTCAAGAAGGACCAGATCATATGGGCCGTTCTCTTCGATCTCGCTCAAGGCGCCGGGCAAATCAATCGTAGATGTGACGGCTGCCCCGCCTTCTGATTTCAGATAGGCCGAGATCGTTTCGCGTACCATGTCATGATCGTCTGCCAATAGAATACGCATGTATCCTCCTGCTAAGTACCGGCTTTAGCCTGCAGTATAGGCTTAAATTTGTTTACGAATTCTCAACATCGTGAGGTCAGCGGGTCTCTGGGCTAAATGTACAAATATCTGTTCGCCATTTTGTCGGTGCAGTGCGTGGCGGGCACGTTAAATCGACATTGGTTGTCAAAAAAATCCGGGTCTGGTTACGATTCCTATACCAAAGAATAGCAGTCTATCCGCAGGAACAGATGCCCGATGCAGACATTTATGACAGGCTTAGGTCAGATTAAAGGATGTGCATCGCGGCAAGATCAGGAACCTGACTTACCGCATGGCACGGGCAAAAGGATACAAATTATGAGACACTGGTATCTCCATATCGTTGCACTGGTTGCAGCCGTCACGTTGCTTTGCGGTGTTGCGCCCACTGTCGCGCTGGCTGCGCAGTCGGACGAGGCAGTTTTGACGGTGGCGGTTACATCACCCGGCGACGACGGTGCGCTGCGTCATGAATTTTCGATTGAGGATCTGCGCACATTGCCGGTCGCGCAATTTGATACTCGGACTATATGGACCTCTGGTGAACAGGAATTCACCGGCGTCAGCCTCGCGGCTCTTCTGGCCCATGTCGGGGTCACAGACGCGCAGAACGGGATTGTCGTGGCGCGCGCCATCAATGACTATGCCGTTGAAATCCCAGTCGCCGATGCGATCAGCGGTGGACCGATGGTGGCCTATGAACGAAATGGGTCATCAATGTCAGTGCGCGACAAGGGCCCTTTGTGGATTGTCTATCCCTACGACAGCGATCCGACATATCGTACCGAAGCTGTCTATTCCCGCAGCATCTGGCAGCTTGAGGAGATCACTGTAGGCCAATGATCCGCATAGCACAGAGCATGTATTAGGTGCGGTTACGGGAAAATCCCCTGCTGTCGCGCAGCGTTCTTATCACCGTGGGTTTGGTTCTCGCCTTACTCGCGGTGCAATCCGTTCGGCTGGGGCGTGAGGTGCTTTTGCGACTGGATGGGCTGTCGACTGCTGCCACTGACAGCTTGCAATGGACATTGTCACAGGCCGAGATTGAGCATCTGAAACTGGAAAACGCGGTGCTTTCTGCGCGCAGTGACGAGGATCTATCGCAGATTCGTCGTAAATTTGATATTCTCTACAGCCGTATCGCCACCATTCGCGAAAGCCGGACATTCAAACCTGTGCGCGATGTCGCCGAGAATGCCGATAGTCTACAGCGCGTCATCGGGCGGATCGAGACACTGATCACATATATTGATGGCCCCGAAGAAGCGTTGATGTTCGGCCTTCCCAGGGTGACGGAGATTCTGACGGAAAACCGGGGCGATCTGCGCAAGCTTGCCCTATCGGGATTGAGCGAACATGCGCGCACCACAGAGGAAAAGCGCCTCAACCTCTTTGCGATCCTGTCGCGTCTTGCCTGGGTGGTTCTTGCGCTATGTGTGGCATTGGGGTTGACGGCGCTAATGATGGGGCGGCTCTACCAACGCGGAAAGCGGCTGGCGGAACGCACCCGGTTTGCTGTCAGCCGAATGCGCGCGATGATCACCTCGTCGTTGGACGCCATTCTGGTGGTTGGTGACGACGGGCGCATCCAGGAATTCAATGGCGCGGCAGAGGCTATTTTTGGCTATTCTCGTGCCGAAGCAACGGGTGCAGAAATGGCGGAGCTGATCGTGCCCGAGCATCTGCGCGTGGCCCATGAACAGGGCATGCAATCCTATCTTTCTGGCGGCGAGGCACGCGTCATCGGCCAGGGGCGTGTCCAGCTAGAGGCGATGCGCAAATCCGGTGAGGTGTTTCCGGTGGAATTGTCAATCACGGCTAGCAACTCGGCCGAGGAAACCGTCTTTGTCAGCTACTTGCGGGATATCTCTGACCGTATCGCCGCAGAAGAGGACTTGCGGCACGCCAGAGATGAAGCCTTGGCAGGAGAGCGTGCAAAGGCAGATCTGCTCACCGTCATGAGCCATGAAATGCGCACCCCGCTTACCGGAATTCTGGGCGCGATTGAGCTGATGGAAGACACGTCGATCACAGCGATCCAAAAATCTTATCTGGAGGCGATGCGTCATTCCGGTGACCGGCTGATGGACCACGTTAACGATGTGCTGCAATTGTCGCATCTGGAAACTGGTGTCGAACATGAGCACCAACGGATCTTCAACCTTGCCGATCTTGCGCAGGAATTGGTCGATTCACATCAGGGTGACGCCCGCCGGGGGCGCAACGAGCTCAGCCTGCATTGCAATCTTGGCCCGTCGGACGACGTGCTTGGTCGGCCGGTTGCGCTGCAACAGGTCTTGGTCAACCTGATTGAAAACGCGTTGCAGTTCACCTCCGACGGGGCGGTCTCAATTGACGTACAACGGCTGGGGGACAGCGATACCGTCGAATTCAGCATCGCCGACACCGGCGCGGGCATCGCCGATACAGATCTTGAGCGCATTTTTGAGGATTTTATCCGCCTTGACGCCAGCTATGCGCGCCGCAGCGAAGGCACCGGGCTGGGCCTTGCCATAACACGGCGCATTGTGGTGTCGATGGGGGGCGAGATCACCTGTGAAAGCGAATTGGGAGAGGGGAGCTTGTTCACGATATCGCTGGCACTGCCCGCGTCACATTCGGCGAAACAGTCGGGGACAGCTTCGGGTGCCCCCAACATCAGCGATACACCAAAGCCCGTTGCGCCCTTCGCGGCGGCCGCCGGCGGACCAGAACCCGTGACACCGTCCGAAACAGCCGCATTCAGAATCCTGGTTGTGGAAGACAATGAGGTCAATCGGATCCTTGTCGAACGCGTGCTGACCAGTCTCGGTTACGAGGTGGTCCTTGCATCGGGCGGTGCAGAAGGTGTCGAAGCGGCGCGGCAGGGGGCGTTCGATCTAATTTTCATGGATGTCAGCATGCCAGAGGTTGACGGCCTGGAGGCCACCCGTCGTATACGTCAACAGAAACTCGCTGAAGGTATTGATATCGTGGCACTCACTGCGCATGTCGCCAGTCGCGATCACGCAAGAATTCTGGATGCGGGGCTGGCAGAGGTGGTGACGAAGCCGGTGAAGAAATCAACCTTGCAAGAGGTGATCACGCGCCGTGCCAATTCGCGAAAGGTTGATCAGCCACTCATCGCAGCGCCGCCGTATACGACCATCGAAACGGTCACATCCACCACACCGTCCGCCCAATCGGGGGCCAACGAGAGTACCGGTCCGCAATTCAACGGCTCTGGCGAAGATGCCTCTGATATCGCGCAATTCTTCAATGCACTTGGTGCCGAACGCGGTGCGACGTTCTTACAATTATATCGCGACGAGATGCAGCGTTTGATCGACAGTCTGGACCAGGCCCGCGAATTGGCCCAGCCCCTGCGGGAAGAGGCGCATCGCCTTGCTGGTTCAGCGGCAGTTCTGGGCTTTCACGATTTGCGAACGATACTGCTGGATATTGAACATGCTGAAGCCGATGATGTACCGGATCTGGCCCGGTTGGGCGAGATTTGGCAGCAGGCTGACATCCGCATCCGCCAACACCTGCCGCGGCAATAGCAGAGTTTTGATCAGCCCTGATCGAGCCTGATCGGTGCGACCAAAGATCCGCCATCCGATCATAATCCACGATGCCGGTCATAGCGCAATATGCCATTGGCGGACCAGATCTGGACCAGTTTTACATTACACCGGCGGTTTGCCTTTCAGGGCACGCATCACCATGGCGATGACAAATAGAACCAGGAAAATAATGAAGAGGATCTTTGCTATCCCGGCTGAGGCCCCGGCGATCCCACCAAATCCAAGCAATGCAGCAACCAGTGCTACAACCAGAAACGTAATTGCCCAACCAAGCATATTCTCACTCCTTCAAAAAGTTAGTCCACGACCCGCAGACAAGAGATAAACGTGCGATCGCCGGTATTGTTCCCAAGTGCTGCGTCTGGGGCTGTCTGTCGTGGCTGCAACCAGCTTTTGATCATTGAGGTTGAAAACGGGCGGCACAGCACGGGCCAAGGGTATTTTCCAATCTCCTCCGCCTCAAGCTCGGCCTCCGCCGTTGCGCCCAGCAGCACCAATTGACCACTGCGTGCCGCAATGATCTTATCCAGCTGCATCTGGTGGACCAGCGTTTTTCCGGCTTCGGCAAAGACGGCGGTCAGCGTGCCATAGCGACAGATATCCGTCAGCGCCGACTTGATTGTAGGATGACAGATCACCTGCGCGTCGGGATCGGTATCAAATACGGTGTCAGAGATATCGCAACTGGTCAGATAGTCCCGTGACGCGATGATATAGACGGGATGGTCAGCCGCAGAGGTGTTGACCGGCAGGTCGTCTTGCATGTGGTGTCAGCCTTTTGTTTCGTGCACTTTGCGCCGAATAGAGATAGTTTGCATTAATCTACGACATATCGTTCAGGGGATGAGCTATTGCCGACCACAGATTGCCAGAATTGCCCCTTGCGAAACCGCGAGATATTCAACGCGATGACCGCAGAGGAACTGACGTTCACCCAAGGGTTCAAAACGGGCGAACTGGTGGTGGATCCCGGCACGACCATTTTGCTGGAGGGATCAAACAGCCCACAGATCTACACTGTGCTCAAGGGAATGGGGACACGCTATACCACCCTTGAAAACGGACGAAGACAGGTGATAAATTTTGTTTTTCCAGGGGATTTCATAGGCTTGCAAGCCAGTCTGATGGGTGAAATGAAACATTCGGTTGACGCCACAACCAGTATGACGCTGTGTGTATTTCGTCGGTCTGAAACATTTCGCCTTTTTGAACAGAACCCGGCGCGGGCGTATGACCTGACTTGGATTTCCGCGGTGGAGGAGCATTTCCTGGGTGAAACCATCGCGTCACTTGGCCAGCGTGACGCGTCGCAGCGGATCGCTTGGGCATTGGTGCGAATCTATCTAAGGTTGCGTGCAGTTGGGCTGGAGGTTGGCAACACCGTGCCGCTTGCCTATCGACAGCAGGATCTGGCTGACGCATTGGGTCTTTCGCTGGTTCACACCAACAAACGTCTGAAGGCGTTGCGCGATGCGGGGCTCTCGGAATGGCAGAACGGGGTCCTGACCATTATGGATCTAAAGGCGCTGGCCGATCTCGCGCTGGTCGATATTGAAAAGCCCGAGCACCGCCCGCTGATCTGATGGCAGCCAAAACAACCGAACTGTGAACTGTGATCTCACCGATGTGCTGCGGCAACAGCACCATGGGCGGTGTCTCTGGTTGCCAAGTTTGATTGTGCGCCACCTCTGATTGTGGGGGCGGCGCGCGGCATTTTTGCAGAACTGGCTGTTGAGGCTGTCTCCCGCTTTCCCCTCCGAACTTAGGCGACGCGGATGATCTCGGCGGTGCCGCGTGGGTTGAAGCGGTTGATGCGTGCGATGCGGATGTGGATTTCGCCGGTTTGGCGGTCGGGGTCTCTTGCGGCACTGCGCTCGCCGAATGCCTTTAAGCATCGCCGAGAGAGGCGATCACGGTGCCGATGTCTTCGCCCTTGGGGACCTGACCCAACAAGTCCGGTAAGACCGGGCAGTGATTGGCGCGCCCCTGAACGCCGTGCTTGCGGGCCTGCCACTCACCATCGCCAAGGAACTTGATCCCAGTGCCATCCACTGCCCGGCAGGGCATCACACAGTGATGTCCCGAGAGGGGGCAAGCAGGTTCAGCGGCCCACCGGCGCGGCGATATGGGATCTGGACGGCCAGCGTAGAGAAATATGGAACAGGCCAGTCCAGACCCGCCAGGTGCAAAAGGCTGGTGACCCTCCCGACGGTCTGCCGGAGGGGCAGCTTGAACAGAACCTTGATCGACAGGCAAACTGGATCGCCGCATCCGAGAAGACCGCAGGGCGGCCGGGGCTGCCATCCTGCGGCACGAGCCAGATCATCTCGTTGTCCAACCAGATCAGAAGCGACCCGCGCTTTCTGAGCGCATCGTTCTAGCTGGACCAATGCGCCGTACGGTAGCGGCCAAGTGCGGGCATGTTCATCTGCCCTGTCTAGCCGCATGGATTCGTGTTGTGAATCCTTAGCACTCAGAGTGCTGCAACAACGCCATCAGAACCACAATGAAAGACGCGCCAAAATCCAGTCGTTGAAAATAGCTCAGCATTTGAGATTTTTATTTTCCAAAACCTTCAGGGGAAGCGTCGATGTAATCGTTTATGCAATCGGCAACGCTTTTGCGTGCCTTTGCGTTCACGGCGCGCCAATCCTTCCGGTTTTTTCGGAAGCGGGTTTGATTGGGTTTGAATCCCAAACCGGGGGCGATCGGGCTGAATGGGGGAAAACCGATGGGATAGGGTGGTTGCTCGGCAGCGCATGATTTGGAGTGCTGGAACTCAGGCGGAAAAAAGTGCTACACGGCGCCGTCGGTGCTACATTCTGTAGCCCTGCACTCAAAACAGGCTAAATCGGACCGAAACGGGGAAACCGCGCAAAATGGCGAATCCAAAAAACCAAGAAAAATCAGGGTTTTCCGACGTACGGCGGGCTGCCCGCCTGTCCGTTGCCCCCATGATGGATTGGACCGATCGCCATTGCCGCTATCTGCACCGGCTGCTGAGCAAAGAGGCGCTGCTTTACACTGAGATGGTAACATCGCCTGCCTTGGTGCGGGGCGGGGCTATGCATTTACTCGACCATTCCCCGCAGGAGCATCCTGTGGCTTTGCAGCTTGGTGGATCGGACCCGGTTGAGCTGGCGCAGGCTGCACGGTTTGGCGCCGAGGCGGGCTATGATGAGATCAACCTCAACTGCGGTTGCCCCAGTGACCGGGTGCAGTCGGGGGCCTTTGGCGCGGTGCTGATGAAATCACCGGATCTGGTGGCCGATTGCGTTGCGGCCATGCGGGCCAAGGTTGATGTCGAAGTCACCGTGAAGTGCCGCATTGGGGTGGATGATCAGGACCCGCAAGAGGTGCTGCCGGGGTTTATTTCCGCCATCGCGGCGGCAGGTTGCGAGCGGGTCACCATCCATGCTCGCAAGGCCTGGCTGAAGGGGCTCAGCCCCAAAGAAAACCGCGATATTCCGCCACTGGACTATGATATCGTGCATCAGATGAAGGCGGAGTTCCCGCAGCTGCATATCTCTCTCAACGGCGGGGTGGCCAGTCTGGATGAGGCGTTGCCGCATCTGGAGCGGGGCCTTGATGGTGTCATGATTGGCCGCGCCGCCTATCACCAGCCCAGCGATATCCTGTCACAGGCGGATCCGCTGATTTTTGGCACCGGCAGTGCTACAGATCCGGTGGCCGTTGTGGGGCAGATGCTGGGGTATATCGACGATCAGATGGTACAGGGGGCCCGGTTGCATCAGATCACCCGGCATATGCTGGGGCTGTTCGCGGGACGGCCCGGTGCGCGCAACTGGCGGCGGGTGTTGTCAGAGGGCGCAAGTCGTCCAGGGGCGGATACCCGACTGGTGGAAACTGCGCTGGAACAGGTGACGGGGATTGCGGCCTGATCATGCAGGGGCCTGCGTGTGATCTGCCGAATGGGGCCAGCCTGCGATGCCCTGCGACCACGGGTCACTGCTGCAATCGACTGAACCGTAAGAAATCCTGAGACAAATTTGCGCTCACCCTGTAGGGGAGAGATCGGACTTGCGCCCCGCACCGTCATCCACGATGGAGCCATGTCGGGCCGGAATGCCGACCGCCAATAAGGAGAGCCGCCGATGTCAGCCCTGACCACCAGTCTTGTGACCACTGCCGCCCTGCTGCCGGAGCCTGCCGTACTGGCGCAAATGGGCGGTTTGCTGATCGTGACAGGCGCGGTGGCCGGTGTTCTGGCGGGCCTGCTGGGGGTTGGCGGCGGTATTGTTCTGGTGCCTGCGTTTTTCTATGTATTTCAGACGCTGGGATATGGCGGTGATCAGCTGATGCAGATGTGTCTGGCGACCTCTCTGGCGACGATTATCGTGACCTCTCTGCGCTCGGTGATGAGCCACAATAAAAAGGGTGCAGTGGATTGGGACATCCTGCGCGGCTGGGGGCCGGGCATTGCCATTGGCGCCATCATCGGCGTCACGGTGGCGTCCTCTCTGCGCTCGACCACATTGCAGGCGCTGTTTGGTGTGCTGGCGCTGGTGATCGGGCTTTATATGGCTATTGGGCGCGCGGACTGGCGGCTGGGGCAGGAGATGCCAAAGGGTGCACGCCGCATGATCCTGTCGCCCATGGTGGGGTTTCTGTCGGTACTGATGGGCATTGGCGGCGGCAGTTTTGGCGTGCCGCTGATGAGCCTGCATGCAACCCCCATTCATCGCGCGGTGGCGACGGCGGCGGGCTTTGGGGTGATCATCGCGGTTCCGTCGGTGATTGGGTTTCTGTTCCTTCCTGTTGATCCGTCGGTGCGTCCGCCGCTCACTGTTGGGGCGGTCAATCTGGTTGCTTTTGTGGTGGTGATTGCGATGACGCTGATCACTGCCCCCTGGGGGGTCAAGCTGGCCCATGCGATGGACCCGAAACCGCTGAAGCGGGTGTTTGCGGTGTTCCTGATCCTGGTGGCGCTGAATATGCTGCGCAAGTCGCTCGGCTTTTGATTTTTGTCTTTGCTAAGGTTTTACAATGGATTGGCAGCGGTTCTTAACAAAGGGTTGGTGTGATTTTCCGGCGGATGCGGGCACGCTAGACTGGGCGCGACATGCCCATAAGGTAGGCGTTCAGGCGTTAGCGGATCCGGCGAATGCTGACTGGCTGCAATGTGAGGGGACGTGGTTCATTGGTGTGGATGCGCTGCCCAATGATACGCGTGGGCAGCTGCCCGGTGGGCCGGAGCTGGCGGGCCCCGCGCTTGATTTTATCACGGCGCATCTGGGCGGTCTGCCAGATCTGCATCGCGGGCAGGTGTCCTCGGTCTTTCCGGGCTATCCACGACCGCGCCCCGGTGAGGGGGAGGCAGCGCTGCGCTACCGGATCAAACGGGATGCGGCGCATGTGGACGGGGTGAAGATGTTCGGCGATGCCCGTCGCCGCAAGGTGGAAGAACCGCATGCCTGGGTGCTTGGCCTGCCGCTGAATGACAGCAGCGCGGATGCCTCCCCATTGGTGATCTGGGAGGGCAGCCATGTGATCATGCGCCGTGCCTTTGCAGCAGCGTTTGACGGCATCCCATCGGAGCAATGGGGCGAGGTTGATGTGACCGACGCTTATACGGCCGCCCGCAAGCAGGTGTTTGAAACCTGTCCGCGTGTCATGGTGTCAGCAAAACCGGGGGAGGCCTATCTGATGCACCGTCTTTGTCTGCACGGTGTTGCGCCTTGGGCAGAGGGTGCCAGCGCACCGGAAGAGGGCCGTATGATCGCCTATTTCCGACCTGAGATGGCGGATTGGACCAATGAGTGGCTGGCGGAGCGTTAGGCAGCTGTTGCGCAAGCGGCATACCAATAGGGGAACTGGATGACCTCACTGCGGGAATACGGCGTTGGGCGACGACATATCCAACAGGCGCTGGAGCGTTTCAAATCTCGGGATCTGGGCGGTGTTACTTATACGCCGTCAATGAATACCTTCATTCGTTGCCCAATTGCGTTTGAATTGTGGGATCTGAAGCCGGTTGTGCGTATGGCTCTACGTTTTGTGGATAGGATTATCGATCCGAATGATTTTACCTCACACCGCTATCAGAGTGAGCTTTCATCGCTTGGATTCGATATTGTCCGCTTTGATGAGAAACGGCAGCGACAGCTCGGTATGCGCGGATTTAATGTCGATGAGCTTGCCGATCCGCATCGGGTGTTCTGGTCGCCGTCGATGCTTGAGCAGCGCAATGCGCTTGCAGATTTTACCGCTGCCAAAAGCGCAAAGGCTGAGGTCAACTCTGTCACCCGTTCCGTTTTTGTACGGAATTCTGAGTTTAGTCGCAGGGTCAGGCAGGCGGCAAACGGGGTTTGTGATGCCTGCAAAAGAAAGACTTTTCAGACACAGAGTGGAGACTGGTTTCTTGAGGTCCATCATAAGACATGGCTGAGCGAAGGCGGCACTGATACGATCGAGAATATGGTTGCTCTCTGCCCCAATTGTCACCGGCAGGAACATTTTGGGTCAACCCGGAGATATTGGTGAGAAGACGTCACGTACAGCACTGAAAAAGGTCAGCAGCCCTGCCCGAATGTTTCGCGTGCGAAACAATGGGTCAGGGGTTATTCCGCATGATTATCAGAAGGTTACGATGGCGTGCGCGGCCTCTGATTGCAGAAATCGGAGCCTCTTCAGCCAGCTGTCCGTTGCCGCGCAACATCCGCCGCGCGCCGCGTTAGCTGCGTTTTAGGCGGGCGCTGCGGCCGCCGCGGCGCTTGGTCAGGTCCTTGGCGCGGTCGGGCAGGGCCTCCAGCAGCTCCGCCCGTTCATCGTTGCTCATCTTTGACCAGCGGGTGATCTCGTCGATGGAACGGTAACAACCGGTGCAGATCCGCGCCTCCGGGTGGACGACACAGATTTGGATGCAGGGCGATTGCACCTCGTCACGTTTCCAGACCTCGTCGCTCATCTGCTTTATCCTGCCTTGATATGGCGCATCCGATCCAGCGCCCCCTGTAGGATATACGAAGCGGCGACGTGATCGATCACTTCTGCGCGACGTTTTCTGCTCGTATCCGCCTCCAATAGCGCCCTTTCGGCGGCAACCGTGCTCAAACGCTCGTCCCAGAATCCGATGGGCAGCTCTGTCAGCTTGGCCAGATTGCGGGCGAAGGCACGGGTTTTCTGGCAGCGGGGGCCTTCGGTGCCATCCATATTGCGGGGCAGGCCCAACAGCAGCGCGCCAACCTCACGGTCTTTGACAATCTCAAACAGGCGCGCGGCATCCAGGGTGAATTTCTTGCGCCGGATGGTTTCCAGCGGCGTGGCGACGGTGCCCAATCGGTCAGAAATGGCAACACCGACGGTCTTGTCGCCGAAATCCAGCCCGGCGATTGGGGCGAACCCTGGAACCGCGGCGGCGTAGGCCTCAAAATCATCGTAGATCATTGGGTCAGTCCTGCATTTTCTGCGGCGGCGGTAATGGTGGCCAGCGCCTCGGGTGTCTCGGCAAAGACCTCTTGCGCCTCGCTGTAGATCGCCTGAGCGCGCGCTGTTTCCTGCAGCACGGCGAGGGCGCCGATCAGCCGTGCCCACTCCTGCGGCGTGCCGCCGGTGGTGGCAAGGCGGTCGGAGAGGCTCTCAACCATACCACGGATCATCTGCTGGCGGTCCTCGGTGCTCATCTCCTCAGCGGCGGCGATATCATCAGCGCTCGGGCCTGCAAGGTCAGCATCGGGATTGGGGTTTTGACCGGGGATCGCTACGCTGCCCGGCGTGATCGGCGTGTAGTCCACGCCAGCGCGAAAGGCGATGTCTTCAATCTGAGCGCTGATCGCGGTGACCCATGGCGCGTCTTCGGGGCCCATGGCGAGGGTTTCGCTCCAGACTTCATAGGCCACATCCGGGCGGCCGATCTGCGCCATCATCAGGCCCCAGTAGTAGCGCGCGCCGCCATCAAAACGGTTCAGCGTCAGCGTGGTGCGCAGGGCGTCCTCCGCTTCGGGGGAGACATAGCCGCCTGCGGCCATGATCTGCAATTCCGCCAGCTCGCCAAAATCGCGCGCCTCAACATCGCCGGACATAATGCGGATGTAATTCGCCTTGGCCTTGGCGGCGGCGGCGAAATTGCCAAGGTTCGCCTCGTGCCGGGACAGCAGCGCCTGACCCTGTGCGTCATCAACGCGTTTGCTGGCGGTGTCGCGCAGCTGATCGACCAGCGTGGCATAGCCCGGCTCCACCACGCGGTCGGGGCGTTCTGGGGCGTCGGCTTCGGCCGCGGCCTGCGAGGGCCGGTTGGCGGCGCGTTCTGCCGCGGCATCGATGCGCAGTTGCAGGCCCAGGTCGCTGTATCCCGGCGCGCCGAGATTGGCATAAAGCAGATAGGTGCCGCCGCAGACCAGTCCGGCGAGGGCGGTTGCCACCACGCCTGTAAGGGCACGCGGCTGGCTACGCCCGGTGGTGGCGGCCTGTGCCTGGGCATCGGCGGTCAGAATGCGGCGGGAGATTTCGGTGCGGATGCGATCAGCATCTGCCTCTTGCAGAACCCCGCGCGCCAGATCCTTGTCGACATCGCGCAATTGCTGCCGGTAGACCTGCAGGTCATAGGCGGCGGCGGGTTCGCCGCTGTCGCGTCCGCGCAGCAGCACAAGCGATAGCAAGCAGGCCGTGGCCAGCGTGATGAGACTGATAACAATCCAGAAGGTCATGGGGGCTCCCGCAGTTTGAAACCCATGTATAGCGGTCTGGAGCCAGAAAAAAGGCCAAACGGCTGCGGCGCGCTGTCCCTGCTGGTGGCGCAGGGAGCGCAAAGGGCGTGTCACGCCGGTGATATCTTTGCGCGCGGATGTCGCAACCATGCATGATTGCGACGATAAACGGCGTAAGCCAGCCCTGTCTCTGGTGCATACCCGTTAACAGTCTCGAACCATCGGATTCGCCCATGAAACGTTATTCTGCCTTTGCTGTCGCGCGTGAGGCGCTGCGCTACCACACCGGATGGGAACGCGCCTGGCGCGCCCCGGAACCGAAACGCCATTACGATGTCGTCATCGTCGGAGCCGGGGGGCATGGTCTGGCCACAGCCTATTTCCTTGGCAAAAACTTTGGCATCACCAATGTCGCGGTGCTGGAAAAGGGCTGGCTGGGCGGCGGTAATACTGGACGCAACACAACCATCATCCGCTCGAACTATCTTCAGGATCCGTCTGCGGCGATCTACGAGAAATCGCGCTCGCTCTATGAGACGATGAGTCAGGATATCAACTACAACGTGATGTTCAGCCCGCGCGGCGTGATCATGCTGGCGCAGACCGAGCATGAGGTGCGCGGCTATAAGCGGACCGCCCATGCCAATGCGTTGCAGGGTGTTCCGACCGAGTGGATCGACCCCAAACGTGTCAAAGAATTGGTGCCGATCATCAACCTTGAGGGGCCGCGGTATCCGGTTCTGGGTGGGCTCTGGCAGGAACGCGGCGGCACCGCGCGCCACGATGCGGTGGCCTGGGGCTATGCGCGGGCCTGTTCCAACATGGGTATGGACATCATCCAGCAGTGCGAAGTCACCGGCGTGCGCAATGAAAACGGCCGCGTCGTTGGCGTCGACACCACCAAAGGTGCCATCGACTGCGACAAGCTGGGCATGGTGGTTGCGGGCAATTGTTCGCATCTGTCGGAAATGGCGGGCTTCCGTCTGCCGGTCGAAAGCGTGGCGCTTCAGGCGCTGGTGTCTGAGCCGATCAAACCCTGCATGGATGTGGTCGTGATGGCCAATACCGTGCATGGCTACATGTCCCAGTCCGACAAAGGTGAGATGGTCATCGGCGGCGGCACCGACGGGTTCAACAACTATACCCAGCGCGGATCCTTCCATCATATCGAGGAAACCGTGCGCGCCCTCAACGAGACCTTTCCGATGGTCAGCCGTCTGAAGATGCTGCGCCAGTGGGGCGGGATCGTGGATGTGACCGGCGACCGTTCGCCGCTGATCTCCAAAACGCCTGTTGGCAATATCTTTGTCAACGCAGGCTGGGGCACAGGTGGCTTCAAGGCGATCCCGGGCTCCGGCTGGGCGATGGCGGAGCTGATGGCCACAGGCCATTCACCGCTGGCCGAAGAGTTTTCGATGATGCGCTTCAAAGAAGGCAAATTCATCGACGAGAGCGTCGCAGCGGGTGTGGCTCACTGATGCCGCGCACCGTCGCAAAATTCCTGGAAGAATTTTGCCAAGGATTATCTGAAATCCTTGGCCCCCAGTTGGAGAGGTCCGCACAATGCTGATCCTTGAATGCCCCTATTGCGGCGTCAAAGCCGAAGAAACTGAACTGCACGCAGGTGGCGAGGCGCATCTGAAGCGTTTTGGTCCCGGTTCGTCAGATGACGAGTTTCATGACTATCTGTTCATGCGCGAAAACCCCAAGGGTGTGCATTTCGAACGCTGGCGCCACGCCAATGGCTGCGGCAAGTGGTTTCATGCCGCGCGCTGCACCACCACGCTGGAGGTGTTTGGCACCTATTCGGCGCAGACCTATGAACCGCCTCAGGACATTCTGGATGCGGTCACGGCCAAGCGCCCCGGTTGGACATGGCGGGATCTGAAATGATCGCCTGTCTGAACGTTACCTCCCTTTTCGTCGCCCTCTCTTGCGAAAGGTCCGCCACATGAGCACGCGCCTTGCCAAAAATGGCCGGTTGATCGACCGCTCCAAACCGATCGAGTTCACCTTCAACGGCAAGCGGATGAAGGGCTATGCAGGCGACACGCTGGCGTCTGCTCTGTTGGCCAATGACCAGATGATGGTTGGCCGCTCGTTCAAATACCATCGCCCGCGCGGCTTGGTTGCGGCCGGCCCGGAAGAGCCCAATGCGCTTGTGGGGCTGGGCACCGGCGACCGGTTTGAACCCAATCAGCGCGCCACCACGACCGAGCTGTTCTCGGGCCTGTCGGCGCAGTCGCAGAACCACTGGCCGAGCCTTGAATTCGACGTCGGCGTTGCCAACAACGCGCTGGCGCGGTTCCTGCCTGCGGGTTTCTATTACAAGATGTTCATCCACCCGCGTCCCTTGTGGAAACATGTCTATGAGCCGATCATCCGCCACTCTGCCGGTCTGGGCAAAGCGCCGGACAAGGAGCTGAAGGACGCCGACACCTATGAGCATTTCTACTATTTCGCCGATGTGCTGGTGATTGGTGGCGGTGTTGCGGGTTTGCAGGCGGCCAAGGCTGCGGCGATGTCCGGTGCCAAGGTGCTGCTGCTGGAGCAGAACAACCATTGGGGCGGCCGTGCGCCGGTTGACGGCGGCACCATCGACGGAATGGAGCCTGAGGCCTGGGTCGAGAAAACCCTCGCCGAGCTGCGGGGCATGGACAATGTGCTGCTGCGCGACCGCTGCATGGGCGCGGGTGTGTATGACCACGGTTACGCGCTGGGGTATGAGCGTCTGACCGATCATGCGCCGGGGCAGGGTGGTCCGCGCCACCGTCTGTGGCGGATCCGGGCGAGCCAGATTGTGACTGCGACGGGCGCGATTGAACGGCCTTTGTCCTTTGCGGGCAATGACGTGCCGGGCGTGATGCTGGCGGCGTCGATGCGCGACTATGCGGTGAACTGGGGTGTGACCCCGGGCCAGAAGGTCGTTGTCGCCACCAACAATGACGACGCCTATCGCACCGCGATTGCCCTGCATGCTGCGGGTGTTGAGGTGGTGCGCGTGCTGGATGCCCGTGACAGCGGCGGCGGCGCCCTGATGGAAGAGGTCCGTCAGCTGGGCATCCGCGTTGAATGTGGCCGGGCCATTGCCAAGGTGAAGGGCGGCAAGCGCGTCACATCCGTGGCGATCTGCGCCCAGAACGGTGAAGGCGGCGCGCAGGAAGAGGTCGAGGCCGATGCGGTCGCGATGTCCGGTGGCTGGTCGCCGGTTGTGCACCTGTGGTCCCATTGCGGCGGCAAGCTGATCTGGGATCAGACCCATGCAAACTTCCGTCCCGATGCCTCCCGTCCGCCACTTGGTGCGGATGGCGAGGGCTTTGTCATTGCGGCCGGCGCTGCCAATGGCGCTGCCGGTCTGGCAGAGGCGTTGAGCGATGCGCAGGCCGCTGGCGAGGCGGCGGCGAAGGCTGCTGGTCGCAAGGTCAAGGTGGGCACCGCGCCCGTTGGCGACGCGCCGACAGAGACGGCAATGGAGCCGGTCTGGCTTATGCCTGCCAAGGCCGACATCAAACTGCGCATGAAGACCTGGCTGGATTATCAGAACGACGTCAAAGTGTCGGACGTGCAGCTGGCGGCGCGCGAAGGTTACGAGAGCGTCGAACACACCAAGCGTTATACCACGCTGGGCATGGCAACCGATCAGGGTAAGCTGTCCAATATCAACGGCTTGGCGATCCTTGCTGATGCACTGGGGTCTGAAATTCCGCAAGTGGGCACCACCACCTTCCGTCCCCCCTATCACCCGATTTCGATGGGGGCGATTGGCGGTGAGGCCCGCGGCGAGATCTTCCAGCCGCTGCGCAAGACACCGATGCACGACTGGCACGACAGCAATGGTGCGGATTGGGAGCCGGTGGGCCAGTGGCGCCGTCCCTTCGCCTACGTGCGGTCCGGCGAGAGCCTGCATGACGCGGTGAACCGCGAGGTGAAGAACACCCGTGAGAACCTCGGCCTGCTGGATGCCTCCACCCTTGGCAAGCTCGTCGTGAAAGGTCCTGATGCGGGCAAGTTCCTCGACATGATGTACACCAACATGATGTCGACGCTGAAGATTGGCAAATGCCGTTACGGTCTGATGTGTTCGGAGAACGGGTTCTTGATCGACGATGGCGTGGTTGCGCGTATTGATGACGATACCTGGCTCTGCCACACAACCACCGGCGGTGCCGAGCGGATCCATGGTCATATGGAAGAGTGGCTCCAGACCGAATGGTGGGACTGGAAAGTCTATGTTGCCAATATCACCGAACAGCTGGCGCAGGTCGCCGTGGTTGGCCCCAATGCCCGCAAGGTTTTGGAAAAGCTGAACGAAAACGCGGGCGGTGGCATGGATCTTTCCAAAGAGGCGCTGCCCTTCATGGAGTGGCGTGACGGGGAGATCGGCGGCTTCAAGGCGCGGGCCTACCGGATCTCCTTCTCGGGTGAGCTGTCCTATGAGATTGCGGTTGCGGCCTCGGACGGGCAGGCGTTCTGGACCGCCTTGATGGAAGCGGGCAAGGAATTCGGGGTGATGCCCTATGGCACCGAATGTCTGCACATCCTGCGGGCCGAAAAGGGCTTCATCATGATCGGGGACGAGACTGACGGAACCGTTATTCCGCAGGATCTGGGCCTGAACTGGGCGCTGTCGAAGAAGAAAGAGGACTTCCTCGGCAAGCGGGCGCATACCCGCAGCCATATGGCCGATCCCGACCGCTGGCAGCTGGTGGGTCTGGAAACCACCGATGGATCGGTGCTGCCGGATGGCGCCTATGCAGTGGGCAATGGTGTGAATGCCAATGGGCAGAAAAACACCATCGGGCGCGTGACCTCGACCTATTACTCGTCGAATCTGGGCCGTGGCATCGCCATGGGTCTGGTCAAGCATGGTCCCAAACGGATGGGCGAGGTGATCGAATTCCCCGGCACCGACGGGACAATCTACAAGGCCAAGATCGTCGATCAGGTCTTTTACGATAAGGAAGGGGAGAAGCAGAATGTCTGATCCTGTCAGCGCAATGAATGGTGCGAAGTTCTCCGGTCTGGCACAGGTCGAGGACAGCGGATTGCAGGGGATGATTACCCTGCGTGGCGATCTGGCCTCGGCCCCGCTGAAAGCGGCTGTTAAGGCCGCCACAGGGGCTGATGTTCCAACCGGCGGTCAGGTGTCACTGTCCGACGCGGGCGGTGTCGCGTGGATGTCCCCGGATGAGCTGCTGTTGCTGGTGCCCTACGCCGAGGTTGACGCCAAGGTGGCGGATCTGGCAGAGGCGCTGAAAGGCGAACATGCGCTGGCGGCCAATGTCTCGGACGCACGTGGCATGTTCCGCCTGTCTGGTGATGGGGCACGTGAGGTTCTGGCAAAGATCTGCCCGGTGGATATGTCGGCTGAGGCCTTCAAACCTAGCCAGTTCCGCCGGACCCGTATGGCGCAGGTCGCAGCCGCATTCTGGCTGGATGAGGCGGGCGATTTTCACATCGTTTGTTTCAGATCCGTAGCGGCCTATGTGTACAAGTTGTTATCCACAGCTGCGCACCCACAATCTAAGGTAGGTGCATTAACTGGTTAAGGCAATTTAGCCTTGTAGTGAGTTTTATGCCCTTATAAAGTGTTCCTGGATTTCCGGGGGCACTTTTTATTTGGTTTTGTTGGTCTTTCTCCAACGTTGATTCGTAGTTGTCACCAAATCGGAAAACTTATTTAGGGCAACGTGGTTCGCTAAGTTGTCGCAAGACGATTTGGAGTTCGCATGTCCAAGGTCTCTGACCTGTTTTCACCAGTGGCACGATCGCTCGGCCTTATTTTTGGTCTTGCCTTGGGCGCTGGCCTGTCGATGTCGGCACAGGTTCAGGCGCAGACACGGGCACTGGACGGTATGTATGTCTGTGATATTAAATCGCTGTCGGGACGTGGTTGGATTCCGCCCCAGATCAGCCTGCGCTTTTACAATGAATGGTCCGCCGAGGTCGTGCATTTGGGCAACCTCAGCGCTCTGGCCGGGCGCGCATTGAAGGCTGGTTTCTTTCGCCTCAGTGAGAGTTCCTACCGGGTTAGTTGGACCATCTCCAACTCGTCTGTCGGCAATAGCGCAGGCGCGGTGGAAACCCATTATCGTGCGGTTTTCAACACCCGGAATATGAAGATCTCCGTGCAGGTGATCTCTGCGGGAATGGAGCCCGACTCTCCGCGTGGCATCGGTCGATGTGAGCAGATTACCGGTTAGCTCACTGTTTCGGGGTTGCCGAGTTTGGTCGATCGTTGACATCAGGTTGCTCAACTGGCAGTTGCACCTGTAAACTCCTAATACGCCTTTAAAATTTACGTGAGGTATCTTTATGAAAACTCTGATCAAAGCCGCTGCGGCGATCACTTGTCTGTTTGGCGCGGCACCTGTTGTTGCAGCACCTGTCACCTATGACTGCGAGATCACCTCGTATGAGAAATACGGCTGGCTCTCGCCGCGTGTTTTGGTCTTTGTGGATCATGAGGAGAAAGTTACGGGCGTAATGGACGGCATTATCGCCAGCGTGCAGAAAACACCGATGATCGTGCCCTACGATCAACGTTCTAAAAACCGGCTCAAGCTGAAGTGGACCGTCAACAATATCGACGCACGTAGTGGCTCTGCCAAGGCAAGCTATTCAGCGACGATGGATGAGCCGCGTATGAAGCTGTCGATTACAGCCCGCGTACACGGCTACGACAACCGCCCCTCTGGCAGTGGCCCTTGCAAGCGCAGCAATATCAAGCTGCGCAAATAAGCAGGTCAGGACAAACTTACCTGCACTGCCTCGGTCAAAGTATTGTCCGGGTCGTGATTTACATAAGAACCTGAGCTATTTTTTAGGTGTTTCCCCGGCTTGGTCTTGACCAACGGGGGCACCAGCCGCATGTATCTGCCTAGGAACACAACAGATAAAACAGGGGGCCCAGATGGCTTTTGAACTTCCCGATCTTCCCTATGCCCATGATGCGCTGGCATCCAAAGGCATGTCTGCCGAAACGCTGGAATACCACCACGACCTGCACCACAAGGCCTATGTGGACAATGGCAACAAGTTGATTGCTGGCACCGAGTGGGACGGCAAGTCCTTGGAAGAGATCATCAAAGGGACCTACGACGCAAACGCTGTCGCCCAAAGCGGTATCTTCAACAACATCTCGCAGCTGTGGAATCACAACCAGTTCTGGGAAATGATGGGCCCGGGTGAGAGCAAAATGCCAGGCGATCTGGAAAAGGCGATCACCGACAGCTTTGGTTCTGTTGGCACGTTCAAGGAAGAGTTCTCGGCGGCAGGCGCTGGCCAGTTCGGCTCTGGCTGGGCTTGGCTGGTCAAGGACACCGATGGTGGCCTGAAAGTCACCAAGACTGAGAACGGCGTGAACCCCGTCTGTTTTGGTCAGACCGCCCTGCTGGGGTGTGACGTGTGGGAGCACTCTTACTACATTGACTTCCGCAATAAACGCCCGGCCTACCTGACCAACTTCCTCGACAATCTGGTCAACTGGGAAAACGTTGCATCGCGTATGTGATAGCTACAGATCAGTGATTGATCTGAGGCTCCGTCCGGTATCGGACGGGGCCTTTTTTTTATGGCGGATCACGTGGGCCTGTGGAACAATTTCGGCGCCTATGTGTTGTGGTAGTGAACCCACAACACACGGAGGACCGACATGGCAGACCGCGTCAGATCAAAGGATGGCCGTCAGGAAACCAAAGAGATCCTGGGGGCAGAAGGCAGCGTTTCGCACGGCGGCCGCACCGGTGGCCGACTGGCCCGGGAGGTCGCGACCGAGGACGAGGAAAAGCGTGTTGTGGAACGCCCAGCCGGTGCCACCCGCGTGACCAAATCCAACGAGCAGGAGGACCAGTAATGGCACAGCTTGATCACGGTACATTTGTCCTGGTGACCGATAGCGAAAAGGCCCTGTTGTTGCAGAACACCACCGATGCGCAGGATCCAAATCTGGAGGTGCGCCGCAAGGAAGAGCAGGACAATCCCTCCGACATTGAACAATCTGCAAACCGGCCCGGTCGGATGCATGATGGCGGTCCTGGGCAACGATCTGCGCTGGATGATACTGATTGGCATGAACTGGCCAAGGAACGTTTCGCCGATGATATCGCCGATCTGCTTTACGCGCGCGCCCACAAGGGCAAGCTGGGGCCGATTGTTCTGGTGGCCTCACCTCAGGTGCTGGGCAATCTGCGCGGCAAGCTGCACAAGGAGGTGCAGGACTTGGTCACGGCGGAGATCCCGAAGACCCTGACCAATCACCCGCTGGATGAGATCGAGAAAATCGTCCAGAACGAGCTGGCAGGCTGACCCGGCAGGGGCGTGCGTCAGACGGATTTACAGCAAACGCGGTGCAGGAATGCGCCGCGTCCTGGTCGTCTTGATCAGTCGCGCAGCATGGCCAGCGCATCTTCGACGCTGGTGACCCAAGTGAGGGCGGCGGAGGTTTCGTCACCGGCAAACCCTTCGGCGACGACGTGATCCACCAGAGCTTTGAGCGGATCCCAATAGCCGTCGATATTCAGGACCAGGATCGGCTTTTGGTGCAGCTCCAGCTGCCGCCATGTCAGCGCCTCGAACAGTTCGTCCAGAGAGCCGGCGCCGCCCGGTAACACCACCACGGCATCGGCGTTGTATAGCATGACCTTTTTGCGTTCATGCATGGTTTCGGTGACCACGTAGGTGTTCAGATCGGTCTTGGCGACCTCGCGGCGGACCAGATGTTCAGGAATAACGCCAAACGTTCGCCCATCTGCGGCCTGCGCTGCCCGTGCCACGCGGCCCATCAAACCAACATCGCCAGCGCCGTAAACCAGCCGTTGGCCCTGTCGGGCAAGGCCTGTGCCAAGCGCCTCGGCGGCGGCGGCATAGGCGGGACGGGTGCCGTCACGCGATCCACAATACACACAGACGGAATGAATACGCATGGCGATCACCTTTTTTGTTGTGTTCGGCGGGGAAATAAGTCGTCCTTTGGACCCTGATAGCCGCATTGAATGCTTGGCTCAAGCAAGCGGGGGGGCACATCCCGCAGGATCGGCAGTATTGGACCCTGTCTGGGGGCCGGGATGGTCGAAAGGGAAGGATTGGAATGACAATTGTAACGGGCAAAAGCGGGCTGTCCACAACGACCATCGGCGGCGTTGCGGCGGTGGTTGCGGTGCTTGGCGGCGTGGTTTTTCTACAATGGGGCGGTTCTGAAAAGGAGGATCCCCAAGGCAGCAGGTCGGCGGAGGGGGAGCAAGTGGTGATCTCACCCAGCAGTTCGTCAGACCGCAAGCTGGTCTCACCTGTGGTGGCGAATGACGCAGCCGACACGGGTAACGAAAAGGACTCGTTAGCAGAGGCTGATCAGGTCGATACGCCGGTGGCAGAGCCCGCGGCTGAGGCGACGCCGACAGAGACTGCAGCCGGGGACGCGGTTGCCGATACAAATGATGTGGCCGCTGCCGAGACGGCAGAGGAGGCCACAGACGTGGCGGGGTTCAGCGCGCCGCAGATGGATTTGGCACGGTTTGAGATGGATGGCAGCGGTATGGTTGCCGGGCGTGCGGCCCCCGGATCGGTGCTGTCGCTGATGTTGGACGGGACAGTGATTGAGACGCTGACGGTGCCGCCGGATGGTGCGTTTGTGCTGTTTACCAGCGTTGCCCCCTCGGACCAGCCGCAAGTGATATCACTTGAAGCGGCGCTGGACGGCGCGGTGCTGGCCTCTGACGCGCAGTTCATCCTAGCGCCTGTTTCACCGGTAGAGGTGGCCGTGGCTGAGGAGCCGACAGCGTCTCAGGTGGCATTGGCCGATACGCCGGACGCGGAGCCTAAAGTGACCGGTACGCGCGCGGCGGAGGCCGAGGTGGCGGACGTGAATGCGGATCCAACCCCCGAAATTCGCAGCGATGAGGTGGCTCCCACAGCCGAGGTAACGACGCCCGAGCAGCCTGAGGGAGCCACGGCTGAGGTCATAGCCCGCGTTGATACCAGCGATGAAACCGAGGCTGTGCAGTCGACGGGGGATGTCGCAGAAGGGGTGGCGCAGGTCACCGCAGACGAGGATGTCGCCCAACTATCAGAGCCTGCAACCACCGCTCAGCCAGAAACTGCGGTAACAGCTGACGCCGAGGCGGCTTCTGTCCCTGATGACGCCCAAGCGGCACCAAATCGGGTGGCAGTGCTGCGTGCGGACGCCAGCGGCGTGCAGCTGGTACAGCCGACGACGCCGACATTGGCCGAGGCACCGGATACCGTGGCGCTGGATACCATCTCATATGATGCAGAAGGGGCTGTGGTGCTGAGCGGGCGGGTGCGTTCGGATGCTGTTGTGCGGGCCTATCTCGACAACTCCGCCATCGCCGACCTGCCGGTCGATGACGACGGGCGCTGGTCGGGCATTCTGCCCGATGTCGCACCGGGCATCTATGCGCTGCGGCTGGATGCGCTGGATACCGAGGGCAAGGTGCTGAGCCGCCTGGAAACTCCGTTCAAACGTGAAGCACCAGAGGTGCTGCAACCGGCTGTCGACATTGCTGCGGCCAGCCCGGATGTATCGCCCACCGGGGCGACGCCGCTGGTGCGGGTTGTGACAGTGCAAAAAGGCGATACGCTTTGGGCGATTTCGCGTGAACGCTATGGCGACGGGCTGCTGTATGTGCGGGTGTTTGATGCCAACCGCGAGGCCATCCGCAACCCGGATCTGATTTATCCCGGTCAGGTGTTTGCGGTGCCGGTGCAATAGCAGGCTGCATCTGATCGACGCGACAGGGCCGCCTGATGTGCGGCCCTCAGCCAGATAACAGGCCCAGTTGGTAGGCCCAGGTAGCGCGGCGCGCTGGTCAAACGGGCGTGTGCCGCCTATGTCAGAGATCTTGCAACAAGGAACTGTGATGACTGACACGGATATGACAACCGCGCACGAGGAGCGCCGCTCGGGTCTGCGCACCCTGCGCCGCGTTGGCCCCTATCTCTGGCCTGAAGGTCTGAACTGGGTCAAATACCGCGTGGTGGCAGCACTTGCGGTGCTGATATTGGCCAAGCTGGTCGCCGTTTATACACCGATGCTGTACAAAGGCGCTGTGGACAGCCTGGCGGGTGAGGGCGTGCCGCCGCTGGCACTGGGGGCGGTTGGTCTGACCGTGGCTTATGGCATGGCACGGATCCTCACCAATGGGTTTCAGCAATTGCGCGATGCGGTGTTTGCCCCGGTGGGCCAGCGGGCGCTGCGGCGTCTGGCACTGGAGACCTTTCGGCATATCCATCGCCTGTCGATGCGCTATCATATCACCCGCAAGACCGGCGGGCTGAGCCGCATTATCGAACGCGGCGTGAAGGGCGTGGAGTTCCTACTGCGCTTCCTGCTGTTCTCCATCGGCCCATTGGTGCTGGAGCTGACACTGGTCGCCATCATTCTCGCGGTGATGTTCGACATCTGGTATCTGGTCGTTGTGGTTGTCACCATCGGGTTCTATGTCTGGTTCACCTTTGCCATCACCGAATGGCGGGTGAAGCTGCGTCGCGAGATGAACAAGCAGGACACCGACGCCAATCAAAAGGCGATCGATAGCCTGCTGAACTATGAAACCGTTAAATATTTCGGCGCCGAAGAACGCGAGGCCGCGCGCTATGATGTGGCCATGCGCGCCTATGCCAAGGCGGCGCTGAAGACGGCCTATTCACTGGCATTCCTCAACTTTGGCCAAAGCCTGGTAATCACCGGCGGTCTGGTTGCGGTGATGGTGATGGCGGCAATCGGCGTGCAGCAGGGCAATCTGACGGTTGGCGATTTTGTAATGGTCAACGCCTATATGATCCAGATCACCGTGCCTTTGAACTTCCTAGGGACTGTATACCGTGAAATCCGCCAGAGCCTGGTGGATATGGGCGAGATGTTCGATCTGATCGAACAGGCGCCGGATGTGACCGACGCTCAGGATGCCAAACAGCTGACTGTGAATGGCGGGGCCATCAGGCTGGATGCGGTGGAATTCGGCTATGACAGCGATCGCCAGATCCTCAAGGGCGTCAGCTTTGAGGTGGCAGCCGGGCACACGGTGGCCATTGTTGGGTCAACCGGGTCGGGAAAATCCACCATCGGCCGCTTGTTGTTCCGGTTCTATGATGTGACGCGCGGCGCGCTGCGCATCGACGGGCAGGATGTGCGTGATGTCACACAACAAAGCCTGCACGCCGCCATTGGTGTGGTGCCGCAGGACACGGTGCTGTTCAACGACACCATCCGCTACAACATCGCCTATGGCCGGGACGGGGCGACGCAGGACGAGGTCGAACAGGCGGCGCGCGATGCGCAGATCCACGATTTCATCATGCGGCTGCCTGAGGGGTATGAGACGCAGGTGGGTGAACGGGGACTGAAGCTGTCGGGCGGTGAAAAGCAGCGGGTGGGCATTGCCCGCACCCTTCTGAAGAATCCGCCGATCCTGCTGCTGGATGAGGCAACATCGGCGCTCGACAGTGACACCGAGCAGGAGATCAAGGAAGCCCTGTCGCGGGCCGGGCAGGGGCGCACGGTGATCACCATTGCGCACCGACTTAGCACGGTGGCGGAGGCGGACCAGATCATTGTGCTGGAACAGGGCGAGATTGCTGAGCGCGGCACGCATGACGAGCTGCTGGCCAAGGACGGGCGTTACGCGCATCTGTGGCAACGCCAGCAATCGGATCAGGATGCAGCGTAGCAGTTGCGCTCTGGATACCCGCTGTCACGGGGTCTACGTCTGCGCGTCTAACCGCTGACGTAGATCCCGTCTTTGGGTTTGTAAAAAATCTTTTGATTGTGCAGCCGTCCCAGCAGGTCATGGATTTGGCGCAGGGTGTCTTCGCGGCTGTGACCCGCGATGCCCTGTGTCAGCTGGGTCTCGTCTGCGAGTGCCTCCTGGGTGCGTTGCAGGGCGGTTTCGATTAAATCCACATCGGCGACGGTCAGTTCAAACATATCATTGAAATTGGGCATATTGTGCATCCTCTGTGCTGGGCGGCGGCCGCGTCCGTCATGCTGATGACAGGTCGCGGTTCAGTGTGGCAGTGGGCGGTGCTGGGTTGTTTCAGGCTGGCTCAGCTGTCCTGTCATTACCACTAAAATTTACTGATATGGCGGATTGGTCGCTGTTCATGCCCTGGGGTGCCCAACGTTTGAGACACGTCCCCAAAAACGCGCAACGCCCCGCATGGCGGGGCGTTGGCAATTTATTCTGCTGCGCGGAGCGGGGCGGAGGGTGGTTTCGCCTTACCTCGCTCCCATACCTCGTCGGGCTTGGCTTCGGTGTCGTCGGGCGCCGACGTCTCTGCGTCAGCCGCGTTGTCCAACTTGCCTTCACGTTCCCACAGGATCTCGGTTGTGGGCAGGGTGCGGGCCTTGGTTGCCAGACGCATGTCGCGTGCGATACGGCTTGATCGCCCACCGGTGAGCCGTGCGAGCAGGCGGCCAAGCGCGCCAACATAGATCCACAGCCAGACCCGGATCGCCAACAGCGAAGGGGTGACCAAGAGCGTCAGAACCGTCGCGATGCCCAGACCAAAGACCACTGCCGTTGCCAGCTGTTTCCACCACAAGGAAGTCGGGCTGTCGATGGAGTAGCCACCGTTGATAAAGTCGAGGCTGAGGCCGAACATCATCGGTGCAAGGCCTGCCATCGTGGTGATGGTGGTCAGAAGAACCGGGCGAATGCGGGCCTCGGCGGTGCGAATGATCGCCTCGATCCGCGGCATCTTCTGGGCGTATTCCTGATAGGTGTCGATCAGAACGATATTGTTGTTCACCACGATCCCGGCCAGCGCCACGATACCCGTGCCGGTCATGATGATTGAAAATGGCTGTTGCATCACCATCATGCCGATCAGCACGCCAGTGGTGGACAGAACCACCGCCAGCAGAACAAGGATCGAGTTGTAGAAGCTGTTGAACTGCGCCAGCAGGATTACAAACATCAATGCCAATGCGCCCGCAAAGGCCTTCATCAGGAAGGCCCCGGATTCGGCCTGTTCTTCCTGATCACCGGTCCATTCCCAGGTGATGTCCTTGGGCAGCGGATCAGTTTCCAGCCATTCCGTCAGCTTGGCAATCCGTTCATTGGCGTTCAGCGCCACAACGCGGGCCCCGTCATCCAGTCCTGCCTGAACCGCGTCAAGGGTGCTGGCGGTCGCCAAACTGCGCAACTGCAGAGGCGCGCTGGTCGCACTGGTCAGGTTGCTGCCGCTTGCGTCAGCCCCGTCGGCGAAGGTTTTGACATAGGCAAGCGTCTCATCCTCACCGCTGTCGGCATTGGCGGCGACAACCTTGGAGATACCCGGTTCGATATCTGCCTTCACGTCATAATAACGCTGCTGCTGGACGCGGCTGATCTTGTCCAGTTTGGGCACCGGCTGGCGGGTGACAAAGTTCGAGAGCGGTACCAGACCATCTTCGGTGCGCAGTTTCAGCACATCAAGGGTGGACAGAACGCGGTCCTCTTCGGGCAGGCGGACGCGGATTTCGATTTCCTCGTCCGAGCTGTCAACCCGCATCGTGTCCAACAGAATCCCACGGGTGACCAGCTGTACCATCGCGCCCACAGTGGCCACATCGGCGCCATAGCGGCCGGCCTTCTGAACGTCGACATCAATCTGCCAGTCGATGCCGGGCAGGGGCAGACTGTCCTCGATCAGATTAAGACCGGGGGTGTCTTCAAACCGGGCACGTGCCTGTTCGGTGGCGGCTGTCAGCGTGTCCCAGTTGTCGCCCTTCAGGCGCAGATGAACAGGTTTGCCTGAAGCTGGTCCCTGCGCCAGGGCGCGGATCTCAGCCTCGAAACCGGGCAGTTTTGCCAGCTCTGTATTGATCTCCTCAATCACGGTGTCGCCGTCGAAATCGGTCGCTGTCACCTCGCGAGTGAACCAGCCGTTGAACCAGCTTTCGGTCTGGGTAGGACGATTCTCCCAGGGGATGATCTCAAACTGGACCTGACCAATCGTGTCGGGCGGCGTCTGTGCGCCCGAGGCATCGGTGTTCAGCCCGCCTTCACCCGCAAAGGAGAAGACATTGACCACAGCCGGATGCGCCATCACCACCTGTTCGGTCAGCCGCACCATCTCGTTTTCTTCCATCAGGGACGTATTGCCCCGTGCGCGGACATAGGCGGTGGCCTGTTCTGGTTCGGATTCGACAAAAAATTCCACGCCATAGTTGTTTTCACCGAACAAGGTGAAGACCGTCATGATCGCGAAACCGACAGCGCCGATGGTGACAATTGGCATCAGCGGGTTGCCAACAATGAACTTGATGAAATGGCCAAAAGGCGTGTGGTGATGTCCGGCTTCAACGGCCTTGGGGGGCCGTTGAAGGCTTGCCGCGCCGAGTGTCACTGATGCGCCAAAGGCCGCAAGCGAGAAGACCACCGCGCCAAAGATCAACGCGGCAACGTCCGGCACGTCATTGGGCAGGAGGTAGTCACCATTGAGCATCTGCATCGCCCCGGCAAACATGCCCCAAAGCGTGACAGGCACCAGAGCGGCCCGCAGCCACCAGGGGGCAACGGCGCGCAGGCCGTCCGACAGATTTTCAAACAGGCGGCTCATGCGGCCGGTGACGCCCCCCATGACAGGCAGGTAGATCAGCGCCACCACCAGCGAGGCCGACAAGACGAAAATCAGTGTCACCGGCAGCATGCCCATGAATTCACCCGGAACACCGGGCCAGAACAGCATCGGCAAAAAGGCGCAGAGCGTGGTCGCGGTGGAGGAAACCACCGGCCAGAACATCCGCTGCGCCGCCTCGACATAGGCGTGCATCGGGCCAACCCCGTCCTTGATACGCTTGTCGGCATATTCCACCACGACGATGGCCCCGTCCACCAGCATACCCACCGCAAGGATCAGGCCGAACATGACGATGTTGGAGATGCTGATTCCCATCACGGCGAGGAAGGCAAAGCACAGCAGGAAAGAGGTTGGGATCGCAAAGCCAACCAGCAGCGCTGCGCGACTGCCAAGGGCCGACAGCACCACGATCATGACCAGGGCGACAGCCGTCAGAACCGAGCCTTCCAGCTGGCTGACCATGGAACCGACAACGCGGCTTTGGTCGTTCGACGTGCCAACGGAAACAGCGGCTTGCAGCTCTGGCGGCCATTTGGTCTTGGCGGTGGCAATGGCTTCTTTTACCTCATCAACGGTGTCGATCAGGTTGTAGCCTTTGCGTTTGACCACTTGCAGGGCCACCGTGTCCTCACCGTTAAAGCGTGCGGTACCGCGGCGGTCCTCAAAGGTGAAGTTGATGGTGGCCAGTTCGCCAAGCGTGACAACGCGGTCGCCATTGGTTTTGATCGGCAGTTCGTAGATATCGCGCACCTCGTCAAAGGACGAGGGGATCTTTACCGAGAAGGTGCCCTGATTGCTCTCTACCTCACCTGCCGCGATCAGCTGGTTGTTGTTCTGCACCACCGTGATCAGCTCAAGCGCTGTCACATTATATGCTTCCAGCCGCAGAGGATCGATCAGCACCTCGACCATTTCGTCGCGGTTGCCAGCGATCCCTGCCTCAAGCACCGGCTCAAGTGCTTCGAGGTCGTCCTGAAGATCCTTGGCAATCCGCGCCATTGTCCGTTCGGGGACTGCGCCGGTCAGGTTGACGATAACGATCGGGAATTCGGAGAAGTTGATTTCATTGATCGAATACTTCTCGGCTCCCTCGGGGAACTCCGCCTCAGCGGCATCCATCGCATCACGCACATCGGCCATGATCGCGGTTTTGTCCCAGCCGAAATCAAACTCCAGCGCCACACCGCCATAACCTTCAGCTGCGGTGGCGGACATCTTGTCGAGCCCGTCAAGGTCGGCCAGCTCGGTCTCCATCACCTTGACCAGCAGGGTTTCGGCATCCTCGGCAGAGATGCCGGGGAAGGGGACGGAGATGAACAGCGCCGGGATTTCGATGTCCGGCTCGCCCTCTTTGGGCAGGCTGGCATAGGCAAAGCCGCCAACCAGCAGCGAAATGGCGATGAACGCCAGAATCATACGGGCCCGTTCAGCGGCCCAGCTGACAATACCGGTCATTGCGAAACCTCTTGATAGGTAGGCGCAACGGTGACGCCTGCGACAACAAAATCCTGTCCAACAACAATTACATCTGCCTGCTCAGGCAGCCCGCCAACCCAGACGCCATTGGCCTCATCACGCAAGAGGCTGACAGGGTAAAACCCGACGGTTTGGTCCGTGTTCACAACCCGCACACCCAGCTGGCCGTCATTGTTCAGTGTTAGCGAGGATTGCGGCAGGTAATGTGCCTTGGAGCCTTCGGCAGAGATCACGATATCGGCGGTCTGACCGTCGCGGATCGCCAGATCCGGGTTGGGCACAGTGATTTCGACCTCAAAGGTGCGGGTGGTTGGGTCTGCGGAGCGGCTGATAAAAGTCACCTTGCCCGCAGTCAGGCGCCCGTTTGCCAGTTCGGCGCGGGCCATGGCACCAATGGTGACGCGGTTGACTTCGGCCTCTGGCACATAACCGACCAGCTTGATTGTCTCCAGCTGGATCACCGTTGCACAAAGACTGCCGGGCTGCATCAGGCTGCCCAGCTCGGCGGTGTCGCTTTCCAAAAGCCCGTCGAAAGGCGCAAGAATATCGAGCCGCGACAGTTCTTTTTCCGACGCGGCGACCTGAGCGGAGGCGGCTTCGATCCCGGCGCCTGCGGTTTCCAGCCCGGTTTCTGCCGTCGCTACGCCCGCCACGGCAGAGCGTTCTGCTGCCTGTGCGGCTGCCAGACGGGTCTCAGAGGCAAAACCGCCCTCGGAGAGTTTCGCGGCGGCGGTCAGATTTATCTGCGCCTCTTTCAGGCGCGCCCGTGCCTCGTCGAGTCGGGCCTGCCCTTCGGGGATGCGGATCTTGGCCTCGCGCAGGCGGGCCTTGGCCTCTAGCAGGGTCGAGGGGCGGGTGCCGGGATCCAGTTTGCACAGAAGATCGCCGGCCTTGACCTGCGCGCCCTTGCGCAGCGGTTCGGACAGCACGGTTGATGTGGTTTCAGCGCGCACCTCAACCTGGCGGATCGCCTGGGTCTGGCCCCGCAGCACAACCGCGCTGTCGATGCCACGGGCGCTGCTGCGCAGGGCAACCACGCCGACGGACGTGTTGTTTCCGTCGGTCGTTGTGGGTGTTGCCGCTGTTGATGCGGCAGCGGTGTCACCGGCGGCTGTCGCTGCCTCGGCTGTGGCCCCATCTGATGCGGCAGCGGCTGTGGTGTCGGTGCTGTCCTCTCCGCGGGCAAAGGACAAAAGCGTGTCACGCTCAATCACGGCATAATAGAGACCAGCAGTCACAACAGCAGCTGTCAGCAAGGGAATTACACGCATCTGGGGCCTTCCTAATTCACAGTCGTCCCCTGCGGGACATATAGAGCCACTAAATAGTCATACCACCAATCGGTACGTTTGGGCGAACTTGCGCCAAGTGATATGGGCCATATAGGCATTGTCCATACTAAACTCTGTAGTTCAGTTCACATTTTTTGTCTTTTTGGGGCGGTTTGTGCGGGATCGGGCACAACAGGGCCACTTGGCTTGGCATCGGTTGCACTGTAAGAGATGCGGAACACAGGAAACTTTCCGGCGAGCGCGGGGGCGGTTGCGGGATCTGCCAGGGACATTTTCATGAGCGATACCGACAGCTTTATCGATGAGGTGACAGAAGAGGTCCGCCGTGATCGCCTGTTCATGCTGCTCAAGCGCTATGGCTGGATTGGCGGTTTGGCCGTGGTGGTGATTGTCGGCGGTGCGTCGCTGCGTGAATACAATCGCGCCCAGACCGACGCAGCCGCACAGGCGCTGGGGGATCAGATGATCACAGCGCTTGACAGTGACGACAGTGCAGACCGTGCCACAGCATTGGACGCCATCACCTCTGCGACAGAGGGGGGCGATACCATATTGAAGCTGTTGCAGGCGGGCGCTCTGGCTGATGCCGGGAACACCGAGACAGCTGTGCAGCGCCTCAATGCGGTTGGCAGCAATGGCGATATGCCGTTGATCTATCGCCATATCGCCGCGTTCAAGGCGCTGGGGCTGCAACAGGATAGCCTGCCCGCCGCAGAGCGTCGAATCCAGTTCGAAGCCCTGGCCCAGCCCGGTGCACCGCTGGCGCTGTTGGCGCAGGAACAACTGGCGCTGATTGACATCGAGGAAGGCAACACCGAGGCTGCCATTACCCGTTTGCGCGACATTATTGCGTCGGCTGCGGTCACCTCGGACTTGAAAGACCGCGCCGCGCAAGTGATTGTGGCGCTTGGGGGAACACTGGAGCCGACTGCGGCACCAGAAGGCTAACCAATAGATCTGCGCCAGCGTGCGCAGGGAGAAAAGTGCAGTAACGGGGCAGAGCGATGACGGCAGTAACAAGCTTTTGGGGCGCAAGGGGCATTCTGACGGGGACCGCGCTGGCGTTGATCCTGTCCGCCTGTACCGAGCCTGAGGTCATTCTGCGCGGTGAGCGCCTGGATCTGCGGGATGACAGTGTCACTGTGGTGACCAATGAATCCCGCGCCATTGCCCTGCCGGCGGCACGTAGCAATGCCAGCTGGCCACAGGGGCCAGGGGTCGAAGGGCTGCGCCCCACCCACCCGGCTCTGGCCGCCGCCCCCAATGCAATCTGGTCCACCTCTATCGGAGACGGCGACAGCCGCCGCCAACGGATCACCGCCAACCCGGTGATTGGCGATGGTCGTATCTACACGCTGGACAGCGGTGCCAAGGTCTCGGCTGTGGGCACCAATGGAGCCTTGCAGTGGCAGAGCGAGCTGATCCCTGCGACCGATAGCTCCGGCCAGGCCACCGGCGGCGGGCTGGCCTATGAGGGCGGCGTGCTTTATGTCTCGTCCGGCTATGGCGTTCTGACGGCATTGAATGCCACCAGCGGCGCAACCATCTGGCGGCAGGAGCTGGAAGCAACCGGTTCGGGTCAGCCAACTGTGCGCGATGGGTTGGTCTATCTGGTGGCCGGAGATGATACCGGTTGGGCGGTTCATGCCAAGGATGGCCGTATTGCCTGGCAGGTTCAAGCTACGCCCAGCCCGTCGAATATTCTGGGCGCACCGGCACCTGCGGTTACCTCGGATTTGGCGATCTTCGCCTTTGGATCGGGTGATCTGACCGCGACCTTCCGCAAGGGCGGCCTGCGGCGCTGGAACGCCTCGGTTGCAGGCAAGCGGATTGGCCGCACGATTTCGCGCATTGGCGATGTGACCGGATCGCCAGTGGTATCGGGCAACCGCATGTATGTTGGCAATCAGTCAGGCCGTACGGCGGCATTTGACATCGGGTCAGGCGATCGTCTGTGGACCGTGCCGCATGGTGCAGTGGATCCGGTCTGGCCGGTGGCTGGCAGCGTGTTTTTGATCAGTGATCTGGGTCAGTTGCTGCGGTTGGATGCCGACAGCGGCGAGGCGATCTGGGCATCAGATCTGCCGGGGTATCTGAAGGACAAGCCGCGCAAGCGTGGCGCTGTTGTCGCCCACCATGGGCCGGTGGTTGCTGGCGGGCAGGTGATTGTGGCGTCCAATGACGGTCTGTTGCGGTTCTACAATCCACAAAACGGTGCGCTTGTCCGCACAGTTGAGGTGCCCGGTGGTGCCAGTACCGCGCCCGTGGTTGCAGGGGGCACGCTTTATGTTGTGTCTAGCAAGGGGCAATTGCACGCTTTCCGATAACGCTTTGATGCGCTAGGAGAGGGTTAAACAGCGATGCACTCTGGCAGGGCGCGCGCAGATGCGCTATGGGGCGCGTCTGAATCGCAGAAAGTTGGTCTGATGTCTTTTACCCTCGCTATTGTGGGCCGCCCGAATGTGGGCAAATCCACATTGTTCAATCGTCTCGTCGGCAAGCGGCTGGCGCTGGTGGATGACCAGCCCGGCGTCACGCGCGATTTGCGCGAAGGGGAAGCGCGTCTCGGCGATCTGCGCTTTACCGTTGTGGACACCGCCGGTCTGGAAGATGCCACCGACAACTCGCTGGAAGGGCGGATGCGCCGCCTGACCGAGCGGGCCGTTGATATGGCCGACATCTGTCTGTTCATGATTGATGCGCGCGTTGGCGTGACGCCGATCGACCAGATGTTTGCGGAAATCCTGCGCAAGAAATCCGCCCATGTGATTCTGGCTGCCAACAAGGCCGAGGGCAACGCCGCTGATGCCGGTGTGCTGGACGCCTGGGGCTTAGGTCTGGGTGAGCCGATCCGCCTGTCCGGTGAACATGGCGAAGGTCTGAACGATCTTTATTCGCAGCTGATGCCCTTGGCGGATGAGTTTGAAGAACGCGCCAAGGATGACAGCCCCGAGATTGACGTGGCTCTGGATGAAGACGCCGACGAAGAAGATCTGTCGGTGCCGATGCCAACCCGCAACAAACCGTTGCAGGTTGCTGTTGTCGGGCGTCCGAACGCGGGTAAATCCACGCTGATCAACAAAATCCTTGGTGAGGACCGTCTGCTGACCGGGCCCGAGGCCGGGATCACCCGCGATGCGATCTCGCTACAGATCGACTGGCAGGATGTGCCGATGCGCATCTTCGATACCGCGGGGATGCGCAAGAAGGCCAAAGTACAGGAAAAGCTGGAGAAGCTCTCCGTGTCCGACGGTCTGCGAGCGGTAAAATTTGCCGAGGTTGTGGTGGTCCTGCTGGATGCCGCGATCCCGTTTGAACAGCAGGATCTGCGCATTGCCGATCTGGCCGAGCGGGAAGGCCGCGCGGTTGTGGTTGCGGTGAACAAATGGGACATCGAGGACGAAAAGCAGGAAAAACTGCGCAACCTGAAAGAGGCCTTTGACCGGCTTCTGCCGCAGTTGCGCGGCGCGCCGTTGATTACCGTGTCGGCCAAAACCGGCAAGGGACTGGACCGTCTGCACGCGGCCATCATGCGCGCCTATGACGTCTGGAACCGCCGGATACCAACAGCTGCGCTGAACCGCTGGCTGACGGGGATGCTGGAACAGCACCCGCCGCCAGCCCCGCAGGGCAAGCGGATCAAGCTGCGCTATATGACCCAGGCCAAGACCCGTCCGCCGGGCTTTGTGGTGATGTGTTCGCATCCCGACAAGATGCCCGAGAGTTACAATCGCTATCTGGTAAACGGGTTGCGGCAGGATTTTGATATGCCCGGCTCGCCGATCCGTCTGACGCTGCGCTCGCAGTCGGACAAGAACCCCTACAAGGGCAAGAAGAAGGCGCCGCCGTCGAAGCTGCGCAAACATCTGGAAGGCCGCCGCAACTAAGCGTAGGTGCCTGCTCCAAGAATGAAGAATGACCAGAGGCAGCTTTCCATGTTGGGGGCTGCCTTTTTTCATGGCAAGCGCGGGTTTGCGCCTGTGCTGACCACGTAGAATTTGACCGCAAGCCACTGGCCTTGCTAGGCTTCACTGTAATTTATTGAAATGCCGGTGGGCTGTTGCCATGTTTGTAGGGCGCAGTATGGCCATGACCGGGATATTAACAGTGGCGTTGGATCGCCGCGCGCTTGGTGACATATCACCAAAGGGCCGCGTCATCGTGGCGTCACACTGCGTCTCTAGGGAACATCCCATGGATTTGAGAGCATACACGCGGACATATTGTGATAAGGACAACCGGCTGGCCGCGCTCAGCTATTTCGGGACATTTGCAATCTACTTCCTGGCGCTGACGGTTGCGATCCGCTACGCTGAGATCTGGTATCTGATGCTGTCTGCGGGGGGTGTGTTTGCCTTTGCAGCGGTGCGGCTATACGTGCTGCAACATGACACCGGGCATCATTCGCTGTTTGAAACCCGGATCCAGAATGAAATTGCCGGTCATGTGCTGTCGCCCTTCACCTTTGCCCCGTTTGAGGTGATGAAGCAGAACCATAATGAGCATCACGCCTATGTCGGCAATCTGGAACACCGCGAATCCGGCGAAATCCATACCATGACCCTGCGCGAATGGCAGGCGGCAGGCTGGGCACAGCGACTGGCCTATCGGCTGTATCGCAATCCGCTTGTGCTGGTGCCACTAGGGGCGGCGTTCACCTATTTCATTCGCTACCGCTGGCCGAAAAACACGCTGCGGTTTGGTGTATCTGGGGTGATCCTGCATAATGTGGTGATCGTGCTGCTGCTTGCGCTGCTCTACGCCGTCGCGGGCACGACCGGTGTGTTGGTCTGGCTAGGGTTTTCCTTTTTCGGGGGCATGATCGGCGTGTTCCTAGTCTATCTGCAACATAATTTTGAGGACACTTATTGGGATCGCCGGCCTGACCTTAATCCGCAGGTTGCGGCGCTTCAGGGATCATCCTGTCTCGATTTTGGCTGGTTTTTTGACTTTGCAGTCGCCAATATCACGCTTCATGACATTCATCATTTCAACGCCCGTATTCCCAGCTACCGGCTGCGCCGCTGCCACCACAACCTGCCGCCGGAGATTGCACCGCGCCGGATCAAGTTCACTGAGGCGATCCGCGCCATGGGGCTAAAGCTTTGGGACGAGGATCAGCAGCGGCTGGTGCCATTCCCGCCAGCTAATGCGCCGGGTGCACCGGTCACGGCCACAGGGCAAACCAACAGGCA
Organism: Phaeobacter porticola; assembly: GCF_001888185.1. Taxonomy (NCBI): domain Bacteria; kingdom Pseudomonadati; phylum Pseudomonadota; class Alphaproteobacteria; order Rhodobacterales; family Roseobacteraceae; genus Phaeobacter; species Phaeobacter porticola. Next base: position 1,981,891 of record NZ_CP016364.1, on the reverse strand, counting down.
GGAGCCTTCATGACATCTATCGCAAAACTTCCCGGTGTCGGCCCCGCGCTGGCCCGGATCCTCTCGGAAAACGGCTGCGCCACGATTGAGGCTGTGGCAGGAAAATCGCCAGAGGAGCTGAGCAAGATCCCCAGGATCGGCAAGCTGCGCGCGGCAAAACTGTCCGCAGAGGCGCAGAAGGCGCGAGGGGAGGCCAGTCCCAAGCCGACCAGCCCGGAGCGTGGCAAACCCGCCCGCCGCGCCAATGGGGCCGCACCGACTGTGCCGAATGGTGCCGCGCAGGAAAAACCCGGTGACCGCGCCGAGGCTGACAAGCTCAGCTCCGCGCTGGCGGCTGCCGAGGCGGCCCGTCGTGCGGCTGAGGCGAAGGCGGAAAAGGCGGTCCTGAAAGCGAAGAAATCCGCGAAGAAAGCCGCCGCCCTTGCCGAGGAATTTTCCGCCGCAAAGGTGAAAGCCAAGGCGAAGGCCAAACGGGTGAAAGCCAAGGCCAAACGCGCGATTGAAAAGGAAAAGGCCAAGGCAAAAGCGATCCTTGAGGCCAAACACAACCCGAAGAAAGAGGCGTCCGCAAAAGACAGCGGGAAGAAAGACAGCGGCAAGAAAGATGCGTCCAAAAAGGAGCCGACCAAGAAGGTCGCAGCCAAAAAGGACGGAGTGAAGAAGCCAATAGTCAAGAAGCAGAGAGAGCCGAGCGTTCCTGCGAAGGGTAAGAAAAAGAAATAGCGCCGCCGGGAACACTGTGCCGAGAACAAAGAAAACCGACGCTGTGAGGCGTCGGTTTTTTACTTCTTATTAAGAGATTGTGCGTGGTTATTAAACCAATGCGCCTTCTGCCGTCAGGGTCAAGCGACCGCTCAGATAGGGGGCCAGAACCTCTGGCAGTTTGACGGATCCGTCTTCCTGCTGACCGTTTTCCAGCACCGCAATCAGGCAGCGCCCGACCGCCAGACCGGAGCCGTTGAGCGTGTGCAGATATTCCGGCTTGCCACCGTCCGAAGGTTTGAACCGGGCGTTCATGCGGCGGGCCTGGAAATCACCTGTGGTGGAGACCGAAGAAATCTCGCGGTAAGTGTTCTGACCGGGCACCCAGGCTTCGATGTCAAAGGTTCGGCGCGCGCCGAACCCCATGTCACCGGTGCAAAGCACCACGGTGCGATAGGGGATGCCCAGTTTTTCCAGCAACCCCTCAGCGCAGCGCAGCATGCGCTTCTGTTCATCGTCGGATTGGGTCGGATGCACAACCGAGACCATCTCGACCTTCTCAAACTGGTGCTGGCGCAGCATGCCGGAGGTGTCTTTGCCCGCGCTGCCCGCCTCGGAGCGGAAGCAGAGCGTATGCGCGGTCATGCGGATCGGCAGGGCGGCCTCATCCAGCGTGTCGCCCGCAACGGAATAGGTCAGCGGCACTTCGGAGGTCGGCACCAGCCACCAGCCATTGGTGGTCTGATAGCTGTCATCGCCGAATTTCGGCAGCTTATCGGTGCCATACATCGCCTCGTCACGCACCAGCACCGGGGAGTTCACCTCCGTAAGGCCGTTTTCATCCACATGGGTGTCGACCATGAACTGCGCCAGCGCGCGGTGGATGCGTGCCACAGCGCCCTTCAGCAGCACAAAGCGCGCGCCGGAGATCTTTGCAGCGGTTTCAAAATCCATCGCAGCCGCGACGCCCTTGATTTCAAAATGCTCTTTCGGGTCAAAGGCGAAATTGGGGATCGCCCCCCATTTGCTGACCTCGACATTGTCGTCCTCATCGGCGCCCGCTGGCACGTCCTCGGCCGGCAGGTTGGGGATGCGGGCCAGCACGTCGGTCAGCTTGGCGTCCAGCTCCTTGGCCTCGGTCTGCAGGGCTGCGACTTCGGCTTTCTTGCCGGCCACCTCGGCCCGCAGACGTTCGAATTCGGCGTCATCCCCCTTGGCCTTGGCCGCACCAATAGCCTTGGCCGCCCTGTTCTGATCGGCCTGCGCGGTTTCAGCCGCCTGGATTTTGGCCCGGCGGGATTCATCCAGCGCCAGGATGTCGGAAGACATCGCCGCATCCCCACGCCGCGCCAAAGCGGCGTCAAAAGCGGCAGGGTTCTCGCGGATCGCGCGGATGTCATGCATGGGAGGTGCTCCTAAAGCGTTGAATCAGTGCCGCCAGCATATGCCGGATGGGGGCGGGAAGGGGAAGAGGGCGCTAGTGGTTGGCGAAGTTATTCGCTCATTTGTGTCTTCCATGAAAAGGGAAGTGGCAGAGGTCCAGTTTGATCATTAGGTCGTTGTAGAGAGAGTGGGTTACACCGTCGTCAGAACTATATGGTGACCAAGATCTAAATCCTTTTTCAGACAATTTACGTGACAGGTCATCGGCGCGTTCGGATTCTCCGTCATCTTTTGCATACTCCAATTCCATCCTAAGTTCAGAAATGCTGCCATTTCTGTTTGGCCGAGTGTAGCGTTCGTGAAGTTTGGTATCACTCGTGCCGAAAATCGTATTCATCTGGATATTGTCGCCGAGGTTGAATACACCTGATAAATCAGCACCTGAGACATCAAGCCCCCGCAGAGTTGCCCATCCAAGATGATTGGAGTGAAGTGAACCGACCGGTTGGTTAAGTGTCGCATGTACTAGGATCGCGCCTGTCAGATCACAATCGAGAAATCTCGAATAGTTTAGAGTGCAGTAGTTTAACTCAGCGCCTTGGAAATTCGCCCTCATAAAGTTCGCGCCCTCAATGAGACTGTGGTGGAACATTGCTCCCGAGTAATCGCGTGTAGCGAAGTCCGCACCGGAAAGATTACAGTTTCGCAAGTCCAGTCTGAAGCGCAGAAAAGCTTCTGCTTGTTTTCCCTTCTGTCCACGCCGACCGATTGCTTTTATGGCCATTTGGATGTCGTCCCTCAGTGAAGGAACTCTTTCCAGCTTCCCTGTGGGGCTAGGATCGTCACACATCGCATTGTTTCGGACATAGGCGCAGAGGATCTCGATAATCTGGATGTGAAAATCCAAATTCTCTTTCGCCAGTCTCTCCAGCGCCAAAATCGACCCAGTTCGGACTTCGATGTTTGGTTTGGTGACTTCCGCCATGATCGGCTTTTTCAGATCTGGATTACCATTAATGTCATCTTCATAGAGCAAAGCGCCTTCGGAACCCTGTCTTTGCTGCTTCACCGTTTTCTCGGCCCCCAACCCTTCAACGGCCTTGTTGATCCTGTCCGTGATCAGCCCCTGTTCGGTTGCCGTCGTGTTCCGTTCATTCGTCCACACCCGGATCGAAGCAAAGAATATGGTGGCGGAGCCTGCAAGTATGGCGACCAAGATGCCGATGCTGTGAGCGAGAAAGCGCAGCGCTTCGGCCTGCGGTTCTGCTTTGGCAAGTTCGTTCCCAAGAAGATCGACAAGGCGACGCACGCTCAGCCCGATTTCGACCAGATAAAATGTCATCGCGAGGACGAAGAGTATGCCAACCACGATCAACAGCGCGCTGACGTAGTGTCGGCGCAACCAAACCAACGGTTGCGGGAGCGCGGAGGGTTTGAGGCTTGTCGCCCAGAGAAGCGCATAGACCCCGCCACACAGCGCAATGAAGGTGAAAAACAGCGGGTGGCTGACAATCGCCAGATAGGTGTTGAGCACGAAAATAACCTTGCTGAAAAATGCGCTTTCACCCTCTCACCGCCCCTGCATCGGGTCAACTGCGTTTGCGGTATCAGATAAGGCCCCCTTAGCCTTGCAAAGCCCCGGGCCAGCGCATAGGTTCCCCTGCAAAATTAAGGGCGTCACAAGCGCCTGTCACATAGAAGGAATATCCCATGGATGGTGGCGCACTCGCCCAGTTTCTCCCGCTCATTCTGATCTTTGCAATCATGTACTTCCTGCTGATCCGTCCGCAGCAGAAAAAGCTGAAGACGCATCAGTCGATGGTCGAAGCGCTGCGCCGTGGCGATCAGGTGGTGACCCAGGGTGGCATCATCGGCAAGGTGGCCAAGGTCAAGGAAGACGGTGAAATCGAAGTGGAAATCGCCGAGGGTGTCAAAATCCGCGTGATCAAATCCACCATCGCACAGGTTCTGAACAAGACCGAGCCGGCAGCGTAAGTATCCCCGCTTAACCAACTGAAAAGGCAGGGCAATGCTGCAAATTGATCTCTGGAAGCGGGTTCTCATCTGGCTGGTCTGTGTGACCGGCCTTTTGCTTGCCCTGCCAAATGCGTTTTACACGCGCGTCGAGCAGGCCAATGACGCCGCCGCCGAAATAATCGCGAAGGGCGAAAGCCCCGCGCGGCTGGACGTGGCGGGCCAATGGCCGTCGTTCATGCCGTCGTCGCTGGTCAACCTTGGTCTGGACCTGCGCGGTGGCGCGCATCTTCTGGCCGAGGTGAAGGTCGCCGACGTCTACGGCGCGCGGATGGACGCGCTCTGGCCTGAGGTGCGTGACGCGCTGCGGCCTGAGCGTGGTGAGGTCGGCACCTTTCGCCGCCAGCAGGCACCGGAGGGGCAGATTCGTCTGAAGATCTCCAAGCCCGAGGGCATGGCCCGCGCGCTGGAGGTTGTGCGTGGTCTGGCCAATCCGATCACCAGTCTGACTGGGGCCGGGGCCACCGATATCACCGTGTCCGGGACCGGTGACATTCTGACCGTGGAGCTGAGCGAGCAGGAGAAGCTGGCCTCTGATGACCGCACCGTGCGTCAGGCACTGGAAATCATCCGCCGCCGGATTGACGAGGTGGGCACGCGCGAGCCGACCATTCAACGTCAGGGCAGCGAACGGATCCTGATTCAGGTGCCGGGCATCGGGTCGGCGTCGGAGTTGAAAGAGATCATCGGCACCACCGCGCAGCTGACCTTTAACCCCGTCGTAGGGCGCGGCACGGACGCCGATGCCAATGCGGGTGTCGGTAACAAGGTTGTGCCGTCGCTTGATGAGGACGGCGTGTTCTACACCGTTGAGGCCGCACCGGTTGTGACCGGTGAGGAGTTGGTGGACGCGCAGCCGTCCTTTGATCAGAACGGCCGCCCGGCGGTCAGCTTCCGTTTCAACACCACAGGCGCGCGCAAGTTCGGCGACTATACGGCGGAAAACATCGGCTCGCCCTTTGCGATTGTGCTGGATGAGGAGGTGGTCTCCGCCCCGGTGATCCAGTCACATATTCCGGGTGGCTCTGGCATTATCACCGGTGATTTCGACATTGAGGAAAGCACCAATATGGCGATCCTGCTGCGGGCGGGCGCATTGCCTGCGGGGCTGGAGTTCCTGGAAGAGCGCACGATCGGTCCGGAACTGGGTCAGGACAGCATCGACGCTGGCAAGGTTGCGACCATCGTCGCTTTTGTCGGGGTGCTGGTCTTCATGGCGCTGAGCTATGGTTTGTTTGGTCTTTTTGCCAATATCGCATTGATCCTCAATATTGCGCTTATCTTTGGCGCGCTGAGCCTGATTGGTGCCACGCTGACCCTGCCGGGGATCGCGGGCATTGTTCTGACGGTTGGTATGGCCGTGGATGCCAATGTGCTGATCTTTGAGCGGATCCGCGAGGAGCTGAAGGCCGGTCGTGGTCCTGCACGGGCCATTGATGAAGGGTATTCCAAGGCGCTGAGCGCCATTCTGGACGCCAATATCACCACCTTCATCACGGCTGTGATCCTGTTTGCCATGGGCTCCGGCCCGGTGCGCGGCTTTGCGATCACGCTGGGGCTGGGGATCATGACCTCGGTGTTCACCGCGATCTTTGTGACACGGGTAATCATCGTGATGTGGTTTGAACGGCGTCGTCCGAAAACGATCGAGGTATAATATGCGGCTGAAACTTATTCCCGAAAATACCTCGTTTGATTTCTTCAAGCGCTGGAAACTGTGGCTGGGCATCTCTGCCCTGATGATTGTTGTCGGTTTTGCCTCCTTTGCCTTGCAGGGGCTGAATTTCGGCATCGACTTCCGGGGCGGTACAACCATCCGCACCGAAAGCACGACCGAGATTGACGTGGGCACCTATCGTGCTGCGCTGGAGCCGCTGGAGCTGGGCGACATCACTATCAGCGAGGTGTTTGATCCGACATTCGCCGAGGACCAGCATGTCGCCATGGTGCGTATTCAGGCGCAGGCTGATGACGAGTCGATCTCTGGTGAGGTGATTGCCGAGGTGAATGCCGCGCTGGATGCGGTGGCGCCGGGCATCAAATTTGTGTCTGTGGAATCGGTAGGCCCCAAGGTCTCGGGCGAGCTGGTGCAGACGGCAGTTCTGGCGGTTGCGCTCGCGATTGGCGCGGTTCTGATCTACATCTGGCTGCGCTTTGAATGGCAGTTCGCGCTGGGGGCCGTCGCGGCGCTGGTGCATGACGTGGTGCTGACCATCGGCGTGTTCTCGGAACTCCAGATCAAGTTCGACCTGGCGATCATCGCGGCACTGCTGACCATCGTCGGCTATTCGCTGAACGATACGGTGGTGGTGTTTGACCGGGTGCGCGAAAACCTGCGCCGCTACAAGAAGAAGCCGCTGGCCGAGGTTCTGAACATCTCGATCAACGAAACCCTCAGCCGGACGGTGATGACCTCGGTGACCACATTGCTGGCGCTGGTCTCGCTTTATGTTCTGGGTGGCGACGTGATCCGGGGCTTTGTCTTTGCGATGATCTGGGGCGTCATTATCGGCACCTATTCGTCGATCTTTGTGGCCTCCACCATCCTGCTGTGGCTGGGCGTGAAGCGCGACTGGACGAAGCCGTCGAACACCGCAGGCAATCAGTTCGCCAATATCGACGCCTGAGTCTTCGGGCATATTGCAAATGTCAGAGGCCGCATCCCACAAGGGTGCGGCCTCTTTTTATTGGCTTCAACCGGGCTGGTGTTTTGTCAGGGGAGCGAACATGTTATGCAGCCGGGCAGGGCGCAGAATTACGCGCCCGCCGCCGATCACGAATAGAGGATGCACGCCATGCGTTTGAACGAAGTTGCCTATACGGACGCCCTGCCAATTGACGGCTACGGGCCGGGTTTCTTTCGCGTGGGCGGTGAGGTGCATCAGGGTCATATCCTGACCGGGGCAACCGGGACCACGGGCTGGGGCGGCTATGAGGATGCGGACCCGCTGTTGGCACTTGTCGGTGAGGTTGATGTGCTGTTCATCGGCACCGGGGCCGAGGTCGCGCATATCCCCGCAAGCCTGCGTCAGCAGCTGGAAGGGGCCGGGATCGGGGTTGAGGCGATGAATTCTCCCGCGGCCTGCCGGACCTATAACGTCCTCCTGTCCGAGGGGCGCCGGATCGCCCTTGCGGCCCTTGCGGTCTGACACACTGCCGATGCGAGCCGCGGGCTTGATCTTGCGCAAGGACAGGTCGCGCGGGATCGGGTTTTTCGACCAAGAACCAAAGAGGTAGGCGGGTTTCATGACAATGACCATCGCAGGGCTGAGCATCGCGCGTGGCGGCGTTCCGGTGCTGGAAGGCGTGAGCTTTGCGCTGACGCCGGGTCGGGCGCTGATCCTGCGCGGGCCGAACGGCTGTGGCAAGACCACGCTGTTGCGCACCATCGCCGGGCTACAACCGCCGCTGGCCGGTGAGGTGAAAATTGACGGAGCCAGCGAGGGCGACGATATCGCCTATGCAGGCCACGCCGACGGGATCAAGCTGACCCTGACGGTGGCGGAAAACCTGAAATTCTGGGCGGCGATCTTTGCCATGGATGAGATCGACAGCGCATTGGATGCCTTTGACCTGCGGTCCCTGCGTGATCGGCAGGCCGGGGCGCTTTCTGCCGGGCAGAAACGCCGGCTGGGGCTGGCGCGACTGATGGTCACCGGGCGGCGCTACTGGATATTGGATGAGCCGACTGTCAGTCTGGATCGCGCGTCAGTGCAGCAGTTTGCGGATGTGGTGCAGGGCCATCTGGCGGGCGGCGGTGCGGCGTTGATTGCCACCCATATCGACCTTGGCCTTGACGGCGACACGCTGGACGTCAGCCGGTTTCGCGCCAAGCTGCCGGATCTGGACAACTTCGACGGGGCCTTCCTGTGAGGGCGCTGTTGTTGCGGGATCTGCGGCTGGCCCTGCGCGCGGGCGGCGGCTTTGGTTTAGGGCTGGCGTTTTTCCTGATCGTGACGGTGCTGGTGCCGTTTTCGGTCGGGCCGCAATCGGAGCTGCTGGGCCGTATTGCCCCCGGTGTGCTGTGGCTGGGCGCGCTCTTGGCCTGCCTGTTGTCGCTGGACCGGCTACTGGCGCTGGACTGGGAGGACGGCACGCTGGATCTGATGGCCACCGCCCCGCTGCCGCTGGAAGCGGTCGTGACGATCAAGGCGCTTGCCCATTGGATCACCACCAGCCTGCCGCTGGTACTGGCAGCACCTGTGCTGGGTGTCCTTCTCAACCTGCCGACGGCGGGCTTTCTGTGGCTGGTTGTCTCGCTTCTGCTGGGCACGCCTGCGCTGTCGGTGATCGGCACCTTTGGTGCGGCACTCACAGTGGGGCTGAAGCGGGGCGGGCTGTTGATGTCGCTCTTGGTGCTGCCGCTTTACGTGCCGACGTTGATATTCGGCGCAGAGGCCGCGCGGCGCGGCGCGGCGGGTATGGCGGTGGAGACGCCGTTGTTGATGCTGGCCGGTATTTCGGCCGCCACGCTGGCGCTGCTGCCCTTTGCCAGCGCCGCCGTCCTGCGCGTCAATTTGCGCTAGGATGAATGAATTGAGATCCCTTCAAGCAAGAGCTAAATAGCCACTATGTCGATCTGGGAATACGCCAATCCAAAGAAGTTCCTGACCACGTCGGAACGGGTGATGCCCGCACTGTGGGTCTCAGCCGCTGTGCTGTGCACGGTTGGGCTGATCTGGGGGTTCTTCTTCACGCCGGATGATTACCGGCAGGGATCCACCGTCAAGATTATCTTCCTGCATGTGCCCGCAGCACTGATTGCGATCAATGCCTGGTTCATGATGCTGGTCGCCTCGCTGATCTGGGTGGTACGTCGCCATCACGTGAGCGCGCTGGCGGCGAAGGCTGCGGCCCCCATCGGGGTGGTGATGACGCTGATTGCACTGATCACCGGGGCGCTTTGGGGCCAGCCGATGTGGGGCACCTGGTGGGAATGGGATCCACGACTGACCTCCTTTTTGGTGCTGTTCCTGTTCTACCTTGGCTATATCGCCCTCTGGGAGGCGATCGAGGACCCGGATACTGCCGCTGATCTGACCTCCATCCTATGTCTGGTAGGCTCGGTCTTTGCGGTGCTCAGCCGCTATGCGGTCAATTTCTGGAATCAGGGGCTACATCAGGGGGCCTCGCTGTCGCTGGACAAGGAAGAGAACGTGGCGGATGCGTTTTCCAACCCGCTGTATGTTTGTATGATCGGGTTTGGCCTCTTGTTTCTGGCTTTGGTGCTCTATCGCACCGGCACAGAGATCCGGGCCCGGCGGATGCGAGCCCTGATGCTGCGGGAAAGGATGCAAGCATGATGCCAGATCTTGGAAAATATGCGGTTGAGGTGCTGTCGTCTTATGCCGCTTCCCTGTTGCTTTTGTTGGCGCTGCTGCTGATGACATTTGCCCGTGGTCGCCGCGTACGGCGGCAGATGCAGGAGATGGAACAGCAGATGCAAAGCCAGGGAGGAACGCCCCGTGACTAAGATTTCCCCCGTGATGGCACTGCCGGTGCTGGTGTTCGGTGGTCTTGTGGCCCTGTTTCTGGCAGGCATGTTTCGCAACGATCCCGAGAGCCTGCCGTCTGCGCGTGAAGGGCAGACGGCTCCGCCGGTGGTGCTGACCAGCTTTGCCGATGATCCCGGATTTGATGATGCTACCCTGCGTGACGGCACGGTGAAACTGGTGAATTTCTGGGCCAGCTGGTGCGGCCCTTGCCGGGTGGAACATCCGAGTCTTGACGCATTGTCCGAGGAAGGTCTGGCGATCTATGGCGTCAACTACAAGGATCAGGAAGACAATGCGGTCGGGTTCCTTCAGGAGCTGGGCAACCCCTATCGCGCCATTGGCCGGGATGAGGCCGGACGGATGGCGCTGGACTGGGGCGTCTATGGCGTGCCGGAAACTTATGTTATCGACGGGAAGGGAACCATTATCCTGCGCTTTGCCGGTCCCATAACGCAGCGGGTGATCGACACCACCATAGGTCCAGCGCTGGAAAAGGCGGCGGGCAAGTAATCACGCTTAACCTTGGCAACGCGCAGCTTAATGCAGTGCTGTAAGGTTCTGAAACATCGTAAAAATTCAGGTTATCTTCACGCTAATATCAACCCAGCGTGTAGGTGCGAAAGATTTGTTCGTCTTCGATGAACTCTGTCAGCCGTTCAAAATCGCCACGCTCGGCGCGCCACGTCAGATATGCGTTCTGCGCTTCGCTATTTTCCCAGATCTGAAAGATCACCATTTCATGGCGCTCTGGCGCCAGCAACATATGTGCCTCGATGCAGCCGGGAAACGCACGGGTTTCAGGCATCATCGTAGCCGTTGCAGCGACCAGCTCGTCAAACAGCTCCGGTATCGAGTTAATGGTAACAACTATAGCTTCTTTCACAAGCAGTCTCGTCCGATTGAGGTGCACGGCCTGCAACTGTTTGGCCGCTTCAATTAAGTTTGGAGCTTTAACAACAACAAACCGTTACCAATGGACCTATTGGATCCTAGATCGGCGCAGGGCGCGCGGTCCAAATGGAGATTGACGTAAGGGTATCTTCGCGGATTTTTGCCGGTTCCGGTCTGCCAAGACTGTTTCTTCTACAGGTTATGTAACGAAAACGGGCACCCCCAAGGGTGCCCGCTGAGATGGGATCTTGGCCCGGTTTTACGATTTGGCGAGGTTGCGCAGCACGTAATGTAGCACGCCGCCATGTTCGATGTATTCAATTTCCGGCGCGGTATCGATGCGGCACTTCAGGGTGATGGTCTTGGTTGTGCCATCGCCGTAAGTGATGTCGCAGGAGACCTCTTCCTGAGGTTTGATCGTGTCCAGACCGTGGATCGAGACGGTTTCATCCCCGGTGAGGTTCAGCGATTTGCGGGTGTCGCCGCCGGTGAACTCAAACGGGATGACGCCCATGCCGACCAGGTTGGAGCGGTGAATTCGCTCAAAGCTCTCGGCGATCACGGCCTTGACGCCCAGCAGGGCTGTGCCCTTGGCCGCCCAGTCGCGCGAGGAACCAGCACCATACTGCTCACCACCGAAGACCACCAGCGGGATACCCTGTTCCTGATAGGCCATGGAGGCCTCGTAAACAGAGGTCTGTTCGCCATCGGGGCCTTTGGTGTAGCCGCCTTCGACACCGTCCAGCATCTCGTTCTTGATGCGGATATTGGCAAATGTGCCGCGCATCATGATCTCGTGGTTGCCACGACGCGAACCGTAGGAGTTGAACTCACGCGGTTGCACCTGACGGTCCAGCAGATACTGGCCAGCCGGGGTGGTGGTCGCAAAGGAACCCGCCGGGGAAATGTGGTCGGTGGTGACCATATCGCCAAGGATCAAGAGCGGCTTGGCGTCCTTGATGTTGGAGATGGTGCCCGGCTCAGTGCCCATACCCTGGAAGTAGGGCGGGTTCTGGATGTAGGTGGAGGCTGCAGGCCAGTCGTAGGTTTCTGCATCGGTGGTTTCCACCGCCTGCCACTTCTCGTCACCTTTGAACACATCGGCATATTTTGACAGGAAGGCTTCGCGGGTCACGGTCGCTTCGACCAGATCCGCGATCTCTTTCTGGCTCGGCCAGATGTCTTTCAGGTAGACGTCATTGCCGTCCTTGTCCTGTGCGATCGGATCGGTTGCCAGATCAATGTCCATGGTGCCCGCCAGCGCATAGGCGACAACCAGCGGCGGCGAGGCCAGATAGTTGGCGCGCACATCGGGGCTGATACGGCCTTCGAAGTTGCGGTTGCCGGACAGGACGGAGGTCGCGACCAGATCCCCTTCGGCGATGGCGTCGGACAGTTCCTGCTGGATCGGGCCAGAGTTACCGATACAGGTGGTGCAGCCATAACCCACGAGGTTAAAGCCGATCTTGTCCAGATCTTCCTGAAGGTTTGCGGCCTCCAGATAGGCAGACACAACCTGTGAACCGGGTGCGAGCGAGGTTTTGACCCAGGGTTTGCGATCCAGACCCAATGCGGCGGCCTTGCGCGCCACAAGGCCCGCACCGATCATCACATAAGGGTTGGATGTGTTGGTGCAGGAGGTGATCGAGGCGATCACGACCTTGCCGCTTTCCATGGTGTAGTCTTCGCCTTTGACGGCGATTTCCTTGCCCATGGGGCGCTTGAAGGTCTCTTCCATTTCCTTCTGGAAGGCCGCCTTGGCACCGGTTAGGGCAACATAGTCCTGCGGACGTTTCGGGCCGGAAATTGCAGGCACGATGGTGCCCATGTCGAGGCTCAGCGTGTCGGTGTAGATCGGGGCGTAATCCGCATCGCGCCAGAAGCCGTTTTCTTTGGCGTAGGCTTCGACCAACGCGATACGGTCTTCGTCGCGACCAGTGTTGCGCAGGTAGCGGATGGTTTCATCATCGATCGGGAAGAAGCCACAGGTGGCACCATATTCCGGCGCCATGTTGGCGATGGTGGCACGGTCTGCCAGCGGCAGCGTGTCCAGACCCTTGCCGTAGAATTCCACGAATTTTCCAACCACGCCTTTGGCGCGCAGCATTTCCACGACCTTCAGCACGAGGTCGGTGCCGGTGGTGCCTTCAACCATGGCGCCGGTCAGCTCAAAGCCGATAACCTCGGGGATCAGCATGGAGATCGGCTGACCCAGCATCGCGGCTTCGGCCTCGATACCGCCAACACCCCAGCCCAGAACGGCGGCGCCGTTGACCATGGTGGTGTGGCTGTCGGTGCCGACCAGCGTGTCAGGGTAGGCAACCATATCGCCGTTCTGATCCTCATCCGACCAGATGGTCTGGGCGAGATATTCCAGGTTCACCTGGTGACAGATGCCGGTGCCCGGCGGGACAACGCGGAAGTTGTTGAACGCGCCCTGGCCCCATTTCAGGAACTGATAGCGCTCCATGTTGCGTTCGTATTCGCGGTCGACGTTCATCTGAAACGCGCGCGGGTTGCCGAACTCGTCGATCATGACGGAGTGGTCAATGACCAGATCAACCGGGTTCAGCGGGTTGATCTTCTGGGCGTCGCCCCCCAGCGCCTTGATGCCGTCACGCATGGCGGCAAGATCTACAACGGCGGGAACACCGGTGAAATCCTGCATCAGTACGCGGGCCGGGCGATAAGCGATTTCGCGGGGGTTCTTGCCGCCGTTGGCGCCCCATTCGGCGAAGGCCTTGATGTCGTCAGTGGAGACGGAGAAGCCGCCGTCCTCAAACCGCAGCATGTTTTCCAGCACAACTTTCAGGGCGGCGGGCAGCTTGGCAAAGTCGCCAAGACCGGCCTCGGTGGCTGCGGGGATCGAGTAATAGGAGATTGACTTGCCACCTGCGCTCAGCTTGCGGCGCGTCTTGGCATTGTCCTGTCCGACGGTGATAGGCATGTTTGGCCTCCCTCTGGGATGTGAAAACAGGGAATTCGCTACCGGGTATTTGCAACAGGTCGGGCGTGCATTCAATAGCTGAAACGCCGCAGGCAGCATTTTTGTATGCAATAGTACACAAAATTTGCACCAACGTCGCATTTCGCCTCAAATTGCCCTGCGCACGACGGTCTCAAGAATGATTGATTGGTCATTTCAACCCGGCGCCGCTACATCGGTAGATCAGAGCAATAAGGGTTCGTTGCATGAAAATTATCGCATCGCTTGTTATGGCCGTGTGGATGACGCTGCCAATCGAGGCCTCAGCCCAGAGCGGTGGACCGGCCACGGATCTGGTGGTGGTTGAGCTGTTCACCTCGCAGGGGTGTTCGTCCTGTCCGCCCGCTGATGCGTTGTTGCAGCAGCTGACAGCGCGGAGCGATGTGCTGCCGCTGGCGCTGCATGTGGATTATTGGGATTATATCGGTTGGAAGGATCAATTTGCCGATCCTGCCTTTACCCGCCGCCAAAAGGGCTATGCCCATGAGGGCGGACGCCAGATGGTCTATACGCCGCAGATGATCATCAACGGTCAGGAAGATGTGGTGGGGGCCAATGCGATGAAACTCTCTGACGCCATCGCAGCCCATAAGGTGCAGCCAAGCCTGGTTGCAATCGCAGTCGATGGCACAAGCAGCGGTACCGGAGACATTTCGCTTGCCCTGCGCCGGGCCGATGCCGCTCCGCTGTTGTCGGGACCGATCTCTATCCAATTGGTCCGCTATGCGCCGCTGAAAACGGTCGATATCTCTCGTGGTGAACTGGCGGGGCGGCGGCTGGACTACGCCAATGTGGTGGAGCAGCTGGACCGTGTCGCCGAATGGGACGGGCAGGGCACATTGGAACTGAGCATCACACTCACCGACACTCGTCCTGCTGCCCTTTTGGTTCAACAGGCCCCCTATGGCGCTATCCTTGCGGCGGCTAAGCTGAACTAGGACCAAGCAGAGCAGGACGCCTGGTTTCAGGTTTTATCTGACCGTTGTTCTGTGGGCGTGGGTTTTGGGATCGGCACATAGGGTTTCCAGCGGCGATGGACCCAGAACCATTGCCCCATGTGCTGGCGCACCAGCTCCTCCAGCCGTTTGCAGACGGTCGTGGTCATGGTTATCGGATCAGACGGAGCGATCTCCTCCTGCACGACAATCTCAAAATCAAGACCATTGGGCTGGCGAATGGCATAGACCGGGATCATCGCCGCTTTGTACTTCAACGCCAGTTCTGCAGGCACGATGGAGGTCACGGCGGGTTCACCGAAGAAATCAATGTTGACGCCACCATGGGCGTGCAGATCGGCGACAATTGCAATGATTCCCCCTTGTTTCAGGTGACGGACCATTTCCATCATGCCGCGTTTGCCCTGTTCGAACATCGGCTTGCCAGTTTTTTCTATCGCGCGCACATAATGATCGTTGAAATAGGGGTTCGCCATACGACGATAAAGCGCCCCCATGGCAAAGCCGCGTTTGATCAGATTGGCGCGGGCTGCATCGTAATTGCCAAAATGCCCAGTGACCAGAATGACCGGTCGCCCTTCAGCGCGGGCGCGCTCCAGCGCCGGCAGGCCGGGGCCAGAGACAGGCGCTGCCCAGGCACGCTCAAGGAAGGGCTGTCCGGCATAAAGCTCGGCCACCACGCGGCCGACATTGTCGCTTACCTCATCACAGAGCTGTTTGACATCACGCTCCGGCAGCTCGGGACAGGTCAACGCCAGATTGTCCCGAACCCGTTTGTGAAACCCCACCAGAGGCGCCACTTTGCGCATCACCCAGCCCATCGCGGGTATACGTTTGTCATAGGGGATCAAACCCAGCGCGCCGATAATACCACGTAGTGCCAGATTGCTGGCATAATAACTGGCACGACGGCCTGGGGCCAATGTGGAAGGATCGACTGGCATGTCCGGGGGCCTGCGTTTTCGGTGGAGTAGGTCAGTCGCCAGCATAAACGCCGGAGCGAGCAGGCACAAGCGAGCCAGCCGGAAGATGGCAGATCCGGCGCATGTGTTGTTGAGGCGGCAAGCGTCGATGAGAGTTCGAAACAGGCGCTCTCAGCGGTGGTTCGTGCATTGGCCAAGGACTATCAGGCACAAGAGCGCACAGAAGGTCTTTGACTGGTGAAGGCCCCTTAGAGATGTCGCCTAATAATGCCCAACGATCTGCGTCTGCGACTTTAGGTCAGGTTGGCGGGATTACATACCTTAAACTGTTGACGACGTTCGGGCCTAGTATTGGCCTGCTCTGCCTTGGACGTCGCAGAACACGCATAGATCCTAACTTTGTAGAGCCAAGGCTTTAGTCCTCGTCATCTTCTTCAGTGGAGCGCAATTCGATCTCACCGGAACTCACCAGTTCACGCAGTGCATTTACGATGGTGCTCATTGCACCTTCGCCGATGCTGCGCTTAACCTTGCCGCGTTCCGCGACTTCGTCACGGATGTTATTGGCCATGCGGCTGGACATGTTGGACAGCATGAATTCGCTGCTTTCCACATCTTCCTCGTCGGTGGAAAAGGCAATCGCGGTGACCAGATCCTGCTGTGCAAGCACGCGTGCGATCTTGGGCACATCGACCGGGCTGACACGCTGGGCGATCAACGCATAGGTAAAGATCGACTTGCGGACGTCACCTGCGAATTCTTCGTCTTCTTCATCCAGCGCTGTGAGCACCTCGTCACGCTTACCGGCTGCGGCCTGGGTCAGGATCGCGCCCATCCGCTGGCCCGGTGTTTCGTCAAAGGCGACTTCGGGGCGGGCTTCGATCTGGCCGGCCAGCGACAGGCCAATACGATCAACGGTGTCGGGGGTCACCGCGCCGGTCTGGCTGACGGCATAGGTTATGCGGCGGGCCACCGGGCCGGGCAGGTGAATCAACATCTGCGCAGCTTTGGTGGTGTCCAGCTTGGACAGCAGCACGGCAGCAACTTCGGTGCTTTCGGCCTCTGCCAGTTCGGCCAGGTCTTCGGGCGGCAGGGCGCGCAGGCGTTCCCAAGGGTCACCAAACTGGCGAACGCCCGCCTCTTTACGCAGGCGGCTTGCAGTCTGGCGGCTGATCTTGCCCTCCATCGCCGAAAGCGCACCGGCCAGTCCGTTGGGGAAGGACAGGCCCACATTGTCAAGCATCTCGGCAAATTCACCAGCAACTTCATGCAGGGTGGTGCGGTCGATCAGCCCCATCCGACCCATCTGCTGGGTCAATTCGAGCTGCAGGTCATCGGGAAGGGATTCGAGCGGAATATCCGCGCCTTCGTTCAACAATAGGCGGACAACGATAGCGGCCTTGGCTTTGCCGCTAAGCTTGGATTTGGCGGCGGTCATGCCGCCACCCATGGCGGGCATGTCAAGCGCGCCGCCCATCCCGAGATCCCCACCGCCGAGATCCCCGCCGAAATCCATTCCGCCAAGCGGAGCCGGGGCGGAAAAATCGCCAAAGTCGTCTGAGGAGGCCGCCATGGGAAGCGCCAAAGCATTTTCATTCTGCATTTAAGAGCCCTAGCCAAAAAGATTCTCTTTCTGTTGTCTCCAACCTAGGGCGTAAGCGGTAAATAAATGCTGAAAATCAGTAGCTTTGCGTCTGCCCGGACAAAAGAGCCTCGCGCAGAGATATCTCGGCCCAGGTGTCGCTGCCGCCATTGGCGCGGATGATCTTCCACTGTTCCAGCGCGAGTCCATATTTCCCTTCGCTAACAAATCCTTGCCCCATGTAAGAGCGTGCAAGGTGGTTCTGCGGATCCTGCGCGATGGCCTGAGTGTAATAGGACATCGCCTGATCGGGATAGCCCTGCTTACGATAGGTAAAGCCCCAATAGGTCAGCACCCGGCTATCCGTTTGGTCAGGCATCGCCGCTAGCACCATCTGAGCGTCGCTGTAGCGCCCGGCATAGGCGAGTTCGCGCACCGCATCGTACAATTCGTCAGGGTCCAGGGAGGATTGCTTGGGCGCGACGCAGCGCTGTTTCTGATCGTCCCAGACCCTTGCTCCCTTGCAGGTCTTGGTGGTGTTTGTCGGTTTTGGTGCGGCGCTGTCGCCGCCACCTGCGGCAAAAGCCGTCGCGGCAAAACTGCAAGAGAGGAGCAGCGCAGAGAAGGTCCATCTGGTGGCCTTCATCGCGGGCAAGGGCAGGGAACAAGCGAGGGTCGCATGGTCGGTTTGCATGGGGAGCATCAGTTTGTCCTTTTGTCGCGCTGCCGATCCGCAGCAAATTGCTTTGCTCTACCTTAGACGGAACCGTGCACGGGCGCGATAACAAGACAGTGAGACGGTGAAAGCCAATAAAAAGGGCCGCCCTGCATATGGCAGAGCGGCCCCGAATTCAAAATACTGTCAGATCCATGATCGGGGGTAGCTTAGGCGCCAAACACCCGTGCAAAGATCGTGTCGACATGTTTGGTGTGATAATCCATGTCGAATTTCTCGTTGATGGCCTGTTCGCCAAGAGCGGCAACAACGTCGGCATCCGCCAGCAGAAGTTCACGGAAATCAACGCGATCTTCCCAGACCTTCAGTGCATTGCGCTGTACCATGGAATAGGCATCTTCGCGGCTGACGCCGGCCTGTGTCAGGGCCAAAAGCACCCGCTGCGACATCACCAGACCGGGGAATTTATTCATGTTGTCCAGCATGTTCTGCGGGAAAACCAGCATTTTGTCGATGACGCCAGCCAGACGGTTCAGCGCAAAATCCAGGGTCACGGTGGCATCGGGGCCGATGCCGCGCTCCACAGAAGAGTGGGAGATATCGCGCTCATGCCACAGGGCCACGTTTTCCATCGCCGGGATCACCGCCATGCGCACCAGACGTGCAAGACCGGTGAGGTTTTCGGTCAGAACCGGGTTCTTCTTATGCGGCATTGCCGACGAACCCTTTTGCCCCATAGAGAAGAATTCGGCCCCTTCCAGCACTTCGGTGCGCTGCATGTGGCGGATTTCCACAGCGACATTTTCAATCGACGAGGCAATGACACCCAGCGTGGCAAAGAACATCGCGTGGCGGTCGCGCGGGATCACTTGGGTCGAGATCGGTTCAGGGCTGAGGCCGAGCTGCTCGCAAACATGTTCTTCAACGCGAGGGTCGATATTGGCAAAGGTGCCAACCGCGCCGGAGATCGCGCCGGTGGCGACTTCGGCGCGAGCATTTTGCAGGCGCTGTTTGTTGCGATCCATTTCGGCATAGAAACGGGCAAAAGTCAGACCCATGGTGGTTGGCTCAGCGTGGATGCCGTGGCTGCGGCCGACGCGGACGGTGTCTTTGTGCTCCAGCGCGCGTTTCTTCAGGGCGGCCAGCAATTTGTCCATACCGTCCAGCAGGATATCGGCGGCGCGCACCAGCTGCACATTGAGGCAGGTATCCAGCACGTCAGAGGATGTCATGCCCTGATGCACGAAACGTGCCTCTTCGCTGCCCACATGTTCGGCGAGATGGGTCAGAAAGGCGATAACGTCATGTTTGGTGACCGCTTCGATTTCGTCGATACGGGCGACGTCAAAGTCCACATCCTTGGCTTTCCAGACGGCATCGGCGTTCTCGCGCGGGATCACACCCAGATTGGCCATGGCTTCGCAGGCGTGCGCCTCGATCTCGTACCAGATCTTGAATTTGGTTTCCGGCGACCAGATGGCAACCATTTCAGGACGGGAATAGCGGAGGATCATGGGCAGCAGCACCTTTATGTAGCAGGGCAGAAGGGAAGCGGATGATGCCGCGCGTCTTAGAGCAGCGCGCCCGCCAGAGCAAGGGTATGGGGGCGGGCAGCGACAGAAAGCCCACTTTTCTGATGCCTTACCGCTGTGACATGCAGAATTTTCAATGGTAGTTACGAGGGCCGTTACGGCACAGCCCGCAAACACACAGCGCACGGCTGGGCGTCCCGTCGCAGAAAGCGGTGGCACCCGGTTAACCAGAGGCCACTCACACTCTTCAGGTCAGGTCTCAATCAGAACGGCAAATGTGCGGGATCCATCTGGCTGTCAGCTTCTGCCAGGTCCAGTCGGGTGGTGACCTTTGCACCATGTTCCAAGGTGCGATGCACCGGGCAACGATCGGCAATGTCCAAGAGTTTGGCGCGCTGGTCTGCGGTCAGATTGCCACTGAGGTAGATCACACGGGTGAACTGATCAATCTGTGCCGGACCTGAGGGCAGGGCGTCCTGAGCGTGGACCTTGTCATGGCAGACATCGACGCTGATGCTCTCGAGTGGCCAGCCTTTGCGACGGGCATACATACGGATCGTCATGGAGGTACACGCCCCAAGCCCCGCTGCAATAAACCCATAGGGTGTCATGCCGCGGTTGCTGCCGCCATAGGCCAGCGGTTCATCGGCGTAGGTGTGATGGCGCGGTCCGGCCTGCACGTCTTGCAGAAACCCGTTGGGATCGGCCTCGGTCACACGCAACACGCCTTCGGGCGCGCCGGGGGGCGGTGCAGGGGGGGAGAGATCAATGTAGCGCCCGGCCCAGGCGGCAATGACATCAGCGGCATATTCCGCATCGCGAGGGCGGCTGATCAGGTGATCGGCATCATCCAGCGTAACAAAGCTCTTGGGATGTTTCGCGGCGACAAACAGCTCGGCGGCATTGTCGATGCTGACCGTGGCATCCATCGGCGCGTGCATCACCAAGAGGGCTGCATCCAGCGCTGCGACCGCGTCGCTGAGAGCGGCGGCACGGATGTCCTCGACAAACTGCTTGCGAATGGTAAACGGACGATCCGCCAGACAGACCTCTGCTGCGCCGTCTGTCTCGATCTTGCCAAGCGCGTCGCCAAATTGATGTGCGACATGCGACGGATCCGACGGCGCGCCCAAGGTTACAACGCCCCGGACAGATGGAAGCCCGGCGCGTGCGCGCAAAACGGCAGCCCCGCCCAGAGAATGCCCAATCAACAGCGACGGCGGCAATCCGCGGCCCGCGAGATAATGCCCGGCAGCCACCAGATCCGCCACGTTGGAGGTGAAATTGGTATTGGAAAACTCTCCATCCGAATGCCCTAACCCAGTGAAATCAAAACGCAGAACCGCAATCCCCATCGCGGCAAGACGGGCCGAGATGCGGCGCGCTGCGGGGATGTCCTTGGAGCAAGTGAAACAATGGGCAAACAACGCGGTGGACAATATTGGACCTTCGGGCAGGTCGAGCCGCGCAGCCAGCTGGTCACCGGAGTGGCCGGAAAAAGAAATGCGTTCGGTGGGCATGTGGATGGCCTTTGATTGGGGGTTCCCCTAACGTGCGGCGACAGGCGCGCGGGCACAAGGGATCAGGCCCCGACGTCACGGGAAGGTGAGGGATATTGACAACATTCGACAGTATTGGGCGATGCGCAGGGATCGGCGTGTTCACCCCGCAGGATGCGCGTGACCGAGAAATGTGGCAGTGCCTGACCGCATTTTGTGCAAGAGAGCCAAGGGCGTTTGAGCGGGATCCGACGACCGGTCATGTGACCGGATCGGCGTTTGTCCTGTCACCGGATCTGGATGCGGTGCTGCTGACCCATCACGCCAAGCTGGACCGTTGGTTACAGCTCGGAGGGCATTGTGACGGCATCGCGGATGCACGGTTTACCGCCTGGAAAGAGGCCTATGAGGAAAGCGGCCTGACGCGGATCAGCCTGATGTCTGACCGGGTTTTCGACATAGACATTCATGAGATTCCGGCCAATGCCCGCGAGGGCGGGCATCTGCATTACGATGTGCGTTACCTGTTTCGCGCCGAGGCGGGCGAAATCCGTGCCAGCGCCGAGTCAAAGGCGTTGGCCTGGGTGCCGCTGGCCGAACTCTCGCAATATAGCAAGGCGGACAGTGTACTGATCCTGCAGGATAAACTGGCCCGGTTGCACAGCGGAGACGCCTGACGGCACCCAGGTTCAACCGTCTCTCCACAAGGGGCGAGAGCAGCCGTTTGGTCGTCGCACCCGCAGGCAGCAGAAACCTCACCCCCAACGGGTGGTGCCCATCAGAGCCGGATCAAACGGGTAGGTGGTGAGGTTTTCATAGCCAGTTTCGGTGATCAGGACCTGATCCTCCAGCTTGATCGAGAAATCGCCGCCTTCGGGGCTGACCAGCGCCTCAACGCAGAGCACCATGCCCGGCTCCAGATCATAATCGAAAGCGCCCTCGACCATGGCGTCCGGATAGGCCACCAGCGGCCATTCATCGCAAAGCCCGACGCCGTGCATCATGCAGCCATATTTCTGCTTCTGGAACTGGGCATCCAGCAGATGGCAGTTGCGCGACAAGTCCTGCAGGTTCACGCCGGGTTTCAGCATCTCCATATTGCTCTGGATATGCTCAACCCCGTGCTGCATGGCATAGACCATATCGGCTGGCGGCGCGCGGTCGCCAATCCACCAGCTGCGCGAAATATCGATGCAGATCCCGTAGGAGCCGACCAGATCGGTGTCAAAGCTGACGATTTCATTGTTCTGGATGATGCGCCCGCCGCATTCCTGAAACCAGGGGTTGGTGCGCGGGCCTGAGGTCAGCAGTCTTGTTTCGATCCATTCACCGCCCCGGCGGATGTTTTCAGCGTGGAGAATGGCCCAGACGTCATCTTCACTGATGCCACCGCCGGGAATGACTGTGCGGGCATAGTGCTCCATCTCTGCGACGGCGGTTTCACAGGCGTGATTGGCGCAGCGCATGGCGAGGATTTCGTCCGGGCCTTTCACTGCGCGACATTTTTCGGTCAGCTCTTCGCCGGGAAAGACCTCAAGCCTCTGCGCCTCTAGCGCGCGCAGCCCGTGCAGCATGATCTTGTCCACCGCAAGACGCGTGTTGCCGCCGCTATGCTCCGCCAGCAGCGTGCGCACCTCATCGGCGAAGGCGTCGGCCGCCACATCCACTTTGTCGCCGCGATCAAAATAGAACAGATCGGCCCCGGCCCGTTGTTCACGCACCAGTGGATTGAATTCGCTGAGAAAAGGCGCCTGTTTGTAGTCCCACATCACCATATAGCCGTCGGCGCAGATCAGTAGCGCGCGAAATGGGTTATGGGTGTTCCACAGCTGCATATTGGTGGAATCCGTCGCGTAGCGGATGTTCATGGGATCAAACACCAACAGTCCGGCATAATCGCGATCGTTGATGAACCGGGTGAGCCGCTCCCAGCGATAGCGCCGCATGGCCTGAAGATCGGGCAGCTGAAGACCCGCAGCCGCCCATTCACCAAAGGCCAGCCGGGTCGGCCCAATTTCGACTCGGTCCTGATCATTGGGGGTGTTGTCGCCAAGTGTGGCACCGCGCGTCGGGTCGATCTTGCGGATGTCACGGTAGTGCTCGTTCATCTCGGGGCTCCATTTCTGTACAGCTCTGTCTAATCTGGAGCGCTATTCAGAGAAGAGTCGCTGCCAATTGCGACCGCGCGGGCAGTCGTTTTCAGACTTATGCGGCAAGGTTGTGGATGGTGTGGTTCGGATTGACTGCTAAAACTGTGGCATGACTGAGATTCTGCAAACCCGCCTGTCTTACAATCCACTGGAAGAGCGCAAGCTGCCTGGTATCCAACCCTTGGGCGCTGAGGATTGGCTCTATACCGATGATGCTTTTGCCACGCAGATGGCAGAGCGGGACCGGCTGTTGACCCATCATCGTGCTAAGGTGCTGCAATGCTCCGTCGCTGCCATGCCCGCCGCCTGCGAGCTGTTGGAGGCTGTGCTGGCACAGCTATATCCGAATTGTGGGCAGGCCCGTGTCAGACGAGCTGATGGCGCAGAGGTGACGTTGGACTGGCAAGACCCACTGGGCACGCTGGGACGGATCACACAGCAGGATTTTTGCATTCTGGAAAAACCGGAAGAGGCGGTGGAGCATGTGCTGACCGGTGCGGTGCTGTGCTTTCCGGCGAATTGGACATTGGCGCAGAAATTTCAACGCCCGCTGATCGCCATTCATGACCCGGTCGACAGCTATGATGCGGACATTGCGGCACGGGTTCAGCGGTTGTTTGACGGGGTGCAGGTCGGGCGGCCCATGTGGCGGTTCAATGCGCTGTGGTATGCTGATGCGACGCTGCACCAGCCGCGACGCGCAACCGGCGACCGTCCGCGACCAGAGGCCGCGCAGGCCGGGTTCCTGCGCAGCGAGCGGCAGACAATCCTGCGCCTGCCGCGCAGTCGCGCCGTTATATTCAGCATTCACACCAGTGTGTTACGTCGTGCGGATGTGATGGCCCATTGGGGGTCGCAGGCGGCATCCGGTTAGGCACCACATGGGACTAGGGGGGCCTAGAAAGCGATTGCGGCCGAGCTTTGTAGGGCGAGCAGGGCTGTGGCACCACAGAGAATATGCAGAGGTCCCCGCAATTGCGGACTCCGCAGGGCGTGCGTGGTTGCAGAAAGAACCCACAATGGCACATGTGTCAGGCGCTCTACCAAATCTGCCGGGCGGAGCGACCGGCGGTTTTTCTGCCCAAGAACGGCGGTCGCGCGGGCACGGGCCCGGTTGCGCGCTTCGACTGCGTGGCGACCAGCGGCGCGGGTCTGTGATGTCTCAAGCATCGCCTGGCAATGCTGCTCCAGCTGGGCCGCGGTTTCCTCTACCGGTTCAAAACAGGCGCGTCCGCGCAGCCGTGCAGGCTGTGGCGCGGATGCTGTTGTCTGGATGGGGGCTGGCGACATTGCGGCGATGGGCGCTGCCGGTTCGGCCATGGGAGGTGTCAGCTGCAGCTCGCTCAGTTCGTCTGTTTCTGCCAGATGCCCCTGCGGAAGCTCGGACGCGTTGGGTCCCGAGCGGGCGACCACTGCAGGTGGCTGTTCTGCGGCGTCGTGGAAGGCCCCCAGAAAGGCGGCGCGGGTCAACGTCATGGGCGCGTCTAACCAATCGACTGTCGCAACCTCCAGATCTTCAACCAGCCTTTGCAAGATCACGGCCAATAACAGCTCGCTCAGCTCAGCGTCGCAATGATCAGGGTAGATTGGCACCAGGCTGACACCCAGAGAGCTGCGCAGCCGCGTCTCGATTGCGCCCGACCCCATCTCGCTTGCCTGTGTGGGTTTGATTGGATGTCGGCGATACCGCAGTTCAATCCGGTAGTGATCACAGTCCAGCTGGATCAGGTTTGGACTTCGCGCCTGAAACTGACGCACAACGTGGCCATATTCCTCTAGCGTGTCGACCACTGCGGTCGAGCCGATGGACAACGCATCCGGGTGCCGGGCTTCAAAGCCAAGCTTGCCTTTGTACTGATCTACCTGTGTCACCGTCAGGGTCCTCCGCTCAGGTGCTTCAGCAATTAAGTTAAAATTTGAAATGGTGGAAAGTGAGGCGCGAGCGGTCGAAGCGTAAAATATTCGTTTCGGTTTTGGGGATTGCCCACGTATTCATATAAATAGTTGATTTTAATAATGAAAATTAAATATTGATAGAGTGTTTGGCAGACAATTGGGCAAAACCGGGGCAGCCTGTGGCCATATTGATGCCGCAGCCATTACAAAACCGGCGTTTGCGAGGTCAGTGTTTCTGAAAAGTTAACGCGGGGGCGCGTCTTCGGATGCCACAGACGGTGCGGACTGGCCCCGCCAGGGCGCGCGGGGTTGATAAAGTGTCATCCGCACTGTGACAACCGGTGGGTGGCTTGCCCGTGACACGCTGGTGTTTGGGTGGTCTGTACAAACGACCCGTGCAGGGCAGAACGCATGTGGACCATGTTCATGAAACGAAAAAGGCGTCCCCGGATGGGGACGCCCAGTCAGCATATATGATCGGGGATCAGCAGCTGTAATACATGCCGTATTCAACAGGGTGCGGCGTGTGTTCGTAGGTTTCCACCTCTTCCATCTTGAGGGCGATATAGCCTTCGATCTGGTCTTTGGTGAACACATCGCCCTGAACCAGGAAGTCGTGATCGCCAGCCAGTGCTTCCAGCGCTTCGCGCAGGCTGCCGCAGACGGTGGGGATATCGGCCAGCTCTTCTGCGGGCAGATCATAGAGGTTCTTGTCCATGGCTTCGCCCGGATCGATCTTGTTCTTGATGCCGTCCAGGCCGGCCATCAGCAGGGCGGCAAAGCACAGATAGGGGTTCGCCGCCGGATCGGGGAAACGGGCTTCGACGCGCTTGGCTTTGGGGCTCTCGGTCCATGGGATCCGCACGCAGCCGGACCGGTTACGGGCGGAATAGGCGCGCAGAACCGGGGCTTCAAAACCGGGGATCAGACGCTTGTAGGAGTTGGTCGCCGGGTTAGTAAAGGCGTTCAGCGTTTTTGCGTGCTTCAGGATGCCGCCGATAAAATACAGCGCTTCCTGGCTAAGATCCGCGTATTTGTCGCCAGCAAAGAGCGGCTTGCCGTCTTTCCAGATCGACATGTTCACGTGCATGCCGGTGCCATTGTCACCGTAGATCGGCTTTGGCATGAAGGTTGCCGATTTGCCGTAGGCGTGGGCCACATTGTGAATCACATATTTGTATTTCTGCAGCTCATCGGCCTGTTTGGTCAGGCTGTCAAAGATCAGGCCCAGTTCGTGCTGGCAGGAGGCCACCTCGTGGTGGTGCTTGTCTACCTTCATGCCGAGACGCTTCATAGTCGACAGCATCTCAGAGCGCAGGTCTTGGGCTTCGTCGATGGGGTTCACCGGGAAATAGCCGCCTTTGACACCGGGCCGGTGGCCCATGTTGCCCATCTCATATTCTGTGTCGGTGTTCCAGGAGGCGTCAGTCGCGTCGACCTCAAAGGACACTTTGTTGATGGTGTTGGAGAACCGCACATCATCAAACAGGAAGAATTCCGCCTCGGGACCCATATAGGCCACATCGCCAATGCCGGAGGCCTTCAGATAGGCCTCTGCTTTTTGTGCGGTGCCGCGTGGGTCACGCGGGTAGGCTTCGCCGGTGTCGGGCTCAACCACAGAGCAATGAATGCAGAGGGTTTTTTCGGCATAGAAGGGATCGACATAAGCAGACTCGGTGTCGAGGATCAGCTTCATGTCGGAGTTTTCGATCGACTTCCAGCCAGCGATGGAGGAACCGTCGAACATGAAGCCTTCTTCGATAAAGTCTTCGTCCACCAGGTCGACGTCAACGGTCACGTGCTGGAGCTTGCCCCGCACATCAGTGAAACGGATGTCGACATAGGCGATGTCTTCGTCCTTGATCATCTTCAGAACTGCGTCTGCGCTCATTTCCAATGGTCCTTCTGATCTTGTAATCTTAAGTGTATTCAGGCTGCCGCGCCCATCAGCGACGGCGGACAACCGCGTGTTCTGGTGTCAGGCTCAGAGCGCGTCCGAGCCGGTTTCGCCGGTGCGGATGCGGATGGCCTGCTCTACGGGGGAGACAAAAATCTTGCCGTCGCCGATCTTGTCGGTCTTGGCCGCGGCCACAATAGCCTCAATAGCGGCGTCAACCTGATCATCGTCCAGCACCACCTCGATTTTCACCTTTGGCAGAAAGTCGACGACATATTCGGCACCGCGGTAAAGTTCGGTGTGGCCTTTCTGACGGCCAAAGCCCTTGACCTCGATCACCGACAGGCCTTGCACGCCCACGTCCTGCAAGGCTTCCTTCACCTCGTCCAGTTTGAACGGCTTGATGATGGCTTCGATCTTTTTCATCGGGATGGCTCCTCGCAACCTTGTCGAGAGAGGTCAGATCACTTCTACTGGGCCGCGACAATAATAGCCGCAAGCGCTGTGGCGAAACTGCGCATGTTTTCGCGGTCTCTGCCTAAAAAATACGCATAACGCCTGATTTCTGCGCAATTTTGAATCGCGACATGACCACGACATGAAAAAGAGGCCCCTGACATGACCGAATTGCTGACCGCTGCCCAAATGCGGGCCATTGAGCAGGCCGCCATCGCGTCCGGTGAAGTCACCGGGCTGGAACTGATGGAACGGGCCGGGCAGGGGGTGGTTGAGGCCATCTTCGAGGAGTGGCCGGAATATGAAAGTGCGCCTCAAAGTGTGGCAGTCCTATGCGGTCCCGGCAACAATGGCGGAGATGGTTTTGTCGTGGCCCGGCTGCTTGCTGGGAAAGGCTGGACGGTAAAGGTTTTCTTGTATGGTGATCCAGATAAGCTGCCAGCTGATGCGCGCACCAATTATGAGATTTGGCTGGCTGACAATCAGGTCGAGGAACTCACTGAAAGAGCGTTTCGAAAGGAGCCTTACAGCTTGCATATTGACGCCCTGTTCGGGACCGGGCTATCTCGCCCGTTGGAGGGTGAAGCCTTTAATGTTGCTTCCCATATGTCGGGGCGCAACGGTGATGATTACAGTGATAGCGTTGTCGCCATAGATGCCCCGTCCGGCCTCTGCTTGGATAGCGGAACTGTTCTTGAGGAAGCGCCGCCCAGCCTGGGCCATCCGATCTTTGACCAACAGGGGCAGGAACCTCGAGGTCGAAAGCCGTTTCAAGACAGATTTGCAGCCCTGACAGTTACATTCGACAGCCCAAAGTTCGGTCATTTTGTAAATGAAGGCCCGTCTGTGTGCGGCCAAGTCGTTGTTAAAGACATCGGGTTGGAACAATGGCGAGTGCTGAAAGGAACTAAACCCGGTACGCCTCCTCGGTCATTGCGACTGCCTCATTCAGTTCTGCTGGGAGAGAGGCCATTAGTCAAAGATCGTCGGAAGCCATGGATCTCTCGTTTTGGTTTCGTCCGATGCAAAAAGGCATCCACAAAGGGCCACAAATACACCCACGGCCACGCCCTCGTCCTCTCCGGCGGCCACGGCAAGACCGGCGCCGCCCGTCTTGCCGCCCGCGGCGCTTTGCGGATCGGGGCGGGGCTGGTCACGGTTGGCGCGCCACGTGCGGCGATGATGGAAAACGCCTGTCAGCTGACCGCGATTATGTTGCGACAGATGGATGGCGCGGATGAGCTGCGCACGCTGTTGCAGGACAGCCGTTTCAACGTCGTTTGTCTTGGGCCGGGGCTTGGGCTGGCGGCTGATCGGGAGGGCTTGGTTCTGGAGGTCTTGCAGGCAAACCGCGCCACGGTTCTGGATGCAGATGCGCTGACGCAGTTCGAGGACCGTGCTGAGGCGCTGTTTGAGGTGCTGCACGAAAACTGTGTCCTCACCCCGCATGGCGGTGAATTTGCGCGGCTCTTTCCAGATCTGGCAGAGAAACTGAACGCGCCCGCCACAACCGGCCCCGCCTATTCCAAGGTGGACGCCACCCGCGAGGCCGCCAAACGCGCGGGCTGCGTGGTGCTGTTCAAGGGGCCGGACACGGTGATCGCCGCGCCGAACGGGCTCTGCTCAGTGAATTCCGCCCACTACGACCGCTCCGCGCCCTGGCTGGCGACTGCCGGGTCCGGCGACGTGCTGGCCGGGTTCATCACAGGCTTGATGGCGCGCGGATTGGACCCGATGCAGGCAGCAGAAACAGCTGCATATCTGCATGTCGAATGCGCGCTGGACTTCGGCCCGGGGCTGATTGCCGAGGACCTGCCAGAGCAAATACCTGCTGTTCTGCGCAGGCTTGATGTTCTTAGGTGACGCTGGGCGGTAGACGTAGAAAAGTTTGCTCCAAGGTCGCTTTCCCTTTTGCATCCGTTGAAAAGCTTTGTTATTGAGCGCGTCACGGTGGGTGCGCCCACCGTCAGGTTGCGGGTGTGGCGGAATTGGTAGACGCACCAGATTTAGGTTCTGGCGCCGCGAGGCGTGGGGGTTCGAGTCCCTTCACCCGCACCACTTTGATTTTCATGTGAAAAACAGAAGCTGCAGAGCGTGCCTAAAAATGGGCGCTGGGCGAGTTTCCCAGAAAGTTTCCCGTTTTCTCGTTTCGTT
Source organism: Phaeobacter porticola (assembly GCF_001888185.1). Classification (NCBI taxonomy): domain Bacteria; kingdom Pseudomonadati; phylum Pseudomonadota; class Alphaproteobacteria; order Rhodobacterales; family Roseobacteraceae; genus Phaeobacter; species Phaeobacter porticola. The sequence goes on along the minus strand of NZ_CP016364.1, from coordinate 1,952,679 downwards.
CACGTTCTGGTCCGACGCGCTTGCGCTGCCTGCGAAAGGCGCTTCTGATTGGCCTGGCTGCGGTATTTCTTCACCATCTCAAGCGTCTTGTGTCCGGTCACCGCCTGGATCTCGCTATCGCTGGCACCCGCTTCGGCCAAATGGACCGCCGCGGTGTATCGCCAACCATGGATCACGAACGCTTGCGCGCCTATCTTTTCTCGCACCGCCATGACGCGCTGCTGAATGGTGCGTTTGGCAACGCCCTTATGCAGCGACTGCGCAATGATAAAGCGACCACTGCGCGGCAGGTTGTCGAGGTACGTGCGCAGAAACTCTGGGCAGGCGACCCAGAGGCGCGCCGCAGTCTTTTCCTGGACAACAGAAATGAACTGGCCGTCATAGTGCGCCCATTCCATACCGATCACGTCGCCGATCCGCTGCCCAGTGCCTACCCCCAGCATATATGCGGTCAATTCCCACTCAAGAGTGTGAATCGGCATGCGAAATTGACCCACTTAGGTGGGTTATGAGCGAGTAAAATTGACCCACCTGTTTCGTTAACATCCGCGCTTCAAGTGCGGAGGAAAGAGCAGGTGTTATTGATGGAAAGTGTATCGAAGATCCGTCTGTGGGTGCTGGTTGAAGGGCGCAGTATCCGGTCTGTTGCGCGGGCGACGGGATTATCGCGCAACACGATCAAGAAGTATTTGAAGGATGAGAGCCCGCCGAGCTACCAGCGCCAGGCTCCACCGGTTCGGCACAAACTGTGCAACGGGTTTGATCTCCGGCTTCAGGAACTGTTCGATCAGGACCAGAAGCGACCACGTCGGGAGCGGCGAACGGCCCAGAAGCTTTATGAGCAGCTCGTGGTGGAAGGCTACACCGGGTCCTATTCTCCAGTTCAGCGATTTGTCCGCGATCTGAAGCGGGCTGGCGCCGGTTCTGGCGATGCTTTTATCCCCCTGCATTTTGCTGCTGGTGACGCCCTTCAGTTTGACTGGAGCGAAGAACGGGTTGTCCTGGGCGGCGTTGAACAAAAGATCTAGGTTGCCCATTTCCGCCTGTGCCACAGCCGCAAGCCTTTGGTGATCGCCTATCCCGGCGAAGCCCAGGAGATGGTTCTGGATGCTTTTGTGCAGGCACTGTCTTTCTATGGCGGGGTTCCACGACGGGTGATCATTGATAACCCCAAGACCATGGTGACCTATGTGTCCCGCTCGAAGGACCGGATATTCCATCCCCGGTTCCTGGCTCTGATGAACCACTATGTGATGGAACCTGTTGCCTGCACGCCCGCAGCGGGTTGGGAGAAGGGGCAGGTCGAGAACCAGGTCCAGTTTTTGCGCGGCCGGTTGTTTGTGCCCAAGCCTGCCTTTGAAGATCTTGATGCGCTGAACACCTGGTTGCGCCTGCGCTGTGAAGAACTGGCCAATCGTCCCCATCCCGAACAGCAGGATCGCACGATTGCCGAGGTGTTCGAAGACGAACGCGCCGAGCTGCGCCCCTTGGGTCGGCCTTTTGACGGCTATGTTGAGAAGACGGTTCGTGTCCGATCCACTTGCCTGGTTCAATATGCCAGCAACCGCTACAGCGTCCCGTCCCACTTTGCCGGTCAACATGTGTCGCTGCGCGCTTATGCGGGCCGGATTATGCTGGTGTCGGGCCAGGATATCATCGCCGAGCATAAGCGCCGCTTCACCCGCAACGTCAGCTACTTTGAACCCTGGCACTATGTTCCTCTGCTGGATCGCAAGCCCGGCGCCCTACGCAATGGCGCACCCTTCGTGGACTGGCAACTGCCTGAGGCCATGCACCAGATCAGGGAACATTACATGGCAGACAAGGGCGGGGATCGGGAGTTCGTTGATCTGCTTCTGCTCGTCCAGGATCACGGGATCGAGGTTGTCGAGATGGCTTGTGAACTGGCCGTGGCACAAAACACCCTCCGCCTGCCCGCCATCATCAACCTGATTAACCAGTTGGTGGAGCCGGTCATCACGCCGCTCAGCGAAGCCTATGCCTATCCGCAACTGACCCTGCGACCCGAGGCCGACTGCAAGCGCTATGAGATCCTGTGCTCGACTGAGGAGGTTGCCGCATGAACGCCCTGATCGACCAACTGACCGCCCTGAGGTTGCACGGAATGGCAGCTTGCGCACATGATTTGCTGTCCGCGCGCAAGCCACCAAGTCTGACCACAGCGATAAAGCAACTGATCGACGCGGAGACTGTAGAGCGGCGGGCGCGCTCTATCCAGTATCAAATGAGGATCGCGAAGTTCCCCCATCATAAGGACTTCGCCACCTTCGATTATGGTGCTGCCGCCATCACCCAGACCCAGATCGAACCGTTCTGCACAGGGCAGTTCACCCAAGAGGCGCACAACCTCATCCTGGTGGGCGGAACCGGCACCGGCAAAACCCATATCGCCATCGCTTTGGGCACCACCCTGATCACCAACGGCAAGAAGGCACGCTTCTTCAACGCCGTCGATCTGATCAACGCCCTGATCAAGGAACAGGCCGAGGGCAATGCCGGGAAGATCATCCGGCAACTCTCGGCTCTGGATTGCGTCATCATCGACGAGCTGGGCTACATCCCGTTCCCCAAGTCTGGCGGAGCATTGCTGTTCCATCTGATCAGCAAGCTCTACGAGAAAACCAGCGTCATCATCACCACCAACCTGGAGTTCGGAGAGTGGGTCTCGGTCTTTGGCGATGCCAAGATGACCACCGCGCTGCTGGATCGCGTCACCCACCATTGCGCAATCATCGAAACCGGCAACACGTCCTATCGCTTTGCTCAGAGCAAAAGCCGCAGAGAAAAGTAACCGTCCCGAAAGCAAAGCCCCCAGACGGACTCGCTATATGAGGGCGGCCCGCCTGGGGGCTTTGCGCCACATGGGGTGGGTCAATTTTAAATGCTGAAACCGGGTCAACTTTGAACGCTCATTGACAGAAAGCCTATCTGGCCGACGTTGTGGTCAAAATGGCAGGGCAGGGTGCGGATCAGGCCGAAATCGCCTCAGAGCTCGGGGTCGAGCGCAAGACGGTCGCCAGCCTCCTGGATCTGGCGGACTACTGGGCACCGCGTTTGGTTTAGGGGGGAGGGGTAATGTCTTGGGGACCGCGACAAGGGCTGGGAATTCTGGATCGGAAAACAGGTTCGGGCTAGTTGCAACTGCAAGCAAATTCGGTTCATGTTCTTCCGTGGATGGATATCTAGCCGTCGATATCATTCGAAAGTTGTGTGCTTATTAACAGAGGTAAATCATGGGCAACCTTTCACAGGCTGATTTCAACGAAATCAATCGGCTTTCTGTTCTTCAGGTTGCCGCACTCAGTGCAAGAGCTGCCTTACGGTTGATTCCGCATGCATTATTGGAGGCGAGGGATGACGCAGCAACGTACTCTAGGCTGTCCGAAGTTCTTCGCGCTCTACTTTCTGTGTACGCGCTTGATGTGTCCCAAGCGACAATCGAGCAAATCCAAAAGCTTAATATAGATGAACAAAAAAATAACTTAACAAAGCGATTAGAGGAGTGTGCGAAATCGAATGTGGATCAGCAGTCTTCAATGTACATGGTTCTAAAGCTATCAAGGTCGTTTTTATTTACTTTAAAAGTCTTTAAGTATCATCGCGAGCCACGCATGATCGAAGAAGCGAAAGGTGGGTTTCTTAATATACTGAATATATTTGTGTCTGGTGACTTTGATGATAGATTTAACATTGTCAAGGGGGTAGTGCTTGATTTAAATAGTAAAGATTTGGATCGGATCTTAGATGCCCCCCTGTATTGCGTTGATCAGGTAGCCGATAGAAATGCGATAGCGGGTTTGCGAAGAAAAGATTTTTCTAGCAGTGATACCATTGGAGCGTTTTGGTTGGGATGGTTTAAATCTGTTGTTTCTGGAAGTGGAGCTAGTTGGAAGCTGGGCCAAGAAATTGTTTGGACGAGTCCGCAGATCTGGAAGTCAACGGCAGAATTTGAAATGGTTTTGATGAGAAGGGCAATTGCTCTTTTGTTTGAAGAGGGGGGCGTGTCAGGATCGGAAGAGCGTATACCAATCATTGAATCCAAGATCGAGAAAATGAAAAGTGACTTGGATGGGATTGAGGATTCTATTGTGTCATCGAAAGATGCGTATAAGAGCCTAATGCAGAATGCAAGCGATGTCTTGGCGGTTTCCCGCAAAGAGGCCACCAATATCTTGACTGAGGTTGAGGGTAGGGTCTCAGATATAAATTCGGAAATAGACTCCAAGATATCAGCAGCCCTTGAAACGGAAAACTTAAAAAGTCCAATCGAACTTTGGAGCAATAAATCTAAAAAACACCGAAAAAGAAGCGTCTTTAGCTTTCTGCTATTCCTTTTCTCATTGCTAGTGATCATGGCTATTGCCTATCTCGGCATCGATAACCTTTCATGGGCCCTTAAAGACGCAGGGGATTCTCAAACTACTGAGTTTTCTTTAATAACTAGGGTTCTTCCATCCGGGCATTTTTGGGCAACTCTCTCGTTACTAGTCACCATGATTACGCTTGTGCTTTGGTTCGCAAGATTGCAAATGAAAATATATCTCGCAGAACGCCATCTATCGATGGACTCTGAAGAACGTGCAGCTTTTGCAGATTCATACGTGCGGCTCGTAGCTATGTCTGATACATCAGACGAAGCTATTGGTCAGAGGTCAATCGTATACGCATCACTCTTTCGACCTTCTTCAGATGGTATCGTAAAGGACGAGGGCGGGATGGACCCATCGATCTCAGCAGCGCTGTCAAAGTTACTTGCAAACGTAAAATAGACTCGTGCCGCCTTGTTAGGTTTTTACTGTGATTGATAAATAGGCTGAATAGGTGAAGTTATGAAGTTTAACTCAAGAGCGAACCTTAACTGGCTCTGGATTAAGTCTTTTTTCTCAAGTATTGGACGTGGTTTAGAGATCATGCTGGGTCTTCTAGCTACTGCCACGGTAGTATGCTTTATTCTCGCTCCTAAGTACTTTGTCATGAACTTTCAGAAGAGTTTTTCGGAAACTGCATTTGATAACTCTTCGTGTAAGAGCCACTTGTCTCTCAGGCGTACATTGCAGGTCGGTTGGGCAGAAGTCGATTTTGAGAGCTACAATAGTGTTTGTGGTTCGTATAAAATTGCTTGGGAGTTGATACGAGCTGGAAATACTATGCTATCTAGTGGAGGAAAGGAAATAAGAAAGGATGGAGCTGACTATGCTGCAATAGGTTTAAAGACGCTCAGCTTGACCGTGCCTTACGTTGAGGTGGCAATAGATGAGTACGTTGCTTTTTCTGATACAGAGAGATCTATTTATGACTCTATCGGTGAGAGTGAGAATTGTGATTTTGAGTCCGTAAATTTTGATGGTCGCTATGGTATTGCAATCTTGTGTGATTAGAGAATTGCGCTACTTGACTGGTGGTTCCGCAAGGTGAATTTTATGCTAAGTCCAAACGATTTTAAAGATAAAGTACTGAATCCAACCGTTGCCTCTTTTAGATCTGAACCTGACAGTTTGTCAAAAGCTTTTGCTCTTATTTGGTCTATTGACGCTTACGCGTCTCATGTCGCCTTTGAGGGTGTGGATGTTTACACGATAAATGAGAAAAGTCGTGGAAAAATAGAAGTTAATTTCAAAAACAGCCTTCAATGCTCACCAAATGCTCACGCTTGGAAGTTCAGGATTGTGAGAGAAGCCTCCAATGCAACCAAGCACGCCTTGCGAAAATCTAAGAAATCTGACATTCCAAACTCAGCTTGCGTACAATCTGCTGTGATCGATGGATATGCCGGATACTTTTCAGGGGTGTCTCATTGGGGGAGTCAAATAGTACTTGATTTAGATTGGCAATACGACAAATTATTGGAATGTTGGAGAGATGGAAGTGACAGGGAAGTTCGGCCGGGCCCATTGTTCTCATGGGTTCCTATCTTGGATATTATAGATCCTTGTGTCGACCTAATTGAGAACGGCCTATGACGCGAGAAAACCTGCCAGAGGAACTCGATTTCTAGACGCGCGATGCTGTCCAAAAGGGCAGAGGGTCGCGCGCATGACGCTTATCGAACGCATAGAACAGGCATCAACCGGCCTTGCAGTGACAGCGATGACCGCGGCCGCGTCGGGTGCTGTCTGGCTTGTCCGTCGGATTTTCACCAATCAAAAGCAGATTGAGATCCTGCAGCAATCGCTCGAGGCGCGCGATAAGCAGCGCGACGAGGATCGCGAGGCCCTTTCCGACGTCAGAACGGATGTTCGTGAAATCCGTGAATTCCTTCACCGCAGATAAACGGGGCAGCGCCCCGTGAGGGGTGAAAGGAGATCTTTGCCATGCAGCTCATTCAAAACTGGAAGCAAACACTTAAAGGAGCTTGGTCAATTCGCCTGATCGCAATCGCGTGCCTGGTGTCAGCCGTCCCTGTTTTCCTCTCGCTTGTGTCTCCCGGCTTGCTGGGCATTGACCCAGTGATTTTCGCGGCGGTTGCCACGGTGATCAACGCTCTTGCCATTCCGGCCCGCCTGATCGCACAGGTTGGGTTTACCGACCTGCTGTCCGAATTCCGACGTGATACATCGGGGGCTGTGAGCACCCGTTTCGTCAAACAGGTGGGGGCAGGCGCGCTGGTCATTGCCTTGGCCACGCCATTCATCGCGAAATGGGAAGGTGTCAGGCTTGAGGCCTACCGCGATATTGTCGGCGTGCCGACGATCTGTTTCGGCGATACCCATGGTGTGCGGTTGGGTGATACGGCAACCATGGGCGAATGCGTCGACCGGCTCGAGCAGGATGTCCAGGCTTTCTATTCCGAGATCGCGGCCTGCATGACAAATCCGGATATTCCGGTTGGTGTTCAGGCATCAATGCTCGAACTGGCCTTCAATGTGGGATCACGTCCGGTGTGTCGATCCACGATGATGCGTCTGGCCAATGCGGGCAAATATCGCCTCGCGTGTGACGAACTGCGACGTTGGGTGATTGCGGGCGGCAAGCGCGTGCGTGGCCTGTCGAACCGACGGGCTGATAGCAAAGAAACAATCTGCCTGCAGGGGCTCACATAATGCGCTCTCTGTCGCTGCTGATGCTCTGCGTGGTTCTGGTATCCTGTGCCAAGGGGGCGGGGATTATCACCGGGGCGATTGCGGGTGGTCCCAATGTGGCCGCCAATGTTCAGGCGGGCAGCGCCAATACTCAGACCGTTGGGCAAACCACGCTGCAGGATCAGCGGATCGATGACACGCAAGCCCGCAATATCGAACAGAGTTCCGGCGATACTCAGCTCAGAATCGAGCGCGTTGAGACCGTGATCCTGCGAGAAGATCCGCCAGCCTGGTTGCTGCTGGTGGCTCTGATTGGCTGGCTGCTCCCGACGCCACAACAGATCGGCGCCGCGTTCGTCTCTCTGATCGCCCGACCTTTTCGCGGGTCCCTCCCTGGGGGGTAAGGCCTGTGGGTATGCATATGCGCAGAAATTTATGTGTGGGTGCGGCTGGGGTATAGGGTTGTTTATTATATAGATCGCCCAAGCGTTTGAAATAAAACAGCAATCCAGATCCGAAATGTAAAGTGGCGGCAGGTTTGGGCGACTGCCCGGTTTTTTCTCGCGAGGCGTTAAGTGTCTGTAAAAAATAAAAAATCACGTGGGCGGAATGTAAACCGGACCGAACTGGCTGAAATCAACGGCGTGTCCATGCCAACGGTTGACGACTGGGTGAGCCGCGGCTGCCCTGTCATTCAGCATGGGGCTCGCGGTCGGGCGTGGATCTTCAATACGGCGGATGTGCGCAGCTGGCGCGATGACGATATTCGGGCCCAGACAAGCCACACCGGAAATGCGTCAAAGAGCGAGTTGCTGCTGCGCAAGTTGGCGGCGGAAACAGAGCAGGCGGAACTGGACCTAGCGAAAGCCAAGGAACAGGTTGTGCCGGTCGAGCAATATGAACGGGCCCTGACGAAGGCTTTTGGTGAGGTGCGGGCGGGTCTGCGCAACGTCCTGCCGCAACGGGCCGCGCGTCGACTGATGGGCGAGAGCGACGAAACCAGGTTCAAGGATGTGTTGCGGGAGGAGGTCGACCACGTACTCGAGGCGCTTGCAGATCGGGATCTGGTTGAGGAGTCGGATATCGCGCTTGCAGACGATGAGGGCGAGGGGGCGGACGGTGAGTGAACGCCCGGGCTGATTTCTCCAATGCACGCGCGGTGGTTCAGGCAACCCGGCGCGCGCGTGAATTTCTCCGGCCGCCACCGGATCTGAAACCCTCAGATTGGGCGGAGGCAAATATCAAGATCCCGGTCGGCAATGCCGTGCCGGGACCGATGCGCTTTGACAATGCGCCGTATCAGCGTGAAGTGATCGACATGACCGCCAACTCGCGGTGCGATCGCATCACGTTGATGTGGGGCGCGCAGGTTGGGAAGACGCAGACTGCGCTTGCCGCGCAGGCCTACCGGATTGGTTTCAACCCCGTTTCGCAGATGATGATGCAGCCCAGCCAGGGTGACCTGACTAAGTGGCTAGAAACCAAGTTCAATCCAATGGTTGAGGCCAACGAGGGATTGCAGAACGTTCTGGCAAAACCACGTGGCCGCGACGGTGTGAATAACCAGCGGATGAAAAGCTACCCCGGCGGGTTCTTGATGTTCAGCTGGTCAGGATCGCCCAAGACCATGCGTGGCCGGTCGGCGCCATTCATCGTCTGCGACGAAACAGACGGCTATGATCGAACCGGTGAGGGCCATCCGGTTGGCCTTCTGTGGCAACGGGCTGCGACCTTCGGCGATCAGAAACTCCTGTTGGAGATCAGCACCCCGACCATCAAGGGCGAGAGCTGGATTGAAACCGCCTTTCTTGAGGGGGATCAGCGACACTTCCACGTTGTTTGCCCTCATTGCAGCCATAAACAGACGCTGAAATGGTCTCAGGTTTCTTGGTGTAAAGACGACGACAGGCAGCACCTGCCAGAAACCGCTACCTATCTTTGCGAAGGTGAGGGTTGCCACACTGCTTGGAATGATGCCGAGCGGTGCGCCGCGATCCGCAATGCAGAAGACCAAGGCGGCGGGTGGATCGCAAAGAAGCCGTTTCGCGGCCATGCCTCTTATCATCTGTCGGAGCTCTACAGCTGCTTTCGGTATCTGAAAGACGTTGTGCAGTCATTCCTGGACAAACGCGCTGCCGGGGATCTTCAGACGTTTGTGAACGTGTCGCTGGCCGAAACGTGGGAAGAGGCAGGCGACCAGCTGGAATCATCAGTTCTGATGGCGCGCGCGGAGGAATTCCGTGCGCCGGTGCCAATGGGCGCTGGGGTTTTGACCGCCGGGATCGACATGCAGAATGACCGGCTGGAAGTCGAAATCGTGGCTTGGGGGTTGGGCGAAGAGTCGTGGTCTGTCGATTACAAGGTCCTGTGGGGCGATCCGCTGCAGGGGGACGTCTGGGATGAACTGGATGAGGTGCTCGCGGAAACCTGGACCTATGAGAGCGGGGCAGAGTTACGGATCTCTGCCGCCTGTCTGGACACCGGCGGCGAGGGCGGGCGGACGCAGGCCGCCTATGATTACGCGCGCGAGCGGCTGGGCCGCAAAATCTTTGCTGTGAAAGGCGTTGGGGGCTGGGGTCGCCCCATCGTGACCCAACCCAGCAAGATCCGTCAGCGCGGCGTGGGCCCGGTATGGCTCCATTCGATTGGTGTGGATGAGGCCAAAGTTGTGGTGGCTCAGCTGGCGCGGATCCCGGCCCCGGGCCCCGGTCATTGTCACTTCCCGGTAAATCGAGATCCTGCCTGGTATGACATGTTCACGGCGGAGACGTTGCGTACCAAATATCTGAAAGGCTTCCCGATGCGGGAATGGCAGAAGGTGCGTCCGCGAAACGAGGCCTTTGATTGCCGCGTCTACGCTTATGCCGCACTCAGCATCTTGCGACCCAACATAAAGCGCTTGTTGACGGCTTTGGAGGTTCAGGGGGGCGAGGATCAAGACCTTGATCAGGCACCGCAAAGCGATGCTCCGGAAAATATGCCAGAGGATACATCGCCCGCAAACTCCGACAGTGGCCCAAAGCGCCGACGGACGAACCGACGAAAACGCAGGCGGCGCCATAACCTTGAATAGGGCAAAAACGTGGGCGCACTACCAGCTGAAATCGGGGCAGGGGTTACCTTTCGGGCGACTGTATGCCTGCCGGTCTACCCTGCGACGGAATGGGGACTTTCGCTGATCATGCGCGGCGCCAGCCAGATTGATCTGGTGGCGGATAGTGACGGCGAAAATCACAACCTACATGCAGCGGCCAGCGAGACTGCCGGTTGGTTGCCCGGTCACTACCGCTATGAACTACGGGTGGCCGATGGTTCAGACGTGATCACGGTCAAGGTGGGCGAGCTGCGGATCGCGCCGGATCTTTCGGCGCAGGGTGCTGGTGTCGACAATCGTGACCACGTGCGCAAGGTGCTCGATGCGATTGAGGCCGTGATCGAAAACCGGGCCAGCATCGATCAGCAGAGCTACCAAATCAACAACCGGTCCCTGCAGCGGACGCCACTGAATGAGCTGTTGAAGCTGCGTTCCCGCTATCGGGCAGAGCTGGCATCGAAGAGTGCGAGCCGTAAGCGCCGGGGCATGGGCCGCACAATCAAGGTGCGCATGCCATGATCGGAAAATGGTTCCGCCGTTCTCAAGCAACAGTCGCCGATGAGGTGCAGCGGGGAGCGCCGCCCATGATTGCGCCAGCGCGTCGACGCGGCGCGCGATTGTATCAGGCAGCGCAGGCGGATCGGGTTACGTCTGGTTGGTCAACGTCACCGCTTCCTGCTGATCAGATTGTGCGCCGGAACTGGCGCGCGCTGGTTGCTCGCTCCCGTGAACAGCTGGTGAACAACAGTTATGGCAAGGCGTTTCAGCGCAGCGTGCGCCGCAATGTCATCGGTCAAAAAGGGTTCATCCTGCAGGCTCAGGTGCAAGGTGCTGATGGTAAGCCTGATGCAGATGCAAACCGCGCAATTGAGGCGGCGTTTAAGACGTGGAGCAAGGCCAAGAACTGCGATGTGAAGGGGGTTAGATCCTTCCTGCAGATCCAGAAAACACTGGTTAACGGGCTGCCGAGCGATGGCGAATTCATGGTACGTCACGTCTATGGCCGAGACGCGGGGCCTTGGGGCTATGGGCTGCAGATCCTCGATCCGGTCAACTGCCCCGTCGATTTCGATGAGGACCGCCGTCCCAATGGTCGTTTTATCCGGGCGGGCATCGAGTACACCAAAATGGGGCGGCCGGTTTATTACTACTTCCACACGCTCGATGTGTCGCAGTCTGACTATTCCCATGCAGGCCGCGCCTTCATTCGGGTGCCTGCGGATCAGATCATTCACTGGTTCGAAGAGGATCTGATCGGGCAAAAGCGGGGGTTGCCCTGGATGGCAACGGCACTTCTGCGGATGCGTCAACTGGATCAATTCGAGCGCGCGGCGCTGACCAATGCGCGCGAGAGCGCGAACAAGCTGGGCGTGATTGAGTGGGATGAAGGTTTCGGGCCAGAGCCTGAAAGCGATGATGATGACGGCGAGGCTGCAGAGGTAGAGCTCAGCAGTGAAGAGGGGATCTATCATGAGATGCTGCAAGGCCAGCGTCTCAAACGGGTTGAGAGCCCGTATCCCAATGGTGAAATGGCCGTGTTTTCTAAGCACAACCTGCGCGGCGTCGCCTCTGGACTGGGGGCGGCTTACAACGATCTCGCCAATGATCTTGAGGGCGTGAACCTGTCGAGCATGCGCCATGGCATGCAGGCTGAGCGGGACCGCTGGAAAGAGCTCCAGGAAAGCCTGATCGAGAGCTTTGTCTCAGAGGTTTTTGAGAAATGGCTCGAGTATTCGCTGGTTGCCGGAAAGATCACTTTGGGCAACGGCGCGGCGTTGTCACCTCGCCACCTGTCCAAATACCTCGATGCCATTTTCCATGCCCGCCGGTGGGATTGGATGGACCCTTCCAAGGATGTGAAGGCCGACGCGGATGCGGTCGACAACCTGTTCAAGTCCCGCGGCCAAGTGATCCGCGAGCGGGGCCGCAACCCGCGTGATGTGTATCGCGAATTTGCCGAGGACATTCAGGCGATGAAAGACGAAGGCATCCCGCCCGAAGTCATAGCAGCGCTGATCACCGCGAAATCAAAAGGAGGGTCCCCAAGTGTCCCAGCAGTCGAAACCGACTCCGATGAAACCGTTGCAGGCGGAGGAAACGACAGTGCGTAAGCCGAGTGACCTGATCGGGAAATCCCTGACGCGGTCGCTGACACCTGAACAGATCAACGCTGGGCAGCGTGGCGGAGGCCAGGGCCTGCAGCGGGTGGCCGAGGTTGTCACCATTGACGAAGAGGCGCGCACAGTTGAGCTCGCGTTTTCGTCCACGACGCCGGTCATGCGGTGGTTCGGTGAGGAAGTCCTTTCCCATGGACCAGGAGCGGTCGATCTTGAGCGGCTGAACAATGGTGGCGCGCTTTTGATGGACCACAATTGGCGCGACCAGGTCGGCGTCATTGTGTCGTCCCGGATCGATGCCGATCAGGTTGGCCGTGCTGTCGTTCGGTTCAGTCGCAGCGCGCGGGCCGATGAGATCTTTCAAGACGTGGTGGACGGTATCCGCAGCCACGTGTCGGTTGGTTACTCCGTCAGCGAGATCAAAGAAGAAAAACGGGACGGCCAGGCCAATCTGGTGACCGTCACCCGCTGGGCTCCTTTTGAAGTTTCAATGGTTGCAGTCCCTGCAGATCAGACCGTGGGCGTCGGGCGTTCCGGAGAAAATCTGCCAGAGGTGACGGGGGACGATACCGGGCAGATTGCAGAGAATGAAACAGGCGCGGGCAACGAGGCCGCAGGTAATCAGCAAAGGGAATTTGAGATGGAAACCATCATCACCCGCGACAATGAGGGCAATCTTGTCCGGGCAAAAGTTGACGATAACGGCAATATTGTCGAAGTCGTGGAAATGCTTGAACGGGCAGGTGCAGGTGATGCGGCCCTGCTGCAACGCGGGCGCGAGCAGGAAGCAACCCGGGTGCGCGAACTGACCGAGATTGGCAGTCAGTATGATGCAGAGGATCTGGCGTTGGAATTGATCCGCAGCGGTCAAGGTGTCGAGGATATGAACGCCCGACTGCTGGACCATCTGCACCAGCGCAGCACCAATCACCGTCAGATCATGGACCGTTCCGATATCGGTATGACGGATGACGAGGCCGATCAATTTTCTTTCCTGCGTGCAATCCGTGCGCTGGCCAATCCGACAGACCGGGCGGCCCAGGAAGCCGCGGCGTTCGAATTTGAAGCCTCCGACGCCGCCGCAGAAGCCCAGGGCCGTGATGCGCAGGGCGTCATGGTTCCGATGAATGTTCTGATGCGTGCCCCGCTCAACACCGGCACCGGCGGCGTCGGGGCTGGGGACACTGGCGGCAATGCGATTGCAAACCCGCTGCTGAGTCAAAGCTTTATTCAGATGCTGCGGGTTCGCGCGATCCTGCTGCGTCTTGCTACGCCTCTTATGGGGCTGGTTGGCAATCCCGATATCCCGACGCAGGAAGGTGGCGCGACTGGCTACTGGATTGGCGAAGATGGCGAGGCCGCCGAGGATATTCTGAGCCTTGGTCAGCGCCAGTTCTCGCCGAAGACTGTGGCCGCCTATTCGGAGATCACACGGCGCACTCTGAAACAGACCAGCATGGATATCGAGGCACTGGTCCGCAGTGATCTGGCGCTTGCACTTGCGACATCTCTGGACCTTGCGGGGTTCTACGGTACCGGCACGGATGATCAGCCCCTGGGGATCGCCAACACCAATGGTGTGAATGTGGTCGACTTCGGCGGCGCGGGTTCCGGTGGTGGCGCGGCGATGCCGACCTGGGAAGATGTGATCCAGATGGAAAGCGAGATCGCCGCCGCCAATGCGGATGTTGATCGTATGGCCTACGTCCAGAACGCCAAGATGCGCGGTCACTTCAAGAGCAAACAGAAGTTTGCTGGCACCAATGGGGCGCCGATCTGGGAAAGCGACAACACCGTCAACGGGTATCGCGGCGAAGTCACCAACCAGATCAAACAGGGTGACGTGTTCCACGGCGACTTTGGCAATGTGCTGGTTGGCATGTGGGGTGGCCTGGATCTTACCGTCGACCCCTACACGCACAGCCGCCGTGGTCGCCTGCGTCTGGTTGCGATGCAGGATGCGGATTTTGTCCTGCGTCACGCAGCTGGCCTCTGCTACGGCACCGACGCCAGCTAACGACTGCGAACAAATCCTGAGCCTTGGCCCTGTTAGGGCCGGGGCCTGAATACTCCCTGAAAGGATGTGAGAAGATGGAAAAACAGACCAAGGCCCAGAAGTCCGATTACAAGGTCGCGAGCGCGTTTGTCTGGGAGGGCAAGATCCAGAAACCCGGAATGAAAGTGTCGCTGACGAAAACAGAAGCCCATGGGCTGATCAAGCGCGGCAAGATTGAAGAGGGCACCGGGCGTCAGGCGCCTGCCAAGAAGGCTGCCAACAGCAAACCTGCCGCGCCCCAGCAAGATCCCGGCAAAGGCAGCTGATGGTTTCGCCCGCCTGGGATGATCTGGACGCCTTCCTGCAGGTTGACGATTTCGCCATCGAGGCGACTGTCACGCCGCGGGGAGGCGTTCCGCGTCAGATCAAGGGGGTATTCGACGAGCCGTATTTCAATACCCAACTTGGCGAGTATGAGGCGGACGCAACGCAGCCCCGTTTCACCTGCAAGGCCGTTGATGTTGCCGATTTGCAGGATAAGGCCGAGGTCGAAATCAACGGCCAGCCTTACTTCCTGCTGACCAATCCGCAGGAAGATGGAACCGGAATGGCGGTCCTGCAATTGGCACGGGTTTGAGGCAGTGCTGTCTTTCGACTTCGACGCACGCGAGTTGGCGAAGATCGCGGAAGAATTCGGCGCCAGCGAAAAGGATCTGCAATTTGCCTATTCCCGGGCGCTGCGTCGCACGGCTCAAACAATGAAAAGCCGCGCGCGCAAGGGGCTGCGCACAGAGTTGGAATTGCGCACGGCAGCGGAGCTGCGCAAACGCCTGCAAGGGTTCCGGTTCTCGCGGGGCAAAGGCATGGGTGAGGTCCGCATGTGGTTTGGCCTCAACAACATGCGCGTTTCTGCCTTTAAGGGGCGCGCACTTCGCACCGGTAGCGGTGCCTCCTATGCAGGCCAGCAGTTTGCAGGCGCATTTATTGCCAAAAACTCAAAGGGCCGGCCAACCGTGATGCGCCGCGCCACTCAGCGGGCCTATCCGATCAAAGAGGAACGCATGCCGATTGAGGATAAGGCCCAGATCTTTATCGAGGATCAGGTTTTCGACGAGATCGAAGAGGTGTTTTTCAAGAATTTCCGGGCCGAAATCCGCGCCCGTACAATCTACAATGTGGGCAAAAGGTAAGACATGGCTGACGGTATCGATCTGGACAATCTTCATGAGGCCATCAAGGCGGAGATATCTGCAGAGTTTCCCGCCGTCGCGACCGTCGAAGACTATGGCGCTCCGCGCAAAGACCTCGCTTTGCCCGCCATCCTGGTTGAGTTGGTTGATATGGAGGTCGATCCGGATAACGACCCTGGCACAGAACAATTGCCGGTCATCTCCAAGTGGGCCGCGCGTGTGGTTCTGAGCTTTCGGGATGACAACGTAAAACGTGAAATCCGCAAACTTGCGGGTGCGCTTGGGGTTCTGGTGCATCAAAACCGCTGGGCGCTGAAGGCAGGCCCTGCCCAGGTGACTTACATCGGGCCGGATGCTTTCGACCCAGACTTCGACAATGTCGAGGTCTGGGCCGTCGAATGGGATCAACAGATCGATCTGGGGCAAAGTGTATGGACAGGCGAGGGTGTCACACCGGATCGCGTGATGATCGGCTACGCGCCGAAAATTGGGCCGGGTCAGGAAGGTGACTACAGCGAAGTTGGGGGTGATTCATGAGTTATTCAGCTGCGCGAAACGAGCAGGTACGGGAAGGAATAGTCCGGTTTGGCGTTGTTACTGCGGTGGACACGGGGCGGGCCCGGGCAAAAGTCTCCTTTGGCGGTGAAAGCGAAAGTGACTGGCTGGCGTGGATGGCAGAGCGGGCAGCCGAAATCGCGGTCTGGGCGCCGGTCAGCATTGGCGAACAAGTCGTCATCCTGTCCGAATCCGGGGATACGGCGCAGGGCGTCATTCTTGGATCTGTGTTCAGCAGCAATAACCCTGGACCCGGAACCAATGAAGCCACACACCGCGTGAAGATCGCAGGCTCATCGATTACCATCACCGCAGATGCAATCACTTTGTCCAGCAATGGATCGTCTGTTGTGATCGATGCGGGCGGGGTGTCTGTGAACGGTGTCCGGATCGATCTGAACTGATGCCGGGCGTGACCAGAAAAGGTGACAGCTGCACCGGCCATGGCCCCTTTCCGCCGCGGGCCAGCACCGGCGGCAGCGGGTCAGTTTTCATAAATGGTATCGCCGGGCATAGGCAGGGCGACGCCTGGGCGGTGCATTGTGATCCACAACCCGTGTGCCACGGCGGCAGCCTAGGGGCAGGGTCCAGCACGGTATATGCAAATGGCAAACAGCTGGGCCGGATTGGTGATCCCGTCGATTGTGGGTCAGCTGTCGCGAGCGGTTCCGGGGATGTATTCGCCGGGGGGTAGGGAAAATCGCCAGAGGACCGGGTGTCGCAGTCTGCGCCATCATGGCGACATGAACGGCATCAACGCATCCACGGGAAAACCGCTTTCGGGTCTGGCTCATTTGCGCCAGTCCGTGCGCGATATCCTGACCACTCCCATCGGCACCCGCGTGATGCGGCGCGATTATGGCAGTCGGCTGTATCGCTTGGTCGACGCTCCGATGAATGATGCGACCCGCCTTGAGATGATGGCGGCGACCTATGAGGCGCTTGAAACATGGGAGCCGCGGCTGCAGCTGGATCAGGTTGCAGTTGATATGCCTGAACCGGGCGGGGTCATTGTGTCCATCCAGGGCCAATACTTGCCGACTGGTGAGCCGGTAACACTCGACGGCATTGAGGTGCGCTGATGGCTGGTGGATTCTCTGCCATCGATATGTCGCTGTTGCGAGCACCAGATCTGGTTCAGTCTGTCGATTATGAGGCAGCATTATCCGCCATGCTGGGTGAGTTGCGCGCGCGGGCCCCGGCCTTTGATGCGCTGGTTGAAAGTGACCCGGCGTTCAAACTGGTTGAGCTTGCCGCGTTTTTCCAAACTCTGACGCTGCAGCAGATCAACGATGCAGGTCGGGCGGTCATGCCCGCCACAGCAACTGGCGCGGATCTGGATAACATCGCGGCCCGTTATGGGGTTGCGCGACAGGTGATCGATCCGGGTAATCCAGAAGCATTGCCGCCAGTCCCGGCGGTTCTCGAAAGTGATGATGATTTCCGGCGCCGAATGCTGGTCGCTTTTGAGGGGCTTACGACCGCAGGCTCTGCAGGGTCCTATATCTTCCACGCTCTGAGCGCTCACCCCGATATTGCAGATGCCAGCGTCGAAAGTCCGGCGCCGGGTGAGGTGCTTGTCACGATCCTGTCGCGCGTCGCCGATGGTTCTGCAAGCCCGGAACTGCAGGCATCCACGCTCGAGGTGTTGAGCGCCGATGACGTGCGGCCGCTTGCCGATATGGTGATTGTCCAGAGTGCCGCAATCACCACTTATTCAATTGATGCCAGCCTCATTGTGTTGCCAGGGCCTGATAGTGAGGTGGCACGCAGCGCGGCTCAAGAGGCGGCAACATCCTATGCCGCCGCGCAGCATCGACTGGGGCGGGATGTGACATTGTCGGGCATTTACGCCGCGCTGCACCAGCCGGGCGTTCAAAACGTGACGCTCACAAGCCCAGCAGCGGATATCGTGATTGGCAATGACGGTGCCGCCTTTTGCACCGGGATCAGTGTAACCGTTGGGGGATCCGGTGTCTGACAGCTTGCTTCCTCATAATGCAACTGCCGAAGAGCGCGCGCTCGAGGCCGTGATCCGCGCAGGCCTTTTGCCGCAGGTGCCGTTGCGGGCAATCTGGGACCCAGACACATGCCCTGTTGAATTGCTGCCCTGGCTTGCGTTTGCGTTTTCCGTCGACGAATGGGACCCATCGTGGAGCGAGGCCGCCAAGCGCGAAGTTGTTCGGCAGTCCGTGCAGGTTCATCGCCGCAAGGGAACCGTTGGTGCAGTGAAGCGCGCTCTGCAGGCTATCGGCACGCCTGCAGAGATCATTGAATGGTTCGAAGATGGATCAGCGCCTTACACCTTCAAAGTGTGGTTGGACCTGCGGGCGATGCTGCGCAACGGTGCTGATCTGTCCGCCGAACTGGTAAAACTGCGGCGGGCGATCGATGCGGCCAAACCTGTACGCAGTCACTACACTGCACATGCGAGAGTGACCGGCCCAGCCCCAGTTTATTGTGGTGCCTTCGCTACCGCAAAAGGGGCCACCTTCAACACCGCTCGCATACCAGATGCACCGCCGGTCGCACTGCAAACCTATGGCGGGGCCGCCCCGGTCATCATCAAAGCCCGTCTTGGGAACGGCGTCAGCATACCGGATGCCCCGGATATTACGGCCTTTCGGCATTACGGCATGACTGCCGGTGGTCGAGGATACATCTATTCACCAATTTTGGAGGCGCCAGCATGAGCGAACCCTATGGTTTTCTGACGAATAAGGGCCGCCAGCTGGAAGCTGCCGCCCTGGCAAACGGAACTGCACTGAACGTTGCCGAGATCGCTTGGGGCACGGGTGCCCGTGCAATCACCGGTGGGGAAACCTCGCTTGAGAACGAAACTGGGCGTGCCCCCGTGATCGCTTCCGGGATCCATCCGGACAATAGCAGCGTCGCGTTTTTCCGCCATGATTTCGCGGCACAGGATGGCCCTTATATCATCAGTGAGGCGGGGCTGTTCGACGCCGCGGGCAATATGCTGGCAATCGTTACCTATCCGGTGCCGATGCCCAAGCCGCTGAATTTTGCGCTGACCTTTGACATTATGGTCGCCTTTTCGGATCTCGAGAACCTCAATATCAACGTTCTTACACCGGGTTCTCTGGTGCCAGAAGAGCGTCGCATTGACACCGGATCAGGTCTGGTCGGCGGTGGAGACCTTTCCGGCAATCTTAATCTGTCTCTTGATCCAGGCGCGCTCCAAACAATGAACGACACCGAACACCTCGCCATGATCGCAGGAGCCTGACCCCATGAGCATCATCCCAAGCCGTTTTCTGGCGCATGTCACGCAAGCCGGTGTCACCATGCCGCCGGTTCCGGCGGATCACACCCGCCATATCGCCACCATCCAGACCAGCAATGACGCGGCATCCGGCGTTATTCTGACCTGCGAAATCGACGCAGGCGGCGAGACCTACAAAGTGACGCCCGCCCAGACCATCACCGAAGGCGACGCCCGCGCCAGCATGGTTGGCCCCGGAACCCTCTTGGCCGGTGACGTACTGCGCTTCGTGGCGAGTGCCGATGCCGCCCTTGATATCTGGGTCAGCTACCATGACCGTCCGGTGGCAGAGGCGGTTCCAGAATGAGGCGCGTTGTCGGACATGACGGCGCATTGAGCAGCCCGCTGCTGTCGCTGGGCAGCGCCGGTCAGGCCGGGGGAGGCTTTGGGGCCGCTGGCATTGCCGGAATGGGGTTCCTGAAACGAACCATCCGCCCGCGTGATGTACCGGGTTCCCCAACTACGGGCTACATTCCTGGGATCTTTACTGTCGTCAACTCAGATGGCACCGGCAAGCTGATCATCAATTCGGCGACCACGGGTGGCAATATCGTCATCTACGATATTCAGAATTGGGACGACTTCAGCGATCCGGCAAACTCGGTCGTCAGCTATGCGCCAATGTCGCCGGGGTCATCTTACCGCATCACCATGGCAAGTGATGGCAGTCACATCGCCTTTTTTGGATCCTCGCCTTGCCGCATCTACGGCCTGTCAACGCCTTGGGATCTGACAACGGCTGTCCAGCTGTCGATACCCTCAGTGAGGTATGCTTGCGTCTCACCTGACGGGGCATTTCTCCTGCGAATTTTGACGGTGGGGTCTAGCCCTTATGTCACCACGTTAGAGAAATGGAACGTGGCCACACCGTGGGATTTTTCCGGCATTGATGTCGATGCTCCAGATCAGAGCCAGCACTTGCCGGATCTTTGGAACGACGGCGGGCACGGCTTGTTCATGCCAAGGCAGGATCTGATCAGCACGGCAAACCGGACGCAAAACTCGGGTTATGGTGGACAAACCTATCGGTTCGCATCTCCCGGCGACATCACGACACTTGAATACATGGGGCAAATGCAATTGCCCGATTCCAGCGGTCAAATCGCCTTCGCGCCGGGTCGGGTTCTGAACGCCTATGCGGGGCGCGAATACCTTTATGAACTGATGTGAGGTCAAAGCACATGACACAGCCCCTTTATTCCTTGAATGGCGCGCGCCCGGCCTTGCCACCGGCAAAACTGCGCCTGCCCAATGGTCGCTGGCGGACAGCCCCCTATACCGAGGCGGATCTGACGGCTGCGGGATATGCACCGGCCCCGGCCAGGCCCGCCTATGATCCGGCCACCGAGCGGCTGGACTGGCAGGATGGAAATTGGGCGCTTGAGCCGCTACCGCCCCGCGATCCGGTCTACCGCCCCCTGACCAAGCTGGAAGCTATGACCCTGTTCCGGCACATCACCGGCATGGATGACGCGGGCGAGCTGGCCATGCGGGAAGATCCCGCAATCAAGCTGCTGTGGATGAAGTGGGAAACCGATGTGCCCCAGAGCATTCGCCGAGAGCACGCGGTTGTCGGCATTTTCTTGGATGGCCTGATCGCAGCAGATTACGCCACCACGGAACACAAGGCCGCCATGCTGGCCGCCTGGCCGCAGGAGGGTTGACGCTTATCGGGCGGGCGTGCGTTCGGAAAATGCGCCAGAGGGAATGAGGTTGCCGACCTCGCATGATCGCAGGGAACTGCAATCATCAGCGAGGCTCTAATGTCTGGTTTTCTTCACGGCGTCGAGGTGCTCGAGATCGACACAGGCCCGCGCCCGATCCGCACAATCTCGACCGGCGTTATCGGTATTGTGGGCACTGCGCCCGCAGCTGATGCGGACGCCTTCCCCCTCAATAAGCCCGTTTTGATCGCGGGTAGCCGTTCTGAGGCCGCAAAGCTGGATATGACAGCTGACGGCACCGGTGGCGGGACACTGCCGGGCGCGCTCGATGGCATTTTCGACCAGATTGGCGCGGTCGTGATCGCCGTCCGCATCGAGGAAGGTGCCGACGACACCGAAACACTCGCGAACATGATTGGCGGCGTGAACGCCACAACCGGACAGTTTGAGGGTGTGCATGCGCTCTTGGGGGCTGAGAGCGTTGTCGGCCATGCTCCGCGTATCCTTTGCGCGCCCGGCTGGACACATCAGCGCCTTGAGGATAGCGGCAATCCGGGCACCTATCTTGCGAACCCGGTCGTGGCTGAACTGGAAGGGATCGCGGATCGCATCGGCGCAGTGATCATCGCGGATGGGCCCAACACAACCGACGCCGCGGCGCAGGCCTACGCTGGCGACTGGGGCACTTCCGGCCGCATCTATGTGGTTGACCCATGGGTCAAGGTGCTCGGCAGCGACGGCACTCCGGTAGATCAACCGGCATCGGCCCGCGTAACTGGTGTGATCGCACGCACTGACAATGACCGGGGGTTTTGGGTTTCGCCATCCAACCAAGGCATTTTTGGCATTATTGGCACATCGCGGCCGGTCGACTTCAAACTCGGGGATAAGGCCAGCCGGGCCAACCTTCTGAACGAAAACGACGTCGCCACCATCATCCGCCAAGATGGCTATCGCCTCTGGGGCAACCGGGTTCCGACAGCTGACCCTAAGTGGCAGTTCCTGTGTGTGCGCCGCACCGCTGACGTCCTCAACGAGAGCATTCAGCGGGCGCATATGTGGGCCGTCGACCGCGCGATCACCAAAACCTACATGGATGACGTCGTCGAGGGGGTGAACGGGTTCATCGCAACGCTGATTGCCCAGGGGGCGTTGCTGGGCGGCAGCTGCTGGGCGGATCCGGATCTGAATACGCCGACCAGCATTCAGAACGGGCAGGTGTGGTTCAATTTCGACTTCACGCCGCCTTATCCTGCCGAGCGGGTGACGTTCCGCTCTCACCTCACCAATGAATACATCGCGGAGGCACTGGGCTGATGGCTATTCGGAACATCCTGAAAAACTTCAATCTCTTTGTCGACGGGCGCGGCTTTGCGGGTGAGATCGGGGATTACACCCCGGCCAGCCCGTCAATCGCCGCTGAAGAATACCGCGCCGGTGGCATGGATGGCCCCATCGATATCGATATGGGCACCGAGAAGATGACCACCAGTTTTGTCTTGCGCAACTACAGCGCGGACGTGCTGTCCCTCTGGGGCATCGCGCCGGGGGTGCTGATCCCTGTCACCGCCCGCGGTGCGCTGGAAAGCGAGGACGGGACCGTAACGCCGGTCATTCACAACATGCGCGGCAAGATCATCCAGCCTGACCGGGGCACCTGGTCTCCCGGTCAGACTGCCAGCCTCACCGTCAACATGACGCTTGAGGCGTTCAAGGAAACCATCGGTGGTCAGCTGATCACCGAAATCGACATCATCAATATGGTGCGCAGAACCGGCGGCGTGGATCGCCTCGCTCAGATCCGCGCAGCACTGGGCATTTAAGGAGCTCTCATGGACGAATTGCCTGACTACCTTACCCTGCACTCAAACGGGGAAGAGGATTCCATTTCCGTTTCCCTGCTGAAAGGTGTGACCGTCGACGGTGAAAAGCGCACAACCCTGACATTGCGCGAGCCAAGCGTGGGCGATCATATCGCCGCGCGCCAAACGGGAAAGAATGACAACGCCCTTGCCGAGGTGATCTTGATTGCAAACCTTGCGGAGGTGCCGCCCGACGCAATCAAAGTGGCCAAGATGAAAGACTACGACCGGCTGCAAGAGGCGCTGGGTTTTTTGAATGGCTGACGCCTGAATCCTGCCGGGCAGGGGTTTTGATCCTTGCCCGACATACCGGGTGGTCACGTACCGAGATTACCGCAATGAGCGTCAGCCAGTTCAAATGGTGGCTGGGGGGTATCAATGGCAAAACAACGCCTTAGCGCCAGCATCACAATCGGCGGCGTTCTCGAGAAATCCTTCAAAAAGAACATTGGCCTGATCCGGTCAGGCTTCGAGAACATTGGCGACGGTATCAAGTCGGTAAAGGCCCGGCAGAAAGAGCTGTCGCGACAGCGCGTGGATCTGGTCAAACAGGGCCGGTCGGTGGAAGCGCTCGACCGTGAATATGAAGACCTAGAACGCACCTTGGAGGCTTTGGCCCGAAAGCAGCGACGCTGGGAACGCGCTATGCGCGACAGCCGTCGGGTTGGTGAGAGTTTCGACCGCATGACCAGCAACTTCGGGCGGATGGGCCGCCGCGTTGGTGCTGGCGTCGCAGCCGTCGGCGCTGGCGTGTTTGTGCTGGCAAGCTCGACCGCATCTTATGGCGATCAGGTTGCAAAAACTGCGGCCAAGTTGGGCATCGGCATCGAGGCACTGCAGGAATACAGATACGCTGCTGAGCGTTCCGGGGTTTCAACCGACACATTCGATAGCTCTTTGACGGCGATGCAAAAACGGCTTGGCGAGGCCGCAAAGGGCTCCGGCGCTGCCAAGAAGGCGCTGGACCAAATGGGCTTGTCTGCAAGAGATCTGGTTGCGATGGGGCCAGAGCGCGCCATGGGTCAGATCGCGGATAAACTGCAGACCATCGAGAACCCTGCAGAGCGCGCGGCCATCGCGTCGGCGCTGTTCAGCCGTGCAGGGATTGGCATGATCAACATGCTGGGCGGCGGTTCTGAGGCTCTGCGACAGCTCCGCGAAGATGCGCGCAAGACGGGGTATGTGCTGAGCGAAAAAGCCGCCCGCGACGCAGAGGCCTTTGCCGATGCTCAACTCGACGCACAATTGACGGTCAAGGGCCTGAAAAACACCATCGGCGCGGAGCTGATGCCGGTTGTGACGCGGTCCATGAAGACCTTCAGCGCATGGGCGATATCGAACCGCGAGGATGTTGCCGATTTTGCAGACACCGCAGCGCGGAAACTTGAGGCTGCCTTGCCGGTGATCGGCCAGGTGGTCGAGGGCATGGGTAAGGTATCCACCACCATCGGCGGGGTGATTTCCAAGGTAGCCACGATGGTCGGCGGCTGGGAAAACTTTGGCATGATCATTGGCGGCCTCTTTGCCGCGCGGACAATTGGCAGCGTCCTCAGTTTTGGCTTTGCGGTTGCACGGCTGGGCGTGTCTGTCGCCGCGCTCGTACCGCTTGCCACCGGCGCGGGCGGGGCGATGGGCGTGCTGTCAGGTGGTCTGGCGCTGGTAAAAACCGGCATTATCACCGTGGGCCGTGCGCTGATGATGAACCCAATAGGACTTGCTGTCGGAGCCATCGCCGGATCCGCATATCTGATCTACAAGCACTGGGACCAGGTCGGCCCTTGGTTCGGGAAGCTCTGGGGGAACGTCAAACAGACTTTTTCCGGCGTTGGCGGGTTCATCACTGGGGTGTGGCGCGGAGATTGGGACGCTGCAGCGGACGGCCTGTCGACCGCTTGGGAGGGGGCCAAGGGCTACCTGACCACGGTGCTTGATGGCATCGGTTCGGTATTTAAGACCGCCTGGGTCAACGTCATCAAGCCGGTAACGGATAAGCTGGGGGTCACGGACGCCATCACGACGGCATGGGAGGGCGCCGAGGCGACCATCGGCACCGTGGTGAGCGGCATCGGGTCTATTCTGCAGAAGGGCTACAACGGCACAATCAAGCCAGTGATCGACGCGCTGGGATCCACTGGGGGGATCTCTGCGGCGTGGGATGAGATCAAAACCGCAATAGGTAAGGTGATCGAATCGCTTGCAGAGAAATTTGACTGGCTCATGGGAAAGCTGCAGCCGGTCCTGGATGGCCTGTCCTGGCTGCGCGACAAGGGTGCTGGGGCTGTTGCCGGTATTCAGGACATCGGGTCGGGAATCCGAGGCTTGTTGACTGGTGAGGATCCGGGGGAAGCTCCCCCGGCTAGTGGTGATCCCTCTGGACCAACCCAACCCCCAGCGACCCAAAATCCGCGCTCAGGCAAAGCTGTCCCGAAAAAGGTCTCTGGATCTTATCTGGGGGGCAGCATCGGCCGTGGGTTCCGCGAGGTAGGAGAGCAGGGCCCCGAAACGATTTGGACCTCAAAAGGGGGCTATGTCGCGCATGCCAATGCAACCGAACGGCTTGCCCGCTTGTCTGAGCGCGCCGGACCGCTGCTAGATGCGATTGGGGGCGGGCTACGATCCGCAATGTCCAAAGCGGAGAACGTGTCGACGCCCATGATACAGCAGGTTCAGCTGGCAGCAGATCGCATAGCCCCGGCAGTACAACCCGCGCCATCCCCTGCGGCAGCTGCACCGGTAACAATCTACGCCCAGATCAACGCGCAACATATGACGGCGAACGAGATCGCCGAAGAATTGGAACGCAGGGGGAGAGCGGCCCAGGCTGGCGCGCTTTACGACCAGGCGCATGATTATGGCCAATACGGGGGCGCATGATGGCAGGAACAATGCTGCGGCTCGGCACCTATCAATTCAGCATCAACAATGCTGCATATCAGAGCTTGCAACGCTCGACCGAATACCGCTGGGCCGCACAGGAGCGGGTCGGCGCTTTAGACGCCCTGCAGTTCACCGGGTTCGGGTCCGACACCATCACTCTGCAGGGAGTGATCTATCCGCATTTTCGGGGCGGGCTGGGGCAGGTCGACAAGATGCGCGGCACCGCCTCGCTTGGCTTTCCGCTGCCGCTTGTCGCTGGCACTGGTCGGGTGCTTGGCATTTGGGTGGTTGAATCCGTCAGCGAAGGGCAACGCATTTTTGCGACCCAAGGCGCTCCGCTTCGACAGGAATTTACGATCAGCATCAGGAGATATGATGGCGGACTCCGCAGTCTTCTACCGTTCTAAAGAGGGTGAAACCGCAGACGAAATCGTCTGGCGGCATTACGGCAACCGCATAGCCGGGGCGCTTGAGATCGTGCTCGAGGCCAACCCAGGGCTTGCGGCTCTGGGGCCGGTGCTGCCACTGGGCACTCGGATCAGGCTGCCGGAAATTGAGACCCCCAAGGAAGCGGAGGCGATCCGCCTATGGGATTGATGGATTTCAGGCAGTTTTTTCGGGTCGAGGTGGACGGAAAAGACATCAGCAACACCTTGGCCCCCAGGCTGATCAGCCTTTCGCTGACCGACGCAGCTGGTGTCCAGTCTGACAATGTGCAGATCACCCTGAGTGACACCACCTTATTCGGGCGGCTGGCTGAGCCAAAGGCCGAGGCCGAGATCCGGGTCTGGCTCGGATATCCCTTTCAGCTGAAATACATGGGTCTGTTTATCGCGGACAACGTAATTGTCGGAGGGCCGCCGGATCAGATGACGATCACCGGTATTGCGTCGGTGAATGGCGAAACCTCAAGCGGCAAGACCGCGCTGACCGATCAGAAGAAACGCAGCTGGCCCAGCGGGACCACGATCAGCGCCTTGGTGCAGAAGATCGCGGGAGAGCATGGCCTCGAGCATGCGGTTTCTGAGAGCCTGGCAAAGGTGGCTCTGTCTCATATCGACCAGATTGACGAGAGCGATATCAATCTCCTGTCTCGGATCGCGCGGGACCATGATGCAATCGCAAAGCCGGGGAATGGCCGACTGATCATGGCAAAGCGTGGTGAAAGCCTGACGGCATCCGGCGCACCTATGCCGGTGCTCAGCATCACGCCGAAGAAGATCAGTCGCTGGCAGTACCAAAATTCAACCCGAGAGAAAGCGGGCTCTGTCGTTGCGGTCTATCAGGATCACGGCAAAGGCAAACCGATCGAATGCACCGCGGGTGAAGGCGAGCCAAAGCAACGCCTCAAGCGCCGGTTCCCGAACAAGGATGCAGCAGAGCAGGCCGCAGCGTCGGAGTTGCAGCGGCTCAAGAGGGCAGGGCGCGGCCTATCTGTCACCATGCCGGGCGATCCTGACGCGATGGCCGAGGCAAAGCTATCTGTGGCCGGGTTTCGGTCCTACGTCGACGGAGAGTGGCTGATCACTAAGGCAGAGCACAGCCTCGACAGCGGAGGCTATCGCACTGCGATCAGGGCTGAGCCGTTGATTTAGGAACGGTAGCGCATCCAAGTTTTTATTGATTCCAGAGTCAGCAAAGCGCAGGAAGCGCCCTTTGCAAAATCGGCAGTATTACGCAACCAGCTGAGGTGTTGTGCTGCGGCGCAGCCCGCCGTTGCGGCCGTTCGCTGCGATAGCGAGGTTCCGGAGCCGTTGAGCTCACACAGTGCGGCACTTTGCTGCCACTGGGTCGGATCAATTGAATGTCCGCATCGGACTTCCGAATAGTTTCTATAGCACTTAACTTAGGCCAGCAGGTCAGTGTTCAAGGTTGGGTGTTGCCACAGTGATTTATCCGTTCGGCATACCCGATCTAACGGCTAGTAGAGTGAGCAGATAGTATCCACCATTGATAGTAGACATCTTGAGGGATGATATGGGGGGCGAGAAGGGTCAGAAGAAGCGGTGCTGGTCGGACGAAGAGAAGGTTTCAATCTGCGGGCAGACGCGGGCACCGTGTGTTTCTGTTGCGCAGGTGGCGCGTCGGTATTCGATGAACACCAACCTGATCCACAAATGGCTGCGCGATCCGCGCTTTGCGCCGGAAGAAGAGACCGGTGATGCACGACCTTCATAGGATTTGCGCAACAAAGCCTTCGCGAGGGACTGAATAATCTGTGCAAGAGAGACAGCGTGTCGGGCGACAGAGTAATGATTCGTCTAGATTGATAGTATGCTCTATAAAATTCATAACATAACTTGGGGCGTTGATATCGCTGAAAATTCCTAGCGCGTTTCACGAAGAATTAACTTTTTGCGGTGAGCATGCGATCATTTATTGCGGAGAGATTATTGTGTCGGATAGCATTTTTTCTTTTGATTTAAACGGGCACGTCCAAGATCCATCTGTGGTTGTTTTGCCTGATGGCGGCAAGCTGTTGGTCTGGTCCGGTAGCGGCATTTATGGGCAGCGTTATGATGCCATGGGGTCCGAGGTGGGGCAGGCCTTTCAAATCAATACGACCACTTTAAGCCGTCAATGGGAGCCCGAAGCGACCTTGCTGGCCAACGGGCGTGTGTTGGTTACCTGGGAGGTTTACGACCATGTCCAGCGCGGTCAGATTATTGACCCTGACGGTACAAGTATTGGGGATGAGTTTACGTTTGGCGATGCACGGTACTCCGCAGACAACCCAGTCACGGTCACATCAACATCGGATGGCGGGTTCATCTTGTCATGGGTTGCCCCGGACAGCAGCGGGCACGGCGTCTTTGTGCAGCGCTACGGAGCAGATGGCTTGGCGCTTGGGGATCCCTTTCTGGCCAACACGGCACAGGGGTCTAGCCAGCGGGATCCTTCGATTGTTGAGCTCGCCGATGGCGGGTTTGTCGTAGCTTGGGCCTCTCCAGGTGGTGTGTGGGGCGGAGACGGTAGCTATGGGATTTTTGGTCAGATTTATGATGCAAACGGAGCCCCTGTTGGTATGGAATTCCACATCAACACAGAGGTGATCGGCTTCCAAAAGGACCCTGAACTTGTGGCAATGGCTGACGGCGGGTTTATGGCGCTGTGGGAGCATAATGAAACCGAGTTCCGGTTCCAGCATTACGCAAGTGATGGCACGGTGATTGGCACTGAAGGCACGCTGGATCTCGGTACTCAGACAACAAATATGTTTGGCGCCGAAGGAGGAAAGGTGATCCTTCTTGAGGGCGGAGGGATTGCCGTAGCCTGGTGGACACTTGTTGATGGCGAGAGCAATTTGGCAGTGCAGAGCTTTGCGCTGGATGGCAGTGCCCTTACGGATGCCACTTTGATTTTGGCCGAGGGGTCATCGACCTTCGATCTTGACCAATATCCCAATGGCTCCATCGTGCTCACATGGGATGAGAATGGCAGTATCTACGAACAATCTATTGACGCGCCACCACCGCCCCCCGCAGAAGGGAGCACTGTTGAGTTGTTGCCGACCAGTCTCTACGTCCAAGATCCATCTGTGGTTGTTTTGCCTGATGGCGGCAAGCTGTTGGTCTGGTCCGGTAGCGGCATTTATGGGCAGCGTTATGATGCCATGGGGTCCGAGGTGGGGCAGGCCTTTCAAATCAATACGACCACTTTGAGCCGTCAATGGGAGCCCGAAGCGACCTTGCTGGCCAACGGGCGTGTGTTGGTTACCTGGGAGGTTTACGACCATGTCCAGCGCGGTCAGATTATTGACCCTGACGGTACAAGTATTGGGGATGAGTTTACGTTTGGCGATGCACGGTACTCCGCAGACAACCCAGTCACGGTCACATCAACATCGGATGGCGGGTTCATCTTGTCATGGGTTGCCCCGGACAGCAGCGGGCACGGCGTCTTTGTGCAGCGCTACGGAGCAGATGGCTTGGCGCTTGGGGATCCCTTTCTGGCCAACACGGCACAGGGGTCTAGCCAGCGGGATCCTTCGATTGTTGAGCTCGCCGATGGCGGGTTTGTCGTAGCTTGGGCCTCTCCAGGTGGTGTGTGGGGCGGAGACGGTAGCTATGGGATTTTTGGTCAGATTTATGATGCAAACGGAGCCCCTGTTGGTATGGAATTCCACATCAACACAGAGGTGATCGGCTTCCAAAAGGACCCTGAACTTGTGGCAATGGCTGACGGCGGGTTTATGGCGCTGTGGGAGCATAATGAAACCGAGTTCCGGTTCCAGCATTACGCAAGTGATGGCACGGTGATTGGCACTGAAGGCACGCTGGATCTCGGTACTCAGACAACAAATATGTTTGGCGCCGAAGGAGGGAAGGTGATCCTTCTTGAGGGCGGAGGGATTGCCGTAGCCTGGCGGACACTTGTTGATGGCGAGAGCAATTTGGCAGTGCAGAGCTTTGCGCTGGATGGCAGTGCCCTTACGGATGCCACTTTGATTTTGGCCGAGGGGTCATCGACCTTCGATCTTGACCAATATCCCAATGGCTCCATCGTGCTCACATGGGATGAGAATGGCAGTATCTACGAACAATCTATTGACGCGCCACCACCGCCCCCCGCAGAAGGGAGCACTGTTGAGTTGTTGCCGACCAGTCTCTACGTCCAAGATCCATCTGTGGTTGTTTTGCCTGATGGCGGCAAGCTGTTGGTCTGGTCCGGTAGCGGCATTTATGGGCAGCGTTATGATGCCATGGGGTCCGAGGTGGGGCAGGCCTTTCAAATCAATACGACCACTTTAAGCCGTCAATGGGAGCCCGAAGCGACCTTGCTGGCCAACGGGCGTGTGTTGGTTACCTGGGAGGTTTACGACCATGTCCAGCGCGGTCAGATTATTGACCCTGACGGTACAAGTATTGGGGATGAGTTTACGTTTGGCGATGCACGGTACTCCCGAGACAACCCAGTCACGGTCACATCAACATCGGATGGCGGGTTCATCTTGTCATGGGTTGCCCCGGACAGCAGCGGGCACGGCGTCTTTGTGCAGCGCTACGGAGCAGATGGCTTGGCGCTTGGGGATCCCTTTCTGGCCAACACGGCACAGGGGTCTAGCCAGCGGGATCCTTCGATTGTTGAGCTCGCCGATGGCGGGTTTGTCGTAGCTTGGGCCTCTCCAGGTGGTGTGTGGGGCGGAGACGGTAGCTATGGGATTTTTGGTCAGATTTATGATGCAAACGGAGCCCCTGTTGGTATGGAATTCCACATCAACACAGAGGTGATCGGCTTCCAAAAGGACCCTGAACTTGTGGCAATGGCTGACGGCGGGTTTATGGCGCTGTGGGAGCATAATGAAACCGAGTTCCGGTTCCAGCATTACGCAAGTGATGGCACGGTGATTGGCACTGAAGGCACGCTGGATCTCGGTACTCAGACAACAAATATGTTTGGCGCCGAAGGAGGAAAGGTGATCCTTCTTGAGGGCGGAGGGATTGCCGTAGCCTGGTGGACACTTGTTGATGGCGAGAGCAATTTGGCAGTGCAGAGCTTTGCGCTGGATGGCAGTGCCCTTACGGATGCCACTTTGATTTTGGCCGAGGGGTCATCGACCTTCGATCTTGACCAATATCCCAATGGCTCCATCGTGCTCACATGGGATGAGAATGGCAGTATCTACGAACAATCTATTGACGCGCCACCACCGCCCCCCGCAGAAGGGAGCACTGTTGAGTTGTTGCCGACCAGTCTCTACGTCCAAGATCCATCTGTGGTTGTTTTGCCTGATGGCGGCAAGCTGTTGGTCTGGTCCGGTAGCGGCATTTATGGGCAGCGTTATGATGCCATGGGGTCCGAGGTGGGGCAGGCCTTTCAAATCAATACGACCACTTTGAGCCGTCAATGGGAGCCCGAAGCGACCTTGCTGGCCAACGGGCGTGTGTTGGTTACCTGGGAGGTTAACGACCATGTCCAGCGCGGTCAGATTATTGACCCTGACGGTACAAGTATTGGGGATGAGTTTACGTTTGGCGATGCACGGTACTCCGCAGACAACCCAGTCACGGTCACATCAACATCGGATGGCGGGTTCATCTTGTCATGGGTTGCCCCGGACAGCAGCGGGCACGGCGTCTTTGTGCAGCGCTACGGAGCAGATGGCTTGGCGCTTGGGGATCCCTTTCTGGCCAACACGGCACAGGGGTCTAGCCAGCGGGATCCTTCGATTGTTGAGCTCGCCGATGGCGGGTTTGTCGTAGCTTGGGCCTCTCCAGGTGGTGTGTGGGGCGGAGACGGTAGCTATGGGATTTTTGGTCAGATTTATGATGCAAACGGAGCCCCTGTTGGTATGGAATTCCACATCAACACAGAGGTGATCGGCTCCCAAAAGGACCCTGAACTTGTGGCAATGGCTGACGGCGGGTTTATGGCGCTGTGGGAGCATAATGAAACCGAGTTCCGGTTCCAGCATTACGCAAGTGATGGCACGGTGATTGGCACTGAAGGCACGCTGGATCTCGGTACTCAGACAACAAATATGTTTGGCGCCGAAGGAGGGAAGGTGATCCTTCTTGAGGGCGGAGGGATTGCCGTAGCCTGGCGGACACTTGTTGATGGCGAGAGCAATTTGGCAGTGCAGAGCTTTGCGCTGGATGGCAGTGCCCTTACGGATGCCACTTTGATTTTGGCCGAGGGGTCATCGACCTTCGATCTTGACCAATATCCCAATGGCTCCATCGTGCTCACATGGGATGAGAATGGCAGTATCTACGAACAATCTATTGACGCGCCACCACCGCCCCCCGCAGAAGGGAGCACTGTTGAGTTGTTGCCGACCAGTCTCTACGTCCAAGATCCATCTGTGGTTGTTTTGCCTGATGGCGGCAAGCTGTTGGTCTGGTCCGGTAGCGGCATTTATGGGCAGCGTTATGATGCCATGGGGTCCGAGGTGGGGCAGGCCTTTCAAATCAATACGACCACTTTAAGCCGTCAATGGGAGCCCGAAGCGACCTTGCTGGCCAACGGGCGTGTGTTGGTTACCTGGGAGGTTTACGACCATGTCCAGCGCGGTCAGATTATTGACCCTGACGGTACAAGTATTGGGGATGAGTTTACGTTTGGCGATGCACGGTACTCCCGAGACAACCCAGTCACGGTCACATCAACATCGGATGGCGGGTTCATCTTGTCATGGGTTGCCCCGGACAGCAGCGGGCACGGCGTCTTTGTGCAGCGCTACGGAGCAGATGGCTTGGCGCTTGGGGATCCCTTTCTGGCCAACACGGCACAGGGGTCTAGCCAGCGGGATCCTTCGATTGTTGAGCTCGCCGATGGCGGGTTTGTCGTAGCTTGGGCCTCTCCAGGTGGTGTGTGGGGCGGAGACGGTAGCTATGGGATTTTTGGTCAGATTTATGATGCAAACGGAGCCCCTGTTGGTATGGAATTCCACATCAACACAGAGGTGATCGGCTCCCAAAAGGACCCTGAACTTGTGGCAATGGCTGACGGCGGGTTTATGGCGCTGTGGGAGCATAATGAAACCGAGTTCCGGTTCCAGCATTACGCAAGTGATGGCACGGTGATTGGCACTGAAGGCACGCTGGATCTCGGTACTCAGACAACAAATATGTTTGGCGCCGAAGGAGGGAAGGTGATCCTTCTTGAGGGCGGAGGGATTGCCGTAGCCTGGTGGACACTTGTTGATGGCGAGAGCAATTTGGCAGTGCAGAGCTTTGCGCTGGATGGCAGTGCCCTTACGGATGCCACTTTGATTTTGGCCGAGGGGTCATCGACCTTCGATCTTGACCAATATCCCAATGGTTCCATCGTGCTCACATGGGATGAGAATGGCAGTATCTACGAACAATCTATTGACGCGCCACCACCGCCCCCCGCAGAAGGGAGCACTGTTGAGTTGCCAAATACAACGTCAGGTAGTTTCATGCGCGACAGTGCTAGCGTAGTCGTCCAAGCTGACGATTTTGTTTTTGCCGGAACTGACGATAATGTTTCTCATGGTGTTAGCGAAGAGGACACGTCAATAGTAGAGTTGGAAACCGAAAGATTGCGGTATGAATACGATCCTAACATATTCGTCGCTTCTTCGCCTATTGAAGGTACTGATTATAGAGGCGTCTTAGCCGACGATCTATTCTACTTCTCCTGAGGGATAAGCTGGAGAAAGGGAATAAAACTGTCAATCTCGCAAACAACGCTTTCAGAGGAAGCGGCCACGTCATTTGATTTCGAAAAGTCAATATTCACGCAGTCACAGCGAACTAGTGTTTTATTCCACACCTTGTCAATGAGCGTTCAAAGTTGACCCGGTTTCAGCATTTAAAATTGACCCACCCCATGTGGCGCAAAGCCCCCAGGCGGGCCGCCCTCATATAGCGAGTCCGTCTGGGGGCTTTGCTTTCGGGACGGTTACTTTTCTCTGCGGCTTTTGCTCTGAGCAAAGCGATAGGACGTGTTGCCGGTTTCGATGATTGCGCAATGGTGGGTGACGCGATCCAGCAGCGCGGTGGTCATCTTGGCATCGCCAAAGACCGAGACCCACTCTCCGAACTCCAGGTTGGTGGTGATGATGACGCTGGTTTTCTCGTAGAGCTTGCTGATCAGATGGAACAGCAATGCTCCGCCAGACTTGGGGAACGGGATGTAGCCCAGCTCGTCGATGATGACGCAATCCAGAGCCGAGAGTTGCCGGATGATCTTCCCGGCATTGCCCTCGGCCTGTTCCTTGATCAGGGCGTTGATCAGATCGACGGCGTTGAAGAAGCGTGCCTTCTTGCCGTTGGTGATCAGGGTGGTGCCCAAAGCGATGGCGATATGGGTTTTGCCGGTGCCGGTTCCGCCCACCAGGATGAGGTTGTGCGCCTCTTGGGTGAACTGCCCTGTGCAGAACGGTTCGATCTGGGTCTGGGTGATGGCGGCAGCACCATAATCGAAGGTGGCGAAGTCCTTATGATGGGGGAACTTCGCGATCCTCATTTGATACTGGATAGAGCGCGCCCGCCGCTCTACAGTCTCCGCGTCGATCAGTTGCTTTATCGCTGTGGTCAGACTTGGTGGCTTGCGCGCGGACAGCAAATCATGTGCGCAAGCTGCCATTCCGTGCAACCTCAGGGCGGTCAGTTGGTCGATCAGGGCGTTCATGCGGCAACCTCCTCAGTCGAGCACAGGATCTCATAGCGCTTGCAGTCGGCCTCGGGTCGCAGGGTCAGTTGCGGATAGGCATAGGCTTCGCTGAGCGGCGTGATGACCGGCTCCACCAACTGGTTAATCAGGTTGATGATGGCGGGCAGGCGGAGGGTGTTTTGTGCCACGGCCAGTTCACAAGCCATCTCGACAACCTCGATCCCGTGATCCTGGACGAGCAGAAGCAGATCAACGAACTCCCGATCCCCGCCCTTGTCTGCCATGTAATGTTCCCTGATCTGGTGCATGGCCTCAGGCAGTTGCCAGTCCACGAAGGGTGCGCCATTGCGTAGGGCGCCGGGCTTGCGATCCAGCAGAGGAACATAGTGCCAGGGTTCAAAGTAGCTGACGTTGCGGGTGAAGCGGCGCTTATGCTCGGCGATGATATCCTGGCCCGACACCAGCATAATCCGGCCCGCATAAGCGCGCAGCGACACATGTTGACCGGCAAAGTGGGACGGGACGCTGTAGCGGTTGCTGGCATATTGAACCAGGCAAGTGGATCGGACACGAACCGTCTTCTCAACATAGCCGTCAAAAGGCCGACCCAAGGGGCGCAGCTCGGCGCGTTCGTCTTCGAACACCTCGGCAATCGTGCGATCCTGCTGTTCGGGATGGGGACGATTGGCCAGTTCTTCACAGCGCAGGCGCAACCAGTTGTTCAGCGCATCAAGATCTTCAAAGGCAGGCTTGGGCACAAACAACCGGCCGCGCAAAAACTGGACCTGGTTCTCGACCTGCCCCTTCTCCCAACCCGCTGCGGGCGTGCAGGCAACAGGTTCCATCACATAGTGGTTCATCAGAGCCAGGAACCGGGGATGGAATATCCGGTCCTTCGAGCGGGACACATAGGTCACCATGGTCTTGGGGTTATCAATGATCACCCGTCGTGGAACCCCGCCATAGAAAGACAGTGCCTGCACAAAAGCATCCAGAACCATCTCCTGGGCTTCGCCGGGATAGGCGATCACCAAAGGCTTGCGGCTGTGGCACAGGCGGAAATGGGCAACCTAGATCTTTTGTTCAACGCCGCCCAGGACAACCCGTTCTTCGCTCCAGTCAAACTGAAGGGCGTCACCAGCAGCAAAATGCAGGGGGATAAAAGCATCGCCAGAACCGGCGCCAGCCCGCTTCAGATCGCGGACAAATCGCTGAACTGGAGAATAGGACCCGGTGTAGCCTTCCACCACGAGCTGCTCATAAAGCTTCTGGGCCGTTCGCCGCTCCCGACGTGGTCGCTTCTGGTCCTGATCGAACAGTTCCTGAAGCCGGAGATCAAACCCGTTGCACAGTTTGTGCCGAACCGGTGGAGCCTGGCGCTGGTAGCTCGGCGGGCTCTCATCCTTCAAATACTTCTTGATCGTGTTGCGCGATAATCCCGTCGCCCGCGCAACAGACCGGATACTGCGCCCTTCAACCAGCACCCACAGACGGATCTTCGATACACTTTCCATCAATAACACCTGCTCTTTCCTCCGCACTTGAAGCGCGGATGTTAACGAAACAGGTGGGTCAATTTTACTCGCTCATAACCCACCTAAGTGGGTCAATTTCGCATGCCGATTCACACCCTGTGCACCGGGGCTGTGTGACGTCAGCCGTTGGTCCAGAGACTTGTGGCGTCGATGTGGGCGCGTATTGCCATTCGGCTACGTTGGATGGCACGCTATAGCATATGGTTTTTGGGTGCGCCCCTGATTGCCGACTGCGGCGAAGGCCGCAGCCGGTGTCGTCGCGATTAGGCCGATTGTGCGTATGATATCTGTGACGTGTCGCAGGTTACGTCATCCCAATCATCGGCGGGAGACGAACCCGCCTCTGCCCATGTATCCGTTGCAGCGGCAGATGGATCAAAGGTAAAGCCGGATACAGCCTGCACAAGTGTCTGAGCCTCATCGCGTAACATCTGCCCGGCGGCGGCGGTCTGTTCCAGCATTGCAGAATTCTTCTGGGCATTCTGATCCAGGCTGACCACGGCTGTATTGACCTCTGACAGCCCGTTGGATTGTGCCACCGTGGTCGAGGCAATCTGCTCAACTTTGCCGACAACGGATTCGACCGAACTCTGGATCGACGTGAGGGCCGTGCCGGTCTGGTCGACCAGAGTGACCCCCTGTGCCACCTCGGTTGTGCTGACTTCGATCAGCCCGTTGATTTCCTGCACCGCATCGGCTGACCGCTGCGCCAAACCGCGCACCTCTGAGGCCACCACCGCAAAGCCACGGCCGGCTTCGCCTGCGCGGGCGGCCTCGACACCGGCGTTCAGGGCCAACAGATTGGTCTGAAAGGCGAGATCCTCGATTAGGTCGGTGATCTTGGCGATAGCGCCGGACGAATCCTTAATCCGCTGCATGGCGGCAATGGTTTGGCGGGCCAATTCACTGGTCGTTTGGACTTGGGTAAAGGCATCGCGGACGATGTCATTGGCCTGCCGCGAGCCTTCTGCGGTGCCGCGCACGGTATCGTCAAGAGTTTGAAGCGCAGCGGCCGTTTCCTCGAGTGAGGCGGCAGAGTTCTCGCCCCGGCGTGAGGCGTCCTCGGCGGCGGCCGCGATTTCTGCGGCGGTGGAATTCAGGACCTCGCTACTGTGGGACAGCTGGCGCACCATGCCAGTCAAATTGTCGCTAAGATTGTCGACCGCCGCGGCAATTTCCTTGAAAATACCTTGTTGCCCGGCCGGCATCCGCTGCGACAGGTCGCCTTCAGCCAGCGTAGCAAGCACTTGACGAATGTCGCCAAGGCCGGATTCGGCAGCATCACCAATGGCATTCACGCCCCGGCCGAGATCGGCGAAGGAGCCGCTGACGCCCTCAACGTGCAGACGCTTGGAAAAATCTCCGGCCGCACAGGCGCTGATCACCTCAGAGATTTCACGGGTCAATGTGTCTTTGACCTGATTGTCTGCGCGCAATTCTTCTACTGCGGCTGAGATGGTCGAGATTTCCTTTATGCGGGTCTGCGGGGCAGGAGAGGAAAAATCGCCTGCCATGATCTTTTGCAGCACCAGATTGACACGTGACAGCGGCCGCGAAATGCCAATTGCCAGGGCAAACGCGACGACGATAAAGACGCCAAGCCCGCCAAATCCCGCTTTCAGGGCGTTGGAATTGGCCGTGGCAATCGCCCCTGCGGCACTGGTGTGAATGGTGTTGAGCTGTGCTGAAATCTGATTGCCGATGGTCGTCAGCAGCGGCTGTGTTGACGCTTCGATCGCATCCAGCGCGTCGTAGTGTCCATCAATGACCGTTCTTTCTGCGGCGTAGGCGTTGAAAGAATTCTGATAGGCGGTCAGGAGGCTGCCGATACGGGCACGTTGCGAGATGTTTTTGTAGTAGCTGCCGGGAAAGTCACGGAATTCATCAACGCGGGCATTCAGCCGTTCTATGTATTTGGGAGCATGGCGCATAATGAAATCTTTCTCATGTCGCCGCATCATCAGCATTTTAACTTTCATTTCCGGCTCAGCGGTGGCTTCCAACGCTTTTTCAACGCCTTGGACGGAGCTGCGCAATGAGCCCTGTAGGCCGGTCTTCTCGTCGAAGCCCAGACGCTGCTGGCTCGCGGCGACATCGGAAAATCCCGCCTCATAACTGCTGATGGCCGCGGAAAGCAGTGCGAGATTTTCAGACATCTCGCCCATCCGCGCGAGGTTTGCTGCCTGGGCTGTGGCGGTCTCCAGATGACTTGCCAACAGTGCCATGGTTTCGGCCTGAGTGGCGATAATCTCATCGCTCGGCTTCAGGCGAAAATTCATCTCGGTGATGCGCGCGATCTGAAAGTCGGAGCTGATCTGGTCTAAGGTGAGTGCAAACCCTTCGACGGCTGTGACCTCGGCCTCGATATCGGTGCGCAACTGGTCTGTATAGCGCGACAGGCCGATCAGTGCGAACATCACGGCGCTGGCCAGGAAAACGATCATAAACACAGCTGTTTTGATGGATGTTTTGAAAATCATAGTTGTAGTACCCGTTCTATCGTCTCTTAGACGACTAGGGGCAGGCCGTTAAAAAACTGTGGAATTCTGTTGATAGACCGCAAACAGATCGTGATATTTCAGGAAATTATTGGACTATCCATACATTTGCAGAGGGCGGCCTGCGGTGCCGGTGCCGGTGCCGGTGGCGGTCGAATGACATGGCGCCGACTGTTGATCGCGCGACGGGTCGAACACAGCACTGGCGCCAAGGCTAAGCATCCGTCGAACAACGGTAAGTCACGAAGAGAATGGTGCGAGCTGATCACAAAAAGGCGAGAATCCGCTATCTGGCTGGCAAGGGAAGCAACACGGCATATTTCAAGAGTAGAGCACCGAAAATCCGCGTGATAGCGCCTGATTAAGGTTGGCCCCTCAGGGATGGAGAGGGAGCCTGCCCGAACAATATTGGAGCATCTCCTCATGAACACCAAACTCGCCTCTCAAGTCGGGGTGACAGCCCTTGTCGCCGCCCTGGGTGCGCCGGCATTTGCTGGCCCAACATATGAGAACAGCTCGGGCGGGACTTTCCGCTACTATGGTCAGTTCAACCCGTCCTTCCAGTCGTTTGACGACGGAGCCGACGATTTCAGCGCGTTGGTCGATAACGCCAATTCCAATTCGCGTATTGGGTTCTGGCTGGAGCAGCCTTTTGGTGAAAACACGCTGCGGTTCAATTTCGAAACCGCCTTTGGACTGCGTTCTTCCGATGGCGTTGACCAGAACGGTCGTCCGCAGAATATCAGCTGGGACCGGACCCGGATCCGCAAAGTTGATATTCAATATGCAACGCCGCGCTATGGCACGTTCTCTTTTGGTCAGGGGTCTATGGCCTCTGACGGGCTGGCGGAATCTGACCTGTCAGGCACAGGCGTGATCCAGACCTCGGCTATCGCAGATTCTGCGGGCGGTTTTCTGTTCCGTAGCTCGACCGGTACGCTTTCGTCCGTCAGCATTGGTTCGGCCTTCCGCAGCCTTGACGGTGGCCGATTGGGCCGGGTGCGTTATGACACACCTGAATTCAGCGGCTTTACCGTATCAGCGTCCTACGGCGAGGAAATCCTACGGTCCAACTCTGACCGCGAAGCCTATGACATCGCGGTGCGGTATACCAACGACGACCTTGGCGATTTCACCATTAATGGCGCATTGGGCGCGGTGTGGAATGAAAATGGGCCGGGCACCAAGACCCGCGATATCGTTGCATCCTTTGCGGCACTACACGAACCAACTGGCGTGTCCTTTGCAGTTGCCGCAGGAGACCGTGACACGGGCGGCGACTATGGTTTTGCTAAGCTGGGATATACCACGAACTTCCTGTCGGTTGGCGCGACCTCCTTTGCCGTCGACTATTACGATGGCTCTGACATGGTCACCAGCGGCGACAACGCAGAATCCTGGGGTGTTGCCGCCGTTCAGAACTTCGACAATCTGAACCTGGAAACCTATGTGGCTTATCGCGACTACTCCTATTCGGATACCAGCGCGACAAGCTATCAGGACAGCTCCTCCATCATGGCAGGCGCGCGCTGGAAGTTCTGATCCTAGGAGAGGGCGACCCGTCTGGGTATCACCCCACGATCACGCGAATTGAAACACGCCCTTCGGGGCGTGTTTTGACGTTTTTTGAGCCAAAAATCGCGTCAACACTGCCTGTCAGAGCGCCTGTGATGGCAATCCCCCTTGCGCCGCCGGTCATGTGCAAATAGAAGGCGTCAAATTGTCTGGGGGAGCGCCTGCGCGCGCGCCCCGAATCTCTATGGGGAATATGATGCAGGTCACCGAGACGCTGAACGAAGGTCTGAAACGCGGCTACGCGATCACCGTTACCGCCGCCGAACTGGACGCGAAGGTCAACGAAAAACTGGTCGAGGCGCAGCCCGAAGTCGAGATGAAAGGGTTCCGCAAAGGCAAGGTTCCTATGGCGATGCTGAAAAAGCAGTTCGGCCAGCGTCTGATTGGCGAAGCTATGCAGGAAACCATCGACGGTGCGATGAACAAGCACTTCGAAGACAGCGGTGACCGTCCGGCCATGCAGCCCGATGTCAAAATGACCAACGAAGACTGGAAAGAGGGCGACGACGTCAATGTCGAGATGTCCTACGAGGCGCTGCCCGAGATTCCAGACGTTGATCTTTCCGGTGTTGAGCTGGAAAAGTTGATCGTTAAAGCCGAAGACGAAGCCGTCGACGAAGCGCTGGCCAATCTGGCCGAGACTGCGCAGGAATTTGAAGCCCGTGAAGACGGCGCTGCGGCCGAAGACGGTGACCAGGTTGTCATTGACTTTGTTGGCAAGGTTGACGGCGAAGCCTTTGAAGGCGGCGCAGGCGACGACTACCCGCTGACACTGGGCTCCAACTCCTTTATTCCGGGCTTCGAAGAGCAGCTGGTCGGCACCAAAACGGGCGAAGAAAAAGACGTCACCGTCACCTTCCCCGAAGAGTACCAGGCCGAGCACCTGGCCGGTAAGGAAGCCGTGTTCTCCTGCACCGTGAAAGAGGTGAAAGCCCCCAAAGCGGCAGAGATCAATGATGAACTGGCCAAGAAATTCGGCGCCGAAGACCTCGCAGGTCTGAAAGAGCAGATTTCTGAGCGCCTGGAAGCAGAATACGCCGGTGCCGCCCGTGCCGTGATGAAGCGTGGCCTGTTGGACAAGCTGGACGATCTGGTTTCCTTCGACCTGCCGCCCTCGCTGGTCGAAGCAGAATCCAAGCAGATTGCACATCAGCTGTGGCACGAGGAGAACCCAGAGGTTCAGGGCCATGATCACGATGAGATCGAAGCCACTGACGAGCACAACAAGCTGGCCGAGCGCCGCGTGCGCCTTGGCCTCCTGCTGGCAGAACTGGGCCAGAAAGCCGAAGTCGAAGTGACCGACGCGGAAATGACCCAGGCCATCATGCAACAGGCACGTCAGTACCCGGGTCAGGAACGCCAGTTCTTTGAGTTCATTCAGCAGAATGCTCAGATGCAGCAGCAGCTGCGTGCGCCGATTTTCGAAGACAAAGTCATCGATTTCATTGCTGAACAGGCAAAAGTGACTGAAAAAGAAGTCTCCAAGGACGATTTGCAAACTGCAGTTGAAGCTCTGGAAGACGAGTAATCACGCCTAGATCTGCGCCCTGCGCAGGTTTAAGGATTTGATTTGAAAAGGCCGTCCCTTGGGGCGGCCTTTCTGTATTGTGGGTGTGTTTAGTCACGGTTGGACAAGAGAAAACCGCCCTAGGTTCCCCC
Organism: Phaeobacter porticola; assembly: GCF_001888185.1. NCBI lineage: Bacteria > Pseudomonadati > Pseudomonadota > Alphaproteobacteria > Rhodobacterales > Roseobacteraceae > Phaeobacter > Phaeobacter porticola. Next base: position 1,910,650 of record NZ_CP016364.1, on the reverse strand, counting down.
GGGCGGCTGGTGCCTATCTGACGTGTGATCCCGAATGATCGTCGGGTAGCTCAAGGCTTAGAACAAGAAATTATCAGAGCTGGACAGCTCAGAAACTGAGACATTCTCAATCGTCACGACAACATTGTCGAAGGACATGACCACATGGTTACCCTTTGCGGAAAAATCGATCTGGTTGATGTTTTGCGCACCGTTGAGGATGTCGATCTTGTCTATGCCCAGTTCAAAGTCGCGGATGCGGCCACGGCCATGGTTGCTGCCAAAGGCAAAGCTGTCGGCACCCGCGCCGCCGATCAACAAGTCATTGCCCTGCTGGCCAAACAGTTTGTCGTTGCCGTTGCCACCGATCAGCGTGTCATTGCCGGCACCAGCGCGAATGGTGTCAGCCCCGTGCGAGCCATTTAGCACATCATCGCCGTTCTGACCGATCAGGCGGTCACGCCCACTGCCGCCGCGCAGATCATCATCACCTGCGCGTCCGACAAGCCGGTCATTGCCACCACGCCCTGACAGCAGATCATCGGCATTGCTGCCGTCCAGGACATCTCGGCTGACCGTGCCGAGCAGCGTTTCACCAATTTCAGGAGCGCCGATATCAAGCGGGGCATTGCCGCCTGCTTTGCGATCTTGCCAGAAAGCGATCAGCGCCTCGGTTGTGGGGCTGTCGTAGCCGCCGAAATCCTTCACGTATTTCAGGATTGAAGTGCCGTATTCATCGGTGGAGGCCGTATCGCTCAGCAACAGTGTAGCGAGCCCAGATGCGCCACGCAGATGGGCCGCGGCCATCAGTCCGGTCAAAGACAGCGTGACATCAACCATCGCGCCGTTGACATCACGGTATGAGACAGACTGGTCGATATAGTCACTGATGCTGCGGCCTTGTCGGCCAAGGTAATACTCCAGCATCTCGAAGTTATAGCCAAACGCCTCGTTGATGGCGGTGTCTTGTGCGGCGTGCGTTTTGAAGTCATCCAGGCTGTTGACGCCGTTCTTACCGGTCCAGGTGCCATCCCAGCGATTGATCGTATCACCGCCTAGGTAGAAAACATCGTCCTGATAATAACCCAGATCAATCAGCAGCGCTTCGCCGAATTGATAGCCGACAAACCCCAGCGAGTTGGTCGAATGATACGCCATATCGCGCCAATCGGTGGCGTTCAGCTGGCCCCAGCTGCTCAGACCCGGATAGAAACTGCCAACCGGCGCACCTGCCCATTGCGTCAGCTGCGCATCGCTGATCTGCCCCGCATCATAGCGGTCCCGGTCCCAGCCGGATTCAAACGCCAGAAGCGCATTGCGAAAGTCATTGAAACTGCCGTTTGGCATCGTAACTGCTCCTCTTGCGTATCAACCGTCTTGACGCGGACTGCTGGTGTTCAGCGTTGTCCGACACATGGCATGCCGGAAAACTCTGTCGCAAGAAGGGGGCAGAAATTTGGCAAACAAATGCCTAAAAAGGAGTAAGGACAGCGTAATTTTGCTCGAAATTTGTAAAAATTAACCTTTAGGGCGCGCCTCAACAAATAGTGTGCAAGCGGGGCGTGTACGCCTAGATCTGCCGCCCGACCACGTTTGGCCGGGCGGCGAGAATCATTTCATTTTTCGCAAATCGGAAACAGTCTGTTCACAGCGAGATTCTATAGCGTGCAAAACCATCCGGGCCTTCACCCGCAGGTTCAATTGCAATACTCTCGACGCTGTCGACATAGGCGGCCGCCTTTGGACCGGTGTCAAACAGCACCGATGTGTCCGCAAGCGGCGCAAAGCGCCAATTGGCATCCGCACGTGGGCTGATAGTGCCTTTCTCAACGATATAGCGCACGATGACATCGCGGTTGGTGTCTGGCCCCTCAAAGACAACCGTATCACCCATCGCGCCGGGGAAGGCGCCACCGCCGCCTGCGCGGTAATTGTTGGTGGCGATAATGAACTCCTGCGCGGGGTCAATCGGCGCGCCGTTGAACTCCAGACTCACAATGCGGCTGGCGTCGGGATTTTCCAACGCGCCCTTAGCCCCGAACTTGGAGGGTTGCGACAGGTCGATCTGATAGGTCACCCCGTCGATCACGTCAAAGTTGTAGCTGGGGAAGGCCGGGTTCAGCAGCACCTGATCCGTCTCACCGGGGGTGATCTGGTTGAACATACCGGCAGAGCGTTCCAGCCAGTCCTTGACCTGCGCACCGGTCACCCGCACCGCACGGGCGGTGTTGGGATAGAGGTAGAGATCCGCGACATTTTTGATCGCCACATCGCCCTTGGGCACATCGGTGTAATACTCCGCACCACCGCGACCGCCAGCCTTGAACGGGGCCGCTGCAGAGAGGATCGGCAGCCCCTCGTGTTCAGTACCTTTCAGCATCTGTTCGATATACCAAGTCTGCGCAATCGACACGATCTGCACCGATGGATCATCGGCAACCAGTGCAAAATAGCTGTGCAGGGGTGCGTCGGTCTTGCCCACGGCGCGGCGCACATATTGCAGCGTCTCATCATGCTCTTTCTGCGCGGCCGCCAGCACTGCTGGGGCGCTGTCGACCAGGGCGGTGATCGAGCGGTCCTCTTCGCGCCGAGAAATTGGCCGCGCTTCTGACGCATGGCCGACGACGCGCCAGCCAGCGCCATCGCGTTCCAGCATCAGATCAATCAGACCCATATGGCTGCCCCAGAACCCGCCCATGGTGGCAGGGGTGCCGTGGATGGTGCCCTTGTCGACATCGACCCCGGCAAAATCCGCATAGGTGGAGGAGGGGAAGACCAGATGCGAATGGCCGGTCATGATCGCATCAATGCCCTCAACCGCCGCCAGCGGGACCGAGGCGTTCTCCATGCCATCAGCTTCCTGCGCGCTGCCAATGCCGGAATGTGAGAGCGCGATAATGATATCGGCCCCTTTTTCCTTCATCTCTGGCACATAGGCGCGGGCGGTTTCCAGAATGTCGCGCGCCTGAACGTTGCCCTCCAGATGGCGGCGGTCCCAGTTCATCACCTGCGGGGGCACAAAACCAATAAGGCCAATCTTGATTGGATGGGTGTTGCCCGCGCCATCAGTCAGCTGACGTTCCATAATCACATAGGGGGGCAGCAGGGTTGTGTCGTCACGCGGACCGGCGCCGGTGGATTTGGCGACATTGGCGCAGACCACCGGGAAATCGGCCCCGGCGAGGGATTTCATCAGGAAATCCAGCCCGTAGTTGAACTCATGATTGCCCAGCGTTGAGCCATCAAACCCCACGGCATTCATTGCCTGAATGACCGGATGGGTGTCACCTTCCTTCATGCCGCGCTCATAGGCGATATAGTCGCCCATCGGATTGCCCTGTAGAAAATCGCCATTGTCCAGCAGTACGGAATTGGTGGCTTCGGCGCGAATATCGCCGATCAGCGAGGCCGTACGCGCAAGCCCGACCGTGTCGCGCGGTTTGTCGGCATAATAGTCATAGGGAAACACATGCACATGCAGATCAGTTGTCTCCATCAGGCGTAGATGCACCTGGTTGGAGGCCGCCTGAACAGAAAACGGATGCAGAGCGATAAGCCCGGCGCTGCCAGCCAGAAAGGACCGGCGATCAAGTTGGATAGGCATTTTTCACTCCGACGTCTTTTTGTAATAGACATCCATGCTAGCAGAAAAATGCGCATCGTCATGTGACAGTTTTGCGCTAACAGGTTTGGCGGCAGCCTGTCGCGCATTCTTAAGAATATGTTTTCTGTCAGGTGGTTGTGAGCGTCGCCTTAGGGGCGCAGCCCGGTTTCACGCAACATGCCCCGGCGTTTGGCAGCATAATAGTAGCCGCGCGAATAGTGCTTTACCGCCTGATCATAGCTGCCATCGGAGAGGAGCCAGGCACCGCGCAGGTACTTCACCGCGTATTTCAGGTTGGTATCCGCATCCAAAAGATCCTTGTTCTTGCCACGAAACCCCATGGAGCGGGCGGTGGCGGGCAGGATCTGCAACAACCCGTAATAGGGCCGGTTAATGGCCCAGGGCCGATGGGTGCTCTCGCGGATTGCGAGGCGATGGACCAGCGGGCGCGGCACCTCATAATGATCCGCCCAGAAATTGATCTTACGCCGCAGTTCGGGGGTCTCATTGGGATAGAGCGGCGGTTCGGCGGCGCGCTTTGTTGCGGCGGGTGCATCGCCGCAGGCCGCAAGGGCCAGAGGGGCAAGAATAAAGGCCAAAGCCGTTCTGCGATCAATCATGGATACTGCCGTGTGTAGGATCCGATATCTACGGATCAGCGGCAGATTAGGCGGGCAGGGTGGGCAGGGCAAACATCGGATTGACCGATCGGCGGATATCTACCGCCGTGTCAATTGCGCCGAGAGTCCAGCGCCCGACGGCCTCTTGCGGCGAGGCGCAGTGTGCCGCTGAAATCCATCAAGTTTTAGGGGCAATCTCGTTGTTTGCAGCTGCGTGCTGCCGCATGGTTTCTGCGCGCATGATCTGGGGTCAGCCCCCGTTCCAACTCGGCTCCCGTGCCTGCGGCCCGCTTGGGACGTCCATGCTAGGGATCGCAAGGGGGAGCCTTTGCGGTCCCGTTTCCCGTAGACTTAGCATTTGGCCAGTACGGGCACAGCGCACAAGACCTAGCGCTGGATCATTCGGTCAGGGTTGTGCTGCGTCAGCTCGGCAGTGATCAGCTCTGTCGGCACCAGATTGCTGATAGCCTCTCCCTTGTATCTTGGGTTTTCAAAACTGAACCCGCGCAACAGCCGCAACAACAGGCGCCGGCGCAGAGCGGTTTCTTCTCGGATCAGATCCTCTTTCATGGTCACCCCCAGATGACTGAACAACGTCAAACACATCGGCCATGGGCGGCGCCCAAGGCGGGCCCTAAGGTTGCAGAAACAGTCAAAGGCAAGGTTACCCTTGCGCCGCATTATGCTGAGAGTTTGAGTAGATTTTAATGCGTCCATGTTGATCCGCCCAAGGGCAGATCTGACGTTTGGAATGGAGCGGTCACAGCATCGCCAGATCATGAAAAAGGCCGCCCCAAAGGACGGCCTCTCTCAATCTCAACAGATCCAATGCCGCTTAGGCGTTGGTCTCTTCGTCGCTTGCAGCCGGGGCTGCATCGTCGTCGTCGTCCGAAGCGGCGGAGCCGATATCGTCGAACAGCTCAGAGATTTCGAATTCAGCAGCGGCTTCTTCTTCAGCGGCCAGCTCTTGAATCGATTTGCCCGAGGCCTGCAGCTCAGCTTCTTCAGCCGAACGTGCAACGTTCAGTTTGATCTGAACTTCGACTTCAGGGTGCAGCTTCACAACAACGCTGTGCAGGCCAAGATCCTTGATCGGCGAGAGCAGAGCGATCTGCTTCTTGTCGACCGAGAAGCCTTCTTCGGTGGCTGCGTCTGCGGCGTCACGAGGTGTGACGGAACCGTAGAGCGCACCCGCGTCAGAAGCGGAGCGAATCACGATGAACTGCTGACCGTCCAGCTTTTCAGCCAGTGCTTCTGCTTCTTTTTTGGTTTCCAGGTTGCGCGCTTCGAGCTGCGCTTTCTGGTCCTCAAAACGAGCGATGTTGTTCTGCGACGCGGTCAGCGCCTTGCCTTGCGGCAGCAGGAAGTTGCGAGCATAGCCGGGCTTTACGTCCACGACTTCGCCCATTTGGCCCAGCTTGGCCACACGTTCCAGAAGGATAACTTGCATGTGCTTATCTCCTTACTTCACGGCGTAGGGCAGCAGGGCGAGGAAGCGGGCGCGCTTGATAGCACGGGCCAGTTCACGCTGCTTCTTTGCCGAAACGGCGGTGATGCGCGAAGGCACAATCTTACCACGTTCGGAAATATAGCGCTGCAGAAGACGGGTGTCTTTGTAGTCGATTTTCGGCGCATTGTCGCCCGAGAACGGGCATACTTTACGACGACGGAAAAACGGTTTGGCTGCCATGGTTTAGCGTCCTTTTCTCAAGCGTTGATCAGCGGCGCTCACGACGCGAGTCGCGCTCATCGCGCTTCTGCATCTGAACCGAGGGGCCGTCTTCATGTGCGTCAACCTTGATGGTCAGAACGCGCATCACGTCATCATGCAGGCGCATCAGACGCTCCATTTCCTGGATCGCCGCTGCGGATGCATCGGTTTTCAGGAAGGAGTAGTGGCCCTTACGATTTTTGTTGATCTTATAGGCCATCGTCTTGACGCCCCAGTACTCCTGCTCAACCAGCTTACCGCCGTTGTCGGACAGAACAGCACCGAAATGTTCGATGAGGCCTTCAGCTTGCGAGTTGGACAGGTCCTGACGCGCAATCATGACATGCTCATAGAGTGGCATGCGAACTCCAGTTTTTGTCTAGGCGCATTTCATAGACCGGGCGGTTTGTCCCTCCGCTGCCCTGTCACGAGAGTCTGCGCGGATCGAAAATATCGCGGAAGGAAGCCCCCATATACAGGCTGCGCCCAAAAGGGCAAGGCCCGTTTCCCGGCAGGGTGCATGAGGGCGAGACCGCAGTGGCAGATAGAGGGCATAACTGGGCTTAGCGGTGGGTCCTGTGGATGTGAACTAAATTTTAGGAAAATCGTGCAAGTCTGAGGGTGGCCCGCAGAAGGCCGCCATAAGATGCCCATGGATTTCAAGCGACGGTCGTGCGTCGCCACCCCCGTATCTGCTCTGCGTCAGGCCAAGTCAGCAGGGGACAGAATGCTACCGCCTGATCAGGGGAGGGCGCCGCCCAGTAGGCCGGACGACGCAGTGATGCGGACGGATCCGCAGGACAAAGTGATCGTACAATATACCGGGCGTGTAGGCTGGACCCGTATTTACCCCAACTCCGCCCCATTTCAGCCCCAATGCCGGCGTCAATCTTGGTTAATGAAGCGTTAACCGGTCGGCCAGGCACAGACCAAAGGCGCAGCAAGCGCCGCATGCAAGGCAGGACAGGCAACCGCGACTGAGTTTATGAGTGAAAGGGAACAGAGATGAGCCTCCTTGAACCATCCAGCATGGGTTTTCAGCCGGTGCAAAGGGGTCGATCCCATCATGACGGGCATGGCCTGTCGGCTCAGTCCCGTGCGGCGCAACGCCTGGCCGATCTGGCACGCTCTGCGCCATTGAACCTGCGAGTCCAGGCCAACTGGCCCATACGGTCAATCCTGTTGCGCATCCTTGGTGGCGGCATGGTGCTTGGTGCAACCGGACTGTGGTTGCTGCCGGATGCCGGAGTCGACCCGCAAATGTCGCTGATCCGGATTGGTATCTCTATTGCCTTCCTGTTTCTCGGCCTGATCCTGTTGACAACCCACCATCCCGACAGCCAGCCGGAGGCCTGTTTCGATCCGATCCGGCGTGAGCTTCGGATCCTGCGCAAAACCCGTCGCGGCACGCCCCGGATTGTCCTGCGCCGCAGTTACCACAGCCTTGGCGGGGTGCGGCTCTCAGCCCATGCGATTTCCGTTTTGGACGCCGATGGTTCGGTGCTGATGGAGCTGCCAATCGACAGCAACGACACCTGTCTGCGCCTGCGCGACCAATTAAGCGGCACATTACCCATCATTAACTGAAAACTCTATCGGCGCCATAGGCTGGGACCAATGGGCAAGCGCGCGGCTCCCTTATATTCGCGCGCCAACGCCCTGCGGGTATCACAAACGCGCGAGAACCTGCTTGTGTGGCAGAAGCAGCTTTGGTTGTTCATCTGAACACAGATAGTGTTGGGAATTGCCGACTTCCTTTTTGAACGCCAAAACGGTCAACTTGGAAGTGATGTTATTCGGTCCAACGGAGCCAAAATTATGAAAAACACTCTTCTCGCCGCTGCCTTTATGGGCGCTGCCGCCACCACGGCCTATGCCGCGCCCGAGGCCTATACGCTGGACGCCAGCCACAGCCAGGTTGTGTTTAATTACAACCACCTCGGGTTCTCCACCACCTATGGCATGTTCTCCGGCTTTGAGGGCGAGATCGCCTTTGATCAGGAAAACCCCGAAGCCTCCAGCGTGTCCGTGTCCATGCCTGCAAAATCCATGCTGACCGGCTGGGAAGGGCGTTTTGACCACTTTATGTCGAAGGATTTCTTTGGTGCCGATGACAAGGAGATGATCACCTTCACCTCCACCGGCATTAAGGTGACCGGCGAGAATACTGCTGAAATCACCGGCGATCTGACCCTGAACGGAGTCACCAAATCGGTGGTTCTGGACGCCAAACTGAACCAGGTCGGCGATCACCCGATGGCGGGCAAGCCCTGGGCCGGATTCGACGCCACCACCACGCTGCTGCGCTCCGACTACGAACTGGGCAAATTCGCCCCCTTCGTCGGCGATGAGGTCGATGTGAAGATCTCGGTCGAGGCGATGAAAGCCGAATAAGCCGGAGCCGACATGACGGTGTGTCGTCAGGCTCACTGCGCGTAATCAGAAACCGCTGCCTCTCACGGGGTGGCGGTTTTTTTGTTTTCGCAGACCATGTTGGTCCACTCTAAGTCCAAAATGCATGATGCCGCGAGATGCACTAAGGTCAGCTATTTTGTTCCAGTGGGATGTTCAGTCGGAGCACGGTGCCCGTTTCATCCGACGTCGCAGCGATCTTGCCGGAATGGGCTCTAGCGATCTGGTCTGCGATATAGAGCCCAAGGGGCGGTGTCAGATCACATCGAGATTAATTCACGAGCTCGCAAAAACCACGCCACTCACATCAACGCGCAACAAGCACCAGTTCCCCGACAGCGGTTTCGTCCTTGTCCCGCACCATCGGCCGCTGACGCTCAATCCGGCACCACGACATGTAAAGGGCTGGGCGATGACGCCCGCTTTGCAGTTAGTTGAGCTGCAAGTGGATTTCCACACCGGTTCGTTTCAAACGATCCGGTCAAACGGGCGCGTGCGGATAAGCCGGTTCAAACCGTTGGTTTCAGCCTTAGGCCAGGATGTTTGAAGATCTGTCCAAAGCCTTTCAGCTCATCCATGATGCCTGCACGGCGCAGGCAAGACCACATCAGCGCCTGGTTGGAGGTGATGACTGGCTTGCCTGTGGCCTGTTCAATCTCGTCGACCACTTCCAGCGAGCGGACGCCGCTGCAAGAGAGGAAGATCGCATCCGCTTCGGGTTGGTCGATTTCCAGTGCGAAGTCTTTCCAATACGCGGGTTCCACCTGGCCAAATTCCACGCCGGTCTCCAGTCGCAGGCCCTGTATGTCCAGAATATCAAATCCGGCAGCCGCCAGATACTCTGCCTCGGCGGTGTTGACGTCGTCCAGATAGGGCGTGCCGACCACGATCTGTTTAGCGCCAACCTCCCGTAGGGCATCCATCACGCCAGTGACGATACACATTGGCTGCGCATAGGGCGCGCCTCTGCGGATCTCGCGAAACACGTTTTCTTCACGGCAGACAATCGACCCTGAGGTGCAGCAGTAGGCGATGACCTCAGGCTTCATGTCCGGCTGAATGCGAGAGGCCGCATCGGCCATATGGTCGATATGCCGGGCCAGCGTTTCATTGGTGGTGTAATCATCGGTCTTCAGTCGGGTGATATGGATGCCAAGACCCTCGGGGGCCATGGCAAATATATCCGCCTCGCAGGCCAGATCGGTGGACATCAGGATAAACCCCAAGCTGCCACGGTGAGCGATGCCCTTGCCCATCAGCGGGGTGCGGGGTTTGGACTGAACGGTTTGACCGGGTTGGAACATCAGAAGGGAACCTTGCCTGTGGGCTGTGGATGATTGGGTATCAGACCGCCTCGCGGACGGCGCTCAGGAATTGCTGTGTCCGTTCTCGTTGCGGATCGCCAAAGATCTCGGCCGGGGTGCCTTGTTCTTCGATTTTGCCGCCGTAGAAGAAACATACCCGATCTGAGATATCACGGGCAAAACCCATTTGATGGGTGACCATCAGCATGGTCAACTGATGTTCAGAGACCAGTTGGCGGATCACATTGGTCACCTCGCCAATCACTTCCGGATCCAGCGCCGATGTGACCTCGTCAAACAGCATGACTTTGGGGCGCATGGCCAGTGCGCGGGCAATGGCGACGCGCTGTTGCTGACCACCAGACAGGCGCGACGGATGCTGATCCTTTTTGGAGATCATGCCGACCAGCTCCAGCAGTTCCTCTGATCGGTCGCGGGCCTCGGCTTTGGAGAGACCCAGCACATGTACCGGTCCTTCCATGCAGTTCTCGAGCGCGGTCATATGTGGGAACAGGTTGAAGTGCTGGAAGCACATGCCGATATCCGCGCGCCGACTGCGCAGATGTCGTTCATTGGCGGGCACTAAGGTGCCGCCCTTGGGCATATGGGTCAGTGGCTTGCCATCCACATAGATGACCCCCTCGTTGATCGTCTCCAGCGTCATCAACATTCGCAGCACGGTGGTTTTGCCCGACCCGGACGGGCCGATGATCGACACCATTTCGCCTGCGGCCACGTCCAGATCCAGATCATCCAGAACGGTCAGCGCGCCATAGGATTTGCGCACTTTCTGAAACCGCACCATAGGGGTGGAATCGCCGGCCAGCTCAGTCGGAAAGGTCTTGGGGGAAGTATTGGTATTCGACATGGTTCTACAGACCCAACTTGCGGCGGACATAGCTTTCGAACAACCGGATCAGGCCGGCCGCAGGAAGCGAGATCGCCAGGAAAATGATGCCCACCATCGTATAGGGCTCAAGAAAGCGGTAGTTTTCGGCGCCGATGGCATTGGCCGTGTGGATAAGTTCGGCAACCCCAATCACCGACAGCATCGGCGTGTCCTTGAAGATGCCGACCAGATAGTTGCCCATCCCGGCCAAGGCCGGGGGAACAGCTTGCGGAATGATCACCCGGCGGTATTTCTGTATCACCGTCATATTCAGCGCGGTTGCAGCCTCCCATTGGCCCTTGGGCACGCTTTCGATGCCGCCGCGATAGACCTCAGAGAGGTAGCAGGCGTAGTGCAGCCCGATGGCAATCATGCCCGACATCCAGGGGCTGAGGCGGACGCCAAACTGAGGGCCGACATAGAACACAAAGAACACCTGAAGGATCAGCGGGGTTGAGCGGATGAATTCAACCAGCTCCCGCACCACAAAGGTCAGCGGTCGGTAGGGGGTGCGTTGCGCAAGCGCCAGCACCAGCCCCAGAACCAGCGCGATGGCATAGCCCGCACCGGCGGCGATCAGCGTGTTGCCGGCCGCCTGAATCAGGCGGGGCGTGATCTCCCAGACAAACTCCCATTTCCAGTCAAACATGGCTCATGCCCTCCCCATTTTGCGGGCCATGAAGCGTTCCAGCCAGCGCATGAACGGTGTCACGCAGAACCGCGCCATCATGTAGTAAATGATCAGTGCCGCGCCAAAGACCTGTGCGGACAGATAGGTGGTGGCGTTGATCTGCCGGGATTCGAACATCAGGTCCGCTACCGAGATCAGCGAGACAAGAGCGGTGCCTTTCAACAGCTCGATCATTAGATTGCCCCAGGGCGGCAGCATATTGACCAAGGCCTGCGGCAGGATGATACGGCGCATGCGCTGAGCCGGGCTCATGTTGATGGCCAATGCGGCCTCCCACTGGCCCTTTGGCACGGAGAGGATGCCGCCGCGCACCAGCTCGGCCCCATAGGCACCAATGTTCATGCCGATGGCCAGATAGCCTGCGGTGAATTTCTCGATGGTGATCCCAAAGAGCGGTAGGACGAAAAAGATCCAGTAGAGCTGCACCACCAGCGAGGTGCCGCGAAAGATCTCGATATAGGTGACGGCGCTCCAGCGGATCGCGCGATTGGGGGACAGTTTCATCAGCCCCATACAAAGCGATATGGCAACGCCGATGGCTGCGGCAAGCAGGAATTGGACGATCGTGACGCCCGCCCCAGACAGCAGCCGTGGCCAGTACTGGACCAAGAATTCGTAAAGACCCATCAGTATTCCGTATGACACGAGGAGAGTAATATGCGACGGAACCCAAGGCTCCGCCGCCTAGATGGATCAGCGGTTGGCGCAGGTCCATTCGGTGGTTATGTCACCTGGCAGAGTGCTTTTGGTGTAGCCGTATTGCGCGACAGTCTGCATCATTTCCTCAGAACCGATGTAGTCTGCGAGGGCAGTATTGAACTCGGCCACGAATTCACTATCCGCATCCCGGAAGCCAACGCCGACCCAGTTCAGCGTCCAGTCCGGCAGCGCGGCCGGATCGGTCACGTCGATGCTGTCGTCGCTGTCTGCCAGATGCGCGGCTTCGAAATAGGTCATGCCGGCGGCATCGGCGCGGCCAGCCTTTACGGCGGCCAGCATTTCGGTCGGGCCAGGCACCTGCATGATCATTGCGTCGGTCAGCCCTTCTTTCTTGGCCGCCTCTACTGTGTTGTAGCCAGACCCGGCCGCCAAAAGCGCCTCGGCGGCCAGAATGTCCTGATAAGTCTGGATTCCCTTGGGGTTGCCGACCGGAACGATGAAGGCGTCACCGGATTGTGCAATCGGCTCGGAGAAGGTGATGTTCTCGCACCGGCTGTTGAGGATATAAAGACCGCCAGTGATCATGTCATAGCGGTTCGCTTGCAGGCCTGGGATCAGGCCGCCCCAATCGGTGACTGTGGCCTCAACAGTGTCGTGACCCATCTTCTTCAGAATGCCGATGGTGATCTCATTCACAAAACCCTTGGCATCGCCGTTCTCATCCGGGTAGCCCCAGATCGGTATGTTGGAGAAACCGATGCGAAGCGGTTCGCCCGCGTCGATGCGGTCCTGCAACGGGCCTGCATAGGCGGCGGCACCGGCCAGAACCGCGATTCCTGCGGCCAGTATGGTGGATGAAATCCGAATCTGCATAGTGATCTCCCTTTGGTCGTTCTTTGACCCGGTATGGCCTGCGTCTGCGTTGTGTGTCGGTGCCGATCTCAGGCAATTGCCACAACGAACACGCAGCCCATTCCCAGGCCTGTATGTCGTTCCGTGTGGTTAACACTAGTCAGCAGTGGTGATGGATCGCGTCGAAAATTCCCGTTGGCGCGATGAAATCAGTTGATATTTTGAGAAAACGGGAGAAAATCCATTTATGGATGACAAGGATTTCGAGATTCTCAAACTGATGCAAGCCAACGCACAACTCACGGCTGAGGCGCTGGGTTACGAGATCGGCCTCTCTGCGCCCGCAGTACAGAAACGTCTGAAGAAACTGCGCGAAACAGGGGCCATCGAAAAGGAGATCGCGGTTTTATCCCCAACCAAGCTGGGGCGGGATATGACGGTGATTGTCGGTGTGGTCCTCGAACGCGAGAGCCGGATGCATCTGGACCTGTTCAAGCGACGGATGCGACAGGCGCGCGAGGTACAGCAGTGCTATTATGCCACCGGCGAGGCCGATTTTATTCTGGTTGTCGCAGTCAGCGATATCAAGGAATACGAGGCTTTCACGCAGGAGTACTTCTTTGATGAATCCAACGTCAGCCGCTTTACTTCGTCGGTGGTGATGGACCGGGTTAAGGTCTCGCTTGATATCCTCTGACAGGGGCTGATCGCTGGGGCGTTGCTCAGTCGCACGGGGATCAGATGGGGTTAGCCTTGCTCGTGCTGATCCAGCACCGCTTTGGCGGCACGGAAACATTCCAGCCCCTGCGGGACGCCGCAGTAAATCGCGATCGCGTGGATGATCGCGCGGATTTCCTCGCGGCTGACCCCGTTGTTCAGCGCGCCCCGGCAGTGCAGTTCCCATTCGTGCATCTTGCCCAGGGCGCCAATCATGGCGAGGTTCATCATCGACCGGGTTTTGGCATCAATTGTGTCATCGCCCCAGCCAAACCCCCAGCACCAGGCGGTCATGGCCTCCTGAAAGGGGCGGGTGAACTCATCGGCGGCGGCGAGGTTGTTTTCCACATACGCGGCACCTAGTGTCGCCTTGCGCTGCTCCAGACCTTTCAGAAACAGATCTTCGTCAAAGCTGCTGGTTTTCGGCGCGGCGTCAGAGGGCGTGCTGCTCATTGGGATTGGTCCTTCATGGCTCTAGCCCCTCGACGATAGCGATCTGCGCGGTGCAGGCGGCCTGTCGGTGGGTGCGGGCGGATTGATATTCGGGCGAGTGGTAGCAGGCGAGGGCGGTGGCCTTGCTGTCAAATTCGATGAGGACATGACGCTGATAGGCCGTGCCCTCCAGCGTCTCAGCCGCGCCACCCTGTGCCAGGAACCGCGCGCCATAGTTGGCAAAGGCGGCAGGTGCCTGCTGTTGATAGCCCGCATAGCGGTCAGGATCGGTGACCGTGACAAACGCGATCCAATAGCCTTTAGCCATTTGGCGCCTCTCCAGCTGCTGGCGCAGTTTCTTTCAGAAACCGCTGCGCAGTTTGGGCCGCATCGGCAATATGCGCCTCAACCGCCTTGCGCGCCCTGTCAGGATCGCGGCTGAGGATGGCGTCATGGATCGCGGTCATATGGCTCATCCCAGAGGTTTCGCGGTCCTTTGCCGCGATGGTCAGGGCCCGCAACCGGCTGATCCGCCCATTCAGACGCTGCACGATGTCCCAGGCAATACTGTGGCCCGCTTCCAGAAAGATAAGCCGATAAAAATCGGTGGTGGCCCGCAATAGGCTGCCCCATTCGGTATCATTCATCGTGACCTTGACCGCCGCCAGCGCACGGCTGAGTGCATCAGCAAATTCCGGGCCTTGGACCGCGGCGCAGACCGCTGCGGCAGAGCCTTCCAGCTGGCGGCGTACGTCATAGATTTGCTGCGCCTGATCCCAGGACAGCCGAGCAACCACAGGGCCGCGGTTGGGAATAATCTCGACCAGCCCTTCGGCCTCCAGATAGCGGATGGTTTCGCGCACGACAGTGCGGCTGACACCCAGCTGGTCGCAGAGCGGACGTTCCACCAGACGTTCACCGGGCGCAAAATGTCCGTCAATGATGGCCTCGCGCATTCTCTCCTGCACGATATCACGCAGGGTTTTCGGGGCTTTGTCGATTTTGCGGAGTGTCGTCTGGCTGGTGTTCATAGGGATCTCAATAGCAGCGCGGCTTCCGGCCGGCAAGTATGATTGACATATCGTATAATGGTATACCATGATATGAGCTAACCGAGCGACCAGGAGATTCCCATGCCCGCAGAAATCCGCAAAACGCTGCTTCATGTTGAAAAAACACTGATTGAGGGCGGCAAGGCGGCGCCGACACCATTGACGCTGATCGCGGCTATGGCGGTCATTCGGAACCCTTGGGCCGGGCAGGGCTTTGTTGAGGATCTGGGTCCGATGATCCGCGACTGCGCACCGGGTCTGGGAACCCTGCTGACAGAGATGATTCTGGAGGCCTCAGGCGGCGGTGACCGGGTTGAGGGCTATGGGAAATCCGCGATTGTCGGGTTGAGCGGCGAGGTCGAACACGCCTCCGCCCTGATCCACACACTGCAATTCGGCAATCATTACCGCAATGCGGTGGGGGCGAAATCCTATCTGTCGTTCTGCAACACGCGCGGGCCGGCCAATGCGCCCTTGATGATCCCGCTGATGGACAAGAACGACGGGGGCAGGCGGTCGCATTATCTGACGATCCAGACCTCGGTTGCGGATGCGCCCGCGGCGGACGAAATCCTGATCGCGCTGGGGGCCTCTATCGGGGGGCGTCCGCACCACCGGATCGGCGACCGCTATCAGGACCTGAAAGAGCTTGGCCATGACGTTGACAACCCTGCAGCTGTCTGAGGCTGGACCTACCGTCGCCCTGCGGGAGACCGGGGCGGGTGCGCCGCTGGTCCTGTTGCATGGCGTCGGTATGCAATCCGCCGCCTGGGCACCGCAGATTGCGGATCTGAGCCGCAGCCACAGGGTCATCGCCCTTGATCTGCCGGGTCATGGCGGCAGCGACCCCTTGCCTGCGGGCAGTGACCTGCCGGATTTCGTGAGCTGGCTGCATGATGTGGTGCTGGCGCTGGATCTCGGCCCTGTCAGCCTGGCTGGCCATTCGATGGGGGCGCTGATCGCGACTGGTTTTGCCGTCGACCATCCTGTTATGACCCGCCGGGTGGCGCTGCTGAATGGCGTCTACCGCCGCACACCGCAGGCGCGCGCGGCTGTGCTCGCCCGTGCTGCCGAAATCGGGGCCGGTCAGGTGGATCTGGCAACGCCGCTGGCGCGCTGGTTTGGTAAGACGCCTGCTGACATCAGCGCCCGCGACCGGGTTGCGGGCTGGCTGGGGACGGTTGATCCGGCAGGCTATGCCACCGCCTATGGCGCTTTTGCGCGGGGCGATGCCACTTACGCCGACCGTCTGGACGAGATCACTTACCCCTTCCTTGCCATTACCGGCGACGGCGATCCCAATTCCACACCGGCCATGGCGCAGGAGATGGCCGCGCAAGTGCGGCACGGACGCGCCATCGTCATCACCGGCCACCGCCACATGCTGAACCTGACAGCGCCTGATGTGGTCACGGCCCATCTGCGCGACTGGCTGGCAATCCCCTCTGAGGAGACGTATCATGACATCGCTTGATCCGCGCGCCTTGCGCCATGCCTTTGGCAGTTTCATGACCGGGGTGACGGTTGTGACCTCGCATGACCAAAGCGGCCAGCCGATTGGTTTTACCGCCAATTCTTTTACCTCTGTCTCGCTTGATCCGCCGCTGGTGCTGGTGTGCTTGGCCAACCAGTCGCGCAATTATGATGCGCTGGTCAACGGCGACGGGTTTGCCGTCAATGTGCTGGCGGAAACCCAGATTGAGATATCCAACACCTTTGCCCGACCGGCCGAAGATCGCTTTGCCGGGGTCAACTGGCACAAGGGACCAGCGGGATCACCGCTGATCGACGGGGTGTCTGCCTGGTTTGACTGCACCCTGCACAAGACGGTTGAGGCGGGCGATCATGTGATCCTGATTGGCGAGGTGAAGGCCTTCGACGTCAGCCCGCATCCGGGGCTGGGCTACGCGCGTGGTGCCTATGTAACGGCGGCCACCACGGCAGAGCCTGCCGGAACCGGTCCCGATCTGGTGGTCTCAGCATTGATTGAGCGCAACGGAGAGGTGCTGCTGGTCGATGATGGTCAAGGTGGCGCGATGCTGCCAGAGGCGCTGGCAGGTCCCGATGGTGCCTCTGCCACGGTGCGCCAGCTGATCGCCGACACCGGGCTCACGGCTGAGCCGGGTTTTGTCTATTCGGTGTTTGAGGATGTAGCGCGCAAACGCCAGCATATCGCCTTTCTCTGTCAGGCAGGGGCAGGCGCGCCGGTGCGCGGAACCTTTGTGCCGCTGGCGCAGGATGGAGCGGGTGAAGCGGGTCTTGAGGACATCAGCGATCCGGCGATCCTGACCATGCTGGAGCGGTTCGCCCGCGAGGCAACATTGGGAGATTTCGGGATTTATTCCGGCAATCAACGCAGCGGCGAAATCCGCCAGATCGCATAACGACAGGTGACACATGCGCTTTTCTCTTTTTGTCCATATGGAACGGACCTCGGCGGAACAGGATCAACAGCGGCTCTATGACGAGTTCGTCGCCCTGGCCAAGATTGCCGACGATGGCGGAATGCACGCGGTCTGGACCGGGGAGCATCACGGGATGGATTTTACCATCGCGCCAAACCCGTTTCTGAACCTTGTCGATCTGGCACGCCAGACCCGGCATGTGCGGTTGGGCACCGGCACGATTATCGCGCCCTTCTGGCATCCGATCCGTCTGGCTGGAGAGGCGGCGATGACCGATCTGATTACCGAGGGGCGGTTGGAACTTGGCATTGCGCGGGGGGCTTATAGCTACGAATACGAACGGATGGTGCCGGGTATGGATGCCTGGGACGCAGGCCAGCGAATGCGGGAGCTGGTCCCGGCGATCCAGGGGCTGTGGCGGGGTGACCACGCACAGGAGGGCACCTATCATTCCTTCCCGGCCACGACGTCCTCACCCAAGCCGCGACAGGAAAACGGCCCGCCGATCTGGGTCGCCGCGCGCGATCCCAACAGCCATGAATTTGCCGTCGTCAATGGCTGCCATGTGCAGGTGACGCCGCTATGGCAAGGGGATGAGGAGATCACCCGGCTGATCGAGACGTTCAACGATGCCTGCGCCAAATACCCTGACGTGCAGCGCCCGGATATCATGCTGTTGAACCACACCTATATTGCCGCAGATGCCGCCGATGCGCAGCAGGCGGCGGAAGAAATCAACCGGTTTTACTGCTACTTCGGCGCCTGGTTCAAAAACGAGCGCCCGGTGTCGCAGGGGCTGATCGCGCCGCTGAGCGAAGCCGAAATCGCGGCCCATCCCTTCTATTCGCCGGAGGCGATGTTGCGTGACAATGTGATCGCCACCGCTGAGGATGCGATTGCCCGGATCCGTGGATATGAGGCACTCGGGTATGATGAATACAGTTTCTGGATCGACAGCGGCATGAGTTTTGAACGCAAGCGCGCCTCGCTTGAGCGGTTCATCCGCGATGTCATGCCGGCCTTTGCCTGAAGGGGATCACCATGCAGCAATTCCAGCAATATATCGGCGGGGTGTTCTCCGATGGCTCCGCCCGTTTTGAGAGCCGTGATCCGGCAAGCGGAGAGGTCTGGGCGATGATGCCAGAGGCTCGTGCGTCGGATGTGGACGCCGCGGTTGCAGCCGCGCGCGCGGCCTTCCACGCGCCGGATTGGGCGGGCATGACCGCCACTGGGCGCGGCAAGCTGCTTTATCGGCTGGCCGATTTGATTGCAGAGAATGCAGAGACCCTGGCCCAGTTGGAGACCCGCGATACCGGTAAGATCATCCGCGAAACCTCGGCCCAAATTGCCTATGTGGCCGACTACTATCGCTATTACGCGGGCCTCGCGGACAAGATCGAAGGCGCCCATCTGCCGATTGATAAACCGGATATAGAGGTCTGGCTGCGCCGCGAACCGCTTGGGGTGGTGGCGGCTGTGGTGCCGTGGAATTCGCAGTTGTTTCTGGCGGCGGTCAAGATCGGCCCGGCACTGGCAGCGGGCTGCACTGTGGTGCTGAAAGCGTCTGAGGAAGCGCCTGCGCCGCTGCTGGAATTTGCCCGCATCTTTGATCAGGCCGGTTTTCCACGCGGTGTGCTCAATGCCATTACCGGTTTTGGTGCGGATTGCGGCGCGGTGCTGACAGCCCATCCTGGCATTGATCACATCGCCTTTACCGGCGGGCCGGACACCGCCCGCCATGTGGTGCGCAATTCGGCGGAAAACCTTGCCTCCACCTCGTTGGAATTGGGCGGAAAATCGCCCTTTATCGTGTTTGAGGATGTCGACATCGACAGCGCGGTCAATGCGCAGGTCTCTGCCATCTTTGCCGCTACGGGACAGAGCTGCGTGGCCGGTTCACGGCTGATTATTTCCAATCAGATCAAGGCGCAGTTTCTGCACCGGTTGAAGGAAAAGGCCGAAAACATCCGCATTGGTGCGCCAGAGCTACCCGAGACCGAGGTCGGTCCGCTTTGCACCGACGCGCAAATGCGCCGGGCCGTAGAGCTGGTGGCAGCGTCACTTGCAGCGGGTGCGCGGATCGTGACCGGAGGCCAGCCGCTGGAGGGGGAGGGCAATTTCTTTCCACCGACCATACTCGATTGCTCTGAGGCACCCGAGGCGCCCTGTTTGCGGGAGGAATTCTTTGGTCCGGTCCTGTCGGTGTGCGGATTTGACACCGAGGCAGAGGCGTTGGCGCTGGCCAATGATACCGCCCATGGGCTGGCCTCTGGCGTGTTTACCCGCGACCTGACACGGGCGCACCGGATGATCCGGGGCATTCGTGCAGGCATTGTTTGGGTCAATACCTATCGTGCCGTCAGCCCGATTGCGCCCTTTGGCGGGCAAGGGCTGTCCGGTCATGGCCGCGAGGGTGGGCTACAGGCAGCACTGGACTACACAAGGGTCAAGACAGTCTGGTTGCGCACCAGCGATGACCCGATCCCGGATCCGTTTGTGATGCGGTGATGATGGTGCCAGAGGCGAGACTGTTGCGAGACTGGGGCGGAACCGAACACAAACGGAGCCAGTCCCGGCCCACAACAGATTGGCTGCGCCCGCGGTTAGATCCCGGCGCAGCCGAATCTTCATCTATTGGGGGCGGATGTCGCTGGCCATCTGGCGACCGTCACGCCCCTCGGACATCTCAAAATCGACTTTCTGATTATCCGCCAAACCGGTAAGTCCAGATCGCTCAACCTGTGAGATGTGTACAAACACGTCTTTGCCGCCGCCTTCAGGCTCGATAAAGCCATAGCCCTTGGTTGTATTGAACCATTTCACGGTGCCACTTGCCATGTTCCCGTGTCTCCTTCTTGTTAGTGATCCGCTCTGAATACACAGTATTTTTGCGTTACAGGGCGGTGTGATCGGTTCTGCCGCAGTGTGCTGACAAAACAGGTTGGGGGAATTCTTTCCCAACCCGGTTTTAACTTTTGCACGGACCGTGTAAAAATCAAGCAAAACAGTGTGGCTCTACCATAAATTGTGTTGAGTGGCCCCCTCGGGAAAGGAAAAAACGTGCAGCTATACGGATTGAAGACCTGTGACACCTGTCGCAAGGCGCTGAAACAGTTGCCGGAGGCGGAGCTGGTCGATGTGCGCGCCGATGGTGTGCCTGATGCCATTCTCACCGCAGCGCTGGCGCAGTTTGGCGACCGTTTGGTCAATAACCGCTCCACCACATGGCGCGGATTGAGCGAGGCGGAGCGGGCGGAGGATCCCATGGCGCTGCTTAAGGCCCATCCTACGCTGATGAAACGTCCGCTAATCAAATCAGGGGACGATCTGCATCTCGGCTGGGATGCCAAAACCAAGGCGGCCCTTGGCGTTGAGGGCTAGGATCCCCATGTCAGTTCCAGAGTAGATGAGGAGAGCGGCAATGCGCAATGCAGCGCTGGTGCTGGGCATCGTGGCCGGGCTGATTGGGATGGTGGTTGGGTTTGCGGGCTATGGCTATACCGCCGCCGTGGCGTATTTTGGTGAGGTCGACGGGATTGCCCGGCAGGTCGAGAATGTTGATCAGCTGCGGCTCTTGGCGGTGATCTCGCCCATTCTGGCGCTGGCGGGCGGCGCGATGGCAATCTCCCGCGCGCTGTGGGGCGGGGTGCTGCTGCTTGCGTCGGCGGCAGGGCTATATGCCGGGTTCGGCTTGAACGTCTTTACCATCTTCCCGATCTCACTGGCGCTTCTGGGCGGGTTGCTGGCCTTGGCGGCGGGCAAACCGGATGAGCCGAAGGCGCATTTCTGACCCGAGGTGACTAACGGTCATGAAAAAAGGCGCCGCTGCGGATGCAGGGCGCCTTTTGTGTTTGAGAGCTCAGCAGGTCAGGCGGCGGCAGGTGCCGTGGCGCGCCGCGCCAGCGCATCCAGCGACAGCGGGCCTGCGCCCTTGAACACCAGAACCAGCAGTAGGAATGTCCACATAACCCGCTGATCCACCAGACCGATGGCATTGTCAAAAAGACTGCCCAGCTTGACGCCATGGCCGGTCACATCGACGATGGTCTGCACCCAGATGAAGCCAATAGTGCCAAGGGCGGCAAGCCGGGTGAGCAGCCCGACCAGGATCAGTGCAGGCAGGACATATTCTGCCACTGTCCCGGCAAAGATCACCAGCCGCTGAAAGATATTGAGCTGGGAGACATCATAGAGCACTGCCTCAGCCGCATGGGGGAAGATCTGGCCGAAGGCCCCGGCGGAGGGCGAGAAGATCGACCCGTCCGTCTTCAGCCCGGCGGAGTTCCAGTAGTAAACCAACAGGACCGCCGCAAAAACCAGCCGCGCCAGGGTTGGGACGAGGAACGCCGACAATCTGTCGGCCCTGCCGGTGAGAGAGGTGTAGGAGGAAACAAGCGCGTGCATCGGTTATCCTTTGCGATCTAGGTCAATGATTGCACCGCCTTGCAGCAACAGGGCGAGCGGGTGTGAGAGGTCGAAATCCGGGTGGTCGGCCTGCACCTCGGTCAGGGCCTCTTCCAATGTGGCACCGGAGGTGAGGGCGGTGATCCAGTCCGCGCCACCCGGAGGTAGCTCCTGAATGATGGGGTCGAATTCGGGCCGGGTGATCAGCACATCCTGCGCCATATGCCGGGGTTTTGGCGCGTTCTCTTCGGTGTTGAAGCGCCAGATGTCATAGACCGGCCAGGGCGAGCGCAGCAGGGCAACGGCGGGGGCCAGCGTCAGTCGGGTCGCCATCAGCGCCTCCGGGGGCAGGGCTGCCAGACGCGCCGGGGCAACCGCTGTGGCGTCGCCTGCGTGATACGCCCGGCGCAGGGCGAGGTCGAGCCGCGCCGCATCGGGCAGATAGCCGAGGTGTTTCAGCTGCTCCATCCCGGCGAGAAACGCGGGAAATTCAGCGCCATAGTGCATCATCAGCGGCGAGGAGGGCGGATGGGCGCGCAGGTACATGCCCGCCAGCCCGTCGAGGTTCTGCTCACCCAGCAGCTTCCCTATCAGGGGAAAGGCGCTTTGCATCGCCTCGGAAAGGGAGACCGCGATATTATTGCGATAGACGCTGAACCGCCGCCCGGCAGGCTGGCCGGTCGCATCCAGCAGTCCCTCGGGCACCGGCTGGCCCGCATCCATCATGGCGTGGGTGAATTCTGTCTGGCTTACAGTCATGCCGACACGCGCTCCAGCGCGGTTGCGGCGCGGGTGGCCTCAGCTGCCAACACAGGCCAGTCGGGCACATCGGTGTCCCATTCGACCAGCACAGGTTTGGGGCCGGATTTCGCCAGCGTATAATCCAGCAGCGCCCAGACCGGATCCACCACCTCAGCGCCGTGGCTGTCGATCAGCAGCGGCTTGCCGTGGTCGTCCTCATCCTCGTCATGGCCGCCAAGGTGGATTTCACCGACCTGATCCAGAGCAAAGGCGTCGATATAACCCTGAGGCGAAAAATCGAGATTGGTGGCGGAGACAAAGACATTGTTCACATCCAGCAGCAGCCCGCAGCCGGTGCGGCGGGTGATCTCGGTCAGAAACTCCGGCTCGGACCAGCTGCTCTCGGCAAAAGCGAGGTAGCTGGAGGGGTTTTCCAGCAGCATCCGGCGGCCGATGGTGTCCTGCACCTGATTGATATGATCGCAGACCCGCGCCAGCGTGGCATCTGTATAGGGCAGCGGCAGCAGATCGTTGTAAAAATGGCTGTCATGGGTGGACCAGGCGAGATGCTCAGAAAAACTGGCGGGATTGAGCCAGCCGACCAGATGTTTCAGCCGTGCCAGATGATTGGCATCCAGTGCCCCCTCGCCGCCGATGGAGAGGCCGACGCCATGGACGGAGATGGCAAACTGTTCGCTGAGGTGGCGCAGCTGCGCGATCGGGCGGCCACCGTCGCCCATGTAGTTTTCGGCGTGGATTTCCAGCCATTTCACCGGGCCTGCATCGGCGAGGATATCGGCAAAATGCTGCGGCTTGTAGCCAACACCTGTGGCAGCAGGCAGGAAAGGGGCGGCGTCCAGCATGGCAGGTCCTCTGATCCGGTTACAGAAAGGGCGGGAGACTACCCCCGCCCTCGGCCTTAAGCCTTTGCTTATGCAGGCAGGTCACGCTCCAGCGGCTCCAGCGAGCCCTTGCGGTCGCCGCCATCCGCCATTGCAGGCAGGTCCATGCCTTCACAGCTGCCTGCGTCCACCAGGGTCCAGGCGTTGCCTTGATAGTCAACGGTGGAGGTGCCGGCGCAGGTGGTGCCGGGACCGGCGGCGCAGTCATTCTGACCGGCGAGGGAGACGCCATAGCATTTCTCTTTGGACTGGGCGGCAGCCGGGGTGACCATGGCAGAGGTCAGCGCGGCAGCAACGGCACCAGCGACGGCGAGGGATTTTGCAGTGTTGGACATCGGTGTCTTCCTTCTTTGGAACTTGGTTGCGAGGGTGGTGTTACAAGTCAGACATTAGCTCAGGCCGAGAAGTCTTTGAATTCACGAGCCTGTGTCTCACGCGGGCGTCAGCAGCTGTGAGCGGGTATGACATACCAGAAGCTGCATAACCCTTAAAACATGCGCAAAAAGAAACCGGCCCCGCAAGTGGGGGCCGGTAAATCGGTAAAGATCAGCAAAAGACCGCAGAAATGTTACAGAAGATCCGGCGGAGTTGCCTCAACCGCCAATGCTTTTGTTACAGCGTCCAGCGCTTCGACCTTGGTCTGCTTCTCGCCAAGACGCCGGACGGAAACGGTGCGCTCCTCGACTTCGCGGTGGCCCACGGCCAGAATGACAGGCACCTTGCCCACCGAATGCTCGCGGACCTTGTAGTTGATCTTCTCGTTGCGGATGTCGGCCTCGGCCCGCACACCGGCGGCGCGCAGGGTCTCAACCACTTCGTTCACATAGTCATCTGCATCCGATGTGATGGAGGCGACAACCACCTGACGCGGGGCCAGCCAGAACGGCAGCTTGCCTGCGTGTTCTTCGATCAGGATGCCGATGAAGCGTTCAAAACTGCCCAGCGTGGCGCGGTGCAGCATGAACGGGCGATGCTTGCTGCCGTCCTGACCGATGAAATTCGCATCCAGCCGTTCCGGCAGGTTAGGATCTACCTGCAGGGTGCCGCACTGCCAGTTCCGGCCGATGGCGTCGGTCAGGGTGAATTCCAGCTTGGGACCGTAAAAGGCACCTTCGCCCTCCAGCAGCTCATACTCATAGCCCGCCGCCTTGCAGGCATCACCAAGGGCCTTCTCGACCAGATCCCAGCTCTCATCACTGCCGATCCGTTTTTCCGGGCGGGTCGAGAGCTTGATGGTCCAATCGTGGAAACCGAGATCAGCATAGACTTTGGACAGGAAGGCGATGAATTTTGCAGTTTCCGACTCGATCTGATCCTCGGAGCAGAAGATATGGCCATCGTCCTGCGTAAATCCGCGCACCCGCATGATGCCATGCAGCGCGCCCGAGGGTTCATAGCGCGCACAGGAGCCAAACTCGGCCATGCGCAGCGGCAGATCGCGGTAGGATTTGAGGCCCTGATTGAACACCTGCACGTGGCAGGGGCAGTTCATCGGCTTCAGCGCGTTCACGGCCTTTTCACGGGCGTGATCCTCGTCGACCTCAACGATGAACATGTTTTCCTGGTATTTGTCCCAGTGGCCGGAGGCTTCCCAAAGTTTGCGGTCCACCACCTGCGGGGTGTTGACCTCCACATAGCCGTCGCGGTCCTGCATGCGGCGCATGTAGTCCTGCAAGGTGGTATAGATTTTCCAGCCGTTGGGATGCCAGAAGATCTGGCCGGGAGCCTCTTCCTGCATGTGGAACAGGTTCATCTCGCGGCCAAGCTTGCGGTGATCGCGCTTGGCAGCCTCTTCCAGCATGTGAAGATGCGCTTTCAGCTTCTCCTTGCCGGTGAAGGCAACGCCATAGATCCGCTGCAGCATGGCGCGGTCGCTATCGCCGCGCCAATAGGCGCCTGCGATGGACATCAGCTTGAAGGCATCACCCGGCAACTGGCCAGTGTGCTGCAGGTGGGGGCCACGGCAAAGGTCCTGCCAGTCGCCATGCCAGTACATCCGCAGCGGCTCATCGCCGGGGATGCTCTCGATCAGCTCGACCTTATAGGGTTCATTGTTGTCGGTGTAGTGCTGGATCGCGCGGTCGCGCTCCCAGACCACGGTGCGGACGGCATCCCGTTTGTTGATGATCTCTTTCATCTTTTTTTCGATGGTGCCGAGATCTTCGGGGGTGAATGGCTCCGCGCGATCAAAGTCGTAGTACCAGCCGTTTTCAATCACCGGGCCGATGGTGACCTTGGTGTCGGGCCAGATCTCCTGCACCGCGCGCGCCATCACATGGGCCAGATCGTGACGGATCAGCTCATTGGCCTGCTCTTCGTCTTTCATTGTGTGGATGGCGATGGCGGCATCGGAATCGATGGGCCACTGCAGATCCCAATGCGCACCGTTCACGGTGGCGGAGATTGCCTTCTTGGCCAGCGAGGTCGAGATGGACGCGGCGACCTCGGCAGGGGTGACGCCTGCGTCATAGGATCGTGCATTGCCATCGGGGAAGGTGAGAGAGATTTGGGCCATAGATCGGCACTCCTCGTCGGTTTGGCGCCCACTGAACGCCCGGTTGCGGGTTATATGTGTTTTTCCCGTTTGGCAGGGGCGCGCGAGGCTGTCAAGCGGGCGAGGGGCCTGCCCCGCGCCCGCCACGGGATATTTTTGCCAGAAGATGCAAAAGCCAGATCAGGGGGCTGGATCACGGGTCGGACTTAGGGGGCGGGGACTGGCACGCCTTCGCGGATCAGGGCTGAGTAGTCTGGCGTGATGCCCTGGGCCTGCGCCTTGGCAGTGATACTGCCGCGCTTGCGCAGCTCCTCGGTGCTGTAGCCTGCAGCCAGTACCCCCTGATCATGGGCGTATTCGGGCAGGTAGCCATTGGCCAGCACCCGCCAGTCCAGCGGCACGTCCTCAACGATGGTGCGGATCATCGTCATGACCACGGTGGTGCAGTTTGAGGTGAGCGAGTTGTACCACTGCGGCTGTGCGGCCAGCCGGTTGGCGGCCTCGACATATTGCATCAGCAGCGCACGGGTCGTGTCCGGATCGGTATTGATGCGAAACAGCTGCACATCCTCGCCGCGGGCATTGGTGCGGGTGCCCACAACGTCGCGCTCATCGGCGGCGATCAGCACCAGCGTGTTGGTCTTGAACAGATCCGCGATGGGGGAGAAACCGCCGCCGACCTGACGCCGCACCTCAACCGACCAGGCAATATGTGCGCCATCCTCAAAGCCGAAGCTGACCACCATATGCGCCATTTCCGGCCCCGCCCAATAGGACATGAAGAGATCGACGCTGTTCAATTGACTGAGGTCATAGCTGCGGGTTTCCCAGCGGGGGGTGAATTCGGTTGGGGTGGTCCAGTCGAAATTGCGCACATCTGTCAGCGTCAGAATATCGCCGTCGCGGGTGCCAGTGACCTGCCGCGCAACATCGGGCGACCAATGCGCCTCGGCCGGTGGGGTCAGGCTGGACCACCACCAGATCAGCGCCGCAAGCGCGAGACAGAAGGTCGACAGCCCACGCAGCGCGCGGCCCCGGATCACCGCCCAGAGGGTTGCCAGACCGAGGCCCTCAAAGCCGGAGGCCGCAGCTGTACGCCAGAGGCTGTCGACGGGCAGCCGATACCACAGCGCCATGGCCCCCCAGAGGGTGGTCAAAAGGATCAGCAGGCAGAGGAGGCCGAGACAGAAAAGACGAAGGGCACGGGGCAAGGGCTGGCTCCTGATCGGGGCAAATAGGAATATCGCGCGGACCCTATGCAGGGCGGCGATGGGTCGCAAGGCTCTTGCGCCGGACAAAAGTCGCCAAACGCGAAGGCGTTGCCGCGCTGCATCTTGGCCAACCTGTGCTGACATCGCATAGGGCTTCGGTGAAACACGCCATTGCCGTGGCGCTGTTGCCGTGGCAGATCTGAGGGTATGTGATTTGGCATATTTTCAGCGCGGGGGAGACCATGGCCGCAACCCAATTTCTGGACACCGATACGGGCCGCCGCCTGGCCTATCATCTGACCCCCGCAAGCAGCGATGCAACGGCGCCCACGGTGGTGTTTCTGGGCGGACTGAAATCCGACATGGAAGGCACCAAGGCGATACATCTGGAAGCCTGGGCCAAGGCGCGGGGGCTAGGCTTTCTGCGGTTTGATTACTCCGGCCACGGCGAAAGCTCCGGCACGTTTGAAGAGGGCTGCATTGGCGATTGGCATCAGGACACGCTGGCGGCGGTTCAGGCGCTGACGAAGGGGCAAATTCTGCCGGTTGGATCCTCCATGGGTGGCTGGCAGGCGCTCTTGCTGGCGCGGACCCTGCCCGAACGGGTGGCCGGTCTGGTCACCATCGCCGCCGCGCCTGATTTTACCGAGGATGGCTATTGGGCCAATTTCACAGATACCCAGAAAGCGGAGCTGGAGACGCGCGGGCAGGTCGAACTGCCAAGCGACTATATGGAGCCTTATGTGATCACCAAACGCATGATCGAGGATGGGCGCAACCATCTGGTGTTGCGCGATCCGCTGGTGATGTCGATGCCGGTGCGCTGCCTGCAAGGCACCGCCGATACTGCCGTCAGCACGGAAACCGCGCTGCGGTTGCTGGATCATGCCAGCTGCGCCGATATGCGCCTGCAACTGGTCAAAGATGCCGATCACCGGTTTTCGGATCCCGCCTGTCTGGCCCTGATCGAAACGGCTGTTGCAGAGGTTCTGGGGCTATCTGGCGCGGATGGGATCAGCTAAGCTGGAAGGAGAGCGCCCTTCGCAGGGGGCATCCTAACGCGCACCACGAGTTATCGAAAATACGAGGCCTCCCTCATCAGGGACGCCACGGGCAGGAGAGGAACCGATGGAACAACGCATCAGCCTGATCACCCTTGGGGTGCCGGATATGGAGCAGGCCGCAGCCTTCTACGAGGCGCTTGGCTGGCAGCGGGCGGAGAGCCCCGATGGCGTCATTGCGTTTGACCTGATTTCGCAGACCTTGGGGCTGTATCCTCTGGCGGCGCTCGCTGAGGACATCGGCCTGCCGGTGGAAGACCTGGGCACCGGGGCGATGACCCTGAGCCACAACACCCGCAGTGCTGCGGATGTGGCCACGCTTCTGGCCAAGGCCGAGGCGGCGGGCGCGAGCGTCCTGCGCCCGGCAGGAGAGGTGTTCTGGGGGGGCACCATCGGCTATTTTCGCGCCCCTGACGGCCATATCTGGGAAATCGCGCATAACCCGTTCTCGCCGCTGTCTGACGCAGGCGCGTTTCGCTGGAACGGCTACGGGACCGAGGCAGGGGGATAGGCGCAGGTGGCAGATCAGCAGGGCGGAGCAGGGCAGACCGAAACGCGCGCAGGCGGGCAGGGCATTGCCCCCTTAGTGATGCTGCCGGGGCTGATGGGCACGGCAGAGGTCTTCGTGCCGCAGCTGCGGGCGCTCTCTGGTGTGATGCCAACCATGGTGGCGCCGCTGCTGGGGGGCGAGCGGATTGAGACCATCGCCGATCATCTGCTGACACAGCTGCCTGCGCGGTTTTCGCTGGCCGGGCTGTCGATGGGCGGCATCGTTGCGATGGAAATCCTGCGTCGCGCGCCGGAGCGGGTGAGCAGGCTTTGCCTGATATCGACCAGCCCCTTGCCCGATACGCCGACGCAGGCCGCTGAGTGGGAGCCGCTGATCATCGCAGCCCGCAGTGGTCGGCTGGAGGATGTTCTGCGCAGCTGCCTGCCGGTAGACTGTCTGGCGCCGTCGCCACAGCGGCTTGATATCCTCAACATGATCTACAAGCAGGGCTGCGCCCTTGGGTCAGAGCTGTTTGTGGCGCAGGCGCGGGCTTTGCAGCGGCGCACTGATCAGCAGGCGGCGCTGCGCCGTTTCAAAGGGCCGACGCTGATCCTCTGCGGTGCGCAGGACCGGCTGACCCCGCTGAAACGTCATGAATTCATGGCTGCCCTGATGCCAAACGCCCGGCTACGTGTAGTTGAGGGGGCAGGCCATCTGCCAACGCTGGAGCAACCGGATCAGGTGACCGGCGCCATGGCCGAGTGGTTGGCGGAGGTCACTCCCCGTCAGGACGAAAGGTCAGACCCGGTGCCGGATATCGCAATCGCCGCAGCGGGCGAGGCGCAGTCCTCAGCGCCACCACTGCCGCCATTGACGCTGACCAACCCACTAAAGACCAGCTAAATCAGTAGATTGTAAGAGGTCTAGCGGAGCAGGGCTGCGCGCTCTTTTTTGCTGATCACCTCTGGCTTTGATACCGGTTCGCCGCTCTCGATGTCGAAAAAGGGGGTTTCTCTCCAACGGCCCGACAGCCGTGCCGAAATCATCCGGCTAAGCAGAGAGGTGACCATGCGAAATGCGCCTTCGGTGCGCGGTTGTTTGCCCGGTTTCTGTACAAATGCCCGCGCGCGCACCTTGCCAAGGGCATTCTTATCGACAAACCGATCTGAACGTATTCCGGCAAAGGGCAGCGTGGGTTTCGCCAGCGTATTGGCCATTGGTGTGCCGCAGCAGCCTGCGTACCAGCGAAACAACCCCTTCGGGCTGAGCCGCATGAGCCGCAGCAGATCCTCACCTTGATGAAATGTTAGCCCGTCGGGATTGACTTGAAACAGATCGACCGGGCCGGGGGCCGGGTCAGGCTGGTTGTGATAGATCTCATTGGCGCGGCAATCGGCGCAGAAACAGACGATGCGGGTGCCTGCCTTGCGCGCGTCTTGGGACAGCTCGCCACGGATTTTGCCGCAGTCACATGCAAATATCAGCGGGTCAGCCATCGCCAGTAAATCCTCGGTTGGGGCGCAACGCCCGTTTATGAGTGGTTGCGCCCGACCTTAACCGATCAGGCGTTGGCCTTGGCGCGTTTTGCAGCCGGTGTCTTTGTCTTGCGGGCGTTGGCGTTCATGAATTCAATCACCAGCGGGCGGATGTTATCGCGCCAGCTGCGTCCGGCAAAGATGCCATAATGTCCCGCACCCGGTTCCACATGGCTGGCCTTCTTCGCCTCCGGCAGACCGGTACAGAGATCCAGCGCCGCGATGCACTGGCCGGGGGCGGAGATGTCATCATTGGCACCTTCGACGGTCTTGACCGCCACATTGGTAATCTTGCCAATATCCACTTTGTGTCCGGCCACAATAAATTCATTGCGCGCGATTTCGCCCCCTTTGAAGACACGCTCCACGGTGGAAAGATAGAACTCTGCCGTCATGTCCATCACCGCGAGATATTCATCATAGAACCGGTTATGGGCATCGTGATCCGATGCCTCGCCCCGGCTGACCCGCTGGATCTGGTCCATGAACGCCTTGGAATGGCGCTCGCCGTTCATCGACATGAAGGAGCTGAGCTGCAACAGGCCCGGATAAACCTTGCGGCCCACACCCTTATACTTGAAGCCGACGCGCTGGATCATAGTCTCTTCCAGTTGGCCCATGGTGACCCGGCGGCCAAAATCGGTGACATCTGTGGGTGTCGCATCGGGATCCACCGGCCCGCCGATCAACGTCAGCGAGCAGGGCTGCGCCTCCGGGTCCTGTTCCGCCAGATAGGCGGTGGCGGCCAATGTCAGCGGGGCTGGTTGACAGACCGCAATCACATGGGTGTCGGGGCCCATCTCACGCATGAAATCAACGAGGTAGAGCGTATAATCTTCGATATCGAATTTGCCTGCGGACACCGGAATATCGCGCGCATTATGCCAGTCGGTGACATAGACCTCGCAATTTTCGATCAGGCTCTTGACGGTGGAGCGCAGCAGGGTTGCGTAGTGCCCGGACATCGGGGCGACCAGCAGGACCTTGCGTGGTTGTTCGGCGCGGCCTGCCACGCGGAAGTGGATCAGATCGCCAAAGGGGCGTTCCACCACCGTGTCGATCTCCACCACGTGATCGCGGCCATCAGCACAGGTCTGGGTGTAGATGCCCCAGTCCGGCTTGGTCACCATACGCTGATAACTGCGTTCTGTGACCTCGCCCCAGGCGGCCATCCAGCTAAGGGCTGGATTGGGGATTGCGGCAAGGGCGGGGTTTGACGCCATAGATAGGGCCGTTGCGCCAAGCCACTGGTTGGTGTTGCGCATGGTTTCCATCAGATCGTACGACATCATGTAACGCATGTTATATCTCCATTGCGTTGACCGCCCAGATCCGATCTGAATCCACGTGCGGTTGTGTCACAACCCATCGGATGTTTCACGACTTTGTCGTATGATGGGCGGACAGTATTCTGCATAGCAGAAAGATTACGGGGGATTTGTTAAGATGACAACAAGCGACAGTACGGATCCGGCAGTATCGCCGGAACATATTGAACGAATTAAAAAAAACATGGAGCAGGTTGAGCAACTTTCAAAACGCCTGATGGATGTCCTTGCTCAGAAAAAATCTCACCCCACATCTCTGGATGGTCCGAATCAGGAGCTTTTTGCACGCGCAGCAACAGCCTATTGGTCCGAGATGGCCAAGAATCCGGCCAAGCTGCTCGAAAATCAGGTGTCGTATTGGGGACAGGCGGTGGTCAATTTCGCCGAAGCTCAGACGCTTTTTGCAAAATCCCTCGAAGGCGAGGGTCCCAAAGTTATGGATGAACCCAAACCCGCTGATCGGCGGTTTGGCAATCCTATGTGGCAATCCAACCCGTATTTTCACTACATCAAGCAGCAATATCTGACCAACGCCGAAACGATCCGCAACGCCGTGGCCGAGGTTGAGGATCTGGACGAACTCGACAAACGTCGGCTTGGCTATTTTGCCGATCAGATTGTACAGATGATGGCCCCCACCAATTTTCTGGCGACGAACCCCGACGCGCTGGAAAAAGCGGTGGAAACGGAAGGCCAGTCGCTGATCAATGGGCTGGAGAATCTGGTTGCCGATCTGGAGGCCAACGACGGCGAATTGGTGGTGCGGCTTGCGGATGAGAGCGCCTTTGAAATTGGCCGCAATATCGCTACCACACCCGGTGAAGTTGTGTTCCGCAACGAGATGATGGAGCTGATCCAATATCGCCCCACCACGGAAACCGTGCATGAGATCCCCATCGTGCTGTTCCCGCCTTGGATCAACAAATTCTATATCCTCGACCTCAAGGCACAGAATAGCCTGATCAAATGGGTGACCGAACAGGGCTATACATTGTTTGTGGTGTCCTGGCTCAACCCCGGCCCGGAGCAGGCCGAACTGGGGCTGGAAGATTACGTCGACAAAGGCTTCCTGACTGCGATTGAAGCCGCCAAGTCGATCTGCAAGGTCAAACAGGTCAATGCTGTCGGCTACTGCATCGCGGGCACCACCCTATGCCTGACGCTGTCGCTTCTGAAACAGCGGGGCGATACCTCGGTCAAATCGGCGACGTTTTTTACGGCGCTGACGGATTTCTCCGATCAGGGGGAATTCACGCCCTTCCTGCAAAATGATTTCATCGATGGAATCGAGGAGGAGATCACCAACAACGGTCTGCTGCGGTCCTATATCATGGCGCGGACGTTTTCCTTCCTGCGTTCCAACGATCTGGTCTACGGGCCTGCGATCCGCAGCTATATGATGGGGGAGACGCCACCCGCCTTTGACCTGCTATACTGGAACGGCGACGGGGCAAACCTGCCGGGCAGAATGGCGATGCAATATCTGCGCGGCCTGTGCCAACGCAATGAATTTGTGCGTGACGGGTTTGAGCTGATGGGCCACACGCTGCATGTGCGCGATGTGACCGTGCCGGTGATGGCAATCACCTGCGAGACTGACCATATCGCCCGCTGGAAAGACTGCTATCGCGGCGTGCAGCAGATGGGGTCGCGGTCCAAGACCTTTGTCGTGGCGCAGTCTGGTCATATCGCGGGCATCGTCAACCCGCCGAGCCGCAACAAATACGGCCATTACACCAATACCGATCTCAAGGGCGATGCCGATGCCTGGATGGAGGCGGCCAGCTTTCACGAAGGTTCCTGGTGGCCACGTTGGGAGGGATGGCTTTCCAAACGATCTGGCAAGCAGGTCGAGGCCCGTGATCCGGGCGATTCGCAGCATTCACCGCTGACACCTGCGCCGGGCGACTATGTGCGGGTCAAGGCAAGCCGTCAGGCAACCTCCTGATTTCGCGCGATTTCGCAAATTATTCTGCATTGCAGCAAGAAAAATCTTGAAATGCTGCAATGCAGAAACAATATTGATGTCATGCGAAGGCGGCAGAACGATCTGGCCGCGTAACCAAGAGGAACCAGTACAATGGCTAAGACCCAAGATTTTACCGCGATGATGAAAGACATGATGGGTGCGTTCCCGGTTGACACAACCGCGATGGAAGATGCGTTCAAGACCACCGCAGCCCTGAACGAAAAACTGTCCAGCGTTGCTCTGCAGGCTGCCGAAAAATCTGCCGAGATTTCCAACAGCTGGGCCAAAGAAACCCTGAACAAGCTGGGTGGCGTGTCCAAAGCACAGACCGAGCCTGCTGACTATGCAAAAGCGGCAACCGATTTCGCTTCTGCGTCCGCAGAAGTCGCAGCTGAAAACATGGCAGCCTTTGCTGAAGTTGCTAAAAAGGTCCAGATGGACACGGTTGAGCTGCTGATGTCGGCTGGCAAAGACATGTCCGAAGAGGCGTCCGCCGCTGTGAAAAAGGCCACCGATGACGTGACCACTGCTGCGAAAAAAGCCGCAGCGAAGTAAGCGCTGAGTGTGTGTGTAAAGAGGTTTCGCACTCCTCCCCATGAGATCTCTTTGCACTGAAGAGGGGCAGGTCACCGGACCTGCCCCTTTTTCGTTTGGGCGGCGCATTCCCAAAGGGTCAACGCGTTGATATTGAATCCGGCGATCATTTGTTGCGCCACCAGGCGTAACGCTTCCCTTTTGTTCTGCACTCGCATAGGCTTTGCTGCAACGCATCATGTCTGGGGAGAAGCGACATGCCGGATAAGGATAAGCCCTTGTTGATCAAACGATATGCCAGCCGGCGGCTTTATAATACTGAGACCAGCGACTACGTCACGCTGGAGGATATCGCCGGGTTTATCCGCGAAGGCCGGGAGGTCCAGATCGTTGATCTGAAATCCGGCGACGACCTCACGCGTCAGTATCTTCTGCAGATCATCGCTGAACACGAAAGCCGGGGCGAAAACATTCTGCCGGTCAATGTGCTTAACGATCTGGTGCGCAGCTATATGGTGCCCGGTGGTGGTGTGATGCCGCAGTTCCTGCAAAGCTCGTTCGAGATGCTGCGCGAAAACCAAAGCAAGATGGTCGAGAATATGAGCGCGATGAATCCAATGGCACAGATGCCGGGGTTTGAGGCGATGAAAGCCCAGCAGGAAGCGTTCCTGAAGGCGATGACGGGCGGGTTTTCTGGCACTTGGCCACAGGGCAGCAGCACTGAAGAGGCTGGCGGAAGCGGCGATGGTGATGGGCTGGACGACATCAAGCGCCAGTTGGCTGAACTACAGGACAAGCTGTCCAAACTAAAGTGATCCGAGCGACACCCCCAGAGCCGCCCCGCGACCAAAGTCGCAGGGGTCGCTCTTGTGTTTTTGTTCCCGCTTGTTGCGCACTGGCGCTAGACTATCCCCGTCTGGTCACGACCCGCCCTGTTTGTGGTCGGCTTCGTCCTGCGATGGATCATGACGCGGCATTCGCCCCCCAACCCAGAGGTTTCTTATGTCTACGTCCGGTTTGCAGCGCTTTGATAATATTCCTGAAACGGCGCTCGATTGGCACCGGGCGGGGAAGGAGACCTGCCAGAAAAACGGCCGGGGCGCGGCACTTGCTACAGTGGTGGAGACTTGGGGATCTGCCCCGCGTCGCACCGGTTCCCAACTGGTGGTCGCCAGTGATGGTCGGATCGAAGGCTCCGTCTCAGGCGGCTGTGTCGAGGGCGCGGTGATTCTTGCGGCGCAGGAGGCGATTGCTTCAGGCCGTCATCAGCTCCTTGAATTTGGCGTCAGCGATGAGGATGCCTTTGCCGTGGGGCTTGCCTGTGGCGGCACCATCCGCATTCTGGTTGAACCCATCGGCGGCACGTTGGCCGAGGGCACGCTGGCTGATCTGGTCACCGCCCGCGCCGAACGCCGCGCGGTGGCCTATGTTGTCGATCTCGACAGTGGCGCGGGACATCTGGACGCGGATGGCTACACTGATCGCAAGCGCATGGACCAATCAGGGGTCGAGGTGGATGGCAAGACTTTTGTTGCGGTCCATAATCCGCCCCTGCGGCTGATCGTGGTGGGCGCGGTGCATATCGCGCAGGCGCTGGTGCCGATGGCGCGCATTGCGGGCTATGACCCCGTGATTATCGACCCGCGCGCGGCCTTTGCCTCCGCCGACCGCTTTCCGGGAGAGACACTGACGGAGGATTGGCCGGATGAGGCGATGGCGCAGCTTGCGCCCGATGCACGTACCGCCGTTGTGCTGCTCACCCATGATCCGAAGATTGACGACCCCGCGCTGGAGGTCGCCCTGCGCTCGGAGTGTTTTTACATCGGTGCGTTGGGATCAACCCGCACTCATGCCAAACGGGTCGCGCGGATGCAGGAGGCCGGATTTGACGCAGCCGCTATTGATCGCATCAACGGCCCCATCGGCCTGGATATCGGTGCCGCTGGGCCGGCTGAAATCGCTGTGTCCATCATTGCCGAGATGACGGCCACCCTGCGCGGGCGCAGCCTATGATCTTTGGCGCGCTGCCCCTGAATGAGGCGTCAGGCTGTTATCTGGCGCATTCCCTGCAGGGCGCGGAGCATCGTATCGCCAAGGGCACCAGGCTGGCGGCGCAGGATCTGGCCGATCTTGCCGCCGCTGGCCATCGACAACTGACCGTGGCGCAGCTGGAACCGGGCGATATCCACGAGGACCGTGCCGCAGAGATGCTGGCAGAGGCGCTGCTGCCCGACGCCGCAGCCTTGGGTCTGCGGATCTCCGGTGCCGGGGCAGGGCGGGTCAACCTTTATGCGCTTGGCCCCGGTCTGATCCGGGTCGATGCTGAACGGATCAATGCGCTGAATGCGGTCGATCCGATGATCACGCTGGCGACCGTGCCCGATTATCACCGCGCAGATGCGGGGGGGATGGTGGCCACGGCCAAGATCATCTCCTACGCGGTGGAGGACAGCGCGCTTGCAGCCGCCACCCGTGATGTGGCCGGGGCGATCCGCCTCATCTCGCCACAGCTGCGCCGCGCCACCCTGATCGAAACCCGCACCAGCGCGGAGACCCCGCCAGACAAGGGGCGCGCGGCGATGATCGGACGGCTCGACCGGTTCGGCATGTCGATGGCCCCCCGGCAGGTAGTGCCGCACCGCGAGGCAGAGCTGGCGACGGCCCTGCAAACGGTTGGCGCTGACAGCGATCTGATCCTGGTCCTCACCGGGTCTGCCACCTCGGACCCGGTGGATGTGGCACCCGCCGCCGTGCGTGCCGCGGGCGGAGAGGTCACGCGCTTTGGCATGCCGGTGGATCCGGGCAACCTGCTGTTCCTCGGCCATCTAGCGGGGCGTCCGGTGCTGGGCCTGCCGGGCTGTGCGCGCTCGCCCGCCTTGAATGGCGCCGATTGGGTGCTGGAACGGCTGGTCTGCGGGATCGATGTCAGCAGTGCCGATATCGCCGCCATGGGTGTTGGCGGTTTGCTGAAAGAAATCCCCACACGCCCCCGCCCACGCCGCAGCGACGTCTGAGCGGGCCTTGGCGGTTCCCTGCGACTTTAGTCGTGACGCTGCGATTAATGCTTCGCGCCAGCAACCTCCCCGTGCTTAACTTCGTTCAGCGAGTTTATGCGAGCCAAGGGAGGAGTTGATGGTGAAAGTCACAATGACCGTAAACGGTCGGACTGCCAGCGGAGAGGTCGAGGGGCGCACGCTGCTGTCCGGTTTCCTGCGAGAGGAACTGGGGCTGACCGGCACCCATATCGGTTGCGACACCAGCCAATGCGGCGCTTGCGTCGTCCATGTGGATGGTAAGGCGGTGAAAGCCTGCACCATGCTGGCGGCAGAGGCTGACGGCGCAGATGTTGCCACGATCGAGGGGCAGGCCGCCCCAGATGGCACGTTGAACACGATCCAGCAGGCATTTCAGGACCACCACGGGTTGCAATGCGGGTTTTGCACGCCGGGCATGGTGATGTCCGCCGCCGCGCTGTTGAAGGACAACCCAAAACCCAGCGAACAGGAAATCCGCGAATACCTTGAGGGCAACCTGTGCCGCTGCACCGGCTACCACAATATCGTCAAGGCGATCATGGCGGCCTCGGGTCAGGATGTTTCTGTCCTCGCCGCGGAATAACGCGCGACAGGATGCGGGCGATGCAAAGAGGCATCTGACCGCAGCAACCCAGCAGATTTCGCAACAGGCCGCCACAAGACGCGGCCGGGCATCGGACAGATCCCGCAAGGGGCATCCGGCGACAGACAGAACCAAAGCATGACCAAGAGGTCTGCCCCGCGCAGACCGTCCAGGGAGGAGATTTGGACAATGCCAAAGGATAGCGGCATCGGCGCCAGCCCAAAACGGCGCGAAGACGTGAGGTTCCTGACCGGAACCGGCAATTACACAGATGACATCAATATGCGTGGCCAAGCCTATGTGCATTTCCTGCGCTCGGATGTGGCCCATGGTCGACTGACCTCGGTTGATACCTCTGACGCAGCCGCCATGACCGGTGTGGTGCGGATCTTTACCGGCGCTGATTTTGAAGGCGTCGGCGGGCTGCCCTGCGGCTGGCAGGTGACCGACCGTCATGGCGAGGTGATGCAGGAACCGGCTCACCCGGTTCTGGCTCAGGGTAAGGTGCGCCATGTCGGCGATCCCATCGCTGCCATTGTCGCCGAAACGGCCGAGCAGGCGCGCGATGCCGCAGAGGCCATCGCGGTCGAGATCGAGGACCTGCCTGCCGTCATCAATATGAAAGAAGCGATCAAGGATGGCGCCACAAAGGTGCATGACGATCTGACTTCAAACCTCTGTTATGACTGGGGATTTGTCGAGGAAAACCGCGATGCTGTGGACAAGGCCATCAAGGAGGCGGCCCATGTCACCACGCTGGAGCTGGTCAACAACCGTCTGGTTGCCAACCCGATGGAGCCGCGCGTGGCGGTTGGAGATTTCAACCGCGCCACCGGCGACAGCACGCTTTATACCACCTCGCAAAACCCGCATGTGATCCGTCTCCTGATGGGCGCCTTTGTACTGGGCATCCCCGAGCATAAACTGCGCGTTGTGGCCCCGGATGTGGGCGGGGGGTTTGGCTCCAAGATCTTCCACTACGCCGAAGAGGCGTTCTGCACCTTTGCCGCCAAGGCCCTGAACCGGGCGGTCAAATGGACCTCCTCGCGGTCGGAGGCGTTTATGTCTGACGCCCATGGCCGCGATCACGTGACCAAGATTGAGCTGGCGCTGGACGCGGACAACACCTTCACCGCGCTGCGCACCGAAACCTATGCCAATATGGGCGCGTATCTGTCGACCTTTGCGCCCTCGGTTCCAACCTGGCTGCATGGCACGCTGATGGCCGGCAATTACAAGACGCCACTGATCTACGTGAACGTGAAGGCTGTGTTCACCAATACCGTTGCCGTTGATGCCTATCGTGGCGCTGGTCGACCGGAGGCGACCTATCAGCTGGAGCGCGTCATTGATAAGGCCGCGCGCGAGCTGGGCGTGGACCCGATTGCACTGCGTCGCCAGAACTTCATCACTGAATTCCCCTATGCCACGCCGGTGGCGGTGGAATATGACACCGGGGATTATGTGGCGACGATGGACAAGCTGGAGGAGATCGCTGATCTCGCCGGCTTTGATTCGCGCCGTGCTGCCAGCAAGGTCAAAGGCAAGCTGCGGGGGCTTGGCGTCAACTGCTATATCGAGGCCTGCGGCATCGCGCCCTCCAACCTCGTTGGGCAGCTGGGCGCCCGCGCGGGCCTGTATGAAAGTGCGACAGTGCGGGTGAATGCCACCGGCGGCATTGTGGTCATGACCGGCAGCCACAGCCATGGGCAGGGGCATGAGACGTCGTTCCCGCAGGTGATCGCCGATATGATCGGCATCCCCGAGGATATGGTTGAGATCGAACATGGCGACACCGATAAGGCGCCGATGGGCATGGGCACCTATGGCTCGCGCTCGCTGGCGGTGGGTGGCTCTGCCATGGTGCGCGCGACCGAGAAGATCATCGCCAAGGCCAAGAAAATCGCGGCCCATATCCTGGAGGCCTCGGACGCCGATATCGAGCTGAAGGACGGTCAGTTCACTGTTGCCGGCACAGATAAATCGCTGGCCTGGGGCGATGTGACCCTCGCAGCCTATGTGCCGCATAACTATCCGCTGGAGGATATCGAACCGGGGCTGGAGGAAACAGCGTTCTATGATCCGGCGAACTTCACCTATCCCTCGGGTGCCTATGCCTGCGAGGTGGAGGTTGATCCTGACACCGGAAAAGTCACCATCGAGCGCTTTGCCGCGGCGGATGACTTTGGCAATATCGTCAATCCGATGATCGTCGACGGCCAGGTCCATGGCGGCATTGGCCAGGGCATCGGTCAGGCGCTGTTGGAGGGGTGCGTCTATGACGATGACGGGCAGCTACTGTCGGCGTCCTTCATGGATTACGCCATGCCGCGCGCCGATGATCTGCCATTCTACACCGTCGATCATTCCTGCCAGACGCCCTGCACGCATAACCCATTGGGCGTGAAGGGCTGCGGTGAGGCGGGCGCCATTGGCACCCCGCCTGCGGTGGTCAATGCCGTGGTAGACGCGCTGCAATCGGCGGGCAAGGATGTCACCCATATCGACATGCCGCTGAGCCCCGCGCGGGTTTGGGCGGCGATGAATGGCTAAGGGTTCATGGGGGCGCTGCCCCCATACCCCCGGAGTATTTTCGGAAAGATGACAGCCGGCCAGCCGGTTTTCGGAAAGGATACGACATGTATGAATTCGAGTTCGAGAAACCCTCGACCATCGCCGATGCGGTTAAAGCATTGGGCGAAGAGGACGCCCAGGCGCTTGGTGGGGGGCAGACCCTGATCCCGACGTTGAAGCAGCGCCTGGCGATGCCCAGCACATTGGTGAGCCTCAGCGGTATTGCAGAAATGCGCGGCGTCTGCCCGGATGGCGACGGGCTGGCCATCGGCGGCGCCACCACCCACGGCGAGGTCGAAGCGGCCACCGCAGGGAGTTACCCCGCCTTGTCGGCGCTGGCAGGGCAGATCGGCGATCCGGCGGTGCGCAACCGCGGCACCATTGGCGGCTCGCTTGCCAATAACGACCCGTCTGCCTGTTATCCGGCGGCAGCACTCGCCAGTGGGGCCACCATCGTGACCAACACCCGCGAGATTGAGGCGGATGATTATTTTCAGGGGCTGTTCACCACCGCGCTGGACGAGGGGGAGATCGTCACATCGGTCCGTATGCCGATCCCTGCGGCGGCGCATTACGAGAAATTTGTCCAGCCGGCCTCGCGCTTTGCCCTTGTTGGGGTGTTTGTGGCGCGCTTTGCTGACGCTGTGCGTGTGGCGGTCACCGGCGCCTCGGAAGAAGGCGTGTTCCGCTGGAGCGCGGCAGAGGCGGCGCTATCGGCGAATTTCTCCCCCGATGCGATTGATGGGCTGAGTGTGGATCCGGAGGGGATGATCGGCGATCTGCATGGCAGCAAGGCCTACCGGGCGCATCTGGTTGGGGTCATCACCAAGCGGGCCGTTGCTGCCGCAGGATAATCCGCCTGCACCGGCAAAGGAAACACATGCAAAAAGCACCGGCCCTGACCTGTTGTCGGGGCCGGTGTCGTTTTTTATCCGAGGTTCGGAACCGGATGCGCGGCTCAGGCCCGCAGGTAACCTGACATTGTGTCCAGCAGCGTTTGGGTGCGTCCCGATAGGTTGCGGATTTCTGAGGCGATCACCGCAAACCCCTTGCCCTGATCGCCAATGCGCGCCGCCTCGATCGAGGCATTGAAGGCAATCAACTGAATGTGGCGACCAACCGTACCTGCGTTTTCAATTGCCTCGCGCATGCCATCATCGCGGGCGCTGTCGCGGGACTT
The DNA here is from genome assembly GCF_001888185.1 of Phaeobacter porticola. Lineage (NCBI taxonomy): Bacteria > Pseudomonadati > Pseudomonadota > Alphaproteobacteria > Rhodobacterales > Roseobacteraceae > Phaeobacter > Phaeobacter porticola. Next base: position 1,869,281 of record NZ_CP016364.1, on the reverse strand, counting down.
TTGCGTGTCGAACATATTCTTTGTCATGTCGATCAAAAAGGCTGAGACATCCGGCTCAACCTTATAGAGCGCCTGTGCGGTTAGTGAGGGCATGCCGCGGACGCGTTTCAGCAGATCGGTATCGGCGCGGGTGTCCAGAACCTCGGCAAAAGGGGCCAGGGCGTCGATGGATTTCTGACGTTGTGCGCTCAGCGCCTCGGGAAGCTCGTGCTCGCTTTCGGCCAAGAGCTTGTCCAGGCCGGTGTTCAGCATCTCATAGGCGGCAGTGATCCGGCGCACAGATTGCTCCAGCAGGTCCTGCTTTGTGTCCGGTGCATGCTGGGTGTCTTCGCTGGCCAGAACCACCAGCGCCAGAGAGGCGGCGCGGCAGGGGGCGATGGCCATGAAGGCGCTATTTTGTACGTCGCTGAGAGGCTTCAAAGGAGGCTCCATATGTGCATTGGTTTTTGTCGGAGGCGACCGATCTCCTTTCAGGAGCTAAGCGTCGGGGGTAAAGAAAACGTGACGATGGGATGCATCAATTGCAAACGACGCCAGAATTCACGACCAGATGACGCGGGACATGAAAAAACCCCGCTCCAGGTGGGGCGGGGTTCAAACATACGGGTCTGTCGCTGCGGGTTATTTCTGCGGCAGGGGACCGATCAGCATGATCATCTGGCGGCCTTCCATCTTGGGCATGTTTTCGACCTTGCCCATTTCTTTGGTATCTTCGGCCACACGCAGCAGCAGGTCACGGCCCAGGTTCTGGTGGGCCATCTCGCGGCCACGGAACCGCAGGGTGATCTTTACCTTGTCGCCGTTTTCCAGGAATTTGTACACGTTGCGCATTTTGACTTCGTAGTCATGGGTGTCCGTATTGGGACGGAACTTCACCTCTTTGACTTCGATAATCTTCTGCTTCTTGCGTGCTTCGCTTTCCCGCTTTTGCTGTTCATATTTGAACTTGCCGTAATCCATGATTTTGCACACGGGCGGGGTGGCGTTGGGGGAGATCTCGACCAGATCGAGACCGGCCTCTTCTGCCATCTGCATCGCCTTGGCGGGGTGAACAACCCCGGCATTTTCTCCCTCAGCGCCAATCAGGCGAATCTCAGGAGCACGGATTTTTTCGTTGATGCGCGGGCCGGTGTCGCGTTGCGGCGGCGCGTTATGGGGTCTGCGGGCTATGACGTCTATCCTTCTGTCACTGCGGAAAAGTGCCCGGAAACTAACGGTACCGGGCATTCGATTCAAGTCAATTGCGGGTATGACCGCGCATATCGCGGTTTTCAAGGTTTCTTTGCACCATGGACTGTCAGCAAAGGGTTAATTTCGACGTGCGCTGATGTCAGCGAGCGGGGGCGGGTCAGACTGGCAGGGTTTGGCCGATGCTGACAATCGCGGTTTATTCCCCTTGTAGTTTCAGGCCCCTAGGCCCAAGTGCTAGCACATAAGCCCCGCGACATTGGGGCAGTTGGAGAGATTAAGGAGATCTATCATGAAACCGATCGTCATTGGCCTGGGTGTGGGAGCCGTCGCATTGGGCGGATATTTCTACGTGTCCTCCATGGAGACCAGCCCCCCCGCGCCAGAAGCCATCATCGTGACCCCCGAGGCAGACACAGCCGCCGAGGAAACCAGTGACACCGCCGCCGAGATGGCCGCCGAAGTCGAGAGCGATATCGCAACTGCCGCCGAAGAGGCCGAAAGCGCCATCGAAAGCTCAGTTAATGCTGCTGCTGATGCAGTTAGCGGTGCCGCCGCCGCCGTTGCCGAGACAACTGAGGAAACCGTGAACGAGATCGCTGAAGGGGTCACCGACAGCGCCAACCAGGCACAGGACAGTGCCGCCGTTGCCGTTGAGGGCGCAACCGAGGGCGCCGCTGCGCTGACCGAGGAGGCGGCTGCTACGGCAAACGCCGCAGGTGATGCGGCCAGTGACACTGCTGCTGCTGTGGGCGAGGCTGCTGAAGGCGTGGCCAATGACGCGGCGGAGACCGCAGGCGATGCAGCCACCGCCGTAGCCGAGACCGCAGAGGCGGCAACCGACGGCGTGGCGGATGCCGCAGCCGATGTCGCCACGGCTGTTGAAGGGGGCACTGATGCTGCGCAGGACGCGTTGCTGACGCCCGAAGGGTTCAATTATGACAAGGTGGTCACTATGATCGAGGAGTCCTCGATCGAAGCCACCCAGAAGGCGCTGCTGATCACCACCCTGGATCAGGCCCGCGACAACCCGGCTCTGCTTGAAACGGTCCTGAAGCGCATCAAAGAGGCGCTGCCACAGTAAGCCGGTTCTAATATCGTCAGACTGACATAGGCCCCTGCCACATGCTGGCGGGGGCTTTTCTTATGGGGCTAGGGTCCTATGGTGCCCATAGTGAAAGAGGAGATATCTGGCAGCTCGCAGCAGATCCACCCATTATGCCAAGTGTGCCCGCCGCAGTGCGGCGCAACCGGCTGACAGGTCAGATAGATGATACACGATTGATTGATAGGCGTTGTCGTCTCTTCACACATCACGTGCAGCCCGTCATTTGATAGTTATGCAGAATGGCGGAGAGAGACCTGGCGACACAAAGCATGGCAGGGGTCCAAAAACGCGGATCCTGACGGCCGTGATGGCCGTCATGGGGGGGATGCCGGAATGTTATGTGATCGATGACGAGATGACGGTCGTGTCCAAATACGAATTGCTTGCCACCGTTACAGAAGGTCGGTGGATCGCAATTCAATCGTGATGGCTTAGATACCACCTTTGCACCGGCCTATTCTGCGCGTCGATGTGCACCTTTAAGAAACCCGGAGACTTTGCGAGATGAAACTATTGTTTGACAACTTCATGGTGAATGGCCTGTCTTTCTTGTCATCTGCGTTCATTCTATTGATTGGGATCGGCGTGCTGGCGATCATTGTGATGTTTGTCATCGACATCACGCAAACCCAGGACGCGGTGCGCAGAAATTTTCCGGTGCTGGGTCGGTTTCGCTCCTTGTTCACAAAACTTGGTGAATTCTTCCGCCAGTATTTCTTTGCCATGGACCGCGAAGAACTGCCGTTCAACCGTGCTGAACGTGAGTGGATCCACCGGGCAGCGGAGGGTAAGGACAACACTGTCGCCTTTGGGTCGAGCAAGATTTTGACTGTTCCGGGCACTGCGATTTTTGTGAATTGCCCGTTTCCGACATTGGATTCGGATGCCATCGAGGTGCAGCCCCTGCGCATCGGCGAGGGATGTGAAAAACCCTATGATGCCCCCTCATTTTTCAACATCTCCGCGATGAGCTATGGCGCGTTGTCGACACCTGCGGTGAAGGCTTTGTCGGCAGGTGCAAAAATGGCCGGGTGCTGGATGAACACCGGTGAGGGGGGATTATCGACCCATCATCTTGAAGGTGGCGCCGATATTGTCTTTCAGATAGGCACTGCGAAATATGGCGTGCGTGATGACACCGGCAACCTGTCTGACGATAAGCTGCGTGAGGTCGCAGCCCATGATCAGGTCAAGATGATCGAGCTGAAAATGAGCCAGGGCGCGAAACCCGGCAAGGGCGGAATCCTGCCCGGCTCTAAGGTGACAGCAGAGATTGCGGCGATCCGGGGTATCCCCGAGGGGCAGGATTCAATCTCTCCCAACCGGCATCCTGAAATCAATGATGCAGCGTCGATGCTGGATATGATCAACCATATTCGTGCGGTTACCGGCAAACCCGTTGGCTTTAAGGCGGTGCTGGGAAGCTACGGCTGGCTGTCTGAACTGGCCGAAGAAATCCACCGCCGTGGCCTGCAATCCGCCCCGGATTTCATTACCGTTGACAGTGGCGATGGCGGCACCGGTGCCGCGCCGATGCCCCTGATGGACAATGTTGGGCTGGTGGTGCGGGAATCGCTGCCGCTTGTGGTGGACATACTGACGGAATACGGGCTGCGCGACCGGATCAAGATCATTGCATCAGGCAAGCTGGTCACCCCATCCGAAGTTGCCTGGGCCCTGGCCTCTGGTGCGGATTTCATCAACTCGGCGCGTGGTTTTATGTTCTCACTGGGCTGCATTCAGGCGTTGAAGTGCAACAAGAACACTTGCCCAACCGGCATCACCACCCATAACAAACGCTTGCAGAACGGGCTGAACCCAGCCGAGAAATCGGTCAAAGTCGCCAATTTCTGCAAGAACCTGATCCATGAGGTCGAAATTATCTCGCATTCCTGTGGGGTTGGTCGGCCGCGGCTGTTGAAACGCAAACATGTGCGCATTGTCTTGCCGGACGGGACGTCGGTGCCCATGGATGAGCGTTTCCCTTACAAAAACGTCCTGCCTGATTACGCGCCGCATGTGGTGGTATCTTAAGCTGTGCCTCTCTTCCAAAGGATCGACCCGACATGACCGACCAAAGACCCCAGACCACCCGCCAGACCACCAAGGCATCCGATCTGTTCGTTCAGGCGCTAGAGGCCGAAGGCGTTGAGCAGATCTTTGCGGTGCCGGGCGAGGAAAACCTGGATCTTGTTGAATCGCTGCGCCGCTCCAGTATCAAACTGGTCCTGACACGCCACGAACAGGGCGCAGGGTTCATGGCGGCAACCTACGGGCGGCTTACGGGCAAGCCCGGCGTGTGCATGGCCACGCTTGGGCCAGGGGCCACCAACCTGACAACACCCGCAGCCTACGCGCATCTGGGCGGGTTTCCGTTGATCATGATCACCGGCCAGAAGCCGATCAAGACCTCGAAACAGGGGCAATTCCAGATCATCGACGTGGTTAATCTGTTCGATCCGATCTGCAAAATGTCCAAGCAGATCGTGCATGGCAATTCAATCCCGTCCCTGGTGCGCGAGGCCTTTCGTCTGGCCAGTGAGGAACGTCCCGGTGCCGTGTTGCTGGAGCTGCCAGAGGACATCGCCGAAGAGCCGTGCGAGGCACCCGTTATTCCGCCCCATGCGCGCCACTACGCGGTCGCCAGCGACAGTGCCATCGCAGACGCGGTGGCACTGATCAGGACGGCAAAGATGCCGTTGGTCCTGCTGGGGGCGGGTGCCAACCGGAAACATGCACGCAGCGCAATATCAGCGTTTATCAACGCCACCGGCATTCCGTTCTTCTGCACGCAGATGGGCAAAGGCGTGGTGGACGAGCGATCGGAGCTTTTCCTGGGAACCGCGGCGCTGTCGGACAATGACTATTTGCATTGTGCCATCGACCGTTCTGATCTGATCATCAATTTCGGGCATGACGTCGTAGAAAAACCGCCATTTTTCATGGAAGACGGCGGCAAGAAGGTGATCCACGTCAACTATAAATCGGCGCAGGTCGATCAGGTGTATTTTCCACAGGTCGAAGTGGTCGGCGATCTGGCGGCCTCGGTCAAAAAGCTGTGTGATGCATTGGGCGGTGGGTGCGATTTTGATAAAGTTTACTTTAACACCGTCAAGGCTGAGGTCGAAAAACACCTCGGCGAGGGGGTCGACGATCCGCGCTTTCCGGTCACACCGCAGCGGTTTGTGGCGGACACCCGTCGGGCGATGGGCGACGAGGATATCATCGCGCTCGACAATGGCATTTATAAAATCTGGTACGCGCGCAATTATAAGGCCTATGAGCCAAACACGGTGCTTTTGGACAATGCGCTGGCCACAATGGGGGCAGGTCTGCCCTCGGCCATGGCTGCCGCATTCCTGAACCCGGATCGCCGGGTGATGGCGATCTGCGGCGATGGTGGGTTCATGATGAATTCACAAGAGCTTGAGACCGCGATCCGGATGAAACTGAACCTGGTGGTGATGGTGCTCAACGATAGCTCATACGGCATGATTCGCTGGAAACAGGCCGGACTGGGGTTTGAGGACTGGGGGCTGGAATTCAACAATCCCGGCTTTGTGGCTTATGCCGAGAGCTACGGCGCGACGGGGCACCGGATTGAGGCAACCGATGATTTGGTGCCGACCATCACCGCCGCGTTTGAAACCGGGGGCGTGCATCTGATCGACCTGCCGGTTGATTACTCCGAGAACCAGAAAGTTCTGATTGACGAGCTGGCCTCCAAGACCTGTCTGCTCTGACAGGGGTAAGACCTCTTGCAGGCGTGCAAACCCGGATAACGTCAATTTAAAGAGCTGATTTCGCCGGTTTTTACGGTAGTTCAATGATTTAGAAGAAGATCGCGGGGCGTGCGCATGAGGTCCGCAACCCTCACAAAATTTTGCAAGGTCGGCTGGGGGCCGCGCCCAATGCCAGGCCCCTGCAGGCCTCGTCAAACTCTGGCGGCGCCATGGTTCTGTTAGGTGTGTCACCAGGGACGCGGCCAATGCTGCCGATCGCGAACCGGGCCGCCTATCTGCGGTTTGGAGCCGAAGTTGTCTACGGAAAAGGTACGAGGAGCACGGCTGCCCACGCGGTTTGGAGAGAATACTGTCTGACTCTTGGATTCTTGGGTGCACGCGTTCTGTACCCCCAATATGTTCCATGCAATTTTTGTTCATTTTCATAAGCTGCGGAATTACGAAAGACGCGGAAGTCTTTGGTGCGAAACCAAGCGACTGGCGCAAAGAGCGCCAGAAGGTTTACAAACTGGGGTAGTTCATAAAACACTACTGTGCAGCCAACTTACTGAGTATGCGGGACGATCAAAACCACTGAAAAAGAGGGTTTGGCCCAGCCTGTACCTCGCACATTTCTCGATTTTTGGCAAAACGGCCATTGAATTTGGAGCGATGAACGGCAGCAAAGTCTAAGGTCTGCGGCTGCTGTTCGGCGTGATCTGCAGCGGTGACAAATCTGACAAGGAGGAAAGCGCGGGCTGTTTTGGGTCTGTGGGGATTGTGGGTCACAGCCGCAGTGTCGCACGTTGAGAGCAAACGGTTGCGTGACGACGGGCGGTGTCTGCGCTTGATACGGTAGTCTTTCCATCGAAAGCCAGCAGTGCTGGCATCCGCGAAGAGAAGCCGATGGTTGGAGACTGCGACCCCCTCTCGGGGCATTGCTGCGCAAATCGCGCATCGCACGCAGGTACATCGTCGGTGTCTTCGGCTGCCGGCCCTTGATCCGCATATTTTTTTAGAAAACGTTGGCGCAGTTTGGGACCATATTGATCGGTCATCAGACCCTCCTGTCATTAGATTGAGAAGGTCCCAATCGTCAGGCAGGTGCGTCAGCTCGCAAAATCCACGCCACTCACATCAACGCGCAACAAACGCCAGTTCCCCGACAGCGGTGTCGTCCTTGTCCAGCACACCTGACTTCCCCCTGTCAAGAGATCCTCCTTGATGGGCTGTAAGCCCCCTGCAGAGGGCTAGGGCGGATGAGGTTGGTTGGTCAGCGGCGCGAAAGACTATGCGCCCTGATATGTCCTGCAGGCTCCGATCAAAGATGACCCGGCCATACTGATTGTATGAACCGGGACATTGCCGCTGCTAGAAACCGGTCAGGCTGCAACTGTCACGGCGCGCGGCGGGCGGTCAGGTCGACAGTGATGGTCACCGCATAGGCCAGAGAGCCTTCGTCCTGCACGCCTTGGCCAATGTTGAAATCCAGCCGGTTCACTTCGGCGCTGCCGGACATCGTGGCGGTGTCACCGTTCAGATCCAGCGTGAAGGGCAGGCGCAGCGGCACCTCCTGGTCGCGGATGCGCAGGGTGCCCTCAGCGATATATCCCTCCGCCAGCTTCTCAATCTCGGCGCGGAACTCGGCAGTGGGGTAGCTGGCGCTGTCGAAGTAATCCGGTCCCATCGCCTGATCGGTGACCGATCCCAGCATCAGCGACGGGATCGCTACGGAGACGGTGACAGTGCCTGCCGGGCCGGGGGCGTTTGGTTCCTCAAACGCGATGCTCGCCTGCCATTGGTCGAACTGGCCGCGCACTTCGCTGCCCATCTGTACGATGGCGATGGCCAGCGTACCGTCCTCAACCACCCAGCCGCCAGCGGGCAGCGCCTCAGCGGGGGCGGCATCTGTGGCGACCTCGTGGGTATGATCATCTCCGTGGGCGGCTGTGGTGTCGGCCGACGCGTGGCTATGCGGCGCATAAAGTCCGAAGGCCCCGCCGCCCGCCAAGACCAGACCCCAGATCGCCAGCGCCACCAGAAACGGCAGGGCACCATGGGGTGTCTCGGTCTGGGCGGTGACCTCAGGTGCGCGCCCCGGCAGCATCCGGCGCAGGGTGGCGTCGCGGTCGATCACCTCATGTTTCAGCGCACCGGCAATATGCAGCCCCAGCGCCACGGCAAGGGTCCAGACAAACAGCCAGTGCAGCCCGCCAAACACCGCAGCCACCGCCTCTGATTTCGGCACAAACGGCAGACTCTGGCCAAAGGGCCACCAGATCGGCGCAAAGCCGGTGGTCGCCGCATGGTGGATCCAGCCGGTCAGCGGCGCGGCAACCAGCGCACCGTAAAGCAGCCAATGCACCACCTCCGCCAGCACGGTCTCCGCCTGTCGTTCGGGGTGGAGTGCCACCGGCTTGGGCTGGCTCAACGCCCAGAGAATACGCAAGAGCGCAGTCAGGAACAGCGCCAGCCCCAGGGTTTTATGTAGCGAGAACAGCAGCGCCGCGCGGTTCAGCGTCGCCTGCGCGCCGTCGAAATCGGCGCTCTGGATGTGATGTGCCAGATCATTGGCGAAATACCCCAACGGGAACACGGCCAGCATCAAGAGGGCGGTCAGCCAGTGAAACCCCTTGGCGACGCTGCCATAGTGTTGGGCGGTGTTGTGACGGGCGGCGGGAGAACTGGCAGGGGAGGACACGTCAGGGAAAACCTTCTCATCTGGAGCGACAGGATTACCCTATCTTCTCAGCAGGCTGAGACAACACGCATCTCTGTCACCTGATGCACAGGCTTGGTGCATCCGCGCAAGGCTGTGCTTGTACGCAGCGTCACCTCCGTCTAAACCCGGTGCAACGCAGATGTGCACAGAAGATGAGGTCTCAGATGACAATTGCATTCGTGTTTCCAGGGCAGGGCGCGCAGACCATCGGGATGGGCAAGGCGCTGGCCGAGGCCTATCCGGCGGCCAAAGCGGTCTTTGACGAGGTGGATGCCGCACTGGGAGAGGCGCTGAGCCAGCTGATCTGGGAGGGGGACATCGAAACCCTGACCCTCACCCAGAATGCCCAGCCGGCCCTGATGGCCACGTCGCTCGCCGCTATGCGCGCGCTGGAGGCTGAGGGTGTCAGCATCGACAAGGCTGCCTTTGTTGCCGGTCACAGCCTTGGGGAATATTCCGCATTGGCCGCAGCTGGCGCGATTTCCGTGGCCGATACAGCGCGGCTCCTCCGCACACGTGGTCAGGCCATGCAAAGCGCCGTACCGGTTGGGCAGGGCGCAATGGCCGCCATTCTGGGGCTGGACCTTGAAGCCGTGCGCGCCGTCGCTGATGAGGCCGCGCAAGGCGAGGTCTGCCAGGCCGCCAATGACAATGACCCGACCCAGGTCGTGGTCTCCGGCGCCAAGGCTGCCGTGGAACGCGCCGCTGAAATCGCCAAGGAAAAAGGCGCCAAACGGGCGGTGATGCTGCCGGTCTCCGCACCGTTCCATTGCGCGCTGATGCAGCCTGCCGCCGATGTGATGGCCAAGGCGCTGGCAGATGTGGCCATTACATCGCCCGCCGTGCCGCTGATCGCCAATGTGCGCGCCGATGCGGTGACGGACCCGGATGAGATCCGCAAACTGCTGGTCGAACAGGTGACCGGATCGGTGCGCTGGCGTGAAAGCGTGCAGGCCATGGCCGCAAAAGGCGTGACCGAGTTCTGGGAAATCGGCGCGGGCAAGGCGCTGTCCGGCATGATCCGCAAGATCGACCGCAGCCTGACCAGCCGTCAGGTCGGCACCGCTGAGGATGTGGCCGCCATCACCGCGGGCTGAACGCGGAATTTTCATTAGAATTCCGGCCCGTTTTCTTCCAAAGAAAACGGCGGACCGCGGGCCGGGGATGCGACAAAGGAAACCATATGTTTGATCTGACTGGCAAATCTGCCCTCATCACCGGCGCGTCCGGCGGCATCGGTGGTGATATCGCCCGCGCGCTGCACGCCGCTGGCGCCACGGTTGGCCTCTCTGGCACCCGCGAAGCGCCGTTGCAGGAACTGGCGGCGGAACTCGGCGAGCGCGCCCATGTTCTGCCTTGCAACCTCTCGGATGCAGAGGCGGTCGAGGCGCTGCCGAAACAGGCCATCGCGGCGATGGGGTCGGTTGATATTCTGGTCAACAACGCCGGTATCACCCGTGACAATCTCTTCATGCGGATGAAGGATGAGGAGTGGCAGAGCGTGCTTGAGGTGAACCTCACCTCTACCATGCGCCTGTGTCGCGGCGTTCTGCGTGGCATGATGAAGGCGCGCTGGGGCCGGATCATCAACATCTCCTCCATTGTAGGGGCCACCGGCAACCCAGGTCAGGGCAACTATGCTGCTGCGAAGGCCGGCATGGTTGGCATGTCGAAATCGCTGGCTTATGAGGTCGCCAACCGTGGCATCACCGTTAACGCGGTGGCCCCCGGTTTTATTGCGACCGCCATGACCGAGAAGCTGAACGATGCCCAGAAAGAGACGATCCTGACCCAGATCCCCAGCGGTCGCATGGGCAACCCCGAGGAAATCGCCTCAGCCGTGTTGTATCTGGCCAGCGCTGAGGCTGGCTATGTCACCGGCACCACGCTGCATGTGAACGGCGGTATGGCGATGCTCTGATCCGGGGGCTGATAGCTCTTTGGATGAGGCGCCAGACGCTCGAGTCAGTTGCCCCGTCTCCGGTTCGTCCGGCGGCGGGGTTTTCATTGTAGACCCCCGCTGCAACCGAACCGATATGTGACGCGGATGCCTCAGGACTTGTGCCGGATGCCGGCCTGCCTTGGTGATGATTTGCGTAAGATTTCGGGTCATTTTGCGATGGGTTTGCGTATGATTGCAGGGCGCACGCGGGCGAAACGCTGCCTTGCGAACCGGTATGTCTGGCTGAAACCCGCTGAAAAATAATGTAAAAATCATACCGTCGATCCACATGGGACGAAAAATATCGCATACAAGTCTTGCATGTGCCGCTGCCTGTGGCCAAATGCTCACCCTGTTACCTGAGACCCAGGTAACAGGCTTCGGGTCGGCGGTTGCAGTGATGCTGCGAAATCGTTTGCCTCTGCGTCGGTCTGTGTTATAGGCGGCGCATATTCGCCATCTGCGGGTCCATGCCGGACCGGCAGGGGCACGTTCCGCTGTGCGGGACACGATCGCCCGCATCGGGCACAACCACGCCGCCCCGAGCGGGCAAGGGCAGAACCGGGCGAAGGCCTGACAACCGGGCAAATGCCTGAAAAGATGAGGAATTGACATGAGCGACGTCGCAGACCGCGTAAAAAAGATCGTTGTAGAACACCTGGGTGTTGAAGAAGACAAAGTGACCGAAAACGCGTCGTTCATCGATGATCTGGGCGCAGACAGCCTGGACACCGTTGAGCTGGTTATGGCCTTCGAAGAAGAGTTCGGCATCGAGATCCCCGATGACGCAGCCGAGACCATCCAGACCTTTGGCGATGCGGTGAAGTTCATCAGCGAAGCTTCCTGATCCCACCCAATCGGTGACGATCACAGACGGCGCTTTCCGAGCAGGAAGGCGCCGTTTTGCGTTTGTGGACGTTTCCGACCCATGCGAGGTCGGGTTTCCTCCTTAGGGGTGATCGGTCTCCGTGCTAGCCTTGGCGAAACTGCCGACGACAGGAGGGCATTGTGATGATGATCTACCCCACGATGGAGCTGAAGGACGGGCGCTGCGTGACGCTGGACAAGGGGCGGCTTGATACCGCCATGATCTGGCATGTGGACCCGGTGGCCACCGCTTGCAGCTTTGCGGCGGATGGTGCCGAATGGATGCATCTGACGGATTTCGATGCCATTGAAGGCGATAACCGCAATGCTGAGCTGGTGGAGGAAATCATCCGCACTGCAGGCATTCCAGTGCAGCTGGGCGGCGGCATGCGCAGCCGCGAACATGTCGAACATTGGATCGACAAGGGCGCCGGCCGCGTTGTGGTGGGCACCCTCGCGGCGCAGGACCCTGAGATGGTGCGTGTGCTGACCCGCCTCCATCCCGATCAGATCGTTCTGGCGGTGGATGTTTGGCAAGGTCAGGTGATGACTGATGGCTGGCGGCAAAGCGGTTCTTTTACGCCCGAAGCCTTTATCGAGGCGTTTGCCGACTGTCCTTTTGCGGGCATCATCATCACCGATATCGAAAGCGATATGACCGATGTTGAGGCGCAGCTGGGCCTGATTGCAGGGCTGGCGGAAAAGGCCCGCACGCCAGTGATTGCCAGTGGTGTTGTGCGCACGGTGGATGACGTTGCGCGACTCAAATATATCGGATCGGTCTCTGGCACACTGGTTGGACGGGCACTCTTCCGCAAGACACTGACGCTGTCTGAGGCGCTAGAGACCGCGACCCCCAGCCGTGAAGAGATTGCCGAATTCCGCTAACCCGCTGCGACATCTAACTGGCCAGAACATTGGCTGAAATTGCGGATCCAAAAATCTGATGCTGCTCTAAACATTGGGCAGCATCGCATCTGTTAGCCCGCCAAGGGGGTCAGCAGCACCGGGGCACCGTCCAAACTGGCGTCCGGTCAGGCCACTGATGACTCGTGTGAATCATGCGCGGCTTGTTCTCAAAGGTCGCGGGGGGGCGGCGCCCCGGCGCCGATAGCTGGTCAGATCCTTCACCGCTTCTCGTGGCAGTTTCTCTTTGAAGTTCACGCCAAAGTAGTTAGCATTACTCCATTGTACTCGGCTGCCCAAGTCGATTTTCGGCGCGCCATCAGGCAGGTCCAGCGCAATCACGTCCCCAACGGAACAGGCCATGACAGATTTGATCTTGGCGCCTTCCTGGCTGATATCCAGAAGGGTGGCTTCGGCCTCCTCGTTATTGCACCGAAGGGTGCAGTCCAGATTGCAGCTATAACGTTTGCGCCGCCGTCTCAGGATGGTCATCCGCCGCTCGTAGATGATAAAACACAAGGCGCCAATGGCGACCAACCCCAGAGATCCGGCCGCAGCGGTGGCGCTAGATATATGGCCTAGCGCCTTGAGCGCGCCCATTTCCCCCTCGTTCAACCCGCTGTTATGGCTGCGACGGCAGGGCATTCGCGCCAGATCGCGCCGGTAGGCGGCCACGGTTTCGCGGGCAAACAGCTTGATCGACGTGCGCTCTGCACCGCGCCGGTCACGTATCGCGAGCATATTCAGCAAGGTCCGTTGTTGCGCCATCAGCGTTTCTGTCGCCTTGTAGAGATCATGCAGCCCCTGTTGCTTCATGCCACGGCTCAGCTCCGTTTTGGAGGTGTTGGACAGAAACCGCTCCATCCGCGCAATGGCGGCTGAATTGCTGCCAGTGCGCAGATACTCATGCAGCTCTTCACTGGCCAATGTCAGAGTCATCAACTGGTTGAAGATCCGGCAGTCACGGGCCGCCACAGGGGCAGCGTCCAGAACGAAGCCGACCAGAACCAGCAGAAAAGCCGGCAACAGCCTCCGAATGCGCGAAGGGCGGCGGTGTGCCGTCCGCCGACTCCTTCGCAGGTCAAAAGCCCGTCGGGGAGGGTGGTAAATAACAAACCCAAAGTGCACCATTTACGTCATGCCCCTAATGACCGCAGCCTTTGATCTTACACCCTGCCAAACGGGTGCCGCACGTCTGTCCAGCGCTGCTAATAGGGCTATGCCAAGGCAGGGTCAGACTTTATAACAATCATAGGTTACGTAATCTGTGTTAACTGCAGCCTAAAGGGGTCGTTAATTTATCGCAAAACTTCCCTCGTGTTCCGGCTCTTGCACCTATGCGGCAATCCAAGCTATTTGGAGACAAATTGCCGAGGCAAAGGAGGGCAAGAAATGCGTCGAGTAGTAGTTACCGGACTGGGCTTGGTCACACCGCTGGCAAGCGGCGTCGAAGAAAGCTGGTCGCGGTTGCTGGACGGACAGTCCGGCGCGGGCCCGATCACGCTTTTTGATGCGGTCGAAAGCGGCGTTGCGACCACCTACGCCTGTGAGGTTCCACGGGGCGATGGCAGCGACGGCACCTTCAATGCCGACGATTGGGTCGTGAAGAAAGATCAGAAAAAGATCGACGACTTTATTCTCTATGGCATCGCTGCTGCGGATATGGCTGTGCGGGACGCCGGCTGGACGCCCGAGGATGAAGAAAGCCGCCTGCGCACTGGCGTGATGATCGGCTCTGGTATCGGCGGGTTGTCGTCAATTGCGGACACCGCCGTGATGATCAAGGAAAAAGGCCCACGCCGGGTCTCGCCCTTCTTTATTCCAGGCGCGCTGATCAACCTGATTTCCGGTCAGGTTTCGATCCGCTTTGGCTTCAAAGGTCCGAACCACTCGGTTGTGACGGCGTGTTCCACCGGCGCTCATGCCATTGGCGATGCAGCCCGTTTGATCAAATCCGGTGATGCGGATGTGATGATTGCAGGCGGTGCCGAGGCCGCGATCTGCGAAATCGGCATCGCGGGCTTTAACGCCTGCAAGGCTTTGTCGACCAAGCGCGCCGACGACCCCAAGGCCGCCTCGCGCCCCTATGATGCGGACCGCGACGGGTTTGTCATGGGTGAGGGCGCCGGCATTGTAGTGCTGGAAGACTATGAACACGCCAAAGCCCGCGGCGCCAAGATCTATGCCGAGGTGCTGGGCTATGGTCTGTCCGGGGATGCCTATCACATCACCGCGCCGTCTGAGAACGGCGAAGGCGGTGAACGCTCCATGCGGGCGGCGCTGGCCAATGCGGGGCTAGAGCCTGCCGACATCGACTACATCAACGCGCATGGCACCTCGACCATGGCTGACACCATCGAATTGGGCGCGGTTGAACGGATGATGGGCGATGCCGCAGGCAAGGTGACCATGTCGTCCACCAAATCCGCCACAGGCCATCTATTGGGCGCGGCTGGCGCGATTGAGGCGATCTTCTCAATCCTGGCAATTCGCGATCAGGTGGCACCGCCGACCATCAATCTGGACAACCCGGCTGTGGAAACCACCGTGGATCTGGCGCCCAACCAGAAACGCGAGCGCAAGATTGACGTCGCATTGTCGAATTCCTTTGGTTTTGGCGGCACCAATGCGTCTGTTCTGTTCGGAAAGCCTGAATAATGTGGCGCAGCCTCGCCTCTAATATGCTGACCATCCTGGTGGTGGTGCTGTTCCTTCTGGGCGGCGTCATCATCTGGGGGCAGTCGCAATACAGTTCCGAAGGCCCGTTAGAAAGCGCGATCTGCCTGCGCGTGCCGTCGGGCAGCAACATGACCAAGGTCAGCCGCAACCTGCAAGAGCAGGGTGCGATCAACTCTGGTCCGTTGTTTCGGATCGGGGTGCGCTATTCTGACAAAACCGACCAGCTAAAGGCGGGCAGCTATCTGGTGCCCGCAGGCGCGTCGATGGGGGATATTGTTGACCAGATCACCCGTGGCGGCGCCAGCAGCTGCGGCACGGAAATCGTCTACCGCGTTGGGGTCACCCGCGTGTTGGCCGAGGTACGCGAACTGGATCCGGCCACCAACCGTTTTGTGGAACGGGCGGAATTCGTGCCCGGTACAGACAAAACCCCGGCGATCTACGATGAGAAGAAAGCCGACGCCGATACCCGCTACCGCATCGCATTGGCCGAAGGTGTCACCAGCTGGCAGGTGGTCGAATCCCTCAAGGCGATGGACATCCTGACTGGTGAGCCGGGTGAGCGCCCGGCTGAGGGACGGCTCGCGCCTGACAGCTATGAGGTCAGCCCCGGCGACGACCGCGCTACGATCCTGGCGGATATGGAACAGCGCCAGACGTTGCGCATCAATGCCGCCTGGGAGAGCCGTTCGGACCGTTCGGCAGTGTCCAGCCCGGAAGAGATGCTGATCCTGGCGTCGATCATCGAAAAGGAAACTGGCGTGGCCGAGGAACGTCGTCAGGTGGCAGCGGTCTTTACCAACCGCCTGAACCGCGGCATGCGGCTGCAGACGGACCCGACAGTGATCTATGGCGTTACCAAGGGCGAGGGTGTACTGGGCCGTGGTCTGCGCCAGAGCGAGCTGCGCCGCGCAACGCCTTGGAACACCTATGTGATCGAAGGCCTGCCGCCGACCCCGATTGCCAATCCCGGCATGGCCAGCCTTGAGGCCGCAGTGGACCCGGACCAGAGCGACTATCTGTTCTTTGTGGCTGATGGCACCGGTGGCCACGCCTTTGCTGTCACACTGGATGAACACAATCGCAATGTTGCCAAATGGCGCGAGATCGAAGCGCAGCGCAACAGCAACTGATCGCTCAACATCCGTAAATCATGACTTGAGAAGGGGCGCTTTGGCGTCCCTTTTTTTGTCTGCGTGCAAGGGGTTTCAGATTAACTCCACGGTAAGAGAATTCTCGGTTTTATTAATGAATTCAACTATCTGAGGTCGAAGCCTCAAGTCGTGATTTTTGACTTTTACGCTGGTCTATGCTATCAAACCCCTGCAGCTGGAAAAGAACTCCGTTCAACCACTATACGCCTTTTGGTGTGTGGCCGGGCCAGGGTTTCTTTCCTTCGACGGAGACCACATTTTTATGAGGTCCCCGACCCATGACGCAATACACACCCGAAAATCGGCTGGCCAAGACCGCTGATCTTCTTTTCTCACTCCACAGGTCCATCGAACGGCTCCGGCAGGAGGCAGAGCAGATGCTCGAACGTCTTGCCTGCGATGAGGATGAGGGCGGCAGCACTCCGCGCATCGCCAAATTGGAAAGCCTGATACGTGACAGCCAGAAAGTGGAGAAAACCCTTGTCGAACAAAGCGAACAGCACCAAGCCGCAGCCGGGCTTGACCTTGATGCCGCCCGTGATGAAATCGAAGGCCGACTGGCTCGCCTGCGCGCCAGCTTTGATGCAGAAGATGTTTCTGGATCGGCTCAGTGATCATGATCTTTGTGCGATGCCCTATCTCTTTGGTCTGTGGGCGCTGCCACATCAGCTGCCGCCTGCGGGGGACTGGCGCAGCTGGGTCATCCTTGGCGGACGGGGGGCGGGAAAAACCCGGGCCGGTGCCGAATGGGTGCGCACGCTGGCCGAAGGGGCAACACCGCTGTCCGCAGGCGGCGCCCGACGTATCGCGCTGCTTGGGGAAACCTATGATCAGGTGCGCGATGTCATGGTCCAAGGCGACAGCGGCCTCCTTGCCTGCACGCCCCCCGACCGCCGCCCGACGTGGAAAGCCACCGAAAGACGGCTGATCTGGCCCAACGGGGCCACCGCGCAGGCGTTTTCGGCCCATGACCCAGAGGCGCTGCGTGGACCGCAGTTTGATGCCGCCTGGGCGGATGAGCTGGCCAAGTGGAAGCGCGGGCAGGACAGCTGGGACATGCTGCAATTTGCGCTGCGGCTGGGACAGGACCCGCGTGTCTGCGTCACCACAACGCCGCGCAATGTGGGTGTGCTGCGCGATCTGCTTGCCAGCCCCTCTACGGTGCAGACCCATGCCGCGACGGAGGCCAACCGCGCCAATCTGGCAGCGTCCTTCCTGCAAGAGGTGCGCAATCGCTACGCCGGGTCGCGGCTGGGCCGACAAGAGCTGGACGGCATCCTGTTGCAGGATGTCGACGGCGCGCTCTGGACCAATGCCGGGCTGGTTGCGGCGCAGATCGCAAAGGCCCCAACACTGGACCGGGTGGTGGTGGCGGTTGATCCTGCGGTGAGCGCGGGCAAACGCTCCGACGCCTGCGGCATCATGGTGGTTGGGGCGACGTTGCAGGGGCCGCCACAGGACTGGTGCGCCTATGTGCTGGCTGATTGCACCGTGCAGGGGGTTGGTCCGCTGACCTGGGCGCAGGCCGCCATTGATGCGCGCGACCGCTACGGCGCCGACCGCGTGGTCGCCGAGGTCAATCAGGGCGGGGCTCTGGTCGAAAGCCTGCTGCGCCAGATTGATCCGCTGGTGCCCTTCACCGCGCTGCATGCCAGCCGGGGCAAGGGCGCGCGGGCCGAACCGGTTGCGGCACTTTATGAACAGGGCCGGGTGCGGCACCTGCCGGAACTTGGCGCGCTGGAGGATCAGCTTTGCCAAATGACCCCGCGCGGCTTTCTGGGGCAAGGCTCTCCCGACCGGCTGGATGCGCTGGTCTGGGCGGTGCAGGAGCTGATCCTGACCCCGGCCAATCGCCACCGGATGCCCCGCGCGCGCATGTTGTGAGCTGATCACACCCCGGCTGACAGCCTCCGAAACGCCCGCAGTGATGCGGGCGTTTTTCGTTTTTATGCAGATACTTACGACAAGTGTTGCGGGCCCTGCGCACGCCTCGCTCAAATCTTATTCAATTCTAGCCGTCATAAAGGATCACAGCAAACAGGGGCATCCTTCGCCCCTTCAATCAAAGGAGTGGCCCATGGTCTTTGACCTCCTGCGGCGCAAGCAACAGCCCGTCGAAACCAAGACAAGCGCCGCCGCCCGCGTGGTGGCCTGGCATGGCAGCACCGGTGGCGCCGGCTGGAGCCCCCGCGACAGCAGTTCACTGACCCGCAGCGGCTTTGCTGGCAATCCAGTCGGCTACCGCGCCGTCAAGATGATCATTGAGGCCGCCGCAGCGCTGCCGCTGGTGTTGCAGGACGGCACACAGCGCTACGACAGCCACCCGCTGCTGGCGTTGCTGGCCCGCCCCAATGCCGCCCAAGGCCGCGCCGAGCTGTTGGAGGCGCTGTTTGGCCACCTGCTGTTGTCGGGCAACGCTTATATTGAGGCGGTTAGCGATCCCGACGGTCGCGACGTATTGCCGGTCGAACTGCATGTACTGCGCCCCGATCGGATGAGTGTTGTGCCTGGCAGCGATGGTTGGCCCGTGGCCTATGATTACAGCGTGTCGGGCCGGAAACACCGCTTTGATGTGACCATGCCCTGCGCCCCGATTTGCCATCTGCGCAGCTTTCACCCGCAGGATGATCACTACGGGCTGTCGCCGATGCAGGCCGCCGCCATGGCGGTGGATGTGCATACCTCTGCCTCGCGCTGGTCCAAGGCGCTCTTGGACAATGCAGCCCGGCCTTCTGGCGCGCTGGTCTGGAGCGGCAGCGATGGTCAGGGGCTGATGGCAGAGGATCAGTTTCGACGCCTAAGCGACGAAATCGAAATGAATTTCCAAGGTGCGCGCAATGCCGGCCGTCCGATGGTGCTCGAAGGCGGGCTGGATTGGAAACCGATGGGCTTCTCGCCATCGGATATGGAATTTCACCAGACCAAGGACGCCGCTGCGCGTGAGATTGCGCTGGCCTTTGGGGTGCCACCGATGCTGTTGGGACTGCCCGGCGACGCCACCTATGCCAATTATCAAGAGGCCAACCGCGCCTTTTACCGACTCACCGTGCTGCCGCTTGTGACCCGTGTCACGGCCACGCTGTCGGACTGGTTGTCGCGCTATCAGGGGTCTGCGGTGACGCTGAAACCGGACCTTGATCAGGTGTCTGCATTGGCCTCCGAACGTGAGGCGCAGTGGCGCCGTGTGGCCAGCGCCGACTTTCTGAGCGTTGCAGAAAAACGCCGCCTTCTGGGCCTGCCGCCGCAAGAGGAGGCAGAGCGCGATGACTGAGATCCCGATCCCGCCGTTTGAATGCTCTCCGGGGCTGCGGCTCACCGCCCATGAACGCATTGCTGAAATACAGCAAGAGGCGATGAACCGTCGGCTCGACCGGCTGGAGATGATGATGGAACGGATGGAAAAACGGCTCTGGCTCACCGTCTACGGCGTTGCTGCGGTCATTTTGGCGCAGGCGTTTCAGTCCTTTCTGGTGGTTCAGTAATACACATGAATTCAATGAGATATAAGGGGAAGATGATGCGACATGATGAGCATCTAGAACATAAGTTCGCCCGCTTCGGCGAGGATCTGACGATTGATGCCAAGGCCGATGATATGGTTGCCATTAGCGGCTACGCCAGCCTGTTCGGCTGCGTCGATGGCGGCGGTGATCTTGTGCAGCCGGGGGCCTATCAGGCATCACTCGACCGTCTTTTAAAGGCGGGTATCACGGTTAAAATGCTGTGGCAGCATGATCCGGCCCAGCCCATAGGTGTCTGGGACGAGGTGCGCGAGGACGCCCGTGGGCTCCATGTCAAAGGCCGCATTCTGACCCGCACCCAAAAGGGCGCCGATGCCGCTGCCCTGATCGCAGTGGGGGCGCTGGATGGTCTTTCCATCGGTTATCGCGCCCGCCGCGCCACGCAGCGCAAAGGTGGCGGTCGCTGCCTATGCGAGCTGGATCTATGGGAGGTGTCGCTGGTGACCTTTCCAATGCTGCCCACCGCGCGTGTCACCGCCACCGCTGAACCCGCCGTTGCCGCCAAATCAGACGGGCTGCTCGTTACCGATCTTGAACCGGCCGTGGACGAGACCCCGCAGATCTGGCGTGAGGTTATCGACCTGCTGCGCAGCGGTGCCAATCTAACCCCGGCTGCCTGATCCCGCCGGGCCTGAGCCTTTTCCATAGACCATCAAAGGACAGAGAGATGAGCCACCAAACACCGCCGTTGCACGCAACCTCCGCACCCCATGAGGTCAAACAGGCCGTCGCGGATTTCATGCATAATTTCAACGGATTCAAAGACGACATTGCCCTGAAACTGAAACAGACAGAAGAGCGTATGACCATGCTGGATCGCAAATCCCACTTTGCCAATCGTCCCCCTCTGGCCGCTGCTGACACAGGCGGCGCGCCCCATCAAAAGGCCTTTGATGCCTATCTGCGCTGTGGCGATGACGCCGA
The DNA here is from genome assembly GCF_001888185.1 of Phaeobacter porticola. NCBI lineage: Bacteria > Pseudomonadati > Pseudomonadota > Alphaproteobacteria > Rhodobacterales > Roseobacteraceae > Phaeobacter > Phaeobacter porticola. Next base: position 1,848,548 of record NZ_CP016364.1, on the reverse strand, counting down.
GCTGCGCGGCCTGGATCTGGATGCCAAGGCAATGAGCACAACCGTCAACGGCGACGGTGGTTATCTCGTCGATCCCCAGACCGCCGAGACGGTCAAATCGGTGCTGACCAGCACCGCGTCAATCCGCGCCGTGGCGTCGGTGGTGACGGTAGAAGCGACATCGTATGACGTGCTGATCGACCATGGTGATATTGGCCATGGCTGGGCGAATGAAACCACCGCCACGATGGAAACATCCACCCCGGTGATCGACCGGATCACCATCCCGCTGCATGAGCTGAGCGCGCTGCCCAAGGCCTCGCAAAGGCTGCTGGACGACAGCGCCTTTGATATCGAGGGCTGGCTGGCGGGGCGCATCGCCGATAAATTTTCGCGGGCAGAGGCGGCATCCTTCATCAATGGTGATGGCGTCGATAAGCCCACCGGCATGCTGTATCATCCGGTTATTGCCAATGACAGCTGGAGCTGGGGCAATATCGGCTATGTGACCACCGGTGTTGAGGGCGATATCGGCGATGGCGATGCGGTCATTGATCTGGTCTATGCGCTTGGCGCGCAGTATCGGGCCAACGCCAGCTTTGTGATGAACTCCAAAACTGCCGGTCTGCTGCGCAAGCTGAAGGACGCCGATGGCCGCTTCCTGTGGTCCGACGGACTGGCCGCCGCAGAACCGGCGCGACTGATGGGCTATCCGGTGGTGATCGCCGAGGACATGCCCGACGCCGATGTAAACGGCTATGCGGTGGCCTTTGGTGATTTTGCGGCCGGCTATACCATCGCTGAACGCCCTGATCTGCGGGTGCTGCGCGACCCCTTCAGCGCCAAACCCCATGTGCTGTTTTATGCCACCAAACGTGTTGGCGGTGATGTCAGCGATTTTGCTGCCATCAAGCTGCTGAAATTCGGCCTGAGCTGACGCTTGGACCGATGGCGGAACCGGCAGCCCGGTTCCGTCCGCGGATGCGCGCCACGAGCCACTGCCGTCCAGCTGCCCCCTCCGTCTTGCGGCAGCAGCCCGGCGCGCATCCGTTCCTGATCTGTCCCGACCCAGCCAGTCCGTTCAGCCCCCTAGATTAGCCGTTGGAGTGAAAAGATGATGTTGAGTGAAGTGACACCGGTGCCAGAGGCGGTTCTGCCGCAAGAGGCGTTCAAGGCGCATCTGCGACTGGGCACCGGGTTTGACGAGGCTGGTTTGCAGGACACGGTGCTGATCAGCTTTTTGCGTGCGGCCATCGCCGCGATTGAGGCCCGCACCGGCAAGGTACTCTTGGCGCGGGATTTTGTGCTGGCCCTCAATTCCTGGCGAGATCCGCAGCTACAGGCCCTGCCACTGGCGCCGGTGCAGCTGATCCAATCGGTGACGCTGGTAGATGCCGTGGGGGATGAGATGCTGCTGGACAGCGCCCGATACCGGCTGGAACCTGACAGCCAGCACCCCCGGCTGCGTCCGGTGGGCAGTGCGCTGCCCGCCATTGCCAGTGGCGGCACCGCGCGCATTCTGATGCGGGCCGGCATGGCCAACAGCTGGTCGGCACTGCCCGGTGATCTGGCGCAGGCGGTGCTGATGCTGGCGGCGCATTATTATGAATTCCGCGATGACACCCGGCTACAGGGGGGCTGCATGCCATTTGGTGTCACCAGCCTGATCGAACGTTACCGCGCGCTGCGGCTCAGCCTTGGCATGGGCGGTGGCCATGGCAGCGGTTATGGCGCTGGGTACGGACGCGGCTTTGGACCGGGGACAGGCGCATGAGCCGACAGCGCACCACATCCCGCTTCACACCACGGCTCAACCGCTGTCTGGCGCTGGAAGATCCGCGCCGCAGCTCGGACGGCGCGGGCGGGTTTCTTGAGGCATGGCAACTGCTTGGTCATCATTGGTGCGCGTTGCGTGCACTCACTGGACGCAGCACCGACCAATCCGGCACCAGCCTGTCGTTGCAACGCTATCGCATCACCCTGCGCGCCCATCCGCCCGGCAGCCCGGCACGGCCCCGACCAGATCAGCGGCTGCGCGATGGCGCCCGGATTTTCCGCATTGATGCGGTGGCCGAAGGCGACCCCGATGGCCGCTTCCTGACCTGTTTCGCCACCGAGGAGACAAGCGCATGACCTATGCCCTGGCCCTGCCATTGCAGGAAGCGTTATTTCAGCACCTGAGCGCGAACCCCGACCTGACGGCGGCGCTCAATGGCGCGATCTATGATGCGCTGCCAGCAGGCGCGCTGCCGCAGACCTATGTGACCCTTGGCCCGGAGGAGGTGCGCGACCGGTCTGACCGTAGTGGCTCTGGCGCACGTCACCGGATGGAGATCACCGTGCATACGGACACAGCCGGGTTCGCCGGTGCCAAGGCAATTGCCGCCAGCATCTGCGACAGCCTGGCGACGGCATCGCTGACCCTCTCACGGGGGCGGCTGGTGGGGCTTTGGTTTGAACGCGCCAGTGCCAGTCGCAGCAAATCCGGGGGGCGCAAGATCCGTCTGCGCTTTGCCGCGCGGCTGGAGGATGGCTGATCAATATCCGAACGGTTTTCGCCTAAAATGTTTGATTTCAATAAATTGAGCGAAAAAGCTGATCTTTTTTGGCGCAGCGCTCACCGATCTATCAAAAAGGAGGCCACCACATGGGTGCTCAGAATGGCAAGGATCTATTGCTGAAGGTTGACATGACCAGCGACGGTCAGTTCGAAACCATCGCGGGGCTGCGCGCCACGCGTATCAGCTTCAACGCTGAAAGCGTCGATGTCACCAGTCTGGAAAGCCAGGGCGGCTGGCGTGAGCTGCTGTCCGGCGCCGGGGTGCGTTCGGCGAATATCTCCGGCTCCGGTATTTTTCGCGACGAAGGCACTGATGAGAGGGCGCGGCAGCTGTTCTTTGACGGGCTCACCCCGGCGTTTCAGGTGATCATCCCCGATTTCGGCATTGTCGAAGGCGCGTTTCAGGTGACCGCGCTGGAATATGCCGGCAGCCACAATGGTGAGGCGACTTATGAGCTGTCGCTGGCCAGCGCCGGGGCGCTGGTCTTCACTGCCATCTAAGGAGGGACCGATCATGACCCTCTCTGAACAGCCAGCCCCAGCCGTTAATGCCTATGCAGCCAATCCCTATGCCGGCGAGGTGGCGCTTGGGGTCAATGGCGAGACGCTGGCGCTGAAACTCACCCTCGGGGCGCTGGCGACGCTGGAAACGCGGCTCAGGACCGGGTCGCTGATTGATCTGGTGACCCGGTTCGAAAGCGGCGGGTTTTCGGCGGCGGATGTGCTGGCGCTGCTGGCGGCAGGGCTGCACGGTGGCGGTCGCACGATGAGCGAGGCGGATTTGGCTGCTGCCGATATCGACGGCGGCCCGATGCAGGCCGCACGGACCGCCGCACAGCTCCTGGCGCGCAGCTTCGCGCTGCCGGGAGAGGCAGGCGCGCAGGTTTCGGGACAGGGGCCGGGATCGGTGGCCCCATGACGCCGCAGCAGCGCACCACGGACGGGCTGAGCACGGGCCTTGACTGGCCGGCGCTGATACGGGCGGGGCTGGTGGGGCTGCGCCTCACGCCGGACCAGTTCTGGCGACTCACCCCGGCAGAGCTGCGGCTGATGCTGGGGCAGGACACGGGCGCGGTGCCACTGGGTCGGGCGGGGCTGGATCAGCTGATGCACGCCTTCCCGGATCCCGCAGCGCCGAAATCCCCAGAAACAGGAGCAGTAAGCGATGAGTGACACAGGACTGAACCAGCTGGAACAACAGGGCGAGGCGCTGAGCGACAGCCTTGGCGATGCGGCGGGCATGGCGGCCACGTTCGACGCCGAGCTGCGCCGGGTGCGCGCCGCCTTTGCCGCCACTGGCAAGGATGCCGAAACACTGGAACGCGGTATGTCCAAGGGGCTGCGCCGGGCCTTTGACGGTGTTGTCTTTGACGGCATGAAGCTCTCGGATGCGCTGGATACGATGGCGCAGTCGATGATCCAGACCACCTATTCGGCGGCCATCAAACCCGTGACCAGCCATGTGGGTGGGTTGCTGTCGGATGGGGTGGGCAAGCTGATGAGCGGCATTCTCCCCTTTGCCGATGGGGCGGCGTTTTCACAAGGCCGGGTGATGCCCTTTGCCAAGGGGGGGATCGTCAGCGGCCCGGTGAGCTTTCCCATGCGCGGCGGCACCGGGCTGATGGGTGAGGCCGGACCAGAGGCGATCCTGCCGCTGACCCGTGGCGCCGATGGCGCGCTTGGTGTGCGCAGTCAGGGGGGCGGGGCAACCTCAGTCGTTATGAACATCCAGACTCCCGATGTGCAGGGATTTCAACGCAGTCAGGGCCAGATCGCGGCCCAGCTGAGCCGCGCCCTGACGCGTGGCAACCGCAATCGCTGAACCGGAGGGCAGCAGATGAATTTTCACGAGGTCAGATTTCCCGCATCGCTGAGCTTCGGCTCAATCGGCGGGCCGGAGCGGCGCACCGATGTGGTGACGCTTGCCAACGGGCATGAGGAACGCAACACCCCCTGGGCGCATTCCCGTCGCCGCTATGACGCGGGGCTGGGCCTGCGGGGGTTGGAGGATATCGAGGCGCTGATTGCCTTTTTCGAGGCGCGGCAAGGCCAGATGTATGGTTTCCGCTGGAAAGATTGGTCCGACTACAAATCCGCCCGTGCCACGCAGGAGGTGGCCTTTGACGATCAGGTGATCGGTATGGGCGACGGGGCGCAGCAGGTGTTCCAGCTGAGCAAGACCTATCGCTCCGGCAGCTATGCTTATCAGCGACCGATTTCGAAACCGGTGGCGGGCAGCGTGCGCATCGGGATTGAGCAGGACGCTTTGCAGGAGACGGTGGATTACACGCTCGACAGCACCCTTGGCACCATCACGCTGGCGCATCCACCAGAGGCGGGCCTGTCAGTAAAGGCGGGGTTTGAATTTGATGTCCCGGTGCGCTTTGACACCGACCGCATCCAGACCAGCGTGGCGTCCTTTCAGGCGGGCGACGTGCCCAATGTGCCGGTGGTAGAGGTGCGGATCTGATGGCGGGGATAAGCGAGGCATTTCAAACTCATGTAGCAGGCGGCCTGACCACGTTGTGTCGCTGTTGGTTGGTCACCCGCAGCGATGGCGTGCGGTTTGGCTTTACCGACCATGACCGCGACCTGCGGTTCGAAAGCGCCGCCGAGGGCGAGGCCGGTCTGCTGTTTCGCGCAGGCACTGGCCTGACCGCGCGCAGCCTGCAACAGGCCACAGGGCTGGCGGTCGACAATACCGAGGCGCTTGGCGCGCTGAGCGATGCCGCCATCCGCGAGGAGGAGATTGAGGCCGGGCGCTTTGACGGCGCGGAGGTGCGCTGCTGGCTGGTGAACTGGGCTGATGTGTCGGTGCGCTGGTTGCAGTTTCGCGGCAGTTTCGGCCAGATCCGCCGTGCTGGTGGTGCCTTTGAGGCGGAGTTGCGCGGCCTGACGGAGGCGCTCAATCAGCCGATGGGGCGGATCTACCAGAAACCCTGCACGGCGGTGCTGGGTGATGGCGCCTGCCGCTTTGACATGACCACGCCGGGCTATGCGCTGGAGCTGGCCGCCGAAGAGATCCGCGAGGGGCAGTATTTCAGCTTTGCCGCGCTGCCGGGGTTTGAGCCGAACTGGTTCACCTCTGGCCGCCTCACGGTGATGAGTGGGGCGGCCAAGGGGCTGTGGGGCTGGATCAAACAGAACCGCCAGCAGGCCGGGCGTCTGGGACAGGACGCAAGCGCGCCGGATCCGAACGCAGAGCATCGCCAGCTGACCCTGTGGGAGCCGTTGCGTGCGACGGTGCAGCCCGGCGATCGGCTGCATCTGGCAGCAGGCTGCGACAAGCGGCTGAAGACCTGCCGGTTGAAGTTCAACAATGGCGTCAATTTTCAGGGCTTCCCGGATATTCCCGGCGAAGACTGGGTGATGAGCGTGCCGCGCCAGAGCGGCACCAACACCGGCGGCAGCCGCAGATGAGTGGCGCGACGGGGGTATCCCGCACCGCATTGGTCGCGGCAGCACGGGGCTGGCTGGGCACGCCCTATGTGCATCAGGCCGCCCGGCGCGGTGCTGGCTGCGATTGTCTCGGCCTGATCCGGGGGCTCTGGCGTGAGGTCTACGGCCAGGAGCCTGAGACGGTGCCGGGCTATACGATGGACTGGTCCGAACCGCAGGGCGAGGAGGCGCTGTGGCAGGCGGCTCTGCGCCATCTCACGCCCAGACCCCTCACCGAGGCGCGCGCTGGGGATGTGATCCTGTTCCGTATGCGCCTGGGGGCGGTGGCCAAACATATCGCGCTGCAAACTGAAACCGGCGCCATGCCGCGGTTCATCCATGCCTATAGCGGCCACGGTGTGATTGAAAACGCGCTGAGCCAGCCGTGGCACCGGCGGATCGTGGCGCGGTTTTCCTTTCCTGATGTTGATGCTGATGAGGTGACGTGATGGCGACCATTCTTCTTTCTGCGGCGGGGGCGGCACTTGGCGGCTCGGTTGGGGGGGCTGTGGCGGGTCTGTCCTCGGTAGCGATTGGCCGCGCACTTGGCGCCACCGTCGGGCGTGCCATCGACAGCCGCCTGCTGGGGGCGGGCAGTGAGCCGGTGGAGACCGGCCGGGTGGAACGCTTCCGCCTGACCCATGCCAGCGATGGCCAGCCGATTGCGCAGGTCTATGGCCGGATGCGGGTGGGCGGGCAGGTGATCTGGTCGTCTGAGTTCCGCGAGACCTCCACCACCAGTGGCGGCGGTGGCAAGGGCGGCGGTCCGCGCCAGCCCAAGGTCACCAGCTACAGCTATGATGTCTCGCTGGCGGTGGCGGTCTGCGCCGGGGAGGTCGCCTCCATCGGGCGGGTCTGGGCCGATGGTGAGGAGGTCGCGCCCAAGGATTTGAACATGACCGTCTATCGCGGCACCATGGACCAGCTGCCCGATCCGGTGATCGAGGCGGTGGAGGGCACGGGCGAGGTGCCCGCCTATCGTGGCACCGCCTATGTGGTGATGGAGAACCTGGCGCTGGAACGCTTTGGCAACCGGGTGCCGCAATTCTCGTTTGAGGTGTTGCGTGCCGAGCAGCCGGCCGCCAGCACCTATGATCTGGATCTGCCGCAGCTGGTTCAGGGCGTGGCGCTGATGCCGGGGACCGGGGAGTATGCGCTGGCCACGACGCCGGTGCATTATGATCATGGACCGGGACAGGCCAAACCGGCCAATTCACACAGCCCTTCGGGAGAGACCGATCTTGTGACCTCGCTCACCACATTGGGAGAGGAGCTGCCCGCCTGTGGCGCGGCCTCGCTGATTGTGTCGTGGTTCGGCGATGATCTGCGCTGCGGGGACTGTACCATCAAACCCAAGGTGGAGCGCCAGCATATCGAGGGGGCGAATATGCCCTGGTCCGTCGCGGGTCTGACCCGCACAGAGGCAGAGCTGATCGCGCGGCAGGAGGACCGGCCGATCTATGGCGGCACCCCAACTGATGCCTCGGTGGTTGAGGCCATTCGCGCACTGCAGGAGCAGGGCAAGCGGGTGATGTTCTACCCGTTTATCCTGATGGATCAGATGGCGGGCAATGATCTGCCCGACCCCTGGAGCGGTGAGCCGGGACAGGCGCATCTGCCCTGGCGTGGACGGATCACCCTGTCACTGGCACCGGGCCAGCCCGGCAGCCTTGATGGCACGGCTATGGCACGGGATGAGGTGCAGCAGTTCTTTGGCACAGTGACGGCGGCGGATTTCACCGTGGCTGACGGGAGCGTCACCTATAGCGGCCCGTTGGAGGATTGGGGGCTGCGGCGGTTTATCCTGCATAATGCCGCGCTTTGTGCCGCGGCGGGCGGGGTGGAGGCGTTCTGCATCAGCTCGGAAATGCGTGGGTTGACCCAGATCCGCGATGAGGCGGGCTTTCCCGCCGTGGCAGAGCTGCGGGCGCTGACACAGGAGGTGCGCCAGATCCTTGGTCCGGACACCCAGATCGGCTATGCCGCCGACTGGTCGGAATACTGGGGCTACCAGAGCCCGGAGGGGGATCGCTATTTCCACCTTGATCCGCTGTGGGCGGATGAGGAGATCGACTTCATCGGCATCGACAATTACATGCCGCTGTCCGACTGGCGCGAGGGGGAGGATCATCTGGACGCCAAGGCCGGCACGCCCAATATCTATGACCTCAGCTATCTGCGCGCCAATATCGAAGGCGGGGAGGGCTATGATTGGTATTACCACTCGCCCGAGGCGGAGGCGGCCCAGATCCGCACACCAATCACCGATGGGGCGTATGAGGAGCCGTGGATCTGGCGCTACAAGGATCTGCGCAGCTGGTGGTCGAAGCCGCATCATGACCGGATCAACGGCGAACGGGCCGCATTGCCCACAGCATGGGAGCCTGAGAGCAAGCCGATCTGGTTCACCGAACTGGGCTGTGCCGCCATCGACAAGGGGACCAATCAGCCGAACAAGTTTCTGGATCCCAAAAGCTCGGAATCCAAACTGCCGAAATTCTCTGACGGGCAGCGCGATGACATGATGCAGCTGGCCTATCTGCGTGCTCTTTTGGGCTATTGGGGGGAGGCGGCGAATAACCCGGTCTCAGAGATCTATGGCGGGCCGATGCTGGATATGTCCAACGCCTATGTCTGGGCCTGGGACGCGCGGCCTTTTCCGACCTTTCCCAATGCGGTGGAGGTCTGGAGCGACGGCGAGAATTACCTGCGGGGTCATTGGCTGAACGGCCGGGTGGGGCAGCGCACGCTGGCCTCGGTGCTGGAGGAGATCTGTGCCGCCTCTGGGGTTGCGGCGATTGATGTGAGCGACCTGCCTGCGCTGGTGCGCGGCTATGCGATCAGCGATGTCGGGGAGGCCCGCGCCGCGCTGCAACCGCTGTTGCTGCGCCACGGGGTGGATGCCATCGAACGTGACGGGCTCCTGCGGTTCCGCCTGCGCAACGGGCGACAGGACGCAGCGCTGGATCTGGCGCAACTGGTTGAGGGGCAGGAGCTGGACGGGGTGCTGGAACAGACCCGCGCGCCGGAGGCCGAGCTGGCCGGGCGGATGCGGCTGCGCTTTGTCGAATGGGGCGGGCGCCATGATCTGCGCGGCGAGGAGGCGGTGCTGCCCGATGAGGCCACCCATGCGGTCAGCGACAATGAGCTGCCGATGGCGCTGACCCGCGCCGAGGGGCGGCAGGTGGTGGAGCGCTGGCTGAGCGAGGCCCGTATGGCCCGTGATACCCTGCGGCTGGAGCTGCCGCCCTCCGCCATGGCGCTGGGCGCGGGCGATGTGATCCGCCTGCCGCTTGCGGGGGCAGAGGCAGGCCTAGAGTTGGGCTCAGAGGCGGGTGCGGAGGTCGGCAGCGGTGCGCAGGCGCGCTACCGGATCGACCGGGTGGAACAGGGCGCGGCGCAGCTGATCGAGGCGGTGCGGATTGAGCCGGAGAACTACCACCCCGCACCGGTGCCGGAGGAACTGCCCGGTGTCACCGCCTTTGCGGCGCCAGTGCCGGTGCTGCCGTTGTTCATGGACCTGCCGCTGATCAGCGGCGATGAGGTGCCCCATGCGCCGCATCTGGCAGTGACCGCGCAGCCCTGGCCGGGGAGCGTTGCCCTGTATGGCGCACAGAGTGATGCGGATTATGCGCTTGAAGAGGTTCTGGCCGCGGCCTCTACCATTGCCATCACCAACACGGTGCTGCCTGCGGGCGCGCTGGGCCGTTGGGAGCGCGGGGACGATCTGGAGGTCGATATGATCTCCGGCCAGTTCCAGAGCCGTGACCCTCTGGCGGTGTTGAACGGGGCTAATCTGGTGGCGATTGGCGATGGCAGCCCCGGCAATTGGGAGCTGATGCAATTTGCCAAGGCCGAGCTGATCGCGCCGGGGCGCTATTTGCTGCGCGACCGGCTGCGTGGGCAGCAGGGCAGTGATGCGCGGATGCCGGTGGCATGGCCCAAGGGGTCTTATGTGGTGGCGCTGGATGGCACCCCGCAGCAGATTGCGCTGGCCGCCAATCAACGGGGGCTGAGCCGCCATTACCGCATTGGCACCGCTCGGCGGCCCTATGATGACCCGAGCTATCTGCATCTGGAGGCGGCTTTCGCAGGCGAGGGGCTGCGCCCCTATGCGCCGGTGCATCTGCGCCAGAAAGGCGCGCTGGGCTCTGGTGCGGTTGGGCTGAACTGGATCCGCCGCAGCCGCATTGACGGCGACCGCTGGGATCTGGCGGAGATCCCCTTGGGCGAGGATCTGGAGCGCTACCACCTGCGGGTGCTGCGCGGCAGTGAGGTGCTGCGCGAAGAGCTGCTGGACAGTCCCGGCTGGAGCTATCTGCCAGCGGCGCAGGTGACGGATGCGGTGGTGCCGGGGGATCGCGTCGAGGTGGCGCAGGTCTCGGCCCGCTACGGGGCGGGCGCGGCCACCGCGCTGCGGCTGGTCTGAGGAGGGACGGCGATGCGACGGCCTATCCTGCCCGGTGACATCACCAGCACCGCCCGCGCCCTGCTGGCGGTGGCCCCGGCGCAGCGGCGTGCGCTCTGCGAGCGGATCTTTGCCGGGGCCGGGCAGGCGTTGCGCCATACGCGCCGTACCCGGCGGCTCTGCCCGGATTGGGGCGATGGCTCCCTCAGTGCGGCGGCGCGGAAATTCACGCTGGCGGATGAGCCGTTTTATGACGTGGCCCCCTATCTGGCCTGCACGCGACTGGTGCTGGCCCGCCTGGCGCGGCATCTGCGCGACCATGGGGCGGCCGAAGGTCACGGGGCTGACCCTTAAGGCCGATCTGCTGCGGCTGCCGCCGCCGTTTGGAGGCGCGCTGTGCCATGTCTCCCTCCGGGCGATCACAGATCCGCACAGCGGCTGTGCGTGCGTTGTTAAACGTCATAATTCGGCCCTGGGCGCAATGAAAACAAGGGGCTGGCGCGGAATATAGATCTGGCGGAGCGGAAAGATCAGCAGATCCGATGGCTGTCATCACGGATTTGCGGTTGGCCTTTTTGCGCTTACATAGGTAATCTGGTCGCAACACAGGAGGCAGAGCTATGCTTGAGACGCGCCACGCCGTTAGTTCCGTTGATCCGGTTTGGGATCAGATCACCACCGAGGCGCAGGACGCCGTAAGCCGCCAGCCGCTGATGGGCGGGCTGATCCATGCCTGCATCCTGCATCACACCTCGCTTGAGAAGGCGCTGTCCTATCGCATTGCGGCCAAGCTCTGCTCCAATGAGATGTCGATGGTGATCCTGCGCGAAATCGTCGACAAGGCCTATGGGGAAAACCCGGATCTGATTGCCGCCGGACGCGCCGATCTGATGGCGGTCTATGAACGTGATCCGGCCTGCCATCGCCTGTTGCAGCCGATCCTCTACTTCAAGGGCTATCAGGCGGTGCAGGCCTACCGGGTCGCCCATTGGCTGTGGCAGCAGGGCGATTACGACCTGTCCTATTTCTTCCAGATGCGAATTTCCGAGATTTTTGGCGTCGATATTCATCCGGCGGCCAAAATCGGCCGCGGCATCATGATCGACCACGCCCATTCCATCGTCATTGGCGAGACAGCTGTGGTGGGCGACAATGTGTCGATGCTGCATTCGGTGACCCTCGGCGGCACCGGCAAGGAAGAGGAAGACCGCCATCCGAAGATTGGCGATGGGGTGCTGATCGGGGCCGGCGCCAAGGTTCTGGGCAATATCAAGGTCGGCCATTGCAGCCGAATTGCCGCCGGATCGGTGGTGTTGCAGGAGATCCCCCCCTGCAAGACTGTGGCAGGCGTGCCAGCCAAGATCGTTGGCGAAGCCGGGTGCGATCAGCCCTCGGTCAGCATGAATCAGGTGCTGGCAGGCGGCAAGCCGCAGTAAGGCTGCGCTGCGGGGGACCATCGCGGGTGTTGCGAGTGCCGCCATAGGTTTGCCTGTGAGTATTTTTGGAAAGATGACGATGAAGGGGCGCGACGTGGTCGGCCCCTTTTTTCGTGGGCTGGGGGGTATTGCTATCGGCGTTTTTCGTACGTGGCTGGGGCGTCGCAATGCGGCCCGCTTGTCAGTTCCGTTCGTGATGTTACATTCGGAGTGAATGATGTGATTGGGCGGGCTGCGATCAACGAGCGGCTGAGACGAATTGCGGTATCGCTGCAACCCTACTGCCGCACCGCCGCAAGTCGGCTGCGAGCCCAATTTACCCGTGGCGGTTAGCTCATTGATGGAATAGTTTGAACCTCCAAGGTGCGCCAAAAAACACCGGAGATACTCATGAAGTTTGCAAGTAAGTTGGGTTTGGTCGCCATTGGCGGACTGGCCCTTGGGCTTGGCATCCGACACAATTATGAGCGTCAGCCAGAAAGAGCTATTGCCGCTGTGGAGCTATTTAGGGCCGTTTGCGTCCCAGTTTCAAAGTTAGGCGATGTGGGTTCAGCACCTGATCTATCTGATCTTGTCCCTGTTGGCATACGGCAGAGTTGGGCTGACCCCAAGAGCCAATTTGTTCTGGAGTTAACCTCAAGCCATTGTTCTATATCAGATGTTCTGCTCCACATGAATTCTGAAGAACGTGACCAATTTGCAGCCTTAACTACCGCACTCGTGGCATCCGAATTCCCAATGCTCACGTTGGATGACAGTCATGGGCTGACAGAATGGGATGCATTTCAGCTTTGGTCACAGTTTGAAAGAGATGATAGCCGGAGATGGGGCGTGACACTTTCACGCTTCTCTTCTGAGGAAACCGACCTAAGCAGGGTGTTTGACCAGTCCAATACGGTACTCAAGGTAAATTTCGTAGCTAAGTAAACCGCGCAGCCTTATTTTGTAACAGCGGCTTTGTCCGCTGAGCGGAGATCGCATGATATTTGGCCGGTACAGGCAGAGCGAGTCCGGAGATCGCGCGCTGCGGATGCTGGTGCACCCCCCATTTCGCCTGTGGTCTATCGCGGGATGCCTATCGCGGGCAGCTACACAGGCGCAGCCAACCCCAAAACTCAAGCCGCATAATAACAGGACCGGAGCAATGCCCCGGTCCTTTTATGTCTCCGTTGAGGTGCGGTGGCTCAGGCCAGCATCATCATCGGGTTTTCCAGATTGTCCTTGATCGCGTTCAAGAGTTCCGCGCCAAGGGCGCCGTCGATGACGCGGTGGTCGACGGACATGGTCACTGACATGACGGTGGCCACGGCCAGTTCGCCGTCCGCACCCACAACCGGTTTTTTGACCCCGGCGCCGACGGCAAGGATGCCTGCGTGCGGCGGGTTCACGATGGCGTCGAAATTGTCGATGCCGAACATGCCGAGGTTGGAGATCGCAAAGCTGCCACCCTGATATTCATGCGGCGCAAGCTTGCGGTCACGGGCGCGTTTGGCGAGGTCCTTCATCTCGGTCGACAGGGTCGAGAGCGATTTGGTGTCGCTGTTTTGCAGGACGGGCGTGAACAATCCGCCCTCAATCGCGACGGCGACCGCCACATCGGAGGCTTCCATCTTCAGCACGCGGTCCCCGGCCCAGACCGCGTTTGCGTCCGGCACGGCCTGCAGCGCCAGGGCGCAGGCCTTAATGATGAAGTCATTGACCGAGAGTTTGACGCCACGGGCTTCCAGCTGCTTGTTCAACTCACCGCGGAACTTCAGCAGCGCATCCAGCTGGATGTCGCGGCGCAGGTAGAAATGCGGCACCGTCTGCTTGGCCTCGGTGAGGCGGGCGGCGATGGTCTTGCGCATGCCGTCCAGTTTAACCTCCTCATAGGTGCGGCCTTCGTACATACGGGCGACCTGATCGGCAGAGGGGCCTGTGGGGGCGGCAGCTGCGGCAGAGGCTGCGGCGGTTGCCGGAGCGGCGGCGGCCTGGGGTTTGGCATTTTCCACGTCGGCCTTCACGATGCGGCCACGGGGGCCGGAACCGCTCAGCTGGGAGAGATCCAACCCCTTGTCAGCCGCGATACGGCGCGCCAAGGGGGACGCAAAGATGCGGTTGCCATCGGCGCCCTGCGGGGCGGCGGGCGCTGGTGTTGCCGCCGTGGTGGCCTGAGCTGGCGCGGAAGCAGCTTCCTCGGACGCTGCGGGGGCGGCCTTGTTTGCCGCGGCAGCGGGGGCATCCGGTGTGGCGGCGATGTCATCGGCGCTTTCGCCCTCTTCCAGCAGCACGGCGATGGGGCTGTTGACCTTCACGCCTTCAGAGCCTTCGGGGATCAGGATCTTGCCGATGGTGCCTTCGTCGACGGCCTCAAATTCCATCGTCGCCTTGTCGGTTTCGATTTCCGCCAGAAGGTCGCCGGAGGCGACAGTGTCGCCTTCCTTCACGAGCCATTTGGCGAGCGTGCCTTCCTCCATCGTGGGAGAGAGGGCGGGCATCAGGATTTCTGTGGGCATCGCTGTCTCTCCTTACCGGTAGGTCACTTGTTTCACGGCTTCGATCACCTCATCGGTGGTGACCAGCGCGTGTTTTTCGAGATTGGCGGCATAGGGCATGGGCACGTCCTTGCCGGTGCAGGTGATGACGGGGGCATCGAGGTAATCAAACGCCTCCTGCATCACCACAGAGGAGATATAGCTGCCAACAGAGCCCTGCGGCCAGCCTTCCTCAACAGTGACCAGACGGTTGGTCTTCATCACCGATTTGATGATGGAGCCGGTGTCCATCGGGCGCAGGGTGCGCAGGTCAATGACCTCGGCGCTGATACCCTCCTCGGCCAGTTTTTCCGCCGCTTCCAGCGCATAGGTCATGCCGATGCCGAAGGAGACGATGGTGACATCCTCGCCCTTGCGCCAGATCCGGGCCTTGCCAAAGGGAACGGTGTAATCATCCAGCTTCGGCACATCAAAGGATTTGCCGTAGAGGATCTCGTTCTCGAGGAAGATCACCGGGTTGTTGTCGCGGATTGCGGTTTTCATCAGACCTTTGGCGTCGGAGGCGGAGTAGGGCATCGCCACCTTCAGGCCGGGGATCTGCATGTACCAGGCGGCGTAGTCCTGAGAGTGCTGGGCGCCGACGCGGGCAGCGGCTCCATTGGGACCACGGAACACCATGGGCGCGCCCATCTGGCCGCCGGACATATACAGCGTCTTGGCCGCAGAGTTGATGATGTGGTCAATCGCCTGCATGGCAAAGTTGAAGGTCATGAATTCCACAATGGGACGCAGACCGCCAAAGGCCGCACCGGTGGCGATGCCGGCAAAGCCGTGTTCAGTGATCGGGGTGTCGATCACGCGTTTGGGGCCGAATTCATCCAACAGACCCTGCGAGATTTTATAGGCGCCCTGATATTCGCCGACTTCTTCGCCCATCAGGAAGACGTCTTCGTCGCCGCGCATCTCTTCAGCCATCGCGTCCCGCAGCGCTTCGCGAACCGTGGTCTGCACCACCTCGGTGCCCTCGGGCCAGTCGGGGGTGGTGTCCACTTCCGGTGCGGCGGGGGCTGCGGCAGCAGCGGCGGCGGTTGCGGGCGCCGCAGGTGCCTCTGCCGCCGGCGCTTCGCTTGCGGACGGCGTGGATGCTGCGGGTGCCGCATCGGGGTCGTAGCTTTCGCCATCCTCAAGCAGCACCGCGATGGGGCTGTTGACCTTCACGTTTTCGGTGCCTTCACCGATCAAGATCTTGCCGATGGTGCCTTCATCAACGGCTTCGAACTCCATCGTCGCCTTGTCGGTTTCGATCTCGGCGAGGATGTCGCCAGAGGTTACGGTATCGCCCTCTTTGACCAGCCATTTGGCCAGGGTGCCTTCCTCCATGGTTGGCGACAGGGCGGGCATCAGGATTTCAGTTGCCATATCTTGTTCGTCCCCTCAGGCGGTTTCTTGCGGCAGGTCGTCCGCATAAATATCGGTCCAGAGTTCTTCAAGCGCCGGTTCCGGGCTTTCCTTGGAGAAGTCTGCGGATTTGTTGACGATGTCCTTGATCTCTTTGTCGATCGCCTTCAGGTCATCCTCGCTGGCGTGGTTGCCGGTCAGCAGCATTGAGCGGATTTGCTCGATCGGGTCGCGTTCCTCGCGCATTTTCTGCACCTCTTCGCGGGTGCGGTATTTCGCGGGGTCGGACATAGAGTGACCACGGTAGCGGTAGGTTTTGACCTCAAGGATATAGGGACCTTTGCCTGCGCGGCAGTGGGCGACAGCGCGTTCGCCGGCCTCTTTCACCGCCAGCACATCCATGCCGTCCACTTCTTCACCCTTGATGCCGTAGGCTTCGCCGCGTTTCCACAGGGCGGGGGATTTGGTGGAGCGCTGGACCGAGGTGCCCATGGCGTATTGGTTGTTTTCAATGACAAAAACCACCGGCAGATCCCAAAGCTGCGCCATATTGTAGGTCTCGTAGACCTGGCCCTGGTTGGCCGCGCCATCGCCGAAATAGGCGAATGTCACGCGGTCGTTGCCTTTGTATTTGTCAGAGAAGGCGAGGCCTGCACCCAGTGGTACCTGAGCGCCGACGATGCCGTGGCCGCCGTAGAAATGCTTCTCCTTGGAGAACATATGCATGGAGCCGCCCTTACCCTTGGAGTAGCCGCCTTCGCGACCGGTAAGTTCTGCCATCACGCCGTCCGGGTCCATGCCACAGGCCAGCATATGGCCGTGATCGCGATAGGAAGTCACGCGTTTGTCGCCATCTTCGGCGGCGGCCTCAAGGCCGACAACAACCGCTTCCTGGCCGATATAGAGATGGCAGAAGCCGCCAATCAGACCCATGCCATAAAGTTGGCCGGCCTTTTCCTCGAATCGCCGGATGAGCAGCATCTCGCGGTAGTATTCGAGCAGCTCATCGGCAGAAACATTTGGTTTCTTGACACTTTTTCTCGCAGCCATAGTGGCGGGCTCCCCCTTAAGGCTAGATAGTTTAATGCTAAACTAGTTCATAATGGATTTTACGACGTCATGCGAGTGTTATTATGACGTTCCGTCACCAAGGGGTAAAGGCGATGGTGTTTTCCGGGGGTAACCTGAGGGCAGCAGGCCAGGCCGGTGACCGTTTGCACGGTAACTGTGTGGTGCTGGGGTAAGGATGGTGGTCCTATTGCTGGCGGAACAGCAAAACGCCCGCGAGCGGGGCTGCGGGCGTTGGTCTTAAGACGAGATTGTCAAATTCTGATCAGATCAGCGAATGACGATTTCATCCGCGCGCAACAGCCCCAGCACCGAGCGGGCCTGCTCATCCAGCAGATCCAGATCGAGGTAGTCATCCGACAGCCGGTGGGTGAGATTTTCCATTTGCGCGGTTTCGCGCTTCAGCTGGTCGAGATCCTGACGCAGCGCTTCGGCCTCGGCCTGGATCTCGACCCGCCTGAACAACCCGAAGTCGCCCTGCACGGCGGCAAAGGTAAAATATGCGCTGAGTGCGAATGCAATCGTTGAAAAAACGAATGCGCCCAGAGAGGGTCGGTTGGTTCGGGTCACGGTGGATAGCCTGTATGATCTGCTGCTCAAGTCTTGCGCCAGTTTGCCCGGCGTCTGCAACAATACTGCCACAGGCAACATGGTTTGTGAAACGTAAAAATTGTTAATTTTGAACATTCTCAGGCAAAACCGCACCCCAACCGCGTGGCAGGGGTGCGAATGGTAAACAGATGGTTAATGCGTTTTGCGGATCGCCGCGATCTTAACCTTTTGCGGCAGCTTGGCGTCAGGTCGACGACAGCTCGCGCGGCTGATTCACCCTTCGAGGGCGGCAACGCCGGGCAGGGTTTTACCTTCCATCCACTCCAGAAAGGCACCGCCTGCGGTGGAGATGTAGGTGAAATCAGCCGCAGCCCCGGCCTGATTGAGGGCGGCCACGGTGTCACCACCGCCCGCCACGCTGACCAGCGCGCCGGATTTGGTGAGGCTGGCGGCCTGTTGTGCGGCGGCGTTGGTGGCGGCGTCAAAGGGCGCGATTTCAAAGGCGCCCATCGGGCCATTCCAGATCAGCGTTTTGGAGGCCGAAAGCGTATCCGCGACGGCAGCAACGGTCTGCGGG
This sequence comes from Phaeobacter porticola, assembly GCF_001888185.1. Taxonomy (NCBI): domain Bacteria; kingdom Pseudomonadati; phylum Pseudomonadota; class Alphaproteobacteria; order Rhodobacterales; family Roseobacteraceae; genus Phaeobacter; species Phaeobacter porticola. The sequence goes on along the minus strand of NZ_CP016364.1, from coordinate 1,830,658 downwards.
CCTGCATCCAGGATCATCGCATCGGCGGGGCAGGCGTCTGCAGCGACGGTTTCATTGTCGGCACCTGCCTTGAATTCGCGCGCGACCACAACATCAACGGGCAGGATGATCTTGCAGCCCTGAGCTTCGGCCTTGCTCAGGATCTCGCGGGCAGTGTCGGCCATATCGTGTTCGCAGAGGGATTTGCCCACGTCGATGCCCTGTGCCGCGAGGAAGGTATTGGCCATGCCGCCACCAATCACCAGATTGTCGACCTTGCCGACCAGATTGCCCAGCAATTCAAGCTTGGTGGAGACCTTGGCGCCGCCGACGACGGCTGTCACCGGGCGCTGGGGTTGGCCAAGGGCCGCTTCCAGCGCGGTCAGCTCGGCCTGCATCAGACGACCAGCACAGGCGGGCAGCAGACGGGCGAGCGCCTCGGTCGAGGCATGGGCGCGGTGGGCGGCAGAAAACGCATCATTGCAGTAGATATCGCCCAGCTTGGCCATCTCAGCGGCAAGATCGGCGTCGTTCTTTTCCTCGCCCGCGTGGAAACGAGTATTTTCCAGCAGCAGCACGCCGCCGGCTGGCAGGCCCTGCACGGCGGCCTCGGCAGCGGGGCCACGGCAATCGGCGACAAAGGTCACCGGCGCGCCGAACGCGGCCTCAAGTGCTGGCACCAGCGGGCGCAGCGACATCTCTGCGACCACTTTGCCCTTTGGACGGCTGAAATGGGCCAGCAGAATTGGCGTGCCGCCTGCGGCGAGGATATCTTTGATCGTGGGGGCGACGCGCTGGATGCGGGTGTCATCGGTGACCCGGCCATCCTCAACCGGGACGTTGATATCGACGCGCACCAGAACGCGCTTGCCTGCCAGGTCCATCGTGTCGAGTGCGGTCCAGCCCATGATCATATCCTTCTTTGGTCTTGGTTTGATGCGTCAGCGGCGGAAACTGCGCCGCAGGCGGTGTTGGCGCGATGTTTCGGGGCTTTTTGCCGCTCAGTCAATGCTCTGTGACCAAAGCTCCCTTGGCAATTGCGGACGCGGGCCTTAACTATCGGGCAAATGCAAAGAACAGGAGCGCCACATGGCCGAGATCAAAGACCCCGAAAACACCATCATCATGGAGCTGAAAGACGGCAAGGTGGTGATCGAACTGCTGCCCGACGTGGCCCCTCAGCACAGCGCGCGCATGAAAGAACTGGCCCGTAGCGGCGACTATGACAATGTGGCGTTTCACCGGGTGATCGACGGCTTCATGGCGCAAACCGGCGACGTGCAGCACGGCGACATGGAAGACGGGTTCAACCTGCGTATGGCGGGCACGGGTGGCTCTGATCTGCCGAATGTTCCGGCGGAGTTCTCCAAGCTGCCGCATGACCGTGGCACGCTGGGTGCTGCACGCTCGGCCAACCCGGATTCGGCCAACTCGCAGTTCTTCATCAATTTCAAGGACAACCATTTCCTGAACGGTCAGTACACGGTCTATGGCCGCGTGATCGAGGGTTTGGAGCATGTCGATGCGATCACCCGTGGCGAGCCGCCTGCGAACCCCGATCGGATGGTCAGCGTCAAGGTGGCAGCCGATGTATAAGCTGGCAGCGGTATTTGCACTGATGGCGGGTCCGGCACTGGCCAGCGGTCTGGAGATCGCGGTTGAGGGCGAGGGCGCCAATGGCACCATCAAGATCGACCTGTTTGAGGACGTGGCGCCCAAACATGTCGAGCAGATCACCGCGCTGGCGGCAGAGGGCAAATACGATGGCGTTGTGTTTCACCGCGTGATCGAAGGCTTCATGGCGCAGACCGGTGATGTGGAATTCGGCAAGATCGGTGGCAATATGAGCCGCGCAGGCATGGGCGGCTCCGAGCTGTCTGACCTGCCGGCCGAATTCTCGGATCTGGAATTTGATCGCGGTGTGGTCGGCATGGCCCGCTCGCAGAACCCGGATAGTGCCAATTCGCAGTTCTTCATTATGTTTGCACCGGGGCATTTCCTGAACGGTCAATATACCGTTGTGGGCAAAGTGACCGAGGGCATGGATGTCGTTGACGCGATCAAGCGCGGCGGCGGTGCGAATGGTTCTGTTACTGGCCAGCCTGACGTGATGAAAACGGTCTCTGTGACCGAGTGAACCTTGGCCCGCGGGTCTGTGATCCGCAGGTGATGTCTTGAACGGCCCGTACCTTGAATGGTGCGGGCCGTTTGCTGTTTTCCGCCTGTCACGGGCTTGTGCGGTGCATGTGAGGCTGATTTGCGGCAGGCTGTGCCCCTGATTTGGGCCGGGGAACCCATGGGATACCTGTGGGGCACAGGAAGGAGGCCAGCGATGTCACAGGCGGCCAGGAGAGGGATATCCAGAGTACAAAATCGGGCGGTGGCGGTGCTGGCGCTGCTGTTGATGCTGCCATGGTTGGCGGCGGCCCGTGCTGATCCGGCCATCTGGGCGCGCGAATGGCCGACCACGGATTTTAGCCGCACCACTGTTGCGGACTGGGGCGAAATCAAATCCGGTGGTCCGCCAAAGGATGGCATCCCAGCCCTGAGCGATCCGGCGTTTCACCCTGCCGCGCAGGTGAAGGGGCTGAGCCGTGCCGAGCCGGTGGTGGTGCTGGATCTGCCGGGGCAGGCGGCGCGCGCCTATCCGCTGCGCTACCTGATCTGGCATGAAATCGTCAATGACCGGGTGGGCGGCACCCCGGTTGCGATCACCTATTGCCCCTTGTGCAATTCCGCGATGAGCTTTGACCGACGGGTGGCTGGTCGCACCCTGAGCTTTGGCGTCACCGGCAAGCTGCGGCAGTCTGATATGGTGATGTATGACCGCGAGAGCGAGAGCTGGTGGCAGCAGGCCACGGGCACCGGCATCGTAGGCGAGATGACTGGCCGGGAGCTGCGGCAGCTGCCGAGCTGGCTGGACAGCTGGCAGGGATTTCGCGCCGCCTATCCAGAGGGGCTGGTGATGGCTGAGCCGCGCCACAACCGCAGCTATGGCCGCAATCCCTATCAGGGTTATGACCGGTCGAACTGGCCGTTTCTTTATGATGGGACACCGCCGCCCCATGGCATCGCGCCGCTGGCGCGTGTGGTGCGGGTGGGGGATCGGGCCTGGCCCTTGGCGCGCTTGGCCAAGGCCGGGGAAATCCGCGAGGCGGGACTGGTCCTCAGTTGGCGGGCCGGGCAGGCCTCGGCGCTGGATGCGGGGCATGTCGGCAAGGGGCGCGATGTGGGATCGGTGCGGGTGCAGGGGCGTGATGGCGCGGATCTGCCCCATGATGTGATGTTTGCCTTTGCCTATGACGCCTTCTGGCCCAAGGGGGACTGGATGCTGGAGTGACGGGTCTGAAGCATTGGAATGGATCTGAGCAGGCGCGAAGACGAAAAAAGGCGCATCCACAAGGGATACGCCTATAGCCATATTCTGAGAGCGGTAACAAATCAGAACAGGAAGTTATCACTATCCATTAGCTGGGTCAGGGCCACATCCTCGACCAGGATCGAAACATTGGCGAAGGTGATGTGCACATTCTCGCCCAACTGCTCAAAGCCGAGATGCTCAATGCGGTTGGCGCCACGGGTGATCTGGATCAGATCCTCGCCGAGCGTGAAATCGGTGATGATGTCATGGCCGTTGTTGCGGGCAAAGACGAATGTATCGCCGCCGCTGCCGCCGGTCAGGCGGTCATTGCCAGCATGACCCAGTAGCCGGTCTGCGCCGTCGCTGCCAAACAATGTATCGCGTCCGCGGCCACCCAGCAGCACATCATCTCCGGCATCGCCACGCAGAACATCGCGTCCCATGCTGCCGTTCAACCGGTCCTGACCCGCACCGCCGGTCAAAGTGTCGTTGTGGCGACCACCGGTGAGCGTGTCATTGCCATCGCCGCCTTCTATCAGGTCGCGCCCCTTGCCACCACTGAGGTGGTCATTGCCGTCGCCGCCATCCAGGGTGTCGGTGCCGTTGCCGCCTTTCAGCGTGTCATGCCCAGCGTTGCCGGTCAGACTGTCGCGGCCATTGCCACCCAGCAACAGATCATCGGCATTGTCCGCCGGACCCACATCATTGTCGCCGCGCAGCGTGTCGTTGCCTGCGCCGCCGATCAGCGTGTCACTGCCAAGGCTGCCGCGCAGATTGTCGTGGCCGGAGCCGCCCGAAAGATAGTCGTTGCCCAATTCACCGTCTAGAAAGTCATTGTTGGCACCCGCGACCAGCGTGTCATCGCCATGCCCGCCCAATAGGAAATCCTTGCCCGCGCCACCGCTGATGCTGTCATCACCGCCGCGCCCATGGATCATGTCAGAGAGGGTCGCATCCGCGTCGTTGCTGCTGGTCAGCACCTCGTCAGCGCTACTGCCTTCTTGGATCTGAAGTGTTTGGCCGTCGAGCCGCACCGTCTCTACCCCGATCAGCAGGTCGCGCCCGTCCAAAGTGGTCAGGACAGCGCCTGCGGTTTCGTCAAAGGCAAAGCTGTAGCTGCTGATCCCATCGCCCAGTATCAGGTCGTCCTGACCCGGCCCGCCAATAATGGTGTCGTCGCCGCTGCCTGCGCGAATGGTATCATCGCCGCCAAAGCCGCTGATCCGCTCGCCGCCCGTCCAGGCCGAGGTGATGCTGTCATCCCCTGCAAGTGCCACGGCCAGGAGCGTATAGAGATCATTTTCAGCGATCATCTGGGACGGCAGGGAAAAGCCGCTTACAGACATCACCAGGGTCTGTTCGTAGAACAGGCCAAATGCGTTGAGCGGGCTGTCAGGTGTCAGATTGCCCAATTCGTCAAAGGCAAAACTGCCCTCAAACAGAATGACAAACTCGCCGTATTGCACGGCAATTTGACTGTCTGAGGCGCTGAGAACAGCAACTTTGGTAAAATCGAAATTGCTAAAATCAAAAGGCGGCGCGGAATTGGACGCCGCGGTTACGAGAACCTCTGCCATAGTCTGACCTGCTGCTTGACTGCCTGTTGTCACCTTGTGGTGCTTTGGCGAGGAGCCTAGGCAGTCGGGTCAGCACAGAAAAGGGTGTGGTTAACGGTTGATTAACCTTTATTAACTCTGTTGCGAAAATTCTTCACCGGCCTTTGGCGCGCGCGCGGCTACGATTGTGACTGTCGGCTGTGTGACTGCCAGATGTGACTGTCGCGCGGGTCCAATCGAAAAAGCGCGCCCCAGGTGGAGCGCGCCATTGAAGACCTGCGATATGCAGCAGATCAGAACAGAAAGTTATCCGCGTCGTCAATCTGTGCCAGCGTGGTGTTTTCCACCAAGATGGTCACATTGGCAAAGGCCACTTGAACATCTTCGCCTACGGTGTTGAAGGTCAGATCGTCCATGCCGTCCGCCCCGCGACCAATCTGAATGCGGTCTTCGCCGGTGGTGAAATCGGTGATGATGTCGCTGCCATAGCCGCGATGGAAGACAAATGTGTCGGCATGGGCCCCGCCGGTCAGGGTGTCATTACCCTCTTGGCCGATCAGCCGGTCCTGTCCGCCATCGCCATAGAGGCGGTCGTTGCCGCGCCCGCCTAGGAGTTGATCCCAGCCGGAGTTGCCGCGCAGTACATCGTGACCATCTTGACCGCGCAACGTGTCATGACCGCCGCCGCCGATGAGTTTGTCACCGTGGGAACCGCCGCTGATGGCATCATTACCGAGATCGCCAGCGAGCCAGTCGCGACCGGTGCCACCAAGGAGGATATCATTGCCATCGCCACCTTTTAGTGTGTCGTGACCCTCGCCGCCCATCAGGTGATCGTTGTCCTCTTCGCCCAGCAGCATATCGCGCCCGGAGAGCCCGGCCAAAGTGTCAGCGCCAAGGCCGCCCAGCATGATGTCGCTGGTAAGGGAGCGGTCGCGATCGCCGCTCATTGACGTGCTGCTGCTGGTGTCCACGTTCAGGGAAAAACTACGGTTACTGAACTGCAGCTGTTCGATCGACAGCAAGGTGTCTCGCCCGTCGGCAGAGTCGATCCACACGCCGCCGTAGACCGAGGAGATGTCCGCCCGACCATAAGTGTCGTGGATGATCAGCCTGTCGGTGCCGTACCCCCCGTGGACGTAGTCATCTCCGACGCCCAGGCTGATGACATCGTCACCACCGTATGCCAGCCAGCGGTTGCCTTCGGCCATGTTGGAAGTGATTGTATCGTTGCCAGTCAGAATCGCCGCTTCCAGAGCTGCGCCACTGGAGGAGCCGAAGCGGTAGAAATTCATCGAAAATCCGCTCATGCTGTAGACCGAGACGCCACCTGACCTGATGGTCATAGACTCGATGGTCCAAAGATAGGGCGACGACGATATGAAATTACCGGTCAGCGTGACGCTGCTGCCAGTGGGACTGGTAAAATACAGCTGATTGATTGTTCGGCTGTTCAGGCTGATGTTGTCAAAGCCAAGGTCGCCGAGGTTATTCAGCGACAGCGTGCCTGTCGGGTCATTTACGGTGAAAATAGCCATTGTCGAAAATATATGTCCTGATTGTGATGGCGGTACGCATGATGCATGCAAATTTACCTATTACCTACATTCAGCAACTTATAGGTGCAAGGCCCAGCATTTCAGGTCGCGCACTCTCCATATGGGACGTTGCGTTCGCTCTACCTGCATGAATTGGTGAGGTGATTGAATCCGGTCATTCATTTCAGACATGAAAACGCCGCAGGGGGTAACCTGCGGCGTTTGTCTCGTCTCATCTGCCAAAATAGGCAGGCGCGCGATCAGCTGTCGTGTTTATGTGCCGCGGTTGCTGCGGTGACGGCGGCTGACGGAGCTGGTGCCGGGGCTGCGGCGCGGGGCGCTGCAGCTTTGCCGGGGTTCAGCGGATCGTCCTGACGTTGAACGGAGCCTTCGAAATGCGCACCGCTCTCAATCGCGATGGTCTTGTGGATGATGTCGCCTTCGACGCGGGCGGTCGAGGTCAGACGCACCTTCAGGCCGCGCACACGGCCAACGATGCGGCCGTTGATCACCACGTCATCGGCGGTCACTTCGCCTTTGATGGTCGCGCTCTCGCCGATGGTCAGAAGATGGGCACGAATGTCGCCTTCGACGGTGCCTTCGACCTGAATGTCACCGGTGGTCTTGAGGTTGCCAGTGATGTGCAGATCCGAGCTGAGCACGGATGCCGGGGGCTTTGCCTTGGGGGCGGTTGCCTTGAAATCGCTGGCGGGCGGAACCGGAGCGGAAGACGGCGCAGGTGCCGCAGGGGTTGCTTCGGCCGCTTTCTGGCCGGGCTCGTTGATTTTGCTCTTAGAAAACATTTCTCGCAGCCTTGATATAGATCATCGGGTTTACGGGGTTGCCATTGACCCGAACCTCGTAGTGGAGGTGGGTCCCGGTGGACCGTCCGGTGTTACCCATATCACTGATGTGATCGCCGCGCGAGACCCTTTGACCGACCTTAACGCGGAGTTTCGAGTTATGGGCATATTTCGTCTCAATGCCAAAGGCATGTTGAATTGTAACAAGTTTTCCGTAGCCGGATTGCCAGCCTGCATGGGTCACAACCCCATCAGCGGTGGCAAAGATATCGGTGCCGGTGCGGCCAGCGAAATCGGATCCTTTGTGCAGGCGGCGACCGCCTGTTTTGGGGTCGCGGCGGTAGCCGAAGCCAGAGCTGCGGCGCACCAGATTGAGGTTCACCGGCGCGGCAAAGGGCGCCTTTTGCGCGGCCAATCGGTAGAGGTTCAGCTGATTCATCTGGTGCAGCAGGTCGTTGGCGCGCAGTTCCTCGCGGGTGGGTTCCTCACCGCGCGTGGACAGGGCTAAAGGGCTGAGTGGACCGCCCTGACCGCTATATCCGCGCCGCACCTGTTCCAGGATACGGTCGGTGGGCATTCCGGCGCTGCGAAACATTTTGTCGAGCGGTGCGACAGAAACTTCCATCGCCTCTTCCAGCTGGCGGAAAATCTGGTCGTTGCGCTCATCCATCAGGCGCAGTTCCAGTTCCAGCGCATCGCGCTGCTCCAGCGCGGATTGGGCGTTGGCCTCAATCTGGTCGCGTTGTGCGGCGGTTTCGGCCAGCGCGTCGGCCATGAACTCCATCTGAACAGGCGCGCTGACGGCCATCATCTGCGCCGGGCTGTCGGCGGCGGTTTCCTGTTTCAGTGCGGTCAATGCGTCGCGCGCAGTCTCGCGGTCCTTCATGGTCTGGCGCAGCGTGGTTTGAATCACCTCGATCCCGGTTTCCAGCTCGCGGCGGCGGGTCTCGGACGCTAGCAATTCAGACTGCATAGAGGAAATCTGTGTCAAAGCGGCGTTGAACCGTTCCTGGGCAGCCAGTGCCTCGGCAGCGCGGTCGTCGCGTTCGCTTGATAGCGCATTGAGGCGGGCGCGGTAGGTCATCTGGTCGCGTTTGGCCTGCTCGCGGAAATTGCCGGAACCGATGCTGTCCATCATCACGATAGCGGTGGCAACGATGGACCAGGCGACCAGCAGCGCCATGCCCGCAAAAGCGATGAGCTGAGTTTCGGATCGCAGCCTTATGAAACGCGTGTCAGAGTCGGATTTCAGGAACACCCGCCGTTCTGGAAAACGACGTTCGAGAAACGTATGTATTTTGATCGCCAGACGTGTCCGCACGCTTTGGTCCTTGTCCTGCCCCAATCTTGGCGCTGCGGTCACCGGCGCTCCTCCTGCCGGTATCTTCTGGCCAGATCCGGTCCCATCGGAGCTGCCCTGTTGCAGTGCCAGGCCGCGTTAGCGCGCCATGGCGAAAGGGAATAGCCAGCCGGGTGGATTTGGGCAAGCCTGTTGACCCGCTGTTCGGCGGGTCCGCGCGGAAACGGCGCGGCAGCTGTGGGATCAGCTGCGAAATGAGCGAAAATTCGCCGATACCTGACGGGTTTGGCCGGATCATCACGGCGCAGGCAGGGCGCCGGTGCGTGCGAAAAGGGTGGCCCGCCGATGATAGGCAGGCCGATTTTATCTGTGGCGGGCAAAGGTTGCGCGGAATTTGCAGCTGAAGACTCGGCGGGAGCGATGCCTAGCGCAGGGCCGGGGGTTTGACCGGGATTTCGTCAGCGAGCGGCCAGTAGAAATCCGGCGGGATACCAGCCTCGGCGCGTTTTTCCTCGTTAAAGGGCGGCTTCAGATGGCCGTGGAAATATCTACCAACGAGATCATGAAACACCTCTTTGGGGTCCAGATTGTCGCGCCCACAGAGGAAGTGGAACCATTTTGATCCATAGGCCACATGGCTGACCTCTTCGGCGTAGATCACCTCCAGCGCGTCAACCGCCTGAGTAAGCTTTGCTTTGCGGAAAACCTCGATCATGCCGGGGGTAACGTCCAGACCGCGCGCTTCCAGCACCATCGGGACGACGGCAAGGCGGCCCATCAGATCCTCGGCGGTATCTTCGGCGGCACGCCACATGCCGATATGGGCAGGCAGCTCTCCGTAGTAGCTGCCCAGGGCTTCAAGACAGTCGCACATCAGGTTGAAATGATTGGATTCCTCATCCGCCGCCTTGACCCAGTCGTCAAAGAACCCAAGCGGCATTGGTACATGAGAGAACCGCGCGATGATGTCCCAGTGCAGATCAACCGCGTTCAGTTCGATATGCGCCACCGCATGCAGCAGCGCCTTGCGTCCGGCCTCGGATCCGGGGCGACGACGGGGCACATCGCGCGGGTTCAGAAGTTCGGGCTTGTCGGGACGCGCGGGGTGCAGTGGCGGGCTGGCGGTGCCGACCTCGATCTTTGCCGCATCACCGGCGCGATAGGCAAACCAGTGCGCGGCATGGCGGCGCGACAGGGCGGTTTTCTCGCGGCCATCGGCGGTGGTCAGCACCTGCTGCGCCATCTGCGCAAGGCTGAGCGGGCTGTCAGGGCTGTCTGCGTTGGTCTGTGATGCGTCGCTGGTCATCGGTGCGGATCCGTTTCGGGGGTGGGCTGTTGAGTGGGGCTGATGTTGGCCATTCCCTGCCACCGGGCGCGCAGACCTGCAAGCGGATAGGCAGCCCTGCGCCCGGTCAAAGGGCATATGCAGGGCCGCCGGAATGGGCGATCAGAGCGCCTTGGCGGCCTCCAGCACCTCTGCGACATGGCCATCGACTTTCACCTTGCGCCAGACCTGGGCGATGTTGCCCTCGCCGTCGATGAGGAAGGTCGAGCGCTCGATCCCCCAGTGTTTCTTGCCGTACATGTTCTTTTCCTTCCAGACGCCATAATCCTCGCAGGTGGTGCCTTCGGCATCAGAGAGGAGCGGCGTGGTCAGGCTGTGTTTGGCGACAAATTTGTCGTGTTTTGCGACCGGATCCTTGGAGATGCCATAGACCACCGCCCCGGCATCGGCAAAGGCCTGCAGATGCTCAGAAAATCCGATGGATTCCTTGGTGCAGCCCGGAGTATCATCACGGGGGTAAAAGAACAGCACGACGGCCTTGCCGCGCAGCTCCTCCAACGTCACGGTGCCACCGCCATCGCGGGGCAGGTTAAAGGAGGGCGCGGGGTCTGAGGGGGCGAGCATAAATCGAGGTCTCCAAAACGGTTTCGCAGGGTTTGCGTGACATAGTTAGGCCATCACAGGCAAAGGGAAAGCAAGGATTAAACCAGCCTCACCCACTGCGGTGGATCCTGAACGGGAGCCATCTTCCTCTGCGCCGGTGGATGCCGCGCAGGATGCCGGGCCCAGTGGGGCAGCGGCTGAGGAGGGCGTGGCTGTCGCAAAGGCGGTACCGCCGCCGGAGGGTGTGGTGTTTTTCGGCCCGGATGAGGAGGCGCCGGAGGTGACCGCAGCGTCCGAAGGGCAAGACGCTGAGGCGGAGCGCACAATGCGGGACGAGGCGGTGCCGGTTCCGGGGCCACGGGCGTCCGATGGCATTTCCGCCGGCGATCTTGTCAAACCTGCTGACGAGGATGCAGACCCAGTGGCCGCTGCAGCGTCACAACCCGCTTCGGATGTCAGAACCAAGCCAAAGCCCCGCATCCTGCGCCGGATGCTGCGCAGTGCAGCCATCACCGCCGTTGTTCTGGCATTGCTTGCGGGCGGGGTTGTTTTCCTCGGGCTGGGGACGCGGCTTGACGCGCCGGACTGGGTGCGTGACCGGGTGGAGCGGCGGATTGAGCGGCATCTGGGCGGGTTGAGCATTGAATTCGGCGCCATTCATCTGGTGGTGAACCGGGGCTGGCGGCCCCGCATCAGCCTGCGCGATGTGACCCTGCGTGATGAGACCGGCGCGCGGGTGGCGCGGCTGGCGGATGCGCAGGCCTCACTGGCGATGCGGCCGCTGCTGCGCGGTCAGATCCGGCCCAAGACCATCATGTTGAGCGGGCTATATGGCACCCTCAGGCGAGACAACAGCGGCGGGCTGGCGCTGAGTCTGGCCGAGGGGGAGGCACCGCTGCGGCAGGCCGCTACCCTGCCAGCGTTGATCGAGCAATGGGACCGCCAGCTGGAGTTGCCGGTGCTGTCAGCGCTCATCGAGGTTGAGACCGACGCGCTGACCCTGCGCTATGAGGATGCGCGTCTGGGCCGTGTTTGGACATTGGATGGCGGCAGCATTCGCATGAACCGCAGCGGTCAGGATATCGAGTTGGCCGCCGGGTTCTCGCTACTGAGCGGGCGCGATTATGTGGGTACGGTTGAGGCGAACTACAGCTCTGCCATTGGTGATAAGGCGGCGGAATTTGGCGTGCTGGTCAATTCTGTGGCCAGCAAGGATATTGCTGCCCAGAGCGCCGCACTCGGTTGGCTGGATGTTCTGGACGCGCCGATTTCGGGGTCTTTGCGCGGCGCGATCAGCAGCGAGGGGGCCTTGCTGCCTGTTTCGGCCAGCCTGCAGATCGGCGAAGGGGTGATCCAGCCCACCGCCGCCACCCGGCCGGTGCCGATCACCGGCGCGCAAAGCTATTTCACCTATCTGCCGGACCGTCAGGAACTGCGCTTCAATGAGCTGTCGGTGAACAGCGGCTGGGGCTCTGGCACGATGGAAGGGCGGGCGCGTCTGATCGGGGTGGAAAACGGCCAGCTGACCGATCTGGTCGGACAATTGAGGTTTCAGGGCCTGAGCCTCAACCCGGCGAAACTCTATGATACGCCACTGGACCTGGCCGGGGTGACGGCGGATTTCAAGCTGGAGATGGCGCCGTTCCGGCTGCGTCTGGGCGAGATGCTGGTGCGTGACGGTGAGACGCGGATCCTGCTGGATGGCGAGATTTCGGCGGGGCAGGCGGGTTGGGATTACGCGTTGAACGGACGCGCCAACCGGATGACCGCCGAGCGGCTGAAAGAGGTCTGGCCTGCCGCAGCCCCGCCGAAACCACGCGAATGGGTGCAGGAAAATCTGCTGGGCGGCTATGCGCGGGATGTGAATTTTGCCATGCGCGGCAGTGGAACAGCGAAACCCTTTGTCTATCTCGATCTGGCCTTTGAGGATGCGGCGGTAAAATTCCAGAAATCGCTGCCCCCTCTGCGGGAGGCCGCGGGGCAGTTCAGCCTTTACGGCAACCGGTTGGTGGTGATGGCGACAAAGGGCTGGGTGACGGCGGATCAGGGCGGGCGCGTGGATGCGGCGGGTACGTCGTTCATCATTCCTGACACTTCGGTGAAGGACGGCGCGCCGGGGATCGCCCGGATTGAGGCTTCGGGCCCGGTGACGGCGGCGCTGTCGCTGCTCAACCGTCCACCGCTGTCGGTGATGGACAAGGCGGGGTTGCCGGTGGATCTGGCCTCCGGACAGGTGGCGCTGAGCGGGACGCTGTCCCTGTCGCTGCGCAAAGGGGTGACACCAGAGGAGATCACCTATCACTACAGGGGGCATATTCGCGACGCGGCCAGTGATGTGCTGGTGCCGGGAGAGAGCCTCTCGGCTGAGGTGCTGGGGCTGAGCGGGGATCAGGACCACGTGCAGATTGAAGGGGACGGAGCGCTGTCGGGGGTGCCGGGCAGCCTGGTCTGGCGGCAGGCGGTCGGTCCGGCAGTGGAGCGGGCGAGTGCGGTGGCGGGTCAGGCGCCACCGGTGCGGGTCAAAGGCACGATCGAGCTGTCGCAGGCCACGGTTGATAGGTTTGATATCGGCCTGCCTGCGGGATCGGTATTTGGTCGCGGTGTGGGAAGCTATGAGGTGGTGATCGACAAGGGGCAGGCGCCGAGGTTGACGCTGGAAAGCGATCTGGCGGGGCTGGGGCTGCGGATCCCGGCGCTGAGCTGGCGGTTGAGCGAAGCCACCACCGGCCAGCTGCAACTCAGCGCCACTCTGGGAGAGACGCCACGGGTGGAGGCGCTGTCGCTTGAGGGGGCAGGGTTGCAGGCCTCGGGCAATGTTACATTGGCGCCGGGGGGTGGGCTCAGCCGGGCGTTGTTTGATCGGGTGGAATTGCGAAACTGGTTCCGGGGGGCGGTTGAGCTGGTCGGGCGCGGTACGCGGGCGCCGGGCATTAACATCCGTAGTGGCGTGCTGGATCTGCGGCAGATGCCCGACGGATCGGGCGGCAGTGGCAGCAGCGGTGGCTCCTCAGGCGGGTCAGGACCCATCAACCTGCAACTGGACCGGATGCAGGTCACGGACAGCATCGCGCTGACCGGCTTTCGCGGGCGGTTTTCCACCACCGGCGGGTTGAATGGCAATTTTACCGCGGCGCTGAACGGGCAAACCGGGGTCAATGGCGTGGTGGTGCCGAAGGATGGCGGTTTTGCCACCCGGATCCAGTCGCAGGATGCCGGCGGCGTGTTCCGCGCGGCGGGTGTGTTGCGGCACGGTTCGGGCGGAACGTTTGATATGTCGCTGGTCCCGGCCCCTGGCGCACCCGGTGAATATGACGGCCAGATTGAGGTGAAGAACACCCGCATTAAGGACGCGCCATCCATGGCGGCGCTGCTCAATGCGGTGAGCGTGGTCGGGCTGATTGATGCGCTGGCGGGGCAGGGCATTTTGTTCACCACGGTAGAGGCCAAGTTCCGGCTGGGCGCGACCCATCTGATTGTCCATGAAAGCAGCGCGGTGGGGCCGTCGATTGGTCTGTCGATGGATGGCAATTACGATCTGGAGCGTAGCGTGCTGAATATGCGGGGCGTGATCTCTCCGATCTATCTGCTCAATGCGGTTGGCCGGGTCTTTACCCGCAAGGGGGAGGGGCTGATTGGCTTTGCCTTCACGTTGAAGGGGGCGGCGGATGATCCGCGGGTGCAGGTGAATCCGCTGTCGGGACTGGCACCGGGGATCTTCCGCGAGCTGTTTCGGGGGCCGGCGCCAAGCCTGCCGGGGGAGGAACCACCCAGCACCGTGGTGCCACGGGCCGAGCGGGAAAGGCCGCCTTATTCCGTCTCACCCGGCGAAGATCGCTAGGGGGCGGAGCTGGGTGCGGAGGCCGATTTTGGCGCGGTGTTTGGCGGCTTTATGCACAAAACCTGTTGGCCAAGTGCTGCGCAACAGCCTATATCGCAGCCTATGAAACTCAGTGATTTTGACTTCGATCTTCCCGATGACCGCATTGCCACCCGTCCGGCAGTACCGCGCAGTTCCGCGCGGCTGCTGGTGGCGGAGGGCGACCATATCAGCGATGCGCGTGTTGCCAATCTGGGCCAGTGGCTGCGGCCCGGCGACCGGCTGGTGCTGAATGACACCAAGGTGATCCCCGCGCGTCTCAGCGGGTTGCGTCACCGTGATACCGTGCAGGGGCCGATGGCCGCCAAGGTGGAGGTGACGCTGCTGGATCCGGGTGCCGATGGCAGCTGGGCGGCGCTCTTGAAACCGCTGAAGAAGGTCAAGCTGGGCGAAGAGATCATTTTCTCTGATGCGCTCAGCGCGACACTGGAGCGGATTGAAGACGGGCAGGGCCATCTGAAATTCAATCTGAGTGGTACCGATTTTGATGCCGCTTTGGCGGAGGCCGGCGCGATGCCGCTGCCGCCCTATATTGCGGCCAAACGACCTGCGGATGAGCAGGACAAAACCGATTATCAGACCGTCTGGGCGCGCAATTCCGGCGCGGTGGCGGCCCCCACGGCGTCCTTGCATTTTGACGATGCACTGTTGGCGGAGTTGCAGGCCAAGGGTGTCGAGATCAGCTACGTCACCCTGCATGTGGGCGCAGGCACCTTCCTGCCGGTAAAGGTTGAGGATGTGACCACCCACCGGATGCATGCCGAATGGGGCCGCGTCAGCACTGAGACGGCAGCGGAGATTGCCGCGACCAAGGCGGCAGGCTGGCGGGTGATCCCGGTTGGCACCACGGCATTGCGTCTGATCGAAAGTGCGGCACAATCAGGTGCGATCCAGCCCTGGGAGGGGGATACGGATATTTTTATCTATCCCGGTTTCACCTTCCATGTGGCGGATGCGCTGATGACCAATTTCCACCTGCCGAAATCGACGCTGCTGATGCTGGTCTCGGCGCTGATGGGTCAGGACCGGATTCGGGCGATCTATGATCATGCGCTGGCCGAGGAATACCGGTTCTTTTCCTACGGCGATGCGTCGCTTTTGATCCCGCCTACGGCGGAGATGTCGCAGACCTGAGGCGCAATTTCAGCGAAAAGCAGATTTAACCGGTTGGTCCTATGGTCTTGCCGGATTCTGTCGTCACCGGGTCTGCCATGGGCACACCCGGTTTTTTGGCTCTCTTGGTCATGAAAACGCCATGGGATTTCGTTCATAACGGCGCGCGGTGATGGCGATGTCCGTGACCAATTCAACACCCCCAGCGAGGGGCCAGAGCCTGTTAGGCGTGCTCTGGCACAGATAAGCGAAGTAGGAGATACGGGCGATGTGGCAGGTGCTGTCGAGCGCATGGGCGCTGCTGTTGGGCATGGGAATGCTGATGATCGGCAACGGTCTGCAGGGCACTCTCTTGGGTGTGCGAGGGGATATCGAAGGGTTCTCTACGTTACAGATGTCCTTTGTTATGTCGGCCTATTTCGTGGGCTTTTTGGGCGGGTCCCGACTGGCGCCGGAGATGATCCGACGGGTCGGTCATGTGCGGGTCTTTGCGGCGCTGGCGTCGTTTATCTCGGCGGTGATGATCCTGTACCCGGCGGTCACCAACCCACTGGCCTGGATGCTTCTGCGTGTGCTGATCGGTTTCTGTTTCTCCGGCGTGTATGTCACAGCTGAAAGCTGGCTCAACAATGCCTCTGACAATGCCAACCGGGGCAAGGCGCTGTCGCTGTATATGATTGTGCAGATGATCGGTATCGTCAGCGCCCAGGCATTGCTGCTGGTGGGGGATCCGTCAGGCTATGAGACCTTCGTGATTGCTTCAGTTGTGGTCTCGGTGTCCTTCGCGCCCATTTTGCTGTCGATTTCACCGACGCCCGCCTTTGACCGGACCAAACCGATGTCACTGCGCCAGCTGATGGATGCCTCGCCCTTGGGCTGTGTCGGTATGTTTCTGCTGGGCGGAGTGTTCTCGGCCCAATTCGGGATGAGTGCGGTTTACGCGGCTTCGGCGGGTCTCAGCCTGACGCAGATCTCGATCTTTGTCGCGACGTTCTACGTGGGGGCCGTAGTGATGCAATATCCGCTGGGCTGGATGTCGGACCGGATGGACCGCCGGATCCTGATCCTGTTTGGTGCGGCTGTGGCTGGCGCGGCGGCAATTGGCGCGATGATCCTGGGGACGGATTTCAACTTTCTTCTGATCGCCGCCTTCCTGATTGGAGGCATGACGAACCCGCTTTATTCGCTGTTGATCGCACATACCAATGACTACCTCGACTATGACGACATGCCGGCGGCCTCGGGTGGGTTGGTGTTCATCAATGGTCTGGGCGCAGTGGCAGGCCCGCTGATCACCGGTTGGCTGATGGGCGACAGTGTCTTTGGCGCGCCGGGCTTCTTTCTGTTTATGGCGGTGCTGTTGTTGATGCTGGCGGTCTATGCCGGTTACCGGACGACTCAGCGTCCAGCTATTCCCAATGATGAAACCGGGATCATGTCACCAATGGCCCCAACCGGGTCACCTGTCGTGGTTGAATTTGCGCAGGAGTATGCAATCGAAACGGACATTGAGGAGCAGGAAGCCGCCGCCGAAGCGAGTTGATTGCGCTAACTGTAAGAAACTGTGTCAGAATTTTCACGAAACTGTCGTGTATGACGCAAAACGTGACGGGCTTCCCCTTGTAAAACTTCTGCAAAAGCGTCTGAATTTCAGAACGGTATCTATGTGGAGGCAGACCTATGACAGGTCCTGAGGAGATCCTAGACTTTTGGCTCGAGAGCACGGGTGAAAAGGGGTGGTATATGCAGGACGAGGCGCTGGATGAGGACATCCGGCGCCGGTTCGAAGCGACGTGGGAGGCGGCTTGCGAAGGCAAATGTGATCACTGGCGCAGCGGGCCGCGGGGGGTTCTGGCCTTTATCATTCTGACAGACCAGTTTCCGCGCAATATGTATCGCGGACAGGCGCAGGCCTTTTCGTCGGATACATTGGCACTGGCGGCGGCAAAATGTGCGATCAGCAAGTCTTGGGACATGAAAATTGATGAGCCGCAACGGCAGTTTTTCTATCTGCCGCTGATGCATTCAGAAAACCTCTGTGATCAGGAACGCTGTGTGCGGCTGATGCTAGAGCGGATGCCCAAGAACGGCGCCTCCAACCTGTTGCACGCGCGGGCCCACCGCGAGGTGATCCGCCAGTTTGGTCGTTTCCCCTATCGCAATGAGGCGCTGTCGCGCAGCAGTACGGCGCCGGAAATGGATTACGTCATGGCAGGCGGCTATGGCAGCACCATGCGCAGTTTGCAGGCCGCAGGCTGAGGCAGTTACCTTTCGGGCTTGCCTGAAACGCATCCTGCCCTGACACTGGTTTTGCGCCGTGCTCCAAGGATCGGGGCGCGGCGCTGCCGTTTCTTGCATGGCTGCTATGAGCCCACACTGGATGATTGCAGTGCAGCGATAAATAGTTTAACGGTGAACTAGTTTTGATCCAGCTTGGCGAGGAACCACCATGGCCGCAGAAACCTATGACGTGATCGTAATCGGCGCAGGGCCGGGGGGCTATGTGGCCGCCATTCGTGCTGCTCAGCTTGGGCTGAAGACCTGCATTGTCGAGCGCGAGCATATGGGTGGCATCTGTCTGAACTGGGGCTGCATCCCAACCAAGGCGCTGCTGCGGTCGTCGGAAGTGTTTCACCTGATGGAGCGGGCGAAGGATTTCGGGCTGAAAGCCGACAACATCGGCTATGATCTGGACGCGGTGGTCAAACGCTCACGCGGGGTCGCCAAACAGCTCAGCTCCGGCATCGGCCATCTGATGAAGAAGAACAAGATTGCCGTGGTCATGGGCGAGGCGACGCTCCCGACCAAGGGCAAGGTGTCTGTGAAAACTGAAAAGGGCACGCAGGAGCTGGCGGCGAAGAACATCGTGCTGGCCACCGGCGCACGGGCGCGGGAACTGCCCGGACTTGAGGCGGACGGTGATCTGGTCTGGACCTACAAACACGCGCTGGATCCGGTACGGATGCCGAAAAAGCTGCTGGTCATCGGGTCCGGCGCCATCGGCATCGAATTTGCCAGCTTCTACAACACGTTGGGCGCCGATACGACTGTTGTCGAAGTGATGGACCGGGTGCTGCCGGTGGAAGACGCTGAGATTTCGGCCTTTGCCAAGAAGGCCTTTGTCAAACAGGGCATGAAGATCATGGAGAAAGCCATGGTCAAGCAGCTGGATCGTGGCAAGGGCAAGGTCACCGCCCATATTGAGGTCGGCGGCAAGGTCGAGAAACAGGAATTCGACACCGTGATTTCTGCTGTCGGCATCGTCGGCAATGTCGAAGGCTTGGGCCTGGACGGTCTGGGCGTCAAGGTCGACCGCACTCATGTTGTGACGGATGAATATTGCCGTACCGGCGTCGATGGGCTTTATGCGATTGGCGATATCGCTGGTGCGCCCTGGCTGGCGCATAAGGCGTCGCACGAGGGCGTCATGGTGGCAGAGCTGATTGCAGGCAAACACGCGCATGCCGTAAAGCCCGAGAGCATTGCGGGCTGCACCTATTGCCAGCCGCAGGTCGCCTCCGTCGGCTACACCGAGGCGAAGGCCAAGGAACTGGGCTATGACATCAAGGTCGGCCGCTTCCCCTTCATCGGCAACGGCAAGGCGATTGCGCTGGGAGAGGCCGAGGGCATGGTGAAGACCATCTTTGACGCCAAGACCGGCGAATTGCTGGGTGCGCATATGGTGGGTGCGGAAGTGACCGAGATGATTCAGGGCTATGTGGTGGGTCGCCAGCTGGAGACCACCGAGGAGGATCTGATGAATACGGTTTTCCCGCATCCGACGCTCAGCGAGATGATGCATGAGAGCGTACTGGATGCCTTTGACCGGGTGATCCATATGTAAGCTGGTCTTTGGGCCTGCTTAACTGAGATGGCAGAGACGCCCGAGGCCATGCTTCGGGCGTTTTTGCATGTGGCTTTTCGCATATGGTTTTTGCTTGGGGCACTCGGTTCGTCTGGTGCTTCATGATGGGGCGAGGTATGCCATGCGCTTCGGCCGGTCCTGGCGGATTCCATGCGCAACGCGCGATTGCAATGAGGGCAGCCCCATGAACACATCCGATATCAGCCAGCCGCAGACCCGTTGGGGTGTGGTGATGATCATCTGGGCCGCCGGTCTGGGGGCCGCGGCCCAATATGGCAAGATCAGCGTTATCTTCGACCAGCTGGAGGCATTGTACCCCGGTGCCGGATCGACGCTCAGCCTGACGGTGACCATGGTCGGGGTGCTGGGCATTCTGTTGGGCGTGGTTGCGGGCGGGTTTGTCGCCTCGTTCGGCTATCGTCGCAGCCTTGTGTGGGCGCTGTGGATCGGGGCGGCGATGTCGGCGCTTCAGGCGCTGCATCTGCCCTATGGTCTGTTTCTGGCAACACGGCTGATCGAAGGCCTGTCGCATTTGGGGATCGTTGTGGCGGCGCCGACCCTGATCCCGCAGATCTGTAGCCCGCGCCACCGTGGCACGGCGCTGTCGATCTGGAGCACGTTCTTTGGTGTCTCCTTTGCGCTGCTGGTGTGGTTTGGCCTGCCGCTGGTCGCGGGGTTTGGCCTGTTGTCGCTGTTTGGCGCCCATGCGCTGGTGATGGCAGTGTTGGCATTGGTGCTGGGGTGGGTGTTGAAAACCGTGCAGGTGCCGCCTCGTTTGCCGCTGGCCAAGATGGCGGATCTGCCGGGCCTGCATCTGGAGATCTACCGCTCTGCGGCGAAAGTGGCCCCGGCAGCGGGCTGGCTGTTCTATACCACCTGTTTTGTCGCCTTGCTGACGGTGCTGCCGCCGCATCTGGACCGAGCGGTGCGGGTGGGCGTGATCAGTGCCATGCCACTGGTCAGCATTGCCACCTCGATGACGCTGGGCGTCTGGCTGCTGCGCCGGATGGCGGCGGTGCGTGTGGTACAGGCAGGGTTTCTGCTGGCTGCTGGTGGCGCGCTCTGGCTGTTGCTGATGCCCGGTCTGCCGCTGGCCTGCATGGCGCTGGCGGTGGCCTTTGGTCTGGTGCAGGGGGCCAGCTTTGCCTCGGTGCCGCAGCTGAACGCCGAGGCGGCAGAACAGGCGCAATCCAATGGCGCTATGAGCCAGGCCGGTAATATGGGCAATGCCATCGGCACGCCGTTGATGGTGGCCGCCGTTGCTGTTGGCGGATACCATGGAATGATGATGTTGGCGCTGGTGTTGTTCCTCGGCGGCTTTGCCGTGCATGCGATGCTGGCACGGCGGCGCGGGCAAACCGCAGCAATCTGAGCGTGTTCGCGCTCCGTTCTCATTTTTCTATTGGAGACTCGGCGCGCAGTCCCTATCTGTAGGGTCGGACACCGGCTGCAAGGGCGGCTGGTGTTGAATCTGGGGGCAGTATGGCTGAGTTGAAATCAATCGAAGTGCGCGGTGCGCGCGAGCACAACCTGAAAAACATCGACGTGGATATCCCGCGCGATCAGCTGGTGGTGATCACCGGATTGTCCGGCTCTGGCAAGTCCAGCCTCGCGTTTGATACCATCTATGCCGAGGGTCAGCGCCGCTATGTCGAGAGCCTGTCGGCCTATGCGCGCCAGTTTCTCGATATGATGGAAAAGCCGGATGTGGATCATATCAGCGGCCTCTCGCCTGCGATCTCCATCGAGCAAAAGACGACATCGAAGAACCCGCGCTCGACCGTCGGCACGGTGACCGAGATCTACGACTACCTGCGTCTGTTGTTTGCCCGTGCGGGCACGCCCTATTCGCCTGCCACCGGAATGCCAATTGAGGCGCAGCAGGTGCAGGATATGGTCGACCGCATCATGACGCTGGAGGAGGGGACCCGTGGCTTTCTGCTGGCCCCCATCGTGCGGGACCGCAAGGGCGAGTACCGCAAGGAATTCCTGGAGCTGCGCAAGCAGGGGTTCCAGCGTGTGAAGGTCGATGGCGAGTTCTACGAGCTGGATGAGCCACCAATATTGGACAAGAAGTTCCGCCATGACATCGACGTCGTTGTTGACCGTCTGGTGGTGCGCGAGGGGGTAGAGACCCGGCTGGCCGACAGCCTGCGGACCGCGCTGGATCTGGCCGATGGGATTGCCATTTTGGAAACCGCCCCGCGTGCTGCCGAGGGTGAAGAGGCGCCTGAGCCGGAGCGGATCACCTTTTCCGAGAATTTTGCCTGCCCGGTCAGCGGTTTCACCATTCCCGAGATCGAACCGAGACTGTTTTCCTTTAACGCGCCGTTTGGGGCCTGCCCGGAATGTGACGGTCTGGGGGTTGAGCTGTTCTTTGACGAGCGTCTGGTGGTGCCCGACCAGAACCTGAAGATTTATGACGGGGCGCTGGCCCCCTGGCGCAAGGGCAAATCGCCCTATTTCCTGCAGACCATCGAAGCGATTGCGAAACATTATCAGTTCGACAAGAACACCAAATGGAAAGACTTGCCGAACAAGGTGCAGCAGGTGTTCCTGCGCGGGTCTGGCGACGAGGAAATCAAATTCCGCTATGATGAGGGTGGCCGCGTCTATGAAGTTGAGCGCGTGTTCGAAGGGGTGATCCCCAATATGGAACGGCGCTACCGGGAGACGGATTCCAACTGGATCCGCGAAGAATTCGAACGGTATCAGAACAACCGGTCCTGTGGCGTCTGCGAAGGCTATCGTCTGCGCGAAGAGGCGCTGGCGGTCAAAATCGGTCCTACTGGCGGCCGCCCGGATCAACTGCTGCATGTGGGGCAGGTGGTGCAGATGTCGATCCGCGAGGCGCTGGCCTGGATTGAGGATGTGCCCAATCAGCTGTCGCCGCAGAAGCAGGAAATCGCCCGCGCCATCGTGAAGGAAATTCGCGAACGGCTTGGGTTTCTGAACAATGTCGGTCTGGAATACCTGACCCTCAGCCGCAATGCCGGCACTCTGTCCGGTGGGGAGAGCCAGCGGATCCGTCTGGCATCGCAGATCGGCTCTGGCCTGACCGGCGTTCTTTATGTGTTGGACGAACCGTCCATCGGTCTGCACCAACGCGACAATGATCGCTTGCTGGAGACGCTGAAAAACCTGCGGGATCAGGGCAATACGGTGATCGTGGTCGAACATGACGAGGACGCGATCCGCGAGGCGGATTATGTCTTTGACATCGGGCCGGGTGCAGGTGTGCATGGCGGGCAGGTGGTTAGCCACGGCACGCCAGAGATGGTGGCCGCTGATGAAGGCTCAATCACCGGGCAGTATCTGTCCGGCACACGCGAGATTGCGGTCCCATCTGTGCGCCGCAAAGGCAATGGGAAATCGGTGAAGGTGGTCAAGGCCACTGGCAACAACCTCAAGAACGTCACGGCGGAGTTCCCGCTGGGCAAGTTTCTGTGTGTGTCAGGCGTGTCGGGCGGCGGCAAGTCCACGTTGACCATTGAAACCCTGTTCAAAACCGCGTCCATGCGCCTCAACGGTGCGCGCCAGACGCCGGCCCCCTGTGAAACCATCAAGGGGTTGGAGCATCTGGATAAGGTGATCGACATTGACCAGCGGCCCATTGGCCGGACACCGCGGTCAAATCCGGCGACCTATACCGGGGCCTTTACCCCGATCCGCGAGTGGTTTGCCGGGCTGCCGGAATCCAAAACCCGTGGTTACAAACCGGGGCGGTTTTCCTTCAACGTGAAAGGCGGGCGCTGCGAGGCCTGTCAGGGCGACGGTGTTATCAAAATCGAGATGCATTTCCTGCCGGATGTCTATGTGGAATGTGAGACATGTAAGGGCGCACGTTACAACCGCGAGACGCTGGAAATCCAGTTCAAGGGCAAGTCGATTGCTGATGTGCTGGATATGACGGTTGAAGACGCGCAGCAGTTTTTCCAGGCGGTGCCAACAATCCGCGACAAGATGGATGCGTTGATGCGGGTGGGGCTTGGCTATATCAAGGTCGGCCAGCAGGCGACCACCCTGTCGGGGGGCGAGGCGCAGCGGGTCAAGCTGTCCAAAGAGCTTGCGAAACGCTCCACCGGGCGGACGCTCTATATTCTGGATGAACCGACGACCGGTCTGCATTTCGAGGACGTGCGTAAGCTTTTGGAAGTGCTGCATGAATTGGTCGAGCAGGGCAACTCTGTTGTGGTGATCGAGCATAATCTGGATGTAATTAAAACTGCCGACTGGATTATTGATATTGGCCCGGAAGGTGGTGACGGCGGCGGTGAGATCGTGGCCGCAGGCACGCCAGAGGATGTGGCAGCAGCAAAGGGCAGCCATACCGGTCATTATCTTAAGGAAATTCTGGAAGCGCGATCCCTGGCTGCGGAATAATTTGTCAGGGCCTTGCGCCCGCGTCACCCAATATATTCATATCAAAAACGAAGCGCCGCCGACATTCTGTCAGCGGCGCTTTCCACAGAGCTGGATCAGGACGGTGCGACACCCGATAGGGGCGGGGGACAGCCTGCAGACCGAGGATACGCAGGCAGCGGATGCCGCACACCGATAGTTTTTAATCCATTTGGCGTGGAAGTCTTCTTTTCAGAAAACAAACGAACCTGTGTAAATGCGACGAAATAGACGATACCGGTGGGGGTTCAGTGTCGTTTCTTACGTATTCGCAAAGGATCGCTTTGTCTTTGGGTGTCCTTTCGTAATTAAGTAAATGTTCGTCGCCGCATTATTCTTTTGCCTACTGGCAAGCAAAAAGATGCTGCAGTCCGGAGTGCTTCCGGGAGGGCCGTTTCTAGCCACAAGATCGGGGGTAATCTGGTATTTCGTTGATCTATTGGTAGGTTGGCATATGGTTTTTTATCCGTCTAGGAAAAAGTTAATGCGCGGCTTGGTGTTAAAATGAGAATTTTACACTTCTTAACGCTACCTGGGTCGAATTATCTTTCCATTAATCGCCATTTGTAAGTGAGGTATCTGAATACTTCACCGGTATATCGAAATTGTACGAGTTAAATTATATTTTAGACATTACACCATTCAAAGCGCCGCTGCCGAAACCGGAAGCGGCGCTTGGTGTTATATAGGGTTCTGTAAAATGGCGTCCGTCGGCATGATCCGAAATTGGATCAATCGTGACGGCTGCGGGCCTCAAACCGGGGCAGCATGGCGCTGAAATCCTTGCCTGCGCCGCCTTCTTCCTCAACGAACATGGAATAGAGCGCCTGTGCCAATGCCCCCATCGGGGTGTCCGCATCCGCACTATGGGCGGCTTGTTGCGCCAGACGCAGATCCTTCAGCATCAGCTCGGCGGCAAAACCGGGTTGGTAGTCATTGTCGGCAGGCGATTGCGGCCCGACGCCGGGGGCGGGGCAATAGGCGTTCATCGACCAGCTGTAGCCGGAGGAGGTGGAGACCACATCGAACATCTTCTGCCGGTCGAGGCCCAGTTTGTCGGCCAGAGCAAAGGCCTCGCAGGTGCCGATCATGGTGATGCCGAGGATCATATTGTTGCAGATTTTCGCCGCCTGACCGGCGCCGGCCTCGCCACAATGGACGGCCTTCTGCCCCATGATGTCAAACAGCGGTTCCGCCGCTGCAAAGGCCGCAGAGGAACCGCCGGCCATAAAGGTGAGCGTGCCACCTGAGGCACCACCAATACCGCCGGAGACCGGGGCGTCGACAAACATCAGATTGGCGGACCCTGCCTGATCGGCCACGGCACGGGCGCTGTCGACATCGACGGTGGAGCAATCCACCAGCGTGGCGCCCGCACTCATGGCGGGGATGACGTCATCTGCCACCGCGCGCAGGATCTGACCATTGGGCAGCATGGTGATCACCACCTCGGCGTCGGTCGCGGCCTCCGCGGCGGAGGCGGCCATGGTCACCCCCTCGATGGAGACATCAGCCATGTCAAAGCCGGTGACGTCATGGCCTGCCTTGGCGAGATTGGCCGCCATCGGGCCGCCCATATTGCCGAGACCGATAAATCCGATGTTCATGTGTTCTCCTCCTCAAACTGCAGCGTCTGCGTCGCCAGCGGCATCAGCATCTGGCTGACCGCCGTGGCAGGCACCGCGCCGTCGGTATATTGCCATTTGGGCTGGCGATCCTTGTCGATGATCTGGGCGCGGATGCCTTCCAAAAAGTCGCCCTTCTCCATCGCACGATGGGTGAAGCGGTATTCCAGTTCAAGCGCCTTGCGAATGCCCATGTTGCCGAGGCGCAACCGGTGCAGCAGTTCAACAGTGGCGGCCATCGACAGCGGGGCGTTGCGCCGCAGGGTCTTGAGTGTGGCATCGGCAAAACTGCTGTCGTCATGATCAAGCGCGGTCAGGATATCTGTCAATGTTTCGCCGCCAAAATTACGGCCGATGTCATCATACATCGGGGCTAACGTGCCCGCTGGTGCTGTCTCAGCCGCTTCTGCCAGCAGATCGGCACGACCTGTCTGTTCCAGTTCGGAGATGAGATCGGGCCAGCGGGTTTCGGGGATGTAGTGGTCTGCGAAGCCTGCGTAAATCGCGTCCGCCGCAGTCATCCGCGCCCCGGTGAGGCCGAGGTATTCCCCCAGCCGCCCCGGCGCCAGGGCCAGCATCAAGGTGCCGCCAACATCGGGGATAAGGCCAATGCCAACCTCGGGCATGGCGATCTTCGTGCTGTCACCGACAATGCGATGGGTGCCGTGGCAGCCAAGACCAACACCGCCGCCCATGACAAACCCCTGCAGGAAGCTCACCACCGGTTTGGGGTATTCGAAGATGCGCGCATTCATCCGGTATTCATCGCGCCAGAACCGGCGACCATAGTCATAATCGCCCGACATGCCCGTCTGGTACAGCTCGGCAATGTCACCGCCCGCACAAAAGGCTTTCTCGCCCTCGGCGTCCATCACCACCAGATCAATGGCGTCGTCCTTGGCCCAGGCCTTCAGCGCGGCATCGACGGCCATGCACATGTCATAGCTCAGCGCATTCAGCGCCTTGCTGCGGGTGAGGGTGATCCGCCCGGCGCGGCCGGTGACGCGGATATCAATATCGCTCATGGCTGCCTCAGTGGTTTTCGGCCAGAAGATGGCGCGCGGTGATCACACGCATGATCTCATTGGTGCCTTCAAGGATCTGATGAACACGCAGATCACGCACCAGTTTTTCGATCCCGTAGTCCGCCAGATAGCCATAGCCGCCATGCAGTTGCAGACATTGATCGACCACTTTGGAGCCAGCTTCGGTGACGAATTTCTTGGCCATAGCGCAGTGTTTGGACGCATCCGGCGCGCCCTGATCCAGTTTCCACGCGGCCTGACGTAGGAACACACGAGCCGCCTGAAGTTCGATTTCCATATCCGCAAGGCGGAATTGCAGGCCTTGGAACTGATCGATGGATTTGCCAAAGGCCTTGCGCTCGGACATATATTGCAGGGTCATTGTCAGCGCCTGCTGTGCTGCGCCGAGCGAGCAGGAGGCGATATTCAGACGCCCGCCATCCAGACCTTTCATCGCATAGGTGAAGCCTTTGCCCTCTTCTCCGACCAGATTGGCGGCGGGGATTTTGCAGTCGTCGAACTGAACCTGGGCTGTGGGCTGGCTCTTCCAGCCCATTTTCTCCTCAAGCCCGCCAAAGCTGAGCCCAGCTGTGCCATCCTCGACATAGACGGTAGAGACACCTTTGGGGCCGTCCTCACCGCTGCGGACCATGCAGACATAGGCGTCGGAATACCCACCACCTGAAATGAACGCCTTGGTCCCGTTGAGGGTATAGCCCTCGTTGGTTTTGGTAGCACGGGTTTTCAGCGCGGCAGCATCTGAACCGGAACCGGGTTCCGTGAGACAGTAGCTGAGCACGGTCTTCATCGACAGGATGTCCGGCATGATCCGCGCCTTCATCTCATCACTGGCAAAGCTGTCGAGCATCTTGGCGCACATGTTGTGGATCGACAGGAACGCCGCAACAGACGGGCAGGCCATCGACAACGCTTCAAACACCAAGGTGGCATCAAGACGGGACAGGCCCGAGCCGCCGGTTTCCTCAGAGACATAAAGCGCGCCAAAGCCCAGCTCACCGATCTGTGGCCAGAGCGATTTCGGAATGGTGCCCTCCGCCTCCCACTGGCGGGCGAAGGGGGCGATATGCTCCTGTCCAAAGGCGAAAGCCATATCGAAAATGGCGGTCTGTTCCTCGGTCAATGCGAAATCCACAGCGTGTCCTCCCTCGTGTGAACGCAGCCCGGCCCGGATATGACCCGCCGGAGTCGTCATGAATTGAACGGTTGTTTATTTTTCTAGCGACCCAAGCGCTACAGGGCAAGCGGCAGCGGTGCAAAGCTGCTGTGCAGAAATGTCTGTGTAGCGGGACACTTCGTTTTGCAGTGCGGGACACTTCCCATTGCAGCAAAATTTTATTGACGAGCGCCCTGCTACATATTCCAGAACTGGACCCGAGGCCACCCACCTTTGTTGCCAATTTCGGAGTGAGTTAGGGACACTTCGCATTGCAGTAAGGGACACTTCCCATTTCAAAATAGGTTATAGCGCATCCCGAACCGTTTAAAATGTCCGGCTGCGGCTATCTTTAAAGGTCTTTTGAAGAAGCTTTAAACTGCTCAGAGTCGAGCTCTTGGGGCACGACTTTCAATTCTTCCCAACTTTAGGGACGTAGCATTACCCTCAGAGCTGCGTCGACCTCCGGGAGGAAAGAGCGCCACATGGGCGCCCCCTCCATTGTGTTTTGGTTCAAGGACTTCCAACTTACACAGAACGGGGGCGGCGCGCTCCCGGACGGGTTTCAAAATGGGCATCGCTATACTTCTTTGGTCGGGCTCGCGATGAGCGTCGGCAGCTCAGTCCCAAATGGCGCTAGCGGCTGCTGGCAGCCCAATTCGGACATTCGCATGAGGCCTGCGACGCCCTCGCTGCAGACGCGAAGGATCCCGCCAGACTTCCCGAGAGCGGACCTTCAGGCTAGCTCAGCTGGCCAGGTCGATGCTGCACCCCGCTCGAAGGTTAGAGATGCGCAGATAGAGACCTTTGCAAAGTCGTGAAATCTGCCAGCCGGACGGCGGTCCCATGCTGCACGAGCAACGGATGGAGCAGACCTTCGCCGCAAGTGCAGCCACCAACCATCATCGAACGGACGTGATGCGGGACGAAGCTGCCGCTCGTAGAATTTAGGACGCTGAGGACTCTCTGGTTTGCATCGCAAAATCATAGGTGACTGAATTCGCGAGCCACTTCGGTGGCAAGGCATTCATGTTCTGAATACCTCCGATACGCTCCGCCAATCTCCGCGACGGGAGATTATCCTGCACTATGCGGGCGATCATGGCGGACAAACCCAGCCCGTTGCGCGCATGATCCAGATAGGCCCTGCAAGCTTCGGTGGCGTAGCCTTTCCTCTCGTCATCACTTGACCAGATGGTCCAAGTAAACTCGGGAACTTCGCCTTCGTTGAGGTGCAAAGCACCAACATGCCCCAACGCTCGACCGGTGCTACGATCAGTGAATATAAGTCGGCCAAAGCCTCGAAGCTCCCAGTGCCCGACCATGGCCGCCAGCTTCTCAAAAGCCTGAACGCTGTCGAACGGTCCACCAACGAACCCGGACCGATCACTTAGGCAATACGAAGTGTAGGGAATAAGATCCGAAGCATTCGGCATACGAAACGTCAGACGTTCTGTTTGAAGGTGGACTGGTTGCATTTCAGGTCTCAAAGAAAGGGCCGCAACAATCCGTTGCAGGCCGAACAGTTTTCAACCAATGCCACTTAGCGCCACGTCATGACACCCTAATGACGGCTAAGGGCTCATTGCTGCCTTGCGGCGATGCACCAGCAGAGTTGCAGCGTGCGCGCACATGTTCCCGGTCCTCAGAGGACGCCAGCCAGCCCAAAGCAGACAATCATGAAGAGCCACCCTAGCGGACCCGTGTCGTCTCTCCGCCAGACCTCCGATCTTCAAGCGCAACTTTCTTCGAGCCGACTTGCGATGTTGGACATGTTGAAAGGTACACGTTGAACTACTTGCATGTTTTTCAATTTCCGGCTTGCCTGTGAACGAAAGACTAGGAGTGGGAAAATTGGAATTCAAAAGGCCTGAATTGATCCGGGATTGGCCAAAGGCCGCAGGTAGTATTGCCCTGGGCATAGCAAAGGCCAAGTATGGCGATGTTGTAGCTGGCTTAGAGACAATTCCGACCACTGTGAGGCATCTAGGACTTACTCCACAAGATTCTCCAGAGGCAAAAGCCTGGAGGTTTCTTGTAGACTGCATAACCACCGCGGCCCATGAGTTAGTGAGCGATCCAAGAATGAGGAGCGAACTGTCCCAAGAGGAGCATGCCAGCGCACTTCAGCCTTTGCTAGAAGCAATACCGGATAAGGGAGAGTTTAAACCTGTCCATTTGGTCAACCTAAGCCTACTTGATGACTTGCAGGGGTGCTATGAGACTTTGCCCTCGATGCTTGTCCAGCTGGCGCCCGAAACCGGTTACACGCCTGAAGAAGCTCTCGCTCGCTTCAAAGACGCGATCGCTGTTTCGGTTTCTAAAGTGGTAAACCAAAACAGCGAGTGCTACAGTCCATTGGCATCATCTCTTCTTGGTGAAACGGCCGAACCTGTAGTGCGATCTCTTGCTTGGGAACGTCATGCTGCCTGGATACGTAGCCAGTTCCATTCTGAGCCCATTTTTTCACCAGACGAGACGGAAACCACCCCACTCTCGCATGTATATCTCAGGCTTCGAGCACGTCGAAACACCAGGCACAGTATTCTGGATTCAGATGGAAAAGAGCTCGGTTTCTACACAACAGCGGAAATCGGCATGCTGCACGATTTGGCGCAAGAATGGTTGCAACAGAGTACCAATGAAGATCCAATTAGGATCGTCGCCGGTGGACCCGGCTGCGGAAAATCATCCTTTGCACGTGCCTTTGCATCAGAGCAGTTGCAAGATCTGAACTGGCGCGTCTTGTTTGTTCGCCTGCAGCACGTACGTGGAAAGGGTCCACTCCGGGGTCGTATTTCACAGCATCTGAGAAATCGCTATGGTTGGAAGCATCCTACTCTATGCGAGGGGTTCCCGGACAGCCCTTTCGACTGGCATAGCACATCGAGCAAGAATCTTTTGCTAGTTTTTGACGGCCTGGATGAGCTCTCAGCGATAGACGAGGAAGCGACACGTCTCGCCCAGCAATTCGTCAACGACACACGTCACTTGTTGAATGACCTGAATGTCGCGGGGCGAAGTGCTCGTGCCCTTATACTTGGCCGCACAACTGCGGTTGAGCAAATGCGTTCTCACGCAAACCTTCCGATGAGTGCTGTGCTGCACGTTGCTCCTATCCGGCCGCTGACCCACCCGGAAATGGACCTGCAGCAAAAGGGAGCGCTCCCGGAAGGGGTTTCCTCAGATAATCTGCTGAAAGACCCTGACTCCCTTGCTAAGATTGATCAGCGCCCAGTGTATTGGGAGCGCTGGTGCAGAATTAAGGGCATACCAACTTGCGCACCGCCTACCTCCTTGACGGATGCGCGTATGAAAGATCTAAACGCAGAACCCCTTCTGCTTCACCTACTGATCGTATCGGAATTTGCAACCGAGCGATGGGAAGAGGCCGCCGACAACCGAAATGTCGTTTACAAAGATATTTTTGAGAAAATCTTTGCTCGAAACTCGAAGAAGGGACTTGATGCCTATCAAGGGCTTAACCTCGAAGATTTCTTTGACCTCATGGAGTGCTTTGGCCTAGCAGCATTCCGGGGAAATGGACGAACCGGAACCAATGAAGATTTTGCTGGGCTCCGCGAATGGTACGCGCCTGAAAAATTTGAAAAATTCGAAGAGCGCACTGATACTGACTTAAAGTCCGTCGCGCTTTTGACACATACTCAACACGACATTGAAGGGGCTGGGTTTGAATTTGTCCACAAGACTTTCGGTGAATATCTAGCAGCACGCGCGATCCTTGCCACTGCTAGGCGCGCCTCCCAAAGGTTAGCCGCATCACGGGCTCCAACAGAACAGCTGCGGGTTGCTGAAGACTGGGCAAAGCTCTTCGACTTGGCGGAGATGACTGGGCCTGTGATACGTTTTATGAAAGATGAGGCACGACTTTGGCCAGCAGAGCAAGCCTTGAAAGTACGTAGGCAAATGGAACACCTTATGGACTGGACTCTGACGAATGGGATGCCAGTCCATCACTTGAATCAAGGGCAGCTGTTGAATTTCAACTCCTTAGTTGAGCGGCAACGTTGTGCAGAAACGACACTTCTCGGATCGCTCACCTCTTTGGCAATAAGTGAGCCGAAGACTGGAGAAGGCAAACAACACCTAGTCAAACTAGAAGCACTAAAAAAAGACGTAAATGCTGGGGGGCGAATGTTGCATCGAATCACCCTTGATGGTCCGCGCAATCGACTAGCAGGCAGACTTCTTTCTCGGCTACGCCTTGAGAATGTTGACCTCGGGGCGGCAGATCTAGATGGTGCTGACCTGAAAGAGGCCAACTTGAGCGGGGCGGTCCTTGCATGGGCGCGTCTAAGTGCCGCGGATCTGAGGAGAGCGGACCTGAGTTCGGCGGATCTGAGCGAGGCGGGCCTGTCAGCGGCGGACCTCAGAGGCGCGAAACTTAGCGAGACGGAGCTCAGCGGTGCGGACCTCATCGGGGCGGACCTCAGCGGGGCGGACCTCAGCAGGGCGGACCTCATCGGGGCGGACCTCAGCAAGGCGAACCTCAGCAAGGCGAACCTCAGCAAGGCGAACCTCAGCGGGGCGAACCTCAGCAAGGCGAACCTCATCGGGGCGAACCTCAGCGGGGCGGACCTAAGAGGCACGAAACTCAGCGAGACGGAGCTCAGCCGGGCGGATCTCAGCGGGGCGGACCTCAGAAGGGCAGACCTCAGAAGGGCAGACCTCAGCGGGGCGGACCTCAGCGGGGCGGACCTCAGCGAGGTGGACCTCAGCGAGGCGATACTGAAATTCACAGATCTGACGGGCTGCACATTTACAGCGATGCCTGTCAGATCTGTGGATTTCACCTCTTCAACGGGTCTCAATCTGGACGCTGTCCAATCACTGTTTGGCGTCCGATCGGGCGTAGGAAAAACGTATCTGCCTGACAGTATCCCCTACCCGGACGATTGGCATGTTGGCTCAGATGCAACGGAAGATACCGCTGGGTTAGTGAATGAGTTCTATCTAGCGTTTAAGGCATGGCTCAGTCGTGACAGGTGATCGGCGTGCATGAACAATGCTAACCGCCAGTGTTGGGACGAATCCGCCTCATGCCCCGTAGATATCTCCATGACTTTGCAAAGTCAGCTATCTGCGCGTCGTTGACCTTGGTGCGGGCCGCAGCATCACCTGAGACAGCTTAGCCCTGCCGAGAGTCCGCTTTCGGGAAAGTGGCCATGGAATTTTGCACCGGCAGCATCATTGACCCTTGTCGCCATGTCTATGTCCGCTTTGGGCTGGGAGCGGTCATCTATCTGGTTGAGGCGGAAGGTCGCTTTGTCCCGCATCACGTCCGTTCGATGATGGTTGGTGGCTGCACTTGCGGCGAAGGTCTGCTCCATCCGTTGCTCGTGCAGCATGGGACCGCCGTCCGGCTGGCAGATTTCACGACTTTGCAAAGGTCTCTATCTGCGCGTCGCTGACCTTGAAGCAAAGAGCGGCATCCCCAGGTCCTGTGAATCGGCATGCGAAATTGACCCACTTAGGTGGGTTATGAGCGAGTAAAATTGACCCACCTGTTTCGTTAACATCCGCGCTTCAAGTGCGGAGGAAAGAGCAGGTGTTATTGATGGAAAGTGTATCGAAGATCCGTCTGTGGGTGCTGGTTGAAGGGCGCAGTATCCGGTCTGTTGCGCGGGCGACGGGATTATCGCGCAACACGATCAAGAAGTATTTGAAGGATGAGAGCCCGCCGAGCTACCAGCGCCAGGCTCCACCGGTTCGGCACAAACTGTGCAACGGGTTTGATCTCCGGCTTCAGGAACTGTTCGATCAGGACCAGAAGCGACCACGTCGGGAGCGGCGAACGGCCCAGAAGCTTTATGAGCAGCTCGTGGTGGAAGGCTACACCGGGTCCTATTCTCCAGTTCAGCGATTTGTCCGCGATCTGAAGCGGGCTGGCGCCGGTTCTGGCGATGCTTTTATCCCCCTGCATTTTGCTGCTGGTGACGCCCTTCAGTTTGACTGGAGCGAAGAACGGGTTGTCCTGGGCGGCGTTGAACAAAAGATCTAGGTTGCCCATTTCCGCCTGTGCCACAGCCGCAAGCCTTTGGTGATCGCCTATCCCGGCGAAGCCCAGGAGATGGTTCTGGATGCTTTTGTGCAGGCACTGTCTTTCTATGGCGGGGTTCCACGACGGGTGATCATTGATAACCCCAAGACCATGGTGACCTATGTGTCCCGCTCGAAGGACCGGATATTCCATCCCCGGTTCCTGGCTCTGATGAACCACTATGTGATGGAACCTGTTGCCTGCACGCCCGCAGCGGGTTGGGAGAAGGGGCAGGTCGAGAACCAGGTCCAGTTTTTGCGCGGCCGGTTGTTTGTGCCCAAGCCTGCCTTTGAAGATCTTGATGCGCTGAACACCTGGTTGCGCCTGCGCTGTGAAGAACTGGCCAATCGTCCCCATCCCGAACAGCAGGATCGCACGATTGCCGAGGTGTTCGAAGACGAACGCGCCGAGCTGCGCCCCTTGGGTCGGCCTTTTGACGGCTATGTTGAGAAGACGGTTCGTGTCCGATCCACTTGCCTGGTTCAATATGCCAGCAACCGCTACAGCGTCCCGTCCCACTTTGCCGGTCAACATGTGTCGCTGCGCGCTTATGCGGGCCGGATTATGCTGGTGTCGGGCCAGGATATCATCGCCGAGCATAAGCGCCGCTTCACCCGCAACGTCAGCTACTTTGAACCCTGGCACTATGTTCCTCTGCTGGATCGCAAGCCCGGCGCCCTACGCAATGGCGCACCCTTCGTGGACTGGCAACTGCCTGAGGCCATGCACCAGATCAGGGAACATTACATGGCAGACAAGGGCGGGGATCGGGAGTTCGTTGATCTGCTTCTGCTCGTCCAGGATCACGGGATCGAGGTTGTCGAGATGGCTTGTGAACTGGCCGTGGCACAAAACACCCTCCGCCTGCCCGCCATCATCAACCTGATTAACCAGTTGGTGGAGCCGGTCATCACGCCGCTCAGCGAAGCCTATGCCTATCCGCAACTGACCCTGCGACCCGAGGCCGACTGCAAGCGCTATGAGATCCTGTGCTCGACTGAGGAGGTTGCCGCATGAACGCCCTGATCGACCAACTGACCGCCCTGAGGTTGCACGGAATGGCAGCTTGCGCACATGATTTGCTGTCCGCGCGCAAGCCACCAAGTCTGACCACAGCGATAAAGCAACTGATCGACGCGGAGACTGTAGAGCGGCGGGCGCGCTCTATCCAGTATCAAATGAGGATCGCGAAGTTCCCCCATCATAAGGACTTCGCCACCTTCGATTATGGTGCTGCCGCCATCACCCAGACCCAGATCGAACCGTTCTGCACAGGGCAGTTCACCCAAGAGGCGCACAACCTCATCCTGGTGGGCGGAACCGGCACCGGCAAAACCCATATCGCCATCGCTTTGGGCACCACCCTGATCACCAACGGCAAGAAGGCACGCTTCTTCAACGCCGTCGATCTGATCAACGCCCTGATCAAGGAACAGGCCGAGGGCAATGCCGGGAAGATCATCCGGCAACTCTCGGCTCTGGATTGCGTCATCATCGACGAGCTGGGCTACATCCCGTTCCCCAAGTCTGGCGGAGCATTGCTGTTCCATCTGATCAGCAAGCTCTACGAGAAAACCAGCGTCATCATCACCACCAACCTGGAGTTCGGAGAGTGGGTCTCGGTCTTTGGCGATGCCAAGATGACCACCGCGCTGCTGGATCGCGTCACCCACCATTGCGCAATCATCGAAACCGGCAACACGTCCTATCGCTTTGCTCAGAGCAAAAGCCGCAGAGAAAAGTAACCGTCCCGAAAGCAAAGCCCCCAGACGGACTCGCTATATGAGGGCGGCCCGCCTGGGGGCTTTGCGCCACATGGGGTGGGTCAATTTTAAATGCTGAAACCGGGTCAACTTTGAACGCTCATTGACACCCAGGTCCAGCTGAGCAGTCTTAAATGTCCGCTTTCGGGAGACCTTTCGCGCTCGCAGCGGTGGCTGCGCTGCGCCCTACTTGAAGGTCCGCTCGGGGCTGGGGAGCAGTCAACCAGGTGTGCCGATCCGTCCCGCGACAAAGTGTTCAGGGTGAAAACCACACGCCGCATCGCCGCAAGGTGGCTTTGAGCCCAATTTGACCGATGCTGCGCCATCCACGAATGACCGCTTCTTTGCCGAGCGGCCACAAATTCATTGGAACCTCAACTACCGGCCGGAGTGATCCTTTAGGTTGCTGTCCCCGAAAAAACGATGCTGGGCATTGGAATTTGGTACTTACCTTCATTGAAGTATTTTAATGCCAATTCATCAATCTCGGTACGGATCGCAACCTGAACGTCTGCGTCTTGCCTTTGAAGAATAAGCGGCACCCGCACGCCGAATCTCATGAAGAAGTCGAAAAAACTTTGACCTGGTGCATGTAGGATGTTTTCGACTGTTTCGGATCTGACACTTCCCAAGCCCGCACTTTGCATCATTTCCTTGACCTGATCTTTGTCGGACAACACGTAAGCATTTGGTGCGGGGTCCGCCCGCGTCATATCGGCGTGCCGCCCAAGTACTTCGAACAAGAGCTGATAGCATTCCGAAAGATCAGGGCCGAGCCATTGGCTAAAGACGAACCGACCGCCAGGCTTCAAGAGTCGGTGTGCTTCACGTATTGCCCGCGCGGGGTCGGTGACATGGAAAAGAACGATATTGCTCAAAACCATGTCAAAACACTGATCGGGTTCGGGAACCTCCTCCACGTCTGCAAGCGCAAATTCAAGGTGTGGAAACCGCGCTTTCGCTGCGTCGATCATCCCTTGGGAGAAATCTATCCCCTTTACCTCAGCCCCGAGTAGGCTTGCGCAGGCGGCAACGTATCCGGGGCCGCATCCGGCATCCAATACGCGCGCGCCTGGAAACAGTTGCGCATGTGCTAATAGGGTGGGGATTGTCTGCAAGGTCGCCCTTGCCGTGGCGTTTTGATAAATTGACGCTCGTTCACTCCAACCTTCACGCTCACTCTCCCTGAACAACGCATAATCCATCAACCAATCCCTCTAAGGCGCTTCGCGCGCAGCTTTAGCGATCATGCCCATGTGTCGCATGTCTGTGCCACAGCAGCCGCCCAACACTTGAATGTGTGGATACCGACGCCGGATATCGACAAGTTGTTGTGCCAGATCAGTCGGGTTACCATCATCCAATTCTTCGGCTTCATCCAACTCAGCATGACTACAGCGAGACGCGTTCGCGACAATACCCTTGACCCGCTGCATCCACGGCTTTTCTTCAAGAACTGAATTGAAGTGCTCTGGATGCGCACAGTTGATCATGAAGTAGGCGGCATATCCTTCAGTTGCAGCATCAACCTCCACGATTGCCTCTTCCAAAGAAGTGCCCGTCGGAAGTTTCCCATCCGTCTCAACCGTGAAAGAAATCACGACCGGTATGGTGAAGCGCCGGGCCGCCCGGACGATACCAATTGCCTCGGCTGGATAGGCAAGGGTGTATCCGCTCATGACATCGACTTCTGTATCCACAAGTGCGGCAATCTGTTCGGAATGATAACGCTCCGCTTCATCCGCACTCATTTGCGCTTCAGGCGAATAAGCATCGTCGCGCGGTCCAAGGTTTGCGCTGATTACAGTCGGTACGTCTCCGTAGGCTGTGCGCACCTTCACCATCATGGCCACAGCTTGTTGGTTGAGCTGTTTCAACGCGTCGGGTGCATATCCGATAGCAGCGCCTCGGTCCCGGTTCGCCACCCAAGTCGGGCTTTCAAGGATCACACCAGTGCCGGTCTTTTTACCTAATGCGATCAGGTCTGCGAGATACCCTTCGAGAATATCCCGGCCCTTAGCCGTTTCCAAAAGCGGATATGACGCAAAGCCAGGTAGATCGATACCTCGATTGAAAATTAGGTCGGTCTCCATCCCAACATACGCTAAGAGCAAGTCGGCATCTACATACGGGAATTTGCCTCGATGAATGGCCATGGTGCAAAAGGTCCTCAGTTCAGCTGCACAAAGCTATAACATCCTTCGCAATTGCGGTCACTGTCGGTCGCAGGTCGGCCAGAACTTATGCTGTTCTGTCGCACGCAAACACTACCGGTTCTGACCGACACCCAAAGCAGCCATTGGCGCAATCGCTACGAAAGCCCGCTTCGTCCGCAATGTGTGAGTACGCAGGGGCTGTATCTTTGCTGCCGCAGTGAATGGCGGGTTTGGCGTAGTGCACCTCAGTGGCTCTGATCTGATTTCGCCCCAGAACGGGCAGCACCCGTAAATATGCAGAACTACCGTTCCATTTGTTGCCGCTGGGCAGGGGTGAGAGCACCTCGTTCACACCGCAAAATCTGTTCCTAGTTCGTAGAGCGGCTCAGTCTTGCCAAAATTCATCAAGAGATTGCCATCAATAGCAAAATCCCTTTCTAGGAACTGGAACGCCTCAGCTCGGCCTAGTTCCTAGTTCGAAAGTCGAGAAAATGGTCTTTGCCGGGCGCGTCGGCCCCAGGAAGCGCTATTTTTAAGGGCTGTAGTAGAGGAGGGGAGTTTGAAAGACGAAGTGTCTCAAAATCGCCTATCGTCTCGGTTTGAGCGATTTAGACCCTCTTTGAAGGACAACGCCTTCCTGGCTTTCAAACTCTATTAAACACCTCGTGAAGCCTTTTTTACATGGCTCCATCCGGTATCTTCCGGTTTTATCCGGGGTCTTCCGGTTATTGCAATATCAAGTGTCTCCTAACATGCAGCAAACGTTTGGCTGTAGCGGGACACTTCGCGTTGCAGCAACTCATTTTTGTGATTTCTCTGATTTTTAGGCCAAAACCCGGTGCCCAGCCAGCTCCGAGACTTCGGCTTCCCCAATCTGACGCTGCGGCTTTGGGACACTTCCCATTGCAAACTTGAACGTTCGCCGCCCAAACCGTTAAAGAACGGCGGGGCGGCAGAGAGTTTTAAAGGGCGTTAAAAGGGTCATTTAAAGAGCTGGAACGCTGGAACCGAGCCGACACAGCGATTGCGGACCATGTTGGCAGTGACCCAGAAGGCAACAACGTGGGACGAAGCGCCAATTAGCTGCGGCTGCGCCAATGTCTGTATTAAGGAAACGATTGGACGCGTGCAGCCATCTAAGCCGAATATCAATCCTGCACTTTGTGTTCTGTTTGAAGCTCTGATGCATTGGCCAAAAGGTGTGCTCTACCATCCTGTCTTGCTAACTCTAAGAAGTGTTCGAGTCTGGGAGAACCGATCTTGCTTAGGGCATGTAGTGCCCCAATTCTTGCATAGAGCCGACCCGTCTCCCATGCCAAAATTGCCAGTCTTTCAGTTTCTTTGGAGCCAAGGGCTGAAAGCGCCATCAGCGACCGTCGACGGACATACTCATCTGCATCATCCACAAAAAGCAGTAGTATAGGTTCAGCGAACTCGAGGTCTCCTACCTGTCCCAGACATTCCGCTACCTGCCATTTCGCATCACTTTCGTCTGATTTCATAGCTTCAAATGCAAATTTTTTCAGGAGGGACTGATCCTCAGAAATTCTCTCAATAAATTTCTCACACTCATTGTCTCGAGCAACTGCGTAGAGCAGGTCATGCCAATCTTGCGCTTCCCATTTTGCGCTGTCCGTTTCATTCAAGAACGAAAAGACTGCTGCTTCAAAACGGGGCCAGTTTGGATACTCCAGCTCCCATTCCGCAGAATGATGCCCAACTCTGCTCGCCCAGTCTCTAAACTGTTTGATTTCGTTCCTAAATATCATGGCCCAAGTAAAGCCTGAACTGTCCATGGCCTCAACCTAAATGAGCTTAGCCGCCATTCATGCACCACGCAGCATCAGACACTAATGGGCTCAGAGCCGCCGTTGGCCGCGCCAGCGTACCAAACCGGGACTGAAACCAGAGGTCAAGGTCGGCAGAGCGGGACTTTCCCGCCGTTGACGATTTACGTCCAATAGTCCTATCGCTGTTGCGAAGAGCAAGGATCGGTGAAATGCCACATCAAACACCAAAAAGCATGACTGACGAACTTGGAGCGTGGAACAACGGTGCCGGGATACCGCTTGAAACTTGGACGGAATGCGAAGGCAACTACAGGCTAGCAGTCGGCTACGCGGCTCTTCTGTGGCCAAGATTTGAAGCTGTGGGGAAGTACATACTCGTCGAAGGCGTAAGCAAAGAAAACATTGAAGGCTTTGAAAACCAAGCAGGTTCAACACCCAAAGGAGTTGAGTGGGTTCTAAACCATTGGCATTTGGCCGATCTACATATCCATGATGACGATAATCTATCCGCAGACAAACTGCTTTTCGTCGGGAATATCGTAAAGGAAATGTGGGAGGCTAAGCTACAAACCCAATTTCCAGACCGACCTTGCACGGTTGAGTTTTACGTTCCAGATGACCCTGAAGAGTTATGGGAGTATCAGGTTTCATTCTGGCAGACCGCTTGGGACGCCGACGAACAAGAGTAGGTTTGGGCTCGCAGCGGACCTTAGCTTTAGCAGGAACGAAGGTCTGCGCCGGGTCGCTGGTCACACTTTGTGAAGCCCGCCATATGAGCTTAGCCCAGGCAATACTGGGGCAGGTGGACCCGAATAATTTGCAACTCGAGCTGTCTTGGTTTTTGATATCCGACGGTTTTCAGCGCGGTTTTCAGGTTGCGAAAGACAAGCGCCAACTTGGTAGGCTCTCTTTGTGCCGTCTTGAAAACCTAATTTTTTATGCCTCATCCGGGTTGATCCGGCTTCCTCCGGCCTCTTCCGGTTACTGCAATATGAAGTGTCTCCTAACAGCTGTTGTTGTAGCTGTAGCGGGACACTTCGCCTTGCAGTGTGGGACACTTCCCGTTGCATTACGGGACACTTCCCATTGCAAACTTGAACGTTCGCCGCCCAAATCGTTAAAAGACCGCGGGGCGGCAGAGAGTTTTAAAGGGCGTTAAAAGGGTCATTTAAAGAGCTGGAACGCTGGAACCGAGCCGACACAGCGATTGCGGACCCATGTTGGCAGTGAGCCAGAAGGCAACAACGTGGAACAAAGTTAGCTTTCGCTGCGGCGAGACCAATGTCAGCTATGGTGACACACAAGCGTTTTCCAACACTGTCATCGGGTGCTAAAGTTTCCTCATGCACGATTCCGATCTACGGTTTTTTCCGCCCTCCAGGGCCCGCACGCATGAGGTTTGCGGATCTGGTGCATATGCTTTTGCTTTTATGCTTGCCGCGCGGCTTGGGGGACAATGTATGTGGGTGCGTGAAGCGTGGGATCCCACTCAAATCAACCCGAATGGGTTCGCTGCATTCATTGCCCCATCGGATTTGACGCTCTGCAACACCAAAGACCAAACGCAAACCTTGGCCGTTGCCGAAGAGGCGCTTAGATCGGGCGCTGTGTCATTGGTCGTGGTCCTTCTTAACAAACCGTTGGGGCTGACTGAGGGGCGGCGTTTGCAGCTTGCGGCGCGTGACGGAAAATCCACTGGTTTGGCTATTATTCCTGAAGGCATGGGCAGCAATGCTGCTGAAACACGTTGGCGCTGTACGCCTGTTTTTGATCCCAAGCATAGCCCATGGGACTCGACTCTACAAAAGTGGGAGCTTATTAAGAACAAATCAGGAACATTAGGTGTTTGGTATGTTCGATGGGATCCAACGTCGCGTCGTCTCATTGTGGTTCCCCCGACTGGCGAGTGACCGGGTTCTGCGGCGCTGTCCGCTGGATGGCCCTTTTGCCCTGACGCTCAAACAGAACAACACCAATAAGCTTTATTGCCTCAACACCACTGCCACGCATCAAGGTTTGCATCAGGGCATGTCCTATGCGGATGCCCGTGCGTTTTGTCCCACTTTGCAAACGACACCGGCTGATCTTCCGCAAGAGCAGCGTTTTTTGCAGATTCTGCGCCGTTGGGCGACACGGTACTGCCCTTGGGTTGGGGTGGAAGGCCGGGATGGGCTGGTGCTGGATGTCAGCGGGTCGACACATCTTTTTGGTGGCGAAGACCGCATGCTAAGCGATATGCGCGCACGTCTGATGCGGGCGGGCCTGTCGGTGCAAATTGGCTTGGCAGACACGCGCGGCGCAGCATGGGCGTTGGCACATCATGGCGAGGGGCTGGCGCGCGCCGGTGACATGCTGCCTGCGTTGCAAAACCTGCCCATAGCGGCTTTGCGGCTTGAGGGAAAAACCGCGATAGCTTTGAACCGGCTGGGGTTTCGCAAAATTGGGCAGCTTGCCTCTGCCGCACGGGCTCCGCTGACCCGCCGGTTCGGGCCTGATGTGCTGATGCGGCTGGATCAGGCCTTGGGCCAACAACCCGAAGAGATCATGCCACTGGCAGACCCGCCCCATTACGGCGTGCGCATGACATTGCCGGAACCGATTGGGCTGATCAGCGATGTGATGGCGGGGACAGAGCGGTTGCTGACCCAACTGTGCGCTAAATTGAAAGCGCATGACGTGGGCGCGCGGGTGCTGAAACTCACAGTGCGCCGGGTAGATCAGGATCACCAGATGGTTGAATTGCGTCTGGCACGTCCTTTGTACGATCCCCATCGTATCCTGCCCCTTTTTGAAAGGGGGCTGGCTGAGGTGGATGCCGGTTTTGGGATCGACCAAATGAGGCTTGAAGCGACACATTTTGAGGCATTGCCAGCTCAACAGATCACATATGGTTCAATGGAGAATAATAAAGGGCAATTGGATGACCTTATTACCCGGATTGGTACAAGGGTCAGGTTGGAGAATATCCAGCGGTTCCTGCCTGCTGATAGTCATATTCCAGAGCGCAGTTTTATCGTGGCACCCGCTGCCTATTCAAAACCCGCCAGCAACTGGGCCTGCCCAAACCCGCGCCCGCTGTGCTTATTCGCCCCAGAACCAATAGCGGCCAGTGGACGCTATCCGCCGACACGTTTCTGCTGGCGGCACATGTCTTTGACCACAGGCCGTGCCACTGGTCCGGAACGCATTGCGCCTGAATGGTGGTTTGAGGACGACAACTGGCGGTCGGGGTTGCGCGATTATTGGCGGATCGACACCACA
The DNA here is from genome assembly GCF_001888185.1 of Phaeobacter porticola. Lineage (NCBI taxonomy): Bacteria > Pseudomonadati > Pseudomonadota > Alphaproteobacteria > Rhodobacterales > Roseobacteraceae > Phaeobacter > Phaeobacter porticola. Next base: position 1,788,122 of record NZ_CP016364.1, on the reverse strand, counting down.
CAGGGGCGACGGCTCTGGCTATTTTATACACCGCAAAATCCGGGGTGGTTCGTGCAGGGGGAATTCCCATGATTGAGATCAATCGCACGCACCGCCCGGTCGAGGCGTATCAAAGGGATATGCTGGATATGCGGATGCGGCGGCAAGACTATGCAGAGCTTTGTGTCACCAGCAATTTCACATTCCTAACCGGGGCCTCGCATCCCGAGGAGCTGGTCGTGCGCGCCGCAGAGCTGGGCCTATCCGCGATTGCCATCACGGATCGCAATTCACTGGCTGGCGTTGTCCGGGCCTGGACGGCGCTCAAGGAGTTGCGGCGAGATACAAGCGAGACTTTGAAAATCCGATCTCAACAACGTGTGGATGCGTCTTCGCGGCAGGATGTGGGATCGGGGGAAGCCATCGTAAAGCCCATCTCGGCGACATTGCCCAAACTGATCGTCGGGTGTCGCTTGGTCCTGCGCGACAGTTCAGTAGAATGGATCGCCTTGCCCAGCGACAGGGCGGCCTACCAACGCCTGACCCGTCTGCTGACATTGGGCAAACGCCGTACCGGGAAAGGCGACTGCGAACTTTACAGCAAGGACATGATCCCCGCGTGCAAGGGTATGATTTTGATCGCCCTGCCGCAAAAGAGGCTGAAAGAGGCTGTGCCGGACATTCAAAACATGCGGCGGCATTTCCCCAATCACACTTTTCTCGGGGCCGCCCCCCGTTATGACGGCAGCGATCAGGCCTATCTGACAGCTTGCGCAGAAGCGGCGCAAAAGGCAGGCACCCCGATGGTTGCCGTGGGGGATGTACTGATGCACCGGGCCTCCCGCAGGCAATTGGCCGATGTGCTGACCTGTATGCGTGATCATATGCTCATTGATGAGATAGGCACCCGCGCCCTGCCCAATGCTGAGCGGCGGATCAAAGCAGGTCAGGATATGGCGCAGCTGTTTCGCAATCATCTGGGCGCAATACGCCGCACATTAGAGATTGCCGACAAATGTAGTTTTGATCTGGGCGAGCTGTCCTATGAATATCCTCATGAAGATACCAGAGAAGAAACACCCCAAACGCGCCTTGAGCGGCTGGCCCGTGAAGGTCTGACACGGCGTTATCCAGATGGCCCGACACAAAAAGCGGTCAGTCTTATGGAAAGAGAACTGGCCGTGGTCAGGGAATTGAACTTTCCGGCCTATTTCCTGACAGTCCATGACATTGTGCAATTCGCTAAATCACAGGGGATCCTGTGTCAGGGGCGCGGATCAGCGGCCAATTCAGTCCTATGTTATCTCTTGGGTATTACTGACGTCAGCCCGGACATGATCTCGATGGTGTTTGAGCGGTTTATCTCAAAACACCGAGGCGAGCCGCCCGATATCGACGTCGATTTCGAACATGAAAGGCGTGAAGAGGTGATCCAGTGGATTTACCAGAAGTATGGCCGACATCGCGCCGGACTTTGTGCAACCGTCATCCATTTTCGCACCCGTGCCGCGATCCGTGAGGTTGGAAAAGTCATGGGGCTATCTCAAGATGTCACCGCCGGTTTGTCAGGCCAGATTTGGGGGATGAGCAATGGCGGGCTGGATCTGGACCGCATCCGCGAGGTCGGCCTCAACCCTGACGACCGCCGCCTTATGCAGACGGTCCGGCTCATTGGCGAGATTATCGGCTTCCCCCGGCATCTGTCGCAGCATGTGGGCGGCTTTGTCATCACACGCGGACGCCTGGATGAGCTATCCCCGATCTCCAATGCGGCGATGAAGGACCGCACGGTGATCGAATGGGACAAGGATGATATCGACGCGTTGGGGATTTTGAAAGTCGATGTGCTGGGGCTGGGTATGCTGAGCTGTGTGCGCAAAGCCTTCGATCTGATGTCAGAACACGAAGGTCAAACCCTCAGCATCGCCACGATCCCGCAGGAAGACAAAACGACCTACGATATGCTCTGCATCGCCGATGCGGTCGGAGTGTTTCAGGTCGAAAGCCGTGCTCAGATGAACTTTCTGCCCCGGATGAAACCACGCACATTCTATGATCTGGTGATCGAGGTTGCCATCGTCCGCCCCGGCCCGATCCAAGGCGGTATGGTGCAACCTTTTATCAAACGCCGTCAGGGTCTGGAGCAGCCCGAACCCTTTGGCCCGACACTGGCAGAGGTCACAAGACGCACGCTTGGTGTGCCATTGTTTCAGGAACAGGCCATGCAAATCGCTGTCGTGGGGGCCGGGTTTTCTGCCGAAGAAGCCGACCATCTGCGCCGCTCGCTCGCCTCGTTTCGGCGTATGGGTACTATCGGCGCGTTTGAGGACAAATTCATCAACGGCATGCTTAATAATGGTTATGATCTGGACGTTGCCAAACGCTGCTTTTCCCAAATCGAAGGCTTTGCCGATTACGGCTTTCCTGAAAGCCACGCGGCGGCCTTTGCCATGCTCGCGTATGTCTCAGCTTGGTTAAAATGCCATCATCCAGCAGTCTTTGCCTGCGCGCTGCTTAATTCTCAACCCATGGGGTTTTACGCCCCCCCCCAAATTGTACGCGACGCGCGGGATCACAGTGTCGAAACACGTCCCATATGCGTGAACCATTCAGAATGGGACAACACCCTTGAACGCCGCCCCGATGGTGCATTGGCGCTCCGTCTTGGCTTTCGCCAGATCAAAGGTTTCAAAGAAGAAGATGCTGGCTGGATCGTGGCCGCGCGGGGCAATGGTTATCCCACACCAGAAACCCTGTGGCTGCGGGCGGGCCTGCGTCCTGATGTGCTGGCACGGCTGGCAGAAGCAGATGCGTTTGGCGCCATGGGCCTTACACGTCGTGATGCTTTGTGGCAGGTCAAAGCGATCCGCAGCGCAAAGCCGTTGCCGCTCTTTAACGATCCGATTGATGGCGAAAGCATCGATGAGCCACAGGTCACCCTACCCACAATGCATTTGGGCGAAGAGGTGGTTGAGGATTATGTGTCCACCCGCCTTTCTTTGCGCGCTCATCCGATGGAATTGCTACGCCCCAGCATACCGGGCCTTACCCCCCATAACGCGCTTCAGGATGTTCCCCTGGGGCGGCACACAATCTGCGGGCTTGTCATCACCCGTCAGCGCCCCGGCACCGCATCAGGAGTGATTTTTCTAACGCTTGAGGATGAAACCGGGGTCAGCAATGTCGTCGTCTGGCCCAAAACCTATGAGCGTTTCCGCCGCATCGTGATGGGGGCACGTTTGCTGCGTGTGCGGGGTTATCTGCAACGCGAAGGCATCGTCGTGCATCTGATCGCGCAGGAGATTTGCGATATGTCCTACAAGCTCTCCGAACTCGGCCACCCAATGCCAGAAGCGCTCACCACCGAAGGCCCTCGCACGGACGACACTCCCAAAGGATCCCGCTACCCCGCCCGCGCCATGCATCCACGAGACCAATCAAAGCGGCTGTTTCCAAGTAGGGACTTTCATTAAGCCGACATTCGTGCAGCCTGCAGCATCCTGAACATTGGGCTCGTTTCTGCCGTTCGCAGCGAACTGTTTCAAAGGCCGGTTTGAAGTTCTTGCTGGGGTAGGGGAAGCCCCGGCCTAAGCCGGAACCTCCTTTTTCAGTTCGATATACGCGCGCGCTGCAGCCATTGGGACCACCCCATTAGGCGCAGAGGCTCAATGATCCGAAGAGGTGTTTGGAACATAACCCCTCGAAGCAATGCTCTCGCAGATGGTTATGTCCACGCTCATGTTCTGGTCGTTGCTCTATATTGCCTTGGTGGTCGTGTCCTTTGGTGCGGGTGTTTTTTGGGGGGAGCATCGGCTTTTGTCGGCAACGGTTGGCATGCTAAGCAGCATGTCGTCATTTTGCGCGTGAAAAACGGCGGCATTATTCGAGGTGCTGGCCTGCAAGCCTATGCCGGGGCTCGATAAAAATACGGCGAGTGAATCCTAAATGTGAACCTTTGACGATCGCATTTCTGGAAGTCATTTTCGGATCTGACTTGATTTGACGACCTACACAATTTGCAAATTTCGCTGTCCCGATTTCTGGTATTCGCCTGATGCCAGCCCAATTTTCAGGTTGAACAGGACAAACGCCATTTTGGACTATACCGTAATAATCTTTCCGAAAGACGTATTCTCTATAGCTTATCCGGGTTTGCCCGATTTCCGCCGGTGTCTTCCGGTTACTGCAATATCAAGCGCCTCCAAACAGTGGGGACATAAGGACGAACTCCGATGTGCTGTTGTATTCGTGCAGGACCTTGATGAACCGTTTCTTAGGCATTTTGCATCAAACTGATCAAAATTTGTCAAAACCGTCGTGCATCATAGCCACGGATGATCAGCTGAGGGCAGTCTTTCGATGAACAAGCCATTGCGCACCAAACATCTTTCGAAATCGGGGCGTCGCCAACTGGAGACGCAAGTTGCATCGCCGGTCGAAAGGCTCAAGGCCGAGGCCGGACGGGCCTTTGTGGAGGCGGATTACCAACGCGCGCGGGAGCTGACCACTCAGGCGCTAATGTTTGAACCTGACAATGCCACGCTGCACGCAGAGATTGCGTCTAGCTTCATGCAGGAGAAGAAATACGAGCTGGCGCTGAAGCATGTGATGGGTGCGCTCAAGCTGGAGCCTACCAACCCCACATGGCTGAGCGCGATCGGGACCATTCTGTTCCTGATGGACAAGCTGAGTGATGCGGTGGGTTTTTTCGAGGCCGTGTATCAGTTGGACCCGGAAAATGCGATGAATGTTTCGCGGCTTGTGCAGTCGCAGATGAATCTCTGCGACTGGGCGGTCTATGAGGACCAGAAGAACAAGCTGAGGATCCTTGACAACGATCCGGCCAATGGTGACCCGTTCACCACGCTTCTGTATGTAGATGACGCGGCATTCCAGAAGAAACGCGCGGTGATCAAGACAAAGAAAAAGGCAGCAATCTCGGCCCGGAAAGTTGCATGCAAATTCGACCGGTCTCCTGTGGCTGGTCGTAAGATCCGGATTGGCTATTTCTCATGCGATTTCTTCAATCATGCGACGATGTTCCTGATGGCGCGCCATTTTGAGCTGCATGACAGGGACAAGTTCGAAATCTACATTTACGACTACAGTGCACAACCCGATAACGTGATGCGTCAGCGCGTTCTGACGTCGGCAGATTGTTACCGGCAGATCGAGAACATGAAAGATGAGGATGTGGCCGAACTGGCGCGGGCGGATGGCCTCGATATCGCCATTGACCTGAAAGGCTACACTAAACATGCCCGACCGGCGATATTTGGTTTCCGGGCAGCGCCAGTGCAGATCTCCTATCTGGGGTATCCGAGCACCACAGGCATGCCGACGATGGACTACTTCCTTGCCGATGCGGTTACCGTGCCACAAGAAGGGCGGCGCCATTTCTCAGAGAAAATTCTCTATATGCCAAACTGCTATCAGGTGAATGACAACAGCCGTGATCATCCCGAGACCAAACCAACACGCGCCGAAATGGGGCTGCCGGAGGACGCGGTGGTGTTTTGTTCCTTCAACAACCACAACAAGGTCTCGCCGGTAGAATTCGATATTTGGATGGGACTTCTGAAGGACGTGGACAACAGCGTACTGTGGTTCCTGGCAGCCGACGATGCGGTGCGCGCCAATATCCTGAAAGAGGCGGCAGCGCGCGGGGTGCCTGCGGATCGGATCGTCTTTGCCGGGCGGTGCAGCACACCGGATCACGTGGCGCGCCTGCCTCTGGCGGATATCTTCCTCGATACCTTTGCTTGTAACGCCCACACCACGGCGAGCGAGATGCTGTGGTCGGGCGTGCCTGTGGTCACCAAACCGGGAGAGCAATTTGCGGCCCGGGTCGCGGCGAGTATCGTGACGGCCGTCGATTGTCCTGAGCTGATCGCCGATACGGATGAGGAGTATCGTGCGCTGGCGCTGCGGCTGGCCACCCAGCCGGAAGAGCGGCAGGAGCTGCGTGAAAAACTGAAAGGAAATATCCCGACCACGCCGCTGTATGATACCGAGCAATATGTCCGGGATTTCGAAGCCCTGCTAGAAAAGGCGATCCTTCGTTATGACGACGGGCTGAAGCCGGATCATCTGAGCTTGGCGGAGGGTAAACCGTAGTCGGGATCGGCTCAACCGCCCACCGATCTGGACGCGTGTAGAACAGAGCCCGCCGTCCATAAGGCGCGCGAGTTATCGGCTGATGTGGAAAAAAACGCGCGCCGGGGCACTCTTGGACTGGCCCGAAATTTTTTGACTGGGGCGCATTTAAAATTTGAACGCGCGCCGGTCAGGTCATCCCTCGCGCTTTGGCAGTTCCCCCGGATCTGGGCGGTGTAACCGCCGCTGCCCAGTCAGTGGGTCACTTCGGTGATCGACCAGAGCGGCGGGATACTGGGGCGCAGTCCGACAACCAGGGCCTGGCCCTCGGCCCGTCGGATCGGATCCTGCCGACTGCTTTTTCAAGGGCCAACAGCGGGCGGATCACCTCATGCCGCCAGCGCGCCAATTCCAAATCGGCCTCAAATTTGGCGTCATTCTGATACGCCTGCTCTGGCAGTATCACCTGTTGCCGGTTTCCGCATCGGGCTTTTCGTGCAGGACAACCCCGCGCTCCAGATACCCGGCCTCGCGCAGATCGGCAGGCAGGCTGTCTACATGAACTTGCAGTGTCTTGCCGCCGCGCCGGCGTCCGGTGCGCTCCTCGCGCACCAGCAGATCGCGGTCGCGCAGATGCGTTGAGACAGGGCCTTGTGAACTGCCGCCTGCGAAACTCCCGCAGCTTCTCAAGCTGGACACTGGCAAGCCATTTCTCAGGGTTATTTTGAGGTTGATTAGCCGGTTGTTTTGGCTGGACCCGATCCAGCTCAAAGCAATCCCCTTCGATCCACTCGAATTGGTGAAGTGCATGACGCATGGATTACACCGCTCTTTCTGCAATCTGCTGGCAGGCTGCACAGCGCTTGGCAAAGGGGACGGCTGCGCGCCGCTTGGGGTCGCTTATTCCCGCAGTCCAGGCAGGCCTTGCGGCCTGTTCAGCCCGTCCGCGCTTACGCTGCCGCCCCGCTCTCCATAGCGGGGCAGGAACTTTTTAAGCGGGAGGCCTCCATCACCATGCGCTTGGTTTAAGCGGCTTTCACGGTGTCGCGGCCTGCGGCATCAATGATCCGCTCACGGAGTTCCTCGCCGCTCGGCCAGAGGACTGACCATATGTGGCGTTGCGTGCAGTGCTGGACTGCACGTCATTTTCGCGGCATCAGGCCTCAAAAGTGGTGCCCATAGAGCGAAACGATCCGTCAATCACCTCATGCAGGATCGCTCCGGGCTGGAACATTTATTTTCCCAATTATCCACGAAACAAAGCCGGTGTGTTTTCAGGATGTTGAAAACAGGCCTTGTTGCGCAAATCGGATGAGGGATTCACTGCGTGAATTCAGTGTGATAGCTGGTTGGTATGAACAGTTGGGCCCCTACGAAATACAAGACCAGGAACTGGCCTTCGTAAAACACAGCACTAAAGCGGCGCGGATCACTTTCGATTGGTTTGATCCCGAGATGGTCTGGGTGCCGCTGCCGAGCGGCAAGCGGGGCCGACAACAGCAATTCAGCGACGCTGCAATCCAGACCTGCCTGACCTTGAAGATGTTGTTCGGCATGCCGCTGCGACAGACGACCGGGTTCGGCGTAAGACACACATGGGGATTGATGAGGAAACGCTGGAAGTTCGGGCGGCCGAGGTCACCACCAGTAATGTTGGTGATGCGCCGATGCTGCCGGAACTGCTCGCGCAAATGCCGTCTGATCAGGACAGCGGATCAGTGACCGCCGACGGAGCCTATGACACGCGCAAATGTCACGACGCGATTGCTGCCCGTGGTGCCGACGCCGTCATTCCGCCCCGCAAGAACGCCAAACTCTGGAAGCCCACAAGCGCCGGGGCCGCGGCCCGGAACGAAGCGGTCAACGCGTCGCGAGACCTGGCTCGCGCCCTGTGGCGGCGATGGAGCGGATACCACCGCAGAAGCCGTGTCGAGAGCAAGATGAACTGTGTGAAACTTCTTGGCCAGTCACTCATGGCACGCGACTTTGACAGACAAGTCGCGGAAGTCCAAATCCGCGGCGCCGCGCTCAATCGCTACACCGCTCCGGGCATACCAGTCACAGAGCCCGTAGGATAAGTCCGTCCGGGGAAAGGGTAAGCCTGCCCATCAACGGATTTGCGCAACAAAGCCACCTCAATGCACGAATGGTGAGAGGATTTGTTTCCGCATCTGGCATCATGCGGCAATCAACGGCAGTCATAAAATCTATTTTGCGCCGCAGCGCCCGAAGGGTGGAAAGAACCGCCCAATTGGGTTTGCCAGTAAACACAGGGCTTTCACGATACACCCAAAGGCCACGTTCAAATTTACCCTGTGCTTACCCTTCCAATTAATTCCGATCCCCCCAACGGGGCATTCTATCTGCCTTGGAGATCTGCTGTCAGCTGTTCCCTGCGGATCGTCCATTGGATCAACACAGCGTGGAATTTGCGTGCGCCCCAAAATGCAACGCAGCCTTCGCCAGCGGGGCAGATCAGAGCAGGCGAACCTGGGTGCCGACCTCTACCATATCGTACAGAGATTCGACGTGCTGGTTGTAAAGCCCGATACAGCCAGAGCTGCTTTGACGTCCAATCTTGCGGGTGTCGTGGGTGCCATGCACCAGATACGCAGGCCAACTGAGGTACATTGCGCGGGTGCCCAGAGGGTTGCCGGGGCCGCCGTCCATGCGCTGTGGTAAGGTCGGGTCGCGTTCGCGCATTGAGGCCGTTGGTGTCCACGACGGGTTTTTGGCCTTGCGCACAACCTCGGTATAGCCGCGTTTTGTCAATTCTTCCGTCATCGGAACAGAGGAGGGGAACAGCCGGTAGGTCACGCCATCGCCGCCCCAGTAATGCAGCGCACGTGAGGAGATATCGGCCAGCATACAGCCCACCCCCAGCTCATCAAAGTGGTCCTGCCAGGCCTGTTGCTGGAAGGAGGAGATATTGCGCTTGACCGGGATTTCGGTTTCGATCTTGGGCTCGACCGCCGGAAAGGCGTCGCTCGACTGTGCGCGCAACAGCGCCGGGGTGGCCAATGTAGCGCCAAGCCCGGTGAGGGCGGCGCGGCGGGTCATGCGAGACATGGTCATATTCTCCTTTGACGGGCTGCTATGAAACTCCGCAATAAAATAGGCATACGCGCCGGTTTTCCTAGGGGGGTACAGGCGGTATCGGGCCGGTTCACAGGCTTGTGTAACGCAGAAACGCGCGAGGTGGCGGGAGTTCGCCGCTCGCGCGCATTTGGATCTGTTAGCAGATTTGTGGCGGGTCTTAGCCGGGAACTTGGCGCGCCTGGGCAAAGGACAACAGCCGTTTGCTGTCTTCGTCCCACAGATGCAGCCGGGCATTGGCGAGGCTTTCACGAATGGTCATCTTGTTGCCCTCTGCCAGTTCTGCGTGATCGCGCAGAACTTCGGTCAGCCGATAAAACGGGATCCGGCTGTAGAGATGATGCACATGGTGGATGCCGATATTGGCGCTGATCCATTGCAGAACCGGTGGCAAGACATAATGCGAGCTGCCATGCAGGGCAGCGTCATGTAGATGCCAGTCTTCTTCCTGTTCCCACTGCGTGGTCTCAAATTGATGCTGGACATAGAACAGCCACATCCCGGCAGTCGCCGCGAGCAGCGTTGCAGGCACAAAAATCAGCACCAGCGGCATCAGCCCGCCGAAATACCAGATCGTACCAACCGCAACTAGGATGGTGAGGTTGGTGCCCATCGCGCTGATCCAATATCGGGCCTGACCCATCAGGCCGTAGGGAATGCGGTTTTGCAGGAAAAACAGATAGCCCGGACCAAAGCCAAACAGCGTCACGGGGTGGCGATAGATACGGTACATCAATCGGTCCCAGCGTCCCAAAGCGCGGTATTCGGCTACGGTCATTGTATGAATATCGCCCATACCACGCTTGCCCAGATTGCCATGGGTGCTGTGGTGAATAGAATGGGTGCGACGCCAGACGTCATAAGGCGTGAGGGTAAGTACACCTATGACACGCCCAACCCAATCGCTGACACGTCGGTTGGTGAAGAATGACCCGTGTCCACAATCGTGCTGGATGGTGAACAGGCGCAGCAGGAAGGCCGCGATCGGAAATGAGAGCGCCAGTGTCAGCCAGTAGCTGACCGAAAGCGACCACCAGGCCAGGACCCAGAGCAGCAGAAACGGAACAACGGTGACCGCCAGTTCGAACACGCTGCGCCGGACGTTCGGCTCACGGTAGTTGGCCAGGACCTTCACCCAGTCACGTGCCGTTTTCTCGGCCGCCTGCGGCCCTCTGGGTTCTGGGGAAATGCTCATACGCCTGCCGTTTTTCTGCCTCTTCAAGACCGGATAGACTACCAGCCGCGCGGAGCAAGTAAAAACAGGGTTCAGAGCCGTGAAATCACGCGCAATTGCAGAGAAACTTTGTGACTGAGACGGCGGAACATCAGTTTCACGGGCAGGTGCGACAAAAAAGACCCCGGCAAAACCGGGGTCTTTGTCATGGTCGGCTATGGCTGATTGATCAGTCCATCGCCTTGAAGTTGAACTCGCCACCTTCCTTGATGCCGGAGGGCCAGCGGGAGGTCACGGTCTTGGTCCGGGTGTAGAATTTGAAGCTATCGGGACCATGCTGGTTCAGGTCGCCGAACATGGATTTCTTCCAGCCGCCAAAGGTGTGATAAGCCAGCGGCACCGGGATTGGCACGTTGATGCCGACCATGCCGATGTTGACGCGGCTGGCGAAATCACGGGCCGTGTCGCCATCGCGGGTAAAGATCGCGGTGCCGTTGCCGTATTCGTGATCCATCGCCAGTTTCAGCGCGTCCTCATAGCTGTCCGCACGGACGGTGGACAGAACCGGGCCAAATATTTCCTGCTTGTAAATGTCCATATCGGGGGTGACATGGTCAAACAGATGCGCGCCAACAAAGAAGCCGTCCTCATACCCCTGAAGTTTGAAATCACGGTTGTCGACCACCAGCTTGGCGCCCTGATCAACACCGGACTGGATGAGGCCCAGAATACGGTCCTTGGCAGCGGCGGTGACAACCGGGCCGAGGTCGACATCGTTGCCAGCCGTATAGGGGCCGACTTTCAGCTTTTCGATACGTGGGATCAGCTTTTCGATCAGCTTGTCTGCGGTTTCTTCACCGACAGGAACCGCGACCGAGATCGCCATGCAGCGTTCACCAGCCGCGCCAAAACCAGCGCCAACCAGCGCGTCAGCCGCCTGGTCCAGGTCGGCGTCGGGCATGATGATCATGTGGTTTTTCGCGCCACCGAAACACTGTGCACGCTTGCCGTTGGCCGTCGCGCGGGAGTAGATGTAATGCGCAATCGGGGTGGAGCCGACGAAGGAGACGCCCTGGATGATTTCGCTGTCCAGAATGGTGTCCACGGCTTCCTTATCGCCGTTCACGACCTGAAACACACCTTCGGGCAGGCCTGCCTCGACAAACAGCTCTGCCAGCATCAACGGCACAGATGGATCGCGCTCAGAGGGCTTCAGCACCACGGCGTTGCCGCAGGCCAGGGCCGGGCCAACGTGCCATAGTGGCATCATCGCAGGGAAGTTGAACGGCATGATGGAGCCAACAACACCCAGTGGCTGGCGCATGGAATACATATCGATGCCGGGGCCTGCGCTGTCGGTGAATTCACCCTTCAGCATCTGCGGTGCGCCGACGCAATATTCGATGACTTCCAGACCGCGTTGCAAATCACCTTTGGCATCGGGGATGGTCTTGCCATGCTCGCGGCTCAGCGCCTCGGCCAGCTTGTCCATATCGCGGTTCATCAGGCCAACCATCGCCATCATCACGCGGGCGCGTTTCTGTGGGTTGGTGGCGCCCCATGCAGGTTGTGCTGCCGCTGCCTTTTCAATGATATCAGTGGTTTCCTCAGCGCTGGCCATCGGGCACTTATACTGCACCTCGCCAGTTGCCGGGTTGTAGACATCGTCAAAACGGCCCGAAGTGCCGGACACGCGTTTGCCGTTGATAAAGTGGCCGAGATCTTCCATCGGATCCTCCTCTGTTCAGGTTGTCGCCATCCTAGGCTTGCAAAAAACACTGGAAAAGAGGAAAGATCTCAAAGAGGCTTTGCAGGAACGCAAAGGTTAACAGAATGTTGACGGCAGGAGGAGGGAAAGCTCATGGATCCACAATGGGATGACATGCGGGTGTTCCTGGCAGTGGCGCGCGAAAGCAGCCTGTCAGGGGCCGGGCGGATCCTGAAAATGGACCCGGCCACTGTGGGGCGGCGGATTTCCCGCTTTGAAGAGGCGCTGGATACGCCGCTGTTTGTAAAATCGCCGCAGGGCTATGCGCTGAGTGCCGCCGGGGATCGCCTATTGGGTCATGCAGAGGCGGCAGAGCAGGCGATGCGCGCGGGGCAGGAGGCGCTGGTCGGCCCCAGCGACACGCTGTCCGGGCAGATCCGTATCGGCGCACCGGATGGCAGTGCCAATTATCTGCTGCCGCAGGTCTGTGCCAAGATTGGCGCCGAGAACCCGGATCTGGATATTCAGATCGTCGCTTTGCCACGGGTGATCAATCTCAGCCGCCGCGAGGCGGATATGGCTGTTACTGTCAGCGCGCCCACCGCCGGGCAGCTGCTGGTGCAGAAGATCACCGACTACAAACTGCATCTCGTTGGGTCGCGTCACTATCTGCGCGACCATCCGCCGATCGAAAAACTAGACGATCTGAAACATCACAAGATGATCGGCTACATCCCCGACATGATTTTTGACCGGGAGCTGGACTACCTTGCCAATCTCGGGGTCGAGCGGGTGGCGCTGGCCTCCAATTCCGTCTCGGTGCAGATCAAACTGGCAGCCGAGGGCACGGCGCTATGTGTGGCGCATGATTTCACACTGCCGTCACACCGGTCCCTACGTAAGGTTCTGACTGACAAGATCAGCCTGACGCGCAGTTTCTACCTTGTGCGCCACCAGGGGGATCAGCGTAGCGACCGGCTGAACCGCTTTGCACAAGCGTTGTCAAAAGGCATACGCGACGAAGTGGTCCGGCTCGAAGGCTTGACTTGATGCCGGGATAGGGCAACCCTTGGTAGTACGTAATAAAATAACAAAAAAGGAGCGCCTATGCTGGTCCAATTGATTCTGAAGTCCAAGGCAAGCTCTGGAGTGGTTACCATTGCTCCCGAGGCGACGATTTCCGAGGCAGCCAAATTACTGGGCGACCACAAGATCGGCACCGTGGTTGTCTCTAGCGATGGCGAGACGGCTGAGGGCATCTTGTCCGAGCGTGATATCGTCCGCGAACTGGCGCGCAGCGGATCGGGCTGCCTGAGCAAGCCCACAGGCGACTACATGACCCGCAAACTGGTGACCTGCACCACCCAGTCCAACGTCGAGGACATTCTGCAACAGATGACCGCAGGCCGCTTTCGCCACATGCCTGTGATCGAAGATGGCAAGCTGGTTGGTCTGGTGTCGCTGGGTGATGTCGTGAAGGCTCAGCTGGCCGAGGTCGCGATGGAAAAAGATGCCCTTGCAGGCATGATTATGGGGCACTGACCCTGTCTGTTATCTGACAGGTCAGATCCCTGACGTCACGGCGCAAGAGCGGCTCGGTATTTCCACGCTCTTGCGTCCCGATGACAAAAATGTTTGCCTGCGCGCACGCAACCAGCAGGCAGGAGAGGCCCCATGCGCATTGGCTTGTATCCCGGCACATTCGATCCCATCACATTGGGGCATATAGATATTATCCGCCGAGCCAGCGCGCTGGTGGACAAGCTGGTGATCGGCGTTGCGATCAACCGTGACAAGGGGCCGTTGTTCTCATTAGAAGAACGCGTCGCCATGATCGAGGCCGAATGTGCCAAGCTGAGCGAACAGACCGGCACCGAAATTGTGGCCCATCCGTTTGAGAATCTGCTAATTGACTGCGCCCGCGACGTTGGTGCGCAGATTATCGTGCGGGGGCTGCGGGCGGTGGCCGACTTTGAGTATGAATTCCAGATGGTCGGCATGAACCGTGCCCTCGACAGTTCGGTCGAGACGGTGTTTTTGATGGCCGAGGCACGGCATCAGGCGATTGCGTCAAAACTGGTCAAGGAAATCGCGCGGTTGGACGGGGATGTGTCGAAGTTCGTCACACCGCTGGTTGCCTCAGAGCTACGCCGCCAACTGGCGAAATAAGCGGCTGCCCACAGCGCAATGCAAAAAAGGGAAGTCCATATATGAAAGCGGTCCCAAGTGGCCGCTTTCTCTTTGGGGCGATATAGCAGGTGTCAGCACCGATCCTGCAACGCCGAGGTTCTGCCGCTGCTTTAATGTTATAGCGCAGCGACCGGTATCAGCGCCAGAATGCGATCCAGTCGAGCAATTCAAACAGGCGCTTGCCCAGAAACACCATATGCACCTGGCCGTAGATCCAGATATCTATGGCGACTGCTGTGATGATCAGCAGCGCTAATATGATCGCAATTCGATTGGTCATAGGCCCGGCCCAAAAAATACGCCCGGTCAGATATGCCTGACCGGGCGGTGTGTTACAAGCGATGCCGGTGGTACTGGGGGCTGTCTGAATTATCCCAACCGGCCCATGGCGACGGCGACGTCCGCCATCCGCACGGAGAAGGCCCATTCATTGTCATACCAGGCCAGAACACGTACCAGGCTGTTTGCCACTACGCGGGTCTGATCCGGGGCAAAGATCGAGCTTTGTTCTGTGTGGTTGAAATCAATCGACACCAGCGGCGCAGGCTCATAGCCGATGACGCGGGACATATGGCCCTTGGCGGCTTCGCTCATGATGGCATTGATTTCGGTAACGCTGGTCTGTTTGCTCGCGTGGAAGGTCAGATCCACGGCGGAGACATTCGGCGTTGGGACGCGTATGGCGGATCCGTCCAGACGGCCCTTCAGATTTGGCAACACTTCACCCAGCGCCTTGGCCGCACCGGTGGTGGTTGGGATCATCGCCATGGCAGCAGCGCGGGCACGGTAGAGATCGTCGTGGCGGCGGTCCAGCGTCGGCTGATCGCCGGTATAGGCGTGGATCGTGGTCATGATCCCGCTTTCGATGCCGACGGTTTCATCCAGCACCTTGGCGAGCGGGGCCAGACAGTTGGTGGTGCAGGAGCCGTTGGAAACCATCCGGTCGTCGGCGCGCAGCTTGTCGTCGTTGACGCCAAAGACGATGGTCTTGTCAACATTGGTGCCAGGGGCAGACAGCAGCACCTTCTTGGCACCGCGCGCCAGATGCGCCTTGGCTTTCTCGCCGTCGTTGAATTTGCCGGTGCATTCCAGCACGACGTCACAGCCGGACCAGTCCAAATCGTCCATATTATAGGTGGAGAACATCTGCATGTCGCCACGGCCGAGGTTCATGGTGTTTTCACCCAGGGTCACCTCACCGGGGAAACGGCCATGCACAGAGTCGTATTTCAACAGATGCGCTGCGGTCTCCAGCGGGCCGGTGGCATTGACCTTGACCACTTCGATATCGTCCCGACCAGAGGCTGCGATATGTGCCAGGGTGCAGCGGCCGATGCGGCCAAACCCGTTGATCCCGACTTTGATGGTCATATGCGTATCTCCAAGCGAGCAAGAATTGTCCTCGCTATAGCGACCATTCCCTCGGGTCAAAAGCTTAAAAATGGCATTATTCCAGACTGTTAGCGCAAAACTTGGCTGGTTGCGGTAACGGAATTGACTGATTGCGATAACGTTTCTGCCGGGGGCGGCAGCATAAGGTGATGGTGTTTGATGCAGTGCGGGAACAAACGGGCGGCTCAACGGCTTGTACCTGATAGACGATAGGATAGGGTGGGCCAAAATGCGCGCGAATGGAAAAGGGGACCGGGTATGAGCGGATTGTTGGCTTTGCTCGATGATGTGGCAGCGATTGCAAAGGTGGCGGCGACCTCAGTCGATGATGTGGCCGCAGCAGCGGGCAAGGCGGGCGCCAAGACGGCGGGCGTGATCATCGACGATGCGGCGGTCACGCCGAAGTATCTGCAAGGCTTTGCCCCTGCGCGCGAATTGCCGATCATCTGGCGCATCACCCGTGGGTCGCTGTTCAACAAACTGATCCTGCTGATGCCGGTCGCCATGTTGCTGGCCAATTTTGCGCCCTGGCTGATCACGCCGCTGCTGATGCTGGGCGGATCCTATCTGTGTTTTGAGGGCGCCGAGAAGATTTTTCACGTGCTGTTCCCGCATGCAAGCCACGAGATCGAACAGGATATGTCGGTGAAGGATCCCGGCCATCTGGAGGAACAAAAGATCAAAGGCGCGATCAAGACCGATTTCATCCTGTCGGCGGAGATTATGACCATCGCGCTGGCCGCCATTGAGGCGCCGAATGTCTGGATGCAGGCGGCAACACTGGCGGTGGTCGCGATTGGTGTGACGCTGGCTGTCTACGGCTCAGTCGCGGTGATTGTGAAGATGGACGACGTGGGGCTGTATCTGGCGGGCAACGCACCAACGCCCATCGGGCGCGGTCTTGGCCGTGGGCTGGTGAAATTCATGCCGGTGCTGATGTGGATCCTGTCGGTGGTCGGCACCGCCGCGATGCTCTGGGTTGGCGGTTCTATCATTATTCACGGGCTGGAGGTGCTGGGCTTTGGCTGGCTGGGCCATCACATCCACGACTGGGCCTATGCGGTGGGCCACGCGGTGCCTGCCGCTTGGGCGGGCTTTGCTGAGTGGAGCGCCAAGGCTGCTATGGACGGGGTGTTTGGGCTGGCCTGGGGACTGGCGCTGATCCCGCTGGCGACCAAGGTTGTGGGGCCGGTGATTGCGGCGATTTCGGGGAAGTCTGCGGGACACTGAAAGTGATAAGTCATATGATTGCAAAAGTTTGAGGATTCGCTTTTGAATAAGCCAATTATCAAGATTCTTTCCGGCCCAACTCCAAACCAAGTCGCAGCAGGTGAAATCTCGACAGACGGAACGGCATCTTTGCTCTCGGCAATCAGCAAGGCAGCGGACCTGGCCCCCATGGACGTGAAACAGTTGTACGGTTTCCTCCATTTTCGTCTGCATACCGTAAAACAGGCACAGGCTCGCAGTGGCTGGTTCGGAGGCCGGTTGTTCAACAATTTCAGCGGCGAGTCTTCGGACTATGTCCCGCTTTCCGGTACTCAAATGACGCAGGCTTTCCTTGCTGCGGGGATAGAACCTCCAGAATTCATCGTCGCCAGCGGTAACTACGAGCTGCGTTTGGACTATGCACAGAAAGCCTATGATGCGTTGAAGGAAATGGCCGAAACTGACAACGCGCAATAGGTGGTTCAAACCGAAAAAAAGGGCTCCGACAGGAGCCCTTTTCTGTTTCTAGTATTTTACGGACCTCAGCCCAGCAGTTCTTTCACCTTGGCGACGGTGTTGTCAGCCGTGATGCCGAACTTTTCGAACAGCTCACCTGCGGGGGCGGAGGCGCCGAAGCTGTCCATGCCGACAAACGCGGCTTTCTTCTCCTGGCCACGTTCGCCCATCAGCAGGCGATCCCAGCCGCCGGCGCGCATGGCGGCTTCAATACCGACGCGGACGGGGCCTGCGGGCAGGACCTTGCGGCGGTAGGCTTCGTTTTGCTCTGCGAACAGTTCCATGCAGGGCATGGAGACCACGCGGGTGCCGATGCCGTCGGCTTCCAGCTTGGCCTTGGCATCCATCGCGACGGAGACCTCAGAACCGGTGGCGATCAGAATGACCTGACGCTTGCCCTCAGCTTCGGCCAGAACATAGCCGCCCTTGGCAGTGAGGTTGCTGAGCTTATGCTCGGTCCGCACGGTGGGCAGATTCTGACGGGTCAGGGTCATCACCGAGGGGGTGTCCTTGGAGGTCAGGGCGATTTCCCAGGCCTCTGCGGTTTCCACGGTGTCGGCGGGACGGAACACATAGGTGTTCGGGGTCGCGCGACAGATCGCCAGATGCTCTACCGGCTGGTGGGTCGGGCCATCTTCGCCAACGCCGATAGAGTCATGGGTCATGACAAAGACGGTCGGGATCTTCATCAGGGCCGCCAGACGCATCGCGGGGCGCGCGTAGTCGGTGAAGCAGAAGAAAGTGCCGCCATAGGGGCGCATGCCGCCGTGCAGCGCCATGCCGTTCATCGCCGAGGCCATGCCGTGCTCACGGATGCCCCAGTAGACGTAGCGGCCCTTGCGGTTATCTGTGTCAAAGATGCCCAGATCGCCGGTCTTGGTGTTGTTGGAACCGGTGAGGTCAGCAGAGCCACCCACGGTTTCCGGCATGATCGGGTTGATCACTTCCAGCGCCATCTCAGACGATTTCCGGGTCGCCACCTTGGGCTGGGTCTCGGAGACCTGCTTTTTCAGCGCCTTAACGGTGGCGGAGAGTTTCTTCGGCGCGTCCAGTGCATAGGCGCGGTTGAAGCGGTCCTGCTTCTGCTGGGAGGCTTCGGCAAAGCGGGCTTCCCAGGCTTCGCGCTCGGCTGCGCCGCGCTGGCCGATGGCTTCCCACTGGGATTTCACATCTGCGGGCACCTCAAACGGGCCGGTGGTCCAGCCATAGGCGGCCTTGGCGTCCCGCATCTGATCCGCATCTGTCAATGCGCCGTGACCCTTGGAGGTGTCCTGTGCGGCATGACCCAGCGCGATGTGGGTCTTGCAGGCGATCATCGAAGGTTTCTTCGATTTCTTCGCAGCTTCAATGGCTTCGTCGATGGCCTTGGGGTCGTGGCCGTCGATTTCGATAACCTGCCAGCCGGAGGCCTTGAAGCGCTGCACCTGGTTGGTGCGATCCGACAGCTCAACGGTGCCGTCAATGGTGATGTTGTTGTTGTCCCAGAACACGATCAGTTTGCCGAGGCTGTGACGACCGGCAAGGCCGATGGCCTCCTGGCTGATGCCCTCCATCAGGCAGCCGTCGCCTGCGATCACATAGGTGTGGTGATCGACCAGCTTGCGGCCATAATGTGCGCGCTGCATTTCCTCTGCCATGGCAAAACCCACGGCATTGGCAATGCCCTGACCCAGCGGGCCGGTGGTGGTTTCCACGGCATCAATCAGGAAGTTTTCCGGATGACCAGCAGTCAGCGCGCCCATCTGGCGGAAGTTCTTCACCTGATCCAGCGTCACCTGCGCGTCGCCCATGAGATAGAGCAGCGAGTAGATCAGCATGGAGCCGTGACCGGCAGACAGGATGAACCGGTCGCGGTCGGGCCACTGGGGATTGGCCACATCGAACTTCATGTGTTTTTCAAACAGGACGGTGGCGACATCGGCCATGCCAATCGGCATGCCTGAATGGCCCGAATTTGCCGCAGCAACGGCATCAAGGGTCAAGGCACGGATGGCCGCGGCCTTGGTCCAATGTTCGGGGTTTGCAGTGCGCAGGGCTGTCAGATCCACTGGATTTTTCCTCTGGGTTTTCGGCAGACTGAGCGCTCAATAGCAGTGATATGGCAAAGATCAAGCGTTTGCGCGGCTTCCTGCGCGAAGTTGACGCTGCAAGTGGTTGAAAGCAAACAGGGGGTAATTTATCCCTGCATGAACTAAGCTGGTCTTGCTGCCAGTCGGGCCCTGTGATTCGCGCCAAACGTGTTCACACCGGGATCGATCAGAGGCGGCCAAGGATGGCTAAGAATACGGCACATAACATGGGGTCGCTGAGGGACAGGCATGGAGCAGATCGAAGAATTGCAGGGTCGGATCCTGTCCGCGATGGACCGCATCGGCGCAGGTGCTGCCGCATTGCAGGACGCCGCGCGGGCCTCGGCAGAGGCCCAGACACAGGCACAGGCAGAAGCACAGTCCAGAACCGATGCCGCCCAGGGTGACCTGACGCGCGCGCTGGAAGAGGAAAAGCTTGCCAATGCCCAGTTGGAAGAGCGGCTGAAGGTGCTGCGTGCCCGGCTGGAAGAGGCAGAGGCCAATACTGTACCGGCAACGGATGATATCGGTCAGGTGGCTGCGCTTCAGGCCGAGGTGGAATTGCTGCGCAATGAGCTGAGCAATACCGCCGAGAAAGATGCGCTGAAGGCCGAAGCCGCCCGGCTGAAACAAGAGCTTGAGGTGCAGGGCAATGAGGGGGCCAATGCCCGCGAGGCCTTGCAGGATCAACTTGACGAGGCGCAGGTTACGATGGCGCGGCTCCAGGAAGAGCTGGCAGAACAGCCTGACGATCTGGGCGCTGCGGTTGATACCGCCGCTATGGAGGCGGAGATGGAGGCGCTGCGTGGCCAACTGAATGCTGCAAATGCGGCGCTGGCGTCGGCCATGGCAGCAGCGGATGCGGCGCCGGTTGGCCCAACTGCCGAGGAGTTCGCGAACCAGAATGCAACATTGGTGCAGCTGGATGCTTCTTTGCAGGACTTGCGTCATAGTGGTGAACAGCTGCGCAGCTCTAACGCGGCGCTGCGCGAGGCCAATGCGGCCGGTGTTGGTGATGCGACGCTTATCAATACAGGTCTACAGGCCGAGATCGACGATCTGCGCGCCGCGCGCGCCAGTGACCAGGCAGAGGTCAACGCCGTGCTTGCCAAGCTGGAACCGCTGCTTGCGCAAGCCGGTGCAGACGACGGGGCAGATCATGCCCTTGTCGAGCCGCCAACTGAAGCGCCCGCAGCCGCAACACATATAGCCCCCGTGACATCACCTGGACTGACCGCCCAACCCATGCCTGAAGGGGAGGATGTATGATGCCCGAAGTCACTATTCATATTGGCGGTCGCGGTTTTGAAGTCTCCTGCCAAGAGGGCGAAGAGAGCTATCTGCATTCCGCGGCCAAGATGCTGGACGACGAGGCGCAAGTGCTGTCCGATCAGATCGGTCGTATGCCCGAAGCGCGGATGTTGTTGATGGCCGGCCTGATGCTGGCGGATAAAACGGCGGCTGTTGAGGACCGCATCAAAGAGGTTGAAGCCGAACTGGCCGAGCGCAATGCCGAGCTGGCCGAGCTGCGCGCCGCGCCGGCACCAGAGCCGGAGCGGATCGAGGTGCCGGTGGTGCCGCCGCTGGTCACCGAAACCCTTGCAGAACTGGCCGCCCGCACCGAAGCGCTGGCACAGGAGCTGGAAGAGCAGGGTGCTGCTGGCTGATAGGCTGCCGAACCGCGACGCGCTGATATTTGAAACCGCCGCAAGGGTCAGCCCCTTCGCGGCGGTTTTCTATGATATCTGAGCCAATCTAATCCCCAAAAAAACACCCCCGGCAAGCGCCGAGGGTGCGGATCGGATGCGGATAGGCGGCCGTAAGGGGCCGACCTAGACCAGGTTTAGCCGTTGGCTTCGCGGATTTTGTCGGCGGCATCCTTGTCGAAGGTGACACCGTTTTCGGCAAACATACCGTCCAGCTCACCCGAGAGGGTCATTTCGGTAATGATGTCACAACCGCCGACGAATTCGCCCTTTACATACAGCTGGGGAATGGTCGGCCAGTCGGAATAATCCTTGATGCCTGCGCGGATTTCTTCATCTGCCAGCACGTTCACATCAGTGTAGTCAACACCGATATAGTTGAGCACGCCCGCCACGCGAGAAGAAAAGCCACATTGCGGCATGTCCTTTGTGCCCTTCATGAAGAGCACAACGTCGCTGGCTTTGACGGTTTCGTCGATGCGGGTTTTTACGTCGGTCATTGGTCTATGTCCTTTTCGTCATGCTGTCTCGGATGGACAGGCAGAAAGTCGTTGAGCGCGAGATATGCCACAATGGGCAGCATTAAAAGGGCCGCGGCGGGAGAAACGAGATTTCCAACACTCTGTAGCAGCCACTCCAACGGTTTATTCAGGCGCTTTGGTGGTGAGGGCCAGCGCGTGCAGATCACCGTTCGCACCGTCCATTTTACCCTTCAGCGCGGCGTAGACAGCCCGTTGTTGCTGGACACGGTTTTTGCCACGAAAGCTTTCGTCGATGACCATCGCAGACATATGCACACCATCATGGCCGCCAACCTGAATTTCCGCATCGGGAAAACTCTCGCGCAACAGATCTTCGATTTCTTGGGCTTGCATCGGCATTGGGGGATGTCCTTATTTCTAGCTTATGGAAAATGTAGGTTGCTGCAGGGACCTCTGCAAGGCGGATTAGTCGCGTGGCACCACATAGGGGGCAAGGCGCGGCACGAACTCAGGAACCTGCGCCAGAGCGTCCTGAACCTCCGGTTCCTCAAAATCCCAGATCGAGGTGCCACCGCGCACGGAGAGGGTCTCACTCAGGTGGGCCAGTTCCGTCCCCAGCTCGTCCGGCAGTGTCATGGCGGCGGCCTCCTGCAGGATCAACAGCGCCTCGTGGATGGGGCGTAGCACCCGCAGGGCGTGGCTCATATGTGGGATCAGATCGGGGTCATCACGCCAGGTCTCGCCGTCAAACAGATCCTGTGTCACTCGCTGACCGGCCCCGGCACAGGAATAGGCGACACAGCCGCCGAAACCGCGTTTGCTCAGATTGTCGTGAATGGTGCAGCCAAAGCATGTGACCGACAGATTGGGGCAGGGTTCTTCTGTGTCCTTGATGATGGCAAAATCCTCTGACGCATCAAAGGGGTAGGCCACGCAGCACAGGGCCGCACAACGACTGCAATCTGCACTGAGCTGTGGCAGGTTTGTCGGCATGGGCTGGGAAGAGAGCGTCACAGGATCAGATCCCTTGTCTGGGCGGTTTGGTGGCCAGTTGCAAAACGGGTGAGATGACTACGCCATCCCACCCGTTTCTATATCACTTGCAGCAATGGTGTTCGCGGCGTGCCGGATCAGGCCACTGCCTCTGCAAAACTGCGCCGGAAGACCTCAGCCAGTTCGGCCAGCGGGGCCTCTGAGCCGCCGATCTTCACCATGTCGCCGCCGAATTTGCCGACGCTGGTGACCGTGACACCGGCCTGACCTGCTGCCATCATCAGTGCCTCGGCCTGATCGAAGTTGCAGGCTACGAGGTAGCGCGCCTGATCCTCGCCAAACACAGTCGGGGTGTCGCCGGCGTCGATCTGCACGCCAACACCAGCGCCTTCGGCGAGTTCAAAGGCTGCCATGGCCAGACCACCGTCGCTTAAGTCGGTGCAGGCTTTGATCAGCTCACGGTTGGCGCGAATGAACTCACCGTTGCGCTTCTCCGCTTCCAGGTCCACCGCCGGGGCGTCGCCGTCCTCGCGGTTAAACACCTCGGCCAGCAGAGCAGATTGGCCAAGGTGACCAACGGTTTCGCCAATCAGCAAGGCAATATGGCCGTCACGCACTTCGCCGCTGATGGCCTCTTCGTCGGCCGCGATCAGACCAACGGCGCCGATGGTTGGTGTGGGCAGGATGCCCTTGCCATCGGTTTCGTTATAAAGTGAGACGTTGCCGGACACGATCGGCATGTCCAGTGCGGCGACCGCCTCGCCGATGCCTTTGATGGCGCCGACGAACTGGCCCATGATTTCGGGCTTCTCAGGGTTGCCAAAATTCAGGTTGTCGGTTGTTGCCAAGGGTTTGGCACCCACAGCTGTCAAGTTGCGATAGGCTTCGGCGACTGCCTGTTTGCCACCTTCAAACGGGTTTGCCATGACATAGCGCGGGGTCACGTCCGAGGTGAAGGCGAGCTGTTTGTCGGTGCCATGCACGCGCACAATGCCGGAGCCCACGCCAGGGCGGCGGGCGGTGTCGCCCATCACGGTGGTGTCGTATTGTTCATAAACCCACTGCTTGCCTGCGTAGTTCGGCGAGGTCAGCAGAGCCTTCAGGCCGTCAATCGGATCAATGGTGGGCACGTCGGCGTCGGTCAGCGGTTCAGCCGCTGGGGTCGGCACCCAGGGACGGTCGTACTCCGGCGCGGTAGAGGCCAGTTTCGACAGAACCAGATCGGCCTTTACCTCACCGTTGTGCAGGATCAGGAAGCGATCCTCGGCGATGGTTTCACCGACGATGGCGAAATCGAGGTCCCATTTCTCAAACACGGCGCGCGCTTCAGCTTCCAGCTCTGGCTTCAGTACCATCAGCATACGTTCCTGAGATTCCGACAGCATCATCTCATAGGCTGTCATGTTCTCTTCGCGTTGCGGCACGTCTTCAAGGTTCAGCTTAACACCCAGCTTGCCCTTGTCGCCCATTTCCACGGCAGAACACGTAAGTCCAGCAGCCCCCATGTCCTGGATCGAGATCACGGCGCCGGTCTGCATCAGCTCCAGCGTGGCTTCCATCAGGCGTTTTTCGGTGAAGGGGTCGCCAACCTGAACGGTGGGGCGCTTTTCTTCAATGGTGTCGTCGAATTCCGCAGACGCCATGGTGGCCCCACCAACGCCATCGCGCCCGGTTTTTGCACCAAGGTAGACCACAGGCATACCAACGCCGGAGGCGGCGGAGTAGAAAATGCTGTCTGTTTTGGCGAGGCCGGCCGCAAAGGCGTTCACAAGGCAGTTGCCATTGTACGCCGGGTGAAAGCGGACTTCTCCGCCGACGCAAGGAACCCCAAAGCAGTTGCCATAGCCGCCAATGCCTTCGACCACGCCGTTGACCAGCTGGCGGGTCTTGTGGTGGGACGGCTCGCCGAAGGACAGCGCATTCATAGATGCAATGGGCCGCGCGCCCATGGTGAAGACGTCCCGCAAAATGCCGCCAACCCCGGTCGCCGCGCCCTGATAAGGCTCGATGTAGGACGGGTGGTTGTGGCTTTCCATTTTGAAAACAACGGCATCGCCGTCGCCGATATCCACAATCCCTGCGTTTTCGCCGGGACCACAGATGACCTGCGGGCCGTCGGTCGGCAGGGTGCGAAGCCATTTCTTGGAGGATTTGTAAGAACAGTGCTCATTCCACATGGCCGAGAAAATGCCCAGCTCCGTGAATGTTGGCTCCCGCCCGATGATTTCGAGGATCAGATCGTATTCCTCGGGCTTCAACCCGTGGTTGGCAATCAGTTCAGGCGTGATGGCGGGTTCTTGCATCCGTGTAACGTCCCCAATGGCTGCGATTGCGCGCCTTTTAGGGCAAGGAAGGCCAAGGGGGAAGGAAAAAGCGCAAGGTGACAGCAGCGCGGGGCCGCGTTGCGCAAAACGTGCTGCACATGCAAAAGAGAGCCAGAGCCGATAAGGCTCTGGCTCTGCTGTGGTCCCCGGCCCCGCATGGGGCGGGGGCGATCACTCTTTAGTGACGTCGCTTAGTTCAGGACGGAACCGTCTGTCAGCTTTTCAGGGTTCTCGCTGGCATAGGTTTCCAGCATAGTCTTGAGCTCGCCAGTGGTCTGACCCATGCGCAGCACGCCATCGGTTTCCCAGATGCCATCAAGGTTGAAGCGCATGCCGCTCAGCTTGTCGGAGAAATTGTCGCGGAACTCGACCAGAATTTGGCGGTCAGGGCCGGGGGCAGTGCTGACTTCGACCACCTTGCCGAGCAACATGCCATTCACATCAACGACCGGCGCGCCAATGAATTCGATGTTCTCTTCAACGAAGGTTTCACCGGCATCATTCGGGGTCGCGTTTTCGGTCAGAACGTCGGCATTAGCGGCACCGGTGACGGCGATAAGGGCGGCGATTGAGGTCATGCGAAGCATATTGGCTCTCCTTTAAATAATTGATGTATGTTCTGCCTACTCAACGAGAGCTGGGGGAGGATGGTTCCTGAATTTTCGCGGTCATTGAAATTTGGAGCACCATGACTGGCAGGCGTTCAGGAGTTAATATACTGATATATATAGATAATGTGCTGCTGACGAGTGGCGGAGGATTTTTTAAAATGACCGGTGGCGATGATCCGGGGTCATGAGTGCTGCTACCGCGCCAATAGGGTGCATCAAATGTCTGAGTGAATATTGAGCGGTTACGATGAAAATCGCGGCACTGTGGTTGTTGATGGGCTGCTATGGCGAAACTGAGGGACGTCCCGGTTGACCTGCATCGTGCGTCGCGGTGAGGATGGCGTCAGATGGTGGGGTAATGATGACGGCGCCTGTCGCTGGTATCCAAGCGGAAACACCGCAGAGCAGTGGGCTAAAAAAAAGGCCGAGCACTAAGCTCGGCCGAAGTCCAACAGGGAGGTATGAAGGACGACAATGTCGCTGCCTTCGAAATGTGATTTAGGGGTGTGATGCGCCCCGATCAAGAGCAATCAGACTGGGAAAATGACAAGGCCGCCATGCATTTTTTGCATGGCTCTCTGAATGTCAGATTTTGCCCAGTTCTTTCATGTGCTTGCGATGTGCAATAATCTCATTCTGGACGAAGTCCCGGAATGCGGAAATCCGCCGGGAATGGCGCAATTCTTCCGGGTAGGCGAGATAGACCGGCACGTCGCTGGTGTCCTCTTCCTGCAGGACTGGCACCAGGTCGGGAAAGTCCTCAGTCACGTAGTCGGGCAACACCCCGATGCCCAGATCATGGATCACGCCCTGTAGCACACCAAAGTAGTTGTTCACTGTCAGCAGGGAGGACGGGTTATGGGTCATTAGTTTCTGCACCAGAACGGCAGCCGAGCCGACCTGAGCGGAGCGAGGGTTCTGGCAGATCAGCCGGTGATCGACGATATCCTCCGCCTGTTCCGGTGCGCCGTTGCGTTCGACGTAGGCGCGTGAGGCATAGAGTTTCATCTGCACGGTCATCAGACGCTTGCGGATCAGATCCGCCTGGCTGGGTTCCTTCATACGGATGGCCACATCCGCCTCGCGCATGGGCAGGTCCAGCACGCGCTCTTCCAGCATCAGATCAATCTTCAGGTCCGGGTATTGCTCATAAAGCTTGGTCAGGCGCGGCGCCAGCCACAGGGTACCAAAGCCAAAGGTGGTGGTGACGCGCAGCTCTCCGAACACTTCTTCTTCGCTGTCGCGAATGCGGGCGGAGGCGGCCTCAAGCCGTTTTGACATAGATTTGGTGGCGTCAAACAGCAACTCCCCCTGTTCGGTGAGAATCAGCCCCCGCGCGTGGCGGTGAAACAGCGTCGAGCTGAGGCTCTCTTCCAATGCGCGAATCTGCCGGCTGACCGCCGACTGCGACAAGTTCAGCTTGTCGCCTGCGTGGGTCAGACTGCCTGCGTCCGCCACCGCGTGAAATATTCTAAGCTTATCCCAATCCATACCCGTCACTTTCGATGCCTCTGTTGCAGCCTATATGAAATGTATCGAAACTTTCAATTTGATAGGGCGACCAGAAACATATTCCGGCAAAAAACAGTATACAGGTCAGCAATTATGACCTAATATGGTGTCAAGAAGTGCAAGCTAATCGAGGTTGGGGAGGCCCAGGATGAGCACGCAGAAAATTTCTCTGAACGACAAATTTGATCTGACAAAATCCCAGGTAATGCTGAACGGCACGCAGGCGCTGGTGCGTCTGATGCTGATGCAGAAACACCGGGATAAGGCCGCGGGGCTGAATACCGCCGGTCTTGTGACAGGCTATCGCGGTTCGCCCCTTGGCGCGGTTGATATGCAGATGAAACGGGCGGAAAAACATCTGACCGCCAGCGATGTTACCTTTCAGTTTGGTCTGAACGAAGACCTCGCCGTGACCGCCCTATGGGGTGCGCAGCAGGCTGAGGTCCGGGGCGAGGGCAAATACGACGGTGTCTTTGGCCTGTGGTATGGCAAGGGACCGGGCGTTGACCGTTCAGGCGATGCGATCCGCCACGCCAATATGGCCGGTTCGTCCAAACACGGCGGCGTTCTGGTCGCGATGGGGGATGATCACACCGGCGAAAGCTCCACCGTGTTGCACCAGTCGGAATGGTCGCTGATGGATTGCTACCTGCCCATCGTCAGCCCGGCTGGCGTGCAGGAAATCCTGGACTACGGTGCCTATGGTCTTGCGCTGAGCCGATTTTCCGGTCTGTGGGTCGGTCTGAAGACGATGAAAGACACGATCGAGGTCACATCCGTAGTTGACGGAAACCCCGACCGAATGAAGCTGGTCACGCCGGAGTTCGACATGCCTGCCGACGGGCTGAACATCCGTCTGGATGATGACCGGTTCCGGCAGGAAAACCGCATCATCGACTACAAGCGCTTTGCAGCGGAGGCGTTCAGCCACGCCAACAAGATGGACAAGCGCATGTGGGGCAAACCCGGTGCCAAGATCGGTTTTGTGGCCGCGGGCAAAAACTGGCTGGATCTGGTCCATGCTATGTCGCTGCTGAACATCGACGAGACCATGGCCGAACGGCTGGGCATCACCACCTATAAGGTCGGCCAGACCTGGCCGCTGGATATGAAGGGCTTCAACGACTGGGCCGAAGGGCTGGACCTGATCGTGGTGGTCGAAGAAAAGCGCAAGCTAATCGAGATCCAGATCAAGGAAGCCATTTTTGACGACCGTCAGGGTCGCCGCGTCTATGGCTGGTACAAGGGCGGCGCGGGTGCCATGCACCGCGAAGAGCTGTTCCCGACCAAATACGCGCTCGACCCGATCATGATCGCCGAGAAACTGGGCCAGATCCTAATCGAAGAGGGGCGCGAAACAGAGGCGATCCGCGCCGGGCTGACCGCGCTGGATGATGCCAAACGCGCCGACAACGCCGAAGAAATCGCCGCCCGTCTGCCGTATTTCTGTTCGGGCTGTCCGCATAATTCCTCGACCAAGCTGCCCGACGGCAGCCGCGCCTATGCGGGCATCGGCTGTCACTTCATGGTGCAGTGGATGGACCGCGAAACCACCGGCTTTACCCATATGGGCGGCGAAGGTGTGAACTGGGTCGGTGAGGCGCCATTCTCCACCCGCAAGCACGTGTTCCAGAACCTTGGCGATGGTACCTACAACCACTCCGGTGTGCAGGCGATCCGGGCGGCGCTGGCCGAGGGGACCAACATCACCTTCAAGATCCTTTACAATGACGCCGTCGCCATGACGGGCGGACAAGAGGCCGAGGGCGGGCTGACCGCACATCAGATCGCGCATGAACTGACGGCCATGGGAATGAAGACCATCGCCGTGGTTTATGATGAGAAAGAAGACGTCGACGCCAAGCTGTTCCCGGCGGGTATGCGGATGCATGAGCGGGCCGAGCTGATGGCGGTGCAAAAGGAAATGGAAACGGTCGAAGGCGTCTCTGCCATCATCTATATCCAGACCTGTGCCGCCGAGAAACGTCGCCGTCGCAAGAAGGGCCAGTTCCCCGATCCCGATCAGCGCGTGTTCATTAACTCGGACGTCTGCGAAGGCTGCGGTGATTGTGGTGTTCAGTCCAACTGTGTCTCTATCGTGCCAAAGGAGACCGAGCTGGGCCGCAAGCGGGCGATTGACCAGTCCTCCTGCAACAAGGATTTCAGCTGCGTCAAAGGCTTCTGCCCGTCCTTCCTGACCATCGAAGGTGCCAAGATCCGTAAGGAGCCAACCGCCGCATTGGATCTGCCGGACCTGCCCAAACCGGAACTGCCCGCGATTGACGGCACTCATAATGTGGTAATCACCGGCGTTGGTGGCACCGGCGTTGTCACCATCGGTGCGGTGCTGGCACAGGCCGCACAGATTGATGGTAAGGGCGCAGGCATGATGGAAATGGCCGGCCTCGCCCAAAAGGGCGGCGCTGTGCATATCCACTGCCGGATCGCCAACAAACCCGAAGACATCAGCGCCATCCGGGTCGCCACTGGCGAAGCGCATGCGCTGATTGGTGGTGACCTGGTGGTGTCGGCTGGCGCAAAGACCATTGGTCTGATGAAAACTGGCAAGACCGGTGCGGTGGTGAACAGCCATGAGATCATTACCGGTGATTTCACCCGCGACACTGATTTTCAGCTGCCTACTGACCGCCTTCAGGTCGCACTGGAGGCCCGGCTGCGGGATCGGCTGGATCTGTTTGATGCCTCCGATCTGGCGCGCGCCAGCATGGGAGATTCGATTTTCTCCAACATGATGATCTTTGGCGCAGCCTGGCAGCGTGGTTTGTTGCCGATCAGCCTGGAGGCCATTCAGGAGGCGATCACGCTCAATGGGGCTGCTGTTGAACGCAATTTGCGCGCCTTTGATATCGGTCGCTGGGCAGTGCTGTATCCGCAGGAGGTGCAGAAACTGATCGCGCCCAATGTGGTGGAGCTGCCAAAATCACTGGAGGAGCAGATTGCCTTCCGCAGTGCGCAGCTGGTGGACTACCAAGGCCCGCGTCTGGCCAAACGCTATGGCAAGATGCTGGATGGCATTTCCGACAAGGCGCTGAAGGAAGCGGTCACCAAGGGCTATCACAAGCTGCTGGCGTATAAGGACGAATACGAGGTTGCGCGCCTGTTGCTGTCCAGCCGCGAGAAGGCCGAGGCGGAGTTTGAGGGTGATCTGAAGATTTCCTACAACCTCGCGCCGCCGATGCTGACAGGCACCGACCCCAATGGCCGCCCCAAGAAGCGCAAATTCGGCCCTGGTCTGGAACGCGGCTTGCGTCTGTTGGCGAAGTTCAAAGGCCTGCGCGGCACACCGCTGGATGTGTTCGGCTATACCGCTGAGCGCAAGATGGAGCGGGCGCTGATTGCGCAGTATGAGGCCGACATGAAGGAATGGCTGCCCAAGGCATCGCCTGAGATCATGGCGCCGCTGATTGCGCTGGCGGAATTGCCGCTGGAGATCCGGGGCTTTGGTCCGGTGAAACAGGCCAATGAAGCCAAGGCTGCAAAACGCCGGGAGGAGCTGCTGGCCGCATTGCGTCATGGCGGCACCGAGTTAAAGACCGCCGCAGAGTAAACGACTGCATTGCCCTAGGGCGCAGCTGATAAAACACCAAAGAACGCTCCGGTTTTCCGGGGCGTTTTTTTGTTTGGCGGATTGCGTAAGACCCAAAAGACACAGGATGGCGGGCGGGCTGTCGTGTGGCTGTTACCTCGGTTGTGTAAGCTAGGATACCGGCTCTATAGCCGGACCAGGCAGCGAAGCTGCCCCAACGTAAGACCGCGACTGAGATCACGAGGCCCATCCCATGTTTCCCACCCGCAGCACGCCCGGTAACATGAACAGTTATCCTAGAGAAAACGGATCACGACGTGAGGCAATGCGCAGCGCGCGCGATCTCTCTTATGCGCATTCCGCCCAGACCCGGCCCGGACGTGCGGTGATCCGGGTGATGGAGAACGCAACCGGGCGTTTGCAACTGATAAAACGTGCCGATGGGTATGAGGCAGATGTTGCCGCCGGGCACAGTTTCTGGAGCGTGATGCGCGACCGCTATGGTCTCCAGCTGGACGTGGTGGGTGGCGCGCTTGCCAATATACCCCAAGATCAGCCTGTAGTGGTGATCGCCAATCACCCTTACGGCATTCTCGACGGGTTGATGCTGGGGCATATCCTGTCAGAGGCGCGCGGTGATTTCCGTATTCTGGCCCATCAGGTGTTTCGCAAGGCTGATGATCTGGCCCGCGTTATCCTGCCGATTGATTTCGCCGAAACCAAAGCGGCGCTGAAAACCAATCTTGAAACCCGCAAGACCGCGTTGGAGTATTTGGGGCAGGGTGGTGCTATCGGCATCTTTCCCGGCGGCACCGTGTCCACCGCCGCGCGGCCTTTTCTGCGGCCAAGGGTCCCGCCGATGGACCCGATGTGGCGCGGCTTTACAGCGCGGATGATTGCAAAATCCCGTGCGGTTGTGGTGCCGATCTACTTTGACGGGCATACCTCTCGGCTGTTTCAGATGGCAAGTCATTTGCATCCGACCTTACGTATGGGCCTGTTAATCAAGGAGTTTCACAAACGCGTCGATACGCCGGTGCGCGTCTCCATCGGAGCGCCGATCCAGCGGGATGTGCTGGACCCGCTGGCAGGTGACGCAAAAGCAATGATGGATTTCCTGCGCAAAGCCACGTATGAGCTGTCTCCGACACCACTCAAATCCTATGACTACGGTTTTGAGTTTGAGGAGAAACACCGCGCCTGACGGTGCAATGAGAGAGACAGATGGCTGTAGGTATCTTTGATTCCGGCCTTGGCGGGCTGACCGTGCTGAATGCTGCACAAAAGCGGCTCCCGGATGTGGAATTTCTCTACTATGCGGACAGCGCCCATGCGCCTTACGGCGTGCGCGATGCCGAAAACATCTATCAGCTGACCAAAGCGGCGGTTGAGGATATGTGGTCCAAGGGCTGCGATCTGGTGATCCTGGCCTGCAACACCGCGTCTGCGGCGGCGCTGCGCCGCATGCAAGAGGATGGTCTGCCCGAGGGCAAGCGGGTGTTGGGCGTCTTTGTGCCGCTCATTGAGGCGCTGACCGAACGCCAATGGGGCGACAATTCCCCGCCGCGCGAGGTGGCTGTCAAACATGTGGCCCTGTTTGCGACACCCGCCACGGTGTCCAGCCGCGCGTTCCAGCGCGAACTGGCGTTCCGCGCCATCGGTGTGGATGTCGAGGCGCAGGCCTGTGGCGGTGTGGTAGATGCCATCGAAGACGGCGATATGATCCTCGCCGAGGCGCTGGTGCGCAGCCATGTAGATGCGCTGACACGCAAGATGCCAGAGCCGCAGGCCGCGATCCTTGGCTGTACCCATTATCCGCTGATGGAAGAGATCTTTCAGGCCGCACTGGGCGCTGATGTGCAGGTGTTTAGTCAGGGCAGATTGGTCGCCGACAGTCTGGCCGATTACCTTGAGCGTCACCCGCAGATGATGGGTCAAGGGCAGGGTGGGTTCTACACCACCGGCGTGCCCGCTCGTGTCAGCGACCGCGCCACGCAGTTCTTGCGACGAGAGATGATCTTTCAAGCGGCCTGACCGATATTGGTGCAGTGGCTTCACGCGTGAAGTTTGATCTGCAACAATTCCCCTCGCGCCGTTATCAGCTATTGCTGCCGCGTCCCTGATGCGGTGTCTCGGTTCTACCCCAGTCACGAAAGAGGTCCCTGATGACCCATAAAGTAGCTATTCTTGGCGCCTCCGGTTACACCGGCGCTGAGCTGGTGCGGTTGATTTCCCAGCACCCCACGATCGAGATCGCGGCACTGTCCGCAGAGCGTAAGGCCGGTATGACCATGGCCCAGGTGTTTCCGCATCTGCGCCATCTGGAGCTGCCGGTGCTGTGCAAGATTGGTGAGATTGATTTCACCGGTATCGACCTGTGTTTCTGTGCCCTGCCGCATAAGACCAGCCAGGAGGTCATCGCGGCGTTGCCGCAGGATCTGAAGATCGTCGATCTGTCTGCGGACTTCCGGCTGCGGGATCCGGATGAGTATGAAAAATGGTATGGCAACCCACACGCGGCCCTCGCCCAGCAGAAAGAGGCGGTCTATGGCCTTAGCGAATTTTACCGCGAGGAAATCAAATCCGCGCGTCTGGTGGCGGGCACTGGCTGCAACGCCGCCACGGGCCAGTTTGCCCTGCGTCCGCTGATTGCATCCGCGGTGATTGATCTTGATGACATTATTCTGGATCTTAAATGCGCGGTCTCCGGCGCGGGTCGTAGTCTCAAGGAGAACCTGCTGCACGCTGAGCTGAGCGAGGGCTATCACGGCTATGCCGTTGGCGGCACCCATCGGCATCTGGGCGAGTTTGATCAGGAATTCAGCAAGATTGCCGGTCGCCCGGTAAAGGTACAGTTTACCCCGCATCTGGTGCCTGCCAATCGCGGGATTCTTGCCACCGTTTATGTGAAAGGCGATGCGCAAACGATCCATCAGACCCTTGCGACGGCCTACGCGGATGAGCCGTTCATCGAGCTGCTGCCGTTTGGCGAGGCGCCCTCAACCCGGCATATCCGCGGCTCGAACTTCTGCCACATTGGGGTAGCGGCGGACCGGATCGAAGGCCGTACCATCGTCATCGCTGCATTGGATAACCTGACAAAAGGTAGCAGCGGTCAGGCCTTGCAGAATGCCAACCTGATGTTAGGTGAGGAGGAGACAACCGGGCTGATGATGGCGCCGCTGTTCCCCTAACGACCCAAAGGTCTGGCGCAACATGCGCCGGACCCACACCTAAAGAGGCCGCGATGAAGTCACTGAAAAAACAGCGCCGCATCCAGATCATCGCACTCACCACTGTGGCATTGGTGGTGGCCACGGCGCTGATCGGCTATGCCATGCGGGACGGCATCAATTTCTTCCGCTCGCCCAGCCAGGTGATGGAACAGCCGCCAGAGGCCAATGAGGTGTTTCGCATCGGCGGTCTGGTGGAGGAAGGCAGCATCATGCGCGGACAGGGGGAAACTGTGCGCTTTGTGGTGACAGATGGCGGGGCGTCGGTTCCGGTGGCCTATACTGGGGTTCTGCCCGATCTCTTCTCCGAAAACCAAGGTATGGTCGGGACCGGTCGCTACATCAACGGAACCTTTGAAGCCTCTGAAATTCTTGCCAAACATGATGAAACCTACATGCCGAAAGAGGTGATGGACGCGCTGAAAGCACAGGGCGTCTATCAGGAACCCGACACCTAAATCTCGCCATTGTAACAGGGCGCACCCCGAGGGGTGTTGCGCCCTCAGCGCACGCTCAGGTCCGGGTGCGCTCATTCTTTATTGTCATGCTGATGTCCCGAACCAACCAAAGGGACAGGCACATGCACGACATCAAAGCCATCGCTCATGAAATCGTCGCCCGCGAAGGCGGCTATGTTGATGACCCGGATGATCCGGGCGGGGCGACGAACCACGGGGTGACGCTTGGCACCTTGCAACGGTTTGATATGGACCTGACCGGTGACGGGCGTATCGACAGGGCAGATGTGGCAGCAGTCAGCGTGGACCAAGCGGCTGAGCTCTATATCCGGCACTACTTCAACACCCCCCGGATCGCCGCATTGCCTGAGGTCCTGCACCCGTCGGTCTTCGATATGTATGTTAATGCCGGTGCTAATGCGGTGCGGATCCTGCAACGGCTGTTGGTGCAGATGGGATATCAGGTTGCTGTAGATGGTCGGATCGGTCCGCAAACGGCGGGCGCGGCCCGCGCTGCGGCCAAGATTGGCCGGGTTGCCCTGCGCGATGCCTATGGCGTGGCCCGGCGCAACTATTACTTTCGCATCGCCGATCGCCGTCCCGCCAGCCGCAAATACGCCCGCACCCGCAAGGGCGGCAAGGGGGGCTGGATCCTGCGGGCCGAGAGTTTCGTCTCGCCGCAGTATCACCTGAGTGAGGCCGAGTTTCAGGCGCGGGTGGTGGCATGGGGTTGATCGCAGATGTGCTGCGCGGGCTGTTCGGGCGGGAGCGCAATGTGGTCGCCGAAACACTGGAGGTGTTTCGCGAAAACGCTGAAGCCGGCGCGATACGGGATCACGCCAGCCGGGCGGATGCGTTGGCGCAGTTCGCAGCGGAATTCGCCCGTAGTCAGGCAGGGCACGGCCCCGTTAGCCTGTTTGATCGCTGGATGGATGGGGTGAACCGCCTGCCACGTCCCTTGCTAGCACTGTCGACGCTGGCGCTTCTGGGGTCGGCGATGGTGGATCCCTTGTGGTTTGCCGCCCGGATGCAGGGGCTGGCACTGGTGCCGGAGCCGCTGTGGTGGTTGCTGGGGGTCATTGTCTCGTTTTACTTTGGCGCGCGACAGCAGTTGAAAAGTCAGGGTTTCCAGCGTGAGATTGCCGCCAGCCTGGCCCAGGCCCCCGCTGTGGCGGCAAATGTATCGCGGATCAATGATTTGCGCGCGTCGGGACCTGATGCGCCTGTGATGTCTGATCCTTCCGAAGGGGATCATGCACAGGGTATAACCATAAATAAAAAAAGGGAAAACCCAGCGCTGGCAGAATGGCTGAAACTATCCAAGGTGGGCAAGTGAACGGTTTGCACTGGCCGCTTTTAGGCGCGCGTGGGCGGGGACACTGCGGCGTGAGGACGCGCCGATTGCGATTGGCGGCCTTGCCGGATCGGCCTATAGATAGGCTATGATTACAGAACTCGGTCACTTCGCCCTTATCCTCGCTTTTGTGATTGCCATCGTACAGATGGTGGTGCCGCTGGTTGGCGCCCATTTCCGATGGCCCGGCTGGATGTCGGTTGCGGAACCTGCGGCACAGGCGCAGTTCTTCTTTACCGGCTTTGCCTTCATGGCGCTGATGTGGGCGTTCATCACCTCTGACTTCTCGCTGCGGCTGGTGGCACTCAACAGTCATTCTGCCAAGCCGATGCTCTACAAAATCTCAGGCACTTGGGGCAATCACGAAGGCTCGATGCTCTTGTGGGTGCTGATTGTCAGCCTGTTTGGGGCTGTGGCCTCGGTTTTTGGGGGCGGACTGCCACCGACGCTAAAGGCACGGGTGCTGGCGGTGCAGGCTTCTATCGGGGTGGCGTTTTTTGCCTTCATCCTGTTTACGTCCAACCCGTTTCTGCGCCTCGCAGTGCCGCCGTTTGACGGGCAGGGGCTGAACCCGCTGTTGCAGGATCCGGGCCTCGCGTTTCATCCGCCGTTTCTCTACCTCGGATATGTCGGGTTGAGCATGGCGTTTTCCTTTGCCGTTGCTGCGCTGATCGAGGGCCGTGTCGATGCCGCCTGGGGGCGCTGGGTGCGGCCCTGGACGCTGGCGGCTTGGATCTTCCTCACCATCGGTATCGCGCTGGGGTCCTGGTGGGCCTATTACGAGTTGGGCTGGGGCGGGTTCTGGTTCTGGGATCCGGTCGAGAACGCCTCCTTCATGCCTTGGTTGCTGGCGGCGGCGCTGCTGCATTCCGCCATTGTGGTGGAAAAACGCGAAAGCCTGAAAAGCTGGACCATCCTGCTGGCGATCCTTGCCTTTGGTTTCTCCCTGATCGGCACATTTATCGTACGCTCCGGGCTGTTAACCTCGGTTCATGCCTTTGCCAGTGACCCGGAACGCGGGGTGTTCATCCTCTATATCCTGGCGTTTTTTACTGGTGGCGCGCTGCTGTTGTTTGCGCTGCGTGCGCAAGCGATGCAGGCCAAAGGCGTCTTTGGTCTGGTCAGTCGGGAAACCGCGCTGGTGGCGAATAACGTCCTGCTGGCCGTCAGCTGTTTCGTGGTTTTCTTTGGCACGCTGTGGCCAGTGGTTGCCGAAATGGCGTTTGACCGCAAGCTGAGCGTCGGCCCGCCGTTCTTTAACGCGGCCTTCAGCCCCTTCATGGTGCTGCTGGGGATCATTCTGCCCGTGGGCGCGATGTTGCCATGGAAACGCGGCCTTGTGGGGCGTACAGCTTGGCGGCTGCGCTTTGTCTTTGCCTTGGCTGTTGCTCTTGGCGTGCTGGCCTGGGCAATGCAGACCGGCCGCTCTGGTCTGGGGCCTATCGGGCTGTTCCTTGGGGTCTGGATGGTGGTTGGTGCGTTTGCTGATCTTTGGTTGCGCGGGGGCGCGACAGGACGCTTTCGGCGTATGTTGCGGCTGCCCCGTGCCGATTGGGGTAAAACGCTGGCGCATGCCGGCCTTGGCGTGACGATCTTTGCAATCGCGGGTCTGACCGCCTGGCAGGATGAGGACATTCGTGTTGCGGAGCTGAACAAACCCTTTGTGGTCGGGGCCTATACGCTGGAATTGCAAAACGTGCGACGGGTGCAGGGGCCAAATTACCGCAGCACCATGGCAGATGTTGAGGTCACCAGAGCTGGGCGTTTTGTGGCTCTGTTGAACCCTGAAAAACGCGACTATCCCGTCTCGCGCATGCCCACCACAGAGGCGGCGATTGATTACCGGATCCTGCGCGACCTCTATGTGGTGATTGGGGATCAGCAGGCCAATGGCGGGTGGACGGTGCGGACCTACATCAAGCCGCTGGCCAATTGGATCTGGGGCGGTTGCCTGCTGATGGCGCTTGGCGGTTTGTTAAGCCTGACGGATCGGCGGTTCCGCGTTGCAGCCGGGGCGCGCCGTACCCCACGTGAAGGAGTGCCTGCCGAATGACCCGCCTGATCCTTGCCCGGCTGCTGCTGTCGTTGACGTTGCTTGCACCCCTCGTTGTAGCGGGCACCCCGGTGCTGGCTGTTGAGCCCGATGAAATTCTGGCGGACCCGGCGTTGGAAAGCCGGGCCCGTGAACTGTCCAAGGACCTGCGCTGTCTGGTGTGCCGCAACGAGAATATCGACGAAAGCAATGCCGATCTGGCCCGCGATCTGCGCCTGCTGTTGCGCGAACGTCTGGTGGCAGGCGACAGCGATGATGCGGCGATGGACTTCATCGTCGAGCGCTATGGCGAATATGTGCTGCTCAGCCCCCGTGCGACCGGCGCCAACTGGCTGCTTTATGCGGCGGGTCCTCTGATGCTGGTGCTGGCGCTGGTTCTGGCGGGTGGCTACATCCGCAACCGCAGCCGTACGCCAAGCGAGGAGGATCCCGGTGCTGTGGTGCTCAGCGCACAGGAACGGGCGCAACTGGATCGTATCCTGAAAGACTGATTGTTACCGCGGGTGACCTGCCGGAATACAACTTCACCGGCATAGCGGCGTCGGCCGGCACCGTTTGGGTGGTTTGCAGCTAGAGGTTACGCGGCGTTTGCCTTTTCCTACAGGCTTGCATAGGCAAGTCTGCGGAAAACCTTTAACCACGAGGCCCTTTGATGGAATACAAGGAAATTTTGTTTTCGCTGGAGGACGGCTTGGCCGTTGTCACGCTGAACCGGCCGACCAAGATGAATGCGCTGACTGGTCTGACGCGTGCAGAGATCACCCATGCGATGCAGCGCGCCGGCAAAGAGGCCCGTGCGGTGGTGCTGACTGGCGAAGGCAAATCCTTTTGCTCCGGTCAGGATTTGTCGGATGCAGCAAGTCAGGGCAAGCTGGATTTGGAGCGCACGCTGCGGGACGAATACACCCCGATGCTGGAGGCGATCTACAATTGCCCGGTTCCGACCATTGCCGCTGTAAACGGCCCGGCTGCGGGCGCGGGCGCCAATCTGGCGCTGGCGGCGGATGTGGTGATTGCCACCGAGAGCGCCTATTTTATGCAGGCCTTTGCCCGTATCGGCCTGATGCCGGACGCGGGTGGCACCTGGTTCATGCCACGTCAGATGGGCATGGCAAAGGCAATGGGTGCCGCGCTGTTCGCCGATAAGATCTCTGCCAAACAGGCGAGCGACTGGGGCATGATCTGGGAGGCCATTCCCGACGCCGAGTTCGACGGCCATTGGCGCGCACGCGCGGCCTATCTGGCCGCCGGTCCGACTCGTGCCTTTGGTGCAATCAAGACGGCAATCCGCGATGGCTATGGCAACAGCCTGCCGGAGCAGCTGTCCGAAGAGGCACATCTGCAAGGCCAGTGCGGCAAGACCCGCGACTTTATGGAAGGCGTCACCGCCTTTATGGAAAAGCGCCCCGCCAAGTTTGAAGGCCGCTAAGCCATCTGAGCCCTCCGCGGCAAATCGGCCTAATACGATATGGAAAAACCGCCTCTCTGAGACACAGGGAGGCGGTTTTTTCAAGTCTGGTAGAATGGTCAATGGCTGTTGGATCGGGCCAGATCAATTGAACCCGTCGAGCAGGAAATCACACCAGATTCAGCGGGCAACAAGGGCCACGTGATCCGCCAAATTGAAGCTGGTTCCGGCGTTGATCAGGCGCAGAACTTCTTCGCCATCAGCCACAAGGAAGGCATCGGTGCTGCCGTCTTCGTTCTCGCGAGTGACAACATCCAGCTCTGGCTCGTTCTCGGTCTCATCGTAGTAATAAACCACCCGGTCATCATCGGCAGTGAAGTCGGTGATCGTGGCCTGCTCGTCCTCGTTTAGCCATGCGCCGGTTTCAAAGCTGTCATTGCCACTGCCACCGGTCACGGTGTCGTTGAGGCCAAAGAGAATCCCGTCATCGCCTGCGCCGGCATTGATGGTGTCGCCTTCACCGTCCTGATCGTTAGTGTAGTCAAAGTTCAGTAAGGCGTTGACCTCGGCTGCGGTGGTAGGCGTTTCGCGACCCTGAACGATGTCCTCATAGGCACCTTCATCCAAAATACCGGTTGCGATGATCAGGTCATCGCCCTGACCGCCAACCAGATGATCCGCGCCGCGGGTATCGATCAGCGTGTCATCGCCAGCGTTGCCCCGCATAAAGTCGTCGCCGTTGCCGCCCACTAGCGTGTCTTCGCCGTCGCCACCGAAGATATTGTCATCGGCCGAGCCGCCATCCAGCGTGTCGTCGCCGGCGCCGCCCTCGATGGTGTCCTGACCGCCACGGGCGTCGATATTGTCGTCACCGGCGCCACCAAGCAGGCTCTCACTGCCGGTTGTGCCAAAGAGCAGATCCGCGCCTTCGGTGCCCTCGACGACGGTTTCGTTGTTGTCTTCGTTACCGCCCTCATTAGCACCAGAATCGGCGCTGTCTGAATCATCGGAGTCATTGATGATCACGCCGGCCAGCAGGCCGACCCCAAGCAATGTCATAAGCATAAGCACGGTGCGTCTCCCGTTAAGGTTTAATTAGCAATTAATGACATGCCTATGCAGGAGGTCGAATTTCGTCAATCGAAACCCGCCGTAATTGAGTAAAATGCGAGGAAATAGGTTAACCAAGTTTCCGGATCGGAAACATCAACGAGCTATCCTATTGATTGTCGCACTGGCCGAAAGACGTAAGCCTGCAATCAAAAGATGTATTTCTTAAGATCTGCGCGTTAGCTCCGTCCCGCCCACGTCATGCGGAAGGAAGACATGAAAAAACCCTGCCTCCGAAAAGGCAGGGTTTGCTGATTTCTGCCACCGATGTTGTGGTGGCGCCGCCTGTGATTAGCGACTTTCGATATCAATGTAGTCGCGCGCAGTTTCGCCGAGGTACAGCTGACGCGGGCGACCGATTTTGTTCTGTGGGTCTGCAATCATTTCTTTCCACTGCGAGATCCAGCCAACGGTGCGCGACAGCGCAAAGATCGGCGTGAACATCGACGTCGGGAAGCCCATCGCTTCGAGGATGATGCCGGAGTAAAAATCGACGTTCGGGAACAGCTTTTTCTCGATGAAATATTCATCGTTCAGCGCAGTCCGCTCGAGTTCCTTGGCAACCTGCAACAGCGGGTTGTTCTCAACGCCCAACAGCTCCAGAACTTCATCTGCGGATTGCTTTAGCACCTTGGCGCGCGGATCGGTGTTTTTGTAGACCCGGTGGCCAAAGCCCATCAGACGGAACGGATCGTTTTTGTCCTTGGCGCGTTCGATAAACTCAGGGATGCGGTCGACCGAGCCGATTTCCTTGAGCATTTCCAAGCAGGCCTGATTGGCGCCGCCATGTGCTGGACCCCAAAGACAGGCAATGCCCGCGGCGATACAGGCGAACGGGTTCGCACCGGAAGAGGACGCCAGACGCACGGTCGAGGTGGAGGCGTTCTGTTCGTGATCCGCGTGCAGGATAAAGATCCGGTCCATGGCACGCGCCAGGATCGGGTCGACATGGTATTCTTCTGCCGGAACAGAGAAACACATGTGCAGGAAGTTCGCGGCGTAATCCAGATCGTTGCGCGGATACACGAAGGGCTGGCCGATCGAATACTTATAGGCCATCGCAGCGATGGTGGGCAGTTTTGCGATCAGACGGATCGCAGCCACTTCGCGCTGCCAGGGGTCGTTGATATCGGTGGAGTCATGGTAGAAGGCCGACATCGCGCCGACAACACCAACAAGTGTCGCCATCGGGTGCGCGTCGCGGCGGAAACCACGGAAGAAGTTGTGCATCTGTTCATGCACCATGGTGTGACGGGTCACGCGGGTCTCGAAATCTTCTAGCTGGGTCGCCGTCGGCAACTCACCATAAAGCAGCAGATAGCTGACTTCCAGGTGGTGCGATTTCGACGCAAGCTGGTCAATCGGGTAGCCCCGGTGCAGCAATTCGCCCTTGCCACCGTCGATGTAGGTGATGGTGCTGTCGCAACTTGCCGTGGAGGTAAATCCCGGGTCATAGGTGAACACACCGGCCTGGCCGTAGAGCTTGCGGATATCCAGAACATCGGGCCCGGTCGTTGGCGAAAAAATGGGAAGCTCGTAAGTTTCGCCATTCAGGCTAAGCTGGGCGGTTTTCTTTGTATCGGTCATAGATGTCCCTTCCTGATACAGGCACGAAGCGAGGATAAACCCCGCCCCGGGCAGGCACCACTTGCACGGCAATCGCGCAAGTGAGGTCATAGCGGTAACGGCTTACCCTACGGTTAACGGCGGGATCAGCCTGCAACGTCGGTGAGACGGGCCAGTGTTTCGTCCCGGCCCAGAATCAGCATCATATCGAAAACTGAAGGTGTTACCGCGCGGCCTGCCAGTGCAGCCCGCAACGGGCCTGCCAGTTTGCCGAACTTGGTATCCTGTGCTTCTGCAAATTCATTCAGAAGCGCCTCCAGATCGTCTCGTGACCAGCTAGCATTTTGCAGCTGCGGCGTCAATTCACTCAGTATACCGTCGGATACAGATGCCAGGGCTTTTGCCGCCTTCTGATCCGGCTCAATCGGGCGTGAAACTAGAATAAAATGCGCCTTTTCAAGCAATTCAGGAAAAGTCTTGGCCCGGTCCTTGAGGCAATACATCGCACGTTCAAGATCGTTTGACTGAACGTCATTTAACTGTGGTTTGTCAGCTGCCGCCAGATAGCCCTGCAATTCATTCCGCAGCGCAGCATCATCGCTGATGGCAATATGCTGACCGCAGAGGTTTTCCAGCTTTTTGGTATCGAACCGGGCTGGGCTTTTGCCGATCCCATCCAGATTAAACCAGTCGCGCGCCTGCGCGTCGGTAAAGAACTCGTCGTCACCGTGGCTCCAGCCCAGACGGGCCAGATAGTTGCGCATGCCGGCCGCCGGATAGCCCATTGCCTGATATTCTTGCGCACCAAGCGCACCATGGCGTTTGGAGAGTTTCTTGCCGTCCGCCCCGTGGATCAGCGGGATATGGGCCCAGACCGGCACATCCCAGCCCATCGCCTCATAGATCATCATCTGCCGGGCGGCATTGTTGAGATGGTCATCGCCGCGGATCACATGGGTGACACCCATATCATGATCATCCACCACAACGGCCAGCATGTAGACTGGGGTGCCATCCGAACGCAGCAGGATCATGTCATCAAGCTGATCGTTGCGGATGGTGACATCTCCCTGTACTTCATCCCGGATCACGGTCGTGCCATCCTGCGGTGCCTTGATGCGGATCACGTAGGGCGCATCCGGGTGATCGGCCGCATCAGCGTCCCGCCAAGGAGAGCGGTAAAACGTTGATTTACCACTCGCTTTTGCTTGATCCCGGAAGGCTGCGATTTCGTCCTGACTGGCAAAACATTTGTAGGCCTTTCCGGTTTCCAGCAGTTCGCGGGCAACGGCGGCGTGACGGTCGGCACCCTCAAACTGGCTGACCACCTCGCCATCATGATCAAGGCCGAGCCAGGCCATCCCCTGCAGAATGGCCGCGGTCGCCTCCGGGTTGGATCGTTCGCGATCGGTGTCTTCGATCCGCAATAGGAACTTGCCACCGCGACCACGGGCATAAAGCCAGTTGAACAGCGCGGTGCGGGCGCCGCCGATATGCAGATAGCCGGTGGGCGAAGGAGCGAAACGGGTGACGACCGGTTTGGACATGAGGGTGATTTACCTTTTGGAAACCATGGAAGGGCTAGTTTTGCAGCCTGTCTACCGAGCCAGAAGGCAAGGAGCAAGCATGCGCGCCTTGGGCGTTCTTGACCAGCTGTTGCAATTCCAGCGGGGGGATCTCTTTCCCTGGGTGCCAGTGCTGTTTGGCACAGGTATCGGCATTTTCTTTTCTCTGCGGTTTGAGCCGGGCGTCGCCCATTATGCCACGGGTGCCGCTATCGGGATGGGCGGCTGGATGTTGCTGCGGCGCGGCGACAGGCAAGATGGCGCGGTGTTTCTAGGCTGGGCCGTGCTGGTGGTTGTCACAGGGTTCACGGTGGCCGGGCTGCGGGCGCAGTCTGTTGCTGCCCCAGTGCTGAGTTTCCGCAGCTATGGTCCGGTCGAAGGTCGTGTCATTGCGATAGATCGCTCTTCCCGCGACCGGTTACGGATAACGCTGGACCAGCTGCGCCTTGGGCAGATCG
The DNA here is from genome assembly GCF_001888185.1 of Phaeobacter porticola. NCBI lineage: Bacteria > Pseudomonadati > Pseudomonadota > Alphaproteobacteria > Rhodobacterales > Roseobacteraceae > Phaeobacter > Phaeobacter porticola. The sequence goes on along the minus strand of NZ_CP016364.1, from coordinate 1,744,313 downwards.
CACCGGGCAAGACACCAGAACGTGTTCGGCTGTCGCTGCCAGAGGGCGCTAAGGTGCCGGAAATTGGCGTTCGCGTGATGACAACAGCACATCTGATGCCGCCGCAGGGTCCGGTGGAACCGCATGGCTTTGACTTTCGTCGCCACGCCTGGTTTCAGAAGCTTGGGGCGGTTGGCTATACCCGTGTGCCAGTGCTGACCATTCGTCCAACCAGTCGTGGTCTTGCCGTGGATCAGTTGCGTCAGCGCCTGTCTGGAGCGATCCGTTCGCGGATGCCCCGCGCCACCGGTGGATTTGCAGCGGCGATCACCACAGGTGACAGGTCGGGCATTCCGCAATCTGCGCTGGAGGCATTGCGCGCCAGCAATCTGGCCCATCTACTGGCGATCTCTGGCCTGCATATGGGGCTGTTGGCGAGCTTCGTATTTGGCGGGTTGCGGCTGCTATTGGCGCTGGCACCCCCGCTAGCCCTACGATGTGAGGCCAAGAAAATTGCTGCCGTTGGGGCGCTTCTGGCCGCCAGCGCCTATCTGGCATTGTCCGGCGCACAGGTGGCCAGCACCCGTGCCTATGTCATGGTGGCCATGATGCTGGGCGCGGTGTTGCTGGATCGACGAGCGCTGTCATTGCGGGCCGTGGCGATGGCCGCGATGATCATCCTGACACTGCGACCCGAGAGCCTGCTTGGTCCGGGTTTTCAGATGAGCTTTGCCGCGACAACGGCTTTGATTGCGGTCTTTGGTGGCATTCAGGGAGGTGTCGCGGCACGTGGGCCCCGGTGGATGCAAATTGCTGTGGGGGTCTTGTTGTCATCGCTTGTGGCGGGGGCCGCAACGGCACCCTTTGCGGCGGCACATTTCAATCTGCTATCGCACTACGGCTTGCTTGCCAATGTGCTTGCGGTCCCGGTGATGGGGCTGGTGGTGGTGCCTGCGGCGGTGCTTGCGCTCTGTCTTGCGCCAATTGGAGCCGCGGCGCCGGGGCTGTGGGTGATGGATCTAGGCATTCGCTGGATCTTGTTTATCGCCAATTGGGTGGCCTCGCTGGATGGGGCGCAGGGGGCGGTTCACATGCCGTCTGCCGGAGTGCTGCCCCTGATTGCCATTGGCGGGTTATTTCTGATCCTCTGGCGCGGCAGGCTGCGCTGGTATGGGCTGCCAGTGCTGTTTGTGGCTGGTCTGCTGTGGCAGGGCGCGCAGCGACCACCGGTGCTGATTGCACCAAACGGCGGAATCGTTGGTGTGATGACAGAGGATGGTCGTACCCTGTCACGCGCCAAAGGTCACGGCTATGCTGCTGAAAGATGGGCCGAAAACGATGGCAGCCTACGCTCACAGGCAGAAGCGGCAGCACTTTGGCCATATCTGCAACGGGGGTCCCCAACTCTGGCGAGCCTGCCAGGAAAAACGATGTCGTTACAGGTTGGTTCACCCGCACGAACACTGATCCATGTGATCAACAAGACAGCGGCCGAAGCCCTGATCCGGTGCGCGGCTGAGGACGTGATTGTCAGCGCCAAACCGTTGAGCCCAAAAGGGGATTGTCTGGTGTTTGACGCTGACGCACTGCGCCATCTGGGCAGCGTCCAGATGCAATCCGATGGCCGCTGGGTGTCGGCGCAAGATGTGATCGGGGATCGGCTATGGAGCCGCTCGGGGCCATAAATAAACTCTGAATTGCCTTCCCACAGGTATAGTCGGCATCGCAGGATTGCCGGTGCAACAGGCGACCGGCAATATCTAGTTCATACACAGGGTGTCAGGTGGCGCGCAAAGGTTGCGATAAGCTGCAACAAGGCCGTCAAAATGCTCTGTAGTGTTTTTCAATAGTAGAGACTCGTTCAGTCGCAAAACCTGTCAGTTGGCCACATGTCATCGCAGGTTGTGCGCCATGACGTTTGACATATCCATCAACGTCTTGGGTGATATGATCCGCCCACGTGACTTGTCCGACATGACTTTTCCGGCGGTCACGACCGCAGATGTGGTTGATCAGGTAGCGGATCAATACGAGCGGATCAATCCGACAAGACGGCCCTGCACCTTGACCTTGTCATGCGGGTACTGGCGCGTTTCATACGCGGGATTGGCCGCCTCAAGCTCGATCGTGCCGCCATTTCGATAGATCCGCTTCAATGTCGCTTCCTGACCTTCGACCAGGGCAACCACAACATCGCCATCATCGGCAACAGCGGTTTCGCGGATGACCACAATATCACCATCATTGATCCCTGCATTTATCATGGAGTCACCGCGGACCTCCAATGCGAAATGCTGACCCTGCGCCGAGAGCATCGAAGCCGGTACGGCGACCTGATGGGAAACCTGATTGATGGCTTCGATCGGCACACCGGCAGCGATACGGCCCATTACGGGCAGTTCAACCGCAGCGGCCATCACCGGCGCCATTGTCTGGTTCGCGGGCGCCGGGACCGCACCTAGATCTTTGGGGGCAGGTGCAGCCATTCTCCCCAGACTGTCCGGCAACCGAATGATCTCGATAGCGCGGGCGCGGTGGGCAAGACGGCGGATAAATCCGCGTTCTTCCAATGCCGTGATCAGTCTGTGGATACCGGATTTTGATCGCAGGTCCAGCGCGACCTTCATTTCATCAAAACTTGGGGGGACACCATCCTTTTGCAGGCGCGTGTGGATAAAATCCAGCAAATCCAACTGCTTTTTCGTCAGCATGACATCCCTTTCGACCGCTCGATGTTTCCCTTTGTTCTACGCATGTTCTCGTTTTGTGTCAACCGTCGGTTCCGCAAAACACGCCAATTGGCGTGAAATTGACGGTGATTTGTCGATAAACTGAAATCCTGGCAGGTGAAATCAAATCGCGATATAGGCGAGGTGCTCACTCTTTTGTCGGGCGGTGTCATGGGGCGGGCGGATCACAAGAGCGTTTGCCTCAGCAAATAGGGCGAGACGGGCGCTGTCCTGATCATCAAAGACGTGCAGACCATGGTTGTCCAGGCGCGCGCGCATGTAATGGGTGCGGGGCCCGTTGGGCGGCAGGTCATTGGCCAGAGGCGCGAGCGGTGGCGTCTGCGTCTCGGGCGAAAGTCCCAGCATGACTCGCAGCATCGGCAACAAGAAGATATGTCCACAAACCATTGCAGAGACAGGATTTCCCGGCAAGCCTACCATGGCTGACGGACCTATTTTCCCAGCCATCAGTGGTTTGCCAGGACGCATTGCGACCTTGTAAAATGACCGCGACATGCCGACATCTTCGGTCACCTGCTCAACCAGATCGTGATCTCCGACCGACGCGCCGCCGATGGTGACAATCAGATCGGCCTTGTTCGCCAACTCCAATGCCATGCTCAGGCTACCGATCGTGTCGCGCGCAATCGGCAGAATGCGCGCCGTGGCACCGACAGCGGTGATCATCGCGTCCAAACCAAAAGTGTTCGACGCGATGATCTGATCAGGTCCGGGCATATCGCCGGGCAGCGCCAATTCGTCGCCCGTAGAGATCAGCGCGACCGTGGGCTTGGTGCGTACAGGCACATCGGCGATGTTCATCGCGGCGAGCAGTGCGATATCGGCGGGCGATAGAATACGGGGTGCGCTGACGCTGGAGCCCACGCAAAAATCACTGCCGAGGGCGCGGATATTACGACCAGGGCCCGGATGATCCGAAATGGTGATCAAGGATCCGGTTCGACTTATATCTTCTTGAATAACAACAAAATCAGCGCCCTTTGGCACCGGTGCGCCGGTAAAGATACGAACGGCCTGGCCAGCACCAACTTGCCCGGCAAATCCGTGGCCTGCGGCACTTTCTCCGATGATCTTGAACATGGCGTCGCGCTCAACTTCGGCAGCCTTCACCGCGTAGCCGTCCATGGCCGAGGCCGCGAAGGGTGGCTGATCGCGCCGGGCAGTAACAGGCGCTGCCAGCACACGGCCAGCCGCGGCACGCAGCGGCACAGTCTCAACTGCTGTGGGGGACACGAGGGCAAGAAGCGCGTCCAGCGCGTCGGAAACAGAGATCATCTAAGCCTCGTACCGGCCTGATTTGCCGCCATCTTTTAGCGTGACATGAATGCCGCCTATCTCCATCGCCTTATCCACGGCCTTGGCCATGTCATAGACGGTAAGCGCGGCGGTTGACACTGCCGTCAGCGCCTCCATCTCGACCCCGGTTTGGCCTGTGGTTTTCACAGTGGCCTCGACCCGTACGCCGGGCAGGTCGGGATCAAGTGTCAGGTCAACTGCGACCTTGGTAACTGGCAGAGGATGGCAGAGCGGGATCAGATCGGGTGTTTTCTTGGCCCCCATGATGCCGGCCAGGCGTGCGACACTTAAGACATCGCCTTTTTTTGCGCGACCTTGTGAAATGATATCAAAGGTTTCACGGGCCATGGTGATGTGACCTGTTGCCGTGGCAATACGGGATGTTACAGCCTTGTCCGAGACATCAACCATATGGGCATCGCCCTTGCCGTCGAAATGCGTGAGTGACATCACATTGCTCCGGGCATCAGGGGGGCGGATAGGATCGCGCGGGTTGCGGCAGCGACATCGTCCTGACGCATCAGGCTCTCACCAATGAGGAAGCTGCGTGCCCCATAGCGCGCCATGTCGGACAGGTCCTGTGGGGTCGAGAGGCCGCTTTCGCAGACAATGGTCCGCTCTGCCGGGACCAGCCGCGACAGGGTGCGGGTGGTATCGAGCGTGGTGTCAAATGTCTTGAGATTCCGGTTGTTTATGCCAAGAAGCGGTGATTTCAGATTGCAGGCACGGTGCAACTCTTCCTCGTCGTGGACTTCAAGGAGCACATCCATGTCCCAATCGGTCGCAGCGGCCTCCAGCTCTGCCGCCTGCGCATCAGAGACAGAGGCGAGGATGATCAAAATGCAATCAGCGCCAAGAGCGCGGGCCTCGGCGACCTGATATGGGTCGTACATGAAATCTTTGCGCAGGACCGGTAGGTTACAGGCGGCGCGCGCGGCCGACAGAAATGGTTTTGCTCCTTTGAAACTGGGCGTGTCAGTCAGCACCGAGAGACAAGTGGCACCACCTGCCTCATAGGCTTTGGCGAGTGCCGCAGGATCAAAGTCTTCGCGGATCAACCCTTTGGAAGGGCTGGCTTTCTTGATCTCGGCAATCAGCCCATATCCCTGGCGTCCGGCGGTCATCAAGGCCTTGGCAAAACCACGCACGGGATCGGCATCTCGGGCCTCTGCTTCGACTGCTTCCATTGGTTTGGCAGCCTTGTCGGCGGCGATCTCTTCGAGCTTATAGGCCTTGATCTTGTCCAGCACAGTTTCTGTCATCTTGACGCCTCCGGTCACGCGTTCCAGTCAATTTGCGGCTGCCCCCGCATGGTTAGCCAGCTGTTCACCGTCGAAAAGGGCCGCGAGCCAAAAAAGCCGCGCCGCGCCGAAAGCGGTGAGGGGTGGGCTGTCCTCAGAATGAGGTGATCGCCCGGTTGAATATATTTTTCAAGCCCTTGCGCCTGTTTGCCCCATAATATGTAGGCTGTCGGGCGCTGACTGGTCGCGGTAAGGATCTGATGTGCCAGCAATTGCCAGCCAAGATCCTTGTGGCCGTTGGCCTCTCCCGCGGGCACGCTGAGCACCGTGTTCAGCAATAGAACGCCCTGACGGGCCCAGCCGCGCAAATCGCCATTGGGTCGTTCGACATTAATATCGGCGTGCAATTCGTTGAAAATATTTTGCAACGATCGGGGCAGGGGGTGCACGTCAGGCTCCACCGAGAAAGACAGCCCATGGGCATGGCCGGGCGTCGGATAGGGATCCTGGCCCAGAATGACGACGCGGGTTGTTTCGGGCTGGGTCAGGCGCAGGGCCTGAAATCGCTGGTTGGTTGTTGGCAGGATCTGCCGTGGATCAGCGGTCACCGCCCTGGCGATGGCCGGGTATGTGCTGTGAAAGAAATCAAGGTCTGCCCAGCCGCCGAGATCCGCCAATTCTGCGGTCATGCGTTACCCGCAGCTGTGGTGATGCGGGCGACAGCCTCGATCTTGGCGCGGGCGGCGCCACTGTCGATACTGGTCCTGGCGCGTTCAACGCCCTCTTTCAGATTGCTTACCGCCCCTGCAACAACCAGTGCTGCGGCGGAGTTCAGCAAAACAGCGTCACGATAGGCTGACGGCGCGCCGGACAGCAGTGCATTGAAAGCTTTGGCATTTTCTTCAGGCGAACCACCAACGATAGCCTCAAATGGGTGGACGGGCAGACCGGCATCCTCGGGATGCAGCTCCATTTCTGCGATTGTGCCCGCGGTGGTAAGTGCGGCAACCCAACTGACGCCGGTTATGGTCAGCTCATCCGTGCCGTCAGAACCATGAACCAACCAGGCCTGTTCCGCGCCGAGCTGTCCCAGAGTCTCGGCCATTGGCCGGATCAGGTCGCGCGAAAACGCACCAGTCAGCTGGCGTTTGACGCCTGCGGGGTTCGTCAACGGGCCAAGGATATTAAAGATCGTGCGCGTCCCCAGTTCCTGCCGCGTTGGCATCACATGGGCAATCGCAGGGTGGTGCATGGGGGCCATCATAAAGCAGATTCCCGCCTCTTGCAGCGCCTGTTCTGCCACCTTCGGACCCACCATCACATTGATGCCCATCTGGCCAAGCGCATCTGCCGCGCCGGATTTCGATGACAGGTTGCGGTTGCCATGTTTGGCCACAATTGTACCGGCGCCTGCGACCACAAAAGCCGTCGCCGTTGATATATTAAGCGTGCCCTTGCCGTCACCACCGGTTCCGACGATGTCCATTGCGCCAGCCGGAGCCACCACGGGGTTACATTTCGCCCGCATCACAGCAGCGGCGGCGGCATACTCGTCCACCGTTTCGCCGCGTGTGCGCAGCGCCATGAGCAAGCCGCCCATCTGGCTGGGCGTTGCGTTGCCTTCGAACAGATGGGTAAAGGCGTCCTCAGCCTCTGCGCGTGTCAGGGCGCGGTCGGCGGCGGCGTCGATCAACGGCTTCATTGCGTTGCTCATGCTGGAACCTTCATCTCATTAAGAAAATTCTTCAGCAGCGCGTGACCGTGTTCCGAGGCAATGGATTCCGGATGGAACTGCACGCCGTGGATTGGCAGTTCCTTGTGTTGCAGCCCCATGATGACGCCATCATCCAGTTCGGCCGTGATTTCAAGACAGTCGGGCAGGGTGTCGCGCTCGACCACCAGAGAGTGATAGCGGGTGGCTTCAAACGGAGAGGGCAGACCCGCAAAGAGACCCTTGTTGATGTGGTGCATGGTGCCCATCTTGCCGTGAACGATGTCCTTGCAACGCACCACATTGCCGCCAAAGACCTGACCAATGGTCTGATGCCCGAGGCAGACCCCCAGCAAAGGGGTGCGGGTTTCGGCCGCGGCCTCGGTCAGTGCCAGGCAAATGCCCGCCTGATCGGGGTCACAGGGGCCCGGGGACAGCAAGATGCCCGCAGGCTTCATCGCCATTGCATCCTGCACATTGAGCGCATCATTGCGATGCACGGCGACATCGGCGCCAAGCTCGCCCAGGTAGTGGACCAGATTGTAAGTAAAGGAATCGTAGTTGTCGATCAGCAGCAGCATGTTCGCAGGCTCGTTTAAGGGCTGGCGGGCCGGGGCCACGCCGCAGTATAGTGGTTGCAACATACTTGTTCAGGGTTGCGCGGCAGCGTCAAGAGCACATCACCGGCAGCTGGGGGCTTAGGGCCCCGCGTATGTCTCACGGTGTTGGCCTGACCAACAGAAAGCAACCGGTTCCAGAAGGCAACGAGAGGCAGGAGATAGATGCGAGGGTTTCTTGGAGGCGTGAGTTTCGGGGCCTTGGTGGCCGCAGGTGGCGCCTTGGTGTGGTCGCTGTCGGTTCCATTGCCGCAATCGGTCGAGGTAAGCGTGGCAGAACCGGAACGTGCTGACGTGCTGGCGCCATTGGACGAAACGCCGGTTGAACGGTCTGGCGCGGATCCTGATCTGGTTGAAACCCCACCAGCAGCACTGGATCCGCAGGTGGTGGGGGACGATTTGGCCGCACTCGCCGATGCTGATATCAATCCGGCCAGTCGCCCCGACGTCGGGACGGAACTGGACAGCGGGGATCGTGATGCCCCCGGTGGTCTGGGTGCGCCTGCGATTGATGTCGCCCGTGATGCGCCGGTCACTCCGGTCGAAGCGTTGCCAGCGCCAAATGCACCCAGTCAGGAACAGCAGCTGGTGGTTGCTTCCGAACCGGCACAGCCACCACAGCCCGTCGTAAGCGGCACGCGGCCTGCGATCGGGGGGGATGCACGACCTGCTTCACCCGAAGAGCAGCCGACCGATCGGCTCAGCGGTGACCAAAACCCGGACCCGGCTAATGAAACCGAAACAAACGAAACGGGGGCAGACACCCGTCTACCTGTACCGGAGGTGGCCAGTGGCGGTCCGGCTTTGGCCGGGCTGGATGTTGGCGGTACCGAGGGACCAACACTGGGGGCTGCACCGGATGTGACGGCAACCCCAGCTGTGCCCGGTTTGGGTCGCGCAGCCCCGGTGCGGGTCGGAACGCAACCGGACAACAACACGGATCAGCAAAAGGCCAACGAGACAGAAACGGATGTGGCGACCACGCCGTCAACAGGGCGCACCGCGGATCTGCCAACCGCGAATGATAGCGCTGCCGACCCTGGAAACCTCGCCTCTCCGCGTATTGGCACCCCTGTGGTTCCGTTGACAGAACGGGACGGCGCAGACCGGCCCACGCCAGGGGCGCAGGCAACCGCTGGTCCGAATGACGTGCCGTTTGTGGAAAATGCTGAACGGTTTGCCTCTGTGGACGATCGAGCGCTGATGTCCATCGTTTTGATTGATGACGCAGATGGGATCGGCGCTGAGGCGTTACAGGATTTCCCCTATCCACTGAGCTTTGCACTGGATCCGGAAGATCCGCGTGTCGCGGAGAAAATGGCCGCGCATCGCAAAGCCGGGTTTGAGGTGTTGCTGCTGGCTGATCTGCCCCGCGATGCAGGCCCGCAGGATGCCGAAACAGCGCTGCAGGTTTGGCTGACGTCGGTGCCAGAAGCGGTGGCGGTGCTGGAAGGGGTCGAAACCGGTTTCCAAGGCAATCGCCCGCTGGCCGATCAGGTTGCCGAAGCGCTTGGGGCCATGGGGTACGGGATGGTGACACAGGATGCCGGGCTGAACACAGTGCAGAAACTGGCACTGCGCAATGGCATGCCGGCAGGTGTGGTGTTCCGGGATTTTGACGGTGCGGGACAGGATCCGCGCGCGATCAGGCGCTTTCTGGATCAGGCGGCCTTTCGTGCCGGTCAGGAGGGCGCTGTGATCATGTTGGGGCGCGTGCAGCCGGATACAATTTCGGCGCTGCTGATCTGGGGCTTGCAGGACCGCGCAAACCGGGTCGCTCTGGCGCCTGTTTCGGCCAGTTTGCGCGCGAAGTTGGAACAAGAATGAACTGAGCAATCAATCAAAGTTATGAAAAAGGCGCCCCTCTGATGGAGGGGCGCCTTTTTGACTTTAGTGGCGTGCTGTCGAATAGATGTCAGCCCAGTGGCAAATCCAAGCCCTGAGCACCCGAAAGTGATTGATCCTAGCTGTTGCCGTTGCCGGTAAAGCGCGCAGCGTCAGCAGCGGCGCGGCGGATGGCGTTGGATTTGTGGACAGTCTCCATATATTCCGCCTCCGGGTTGCTATCATAGACTACGCCACCCCCGGCCTGAATATATAGGGTCTGATCCTTAACGATGGCGGTGCGCAGCGCGATGCACATGTCCATGTCGCCGCCTGCGGAGAAATAGCCGACGCCGCCGCCGTAGATGCCGCGTTTTTCCGGCTCCAGCTCGTCGATGATCTCCATTGCGCGCACTTTGGGCGCGCCGGAGACGGTGCCTGCGGGCATTCCGGCAAAAAACGCGTCCAGCGCGTCCTTGTCCTCGGCCAGCTCTCCAACAACGTTAGAGACGATGTGCATTACATGGCTGTAGCGCTCGATAATGAATTTTTCGGTCGGACGCACGGTACCGATCTTGGCAACGCGGCCAGTATCGTTGCGCCCCAGATCCAATAGCATCAGGTGCTCGGCCAGTTCTTTCTTATCAGCCAGCAGGTCCAGTTCCAGCGCCTTGTCTTCCTCGGGCGTGGCGCCACGCGGGCGAGTGCCTGCGATGGGTCGAATCGTGACCTCATCCCCGAATACACGGACGAGGATCTCCGGGCTTGCGCCCACCACTTGGAAGCCGCCGAAATTGAAGTAGAACATGAACGGCGAAGGGTTGGTGCGACGTAGGGATCGATAGAGCGCGAAAGGTGGCAGGGGAAAATCCTGTGTCCAGCGCTGTGCCGGCACCACCTGAAAGATATCGCCGGCCCGGATATAGTCCTTGGCCTTTTCCACCGCTTCCATATAGCCGCTCTTGGTGAAGTTACTGACCGGTGGCGCGATTTCGCGTGGTTCTCCCAGATCACGGGTTTCAGCAGGCATGGCGCGTTCCAGATCCCGCACAGCATCCATCACCCGCTCAGCAGCCTGGGCATAGGCGGCCCGCGCGGTCTGGCCATCGCTGACCCAGGCGGGGGAGACCACCGTGACCTCGCCCTTGACGCCATCTAGCACCGCAATCACCGAGGGCCGCAGCATCAGCGCGTCGGGCAGACCAAGCGGGTCAGGGTTCACATCGGGCAGATGTTCCACCAGGCGGATCATGTCATAGCCGAGATAGCCGAACAGGCCGGCCGCAGCCTGCGGCAGATCATCAGGCAGGTCGATCCTGCTTTCTGCAATTAGGGCCCGCAGGTTGTCCATCGGGTTTCCGTCCTGTGGGGCGAACCCATCGGCATCAAACCGCGCTGAGCGATTCAGGCTGGATTGCTCCCCATGACAGCGCCAGACCAGATCCGGTTTCATGCCGATGATGGAATAACGCCCACGCACCTCCCCGCCGGTCACGGATTCCAGCATGAAGGCGTCCTTTTGAGTGCCGGTCAGTTTCAGCATCAAGGAGACGGGCGTATCCAAATCCGCTGCAAGGCGGGTATAGACAACCTGATTTTCACCAGCCTCATAGGCCTTGGCGAAGGTGTCGAAATCGGGGGTCAGGGCCATCGGTGTCTGCCTTGGTTACTGAAAGTTCGCCTGCACGGCGTTCAGCGCCTGCGGGTCGATACGCGGCGCGGCGCGGGTCTGTGCGTCTTGTACAAAGGCCTCAAACAATGCCTGCGCCAGGGCCTGATCCAGTTGGGTGCCCATTGCTTCGGACAGGGCGGCCATTTCGGGCGTTTCCGCAACAGGCAGGGTTTCTGTCAGACGCACTACGGTGGTGGCCGTATCATCTGCAACCACGGCAACATCCCCAACCGAGAGGTCAAAGACACGGGCCATCAGTTGCTGTGGCGCAGTGTCGATATACGCGGTGCGTGTCAGCCCGGTTTCCGACGTGAGGCTCAGACCCTCGGGCAGGCTCTCGCCATTGCGCATAATAGTTGCCAGACGTTCCGCCTCGGCGTTGAGGGCGGTTTTCACGCGCTGCTCCTGCCATGCGGCGCGCAGCTTGGCCTGAGCGTCGGCAAAGGGTTCGGGGCGCGGCTCAAGCTCTTCATCAAGACGGATGGCAAAGAGGCTTCCATCCTCGAGGAAGGCCACCTCGGGGAAGTCCTCGGCGCTGACGGTGGAGGCGACGGCGCGGAAACCATCATAGGCAGCAATGCCATCGGTGCTGCCCTGATGCCAATTGATTGTGCCCAGCTCCATGCCGCTCTCGTCGATCAGCTCTTCCAATGTGGCGCCACTAGCCAAAAGATCGTTGATATCCTCGGCGCGGGTTTCAATCAGGCGGCGGGCTCGGTCTGTGGCCAATTCGGCGCGCAGCTCGTCTTTGACGTCATCCAATATGGTGATGCGGGCCTCAAGCCGCCCATTGACACGGAACAACGCCGGGCCAAGATCGCTGTCGAGCGGGCCAACAACACTACCCACTTCGGCGGCAAAGACATTCTGACCGGCGGCGTCCAGATCGCCCATGGTTACATCGCCAAGATCCACGTCCTGGAGGCTTAGGCCGCGATCCGCAACAAGCGCTTCGAATGTGGTGCCATTGATGTCCAGCTGCGCTTTGGCGCTGGCAGCGGCGTCGGTATCCGCAAAGACCAGACGTTCAACCAGACGGCGTTCCGGCACCTGATACTGGTCGCTGCGGTCATTGAACAGCTGTTCCAGTGCGGCTTCGTCCACGTCAATTTCGTCCACCAGAGCCTCTGGGCGCAGGGCGGCATAGGTGATTACTTTGGTGCGGGGCAGGGTGAACTGAGCGATGTTGGCGTCATAAAAGGCGCGCAGCTCTTCCTCGGTTGGCTCAACCGCTGTAAGGGCCAGGTTGTCGGCGCTGACGGTCAGCCAGTCAAAGCTGCGGCGTGCTCCAACATATGTGGTCAGTGTGTCGCGCAAAGTGTCGGGCATTTCTGTCCCGGCCATGATCGCGCCCTGCACCAGCGTGCGGGCGGATTCACGGCGAAGGTCTGCTTCGAATTCTGCTTCGTTCAGGCCGATATTGTCGAGCGCATATTGATAGCTGTCGCGGTTGAAGCTGCCGGTGCCATCCTGAAACGCCGGGATGCGGCTGATTTCGTCAAGCAGGTTTTCATCTCCGATGGACAGGCCAAGATCGGCGCTTTCCTGATCCAGAGCTGCGATTGCGATCAAGCGACCCAACACCACACGGTCCAGACCAAGGGCGGTCATCTGCGCGATGGGCATCCGCTGGCCGGTCTGCGCCTCAAGCGCACGCTGTTCACGCTGCAATTCGCGGGCGTAGTCATCAACCGAGACCTCTTGGTCGCCCACCAGAGCCACTGACGTGACAGAGCCGGTGAAGTTTACCGCACCAAAGCCTGCAAGGCCGATAATCAGCATCCCCATCAGGATCCAGACGAAGGTTTTTGATAGTTTTTTCATGCCTGCGGCCATGATGTCCTCGTATTGCCGGTCGCCGAACTGCGCAGTGGCAGCCGGGAATGCTAAAATGTTGTGGCTCTGAATACGCTGCCACCCCATCAGGGGCAAGGGACGACTGGTCCGTGCCAGCGTTCAGAGGGGGTTAGAGGTGGTAAGAGCGGGAGTTTACCGCACTCAGGGGGTCCAGTTGGACAGCCTGTCGAAGAGGGTTTTGATCCCACCGGTGTCCACATTGGCAAACGCAATGCGGAACTGGCGCGTGCCAGCTGGATCCCCTTCGGGCGTAAACATAGTGCCGGGCAGCATCAATAGTCCGGCCTCATGGACCAGGCGTTTTGCCAGATCTTCGGCAGGGATGTCGAACGGATGAGCAACATAGGCAAAATAAGCGCCACATCCCAACAGTTGCCAACCGCGGGTCGCCAAGGGCGCGAAGCCTGCCTCAATTGCCGCGCGGCGGTTCAGAAGTTCCTGCCGCTCACCTGCCAGCCAGGCGTCAAGGTTCTGCAAGCCCCAAAGCGCGCCCGTCTGCCCCAGTTGAGCCGGGCAGATTGCGACAGTGTCGAGGAACTTCTCCATTTCAAACAGGTGGTCCGGATGCGCGGCAATCGCGCCAAGACGGTGTCCGGTCAGCCGATAGGCCTTGGAGAAGGAATAAAGGTGGATCAGCGTATCCGACCAGTTCGGATCCTGAAACAGCGTATGGGGCGGGCCGTCACGGCTGTCAAAGTCGCGGTAGGTTTCATCAAGAATCAGCGCGATGCCATGCGCACGGGCCAGATCGTAGAACCGGCGGACCAGCCCGTCTGGGTATTCGACGCCACAGGGATTATTGGGGGTCACCAGCACAATGGCGCGGGTGCGGGGGGTGATCAACTCTGCGGCAGCCTTGGGGCAGGGCAGCATTGCGCCGCCGACCGGCAAAGGTGTGGTGACAACGCCCTGCATATCGAGCCACATTTTATGATTGAAATACCAAGGTGTGGGCAGGATCACCTCATCACCCTCACCACAAAGGGCGGCGATGGTGGCAGCAAACGCCTGATTGCAGCCAGAGGTGATGGCCACCTCCGCTGCACAAAGATCGGCCGCGTAGTGACGGTTCATCTTGTTTGCGAGAGCGGCGCGCAGCTCATCCCGACCCAGCACGGCGCCATAAAGATGGCTGCTATCGTCAGTCAGGGCCGCCTCTGCAATCGCGCGGCGCAGGCCCTCCGGAGGGGGATCAGCCGGTGCGGCCTGACTGAGGTTAAGCAACGGCATCTCGGGCGGCAAGTTCAGGCCCTGAAGCCAGCGCCGGGATTCGACAATCGGCGAGACAAAGGTGTCGCGGGTGCGAGCGTTTGGAAATGAAGCCTGTGACATGGGTGGTCCTGTTTTGCGTCGGCGCCTGCTCGGGCCACTCCGCCGCAAGTTCACAGGTTTTGCAAGAGGCTTTGGCCGCCGTCGGGTAAGCTGTCAGGCGAATGGACACCCCACATTTGCGCGCAAAAGAAAAAGACGCCCTCGAACGAGCGTCTTGATCAGCGGTGACGAGAGGGAGGACCGCCCTTGCGATCCGCAGAGATCAATCGGTGCCGCGATAGGGTTCTACATATTGCAGAGCCATGTCCCAAGGAAAGAAAATCCAAGTGTCCTGGCTGACTTCGGTGATGAAGGTATCAACCATGGGACGGCCTTTGGGTTTGGCGTAGACCGTGGCAAAATGCGCCTTGGGGTACATGTCACGCACCAGCTCCAGAGTTTTGCCACTGTCGACCAGATCGTCGATGATCAGCACACCTTCGCCGTCGCCCATTAGCTCGGCGTCGGGGGCTTTCAACACTTCGGCGCGGCCCTGATCCTGATGATGGTAGGATTTGACTCCGATGGTGTCGACCACGCGGATATCCAGCTCTCGGCTGACGATCATCGCGGGGGCCATGCCACCCCGCGTGATGGCGACAACGGCGCGCCATGCACCATTGTCAGGTCCCTGACCATCCAGACGCCAGGCCAGTGCGCGACTGTCACGGTGGAGTTGGTCCCAGGAAATATGAAAGCCTTTTTCATGAGGCAAACGGTCTGTCATTGCTTGATGCTCCTGCTTGGATCTGGCAGCCTAGGATAGAACTATTGTCGTTATATTGCGGCGATCTTGACGCCGAGTGCAGCCAGCAGGCCACCAAAAATCCGGTCGATCACATGTTTCAGATTGATATACCCGCGCCGCGTTTTCTCAAAGGAGAAGATACGGGCCACGAGGGTGTTCCAGGTGACTTCGCCCAGGAAAATGCACATTAGCAGCGCTGCCAGCGCCATTGCGCTGCTGCCTTCAGGCACCGTGCCGACGAAAACCGCACCGAAGAAAGCGGCGGGTTTTGGATTTGCCAGCTGCGTGACAATGCCAAGACGAAAGGCCGCAAAAGCCGTTTGCGGCAATTGGTTGTTGCCGTCTTCGGACATCGGCTCGCTGGCATGACGCCACATGTGCCAGGCCATGTAGATCAGGAACAGGGCGCCACCCACCTTTAGCAGGGTCAATAGGAAGGGGGCGTAGTCAAAAAGAAGGTTCAGGCCAAATAACGCAGCTGATGCCCAGACTACGGCCCCAGTTCCGATGCCGATGGCAAGCGCCAGGCCACTGCGCCAGCCACGGGCCAGGCCGACTCGTGCGGCCATAAGGACAGCGGGTCCTGGGCTGATGGCTGCCATCAAGCAAAGCAGCACAGAGGCTATGAATGCGGCGAATGTCATGCGGGATCCTGTCGTTCAAGAGGCGCGCGTTGCCGCGCGCCTACTGGATCACAAAGCGTCCAGTCCGGTCGCGTCGTCTCAGACGGCTATTTGCGACCGGTTGCGGCATCAATGTCAGGGGCATCGACGGCTTTCATCCCGACGACATGATATCCGGCGTCGACATGCAGGTTCTCGCCAGTCACCCCGGACGAGAGATCGGACAACAGATAAAGGGCTGATTTGCCAACATCGTCGATGGTCACATTGCGGCGCAGGGGCGAGTTGAACTCGTTCCATTTCATGATGTAGCGGAAATCGCCAATACCAGATGCGGCCAGCGTCTTGATAGGACCGGCAGAGATCGCATTGACACGAATGCCGTCCTTACCCAGATCTTCAGCCAGGTATTTGACCGATGCTTCCAGCGCCGCCTTGGCCACACCCATGACATTATAATGTGGCATCACCTGTTCGGCGCCGTAGTAGGTCAGAGTCACGGCGCTGCCGCCTTCGGACATCATCTTTTCGGCGCGCTGCATCACCGAGGTGAAGGAGTAAACCGAGATATCCATTGTCATCTGGAAATTGCCGCGCGTGGTATCGACATAGCGACCGCGCAGTTCGTTCTTGTCGGAAAAGCCGATGGCGTGCACCAGAAAATCCAGCTTGCCCCATTTTTCTTCCAAAGCGGCAAAGAGCGCATCGACAGAGCCCTCATCGGCCACATCGCAGGGCAGGACGATATCGCTGCCCAATTGCGCCGCCAGCGGGTCGACGCGTTTCTTCAGGGCCTCGCCCTGGTAGGAAAACGCAAGCTCAGCGCCAGCGTCGGCGCAGGCTTTGGCAATGCCCCACGCGATGGATTTGTCATTGGCAAGGCCCATGATGAGGCCACGTTTGCCGGCCATCAGTTGACTAGACATGCAGGTTCTCCGCCTGTGATCTTCTATTTAGACGACGTTTAGTCTGTCCCGCGGGGCGCTTCAAGGGTGCTGTCTCTTGTCGTCGGTGGGTTGTCGACCTAGGGTACCATCAGCCAAGCGTAAAACGCCCAGCCAACTCAGATAAAAATAGACCAAGAGGTGCGCCATGTCCGATCGCAGCGGGATCTTTGCCGGAGACGATCCATTTGCCATCGCCCGCAGCTGGCTGAACGAGGCTGTAGAGAGCGAGATCAATGATCCCAACGCTATTGCGCTGTCAACGGTGGATGCCGATGGCCTGCCCAATTGCCGGATGGTCCTGCTGAAGGAGATCGAGGCGGCCGCTTTTGTGTTTTATACCAACTACGAAAGCGCCAAAGCGCAGGAACTGGACAGCACGGGCAAGGCCGCCTTTGTCATGCATTGGAAATCGCTGCGTCGTCAGGTGCGCGCCCGTGGGATCATCACCCGTGAGAACGGCCCGCAAGCGGATGAATACTATAAGTCCAGGTCTCTCAAGAGCCGGCTGGGGGCCTGGGCCTCGGCGCAGTCACGCCCATTGTCCAGCCGCGGCGCCCTGATGGCCGAGGTGGCCAAGGTAACGGCGACCAAGGGCTCAAACCCAGATCGTCCGCCATTTTGGGGCGGATTTCGCCTGGCACCGGTGGAAATCGAGTTCTGGGCCGATGGGGCATTTCGGCTGCATGATCGCTTTGTGTGGCGGCGTGAAACCCTCGAAGCGCTTTGGACGGTTGATCGTTTGTGCCCCTAGGTCACTTTCGTGAAATAGCAGAATTGTGATATTGGCGTCTGTTTTTGGGTTGAACTCGGATCCGAGAATAGAGCATCACCTAAAGACTAAAACTGAAGAATACGGTGGACTACGGCAGTGGCAGAAGACTTGAGCAGTTTGCATCAGATACGCGGGCTGGTGAAATGGTTCGACCCGACCAAAGGATTCGGCTTTGTCGTTTCTGACGATGGCGGGCCGGATATCTTGCTGCACGTAAATGTGTTGCGTAACTTCGGACAAAGCTCCGTCGCGGATGGGGCAGAGGTAGAGCTGGTGACCCACCAGACCGACCGTGGTGTGCAGGCGGTTGAGGTGCTTTCCATTACACCGCCCGTACGCGACGACAGCCCTGTTCTCAGCGATTTTGCCGAACTGGATTCCGATGCGCTTTATTCCGAACCCTTGGTGCCTGCGCGCGTCAAATGGTTCGACAAAGGTAAAGGGTTTGGGTTTGCCAATGTATTTGGCCGGGATGAGGACGTTTTCTTGCATGTTGAAGTGCTGCGGCAATCGGGGCTGTCGGAACTGCAACCGGGCGAGGCGCTGGGAATGCGAGTGATTGATGGCAAGCGCGGCCGCATGGCGGTTGAGGTGCTGGCCTGGGAAGCAGCCCTTCTGGAACAGCGGGACTAAGTTACATGATGCGCAGCCTCTGGACCCGATTGTCATACAGTTTGACGACAGGAGCCAGAGCCGCCGCGCTTTGTATGATATCTGGTGCGGCGATTGTCGCAGCGGATGCGGGGCGGGCCGATACTGCCTGCCACCGTGATCAAGTAAGCCTGCGTGGCCCCTGGGGGCAGGCGCAGTTTGCCGTTGAAATCGCAGATACCGTCGAAGAACGCGCGCAGGGGCTGATGCACCGTCCCTATATGGCACGCGGCCATGGTATGTTGTTCGTCTATGAGGCACCTCAACGCGCCAGCTTCTGGATGAAAAACACCTTAATTCCACTGGACATGTTGTTTGTCGATACCACTGGCACCGTTCGCCAGATTCACCACCGTGCGATTCCTGGCGACCTGACGCCGATTCCGGGGGGCGACAATGTGTTCGCAGTGCTGGAAATCAACGGTGGATTGGCCGCACTTTATGGGATTTCCGTCGGCAGTGAGCTGCGCCATGAAGTTTTTTCAGAAACAGGCGCAATTTGGCCCTGTTAGGGCTTTTCAAATCAGATTGGCAGCGCTAGGAAGGCGCACGGTCCGGGGCGTGGCGCAGTCTGGTAGCGCACCTGTTTTGGGTACAGGGGGTCGTGAGTTCGAATCTCGCCGCCCCGACCATTTCATCCTGATGGATGTTACGTAGACGCCGACATGTCCTCTCTTGAGGCTGTCGGCGTTTCGCGTTCCTAGGGGTATGTCAGCGACTGACATAGGCGGGTCTCAGCCCCGACACGCGTGGCTTAGAGATTCGGATTTGGTTTCCAAGGGGTGACCAAAACCAGGATTTACCCTGACACGTTAAGGGACCGTTAACCAGTTGCTGCGCTTTGGCGTCGATTTGATTTTGGGCTTCGTATCAGCATGGAGAAAATCTGCGGTCTTACGACACGGAAGCATGAGCGAGTATTGTGAATCCTCAACCCTCGGAAGGGTTGAGTAAATGCAAATGATCCAAATCCTGACGGCAGTACTTAGCGGGGAACAGGTGGTGCAAACCCCTCTTGTCATGGAGAATTCTCGCCTTCAATGCGGATGGGGTGCGCATAAATTTTCCGGCTGGTCTTTTTGATTGAATCGCTTGTTCCACGCCACCCTCATAGCATTAGGCTATCGTCAACGGAAAAGATGGTTATCAAAGTCTAAAAACGCTGTTGACCCAGTAGGCCCGAATACGTCAAATTGTGTACGTCGGTTGGCGCAACACAAGATATGGTGGCTTACCCCCCGCGCTCTACCAGGAAAAAGCAAAGCAAAAAATTGCTGGCAATCTTTGGAGCTTTGGCTCTGCTCGTATCTATTTTTGGATGCGCAGGATGGCTCTTTGCCGAGATCGACACCGAGGGCTGCGTCAGAAAAGGCGTGATTTGTGACAGTATGACTGCAAAAAAGAGGCAGATGGCATGAAGATTGAACGGAAATTCACAAAATCTGGCCAGGACGCATATGCCGATCTGGACTTTGTTCCGGCAACGTCGGAGATCCGCAATCCCGACGGCACCATTGTGTTCCGTCTGGAGGGCGTTGAAGTACCGTCAGGCTGGAGCCAGGTCGCAAGTGATGTCATCGCACAGAAATATTTCCGTAAAGCAGGGGTGCCTCAGAAGCTGAAAAAGCTTCGTGAAAAGGGTGTGCCTGAGTTCTTGTGGCGGTCAGTTCCGGCAGGGGATGATGTGGAGTTTGGCGGTGAAACGTCCTCCAAACAGGTGTTTGATCGTCTTGCCGGTGCCTGGTGCTACTGGGGCTGGAAAGGGGGCTATTTCTCCACCGAAGAGGATGCGCGCGCTTATTTTGACGAGATGCGCTTCATGCTGGCGACCCAGCGCGCCGCGCCCAACAGCCCGCAGTGGTTCAACACGGGGCTGCACTGGGCCTATGGCATCGACGGTCCGGCCCAGGGGCATCACTATGTCGACTATAAAACCGGCAAGCTGACGAAATCCGATAGCGCCTACGAACATCCGCAACCGCACGCCTGTTTTATCCAATCGGTCAGCGATGATCTGGTCAATGATGGCGGCATTATGGATCTGTGGGTTCGCGAGGCGCGCCTGTTCAAATATGGCTCCGGCACCGGTACCAACTTCAGCCATCTGCGCGGTGAGGGTGAATCCCTGTCTGGTGGCGGCAAATCCTCTGGCCTGATGGGGTTCCTCAAGATCGGCGACCGGGCTGCGGGTGCGATCAAATCCGGTGGCACGACCCGTCGCGCTGCCAAGATGGTGATTGTGGATGCGGATCATCCGGATATTGAGCAGTTCATCGAGTGGAAAGTGATCGAAGAGCAGAAGGTCGCTTCTATCGTTGCCGGCTCTAAGATGCATGAAAAAATGCTGAACGGGTTGTTTGAAGCGATCCGCAGCTGGGATGGGGCCGAGGCCGACGCGTATGATCCGGCGGTGAACGACGGTCTGAAGCAAGCGATCCGCGAGGCGAAAAAAGTTGCAATTCCAGAAACGTATGTGAAGCGCGTACTGGACTATGCCAAGCAGGGTCACACCTCGATCGAATTCCCGACCTATGACACAGATTGGGACAGCGACGCTTATAGCTCTGTCTCGGGTCAGAACTCCAACAACTCCATCCGGGTGACCAACGCATTCCTGTACGCGGTCAAGAAAGACGCCGACTGGCCATTGATCAACCGGGTTGATGGCAAGATTGCCAAAACCGTGAAGGCGCGGGATCTGTGGGAAAAGGTGGGCCATGCGGCCTGGGCCTGTGCCGATCCCGGCATCCAGTTCCACGACACTGTGAACGAATGGCATACCTGTCCGGCGGACGGCGATATTCGTGGCTCAAACCCCTGTTCGGAATATATGTTTCTGGACGACACCGCTTGCAACCTGGCGTCGCTGAACCTGCTGACCTTCCTTAAGGGGGGAGAGTTCCAGGCAGGGGATTATATGCATGCCTGCCGTCTGTGGACCGTGACACTGGAAATCTCGGTGATGATGGCACAGTTCCCGTCAAAGGAAATTGCGCAGCGGTCTTATGACTTCCGCACCTTGGGTCTTGGCTATGCCAATATCGGCGGCCTGTTGATGAACATGGGGTATGGCTATGACAGCGCCGAGGGCCGTGCGCTTTGCGGTGCGTTGACTGCGATTATGACAGGTGTGTCTTATGCGACCTCGGCTGAAATGGCCTCGGAGCTGGGCCCATTTGCACGTTACGCGGACAACGCCAGCCACATGCTGCGGGTGATCCGCAATCACCGGGCTGCGGCCCATGGCGCCATTGATGGCTACGAAGGACTGGCCGTAAAGCCTGTGCCGCTGGACAGCGCCAATTGCCCCGATCCGCGACTTGCGGAACTGGCGATGAGCAGCTGGGACGAGGCGCTGGAGCTGGGCGAACGTCATGGCTACCGCAATGCCCAGGCCACTGTCGTGGCGCCGACTGGCACCATTGGTCTGGTGATGGATTGCGACACCACCGGGATCGAACCTGATTTCGCACTGGTGAAGTTCAAAAAGCTGGCTGGTGGCGGCTATTTCAAGATCATCAATCGCTCGGTGCCTGCGGCGCTGGAAGGCTTGGGTTATAGTTCTGCCCAGATTGAGGAAATCGTTTCTTATGCTGTGGGTCACGGATCCATCGGCAATGCGCCGGCCATCAATCACACATCACTTGCAGGGCACGGGTTTGGCCCGAACGAGCTGGCCAAGGTGGACGGTGCGCTGGAATCGGCCTTTGACATCCGCTTTGTGTTCAACCAATGGACCTTGGGAGAGGATTTCTGCACCGGCGTGCTGGGCATCCCAACTCCCAAGCTGAATGACCCCACCTTCGACCTGCTGCGCCATCTCGGCTTTACCAAAACAGAGATCGAGGCGGCCAATGATCACGTCTGTGGGTCAATGACGCTGGAAGGTGCGCCGCATCTGAAGGAAGAGCATTACCACATTTTTGATTGCGCCAACCCGTGCGGGAAAAAAGGTAAGCGTTATCTGGGAGTTGATAGCCACATCCTGATGATGGCCGCCGCGCAGAGCTTTATCTCGGGTGCTATTTCCAAGACCATCAATATGCCGAACGACGCCACCATCGAGGATTGTCAGAAGGCTTATGAACTCAGCTGGTCCTTGGGCGTAAAGGCCAATGCGCTGTACCGCGATGGGTCCAAGCTGAGCCAGCCCTTGGCAGCTGCGCTGGTTGAGGATGATGATGAGGCCGCCGAGGTTCTGGAAAGCGGATCACAGCAGGAAAAAGCCGTGACTCTCGCCGAGAAAATTGTCGAAAAGGTCGTCATCAAGGAAATCATCAAATCGCATCGCACCAAGATGCCCCAGCGCCGCAAGGGGTATACCCAAAAGGCGGTTGTCGGCGGTCACAAGGTCTATCTGCGGACCGGTGAATATGAAGACGGCAATCTTGGCGAGATTTTCATCGACATGCACAAGGAAGGTGCTGGTTTCCGGGCGATGATGAACAACTTTGCCATCGCGGTGTCAGTTGGCCTGCAATATGGCGTACCACTGGAGGAATTCGTGGACGCTTTTACCTTCACCAAGTTTGAACCCGCCGGCATGGTACAGGGCAATGACAGCATCAAGAACGCGACTTCGATTCTGGATTACGTGTTCCGCGAACTGGCTGTCAGCTATCTGGATCGCACCGATCTGGCGCATGTCAAACCGGAGGGGGCCAGCTTTGACGATCTGGGCCGGGGTGAGGAAGAGGGCGTCTCTAACGTCTCCGAACTGAGCGAAACCGCCGCAACCCGTTCGCTGGAGGTGCTGAAACAGATCTCTTCGACCGGGTACCTGCGCAAACGTCTGCCACAGGAGCTGGTGGTTCTACAGGGCGGCCAGGCCGAGATGTTGGCGGGCGGCAGTGACCCGGTGTCGGCGCTGCAATCCCTGGTGCCTGAGACGTCTGCGGCTCCGGCTGTGGCTGGCGGTATGGATGCGCGCGCCAAGGCCAAGATGCAGGGCTACGAGGGAGAGGCCTGCGGCGATTGTGGCAATTATACGCTGGTGCGCAATGGCACCTGTATGAAGTGCAACACCTGCGGCGGCACCTCTGGCTGTAGCTAAGGCCCTGCTAGGTAAAGGAATATGACCGGCGTAACTGCAAGAGCACGCAGGTCAGGGACACGGGGTGGGTGCGCTCATCCCGACACGGATCGGGACACAGGCAAAGACCTCGGGCGGTAACAAGAACCACCTGATCCGTGCACCTAGAGGGGGAGGCCACAGCGCCTCCCTTTTTCTTTTTGACGGTAAGCCAGGCCTTGGTGATCCGCTTTGAGCCGCTAACAGACGTGTTGCTCCCGGTACCTGATCAGCGTAACGATTGCGTATGAGTGCATATGTGCAAGTTCAGGATCTGCCTCAGACACTGCGGAACCGCTATCTCCAATCCCTGTCAGAACCGCAGGAATGGTTTCTTGAAGAGATGGTAAGATCAGGTGAAGTCTGGGAATGTCCAGGCGAGGGATATGCCGTCTTTGGAGGCGGTGCTCTCGTAGAATTTTACACGATGGGCAGTGACGACGCGTGGCTTCGTCTATCCAACCTTATCCAGCAGCGACCTTTCAGGAAGGCTCTTTGCAAGTCATTTGATCATGTGCTGCTTGATGCCGCTAAGAAACTCGGTTGGACGTTGGTTGAAACCGGTTTCCTCTTTCGCAAGAGAAACCAAGTTTTTTTGGACAATTTTGATGACTTCCAATTGGTTAGGGCCCGGTCAACCGATCTACTCGAGGCTTGGGACATTGGGCGCGATTTCTATGACAGCATGGATGAAATCGAGCAGATCTTTCAATCCGGCGGGCTGTGGATCGGGTTCAGTGACGGGCAAATGGTCGGAAACGGCGTCATGATACCAGTTGATGGATCAGGTCATGTCGTTGATATCGGAGTTGTCACTCGACAAAGTCAGCGCAACAAGGGATTCGCCAGTTTAATTGTCGGAGAGCTAGCAGACTTGCTGGAAAGCGAGGGCAAGCGACCGATCTGTGGATGCGCAGAAACCAATCTTGCATCGAAAGCCGCGTTGGAGAAGGCAGGCTTCGTTACCGAGCACCGACTTGTTCAGATAACCACTCCGAATTGACCCTGGGTCCGCTCAGTGCGCTGAGTTGATCAAGGGATCGTTCAAACTTAGTCTTCTCGCGCAAATTCATAGTTTAACTACGCTTTAGAACCGTTGAGAATATAACGATAAAACCTGAGAGGACCGCTAGAATAACGAAGGCTGCAGGCAGAGACAGCACTTCGGCCGTAAAGCCAATCATGGGTGGGCCGATCAGGATGCCGCCGTAGCCAAATGTGGCGACACTGGCGATTGCGGTGCCGGCGGGCAGTTCTGGATCGTTTGCAGCGCGGCTAAAAGCCAGCGGCATGATCAGAGCATAACCAGTCCCCATCAAGGCAAAGCCAAGCAGCGCGGCCGCGTAGTTGCCAAACCCAACCGCGATCAATGCGCCCAAACACGCGCTGACCCCGGCAAATCGCGCCGCCGATACCGCCCCAATCCGTGCCACGATCAGGTCCCCAATCAGCCGGACGGCGACCATGGCGATGGAGAAAACAGCAAACCCAAGGGCTGCATGCGCTTCGCTTGCACCGGTGGTCAGCACCAAAAAGACCGCGCTCCAATCGGCCATGGCCCCTTCGCCGACCGCTCCGCAAAAGGCAACGAAGCCAACTGTCAGCAAGGCACCGCGCGGAAAAAGGCTGGCATTGGCGCTGTCCTTGCCAGGTGGAGGGTTCCCAACCCAAGGGATATTCGCAAGATAGAGCGTCAGCCCCGCTGCAACCGCGCCGGCCACCAAGAAATGCAACGGGATGTCCGCCCCGGCAGTGGCCGCGCCATATCCGGACAAAGCCCCAAGCCCGGCGCCAAAGCTGAACATGGCGTGAAAGGAGGACATCATCGGTCGTCCTGCGCGGGTTTCGACCTCTGTGGCCCATGTGTTCATTGCCACATCCATACTGCCGTGGGCGGCACCAAAGACGAACAAGGCCGCCGCCAGCGTGGCCAGATTGGGCGCGAGCGCCAGCAGGATCAACCCAAATACATAGGCCAGCGCAACACGGCGGGTGACAAAGGCGGCACCCAGACGATCTGCCGCGCGCCCAGCCAGTGGGAACGACAAAATTGCCCCGGCCGCCATTAACAACAGCAACAGCCCCAGACCGCCCGGTGTCAGCGCGTGGATTTCGCTCACAGCCGGTATCCGTGAGGCCCAGATACCGAAGAGTGCACCGTTTAACGCGAACATCGCTGACACCGCAGTTCGCGGCGTGCGAAACGGTCTGGCGGTGGGGGCGTGTTCTGGATTGATTGGGCGCACTTGGCTGATCTCACTTGCGTAGGGCAGTCGCGGCACGTTGGGGCAGATCGCTTGTGCGCGCAAGATCAAGTGAGGCTTATAGCCATCGCATTCTTGGCCGCATCCCGCTACTCGATCCGCCGCGAATCTATGGGAACTATGTGCGAGGGGCATGATGAAATGGCGCGATGAAGGTTGAAGTTGATCAACCGGGAGCGCCTGATTTCGCACCTCAATCATCTTATCATACTGAATATAAACAAATAATAATGTAGGACAATAAAGTTGATAATGTAGGACATTAATGGCATGATTTTTTAGACGCAGAATGTCGGGCAATTCGCCGGGCAGGATATGAGGCAAGCATGACGGCGAGTGACCCTAAACGAGCGATTGGCAGCATGACGGCGCTGCCCCCCCGCAGCAGCAGCCGCGACGTGTTGGAGGCTTTGACCCGCATGATCGAGGTCGAAGGGCTGACTGTCGGTGACAAGCTGCCGACCGAAATCGATATTGCGCGTCAACTGGGGGTGGGCAGAGCCAAAGTGCGCGAGGCGTTAACGGCCTGGCAGAACATGGGCGTTGTGACGCGCAACAAAAAGGCGGGCACGCGACTGGCAACCGAGGTGATGTCGAACGCCATTCATCTGCCGGTCACGGTCAAGCTGGAAGCGGAGAGTCTGCTGCGGACCCACGCGGTGCGGCGTCCGTTGGAACTGGAAACCGTGCGGCTGGCCACACGCAATGTCACGCCACAAGCCAGCCGCGTCATTTTGGGGCGGGTGAGCGAACTGATGGCGATTTTTGAAGCCGGGCAGGATTGGCGCGCTGCGGATTACCGCTTTCATGAAGCGCTGCAAGAGACTTGTGGCAATCCGTTGTTTGGCCAGCTGATCCAGCAGATCCAACACGCATTCAACGAAGTGTATGAAGCCCCCTTTGGGATGACGCAGCTCGGTGAAGGTTCAATCCCGCTGCACATGCCGTTGGCCGAGGCCGTGGTCGCCGGTAACGAGACAGAGGCGGTTCGGATTATGGCGGCAATTCTGGACCTGGTCGAGGATGAGATCCGCAAATCAATGAAAAGGATGATGGAGACGCGCAATGACTGAGGGTCTGGATCTGGCAACGCTGATGTCAGCGGTTCTGGGCAATGCAAACGGCGCGATCACGCCGCCAATCGTGCAAAGCTCGCTGTTCTCCTTTGACAGCTATGAGGCCTTTGAAGATCGCATGGCCGGACGCAGCAATACGGCGATCTATACCCGTGTTCAAAACCCGACCGTTGCCGCATTTGAGGGGTTGATGGCCGATGCAGAGCAGGGTGAGGCGGCGGTTGGCTTTGCCTCGGGGATGGCGGCGATTTCATCGACTTTGCTGGCCTTTGTGAAGCCGGGGCACCGAATTGCCTGCGTCGAACATGTCTACCCGGACAGTTATCGCTTTATGGAGCGGATCCTGCGCCCGTTTGGTGTCGAGGTCGACTATTTTTCCGCTGAGCAGTTTGAGAACGACCCCGATCTGTTGCAGGGCGTACAGCTTGCCTATCTTGAGAGCCCCAGCTCGATCCTGTTCAAACCCCTGAACCTGTCCAAGGTCACGGCACATGCCAAACGGCATGATGTGCTGACGATGATCGACAATTCATGGGCCAGCCCGGTGTTTCAAAAACCGCTGACGCAGGGTGTCGATATCGTTCTGCATTCAGCGTCGAAATATATTTCAGGCCACTCCGATACCGTCGCGGGTGTGGTGGTGGCCTCACAAAAACACATCGACCAGATCCGCGACCTGACGCTCTCGCTATTGGGGGGCAAACTGGCCCCGTTCGAAGCGTTCTTGCTGACCCGAGGGTTGCGGACACTATCGGTACGCATGCGCCAGCATGAGGCAACCGCTAATCTGTTCATTGATCGTCTGTCGGCGCTGCCGCAGGTGCGCAGGGTGCATTCACCGGGGCCAAATGACGTGCCCGGCCTGACCGGTCGGTCCGGTTTGCTGTCGATTGAGTTCGACGACAGCATCGACATTCCGACGTTTTCCAATGCGCTGAAGCATTTTCGACTGGGCGTCAGCTGGGGTGGTTTTGAAAGCCTGATCCTGCCCGCGCGTGTTGGGCTGGCGCAGATCGGGGAGGAAAACTCGATGCAACGTTTTGGTGTTTCGCCGAACCTCGTTCGGTTGAACCTCGGGCTGGAGGAGGCCGAGGACCTTTGGGCGGATTTCACATCTGCCCTCACGACGGGCGCTCGCTAAGCCAGCAGTGCTCAAAGTAAACATAAGGGAAGGGTAAAATGAAAAAATTTCTGACAGGGATTACGACGGCAGCCATGTTGATGGGCTCTGCCGCCTATGCCGAGACAACACTGAAACTGGTCGAGGTCATCACCAGTCCAGAACGCACCAAGGTGCTTCAAGGGATTGTAGATGGGTTTGAGGCCGCCAATCCCGATGTCTCTGTTGAAATCATCAGTCTGCCGTGGGGGCAGGCGTTTGAAAAGCTCGCCACCATGGTGGCCGGGGGGGACATTCCCGATGTGGTCGAAATGCCAGACACTTGGCAGGCGCTTTATGCGGGGTCTGGTCAGTTGGCCAGTCTGACGGATCACGTTGCAGGCTGGGAACATGGTGCGACCCTCACCGACAAGACGGTGGCGATGGGCAGTCAGTCTGGCGATCTCTATATGATCCCATACGGGTTCTATCTGCGGGCGATGTTCTACAACAAGAAACTGTTGGCCGAAGCCGGAGTCGAGCCGCCGGAAACAATGGCTGAGTTCATGGCGGCTTCGGCTGCGGTGTCGGAACTGGATGGCAAATCCGGTTACTGTCTGCGTGGCGGCCCCGGTGGCACCAATGGTTGGGTAATGATGGCCGCAGCCATGAATGGCACCAATGAATTCTTCACCGAAGATGGCAAAAGCCGCATGAATGAGCCCGGCTCGGTCGAAGGCATCCAGTTCCTGCTCGACATGTATCAAAAGGGCTATGCCCCCAAGGATTCAGTCAGCTGGGGCTTTAACGAGATCGTTGCAGGGTTCTATTCCGGCACTTGCGCCTTCCTTGATCAAGACCCGGATGCGTTGATCGCGATCTCTGAACGGATGCCAGCCGAGGATTTTGCCGTGATTCCGATGCCGGTCGGCCCCTCGGGTAAGGCCTTCCCGACAATTGGATTTGCTGGCTGGTCTATCTTTAACGCGACAGAACATGAAGAGGAGGCGTTCGATCTGGTGGCGGCGCTGTCTGCACCCGAGGCCAATGGCACCTGGGCCAAGCGCGTTGGCGTGATCCCGGTGCACAAAGGCGCGGATCAGGATCCCTATTTCCAGACCGAGCAGTACGCCGGCTGGTTCAAGGAACTGAACGGCGCGCAGTATGAGCCGACCAGCATGCCGACCTATCTGGAGAAATGGGGCTATTTCGGCAGCACCGTGGTTCTGGAAACCAGCCAGGAGGCCCTGTTGGGTCAGCGCAGTGCGCAGGATCTGGCAGACGAATGGGCAGATCTTTTGACCGCTGAATATGCCAAATGGCAGGCGAAGCAGTGATTGCGCGCGCCCAGAAAAACGTTGTGCCCGGGGGAACCGGGGCACGACGCTCGCTCTACTGGCAGTATATGGTTGAGCCTTTCCTATATCTGTCGCCGATGATCCTACTGATTTGCTCTGTTATGCTGATCCCATTGATTGTCGGGATTTCCTATTCCTTTCAGTCGATTGAACTTCTCAACCCCTTTGCAACTGGCTGGGTGGGATTTGACAACTATCAAAAGCTCTGGACGGACCGGAAATTCTGGATCGCCATGGAGAACACATTTTTCTGGACCTTCTGGTCGATCTGCTTTCAGTTTTTCCTTGGGCTGGGGTTGGCGATGCTGTTGAACACGCAGTTTTTTGGCAAGAAACTGTTTCAGGCCCTGGTGTTCCTTCCTTGGGCTGTGCCAACATTCCTGTCGGCGCTGACCTGGGCATGGCTGTTCAACCCGGTGATCGGGCCTATCCCGCATTGGCTGGCCGCTTTGGGGCTGCTGTCTGAGCCCTATAATATTCTCGGCGATCCCGATCTGGCCATCTGGGGCCCTATCACTGCCAATATCTGGTTTGGTGTGCCGTTCTTCGCGATCACTTTGCTGGCCGCACTGCAATCCATTCCGGGTGAGCTGTATGAGGCCGCAGAGATCGACGGTGCCAGCCCGTGGCAGAGTTTCACCAAGATCACGCTGCCGTTTCTGGCACCGATGATCGCCATCACCGTCATGCTGCGCACAATCTGGATCGCCAACTTTGCCGATTTGATCTTTGTGATGACGGGGGGCGGACCGGCCAATTCCACGCAGATCCTGTCGACCTATATTTTCACTACTGCGTTCCGCAAATTGGACTTTGGCTATGCCTCGACCGTCGCGGTGGCGCTGCTGATCATCCTGCTGGCCTATGCTGTTATCCTGCTGTGGATACGCAAGCGGCTGGTCAAGATCTGAGGAGACACCCATGGCAACCGCTGCACGTATTGCACAACGCCACCCGGCGATGACGCTTGGCAAATACGCCGCTCTTGCGTTCTATCTGGGCTTTGCATTGTTCCCGCTTTACTGGCTCGCCAAGATCGCCGTCACACCCGATACGCTGATCTATTCAGAGGGCACAAGAATGGTGCCCAGTGCGATCACCTTTGAGAACTTTGCCACGGTCCTGTTTGAGACGGATTTCCTGGCCTATTTCGGCAATTCACTAACGGTGTCGCTGGGCACAGCATTGTTTACCACGCTGATCGCCGCCGGGGCGGGCTATGCCTTTTCACGCTTTGTCTTTGCAGGCAAGCGGATCATCATCGCAGTGATGCTGATCACTCAGATGTTCCCACTGTTGATGATCATTGCACCGATCTACAAAATCGTTGCCGGCCTTGGCCTGCTGAATTCGCTCACGTCGCTGATTGTCGTCTACACCGCCTTCAATATCCCGTTTGCAACCTTCCTGATGCAGTCATTTTTTGATGGGATCCCCAAGGATCTGGAAGAGGCGGCAATGATGGATGGCTGTACGCGGTTCCAGGCGCTGCGCACCGTGGTGTTCCCGCTGACGCTGCCGGGACTGGGCGCGACGCTGGGCTTTGTTTTTACCGCCGCCTGGTCAGAGCTGCTGTTTGCCCTGATGCTGATTTCGAAGAATGACGCGATGACTTTCCCCGTGGGATTGCTGACCTTCGTGTCAAAATTCTCGGTGGACTGGGGACAGATGATGGCGGCCGGCGTGCTGGCGCTGGTGCCAAGCTGCCTGTTTTTCATCTTTATTCAACGTTACCTCGTGCAGGGCCTCACGTCCGGCGCGGTCAAAGGATAGGAGGCCCGATCATGGCACGTATCGAACTGAGAGATGTGGTCAAACGCTACGGCGGGGTGGAAGTCCTGCGCGACATCAACCTTGATATTCAGGACGGGGAGTTCATCGTGCTGGTGGGGCCTTCTGGCTGCGGCAAGTCCACGCTGCTGCGGATGATTGCCGGGCTGGAGCCGATCACCGCCGGTGACTTCAAGATCGACGGCGAGCGCATGAATGATGTGCGCCCCCGTGATCGCGACATTGCGATGGTGTTCCAATCCTATGCTCTTTATCCGCATATGGATGTGGCACGAAACATGGGTTTCTCCATGGAGATCCGCAAAGATCCCGCCGAGGAACGCAAGTCCCGTGTCGCCCAAGCAGCAGAGACGCTTGGCCTGTCGAAACTGGTGGACCGGTTGCCCAAGGCGCTGTCTGGCGGTCAACGTCAGCGCGTTGCCATGGGACGCGCGATCATTCGCGACCCCCGCGCGTTCCTGTTTGATGAGCCGCTGTCCAATCTGGATGCCGCCCTGCGGGTTGAAATGCGGCTGGAGATCGCGCGGCTGCACCAGCAGCTGGGGGCGACGATGATCTATGTTACCCATGATCAGGTCGAAGCCTTGACACTGGCCGACCGTATCGTTGTGCTGAACGGCGGCGACATTCAGCAGGTGGGGTCCCCACTTGATCTATACGAGCGTCCCGCCAACAAGTTCGTGGCCCAGTTTATTGGCTCACCCACAATGAACATCTTGCCCGTAGCGGGGGCTGACAGTGGTATCATGGCCAGGAACGGTATGATGCTGACGCTGGACCATATGCGCGACACCACCTCGGCTGTCGATCTGGGGATCCGGCCAGAGCATCTGGATGTGGTAAACCCTGGAGAGGGCGATCTGACAGCGGTCGCCGATGTGGTCGAACGTTTGGGATCGGACACAAATATTTATGCCAATGTCGAAGGTTTGGGGCCACTCTTGGTTCGTAAACATGGCAATATCCCCGTGCGCAACGGGGATCGGCTTGGCCTGCGCGTCCAAACTCAGAACGCGCATATTTTTGATGCCAAGGGCGTTGCCCTCCGGCCCGCGGCGTAAGCGCCAGCACAAAGGAGAGTGCTATGACCACGTCACCCCAAGTCGGAGCGCTGGATGCGCCCGGCCTCTGGTTGGAAGATCCGCATCACCGGGATTTTCTGCGTGCAGATGCCAGGCGGCAACTGGCTTTTTTTGCGGCGAGCCTTGGCGAAGGGCCGGGGTTTCACACCTTGGATGCTACAGGTCAACCGCTAGCAGATACGAAGCAGCAGCTGCACACCACGACACGGATGGTGCATTCTTATGGGCTTGCCCATATCTGTGGCTATGCGGATGCGGACCGGATTGTTGACCATGGGATCGCCTATCTGAACAGTCATCATAAGGACAGTACCCACGGCGGATATCTCTGGGCGCTGTCGGAGCGCGACGTCGCCGATGATCGCAAGCTGGCCTATGGCCATGTCTTTGTCTTACTGGCCGCATCTACTGCGAAACTGGCGGGTCACCCTGACGCCGATGCACTGCTCAGCGACGTCGCTGAGGTATTGGACAAACGGTTCTGGGAGCCAGCTGCTCGGCGGTTCGCGGATGAGTGGAACCGGGACTGGACGCCGTTTTCAACATATCGGGGTATGAATGCCAATATGCACGGGGTGGAGGCGCTGTTGACAGCCTATGAAGCAACGGGGGAGACGGTGTTTTTGACCCGTGCGGGTCATATCCTGGACTTCTTCATCGGTCACATCGCGCCGCAGCATGGCTGGCGTTTGCCAGAGCATTATACCGAGGGTTGGCAGATTGATCAGGCTTATGCAGGGGATCCGATGTTCCGCCCGGCCGGTACAACGCCGGGCCATTCGTTTGAGCTGGGTCGCCTGCTGTTGCAGCATTGGGATCTGACGGGGCGGCGCGATGACACTGCGCCCGATCGTGCCCGCCTGCTGATTGAACGTGCACTGGCAGAGGCCTGGCTGCCTGATGGCGGATTTGCCTATACGCTTGATTTTGACGGCAAGGTTGCGATGGACAATCGTTTTTGGTGGCCCGTGACCGAAGCCATTGGCGCGGTCGCAACGCTGATCAAACTGGAGGCGCGCCCTGAAGATGAGCTGTGGTACAGGCGACTATGGCACTTTGCCGAGACACATTTTATCGACAAAGATCATGGGGGGTGGTACCCGGAAATCGACCCGCAAGGGCAGGTGACGCGGACGATTTTTAACGGAAAACCCGATATTTATCATTCACTACAAGCTTGCCTGTTGCCCCTTGGTGCCACTCAGATGAGCCATGTCGCGGGTTTGAAAACAACCACAACGCCACTGCTGCCCTAAGAGCGCGGCACCGTCTCTCGGATGTATCCTCTGGTATCGCTCGCACGCGCTGAGCGGGCCACGAGTGTAGATTGGAAGATGGTGCTGGGTATTCAAATAGTGTCGAATACCTTGCACGGCGGATCATTGAGGTGCGTTGGCTAAAACCAAATAAGGGCTTAGCGAAAAACGCTAAGCCCTTGAAATTTTTGGCTCCGGCGGTAGGGATCGAACCTACGACCAATTGATTAACAGTCAACTGCTCTACCGCTGAGCTACGCCGGAATGTGGGGTTGATATATGGCGTGAAATCTGGCGCGTCCAGAGGAAAAATGCGCCGCTTTGCGATTTTTTTCAGCGCGGGCGACCTGGCCTTTCGCCGCGAACCACACCAAACAAAACAGCGGTCAATCTTGGCTGAGGCGCACCTACTTCCGATCCCGCAGATGTGCTAGGCTAAAGATGTGGGAGCTCTCATAAGGGGATCTGCCTCCCCACAAGAAAATGGTCAGAAGAGCCATTTGGCCCCGTGCAGCGCCACGACAGATCATGGTCGCGCAGCGCATGTCGGGCGTCATCCTGAGGATGTCGAGCATTGAGAAACGTGCAGACACAGCAGCGCCACTAGCGCATGCGAGGGGGATGAGATGGCAAAAGTGACAGTTCCGGGTAAATGGCCTCCGGTCGCAAATGTCTCAAGTAAGACACCGCGCGCCTGGCTGCGATATGAGCGACAGTATCCCGGATCGCGACGGCCCTCGCGGCTGATTGCACATCCAACCACGCCTTACATCGCCTCGGCAACGGTGGGCGGCAGCGATGGCAAGGTTGATCTTGCGGCATTGAGCAAGGCTGCAGAGCATTATCTTACCCAGCTTAACGCCTATGTGAACGCAGCAAAGCCACCTCTGGGCGAGACGGATCCGATGTT
This sequence comes from Phaeobacter porticola, assembly GCF_001888185.1. Classification (NCBI taxonomy): domain Bacteria; kingdom Pseudomonadati; phylum Pseudomonadota; class Alphaproteobacteria; order Rhodobacterales; family Roseobacteraceae; genus Phaeobacter; species Phaeobacter porticola. The sequence goes on along the minus strand of NZ_CP016364.1, from coordinate 1,710,407 downwards.
GGCAATGTTGGCAGACGTCGCCTCGTCACGCAGCCTGCTGCGTTGGTGTGATATCTGGCCGCAGATTGACGGTCCGCTCAGCCGTTTACAGGGGCAGATTGCCAGCTGGAACCTGTCGCGCAACGATGGCGGAGCCTTGCCTGCAACGATCATTCTGGTGGCGACGGAAGGGCTGGAAAATCCGATGATGCCCGCATTTTTTCTGCGTTTTCCCTCAGCTGGATTTCGCGTACCGATTGAGATCCGCAAGACAGCGGCTGGCTACGATCTGATCATACGCGGGCTAACGGCAGAATTTCCAGGTGGCGACAACAGTACCCTGTCGTCGCTTTTGGCTGAGTCAAGTGATGCAGAACGGCAAAGGATCCTCACCGGGTTAACGCAATCGCTGTCCGGGGTGCCTGTTGGCTTTTTGCCCGGCGACGGCAGCGTCGCCGATACCATGCCGACCAGCGCGACCGAACCGCTCAATACTGCTGATCAGCCGGTCGGGGCCAGTGGTGAAAATGATGCGCCAGTGGCCAGCACGGCGGCACGTGCCTCCGTCGGCCGGATGCTGTCGCTCCTTGATGAGGATATCGCCAAACGCAGCGGGGTCGAGGCTAGCTCCTTACTGCTGCGTGATATCCAATTTTCTGCGGATCCTGCCAATGTGGCTGACGGGGCCTGGGAAATGACCTTGACGCTACTGGCGAGGGGGCTGGAAACCCCGCGCCATTCCCCGCTGAGCTACCGGCTAACGGTGCGCGTCCGAATGGATGATCCAGGGCAGAATTCGGTCGAGCTGGTTTCGATCAAACGCGCGCCACTGGTTAGCCATGCGGTTGCCGGTGGCGGGCTGCCGCCAATTGCGCCATTCGTGCGTGTGTTTCCGGTGCCGCCGCCGGATTGGCGTGCTGCGGTTGCGCCGGACCATCCATCCCCCCCGCTTGCCTGGCGGCGGCCAACACGAGAGGATAGCGTTCTTGACCTGTTTCGCGAGACCGTTGCCATCGAGATTGGCACCGGGCTGAAGATGCAGCAACCGGCCTATGTTGTGCGCAATTGTCCCCGGTTTGTACCTGGCGATGGTGATAGTAATCTGCCAAAGGCGCTGCCACCCATGGATGTCACGAACGTTCCACCGCGCCGCAATCTTTCTAGTGCGATCAGCGCCTATTGGAACAGTAAGGCGTTTTTTGACAGTATGCGTGGAATGGGCATCACCCCCGAAAGCTATGTGGCGACGGCTGACGGGCCGCTGTCGGTGCACTACCGGTCGGGCATTGTGCCGGGACCAGGGCGCAATGGGCGCACCATCAATGCGCAGGTGCGATATGAAGTGGCCGTGAATGCGGCCATCCAGAGCAAGCCCAGCATTGATATGCATCTGGCCTTGGCCAATTTGAACCGCTGGGCGCGGGTGGGGGCGGGAACACCGCAGAGCCAATTGGAGCCGCTGGGCTTTGCCAGTAGCGGGCGTTGGATGCTGCATGAGTTTGGTCACTACCTTCTGGCCGCGCGCATTGGTCAGCTGGAATTTGACTTCGCTCACAGCGCCGGTGATGCTCTGGCGGCGGTGTATTTTGATCCGTTGTCGGATCTGTCCAGCCCCACCTATGCGGGTGACCCGAAGATGCGGGGCTGGACCTTTCCGTTTATTTTTGCGCCGCGTCGCCATGATCGGACACCAGCGCTGGGGTGGGGCTGGTACGGGTTGCTGAACCGGTCGGTGGTAGAGGATCCACCACCGTCGGGCACCGAGCATAAAGCCTATCTGACCGAACAAATCCTGTCATCGTCGATATTCCTGCTGTACCGGGCCCTTGGTGGCGATACATTGAGCGGCGATGAGGCAGACTGGGCGCAACGCACCCGCGCATCTGACATGACGCTCTATCTGCTGATGCAAGCGCTCGCCGGACTGGCGCAATCACCATCGCGGGCTGAAATGCTGGAGAGCGGGATGGAGGCTGCGGGTTGGAGCGCGCCAGCGCTGGTGCCATTGCCACGGGGCGGAGCAGATTGGGCGCCTGCCACTTCGCACAAGGTCGCGCGTTGGGCGTTTGAGATTATGGGCATGTTCCCAGACGATCCTGCCTTGGTCAGCAGTGAGGCCGGGGCACCACCCTTGGTCGATCTCTATATCCGCGACAGGCGGGCGGAGGTGTTTCCAACTGGCGATGGACCGGTCCAGGTCGGGGCAGGGAGCTACTTGCCAGTGTCGCTACACTGGGCGGCGAATGCCGACTGGACGATGCCGACCCTGCTGCCGACGATTGGCAATAGGGGATCCGTGACTGCGAATGCTACAACCCTGCGGCTCTGGGCCGGATGGGTGCTTGAGGATCAGCCACTGGCGCGCGTGATGGACCGCAGCGTGCAATGGTTGGCACAGACGCTGGATCTGACCTTGCCGGGTATCACCGCAACGCAGGTACAGGAGTTAAGCGATAGCGACGAGCAGCAGATCACGCAATTGGTCACCTCCGCACGCAACACAGCTGCGCCCGGATTACAGCTGGTGGTGCTGGTCGAAGTGAGCCAGGTGGAGGATCGCGCCAATACCGATCCGGCAGCCGGGCTGACTCTGGCCATTGGGGCGGGGGATTCGCCCCCACAGAAGGTGCAGGCCCTTGTGGATCTGGTTGCCAATGACAACAATCTGGGCCTGCGCATTCTGATTTAGGCTTGGGATGTCAGGTCAGATCAGCCGACACCCAGGGGGTTGGCCATTCTGTCTTGGCCTTGTCGAGGATGCGATGCAGCGTCGGCACGTTGATATGGGCCCAAGGGTCGCCACCTCCGTCGGGATTGGCCGGGGCATTGTCCATAATGCAATACCAGATTCCGGCGGCGATATGACGACCGGCGGTAGAATCCGACGGGTAGTGCACACCGATCCGCTCTCGGTTTACTGCAATCCGATTGGCCATGGTAAGCAACGGCGATGCAATGACGCTGGTCCCCAGCAGATCGTCATAGCCAGGCTTGCGCAGCAATGTGCCTGCCGGGATCTGGATATCGGTCCCGGATCCATCGGATTTATAGCCTTTCACCACACCAAACCGCTGCGCAATGCCCGGAATTTCCAGCAGCAGCAACGACAAAAAATGCGCCAGGAAGGCATGACCGCTGGGAAAAGCCGGATGCGCCGGCGGGCCAAATGGCACGGTTAATCCAGGCCGCAAGATCGAAGGACGCACCCGTTTGAAATACGCCTTGTAGCTCATGTAGGCGACATTGCCGACCGCAAGTCCCAGATCAATCAGCTTCAGTGTAAATGGGTGATCAAAACTATTTGCGCCCAGAAAATGGATCAAATAGGCCGGTAAGCCATCCGCCTGAACATCGCATTCGACCATATATTGCTGGCGGTCGTCCTCCATATACATCTTGAGGATCTCCAGCTCTGCCACGATGATGTCAAAAGCCGCCTCTGCCGCGGTGCGCGATTGCGCGGCGGTGCCGGTTTGAACATAGCGCCAGAGCAGGTCGTTGTTTTCCAGCCAGCGGTTGCCCACATGGGCCGGGTGCCAGTGAATGTCCTGCGAGGCAAATTCCAGTGCCGCAAGGGTTGCCGGTTCCGATCTGTCTGCCGCCCGTAGCCACTCACCCAGATTCGGATCAAACGGCAGGGTCCAAAAGCGTAGCGCCGGGTCCCAATCCTCGGTGATCCATTCCAGCGTGACAGGGTACTGAGCCGCATCGGTTGGCAGCTGATAGGGGTTGATGATCATCGACAGGGGAAACGGGTCGCCGCCATTGTTGTCGGGACTGAAATCCAGCGTCCAGGGCAATAGACCCAGTTCGGCAGGCGTTGCGTAATAGCTGCGCAATGTCCCGATGCCGGCATCTGCGCCATTGCCCAGAAGAAACCCGTTATCCTCCAGACCAAGCCCCAAGCCGGATCCCAGCCCCAGACCATTGCCCAGCCCTAGGCCGGATCCCAGACCCAACCCAAGACCGGACCCGAGGCCGAGCCCCAGTCCCATTCCCTGGCCGGCGCCCAGCCCATTTCCTAAGCCATTACCAAGCCCCAGCCCGTTACCTAGACCGCTCCCCAGCCCCAGGCCATTGCCGAGCCCTAGTCCAAGCCCCAAGCCAAGCCCGTTTGACGCGCCTTGCGAATTGCCATGTGATGCCATCACAAATCCCCCTTTACCGTCTAATACACGTTAAAAAACATCCCAAATGACTGCCGTTATGAGGCCTGGTGCCTGGTGGATATGATGGTACTGCCTCTGGTTTTATTGGTTTTTTCGGGTTGCCCCGAGGTGGTATTATCTCTCCGCACTAGGCGGGCAGCCCTGCGCGTATCAGCCCGTCGGTCAGACGGTCCAGCGCCTCTTTTGATTTCAATGGATACCATATGGCGAATTTCGATACCGAGAAACCGGGATCCAATTGCAGTATTTCTTGCGCTACCTGCTGGGCTTCGCCAGTGCGACCGCGCAATGCGCTACACGCCGCCAATAGTCTGAGCGCGGCCATGAACCGGGGTTTGTTGCGGCGGGCGTTCTTTAGAAAGCGACAGGCTTCGTCAAGGTTACCATCCACAAATTCCGCCAGTCCGGCCGCGGTCAAAAAGAAGAAATTCAACGGATCATACGGCGCGAGCCGCCAGACATTCAGCAGACGCTCACGCGCCTCGGCTCCGTCGCCAAGATACGCATAGGTTATTGCGCTCAATCCCCATGCCAGGGGCAGGTTTATATTATGTGCCAGGGCGTCGTCGAACAATTCCAGCGCGTCTTCGGGGCTGTTTTCATGCAGGCTCAGCACATGAGCACGTACTGACAGCGTTAGCGCATCGTCCGGGTCCAGTTCGACCGCGCGGCGGGACAGGTTGATCATACTCAAAATATCGTCGCGCGGGTTTTGCGAATGGCCCTCAGCCAGAAAGAAGTTCATGCACCAGGCCAGATAAGCGTGGGCCTGCGGATAATTGGGGTCCAGAGCCACCGCGCGTTGCAGCAGGGCGATGGCCTCTCCGTAGCTGTCGTCATCCAGCTGATAGAGTTGGGCAAGGGCGCGCAGCACGCATTTGTAGGCGTCCAGGCTGTCGGTGCTGCGGGCGCTGATATGTTCCGCTTCGGTGGACAGAACCTTGGGTTCCAACATGGCAAGAATGCCGGAGGCGATTTCGTCCTGAAAGGCAAACAGATCCTGCAAATCGCCCCGATATGTCTGCGCCCAGATCGCGCGGTTGCGCAATACGTCCATCAGCTCGGCAAAGATGCGGATCTGGTTTCTGTACCGGTCCACGGCACCGGTCAAAATATAGGACACCCCAAGGCTGCGCCCGATGTCAGCGGGATTTTCATGGCTGCCGCGAAATTTGAGCGTAGACGTGCGCGCCATGACAAACATCGCCCGGCTGCGAGACACACCAGAAATGATTTCTTCGGTGATGCCATCGCCAAAGTATCGCTCCTCTGCCTTGGCGCCACGATCCTCGAATGGGAGAACGGCCAGGGTTGGGCGAGTTTTCCAATCTGCATGAGGACGTAGGGGGAGTATTTCCCCGGCGCTCTGGCTGACCTGAAAGATTTGCACTGGACGATCGATATTTTTCAGCAGCGGCGCACCAAGATCGTGAAACCGCAATGGCAATTTGCCGCGTACAATATCACGGACCATCTTGGTTACGACAACCGTCCCGGGGTCAGCCAGTTGATGAATACGGGAGGCGACAACAACGCCATCCGATTGCACTGTCCCGTCGTCGTCAATCACATCGTCAATATTGACGCCTATGCGGATCTGCATCGGGTTGGTGTCGATGTCTTGCTGGCCCAGACGGTTTTGCACTGACATTGCCCATTGGACAGCGTCGCTGGCACTGGTGAACTCCAATAGCAATGCATCCCCTGCGTCTGAGCGTCGAACGCCGTTGAATGCCAGCATTTCGTCCAGCAATACGGCGTCGCGCAGATGACCCCAGCGGCGCACTGTGTCGGTTGTGCTGATCTCCATGTGGCGCGTGTAGTCAGCCACATCGGCAAAGGCAAAAGCCGCGAGCCGGGTCGAGATCTTGGGTAACGTCTTTTGGATGGGCTCTTGCATGGAGTATGTCCTGCCGCCTATAGGCAGGCAGTATATCCAATTCACTCAAAACTTAAAGAATGATGGGCGCAAAATTTGCTGGTCCAGCCGCATTCCTGACATCTGCAAGTGCCTTCGCGCGATCAGCCGTTTTTCCCTTCAACCTCCGGGTATACAGCGGTCTTTTTAACCACGCCATAGACAAAACTGGTATCGATTGAGCTGATGCCGCCGATTGGATGCAGGCGTGCTCTCACAAAGCCTTCGTAGCCCTCAAGGTCCGCAACCACCACGCGCAATAAATAATCGGCTAATCCAGTCATCACAAAACAATCCAAAACTTCGGGAGTGTCGCGGATCTGCCGTTCAAAATTGGCTACAACGGCTTCAGTGTGGTTCTCCAGGCTGACGCGCACAAAAACGGTGACGGGAAGGCCATATACCTTGGCATCCACATCAATGCTGTAGCCCCTGATTACATTGGTGGTCTCCAAAATCCGCAACCGCCGCAGGCAGGGCGAGGGCGACAGGTTGACCTCGGCAGCAAGATCAAGATTCGTCATCCGCCCATTGCGTTGCAGGGCCCGGATAATGCGTCGGTCAGTCGCATCCAGTTGTGGTTTTTCTGGCATAATATGCCAATCTCCATATTGTTTGAGGGTAAATTAGCAACTAATCTCCTCCGAGACCACCTTAAGATGCTGGAAACACAACAGGGTGATTTCCATGACCAAATCCGGCTCCAGCTTTTCCACACGTGCGATTCATCACGGCTATGACACGCAGTCGCAGCAGGGCGCGTTGAACCCGCCGATTTATCTCACCTCAACTTTTACCTTTGATTCCGCCGAAGCCGGGGGAGAGATGTTCACTGGTGAGCGGGAAGGTCATTTCTACAGCCGGATCTCCAACCCGACGCTGGACCATCTGGAGCAGCGCATCGCCAATCTGGAGGGCGGCGAGGCCGGTTTGGCAACGGCCTCGGGTATGGGTGCGATCACCTCGACGCTGTGGTCATTCCTTGCAGCAGGTGACGAGATCATCCTCGACAAGACGCTTTATGGCTGCACCTTTTCCTTTATGACCCATGGGTTGCCACGGTTTGGTGTCAATGTGCGCCTGGTGGATATGACAGATCCGACCAATCTGGCAGAGGCGATCAGCCCGAAGACTAAGCTGGTGTATTTCGAAACCCCAGCCAATCCCAACAACCGGCTGATTGATATCGCTGCGATTTCCGAGATTGCGCATCAGGTGGGTGCCAAGGTGGTGGTCGATAATACCTTTGCGACCCCTGTTCTGACCCGCCCGATTGAACTGGGCGCAGATATCGTGGTGCATTCCGCAACTAAATTCATCAGTGGCCATGGCGATGTTATTGCAGGTCTGGTCGTTGGCTCAAAGGAGGATATCACACAAATCCGCTTGGTTGGCCTCAAGGATATGACCGGTGCGGTGATGTCGCCCTTCAGTGCCATGCTGTTGATGCGCGGGCTGAAAACGCTTGAGCTGCGCATGGAGCGTCACTGCAAATCTGCGATGAAAGTGGCGCAGGCACTGCAATCTCATCCAGCAGTGGAGCGGGTCTACTATCCCGGCCTTGATGATTTTGCTCAGGGCGATCTTGCACGGCGGCAGATGTCGGGCTTTGGTGGCATGATCCCGTTTGAGGTTGTCGGCGGCAAGGCGGGCGGTATCGCCATGATGAACCGGCTGGCGATGATCCAGCGTGCGGTCAGCCTAGGTGATGCGGAAACGCTGATCCAGCACCCGGCCAGCATGACCCATTCCACCTACACCCCTGAAGAGCGCGCCGAACATGGTATCGCTGAAGGTCTGGTGCGGATGTCGGTAGGGCTTGAAGGTGTCGACGATATCATCGACGATCTGATGCAGGCGCTGTCCTCGCATAACGCCTACGCCGCTGCCTGACTTCGGCTGTGCCCGGCGCGTCCCTTTGGGCGCCTTATTGAACCGCCGTGCCCTTCAGGCCGCCCTATGTAAAAGGCCCCCTCCGCACCCCGGCGGGAGGGGTATCTTCGATTTATGCCAACGAGTTTGACCATGACCCCGACAACCGCCGCGCCGCCACCCTCTCCTGAAATGCTGAAGACGATTGAGCAGCGGTTGCTGTGGCTGTCACATTGGATGATTCACAACGCCAACCACCTGCGCGCTAAGGAAGATGGCATCAAGATCGGCGGCCATCAGGCCAGCTCTGCCTCCATGGTGTCGATCATGACCGCGCTCTATTTCAGCGCGCTGCGGCCCGAGGACCGGGTGGCGGTAAAACCCCATGCCTCGCCGATCTTTCATGCGATCCAGTATCTGATGGGCAACCAGACCCGTGAGAAGATGGAGAATTTCCGCGGTTTTGGCGGGGTGCAGAGCTATCCCAGCCGGACCAAGGATATTGATGATGTGGATTTCTCCACCGGATCTGTGGGTCTTGGGGTGGCGATCACCTCCTTTGCCTCCATGGTTCAGGACTATATCACCGCGAAATCCTGGGGTGCGGACGCGCCACAGGGACGCATGGTGGCGCTGGTGGGGGATGCCGAGCTGGATGAGGGCAATGTGTACGAATGCCTTCAGGAGGGTTGGAAGAACGATCTGCGCAACACCTGGTGGATCATTGATTATAACCGCCAGTCCCTTGACGGGATCGTGCGCGAAGGGCTGTTTCAGCGGATCGAGAAGATCTTTGACGCCTTTGGCTGGGATGTGGTGAAGGTAAAATATGGCGCCCTGCAACGCGCCGCGTTTGAGGAGCCGGGCGGCGACAAGCTGCGTCAGTGGATTGATGACTGCCCCAACCAGACCTATTCAGCGCTGACCTTCATGGGCGGAGCGGTCTGGCGCCAGCATCTGATGGAGGATCTGGGCGATCAGGGAGATGTGACCGCGCTGATCGAGCGACGTTCGGATGCGGAGCTGGCGGCGCTGATGGAAAATCTCGGCGGCAATTGCGTGGCCACCATGGCCGATACCTTTGCCGCCATCGACCATGACCGCCCGGTTTGTTTCCTGGCCTATACGGTGAAGGGGTGGGGCACGCCCATCGCGGGCCACAAGGACAACCACGGCGGCCTTATGAACAAAACCCAGATGGCGGAATGGCAGCGCTATATGGGCGTCGCTGAAGGGGAGGAATGGGAGCCATTTGCAACGATCGAAGATGCGACTGCGCTGCAAGGGTTTCTGGATCAGGCCCCGTTTTTTGCCAAGGGCGCGCGGCGCTATCAGGACGCGCGCTTGCCTGTGCCGGCGGTGGAGGTGAAGACCGACCGCGAGATGTCGACACAGATGGGATTTGGCAAGATCCTTGATGACCTCTCCAAAGGCGACAGCGATCTGGCAACGCGGATTGTCACCATGTCCCCGGACGTAACTGGCACCACCAACCTTGGTCCTTGGGTGAACCGGCGCAAACTGTTTGCCCGCACGGCTCAGGCGGATGCGTTCATTGAGCATAAGATCCCGTCGACCGCCAAATGGGAGTTTACACCGGACGGCCAGCATATCGAGTTGGGCATTGCGGAGATGAACCTGTTCCTGCTGCTGGGGGCTGCCGGCCTGTCTCAATCGCTGTTTGGCAAGCGGCTGATCCCGATTGGCACTGTCTATGATCCCTTCGTCGCGCGCGGCCTAGATGCGCTCAATTATGCCTGCTATCAGGATGCCCGATTCATGATCGTTGGCACGCCGTCTGGCGTGACGTTGGCACCGGAAGGGGGCGCACATCAATCCATCGGCTCGCCACTGATCGGGATGAGCCAGGACGGGCTGGCCGCGTTTGAACCTGCCTTCGTGGATGAGCTGGCGGTGATTATGGAATGGGCGTTTGATTATCTCCAGCGCGACGGCGAGGGCGATCCGGACGAGCGCACATGGTTGCGTGATGAGACCGGCGGCTCGATCTATCTGCGGCTGACCACCAACCCGATTGAACAGCCCGGCAAACGTGTTGACGATGATTTCCGGCAGGGGGCCATTGATGGCGCTTACTGGCTGAAAAAACCGGGGCCGAACTGTGATGTGGTGATCGCCTATCAGGGGGCCGTCGCGCCGGAAGCCATTAAAGCCGCAGCCGCCATTGGCGAAGGTCGCCGTGACGTGGGCGTGCTGGCCGTCACCTCAGCCGACCGGTTGAATGCGGGATGGACTGCAGCGCAGCGGGCGCGGGCACGTGGTCTGCCGCAGGCACAAAGCCATATCGAGGCGTTGCTGGCCCAGCTGCCCAGCCATTGCAAGCTGATCACAGTGATTGACGGGCACCCCGCAACCCTGAGCTGGCTGGGGAGCGTTCAGGGGCATCAGTCTATTCCGCTTGGCGTTGAACATTTTGGTCAGACCGGCACCATCGGTGATCTCTACCGCCATTTCGGCATCGACGCGCAAGCCATCACCGCAGCCGCTGACGGGCTGACGGCCGGGCGACAGCTGAAGGTGGTGTAACGTCTTTCCTCTTCTGAGACAGGTCAACGACTACAGATGTTGAACGTGAAAAAGGCGCAGTCACCTGCGCCTTTTTTGAAATGTGATTGCCTGATGCGAAGGCGATCAGTTGTCAGACTCCTGCGCCTCGCGGAAGATCCCGACCAGTCGCGTCACATCACCATTATCGTCGCGAATAGCCATCCCCTGGCTCTCCACGCTGACCTCGACGCCATCGGGACGGATCAAACGTTTGATGAATGTGAAGCCAGTTCCCGCTTCGATGGATTCGGAGACAAGACGCTGCACATCCTCACGGTCATCAGGGTGGAAGAAGGCAATCGCGCTGGCGATATCCGGACTATACTCCTCTGGCTCTACACCATGGATCTCATAGACCTTGGGCGACCAGTAGGGCGTCTGGCCATCGGCATCGATGGACCAAAAGCCGATCCCGACCATATCCTGAACCAATTCAGCCTGCGTCAGCAACTCTTCAGCCCGTTCGCGCGCCTCGACGGTTTCCGTGATATCTGTTCCGATGGTAAAAACAGTCGGTTCTTCGGTAATGTGATGCGGGAATCGGTGGCGATCCATGCTGATCCAGCGTTTGCCTTTGCCGTCGTGCGTATCGACCTGCAACAGCGCGCTGTCAAAACCCTCATCGCTGTCGAGAACCTTAGTATCCTCTTTGAAGACGTCTTTGCTGACGTTGCATTCAACGCCGAGTGAAAAGACGCTCTTGTTAAGGGCCTTGTCTCGGCTGAGGCCAAGCAGCCCGGCATAGGCAGAGCTGATCCGCAGGATTTCGCCGGAGCGGGCGCGGTTCAGCAGGAACAGGTTGGAGTTGTCGAGGATCATCTCCATCTCATGCGCCATACCGGGGAACTCTGATACCACCATCGTGACACCTAGGATCTGGCCATTGACGTCGAAATACGGCGAGCAAGTGAGCCGGATCCGAGTGCCGTAGGAGGTGAATTCCTCGGTAACGGTTTGTCCTAAACGCAAGGCCTCGCTGCAAATCGGTGCAAGGATCGGGAAACCGTCGGGCAGGGCGCATTGGCTGATGTGCGGACTGGAAATCGGACGCCGAATATTGAACATCTGGGTTGCCGCCAGAGTCGCCTGAGTGATCTGCAACGCGCTGTCGGCCACCAGGATGGCCAGTGGCGTGCTTTCCAATACCGAGATCAGCTCACCGGTTCGACCGCTGAGCTCGGACGCGGTGACCTGAAGCTCTTCGTTGACGGTGATCAGCTCTTCGTTGGTGGACTGCAGTTCCTCGTTCGAGGTTTCCAGCTCCTCGTTGGTGGCTTGCAGCTCCTCGTTGGTGGATTGCAATTCCTCATTGAGCGACTGCAATTCCTCGTTCGAGGTCTCCAGCTCCTCAATCGTCTGCTGCAAAGCCTCGCGGGTTGTTGCGACCTCGTTTTCCAGATTGCGGATCCGCTCAAATGCGGCGTCACCCTCTTCACCGACAATCGGGGTTCTGCTCAATTTAGCACGATCCACCGTCACGGGGGTGAACACCACCAACGCGGCGCGTTCGCTGATGTCCTTGGCGATGATCGGATAGACGTCGAGACGGATTTCCTCGTCGTCAGTTTCGGCCAGCAAATGGCGCACGCCCCCTTTGTGGGATCCGTTTTTCAAGGCAATGGTGATCAGGCTACGGGCTTCTTCACGCAGCGGACTGCGCAACAGGTCGAGATGCATGCGCAGTGAGCTGGTTTCACTTACCTCAATGAACTGGCTTACATTTCCATAAACCCGAGCGATGGAAAAATCTTCGGTCACGAGGAGCGAGTTTTTACCTAATGATTGTGCCAGTGCTTCAAAAAGCTGACGATCCGTCGATGGCCCCTGCTGGGACGGCGGTTTAATGGACGGGCGCTGCACCACCATAGGCACGGATGGCATGTTATAGGGCTGCGGTGATTGATTGGCGCGCAGCGAACGCTTGCGATAAACATGGGTGGCAGCGCGGTCTTGCACGAACAGCTCATCTGAGCCTGCTACGCTTTCGGCGGTGCCAAGAAACAGCAGCCCGTGTGGCGACATCGCATAGTGGAACCGCGACATGACCTTTTGCTGCAAGGGGTTGCCGAAATATATCAACAGGTTACGGCAGCAGATCAGATCGACCTTCTGAAACGGCGGATCCTGACAGACATTGTGATCGGAAAACAGCACCGCATTGCGCAGGTTGTCGACGACTCGCACTCCATCGGCCTGACGGATCAGGTACTTGTCGGCTAATTCCGTCGGAATGTCATTCAGCGCCGCCAGACTGTAAACCCCGCGACGGGCGGTTTTCAGCGCGTCCTTGTCGATATCCGTCGCAAAGATCTGAACCCTTGATTTCAGTTGATTGGTGGGGTTGCCGAGAGCCTCTGATACTACCATCGCGATTGAGTACGCCTCTTCGCCGGTGGCACAGCCTGCCACCCAGATCCGCAGCGGACCGGGGCCGCGCTCCTTGATCAGCTGTGGCAGCAGATTTTTCAAAAGCTCGAATTCTTCCTTGTCACGGAAGAACCGTGTGACCGAGATCAGAAGATCCTTGAACAGCGCATCGACCGCATGAGGGTTATTGCGACAGAACTGGGTGTATTCTTCTTGGGTTTCGATCCCAAGCGCGATCATGCGTCGCTCAATGCGGCGACTGATGGTGGTCTGCTTATAGTCGCGGAAATCCACTCGGGTGCGGGCCAAAAGGATTTGCAACAGATCTGAGACCGGAGAGTCGCGCAGATTGTTTTCGTTACGGAACGAGCTGAAATCTCGGGGCGACGACAGGATTTTTTGCAGGTTGGTGCCAATATCCTGCGGGCGCAACACCAGATCGACACAGCCGGTTTGAACGGCAGCGACAGGCATACCGTCGTATTTCGCGCTCTCGGCGTCTTGGGCAATTGTGATCCCGCCCGCCTCGCGAATGGCCTGCACACCATACGCCCCATCGCTGCCGGTGCCCGACAGGATAATGGCCATGGAGTTCTCGCCGTTCTGTTCAGCCAGGCTGACAAGAAAGCGGTCAACTGACGGTCGGGGGGTGCCGGGTTCGGCATCCGGATTTTGCAGCAGGCGAAGACGCCCATCGGTGTAGACCACATCGCTCTTTGGGGGGGTGATATAGACAACATTGGCCTCTGGGGTGGTGCCATCTTCGATGGTGCCGACCTTAAGCTGGGTTTGTCGTGCAACCAGCTCGGTCATCAGGCTCTTGTGGTGGGGGGACATATGTTGCACCACAACATAAGCCGCTAACGCGTCCACCGGAAGCGTTGCCACCAACTCACGAATTGCCTCCAGTCCGCCTGCGGACGACCCGATCCCGACGATGGTCAGGTCTGTAGTAATTTGCGTTGTCATAAGGGTGCCTATCGTCTAGCGTATTTAAATCTATTATCGCCTTGATCGCCGCGAGGTCCATGGCTAATAGCGGAAATGTAGCATTTGCATCGCAACTGAGATGCTGCGTATCTGATCTGGTTGAAAGAGGGCGCGAAGATGATTGCAAGCAAAGGTTGTATAAATCTTGACGCGGATTGCAATGTCAAACTACGCTTTATCAACGTTTTGTAAACTACTCCTAACTACATATTAAAACATCTCCAGAGATACGGGTTGGGTGTAATGAACGTGGTGGCCATGACTGACAATACTGAGACTGGAGAAGAGCAGCGCCGGTTCATCGTGAACCTGATCGCCGAGGAAGGCGCTGTACCGTTTGTCCGGTCTTGTGAGGTGGTTAGCCGAACGTTCCGCAATCGAACGTCGTTTGTGAACACTTTACCAATGCATGAGGTCTTTTGCGATTCCATCGCGGATGGGCTGAAGGATTGCGTTAATATGTTGTCTGGCGAGACCCAGGTGATTTCGCTGCCATCATTGATCCTGGAGGTGCCGGGTTTGGTGCTGGCAGGTGCACATATCCTTGCTACCGCTAACGAAGATGGCACGCAGTCGATCATCATACGGTTCCGCACGAGCCTGGGTGGGATCGGTCATGCTTTCCGCCCCGATGTCGGTTTTGGCGCAGGACTTGAAGATATGACGCGCGAAGTGAGCGCGCAGGTGCTAACGGATCTCGCGTTGCCATTGCTGAATGTCCTCTCTGCAACTGAGGCAGGCTTGGTCGACGCAGAGAGCGCAATAGGGGCGCTGAGTCAGCAATTGGCGGATCGGGTGCATGAGATCCGCTTTCAGATTGAACTCGTCAAACGTTACACAGATGGGCTGGAGCGACAGCGCGGGGGCAATCAATCTACCGAAGTTGCCGAGCAGCGGGTGCGCAAGCTTACGTCCTGCTGAGCGTCATCAAATGCCCTGATCGGCCATTGATCCGCTTGTGGTCCGTGGGTGCTCTAAGTCGCGAATAGTTATTTACATGGCTTCCATATGCGGCTTTCGCTAGTTTTTTCAGAATGATTTCCAGAGAAAAGTAAATACGCGCACTGGTTGTGTTGGGGCGATCTGAAATTGACGCCATACGCTCTGTCACGCTTTGCCTGTAGGAATGTCTTGAGGCCGGTTGCATGTCCTCCATCGGAACGAACATCTTGCGCCCGACGTATCGTCTCGCGGACGCAATCTTTCATTCCATCCATTTGTCCCAAGCGTTGCCAAGGCCGCGCGAACAAGGCTTACAAATTTTAAGGTTAGATATTTTAATCTTGAAATAAATGGCAACTTCGGCCTAGGCTCGTTCCAGGCGGTCGATGAAACGACCTTTGGACACAGCGTATCTTGGTGATCGCGCCGTTGTTGCCTCATGATACAGTCTATGCCGCATTCTCCGAATTGGAGGATCGGTCTCGCTGGCTGGACATGCGGACAACAGGCTATCAGTCGTTCCGGGATAAGATCGGCAAAAAGCTGGCGTAACGCGGTCCAATCGGAAAAACTATGCAACGAAGGGCCGTCATTCGAAACGGCCCTCATTGCTCAGACAGATCAGGGAGATGGACCAAATGAAGACCCTCAAGACAATGGCGCTGGCAACAGCCGTTTCGACCTTAGCGATGGCAGCCGCCGCCGAGACGAAGATCGGCATGATCACAACTCTGTCCGGCGGCGGGGCCGGTCTTGGTGTGGATGTCCGCGACGGCTTTATGCTGGCGATCGACCAGGCGGGGCGCGACAATGTCGAGGTGGTGATCGAGGATGATCAGCGCAAACCCGAAAGCGCCGTCCAGATTGCTGATCGCATGATCCAGTCGGAAAAGGTCGATATCATGACCGGCATCATATGGTCCAACCTTGCCATGGCTGTGGTGCCCTCGGCAACGGCGCAGGGTGTGTTCTACCTTTCACCCAATGCGGGGCCCTCGGCACTGGCGGGCAAGCGTTGCCACGAGAATTATTTCAACGTTGCATGGCAGAACGACAACCTGCACGAAGCTGCCGGTGCCTACGCGAATGATGCGGAACTGAAAAACAGCTATATCCTCGCGCCGAACTACCCGGCGGGTAAGGACGCGCTGACTGGATACAAGCGTATGTATGAGGGCGATCTGGCGGGCGAGACCTATACCAAGCTGGGCCAGACCGACTATGCCGCCGAGATCGCGCAAATCCGGGCATCGGGCGCAGATTCCGTCTATTTTTTCCTGCCAGGTGGCATGGGGATTTCTTTCCTCAAACAATATGCGGACAGCGGTGTTGATCTGCCAGTGGTTGGCCCAGCCTTCAGTTTTGACCAGGGCATCCTGCAAGCGGTTGGAGGCGCGGCCTTGGGCATCAAAAACACCTCGCAGTGGAACAAGGACCTGGACACACCGGCGAACACTGCCTTTGTCGCGGCATTTGAGCAAAAATACGATCGTCTGCCATCGCTCTATGCCAGCCAAGGGTATGACACCGCAAACCTGATCCTAAGTGCGCTCGATACAGCGGATGTGTCCGACAAAGACGCGTTTCGTGCGGCACTGAAAGCGGCGAAATTTGATTCCGTCCGTGGTGCGTTCAAGTTCGGAAACAATCATCACCCGATACAGAATATCTACGTCCGTGAAGTGATCCAAGAAGGGGATGTTTTTACAAACAAGATCATAGCCACCGGTCTGGAAAACCACGCCGACGCCTATGCGGCCGACTGCAAGATGTAAGCCTAAGATCCTCGCACGCAGGGGGCGTAACGCCCCCTGCCAAGTCGGAAAGACACAATGTCCCTCATTCTTATTCTGGAGCAGATCCTGAACGGATTACAGTTCGGGGTGATGCTCTTTCTCATGGCGGCTGGGCTTACGCTGGTCTTTGGTGTCATGGGATTAATCAATCTCGCGCATGGTGCGCTTTATATGGTTGGTGCCTTTGCCGCCGCGATCGTCGCGGCCTGGACGGGCTCCTTTGTGCTGGCCCTTGCGGCAAGCCTTGTGGCCGCTGCCGCCGCAGGCGCATTGGTTGAGCTGCTGGTCATTCGCAAACTGTATGACCGCGATCACCTTGATCAGGTGCTGGCCACCTTTGCGTTGATCCTGGTTTTCTCGGAAGGCACACGCTGGATCTTTGGTTCGTTTCCACTGTTTCTGGATGTGCCGAGTTATCTGTCTGGGCCTGTGACCCTGCCGGGGGGCATTCAATATCCGCTATATCGTCTGACGATCATTGCAATTGGTCTGGTTGTGGCAACAGGGTTGTTCTGGTTGATCGCGCGTACCCGTATCGGCATTCAAATCCGCGCGGGTGAAAGCGACCGCGAGATGATCGCCGCATTAGGTGTCGATATATCAGTGCTCTATACGCTGGTCTTCGCATTGGGTGCGGCCCTTGCAGGCCTTGCGGGTGCTTTGGTCGGTGCAATCCAATCCGTGCAGGTGGGCATGGGCGAGCCGGTACTGATCCTCGCTTTTGTGGTGATTGTTATTGGCGGCATCGGATCAATCAAAGGGGCGATGGTTGGTGCGCTATTGGTTGGTCTGACGGACACTTTGGGGGGGGTATTCTTGCCGCGGCTGTTTGGGCTCTTTATGGAACCGGCGAGCGCGACCTCTGTTGGCGCGTCGCTGGCGTCAATGTTGATTTACATTCTGATGGCGGTGATCCTTTTGGTGCGCCCGTCAGGCCTATACGGAGGGCAGAGCTGATGGGGCGCGAACGGCTATTAAATGCAGGCGTCATTTTGCTGCTGCTCATGGTGCCGCTTTGGGCATGGAGCGCGGATGAACCTTTTCTGATCACCCTTGCGACAAAGGTGGCAATCTTGGCGCTGGCCGGCGTCGGTTTAAACATTGCCTTAGGTATTGGCGGGCTGGTTAGCCTGGGCCACGCTGCGTTTTTCGGCATCGGTGGATATGCGATGGGTATTTTGGCGGCCCATGCCCAAAACTACGAGCCGTTGATGCAGTGGCCAATGCTGGTTGAGGGTACGAACCAGATGCCGCTGATCTGGCTGGTTGCCACTGCAAGTAGCGCACTGGCGGCACTGGTGATTGGTGCCCTGTCGCTGCGCACCTCGGGTGTTTATTTCATCATGATCACGCTCGCCTTTGGTCAGATGCTTTACTATTTCGCGATTAGCTGGTCCGCCTACGGCGGTGAGGATGGGTTATCGATCTGGGTGCGGAATGAGTTTCCGGGACTTAATACGCTGGTACCGCTTCAGTTTTTCCTAATTTGCTATGTTATTCTATGTCTTGCACTTTGGTTTTCCGCCCGACTGGCACACGCGCCCTTTGGCCTGGCACTGGCGGCCGCCCGCCAATGCGAGGCACGGGTCGAAACCGTGGGCATCACCCCTTATAAACTGCGGCTCACCGCCTTTGTCATTTCCGGTGCCATCACAGGACTGGCAGGGGCATTGTTTGCGGATCTCAATCGTTTTGTCAGCCCAACCATGCTGAGCTGGCACACCAGCGGCGAAATCATGATCTTTGTGATTATTGGCGGCGTCGGGCGTCTTTTTGGCCCCGTGATAGGCGCGGCTTTGTTCATTCTTCTGGAGCATTTTCTGGGTGGGATCAGTGACTATTGGCAAATCTACCTAGGCGGATTGCTCTTGATGATCGTGCTGTATGCCCGTGGTGGCATCATCGGCGCCATCAGCGGGCGGGAGGTGGCTCATGACTGATCAAATGACGCAGGTGCTGAAGGTACGGAACCTAAGCAAGTCTTTCGGGGCTTTGCAGGCCAGCAAGAATATTTCGCTAGACCTCAAGACAGGTGAAATTCACGCGCTTATAGGGCCGAATGGGGCAGGAAAATCAACACTTATCAAACAGATATCCGGCGAACTTTGCCCTGATAGCGGCGAAGTCGAAGTTCTGGGGCAGGATGTCAGCGCGCTGGACCGTGTCGCGCGTGCGCAGCTCGGGTTAGGGCGGACTTTTCAGATCTCAGCCTTGGCGATGGAGTTCACGGTGCTGCAAAATACGGTCCTAGGCGCGCTTGGTGCGCGGGGCGGTGTTTTTCGGTTTTTTGGCAACGTGATGCGCGACAAAGCTTTGCTTCAGCAGGCTGAGCATGCGCTAAAACGGGTTGGCCTGATTGACGACGCGATGCGGCGCACTGCGGATCTGTCGCACGGTCAACGCCGCCAGTTAGAGGTCGCCGTGGCTCTGACAATGGCACCTAAGCTGTTCCTGATGGATGAGCCGATGGCCGGGTTGGGGGCAAGTGGGTCAAAGGCGCTCACGACGTTTCTGGATGAGTTAAGGACCGAGGCGCCGATCCTATTGGTGGAACATGACATGGATGCTGTCTTTGCGCTGGCAGATCGGATCAGTGTGCTGGTTTACGGCGAAGTGATCGCCACAGGCACTACAGACGAAATCCGCAATGACCCAGAGGTGCGCCGCGCCTACTTGGGCGAGGAGGAGGCTGTATGAGCCTGTTATCGCTACGAGATGTAACAGCATCCTATGGGCCGTCACAGGCGCTTTTTGGTGTGAAACTAGAGATCAGCGAAGGTGAAGTGGTCGCGCTTATGGGGCGCAATGGCATGGGGAAATCCACAACGATCAAGACAATCTGTGGCATGTTACCTGCCAGTTCCGGTACGTTGGAATTCGCGGGCGAAAATCTGCGCGGCATGGCGTCGCATCGGATCGCACGATTGGGTGTTGGCCTTGTGCCGGAAGGGCGGCGCTGTTTTGCGCCGCTTACGGTTGAGGAAAATCTGATTGCTGCCGCCCGTCCGGGGCCATGGGATTTCGCGATGGTGGCCGAATTGTTTCCACGACTGGAGGAGCGCCGCGATCAGACCGCATCGTCGCTCTCGGGTGGTGAACAGCAGATGTTGGCAATTGGTCGCGCGTTGATGATTAACCCCCGCCTGTTGATCCTGGACGAGGCAACCGAAGGCCTTGCCCCCGTGGTGCGGCAAGAGATCTGGGCGGCCATCGCGCGGTTAAAGCGCGACAGCGGCTTGTCGATCCTGGTGGTGGATAAAACACTGCGGGAACTTGCAGCAGTGGCGGATCGGGCGGTGATCTTGAACAAAGGGGCATCAGTCTGGAGCGGCACAATGACCGCACTGACACCTGAGCTGAAGGACCGCTATCTGGGGGTCTGACATCGTCACTGGCTTGGCCTTGCCGGAGTGGTTTGTTAGGCAGGGTCAAATACCCAATACCAAGGACGCTCCGTCATGCCAGCCATCACAATCTGTATTCCGGCCTACGCGATGGGCGGGGAGGGTGCGTCTTATCTGGCGGATTCCTTTGACCATCTCTGCGCGCAGAGCTTCGGCGATTTCGACGTCGTGGTTTCGGATCAATCTGATGATCAAGCGGTCGCCGAGGTTTGCGCGGCCTATGGCAACCGCCTCACCGTAACACATCTGTGGAACCGCGATGGTGCCAGGCAGGCTTCTGCGAATGTGAATAACGCGATGCACCACGCCAAAGGCGAGATTATCAAGATTCTGTTTCAGGACGATTTGATAATTGATCCCAACGGCCTGCAGCGCATTCATGATGAAATGGGGCAGGGCGCGTATTGGTCGCTATGTGGCTCGGGCACCACGCGTGACGGGGTTGCGGTTGATCGTCCGATGGTCCCACATCTGACCAACCGGTTGCATTTTGGTAAAAATACCGTCTCCAGCCCATCGGTTTTGGCAATGCGACGTGAGGCGCTGGTGCTGTTTGACGAAGCGCTGATCTGGCTGATGGATGTGGACATCTATAAACGGCTTTGGGATGCCCATGGCGCGCCGATTGTTGTAGCTGACACCATCATTGCCAATCGCCTGCATGATGGGCAGGTCAGCGCATCAGTCAGCAGATCCCTTCGTCAAACTGAACTGCGCTATATGGCGCGGAAGTTTGCAAAAACCACCAGTCTGTGCGGCTGGATGGAGTATCTGCGGCAGCGGTTGAAGGCGCTCTGACATCGCGACGTCAAAGTACACCTATGGGCAGTCTGAGGTGATGCCCATAGGTATTTCAATCGTCTAGCGGGATAAGTGAATGTTAAATCTCTCTCGCAAAGCCTGATCCAGAACTGGATCGAATTGCGCCTGCGAGGCTTGGCTTAGGATATGTTCCTTGCGGGCCACAGCCTTTTTTATGAGGTCAGGCTTGTCCAGCTCAGCCCATTCCTTGGGAGAGGTGCGATCCCCGAATGTGGGATAAACGAAATCCTGCTGCATCCGGCTGAGCGTAGCGTCCGTACCCAGATAATGGCCAGTTCCGCTAAGGCAGACTTCAGCGATCTGATCGATGGCAACAGTGTCCTCGCTCACCTCAATACCGCGCACGCAGCGCATCGCCTGGCCGAGCATATCGTCGCTCAGGATCAAGGACTCAAGGCAGAAACCAAGCAGAGAGGCATGCATTCCGGCCGCCTCATACACCATATTGCACCCCGATAGCCCCGCCATCACGTTGGAACACATCTGTTCCCATCCGGCCTGCATGTCGGGCAGTTTGCTGTCAGAGGCGCCGGCGGCGGCCCCTCCCGGCAGGTCATAAAAATGATGCATCTGCGCGCAGCCCGCCGTCAGCAGGGCCTGCTCACCGGATCCGATGGACATTGCCCCGGTTCGCAGATCAAGCCCGAAAGGCCAGGTACCAAAGATCGCAGGCGCGCCGGGTTTGACGGCGTTGACATAGACCAGTCCGGCCAGACATTCGGCAACCGCCTGCACAATTGCACCGGCAATCGTTGACGGTGCGGTAGCGCCGGCCATGCCCGCGGACAGCAAGAGAACCGGCATGCCACCCTTGATGCACAGCTCCATCACCTCGCAGCTTTCAGTGGCGAACTTCATCGGGGGCACAACGAAGCAGTTGGAATTGGACATAAACGGACGCTCGCGCCATTTGTCCTCACCGCCTGCAATCATATGCAACATCTCCAGTGCCGGCGGCACATGGCTCGGCTCAGTAAAGGATGTTCCGATATGTTTTAACGTGCCAGAGCAGCTCGCGTAGACCGTGTTCAGGTCCATTTCCATATTGTCGAGTATATCGCGGCACACCATGGGCCGTTGCAGGAAATGGACGTTGTCCAGTTGGTCGGTGATCCGGGCCGCGTCGTGCAGATCCTGCACAGTTGAATCGCGGTATGTCCGGCCATGAACGTCAACCACATGGACCGCAGCACCGGCGGTGCCGTAATGGACCCGTGTGCCAGAGAGTTCGAGATCGTTTTTGCCATCCCGGCTGAACAGGGTGACCGATCTGTTCGCCTTGGCAATCGTGTCCTCGACCAGGGCGCGGGGGAACCGGATGCGGCCATCGTCCCCCTCAATGCAGCCCGCAGCTTTCAGATAGGCAACCCCGCTTGGTGGCGCGTCGGCAAGGCCGATCTGCTCCAGTGCATCAAGCGCGGCTTGGTGAATACGTGCAACACCGGCGTCGCTGAGCGGGCGATATCGCCCACCTTCCATTCCGGCGCGCACGGGGCGCAGGTGATCTGCAAGCGGGGCCGCTCGGGCTGCACGGCGCGCCGCACGCCCGCCATTACGGGCCGTACGGGGGGAATTCGATTGATCTGTCATTGTGGGGGTCTTTCACGTTTGGGTAGGATCCGATGGGTTCAGATCCACTGTGGCCGCCCCCGCGCCGCCCGCCCGCGCGCCGCACCAATGGTCCGACCGATCAGGCTAATGAGCCATCGCTCACTTGATTGCTGTTCTCGTTGGATGTCTGCCATCTGACGCTCCGCTTACGTCTGGACATCGTTGCACAGAGAGAGCGTGATTCTATCCCGTTTGCGACTTATGTGAAATTCGCGACAAAAATTTCATGTCGACGGGTCTTTAATATATTAAAATAATCGTGAGAATATTTTAAAAAAGATAATTTTATAAATGGCTTGTAAGCCACTTTTGATCTGCAAAGCGGACTCAGTTTAGGGCAGTCTGATGGCGCGATAATGCTGAACCGAGTGTTAAGTATTATCGCCGATACTGGTCAGACAATGATATTTACGCGCGCCAAAACGGCTCGCAGCCAGAAAAGGGCAGTGCCGATGACACCGGCTATAGTTCGCACAAGCAACCGGACACCGCCGCTGCATGATGGTGGCGTCAGACGTGGAGATGCGAAGGTGACCTGGCGCGTCATGGCCTCTGGTCTTGGAATTGCGCTGATGTTTGGTGTCCCGGTTGGTGCCGGTGATTGGAGCGGCTTCTTTCTGGGGGCCTCGATGGCCCGCACATCGGCCTCGTCAGCTGACCGGGGACCCGTCAGCGCACCGGGGTTGCATCTGGGCTATGATCACGATTTTGGTCGGATCGTCCTCGGCGGAGAGGTGGAGGTTGATCGCAGTGGGCGTCTCACACCTGATCTGCAAGAGGATCAGACAAGCCGAGTCAAACTGCGTGCCGGCTACGATCTGGGCGAGACGCTGGGCTATGTAACCATCGGCACTGCGCGCAACGAGAGTGCAACTGACAGCGATAATGGCGCAGTCTATGGTGTGGGTGTCAGCTATTCGCTGAACGGCGCACTGAGGCTGAGCGGTGAGTATTTGCACCAAGATGCCAACGACGGCGCCGCGCTGCAGGCACCCGCGCGCGATATCCTGTCGATCAGGGCGTCCTTCCAGTTCTAGGGTCTCTACCTCGCCACCACGCGTTTGCTGCGCAATGCGAGGTCTACCACAGGTGCTTTCTCGTTTCTTGCGGATGGAACAAAAGAGACGCTGCGCGCTCGCACCTGCCGTGCTTATCCAAAATCCAGCAAGGCACATCACAATCTCCGAGGTAAGCAATATTTGGCCAGCGACGGCCGGACTGGGCGCATGCTCGCCGATCGGCGCCTAACCGCTTGAAATTCGCCGGCAGAAAGCTGCCTTCGAGATCTATTTTCGGCCACTCCATGCGCAATATTCACGAAAAACCGCAACGGCTCTGGAACAATTCGGCTCTCGATCTTCTTTAGGAGGGGCAGACGCGAGAGTAGCGCGTCTTTGAGAAGACACATGTCGAAAGACAGACAAGGAGAAGTCGAGATGACTCGTATCGTATCCATGGCCGCTATCGCCGCCGCCCTGAGCACCCCAGCCTTTGCCGGCAATCTGGAAGAGCCCGTCGTGGCCCCAGCGCCTGCGGCACCGCCCGTCGTGGTTGCCAATGATGGTGGTGATTGGACTGGTGCCTATATTGGTGGCCAAATCGGGCAGCTGGACGCAGATACCAGCAACGGCCTGTCAGGGGATGACGTCTCTTACGGTGTCCACGCTGGCTACAACTATGATTTTGGCCGCTTCGTACTGGGTGGTGAGATTGATTATGACGCCACAGATGTCGAACTGGGTGGCGGTGCCGCCACTGTGGACTCTGTGATGCGCGGCAAGGTGAAGGCCGGGTATGACTTTGGTCCCGTGCTGGCCTATGTGACCGGCGGTGTGGCGCAGGTTGATACCTCTGTTGGTGATGAAACCGGTGAATTCTACGGTATCGGCGTGGCCTACCGCGTGACCGACCAATGGACCGTCGGTGGTGAAGTGTTGGAGCATGACTTCGACAATCTGGGCAGCTCCGGCATCAGCGCCGATGCGACGACCGTATCGCTGCGGGCCTCCTACCAGTTCTGATTTGCCCCCCCCAGTGATAACAGCGGCGCGTCCATTTCGATGGGCGCGCCGTTTTGCGATGGCGTGAAGGCTTAAGTCTGAATTGCAGGCTTGGCGGGGCTTTCTTGCTGTGTTATGCCAATCTTATGACCCAGATGTGCAACATTATTACCTGCTGCATTACCTGCTGAAATAGTCAGCGGGCTGGTTTCTGTCGTTCCCTTCTTTTGAACAAGTTGCTAAGCCCGCGCTGCGCGCCGCGTATCTGCGGCACCCGTTGGGAGAGTGGCCAGAGGCGCATGCGCTGCGGTCAGACGAAGGATTTGTGATGACGACGATCAAGCTGCACAACACCCGCACCAGAGGCAAAGAGGTGCTGGACCCGCTCAATCCCGACGATGTGCGCCTCTACCTCTGCGGACCTACGGTTTATGACCGTGCCCATCTGGGCAATGCGCGTCCTGTGGTGGTTTTTGATGTGCTCTATCGCCTGTTGCGCCACGTCTACGGCACCAATCACGTCACCTATGCACGCAATTTCACCGATGTGGATGACAAGATCAACGCAACCGCGCTGGCCCGGAAGGAAGCGGGCGCGCCGGGCACGCTGGAAGAGCTGGTGCAGGAGCGCACGGAAGAGACCATCAGCTGGTATCTGGCCGATATGGGAGAGTTGGGTGCGCTGGAGCCGGATCACATGCCGCGCGCAACCGCCTATATTCCGCAGATGATCGCGATGATCGAAGACTTGATTGCCAAGGGCCATGCCTACGCCGATGGCGCGGGACATGTGCTGTTCTCGGTCAAGAGCTACAAGGATTACGGCGCGCTGTCCGGCCGGTCGGTGGATGACATGATTGCCGGGGCGCGGGTTGAAGTGGCCGATAACAAACGCGATCCGATGGATTTCGTGCTGTGGAAGCCCTCCACCGATGAGCTGCCGGGCTGGGACAGCCCCTGGGACCGGGGTCGTCCGGGTTGGCATATCGAATGCTCCGCCATGAGCCACGAGCTGTTTGGCGACAGTTTCGACATTCACGGCGGCGGCAATGATCTGATGTTCCCGCATCACGAGAATGAAATTGCGCAAAGCTGCTGTGCCCATCCGGAAGGCGATTTTGCAAAAATCTGGCTGCACAATGAGATGCTGCAAGTCGAAGGCAAGAAGATGTCCAAGTCTCTGGGCAACTTTTTCACCGTGCGCGACCTCTTGGATCAGGGCTATCCGGGGGAGGTGATCCGGTTGGTATTTTTGCAAACCCACTATCGCAAGCCGATGGATTGGACCGACAAAAAGGCAAAGGAAGCAGAGGCAACGCTGCGCAAGTGGCGCGTGCTGACCACGGGCATCGAGCCCGCGCCCACCGCTGCTGCCGCGGTCATCGAAGCACTGTCTGATGATCTCAATACCGCCGGGGCCTTGGCGGAACTGCACAAGTTGGCCTCCACTGAGACGGCTGCTGATCTCTTGACCTCAGCCCGCCTTCTGGGTTTGCTGACAGATGATTTGGGAACTTGGGCGCAAGATGAAGATCACGACTTAAGCCACTATGAAAATAAACTTTTTGAGGCGCGTCAGCTGGCAATGGAGACCAAGAATTTTGCGGAAGTTGACCGGTTGAAATCGACCTTGGTTGATGCCGGGGTTGAGGTTCGGATGAGTAAGACCGGCGTTGAATTGGTGCCCGGCCCGTCGTTTGATGCCAGCAAACTGGACGCGATCTAGCACCACAACACATCACGGCCCTCTGAGGGGAGGGCCACCCTCATTTGCCAAGCCATAAGGCCAGCCATGACCAAAGAACGTCTTTACCTCTATGACACCACGCTGCGCGATGGGCAGCAGACCCAGGGTGTGCAGTTTTCGACCACTGAGAAGGTGCAGATTGCCACGGCGCTGGACGGGCTTGGGGTGGACTATATCGAAGGGGGCTGGCCCGGCGCCAATCCGACTGACAGCGGGTTCTTTGATGCAGCCCCGCGGACGCGCGCGACCATGACCGCCTTTGGCATGACCAAACGGGCCGGGCGGTCCGCGGAAAACGACGATGTTCTGGCGGCGGTGATGAATGCGGGCACCGGGGCGGTCTGTCTGGTGGGCAAGAGCCATGACTATCACGTAACCCACGCGCTGGGGATCACGCTTGAGGAGAACCTCGACAATATCCGCGCCTCCATCGCACATCTTGTGGCGCAGGGGCGCGAGGCGCTGTTTGACGCCGAACATTTCTTTGACGGCTATAAGGACAACCCGGATTACGCGCTGGCAGCATGCCGTGCCGCGCTTGAGGCGGGCGCGCGCTGGGTGGTGCTGTGCGATACCAATGGCGGCACCTTGCCGGGGGACGTGGGGCGGATCGTGGCGGAGGTGATCGCGGCCGGGTTGCCGGGGGATCATTTGGGTATTCACACCCATAATGACACCGAAAATGCGGTGGCCTGTTCGCTGGCGGCTGTGGATGCAGGCGCGCGGCAGATCCAAGGTACGCTGAACGGTCTGGGGGAGCGCTGCGGCAATGCCAATCTGACAACGCTGATCCCCACATTACTGCTGAAACAGCCCTATGCGGACCAATTCGACATCGGTGTCAGCCACGAGGGCTTGAGCTCGCTGACCGCGCTCAGCCGGATGTTGGATGAGATCCTGAACCGGGTACCAACGAAACAGGCCGCTTATGTTGGGGCCTCCGCCTTTGCCCATAAGGCCGGGCTGCATGCCAGCGCGATCCTGAAGGATCCGAGCACCTACGAACATATTGACCCGGCATTGGTTGGCAATGCGCGTATCATTCCGATGTCCAATCAGGCAGGGCAGTCCAATCTGCGCCGTCGCCTGTCGGAGGCCGGTCTGCGCGTTGAGAACGGCGACCCGGCGCTGGCGCGAATTCTGGAGCGGATCAAAACCCGTGAGGCCGAGGGGTATTCCTATGATACCGCGCAGGCCTCGTTCGAGATCTTGGCGCGCGAGGAGCTGGGGCAGCTTCCAAGTTTCTTTGAGGTGAAGCGCTATAAGGTCACGGTAGAGCGGCGTAAGAACAAGTATGACCGGATGGTCTCCCTCTCTGAGGCGGTTGTGGTCGTCAAGGTGGATGGGCAAAAGCTGCTGTCGGTGAGTGAATCGCTGGACGAGACCGGTAGCGACCGGGGTCCGGTGAACGCGCTGGCCAAGGCACTGACGAAGGATCTGGGCCAGTATTCCAAGGCGCTGGGTGATATGCGGCTGGTTGATTTCAAAGTGCGCATCACCCAAGGCGGCACCGAGGCGGTGACACGGGTCATTATCGACAGCGAAGATGGCGCCGGGCGACGCTGGTCCACCGTTGGCGTCAGCGCGAACATAATAGATGCCTCGTTTGAGGCGCTGCTGGATGCGATCCGCTGGAAGCTGCTGCGCGACACCGATGCCGGAGGCGTTGGCGTCTGATGACGACATTTGATGACGACCTGATTGCCTGCGCCGATCTGGTGCAGAAAGGCGATCCCGACCGTTTTGCGACGGTGATGGCCTCGCCAGTCTCTACGCGCGCCGCCCTGTTTGCGATTTACGCGTTTAATCTGGAATTGGCGCGGGCACCCTGGGCCTCAACCGAGGCAATGATTGCCGAAATGCGTGTGCAGTGGTGGCGCGACGTCGGCGCCGAGATTGCCGCCGGTGGCCCTGTGCGTCGACATTTTGTCGCGACACCACTGGCCAGGGTGCTGCGGCCTGACCTCGCGGTGCATATTGATGCGATGGCAGAGGCCCGGCGCTGGGACATCTACCGAGATCCGTTTGAGGATGAGGCGGCACTGGCGGATCACATCGACAAGACCACAGGCTCGCTCATGTGGATGGCAGCGGCGACGCTGGGGGCACGTGATCAGACACTAGTGCGCCGGTTCGCCTATGGGGTCGGCGTCGCCAATTGGCTGCGCGCAATTCCCAAATTAGTTGCAGAGAAGCGCGTGCCGCTTCTGGATGGCACCCCCGAGGGAGTACGGGCACTGGCCCAGGATGGCCTTGCGGCGTTGAAAGAAGCCCGCGCCAATCGGGGAGCGATGGCGGCATCTTCGCTGCCGGCGCTCCTGCCAGGCTGGCAGGCGGACAAGATCCTGCAACAGGCCGTCGCCGTGCCGCAACGGGTTGCAGATGGCGCCTTGGGGACAAGTGAATTCCGCCGTCGCACCAGTCTGATCTATCGGGTCTCGACCGGGCGCTGGTAGGTTCACTGAGATTCAGATGGAAAAAAGACGCCGACGGCTTTCCGCCTGGCGTCTTTTTCTTTTTCTGCAGCGGGTTAACCGGAGATCACATGTCACGTACAGCTCGGGGTTTCAACGCAAGCCACAAGAGCGCGCCGCCCGCCAGGACCAGGAAGGGCGCCATCGCCATGTTCACGGCGGTCCAGCCTTCGACCGCACTACCGCCTGAACAGTTCATCAGCCCGCCCGAGGCCAGCGAGGCAAAGGTGACGCCGCCAAAGACCAAGAGATCATTCAGCCCCTGCATCCGGCCGCGCTCATAGCTCTCATGTGCGCCTGCCAGCATGGTGGTTGCACCAATGAAGCCAAAGTTCCAGCCAATGCCCAGCAAGACCAAGGCGACAAAGAAATTTTCCAGATCCACGCCCTGCAGCGCGACAGCCCCGGCTGCGGCAAGAATCACAAGGCCGGCGCCAACAACCTTTTCAACGCCGAAACGCGCAATCAGATGACCGGTAAAGAAGGAAGGCACATACATTGCCAGCACGTGGGCGGTCACCACGTCAGCCGCGCTGCCTTCGGTAAAGCCACAGCCAACAACCGCCAGCGGGGTGGAGGTCATCACTAAGTTCATCAGCGCGTAGGACACCATTGCACAGATCACGGCCACGGCGATGGTGGGTGTGCGCAGCAGCTCCAGACGGCTGCGTCCCTTGGGCGCGTCCTCGCTGGGCACCGGGGGTTTGGGGATCTTGAGGAACAGAAACAGGATGGCGCCCAGAACATTGACTGCGACCACGGCCATATAGGTGCCGAGGAAGGGGATCACAAAGGCTTGGCTGGTCGCCTTGACGATCTGCGGGCCAATAATGGCTGAGAGCAACCCGCCCGCCATCACATAAGAAATTGCCTTGGGCCGAAACGCATCGGACGCGGTGTCAGTGGCGGCAAAGCGGTAAAAACCTTGCGCGCTCATGTAGATACCGGTCAGGAAGCTGCCAAACAGGAAGATGGGGAAGGAACCAAGGTAGAGCCCATAGGCCCCAATGACACCGCCAAGCGTGCCACCAGCGGCGCCCACGAAGAAGCCCACCTTGCGCCCATACCGCTGCATGATCGCAGAGATCGGCGTGGCCGCCAGCATGGAACCGGCGACGATCAGCGAAATCGGCAGCGTCGCGAAACAGGCATTGCTGGCAAGCGATTGACCTGCGAGACCACCAATGGTGAAAATCATCGGCATCTGCGCACCCAGAAAGGCCTGCGCAAGCACGAGAATGACAACATTGCGTTTGGCGATGCGGTCGTCGGGGAGGGGGAGGCTGTCAGTCATGACAGATGCGTATCCCTGAATATCCGACAGGGCAAGATTGATGCTGCATCAGTGCGCTATGCGCGCGAAAAAGACGCAAGGAGAGGTGACACATGACAGGATCGAAAAATCCGGATGCAGCGGGGGCATTCAATGTCGGACGGATCATCACCAGTGACGCCTGTGTGCGCGAAGGAGCAGCTTGGCTGGCCGATCACGACGCGCGATTTGCCGCCGCGATTGACCTCTGCGGACCGCTGCCCCTGCGCCGCAAATCCGAGGGGTTTGCCGAGTTGCTGAGCGCGATTGTCAGCCAGCAGGTCAGCGTGGCCTCAGCCAATGCGATCTGGGGGCGGATGGTTGAGGCCGGGCTGGATACAGCACCGCAGGTAGCAGCGGCCAGCGAGGAGGATTTGCGTGCCGTGGGTCTCAGCCGTCAGAAAATTCGTTACGCCCACGCCCTTGCTGCGGCCGGTATTGATTTTGACGCGCTGCGCCAGCTGCCGGATGCCGAGGTGATTGCGACCCTGACGCAAGTGTCGGGCATCGGCACCTGGACGGCGGAAATCTATGCGATGTTCTCGCTTGGGCGGGCCGATGTCTTTGCCCATGGCGATCTGGCGCTGCAAGAGGGCGCGCGGATCCTGCTCGACCTGCCGGAGCGGCCCAAACCCGCCGCGATGCGCCGCATCGCCGAGGCATGGTCGCCGTGGCGGTCGGTTGCGGCGCGCGTGCTCTGGGCCTATTACCGGGTGGCAAAGGACAGGGAAGGGATCCGATGACACGAGTTTTATCAGCCGAGCGCAAGGCGCCTTTGTCGGGGCAGACCCGATCCGTGGTGGTGTTTCTGCATGGCTATGGGGCCAATGGCGCCGACCTGCTGGGACTGGCTGACCCCTTGGGCGAACATCTGCCCGACACCTTGTTTGTTGCACCAGATGCTCCGGAAAGCTGCGCAGGCGCGCCTTTTGGTTTCCAGTGGTTTCCGATCCCCTGGATCGACGGCTCTTCGGAAGAGGAATCCATGCGCGGGATGATGGCCTCAATCGAGGATCTGAACGCCTTTCTGGATGCGCTGATGGTGGATGAGGACGTGCTGCCCGAGCAGGTGGTGCTGTTTGGATTCTCGCAAGGCACAATGATGAGCCTGCATGTGGCCCCCCGCCGCGAGGATGCGGTGGCGGGGATCGTCGCCTTTTCCGGTCGCCTGCTGTCGCCGGAAACGCTGAAGGACGAGGTCATCTCAAAAATGCCGGTGCTGCTGGTGCATGGCGACGCTGACGATGTGGTGCCGCCACAATCACTGCCCGAGGCTGCCGAGGCGCTGGGAGAGGCCGGGTTCCAGGATGTCTTTGCCCATATCATGAAGGGCACAGGTCACGGCATTGCCCCCGATGGGTTGAGCGTGGCGCTGGCCTTCATGCGCGACAAGCTGAGCCTCTGAGAGCTGAAAGCCGTAGATGAAGCGCAAAACCGCGTAAGGATTAGCCCTTGCGCGGCTTTCTTGGTTTTCGCGGCTTTGCTCTCGCATTCGGTTCCGGGCGACCGGGCGTTGACGCGGCAGCCTTGCGCCGGGCGATGGCCTGTCGATTTGGCGCGGGTTTGGGTTTGGGCGGTCCGGGAATGTTCGGCACCTCCAGATCCTCCCAACTGCCGGGGGACAAGCCATCAAGCGTCCAGATCCCAATCGCAGCGCGGATCAGACGTAAGGTCGGGTGGCCGACAGCGGCTGTCATCCGCCGCACCTGGCGGTTGCGGCCTTCGCGGATGGTCAGCGCGATCCAGCTATCAGGGACGGATTTGCGCACACGGATGGGCGGATTGCGCGCCCAGATCCCGTCGGGTTCATCCATCAATGCCGCCTTGGCTGGGCGGGTCAGCCCGTCCTTCAGCTCTACGCCGTCGGCCAGAGCCTGAATGGCGGCGGCATCCGGTGTGCCCTCGACCTGTACCCAATAGGTTTTTGGCATCTTATGCTGCGGGTCCGAAATCCACGCCTGCAATCGCCCATGATCGGTCAACAGCATCAGCCCTTCGCTATCACGATCCAGTCGACCGGCGGGATAGACATCAGGCAGGTTAATCCAGTCACTCAGCGTGGCGCGCGGGCTGCCTTCGCTGCCGCGGTCGGTGAATTGCGGCAAGACATCAAAGGGCTTATTGAAACGGATCAATCTGGTCATCAATCTGCAATAGGCAGCGCTTTGCTGAGTGGCAAGTCCAACTGTAGTACCAATCTTGGTTTCACCTGGTGGTTCAGACGTCACGGAGGTGTCACGGAATCATTCTAACGCTAGGCTTCAGACGGGGACGGGCGCCGTCACAATCATACCGCCTCAATCATTGATAATGGGGGCTTGTCAGTTGCAGGCCACGATATATAGTTAATCCAAAGCAGGGGCGGGTTCCCCGCTCTGGTGTCGGAAAACAGGCAGACAGGGCGGTAGAGCCGTTGCAGAACATGCAGATCCAACAGCAACAGAGTGCAGCAGATTTTGGTTATGGCCCTCCGGCCCTATCCCACACCCAGCCTATGACGTGTTTCAACAAAGGGGTGCGTCCGCTGATTGGTCTGCGAATACCTGTGTGGCCGCATCGAAACCTTCTGTCGGCGAGCCTGCGGAATGTTGGCATTCAAATGACTAATCCAAAGACAAGCGCGTGGGCTCCACGCGCTTTTGTTTTGTCTGAAACCACCGCTGTGTCGGCCCGTACGCGGGGGCAGGGTGGTGGTCAGTGGCCGGGACCTTGGCGCAGGTCCAGGCCATTGAAACGAGGAGGTGCAGTATGACCGTCGCCGTTGGTAATCTCAGAACTTTGATTCTGAACGCAGATATGCAGCCGCTCAGCTGGGCACCGCTGTCAGTCTGCAATTGGCAGGATGCGTTTGTTGCCGTCCATCAGGAACGGGTCATACAGGTCAAGACCTATGACGATGTCGCGGTGCATTCGGCCTCGGACACCTTCGAAGTGCCCGCTGTTGTTGCGCTCAAACGCTATCGTAAGCGCAAGAAGGTGGCCTTCACCCGTTACAATGTGTTTCTGCGTGATGAATTTTGCTGTCAGTACTGCGGCAATCGTTTCGCGGCAAAGGATCTGACATTTGACCATGTCATTCCCCGCAGCAAAGGCGGTGCATCTTCCTGGACGAATATCGTGGCCTGTTGCAGCGCCGACAACCTGCGTAAGGGCAACCTGAAGCCACAGCAGGTCGGGTTGAAACTGCGCCGCAAACCCTTTGCCCCCAGTCCGCATGAGCTGGACGCCATTGCCCGGCGCCTGCCGCGCCCCAAACCAGAGCTGCACCAGACCTGGATGGACTTTCTCTATTGGGACAGCGAATTGGACAGCTGATCGCACCCTGTAAGAGCTATGAAAAGGCCCCGATCAGCAGCGCTGTCGGAGCCTTTGGTTGTCTGTATACGAGAGATTCAGCCCTTAGCGCGTTGTACCATGCCAAAGAGATCGCGCGGATCGTCAGGGTCGGCCAACATATCCAACTCAAGGAAGAAATCCGTATCCTTGATCCGGTCGCGGATGTAGCGCAGGGCCGAGAAATCCTCGATCGCGAAACCAACGCTGTCGAACAAGGTGATCTGCTTGTCATCGCGGCGACCGGGCTTCTGGCCCAGGATCACCTGCCACAGTTCGGTGACTTCAAAATCCTCAGGCATCTGCTGGATTTCGCCCTCGACACGGGTTTGGGGCGGAAACTCAACAAACACATCCGAGCGCGTCAGGATGCCGGGGGCCAATTCGGTCTTGCCGGGGCAATCGCCGCCGATGGCGTTGATGTGGACACCGCTGCCGACCATATTGTCGGTCAGGATCGTGGCGCATTGTTTGTCGGCAGTGCAGGTGGTCAGAATCTGAGCGCCCTCAATGGCCTCTTCCGGCGTCTTGCAAGCCACAACGTCCAGCCCGCTGTTTTTCAGGTTCGCTGCGCATTTGGCGGTCGCTGCCGGATCAACATCATAAAGCCGCACGGATTTCAGCCCACAGATCGCCTGCATCGCTAGTGACTGGAACTCCGACTGCGCGCCATTGCCGATCATCGCCATCGTTGTCGCGCCTTTGGGGGCCAGATGCTTTGCCACCATGGCTGAGGTTGCAGCGGTGCGCAGCGCGGTCAGGATGGTCATTTCGGTCAGCAGGACCGGATAGCCGGTATAGACATCCGCCAAGAGGCCAAAGGCGGTGACAGTCTGCAGCCCCTCAGAGGTGTTCTTCGGATGGCCGTTTACATATTTAAAGCCATAAGCCTCGCCGTCGGAGGTTGGCATCAACTCAATCACACCGACGTCGGAATGGCTGGCCACGCGCGGTGTCTTGTCAAACAGCTCCCAGCGTTTGAAATCTTCTTCGATATAGGTGGCCAGATCCTTCATCACCGTGTCAATTCCAACATGATGAATGAGGCGCATCATATTGTCGACGCTGACAAAAGGCACAAGTGCCTTGTCCGAGGGTTGGGTCATGACTGGGTCCTTTCACGGGGGCTGAGGTGGATGCCTGCCAGCATGCAGCGCACCGACCCGCCAGCGGTTTCGATAGTGGGAATGGAGAGCGGCAGCAGGGTCGCGCTGCGCTCAATTATGGCAATTTGGTCCGGGCGCAGCACCTCTGCCGCACGTGAGGACAGCGCCAGCAAGCGACTGTGCCCGGTCAGCTCCAGCGCGTTGCCGGCAAATCCGGCAATCTGTTCAGGCGTAAGATCAATCACCCGGCGTCCGGTTTCCTCCAGCCGCGCGGCAACTTCGGCCCGGCGCGTTGGATCGGTGATCATATCGAGGCAGATCAGCGCATAATCCGTGCCAATGCCCATCAGAACATTGGTGTGATAGACATCACGTCCCTGCGCATCCCGTGCTTCAAATACCATCGGTTCAAAGTTGAAATGGGTACAGAAGCGTTCCAGCAGCACCGGATCGGCACGGTTGGATTTAACGGTATAGGCAATGCGCCCGATATGGTCGAGCACCATGGCGCCGGTACCTTCCAGCGCCAGCCCGTCCTGTTCCAGCCCGGAATAGTCGATCACATCCTGAACGCGGTAGTCCCGCTTCAGCAGTTCGATCACATCCCAGCGGCGTTCCTTGCGCCGGTTGGCCGCATACATCGGATAGACCGCAACATGGCCGCCGGCATGGGTCGAAAACCAGTTGTTCGGAAACACGCTATCCGGTGTTTCCGTGCTAGTGTCGTCAAACACATGGACGCTCACACCTGCGCCGCGCAGCGCGGCAACAGCGGCGTCGAATTCAGCCAGCGCCTGGGCCGAGGTGACATCGGCAGTCTCACGCGCAAGGGTCTGAAACGCATTGTCGTCGCGCGTCTCCGGGTTGGAGCAGAAATGGTGCGGGCGGATCATCACCACCGCACCGGGGGCCTGAAGCTGGCTCATTGATAGCTCCGTGTCGGGCGGTCAAAGACACGACGCCCAAGGGCTGAGGCGCAGAGATCCACCATCAGATGGGCCGTGCGGCCCCGCTCATCCAGAAACGGGTTCAGCTCAACAAGGTCGAGCGAGGTCATCAGCCCGGAATCGTGCAGCATTTCGCACACCAAATGCCCCTCGCGCACTGTGGCGCCGCCGGGCACGGTGGTGCCGACCGCAGGGGCCACAGACGGGTCCAGAAAATCAACATCCAGCGAAACATGCAGCATTCCGTTGGCATCCTTGACCCGCTGAAGAAAGGCAGAAAGCGGACCGGCAATGCCATTTTCATCGATATCACGCATGTCATGACGATGAATATCGCTGGCCTCAAGCGCGAGGCGTTCCGGGGTGTCCACGGAACGCAGGCCAATCATGCAGACGTTTTCTTGCGGGACCGGATTGGCAACCTCGGGAAAGCCTGCGAAATCAGGGCGCCCGGTGAAATAGCCCACTGGTGTGCCGTGCAGGTTGCCGCTGTCAGAGGTCGCCGGGGTGTGAAAATCGGTATGCGCATCGAGCCACAGCACGAATTGCGGGCGGCCTTCCTTGGCCGCGTGGTTGGCCACGCCAACAACCGAACCCAAGGACAGCGAATGGTCGCCACCAAGGAAGATCGGTAGCCCTTTTGTCATCGCCTCTTCCGCGGCGCGGATCAGACGATTGGTCCAGCCGATCGTTTCATTGCGGGCAAAGACCAGACCGTCGTTGGTATCAGGTTCATGGGTGGCAGGACGCAAATTGCCCTGATCGATCACCTTATGACCCAGACTTTCGATTGCGCGCCCCAGACCGGCGGTGCGATAGGCATCCGGCCCCATCAGGCATCCGGCGCGTCGCTTGCCGCTGTCCACCGGGGCGCCGATCAGAATACAGGTCTTGGATGTCACGCGCATATCTCCTCTGTGAAATGTGTATACCTTTAGAAATCTCCGTTTTGAGGTGGAATCCAGCGATCAAATCGCCCATATAGTAGGTCAAATTGCCAAGATGGAGATAAGATTGGACAAAACGGATGAACGCCTGATTGCTGCCCTTCGCCATAATGCACGCGCCTCCCTGTCGGACCTGGCGTTGCAGCTGAACCTGTCGCGGACCACGGTACGGGCACGGATCGAACGGTTACAGACCAAGGGAGATATCCTTGGGTTTTCTGTTGTGCTGAAAGAGGATGTGCTGCGCGATCCGGTGCGTGGACTGATGATGATCGGCATCGAAGGCCGTGGTACCAGCCGGATCACCCGCCAGCTACAGGGTCTGCCAGAAGTTCGGGCGATCCACACCACGAACGGGCGCTGGGATCTGATCATTGAGCTGGGCACCGAAACGCTTGAAACCCTGGATGCCGCCCTTGCCAAGATCCGCACATTCGAAGGGGTGGTCAGCAGCGAAACCAACCTCCTGCTTGCCACGAAAAAGGACAGCTGAGCCGAGCGGTGACACGCCCGGCCCGATGCAGGCGTCAGATCCGGTTCTTGCGCATGTGATTGGCCGCAGCAATCCAGAGCACGGCCAGAAAGAGCGATGCAATCGCATTCCAGCTGGCCATTGAGAGGCTGAACAGCTCCCATGGTACATCGTCGCAGCGCACCAGCGGTGCCGACATGATCCGCTGCATCAGATCCTCGCCGCTGAGGGTGCCAATCGGGCCGGAGGTGCAGGAATTCGGACCTTCCCACCAGCCGCGCTCTACCCCGGTGTGATAGGCGCCGATACCCGCCGTGGCCAGCGCAGCCAGCGCGCCGAGATAGGGCAGAATCATCATTGGCACCATCAGGGCCAGCACCCCAATCACAATCGCCGCACCATGCGGGTAACGCTGCCAGATGCACAGCTTACACGGCGGCATCTCGCCCAGATACTGGAACCCGAAGGCCCCCAGCAGAAGCGCAGCTGAGCCAGCGGTGGCAATCAGAATTAGAAATCGGCTCATGTTTACAAGACCTTTAGTGCGAAAAACCCGCCAAACAACAACACGACAAAGATCGTGAAGACAAGGCCCAGACGCCGTTCAATAAAGTCGCGGATGGGCGCGCCGAATTGCCACAGAAGCCCCGCAACGATGAAAAACCTCATAGCACGTGCCAGAATGGAGGTCGCAACAAAGGTTACGATGGGCATTCCGGTCCAGCCTGACATTATTGTGATCACCTTATAGGGAAAGGGCGTAATGCCCGCGATCAGCACTGCCCAAAACCCAAAATCATTGAAGCGCTGATTGAATTCCGCCATTGCATCCGCCTTGCCCATGGCAGCAAGTATCGGCTGACCGACACTGTCGTAGAAAAAAGCACCAATCGCGTAGCCCAGCAATCCGCCCGCAACCGACGCGACCAGCGCCACCAATGCGATCAGCCAAGCCCGAGACGGGCGCGCGAGGATCATCGGGATCATCAATACATCTGGCGGGATTGGAAAAACCGAGCTTTCAACAAAGGCGACACCAGCGAGGCACCACAGCGCCTTGGGATGATCGGCCAGGGCCATGGTTCGGTCATATAGCGCGCGCAGCATTGTCGGGGATTTCTCCTTGGCAGTCCGATCTGAGCGGTGCCACGCGGTGACAGGCGCGTCAACCGCCATGGTGAAAGGACCTGTGATTGTGACAAGGCACCGCCTGCGCATTTTTCCGACTTCAGGGCGCAATTTCCCTATAGACCTCCGCTGCGGGCTTGGGTAGGAACGGGGCAGAGGCCCAAGTGGCGGAATGGTAGACGCAGGGGATTCAAAATCCCCCGCTGGTGACAGCGTGCCGGTTCGAGTCCGGCCTTGGGTACCATGAAAAGCAGAGAGTGCGTTTATCGCCTCTCTGCTTTTTTTGTTTTGTGAACAGCCTGGCTACGCAACGCATATTTTAGATTATGATCTCTGAACTTGGGCGAGAATGGGCGCTCTTCGCGGGCGGGCCAAGGGCTGGCGGCGATTGCATCTTTCAGGGTTTCATACAGCGCGGGGTCAATGGCTTTGCCTGCCAAATCATCCATTATGGCAAAGGTGCGGTCCAATGACATGGCCGCGCGATAGGGACGATCCGCCGTCAAAGCGTCAAAAATATCAGCAATGGTCAGGATGCGCATATCGGTGCTGAGGTCGGCCGCCCCTTTCCCATAAGGATAGCCCTTGCCATCCAGGCGCTCGTGATGAGCAACAGCCACTTCGGCCACGTCTTTGAACACGGAAATACGGCGCAGCACATCGTGACCCAGCACGGGATGCAGCTTCATCTGGTCAAATTCGACATCGTTCAGCTTACCGGGTTTGTCGAGGATCGCACTGGAGACGCCTAGTTTGCCGATGTCGTGCAACAGACCAGCGCGCACCACCGAACGACGATGCGACAGATCATAACCCAATTGTTCACAGATCATGTCGCTGTAGTGAGCGACCCGTTCCGAATGGCCTGAGGTAAAGGGGCTCTTGGCGTCAATGACGCGCGAGAAGGCATAGGAGATTTCATCCAGATATTGTTCATCGACATCAACCGTTGCCTTGGCCGGACTGCGCGACAGTACACTGGCCTCCAGCTTGTCACCCGTGAGCGCGTCATAGAATCCAGGGGCGCGGATCACACGGGTAAAAATCGGAACCAGATCTGGATCGAACCAACTGCCTGCGCGTTCTTCCAGTTCTGTTGCGGCGGCGTAAGACCCCAATTGAAGAGTGAAGACATCCGTCACCTGAGCCATCAGCGCTATTCGCGAAAACAGGGGAATTTGCTTGCCGCTAATCCCCGCAGGATGGCCACCTCCGTTCCAATGTTCGTCAAGTCCTGCAATACCATCAGCAACCTGTTCGGAGAACCGCATCAAACGCGCGATTTCTGCCCCACGGTCACAGCGCGTCTGGATCAGTTCAGTAGCAAGGCTGCCACTGCGCCCAATAACACCAGTGACGGTTTTCAACCGTTTTAAAGGGCCGTCGTCCAGACCGGTGTGCCGCAACACAAAATCCAACTTTTGCCGGGTGGTGCCATCGACAAACTTGAAGTTTCGTTTGAAAGTCAGATCATCGGTGCGATACAGCGCGCAGATACGTGCCGCATTGGAACTGCACCCCAAATCCTTGAGCAGCAGTGTGAAATAGAGATCTGCGCGATCTTGTTGGGGCAGGTCCAGGTATTCAGCAACCTGCATGCCAATCCAGCAACAGCGCACACAATGCCCCTCTGGCTGGCCTTCGGTCAGGTCCAGCGCATGGCTGAGCGCGCCCAGCAATTCTCCAAGCTGGATTGTCTGACCACCAACCATAGGATAGCGCACGCCCGGCAAGCCACCTGCATGCGCCGCAGCAGCAATGGCGACTGGATCAAAATCCGTCGCAGTGTAGGGCAGCCCATTGGCCGACATGGTGCGCATCCTTGTTCAAATGCGCGTTCAAACTATACTCAAAGCCTTAACTCTAGGTTATCACCCAGATTGAGCTATGCTGTGTTTGTCAGTTTTTAGCTTAGGCTACCCGGTTGGCTGCGGCACGCAACAGTGTCTGCGTATAGGAGTGCTGGGTTTGTCCCGCACGCATGGCATCAATGCTCAGGATTTCAACAATCTCGCCATGCTGCATGACGGCGGCCTGATCACACATATGTGCCACCACGGCAAGATCGTGAGAGACCATAACAAAGGTCAGCCCATGGGTAGCGCGCAGGTCGCTAAGCAGGTTGAGAATTTCCGCCTGAACAGAAACATCCAGCGCTGAGGTCGGCTCATCCAGCAGCAAGATATCCGGCTGTGGTGCCAAGGCACGGGCAATGGCGACGCGCTGGCGTTGTCCCCCCGACAGCTGATGCGGATAGCGAAAGCGAAAGGCCGGGCCGAGACCGACGTCTTTCAGCAATTGATCGACCCGATCATCGATATCGCGAAACCCGTGCAGGTGCAGCGTCTCCGACAACACCTGATCCACCGACTGGCGCGGATGGAGCGAGGCATAGGGATCCTGAAACACCATCTGAACGGTCTTGTAGAACTCGCGGTCGCGGGTGGGGCCAAGCCGTGTGCCTTCGACCGAGATTTCACCGTTCCATTGCGGCGCAAGTCCGGTGATGGCTTTCAGAATAGTGGATTTTCCCGACCCGCTCTCCCCGACAAGGCCAAAGCTGGCACCTGTCTCAACGCGGAGAGAGGCCGTTTTGACGGCATGGACCAGCGCGTGGCGTTCGCCGAAATAGACGTTCAGATTGTTGATGTCCAAGGCGGTTGTCATCACCGTCCCTCCACGCTGGGGGCATCCCGCCAGGCGGGATCACGTTGCAGGACCTCCAGCCGTGGACGCGGTGCGTCAAACCGGGGCAGGCTGCCCAATAGCCCCTTGGTGTAGGGGTGCTGGGCCTCATGCAGGTGATTGGCGTCGCAGACCTCGACGATGCGGCCCGCATACATAATCAGCACGCGGTCGCAGAATTGCGACACAAGGTTCAGATCGTGGCTGATAAAGATCAGCCCCATGCCGCGTTCCTTCACCAGCCGATCCATGATCGACAGCACCTGACCCTGTACGGAGACATCCAGCGCAGAAGTTGGCTCATCCGCGATCAGGATTTCGGGGTTGGGGATCAGCATCATGGCGATCATGATGCGCTGGCCCATGCCGCCGGACATCTCATGCGGGTAGGCGGTCATCACCCGTTCCGGGTCGCGGATCGACACGGCCTCCAGCATTTCCAGGGCTTTGGCATAGGCATCGGTCTTGGTGGATTTGCTGTGCAGGCGATGCGCTTCGATCAGCTGGTCGCCAATGGTCATCACCGGATTGAGCGAGAATTTCGGATCCTGCATCACCATAGAGATCTGCTCGCCCCGGACCTTGCGCATCTCACGTTCGGATTTGGCCAGAAGGTTTTCACCATGCAGATTGATGTGATCGGCCTCAACAATGCCAGGATGGCGGATCAAGCGAAGGATGGCACGACCGGTCATGGATTTACCCGAGCCGCTTTCGCCAACAATCCCAAGCCGCTCACGGCCAAGCGAAAACGACACGCCGCGCACCGCATCAAAGATCCCATTGCGGGTGGGAAAGCGCACCCAGAGGTTTTCTACATCCAATAGCGTGCTCATGAGGCGCTGTCCTTTGGGTCCAATACATCACGCAGGCCATCGCCCAGCAGGTTGAAGGCCAGTGAGACCGCAAAGATGGCGAGACCGGGCATGGTGGCAACCCACCAGTGATCCAGAATAAATCGGCGCCCTTCGGAAATCATCGCGCCCCATTCCGGGCTGGGTGGTTGCGCGCCAAGGCCAAGGAAGCCGAGTCCAGCAGCGGCCAGAATGATCCCGGCCATATCCAGTGTCACCCGCACGATCAGCGAAGACACGCACAGCGGCCAGATATGCTTGATAATGATCCGCAGCGGACCTGCGCCTTGCAGCCGGATCGCGCTGATATAGTCAGAGGACCGGATCGTCAGCGTCTCTGCCCGCGCCATCCGCGCATAGGGCGGCCAAGCGGTGAGAGAGATCGCCAGCACGGCGTTTTCGATCCCGGCGCCAAGCGCGGCCACAAAGGCCAGCGCCAGAACCAGCCTTGGAAAGGCGAGGAAGATATCGGTGATCCGCATCAGGATGATATCAGCCCAGCCACCAACATAGCCGGAAACCGTCCCCACGAGAAGCCCTGCAATCGGCGCAATCATTGCAACCAATGCGACGATATAAAGCGTGATACGCGCACCGTGGATCAAGCGGCTGAGGATATCGCGACCAAGGGAATCCGTGCCCAGAATATGCCCCTCGCTGCCAAGCGGTTGCAGCCGGTTGGCGAGGTTCTGCACATAAGGGTCATGCGGCGCGATCACCGGCGCCAGCACAGCAATGGAGATCAGCAGGATCAGAATGCCAAGGCCAACCATGGCCATGTGGTTCTGCCGCAATGAAAGCCACCCTTGATAGAGGGCGGCCAGCCGCGCCTGACGACGTGATGTCGGCGTGTCAGTCAGCAGCCAGGCGCGCAGGCCCTGCTTTGGGGCCGTGGTTTGCGAAGACATGCTCATTTCGACCTCGGATCAAAGACTTTATAGAGAAGGTCGGAGAAGATGTTGAGGCAGATGAACACCAGACCAACAACAACTGTGCCGCCCAACACCGCATTCATATCCGCCGACAGCAGAGCGGTGGTGATATAGCTGCCAATTCCCGGCCAGGAGAAAATGATCTCGGTCAGAACTGATCCCTCAAGGAGATTGGCATAGCTCAGCGCGATCACGGTGATCAGTTGCACGCGGATATTGCGAAATGCATGCGTCCAGACCACGGCCCATTCGCTCATGCCCTTGACGCGGGCGGTGGTGACATATTCCGCCGAAAGCTGCTCCAGCATGAAGGACCGCGTCATGCGGCTGATATAGGCGAGGCTGTAGTACCCCAGCAGCGCGGCAGGCAGCACGATATGTGAGAACGCATCGCGAAACGCGCCCCAGTCGCCCGCAATCAGCGAATCCAGCAGGATCATCCCGGTGACCGACGGGATCATATCCTCATAAAATATCCCCTGACGGCCCGGCCCACCGACCCAACCCAGGATGCCGTAGAACAGCAATAGCCCCATCAGGCCCAGCCAGAAGATGGGCATGGAGTACCCAACCAGCGCGATCACACGGGCAATCTGGTCAATCCAGCTGCCCCGGCGTACCGCGGCGATGACGCCCAGTGGCACACCAAGGATACAGCCGAAAAAAATGCCAATAGTGG
Organism: Phaeobacter porticola; assembly: GCF_001888185.1. Taxonomy (NCBI): domain Bacteria; kingdom Pseudomonadati; phylum Pseudomonadota; class Alphaproteobacteria; order Rhodobacterales; family Roseobacteraceae; genus Phaeobacter; species Phaeobacter porticola. The sequence goes on along the minus strand of NZ_CP016364.1, from coordinate 1,667,353 downwards.
CCAGTTCAAACGTCGCCGGGAACACACGGGCAATATCGGTGGACACATCGCGTGCTGTCAGCAATGAGGTGCCGAAATCACCCCGCAGGACATCGGTGACATAGTAGAAAAACTGCACCGCCAGCGACCGGTCAAGGCCCAGCTCGCGGTAGGCGGCGTTATACTGCTCCTCGGTGGCACGCTCGCCGACGATGGCCAGCACCGGATCGATGGGCATCACCCGACCGATCAGGAAGGTCACAAACAAGAGGCCCAGCATAGTGACCGCGATGGACGACAGCGTCACCAGCGTGCCGCGCGCCCAAGGGGGGAGGGGCAGCCAAGGCCGCCGCTCCGTTTCTGTTGCGAAATTCGCCATCTTACTTGGTCACATCCCAGTAGGCGACCGAGGTGATGGCGCCGCCGAGGCTCAGCCCTTCGACATTGTCGGCCATGCCCGCCTGTTCGATCAGCTGGAACATGACGGCAAAGGGGGCAGTGTCACGGAATTGCGCCTGGATCTCATGATACATCTCCGCGCGCTTCTCTGTGTCGCCTTCTACAACAGCAGCAGCAACCTTTTCAGTCAGCCCGCCAGTGTCCCAACCATTGCGCCAGGCCAGAAGACCGGTTGCATTGGCTTCGTCCGAGTTATCCGGGTTATAGGCAAAGGTTCCCGCATTGGTATGCGGATCGGGATAGTCCGGGCCCCATGCGCCCAGATAGATATCCAACTCGCGTGCGCGGTATTTGCCCAGGATCTGCTTGCCGGTGCCAACCTCAAGATTGAGCGTGATCCCCGCCTGCGCGAATGTGTTTTGCAACGACTGCGCAATTTCCAGACGCTCCTGCGCCTCACGCACACCGACGGTCAGTTCCAGATTTTCAACACCCGCTTCGGCCAGCAGCGCCTTGGCCTTTTCAACATCGAAGGAGAATGGGTTTTCATCCACCGCGCCGAGATACGTCTTGGGCAAGAAGTTCTGATGGCCGACATACCAGTTCTTGAGGAAGCTGTTTTCCATGCCGTCATAGTCGATCAGATATTTCAGCGCCTGACGGACCTGAGGTTTGGACAGCTCCGGGTGTTTCTGGTTGAAGGAGACGTACATCAGGCGGCCCCGCATTTCGCGCAGCACCTCGACACCGTCCACACCGGCGAGACCGTCAACATCCGACGGTGTCAGGTCGCGGGCTACGTCAATGTCGCCACGTTCCAGCATCAAACGCTGGGTGGCGCTTTCCTGAACGTGGCGCACGATAACGCGCTTCATTGCTGCCTCGCCGCCGTAGTAAGACGGGCTGGCACTCAGGGTGACGCTTTCCTTCGGCTTCCAGCTGGCAAGACTGTAAGGGCCGGAGCCTGCGGAATTGGTGGTCAACCACTTGTTGCCCATATCGCCGTCGACTTCATTGGCCATGACCAATTCCTTGTCGACAATCGCGCCAATGGTGGCGGTCAGGCAGTTCAGAACAAAGGACGTCGCATAGCGCTTATCCGTTGTGATCGACAAAGTGTTGCCGTCAACCTTGATCGTTTCATCGACGTTTTCGGGCGTGAACCCAAATTGGGTGATGATGAAGGATGGCGTCTTGTTCAGAAGAACCGCGCGCTTCAGCGAAAACGCGGCATCCTCGGCCCGGACTGGGTTGCCGGATTGGAAGGTCACGCCTTCGCGCATGGTAAAGGTGATGGTGCGGCCATCCTCGGAGACAGTCCAGCTTTCGGCCAGATCCGGCTGGTAGCCTGCGTCCAGATCGGACGGGTCAAAGTTGACCAGTTTGCCGTAAATATTGCGGATCACATCTGCGCCTGCAAACTCAAAACTCTGCGCCGGATCCAGTGTGGTGATATCATCAATACGGTTGGCAATGACCAGCATATTGGCCGGTGTTTCTGCCATCGTGGCCATCGGGGTGAGGCCAATCGCCAGCCCCAGCGCGGCGGTGCCAAGAAGGGTTTGAATGGTTTTCATCTTTAACTCCCTATCGTGTTTTTAATCTTTGAATATCGCGCTGTTGTCAGCGTCTTGTTGTTGTCTGAACCATGGCTCACGATGAGCAAAGGCGGCAGCCTGTGGAAAGTCAGAGATCGCCCCAGGTCGCATCTAGGACCCGCAACCAGTTGCCGTGGCACAGTTTTTTCAGCAGGTCATCATTAATGCCGTGCTGACGCAGGGCGGTGCGAAGGGCGGGGAGACCCGCGACGGTTTCGATGTCCTTTGGCACTGTGGCGCCATCAAAGTCCGAGCCGAAACCCACCCGATCCTCCCCAAGTTGGGTGATCAGGTGGTCGATATGGCGCAGCATGCGATCAAGCGGCGTATCAGCGTCCATGCGCCCATCTTCCCGCAGGAAGGCCACGGCAAAGTTGAGACCAACCATGCCATCGCTGTCACGGATGGCATGCAGCTGGCGGTCGGTCAGATTGCGGCTGTGGGGCGTCAAAGCATGGGCGTTGGAATGCGTGGCCACCAGCGGCGCGTCACTCAGCTCCGCAACATCCCAGAACCCAGCCTCATTCAGATGGGAGAGATCAATCATCACACCCAGTTGATTGCAGCGCTGCACCAGCCGCTTGCCATCCGCCGTCAGACCTGGCCCGGTATCAGGTGATCCCGGAAAGCGGAACGGCACACCATGGCCAAACCGGGTCGGGCGGCTCCAGACCGGGCCGAGAGAGCGTAAGCCCGCCTGATAGAGCACCTCCAACACATGGAAATCCGGATCAATTGCCTCGGCCCCCTCCATGTGCAGAACCGCTGCCATCACGCCATTTGCGAGACAACTGCGAATATCATTCGTGCTGCGGCAGATTTTCAGCGCACCGTCGCGTTCCAGCTGATACAGGATTGCCGCTTGTGACAGGGCCACGGGGGCGGCTTCGGACCAGCTGATTTCTTGGGATAAGGGGAGGTCATAGCTGTCTGACGACATCTCGTCACGCATATCGATGCTGACAACGTCAGGCACATAGATGGCAAAGAAGCCGCCACCAAAGCCGCCGTGGCGCGCTTTGGTAAGGTCAATTTGCTGCCCGCCATCACCCTGGAACCCGTCTTTGCCGGGAGAAACATCGCGATTATGCAATCGCAGCAATAGATCGTTGTGGCCGTCGAAAATCAGAGGATCAGTCATTTTGCTTCCTAATTCCCTGATATGAGGTCGTATCTTTTGCGCTAACGCAAGGGAATTTACGCTGGTTTTCAAGATAAGTCAGAGCAACGCTCAAAAAGTAGCGCCTGACCAGCGGGATGCAGTAAGGGGCGGGTCGCCCTGTCTGATGATCGCTCGACCGGGCCGGGAAGATGTTCGATTAACGCGCAAATGCGAGTCGGGACTTCAATCCTGTTTCAAGCCATAACTCGTAAATGCCGCCAGCGCTTCGTCGATCTGCGCGTGGCTGAGCAGCCTTGGCGTGCCAATGCTGCGCGCGCGAATATAAGTTGCCGCCAAATGCTCCAGCTCGGCCATCCGCCACATGGCGCGCGCCAGTGTGTCGCCTGTGCAGATGGCGCCATGGTTCGCCATCAGGCACCCCTCGCGGTTTGCCATTGCCGCGACCACATGGTTCGACAGCTCTGAACTGCCAAAAAGCGCATAATCGGCGAGCGGAACATCATGCCCGCCAAATGCTGCCACCATATAGTGGCAGGCCGGGATAGGCATGTGGTTTACTGCAAGGGCGCAGCAGTTCACCGGGTGGGCATGGACGACGGCCATCGCCTCTGGCTTGGCTGAGAGCAGCGCCTGATGAAATTGCCACTCGGAAGAGGGGGCAGGCTGGCCATCCTGCGGATCCGGGCTGCCGACCACCGACATCCGCACAATCATTTCCGGGGTCATCGCCTCATAGGGGATGCCGGATGGGGTGATCAGCATCTCACCCCCAGCGATCCGCAGCGAGATATTGCCTGAGGTGCCCTGATTGATGCCATTCCGGTTCATTTCCAGACAGGCATCAATGATCGACTGGCGCAGCGTGTTGCTGTCCTCGGGCGCAATATCGGTCATGGCGGCGTCACCCCGCCTTGCGGATGAGGTCGGGGAACAGTGCCGCAAGTCCCGTGGCCGAGGCATCGCAGATCCCGCGTTCAGTGATCAGCCCGGTCACCAGTCGGTTGGGCGTCACGTCAAAGGCCGGATTTCCGCAGTTCGTACCTTCGGGGGTGACCTGTGCCAGACCGATATCTCCGCCATCAAGCACGCCTTGCACATGGCTGACCTCGCGGCTGTCGCGGTCCTCAATCGGGATTTCAGCAACGCCATCAGTCACTGTCCAGTCGATGGTGGGCGAGGGCAGGGCAACATAGAAAGGCACCCCATTGTCATGCGCGGCCAGCGCCTTCAGGTAGGTGCCGATCTTGTTGCAGACATCGCCCTGACGAGTGGTACGATCAGTGCCGGTGATCACCAGATCAACCTGCCCGTGCTGCATCAAATGGCCCCCGGCATTGTCCGTGATGTAGCTGTGGCTAATACCATGGCTGCCCAACTCCCAAGCGGTCAGCGCGCCCTGATTGCGCGGGCGGGTCTCGTCGACCCAGACGTGGATGGGGATACCGGCATCATGCGCCTGATACATCGGGCTGGTGGCCGTGCCCCAGTCAACAGTGGCGATCCAGCCGGCATTGCAATGGGTCAGCAGGCGCACTGGCTCACCTGCAGGTTTCTTGGCCGCGATATCACGGATCAGCGTCAGCCCGTAGGTTCCGATGCGTCGGTTGATTTCGACATCCTCATCGGCGATGGCATGGGCAAGCTTCAACGCCGCTTTTGCGCGGTCTTCCTCAGGCAGAGGGGTCAGCGTCTCCATGCATCGGTTCAGCGCCCAGCGCAGATTGATCGCGGTGGGGCGGGTGGCATTGAGCTGTTCCCAGGCGGCCTTCAATGCGTTGTCGGACGGATCCAGATCCGCAGCCAGCGCCATACCATAGGCGGCCGTGGCCCCGATCAGCGGCGCACCACGCACCCGCATCTCGACAATCGCGGTGGCAAACTCGTCCAATGTAGCAACGGGCTGGATGCGAAATTCATGCGGCAACCAGCGCTGATCAATGATCATCAGAACCGATTGATCCTCATCCCACCAGAGCGAACGATAATGCGTGCCGTTGATTTTCACGTGGGGTCCTCCGTTGATGGCGAGCCCAGCGCCGCCGTTGGATGTTGTCCTAGCGCATTGGCGTTAAAGTGCAATCATCTTGCACGCCTAGCCGCCGCGTAGTCTCTGCATCAGATATATTTCATTCTCAGGGGCGAGCGGCTCATCCAGACTGGCTGCGATGATACGGCCATCCACAGCCACGGATACGCCTGCGTCCAAGGCCGGGGCAAGTGCCGGATAGGCAGATTTAAGCGCCGCAATCATCGCGCCAATTGTTGTTGCCTCAACCTCTACCAACTCTTGGCCCTCGGCAAAACGCCGCAAACCAGACCAAAGGTGAACGGTCAGGCGCGGTGTCCCCGCGCTCTGACTTGTTTTGATGTGCTCGGACGCCATTTGCAGGGCCTTAGCTGTTACTGGCGCGCTGCTGTTCCAATGCCGCCAGAATACGCGGTGGCGACATCGGCAGAGCGTGCAACCGTACACCCGCCGCCGCAGAAACTGCATTGGCAATGGCAGCGAGAGGCGGGCAAATTGATGTCTCGCCGACACCGCGCACGCCAAAGGGATGACCAGGGTTTGGTACTTCGACAATCACCGTGTCGATCATCGGCAGGTCAGAGGCGACGGGGATCCGGTAGTCGAGGAAGACCGCATTCTGCAACCGGCCATCCTCGCCGTAAATGTATTCCTCATTGAGCGCCCAGCCGATACCCTGTGCGGCGCCACCCTGAAACTGCCCCTCCACATAGGTGGGGTGGATCGCCTTTCCCGCGTCCTGAATGACGGTGTAGCGCGTCACGGCGGTTTTGCCGGTTTCCGGGTCGACTTCGGCATCGACGATATGCGTGGCAAAGGAGACACCGGCCCCTTCGGGGGTGGCTTCAAAATGGCCTGAGATCGGTCCACCGGTCTGGCCCATGTCATGGGTGATTTCAGCCAGTGGTAGCGGGTCAAAATTGCCTGCATTCGGACCAGAGGGTACGGCGTGGCCGTCTTCCCATTTGACAGCATCCTCAGGAATGCCCCATTTGGCCGCCGCGCGTTTGCTGAGCTTGGCCACGGCATCCTCTGCCGCCTTGATCGTGGCCAGACCGCTGGCATAGGTCACCCGGCTGCCGTGGGAGACATCATTGTATCCCAGCGTTGCGGTATCGGCGATGGTGACACGGATGCTCTCATAGGGAATGCCCAGAACCTCTGCCGCCATCAGCGCCATGGAGGCACGAGAGCCGCCGATATCCGGTGTCCCGACAGAGATCTGGCAGGTGCCATCCTCTGACAGCGACAGCGAAACAGAGGTTTCGCCCCCGTGATTGAACCAAAACCCGCAGGAGATCCCGCGCCCCTGACCCGGTTTCAGCGGGGCACCATAGTGAGGATGCGCCTTGGCGGCCTCTAGCGTTTCCACCAGACCGATGCGTTCGAACTTTGGCCCGTAGGAGGCTTTGGTGCCCTCGCGGGCGGCGTTCTTTAATCGGACATCAACAGGGTCGAGATCCAGTTTGCGGCATAGCGCGTCAATCACGGATTCCACCGCATAAGCCGCCATCGGCGAGCCGGGCGCCCGGTAGGCGGCCTGTTTGGGACGATTGCTCATGATATCATAACCGACCTGCTGAACATGTTGCAGATCATAGGGCGCAAAGGCACACATGGCGGTCATATCCGCAGGCGCACCCGGAAAGGCCCCGCCCTGTAGGCGGAAGGTGCCCTGTGCTGCGGTGATGATACCATCCGCTGTCATACCAATCTTGATGTCCATGGAGGTCGAGGCGGTGGGGCCGGTGGCGCGGAACACCTCCGGGCGGCTCATCACCAATTTCACCGGACGATTGGACTTGCGCGACAGGGCCAAGGCGACAGGTTCGATGAACACCGTGGTCTTGCCGCCAAAACCGCCGCCGATTTCCGAGGCGGTGACACGCAGCTGTGATGTCTCAATGCCCAACAGCGCCGCACAGTTCTTTTGCACATACCAGTGGCCTTGCGTACAGCACCACAGCTCACCTTTGCCGTCCTGTCCCAGCTGGGCCAGACAGGCGTGTGGTTCAATATAGCCCTGATGCGTGGCCTCTGTGACGAAATGCTCCTCCACCACCAGATCGGCCTTGGCAAAACCCGCCTCGACATCGCCATGGCCGCTTTCGTGATAGCGTACCACATTGGGGTGCATCCCGTCTGGCACGGAATAATCGGCTGCCCCTTCGCGGATCACCGGCGCATCCTTGGCCATGGCCTTGTCGACATCAGTCACATGGGGCAGCACCTCATACTCAACCTCGATCAGCTTCAGCGCATCGCGCGCGGCGAGGGCAGAGGTGGCGGCAACCGCAGCAATGGCATGACCATCATAAAGCGCGGTATCGCCTGCCATCACGTTTTCAAGCACATTCCATTGTTCACCTTCCAGTCCGGGAGCGGGCTGGATCGCGTCGGAGAAATCGGCGCGGGTGACAATCGCCTTTACGTCATTCAGCGCCTCAGCCTTGCTGGTGTCGATATGTTTGATCCGGGCATGGGCATGGGGGCTGCGCAGGATGGCGCCAAACAACATCCCCGGTGCGGTCACATCGGCGCCAAAGCGCGCCTTGCCAGTGACCTTGTCCAGACCATCGGGGCGATTGGGGCGGGTTCCCACTTGGGTGAAGTCGGTTTTTCGTTGATCCAGAGCCATTATGATGCCTCCCGCATCTCTGCTGCCGCGTCCATCACGGCGCGAATGATCTTGTCATAGCCGGTACAGCGGCACAGATTGCCGGCCAGCCAATAGCGTACTTCGGTCTCGCTGGGGTCCGGATTTTTCTCCAGTAGAGATTTGGCCGCGACCAGAATACCTGGCGTGCAGATCCCGCATTGCAGCGCGGCGTGGTCGATGAATTTCTGTTGCAGCGGATGCAGTGTTTCGTCAGGCGCGATACCTTCGACCGTGGCAATCTCTTGGCCTTCGGCCTCAACCCCGAGGACAAGGCAGGAACAGACCAACCGACCGTTCAAGGTGACCGAACAGGCCCCGCAGTCACCCGTGCCGCAGCCTTCCTTGGCGCCCGTGAGGTTCAACCGGTCACGCAGCACATCCAGCAGGGTTTCGCGCGGGTCGCAGAGATAGTCGACCGCATCGCCGTTGATGGTGGCCGAGACGTGGATTTTCGAGCTCATACTGTGTCTCCCTTGGCACGGGTATAGGCGATTTCGGCAGCGCGGCGCGCCATCACGCCCGCGACTTGCGTGCGAAAGGCAACGGTGCCGCGTTTGTCAGAGATCGGAGTGCAGGCATCGGAGGCGGCGGTGGCCAGTCGGTCAAGCGCCGCGTCGTCCAGCGTGGAGCCAATAAGCGCATCGGCACAGGCCTCAACCAGCAGCACCGTCGGGGCAACAGCGCCCAGTGCAACACGCGCCTCCGCAATGGTGTCACCCTCCAGTCGCAGCCAGACGCCGCAACCAACAACTGCAATATCCATTTCGGTGCGCGGAATGAACCGCAGATAGGCATCGCCCTGACGCGGTTGAGTGGCGGGCAGATGCACGGCAGTGATCAGCTCACCGGGGGCAAGCGTGGTTTTTCCGGGGGCTGAGGGAATATCCACAGCAGCGGCGCTGCGATCTCCGTTTGGGCCGGTGATGCTGACGGTCGCCTGCGCGGCGACCATAGCCGGCACGCTGTCCGCCGCTGGCGAGGCATTGCACAGATTGCCAGCCAACGTGGCACGGCCTTGTACTTGGGTTGAACCAATCAGATCCATGGCCTCGACCACACCGGGCCAGGCAGCACACAGGGCAGGGTGCTCGCTCATCTCGGCCCCAGCCACGGCGGCGCCGATGGTCCAGCTGCCATCGTCTTCCTGCCGGATGTCCCGCGCCCCCTTAATTGACTTGATATCAATCAGCGTATCCGGGGTCACGATATCGGCCCGCATCTGCACCAGCACATCGGTGCCGCCGGCCAGCACACGGGTCACACCCTTGGCTGAGGCCGCCAGCTCTGCCGCCTCGGCAAAACTGCTGGGTCGGTGATATTCCATTGGGACTGTCCTTCTGCTGGCCTTGCTGCTGGCGACTGTGGTTGAATCCGGGGGGCCGGGACGAGGAACAAAGGGAAGCGTATCAATGACCCCATGGCCCTGAACGTGGCGCGTGCCCGCCGGACCATCTTGCGACCAGACGTGCGCTTGGGCAAGTCGCCATCACGCCTTCGCCGGATTATAGGCGGGAAAATCACCTGTCACGGCCGTTGTATTCACATTCCGAGCGGGCCGTCACCGCACTCCGAACAACAGCGGCTCACGATACAAATGGGGAGGCTTTTACGCTTTTGCCCCTTGCGGTGCCGGATCCACTCTTTTATGGCATCGGCGTTTCCGGAAATTTCGCAAAAAATATCGCCGTCAAAGGGGTTTGACTGGCAGAGTTGGCTTGCACTTTGATGTGACAATCTGCCACAGTACGCCGAATCCAACGGATGTGGGTACGGGGGAAAATTCCGGGATCGGTGTCAGATACGCAGAAACCCCGTGCCCTTTGGCAACGGGGCGGGCCGCAAGCCTTGACTTGGCCGGATGCGCCTGAAACGCTTAAACCTCTGGACCTGCCGGAAATTGTTGCCAGAACGCGCGACAAATCACACCTGGCGTCTACATGTCCCCAAGGGTTCAACGACCCCCAGCCGCACGTCATGCGGCTAACGGTTTCGACGACAAAAAACGTGGGAGAACAACACATATGACCAACACCAAGCTGGCCGTTAGCGCCCTTGTAGCAACTGCCTTTATGGCGCCTGCTGCCATGGCAGAAGAATTCATCACAATTGGTACCGGCGGTGTAACCGGCGTGTACTATCCGACCGGTGGCGCGATCTGCCGTCTGGTCAACAAGACCCGCAAAGAGCACGGCATCCGCTGTTCCGTGGAATCCACTGGCGGCTCTGTCTACAACATCAACACCATCCGCGAAGGCGAGCTGGAATTTGGTGTGGCGCAGTCCGACTGGCAGTACCACGCTTACAACGGCACCTCCAAATTCGAAGATCAGGGCGCCTTTGAAGGTCTGCGCGCGGTGTTCTCCGTGCATCCCGAGCCCTTCACCGTTGTGGCCCGCGCGGATGCCGGCGTGACCAGCTTTGACGACCTCAAAGGCAAGCGCGTCAACATTGGCAACCCTGGTTCCGGCCAGCGTGGCACCATGGAAGTGCTACTGGAAGCCAAAGGCTGGGGCATGGACAGCTTTGCGCTGGCAACCGAGCTGAAAGCGGCCGAACAGTCCGCAGCGCTCTGTGACAACCAGATCGACGCGATGGTCTACACCGTTGGCCACCCCTCGGGTTCCATTCAGGAAGCCACCACCGCCTGTGACTCCGTTCTGGTGACTGTTGATGGCGAAGCCGTTGAAAAGCTGATCGCCGACAACTCCTTCTACCGGACCGCAACCATCCCCGGTGGCATGTACCGTGGCTCTGACGCGGATGTCGGCACATTCGGTGTGGGCGCGACCTTCGTCACCTCCGATCAGGTCTCCGACGAGGCGGTTTATACCGTGGTGAAAGCGGTCTTTGAGAACTTCGATGACTTCAAAAAGCTGCACCCGGCATTCGCCAACCTCAAGCCTGAGGAAATGGCAACCGCAGGCCTGTCCGCGCCGCTGCATCCCGGTGCTGCGAAATACTACAAAGAGCAGGGCTGGGTAGAGTAACCCATCTCTGATGATTGCAACGGGGCGCCAATTGGTGCCCCGTTTTGCCCTTGCCGTGAAGGCTTTGCCCTTTGCCATGAGGCGCTGAAACTCCACCAGGGAGCAGGGCGCGTCGGGGCCAAGGGCAACACCCAAGAATAACCGGCCGCAGTGTCTGACGGCCTCAGGGGGATACTCCATGACATCCGATGTTCAAGGAAATCGACCGCTTACCGAAGAAGAGCTACAGGACCTCGTCGCATCCTCCGATGCCGGCGCACGCAACCCGGTTGGGTCGGTTGGGCTGTTTCTGGCGATTGTCGCGGTAATATGGTCGGTCTTTCAGGTGGTGCTGGCCTCGCCAGTTTCTAACCTGTTGCTGCCCGGCAGCGTGGTCAACAACTCACGCCAGATTCATTTGGCCTTTGCAATCTTCCTCGCCTTTGCGGCGTATCCCGCGCTGAAATCCAGTCCACGTCACTACATTCCGATCCAAGATTGGATCATGTCCATCGTCGGAGCAATTATCGCGCTCTATGGTTACATTTTCTACCAGAAAGTCGTGAATTCCGGCGGGCTTGCCGATGATACGGACAAATGGGTAGCCCTGATCGGACTGTTGTTGCTGTTCGAAGCGGCACGTCGCGCGCTGGGGCCGGCCATGGCTATCATCGCCTGTATTTTTCTTGCCTATGTATTCTTTGGCTCCTCCGACTGGGTGCCGGAAGTCATCCGCTGGAAAGGCGCGAGCCTGAAAAAGGCGATGAGCCATATGTGGATCACCTCCGAAGGGGTCTTTGGCATTGCGCTGGGTGTCTCCACAAAATTCGTGTTCCTCTTCGTGCTGTTCGGCGCACTTCTGGATAAGGCCGGGGCTGGCAATTACTTCATCAAGATGGCCTTTGGCGCGCTTGGTCACCTGCGTGGTGGTCCCGCCAAGGCCGCTGTTGTTGGCTCTGCCGCTACCGGTCTGATTTCCGGCTCTTCCATCGCCAATGTGGTGACCACCGGCACCTTCACCATTCCCTTGATGAAGCGGGTGGGCTTCAGTTCGGAGCAGGCCGGTTCGGTCGAGGTCGCCTCCTCGGTGAATGGCCAGATCATGCCGCCCGTCATGGGGGCTGCGGCCTTCCTGATGGTGGAATACGTCGGCATTTCCTATGTGGAGGTGATCACCCATGCCTTCCTGCCGGCCGCGATTTCCTACATTGCGCTGGTCTATATCGTCCATCTTGAGGCGGTGAAGCGGAACATGCCCACGCTGGGCAACCGCGTGGTGTCTATGGGGCGGACCATCGGCGGCATGGCCGCGTTTTTCGCGGGGTTTGCGGCTCTTTGCTACGGCATTCAATATCCCATTAAGGCGATCACCGCCGCGATCCCCGGCGCCTCTGGCCTTGTGCTGTCGCTATTGGTCGTTGCAGCCTATCTGGGGCTATTGTGGCTGGCGGCCGGGACCGATGATCTAGTGCCTGATGACCCAAATGCAGCTGAGGTCGAGCTGCCAGTGGTAGGCGAAATCTACAAGGCGGGTCTGCACTACCTACTGCCAATCATCGTCTTGGTCTACTTCCTGATGATTGAGCAGAAGTCGCCGGGTCTGTCCGCGTTCTGGGCGACGGCACTGCTGTTTGTGATCCTGCTGACGCAAAAACCATTGAAGGCGCTGTTCCGGGGGCAAAGCACTTTGGCGCACAGCTTCCTTGATGGGGTGCATGATCTGTGGAACGGGCTGATTGACGGCGCGCGCAATATGATCGGCATTGCCCTGGCCACGGCCACGGCAGGCGTCATTGTTGGCACTGTGACGCTGACCGGCGTTGGTCAGGTGATGTCGGAACTGGTGGAACTGATGTCCGGCGGTAACCTGATCCTGATGCTGATCATGGTCGGCCTTCTGTCGCTGGTGCTGGGCATGGGGCTGCCTACCACCGCCAACTACATCGTTGTCAGTTCGCTGATGGCCGGCGTTGTGGTAGAACTTGGCGCGCAGTCGGGACTGGTGGTTCCACTGATTGCCGTGCATCTCTTTGTGTTCTACTTCGGCATCATGGCGGATGTGACACCGCCTGTGGGTCTGGCCAGCTTTGCTGCCGCTGCGGTGTCGGGGGGCGATGCCATTCGCACCGGCTTTGTGGCGTTCTTCTACAGCCTGCGCACCGTGGCGCTGCCCTTCGTCTTCATCTTCAACACCGACCTGTTGCTGATTGATGTGACTTGGGTGCAGGGCATTCTGGTGGCGATTTCTGCGACCATCGCCATTCTGGCCTTCACTGCAGGTACGATGAACTACTTCCTAACCCGCAACCGCATCTATGAAAGCGTGTTGCTGGTGCTGGTCGCCTTTGCCCTGTTCCGCCCGGACTTCTTCATGAACCGGCTGATGCCTCCGTTCGCCAGCACGGATCCGGCGGCATTGGTGGAAACCGTGGCCACGGCCCCAGCCGGTAGCGAGCTGCGGATCACCGTGGAAGGGCCGGATTTCGACACCGGTGAGCAGAAGACCACAACGCTGATCCTGCCCGTCGCTGATGGTGGCGATGGTCAGGCACAGGTTGATGGGTTTGGCCTGATGCTCCTGCCTGAGGATGGTGTGGTCAAACTGGACGAACCGATGTTCGGCACGCCCGCGCAGTCGGGCATGGACAGCTTCGACTTCTACGCCGACGAACCGGTGCGCCTGCTGAGTGTACAGGCCCCGGCAGACCAGCTGCCCAAGGAATTGATCTTCATCCCGGCGCTGCTGCTATTGGCGATGATCGCCTTCTTGCAGCGCGCACGGGCCAGCAAGGAAGGAGTCCCGGCATGAGCAAATCTGTTCTCTGCGCATTGGAGCTGAGTGATAAAACCGTTGATGCCAAGGTGCTGCGCGAAGCGGCACGGCTGGCGGATCTGGATCAGGCACAACTTGATGTGGTCAACGTCCTACCGGATTTTGGCGAAAGCTGGGTCTCGGGGTTCTTCGAGGATCACCACCATGACCGTGCGGTCAAGGAAACGGCAGAGCATCTGAGCAAGATGTGCGAAGAGGCTCTGGGAGCCGAGCGCAACGCCAAGGTCCGCCATGTGGTCGCCACCGGCAAAGCCTATCAGGAGATCCTGAAGGTTGCCGACAAGGCGGGGACCGATCTGATCGTGATTGGCGCGCATAAGCCGGAGCTGTCGGATTACCTGCTTGGCCCCAATGCGGCGCGAGTGATCCGGCATTCGACCTGTTCGGTCTATGTGGTGCGCTGATCCGGCCCAAATGAACGGTAGGTAAATTGTAAAGGGGCGCCCAATACGGCGCCCCTTTGTCATGTTGTTTTCGTTTTTGGATCCCTGCGTTCGTGTACCGATCTAGCGCGAGTCTGAGGTCTCACCGTATCCAGTCATCTCCAGATAGCCTTTGCCACTGTGGCTACCGTTTACGCTGACCGGTCCCTCCCAATAGGGGAAGCTGGTGTCCATCCAGGCATTTGGGTTTAACGCGTGTACCCGGATGTCGAGCTCCTGTTCGGGCAATTGCAGATGCCAGCCTGTTGGGATCTCACGCCCCTCGACCGTGCTGGTCGCAATCGGGGTTGCCTGCAACGCGCCGGGTTCCAATGCTGTCGCTTGACCATCCGCCATAATCCAGGTTCCAGAGGTGAAATCATTGTGTCCCCGCAGTTGAAACCCCATCAGCTTGTCCCCGCTGTCAAAGCGCAAGGAAAACCAATCCCAACCGGTTTGATCCTCTGCGAGCGGTTGACTGGACCATTCACGATCTAGCCATCCTTGCCCCGTCACTTTGATCGGACCATCTGGTAGCTGCAAGACACCCAAGATCTGATAATGAGGTTGCGAGTAATAGTAGCTGGCTTGTCCGCTCGCGGATTTCACGGAATAGCCCGACTCCCCCTGAAGAACGAGCGGACCCTCGGCACGCAGCGATAGCTGATAAGAAAATGCAGTCCCGCTGGCTCGAAGAGAAAGCTGGTCCAACCCATCACCTGTCGATGCGCCCCCGGCTCGCATGTTCCAATCGTCGATATAGGCCTCAAACGGTGCAGTGCGCACATCGGCCTGACCAATACCGCCGCGGGCCAGACGTTCAGCATAATAGTGATGATCCGGGGTGGTCAAACCTGCATGGCCCATCCAGATCTGCGGATCCGACCAGGATGTCGTGACCCTCTCACCGTCCGCCCCCTCCGGGTGCAGGGCTGAGCGGAACAGCGTCCATTGCACGCCGTAGTCGCGCCCATCTTCACCGGTCAGATTGGCCGTTAAATACCACCATTCAATGCGATAGTCAGGGTGGGGGCCGTGATCGCGGGGAAACTTCAATGCGACACCGCGCTGTGGTACGGCAAAGCCTGCGGCCTCTGTTCCCAATCCTGCGTACCCTTGGGCGGCAAGCATTGCGGGCAACGTCACCCACCCGAGCCCGAGTCCCAAGCCAACTATGGCTGCTGTCACGCGATTACCGTTCATTTGCAAATACCCTCAATAGATCTGCGGGTTTCAGACGGCTGAGACGCCTCGCAGGCAGTGCCGCGGCCAGCGCCGCAGCCGCCAATGCCATCAGGAACAAGCGCAGCCAGTCCAGCGGAAAGAGAACCATCGGCAAGCGCCAGCCAAAGGCCTCTACATTGACAACAGCCAACAGGGCCCAGCCCAACAGCAATCCCAGTGGTAGCGCCAAGAGCGCTGTCAATCCTGACAGCAAGACGCTGCGCAGGACTTCGTATCGTGCCAGTTGCCGCCGTGTCAGTCCCATGGCCCAGATCGGTGCCAGTTGCGGCAACCGCTGGCTCCAGAGAGTCAGCAGACTGGTCAGAATCGCAAATCCCGCCACCCCAAAGGTCAAAAGGTTAAGGGCCGCCGTCACCACAAATGTTCGATCAAAAATCGCCAAGGACCGCGCCTTCAGCTCCCCTTGGTTGATAAAGACGCCGCTTGGCAAATCGAACCGGGCCGTCAGATCGGCGCGGAGTTGGCCGACAGCGCTGGGTCGAACACGCAGACCGAACCGACGGTTGTCAATCTGAGGGCGATGGCGCAAAAGCACTGGCAGACCGACGATGGCCTGGGGATGGGGATTGCCGTAGTCCGAATAGACACCTGCAATGGGCATCTGCCAGCCTGGCGCGATCTGCAAAGGATCACCCGGTGCCAGAGCCGCGCGGTGCGACAGTTGTTCATTGATCAACACCCCGGTGCCCGCGTCTACGGACTGCCAGACGTCCGGATCCGCCCGGAGCAAGGGCCAGTTGTCCCTATAGGTGGCATCATTGATGATGCCGTAAACCTCCATCGGCGCGCCATCATAGCGTTCATCGCTATGGCGGATGGGCAGGGCGCGGATATCCCGTGACGCCAGCCAGGGCAACACATCCGCAGCCATCTCATTGCGCGGCAAAGTCATATACAGTTCAGACGCCAATCGCTGATCCAACCAGCCAAGGAAGGTGAGGCGAAAACTAGAAACCATTGTTCCGACACCGATATTGGTCGCCAGAGCGAGCAAAAGCGCCATCAGGGCCAGCGATAACCCCGGCAGTTGCGCGCGCATGTCTGCCCAAAGCCACAGTGAAACAGGTGTACGCGCCAGACGCGTACCAACCCCCGCAAGGCCCGATAAGACGAGCGGCAACAAGAGAGCCGCACCAAGCATTAACCCGCCTAGGAATACAAACCCGGCCAGAAGCCCGTCAAACAACAGTGGAACACAGGGCGCTGAAACCAGCATCGCCGCCCCTGCAAGCGCAGAGACCTTGTGCCCGCGCAGGGCCTGTTGGCCGCGCGCCGTTGCAGCTGGTGCGGCCAAAATTGGCAAGTGATACAGACTGAACCAACTCTGCGCGCCGGCAAGACCCATACCCGCCAATGCCATTGCCATGCCAGAAACAACCCAACTGAGGCGTAGCTGCAAGCTGCCCTCTAATGACGCGCCGTAGAGGCCCGACAGGGTCGCACCCACACCAGGCAGCAGCGCCGCAGCAACCAGATATCCCAGTAGCAACCCCAATAGTGCAGCTACAATCGTGATTGCCAATAGCTCAGCAAAAACAATATATACCAATGCTTTGAGTGGTAAACCTAAACTACGCAGCGTTCGAAACATTCCACGCCTTTGTTCAATTCCCAGTGCAATGGTGCCTTGAACGATGAACAATCCCACAGCAAATGACAGCAGGCCAAAGGCCGTGAGATTGAGATGGAAACTGCGCGTGAGCTGTGCCGTATCAGCGCCGGTTGATGGGGTCTGTTGACGCAGATTTGGAGCCAAATCTGCGAGTGGCGTGAGGCCAGCAGGTTGATCCGGCAATAGAATTAGCCGACTAATCGCATTCGGCCTTTGCAACAGTTTCGCCACGGTGGCGATATCGCTGATCGCGGCTCCAAGCGGAACCAGTGTCGAGCGCATAACAGGGGGAACATCTGTTCCGCCGACAGCGATATTTGTCTCAGGGTGAACGAACAGCCGCCCAGGACGCAGCAGAAGATCCTCTGGCGTGAGATCTATCATCTTGTTGCCGCTGTCAGGCCCCCTAGACTGCTTGTTAAAATCATCAGTCAGCCGTGCCATCACCGGGTTCGACAGAATATCAATCCCGATCAGCTCAAGACTGGCCCCGTCAGGCCCATTATCTGGCCCCCGATAAGATCCCGTCAACACAGGAGACAGCTGCCAGCCTGCACGTCGCAGCGCAACATATTGGGAAATAGTGATATACCCCTGCTGTGGTGCAAGGTAGGACTGACCAGAAGGAGATATCTGCGCTGCCGCATCCGCGTAGCTGGCACGGGCCTCGCCATTGATGGCCTGAACCGCTGACCAAAGCGCAGTGGCAAGCGCGAGCCCGGTTATCAGCATCCCCAGTTGCAACGGATGCTGCCGCCAATGGGAAAGGATCGCACCTAGTGCGGGACGGATCATGTGCTGCACCCAATAATCTGACCGCCGCTGAGATGCGCCCGCTGATCAAGCCGCGCCGCAATATCATGCGAATGCGTGACCAGCAGCAGGGCCGCCTCTGTCTCACGAACCAGATCAAGCATCAACTCCATCACCGAAGCACTTGATGCCTCGTCAAGATTTCCGGTTGGCTCGTCTGCAAGCAGAAGTTTTGGCCGCAGTGCCAAGGCACGGGCGATGGCGACACGCTGCTGCTGGCCACCAGACAGCTGTTCTGGGTATCGCATCCTGAACTCTGTCAGTCCCAGACGGTCTGTCAGCACCCCGATCCAGGCCTCGTCTGCACGCCCTGCAAGGCGGGCATGCAGACTGATATTCTGTTCAACACTCAAAGCTGGAATGAGGTTGAATTGCTGAAACACCAGCGACACTTGGCTGCGCCGAAGACCCGCACGGCCATCATCGTCCAGATCGGCAAGTGCAACGTTGCCAACTGTAATCTCGCCGCTGTCAAATTGGTCCAAGGCTGCCGCGAGATGTAAAAGTGTGCTCTTGCCTGAACCACTGTCGCCGGTCAGTGCAAGACTGCGGCCTGCCGAAAGGGACAGCGAAACCGCCTTTAGTACTGGCACGGGGCCAGACGGGCCTGCGTAGGATTTACAGATGTCCCTTATGATTAGCATAGAACTATAACCTCTTGCATATTAATCAACTTTTCCGAAATTCGGCCCCGTTCATCGAGCTGGGAGCGGGCTTAGTGGTTCAGCTGGGTACAGGTTCTTTCTGCAAAGCATTGACGAGATGCGATATAGCCCCCATCTGAGGTTTGCCCATGAAAAGATGGATGTCATATACAATAGGTTTTGCCATGTTGCCGTTCTTACTGCCATCCTGTCGTCCTGGAGTAATTGTCGCACTTGTTGCTTTGACAGCAACTGGGATGACGCAGGCAGCCCATGCGCAGGCATCCTCAGACAATCAGGCAGAAGAGGTCTGTCGCAATCGTGCAGAGGCCTACGCCGGTGTTCCACGCAGCGATAGCAGTCAGGGGCTAGGCCTTGGAAATGATCGCGTCGGGATCACCTTTTCGGGCACCGCCCGTTTTGGCATCAGTATTCAGGATGGCAAGGTCCGCAGCGCAGGGTCCCGGAACGGGTCAGAGGCCAGTGATCGTGACGACTATTTCAATACCCCCGAAGCGCGCCGCAAACGTCTGGTAAAACAGCATTATCGCGATTGCATGTCTCAACGCTGATTTCGTAAGCTGTCCAGAACCCATAGATTTATATTGTGCCGGTTCCCGGACTGAGCATGGCACGCACATTGCCGGATAGCATCCAACTGATGCGCCGCGTGACATAAGGACAGGCGCCAAGACAGGCGAGACAAGGGCAGAACATCTATGACGCTCATTCAACAGTTGCTGTTGGGCAGCCTATACCTTGGCATTTGTCTTGCGGTAGAGGCGGCACTATTGGTGTTCTGTATCCATTTCCTGCGCAAGCGTACGGGTTACCTGCAAGGCGCTCGACGGGTTTTTCAAATCGGTTTGGTCATGTTCATCGCCATTGGGTTGATTGTTTTTGCCCACACGATGCAGGTTTGGATTTGGGCGACTGCGCTGATATTTTCCGGCGCAATCGGGGATTGGAACACAGCGATTTACTTTTCGCTTGCGACCTACACAACGCTTGGCTACGGCGACATCGTTTTGAGTGAGGGCATGCGGATCTTTGCCGCCTTTGGTGCGGTCACCGGTTTGTTCGCCTTTGGCATCAGTACGGCATTTCTGGTGGCGGTCCTAAGAGAGGTTTTCGTTTTGGATCAACAAGGTAGCGATATAAGCTAAGGAAGTTGCTCACCGAAAACGCAGTATATCTGCCATGGCCTTAGGCCGTTTGTGACGCCAGACCCCACCACAAAACGCCATGGATCAGCGCTGGCCAAAACCTCCGCAGCTCAGCGTGCGGTTCCTCTTGCCTATTACCCTGTGCTGGTCATCGGCTCTGAACTATATCTCTCTGAAAGGTCTGGTTTTTCACATCCAGCTATGAGAGCGTCCCCAATATGAGCATCAGACCCTACGTGAAGCCCGGCGCCTATGCGTTGTATCTGGCCGCCAAACGGTTCAACGATAAGAACGGTTGGGTGCTGAGCAGCCATATCGCAATGTCGCTGATGCTGGCACTGTTCCCGTTCATCCTGTTCACGGTGGCGCTGACAGGCGCGGTGGCAGGGTCCCTATCGGACCGCATTGATCTGAAAAATCTGGTCGAACTGGTCTTTGGTTCTTGGCCCGAAAGCGTATCAGACCCCATCGTACGCGAGGTTTATTCGGTTCTGGCAACATCATCGACCGGCGTCGTAACGCTTGGCGGCGTCATCGCGATCTACTTTGCGTCGAACGGAGTGGATGCGATACGGTTGGCGATCGTACAAGCCTATCATGAACGGGACACACGTCCGTTCTGGAAAACCCGGGGGTTGTGCATCGGGCTGGTGATTCTCGGCGGTGCCGGCATCATGGCGGCAGCGGTGTTCGAACTGATCCTGCCGCTCTATGCCCGTCACCTAGCGAGCTTCTTCCCGCAGGTCCCACTCACCCGCGATTGGGAAAGCGGCTTGAATGGGATATTGGTTGCAGTGATCCCGCTGATCGCGGTTTTCGCCTTTCACATGGTGCTTCCAGCCAAGCGTCATCGCTTCACGCAGGTGTTGCCGGGCGTGCTACTGACAGTGATATTGTGGTGGGCTGCGGGGCTGGCCTTTGCTATATATATCAGCAGCTTCGCAGCTTATTCCACGACATATGCGGGGCTGGCCGGCGCTATGGCTGCGCTGATTTTTCTCTATCTCAATTCTGCAATCTTGATTTTGGGGGCAGAGCTGAATGGCGTGCTGCTACACCCGACGTCCAGAAGCAAACCCTAGGAAACAGGTAGGAGAACCAGATCGTTATTGTTTCGTCAATCACAACAATAAGGCAGGTTTGCCACAATTGCGTCATGAACACGGCCCAGTGGGTCGCTTATCCTCAGACCAACACCGGGAAATCCGGCTGACAACGGTATGAGGGTCATATGCGCGTCTTGCAAAGCAAATTTCCAGCCAGCCAGTTCATCATGCAGCGCTTGCTAAAGCGGCGCGCCCTTGTTGATCCGGGGCAATATGCGGATGACCCGCATGTCTTTCTGCGGTCTGAGGGCGCATCTAAAGAAACCGCAGCCTTGCAGGCTATGGCACTGCGGTCCTTTGGCAGCGCGCCGGATAAAATAGCGCGACTTTGATGAAACTAGCGGCAGGGCAGCAATCTGCCCCGTCGATCATTCAATCAGACGTCAATCGTCGGTCGCCTCCGCAACGTTACCGCGAAATCCTGTGGCGACTACAAATTTCTCCGAGCTGTCGGACCGTGAAGATGGCGGTTTGACGTGAAAAACCTTGGTGAATTTCTGCTTGAGAAGCTTTTGCAATTCGCCTTCGGCCCCACCCGCCAGAACCTTGGCCACAAAAGTGCCACCAATCTCCAGCACGTCAAACGAGAAATAGGCAGCCGTTTCGCAAAGTGAGATGATCCGCAGGTGGTCCGTTTGTTTATGGCCAGAACTGGCGGCCGCCATATCCGACATTACGACATCGGCTTTGCCACCCAGCCATCCCTTGACCTGATCGTCAGCACCATCATCCATGAAATCCAGCTGATGGAACTCTGCACCCGCCAGTGGCTCTACCTCTTGCAAATCGACGCCAATGATACGACCGACGGCTTTGTCGGTCCGTTCGCCCATTGAATTGATACGCTTGACCGCGACCTGGGCCCAGCCACCAGGGGCACAGCCTAGATCGACAACTCGCGCGCCGGGCACAAGAAAGCGGAATTTATCGTCAACTTCCATAATCTTATAGGCCGCACGTCCGCGATAACCTTCGGCTTGCGCGCGTTTGACATAGGGGTCGTTCAACTGCCGCTGCAACCAGCGGGTTGAGCTGAGCTTGCGCCCGCGGGCGGTCTTGACCTTGACCTTCAGGTCGCGCTGCCCGCGCCCGGAGGTGTTCTTGCCAGTGGGTGTCTTTGCCATATCCGCTGTTCCTTGTCGCCCGTGGCCGCATCTGGCCAGCTATCGGACGCTCATATCCTGTGTGTGGCCGTCAGAACGGCCCGTCTTCCAATACGCCATCGGCGCTCATCTGTGCATAAAGCAGGCCTTCGCGCAGCCCTCGGTCCGCCACTGACAGGCGATCTGTCGGCCAGCAGCGCAAAAGCGCCTGCAGGATCGCCGCGCCTGACATGATCAGCGCCTGCCGATCTTCGCCAATGCGCGGATCGCTGCGCCGCCCCTGAGGGCCGAGTTCTAGATAAGAGCGTATGACCTTGTCAATCTGATCGCTGGTCATGCGCAATCCATCTACTTTGGTCCGATCATACCGTTTCAACCCCAGATGGGAGGCCGCAACGGTGGTTACCGTGCCAGAGGTGCCGACGATCTGAAACCCTTGGCGGGTCTGCTCATCCTTGTAGGGGGCAAAATCCGCAAGGTTTTCCTCAAAGAACCAGCTCATCAGGGCGAAACGTGCGGCGTCATCTTCCACATCGTTGAACTGATCGCGCAGCGTTGCAACGCCCAGCGGCACTGATATCCAGTCAACGACTTTGGCCGCAGGAAAGGGGCTCTCTGCTGGATGGAAACCAGCGTGCAGCCGCATGATGGCAGAGGGCCGATCCCGGCGCGCGATGGAGGAGATATCAATCCACACCAGTTCCGTCGACCCGCCACCGATATCCACCACCAACAACTGGTCTGTCTTAGTGGACACCAACGGCGCGCAGGATATCACTGCAAGGCGTGCTTCTTCCTCTGGCTGAATAATTTCAAGATTCAATCCGGTTTCACGGCGGACCTGGCGAATAAACTCACGCGCGTTTTTGGCACGACGGCAGGCTTCGGTCGCGACCAGCCGCATCCGTTTAACGCGGTTGCGTTTGAGTTTCTGCTGACAAATCCGCAGCGCTTGAATGGTGCGCGCCATGGACGCGCGCGACAAACGCCCGGTCCGCTCCAGCCCGGCGCCAAGCTGCACCGACTTTGAGAAGCTGTCCACCACATGAAAGCCGCTGCCCTTTGGTTGGGCAATCAGCATCCGGCAGCTATTTGTCCCCAGATCGAGCGCAGCATATAGCGCATCCGGATCTGGTCGGGCCGGTGCAGGGCTCTCTACCGCTCGGGGAAATGCGTCCGCACCTTTAGAACGCCTGGGCGCCATGATTCACGCCCTCCGATAATCGTGTTGCGTCAAGCATATGTTCGCTCATCGCCACGTGCAAGGTGGCCCGGTGCCTGAGATGAAGATTTGCATGATCACCCATTGTCGATTTTTGAACGAATTTGAACGCTTTGCCGGTCAAATTCATAAAGCTGATGAATATTATGAGACAGCCGCACAGTAGCCAGAGCCGGACCGCATTGCTATTCAGGAACGACGTTAAAAAGGTCGCTCCAAACCAATGTCAGGTCGAAATCCGGCGACCGTCGCTTGCGATGCCACACTAGAAACGCACATACCCAGACGCAAAGGAAGCCACGGCAATGCCCGACGTCACAATCGTTTACTGGCGCGATATCCCAGCACAAATCATCGTCGGCAAAGGCCGTCGCGGGGCCAAACGCCAATTGGAAGAGCGGTTTGAACAAGCCATCGACCGCGCCGCCATGAAAGTGAACGCAAAGGACGCAGATGCCTATCTGGCAGAATGGCGCAAGGCCGCCGCCTATCCGGTAGACGGTGAACCGGCGGATGTCGCTGAGGCCGAGGCCCAGCGTCTGGAAGCGGAATATGATCAGGACCGGCTCAAGACGCTGATCGCAAACGACGGATGGGCATGAGCCTGACATCTTTTTGGGAGGCCACTATGGCTTTGTTGAACTTCAAAAAACGCGATGCTGGGACAACCCAGCCCACCAGCCCCGAGGTCGAGGCCTTTCTGGAAAACTACTCGATCGAGGTGATGCCCCGCACCGCTTCCAAGGTTGAGAACTTCCGCGACCTGCTGCCAGCCGGAACCCGCGTGTACATCGCCCATATCGAAGGCACCCCGATTGAGGAAATGGTCGAGACCGCCAAGCGGTTGAACGCTGAAGGTTATCCGGTGATGCCGCATTTCCCAGCGCGTATCATCCAGGACGAGGCGACGCTGGCCGATTGGATTGCACGCTATCAGGGCGAAGCTGACGTCAAACAGGCGCTGCTGTTGGCCGGCGGTGTGGCCAAACCTCATGGCGCATTCGACAGCTCCATGCAACTGTTGGAAACCGGGCTGTTCGACAAAGCTGGATTTACCAATTTGCACGTTGCAGGTCACCCCGAGGGCAACAAAGATATTGACCCCGACGGAAGCATGAAGAACGTCGCTGATGCGCTTCTGTGGAAACAGAAATTTTCAGAGCGTACTGACTCTGAAATGGCCCTGGCCACGCAGTTTGCCTTTGAAGCCAAGCCCATCATCGAATGGGCGGACAATATCAAAGCCGCAGGCGTTGACCTGCCGATCCACATCGGAATTGCGGGTCCGGCAAAGCTTCAGACGTTGATCAAATTCGCCATTGCTTGTGGTGTCGGCCCATCGCTGAAAGTGTTGCAAAAAAGGGCCATGGACGTGTCCAAGTTGCTGTTGCCCTATGAGCCGACCGACGTGATCGCCGAGCTGGCCGCCCACAAGGCCGCAAACCCGGATTTCAACATCACCAATGTGCATTTCTTCCCGCTGGGTGGTATCAAAACCAACGCCACCTGGGCCATCAACAACGGCGGCGCAGCAGCGCAGCCGGTCAATTCCCAAGGATAAACAATGACCCGTACCGTCGTAGAATCTAAAACAAAAACCGCCATCCTGGGCTTTGACCAACCGTTTTGCGTGATCGGCGAACGGATCAACCCCACCGGCCGTAAGAAGCTGGCGGCGGAACTTGAGGCCGGGGATTTCTCAACCGTTGAGAAAGACGCGCTGGCGCAGGTTATGGCCGGGGCCAACATCTTGGATATCAATGCAGGTGTTGTCTACAATTCCAACCCGAACCCGAATGAGACCGAGCCACCGCTGATGACCAAGATCGTCGAGCTGGTGCAGGGGCTCACCGATACGCCGCTTTGTATCGACTCCTCGGTTCCCGGCGCGCTTGAGGCCGGTCTACAGGCTGCCGAGGGCCGTCCGTTGCTGAATTCCGTCACCGGTGAAGAAGAGCGGCTGGAGCACGTGCTGCCACTGGTCAAAAAGTACAACGTCCCAGTTGTGGCGATCTCCAATGATGACACTGGTATCTCCGAAGATCCCGATGTCCGCTTTGCCGTGGCCAAGAAAATTGTCGAACGCGCCGCAGATTTTGGCATCCCCGCCCATGACATCGTCGTTGACCCGCTGGTGATGCCGATTGGCGCGATGGCAACGGCCGGCCTTCAGGTGTTTGCCCTGGTCCGTCGTCTGCGCGAGGAGCTGGGTGTTAACACCACCTGCGGCGCTTCCAATGTGTCCTTCGGCTTGCCAAACCGTCACGGCATAAACAACGCCTTCCTGCCGATGGCAATGGGTGCAGGCATGACCTCCGCGATCATGAACCCGGTCGCCCTGCCGATCAATCAGAAGAAAATCGCAGAGAAACGTGCCGAAGTCGAAGCTGCAGGCATCACTCTGCCTGAGGGTATGGAAGACGAGGCTTTTGTTCAGATGTTTGGATTGGGTTCCACCAAACCGCGCCCAGGCAAGGAGATGGAGGCCATCCGCGCCGCCAACCTGCTGACCAACAATGATCCGCATGGTGGCGCATGGATCAAGGCCAACAAAGAGCCCGCAAAAGAGGGCGAAGAAGGCCGTGGCCGCGGTGGGCGCGCCGGTGGTCGCCGCCGCCGCGCCTGAGCCAGCTCAAGATCATGCGACAGAGAGGTCAGGCTTCGGTCTGGCCTTTTTTTATTGAATGGATGGTAGATGTGATTGGAAAATCGCTATCGGGCACGAGTCCAAGCGACGCCGAGAAGGCTAAACGAGCGACCCACGGGTAAAACCATTCCTCATGGACGCAGGCCGCTCTCTCCCGCCCCGGATTTGTCGGGATGGCATAACAATAGTGCGGAGTCGTGATGACGTCCATATTCCGAGTCTGGACCGGCCATGTCTTGCCGCTACCCACCCCCGATTGACTGTGAAATAGAGTACATCGGGATTGATATCAGAACTTAGGATATATGGCGCACCTGAGAGGATTCGAACCTCTGGCCTCTGCCTTCGGAGGGCAGCGCTCTATCCAGCTGAGCTACAGGTGCCAATAGAGGTCGTATAGCTGCGACAGGATGGCTCTGCAACGACAAAAAACAATGGAACCACAATTCAATTCAGGCGTTTGTACTATGACGATAAAGGACGATAAACATGTCACAGCAGCGAAATCACCAGGCAAGATCGCATCAAAAAAACCCGCAAACCGGGATGGCGCGGGTTTCTCGGGGGAATGTTGCGAGGTGCAGACATGGACGGATATGCCGGAACGAACGGGTCCGTCGGAACAGGGACGGCTTTGGCTTAACCGTTCCAGCTGCGGACTACGCCGCAATCCATATGAACGAAATTCGAACCTCGGTATTTTCCAACACCGCCAGCGCGGCAGGCTTTGGCGGCGTTTGCCATCTGCGAAACAGAGCGCGAGCTCAGGCGCAGGTCGGCGGCTTGGCCGCGCATATGAAGCGAGTTTTTGGCAACGCCGCGAGAGCGGCTGCGCAGCATGGCGTTGGTCTTGGGGCTGCGATAGCCAGATAACATCATGTAAGGCTCATTAACGTCGAGCAAGTTATGCGACGCCGCCATTATGTCGATGGTACGCAGGTCGATTTCCTTGACCTGATCGTTGCGCCAGTCACGCATGAAGTGGTTCACTTCTTTGACCGCGTCTTTGATATATTTACCATCAATCCAATAGACCATATCGATCCGTTCACCCGTGCGGCCAGAAAACATCCGGATCCGTCGGATATCGCCTGCGCCACGCAGAAAACCAGCCGCATTGGAGAAGGTTGGAGCGGCGACCAAGGTTGTTGCCGCGAACGCGCCCAACAGAGCACGACGGGAAAATCCCGATTTATCAGTAGTTGCCATTGTCACTGCGTTGTCCCGTACGCCTGAAGTCTCTGCCTGTGCCCGATGTTACGAGCGGTTCGTGGTCCTGTTTCCTTGCGACAACTGTATTGCACATACAGAATCGTGCGCCAAGTTTTGAATGTTGCAGCTCGACATGAGCCGTGAATTTCGGCAATTTTTTGCGCAAAAGGGAAATAAATGGTTAATTTCCCCTCTGCGTGTCGGCGCGGCCACAGGCGGGAACACTGCTGCTGAGGCGTATATAACGTAATCATCTGTTGCCGCGATGCGCTGATCAAAATGTGATTGGACAGCAGGGGCTGGCGTTTACCAGGATTTCATGTAGGCAGCTTTAAGCTGTGAAAATCAATTCATTTGAGGACCGTAACCACATGTCGCCTGTTTTGCTGACCCGCGCCATTTCAACCATCAGGCCACGCTTTCAGGCGGGCCTATTTGCGCTCGCGCTTGGTGGATTTGCACTTGGGGCGAATGTGGCGCCAGCACAGGCGCAGGTCACGGCCTTTAAGCAAGCGGTTGCCGAAGCTGCATCTGCAAGCGATCCCGTAGCACAGTTCTATCGCGAAACCGGCTATGCCGCGATCTGGACCGGCAGTGACGACGCATCGCGCACGCGCCGTGCAGCGTTGTTCCGGGCCCTTGGTGAGGCACCGATTCACGGGCTTCCCGACCGGGCAAACGAGATGAACGAGCTTATGCAGATCTTGGCTGATATTCGCACAACCCGTGATCTGGGTCGGGCCGAAGTTGCGATGAGCCGCGCGCTGGTCGGCTATGCCAGCGATCTGCAAACCGGTCTACTGGAACCTCGTCGGATTGATGACGGTATTGTCCGCAAGAAACATCAACCCGATTTTGCCGCTTATCTGACCGGAATTCGTGATGAGGCCCCGGTGGCTTATCTGCGTAGCCTTGCCCCGCAAACTGCGCAATATCAGGCGCTGCTGCGCGAAAAGATGCGGCTTGAAAAGCTTCAGGACATCGGCGGTTGGGGACCACGTGTTTCGGCCAAAAAACTGGAGCGGGGCGATAGCGGGCAGCCGGTGATTGCACTGCGAAACCGTCTTATTGCGATGGGATATCTGCCACGAAGTGCCGCGCGCAGCTATGACACCGCGCTGGAGCGGGCCGTCCAGCAATTCCAAGCCGATCACGGGCTGACGGCCGATGGCGTCGCGGGTGGTGGCACACTCAAGGAAATCAACAAGCCGGTCTCTGCAAGGTTGAAATCGGTGATTGTCGCGATGGAACGGGAACGCTGGCTGACTCCGGACCGGGGCAGTCGCCATGTGCTGGTCAATCAGACAGATTTTACTGCCAAGATCATCGACAATGGCGAAGTCACCTTTGTGACGCGCTCTGTTATCGGGAAGGATAACGCCGACCGTCGCTCGCCGGAATTTTCCGACGAGATGGAACATCTGGTCATTAACCCAAGCTGGTACGTCCCGCGATCCATCGTGACCAAGGAATATCTTCCAAAGCTGCGCAGCAACCCCAACGCAGTCAGCCATATCGAAATCACCGACAGCCGGGGCCGCAAAGTGAACCGCGGTGCGGTCGATTTCTCGCAATACACCGCACGCACGTTCCCCTTTGCAATGCGACAGCCGCCTAGTGCGAAGAACGCGTTGGGGCTGGTAAAGTTTATGTTCCCGAACAAATACAATATCTACCTGCATGACACGCCGCAAAAGAGTCTGTTCCAACGCGAGGTGCGCGCCTTTTCACACGGCTGCATTCGCTTGGCGCAACCCTTTGAATTTGCATATGCTTTGCTGGCACGCCAGACGGAAAACCCCAAAGATTTCTTTCATCGTATCCTCAACAGCGGCAAAGAAACCAAAGTGGTACTGGATCAAAAGGTCCCGGTGCATATCATCTATCGCACCGCCTTTGTGACCGAAAAAGGCCAGCCAGAATACCGCCGCGACATCTATGACCGTGACGCCAAGGTATGGGCGGCGCTAGAACGGGCAGGGGTGGTGTTGCCCGGCGTACAAGGGTAATCCTCGGGCCCAAAGGCAACAGACCGGAAGGGCCCGATATGTTTACAGTCCGCGAAATAGCCGTCTCTCTTAAGGCAGAGGCCGCAGGTGATCTGGATCTGACAGTTCAGCGCGCAGCAGAGCCGCAGGACGCCGGGCCCGACGATCTTGCCATGGCCATGGCCTCCAAATATGCCGAAAGCCTAGATCAGGGCGACGCCCGTGTTGCGCTGGTCTGGGAGGGGGCCGATTGGCAGGCCATGGGGTTAAAAGCCGCTATTTTCGCTCCGCGGCCTCGACTGGCCATGGGGGGCGTCACGCGTCTGCTTGATGTTGGACAGGGATACAACACAGGCATTCACCCCAGCGCCGTCGTCGATCCCGATGCCGAACTTGGCGAAGGTGTTTCGGTGGGACCGCTGGCTGTGGTCGCTGCCGGCGCACGTATAGGCGCAGGATCGGTAATCGGCCCGCAGTGTTACATTGGCGCGGATGTCACCATCGGCATCGAGGCCTATCTACGGGAAGGCGTCAGCATCGGAGCCCGTGCCAAGATCGGCGACCGGTTTCGTGCCCAACCCGGCGCGCGGGTTGGTGGGGATGGGTTTTCCTATGTCACGCCCGAAGTGTCGGGCGTGGAAACCGCACGCAAGACTATGGGAGCGCAGGGTGAGACCAAAGCCCAGAGCTGGCTGCGCATCCACTCCCTTGGTGCGGTTGAAATTGGTCATGACGTAGAACTGGGCACCAATTGCACCATCGACAATGGCACCATCCGCAACACTGTGATCGGCAGCGGCAGCAAGTTGGACAACCTCGTTCATGTTGGCCACAACACCCGTGTCGGGCGCGATTGCCTCTTGTGTGGTCAGACCGGGATTTCCGGCTCGGTCGATATCGGCAATAGCGTGGTGTTAGGTGGCCAGACCGGTGTTGCGGATAACCTGTTCATTGGCGACGGTGTCATCGCCGGTGGCGGGACCAAGATCCTGTCCAATGTACCGGCAGGACGTGTGGTGATGGGATACCCGGCTGTCAAAATGGAGACACATACCGAAATGTATAAGGGGCAGAGACGCCTGAGCCGTCTGATGCGCGACATTGACGCGTTGAAGAAGGCGGTTTTCAAGTAACGGCGCAGCCACTACATGACGCGTAAGCACCACTAAAGGGGGCCTCATGAGCACTCAGGACAAGGTCATCACCATCATCGCCGAACAGGCTGTGCTGGAACCATCGGATGTAACACTGGACAGCACGTTGGAAGATCTGGGCATCGACAGCCTTGGTCTGGTCGAGAGCATCTTTGCCATCGAGGAAGAATTCGACATCACCATTCCGTTCAACGCAAATGAACCCGAAAAAAGTGATTTCGACATCTCGAATGTGGCGGCCATTATCGCGGGCATCGACAAACTGATTGCTGAAAAATGACGCTCTCTAAATGGTTTGGAGGCAGCGCATGAAGCGGGTTGTTATCACTGGCATGGGTACGATCAATGCCCTTGGCCACAATGTCGCTGACACACTGGCGTCCATGGCCGAAGGACGATGTGGCATTGGCGATCTGGAGTTTCGCGATGTCGACCGGCTCTCAATCCGCATTGGCGGGCAGGTGCGCGGGTTTGAGGCCGAGGGTCGGTTCAATCGCCAACAGATGAGCCTCTATGATCGGTTCACGCAGTTTACACTGACTGCCGCCAAGGAGGCTATCGACCAATCCGGTCTGGAATTCCACGGTGAACTGTCGCAGAAATCCGGTGTTGTGCTGGGCACCGCCGGCGGCGGTGTGTCGACTTGGGATGACAATTACCGTTCCGTTTATGAGGATGGCAAAAATCGTGTGCACCCGTTTGTTGTGCCAAAACTGATGAACAATGCCGCTGCCAGCCATGTCTCGATGGAGCATAACCTGAAGGGGCCCAGTTTCACCGTCTCGACGGCTTGTGCCTCGTCGAACCATGCCATGGCGCAGGCGTTTCAGATGGTGCGAACGGGCATGGCCCCAGTGATGGTCTCCGGCGGATCTGAATCGATGCTGTGCTTTGGCGGGGTCAAAGCCTGGGAAGGGCTGCGGGTGATGTCGAGGGACGCCTGCCGTCCTTTCAGTGCCAACCGCAACGGGATGGTGCAGGGCGAAGGGGCCGGCGTCTTTGTCTTTGAAGAATATGACCATGCGCGTGCGCGCGGTGCTGACATCCTGTGTGAGGTTGCAGGCTTTGCGATGTCGTCGGATGCTGCGGATATCGTTATGCCCAGCAAACAGGGCGCTGCACGAGCCATCTCAGGCGCGTTGCAGGATGCAAGGGTCAACCCGGAACAAGTGGGCTATATCAACGCTCATGGCACCGGAACCGCTGCCAATGACAAGACGGAATGCGCCGCTGTGGCCGATGTCTTTGGCCCACATGCGGACAATCTGATGATTTCCTCGACCAAATCCATGCATGGCCACCTGATCGGCGGCACCGGCGCGGTTGAACTGCTGGCCTGTATCATGGCGCTGCGCGACGGGGTGATCGCCCCCACCATCAGTTATGAGGAACCCGATCCCGAATGTGCATTGGACGTGGTCCCAAACGAAGCACGCACGGCCAATGTGAGCGTGGCCCTGAGCAACGCCTTTGCCTTTGGCGGACTGAACGCGGTTCTGGCACTACGCAAAGTCTGACCCCCACACCGTCAAGCAGATGACAAAAAACCGCCGCGTCTCTTTCCCGGGACGCGGCGGCTCTTTGTCTGGCAGCGCGGTCAGGTCGCTTACTGCTTTACAACATCGACAACATTATAGCCGGCAGTGAAGCCACTCAGCGACAGATCCATGTTCACCGCCTGATCAGGCGCGGGCGCTGGACGCAGGCTCAGCGTGGCTTTCTTACCCTTTTTGAAGGACGCAATATCGCTTTCGGTCAGACCAATTTGCGCAACGCAGCCCATCGGGTTGCAGAAAGAATAGTTGTAACGCTTGCCCGGAGCCCCGTCGATGGAGATGGTTAACGCCGCAGGAAGCAGTGTTTCCAGCGGTACGATGATGGTCGCGCCGGCCACAGCCTGGCTGCCTTCTTGGTCAATGCGGAACAGCGAAAACTCTGCCATTGGGCTTCCCGCGTCATCCGTCAGGATCTGCAACAAGGAGCAGGGATCAGCGTCTTCTTCGGTTTTGACGCAGGCCAGATCCCAATCGCCATGGGTTTCCTTGGAATAGCGCTGCCCAAGCTGAGGACCGTCTTGTACGGGCTGGCCGAGATCCAGAACTTCATCGGCTTTGGGGGCCTCTGTAGTGGGGGCTTCTGCGGCGGGCTGGCTCTCTTCGGTCGCGGCCGTCCCAGTGCTGTCCTGCGCCATTAGGGGCAGCGGAAGCACCATCAGGGCTGCCAGGGTCATCGGGGTCAGGGACTTGATCATGATTGCCTCATCTATCCTGTGTTATTGGCACCGATGTAGCATGGCCGAAACCCGGTGTCAGTCCAATAACCATGTTTACCCCTTTGACTGGCGGGGAATTGAACAGCAGGTTCGTCACCTTTGGAAGCAATTGATACACAACAAAAAAGGGAGCAATAATGCCCCCTTCTTCGTATTATTCTCCCCGTCGGACTGGCCGACTTAGTTATTGAGGAGGACGTTACGAAAGGGTCGGCCATCGGTCAACAGACAAAGCGAAAAAAATGTCGCGCCTGGTTGATTTATTGACGCTTGCACACATAGCGCGCGGCATATGCACAAATCGGCTTGTAATTAAGGCTTGCAGGAGAACCGCTGTGAAGGGTGTTGTAGACAAAAAAAGGCCGTGCGCGAAGCACGGCCCAGTCTGACAGGGAGGAAATGTCCGCCGAACCAACCGCATGATGGTCGACGGGCAATTATCACTCTCGCATTCAAAGGTTAATTTTGTATTTTCATTTCACAGAAACCGCAGTGTGCGGGATGACAACAGCCGGGGGCAGATCATGCAGGACAAGTTATTTATCGGGGGCGGGGGTGAAAACTATGCCGATCCACAGGCGCTGACGCTCAAATACGCCAATCGTCACGGGCTGATTGCCGGGGCCACCGGCACCGGAAAAACCGTCACCCTGCAGATCCTGGCAGAGAGTTTCTCCAATGCGGGCGTTCCGGTAATCCTATCGGATGTGAAGGGCGATCTTTCCGGGCTCGCGAAATCCGGCAGCGCCACGCAGAAGCTTCATGACGCCTTTACCAGCCGGGCCGACAAAATCGGATTTGGCGACTATAACTACCATGCCTGTCCGGTCACTTTCTGGGATCTCTACGGCCAACAGGGCCATCCGGTGCGTACCACTGTCGCCGAGATGGGGCCGCTGCTGCTTGCGCGACTGTTGGAGCTGAGCGAGGCACAGGAGGGCATTCTGAACATCGCGTTCCGTCTCGCGGATGAGGAAGGGCTGGCACTGCTGGATCTGAAGGATCTACAGGCGCTGCTGGTCTGGGTGGGGGAAAACCGCGCGCAGCTATCGCTGCGCTACGGCAATGTCTCTACGGCCTCAATCGGGGCAATCCAGCGTCGATTGCTGGTGCTGGAAAACCAAGGCGGTGCACAGCTCTTTGGCGAACCTGCGCTGGAGCTTGCCGATCTGATGCGCTGCACGAAGGATGGGCAGGGCATGGTCAATATCCTCGCCGCGGACAAACTGATGGCCGCACCTGGACTATATGCGACATTCCTGCTGTGGTTGCTGAGCGAGCTGTTTGAAGAACTGCCGGAGGTTGGGGATCCTGACAAACCGAAGTTGGTCTTTTTCTTCGACGAGGCACATCTGCTGTTTGATGACGCCCCCAAGGCGCTGATCGACAAGGTGGAGCAGGTGGCCCGCCTGATCCGTTCCAAAGGGGTCGGGATCTATTTCATCACACAAAACCCGGCTGATGTGCCGGAAGACATCCTTGGCCAGCTTGGCAACCGCATCCAACATGCCTTACGTGCCTTCACCGCACGCGACCGCAGGAACCTGCGCATGGCAGCGGAAACCTATCGAGAGAACCCGCGGTTTTCGACCGAAGAAGCCATCCGCGAGGTTGGCGTCGGCGAAGCGGTCACCTCTATGTTGCAAAAGAAAGGCGTGCCGGGCGTGGTGGAACGCACTTTGATCCGGCCGCCCAGTTCCCAGCTGGGGCCAATCACCACTGCCGAGCGGGCGGCGTTCTTGCAGGCCTCGGATATGGCCGGGAAATATGACCAGACCAGCGACCGGCGCTCCGCCTATGAGATCCTCGCGGAGCGCGCAGCCAAAGCCGCCAGTGAGGCTGAGGCATCAGAGGAAGCGGCCGAAAGCGCAGCAGAGCCGATGGCGCGTGAGTATAACGCCGGGCGGCGCTACTCCGGAAGCCGCGTCAGCCGGTCGTCGTCGCGACGGATGAAGCCGCGCGACAGCTTTGCCTCAGCCATGTCCGAAGCAGTAATCAAGGAGCTGAAAGGCACCACTGGGCGGCGCCTTGTGCGCGGCATCCTTGGTGGGTTGTTCAAGGGACGCTGAGCGCCACCAGAACAAAAGAAAACGCCGCCCGAGATATCCACGGGCGGCGTTTTTTGTTTCAGGGGTCCGCAATTGAACCCGCTACGCACCTTCGACTTTACCGTTCCGGGATCAGACCACGGGGGCTGAACCGCAAGACCAGTAACAGGATCAGACCCATGGTCAGCAAACGCATATGCGACGCGCTTTCCAACAGATGCAGCTTCAGCGCGTTAGTGTCGGACATGCCTGCTGTCACGGTTTCAATCAGCAGGATGCCCATCGGCTCCACCTTGATCCACAGGAACCAGATCAGCAGGCCACCCAGCACCGCGCCAAAGTTGTTGCCGGACCCGCCGACAATCACCATCACCCAGATCAGGAAGGTGAAGCGCAAGGGATTATAGGTGCCCGGTGTCAACTGGCTGTCCAGCGTGGTCATCATCGCCCCGGCAATACCGCAAATCGCAGAGCCCAGAATGAAGATCTGCAGATGGCGGCGGGTCACATCCTTCCCCATCGCCTCGGCGGCCACCTCATTGTCACGGATTGCGCGCATCATCCGGCCCCAGGGGCTCTTCAGTGCCATCTGCGCCATCCACAGCAGCGCCAGCAACACAATCGTGAACAACAGCGAATAGCCCAGCTTCACATAGAGAGTGGAGGCCAGAACCGGATCCAGACCATAGTCCGCAGCCTTGGCGACAAACGCGGCATCGTTCTGCAGATCGACCTCATAGGGGAGGGGCCTGGGCAGGCCGACAACGTTCTTCACGCCGCGCGACAGCCAGTCCTCGTTCTTTAGAACCGAGATGATGATCTCTGCAATCCCCAGCGTCGCAATCGCCAGATAATCCGAGCGCAGACCCAGCGCCGTCTTGCCGATCAGCCAGGCAACACCGGCGGCCAGCAGGCCACCTGCGGGCCAGGCCAGCAGCACCGGCAGGCCAAGGCCGCCAAGGTTGCCCTCAAGCGCGGGGTTGATTGCCTCAACGCCCGCCACCGCCGGATCAAAGATCGCCCGGTAGATCACGAAGCCCAGGATCAGCACCGCCAGCAGCACCGCAATACGCAGCTTGCCAGCAGGCACCATCCGCATGGTGGCAACCGCCGCAACCAGCGTCATCGCCCCCATGGCCAGCGCCATGATGATCCCAACGCCGCCCTGGCTCCAGGCGCCCGGTGTTGGCGCGGTGGACACCAGCACAACGGCCAGACCGCCAAGCGCTACAAACCCCATGATGCCAACGTTGAACAGGCCCGCAAAGCCCCACTGAAGGTTGACGCCAATCGCCATGATGGCCGACACCAACCCCATATTGAGGATCACCAGAGCCGAGTTCCAAGACCCGGAGAAGAAGAG
This sequence comes from Phaeobacter porticola, assembly GCF_001888185.1. NCBI lineage: Bacteria > Pseudomonadati > Pseudomonadota > Alphaproteobacteria > Rhodobacterales > Roseobacteraceae > Phaeobacter > Phaeobacter porticola. The sequence goes on along the minus strand of NZ_CP016364.1, from coordinate 1,631,753 downwards.
GAAGTTGGTGCTGCCTTCAAGCAGGATCAGCATGCCAACAAACAGAAACAGCAGAGATGTTTTGACTGTCTCGCTCATACCACTTTTCCTTTGAAAAGGCCCGTGGGCTTGAACAGAAGCACGACCACAAGGATCGCAAAGGACACGGCGAATTTATAATCCGTGCTCAGTAGCTGGACGAGGCCATCCGGTTTCATCGTTTCAGGCACAACGTAGGTCAGCACCTTTTTCCACGCATATGTGATTGTCACCTCGGAAAAGGCGATGATGAACCCACCCGCAATGGCACCAACAGGGCTGCCCAGACCGCCAACGATGGCGGCGGCAAAGATCGGCAGTAGCAGCTGGAAATAGGTGAAGGGTTTAAAGGATTTGTCCAAACCGTAAAGCACACCGGCAATGGTCGCGAGGGTCGCAACGATCAACCAAGTGTACATCACCACGCGCTCCGGGTTGATGCCCGAGAGCAGCGCCAGATCTTCGTTGTCTGAATAGGCGCGCATGGATTTGCCGGTGCGGGTCTTGTTCAGGAACCAGAACAGCAGTGCCACAACCACAACCGCAGTGATCACGGTGATACCCTGCGTGGTCTTGATCGCCAGACCTTCGCGCAGGCCGGTCAACGCCTTGAAATCCCGCGCGGAAATGATGAACCTTTCGCCGTCAGCAAACCGCTGGTCACCCGGCCCGATGATAAATCGAACAAGGCCGTTCATCATAAACATCACGCCAAGCGAGACCATGACAAAAATCACCGGCTTGGCTTTTTGTGCGCGATAGAACCGATAGACGGTGCGATCGGTGATCAGCATCAAGAGCATGCAACCCGCGATACCAATAGGCAGCGCAAGCAGCGCGGTCGGCAGGGGACCAAAACTGATACCCATCGACTGAAACCACCAGGTCACCAAAATGGTGATCATGGTGCCAAAGGCCATGGTGTCACCATGGGCAAAGTTCGAAAACCGCAGCACCGAATAGATCAGCGTCACGCCAAGCGCACCAAGCGCAAGCTGGCTGCCATAGGCGATTGCCGGAACCCCGACAAAATTAGTTAGCGCCACAAGGGCGTTGAGGAAATCCATCTCTTAGCCCCCTAGGAAAGATTTGCGTACTTCGGGATCGGCGAGCAGTTCCTGACCGGTGCCGGTATAGGCATTGCGCCCCTGCACCAGCACATAGCCTTTGTCCGCGATCTCGAGCGCTTGTTTGGCGTTTTGTTCGACCATCAGGATCGGCAGCCCGGTACGAGCGACCTCAATGACGCGGTCAAACAGTTCATCCATGACGATGGGCGAGACACCCGCTGTGGGCTCATCCAGCATCAGCACCTTCGGCTTGGTCATCAGCGCGCGGCCCACGGCCACCTGTTGGCGCTGCCCGCCGGACAGCTCACCAGCCGGCTGGTTGCGTTTCTCACGCAGGATCGGAAACAGCTCATAGACCTGCTCCATCGTGTCAGAGAAATCATCGGTGCGGATGAAGGCGCCCATTTCCAGGTTCTCTTCCACCGTCATCGAGGTGAAGATATTGCTGGTCTGGGGGACAAATCCCATGCCCTTGATCACCCGGTCCTGCGGGGTAAGCTGGGTGATATCTTCACCGTCCAGACGGACAGCACCAGACCGCACATCCAGCATGCCAAACACCGCTTTCATCGCGGTCGATTTACCGGCACCGTTAGGACCGACGATCACCGCAATCTCGCCCTTGTCGACCGCAATCGTGCAATCGTGCAGAATATCGGGACCCTTGCCGTAGCCGCCGGTCATGGTGTCGCCAATTAGGAACGGTCCGCCATCGACCTTCGTTGTTGGCCCACTTTTGTTATGCGCCGGTTGCATCGTCCCAGCTCCATGGGCATTGGTGATCGAGGCATCGCGATTGCCGTGATCATTCTGGTAGGGGTTGTCACTCATGCGCCCACCTCCAGTTTATCTTTGTTTTTCAAACCGGTGCCCAGATAGGCTTCGATCACTTGTTCATTGGCCTTGATCTCGTCCAATGTGCCTTGCGCCAGCTTCTTGCCTTCGGCCATGCAGATCACCGGATCGCAGAGTCGGTCAATGAATTCCATGTCGTGTTCGATCACGACGAAGGTATATCCGCGCTCCTCGTTGAGGCGCTTGATGGCGTCAGCGATGGTATAAAGCAGGGTGCGGTTCACACCGGCGCCGACCTCATCCAGAAAGACGATTTTCGCGTCCACCATCATGGTACGGCCCAGCTCCAGCAGCTTCTTCTGGCCGCCAGAAACCTGTCCGGCCTTCAGATCTGCGATATGGCTGATGGTCAGGAACTCCAGCACCTCATCGGCCTTGGCCCGCAGCGCGCGCTCCTCATCAGCGATGCGTTTGCGCCCGAACCAAGTGTTCCACAGGCTTTCGCCCGATTGGCTTCCCGGAACCATCATCAGGTTTTCGCGGCAAGTCATCGACGCAAATTCATGCGCGATCTGGAAGGTGCGCAGCAATCCCTTGTGAAACAACTCATGCGGCGGCAGTCCGGTGATATCCTCACCATCCATGGTTACCCGCCCCGAGGTAGGGGGCAGAACGCCCGCAATTACGTTGAAAAGAGTGGTCTTTCCCGCGCCGTTTGGCCCGATCAAACCGGTTATGGAGCCCTTAGCGATTTCCAGCGATGCGCCATCAACCGCGTGGAACCCGCCGAAGTGCTTGTGCAAGTCCTCGACGACGATCATGTCATTTCATCCCCCACCGTCTTTTTGACGGCTTTTGAATTTGGAACAGCCCGGGCAGAACCCGGGCTGATCATCTTGGTTTGATCCGGTATTAAGGGATCAGCGGAATTTCACGGTTGCGTTGGCACCGTCCTTGACTTCGATCTCACGATAGGAGCCTGCGCTCTCACCGGGGCCGATCAGCTCCACGCCGGTGGCACCTTCATAGTCGATGTCGCCACCGTTCGCGAGGATCTCAAGCGCCTTGCCCAGCTCACCGGGGTTGATTTTCTCACCCGGTGCGTTCGCCACTTCAAGGATCTTGGAGCCATAGTCGGCCGGATCTTTGGAGTTCGCGGCCTGCATGGCCAGCATGAAGAGTGCCGCCGCGTCATAGCTTTCCGGCGAATAGGCGGAGGTGCCGTCAAAACCTGCGGCTTTTGCCAATTCAGCATAGATGGCAGCGCCTTCGCTGTCGGAGCCTGCGATCTGACCGAAGGAGCCATCAAGGTCCGACCCGATGTTCTTGGGCAGGGAGTCACCGATCATACCGCCGGGCAGACCGAAGGTGTCATACGCGCCGGAGTCGAGCGAGGCCTGAATGATGCCCAGACCGCCCTGGTCCAGATAGCCGGCCACAACCAGAATATCGCCACCGGCGGATGCCAGCGCTGCAACTTCTGCAGAATAGTCGCCTTTGCCATCCTCATGCGCAGTCACGATGGTGACTTCGCCGCCAACTTCCTCAAAGGACGATTTGATCGCGTCGGCCAGACCCTTGCCGTAGTCGTTGTTGGTGTAGGTCAGCGCGATGGAGTTGATGCCACGCTCTTTCAGCACTTCTGCCATGACCTGGCCTTCGCGGGCGTCAGACGGCGATGTGCGGAAGAACAGGTCATTGTCTTCCATCGAGGACAGGCCCGGCGAGGTGGCGGAGGGCGAGATCATCACCATGCCGTTCGGAATGGCAACGTTCTGCAGGATCGCGCCGGTCACACCGGAGCAGTCACCGCCGATGATGCCGTTCACGCCGTCAGCGATCAGTTTTTCGCCATTCGCGGTGGACAGACCATTGTCGATGCAGCCGGTGTCCGCGCGCACAGGGGTGACAGTGGCGGAGTCAAGCAGCTTGCCGGATTTGGTGACCTCTTCCATCGCCAGTTCGGCGCCCGCACCCATGGCAGGGGCCAGCGATTCAATCGGGCCGGTAAACCCGAGAAGCACACCCAGCTTCACTTCCTTGGCGTGGCCACCCGCAAATGCAGTGCCAGCAGTCAGGGCGGCGGCCGCTGTGGCCATCATCAGTTTTTTCATTTTTGAAACTCCCATTTGTTGGAACATATTTGTTCAAATCGGACCCTAGGCAAGCACGTCAAAAAAGGGAAGTCCTCTAGCGCCAACATTTGGTAGGTTTTTTGGTCGTGATCCGCCCCAACCGATGCCCGGTGCGCGGATCACGGAACAAAGGCTTTTACTGCGCCCCAATACGCGATGCTTCCATATTTTTATGGCGTCGCAAGTGCCAAGACTAATGTCGTTTGCCAGTGAACTGCGACACCAAATTGGGAAAATTGCAATATGATGCTAATATCTTACCAAGCCGCGGAGGCCCCATAGGGCAATTGTATGCCGGTGTTGATAACGAGAGGGAAAGCCATGATGACAGGATCCGCTATTCGGTTATTCCAAATCTGTTGCGCAGTTTTTGCACCACGCTCCAGGGCATTTCCTCTGTGGCGACTTCATAGCCCACGGAATTGCCTGGAGACCGTAGCGATCGTGCTTGGCGGTGGTGTCTGCGCACTGGTTGCATCGGCAGAGGTCAGCCCAGCCCAATCCCTAACCAGCAGTCAGGGGACGTTGCGGGTTGAACAGATGGTTGATGGGTTGGATATTCCCTGGGGCTTTGACTTTCTGCCTGACGGATCTGTGGTGATCAGCCAGCGGAGCGGCGATCTTCTCTTGCTGCACGCCGAGCAGCTCTTGAAGATCAAGGGCGCTCCAAAGGTGGCAGAGAACGGGCAGGGTGGCTTGCTTGATGTGATGGTCACACGCGACTTTGCAAAGACCCGACGCGTTTACCTGTCTTACGTCAAGCAGGTCGGGCGAGGATCCGCGACAGCGGTAGCCGTCGCCCAGCTGTCGCGACGCAACACTGTGTTGCAAGGGCTTCGGGATATTTTTGTAGCCGCCCCAGCGACGACCAGTGGTCGTCATTTTGGTGCCCGCCTTGCAGAAGGACCGAATGGCCGTATCTTTGTCAGCCTTGGGGATCGGGGCGACCGGCCCTCGGCGCAATCGCTGGCCTCACATAACGGCAGTATCCTGCGGATGAATCCAGATGGCTCCGTCCCGCGAGACAATCCGTTTTTCCGTCAAAAAGGCGCGCAACCGCTGATCTGGTCCTACGGTCACAGAAACCCGCAGGGATTGGCCTTTGGGCGCGATGGTAATCTCTGGTCAGCAGAACATGGCGCACGTGGTGGAGATGAGGTCAACCTGATCAAAAGGGGCGCCAATTATGGCTGGCCGATCATCTCATACGGGCGACACTATTCTGGGCTGAAGATTGGCGAGGGGACGGAAAAGGCAGGGCTGGAACAACCGCATTACCATTGGGATCCCTCGATCGCCCCGTCCAATCTGTTGATATACTCCGGAAAAATGTGGCCGGAATGGCAGGGTGACCTCCTTATTGGCTCTCTTAAATTCGACTATATTTCAAGGCTTTCTGGCAGTGATTTGACCGAGGTGGAGCAGTTAAAGAGCGATCAGACCGGCCGTATCCGCGATCTGCACGAAGCACCGGATGGCAGCGTCTGGTTTGCCTCTGAAACAGATGGGGCGCTCTACCGGCTCTCGCGCTAATGTGACCGGCCTACTGCGCCCCTGTTGTGTCCTACCCCGCGGGAGGAGTCGATTTACTGCCACGTTCGCGATAGGGTGTGGTGTCGTAATGGGCCCTGTAGCATTTGGAGAAATGCGACGGCGATGCAAAACCGCAAGCAAGCGCCACATTGATCACGCTCATATCCGTCTGCATCAACAGGTTACGCGCTTTTTGCAGGCGCAGTTCCATATAGTACCGCTTGGGTGATCGGTTCAGATACCGGCGAAATAGGCGCTCTAGCTGACGGGTGGACATGCCGACATTCTGAGCAAGAACAGACGGGCTGATCGGCTCTTCAATATTGGCCTCCATCATCTGAATGACCATAGACAGTTTCGGGTGGCGCACACCAATCCGCGTTGGGATCGACAAACGCTGGGTATCCTGGTCGGTGCGAATCGATGAATAGATCAGCTGATCCGCGACCGAGTTTGCGATATCCTCGCCGTGATCGCTGGCAATCAATTTCAGCATCAGGTCGATAGAGGCGGTACCACCTGCCGTCGACATCCGATTGCCATCAATGACAAAAACCGATTTTGTCAGTTCAACTTCGTCAAATTCTTCGCTGAAACTATCGGCATTTTCCCAGTGAATGGTCGCGCGTTTGCCATCCAGCAGGCCCGCGCGCGCCAATGTGTAGGAAGCGGTGCACAGTCCGCCTATCTTCAGCCCCTTGCGCGCCTCACGCCGTAGCCACGACATCAGTTTTTTGGTTGTCGCTTCCTGTACGGCGATGCCTGCACATAACAGAATTGTGTCATCGCGTTGCAGCTCAATCAGATCTTCATCAACCTGAAACAACGTACCGGCTGAACAACTCACCGTGCTGCCGCCTTCGGCCAACAATCTCCAGCTATATGCCTCGCGACCAATCATGCGGTTTGCGATGCGTAGGCACTCTAGCGCGGATGCAAAAGACAACATCGAAAAATTGTCCAATAGCACAAAGGCATAGCATTTGATCTGGGGGCCTGAGGCCGGGCTTATTGTTGGCTTGCTTTGCGTCCGCATGGCCAGCGTCCTTGTCACTGAATTCAACTCCTCGCAAAGCCGGAATTTGCGAAATTCGGGCACCGTGTTCATAGCTTTGCCGTGTCGTCAAGACTTTGCAAATCTAAACTGGTCAGCACCGGTGTGATTTCGTATAGATAGCGCTCGTTAACCTAAGACCTCTTATGCGGAGACACAGCTATGAGTGAGTGGCAAAAATCAACCTGGCGCCAAAAACCGCGGGTACAGATGCCAGAGTATACCAACGCCGACGCGCTGTCGGCTGTTGAATCTCAGCTGTCAAAATATCCGCCCTTGGTTTTTGCCGGTGAAGCACGACGTTTGAAACAACACCTCGGGGCCGCTGGCCGTGGTGAAGCGTTCCTGCTGCAAGGCGGCGACTGCGCCGAGAGTTTTGACCAGTTCAGCGCCGACGCAATCCGTGACACCTTTAAGGTGATGCTGCAGATGGCGATGGTCCTGACCTATGGTGCAAAGGTGCCGGTGATCAAAGTGGGCCGCATGGCGGGCCAATTTGCCAAGCCGCGCAGCGCGCCCACCGAAACCGTCAACGGTGTGGAACTGCCCAGCTACCGTGGCGACATCATCAACGATCTGGCCTTTACCGAAGCCTCGCGGACCCCTGACCCCAAGCGGATGCTTCAGGCCTACACCCAGGCTGCGGCAACACTGAACCTGATCCGCGCCTTTTCGACTGGCGGTTATGCCGACGTGAACCAGGTGCACGCCTGGACTTTGGGCTTTACCGAGGGTGAAAAGGCCGAGAGCTACCGCGAGATGGCCAAGCGGATCACCGATACGCTCGACTTTATGAAAGCCGCCGGTATCAACAACGACACTGCGCATACACTGCAATCGGTGGAGTTTTATACCAGCCATGAGGGTCTGTTGCTGGAATATGAAGAGGCGTTGACCCGTCTTGATTCGACCTCTGGTAAATGGCTGGCCGGCTCTGGCCACATGCTGTGGATCGGTGACCGTACCCGCCAACCTGACGGTGCGCATGTCGAATTCTGTAGCGGCGTTCAGAACCCTATTGGTTTGAAATGTGGTCCGACCACCACCGCCGACGACCTAAAGGTGCTGATGGCCAAGCTGAATCCGGAAAACGAAGAGGGCCGCCTGACCCTGATCGCGCGGTTTGGTGCGGGCAAGGCCGGCGAACATCTGCCACGCCTGATCAAAGCCGTGAAGGAAGAGGGGGCCAAGGTGACTTGGGTCTGCGATCCGATGCACGGCAACACCATCAAATCATCGACCGGCTATAAAACACGCCCCTTTGAGAGCGTTCTGCGCGAAGTTCGCGACTTCTTTGCGACCCATACCGCAGAAGGCACTATCCCCGGTGGTGTGCATTTTGAGATGACCGGTCAGGATGTGACTGAATGCACCGGCGGCGTGCGTGCGGTTACAGACGAGGATCTGAGCGATCGCTATCACACGGCCTGCGATCCGCGTCTGAACGCCAGCCAATCGCTGGAGCTGGCCTTCCTTGTGGCAGAAGAAGTGTCGCAGCTGCGGGCGCGTACGTCTGAGCGTCAGGCCGGCTGATAAACAACCGGCCAACGCTGCGGCCTGCCTATGTTCAATAGATAAACCCTCGCATTCTGTCCGGTGCGAGGGTTTATCTTTAACTTCAATACACTAAAGGCCGACTCTAAAGGCATTTTCGGTTTAATAAGAGAGCCGATTTGCAAATAGGGAAACGCCCCGGACGTTCTGTCACGGGGCGTATACTTTCTAGCTATGTCCAGTAGCGCGAAAGAAACTCTTATCGTGTCTACGTCCGGGTGATCAGTCCCGATTAATCACCAGACGCAGATGGCTGCCGGGTTTGGCGGGTGCCGGTTCTACCGTATCTTTCACAGGCGCCTCTGCTGACATCCGACGGCTGCGCTCAATCAGGGCGCGGGCTTCGGTCATCACCGTCGGCTCGCGCTCAAAACGAGCCTGGGTCTCGGCAAAACCGGGGTTCGGCGCATTGATATCCTTGGCTGCAGGCTTGGGGGTCGCAGGGGTGGCGGTCGCAACCTCAGAATCGCGGGGCTTTGCTTTGAACGGCGCATCGCCCTTTTGGCTGACCTGACGGATTTGAGTTTCGATGACCGAAAACCGCTGCGACACGCCTGTTGGATTGCCCTCAGAGATGAACACACCCAGCGCGCGGCTCACATCCCCCAGATCACTGCGCAGAGGCATCAGCAACATCCGTGCCTCTCGTGCGCCCCGCAGGCGGTTGTTCTCGGTCTGCAAGGTCAATTCGATGATGGCAGGCGTATCGAACATGGTTTCCAGAGCGGCGCTGACCTGTTTGCGGGCCGCCGGGGTGAAGAAGGCGGTGATTGGCATGCCGCGCACTTCCATACCGGCCATTTCGTTGACCTTTTGACCGGCCAGACGGAAACGGGCGATACCAGGGGCGATCCGTTCCAGAATAAAGGTCTGGGGCAGGATATTTTCCAAACCGCGCGGATCAATTTGCGACCGGCTGGGGATATCGTCGCCACGGCGCAGAGCGGTCCAATAGGCCTCTGCCTGACGCATCGGTGACAGCGAGCCTGCGGCACGGAACCGGTCTATCGCAACCACTTTGGTTTGACCTTTGGTCTGATCGTTATCTTTGCGGCCGCCAAAAAACATCGCTGTCATCCTCGCTGGATCCGGCTGGGTCATGCGCCAAGCTTTAGTTGGCTGCCTAACGATTAATGCCGAATTGGTTATCCTGAAGTTAACATGCCACAATCTTATTCAATTTTGGACTATTTCTTTAATCAATGGTTAACACTTTAGGATAGGTCCGCGCACTTATGGACTTGTCCGCTGGCCGTTTGTAAACCTGTGGCGAGGCGAAACAGCGCCTTGGGCGCCCGAGGAGGCAGCAGACAATGACCATCTATTCAATGACGGGCTTTGCCGCAGGGCAGGGCAGCACCGGGGCACATAGCTGGTCGTGCGAATTGCGCTCGGTGAATGCCAAGGGACTGGACCTGCGTCTGCGCATCCCGGACTGGCTGGACGGGCTTGAAAGCTGCCTGCGCGGGCAATTAAGCAAGGCTCTGTCGCGCGGCAATGTCTCCATGACCCTGAGGATCAGCCGCAGCGAAGAGGTGGCCGCCGCCGTTCAGATCAACCAACCCGTGCTGGCAACGCTACTGACAGCCGTTGCCGAGGTGGAACGACAGGCCGCAGCTGCGGGGGTGATATTGGCACAGACCTCGGCGGCAGATCTTCTGGCACAACGGGGTGTGCTGGAGCAGGCCAGCGGCAGCGATGATCCTGCCCCCATCGTGGCGGCCCTCAGTACCGATTTCGCCACAATCCTGTCCGACTTTGTTAATATGCGCGCAAATGAGGGCGCCGCATTGAAAGCTGTTCTGCTGGACCAGCTGGATCAGATCAACACCCTGCGGGAGGAAGCCGCACGCCGCGCAGAGGCCCGCAAACCGGAAGTCGCCGCAACCCTGCGCAGCAACCTGGCGCGGGTGCTGGAAAACAGTGACGGCGTGGACGAAACGCGGCTTGCACAGGAACTGGCCCTGCTGGCGGTCAAAGCGGATGTCACCGAGGAACTGGATCGGCTGACCGCCCATGTCGCGGCCGCGCGTGAACTGCTGACCAAGGGTGGCGCCGTCGGGCGCAAGCTGGATTTCCTGATGCAGGAATTCAACCGCGAGGCCAATACGCTCTGCTCCAAGGCGCAAAACAGTGACCTGACCGCGGTCGGGCTTGAGCTGAAAGCGGTCATCGACCAAATGCGCGAGCAGGTTCAGAACATCGAATAGAAACCAGAATAACAACAAATATAATATAAGGAGAGCATGCCATGGCAGATCGGCGCGGCCTGTTGATTATCCTTTCTTCGCCCTCAGGGGCCGGGAAATCCACATTGGCGAAACGGCTGCGGTCCTGGGATCCCAGCATTGAATTTTCCGTCTCTGCCACCACGCGCAATCCGCGTCCCGGCGAAACCGACGGGCAGGACTATCACTTCATCACCACTGATGCCTTCAAGACCGCCGTGAGCGAAGGCAACATGCTGGAGCACGCCCATGTCTTCGGCAATTTTTATGGCTCGCCCAAGGGACCGGTGAAGGCGGCGATTGATGGCGGGCGTGACGTGCTGTTTGACATCGACTGGCAGGGCGCCCAGCAGATCCGCAACTCAGACCTGGGTCAGCACACGCTGTCGATCTTTCTGCTGCCGCCCTCGATTGGAGAGCTGCGCCGCCGACTGGAGAGCCGCGCGCAGGATGATGCGGCGACCATCACCCGCCGGATGGAGAAAAGCTGGGACGAAATCAGCCACTGGGGCAGCTATGATCACGTCTTGATCAACGACAATCTCGACACAACCGAGCTACAGCTGAAGACCATTATCACCGCCACCCGTCTGCGCCGCATCCAGCAGCCGCATCTGATGGACCATGTGCGCGGCCTGCAAAGCGAATTTGAGGATCTGTCATGACGATTTATGCCCTGGGTGACAAAACCCCCGAACTCCACGCCGACACATGGGTTGCGCCGGATGCCAATCTGATCGGCCTCGTTGTGCTGGAGGAGGGGGCCTCGGTCTGGTTCGGCAGCACCATCCGCGCCGATCACGAGGAAATCCGCATCGGGCGTGGTTCAAACGTGCAGGAAAACTGCGTCATGCATATTGACGCCGGCTACCCCCTGACCATTGGCGAGAATTGCACCATCGGCCACAAGGTGATGCTGCATGGCTGCACCATCGGCGACAACACCCTGATCGGGATGGGGGCCACGGTGCTGAACGGAGCCAAGATCGGTAAGAACTGCCTGATCGGTGCGGGCGCCTTGATTACAGAGAATAAGGAAATCCCTGATAATTCTCTGGTCATGGGCGCACCCGGCAAAATCGTCCGTGATGTGGATGAGGCGCTGGTTCAATCCCTGCGCCAAAGTGCCGAACACTACCAAGAAAACATGCGTCGTTTCCGCGACGAACTAAATGAGGTCTGACACGTGAGAAATTCCAAAGGGTCGCTGATGCGGCCAGATCCCTTGCCCTTCAGCGCGAGCCATCCGGTGGTGACCCCACTTAGTCCGTCGGTGGTCTATGCCAGCGACACGCCAGATGCGCTCGATGATCAATATGAGGGTCGGGTGCATGGCTACACCTATTCACGTGAGGGGCATCCAAACGCCGATGTGGTCGCCAAACGGCTCGATGCGATGGAAGGCATGCCCGGCGGTGTTGTGACCGGGTCCGGTATGGCGGCGGTTTCGGCTGTTCTGCTGGGCCTGCTGAAAACCGGCGATCACGTGATTGGCGGCAATCAGCTTTATGGCCGCTCCATGCGCCTGATGGCCGAGGATCTGCCGCGTCTGGGCATTGCAACAACATTGGCCGATCCCGGCGATGTGGCTGCGGTTGACGCCGCGATCCGCCCCGAAACCAAAATGATCCTGGTCGAGGCCGTCTCAAACCCGACTCTGGCCGTGGCCGATATCGACGGGTTGGCGCAGCTCTGCAAGGATCGCGATATCCTTTTGGTGGTCGACAACACCTTCACCACGCCACGGGGCTTTCGCCCCTTTGATCATGGCGCCGATATCGTCATCCATTCTATCACCAAGCTCTTGGCAGGGCATTCCGATGTGATGCTGGGCTATGTCGTGGCCAAGGATGCTGAGATCAACACCCGTCTCAGCGTCTATGTAGTCACTACCGGCATGACACCCAGCCCGTTTGACTGCTGGCTTGCGGAGCGTGGCATGCTGTCGTTTGAGCTGCGGTTTGAGCGCGCGCAGGCCACCGCAGTAACGCTGGCCGATCATCTCGCCGGGCTGCCGGGGGTCAAGCGGGTGATTTACCCGACCCGCAAGGACCATCCCGATCACGAGCGCGCAATGGCGCTGTTGGACGGGAAAGGCTGCAATATGGTCAGCTTTGAGCTGGAAGGCGGGCGCGCTGCTGCCAATGCCTTTACCCGTGGGGCCGATGGGCTGAACTTTGCCCCGACTCTTGGGGATGTGGGAACGACACTGTCGCATCCGGCCTCATCCTCGCATCGCGCTCTCAGTGCAGAGGATCGCGCCAAACTGGGGCTGAGCGAAGGGTTCTTTCGCATCTCGGTCGGGCTTGAGGATCCGGAAACACTCTGCGCTGTCTTCACCGAAGCGGTCGCGGCTGCCACGTCATAGTTACAATTGGTTTGTAACACGACCGGCACAGCAACAAGGCGAGGGGCAGATGACACAGGATTTAATCGACGGTTTCATGGAAGCCATCCCCTTGCCAGCGATGCTGGTCGATCAAAGCGAAAGGTTCATCGCCGCAAATGCGGCGGCGACCACACTGCTGGGTGCCAATCTGGTCGGACGTCATTTCGCCACCATCCTACGCCAGCCCAATGTGGCCACGGCGATCGAAAGCTGTCTCTATGAACGCAGCGCCAAAACCGCCCGTCACCTGTCCAACGACGGCGCACAGGACACCACGTTCGAGGTCGCTTTGCGCTATATCCCCGGCATTGGTGCGGTAAATGGCGGGGCGGCGCTGATCAGTCTCACGGATATCACTGACCGCGAGCAGGCCAGCCAGATGAGACGTGATTTCGTCGCCAATGTCAGCCATGAACTGCGCACGCCGCTGACCGCGCTGATGGGGTTCATCGAAACGCTGCGTGGCCCCGCACGTGACGATGCCCCGGCACGCGACAGGTTTCTGACAATCATGCAGGGCGAGGCAAATCGGATGAACCGCCTGGTCGGGGATCTGTTGTCACTGAACCGGGTCGAGAGCGAAGAGCGTGTGCGCCCGCGCGAGCAACTCGACTTGGGCGCGCATCTGGCCTCAACGCTGAAATCGCTGGAACCGGTGGCGGAGGCTGCAGATGTGCAGCTTTTTCTGGAAATACCAGAGGAGCCGACGCTGGTCACCGGGGATCCGGATCAGCTGCAGCAGGTGTTCACAAACCTTGTTGAGAACGCCATCAAATATGGCGGCGATCAGGTGACCCTGCGCCTCAGAACACGCGACCGCGACCCCGCGGTCCGTGCCGCCGCCGTCCGGGTTGAGGTGATAGACAATGGCAACGGGATCGACCCCGTGCATCTGCCACGTCTGACGGAACGGTTCTACAGGGTCGACTCCCATCGTTCACGCGAACAGGGCGGTACCGGGTTGGGGCTTGCGATTGTCAAACATATCGTCAATCGCCATCGCGGCCGGATGCGGGTGGAAAGCTCCGCTGCGACGGGCACGGTGTTCACCGTGATCCTTCCGCGCTGACACGACGGTGAGGCTTTGGCGCGTTGTATGTGACAATAAACTGCCGCCCACCGCAAAGTTCGTCGCGAAAAGTTAAGAGAATCGACTGTTGCCGGGCCGATTTGTCACAAAAAACGGGGCAACAACCCGGTTTGTCATACAGCTGTTACATAGCCGTCACAAAAGGCACATGCGCCGCCCTTAGGTGAGGGCGCAAGATCATCACGGGATGATCCTGAAAATTGACACCCAAGGAGACACAGATGTCCTTTGTGAAACTCACCGCGTCCGCCCTGGCCATTTCGGCTGTTTCTGCCACTGCTGCGGCAGCGCGCGATCAGGTTCAGGTGGCCGGTTCTTCGACCGTTCTGCCCTATGCCTCCATCGTGGCCGAAGCCTTTGGCGAGAACTTCGACTTCCCGACACCGGTTGTTGAATCCGGTGGGTCCTCCGCCGGTCTGAAGCGGTTCTGCGAAGGTGTTGGCGAAAACACCATCGATGTCGCCAACGCGTCGCGCCGCATCAAGGACAAGGAAATCAAGGCCTGCGCCGAAAACGGCGTCACTGACATCATCGAAGTTCAGATCGGTTATGACGGCATCGTGTTTGCAAATGACATCAAGGGCAATGCCTTTGAATACACGCCGACCGACTGGTTCCTGGCCCTGTCCGACGAGATCCTGGTTGATGGCAAAATGGTCGCCAACCCCAACAAGACGTGGGCCGATGTGAACAGCGCTTTCCCGGCGCAAGACATTCAGGCCTTCATCCCCGGCACCAAGCACGGCACACGCGAAGTGTTCGAAGACAAGGTGATCTTGGCAGGCTGCGAAGCCACCGGCGCCTTCGAGCATCTGCTGGCCCACGCCGAAGGTGACAGCGACAAAGCCAAGAAGAAAGCCGCAGAGAAAGCCTGTATCTCCCTGCGCACCGATGGCAAATCGGTTGATATCGATGGCGACTATACCGAGACCCTGGCCCGCATCGACAGCAACAAAGACGGCATTGGCGTCTTTGGTCTGGCGTTCTACGAGAACAACACCGACAAGCTGCAGGTTGCCACCATGTCCGGCATTGTACCCACCACCGAAAGCATCGCCGAAGGTGAATATCCGGTATCGCGCCCGCTGTTCTTCTACGTGAAGAAAGCCCACATCGGCGTGATCCCCGGCCTGAAAGAATACGCTGAATTCTTCGTCGCAGACGAAGTGGCAGGCCCCGATGGCCCGCTGGCAGAATATGGCCTGGTTGCCGACCCTGAGCTGACCAAGACGCAAGCCATGGTTTCCGAAGAAGAGGTCATCGGCGGAAATTCCTGATCGCTCAGTTATGACAATGACACGGGCCGGAGCATCAGAGTTGCTCCGGCCCGACTTATGACCGACCAAATGTAACACCCTGCATCCCGGCCCGTCCGGCCTTGCAGAACCGGATTTTTCCGTCTCACTCAAACGGAGTAGCTGATGCCGACAGTTTGGCTCGTGATTGCCCTTCTTGCCCTTTCCGGGCTGGGCTTTGTGCTGGGGCGCAACCGCGCGCTTGCCTCGGCAGGAGGGAACGCCAAGGCGTTGCACTCGCTGCCCGCTTACTACGGTCACAACGTGGCCTTCAGCGCGCTGGTGCCCGCGCTGGTGGTACTGGCCATATGGTCACTGGCCCAGCCCATGGTCATTGAAAACCGCGTATCCGCCATGATCCCTGCGGAACTGGTGCCGGAGAATTCCACGCTTGGCCTCGTGATGAGTGACGTGCGCCGTCTTGCCGAAGGGCTGGACCTAGCAGTAGAGCAGGGCGTTCTTTCCTCGACCGAAGCCCGCAGCCTCGACAGTGGTGAGACTGACATACGCGCCCGTCTGGGGGAGATCGGCGTTGCGCTCGGCTCTGATGTGCGCGCAGAAGTGCTGACCGCTGCACAAAGTTATCGCAGCCAGTCAAACACCGGGCAGATCGCCATGACGCTGATTGTTGCCCTTCTCGCCGTAGTTGGGTTTGGCTGGGCCTATGGGCGCACGCATAAGGATTTCCGGGCCCGCAATGTGGTAGAGCAGGGCATCATGGCCTTGCTCATTCTCGCCGCGAGCCTCGCTATTCTTACCACCGTCGGCATCGTCTTCTCAATGCTGTTCGAGAGCATCAACTTCTTTGGGCTGCATGCCTGGAGTGACTTCTTCTTTGGCACCACATGGGCGCCGAACTTCCGCGGGGACAGCGATCTGTCGATCCTGCCGCTGCTGTGGGGAACGCTTTACATCTCGGCGATTGCGCTGCTGGTCGCGGTGCCTGTAGGGCTATTTGCGGCGATCTATCTCTCTGAATACGCCGGCAGCACCACGCGCGCCTTTGCCAAACCGCTGCTGGAAATCCTCGCTGGGATCCCGACCATCGTCTACGGCCTCTTTGCATTGCTGACCGTTGGCCCGCTTCTTGTGAAATTCTTCGGCCAGGGCGAAGACGGCATCTTGGGGGTCGAGTGGATGAGCGGCGCCACCTCGGTGCTGACCGCTGGTCTGGTGATGGGCATCATGTTGATCCCCTTTGTGTCGTCGCTGTCCGATGACATCATCAACGCCGTGCCTCAGGCCATGCGCGATGGCTCGCTTGGATTGGGTGCGACCAAATCCGAAACCATCCGTCAGGTGGTCATTCCGGCCGCGCTGCCGGGTATCGTCGGCGCTGTCCTGCTTGCGGCATCGCGCGCCATCGGTGAGACGATGATCGTGGTTATGGGGGCAGGGGCGATTGCGAAATTCTCGCTCAACCCCCTGGAATCAATGACCACGATCACCACACGTATTGTCAGCCAGTTGACCGGCGATACGGATTTCGCCAGCCCTGAAACGCTCGTTGCCTTTGCCCTTGGTCTGACCCTCTTTGTCCTGACCCTCGGCCTCAATGTCCTGGCGCTTTATATCGTGCGCAAATACCGGGAGCAGTACGACTAATGACCGATATCAGCCACCACACACCCGGTCCAAACACATCTGGCAACGCCAGCGACCACGCAGGCTCGCTGCTGCAACAAACCAGCCACACCCGCAAACGCAATGCCGCCGAGCGCCGCTTTCGGCTCTATGGTATGGCCGCCATCGCCGTTGGTCTGATTATGCTGGCCATTCTGGTGACCACAATCGTCAGCCGGGGCACAGGCGCCTTTCAGCAAACCTTTGTGACGATGGATGTGGAATTGCTGGAGAGCAAACTGGATAAATCCGGAACCCGCGATCCAGAAGTGATAAAAAAGGTCACGACCTTCGGGTATGCACCACTGATCAAAGCCGCAGTAGAGGCTCAGGTCACCAGTTTGGGGGTCGAAACGCCGCTTAAGCCAAAGGCCATGGCCGGCATTCTATCCAAAAATGCTGCCGCCCAGCTGCGTGCTTATGTGTTGGAAAACCCGGATCAAATCGGTGAAACGATTGAATTCCGGTTCCTCGCCTCGAGCCGTGTTGATGGGTATCTGAAAGGCCGCGTCAGCCGCGACAGTATCACCAACGACAAGAGTATCTCGGCAGAGCAACTGGATCTGGTGGACGCCTTGGTCGATGCCGGTGTTCTGGCCAAGACCTTCAACCTGGATTTCATCACCGGATCCGATGCCTCTGATGCGCGTCCCGAAGCGGCCGGCATGGGCGTCTCCATGATGGGCTCGCTGTTCATGATGCTGGTAGTTCTGGCACTGGCGCTGCCTATTGGGGTTGCCGCCTCGATCTATCTTGAGGAATTCGCCCCGAAAAACTGGATCACTGATGTGATTGAGGTGAATATCTCCAACCTCGCAGCCGTGCCATCAATCGTGTTTGGTATTCTCGGCCTTGCAGTATTCATCAACTACATGCACCTGCCGATGTCGGCACCGCTGGTTGGTGGCCTAGTGTTGACGCTGATGACGCTGCCGACAGTGATCATCTCGACCCGCGCTTCGCTGAAATCTGTGCCACCCTCCATTCGCGATGCCGCACTCGGGGTCGGGGCCTCGCGGATGCAGGCGGTGTTTCACCACGTCCTGCCGCTGGCCGCACCCGGTATCCTGACCGGCACTATCATTGGTCTGGCGCAAGCCTTGGGTGAAACCGCACCGCTGCTGCTGATCGGCATGGTCGGCTTCATCGCCTCCAATGCGCCTGAAACTCTCGCCGATGGCCTGCTGGCGCCGAATTCCGCCATGCCCGCACAGATCTATGAATGGGCCAAACGCGCAGATCCCGCATTTTACGAACGCGCCTGGGGCGGTATCATCATCCTGTTGATCTTCCTCGTCACCATGAACACAGTGGCCGTAATCCTGCGCCGCCGCTTTGAACGCCGCTGGTAAGAGGGGGCAATTATGAACCAGATGACTGCATTGGACAAAGACGTGCAAACTCAGAAAACCAAGATCGCCGCCAAAAACGTGAATGTCTATTACGGCGAGTCCCACGCGATCAAGGACGTGAACGTCGGGATCGAAGACAACACCGTCACCGCTTTCATCGGCCCATCGGGCTGCGGCAAGTCGACCTTTCTGCGCTGTCTCAACCGGATGAATGACACGATTGATATCTGCCGGGTAACTGGCGATATCTCCATTGATGGCGAAGATATCTACGACAACCGCGTGGATCCCGTGCAGCTGCGCGCTAAGGTGGGCATGGTGTTTCAGAAGCCGAACCCGTTCCCCAAGTCGATCTATGACAACGTCGCCTATGGCCCGCGCATCCACGGCCTGGCCGCCAATAAGGCGGAGCTGGACGAAATCGTTGAGAAATCCCTGCGCCGTGGCGCCATCTGGGATGAGGTGAAGGATCGGCTGGACGCACCCGGTACAGGTCTCTCCGGCGGCCAGCAACAGCGCCTGTGTATCGCCCGTGCTGTCGCGACCGAACCCGAAGTGCTCTTGATGGATGAGCCATGTTCGGCGCTGGACCCGATTGCAACCGCCCAGATCGAAGAGCTGATTGACGAGCTGCGCAACAGCTATTCGGTGGTGATCGTCACCCATTCCATGCAGCAGGCCGCACGGGTGAGCCAGAAAACCGCCTTCTTCCACCTTGGCAATCTGGTGGAATTTGGTGCGACCGGGCAGATCTTCACCAATCCCGAAGATCCGCGCACCGAAAGCTATATCACCGGCCGTATCGGCTGATCGAGGACTGACCCATGGTAGAACAACATATTGCATCCGCGTTTGACCGCGACCTCGAAGCTATTCAGGCTCAGATCATGAAAATGGGCGGCCTCGTCGAGGCTGCCATCATGGACGCCGCCCGCGCGCTGGAAACCCGCGATGAGGAACTGGCCCAGCAGGTCCGTCAGGGCGATAAGGCCATCGACGGTCTGGAAGAACTGATCAACGAAGAAGCCGCCCGCGTCATCGCCATCCGTGCGCCCGCCGCCGTTGACCTGCGGCTGGTTCTGTCGGTGATGAAAATCTCCGGCAATCTGGAACGGATCGGCGACTATGCCAAGAACATCGCCAAACGGACGGCTGTTCTGGCGCAGGGGCCAAATGTTTCCGAAAGTGCTGCCGCCATGCGCCGTATGGCGCGCGAAGTCGAACTGATGCTGAAGGATGCGTTGGATTCTTACATTCAGCGCGACGTGGAACTGGCGCAGGACGTGATCGCCCGCGACCGCGACGTCGACCAGATGTACAATGCCCTGTTCCGCGAGTTCCTGACCTTCATGATGGAGGATCCGCGCAACATCACACCCTGCATGCACCTGCACTTCATCGCCAAGAACGTCGAACGCATGGGCGATCATGTCACGTCGATTGCCGAACAGGTGGTCTATCTGGTGACCGGCGACAAGCCCGAGGATGACCGGCAGAAAGCCGACACCACATCGTCTGTACCGCAGGAGGTCTGACCATGGCTGCCGACCAACCCACCGTTCTGGTGGTCGAGGACGAATTGGCCCAACGCGAAGTTTTGGCCTATAATCTGGAGGCGGACGGCTTTCGTGTGCTGCGCGCAGAACATGGCGAAGAGGCGCTGCTGATCGTCGAAGAGGACATGCCGGATATCATCGTACTGGATTGGATGATGCCCAATCTGAGCGGGATTGAGGTTTGCCGCCGTCTGAAGACCCGCACGGAAACCCGCAACATTCCAATCATCATGCTGTCGGCCCGCTCGGAAGAGGTCGACAAGGTGCGCGGGTTGGAAACTGGCGCAGATGACTATGTGGTGAAGCCCTATTCGGTGATCGAGCTGATGGCGCGTGTACGCACGCAGCTGCGCCGGGTCCGTCCTTCGACCGTTGGCGTGCGGCTGGAATTCGACGACATCATATTGGACGCTGAAACCCATAAGGTAAGCCGCGCAGAAGCGCCGCTGAAGCTGGGGCCGACAGAGTTCCGCCTGCTCTCCACCTTTATGGAAAAACCGGGTCGGGTGTGGAGCCGCGAACAGCTTTTGGATCGGGTCTGGGGACGGGACATCTACGTCGACACCCGCACTGTGGATGTTCACATTGGCCGCCTGCGCAAAGCGCTGACCCAACACGGCGGCAGTGACCCCGTGCGCACGGTCCGTGGCGCGGGCTACGCGTTAGGATAAAGCGTTAAGTAACTGAGAGAAAACAAAACCCCGCCAGAACGCGGGGTTTTGTTTTATGATACCTACCTTGGCAGCGGATCTTCGGGCTGCGCTTGCCCAGCCAGCCAGTTGCGAAACTTGATCAGGGCAGGGTCCTTGGACCGGGCCTCAGGCCAGACCAGGTAATAGGCACCCGGACTTTCGGTCGCAGTCGGATGTAACGCAGTCAAACGCCCAGTTGCCAAATCCTGCTCCACCAGATAATCGGGCATTAGGGCCACGCCCAACCCATGTAACGCTGCCTGGGTGATGGTTGCGAATTGATCATACATTGTGCCCGACAATCCTCTGCTTACATCGATATTATGGCATTGAAACCATTGCTGCCAGGCCTGCGGACGGGTCTGGATATGCAGCAAGGGCAGGGCCGCGATATCCGCCGGATCAGTAACGTCGCGCTCACCCAGCAGATCCGGTGCACAGACCGGCAACATCTGTTCATGCTTCAGCAAGAGCGCAGCGGTACCCGGCCAATCAGCTGTACCAAAATGTATTGCTGCATCAAACCCTTCGCCAACAAAGTTAAATGGTTCTAGCCTAGTGGACATGTTAATTGTCACATCTGGGTGTAATCGCGCAAACTCCGGCAGTCGTGGCATCAACCACCGCATTCCAAATGCCGGCAGGATAGCAAGGTTGAGGGTTCCGGCCAGAGGAGCAGCCTGCACGCGCAGCGTTGATTGGGCAATCTGATTGAGCGCCTGACGGATTTCTCCGGCATAGGTCGCCGCCTCGGGTGACAGCGTGAGCCGTTTCTGATCGCGGCGGACCAGATCTATGCCGAGCTGCCGTTCTAGGGCTTGCAACTGGCGGCTAACAGCCCCCTGTGTCAGGGATAATTCATCCGCAGCCGCCGACGCACTGCCCAAACGGTCCAGCGCCTCGAGCGCCCGCAGGGCAGCAATAGAAGGAAGAAAACGTCGCGGTGTTGCCATATATGAGCTTTTGGCATGTTTTGGTGTGAAAGTCTCGCTGTAAATCGCCTTACTCAATAGTTAAGCTGCGATCCAAATTCAGGGCAAAGAAGGGTAACAACCGATGACTGATAAACCTGCATTGCGTGCAAAAGACGCCCCCGACCTCGGCCAGTTCAACTGGGAAGATCCGCTACGACTGGACGAGCAACTGACCGAGGATGAGCGTATGATCGCTGCATCCGCCCGTGCATATGCACAGGAGAAACTTCAACCGCGTGTTTTAAGTGCTTATGAAAACGAGAAAACTGATCCAGAAATCTTTCGTGAGATGGGAGAAATGGGCCTTTTGGGCACCACCATTCCGGAACAATATGGTGGTCTGGGGGCAGGCTATGTCTCCTATGGCCTGGTCGCACGCGAAGTAGAGCGGGTCGACAGTGGCTACCGCTCCATGATGTCCGTGCAAAGCTCACTCGTGATGTATCCTATTTACGCATATGGCAGTGAAGAACAGCGGCAGAAATACCTGCCGAAACTCTCCTCCGGCGAATGGATCGGCTGTTTTGGCCTGACCGAACCCGATGCGGGATCTGACCCGGCCGGCATGAAAACCCGCGCGGAAAAGACCGAAGGCGGCTACCGGTTGACCGGATCAAAAATGTGGATCTCCAACGCGCCGATCGCAGATGTGTTTGTCGTCTGGGCCAAATCGGAAGCCCATGGCGGCAAGATCCGCGGCTTTGTCCTGGAAAAAGGGATGAAGGGCCTGTCCGCACCAAAAATCGCCAATAAAGCATCGCTGCGCGCCTCCATCACTGGTGAGATCGTCATGGACGGCGTCGAAGTCGGTGACGACGCGCTGCTGCCTCATGTCGAGGGGCTAAAAGGCCCGTTTGGTTGTTTGAACCGCGCACGCTACGGCATCAGTTGGGGCGCAATGGGCGCAGCAGAATCCTGCTGGCATGCCGCGCGCCAATACGGCCTTGATCGCAAGCAATTCGGACGTCCCTTGGCCAATACGCAGTTGTTCCAACTGAAACTGGCCAATATGCAAACCGAAATCACGCTTGGCCTACAGGCCTCCTTGCGCGTGGGGCGTCTAATGGATGACGCCAATGCTGCGCCGGAGATGATTTCCATTGTCAAACGGAACAACTGCGGCAAGGCACTCGAAATTGCGCGTCACGCCCGTGACATGCACGGCGGCAATGGGATCAGCCTGGAATTCGGCGTCATCCGCCACATGGTCAACCTGGAAACAGTGAACACCTATGAGGGGACGCATGACGTCCATGCCCTGATCCTTGGGCGCGCCCAGACAGGTCTTCAGGCCTTTTTCTAGGCACTGGTAGATCGCCTGAAACACTGCAGAAAGCGCATCGTTGAATACCAACGGTGTGCTTTTTCGTTAAGATCGTAAATCATCTCTTACAGCGTATCGTGGTTAACTTGGCCACAAGGCTTGGCATAGATGCAAGGTCTGACCGCAAAACCGCAAAGCTGATTCACACGGGAACTCCCGCAAAGATAGTGAAGGGATTCTTTGGCTACAGAACCGGCATAGCGAAGGAAAATGGTTAAAATCGTAAACCAGAAGGCCCAAGCATTGCTAGAAACCGGCGCGGGGACAGTTAATGCACTCATGAAATTTTGCAAATTGATCGAACCGTTCGGCGACCCAAACGGATCTATACGCAAAGGTGATGTATGGAGGCTGGGCGTACGCCAGAATGCATCCCTGCAAATGCTGATATAGAAAGGAACCGTATCGTAGTATTTTCACGTTTAATGACTTTGCAGTAACGCAAATGGAAACCAATGATTGGCATCTATGCGCTGCGAAAGTCACAAAACATCCCAACATAACTGCATGCTAGGTACCGCAACCATGCCAGACACGTCAATCTAAATGAACAGAAGATGTAAAACTTCAGGCTTGATCTGACGGACACCTCAGCTTTCTGTGCTGAGGTTGCTGGCGGTCCGATGTTTCGGGAGCCCTGATCGTCTTGTCCCTGGCAATGTGCAGCTCGCAAAAGATCTGCATAGGCGTCTTGCCATAGCAGTATCGTCGCGAATGTGGCCGCTGCTCGTTATATTTGGTCAGCCAGGCGTCCAGATCCACTGGAAAAGCGTCTGCGTTTCTGAGGCGTCATTGATGGGAAGATATAACGCCGCACCGGCAACGGTTGCGGCGTTATCTTTATGTACCGATTTTGCGCAATGAGGGGCACCAGCTGAAGGAGATCTATCACGGGTTGAAAGTATATATGATTTACTCCATTAAAGATCCATAAGAGCGCAACAACACGAAAGGCGTATTTCAGGTTCCAAGAAATGTAAACACCATTCAGAAATGTCACTGGTTGCGCAAAGCAGAAGTGTCACCAAATGCGCTGCCGGTAGCAAGGCTTAGCAGCCCGGAGACGTCATATATCGTAGGGTTGATAAGCCTTGCGGTGGTTGGTCATAGACCAAGCTTGCGACGCTCTTTCTTGTTGTAGAAGGCTTTGATACCTTCCTCGCGGACGAGTTCCTCAAAGGCGCGCCAGGCGAGGACGTCGCCGAAAAAGGGTGGATTGTCCGACACGGTCAACGTTCCGAACTGGTTCTCTACGGACAGGATCCAGCCGGGATGGATGCTGGTCTTATATATCTCGACATCGAAATGATGCCCGTCGATGACAACGGATTGCGTGTAATCGGAGAAGATGATCTCTGGGTCGTCGTCAGTATCCATGCCGCAAACCTGGGCCTATTCCGCCGCCTGTACAATCGTCTTTTTGGCACGTGCGCTGGAAGGTCTGCCGGGACGTTTGCCATTTGGCTTATACCCCATCTTCTCAGAATTTGTTCTGACTGGATATTTTGGCGGGGCCTTATCTTGCATGTCTTTGATGTGCTCGAGCACGGCACCCAAGCGCTTGTTGTCGGTGATGGCGGCATGAGTGACCCGTTGGTCCATGTCGAAGATCTTGTAGGGCAGGGATCGGCCTTTTGAGCGCACCTCAAACCGGCCGTCGACAAAGGCGTAGGTGTCTACGTATTTGCCCACAAGGCCGCGCGTCACATCACTTTCTTCCAGCATGATCCGCTTGCGGTCATAAGAAAACGTCAACTGCTTACCGACGTACCTGTTCTCGCGCCAACACAGCACTTCATCCAGCCGGTCCGGCTCGACGTTGAGCGCGCGGTGCAGGTTGTCAGGCTTGGCCGGCGATTTGGCGAACTGGGTGTTGTAACGGCCCTTGAAGCCTTGCAGATAGGCGTTTCCAGCTTCCAAATCCGAAATATCAGCCAGCCGCAGTTCTTTCACGAGCCGATCTTGCAAGGTCCGGTTGGCGCGCTCAACGCGCCCCTTGGCCTGACTTGAATTGGCGCACAAGATCTCGACGTTCAACTGATTCAAAGCACGTCCAAACTGGGTCATACCCGCGCCAGCCTTGGCGTCTTCCTTGGCCACGCGGAACACTGTGTGTTTGTCGCTGTAGAATGCAACGGGGCGTCCGTGTTCGAGCAAATAGCTTTCCAGTGCTTCGAAACCGAAGCTCCATCAAGGTACTGGTGGCATCATCAATGAAGACGAGCAGGGTGCAGGGACCTGCGCGATCTTCAAACCAACGATGGTCTGACCCATCGATCTGGATCAGCTCGCCGAAACATTCTCGGCGTAGACGCGGCTGGTGGAACTGGCGGCGCTGCTTGCGCGAAAGCCAGATGCCATCTTCAACCATCCACTTCCGAAGCGTCTCGCGAGAGACTTTGAAGCCATGATGTTCGGCCAGCATCTCGGCCGCCAGGGTCGGCCCGAAATCCGGATACTGTTCCTTGATCAGGCCCAACGCATAGTCGCGTTTGGCTTTGTGGATCTGATTGTTTGGAATTTTGCCGCGCGATTTGTGCCGGATCGCGGCTGCGCCATCCTGACGGTATCGCTTGAGCAGCCGGAAAACCTGACGACGTGTCAGGTCCAGCATGTTCGCCGCATTGTCGACGCTCAGCCGGCCATCATCGACCTGCGCCAAAACTTCCACGCGGTTCAACTCGCGCTCGCTCATCACCACCCATCCCATGTCCGCTCATCCTCACATCGTTTTACGAGGAGAGTGACACTTCTGCTTTGCTCATGGGTGACATTATCGCTTTGCGCGTACAAGAAAGCATCCAATAATCAGTATTATGTAAACTAAAAAATACTGTAGCGTCACACTTGCGGGAGGTATGCCATACACCGACACTCGGGCAATTCCATCTGACGAGGAACAGAAGATTCAATGGACCTGAAGGATAAGACGATTGTCATTACCGGTGCCGGTTCCGGTATCGGACGCGCCCTTGCATTGGTGCTGGCCACCAAACAACCACGACACGTTATCTGCGCTGATCTCGACAAGCAGAACGCCCACGACACAGCCTCTGTTATTAATGGCATAGCCTATGGCGTCGATGTGGGGTGTGACGCGGAAGTTGGTCAGATGATTGATACCATCGAGCGTGAGATTGCCCCGATTGACGTGTTCTGCTCCAACGCCGGAATCCTAAGAATTGGCGGGCTTGAGACGTCGCTGGACGATTGGCAGAAAAGCTGGGACATCAATGTGATGGCGCATGTCTCTGCCGCCCGTCATTTGGTGCCGCGGATGCGCGCGCGTGGTGGCGGTTATTTTCTCAACGTTGCATCTGCTGCTGGATTGCTGAATCAGATTGGCGCTGCCAGCTATGGCGTCAGCAAACATGCGGCTGTCGGATTTTCCGAATGGCTGGCGATCACCCATGGCGATCAAGGGATCGGCGTTTCGGTTGTCTGTCCACAGGCCGTGCAAACACCGATGACCAGAGGGTTGGAAAACAGCGCGGCAAGCGTTGATGGTATGATTACGGCCGAGGATGTTGCAACGCTTTGCGTCGAAGCAATTGAGAAAGAAGAATTTCTTGTTCTGCCGCATCCAAATGTCAAAGCCTATATGCAGGCCAAGACCGCGAATTATGGTCGTTGGATCACCGGGATGCAGCGATTGCGAGACAAGTTTGGTATGCCACAGGCGGACTGACAGGCCGATTTAGGACTTTGACATCGGGCGCATCAACCCTTCCTGTGCGACGCTGGCGACCAATTGACCATCCTGTGTAAAAATCGAGCCCCGATTAAACCCCCGTCCACCTCCGGCAAACGGTGAGTCCATCGTATAAAGATGCCAATCGTCAAATTTCACTGGTGCATGAAACCACATCGCATGATCAAGACTGGCCGTCATTGCTTGACCTTTTACAAAGCTCAGACCATGCGGACGCAGCGCGGACCCCAGCAGACCATAGTCAGAAACATAAGCCATCAACACATGTTGAAGCTGTGGACTGGCATTCTTTGCCGCTTTCATTCTTATCCACATATGATTGATATCAATGCATTTTTCAGGTTCAAGAGGGTCTCTTGGTTCAACATCACGAATTTCAAACGGGCGCTCGCGGGTGAATTCCACACGCAGGAGATCATCTAAATTCGGCGCTAACTTGCGTAGCAAAACATCGCGCGATGTCAGGGTCTCCGGCCCCTGAACGCTTGGTATGTCATGCTGATGCTCCCAACCAGGCTCAACAATATGGAAAGACGCCGCAAGATTTAGGATCTGCTTGCCGTTTTGCAGTGCTGTCACGCGTCTGGTTGTAAAACTGCCGCCGTCACGGGACGGGTCAACTGCGTAGATCACCGGCTTTGACGGATCACCCGGACGAATGAAATACGCATGCAGCGAGTGACACAATCGATCTGGCACTGTCGCATAGGCTGCCATCAACGCCTGAGCGATAACTTGGCCGCCATAAATTCGGGTCGGCGTTTCACCGCCGGATCCGATACCACGATAGAGATTTCGGTCGAGCTCTTCCAGGTCAAGAAGGTTCAAGAGAATCTCAGCAGCATCAGTCATTTACCGTCCCTTTTTGATATTTCAGCCTGGGCAATGCGACAAGAACCGCCCTGCCCTTTGGCTGGCTAATGTCATGGAATTAGACTGTTACAGCGCCGTGAACCAGCGCTTTTAACTCAGCGCGTGACGGATAGGAACTGGACGGGGCTAGCTGTGTAAAGAACACGACATTGAGATCCAGAACGGGATCAACCCAGAAAAACGTCGAGGCCATACCGCCCCAGCTGAAATCCCCCAGAGAACCAGGACAGCGAGTCAGCGCAGGATTGAGCACGACAGCGCCGCCGAGACCAAAGCCCATACCGTTCATAGGTTGCTCTGCAAAGCTCTGCGGACCCATCGAGGCGATATCACCGCGCAGGTGATTTTGGCGCATGAAATCAATAGTCTGTGGGCCGATGATATACTCGTTTCCGACCTTGCCACGCAACCGGATCATTTCGGCGAAACGCATGTAGTCGTCAATCGTGCTCAGCAAACCACCGCCGCCCGACTGCATTTTTGTGCGATCAAAGGGAGTATTGTCATAGGAATCGATCAGGCGAAGACGCTCGCCACCTTGCTTAGCGTCATTCAGCGCCATAGCATCGCCGCTGAGTGGAGAATACAATGACGCCAATAGGTTACCAGTCGATTTGATAGTCTGAAAACCTGTCGAGTTCATTCCCAGCGGATCAAAAATCTGCTGTTTCAAGAATGTCGAAAGACTGCCGCCAGTCACCACTTCAATCACCCGACCGATGACATCAATGCCGACAGAGTATTCCCAGTGTGTGCCTGGATGAAATGCCAGCGGTAGCTGCGCCAATTCCGTGACCTTCGTCGCAAGCAGACCCTGATCAGGCTTGAACATCAACTCGGTCTTGGACATCTCTTCTGGAAGGATACCGGGATTAAATGGATAACTAAGGCCACTGGTATGCGTCAGCAATTCATGCAGTGTTGGTGGACGGCAGCTTTCCGTCTGTTCAACATCAGTCGCACCATCAACAAGGCAGCGCATACTACTGAATTCAGGAATAAAATCTGATACAGGCGCATCTAGATGCAGCAGGCCACGCTCCACCAGAATCATCAGCGCCAGCGATGTTACCGGCTTGGACATTGAATAGATACGCGCCACGGTTTCACGCGTGAAGGGCAGATCCTCTTCTATAGTGCGATAGCCGGTGGCATAGAAATAGGCTTCGTTCCCACCCCGATTGATCAATAGCGAACTGCCAGCATATTTGCGGTGCTCCACATAGCGATCTTGCCATGTCTTGAGGTTCTCAAGGCGTGCGGCGTCCATTGGCGCTCCTGTTGTTGTCAGGCAAACGGCGGATCAGCCGATTGCTTTGGTCATGGCGGGAATGGTTTCGTCGGTGAACCAAGCCTTGGGTACAGTCTCACTGGTCATCGCAGCTCTTATCCGGGCGATGGTTTCGCCACGCAGTTGATGTTTGATCGCGGCATAGGCTTTGGGCGGCAACGCAGCCAAGGTCCGGGCCTCTTTCAGCGAATACCCAAGAAGATCCTCTGCGTCATCAGCGATAATATCAACAATATTGAAATTACGCGCCGCGATCGGACCGATGTTTTGTCCCGTAAGCATCAGACGACGCTGAATATTCGGGTTCAATGTCGCGCGCGCAATCTCAAGTGGTGCCACGGGAAAATCGACACCTGCTTGCACTTCTGCAAGGCCGAACTTGGATTTCACCTGGGCGACACGCACATCGCTGCAAAGGACAAAAAACAACCCACCAGCAATCGCAGCCCCGTTGACTGCGGCGACCACGGGCTTGGGAAACGCATAAAGCGCTAAGAACGCCTCGTTCAACCCCTGCACAGCGGCCTGTTGACCAGAAAGATCAAACTCCCGCGCTGCTTTCAGATCCAGACCTGCGGAGAACACTTTGAATGCACTTGTAAGAAGCACAGCGCGAATATCAGGATCTTCACCCAACTCTTTGATCGTCGAGGCGAAATCCATCAGGAACGCGGGCGATAGCGCATTGACCGGTGCACGAGCCAATTGGATTTCTAGAATACCATCGCCATGCGATTTCCGTAACAACCACTCGCTATCGGTCATGTCTGCGTCTTTCCTTTTGGGCTGGATGCCTGATCAGCCATTTGTCACATCATGCGCGGTCTATTTACCAAGGTCGAGTATTTTGGCCTGCGAAACTCCACGCAACAGCCGGTATAGCGGAGCCTCTTTGGAAAAGCGTTACCACTACGGGCGCATGCTCAGCGTTTCGGCCGCAGTGATAAGTTGGTCGGCATAGGTTTTCTCAAGCGCTTCAGGACTGACGTGAAAGGCCGGACCGCCGACGTTCAGTCCGTAAACCCGCATTCCGTTAAGCGAAACCACCGGCACTGCAATGCCGTTGACGTCCCGGCGCCAGTCGCCATATCCGGTACAGAACCCGCGCGCGGAGTATTCTTCTTGCGCGCGGCCTAAACTATCTTGACGTGCCTGTGCCCGGTCAGGATCGAGCACATCGGCAATGCGCAGGCTCTCAGCCCGCTGATCAGGCGACATGCCTGCCAGAACCGCCCGTCCCACCGCCGAGAAAAACAATGGCAGCCGCATCCCCACATGGGCTGCAAGCGATACATCTTCGCGGGAACGATGCACCGCGATATAGATGACATCCGAATGATGTGCTTCGCCTAATGCACTGGTAATATATGAATTTTCGCCATTCCGTAAATCTCGTAAAATCTGCGAGGCACGTTCGCTGATATCCATACCAGCCAAGACACCGTATCCCAGACGCAGCACCCCTGCCCCAAGTCGATAGTTGCCCGACTGTGAATCCTGCACAAGATAGCCAAGCTGACACAATGTATACGTGAGCCGTGAGATCGTCGGCTTCGGCAGGCCCGTCCGCATCGCCAGATCGGTGTTTGTTAGTTCCAGCTCATTGCGTCTGAACGCGCGCAGTACATCCAATCCCCGCGCCAGAGCTGTGACAAAATTGCGGTCCTTTTCGCCATCCGTCTGGGTCCCCGCATCACTATCCATATCGTGTCCTGTTGCTGCTGCCCCCTTTAGTGAGGCTTGCCCGTCAGTGCCGCAAGCCCTGCGCGTGCGAATTCAGGTACAAACGCCCCCAATCTTGCCGCGTGCTCAGGGTTCGAGGCATTGCCATCAAGCCCACGCTTTCGAACCCCCTGCAGAATCGCAGTCATTCGGAAGAAACTGAATGATAGATAGTAACCAAAGTCAGAAATTCCCGAAAGACCACGGCGTTTGCAATAGCTTGCGATAAATTCCTGATCCGTTGGCAACCCCAGATCGCGCCGATTGATCCCCTCCAGACCGCGGCCTTCACGCCCCGGAGGCATCTGCCACTGCATGATGACGCCTGCCAGATCAGCATAAGGATGACCGATTGTAGACAGCTCCCAGTCCAAGACGGCGCGGCATTCGGTGCCGTCTTGGGCGTAGATCATATTGTCGATCCGGTAATCCCCATGCACAAGCCCACGCTGACCATCATCCACCGGCATTTGCGCGTCCAGCGCTGCAATAAGAGCGTCCATGTCGTCGATCACATCAGTTTCGCTCGCGCGATATTGCTTGGTCCAGCGATCAAGCTGTCTGACGAAGTAGTTACCGTTTGGGCCATAGTTACCAAGCCCGATCTTGTCGACATCAATGGAATGAAGGGCCGCCAGAACGCGATTCATTTCGTCCATAACTGCCGCACGAGAATCAGATGTCAGTTCAGGCAAGGCCGGATCTGAGAAATTGCGCCCAACCACCTGTTCCATAATGTAAAAAGACGATCCAATAACCGCATCATCCTCACAAAGATGATGCATACGCGCAACCGGAACATCGGTATCCTGCAAGGCCGTCTGCACGCGAAACTCACGATCTACTGCATGAGCAGATTTGAGAAGCACCCCCGGTGGCTTGCGCCGCAATACATATGCGCCGGCATCAGTCGACAACAAGAAGGTGGGGTTGGATTGACCATTTTGGAATTTCGTGGCGGTGACGTCGGCGTCAAACCCCGGTAATCGCCCACACATGTAGCGTTGCACTGCCGTAAGGTCGAGCGTCAGGGGATCGCTGTCGGCATCGACGCTATCTCGTTTTTCCGTATCGGACATCTGTGGAGCCATCAGTGGTCACCAGCCATCGTAAATCCTGCCGCAAGCCGTTCGCCGGCTGCGACATAATCAATGGCAATTTGATCGACCAGTGCGGCGACCGGCTGGATATCCTTAATCGCGCCGATGCCTTGACCCGATCCCCAGATTTCCTTCCACGCCTTAGCCTTGGACGACCCGTCAGAGAAATTCATCGAACTTGGATCAGCCGTCTCCAGATCGTCCGGATCCAAACCAGCATTTTGAATCGACCCTTTCAAATAGTTCCCGGAAATACCTGTGAACAATGAAGAATAGACGATATCATCCGCATCACTATCGACGATCATCTGTTTGTAGGCCTGCTGGGCGTTGGCTTCGTTTGTGGCGATAAATGGCGAACCGGCATAGCCAAAATCAGCCCCAAGAGCCCGCGCAGCCAACAAAGACCGCCCGTTCGCAATCGCCCCCGAGAGCGCCAAGGGCCCATCAAACCAGCAGCGAATTTCACTAATCAACGCCAGTGGCGATTGCTGCCCAGCGTGGCCGCCTGCCCCTGCGCCAACTGCAATCAGACCGTCTGCGCCTTTTTCGATCGCCTTTTTGGCAAATCGGTTGTTGATCACATCATGCAACACAACACCGCCACAGGCATGCGCAGCCTCATTCACCTCTGGGCGCGCACCAAGGGAGGTGATCCACAGAGGCACTTTCCAGCGATAGCAAATCTCCAGATCTCGTTCCAACCGCGTGTTGGAGCGATGCACAATCTGATTTACCGCAAATGGCGCTGCCGGATGATCTGGATTTTCCTGATTGTGGCGATCCAGCGCTTCCGTGATTTGTCTCAGCCAGCTTTCCAGCAGCGGCGGCTCACCATCAGATTCGCGGGCATTGAGCGCGGGAAACGCACCAACAATCCCGGCCTTGCATTGCGCAATAACCAATTCCGGCACTGAGATGATGAATAAAGGCGCCCCGATCAGGGGCAGACGCAGGCCTTGCAGCGCCTTTGGCATCGGCTGACCGCCCTGCGTGAGATGAAGTTCTTTCATTTTCAGTCCCTTACCCAGCATTTCTGACACCGCTCCCAAGATGGAGACAGACCTTCTGCAGAGCAGAATTGCATTTCGCAATTTCGTTGACAACGGGGGATCTACGCAGAAGACTTAACGTAACACAGCCCAATTTTGGGTGTCATGACAGGATTTTCGACCATGCAGGCGATGCTTTCGACAGCTCTAGGTGGACCAGAAACGCTACAATGGAGCGCCCAGGAACGCCCTGAACCCGGCCCGGCCGAGGTATTGGTGGCAATCCGCGCCGCCAGCGTGAATTACCCAGATACTTTAATGATCCGGGATCTTTATCAGATCAAACCGCCACGCCCCTTTGCCCCTGGTGGAGAAATCGCGGGCGAGATCATCGCAGTGGGCCGAGACGTGACCAGCCATGCAATTGGCGATCGGATACTGGCGCTGACCGGCTTTGGCGGTTTTGCCACCCATATCTGCATCCCTGCAAGCAGCGCTTTTAAGATCCCCGATCAAATGTCGGACGTCGATGCCGCCGGGTTTGTCTTTACTTATGGCACATCGCATCACGCGTTGAAGGATCGTGCCAACTTGCGATCCGGCGAGACCGTATTGGTGCTGGGCGGCGCCGGTGGCGTCGGCTCTGCCGCGATTGAACTGGCTAAGGCACGCGGGGCACGGGTAATCGCCGCAGTCTCCACCGCCAATAAGGCCCATTTTTGCGAGACGATTGGCGCCGATGCAACAGTGATTTACGGACGCGCGCCGGATAAGGAAGAGCAAATCTCCTTTGGGAGAAATATCAAGGCTTTGGCAGGCAGTTCCGGCATTGATGTGGTTTATGATGCGGTCGGTGGAGCTTATGCAGAGCCAGCCTTGCGCGCGATGGCGTGGCAAGGTCGTTATCTCGTTGTTGGCTTTGCCGCGGGTATTGCGTCGATACCTATGAATTTACCGCTGCTGAAAGGCTGTCAGATTGTCGGCGTGTTCTGGGGCGCGGCTGTCCAACGTGCCCCAGCGGACCATCAACGCAATGTCTCCGAACTCTTCGACCTCTATTCGCGCGGAGAAATCCGGCCTCGCATTCATGCGACATATCCGATGGAAAAGGCCGCAGACGCCCTGTCAGAAATGCAAAACCGAGCTGTCCTAGGCAAGATCATCCTGACAAATACGTCAGACTGATCTGACCAGATTGCTCTCCGATTGGTCGCACTAGACTGCTTGCATATTATCGGAAAATATATTTCAATATGAGCGGATTACACGTATTTGATGTTAAGCTGGATGCGCTGTTACCCGGTCTTCTGGCGAAGAATGCTCGCCTCCCGCTGCAAGAACTGTAGCAGCGGATATTTAGGTAGCAGCACAATGACAGACTGACCACTTGGTAGCGCGCACGCCGGAGTCACGTCATCAGGCCGATACAGCTTGGACAGATAATGGATAGTGACATGCACAAGATATTGGTTTTGAATGGACCAAACCTGAACCTTCTCGGTACCCGCCAGCCAGAGGTATACGGCAACGAAACACTCGCTATGCTCGAGAAACGCTGCATTGATCACGGCACCGCGCTTAGACTGTCGGTCGAATGTGAGCAAACCAACCATGAGGGCGCCCTGCTGGATGCACTGCATGGCGCGCGTGGCGTATACGCCGGCATTATTCTAAACGCAGGGGCCTATACGCACACCTCTGTTGCGCTCATGGATGCAATCTATTCAATTGAGCTGCCAACGGTTGAGGTTCATCTCTCAAACATCCATGCACGCGAGGAATTTCGCCATCGCTCATATATCTCGCGAGCGGCAATTGGCCAAATTTGTGGGTTCGGAACACAGGGCTATTTGATGGCGCTCGACGCGCTAAAGACTCACCTGACCAAAGATGATGCGGGATGAAACTCCGCGCATATCTGCATTTTTTATGTAGCGTGCGGTCGCTGGAAGAGTTGTGGCTAGAACACGTCAAACAGATGAAAACCTATCGATTTGATCGGCTGATTTATGGTTATACCCGTCACAAAACAAAGACATCGCTTGGGGATCCTGAGGATTTTGTAATCCTATCGAACCATTGCGCAGACTACGTGCAGGGGTTTGTCAATTCGGGTCTCTATTTCGACGCGCCGATGCTGAAATGGGCGCTAAAGAATGAAGGCGCTGGTAGTTGGCAGATGATTCAAGATCAGGTCGAGCGCCAGTCCCTGTCGCCACAGGCGCAAAAGGTTATAGATTTCAACAAGAAGATGGCAGTTAACGCAGGTTACACTGTTAGCTTTTACTCAACATCTGAACGATTCAAAGGTGCTATCTCGTTGGCCGCTGAGCAAACGCTCAGCCAGGATGAGGTGGACGAAATTTGGGCCGCAGATGGGCATGACATTATTCTGATGAACAATATGGCCCATTTGAAGATCCTGACCCTGCCCTATAATCCCCCCAACCGTAGCCTGACCAAACGCCAGCGTGAGGCCCTACAATGGGTTGGAGACGGAAAAACCACACAGGACATCGCCTTATTGATGGGCCTGACACCCGCGACAGTAGAAAAACACCTCCGGCTGGCTCGCGAGTCATTGGCAGTGGAGACCACCGCTCATGCGGTTCTGAAGGCCGCACTCCACAACCAGATGTACATTATGGAATAATTATCATCATATCTGCAGGAAAAGATGTATTCCATAGATAATTTAATAGTTACGCTTCCGATTATTAGTAAAATATTTACAATTAGGTATGGAATTCATTACTTCCCGAATACGGGAAATACAGGCACACTTATTATGTTCCGTGAGTGGGGCTTTAGCCTGGAACTGTGCAGGATATGATCCTTGAGATTTCAAGGCTCTCTAAACTGTCCGGTTGCTGCGTGTATTGTTAAACGATAGCGCCGGGGCATTTCTGGGGGGTTCGATCAGAGCGATCAGAGCCCCTCAAGCCTCTCTCAGACGCAACAAGTCGAGCACCGTGACGCTCCTCGCACACTCATTCGCTCTGCATTGAAACACTGGCAACGCAAGGTAAGGTGCAACGAGATTGAATTGGCCATTCAATTCACAGATTGCCAGTCGTGGCACCCATTACGTTTTCGCAATGAAAAAGGCCAACGAAACAGGTTCGTCGGCCTTTCTCAGAAATCACTCAGGCAAAACCTGCGGCTAATTTAGCCTTGAACAGCTTTTGCAACCTCGGCTGCGAAATCTTCTTTTTCGACTTCGATGCCTTCGCCAACTTCGAGACGAACAAAACCAGTGATGGTTGCGCCAGCAGCTTTGGCCGCGGCTTCAACTGTCAGGTCAGGGTTGACAACGAATTGCTGGTTCAGCAGGGTCGATTCTGCGACGAATTTCTTCATGCGGCCGACGATCATCTTTTCAATCACCTGCTCCGGCTTGCCGGATTCGCGGGCGATGTCCATCTGGACCTGCTTTTCTTTCTCGACGACAGACGCGTCCAGATCAGCTTCGCTCAGCGCAGCAGGATTGACAGCTGCGATGTGCATCGCGATCTGTTTGCCGATGGCTTCGTCGCCACCGTTCATGGCAACCAGAACGCCAATTTTGCCCATACCAGCGGCGGCGGCATTGTGCACGTAGGACACAACGGTCTCGCCTTCCAGCGTCTGCATGCGGCGCACGGCCATGTTCTCACCGATGGTAGCGATTTTATCGGTCAGCGTGTCCGCAACCGACTTACCACCCATATCAGCAGCCAGCAGCGCGTCAACGTCAGCAGCATTCAGCGCAGCCTTGGCAATACCAGAGACCATATCCTGGAATTCAGCATTTTTACCAACAAAGTCGGTTTCCGAATTCACTTCGACTGCAACACCTTTGTTACCTTCGACAACCACGGCAACCAGACCTTCTGCAGCGGTACGACCAGATTTCTTGGCCGCTTTGGCCAGGCCCTTGGTGCGCAGCCAGTCAACGGCGGCGTCCATGTCGCCATTGTTTTCTGTCAGCGCCTTCTTGGCGTCCATCATGCCTGCGCCGGTGCTGTCGCGCAGTTCCTTGACCATGGATGCAGTAATTGCCATCTCCAGGTTCTCCTTATGAATATGTTGGAAGGGGGCAGTCATGCCGCCCCCTATGTCTTACGCCAGTGTCAACGATGTGACGCGGGGATTAGCTATCGACTTTTTCGGCAGCTGCGGGCGCTTCTTCCACCGCCTCTTCCACCGGGGCCTCTTCCAGAGCGCCAAGGTCAACGCCTGCGGCACCCAGCTGAGCAGACATGCCGTCCAGAGCAGCGCGAGCTACCAGGTCACAGTACAGAGCAATAGCGCGAGCCGCATCATCGTTACCGGGGATGATGTAATCAACACCATCAGGCGAGCAGTTGGTATCAACGATCGCGACGACCGGGATACCCAGTTTGTTGGCTTCGGCGATGGCCAGCGCTTCTTTTTTCACGTCGATGACGAACAACAGGTCAGGAACGCCGCCCATATCGCGGATACCGCCGAGGGATGCTTCCAGCTTCAGCTGGTCACGTTCCATGCCAAGACGCTCTTTCTTGGTCAGGCCTTCGGCGCCAGCGGTCATTTTCTCGTCAATTTCTTTCAGACGATTGATCGACTGAGAAACGGTTTTCCAGTTGGTCAGCGTGCCGCCAAGCCAGCGATGGTTCATGAAGTACTGAGCGGATTTCTCAGCAGCGTCTGCGATCGGCTGTGCCGCCTGACGCTTAGTGCCGACGAACAGAACGCGGCCGCCTTTTGCGACGGTGTCACGGACAGCATTCAAAGCTGCGTCGAGCATGGGAACGGTCTGGGTCAGGTCCAGAATGTGGATACCGTTACGCGAGCCGTAGATGAACGGCGACATGCGCGGGTTCCAGCGCTGGGTTTGGTGACCAAAGTGTACGCCTGCCTCAAGCAGCTGACGCATGGAGAACTCGGGAAGAGCCATGTGTATTTTCCTTTTCCGGTTTCGTGCCTCGGCGGGGGTCTCAGAGCAGATGCTCCAACCGGCGGTCTGCCGGGGATGTCTCCCCCGGTCAGGCCAATCCCCACCTGCGGATTGAATGGCGCGCGTATATGACAGGCTCGCCAGGCGTGCAAGGAAAAAAGCTGTCTCGTGTCATTGCGCCTCCTCATTCGCCTGATACCCACACCAGATTGCCTCATGTCCCGCGCGCACTTGCGTCTCGCAGGCCGCTGCAAGCGCTTTGCGATCTTCAAAATCAGCGACACGTAACGGGCGGTGATACCGCAGCACGACCTCTCCCTGACGCGCAGAGGCCAGTGTTTTCAACAAATGCGGAGCAAACGCCATCTCGCCCCACCAACCATAGTAGCGCGGTCCCTCACCTTTGGGTGGCAGAAATACTGCGGATACAGGCTGGATCGAAATTTCATCGCGCAATTCAGGATGGAAAAACGCAGCAAAGAGTGTGGTCTTGAACGGCAGCACCCGCAGCCCATCGGTTGATGTGCCTTCGGGAAAGAACAGCAGCTTATGCCCCAACATCAGCCGGTCCTGAAACAACGCGGTCTGCCTGCGTGCTTCCTTGGCGTTGCGTTCGATGAATACCGTCCCTGTCGCCCGCGCAAGCCAACCGATACCGGGCCATTTCGCAACTTCTGCCTTGGAGACGAAATAGATCCGTTTACGCGCATTAAGAGCAAAGATATCCAGCCAGGACGTGTGATTTGCCACCACCGCACCGCGTTCAGTCATCAGCGCCCCATGGGTGCGAAAGCCAATGCCAAGAACGCGAAAGGCATTGCGACACACAAATTGGGTGATGAAGGGCGTCACAGGTCTGTCCATACGACAAAACGGGCGCTCAATCAGACGCACCAGCAGCAAGACCAGCAACCCGCCAAAAACCAAACCGCCGAGAACTAGCCCGCGCACCACGACACGTAGCCAACCAAACAGCGAAATCCGAAGTGCCGTTGGCGCGTCTTCTCCGTTCCAGGTCGTCATTCGGTGCCGCGCCCTGCCCCGTAGATACGACGCTGCCGCGCATTCATCCGCGCCGCGTCCAACACCAGGCAAACGTCGGTCGTGTTAAAGTCATGATCAATGTAAGCCCCATCACCAACGCAGCCGCCAAGGCGAAGATAGGCCTTGATGAGCGCGGGCGTCTCCAGCATGGCCTTGCGACGGTCAAGATCACCTTTCGAAACCAGATCCATAGGTTGGTAGACCCGCGCAACCGGGCGTAGCTCCTCAGGGGCCAGATGGTTGTGATGGAGCATCGACAGCGCATTGGCCAACGGTGCCGCATCTGTGCCGTGAAAGCTGGCGACGCCGAACAGAACCTCGATCTGATACTCTGCCACATAGTCCGCCAACGCCGACCATAAATGGAACATGGCTGTGCCGCCGCGATAATCAGGATGCAGGCAGGAACGTCCTAGTTCCAGTAGCTTGCGCCCCGAACCTGTTAGCGTCGACAGATCGTATTCATCTTCGGAGTAGAACTGCCCGGCGCGCAACGCCTGATCGCTGCGCAGAACCCGGTAGACGCCTACAACGGCGTTTTGGGACAGATCCCATAGCAACAAATGATCAAAAAACGGATCAAAACGATCCTGTTCCAACCCGGCGTCATGATCGACCATTTCGCCGCCACCACGCAGTTCACGCACAAAGACATCATAGCGTAGGGCTTGAGCCGCGCGTAAATCCGCCGATGTTTCCGCTAGTTTAACCTGAAATTCAGGGGAACAGCCGTCCATGACCTTGCTCAACAATGGTTTGCCTTGTGTGCAGCTAGCCTATAAGGCACGGCATGTGCAAGTTTCGAGCAAGTTGGTGAACAGCCGTTAACCGTTCATCAACGCTTATGACGGATCAAAGACTGGAATAAGGGCCACCTGGGCGCTGTTGAACACCACCTTGCCCTGATCGGGGAAGTTTACGGTGATCCTACCGCCGGCGTTGGATTGGACCTGCCCTGTCCCCCATTCGGGGTGGTCAGGATGGGTTACACACATTCCAGGGGCAAGTATGGCGTTGAGGTCGTTCATGCGTGATGGCCCAATTCGGAGGAAAGATATGTCAGTAGATAACGCTAATCTCGCGGCTTTGATAGGGTCGCGCATCTGCCATGACTTGATCAGCCCAATCGGCGCGATCAACAACGGCTTGGAACTGCTTGGAATGTCTGGGGATATGTCCGGCCCCGAGCTTGAGTTGATTTCTGACAGTGTGGCCAATGCCAATGCCCGGATCCGCTTCTTCCGCATTGCCTTTGGTGCCGCCAGTGAGCAGCAAATCAGCCGGGCCGAGGTGGTTTCTGTGCTGGAAGACATTGGCAAGGGCGGTCGTCTGAAATACCAGTGGACCCCGCAAGAGGCCTCCAGCCGGACCGAGGTACGGCTCGCTTTTCTCGCCGCATTGTGCCTGGAAACAGGTTTGCCCTATGGCGGCACCGTTAAGATCCTCTGTGCCGACGGTAAGTGGACTGTCATTGGCGAGGGCAGCAAGTTGAACGTTGACGATAATCTCTGGGCGCGCGTCAGCGGTGGCACGTCGGCTGTGGCCGTCACCCCGGCGCTTGTTCAATTCGCCATGCTGCCCGAGGCCGCAAAAGACCTAGGACGCACCGTTCGCGTTGAACAGACTCTGGAACGGGTAACTCTCCACTTCTAGAAAGACCCACATTTTAGAATAAACAAAAGCGCCACAATCACTTGCGGCGCTTTTTTCATGTTTCTTGACAGCAGATTTTAACTGCGGACTGCACCATTTCCACGCACGAGATATTTGAAACTGGTTAGCTGCGCGGCACCGACTGGCCCCCGTGCGTGCATTTTACCGGTGGCGATTCCAATTTCGGCGCCCATGCCAAATTCACCGCCATCGGCAAATTGGGTTGAAGCATTGTGCATCAGGATCGCGCTATCCAGCTCAGCGAAGAACTGCGCAACGGCGGCCTCGTCCTCGGTAACAATACAATCGGTGTGCTGTGAATGATGCGCGCGAATATGCGTAATCGCGGCATCAATGTCATCCACCTGCTTGGCCGCAATGATCGCGTCCAGATACTCGCAGCCCCAATCGGCATCAGTGGCGTCCGTCATAGCGTCTGGTCCGGGCAGCCCAGCCTCGGCACGGATCTCTACTCCGGCCGCGGTCAGCGCCGTCAGTACATCACGCCCAAGCGTTTCAGCAATATCGCGGTGGATCAACAGGCATTCAGCAGCGCCACAGATCCCGGTGCGCCTGGTCTTGGCATTCAGCACAATCTCCAACGCCTTTTGCGGATCTGCATGCTTATCGAGGTAGATGTGAACGATCCCCTCCAAATGTGCAAAAACCGGGACACGCGCTTCGCGCTGTACCAGACCCACCAGCCCCTTGCCGCCACGCGGTACGATCACGTCAACCGTCTCTGTCATGGTCAGCAGTTCCTGAACCGCAGCCCGGTCGCGGGTCGGAACCAGCTGCACCGCCTCCGCGGGCAGGTCGGCGACACGCAGGCCAGCTGCCAAACAGGCGTGAATGGCCTGACTAGAATAAAAACTTTCGGACCCACCACGCAGGATCACCGCATTGCCGGACTTGAGACACAGTGCACCCGCATCTGCCGTCACATTGGGGCGGCTTTCGTAGATCACCCCAATCACGCCGAGCGGCGTACGTACGCGCTGGATGTCGATACCAGACGGTTGTGACCACTCCGCCAAAACCTCACCTACGGGATCGGGCTGAGCAGCAACGGCACGCAGACCAGAGACAATCCCGGCAATCCGGCCTTCATCCAGCGCCAGACGGTCCATCATGGCAGGCGACAGCTCTTTGCTGCGACCAAAATCGAGATCCTTGGCGTTGGCCGCCAATATCTCTGCCTGATTTTCCCAAACCGCATCAGCCGCAGCATTCAGCGCAGCGGTTTTGCGTTCATCAGTGGCAGTCGCCAGTTTTGCGGCGGCTTGCTTTGCGCGTTTGCCGATGTCGGCCATCAGCGCAGCAATATCTTGCGTCTCATTCATTCGTTGAAACCCTTTGTAGCCCCTTTTGACACATCTGGTGGTCAGGCGGGGTCAGCCCTAACATGGATTGCAGCTACAGCGCCATATCATCGCGATGGATGACAGCTGCGCGGCCAGCATAGCCAAGGATCGCCTCGATTTCTCCCGATTGGCGCCCTTGGATCGCAGTGGCTTCGTCAGCCGTATATCGGCTGAGCCCCTGCCCCAGTTTTCTCCCGTCTGGACCAAGGATGGCCAGCGGATCACCGCGGCCGAAGTCTCCTTCAATGTGACGGATGCCTGCCGGCAAAAGGCTCTTACCGGAGCCGAGCGCCCGTGCAGCGCCTTCATCTACAGTGACAACACCGCGCGTCTTCATGGCTGCAATCCAGCGCTTGCGCGCAACCTGCGGATCATCCTGTGCAGTGAACCAAGTGGATGTCGCGCCATTTTCAAGCATTTTCAGTGGATTATTAGGCGAACCTTCAGTGATGGCCATGGCGCAGCCAGCTGCTGTCGCCATTTTTGCTGCCAGCAATTTGGTGATCATACCGCCCTTGGAAAGGCCAGAGACACCGTCGCCCGCCATTGCCTCAATCTCTGGGGTGATCCGTTCAATAATGTCATAACGCCGGGCGCATGGATCCAAAGCCGGATTGGAAGTGTAGAATCCGTCGACATCCGACAGCAGAATGAGCACATCCGCCCCGACCGTCACCGCCACCTGCGCCGCCAGACGGTCATTATCGCCATAGCGGATCTCATCGGTGGCAATGGTGTCATTTTCGTTGACGATGGGCACAACGCCAAGACCAATAAGCGTCTCCAACGTCGCACGGGAATTCAGATAACGACGCCGGTCGGCGCTGTCTTCCAATGTGACCAGCACCTGCGCTGTGGTGATCGCATGCGGGGCCAACGCCTCCTCATAAGCGCCTGCAAGACGGATTTGACCAACGGCTGCCGCGGCCTGTGACTGTTCCAACGGCAACTCCTGTGCCGCCAGCCCCAGCACCCGACGCCCCAACGCGATAGAGCCGGATGAGACAAGGATAACATCCTTGCCCATGGATTTCAGCCAGGCAACATCCGCCGACAAGGCCCGCAACCAATCCGCCCGCAATGCACCGCTTGTCCGGTCTACCAACAGGGCCGACCCGATTTTGACTACGATACGCTGGGCGTCGGTCAGGGTTGCCACGTGTCCTGCTCCACTTGGGGCTGCTGACGCAGGCGATCTTCATCGATCTGGGTCCGCATGGACCGCAGGACCTCATTCAGACCTTCGCGACTGACACCTGACATCATAAAGACAGGCCCGCCCACGGCAGCCTCAAGTGCTGCCTTGGCCTCTGCGCGTTCCTCGTCGTCCAGCGAGTCGATCTTGTTCAGCGCCGTGATACGGGGCTTCTCTGCTAGCTCGCCGCCATAGGCCTCCAGCTCATCAATGATAGTCTGGTAGTCCTCGGCAACCGTCTCCGAGGTACCATCGACCAGATGTAACAGGACCGCGCAGCGTTCGACATGACCCAAGAACCGATCACCAATTCCGCGCCCTTCATGGGCCCCGGCAATCAATCCGGGAATATCAGCGACGACAAATTCAACGCCATCAATACCCACAACGCCGAGGTTCGGATGCAAGGTAGTAAACGGATAATCAGCGATCTTGGGTCGCGCATTGGATGTAGCCGATAGAAAAGTCGACTTGCCCGCGTTCGGCAACCCCAAAAGACCAACATCGGCGATCAGCTTCAGACGCAGCCAGATGGTGCGTTCGATTGCATCCTGCCCTGAATTAGCACGCCGCGGCGCCTGGTTCGTGGCACTTTTGAAGTGTAGGTTACCGAAGCCGCCGTTACCGCCCTTGGCCAAGAGGAACCGTTCGCCAACTTCGGTGAGGTCAGCCAGAACCGTTTCCTGATCTTCATCCATAATCTCGGTCCCAACAGGAACGCGCAGAATGATGTCATCGCCATCCTTGCCGGTGCGCTGTCGCCCCATGCCGGACTGACCGTTTTTAGCAAAGAAATGCTGCTGGTAACGAAAATCAATGAGAGTGTTCAGCCCTTCGGTCACCTCGATCCAGACAGACCCACCCCGGCCACCGTCACCGCCATCGGGGCCGCCATATTCCATGAATTTTTCACGGCGAAAGCTGACGCAGCCGTTCCCGCCCGCACCGGAGCGGATATAGACTTTGGCCAGATCGAGGAATTTCATGTCAGCTCCTTGCTGATGACCTGTCGCCGTGGCGAGAGGATAAGGATGGGTATGTGGCCGATGTCGGGGCCTGTTGCCCCGACTTAACGCAAACCGCGCGGCGCGCCAATCACAGTTTTCGGCTGTAGGTCCATGTTGGGACCGGGGCGTTACGCGCAACCGAGAAGGTTTCCGCATCGCCAAGGTATTCAAACCCGCAATGTGTCAGCACACGTGCCGATGCCGGGTTGTCCTGAAACGCACTTGCAAAGAGCGCATTG
The DNA here is from genome assembly GCF_001888185.1 of Phaeobacter porticola. Lineage (NCBI taxonomy): Bacteria > Pseudomonadati > Pseudomonadota > Alphaproteobacteria > Rhodobacterales > Roseobacteraceae > Phaeobacter > Phaeobacter porticola. The sequence continues at coordinate 1,587,961 of NZ_CP016364.1, read as the reverse complement.
CAGCCCTGCGGGTTATTCTCCACAAGCGCACGCAATGCTGCAGAAGCAATACCATTGTTCCAGAACACCGGCGCAATCCAATAGCCGACTTCGCTTTGGTCTCGATCCAGCCGCTTGAGACTGATGATCCCTTTCAGCTCGTCGCCGCCATCTGCTGTGCCGTCAATCGCCCAGACATCTTCGTCACGCTCTTCATCCAGTGCGCGAGCAACAAAGGCCTCAATCGCGCCTGGGGGCAGCGGGTGCGGGATGGCAGTGGTCATACGAGCGACACGTTCGTCACTGACGTAGTGGGCAATTAGCCCTTCGTCGGATTTGCGCAGCGGACGCAGAACAAAACGCTCTGCTTCAATCACGGGCTGCTCTGCTCTTTTGTGATCCAAACTCATGCCCTTGCTCCTCTCGAACAATACCAACACCGGATCTTTGATCCGGATCAAACGACTGGGCCTTAACGGAGTGTCATGGGATCCTGCCATAGGGCAGAACGGTTGACATCTGGTTAGGGAATTTCGCCAAGAATTGCGAAAAATGAAAAAAGGGACCGGCGGTACCGCCGATCCCCTATTGTGTCTCACCTTATGGGTTCGGCTTATTCAGCGGCCTCCGCCACTGGCAGAACCGAAATAAAGGTGCGGCCCTTAAGGCCCTTATGGAACGTTACAGCACCGTCAGTCGTTGCAAAGATGGTGTGATCTTTGCCCAGACCAACGCCTTCGCCCGGCCAAAACTTGGTGCCGCGCTGACGTACGATGATGTTGCCAGAGATGGCCGCTTGGCCACCATAGAGTTTCACGCCAAGGCGGCGACCGGCTGAGTCGCGGCCGTTACGTGAGGAACCACCAGCTTTCTTATGTGCCATTGTCTATCTCCTTAGCCTTTAGCCAAATCTTTGGCCTGCTCAACCCATTCGGGCTTCACTTTGACCGCGTCGATAGCAGCAATGTCAGCATCCGACAAGGCTGCGATCTGGGCAAAGCTGGTCAGACCGGCTTCTTCCAGTTTCTTGGCAGCAGCGGGTCCAACACCGGTCAGCTCGGTGAGATCATCACCAGAAGCAGCAGGCGCAGCCTTTTTTGCAGCCGGAGCAGCTTTGGCAGCAGCAGGTGCATCGCCCTGGCCACTTGCAGCTTTTACGCCGGATTTGTCAGCGCCGGAGGCCAGGATCTCAGTGATCTTGACCAAAGTCAGCTTCTGACGGTGACCCTTGGTGCGCTTGGAGGAGTGCTTACGACGGCGCTTCACAAAGTGAATAACCTTCTCGCCTTTGATCTGATCGACCACTTCGGCCTGAACCGCAGCACCATCTACAAAGGGCACACCCACAACCGGTGTATCACCACCAAGCATCAGAATGTCGTTGAACTGGATTGTTTCGCCAGCATCAGCAGCCAATTTTTCCACGCGCAGCATATCGCCGGCCTGAACTTTGTACTGCTTGCCGCCGGTTTTGAGGACCGCAAACATATGCGTCTTTCCTTTTCTACCCGCGTCCTACGGTCCCGGCAGCATCTTGCGATACATTAGGTGTTTTGGCCCAAGGCCACCTCGAACAGCGCGCCCATCTTGGGGCGTATGACAAATAAACCCCGGCGCAGAGAGTCCGGGCCGGGATGCGGGCTTATGCGGCGAATTGGCGGGTCTGTCAACCCTATTGGCGGCGCCGTTCAATGCGGGTCCGGCGGATCTTGCATACCGCCCTTAGGACCGCGACAGGTGACGCCCTAGCCCGACGCACAGCACAAGCATCACAGATCCTGCGCGGGCGCGAGATCTTGCAGACGATAGGCCAGTATCTCGAACCGGCTGGCGGTGATTTCAAAGGTTACCGCGTTCAACAATTCATAGACCCGCTGCATCATCGGATGTTCCAACGCTTCGATATAGGTCAAGATCTCTGCATCGCTGAAGCCCTGATAAGTGTAGGCATTGCCCGCCATACCAGCCGCCTGCATAGCCATTTGGGTTGAAGCTTCCTGATCCTTCATAAAGGCGCGCAGTCCATCTGCATCCAATTGCAGGTCAATAACGCCCGCCGCACTGGCAGCCATAAGAAAGCGGAACTGGATCTCTTGAATCGCCTTCACACCAGTGCCATCCGCGTCAATCGCCTGCCCCATGCGCTGAAACAGCTGAGGTCGCTCGCTCCCCTCTGTCACCAGATCCGAGATAATACGCAAACCTGCCTGCTGCTTGGTCTCGTCGTCCTCAACCAGATGCGACGCGTTTTCGGCTGCCACCAGCCGCGCGCCCAATGGGCTGGCGTAGAATTCCGCCGCATGGGCAAGGACATCCTCTTCCAGCGTTTCCTCCAGAATGCCAAGAGCAACTTCGCGCATCTCCGTCAGGTCAAATACGTCTTGCGACAGGCGCACCCAGGCCGCGCCAAAATCACCGGCATCAATGCCCAACATATCCGGTGCCATTTCAGCCGACAGCGCGATACTGTCCAGCGCCACGTCAAATCCAGTGGTTTCCAGGAACGCTATCACCCTGTCACGATCCGCGGCCTGTGCCCCGGAGAATGCAGAAACCGATGCAAAAACAAAGCCAAAGAGCGATTGCATCACGACTGTGCGGAGAGTTTTGAGCTGTATCATGCCTGAAAATCTAAGCGTTTTCCGCCCCGAGACAATCAAAAATCTAATTTCTTGCAGGAAGGGCCAAATCCCCCTTGCGCGTGCTGAAATTCCGCTTTAAACGGCCTCTCACCACTCGCGGAGAGGTGCCGGAGTGGTCGAACGGGGCGGTCTCGAAAACCGTTGAGCCTTCACGGGTTCCCAGGGTTCGAATCCCTGTCTCTCCGCCACTATCCCCCTGAAATTTGTGAAAGATCAAAAATTCCAAGGGGATAGTGCATTTTCTTTTAGGTAGACTCTATACCAAAAGACCGTACACGCCGGCCTTTATCGGGATTGGCGCGTAGACACGCCGGTCAGTCACCCAAAGAATACCGCAGCACAACTGAGCAGCATTATCCCGCTGATACTCACGGTTTCTTAAGTATTTTGAATAAAAACAAGGGGAACAAGGGGAGGAGCTGCGTTGTGACCATTGCATTCCCAAAGAGTTTTGACAGCCCAATGTACGACCGCGCTGTCTTGCTGATGAGAAACGGCGAATTTCCGCAAGCTGAAACAGTGATGCGCAGTTCGATTGAACGCGAAGGTGAGACGGCGCTCAGCTATCATTATCTTGCGGAGATTGTTGCGTCCCAATCTGGGCGCATTCAAGACGCGATTAAGCTACAGACGAAAGCCCTCTCACTCGCGCCGACAAATTCGGTTTTCATAGCCGCGCTTGGGTCACGCCTGAAAGACGGTGGGTTTGACAGGGATGCGCTTAAAATGCTGGAGGCCGCCCTTTCTGTCGACCCAAACAACCCTATTGCACTGCCGTTGATCATGCGGCTTCGAAGACAATTTCTATCTTGGGAAGATAAAAAGCAGGAGGAGTCCACAATTCAGCGAATTCTCCAGAACGATCACACCTTCGACCCCCTGGCGCTGCTTGCCTATACAGATGATCCACAGGTACAGCTTAACAATGCCTATGCGCGGGCACCGCGCTCTGCGGGTAACTCCGTGCCACCGCACCCACCAGGCGAAAAGATACGAGTTGGATATTTCTCCAGCGACTTTCACGAACATGCAACGATGCATCTCTTCGAAGGCGCACTCAAAGCGCATGATCGGGATCTATTCCAGTTTTTTGTCTACGACATCAAACCGCGCGAACAGTCACGACAATATAGATTCATAAAGGAATTTGCCGACCTATATCGGGATGTGTCGCGGCTGACAGCTCAAGAAATCGCTCGACTGGCGATTGAAGACAAAGTCGACATCGCGGTTGACCTGAAAGGCGACACCACCGATGCAAAGCAAGAGATATTCGCATTCCGGGCTGCCCCGGCTCAGGTGTCGTTTCTAGGTTTTCCAGGGACATCTGGAATGGCCGAAATGGACTATATGATCGCAGATAACATCACCGTACCCAAAGAAGACGATCAATTTTACAGTGAAGACATCGTTAGAATGCCGACCTGTTACCAGCCAAACAGCAATTGTCGATATCTTCCAAAACCTGAAAACAGCCGATCACGCTATGGTCTCCCGGACGACAAGTTCGTCTTTGCAAATTTGAACAACACCTACAAAGTCGGTCCGCGCGAGTTCGCGGCCTGGATGAAAATCCTGAAACGTGCGCCAGACTCAGTTTTGCTATTCTACACCGGTATGGAAGACAACTCGGCCGCTATATTCGAAAAAGCGCGCGCTCTTGGGGTCAACCCAGAGCGGATAATACCATGTACGGTGGTACCTCAGGCGGAACATCTAGACAGGATTGCACAGGTCGATCTTTGTCTTGATTGCTTCAGTTACAATGCCCACACAACGGCGTCAGACGCGCTGTGGGCAGGTGTTCCAATTCTTACCATCTACGGCAAACAGTTTTCCGCGCGGGTAGCGACAAGCATACTCAATGCCGCAAATCTTGCGGAACTATCTGTGACGTCGGAAAAACACTTCATCGACAAGGCCGTCAGTCTGGCAAAAGACCCTGAGGAAATGCGTCGGCTTAAGAGACACCTTGATGAAAACCGCTACGCACTCCCGCTCTTTGACACCAAAAGTTGGGCAAAAGACTTCGAAGAAGTTCTTCGAGCGATCTACAAGACATCACAAAACAAGGCGTGACGTTTGCGATCCCGCTATGATACCAGAGCAGGATCGCGTGGGAGATGCTTATCACCATAGACTTTGATAGATTACCCAGCCCTAAAACCGGGTGATCAACTGGTCACGTTGCATCAGGAAATCGACATCTCTATGTCAGTCTGAACGCCAAATCGTGCTTAGGCGAACAGCTCATGCGCCAGTTCCAGAGCATCAACCAGCACGTCAACCTCTTCCTTGGTGTTATACAGGCCAAAGGAAGCACGGCAGGTCGCAGCAACGCCCAAATGGTCCATCAACGGCCCGGCACAATGTTGACCGGCGCGCACTGCAACGCCCTTTTTATCCAGGATGGTCGAGATATCATGCGCGTGCGCGGCGCCTTCAAGCGTAAAACTGAAAATCGCCGCCTTATCAGCACTTTGCCCCTGAACGTTTACCCAGTTTAAACCTGCTAGTCGCTCGGTCGTATAGTCCTTCAGCGCGGCCTCATGCTCTGCGATGTTCTCCATGCCGATGTCCATCATGTAGTCCAGTGCAACACCCAGGCCGATCATCTGGACGATCCCAGGTGTGCCCGCTTCGAACTTCATTGGCGCATCATTATATATCACCTGGTCGCGCGCGACCTCCTTGATCATATCGCCGCCGCCCATGAAGGGACGCATTTCCGCCATACGCTCAGGCCGAATATAAATCGCACCCGAAGACGACGGGCCATACAGCTTGTGGCCCGTGATCGCGTAGAAATCGCAGCCGATGTCCTGCACATCGACGGGCATATGAACTGCCCCCTGCGAGCCATCAACCAGTACTGCCACCCCACGCTCGCGGGCTTCATGACAGATGGTTTTGACATCAACAATGGTGCCTAAGACGTTCGAACACTGGGTGATTGCAATCAGCTTTGTCTTTGGCCCGATCGCGTCAAGCACCGCCTGCGGGTCAAGGCTGCCATCGGCGGCTGTTTCAACCCATTTCAGTACAACGCCCTGACGCTCGCGCAGGAAATGCCAGGGCACGATGTTTGCGTGATGCTCCATCACACTTAGGATGATCTCGTCCCCGGATTGCAGCCGCGGCATGGCCCAACCATAGGCAATGGTATTGATGCCCTCGGTGGTGCCCGAATTCATGACGATATGATTTTCATCCGCAGCATTGAGAAACCGCGCGATGGTGCCGCGCACGGTTTCATACCGCTCTGTCGCCAGGTTCGAAAGGTAGTGCAACCCCCTGTGAACATTTGAATATTCTTCAGCATACGCACGGGTGATGGCGTCGATAACCATCTGGGGTTTCTGCGCTGATGCACCATTGTCCAGATAGGTCAATGGTTTGCCGTTCACCTGCCGTGACAGGATCGGGAAATCGGCACGGATCTTTTCGACATCATACATGGTCAGGAAGTCCCAATAGCGCAGGAGCCTGAGCTCCCAATAGCAAGGTAAGAAGAAGCACGACAACAATCGCTGACATAACCACGGTCCCGATGGATCGCCAGATAGAGGTAAACTTATGCGCCTCTTTAATGAACACCAGAAAAATCGCCAGCATGACGAAATTCGTCACCAGCGCGACAAGGGACGCCGCCAAGGGCATCACGAGATGTAACAGAACCACCGCAACGAGCAGAGCAATTTGCACCACGTTGAGCCAAATCGTCACCGCCAGAATATCAAAGAAGCCCCCCTGCCCACCAATCCATCGGCCGGTCCAGGTCATAACGAGGGTGGAACACAGGTGCAGTCCGAATACGGCGCCAGCATAGGCCAACGCCGGAACCTGTTCCATGACGCTGACGCCGGCAGTCGGCATCAGTATATCCGCCAGCTCCAGGATCAAGCTGTTTAGCACAGCCGTCAACATCAACGCCAAAAATAGCGCTTCGCGCGGCCAGCGAAATGATAGTATCAATCGCGCAGCCTGAGTTGGAGCACGAAAAGTAAGCCCAACAAGCTGTTGATATATAATCATGTTTTTGCCCAGTAGGATTGAACCATGCCGCTCCCCCAGAACCATAGAAACAGGACAAACCATAATCCGCCAACAAGCGTCAACTCAGGTCCAGATCCTATGAAACCGGCCACGAGCCCATTGAGCAACATAAATGGGCTGGCCGCAAGAAACGCCCAGAATAATGCCAGCCTCGCCCGGGCGCTGTCGCCTTGTCCACGGAAAAGACGCGCAACAGCGTGGGCCAGCAACGCCACCCCATAAAGCAGCAATGGTGCCATAAAGAGTACTGCAAGCAGCGAGCCTCCGAGCAGCATGTTTAATTCCTGCCCCGTCAAATGCGCCTCGCGCGCCCGGACCGGCATCTGCGCGATGAAAGCCAGCGCACAGCCAGCCATCAGCATCGCCAACAGCCGATCCTCACGCAATCCCACGGCAAGACGCCGCGCAAAGACTTTGCGCGGCCCCATGTAGGTTGCAACGATGTCCTGTGTGACGGACATCAGCGGCGCCGAGCCAGCCAGCCTTCCAGCCGGTCCACGACACTGGCCGCAATATCGGCATCTTCAATCTCCTCGACGGCCTCGGCAAGAAATGCCAGCGTCAGCAGATCGGTTGCTTCAGATGTCGGGATCCCGCGGGACCGCAGATAAAACAGACCCTCTTCATCAATCGCGCCGGAGGTGGATCCGTGCGAGCAAACCACGTCATCAGCATAGATTTCCAGCTCCGGTTTGGCGAGAAACTGGCTGTCACCGTCCAACAGTAACGACTGGGAAATCTGATATCCGTCAGTCTTTTGCGCGCCTTCCTTCACCAGGATCTTGCCCTGAAAAACGCCGGTGGCACCGTTGCGCAGCACCTTCTTGAATACCTGACGGCTTTCGCAATTTACGGCGTCATGTGTGATGAACACGGTGTCGTCATGATGGAAATCACCGTCGCCAACACAGGCACCTGCAATATGCGCAGCGGCATCATCACCAGTCAGTTCAATCACGGCTTCATTGCGGGTCAGAACACCGTTTACCGTCAGCGTGAAGCTCTTGAACACGGACTCTGTGCTCAGACGTGCAAACAAATGTGTTGCGGCACGGCGTTCGTGATCGCGGCCCTGCGCGCGCACCAGATGCAGTGCAGCACCATCAGCCAGGTCAATTTCCATGCATTTGTTAAAGCGCGACGCAGCAGGACCGTTTTCCAGAATGGTCGCCGAAGCGCCCGTTTCGACGCGAATGACATGGTGCAGGATCGCGTCTGATGACTCAGCCGCGTGACGATAAATCAGATTGACCGGTTTTGACGGCGTGCCCGTTACACGAATGGCGACACCGTCCCGCGCAAACGCGGTATTTAGCGCTGCCAGTGGTCGTGCCACCGGGGTTTGTCCGCGCGCTTCAAGAACACCGTACAAGTCCTTGGCCCAATGAATATCTTTGTCGCAGATATCCGAAATCCGCTCGATGCTGATACCTTCAAGCGAGAGGTCATCCGAGGCAGCCGCGTCGAACACACCGTCAACAAACACCACCTTCAAACGATCAAATTCGTCAAACAGGGGTGCTTCTCCACTGTCCAGCACGGCGGCTGTTGGTGCCTCTGCTGCGGTCAGAGTGTCAGGCCGGGTGTATTTCCAATATTCGTCACGACGACCGGGCAGCCCCATGGTCTGTACCCGTGACAGCGCAGCGTGACGTGCCTCGGCCAGGCAACCGCCGTCTGGCATCGTCAACGTTGCCAGACGCGCGTCGGTTTCATTTTGTTTTACTTCAGGAAGCGCCATTTACACACCCTCTGCCAGAATGTCGGCGTACCCGTTGTTTTCCACTTCCAGCGCCAGCTCTGGGCCACCGGTTTTCACAATGCGACCATTGGCCATGATGTGCACAACATCGGGTTTGATGTGATCCAGAAGACGCTGATAGTGGGTGATCACGAGGAAGCCGCGGCCCTCGTCGCGCAGCGCGTTAACACCTTCGGCCACCAATTTCATCGCATCCACATCAAGACCAGAATCGGTTTCGTCCAAGATACACATTTTGGGCTCAAGCATAGCCATCTGCAGAATTTCGTTACGCTTTTTCTCACCGCCAGAGAAGCCGACGTTAACTGGCCGCTTCAGCATATCGGCGTCGATCTTCAATGTTTTTGCCTTGGCGCGGATCTCTTTCAGGAAGTCAGACGCGCTCAGTTCTTCTTCGCCACGGGCCTTGCGCTGTGCGTTCACCGCAGTCCGCAGGAATGTCATGTTGCCAACACCGGGGATCTCAACCGGGTACTGGAACGCGAGGAAAACGCCAGCGGCGGCGCGCTCTTCCGGCTCCATCTCCAGCAGATCTTCGCCAGCCAGCGAGGCTTCACCATCGGTGACCTCATAGCCATCGCGACCGGACAGCACATAAGACAGTGTCGACTTGCCAGAGCCGTTCGGCCCCATGATCGCATGCACTTTGCCAGCTTCAACGGTGAGGTTGACACCTTTGAGGATCTGCTTGTCCTCTTCTTCAAGTTTGACGTGCAGGTTTTTGATTTCGAGCATTTTTTCCTCGTTTATATCTCTTCGGGGATAGACCCCGGTTGTTCCTGTGCCCCGAGGGGCGAATTCGTTAGCCGATCACTACGGCTGTTCCGCTGGCGGACACCATCAACATGGACTGGCCCACCACTTCATAATCCAGATCGACGCCGACAACCGCGTTGGCGCCTTTGGCACGGGCGCGGTCTTCCAGCTCTGCCAGCGCAGTTTCGCGCGCGTCCTGCAGCTTGCTTTCATAGGCGCCAGAGCGACCACCGACGATGTCGGTAATGGACGCAAAGACATCGCGCACCACATTGGCGCCCATGATCGCCTCACCCACCACGATGCCTTTGTATTCGGAGATCTGGTAGCCTTCGACGGAGTTAGTGGTTGTGATGATCATTTTTTCCAATACTCCAACACTTTTTGTCCTTGCCGGGACGTGAACCACCAAAGCAACAGGGCCGGTCCTCCAAAAATCGCCAAACAAAGCAGCCCAGCGACAACACCATTCACGGCAAAGGCCATAATAACGGCAAACAAGAAAACGAAGAAAAGAGGTGCGGCAATGCGCTGCAAGAACCAGATGAACGCAACGGCGCGAACACCTTCTTTCGCGTTATATTCAAAGGCCTTGACCTCCGCTGCTGCCCTCTCCTCCACGGCCATTATTACCCCACAGACCCTTCCAGCGAGATCGCAACCAGCTGCTGTGCTTCCATGGCGAACTCCATCGGCAGCGCCTGCAGCACATCCTTGCAGAAGCCGTTGACCACCAGGGCCACCGCCTCTTCTTCGTCCATGCCGCGCTGGCGGCAGTAGAACAGCTGGTCGTCATCCACCTTGGATGTCGTTGCCTCGTGCTCGACGCGCGAGGAGTTGTTCTTGACCTCGATATAGGGAACCGTGTGCGCCCCGCATTTATCCCCGATCAACAGGCTGTCGCATTGGGTGTAGTTGCGGCTGTCCTTGGCTTTGGGGTGCATCGATACAAGACCGCGATAGGTGTTCTGTGCCTTGCCTGCGGAGATCCCTTTGGAAACGATCCGCGATTTAGTGTTCTTGCCGAGATGCACCATTTTGGTGCCCGTGTCGGCCTGCTGCATGTTGTTCGCAATCGCAATTGAGTAGAACTCGCCCTGGCTTTCGTTGCCGCGCAGGATGCAGGAGGGGTACTTCCAGGTTACAGCAGAGCCGGTTTCCACCTGAGTCCACATCACCTTGGCGCGGTCGCCGCGGCAATCGGCGCGTTTGGTCACAAAGTTGTAGATGCCACCCTTGCCGTCTTCATCACCGGGATACCAGTTCTGAACGGTCGAGTATTTCACCTCGGCGTCTTCTTCGATGATGATTTCGACCACTGCGGCGTGCAGCTGCGCGATGTCACGTGCTGGTGCAGTACAGCCTTCCAAGTAGCTGACATAGCTGCCTTTATCGGCGATGATCAGCGTACGTTCAAACTGGCCGGTGTTTTCCGCATTGATGCGGAAATAGGTCGACAGCTCCATCGGGCAACGCACGCCCGGCGGCACATAAACAAACGATCCATCAGAAAACACGGCAGAGTTTAGTGTCGCATAGTAGTTGTCTGAGACCGGCACAACGGTACCAAGGTACTTCTTCACCAGCTCGGGGTGTTCTTTGATCGCCTCAGAGATAGAGCAAAAGATAACACCAGCTTTTTTCAGTTCAGCCTGGAAAGTCGTGCCCACCGACACAGAGTCAAACACAGCGTCGACAGCGACCTTACGGCCTTCTGCAGGCATGTTCTCTGCCCCCTCGACGCCAGCAAGAATCATCTGCTCTTTCAGAGGTATACCAAGCTTTTCGTAAGTAGCGAGCAGCTTGGGATCAACCTCATCCAGCGACTTTGGTTTGACTTCCATGGATTTGGGCCGGGCGTAGTAGTACTGATCCTGAAAATCGATTTCCGGGTAGTCAACCATGGCCCAGGTCGGCTCTTCCTTCTGAAGCCAGCGGTCATAGGCTTCCAAACGCCAGTTCAGCATCCACTCTGGCTCTTCGTTCTTTTCCGAAATCAGCCGCACGATATCGGTGTTCAGCCCCTTGGGGGCATATTCCATCTCAATATCGGTTTCCCATCCGTATTTGTACGCACCACCAACTTCGCGAACAGCATCAACCGTTTCCTGGTCAACGCCTTCTTTTACCTGAACATCATCCAATGCGGCCATGATCATCTCCTGCAATCACGCCACGCGGGCGCGATGTTTCTTTTGTTTGACGCACCACGCTTCGGCAAAACGCAGCACATCTGTTTCCGTTGTTTCCGGCCCAAGCGAGACGCGCACGGCGCTCTGGGCGGTCATCTCATCAAATCCCATGGCGGTCAGCACCGCGCTGGCGCGCACCTTACCACTGGAGCAAGCGCTGCCGGCGCTGATGGCAAACCCCGACAGGTCCATCTGCATGACCTGGGTTTCGCCCTTCCAGCCGGGGGTCGCAAAGCAACTGGTATTGGGCAATCGCGGCATTGTGTTCCCAACAAAAATAGTATCGGAACTTTCTGCCGCAAGAGCCGCTTCCATCATGTTGCGCAGTTCGGCAACACGTTCCCAGACACCATTCGCCAAGGCCAGTGCGGCAGCCTCAGCGGCGGCTCCGAAACCGGCGATCCCCACGACATTCTCGGTGCCAGAACGACGGCCCATCTCCTGACCACCCCCCTTGATCTGAGCGGTGATATCGGTGCCGCGCTTCAGAACAACCGCGCCAATGCCTTTGGGCCCAGCCAACTTATGCGCTGAAATCAGCGCCATTGTGGCCCCCATCCAGTTGAACGCGACAGGCAGCTTGCCAAATGCCTGCGTGGCATCGCTTACGGCCAGACCTTCGGGCAAGTCCTGGATCACGCCCGTTTCCGAGTTGGCCAGCTGAAGAGTCGAATGCTGCGGGTCAGCGACCTCAACACGCCCCTCCGCTGAAACCGGCAAATCCTCGATTGACCAGGCCCTTATGGCATCATGTTCAAGCGCCGCACCATGCATTTCTCGCCCTATCATCGCCAGCGCGGCCCCCTCGGTTGAGCCTGAGGTGAAGACAATATCGGCCCCATCCGCGCCAAATGCGGACGCAATTTGTGCGCGCGCACGCTCGACCAGAGCCTTCGCCGCGCGCCCCTCTGCGTGCACTGACGAGGGATTGCCGCAAACCTCCATCGCCGCGATCATCGCGTCCTTGGCAGCAGCGCACAGCGGCGTGGTGGCATTATGATCAAGATATACGCGCGACATATGCGGCTATTTGGTCCTAGATCAGATCCCTGGCAACTCCAGCTGTGTGGCGCGCCTTTAGGAGGAAAGGTTAAAGTCTCAAGGTGTGGATCAGCTTGGGTATGCTGGTGAGCTTAATCGTCAACCACCGCAAAAAGCGTTGGCACCGCAGGGCAAGGTGCCAGATCATTTTGGATAACGTCCGACAGTCGGGTCTGATGAAGGAACACATAAACATGTGCGCTCAACCCCTCCCACAGCCGGTTGGTCAGAGACTGCGCACGGCTGCCTGATAGCGCCCCGGAGGCCCCGGCCCCCTTGTGCATTGCATCAACGGTTTCATCCACTGCGCTCAGGACGTCAACAACCCGGATTTCCGATGGGCTATGCGCCAGCCGATAGCCACCTCCCGGTCCACGTACAGATACAACAAGGCCCGCACGCCGTAGCTTTACAAACAGCTGTTCAAGATAGGGCAATGAAATATCCTGACGTTTTGAGATATCGCCCAGAACAACCAGAACGCCCTCTGGTTGTAGCGCGATATCGGCCAGTGCAACCATTGCATAGCGGCCTTTGGTCGAAAGTTTCATAGTTTCAAATCCTCAGGCCCCGATGGCACAGCGAAAAGATTGACCTTGAACGCTGCAATGCGTATCTCAGCGAGACGGCAGCGAAACTTGGCCTCTGCCATCAATTAGAACCGTTCTAAGGTGTCCTACGGAATTCGTCAAGTTTTCCCAAGCGACATCTCTGAAAATTAAGAGTAGGATCCACCCACCCATGCCTGAGGTCATTTTTCCCGGACCCGAAGGCCGCCTGGAAGGCCGCTATCACCCACAAAAAGAAAGAGACGCCCCCATCGCCATCGTGCTGCATCCGCACCCGCAGTTCGGCGGAACGATGAACAACAAGGTCGTCTACAATCTGCATTACGCGTTCTACAACATGGGCTTCACCGTACTGCGGTTCAATTTCCGCGGCGTTGGCCGGTCGCAGGGCGAATATGATCAAGGTGTAGGCGAATTGTCCGATGCCGCATCGGCGCTGGATTACCTTCAGTCGATGAACAACAACTCCAAGCATTGCTGGGTTGCCGGCTTCTCCTTCGGGGCCTGGATTGGCATGCAACTGTTGATGCGCCGTCCGGAGATCACCGGATTTATCTCGGTCGCACCACCTGCCAATATGTATGACTTTTCGTTCCTAGCGCCCTGCCCGTCTTCCGGTCTGATCATCAACGGCACCGCCGACCGCGTCGCGCCGCCTGCGGATACGGTGAACCTGGTGAACAAGCTGCACGAACAAAAGGGCATCACCGTCACCCACACGGAGATCGAAGGCGCCGATCATTTCTTCCAGGATCCACATATGGACCCGATGATCGATAATGTCTCCGACTACGTCAAACGGCGGCTGACCGAAAGCTCCCGCTGATGGGCACGATTGAGACGCTGGCACAGAAACTGGCCGCCGATACGCTAAAAGTACAGGACGCCACCGGCGAAGAGCGCCTCTACATGGAGGTAAGCCAGGTGCTGGGGGCCGCGTCTCAATCGCTTGAGGAAGCCTTCCTCACCGAAATGCGGGTGCGCCTTGCCGAACGCAAGGCGCGCGCGTTTCTCAACAGCAAAATCAGCGCCGCCAAGGCCAAGATTGCATCCAAGGCCCCAGACAATGACTGACACCTCATCGCGGCTTGAAAGCCAGTTCCGTTTCTTGCTGGAGGCGGACAAGCTGCGCCGCGTGGATCGTCAGAACCTGATCCTGGACGGCTCTCGCTGCGAAAACTCCGCAGAACACAGCTGGCATCTGGCCCTCTACGCATTGGTTTTCGCGCCATTTGCACCAACCGGCGTTTCTGTGGAACGTGTGGTGCAGATGTTGTTGCTGCATGATCTAGTGGAAATCGACGCCGGCGATCACCCGATTGACGAAGATGTGGATTGGGACGCCGTGGCCAGCGCAGAAGCGGCCGCAGCAACCCGGCTGTTTTCATTGTTGCCTGCCGATCAATCCGCATTCTTGCACGGCCTCTGGCGCGAATTCGAAGCCAGCCTCACCCCTGACGCCCAATGGGCCAAGCGGATTGATCATTGCCAACCCATTTTTCAGACCTTGTGCAACGCTGGTGTTCCTGACGCACATATCGAGGTGGTGCGCGGAAACCTATTTGGCGGGCGTGCGACCGCTCTGGAAGAGAGCTTTCCCGAAGTGTTCCACCATGCGGTTGGCCTGCTAGAGGGCACCAAGCCGCAGGATGCCATCACCGCCCCGCTTTCATTCCTGAACGAAGTCGATGCGCTGAAGACTGTTTTGCGGGCGACCACCATCGGTGATGGCAGCCGTCACGAAAACTCTGCCGAACACAGTTGGCACATCATGCTTTACGCGTGGGTTCTAGCTCAGCACAGCCACGCGCCGATTGATATGGCAAAGGTGCTCCAAATGTTGCTGCTGCATGATATCGTCGAAATTGATGCGGGCGACGTTCCGATCCATTCGGCTCTGTCCGAGGCCGATCTCGCCGCGATTGCCGCAACAGAACAAGCCGCGGCCGAGCGCATCTTTGGCCTGCTGCCAGAGGCACAAGCCAACAGTTTTCGCAGCATCTGGGAGGAATTCGAAGCCGCGGAAAGCGCTGAAGCCATCTATGCCAAGGCCATTGACAGGGTACAGCCCGTTTTACTGAACCTGATGTCCGGCGGCGGCAGCTGGCGAGAGTATAATGTGACCATGGAGCAGCTGGACGCACGCGTCGGCCATAAGGTCACGCGCGGCGCACCGGCCGTTTGGGATCACGTACGCGCCACCGTTGCCCCGTGGTTTGCTGAGAACGCCCACGCCTGACAGAGCGATCTGGTGTAACAGCCTGACAGAGCGATCTAGTGTAACAGCCTGACAGACCCCCCTGACAGGATCGCACAGCCCACCTGACGGAGATCACCATGCCACTGCATTATCTCTACCTTATTCTGGCCGTGCTGGCGGAAACTATAGCGACCACCGCACTTCAGGCGAGTCAGCAATTCACGCGGTTTGGCCCAACCGTGCTGGTTGTGATTGGCTATGGTCTGGCATTTTATCTGATGACGCTGACGCTACGCTATATGCCCGTTGGTATCGTTTACGCGATCTGGTCAGGGCTTGGTATCTTCCTGATTGCAATCATTGGCTGGGTTGTTTTTGGTCAGCGGCTTGATCTGCCTGCGATTTTTGGCCTCTTGCTGATCCTTGTGGGTATTCTGGTGATCCACCTTTTTTCCAACACCACCGGTCACTGACCACCCAGCACAACCTATAGGCCCAACCAAGCCCGATCACAGTCGAACGCAAGTGGCACAGGACTTGGCAAAAAGATGCATTTCCTCTGGCCTTTGTTGGCCTATCACGCTATGCGCGCGTCAACTTCCTTACAAAGGCTGACGTTATGGACCTGCGCAACATTGCGATCATTGCTCACGTGGACCACGGGAAAACCACCCTGGTTGACGAGCTTCTGAAACAATCCGGCGCCTTCCGCGAAAACCAGGCTGTGGCGGAACGCGCCATGGACAGCAATGATCTGGAACGCGAACGAGGCATCACAATTCTGGCCAAAGCCACTTCGGTAGAGTGGAATGGCACCCGGATCAACATCGTTGACACCCCCGGCCACGCCGATTTTGGCGGCGAAGTTGAGCGGATCCTGTCGATGGTTGACGGTGTTGTCCTGCTGGTCGACGCCGCCGAAGGCCCGATGCCGCAGACCAAATTTGTGACCTCCAAGGCCCTCGCCCTGGGCCTGCGTCCGATCGTTGTCGTCAACAAAGTCGACAAGCCAGATGGCGAACCGGACCGCGCGCTGGACCAGTGTTTTGATCTCTTCGCCAACCTCGGCGCGGATGACGACCAGCTGGACTTCCCAACCATGTATGC
This sequence comes from Phaeobacter porticola, assembly GCF_001888185.1. NCBI lineage: Bacteria > Pseudomonadati > Pseudomonadota > Alphaproteobacteria > Rhodobacterales > Roseobacteraceae > Phaeobacter > Phaeobacter porticola. Next base: position 1,571,657 of record NZ_CP016364.1, on the reverse strand, counting down.
ATCCGGTCGCTCTGGCTGGGCTGATATGGAACTGGACGGCCCCCGCAAGGATCTGTCGGCCATGTTCCAACTGATCGTCGACCACGTCCCTGCCCCCAAGCAGATCGAGCATAAGGACGAGCCGTTCCGTATGCTGGCAACCACGTTGGGCGCTGACCCCTTTATGGGCCGTATCCTGACTGGCCGTGTCGAATCGGGCACGCTGAAATCCGGCGACAGCATCAAGGCGCTGAGCCGTGATGGCGAACTGATCGAGAATTTTCGCTGTACAAAAGTTCTTGCCTTCCGCGGTCTTGGCCAGCAGGCCATCGACGTGGCAGAGGCAGGCGATATCGTTTCCATCGCCGGTATGACTAAGGCAACCGTCGCCGACTCGTTGGTGGCCACCTCGGTGAACGAAGCTCTGCCCGCACAGCCGATTGACCCACCGACCATCACCGTGACTTTCGGCATCAACGACAGCCCTCTGGCGGGGCGTGATGGCAAGAAGGTTCAGTCGCGCGTGATCCGTGATCGCCTGATGAAAGAAGCCGAGTCCAACGTCGCGATCAAGATTTCGGATACACCCGGCGGCGAAGCCTTTGAGGTTGCCGGTCGTGGCGAACTTCAGATGGGCGTCCTGATCGAAAACATGCGCCGCGAAGGATTCGAACTGTCGATCTCCCGCCCGCAGGTTCTGTTCACGGAAGAAGACGGCGTTCGCATGGAACCCGTCGAAGAAGCCACAATCGACGTGGATGACGAATATTCCGGCGTTGTCATTGAAAAGCTCACTGGCCACCGTAAGGGTGAACTGGTCGAGATGAAGCCCGCAGGTGTTGGCAAAACGCGTATCATTGCGCATGTCCCATCGCGTGGCCTGATCGGCTATCACGGCGAATTCCTGACCGATACACGCGGTACCGGCGTTCTGAACCGTGTGTTCCATGGCTGGACTGCGCACAAGGGATCCATCCCCGGTCGTCGTGCAGGTGTTTTGATCTCGATGGAGAACGGCACCTCGGTGGCCTATGCCCTGTGGAACCTGGAAGAGCGCGGCAAGATGATGATTGGCGCGCAGGAAGACGTCTACACCGGCATGATCATTGGCGAGCATAGCCGCGAAAATGATCTGGAAGTGAACCCGCTGAAGGGTAAGAAACTGACCAACGTACGGGCTTCTGGCACCGATGACGCGGTCCGTCTGACCACCCCGATGAAGCTGTCGCTGGAAGAGGCCATCGCCTATATCGATAACGACGAGCTGGTAGAAGTGACGCCCAACTCTGTACGTCTGCGCAAGCGCTACCTTGACCCGCATGAGCGCAAGCGCATGGCGCGCACCAACGGTTAACACAAACAGAAAAAGCCGCCCCAACCGGGCGGCTTTTTTGCTATCCCTGCGACACCTGCTATCCTTGGCAAAACAAGCAATTACCCAAGGAAAAACAACATGCGCAAGCTACAGGTCCAAGGCGTTCATCACATCACCTTGACCGGTGCCAACCGGCAGACCTCGATTGATTTCTGGGAAGGTGTGCTGGGCATGCCATTCATCTTTGATCAACCCAATCTGGATGATCCTGACGAGGGGCATCTCTACTTTGATCCAGGTGATGGCCGACTGATCACCATTTTTACCAATGAGACCCGCACAGCCAACCGCAGCCGCACGCCGACAGACCCCGGCTGCGTGCATCATCTGGCGTTTAATGTGTCAAAAGCCACCTTTAGCCAGGCTGTTGAACGGCTGAATGAACGTGGGATCGGCCATTCCGGCCCCAAGGATCGCGGATTTATGGACTCCATCTATTTTAAGGATCCCATGGGCCTGATGATTGAGCTAGCCTGTTACCGGTTTGAACCACCGATGGGATGCTCTCATGCGGATGTCATGATCGAAGCCCATCGTATCCGGGTCGAGGCCAGCGACTACAATATTCAGGAAAAGCACCTTGCCGATGCGATCGAACGTGTGGTTGCCCGGCGTCAGCAGACCCTGTCAGATGACCGCAGCCCTCGAAACCCGTATTGAGTGCGGACTAGGGCCGCTATTGCTGAGCATCTCTAAACCATAAAAAGAGCGGCCAAAGACCGCTCTCTTACATATCGCAATATATCCGATCAGAGTTTAGTCGCTGATCTCGACAACCATAAGCTCGCGTTCGGATGCATCGCGTGCGTGGCTCAATGCCTCTTGGTATTCAGGACTATTGTAGCAATCAACTGCGGCATCAACACTGGGGAAACGCGCCACGACATTGCGCGGCCGCTCCTTGCCCTCTAACTGTACGAACCGACCACCGCGGGCAATAAAGACGCCGCCATGTTTGGCAACAGCAGGCCCGGCCAGCTCAGCATATTTACCATAAGCCTCGGCATCGGTGACGGTGACATGTGCAATCCAGAGTGCGGGCATTTGTGTCGTCCTTTCAAAAGATCTTTGCAGCAGGTTAAGGGAATTGCCAGAAAGACCAAGTCGTTTTGACCTAATGGTCAAGAAAAGTGATCACCCTGCCAGCAGAGCCTCTGCTGCCTTGATCGCGTCGTCTGCACCGGAAAAATCCTTCCCACCACCCTGCGCCATATCTGGACGGCCACCGCCACCTTTACCGCCTACTGACGGAACTGCAGCCTTTAGTACGTCCACGGCAGAAATCTGACCGACGAGATCGTCCGTCACACCCGCCGCTACAGCCACCTTGCCACCATCATTGGCAATAAGCAGGATCACGCCCGAGCCGATCTTTTGCTTATGTGCATCAATCAAGCCCCGCAGATCTTTGCCTGAAACACCTTCCAAGGCCTGAGCAAGGAACGTCTTGCCGCCGATCTCTTTGGTCTCGGTGCCGCCACCAGCACCCCCGCCCATGGCAACCTGCTGTTTCAGTTGCGAAACCTCATTCTGCAACGCCCTGCGTTCATCCATCAGCGCTTTGATGCGGTCCATGACCTCTTCCGGCTGCGCCTTCAGCGTGCTGGCAATCTCGCCCATCCGCAATGCTTCACGTTCCAGATGCGCAAAAGCTTCGGCGCCTGTCAGCGCCTCGATCCGGCGCACACCCGCTGAGGATGCGCCATCGCTGAGGATCACAAAGGTGCCGATATCCCCCGTCTGACGCACATGCGTGCCGCCACAGAGTTCAATCGAATAGGTGTTGCCATCCTGACCCTTGCCGGTGGCGGCCTCACCCATAGAGACCACGCGGACTTCATCACCGTATTTTTCACCAAACAGTGCCTGCGCGCCCAGGGCACGGGCATCATCCGGCGTCATGATCCGGGTTTCGACCGCGGTATTCTGACGGATGAATCGGTTCACATCGATTGCGACCTGACGCAATTCGTCAGCGCTCAGCGCCTTGTTGTGACTAAAGTCAAACCGCAAACGATCATCGGCATTCAGCGACCCGCGCTGTGCCACATGATCGCCCAGTACCTCGCGCAGCGCTTCATGCAACAAATGCGTCGCCGAGTGGTTCGCGCGAATGGCCGTACGGCGGGCATGATCCACCTCCAGCTGCGCTGCCGCGCCCTTGGTTACCAGACCGCTTTCGACCTTACCAATATGAATAAAAACGCCTGCGGCTTTCCTGGTGTCGCTCACACGGACCAAGCCGCCATCGACGCGGATCACACCACGGTCGCCAATCTGACCACCGGATTCCGCATAAAAGGGTGTCTGGTTCAGGATCACCTGAACCTCGCTGCCCGCACCCGCCTCAGCTATCTGTGCCCCATTGGTCACCAACGCCATCACTTGCCCTTCGGCAACCTCTGTTTCATAGCCAAGGAAGTCAGTTGTACCTGCCTGATCAGCAATGTCGAACCAAATGGTGCTGTCTGCCGCCTCACCCGAGCCTGCCCAAGCGGCGCGAGCCTTGGCCTTTTGCTCGGCCATAGCGCTGTCAAACCCATCAGTGTCCACGGTCCGGCCCTTTTCACGCAGCGCATCTTGGGTCAGATCCAATGGAAAGCCGAAAGTGTCATATAGTTTGAACGCTGCCGCGCCAGGCAGCGGCGCGCCGTCGTCCAGATCAGTAAGTTCATCATCCAGCAGTTTCAGACCACGATCCAGCGTTTGTTTGAACCGGGTTTCCTCCTGCAACAGTGTCTCTTCGATCATCGACTGGGCGCGGCCCAGTTCCGGGTAGGCGGCCCCCATCTGCTGCACCAGCGCGGGCACAAGACGGTGCATAACCGGATCCTTGGCACCCAAGAGATGCGCATGGCGCATGGCACGGCGCATAATCCGGCGCAACACATAGCCGCGCCCGTCGTTTGACGGCATCACCCCGTCAGACAGTAGGAAAGAGGTCGACCGCAAATGATCCGCGATGACGCGATGGTGAACGTTCTGATCTCCGTAGGGATCCGCATTGGTTACATCTGCCGAAGCTTCGATCAATGCCTTGAACAGGTCCGTGTCATAGTTGTCGTGGCTGCCCTGCAACAGCGCGCCGATCCGTTCCAGCCCCATGCCGGTATCAATCGACTGCATGTCCAACGCCTTCATCGAACCATCTTCGAACTGCTCGTTCTGCATGAACACGACGTTCCAGATCTCTATGAAGCGGTCGCCATCCTCATCTGCGCTACCCGGAGGCCCGCCCCAGATGTGATCACCGTGGTCATAGAAAATTTCGGTGCAGGGACCACAGGGACCAGTTGGCCCCATCTGCCAAAAGTTGTCAGAGGTATCAATCCGGATGATCCGGTCCTCGGGCACCCCAACCTTTTTCCAGATCTCAAATGCCTCGTCATCCGTGTGATAGACCGTCGCCAGCAACTTCGACTTGTCGATACCGAATTCCTTGGTGATCAACTCCCAGGCAAAGGGGATTGCCTCGTCCTTGAAGTAATCGCCAAAGGAGAAATTCCCGAGCATCTCAAAGAAAGTGTGATGACGCGCGGTATATCCTACGTTGTCGAGATCATTGTGTTTACCGCCAGCGCGCACACATTTCTGCGAAGAGGTCGCGCGGTTATAATCGCGTGTTTCGACCCCGGTAAAAAGGTTCTTGAACTGCACCATGCCCGAGTTGGTAAACATCAGAGTCGGATCGTTGCGCGGTACCAGCGGGCTGGAGGACACGATCTCATGCCCTTGTTTGGCAAAATAGTTCAGAAAGGTGGAGCGGATATCATTGAGCGTCGGCATAATCGGGATCTCTCGGCTGGTTGTCTCAGCAGTTCGGGAAGATGTATCCGCCCCCAAGGGGCCTGTCCAGCGCTGCGGTGCGGAAAGCGGGCATGAAAAAAGGCGCGGGGGTGCCCGCGCCCAGATTTGATCTGATTTTCCCGACGTCGCCTGTGCTTAGGCTTCCAAAATATCGTCGCCATCGCCCTCGGGCCGATCGAATTCCAAACCATGTGCCGCGCGGATCTTATCCTCGATATCATAGGCGATATGACTGTGCTCACGCAGATAGGTTTTGGCATTTTCACGCCCCTGCCCGATCCGCTCATCCCCGTATGAGAACCAAGCCCCGGATTTGGCCACAACACCAGCCGCCACACCAAGATCCAGCAGTTCGCCCATCTTGGAGATACCTTCGCCATACATGATGTCGAATTCAACCTGTTTGAACGGCGGTGCCACCTTGTTTTTCACGACCTTTACGCGCGTGGCATTGCCGACCACCTCGTCGCGATCCTTGATCGCACCAATACGGCGGATGTCCAGGCGAACAGAAGAATAGAACTTCAGCGCGTTGCCACCGGTCGTGGTTTCAGGCGAGCCAAACATGACGCCGATTTTCATACGGATCTGGTTGATAAAGATCACCATACATTTTGACCGGCTGATCGAGCCGGTCAGCTTGCGCATGGCCTGGCTCATCAGGCGGGCCTGCACGCCAACGCTGCTGTCGCCCATGTCACCCTCAAGCTCTGACTTGGGAGTCAGGGCCGCCACAGAATCGACGATCACCATATTGACGGCGCCAGATCGCACCAGCGTGTCGGTGATTTCCAGCGCCTGTTCGCCTGTGTCTGGCTGCGAAATCAGCAGCTCGTCCAAGTCAACGCCCAGCTTGGCTGCATATTGCGGGTCAAGCGCATGCTCGGCGTCCACAAAGGCGCAAACGCCGCCCTTTTTCTGCTGTTCTGCAACGCAGTGCAATGTCAGCGTTGTCTTACCCGAGCTTTCAGGTCCGTAAATCTCAACGATCCGCCCCATCGGCAGGCCGCCAATCCCCAGCGCGATATCTAGCCCCAGAGAGCCGGTCGAACTGGCCTCAATCTCGCTCAGCGCATTACCGTCGCCCAGCTTCATGATCGAGCCCTTGCCGAACTGCCGTTCGATCTGCGCCAAAGCGCTATCAAGCGCTTTCTGTTTGTCGCCGCTCTTCTTATTGTCTTTCATGGTCAAAAGATCCGCCATAGTCCCTTGTCCCTTCCTATGTGTCACACCCGCAGGCGGGCGGCAATCACTGCTTTGTTCACCTCATGTTCTATATGAGATCAAAACAGGAACATTACAACCAAAATCGTATTGAGGTCGTTGTCGGTCGATCAGGTGGCCAAGATGGTTAAGAGAGTGTTATTCAGGGGCGAACATCCTTTTTGACAGCAGGTATTTCACGATATGCTGATCTTTTTCAAAGAACGCCTGGCCCTATTGTCTGTACCGAAAACCGGTACCACCGCCTATCAGGATGCCCTGAAGGGCCGCGCTGATTTGGTTTTTGCCAATCCGCCAGAGCTGAAGCACGCCCCCGTTTACCGCTACAACCGTTGGATTCGCCCGATGCTTGCCAAGGTCTGCGATGCAGAGATGGAACTGGTGGCGGTGATGCGGGAGCCTGTCAGTTGGCTGGGGAGCTGGTATCGCTTCCGTCAGCGCGACGAATTGCGCGGACATCAGAACAGCACACAGACCGTTTCTTTTGATGCCTTCCTGCGGGCGGCCTGCAAGGGCAAGCCTGCCCCATATGCCAATGTGGGCAGTCAGGCAAAGTTTCTGGAGGCCCAGCCCAATGGCTGCTCCGTGCGCCATATGTTCCGTTACGAGACGTCAGAAGCCTTACACGGGTTTCTGGAAGATCGGCTAAAGACCCGGTTTGAGCTGCCCCGACTGAATGTCAGCCCCAACGCAGATCTAGATGCGAACGAAGAAACGCTGGCGTTGGTGCATCGTAAGCGTGCCGAAGAATTCGACCTGTATAACAGCATCCCATAGCGACCAGCGGCGTCGGGCTATCATTGTGATCGGCGAGTTTAGGCCCGGCAGCAGAGCATCAGCGCGGACCAGATCTTATGGCCTAGTGCAGCTGCTCGTGAACCGTTTCGGTCAACTGGTTAAGAGAGAAGGGTTTGGGCAGGAACACCGAGTTTGGCACCGAAGGCTCTGCCTCGCCAAACGCGCCTTCTGAATAGCCCGAGACAAATACCACACGTGTGTCGGGTCGGGTTTTCAACGCCTCGCGCACCCAGGTGGGACCATCCATGCCTGGCATCACCACATCGGTAACAAAGACGTCTACGGTCAGCCCGGGATCTTCCAGCGTACGCAGTGCATCTTCGGCGGATTCCGCTTCCAACACGGTATAGCCGCGCATCCGCAACGCACGTGAGGCAAAGGCACGCACGGGCGCTTCATCCTCGACCAGAAGCACAACACCCTCGCCATGCTGAGCGGCAATCGCTTTGGCGGTGGTTGTCACTGGCGCAGCGACTTCGGCCTCTGACTGGCTGTTCACCGGGAAGAACAGTGTGAATTGTGTGCCCTGGTCCTTAATCGAGTCGACAAAGATATAGCCCCCCGTCTGCTTAACGATACCATAAGCGGTCGAAAGCCCCAGACCGGTACCCTCACCCGTACGTTTCGTCGTGTAGAACGGCTCAAATACCTTTTGCAGCTTGTCAGGCGAGATCCCAACGCCTTCATCAGAGACCTTGACTGTGACCCAGTCACCAGCAGGCACAACGGCCCGGTTGCGTTCGAGTGGTTCATCCAAAACCACGGCCTCGGTCTCGATCCGGATTTCACCGCCCTGTGGCATCGCATCGCGCGCATTCACGACCAGGTTCATCAGAACTTGCTCTAGCTGGCGCTTGTCCGCACGGATGGAGCGCATGACCGGATCATGGCTGAGGGTCAGTGTCACCTTTTCACCCACCAGACGGTTCAGCAGATGAGTCAGATCAGACAATGTATCGCGCACATCCAGAACCTCTGGCTGCAAGGTCTGTTTGCGCGAAAAGGCCAGAAGCTGGCTCACCAATGCCGCTGCGCGATTGGCGTTTTCATGGATCTGGATCAGATCACCAAAATCCTGGTCGCCCTGATCGTGACGTAACAACAGAAGGTCGCAATGCCCGGAAATGGCTGTCAGCAGGTTGTTGAAGTCATGAGCCACACCGCCCGCCAACTGGCCAATTGCCTGCATTTTCTGGCTTTGAACAAATTGTGCCTCAAGAGTTTTCAACTCTGTCGCATCATTCAGCACCGCAATCAGGACAGTCTCGCCCTCTTCAATGACCCGTGTCAGAGTCACCTGGACGAACACCTCTTTGTCGCGACGTGTCAATCGCAGGAATTCCGATTTATGTGAGGCTTGACCGCCAGCCGTGTCACGCAGCCAATCGGCCATCGGACGCCCCAAGCCATCCATCAGCTGGCCAAGTTTCAGATTGGCGCTAGAGCTGATGCCAAGCAGATGCTTTCCCAGCTTATTGGCAGACAAAACCGTGCCATCTGGATCAACCTTAACAAATGGAACCGGCAGACTTTCCAGTGGGGCTTTGCCCGCAGAGGCTTCGCTGGCATCCAATTGCAAGAAATACAATTCGCTTCGCCCTTGGCTCCGGTTCTTTTCGCAGACAAGCACTTCAACCAAACCGGTCTTGGTGCTCATCGTGTTGATCTGACCGGACAGTACCGGCAACGAGGTAAACAGGCGGTCAGTGGATTTGACACGCTCACCGATAAGGCTCCGCGCGGCTTCGTTCATGAAAAGAACGGCACCGGTGCGACCTACGGTGACCATGGGGATCGGCACGGCATCCGCGCCACGGCTCGCGGTTGGGCGATCAGAGATCTCTTCAACCCGCCACAAAAAACTGCCCCCCTGCATCTGATGCACGGCAAGCCGAACGTGACCGCGACGGGTCACGATATCCTCGCGCGCGGAACCATCCACACGCGCACGGCTTTGCAGCCGGAATAACACCGCCGAGGGGTTGGCAAGGATCGACCGCAGCGTGCCAGCCAGTGTTTCGGTCTCGGCATCGGCAAAGCGTTTGATCGCAGCGCCATTGGACGCATGGATCATACCGTCATCATCGCAGACGAAGGTCACAGTGGCGTCCTTGTCGATAAATCCGGTGAGCAGAGCCGCCGCCATCGCGCGCGCCCGCAGACGGGTGCGCGCCTGGACCAGCATCAACAGCGCCACTGCAACCAGCGTCAAGCCAACAGCCACCAGCCCCCGCGTAATCCAATCCGGGGTCTTAAACAGCCAAGGTGCCGTAATGACCATCGCCGATAGCACCAAGACCGCCGCCAAACGGACGTGCTCGGGCGTATAGACACGCAACTGGGGAACGGGTGAGGCGTGGCGACCGTTCATTGCGGCTCCCTCGATGAATTTGATCTGCTTATATCGAGACGAATTTGGTTAAAACTGCGTTAAGGCAGCACTGATCAACTTTCGACAAACTCCGTCAATCGTCGCTGAATCGCGTCAACACGGCAACATAGAAACCATCCGTGCCCTTGTGCACATGCCAGTCGTGATCCTGCTGCAACGTCCACCCTGGATTGTTGGCCAGGAACCGATCAACCTGTGCGCGATTTTCAACCTCCAACATGGAACAGGTCGCATAGGCCAGATACCCATTACCTGCGACCAACTGGCTGGCCTCGTTCAGGATTTCGGCCTGCGTCTGGCACAGGTCATCCAGCTGCGCCTGCGTCAGGCGCCACTTTCCTTCGGGCGCACGCCGCCACGAGCCGGAGCCGGAGCAGGGCGCGTCACATAGCACCAGATCAAACGGTGCCTGGGAGGCCGCGGCACCTGGCTCCAGCACCATGATTGTTGTCCCTGCCCGCTCTGCGCGAACCGGTAGATCTTTCATGCGTTGTGGCGCGATATCATGGGCAAAGATCTTCAATTTTGCCCGTGCCGCCATGGCAAGGCTTTTACCACCGCCACCGGCACAAAAGTCCAATACTCGCTGACCATCAGACAGAGGTAGTGACTGAATGACCGCCTGGCTGGCGGCATCCTGCAGCTCGACCAGCCCCCCGGTATAGGCCTCGCTGTTGCGAAGCTTGCGCACGCCGTCAACCACGTTCAGCGCCGTCTCAGCAGATGGATGCGGCTCTGTGGAAACGCCCTCAGACGCCAGTTGTTCAACAGCTCTGTCGCGATCCTCATGAAGGCGGTTGATGCGCAGATGCACGGGTGCGCGGTCTTGCAGCGCTTTTGCGGCGTCCACAGCGGCACTGCCAAGGCTGGCCTCAAACGCAGGCCAGAGCCAGTCCGGCATATTCAGTTCTTCAGCCTGCTGCATCTGTGGCACGGTGGTCAGCACGGATTGTTCAACATCATCCAACGGTGCCGGCGCGTGGCCGATACCGTTGAAAATCTCATCCACATCAATGCCTTCGGCGCGCAACGCCCCCAGCACCAGCTGCCGCCCAGTGGTGTTGGCATCAGACACGACATCACCGCCGCCGCCCCCCAATGCCGCATAAGATCGCAAGCAACGTAGCGCACCAAAGACGTGATCACGCACAGCGGCGCGATCTTTGGAACCTGCAAATCTGCTGCGCCGCGCCCAGGCCGTCAGCTCTTTTTCCGTAGGCTGCCCGGTCAGGATCTGATCGAGGATTTCAATAGCAGCCTGACGGCGGGCGGCCGGGGTCATATCCCGGCCTCGGGGCGTGGTGCAACGATCATTGAACAGTCTCCTTGGCTGAATTTAGCCGATACGGTAATTGGGGCTTTCGCGGGTGATCTGCACGTCGTGCACGTGCTTATCACTCATTTATTTTCAATAACTTACAAGCCATCTGCATCTACCCTGCGTCTATTTTTCGACCATTTTTCGCGCTTCGGTCCATTCGTCATTCACTTTCGGATTGCCGAGTCGCAAGTCTAATTTTTCAGTGCATCTCTATCTGCGGCCACCACTCTTCGTCCAGCGCTTTCCGGATCGGGTCGAGATGTACGAGTTTTGTTTGAGGTAAATGAGCGTTGTCTTGCTTCCGTCGTTCTGACGGAATTGGCGTCTCTCTCCAGTTACGCCAGCTGTCGCACCGGCAATACCTGCGGTTAACTGTTCAAGTGCGCGGAGAATATGCAGAATTCAAGGACGCAAGCTGACACCGGAAGCCCCCTTTTGAAGAGGGTGCTTTCGGCCCAAAGCGGATATAGACCAAGATGGTCATCGTTGCGACGCAGGCCCTCCGAAGCTGTTTTCGCGGCGCAGGACAGTATCGACCGCCACCCAGATGTCTAATAACGCATCGTCTGAACAGCATAAAATTACTTCAAGGCGCGACCCGATTAGGCAGTCGCCACCAGATTGATACCGCTCCTTCATCCTGCCCACCAGCGTCCTCCGCGGCCAACTTCCGCGAACCAATGTCCACACCCAAGGTTTCGGCAATCACGCCGGACATCAGCCAATCAACGGCACAGTCATACTTGGATAATCTGACAACTGTGTCGGGAACAGCTTTCCGCAATAGACGTTGAAAACCTCGCTCCGGTCACGATGACATCAACGTCCCAGACATGTCCCATCTGGAACGCCAGGTCCAATCCGTTCTTTCTGCTATCCATGACCAGAATGCTCTTCTTTCCACAGCCTGCGATGGCCTTGCGTGCGGACATCTCGTCAGCGTTATAATCCATAACACTGCCCTCCTCGGACAGACCGCCACAGCTAAACACGGCGTAATCGACGCGATATCTTGCAAAGAATTCGAGAGCTGGCGTGCCGATCATATCCAGATCGCGCATTCTTACGGTTCCGCCTGCCAGTTCAACGGCAACACCGGGGGCCTGTTGCAAGGCGCAGACGGCATGGATGCTGTTGGACGCAACGAAAAGATCTTTATGAGAGACCAATAACCGTGCGCAAGTTTCCACCGTTGTGCCGGTGCCCAGAGCCACCCGCGCCCCATCGGGGATCAGGGTTTTTACCGCCAGAGCGATGCGCTGCTTTTCCTGTCGCGCTATGCCTTCGCGCGGCAGATAGCCGATGTTCTCACTTTGCTGGCGCAGCCGAACGTAGCCGTTACGACGCTGGACAAGCCCCGCTTCGTCAAGATCACGCAGGTCGGCCCGTATGGTTTGCACAGAAACGGCAAGCTCGGACGAAAGCTCGATCGCCGACAGCGTGTCGCTCTCAGACAGAAGCGCGACAATCTCATCTCTTCTCTGGATAACATCCTGTCGCACGGTAATTTCCTTCGAAAGATATTAAAACTTTTGGCTAGGTTAGGAAAATCATTTAGGCCCCGCAATATAAATAATACTTTCAACTAAATGTTACAAATCTGTCAGATTTATCAGGGATAAGGCCTTTGTGAACTGCTTTCGTTCGAAAGTTAAAACTCCAGGAGAGCCCATGAAGTCCTTCGTCACATCCACCGCTTTCGCGATTTTGGCCAGCACGGCCATGGCCGATACGATCACCCTTTATACCTCGCAGCCTAATGCCGATGCGCAACGGACGGTTGATGCCTTTATGGCCGCCAATCCCGGCACCGAAGTCGACTGGGTGCGCGACGGCACTACCAAACTGATGGCCCGCCTGCGCGCCGAGATTGGGGCTGGCAACCCGCAGCCAGATGTCCTGTTGATCGCCGACACTGTGACGCTGGAGGGCATGGCGCAAGAGGGTCTTTTGACCGCCTATCAATCACCCGAGGCCGGTGACTATGACGCGGCCCTGCACTCTGCCGAGGGCTACTACCATTCGACCAAATTGATCACCACCGGGATCGTCTACAACACAGGTGTCGATACCGCGCCGTCCTCTTGGAACGACCTCTCAGACGCCTCTATCAAAGGGCAAATCGCGATGCCCTCGCCGCTTTACTCAGGCGCCGCGCTGATCCACCTTGCCACGCTGACCGGCGATGAGGCTTTGGGTTGGGAGTATTACGAAAACCTCGCCGCGAATGATGCCCGCGCACAGGGGGGCAACGGCGGCACCTTTAAGGCCGTAGCCTCGGGCGAGAAGCCTTACGGCATGGTCGTTGACTTCCTTGCAATCCGCAACAAGGCCGATGGTTCCCCGATTGATTTCGTCTTCCCCGAAGAAGGGGTTTCCTACGTGACCGAGCCGGTTGCGATCATGTCTTCGGCCAAGAACGTCGAAGGCGCGGAGAAATTCGTCGATTTCCTGCTCAGTTCCGAAGGCCAAGAACTGGTTCTGGACATGGGCTATATCCCCGCTCGTGACGGTATGGGCGTCCCCGAAGGGTTCCCCGCCCGCGAAGACATCAAGCTGATGGCCTTTGACCCCGCCGAGGCCCTTGCAAACGCCGAAGCCAATAAGGGCAAATTCGCAGAACTTTTCGGCGCGGAATAATGAGTGTCGCGCAACAAAATGGAGGCAGCCGATCCGAGGCCCGGCTGCTCTCTGCTATTCTGGTCGTCGCGATCTGTCTAACGCTTGCCCCGGTGCTGCGCCTGTTTGTTGAGGGCGTCACCGATCAGGGCAACCCCAGCATGGCGCTTATGCGTGATGTGCTGGCGCAGCCCTCTACTCTGAGCGCGCTCAAACATTCATTGGTCACCGCGGGTTTTGGCACTTTGGTATCACTGGTACTTGGCGCGGCTTTTGCCTTTCTCGTGGCGCTGACAGATCTGCGGGCCAAAGCGGCTTTGGTCTTTTGTCTTATGATCCCCATGATGATCCCACCGCAGATCACTGCGTTGTCTTGGACCCAGATCATGGGGCCATCGTCGGTCTTGTTAAAAACACTGGGCATCGCCCCTCCGCTTGGCGCGCCGCAGCCGCTTTATTCACCGGAGGGGATCATCTTTTTGCTGGGCATTCAGCATATGTCGATCATCTTCCTGACCCTACGCGCGGGTCTTCGGTCTATCCCCCAAGACGTGGTTGAGGCCGCCCGCATCAGCGGTGCCAAAGGGCTGCGCACTTGGTGGCAGGTGGTGATGCCGCTGACCTTGCCCAGTCTGGCGGCGGGCACGGCGATTACCTTCGTGACCGCGCTTGGCAACTTTGGAATCCCCGCGATGCTGGGCATCCCCGCAGGCTATGCGACGCTGCCGACACTCGTTTACCAAAAGCTGGCTGGCATGGGGACAACCCTCTTGGCCGAGGTTTCGGTTCTGGCCATGCTAATCGGGGCGGTCGCAGTAGCAGGTATCTTATTGCAGCGCCTGTGTCAGTCCCGCCAGAGGTTGCATCTCGTGGGCAGCACCTCACGCCCGCTTGCCCTGCCCTTGGGCACGGCCCGTCTGCCGGTTGAGATACTATTGTGGGCCGTGGTCTTTGCCATCCTCGTCCTGCCGATGTTCGGCCTATTGGCGACATCATTGGTGCCTGCTTATGGCGTAACCCTGCGCTTTGACACGGTGACGCTTGCATCTTGGTACGAGGTGCTATTCCGCCAACCTGTCACGTCTCGGGCCTTTGCCAACTCTTTTGGATTGGCAGCGGGCGCGTCTGTCGCTTTGGTTGTGATCTCCCTTCCCTTGGCGTGGCTGATGGAGCGGCGCAAAACGCGGCTGGCGCGCCTTTTCGACAGCCTGCTAGATTTGCCCTACGCACTGCCGGGTGTTGTCCTGTCGATTGCGATGATTTTGCTGCTGATCAAACTGCCCTTCACCGAAGCCACGCTTTACGGCACCATCTGGATCATTTTTCTGGCCTATCTGGCGCGGTTCTTTGCCGTGATGTTCCGCCCGGTTCAGGCAAGCCTGAAGCAGTTCGATCCCGCCATGGACGAAGCCGCACAATCGGTCGGTGCCTCCCTCTACCGGCGGCTGCGCGATGTGATCTTTCCGCTTTCCGCCCCAGCGGCGGCGGCAGGGGCGATCCTTGTGTTTCTAACCGCGTTTAACGAACTCACGGTTTCTGCGCTTTTGTGGTCCTCGGGCACCGAGACATTGGGCGTGGTGATCTTCAATCTCGATGACAGCGGAGAAACCGGGATGGCCAGTGCGTTGGCGATGACCATCGTCTTTGTGGTCGTGGTCCTTATGGTGCTGATCCAACTGTTTTCCCGTCGCTTTCCCAAAGGAGTTGTCCCATGGCAGACATAGACCTGTCTTCGGTCGGCAAGACATTCGCAGGTACGCCTGCACTACAAGACATCACAACCCGGTTTCACGATGGCGAATTTATCGCGCTTTTGGGGCCGTCCGGCTGTGGCAAAACCACCCTTCTGCGCATCTTGGCTGGGTTTGAGGCCCCCAGCAGCGGGCAAATCCGCATCGGCACCCGCGAAATGGCCAATGCCCAGACAGGGGCGAACCTGCCGCCCGAAGAGCGTAACATCGGGTTTGTGTTTCAGTCCTACGCGCTTTGGCCCCATATGTCGGTGCGGCGCAACGTCTCCTACCCGCTTGAAATCCGGAAGTTTTCCAAGACTGAGATCGCCAGACACACCGATGCGGCACTCTCTTCAACGGGCCTTGAGAACTATGCCGACCGCATGCCCTCTGACCTGTCAGGCGGACAACGGCAGCGGGTTGCTTTGGCGCGCTGCCTTGTCTCTGCCCCCTGTGCCGTTCTGCTGGATGAACCCTTGGCCAACCTTGATGTGGCGCTGCGGGCCACGATGCAGGGCGTCTTTACCGATTTTCACAAGCGCACCGGGGCCACCATGGTCTATGTCACCCATGACCAAGCCGAAGCCATGGCGATGGCCGATCGGATCGCCGTGATGGATCAGGGTCGCATCCAGCAATTCGACACGCCGCAAACCCTCTATGAACGGCCCAAAAACCGCTTTGTCGCCGAATTCGTCGGGCGCGGTACCGTGGTGCCGGTGCAAGAGACCACGCAGACCGGAGAAGCCCGGCAGGCGCGTATATTGGGGACAGAAGTTGCCGTGCAATCCACACGGGCTGAGACGCAGGTCAGCCATGTTTGCCTACGCCCCGAAAACCTAACCATCACCGAGAGCGGCGATCTGCGCAGCAAGGTCGCGCGGGTTACTTATATGGGCGGAAAATACCTGTTGGAAACAGTGACCGACTGCGGCGCGCGCCTGTTTGCAGAAACCCGCACCCGCTTCGACGTCGGCGCGAAATTGGGCCTGACAATCACCACACCTTGGGCCTTTTCAGAGGATTAAATGCAAAGCATACGAGTACTTTCCGGCATCGGGGATAAAGGCCCTGCGTGCATGCAATTGACTGTGGGCAATCGGATCTGGCTGCTTGATTGCGGCTTTGGCCCCGAAGCCAACGCACATTTTGATCCCGCGTGGCTTGAAGAGGCAGAGGCGGTGTTCATCACCCATGATCACATCGATCACATCGGCGGCGCGTCTTATGCCGTGGAGGCGGGCCTTCCGATTTATGCTACGGCGCAAACGGCCAAAGCTCTGCCGCCTGCGGCCAATGTGCATCTGCTGCCCGAACAAGGTCAGGCGACGATTAACGGCGTCACCTTGACCACCGGGCGCAATGGCCACGCAATGGGCGGCGTCTGGTTCCACTTCGATCTTGGCGAAGGGCTTTTTTATTCTGGCGATTGGTCAGAGGAATCCGATTGGTTCAGCTTCGATGTGCCGCCGCCCGCGGCGACTGCGATCTTGGATTGCTCTTACCATCTTGATGACGTGCCTCAATCGGATCGGTTCGACGCGCTGAATGCCCTGTTGGACCGGATTGATGGTCAAGTGCTTTTGCCCGTCCCCCCCTCTGGCCGAGCGGGCGAAATGGCGCTGCATCTGGTGCGACGCTACGGATGTGAAAGCGTGATGCTGGACCCTGAATGCCAAGATACACTGCGCGCGGCGCTCAGCAGCGGTGCCGTCAGCGCCAATGCGCAGCAAATCGCCCCGCTGTTGGACCGCGGCCCGATGGAACAAGCACGGTTTCTGATCTGCGACACCCCAAATGCCGATGGCGGCGCCGCTTGGGGGTATGTGCGGGCATGGCACGAAAGCGGGCGTTTGGGGCGCGACGCGCATGTCGTATTCACCGGCCATATGACGGCCCATGCGCGGGGCATTTGCAGCGTTCCGGGCGGCTATTTCCAGCGTTGGAACGTGCATCCACCGCTGCGCGATCAGGTGAGAATGTTAGAGCGCCTCGGCGCTAAACGCTTTGCCCCTGCCTTCTGCACGCAACCCGAAGATTACCTGATAGAAGGGCTCAACGCTGAGGTGTTTTTTCATGATCGGGTCCGCCTATGACCGCAGCACCTTTGCCATCGCGCAGCTTTTGCCTGATCCGCCACGGCGAAACGACTGCCAATGCAGATGAGATCATCGCCGGAGTAACGGATGTCCCGCTTACCCAGTTGGGTCGCGATCAGGCGCGCGCCCTTTCAGACAGTATATGGCCAGAGCCGATTGCGATCTACGCAAGCCCGATGTCACGGGCCAAACACACCGCTGAGCTCGCCTTTCCAGCCCGAGGGTTTGAGGTACATGACGGGTTGCGCGAGCGCGACTGGGGGGTGTTCGAAGGGCAACCCTTGAGCGAGCAGCCCGTCAGAGAAAACACACCAGACCGGGGCGAAAGCTGGCCCGATATGCTGATGCGCGTGCAAACTACGATCACAGGGATTTGCGCCTCTTCCCCGCACGCATTGCCGGTTCTGGTGTGCCACTCGGGCGTAATCCGCGCCACGCGCGTGCTCTGGACCACAGGTGACGTGGGCCAACGCCCGCCCAACGCAACACCACTCTTGTTTGAAAACACAGGCAAGAAATTACTGGAGAAGACCTTATGACCCAATCTGCAGCGACCCCCTGTGTGGTATTCGATGTTGATGGCACACTCGCAGAGTTCGACGCAGAGCGTCTGGGCCATCTTGTACATGGCGTTGAAAAGCACTGGGATGACTTTCACGTCGCGATGGCAGATGCCGCATTGATTGCCCCGGTCGCAAAGTTGATGCGCCGGTTGAAAGAAAGCGGTGAGACTATTCTGATTTGCTCCGGGCGACCAAAGGGCTGGGCCGAGCATACGATTGCATGGCTGCGCAAACATGACCTGCCTTTCGATGGCATATACCTGCGCGCCGAAGATCAGGACGAAGCCACCGACCCCGAAGTGAAGCGCCGAGCCTTGAAAGAAATGCAAGCGGATGGCTTCAAGCCCTGGCTGGTGATCGATGATCGTAGCTCTGTGGTCGATGCGTGGCGCGGTGAAGGTTTGGTATGTCTACAATGCGCTCCGGGGGATTTCTAAGAATAGGTCAACAGATGTCATCCATTGGCCCGTTGTCCCCGAGGCACTTCGAGTAGTTCTGTACTGAGTAGTGTGCGCTGAATCGAGAAGAGCTGAATGTCAGCTCCCCACGCTAAACTGCGAGTCCTTGCATCACGCAGTAAAGGTCCGCTCTGACTGACCGTCTGCGTGATGCTGATCTATCTGCCATTTTCCTTGACGAAGCGAAAGCGGCACATGCGGCCGCAGTCGGCGACAAAGAGATCATAACCGCCGAGGAGCTCACCGTTGTCGAAGCAATGCGCGATGCGGTGGTGGCTCACCCAATCGCTGGAAAACTGTTCGCGCCTGGCTCCGGTGTTGTTGAGTTGTCTTGCTATTGGATCGACGAAGAGACCGGCCTTTTGTGTCGTTGTCGGCCAGATTGGTGGCGTCATGATGGAAAAATCGTGGATCTCAAATCCGCTCTCGATGCGAGCGAAGAAGGCTTCTCAAAAAGCATTGCAGGTTGGTCTTACTACAAGCAGGACCCATTCTACTTGGACGGCGGAAATAAAGCTGTAAAGCAAGGACCGGATCTCGGAATGCCTGCACCTACTGCATTCATCTTTGTTGTTTGTGAGCCTAAGGCGCATAGGGATCCCGAGGCAGAGGCCGCAGATGAGGCTGATTTGCTGGGGATGCTGAGTGATCGGAAGCATTGAATTGCCGAGGGCGGATCCGGAGACCCGCCCTCTTGTATGAGATCGGATCGGACCCGATCTGCCTTCTCGTCTATATAGGCCCCACTTTGCAGTCAAATGAATCGACTTGATCTTAGACGATCGGAACGACCACAGCCCACTGTGAGCAAGCGGTCATCGCCGAAGCATGCCGCAAGTGGTGTGAGCCGGGGTATCCGTAAATCCCCGGCTCTGTCATTTATCAGCTTCTTCCAGTCATGAACCCGACGAGTGGCTGACTGATAGAAGACCAGCGAGTATCAGAGGACATTGTCGAACGGCCATAAGGTAAATAGGAGATGTGTCCCAGCACCCCATTTCGTGCGCCTTCCCAAACATTTTTTTGAACGTCTCCGGGGACTAATTCCCATTCAGAAAAGGAGGCTGACATGAGAGCAACAACGATCACGGACCAGGAGATCGAGAAAATACACGAGGCACTCAGTGACGCATGGAGCGAGTATTCTGAGTGGATGCAGGTCGCAGATGCCGCCGCCGAGGACGGCAAGGAGTTCCCGTTCTACATCTCCGGCACCAAGCAACGCAGAGATCGGATGCGCGGTGCCCTGGAGCTCATGCATCAGCTGCGGTGGGCTCTCGACGAGATGTCAGCACACCAGGAACTGCAGCATGTCGAGAGGAGATTTAAGGGCAATCCGAATGTTTAGAGGGCCGGTGACACCGCACACATACGGCCGCCTGGTCGCCACAGCTAACAAATACAATCGCACCCGCCGACCAGGAATCTTACTGAGGCTGGCTATGTGGCGATTGCGACGGGTTGGTCCTGGGGATCCGGCGTTGAAGACTGCATCTAACACATAAGTCCATGCATCTACATTGCATCTGAACTGGACGATACTTCCTGATATTTGGAAAAAATGGCGCTCCAGAGAAAACCCAGAAGCACCTTATTTTTACAGCTTACCCGATACGGTAATTCGGGCTTTCGCGGGTGATCTGCACGTCGTGCACGTGGCTTTCTTTAAGACCCGCGCCCGTGATGCGGACGAATTCGCAGTTTTTGCGCATCTCGTCCACGGTGGCGCAGCCAGTATAGCCCATGGCCGCACGCAGACCGCCAACCAACTGATGGACCACCGCACCTGCCGAGCCTTTGTAGGCGACTTGACCTTCAATGCCCTCCGGCACCAGCTTGTCACTAGCTGCGTCTTTCTGGAAATAGCGATCGGCCGAACCACGCGCCATTGCCCCAAGCGAGCCCATCCCGCGATAGGATTTGAAAGAACGGCCCTGATAGAGGATCACCTCGCCCGGGCTTTCATCGGTGCCCGCGATCATCGAGCCCACCATAGCACAGGACGCACCTGCTGCGATGGCTTTGGCAAAATCGCCTGAAAATTTGATACCGCCATCGGCGATCACCGGGATATCTCCCGCAGCGCCAGCGCAATCCATGATCGCGGTCAGCTGAGGCACCCCGACACCCGCAACCATACGGGTGGTGCAGATGGAGCCTGGACCGATCCCCACCTTGACCGCGTCCGCGCCAGCATCAATCAACGCCTTGGTGGCGGCCGCTGTGGCGACATTTCCCGCAACAACCTGCACCCCAGAGGACAGAGCTTTGATCCGCTTCACCGCTTCAATCACCCCCGCCGAGTGCCCATGCGCCGTGTCGACAACAACGATATCAACACCGGCATCGATCAAGGCCTCGGACCGTGCAAAGCCACTGTCACCAACAGAGCTGGCCGCAGCCACACGAAGACGACCAAGATCGTCCTTGCAGGCCGTTGGGTTCAGAACCGCCTGTTCCGTGTCTTTCAGGGTCAGCAGACCGGTCAGCTTGCCATCCCTGTCGGTGACCAGAAGCTTTTCAATCCGGCGTGCCTTCATCATCGACTTGGCCTCTTCCAATTCTGCCGGCTCATGTAGCAGCGCGAGGTTGTCAGAGGTCATCATTACCGAAACGGGCGTCTTGTCATCGGTGGCAAAGCGCATGTCGCGGTTGGTCACGATGCCCACCACACGGCCTTCGTTGTCCACCACCGGAAAGCCGGTGACGCGGTAGCGTTCCTGCAAGGCCTTAGCATCTGCGAGGGTTTGATCTGCGGTCAGGGTAATCGGGTTATAGACGATGCCGCTCTCAAACCGTTTGACGCGGCGAACCTGTCGGGCCTGCTCTTCCAGATCCAGGTTCTTGTGGATGACGCCCATGCCACCGGCCTGAGCCATTGCAATCGCCATGCGATATTCCGTCACCGTATCCATCGCCGAACTGAGCAATGGTATGTTCAAGGAGATGGCGCCCGTTACCCGCGTGCGGGTATCCGCTGTGTTCGGCAGCACGCTGGATGCGGCCGGTACCAACAAAACATCGTCGAATGTGAGAGCCTCACGAATCTGCATTTGTCATCCCCATGCATAACCCCGTTTGGCGATGACCCTATGGCACAGAAGCCCGTGGGGTAAAAGAGGCCGAACCGGAAAAAAGCCACCGAATAGCGTGTGATTTACCGGTAAGAACATACTCCGGATCGCCGTCACTGAAGCAACACGCGCTATCGGCTATTATCGGCATCACGCCTGATCTGCATCAAAGCAGGTTCATTTGTGATGCACCAACAAGGGCCTGCGAATAGATCTCACAGGAGCCTGCGATGAAACCTCCCCTGTCCGACATTGTTGTCCTTGACCTCACCCACGTACTGGCGGGGCCATATGCATCCATGACGCTGCGGGACCTAGGTGCCCGCGTGATCAAGGTGGAACGTCCTGGCACAGGTGATGATACCCGTGCCTTTCCGCCCTTCAAGAAGGGCGAAAGCGCTTACTTCGCAGCCATCAACCACGGCAAAGAAAGCATCGCGCTGGACCTGAGGGGCGAAGAAGACAGGCTGGTCTTTGACCAGCTTCTGGCCCGCGCCCATGTCGTGCTGGAGAATTTTCGCCCCGGCGTGATGGAGCGATTGGGTTATGGTTGGGAGGCGCTGCATACGCGATTTCCCAAGCTGGTCTATGGCGCGGTTTCCGGCTTTGGCCACACCGGGCCGGACCGGTTGCGCCCGGCCTACGACATGGTGGTGCAGGCGCGTGGTGGCGTCATGTCGATCACTGGGGAGCGAGACCGCGATCCGGTCCGCGTCGGTGCCTCAATTGGCGATATCGCGGCAGGCATGTTTCTCTGTCAGGGCGTCTTGGCCGCGCTTTATGCCGTACAGATGGGTGCGGACGGGCAAAAGGTGGATATTGCCATGCTCGACAGTCAGTTGGCGTTACTGGAACATGCAATTGCGATCACCTCTGTCACCGGTGAACCACCACGCCCGTCCGGGGCACGGCATCCATCCATCACCCCGTTTGAAACCTTTCACGCCGCCGATGGCCTGTTTGTGATCGCGGCAGGCAATGACGCGCTGTTTGCCACGCTTTGCCAGGCGCTTCGGTTGCCTTTGGCCCAAGATCCAAGGTTCGCCACCAACCTCGCCCGTTGCGAAAATGCGCGCCTGCTGAAACGCCTGATCGAAGCCGTGACGCTGGATAACCCGGCCCAGCATTGGATCGACCTGTTGCAACGCGTGGGCGTACCCACCGGTGCCATTCAGAATATCGCAGAGGTGATGCAGGATCCGCAGATACTGGCCCGCAATATGGTGGTGGATGTCTGTGACGCCGAGTGTGAAACCCAGTTCAAGGCGGCGGGCAATCCGGTAAAACTGTCGACCCTGCCCGACAGTCCCGTTCGTGCCCCTGCGCCCAAGCTGGATGGGAACCGCGCCGACATCCTGCGCTGGCTCTCGGAAGGGAGCGCAGAAAATCGCGACGCCTCAGAATAAGCCGCCTTTATCGCCCCCTAAAACGACAGTTTTGCCCCTCAGCAGATCAGGACCATGCAGAAATGACGCCGTAAGACTGTAAAATGACGCGGGCCGCCTTCCCTCGCAGAAAAAACGCCATATGCTCCGCCCAAACCGCGCAAGCAAGATAGGTACAGGCATGGCAAACGATCCCGTCTCCGAGATCTCTACCGAGACCGCAACTCATCCCGCAAATGATCCACTTGTGGTCTTTACCCCGTCTGGCAAACGCGGGCGGTTTCCGGTTGGCACACCGGTACTGACCGCCGCGCGTCAGCTGGGTGTGGATCTGGATTCAGTCTGCGGGGGGCGTGGCATCTGCTCCAAATGTCAGATCACACCGTCTTATGGCGAATTCTCCAAACATGGCGTCACCGTTGCTGAGGATGCGCTGACCGATTGGAATAAGGTCGAACAGCGCTATAAAGACAAACGCGGTCTGATTGATGGACGCCGCCTGGGATGTCAGGCACAGGTGCAGGGCGATGTGGTGATCGACGTCCCGCCAGAAAGTCAGGTACACCGTCAGGTGGTGCGCAAACGTGCCGAAGTACGCGACATCACCATGAATCCTTCCACAAGGCTCTATTATGTCGAGGTGGAAGAACCAGACATGCACAAGCCGTCAGGTGATCTGGAACGGCTTGTCACAGCGCTAGAGGAACAATGGCAGCTTAGGGATGTCAAAACCGATCTGCGCATACTGCAGCTGCTACAGCCAGCGCTGCGCAAGGGGAAATGGACCGCCACCGTCGCCGTCCATTTAGGTAGCAACAGCCAGTCGCCAAAGATCATGCATGTCTGGCCCGGTTACTACGATGGAACCGTTTATGGTCTTGCTGTTGATCTTGGATCTACAACAATCGCGGCACATCTGTGCGATCTGAAAACCGGCGAGGTTGTTGCCTCTTCCGGTATCATGAACCCGCAAATCCGATTTGGCGAAGACCTGATGAGCCGGGTCAGCTATGCTATGATGAACACAGGTGGCGATCAGGAAATGACCCGCGCGGTCCGCGAAGGGATGAACGACTTGTTCACCCAGATCGCGTCCGAGGCCGATATTGACAAGGCGTTGATCGTCGATGCTGTGTTCGTCTGCAACCCTGTCATGCACCATCTGTTCCTGGGCATTGATCCGTTTGAACTGGGTCAGGCCCCCTTTGCGCTGGCAACATCGGATGCCATGAATCTGCGCGCAGTTGAGCTGGATTTGAATATCCATCCCGCTGCCCGTGTCTACCTGCTGCCCTGCATCGCCGGTCACGTGGGCGCGGATGCTGCGGCTGTGGCATTGTCGGAGGCGCCAGACAAATCCGATGACCTGATGCTGGTGGTCGATGTTGGCACCAACGCCGAAATCCTGCTTGGCAACAAGGATAAAGTGCTGGCGTGCTCCTCTCCCACTGGTCCCGCTTTTGAAGGCGCGCAGATTTCCAGCGGCCAGCGCGCCGCCCCCGGCGCCATCGAGCGGGTCGAGATTGATCCCGTCACTAAGGAACCGCGCTTCCGCGTTATCGGATCCGAACTTTGGTCCGACGAGGATAGATTTGACGAGGCGATTGCCACCACAGGCATCACCGGAATCTGCGGATCCGGCATTATCGAGGCAATTGCAGAACTGCGTCTGGCGGGTCTTCTGGATGCCTCGGGACTTATCGGGTCTGCTGAACAAACAGGTACGGCGCGCTGCATCCAGGACGGGCGTACCAATTCCTATCTGCTTTGGGATGGATCTGCCGAAGGAGGACCAACGATCACTGTCACCAACCCCGACATCCGCGCCATCCAGATGGCCAAGGCTGCACTGTACTCTGGTGCGCGCTTGCTTATGGATAAATTCGGTGTCGACAAGGTTGATCGCGTGGTTCTGGCAGGTGCCTTTGGCGCACATATCTCATCCAAACACGCCATGGTGCTGGGCATGATCCCCGACTGCCCGCTGGACAAGGTGACAAGTGCGGGCAATGCGGCTGGTACTGGCGCACGCATTGCGCTGCTGAACACAACGGCCCGCGCCGAAATCGAGGCCACCGTACAGCAAATCGAAAAAATCGAAACTGCGGTCGAGCCCCGCTTTCAAGAACATTTCGTAAATGCCTCCGCCATTCCCAATTCAGCGGAACCCTTCCCGATCCTCAACACGATCGTCTCGCTTCCAGATGTGAACTTTAACACCGGTGGTGGCGATGGCAGCAGGGATGGAGGCCGACCACGGCGGCGGCGGCGCGGCTGAGTTTTTTTGCCGGGACGGGTCGCGTTGTCCGCTTGATCCCCCCGGCGAATTGAATACTCAGCACGTCAATGGCGCGGGTATGGTGAAAAGGTATCACGGCAGCTTCCCAAACATAAAAGTTCCGTACCGGCCTGTTCGAGAACTTACCAAAGTGGTTGAATTTGCTTCATAAAGCGCCGCAACGTTGTCCCAGCGCGTTATATCGCGTTGCAATGTGCTGCCTACAGATTCACTACAAAATGGGACAACGAAGATGCCAACTGAACGCTTGAAGCTCATTGACGCCGCCTGCAAGAATGCCCCACCGAACGCAAAACTTTGGGGCACCGAGATCAAAGGTTTCGGCCTGTTTATAGGCAAGGCGAAGAAGACCTTCTCTTACCAGAAGGACGTGCACGGCAAAACGACGCGCATGAATCTGGGGGCCTCGGGCCACGTTGTCGCGAGATCGTGCGAGCGGAGCGCATCCCGCAAATGGCCTACACGGAACTTGCGCAGGCTGTCCGCAATCTAGCGCGTCCCGCGTCGGCTTGACGTTGGACAGGTCGGTCGCGGGTTCGACAATCACCCGGTCAGGAAGCACGCGTGCTTTCTTCGGCAGCGCGACGACGCTCAATTTCTTGGCCTTCTCCAACATCGTGGCGAGGTCGACTTTCGGTGCCTTCTTGATCTGACATGCGATCAGCGTGACACCGTGGGCTTTCAGTTCGAGAGCAATTTCTTGTTTGGTCATGGTTCTGGACTCCGCTGCCAAGTAGGACAGCAATGCTGCCATAACTCAGTTATACGGTCCTATCCGGGGAGCCACGCAACCGGAGACTGAGCGGCTATGCCTTCCACATACCGGAGCAATCAGGGAAATTGAATTTACGGGCGGCGGCATGAACAGGATCAAGCTCAACCGCTGCGACAACATCGAACCCAGCTTTCTCAAAGCCGAGACTCATACCGCCCGAGCCTGCAAACAGATCAACTCCGATTGGTCGTGACATAACTGCCCCTCGCCGTTTTTTTCCGCAACACATCGACGGTGGCACAGCTTGACCAGCGAAACCTAGTGGTGCGAGAACGTAGCGAAAGTCGCGCTGACATGAGCCGAAATGAAGGCCCGCTTCGCCGTCGAATCCCATCCAACATCGCTTGAACGGGTTAACGCTTCCTAACCGTGTTCCTCTTTTGTTTTAGTGTTAGAATTCTGTCCGTTCGGTAATTTCGGCTTGCAGGCATGACGCCTAGATAGTATCTCAAATAGCAACGCGGGTGTAGCTCAATGGTAGAGCATTTGCTTCCCAAGCAAGTGACGAGGGTTCGATTCCCTTCACCCGCTCCATTCATTCCTTACATTAAGACAGCCGCTGATCGCTTTGTGATTGCGCGGTAATCCGACTGCAGCTCCAAGGCAGGTGTTGAAAGTACACCATCTGATCTTGGCTTGCAGGACGGGCGCATTCGCCCTAACCAAGTGCGTATGGATCTATCGTTTCACACCCCGCTCAGCCCCGACATACAGCGCCAGCATGGCCTAGAGATTCCGCAGCCCCTGGCGATTGCGGATCGGGTACGGTTTTCTGAATTAGACATCCTGCACCACGTCAACAACAAGGCCTATTTGGGCTGGTTTGAAACCCTGCGCGTCGCCTACTACAACCAATTTTTCGCCCTTCATTTCAAGGGCATGCCGACCCCACGCAATGTGCTGCGCAATGCCAATGTCCACTACGTGAAGGAAATGGTGCTGGACGAGGATTACATCACAACGGCACGGGTGGTGTCGTTCCGACGCACGTCCTATGTGATGGAACAGCAAATCTGGTCGGGTGATCTGCGGGCCACAATGACCGGGGTTATGGTCCTGCGCACCCCCGACGGTCAGTCCGGCTATCCACTGCCAGAAACGTTGCGCACCGCCCTGATTGACCGAGACGGCGCGATTGCGGAAGCTTAGGCAACAACTGCCAGCCTCAAACAGGCAACATAACCTATGGTGCCCAATGAACTGTCATTTCTGACAAAACAGCCTGTATAGGCGCTTCTTCCGGGGGCAGAGATTTGGCCCGTTCAAGCGCTTCGCGTTTGGCATTACCATAGATCACCAGATGTTTGGCAATCGCTGCATCCAACACCCGCGCTGTCAGGCTGACACGCGGCTCTGGCTGGCTGTCAGGCCGCATCACGGCCAGCACTGGCGCATCCGGGGCCAAGGCCTGTGCCAATCCGGCAACGCCCGGAAACAAGGACGCGGTGTGCATGTCTTCGCCCATGCCCAGCAGAATGACCGAAAGCGGCAGGTCCGGTTGCAGTTGGCTCTCAATCTCTGCGAGCACATCTTCTGGGGCGCGGGCCGGAATATGGAACGGCACGAACTGCGCCGCCGCCGCCCGATTGACCAGCAATCGTTCACGGATCATGCGGGCATTAGAGCGCTCGCTGTCGGACGGCACCCAACGTTCGTCCGTCGCCATCAGACGGACCCGTTTCCAGTCAATGTCGGCAGCGCAGAGATCATCAAAGATCGGCGCCGGAGTGGTGCCGCCTGCCACTGCAAAAGAAGCGCTGTCATGGTGCAGCAAATGGGTCTTCAGATCCCCGGCAAGCTGATTGGCCACATCAATGGCCAGCATGTCGCGATCCGCGTATTCGATTATGTTCATGGGTTGATCCCCTGCCAGTCTCTCTGATCGCGCCGCATCAGAAGATCTGCGTCCCCCGGTCCGGTGCTACCGCTATCATAGGGTTTTGGCACATCCCCGCGCGATGTCCAGCCCGCAATGATCGGGTCTGTCCAGGCCCAGGCCGCTTCAACCTCGTCGCCGCGCATGAACAGCGTCTGATTGCCCCTAATCACATCGGTGATCAGCCGTTCGTAGGCATCAGGCGCATCGTCGATATCCGCCCCCAGCGCCTGCGCAAAGCTCATGTCCAGCGGCACGTCGATCAAGCGCATGCCGCCTGGGCCGGGTTCCTTGATCGTAACCTTGAGGGTGATCCCCTCGTCCGGCTGCAATCGGATGGTCAACAGATTGGCATGACGCCCTGCATCCGCGCCAAAAATCGAATGCGGCGCGTCCTTGAAGAACACATTGATCACCGAGGAGCGCGCCACCAGACGCTTGCCAGTGCGCAGGTAGAACGGTGTACCCGCCCAACGCCAATTGCTGATATGTGCCTTCAGCGCCACATAGCTTTCGGTGGAGGAGCGCGGATCCCCCACGGTTTCGCGGTAGGACTGGTCCTCGTCGCCCCCTGCCCCTTCCTGGGCCAGCGCGTATTGACCGCGCACAATGTGGTGTGGCTCCACCGGCTCCAGCGCCCGGATCACCTTCAGCTTTTCGTCACGTACAGCATCGGGATCGAACTTCGCAGGCGGTTCCATTGCGATCAGGCACAGCAGTTGCATCAGGTGGTTCTGCACCATGTCACGCATCGCGCCTGACTTATCATAATACGACGCACGCCCCTCTACACCAACCGTTTCCGCCACTGTTACTTGGATATGATCCACATATTGACTGTTCCATAGCGGTTCAAACAGCATGTTCCCAAAGCGGATGGCCATCAGGTTCTGCACGGTCTCTTTGCCTAGATAATGGTCAATTCTGTAGATCTGGCTTTCATCAAAATGGCTGGCCAGTGTGCGGTTTAGCGCCTTCGCTGACGCCAGATCATGACCAAAGGGTTTTTCGACAACGATCCGGGTCTGATCGTCCGCCAGATCATGCGCCCAGATCTGCTCTGCCAACGGCGCAAACAGCGCAGGCCCGACCGAGAAGTAAAACACGCGGACGCGATCCGCTGTTGGACGACCAAGGGTCTGGGCCAGCGTCTGCCAGCCTTCGGCCTCAGTCGCATCAATTGCCAGATAGTTAATCCGCGCCAGAAAACTGTCGACCTGCCCCCCGGCAGCGTCTTTGCCCGCCGAGATGTCGCCCGCTTGCAACGCTGCGCGCACCAGTGACTGATAGTCCCTGCGGCTCAGCTCGGCACGCGCAGCACCAATGATACGTGCGGTATCGGGTAACTGGCCCGCACAGTGGCGACGATACAGCGCGGGCAGAATCTTACGCTGCGCCAGATCGCCGGTGCCGCCAAATATCACCAAGTCAAACGCCTGAACCGGAATAACGCGGGAAACCATGATGTGCCTTCTTTCAGTCTGGATCAAACACGTCCCGGGCAATGCACACCGGACAGAACACGGTCAAAAACGTCAGGCGACCATAGCGATAGGCCCGACTGATGCGGGTCAATCAGATGGCAGTATATGCAGTTGTAGATAGAAGAAAACAGCCAGTGTCACCCTCAACTATATTCGGTAGAGGTCAACTGGTCAGATCAGTCATAGATACAGCAAGCGGACTGTTGATCCGCTTGCGAGTTCTACAAGATCAATGCATGCGCAGGATGCCCGTTACGTTGCGCCATTCCCCCGGGCTGATCATCTTGCGATGGGTAAAGCGGACGGAATGCAGCGGGCCTTCAATCTCGCGCTGCCAATACTCGATAAACTCAAACAATCGCGGATGATCTGGCGCCAGATCATACTCCTGCCAGACGAAAGTGTTCAGGACATGGGTATAGTCCGGCATATGATAGGTCATCTCTGCCGTGGTCAGACCGTAGCCCTTCAGCATCAATTCAGTTTCGCGTGTCTCCATTTCAGGTCTCCCTTACGGATCCCCCCATAGACAGCTTAGCATAGGAAAGGTTAATTCCGAACAAATACAGCCCGTTGGAAGAAAAGCTCCGGCACGGGCGCGCTCCGCAGCCCTGCTTGCTTGCGCCTTATATGCCCTGTCTGTTATGGTGCAGACACAATATATAGACCCAATAATAACAACGGGCAGCCAACGTGAACGATACGCCGGAAACTCCTGAAAACATGGACGAAAACAAACCCGAACGGCCAAAGTATGACGGCCCGACGGTGTCCATCGAATCCGAGATGCGCACTTCGTATCTCGACTATGCGATGTCGGTTATTGTCAGCCGCGCCATTCCTGACCTGCGTGACGGTCTGAAACCGGTTCACCGCCGGATTCTCTACGCCATGCACGAGGTCGGCAATTCGCATGACAAGCCCTATCGCAAATCGGCGCGTCCGGTTGGTGATGTCATGGGTAAATACCACCCCCATGGTGACTCTGCGATCTATGACGCCTTGGTGCGGATGGCGCAGGATTTCTCCATGTCGCTGCCGCTCTTGGATGGTCAGGGCAACTTCGGCTCCATGGATGGCGATAATCCAGCCGCCATGCGCTATACCGAAGTACGGATGGACAAACCCGCCGCCTCAATCCTGGCTGACATTGAAAAAGACACGGTCGATTTTCAGGACAACTACGATGGCAAGGACCGTGAACCCACGGTGCTGCCGGCGCGGTTCCCCAACATGCTGGTCAATGGAGCTGGCGGTATTGCCGTTGGCATGGCGACAAATATCCCGCCCCACAATCTGGGCGAAGTGATTGATGCCACGCTCGCGCTGATCGAAGACCCGGATCTGACCAGCGAACAGCTGATCGACTATGTACCCGGCCCGGATTTCCCAACCGGCGGTGTGATGCTGGGCCGGTCCGGCGCGCGCAAGGCCTATCTGGAAGGACGCGGCAGCGTAGTCATTCGCGCCAAGACCCGCGTTGAGGAGATCCGCAAGGACCGCTATGCGATCGTGGTCGAAGAAATCCCTTATCAGGTCAACAAAGCGGCGATGATCGAAAAGATCGCCGAGCAGGTGCGCGAGAAAAAGATCGAGGGTGTCAGCCACGTTCAGGATGAATCCGATCGCAACGGCGTGCGCGTTGTTGTCGAGCTGAAACGTGATGCCACGGCAGAGGTGGTACTGAACCAGCTCTATCGTTTCTCGCCCATGCAGACGCACTTTGGCTGCAACATGCTGGCCTTGAACGGTGGTCGCCCCGAACAGCTGACCCTGCGCCGGTTCCTGACCTCCTTCCTTGATTTCCGCGAAGACGTGATTGCGCGGCGCACCGCCTATGACCTGCGCAAGGCGCGGGAACGCAGCCATATCCTGTGCGGTTTGGCGGTCGCTGTTTCGAATGTGGACGAGGTGGTCGCAACCATCCGCGCCTCTGCGGATGCAGCCGAAGCCCGACATAAGCTGATGACCCGGCGCTGGCCTGCGGTCGACATCGCACCTTATATCCGTCTGATTGACGATCCGACCCACACCATGAATGATGACGGCACCTATAATCTCTCTGAGATTCAGGCCCGCGCTATTCTCGAACTGCGGTTGCAGCGCCTGACACAGATTGGTGTCAAAGAAGTCACCGATGAGCTGGAAGAACTGGCGGGCAAGATCAAGGAATACCTTGAGATCCTGTCTTCGCGTGAGCGGATCCTGGGTATCATCTCGGACGAGCTGCGCGAAGTGCGTGACAATTTCGCCGTGCCCCGCCGTACCGAGATCGTCGACTGGTCCGGCGACATGGACGACGAAGACCTGATCGAACGCGAAGACATGGTCGTGACGATCACCAGCGGTGGCTATATCAAACGTACCCCGCTGGCTGATTTCCGCGCCCAGAAACGTGGCGGCAAGGGATTGTCCGGCATGCAGACGAAGGAAGAGGATGTTGTCACCAACCTCTTTGTGGCCAATACCCATACCCAGCTGTTGTTCTTCACCACCGACGGCATGGTCTACAAGCTGAAGACTTGGCGCCTGCCGCAAGGTGGCCGCACGTCGAAGGGTAAGGCGATTGTCAATATTCTGCCGATCCCGCCGGGCGTGTCGATTGCAGCGATCATGCCGGTCGATGTGCCGGATGACGAATGGGAAAATCTGCAAGTCATCTTTGCCACCAGCGCAGGGGATGTCCGTCGCAACCGCCTGTCGGATTTCACCAATGTGCGCCGCAACGGCAAGATCGCGATGAAACTGCCCGAGGATGGCTCGGTCAAGCTGGTCAATGCCCGAATTTGTTCGGAAGATGATGATGTGATGCTGTTCACCGACTCCGGTCGTGCAATCCGATTCCGCACCACCGATGTGCGCGTCTTCAATTCACGGGAATCCACCGGTGTGCGTGGCATTCGCCTGAATGGTGATGATCACGTGGTGTCGATGTCGGTAATCCGTCACTTCAGTGCCTCGCCCGAGGAACGGGCCGCCTATCTCAAGATGCGCCGCGCGGTAGCAGGTATTGCCGATGATGGCGAGAGTGACGAGGAAGACGCAGTTGCAGGTGCCATCAGTCAGGAACGCTATGCCGAAATGTCGGCGGTTGAAAACCTGATCCTGACCATCACCTCTGCTGGGTCTGGCAAGCTTAGCTCAAGCCACGATTATCCAGTTCGTGGACGGGGCGGTATGGGTGTGACCGCGATGGATAAGGCCATGCGTGGCGGGGCCATTGTGGCCTCCTTCCCGGTTGATCTGGACGATCAGATCATGCTGGCCACATCCAAGGGCCAGTCGATCCGGGTGCCGATTGATGGCATCTCTTTCCGCTCCCGCTCTGCTGGTGGCGTCCGGGTGTTCAACACAGCCAAAGGCGAAGAGGTTGTCTCGGTCGCGTGGATTGCAGAACAGTCCGACGAAGACGGTGATTTGCCAGCCTCGGATGACGCAGCAGGCGTAAGCGAAGAGAACTGATCTGCGCGCGCGTCACCTGGATAAAACACAAATACAGACGCCGCCCTATGGGCGGCGTTTTGCGTTAATCGAAATCTAATAGGTTTCTGGCAGCCTTTTGCACACATCCGCCACCGCAAAGGGAGGGTTCGCATGAACCTCTATCACTGTTCAATTGACCTGCACCACGAGGCCAAGGCAATTGCTTTTGCCAATGCCGTGGACCAGTGGATGTCCTATCTGCGGGAACGCGATGTTATACAGGGCTGGCGTCTTTTGCGCCGCAAACTGAATCTGGCCAGTGACAAGCATCGTGATTTCCTGCTGGAAATCGAATTCGCCAATATGACTCAGCTGGATCAGGCATTTCGGGTGCTGGGTGAAACAGACGAAAACGTCGAGCGTCTCTATGCCAATGTAAATGCGCTGATCGCCTCGGCTGACTTCGGCCTGTACCGTCCCTTCCCCGATCCTGAGCGCGCCGAGCGTATGGCGCTGATCTGACCAAGCCTGCGCCGACGAAACACGGGCGCCACACCAGAACGGACAAACCCCCGCCAGCGATTGACGGGAGATTTGCTGATTATTGCGGCCCGTCGGCTTACAGCCCGTAAAGCGCGCCGAATTTGTCTTCCAGATAGCTCAACAGCGGCTCTGGGCTGGGCGTCATTCCAGCTGCATGGGTGATGGTCTCAACCGGGCTGCGCAATCCACCATGGGTTTGCAGATTGTCCCGCAGCCAGCTGGTTGCCGCGACCGTGTCGCCCGCCGCCAGCTGCGCATCCAGATCCGGCACCGCCTGACGCAGCGCCTGATAGAGACAACCGGCGTAGACATTGCCCAATGAATAGGTCGGGAAATAGCCGAACAGACCCACTGACCAATGCACATCCTGCAAACAGCCATTGGATGGTCTATCAACGCCATAGCCAAAATCAGCAGCAAAACGGTCATTCCAGGCCGCTTCCAGATCCTGCACCTGCAAATCGCCGGACATCAGCGCGCGCTCCAGATCAAACCGCATCATCACATGCAAATTATACTGCAACTCATCGGCCTCGGTGCGGATGTAGCCGTTGTGAACCGCATTCACTGCCGCATAGAACGCATCGGCATCTGCAATGCCAAAGTCACCAAACTGCGGCACCATCTGCTCAAACAGCCAGCCGGTAAAGGCACGGCTGCGGCCCAGTTGGTTCTCATAGATCCGGCTCTGGCTTTCATGCACCCCCATCGAGACGCCGCGCCCCAGTGGGGTCAGCAGATAGGCCTGATCAATGTTCTGCTCATAGGCGGCGTGACCGACCTCGTGAATGGTGGAATAGAAACAATTGAACGGATCATCGTCGCTGGTACGGGTGGTGACACGCACGTCCAGACCGCTGCCGGAACAGAAGGGATGCACCGCCTTGTCGACCCGACCATGGCGCATCTGGTAGCCAAAGGTCTCGGCCAGCGTGGTGGTCAGTGCCATCTGCTTATCGGCATCAAAATGACCGCTGACACCTGTCGGCGCGGGTTTGTCCAAAACGCGCGCGCGCAGATCAACCAGACGCGGGCGCATGGCATCAAACAGGGCTGCAATCTCGGCGGCGGTGGTGCCATGTTCGTAATCGGCGATCATCGCGTCATAGACATCGCCCCCGGCAGCCAAAGCCTGCCCCTCTTCGCGCTTTAGCGCGACCACTTCCTCCAGCACCGGCAGGAAGGCTGCGACGTCCTCAGCGGCACGGGCGGCTGCCCATTTGCCCTGCGCCTCGGAGGTGACGCGGGCAATGCGTTTGGCCAGATCACCAGGCACCTTGACAGCACGCTCATGACTACGCCGGATTTCGCGCAGCTGGGCCGCGCCGATGTCGTCCGTAGCCTCGGCCCGTACCAGCCAGTCGGCCACCTGCGGGTCAGAGCGACGGGCGTGCAGAGCCGCCTCAATCGCCGCCATTTCTTCGCCCCGCTGGGGGGCGGCACCGCGTGGCATCATGGTTTCCTGATCCCAGCCCAGACGGCCCGCAATCTGGCCAAGCGCTTGTGTATCGCGCTCATAGGCCATCAAGTCTTCAAATACGCTCATTCTCAGTGATCCTTAATCGAAGTTGCAATGGGATAACCCGACAGATACCGCGCCCGCAGGATCAGCACCCAGAGACAGACAGCCATCAGCTGATGCAGGATCGCGATCTGCCAAGGTGCGGCATAGAGCACGGTGACGACACCAAGGACCATTTGCAACATCAGCGCCGCAAAGACTGCATTAAAGGCAAAGCGCGAGCGTGGATGGGCGCTGCCCCGGCCCCGCAGCCAGACCACCACACCAAAGGCCAGCAAGAGATAGCCGCTGATCCGATGGATAAATTGCACTAGGCCGGGATTTTCAAAAAAGTTGCTCCAAAGCGGCTGCAACATAAACGGCTCAGGCGGCAGGATTTGACCCGCCATCAGTGGCCAATCGGTATAGGACCGGCCTGCATCAATGCCCGCCACCAGCGCACCCAGAATAATTTGCAAAAAGCTGAAGTGCAGTAGCCCAGTGGAAAGACCAAACAGCTTGGCCTCCTTGGCACGGCGGGCCTGCATCAGATCGCGCTCTTCGCGCCCCAGTAGAAACATATACCAGGCGATGAAGCCCAGAATGACAAACGCCAGCCCCAGATGGGTTGCCAAGCGGTAAGACGCGACCGAGGTCATGCCCTCCCCCTGCGTTACACCAGAGGCCACCATCCACCATCCGATCGCGCCCTGAACGCCGCCCAGAACACCCGGCAGCGCCAGACGCCCGGTCCAGCGGACCGGGATCTGCCGCGCCAGCGCAAAACCTAGGAACCCCAGCGCCCAGACCAGGCCGATCACCCGGCCCAGCTGGCGATGGCCCCATTCCCACCAGTAGATTTCCTTGAAATCCGCCAGCTGCATCCATTGGTTCTCAATGCGCCACTGATCGATTTCCTTATATTTGTCGAACTCTGCCTGCCAGTCTGCCTCGCTCAGCGGTGGCATGGCACCGGTCACAGGCCGCCATTCGGTGATCGACAGTCCACTGTCGGTCAGCCGGGTCAGCCCGCCGACAACAATCATCGCCACCACCAGCGCAAACAGCACTGCCAGCCACGCACGAATTGCGCCTCTTGCGCCGCGGCGGGTGCGATCAATACCGCCGGGTGTCGCCTGTGGGCGTTCTTGCGGCTCGTTGCCAGAGACCTCTTCGAAAATGCTGCGCTTGCTCATGCTTGCCTCTTCCAATTTCTCGTCAAGCTAGGCCGCATGTTCGGCCCCGTCCAGTGGGCGACTATGGTGCAAATCCGCCCGAAGTCGCGCCTCAGTCGCGTTTTTCTTTCCAGCGGACCATCTGTCGCATGATCCCATGCAGCATCTGCACATCCGCTCGGGTGAGCGGCATCCGGCTGAACATATTGCGGAACACGGTTTTCATGCTGGGCGCCTTGTCGGGCGGAAAGAAGAACCCTGCGTCGTCCAGACGGTCCTCATAATGATTGACCAGAGTGTCTACATCCGCATGGCTGGCCCAGTCGGATTTGCCAAGGTCAGTCACGACGGGGGCAACGTCAGTCACCTGACGGCGCCATTCATAGGCCGTCAGCAGGACACATTGGCCGAGGTTAAGCGAGGCAAATTCAGGATTTACGGGAACAGAGATAATGGCATTGGCGCGGGCGATATCCTCATTCTCGAGGCCTGCTCGTTCGGGGCCGAACATCACCGCAACCTTCTCACCTGCCGCCATCTTCTCTGCGGCCAGTTTCATGGCAGCTTCCGGGCTATAGACCGGTTTGGTCAACTCGCGCGGGCGCGCCGTGGTGGCAAAGACAAAATCGCAATCCTCAATCGCACCCGCAAGATCCTCAGCGAGGCGCGCCTCATCCAGCAATCGCCCCGCGCCCGAGGCCATGGCAACGGCCTTGGGGTTGGGCCAACCGTCGCGCGGTGCCACGATGCGCATCCGGTCCAGCCCGAAATTCCACATCGCTCGGGCGGCAGCGCCGACATTCTCACCCATCTGCGGGCGTACGAGCACAAAGGCGGGCTGAGGGGTATCGCTGGGCATCCGGTTCTCCAAAAAAGCTGCTCTGCTCTAGTCGGCACAGGCGTGATGGGCAAGGCCACGTGGGGCGACTTCTGCGGGAAACCCGCTATATTCCTGATATATCAGCGCTGCATCACACGGAAATAACCCGCTCGGGGTGTCGCCAAATCCTTGCGTCCAGTGGCAAATGCGCTAAACACCGACAACCACTGAACAGGAGCCCTCCCCATGGACAGCCCCGCTGATGCCCCCGAAACGCCGCAGATTTACCTGACGACGCCTTCCAGTTTTGAACTTGGCCGCTTTCCGGACCAGCTGGCACGTGTGCTGGACGAGGTCGAAATCGCATGTGTCCGCCTGGAACTGGCCAGCCGCGACGAAGATACACTGAGCCGTGCAGGCGATGCGCTGCGCGCGGTGACCCACGCCCGCGATGTGGCCATTGTAATTGCCGATCATCAGATCCTGGCAGAGCGTCTGGGTCTGGATGGTGTACATCTGTCGGACGCTGCCCGCCCTGTGCGTGCCGCGCGAAAGGCTCTTGGCACCGATGCTATTGTTGGCAGTTTCTGCGGCGCCTCACGTCATGACGGCCTGTCCGCCGCAGAAGCGGGTGCTGACTATGTCAGCTTTGGCCCGATTGGGACGTCCGGGCTGGGTGATGGCAATCAGGCGCAAAAAGAGCTGTTCGAATGGTGGTCACAGATGATCGAAGTGCCGGTGGTGGCAGAAGGTGGGCTGACCACAGAGTTGATCCGTGATCTGACCCCCTACACCGATTTCTTCGCGATCGGTGATGAGATCTGGCGCGATGAGGACCCGTTGGTAAGCCTGCGCAGCTTGATGGCGGCGATGGAGGGCTAGGCCACTTCTCAGACCTTTCAATTAGACAGATACATGTTCTGGCACATGCTGTGTGCCCTGCGGATCTGACCGGCCTGATGGTCGGTCAAAGCAACACCCGCTCCACACACCAGTAGCCGCCAATCAGCGCAATTGTGAAGCTGGCCGGGATTGCCACCCGGCCGCGATATTTGGGATGACCCCAGAACCAAAACCCCAACAGCCCGTAGGCCACGCCAATCACCGTGAGCTGCCCCAGCTCGACACCAACGTTGAACCCCAGTAGTGCAGGCAAGAACTGCGCATCTGGCAGGCCGAACTCTCCCAACACCGACGCAAACCCCAATCCGTGCAGCAGGCCAAAGCCAAAGATCACCAGCGTGCGCCAGCTGTGCAGCTTGCGGGCAAAGATATTTTCGACCGCGATAAAAACGATGGATCCCGCAATCAGTGGCTCCACAATAGTGGGATTAATATGCACCCAACCCATCGCCCCAAGCGCCAATGTGATCGTATGCGCCACGGTAAAGGCGCTGACCTGCCAAATCAGCGGGCGCAGGCGTGTGCTGAAGAAAAACAACCCCAGGACAAACAGAATATGATCCAGCCCTTTGGGTAGGATATGTGTGTAACCCACTGGAATATAATCTGCAAAAGCCTCGCGCGGGGTCTGTGCAAGGCCTCCGGCCAGCGGAATGGTCGGGGTGGTTTCCCCGCCCTGAAGATAACCTGTATAGGGCTGGTCGACACCGTTTTGCCGCAACACCACCCCGCCTGATCCCTTTGGCCAGCCAATCTTCAACCCTCGCGCGCCCGGCGTCACCGGACCGATCAGCTGAATCCCAGTGCTGCGCGGCAAGGTGATATCGCCCGGCTCCGGGATCTCGATCTCTCCCACTTGCAGCGGAACCGCGCCGTTGGCGATGACGCTGAATGTCTGCACCCAATCCTCTGCAAAAAGCTGAACCATCGGACGCAACTCATCCGGGCCAAGCGCACGCAAGCTGTCATAGTCCTGCGCCTGTTCTGCGGTATCAGTGTTCATCATGCCGTCAAGATCAATCCCCGCGACAAAGGCCTCGGCATTCAGCCGCAGCTGCATCTCCATCTGGCCATCAACAATTTCGAAATCCGCAATCGTTGGCGTGACTTCATGGGCCAGACCATTAGAGTGAGACGCGGCCAACACCAGCCAGACCAGCGTCAGACGCAGTATGGCTCCGAACAACCACTCAGGACGCGTCAACCTGCGCCAGCATCTGTCGCAACCCGTCCCAGCCCGAGGTGTCATCTGCTCCATGCGTTTTATCCGCCCAATTGTTGTCGCCCTGTTTGCCGTCACCTGCAACGCGGCTCTTTCCCACGAGTTTTGGATTTCGCCAGAAGAATATCAAGTAAAATTAGGCACCTCAGTGCAAGCAGATTTGCGCAACGGGCAGAATTTCAGTGGTGCGCGGCTGCCGTATTTCGACAACCGTATCGCCCGGTTTGAGGTCTCAGACGGCAGTAGTCTGCGCCCCTACAGCGGGCGGATGGGAGATATGCCAGCCCTGCAACTGGACCCACCAACTGCGGGACTCTTGATTGTCGTTCATGAAACCCAGCCAGATCAGCTGACTTATGACAACTGGGAGGATTTTGCCAAATTCGCCGCACACAAGGATTTTGCCAATATCGAGAGCCGTCACACCGCCCGTAACTTACCACGCGAGGGGTTTGTTGAACGCTACACTCGCCACGCCAAATCGCTGATCGCGGTTGGCGCCGGTATGGGCGCAGATCGCGCTACAGGTCTGCTGACGGAATTTGTCGCCTTGGCCAATCCCTACACCGACGACCTCAGCCAAGGTCTACCGGTGCAGCTGCTGTTTAAGGGCCAGCCCCGCGTCGATGCACAGATTGAAGTATTTGACCGCAATCCAGCGGGTGAGGTTGCCACCATACTGACCCGTACTGATGCAGACGGGCGTGCAGCGATTGCCGTCACATCAGGACATACATACCTCTTGGATGCTGTGGTCCTTGAACCGCTGAAACCAGCCGCTGACAGCGCTACCAAAGCCAAGCCCATTCCCGTCTGGCAAACCCATTGGGCGGCGCTGACTTTCGCGGTTCCCTAGGCGGGTTGCGCTTGCGGGGGGCGAAAAAACGCGGCAATACGGATTTTATGACACAGGCCCCGCACTCTCCCGCTTCGCACCCATCCCAATCTACAGCGCAGTTCCAGGTTCAGACCACGGCGAACCAGCCGGACATACTCTGTATCGGCTCAGTGCTATGGGACATCATCGGTCGCTGCACAGCCGAGATGCAACGCGGCTCGGACAAGCCGGGACGGATCACTCGCTTGCCCGGCGGCGTGGCTATGAACATCGCTATGACACTGGCGCGCTTCGGACTGCGCCCGGCCCTGCTCAGCGCCATTGGACGCGATGCCGAAGGGGACGAGCTGGTTCACGCCTGCACACATCTGGGCCTGATCACTGACCACCTCTACCGCTCCGAGGATCTGCCCACCGACCGCTACATGGCTGTCGAAGGCGCCAACGGCTTAATTGCCGCAATTGCCGATGCTCATTCGCTTGAGGCCGCAGGTGCCAAAATCCTGCGCCCGTTGACCGATGGCGCTCTAGGCACCAAAGACGCTCCCTTTGCCGGGCCGGTTGCGCTGGATGGCAATCTGACACTGTCGCTATTGGATGACATCACATCCAACCCAGCCTTCACCCAGGCTGATCTGCGCGTCGCCCCAGCATCGCCCGGCAAGGCCGAGCGTCTACGGCCCTTCCTGCTACGCAGTTGTGGCACACTCTATGTAAATCTCGAAGAAGCCGGCCTTCTGTGCCAAGACGACTTCACTGACAGCCCAACCGCAGCCCGCGCCATGCTGGATCGTGGCGCGGCACGGGTGCTGGTCACCGATGGCGGCAGCACCGCAACCGAGGCCGATCAAAACGGCCTCATCACCCAGGCTCCACCGCGCGTCACTGTCGCGCGTGTGACCGGAGCTGGCGACACCTTCATGGCTGCGCACATTGCGGCCGAGGCCCGCGGCGAAGATCGCGAAACCTCTCTTGCATCGGCGCTCAAGGCCGCTGCCACCTATGTTTCAGGAGAACCACCCCTTTGATTAATATGATTTATTCCGCCGAGGTTGCGGCTGCACGTGAGACCGGCGCGGCCATTGTTGCGCTTGAAAGCACCATTATCACCCACGGTATGCCCTACCCACAGAACGTCGAAGTCGCGGCTCAGGTCGAAGACGACATTCGCGCAGCTGGTGCCGTTCCAGCCACCATGGCGGTGATTGACGGCGTGCTGCATATCGGGCTGGAGGCGGACCAGCTTCAGGCACTGGGTCAGGCGCAAAACGTCGCAAAGATCTCACGCGCGGATATGCCAGCCTGCATCGCCACCGGCGGCACCGGAGCGACCACCGTGGCGGCCACCATGATTGCAGCCCGCCTGGCTGGGATCAGCGTCTTTGCCACCGGCGGCATTGGCGGAGTCCACAAGGGGGCTGAAACCAGCTTTGACATCTCAGCTGACCTGCTTGAACTTGCCCAAACCCCGGTTACCGTTGTTGCAGCCGGCGCTAAGGCCATTCTCGACATCCCCAAAACGCTAGAGGTACTCGAAACCCAAGGCGTACCGGTGATCGCATTTGGCCAGGACAGCATACCCGCGTTCTGGTCGGCGACGTCAGACCTTCGCGCCCCCCTCCGTATGGACAGAGCAGTTGAAATCGCCCGCGGTCATGCCACGCGGCAGGCAATGGGCCTGCCAGGTGGCCAGCTGATCGCAAACCCGATTCCCGAAGCAGACCAGATCGCTGCCGAGGATCTCGCACCGGTTCTGAAACAGGCTCAGACTGAGGCCGACACGCAGGGCATCAGCGGCAAGGACGTGACCCCCTTCCTGCTGCAACGCATCTTTGAGCTGACCAAGGGGCGCTCTCTGACAGCCAATATCGCGCTGGTCCGCAACAATGCCCGTCTGGCTGCGGAAATCGCCAAAGAATTGGTCAAGTTGAAGCCATAACAGGTCTTTCTGCGCAGCTGCCCATTGCGGTTGCGCAGGTCCCTGCCTAGCTTCGTTACGTTCCTCACCGGTGAAACGCTCCAATGACCACGCCCTTCGACGACGAAACAACTCCCCGCCGCCCCGGCCTGTTTGCGCGCTTGCGGTCGTCTTTTTTTACCGGAATTGTGGTGATTGCACCCGTCGGACTAACCATCTGGCTATTGTGGACCGTGATGGGCTGGATCGACGGGGTGGTGCTGCCGCTGGTGCCCCATACGGTTCGACCTGAGCAATATATCGGTATCAACCTGCGTGGCGTCGGGCTGATCATCTTTTTGCTCTTCACCATTGTCGTCGGCTGGATTGCCAAAGGGATCATTGGCCGCTCTCTGATTGGCTTTGCCGAAAGTCTGGTCAGCCGGATGCCGGTTGTGCGCTCGATTTACTCCGGGATCAAGCAAATCTCGGAAACCGTATTTGCCCAGACCGAACGCAGTTTCGACACCGCTTGTCTGATTCAGTACCCACGCCGTGGTATCTGGGCGATCGGCTTT
Organism: Phaeobacter porticola; assembly: GCF_001888185.1. Taxonomy (NCBI): domain Bacteria; kingdom Pseudomonadati; phylum Pseudomonadota; class Alphaproteobacteria; order Rhodobacterales; family Roseobacteraceae; genus Phaeobacter; species Phaeobacter porticola. The sequence continues at coordinate 1,529,496 of NZ_CP016364.1, read as the reverse complement.
GTTTCGACCACCGCAAAAGGTGAAGTCGCGCGCCGGGCCGAAACAGGAGGCAACCTGCTGAGCGTTTTTGTCCCGACGACGCCCAACCCCACCTCGGGTTTCTTGCTATTCTTTCCAGAGGAAGACGTGATCCTGCTGGATATGTCCGTTGAAGATGCCGCCAAACTGGTGATCTCAGCGGGCCTAGTCTACCCAAACCCCGCAGATCCAAGCCAGCCCAGCGAACCTGTCACCGACCAACAGCCCGGCCGGTAACCCGGCAAACCCCTAGTCCACGCAAACCCGGTCCACAGAGCCAGCCCTGTCCGCAATCCTCAGCCAAACATTTCGCCCAGATCCACGGTTGACCGAACCCCGAGTGCGCTATAATCCTGCTCCAGAAACACCTCCGCCGCTGCGCGCCCTGCGGCCTTCAACTTGGCCAGGATCTGCGGGATCGGAACCAGTTTGGTGTTCACGGACAGTTGCCGCATCAGATTGTCATCCGCAATACGATGCACAAAAACCCGTTTCATATGCCCCTGCTCGATACGACCGTCTGCCAGCAGGCGCTGAACGAACTCGATGGCCCGCAATTCCCGCAGCAAGGATGAGTTGAAGCTGATCTCATTGATCCGGTTCTGGATCTGCTGTGGTGTACGTGGCAACACCTCGCGCTCCAGCGGGTTAATGCTGACGACAACCACATCAGACGGCAGTTCAGGTCGATATAGCGGAAACAACGCCGGATTTCCGGTATAGCCGCCATCCCAGTAGGCCTCCAACCGTCCTGTCTTTGGGTCTTCGATCTCAATGGCTTGAAACAGGTTCGGCAGACAGGCAGATGCCAGAATTGATTCTGTCGACACCTCGTCACCTGAAAATACCCGCACCTTGCCACTGCGCACTGAAGTGGCACAGATAAACAGCTGTGGGCCCTGGTCCGCACAAACCTCGGCAAAATTGAACGCCTCTACCACTGGCAATAGCGGATTGCGATAAAACGGCCCGTAGCTATAGGGCGACACCATCTGCCCCATCATCTCGCGCGGGGAAAACGGCGCAATCCAATCCAGCGCACCCAACAAGGGTGCGGCGTCCAACCCGGCCAGCCAATGGGCAAACCGCATATCCCCGACCGCCCCCATGCGTTGCCAAAGTTGGTCAAGACAATCCCGCGCGCCCTCTCTGCCGCCCTGAACAAGGCCAGATTTCAGCGCGGCTCCGTTCAGCGCCCCGGCAGAGGTGCCGGTGATGGCGGCAATTTCCAGATCATCCTGCTCTAGCAGCCGATCCAGGACACCCCAGGTAAAGGCCCCATGTGCGCCGCCGCCCTGCAGGGCCAGATTTATCCGTTTAGTCACACTCTGTCTCCTGACCACCAGCGCAGAGCGAGACCTGCGCATGTCGCTTGTCACCATTCCCGAAATACTCCGGGGGTGAATTGCCCCGCAGGGCAAAAGGGGGCTGGCCCCCTCCACATCTGTGACGCGACTACAGCGCGGTCCAGCCACCATCAACGCTCAACGTGGTACCTGTCATCTGTGCTGCCGCATCAGAACAGAGGAACACCGCCGTACCACCCAGCTGTTCAACGGTTGCAAACTCGCGCGACGGTTGGCGTTCCAGCATCACAGTCTTGATCACTTCCTCACGACCCATGTTGTATTTCTCCATGGTGTCCGGGATCTGCGCTTCAACCAATGGAGTCAGGACATAGCCGGGACAAATGGCATTGGCGGTGATCGGCTCTTGCGCCGTTTCCAGTGCGACGGTCTTGGTCAGGCCAACAACACCATGTTTGGCCGCCACATACGCCGATTTATAAGGCGACGCGGTCAGGCCATGTGCCGAGGCGATATTGATCACCCGGCCCCAGCCTGCCTGGCGCATCATCGGCAGTGCGGCTGCAACTGTGTGAAAAGCCGACGACAAGTTGATCGCCAGAATCGCATTCCACTTGTCGACCGGGAACTCTTCTACCGGTGCCACATGTTGAATCCCTGCATTGTTGATCAGAATATCACAACGCCCGGACTTGGCGATCAGCGCACGGCAGGCATCAGCGTCAGACATATCGGCCTGAATATAGCGGGCATCCACGCCGAACTCAGACGCGATTTTCGCCGCCAAAGCGTGGTCTTCTTCGCTATCAGAAAAAGAATTCAGCACCACGTCGGCACCCGCCCGCGCCATCTCGCGCGCGACCCCAAGACCGATGCCTGAATTCGACCCGGTAATCACCGCGCATTTGCCCGTCAACGTCATCTTACTCTTCCCTTCCTGTGCAAAACCTGTTTGGTGCGACTGTGACATGCTGCACCTGCAAAGGAAACGTCGATCACCGCGCAATAGTTGCAAGCGATGCCCAAGACAACTGCCGATCTCAATACTACAGACGGAGAAACGGCCCCGTCCGGATCCGCCATAGGCATCGGGACCGCGCAGTTCATATTGGAAACCGCAGCGCAAAAAAAACGCCCGCACGAAGCGGGCGTTAAGTTATTGAGGCAGGTTTCATACAGGCAAGAAACCTATCGAGCAGTGAGACCTTTATAAGCAATTTCCCCCGTTCATCCAAGCTAAAAGTTTGAATTGACGCCGCAGCGCCGTTAGCGTTGGTGTTCATGAAAATAAGGCCAGAGCGGGATTGTTGCGAAAGTGCGACCAGATTTTTTCTTTAGAGTTCGACCGGTCTTGGCCGGAATCATCCTCAGCGTCAGCGGTAATTTTGCAGTAGCAGAATCATCTCATGGCATAGCTATGTATGGCGACCCCGCTCTACCACCGGATTTTGTGTCTTTACCCTATGTAAACCCTATCGCCCCCAAAGGCGGTGAAGTGGTGTTCGGCAATACCGGTGGCTTTGATACGCTGAACCCTTTTGCCCAAAAAGGCACGCCACCCTGGCAGATGCGGTTCTGGGGATACGAGAGTTTGATGGGCCGGTCCGCAGACGAGCCATTCACACTATATGGGCTTCTCGCCGAATCGATTGAGGTCCCGGAGGATCGCTCTTGGGTTGAATTTACGCTGCGCCCAGAAGCCCGATTCTCTGATGGATCGCCCGTAACGGTCGCGGATGTGATCTGGTCCTACAAGACTCTCGGCACCGACGGCCACGTCCGGTATCGCCGCCTTTGGGGACAGATTGCCAGCATCAGCCAGACTGGTGAGCGTAGCCTGCGCATCACCTTCAACGAAGAAAACCGCGAGCTGGCACTGATTGCCGGCATGCGCCCGATCCTGAAAAAGGATCAATGGGCCTCTGCGGATTTCGCCTCCTCCGGCCTGAAGCAGGCCCCGATCGGGTCCGGCCCCTATGTGGTTGCAGAGTTCGAGCCGGGTCGATTTATTCAGTTTGCCCGCAACGACGCCTATTGGGGCAAGGATCTGCCCTTGCGGCGCGGCACCAATAACTTCGACGAAATCCGGCTCGACTTTTATGGCGATCAGACCGTCCTACTAGAGGCGTTCAAGGCTGGCGAAATTTCAGCCATTCGCGAATTCAACGCCGCCAAATGGGACAAGGCCTATGATTTTCCGGCCATCGCCTCGGGCGCAGTCCGCAAGACTTTGATCCCCAATGGCAAACCTTCAGGGATGACCGGCATCGCCATGAACACCCGCCGCGCGCCGATGGACGACTGGCGGGTCCGCGAGGCGCTGATCCGGGCGTTTAATTTCGAATACATCAATGAGACAATGACCGGTGGCACCCAGCCACGGATCAGCTCTTACTTCTCGAACTCTTATCTTGCCATGCAACCCGGCCCCGCCACGGGCAAGACCCGCGTCTTGCTGACTCCGTTTGAGGCGGATCTTCTGCCCGGTGTGATGGATGGATACGACCTGCCTCAAAGCGATGGCAGTGAGCGCAATCGCAGAAACCTGCGCGCCGCCACCAAGCTCTTGGCAGAGGCCGGCTGGACTGTGCAGGACGGTCTGATGCGCAATGCCAAGGGAGAGCCGTTGGAGCTGCAGGTACTGCTCACCCCTGGCAATCTGGGCGAGGGTGAGATGCGCTCCGTCGTCGAAATCTACGCCCGAGCCTTGGAACGACTGGGTATCTCCCTCTCCTCTGACGTCGTTGACAGCGCGCAATTCGTTGAACGCCAGCAAGGGTTTGACTATGATATGACCTTCTTTCGTCGTGCCATGTCACTGAGCCCCGGCAATGAACAATATCTCTATTGGGGCAGCGCCGCTGCGCAGCAGCCGGGGTCGCGCAACCTGATTGGGATCGAGGATCCGGCAGTGGATGCGATGATTGACACCATGCTTGTGTCGACCTCCAAGGCGGACTTTATCGCTGCGGCCCGTGCGTTGGACCGGCTGCTTACGGCTGGGCGCTATGTCATTCCGGTCTGGCAATATGCCGAGGGCCGCATTGCACACGACAAAAACCTGCGGTTCCCGGGTCGCCTGCCCATCAGCGGGGATGGGATCAACTATATGCCTGAGGTCTGGTGGTATCAGGCAGACTGACGCCCGACGGTACCCGATAAAATAGCCCGTCCCGATGGTATCGAGGCGGGCTTTTTCAGATCTGTACTGTTTTGGAAGATGAATGTTGACACATATTCATTATTTCCATATTTCATGAAATATGGAAATAGATATCACATCTCAGCTGTCAGCCCTTGCGCACCCCAATCGGCTGGCCTTGTTTCGCCTGCTGATGCGGCGGTATCCGGATGCGGTCCCTGCGGGTGAGATCGCCTCTGCATTGGCACAAAAGTCCAATACCGTCTCGACATATCTCTCAACGTTGACTGCCGCTGGGCTGATCCATTCGCACAGGCAAGGGACCTCGCTGCTCTATCAGGCACATCTTGACGGGCTACGTGGACTGTTTGACGACCTTCTGTCTGACTGCTGCCACAACCGCCCGGACGTCTGCCCCCCCACAAAACATGCCGAAGCGATCAGGCCCACCGTCGAACGCCCCCTAAATGTCCTGTTCATTTGCACGGGCAATTCGGCACGGTCAGTGATGGCCGAGGCTATACTGGACAAAGAAGGCGGCGGCAGGTTTCGCGCCTATTCCGCGGGCAGCCACCCCGCGCGCGCGCCGCAGCCAGAGGTCATCGCGCTATTACAGGCAAAAGGTCATGAGACAAGCGGATTGCGGTCAAAGGATCTTCTTGAATTTTCGACCCCTGGCGCGGCTCAGATGGATTTCATCTTTACCGTCTGTGATCATGCCGCAAATGAAGAATGCCCTGCCTGGCCCGGACAGCCGATGAGCGCCCATTGGGGGCTTGCTGATCCGGTCAAGGCCAGCGGCACGGAGGCAGAGCGACATCTCGCATTTCATCAGACCTATGGGCTGTTGCGCAATCGGATCCGTGCCTTTGCATCGTTGCCCTTTGAAACACTCAACAGCCTGTCATTGCAGCATCGCCTGGATGATATCGGTCGCAGCTCTTCCTCTGAATAACGCATCAACCACGGTTATCCATATGAATATTCTCATTCTTTGCACCGGTAATTCGGCGCGCTCAATCCTGTTGGAAACACTCCTGAATACCCATGGCGCCGGGCGCCTGCGGGCCTATTCCGCAGGCTCGCAGCCCGCAGGCAAGGTGCATCCGCAATCCTTGGTTCTTCTGACCGAGAAAGGTCATGACGCCAGCACTGCCCGATCCAAAAGCTGGGATGAATTCAGCGCTGAGGGCGCGCCGGAAATGGACATTGTGATCACCGTCTGCGCATCAGCCGCCGGTGAAACCTGCCCGATCTGGCCAGGCATACCAATCCGCGCCCATTGGGGGGTGGACGATCCTGCCGCCGCTGCTGAACCCGACTGGGATAACGCCTTTCGCACCGCCTACGACCGGCTGGATTGCCGCGCGAAGGCCTTTCTCGCGCTGCCGGTGGAAACAATGGATCGTGATACGCTCAGCGCAGAACTGGCCCGAATTGGAGACCTGCCATGACCACACAGAAACTGATAGCCGAAGGGTTGGGTACCTGTTTCCTGCTGATCGGCGTCGTCGGCTCTGGCATCATGGCCGAGGCCCTGTCGGGCGGTAATATTGCGCTGGCGCTGCTGGCAAATGCCGTGGCCACGGGCGCGATGCTTTATGTGATCATCACCACGCTGGGGCCGATTTCTGGCGCCCATTTCAACCCGGCGGTGACCCTGGCCTTTGCCTTGCGCGGAGAACACAGCTGGCGCGCGGTGCCGCCCTACGTTGTTGCACAGATCGTAGGTGGCATTTTTGGGGTCTGGGCGAGCCATATCATGTTCGACCTGTCAATCCTGCAAACCTCTGCGACCATGCACCGGACCGGCGTTGCCCAGTGGTTCTCGGAGATCGTTGCGACCTTTGGCCTGTTGTTTGTGATCTTTGGTGGGTTGCGGTCGCGCCCCGATGCCGTCCCCCCGCTTGTCGCGTTTTACATCACGGGCGCCTATTGGTTCACCTCCTCGACCAGTTTTGCCAACCCGGCCGTGACCATTGCGCGTGGGTTCAGCGACACATTTGCGGGAATCTACCCCGGTCATATCCTGATGTTCATCGTGATGCAGATTGTCGGAGTCGGACTGGCGCATCTGCTGCTACCGCGTCTGTTCACCCCACCCCAAGGCTGACGGGCACGCCGCGAAGGTCCGGCATGTTACATCGCAAGATCAAGCAACGGGGTTGGTCATTCAGCCCCGTCTGGTTCGGATCGAAAAGTTGCAGACTTTCTTTTTTACGAGAAAATGCTAGCATTATTGTCCACGCGCAACTCTGAACCTTAGGGAGCCCCCCATGCCTGTTCAAACAGCACGCGCCAGCTGGTTCGACAGGATGCCCCGTATCAAGCAACGGTTTCCGCATCTGCAGACCCGCCAGGCCCCATCCTTGCTCGATGACAAGGATAAATTTGTCGCCTATCTTGCCCGCACGCACCATCTGACGCTCACAGAAGCGCGCGAAGAGGTAGAGGATTTCCTCTATACAGAAAGCCTGCACCTAGAGCTGGAACACCAGTTTAACTGAGGCTGTGCTCCTCGCTCTGATCAGTAACGCGTTCCGTTGCCCATCGCATCGGGGCGCGATCATTCCCGTAGGCCAACGCATAGGTCAGGCAAGCGATGTCACCCAAAGGATGGTGGCATCTTCGTCGCTAAGCGAAATCACATTATGACCCATGGCTGCGTCGTAGTAAGCGCTGTCGCCGCGTCGCATTTCGATCGGCTCATAGAACTCGGTATAGAGCTGGACAATCCCTGTCAGCACGTACAGGAATTCCTCACCATCGTGCCGTACCCACCCTTCGAATTCATCCATCGACCGTGCCCGGACACGGGCACGATACGGCAACATCTGCTTGCGTGTGAGACTGTCGGCCAACAGCTCATGCTCATATGTCGCGGTGGCATGGGCGGATCCCTGACCGGTCTTTGTCACCGTCAAACGGCCATTGACCTGATCGCGCTGTGGCTGGGTAAACAACTGTGGAACAGAGATTTGCAAGCCCACTGCCAGCTTCTTCAATGCCTCGTAAGTCGGTGACATCTGGCCATTTTCAATCTTGGACAGGGTCGATCTTGCCAGCCCCGCCTGATTGGCCGCGTGCTCCAGCGTCCAGTCTCGCGCCTTGCGCAATTCGCGCACGCGCGCACCCAGATCAAGCGGCTCGGTGTCCGCGGCATCGCCCGACGCACGGGCAATAGTGATAAGCGATTTGGGATCACGAGAGCTCATGCGATTTCCTATAAGACGGGACGGGCCGTCTTGCAACGCGTGGATTGGCACGATAGCCAATCTGAATGCAGTCCCTCTTTGACAACGGCCCCTTTGTGCCCTGCCCCACGCCGTTCAATCTGGCGGCCCATGTACTCAATCAGGGCGCAGCTGGCCACCTGGCCGAACCGAAGCGGCCGGCCCTATCGGTGCTTGGCCCGCATGGGTCACAAGACTGGGCCTATACTGAATTGCGCGCCGCCGTCAGGGGCACGGGAACAGGCCTATTGGCCGCGGGTCTGGAACCGGGTGACCGTGTGCTTCTGCGACTTGGCAACACGCCCATCTTTCCGATTGCCTATCTTGGTGCCATCGCTGTCGGGCTGGTGCCGATCCCGACCTCTGCGCAGCTGACCGAACCCGAAGTCCGACGGATGATGGATGAGCTGTCACCAGCAGCTGTCCTGCGTGACGATGGCATCGCCTGTCCGTCGCATCCACGCGAGATAACCGGCGACTCACTTCGGGATATGCAAAGCGCGCCGCCTTGCGATTTTGCGTTTGGCCCACCAGATCGACCGGCTTACATCGTCTACACCTCTGGCACCGGCGGAAATCCGCGCGCCGTGGTCCACGCTCATCGCGCGATCTGGGCGCGGCAGATGATGATCCGCCACTGGTATGATCTGAGGCCTAACGACAGGCTGCTGCACGCTGGCGCCTTCAACTGGACCTTCACACTTGGCACCGGATTGATGGACCCGTGGAGCTTGGGCGCAACGGCACTGATCCCGGAGGATGGTACAGCGATCACAGCGCTACCGGCTCTGCTGAAACACCACCGCGCCAGCCAGTTTGCCGCCGCTCCCGGCGTCTACCGTAAGATGCTGTTGTCCGATACGTCACTGGACCTACCAGACCTGCGTCATGGGCTTTGCGCTGGTGAGAAGCTCTCGGAGACATTGGCAACACAATGGCAGATGGCCACCGGCACACGGCTCTATGAGGCCTTTGGCATGTCGGAATGCTCCACCTTCATCTCGGCGACGCCGGGACAGGTACAGACCCCCGGCACCCTTGGCAGGCCACAGCCCGGCCGTCGCGTTGCGATCCTGGGAAAGAATGGCCAACCCGTGCCACGTAATATGCCAGGCGTTATCGCCGTTGACCGACAGGATCCGGGGCTAATGCTTGGGTATCACGGCGCGCCAGACGCAACAGACGCCCGAATACATAATCGCTGGTTCCTGACCGGGGATCAGGGCGAGATGACCGACGATGGGCAGATCCGTTACCTTGGGCGGAACGATGACATGATGAACGCCGGCGGGTACCGGGTGTCGCCGCTGGAGGTGGAAACCGCGTTGGCCCCGCATCCTGATCTGATACAGATCGCGGTCGCAGCGGTTGAGATCAAAGCCGACACCCAGATTATCGTCGCGTTCTACACCAGTGCCAAAGATGTGAGCACAGAGGCGCTTTTCGCTTTTGCCAAGACACGGTTGGCGCGCTACAAGCAGCCCCGCGCCTATCAGCGGCTTGAGGTGCTGCCCACCGGCGCCAATGGCAAATTGCTGCGCCGCGCCCTGCCCGATTGCTACAAAGGACACCAAACATGAGCGTCGTAAAGCTTGATATCTTGTCGGACCCGATCTGCCCCTGGTGCTATATCGGCAAAGCCCATCTGGATAAGGCCCTGGCCGAAGTCAGCGATCATCCCTTTGTAATCGAATGGCACCCCTTCCAGCTAAACCCGGATATGTCACGCGACGGCATGGACAGACGCGCCTACCTGGAAGGTAAATTCGGCGGCAAAGACGGCGCGGTGCAGGCTTATGCACCGGTTGTGGAACACGCCAATGCAGCCGGGCTTCAGATCAATTTCGAGGCAATGGAGCGCACGCCGAATACGCTTGATGCGCATCGTCTGATCCATTGGGCTGGGATAGAAGGCAAGCAAAGCACTGTGGTGGACGCATTGTTTAATGCCTATTTCGTGCAAGCAAAGGACATCGGCAACGCCGAAATCCTGAGCGATATCGCCGCCAGCGCCGGGATGGACCGAGACGTCACTCTGCGGCTTCTGTCCGGCGATACTGACGCCCAAGAGATCCAGGACCGCGATGCCCATTCGCGCAAGATGGGTGTCACATCAGTGCCGACATTTATCGTGGCCAACCAGCACGCCGTCCCCGGCGCGCAGCCACCCGAGATGTGGAAGCAGATCATCGCCGACATCCAAAAGCAGCTGAAAGATGACAATGGCACGACGGACAGCTAACCTAACGATCATCCTACAAGTATCTAATATATAATCATAACACTCCATTTCCGAACCAAAAATGGATGCGCAGGTGGGGTGCTATGAGTGTCATATGCCAGCCTTTGCTCGCGTGTAGATGCACATAATTCTGTGCATCAGCGCTTCTGGTCGAACCGCAAAAGATATGTTAGCGCGGACGGTGTGACACCCAGACAGTGCCCGATGACCGGGGCTCCTGAAGTGTCGCGAGAGGTTTCAAATGACGACAGATACACAACACGCCATGTCAAAGGCGGAATTCATCGCATTGATTGCGATGATGTTTGCGACAATTGCTTTTTCCATCGACGCCATGTTGCCGGCGCTGCCCGAGATTGGCAAAACCCTAAGCCCTGGTGACGTCAACCGCGCTCAGCTGGTGATCGCCGCCTTTGTCTTTGGCATGGGCGTAGGCACGTTTTTCACTGGGCCACTCTCTGATGCCTTTGGCCGCCGCCCGGTTATTTTTGCCGGGGCCGCGCTTTATATTGCATCAGCCTTTCTGGCTTGGATCAGTTCTTCGCTTGAGCTGCTGCTGATCAGCCGGGTGACAATGGGCCTGGGCGCTGCTGGCCCTCGGGTTGTGGCGCTTGCGATCGTGCGCGATCTCTATTCTGGCCGGGAAATGGCCAAGATGATGTCGATCGCAATGATGATTTTCACTCTGGTTCCTGCCGTGGCCCCCATGCTGGGCGCAGGCATCATTGCCGTAACCAGCTGGCGTGGCATCTTTCTTGCCTTTGCCCTGTTTGCCATCATCATCGTCTTGTGGATGGGGCTCCGCCTGCCAGAGCCGCTGGCGCGCGAGAACCGCCGCCCGTTCCGCCTGCCCTTGTTGTTGGGTGCCGTGACCGAAATGGTGACCCATCGCAGTGTACGCCTGTCAATCATGGTGCAGACCCTGTGCCTTGGCATGTTGTTTTGCATGATCACACTGGTACAGCCGGTCTTCGATGTTGTTTTCGACCGGGCCGAAAGCTTTCCGTATTGGTTTGGCTTTGTCGCGCTGATGTCTGGCACCGGCAGTCTGATCAACGCATCGGTTGTGGTACGGATCGGCATGCGTCGTATGGTGACTTGGGCACTATGTGGCCAGATCATTCTGGCCACCATCATGCTGCTAGCTGGCACGATGGATTTGCCGCTGGCCATCAAGTTCGGAATGTTCGTCGCCTGGCAGACCAGCGTGTTTTTCATGGCAGGCCTGACTATGGGCAATCTCAATGCTATGGCCATGGAGCCGATGGGCCATATCGCGGGCATGGCGGCCTCTGTCACTGGTGCTATTTCAACGGTTTGTGCAGCGTTAATCGCAGCACCTGTGGGGCTGCTGTTTGATGGCTCAGTTGTGCCGCTCACTGCCGCGATCCTGTTGATGTCGGTATGTGGATTTGGCCTGATGCTGCACATGGCACGGGTGGAAAACCGGCTCGCCGCCGAATAATCTCTACGCAAATCAGTTCATGTTAAAATTAAGCCCCTCCAGTCGCTTGGAGGGGCTTATTCGTCTCGGAAACTCTGGCTACAGCGGCGCTGTTTAGGTGCGCTGTTCAGGTGTTTTTAGCTTTGGCCTTCTTTTTCTCGGCGACGACCTTTTCCGCCAGATCACGTGCGATGGCAAAGGCGCCCTTGATCTTGTCACTGTCCTTTTTCCAGTCACGGCGCACAACGATTTTGTTGTCTTTTACCTTGGCCAGACCGTCCTGCGCCTGAATGAATTCAACCAACCCCTGCGGTGAAGCAAATTTATCGTTGTGGAACTGGATTGTTGCCCCCTTCGGACCGCCGTCCAGCTTGGCGATACCAGCGCGTTTACACATCGCTTTGATCCGCACCACCAGCATCAGGGTGTTCACTTCCTTTGGCAAGCTGCCAAACCGGTCAATCAGTTCGGCGGCAAAGCCCTCAAGCTCCACCTTGGTCGTCAGATCAGAGAGCCGTCGATACAGACCCAGACGTACGTCCAGATCAGGCACATAATTTTCTGGAATCAACACTGGTACGCCAAGATTGATCTGCGGTGCCCATTGGTCGTCGCTTCCTGGTAGACCGTTCAGCTCGCCAGATTTGATCTTGGCAATCGCTTCCTCCAACATGGATTGATAAAGCTCATAACCCACATCACGCATCTGACCGGACTGCTCTTCCCCAAGAAGATTGCCGGCACCACGAATATCAAGATCCTGCGAGGCCAGCGAGAACCCGGCCCCAAGCGTATCCAGTGACCCTAAGACCCGTAACCGCTTTTCGGCCCCCGGTGTCAGACGTACGCGCGGTTTGGTCGTCAAATAAGCATAGGCCCGCGTCTTGGAGCGACCCACCCGGCCTCTCACCTGATAAAGCTGCGCCAGACCAAACATGTCGGCCCGGTGCACAACCATCGTGTTCGCGGTAGGAATATCAAGACCCGACTCCACAATTGTGGTCGCCAGAAGAACGTCGAATTTGCCATCGTAAAAGGCATTCATCCGATCATCCAGATCCCCGGCCGCCAGCTGGCCATGGGCCACGACATAGCTGAGCTCGGGCAACTGTTCCTGCAAGAAGGCCTCCACATCCGGCAAATCCGTGATCCGCGGCACCACATAAAAGGCTTGCCCGCCACGATAATGTTCGCGCAACAGCGCCTCGCGAATGGTGACGGCATCGAATTCGCTTACATAGGTGCGGATTGCCAGACGATCCACAGGCGGCGTGCCAATGATCGACAGATCCCGTACACCGGTGAGGCTCAACTGAAGCGTTCTCGGGATCGGCGTGGCGGTCAGAGTCAGCACATGAATATCGCTGCGCATTTGCTTTAGCCGCTCTTTATGTGCGACGCCGAAATGCTGTTCTTCGTCGATGATCAGCAGGCCTAGGTTCTGGAACCGCACCGATTTTGCCAATAGCGCGTGGGTGCCGACCACGATATCAACTGTGCCTCTGGCAATACCATCACGGGTTTTAGCGGCCTCTTTTGCTGTAACAAAGCGTGACAACTGTCTGACTTCCAAAGGAAACCCACGAAACCGCTGTACAAAAGCCGCTGCGTGCTGTCGCGCCAACAGCGTGGTCGGCGCGACAATCGCAACCTGCACACCCGACATAGCCGCGATAAAGGCCGCGCGCATCGCGACTTCGGTCTTGCCGAAACCCACATCTCCGCAGATCAGCCGATCCATCGGTGCACCCGATTGCAGATCCGTCATCACGTCTTCGATGGCACGCAACTGGTCATCGGTCTCCTGATAGGGGAACCGGGCCGAAAACTCTTCCCATGCATGAGGAGGCGGATCCATCATCGGCGCTTTGCGCAATGCACGTTCAGCGGCCACGCGGATCAACCGATCCGCCATCTCGCGAATACGTTCCTTCAGCTTGGCTTTTTTGGCCTGCCATGCACCGCCGCCCAGTCGATCCAGCAGGCCCTCATCATGGCCGTATTTCGACAACAGCTCGATATTTTCAACCGGGAGGTACAGCTTTGAAGATTCAGCGTATTCCAGCAGGATACACTCATGCGCGGCCCCCGCTGCGGTGACGACCTCCAACCCCTTGTAGCGGCCAATCCCGTGGTCAACATGCACCACCAGATCACCAGGGCTGAGGGATTGCGTTTCGGTCAGGAAATTCTCAGCTTTACGCCGTTTCTTTGGTGCGCGGATCAACCGGTCGCCCAGAACGTCCTGTTCCGAAATCACTGTCAGATCATCAGTCTCAAACCCATGTTCCAGCGCCCAGACTGCCAGGTGCAGGCCGGATTTTCCAATCCTCGTGCCATCTTTTACCGGGATCACCTCGGCCAGGCCTTCATCCTCGATCAATCCAGTCAGCCGTTCCCGCGCGCCCTCAGAATAAGAGGCAACTACCACCGGACCGACTTGCATTCGAACCTTAATATGATCAGCCAATGCACTGAACAAACTTATGTTTTCCAACTGGCGTTCGGGTGAGAAATTGCGTCCGATGCGCCCACCTGCGTCAATCACGCCTGGTCCGGTTGCCTGTGGCAAGGGGTGGAACTGAATCATGCGGTGGTGACCAATAGCCGCCTCCCAGGCGGTGTCATCAAGGTAGAGCAACCCTGGCGGAACAGGTTTGTAAACCGTATCAATCCGGCCTTTTTGCGCCATTGCGATCTTGCGCGTTTCATATTGGTCAACGATGCTGTCCCAACGCGACAGCCGTGCTGGTGTCACCTGATCGTCCAGCGTCACCGTGGCGCCGGGCAGATAGTCAAACAGCGTTTCCAGCTGGTCGTGAAAGAATGGCAACCAATGCTCTAACCCTTGGTATTTTCGTCCAGCCGACACGGCCTCGTATAGCGGGTCATCGGTGCCGGCCGCGCCGAACTCGATCCGGTAGTTTTGCCGGAACCGGGTAACGGCGGCCTCGTCCAGAATCACCTCGGACACTGGCGCCAGCTCAATCAGGGTCAGCTTTTCGGTGGTGCGCTGAGTTGCCGGATCGAACCGGCGCGCGCCATCCAGAACATCGCCAAACAAATCCAGCCGCACCGGACCGCTCTGACCAGGTGGAAAAATATCGATAATGCCACCACGGACGGCAAAATCACCAGGTTCCATAACTGTTGGGCTTTTGGTGAAACCCATACGGGTCAGATAGTTCCGCAGTGCTTTTTCATCAATCCGGCGGTCGACTTCAGCGGTAAAGGCCGCGTCCTTCAGCACTTGTCGCGCAGGCACCCGTTGGGTCGCTGCGTTCAGCGTGGTCAGCAGCACAAACTGCCCCGGCATTTGATGCACCAGCGCGGCCAGCGTCGCCATACGCGCCGCCGCAATATCGGCATTGGGCGATACACGGTCATACGGCAGACAATCCCAGCCAGGAAAGCTGATAATGGGCATATCCGGCGCGAAAAATGCCAACGCCGCCCGCATGGCCTCCATCCGCTTGTCGTCACGTGCCACATGCACCACGGGCGCATTAGTGCTCGCCGCCTCTTTGAGGATCAGCCGCGCATCAAACCCCTCAGGTGCCCCACTTGCGGTGATTGCCCGTTGCGCCATCTTGCGTCTCTCTTTCGTCGTCTGCCCGTAGGCGATTAGCCCAGGAACCCAATTTGCAGGTTCTGATACATGCCCCAAAGCGCGGTCACAAAAATTGCTACCATGCCAACCAGTTGGATAAATAATCTGCTGATGGTCAACTGGCGGATCAACGTCTCACCAGCCAGCCCTTCTTGCTGAATACGGCGCGCCGAGATCCAGTTAATTAGGCCGACAAACCCCATGGGAAAGGCCAAAAGAAAGACCGCCTGCGCAAATTCCACGCCGTAATAGAACCCTAGCATGCCCAGCATCGCCAGAACAAAGCAGGTCATGCCAAGCACCCAATGTCCCGACACCTCGGTGATATACATCATCCGGTTCACATTGACCCGCGTGATTGCCTCTAGATCCAGCGCCGCCTGGCCACCGTTCTTGCGGGCGCGATACACCATGTCAAAAGGAACACCCATGACCCAATGGCTGGCCGAGGACCAGACAACCGCAAGAGCAATCCAATACCACAGATTGGAAAACGACCGCAGGTCAATCAGCTCGGTCAAGGTATGAAACAGATCCACTGGGCGGCCCTTCTCTCTTCCAGTCGTTGCGCCCTTATATCCCCTGCGTCGCGGTCTGGCACAAGGGCTGGCCCCATTCGCCATCAGATGGGGTCATATGGCGCGGCGAATCTGTCACTTGTCGTCGTGCGCGTTCCGTGTCACGCAAGGGGGTGAGCGCGGTCAGCATCAGGATCGCGACCATGATCTGCGAGGACCCGATGAAACCAACCGTCGCCCCATTTCCAGCTGCCCGTCCACGTCGGCTACGCAGCACGCCTGCGCTGCGCAATCTTGTGCGCGAGACCACGTTGACCAGTGACGATCTGATCTGGCCGGTCTTTGTTCGTGATGGCGACGGTATCGAAGAACCGATCGCCTCAATGCCGGGTGTCACCCGGCGCAGCATCGACAAGGTGGTGGACGCTGCGATTGAGGCGCGCGCCCTAGGTATTCCGGCAATCTGCCTTTTTCCCTATACCGATCCAGTGCTTAAGACCTCGGATTGCGCCGAGGCCTGGAGCCCGGACAATCTGGTAAACCGCGCCATCCGCGCCATCAAATCCGCCGTCCCCGATATCGCGGTGATGACGGATGTGGCGCTGGATCCCTATAATATCAACGGGCATGACGGCTATGTGGTGGACGGTGAGATCGTCAATGACGAAACGGTCGAGGCGCTGGTCAAAATGACCGTGGCCCAGGCCGATGCCGGCGCAGACATCATTGGTCCGTCCGACATGATGGATGGTCGCATCGGTGCCATGCGCAGCGCGCTGGAGGCCGCAGGTCACCGCAATGTCACCATCCTCTCATATGCTGCCAAATACGCCTCAGCCTACTATGGCCCGTTCCGCGATGCGGTTGGGGCCTCCGGCGCCCTGAAGGGCGACAAGAAAACCTATCAGATGGACCCTGGAAATACCGATGAGGCGCTGCGCATGATCGAACGTGATCTGAGCGAGGGCGCAGATATGGTGATGATCAAACCGGGGCTGGCCTATCTCGACATCTGCCAGCGGATAAAATCCACCTTTGGCGCACCGACCTTTGCCTATCAGGTCTCTGGTGAATATGCGATGATCGAAGCTGCCGCCCAGAACGGCTGGATTGATGGCGAGCGCATCATGCTAGAAAGCCTTACGGCCTTCAAACGGGCTGGTTGCGATGGGGTTCTGACCTATTATGCCCCGGCCGCCGCACGCCTGCTGAACGGCTGATAACCCCAACAGTTCCACAGCCAGTACAACAACATAAAAACCCGCAGAAAATCGCGCCACTCATCAGGCAGGAAGCCGCTGATCTTCGCAGGGCTGATGATGACATGCGGCAGCTTTCCGCGTATACCATGGCCTAGAGCCAGAAAACTGGCCACGAATGAACAGTGACAGGCCGATGTGACAGCCCAATCTGGGCAGGCCCTCAATATACAGGCAAACAAGATGAGCAGATCGTATTCCTCCCGTTTGACCCGGCGCGGTTTTGCGCTTGGTGCCCTGGCCGGTGCTGGTGTCACCGCCGCCTGCGGCAATGGCATTGGCAACAGCAATGCGCCCAAGATCGACGCCCGCGTTGATGCAACCCTCAGCCAGATGTACAGCCAATATCCCGGTGCCGTTGCTCTGGCCGAAAAATCCACTGGCATGCTGGTGATGCCTTTGGTGACCGAAGCCGGCTTTCTGGTCGGTGGCGCCTTTGGCCGCGGGGCGTTGCGCATTGATGGCGTAACTGTTGATTACTATTCCACCGTCAAGGGCAATGCCGGCTTGCAGATCGGCGCACAGCAATATGCCCATGTTCTGTTTTTCATGACACAAGAGGCATTGTCGAACTTTCGCCGCTCCTCCGGCTGGGCTGCGGGCGCGGACCTAGAATATGTGATCCGTGATGACGGCAATTCTCTGGCCGCTGACACCAACACATTAAACGCACCTATTCTGGCAGCGGTCTTCGGGCAGGCTGGCTTGCGTATTGGCGCAACGCTGGAAGGCACCAAATATACCCGTATTATACCCTGATACGGTGGGGATCTGCGGATCCGCTCCGCGCTTTCTACTGGCTTAAGGTATCGCCGCCAGAGTCATGGCCTTTCCATCTGGAAAGGCCATTATTATGTGTCTAATCGAACGCTTTCAGACGCTTGAACAGGCTTGATGTATCCCAGCGCCCGCCGCCCATCTTCTGCACATCCTTGTAAAACTGATCAACCAAAGCCGTGACTGGCAGACTGGCCCCGCTCTCGTCCGCCGCATCCAGGCAAATGCCCAGATCCTTGCGCATCCAGTCGACCGCAAAGCCATGTTCGAAGTGATCGTCCAGCATGGTCTCGTGACGGTTCGCCATCTGCCAGCTGCCTGCGGCCCCCTGGCTGATCACTTCCACCACCGCGCGGCCATCCAGCCCGGCCTTATCGGCAAAATGCAGCGCCTCGCTAAGCCCTTGAACCAGGCCGGCAATGGCGATCTGGTTGCACATTTTGGTCATCTGACCAGCGCCGCTTTCGCCGATCCGGCGACAGATCCGGGCGTAAGCTGCGATAATCGGCTCGGCCTTGTCGTAGGCCGCCTGATCGCCGCCACACATAACTGAAAGCACACCGTTTTCCGCCCCGGCCTGTCCGCCGGAAATCGGCGCATCAACGAAGGGCAACCCCAGATCCGCCGCCGCCGTGTTCAGCTCGCGAGTCACCTTGGCGGACACAGTTGTGTGATCAACAAAAATCGCGCCCGCATCCATGCCGACAAAGGCGCCATCCGCGCCAAGACAAACCGAACGCAAGTCGTCGTCATTGCCGACACAGGCCATGACAAAATCCGCACCCGCCACTGCCTCGCGCGGTGTTGCGGCTGCGCTACCACCATGCTCCTTGGCCCAGGCCGTGGCCTTGGCACCCGTGCGGTTATATACCGTGACCTCATGACCTGCGGCCGCCAGATGACCCGCCATCGGATATCCCATCACTCCCAGTCCCAAGAATGCAACTTTCGCCATCTGCTTTCCCCCTGATGCGTCTTGTCCTATGTTGGCGACACCCTAGCAGCCGCGCCGCCCGGCGCAATCTGCGCGGGTCATAAACTGCGCCGTAACCGGGCCAATAACGTCAAAAAACTGAGGAAACGCACCACCGATGGGACTTCTCTTTCGCTGGCTCCTGCGCCTTGCCGCCGCTTTGATTCTGCTTCTGGTGTTAGGGCTTGGCCTGGTCTATTTCCTCGCAGCGCAATCTCTGCCCGACTACAACAAAGAGGCCACTCTCCCAGGCCTGCTGGCGCCGGTTGAAATCGTGCGTGACAATGCCAACGTACCACATATCTTTGGCAGCTATGGCGCCAGTGACGAGGATGTCTATTTTGGCCTCGGATATGTGCATGCGCAGGACCGTCTCTGGCAGATGACCATGTTGCGGCGCAGCGCCATGGGTCGCCTGTCAGAAATCTTTGGCAGCCGTACTGTACAGGTCGACACGCTGATCCGCCGTCTGGATATCTATCGTTTGGCGCAGCAATCCGTCGCGGCGCAGACGCCTGAGACCATGACCGCCCTGCGTGCCTATTCGGCTGGTGTTAACGCCCGCATTCAGGAAATCAATGACGACGCGCTAGGTCGAGGCGCGCCAGAGATGTTCCTGTTCAATGTGCCAATGGCCCCGTGGCAGCCCGCCGACAGTATCGCCGTGATGAAGTTGATGGGGCTAAAGCTCTCTGGCCACATGCAGGAAGAAATTATGCGCGCCCGCACCTCACTGGCCCTGCCCGATCCGGACCGGCTCATGGATATTCTGCCGGATGCACCGGGGAGTGGCGTGGCGGCCCTGCCGGAATATGCCGCGTTCTTTCCCGATCTGCCCCGCCATGCCACTGCCAGCACCAGCCCCGGTTCGCCGTTCATGCCAGTGGCCCGGCGCGGATTGGCCGGGGCGTCAAACGCTTGGGCAGCGGCGCCGAGCCGTTCAGCGGCTGGCGGCACACTGCTCGCCAATGATCCACATCTGGAGCTGACAGCGCCGGGTGTTTGGTATCTGGCCCGGCTAGAATTGGGCACTGGCGGCATCATCGGCGCCACCATTCCAGGCATTCCAGCCGTCATTTCTGGGCGATCCGACCTGATGGGCTGGGGCGTGACCTCTTCATATTTGGATGATCAGGATCTGTTCATTGAACAGTTGAACCCGAACAACCCAGAGGAATATAGGACAGTCGATGGTTTCCAGCGCTTTGCCAGCCGCCGGTCGATCATCAATATCAAGGATGAAACACCCGTCACCCTGACCCTGCGCTGGACCGACAATGGGCCAGTGCTGCCCCGCTCACTGTTTGATCTGTCGACCATCACGCCGCCCGGCCATGTGGTCAGCCTAGGCTGGACCGGACTGAGCAGCCAAGACACCTCAATGACTGCCGCGCTCGAGCTGATGCGCGCCAACTCAGTGGAAGAGGCCATCCAGATCAGCAAGCGCTATATCGCTCCCGCGCAGAACCTTACACTGGCCGACCGCGATGTGATCGCATTGAAAACCGTCGGAGCCATCCCGCAACGCGATGCCCGCCACCAAAGTCAGGGTCGCATGCCAAGTCAGGGTTGGCGCCGCGAAAACCAGTGGCAGGGCCGCGCGCCTTATGCGGCCAATCCGCAATTTGTGGCCCCCGTTGGCGGGATCCTCGGCAACACCAACAACAAAATTCTGGACCGCCCCTTCCCCAATCACGTGTCTTACAGCTGGGGCGACACCCAGCGAATAAACCGCTGGAAAAAGCTGATGCAGGATCGGCAGGTCCACACCCGTGACAGCTTTATCGAGGCGCAGCTGGACACTGTTTCCTATACCGCACGCAGCCTGTTGCCGCTGATCGGGGCCGATCTTTGGTTTACCGGCGAAGCCGCCGAAGACGGCACCCGCGAGCGTCAACGCCAGATCGCACTGTCGTTGTTGTCGGAATGGAACGGCGAGATGAATGAACATCTGCCTGAGCCTTTGATCTATGCCGCATGGGTCCGCGCATTGCAAAAACGTCTTATCACGGACGATTTAGGACCTTTGGCACAGGAGTTTACGCAGGTTGATCCGCTGTTTCTGGAGCGCGTGTTTCGCGACGTCGAAGGCGCATCGGCCTGGTGCGACATCCGCCAAAGCGCCCCGCGCGAGACTTGCACAGAACTGGCACGACTCGCTTTGGACGATGCGCTGATCTGGATAGAGGAAACCTATGGCTCTGCACTTGAATCCTTGCGCTGGGGTGATGCGCATCAGGCAACGCAAGACCACGAGGTGCTGGGCGAGGTTCCATTGCTGCGCTTCTTCGTGAACATCCGTCAATCCACCAGCGGTGGCGACAACACTCTGCAACGTGGTCTCACCTCAGGCGAGGGCAAACACCCGTTCCGCAATGTGCACGCTGCCGGGTACCGGGGCGTCTATGACTTTGCCGATCCCGATAGTTCGGTGTTTATTATCGCCACCGGGCAATCCGGGCATTTCCTGTCGCGCTATTACGACGATATGTCCCAGCTTTGGAGGCGCGGCGAGTACATCCCTATGTCCCTGGACGAGGATCTGGCCCGTGCTGCCGCTGTCGGTGTGACCCGGCTTATCCCTCTTACGCCCGAGGAATAAGATGTACCGGATAGGCCCAGCCTAGATACAAGAAACCCCCGCAGCCAATCCGGTTACAGGGGTTTCATTTGAGTCAATTTAGAGTTGCATCAAAGCGCAGCGAAGCGGTTTTTCTGTGTTTCCGTCCACAATACGGTCAGCTCAAAACCCGTCTCAGTCTGCGTTTCGCCTTGCACTACATCCTGTTCGAACAACCACGCCCGTTGTTTGCCTTGCGCAAATGTCAGGGTGATATCATCCTCATGCCGTACCAGACGCAGTTTGGCGGTAATATCCGCCAGCAGACCATCCAACCCTTCACCACTGATCGCAGAGATGGCGTGAATGCCCTCTTCGCGCTCAGCGCGTTGGCGACGGGCCTCTGCTTCTTCCTCGTTCAAGAGATCAAGCTTGTTCCAGATCTCAATCCGGGCGCGGCTGTCATCCACGCCAAGCGAGGAGAGGATCGTTTCCACATCTGCTGCTTGATTCTGGGTTTCGTCATGGCTGATGTCGCGCACATGCACGATCACATCGGCGGCCAGCACCTCTTCCAACGTGGCGCGGAATGCCGCAACCAACTCTGTCGGCAGCTCTGAGATGAACCCAACGGTGTCAGACAGGATGATTTCCGGCCCATCCGGCAGCTCTACCCGGCGCATGGTTGGGTCCAGCGTCGCAAAGAGCATGTCCTTGGCCATCACCTCAGCACCCGTCAAACGATTGAAAAGTGTTGATTTTCCAGCATTTGTATACCCAACCAGCGCCACAATCGGATAGGGGATTTTTGCCCGCGCAGCGCGGTGCAGCGTGCGGGTTTTTACCACCTTGTCCAGCTGGCGGCGCAGGCGTACCAATTGTTCATCAATTGCACGTCGGTCTGCCTCAATCTGGGTTTCGCCGGGTCCGCCGACAAAGCCCAACCCACCCCGTTGCCGCTCAAGGTGCGTCCACGCCCGCACGAGCCGGGTGCGCTGATAGCTCAGCGCTGCCATCTCGACCTGCAAAACGCCCTCGCGGGTACGTGCGCGGTCCGAAAAGATCTCCAGGATCAGCCCGGTTCGGTCTAGGATTTTGACCTTCCAAGCCTTTTCAAGATTGCGCTGCTGTACCGGCGATACAGGGCCATCAATCAAAACCAGCTCAACGTCGTTCCCTTGGAACAAAGCCTTCAGCTCTTCGATTTTTCCCGATCCAAACAGCATCCCGGCGTGTGCCTTTGGCAGGCGCACCACGTCAGAGCCGATCACCGCAATGTCGGGCAAAGCCTCTGCCAGGGACACGCCCTCGGCAAGGGCCGCCACCGGGTCACGGCGGTCGCGGTCGGATTTGATATCGGGATGCACCACCCAGGCACGGGTGGGCGTCCGGTCATGCTCCATCAAGAGGCGTCTTCACCTTCATACAGGCTGATCGGCTGGGCAGGCATGATCGTCGAAATGGCGTGTTTGTAAACCAGTTGCGACTGCCCATCCCGACGCAGCAGGACACAGAAATTGTCAAACCATGTAATCACACCCTGCAACTTAACGCCGTTGATCAGAAAGATGGTGACCGGAACCTTGGTTTTACGAACGTGGTTCAGGAAGGCATCCTGAAGATTCTGTCTGTCCGAAGCCATTATTGTAATCTCGCCTTTGTTCTTGTCGCGCTGCGGACCAGCGCTTCTTGTTAATGAATAGTATGAACGCAGATAGTCGGAGTTTCCACCCGAAAATTACTCATATGACACCCACGGTAACCATGATCGTTCAGCTGCGCCAGAGGTTTGGTGTCAACAAGGCGATGATCGCCAAGGTTTCCAGCCGTCCCAGAACCATAGCAAAGCAAAGGATCAATTTTGCCGGAGCGGTCAGATGGATCAATGCAATGGGTTCCGATCCGGCGATTTCTGTCAGCGGGCCGGTGGTCGACAGGGTTGCAATGGTCAGAATCAGCGCCTGCTCAAAATCCGACCCGACGGCCGCAAGGCTGATGCTGATCACCGCCAGAGACAACGCGAACAGCATAAAGAACACCCAGGCCACAAAGGCTCCGTTGCGTTGCAGGCGCCGGTTGCCCTTGCCTTCATTACTAACCGACGAAGGATGCACCAGCCGCTCCATCTCGCGCAGCCCATTGAGGTAAAGCGCATAAACCCGCAGCAGTTTCACCCCTCCTGCCGTCGTTGCCACGCCCCCGCCGATCACCGCCAGCCCAAGCAGGATCATACCGGGGGTATCAAGCCCGGACCATTGTCGCGCGGTCTCCCAATTCCCGCTTTCAAATCCGGTGGTCGAGAGGAATGACAAAACGGTGAAGGTTGCCCCCCAAAGCGAACGTAGCCCCTGCATAAGATCACTGGTGGTTGCGACATCAAAACTGGCAATCCAGTGGCGCAAAAACAGTAGCAGGGGCACACCAAAGACGATCAGCAGCCCAATGCGAAACTCAGGATCCCGGTCCAGCCGACTATGGCCACTGGTCACGGTATCCGTGGAAAAGGTCAGCCGCGACAGGGCAAAGAACATAAACAGGAACATCACCATCTCACCGGCAATACCACTGGCACCATTCTCAACCCCGCCTACGGCCGAAATGCCCGAGGTTGCCAGAACCGACATCGAATGGCCGAGCGCCACCAAGGCTGTCTCACCGGTGATGATCAGCAAAATCCACAGCACCAGCGTCAGCCCGGCATAAAGCGGCGCGAGGGTTTTGGTCACCACCACCAGCTTGCGGCGCGGATCGGCGCGCTGCATGTGCAGGGGGGTTTCGGTGCCCCGCCCCGGCTCGCCCCGTGCGGTAACCTCAAACCCGCCCAGCGACAGCGGTGCAAGAATGGCCGAGGCCGCCACCCACATCAGCAGCCCCCCAAGCCAGCCGACCATGGCGCGCCACAGATGCACGCTGGGCGGCAACCGGTTTGGGTCGGCAAATACATCCGCACCCGTTGTGGTGATGGCGCTGACCATGTCGAAATAAGCATTGAGATAGCTGGTATTCCCCAACGCGTCCTGCACCGGAACCGCCAGAAACGCAGGCAGCACGGCAAAGCTGGCCAGCAGCGAGGTTAGTTGCCCCGGCATACTGTAGCGCGGCACGCGGTTGCCCATCGACAGCCCGACCAGCACAACGACGATCAGCCCCACAACACCAGAGTAGAAGAAGCTACGCGAGGTCTGATGATCATCAAGGATCAGCGCGTGGATGGCCGGCACCCACATCGCCAGCGCCGCCACCAACAGGATCAGCAGAAACAGCGGCAGTCGCAGAATACCGCGATTGCGCGCTTTTGCCTGAGCCCTTGCTTGTGCCTGTGATCCAGAGCGCGGCATCCTAGAAGAAGTCAATCGAGACCTGCATCAGGCGCTCGACCTCGGGGACATCTGCGGCCATGGCAAATAGCGCAATGACGTCGCCCTCTTCAATCCGCATGCCGCCGGATGGGCGCATCACAACGCCATTTTTGCTGACGGCACCAACCAATACGCCCTCTGGGAAGTCAATATCGCGGATCATCTGCCCGGCCATGGGTGAGGTCGACATCACCTCGGCCTCAATCACCTCAGCCTCTGCGTCGCCGATGGAATAGACCTGCCGCACCCGACCATACCGGATGTGACGCAGAATAGAGCTGACGGTAGTGGCGCGCGGGTTGATATAGGCATCGATCCCAAGGGGCGCCATCAATGGAACCAGAGTCGGGTCATTGATCAATGCAATGGCCAGGGGGCAACCCTCGGCCTTGGCACGCACAGCTGCCAACATATTGACCTTATCGTCATCGGTTACCGCCAGCATAGCATCGGCACGGTCGATCCCCGCCTCGATCATCAGGCTGCGATCAAGCCCATCGCCGTTCAGCACAATTGTCCGCTCCAGCGTTTCCGCGGCACGCTCTGCGGATTGCCGGTTCCGTTCGATCATCTTGGCACGGGTGCGACCAGCGCGAGCTTCCAGTGCCTTGGCAACCTCCAGCCCGACGTTCCCACCGCCCACGATGACCACACGTTCCTGGCGTTTTTGTTTTTTACCAAAGACTTCGATAGTACGGCTCACGTCATCAACATGTGCAAAGACATAGGCGCTATCGCCCACGAACAACTGGTCGCCAGGTTCAGGTGCAAACAGGCTGCCATCGCGGCGAATGCCCACAACGATGGCGCGCAGAGTGGAAAACAGATCGGTCAGCTGGCGCAGCGGCGTGTTGACGACGGGGCAATCCTCATCGATTTGCACCCCCAAAAGCTGCGCGCGACCTTCCATGAACATTTCGGTATCAAAGGCGGCTGGCGCCGACAGGCGCTGCATCGCCGCCGCTGCGACCTCGCGCTCGGGGCTGATCACCACATCAATTGGCAGATGGTCACGCCGATAGAGATCCGAATAGATTGCTTCCAGATAGCTCTTGGAGCGCAGGCGCGCCACCTTGCGCTGGATAGAGAACACCGAATGCGCCACCTGGCAGGTGACCATGTTCACCTCATCTGAATGGGTTGCAGCGATGATCATATCCGCATCCCGTGCCCCTGCCCGTGTCAACACATCCGGGTAAGAGGCAAATCCGGCAATTCCCTGCACGTCCAGCGTATCCGTCGCACGGCGTACCAGGTCGGGATTGTTATCCACCACAGTGACGTCATTGTGCTCACCAGACAGATGACGGGCAATCTGCCAGCCGACCTGGCCTGCGCCACAGATAATAACCTTCATGTGCTTGTCCCCTGCGGCGCTGATACGCAAAATCGCGCGTTTTGAATGACAGAAGCCACCGGAACGGTCAATTCAATTGTCTCTGCCCCAGTTTTCCGGCAAGATCAAAAGATGTCCACGCAAAATCATACGCTTGCCGCGCTGGTATTGATCCTTGGGCTGACGGGCTGCGGGCCTGTTGCCGTCTATCACCGGGCCGGTGTCGACGTGGCACGACGTGACACCGATTTATTGACCTGCGAGGTCAGTGCCTTGCGCGACGCCCCGGTTGCAACACAGATCCGGCAGCACCCGCCAATCTTTCGCCCCGGACAAGACATCTGCCGTAGTGGCCATTGCTATCACCACCCGGGCTATTGGGAGGACGGCGGCATCTACACAGTTGATGCGAATGCTGATCTGCGGGAACGGGTGGAGCGCGCCTGCATGGCCGAGAAAGGGTATCAGACTGTTGCGGTCAAACGCTGTCCACAGAGTGTCGCGGATGCCGTTGGTACCCGGCGCTCTGCAACCCTGTCCGCGCTCACCGAAAACTCCTGCGCCATCGCACGGCGCGGACAATCACCGCAGATCGTCGAAACCGCACCCTGACGGCTCTCGCCATCTCAACGATCAACGTCGCGAAAGTCACAAAACAGTATCGGGATATGGCCCTCAGGCCATATCCTCTTCGGTTTCTTTCTCGACATGCGCAATCCGCGCGCCTGCCTTGTTGGAGGTTACAACCCCCAGAGATTTCAGCTTGCGGTGCAGGGCTGAACGTTCCATACCGACGAAGGATGCTGTGCGGCTGATATTGCCACCAAAGCGGTTGATTTGCGTCAGCAGGTATTCTCGTTCAAACGCCTCACGCGCTTCCCGCAGCGGCAGGGTGGCCAAAGCCCCGGAGAGCACAACGCGGCTTTGATCTTCGGCTGGTTCTTCCTCGCGTGGCAGGTCTTTCGGCTCAATCGGGCCGTTGCTTTCCCCAAGGATCAGAACACGTTCCACCATATTCTTCAGCTGGCGTACGTTGCCCGGCCACAGCATCGTCTGCATCAGCGCCACCGCATCTTCGCTCAGCTTGCGCATCGGCAAGCCCTGACTTTCATTGAAATGCTCAATGAAAGCTTCGGCCAGCAACGGAATATCCTCGCGTCGGTCGGCCAGAGACGGCACCGGAATCGGCACCACGTTCAAGCGGTGATACAGTTCCTGACGGAAACGGTCTGCTTCAATCTCTCGATCCAAGTCCTTGTTGGTAGACGAAATTACACGCAGATCGACGCGCACTTTGTCAGCACCGCCCACGCGCTGGAACTGCTGGTCAACCAGGACCCGCAAGATCTTGGACTGGGTGCCAAGCGGCATGTCCGCGACTTCATCGAAAAAGATCACGCCACCATGGGCCTGTTCCAACAGACCCGGTTCTATACCCCGCTCGGCGCTTTCCCGGCCAAACAGCACCTCTTCCATCCGGTCCGGCTCAATGCTGGCACAATTCACTGTCACAAACGGCGCACCGGCCCGGTTGGACTGGGTATGAATGTAGCGTGCGGCGATTTCCTTGCCGCTGCCAGCAGGGCCTGTCAGCATCACCCGGCCATTGGATTTCGTGACCTTGTCCAACTGTCCGACCAGCGCGCGGAACGACGCAGACGCACCGATCATCTCGCTCACGCCAGAATCCTTGCGCTTAAGATCGGTGTTTTCGCGCCGCAGCTGTGATGTTTCCATTGCGCGACGGATAACGACCAGCAACTGGTCAATATTAAACGGTTTTTCGATAAAATCATACGCCCCCTGCTTGATCGCAGCGACGGCAATTTCAATGTTGCCGTGACCAGAGATGATCACCACAGGGATTTCGGGATTGTCGCGTTTCACCACCTTCAGGATGTCGATCCCATCCATTTGGCTGTCCTTCAGCCAGATATCCAGGATCAAAAGCGCGGGCGGTTCCGCGTTGAGCGCGGCCATACATTCCTCGGAACTGCCAGCTTTGCGCGTGGCATAGCCTTCGTCCTCAAGGATATCGGAAACCAGCTCACGGATGTCGCGTTCGTCGTCAACAATCAGAATGTCACTCATGTCAGACCTGCTTTCACTATACTCTTATGGGAGCCCGCAGCATCATTCGCCGCAGGCAGGCGGATTACGGCCATGGCGCCAAAATGCGCCTGACCGTCGAACACAGGCGCATCTTCCAGCACCAGCGTACCGCCATGTTCTTCGATAATTTTCTTGACGATCGGCAAGCCAAGGCCGGTGCCCTCGTCACGGGTGGTCACATAGGGTTCAAATAAGCGGGCACGGTCCTCTGGCAGACCGATACCATTGTCGGCAATGGTGACCTCATAGCCGGATTTTGTTGTACTCACGGCAATGCGAATTTCCGGATCCAAATTCGATACATCGCCTTTTTTCTTCAAGGTTTCAACTGCTTCGCCTGCGTTCTTGATAAGGTTTGTCAACGCCTGCCCAATCATAGTTGCATCCAGATCCGCCAGCAGCGGCTCTTCTGGCAAGTTGGCGACAATGCGAAGATCCGGCTGGCCCGCCCGCTGCAATGTCACCGCTTCGCGCAGCAGCTTGACCAGGTCTTCCTCACGGCGTTCCGGCTCAGGCATCCGCGCGAATTTTGAAAACTCATCCACGATGCGGCGCAAGTCATTGGTTTGGCGAATAATCACATCCGTCATGGATTGCAGCAGGTCGCTGTTTTCTTCGCCCAGTTTTGGAGCAAACTTACGCTTGATACGCTCGGCGCTTAGCTGGATTGGGGTCAACGGGTTTTTGATCTCATGCGCAATCCGGCGCGCCACGTCACCCCAGGCTGCCATCCGCTGCGCACTGACCAGATCGGTCACATCGTCAAAGGCCACAACATAGCCTTCAAGCCGCCCTTCCTCAGTCTGGCGGGGGGACATACGCACCAACAGATTTTCAAGCTGGCCCTGACGGGTGACCTTGACCTCATCCTGCACCACATCGGCCCCGGTTTTCGACAGCTCCTGAAACAGCGGCCCAAACTCGGGTACGGCCACGGACAGCGCCAGAGATTGGCGATCCGCGCTCCAATCCAACAACCGCTCGGCCGAGCGGTTCACAAAGGTCACCCGTCCCTCAGGGTCCAGCCCGACCACGCCAGACGTCACCGACATCAACACGGAATCGAACAGGCGACGTCGGCGCTCGATTTGTCGGGTGTTTTCCAGCAATGTATCGCGTTGCTCTCGCAGCTCTAGCGTCATCTGGTTAAAGTACCGGCCAAGCTGCGAAATCTCATCATCGCCATCTTCTTCTGGAACTTTCACATTCAGATTGCCTGCCCCGACGCGGCGTGCTGCGATGGTTAGCCGCCCGACCGGTCGTGACAACCGTTCGGCAAACCACATGCCCAGCCACATCGCCGCCAGGATCAGGATCACCGCAAAGCCGAGATATAGCAGAACAAAATCAAACAGCACTCGGCCGCGTTCGCTCTCAAGCTGCTGGTAGAGATGGGCCGTCTCTTGCGTATCGTCCAGCAGGCTCAGCAGGTCTCCATCCACGTCGCGGCTGACATAAAGAAACCGGTCCACAAATGCGTCCAACCGCACCAAAGCGCGCAATTCGCTATTGTCCCAGTCCTGAATGAGGGTCACCCCTTCGGATGTTGCCTGACTTAGGTCAACGTTGCGCGGCTTTTCGAAATCAAACTCATACGATCGCTCGCCGCGCGCGCGGATTTTGGCGGCGCCATCAACCACATAGGCCTCTTGCAACCCGCGCTGAATCTGCAACTGCCCCTGTGTCAGGACCTGCCGCAGCTGCCCGTCGCTGATAAAGAAATTACGATTGCGGCTGTTGTCGATGTAGCGCGCCAGCGCGGTGGCATCTTCGGACAGGTCGCGTTGCTGCTGATCCTGATAGGCCTCTGCCGCTGCCAGGGAACTGCCGACGACCTCTCGTACCCGGTCAGAAAACCAGCCCTCAAGGCCCACGTTCACCGTCAACCCGGCAAAAAGCGCGACGATCACTGTGGGGGTCAGTGCCAGAAACGCAAAGGCGCCGATCAAACGCAGGTGCAGACGCGAGCCCGCAGATTTGGCCCGTCGTGCAGCGATCAACCGTCCGACCTGGGTCAACACCAGCGCAGCCACGGCCAGCACATAGATCAGATCGGCAAGCAGGATCAGCCGCAGCGATAGTGACGCCACCCCTTGCGAAAAGGGGCCAATGATCAAAAATGTCGAAAGCGCCAGCACCGGACCCAGAACAACCAGCCCAAGCGCGCCAAAATTGCGTGCCCGGCGGGTTCTGCGCCATCGGTCAAGGGCCGCAAAAGGCCCATATGCCGAGCGAAGATGTGACCTCTGCGCCACGTACTGCCCTCATCCTAATGTGCGACCATTCTGGCCGACCGCCATATGTCGTGATCATCACCAGCCTCAACGCTGATCTGCCACGGTTCTGTGGCGATATTACATCAGTTTGCGGCGGCGTGTCACCTCAATATCAAGGTCCGTGATCTTCTTGCGCAGGGTATTCCGGTTAATACCAAGTAAATCCGCACATTTTGCCTGATTTCCGCCAGTCATTGCGAGGGAAATTTCGATCAAAGGTGTCTCCACCTCTCGCATCAGGCGCGCATAAAGCCCAGGCGGCGGCAGAATATCACCATGCAAATCGAAATAGCGCTGCAAATGTTGCGCCACTGATTCCGAGAGCTTTTCAGAGCTGAGCACCGCACGGCCAGCCACCAAGGGTTCGCCACCCGATTGTGCGCCCAGCGCGGCTGTGACCTCGTCAACGGTGATATCTTCACTGCGTGCGGTCAGGGCCAAACGGCGAACAACATTCTCCAGCTGGCGCACATTGCCGGGCCAAGGGAACTGCCGCAGCGGTTCACGGGCGGCATCGCTCATTTCGCGATGTGGTGCTCCTTCATTTTCGGCACGGGTGAGAAAATGCGCGCAAAGCAGCGGTATATCGTCGACACGCGCCCGCAGCGCAGGCACGGGCAGTCCGGTCCCGCTGATCCGATAGTAAAGATCCTGCCGCAGGCTGCCTGCCTCCATCGCTGCAGCCAGATTCTGCTGGCTGGTGGCAATAAACCTGGGCTGACGGTCGCCCGGCGCATCCATCATCCGCACCACACGGGCCTGCGCCTCTTCCGACAGGTCTGCCACTTCATCCAAAAGCAGGGTGCCGCCACGGGTCTCGGCCAGCAACTGCGAAGGCCCATCAAGCGCGGCCAGATCTGCGGCTTCTGCGCGCACAAACGGCAGTGTACGCCGGTCCGACAGATCATGGATCGACCGGGCGATCAGCGACTTTCCGGTGCCGCTTTCGCCAGTGATCAGCAGTGGAATATCCGTGTTCATCACCCGTGCCACCAGCCGGTAAAGCGTCTGCATCACCTCGGTACGCCCGACCAGTGGCAAATCCTCATGACTTTCGGCCCCCCCATCACTGGATGTGCCGTTAATGCCCGCCTGGCTTTGTTGCGGTGCCCGCTTTTCTGCAAGCGCTTTGGCGGTGCGTTTCATTAGCTCTGGCAAGTCAAAAGGTTTAGG
Source organism: Phaeobacter porticola (assembly GCF_001888185.1). Classification (NCBI taxonomy): domain Bacteria; kingdom Pseudomonadati; phylum Pseudomonadota; class Alphaproteobacteria; order Rhodobacterales; family Roseobacteraceae; genus Phaeobacter; species Phaeobacter porticola. The sequence goes on along the minus strand of NZ_CP016364.1, from coordinate 1,498,157 downwards.
CAGGTAGTCATAGGCCTCAGCCTCGGCCGCCTTGATCGCCGTCATGATCGTGTTCTGTGCCGAAATCACGATGACCGGCAATCCAGGGCGATCATCCGCAATCTTAGGCAGCATCTCCAACCCATTGCCATCCGGCATCACCACATCAGAGATCACGACGTCGCCTTTTCCCTCGCCCACCCAGCGCATCAGCGTCGTCAGAGAAGAGGTCGCATGGACCTTGCAGCCAGCGCGGGTCAGCGCCTGGGTCAAAACCGTGCGAATTGTGCGATCGTCATCTGCGACCAGAACGGTGCCGTCCATGATGTGCTACTCCTGCCGTGGGGCGTTTGGGATGGGTGCGGGGCGCGGTGCAGTGGGCATACGCGACAGTGACAGCCGAAAAACCGTCTGGCCGGGTTCGGAATTGACAGAGATCCAGCCCTGGTGATCAGCAATGATCTTGCTGACCAGCGCCAGCCCAAGCCCGGTGCCATTCTCACGTCCAGACACAAAGGGATCAAAGATATCGTCGCGGATCGCCTCAGGCAGGCCCGGGCCATCGTCGGAAATCTCAATCTGCAGCGGCAACAGCTTGCCAGAGCCATCGCTGCGCCGCAGCCGAAAAGAATGCTCATAAAAGGTACGGATCCGTATGGTCCCGCCCCCCGGATCCGCAGCCTCTGCTGCGTTCTTCAACAGGTTCAGCACCACCTGCAACAACTGGTCACCGTCGCCCCAGGCCATCGGCAAGGATGGGTCATAATCCTCGATGATGGTCATATGCGCGCCGAACCCCAACAGGGCCGACCGGCGTGCGCGGTCCAGCACATCATGGATGTTGACCTCTTGAAACGCGGGTTCTGACAGGTTGCCGAATTGTTCCACCTGTTCCAGTAGTTTCACAATGCGTCGGCTTTCGCTGACAATCAGATCAGTCAGCTCCAGATCATCGCCTGTCAGCCCCATCGACAGCAGCTGCGCCGCCCCAGTGATACCTGCCAGCGGGTTCTTGATCTCATGGGCCAGCATCTCGGCCATACCGATCGCGGATTGTGCGGCGGATTTGGCGGAATGGTTCTGCGTCAGGCGTCCGGCCAGCTCGCGCGGGGAGAGCAGGATCAGCATCTTGCGCCCCAGGCCCTGAACCCGCGCCACCTGGACATTGCATTGCAACGGGGCGCGTCCGGGCGCCCCCACATCAATATCGTTTACAAACAGCGGCGTGCCGTTGTCGCGGGCCCGGTCCACAGCGTCGTCGATGGCGGGCGCGATGATCACATGCTGCCAGATCGCCTTGCCCAGCAGCGCCTTGCGCGAGGTATTGAGAAACCCTTCCCCGGCAGAATTTACATCGACGATCCTGGCGTTCTCGTCGATTACAAACGCAGGCACCGGCAATGAGGTCCAGAGCGCACTATCGGCACCGCTCCAATCCTGCACCGCCGCTGATCCAGTCAGATCCTCCGTCATGCCGCCTGCCCATCCACATTCCCCGGTGTCAGGTCAGGCCCAGCGTCAGATGTCAGCGCATCAGGCAAAAGGCGCAGCACTGCATTGGAAACTTTGGCCGTCAGCACCTCGCGGCGCAGCCGTGCGGGTGTACCGACCTCATCCATATACCAACCAAGGTGTTTACGGGCGACACGGATGCCCAAATCCAGACCATAGAAATCCAGCATTGCCTCGTAGTGGGCGCTCACCAACCGCACCAGATCATCACCAACAGGTACAGAGGGGGAATCTGTGCCCCAGATGTCATGGGCCACCTCAGCCAGCAGCCAGGGTTTGCCCTGCACTCCGCGCCCGATCATGACCCCATCGGCACCAGATTGTGCCAGCGCGGTTCGTGCGGTTGCAGTATCTGTTATATCCCCATTCGCCAGCAGCGGCACGGTCAACGCGGCTTTTACTGCAGAAATCGCCTTCCAATCCGCGCTCCCTTTATAGAACTGACAGCGGGTGCGGCCGTGAATGGTCACCATCTGCACGCCTGCGTCCTGCGCACGGCGGGCCACATCGGCGGCATTCAGGCTATTATCGTCCCAGCCAAGTCGCGTTTTCAGCGTGACCGGCACCGACACTGCGGTCACCACCGCCTCAATCAGTGACAGCGCGTGATCCGGCGTCTTCAGCAGGGCGGAACCGGAATAGCCATTGGTCACCTTCTTGGCCGGGCAGCCCATATTGATGTCGATGACTTTTGCACCGCGGCTTTCCACCTGTCGTGCGGCCTCTGCCATCCAATAGGCATCGCGCCCGGCGATCTGCACGGCGGTATTCTCGACATCCGCACTCAGCTCAGCGCGTTCGCGCACACCGGGCTTGGCCTGTACCATTTCCTGACTGGCGACCATCTCGCTCACCATCAGCCCGACGCCAAAGCTGCGCACCAGATCGCGAAAGGGGCGATCCGTGATTCCGGCCATCGGCGCCAAAGCGATGGGAGGGGTCAGAGAGGTGGAACCGAGAGTGAAGGACAACTGCCTAATCCTTGTGCATATGAAGCGTTTCTAACCGAAGCGGCCTCTATGCGACAATGAAACCGCTGACGGCAAGGCTGTATCTTTTGGCATTTGCCTATTTTTTAAGCATGTGACCCAGGGTGATTGCCTCCCCTTGCATCACCTCCTAAACAATTGTCACCCAACAAAGAGGCGCCCTATGCCGTCTGATCCCTTCCCATCCGTGTCTGCAGCCGCCACCGCAGGCACACCCGAGGTGACCCACGTCCCGAACCACCAAACCGCCGCGCTGATTGTCGCCGCAGGCAAGGGTCTGCGCGCTGGCGGAGGTCTGGCAAAGCAATGGCGTCCGCTGGCGGGACGTCGAGTGATCGACTGGACGCTCGACGCGTTTCGCAAGGTCGGGATAGACCAGATTGCCTTGGTTCTATCGCCTCAGGATACCGAGATCTGGCAAGAATTCGCAGCGCAAGACGATATTTTGCTGACACGAGGGGGGGCGACCCGCTCACAATCCGTTGCCAATGGATTAGAGCTGCTGGCACATCACGATGTTGACCGTGTGCTGATCCATGATGCAGCCCGACCTTGCGTTTCGGGCCGGGTGGTTCACGATGTCTTGAGCGCGTTAGACACGTCGCTGGCCGCGGCCCCTGCCCTCGCCGTGACCGATGCGCTGTGGCGTGGCGCAGACGGGTATGTCACCGGAACACAGGACCGCGCAGGTCTTCATGCCGCGCAGACACCGCAAGGATTTCGTCTGGCTGAAATCCGCGCTGCCCATCAGCAGCTTGCGGCAAATAGCATGGAAGCCGCAGATGATGTGGAGGTCGCCCGCGCGGCAGGGATTGACGTTGCCATCATTCCGGGCGACCCAGACAATATGAAAATCACCCGCCCGGAGGATTTCGACCGGGCCGCGCGCATATTAGGGGGCGACATGGATGTAAGGCTTGGCAATGGCTATGATGTTCACCGGTTCGGACCGGGGGACGAAGTCGTGCTCTGCGGTGTGCCCCTGGCACATGATCGTGGCCTTCAGGGGCATTCTGATGCAGACGTCGGGCTGCACGCCATTACCGATGCCCTCTACGGCGCGCTGGCGGAGGGCGACATTGGCCGCCACTTCCCGCCCTCGGATCCGCAATGGAAAGGTGCCGCCAGCGATATCTTCCTGCGCCACGCCGCCGATCTGACCCGCTCCAAGGGCTATCAGATCTCCAATGTGGACTGCACGCTGGTCTGTGAATTCCCGAAGATCACCCCCCACGCCCCCGCCATGCGCACCGTTGTGGCTGAGATCCTCTCTATCGACATCTCCCGAGTTTCAATCAAGGCGACAACCTCCGAACGGCTTGGTTTCACCGGGCGCGGCGAAGGCATTGCCGCCATCGCTACAGCCTGCGTGGTGAAACCATGAAAAAATCGCGTCTTGCTTTCCTGATCGGCACCGTTGGCGGCGTTGGCTATCTGCGGCCCGCCCCCGGCACCTGGGGATCACTGGCAGCCCTTCCCATGGCGTTTGTCCTGCACCAATTGGGCGGCTTTCTTCTGCTGGCGCTTGCGACCGTGATTTGCATGGTCGTCGGCGTCTGGGCTGCGGAGGCAATGACCCGCAACCGCGAAAACATGGACCCCTCCGAATTTGTACTGGATGAGGTCGCAGGCCAGTTCATCGCGCTCTGGGCAATCTCTTATCCTGCATGGGCGCATGACATCGCCATCACAGCACTCTGGCCTGGTTGGATCGCGGCCTTCGTGCTGTTTCGGCTGTTTGACATCTGGAAACCCGGCCCTGTCGGCTGGGCCGACCGCCAAAAGGGCGCCACAGGCGTGATGATGGATGATATCATCGCTGGTATCCTCGCGGCGATCGGCGTGGCCGCCCTTGCTGGCTTTTCACACGGTGTGTTGGGAATGTGATCATGGATGTCGCTGCTCTCATCCACAAGGCCCGTGCGAAGGGGGTCACCATTGCCACCGCCGAGAGCTGTACCGCAGGCATGATCGCAGCCGCCCTCACGGATGTTCCTGGATCCTCTTCAGTGGTTGACCGGGGCTATGTCACCTACTCCAACCGCGCTAAGCAAGACATGCTCGGCGTGCGCGAGAGCACCCTTGCCACTGTCGGCGCCGTCAGCGAGGAGGTTGCTGTCGAGATGGCCGAAGGGGCGCTGACCCGCGCTGACGTCACCCTGAGCATCGCGGTCACCGGCATCGCAGGCCCCGGCGGCTCTGAGCATAAGCCCGAGGGGCGGGTGTGCTTTGCCCTGGCACAGCAAAAGCTGCCAACCCATGTCGAGACAGTTGATTTTGGCCCGCTTGGCCGCGAACAGGTGCGCGCAGCGACACGCGACCACGCGCTGTCGCTGATCTGGCAATCCCTTACGGCAAATCCGCAAGGTTGACGCAAACCACAGCGCATCTGCCGCTATTTCATAGAACGGATGCGAATTGAGCATCGCGCGCGCAGAGGCGCTCAATTATTAAGCATTTTGACAAAAGCCCGCTTTTCTGGCGCAAATTTGCAACCTGCCGCTTTTTTCAACGCCCCGGTTCCGCTTTGTCAGGCCTCAGATCAAGACACAGCCTCACACGTGGAAGGAACGGCGGATGAACGCAGCCGATACAGCTTGGATTATTGTGGCCACGGCCCTTGTCCTCTTCATGACATTGCCGGGGCTTGCCCTGTTTTACGGCGGCCTTGTCCGCGCCCGAAATGTGCTCAGCGTGTTTATGCAATGCTACGCCATTGCCTGTTTGATGAGCGTTCTGTGGCTGGCCTTCGGCTATTCCATCGCCTTCGGAAGCGGCACCTCAGGTATCTGGGGCGGTCTGGACAAGATGTTCCTGTCCGGCGTCACCGCAGACAGCCTCTCTGGCACCCTACCCGAGGTTCTGTTTTTTGCCTTCCAGATGACCTTCGCCATCATCACGCCTGCCCTAATCGTGGGCGCCTATGTCGAGCGCGTGGGCTTTGGCTTTGTGCTGGTGTTTTCCGGCCTCTGGATGCTCCTGTGCTACGCGCCCGTCGTGCATTGGATCTGGGGCGGCGGCATGCTGGCCGATGGCGGCATCTTTGGCGAAGTCGGCGTGCGCGACTTTGCCGGTGGCATCGTGGTGCATGAAACCGCAGGTCTGGCGGCGCTGATCATCGCGGTGTTCCTTGGCCCTCGCAAAAACCGCACCACACCGCCGCACAACCCCGGCTATGTCTTCATCGGCGCGGCCATGCTCTGGGTTGGGTGGTTCGGCTTCAACGGTGGCTCGCAGCTGGCCGCAGACGGTGGCGCGGCGATGGCGCTGACTGTCACCCATATCTCCGCCGCCATCGCCTCACTGACCTGGGCGCTGTGGGAGAAGATCAAATACGGTAAGGCGTCCATGGTAGGCCTCGTCACCGGCACCATCGCGGGCCTTGCCTCCATCACGCCTGCCTCCGGCTTTGTCGGCCCGGTCGAGGCGCTGGTGATCGGTGCTGTCGCCGGTATCCTCTGCCAAGAAGCCGTGAACGTCGTCAGAAACCTGCTGAAGATCGACGACACGCTTGATGTCTTCGCCGTGCATGGTGTCGGCGGCATCTTCGGCACCATCATGATCGCGGTCTTCGGCGCGGGCAGTTGGTTCGCACAGCTTGGCGGTCTGGTTGTGGTTGGGGTCTTCACCGCCGTTGTGACCGTCGTTCTGGTCAAGGTTACCGCCGCGATCACACCGCTGCGCGTCGACCTGGAGACGGAGACCAACGGGCTTGATATCACCGTTCACGGTGAACGCGCCTACGACATGACCAGCTGAGACCACAGCATCAGTATCAAAAAACGGGCCTGCATCGCGGGCCCGTTTGCATTCAACCACTTAGGCCTCAGTGTTGATCAGGTATATAGCTCCGCCGCGCGTCGCTCGAACGCGCGTACGATCCGCTGCATCGCCTCGTTGAAAACGACACCAATGATGCCCTGCAGCACGGCGTTCTTGAACTCAAAATCAACATAGAACGACACATCACAGCCACCATCCGCACGATCCGCAAACGCCCAATTGGATTTCATGTAACGAAACGGCCCGTCCAGATATTCCGTGTCGATTTTCTTCTCCTCGGCGAACAGCGTGACCCGGCTGCCAAAGCGTTCGCGAAACACCTTGAAGGAGATCACCAAGTCCGCCTCCATCACCTCAGCCTCCCCCAGTGGCGTGCGGCTGCGGATACGGGCAGCGGAGCACCATGGCAGAAACTTGGGGTAATCGCCGACATCAGCCACCAGATCATACATCTGCTGAGCCGTGTAAGGCATTGGCCGGGTTTCTGAATGGGTAGGCATAAGAGGCGCATTTCCTGCTATGATCGTCCCGCGTCATGTCATATGAACGCGCGGGAAATTCAAGGGGGCACCCATGACACAGCGGCCATATGTCATCGATGTGATGATCTCAGCCAAAGCCATTGCGGCGCGGATCGAAGAGCTTTGCGCCGAGATCCAGACAGAATTTGAAGGCACCGACAAACTGGTGGTGGTGGGGCTGCTGCGTGGTAGCTTTGTCTTTATCGCCGACCTAGTGCGGGAACTGGATCTGCCGATCGAGGTCGATTTTCTTGAGGCGTCCTCTTACGGCGACGCCATGGAAAGCAGCCGGGAAGTCCGCATTCTCAAGGACTTGCGCGGCGCAATTGAAGGCCGTGATGTGCTGGTTGTTGAGGATATTGTCGACACCGGCCATACACTGAACCACGTGACGCATCTGTTGCGCAGCCGCCAGCCAGCCCGGCTGAAATCTATCGCGTTGCTCGACAAACCCTCCCGTCGTGAGGTCGATTTCCGCTCTGATTGGATCGGCTTTGAGATCCCGGATGAATTTGTCGTCGGCTACGGAATCGACTACGCGCAGCGCAACCGCAATCTGCCCTTCATCGGCAAAGTCCGCTTCACAGAAGACGGCTGAACCTGCGCCCGGCTTCTCCCGGTCGCTATTATCCGCCGAGCAATCCGGCGTGGGGCGCAAACAACCGCGCCCTACGCACTGAAGATTCCCCCAGACCGGCACCAGCCCGCCGATGGCTCGCTGTTGCGTCAGCGTCTTTCTGCACAGCCCGTTTGCCAAATACCCCGATCCCCTCCAAGGCTCCCCCAAGCATTGAGACCAAAAAGGAGATCGACAATGAGACTGGCCTATATCGCTGCGGCCTCGCTTGCCCTTACCCCTGTCGCAGGGATCGCCGCGCCCCCGAAATGGGCGCCCGGCCACAAGAACAGCGCAGCGCAGCATGCCCCCGGTCAGATCAAAAAACAGCACAAACCGCGCCACCAAGGCTTTCAACAGCTGCGCGGTGACTGGGACTATATCGACGATCATGCCCGTTGGGGGCTGGCGCCGCCTGCTCCGGGTCACCGCTATATCCGCAAGGATGACCGAATTTACGAAGTGGTGCGGGACACGCTGGCGATTGTGGGCGCCGTTGCTCTGGTGGATGCGCTGATCGATTGATCGCCGTTTTCCGACATCAACATGCGCACATAAGAGGCTGTGAAATCTAACTTATCTCAGCAGATCATCAAGGACGGCAGTAAAAATGGACACGCCAACCGGGATCGCGTCATCGGGAAAATCATAGTCAGGATTATGAAGTTGCGGCTGCATTTCGCCTGAGCCGAGCCAGATCATCGCAGCCCGTGCCGTCTTCCCAAACTGACCGAAATCCTCGGACCAACGCTGCGGCCGATCGCGGATTTCAACCGGATGCCCAGCGGTGTTGCAGGCCGCCTGAAGGATGGTCACGGCCTCAGCGTCATTGGTGCAGGCGTCGAAAACATCGTCAAAACTGATGTCACAGCCCACCCCACTGTCCGCGCAGATCCGACCTGTCAGATCTGTGGCCTCAGCGATCAACGCCTCCATTCGCGCATCATTGACCGTGCGCAGCGTGGCCCAGACTTCGCCCTCACCGGGCGCGATACCAAATGTCGCCTCGCCAAGGCGCGCATGAGTGAGCGTGACCAGCGCGTAATCCGGCCCCAGATCCTGACCTCCGCCAAGCGTCACCAGCCCCGGCAGCAGCTGCGCCATGGCACCCGCCGGTGAAATTCCGTCCTGCGGGGCCGCCGCATGAGAGGTCTTGCCCATCAGCCGGATGCGCATCCCGCGGGACGCACAATTGGCCGCCTCAGTACATAAGGCCACAGCCCCGACCGGCAGCCCCGGAAGATTGTGCAGGGCAAAGGCATACTCCGGTGCAATTTGCGGAAACGCAGGGTCGGCGATCACAGCACGCGCGCCCTGCCCGGTCTCCTCCGCCGGCTGGAACAACAACACAACACGGCCTCGTGCCGGTCGCCTTGCGGCCAGATCCTGTGCCAGTGCAGCCACGATGGTCATGTGCCCATCATGACCACAGAGATGGCCGCGCCCCGGGTGTGTCGAGCGATAGGGCTGATCAGAGAGCTCTTCAATCGGCAGGCCGTCCAGCTCACAGCGGATCATCACGGTCGGTCCATCTGCCGCACCGTTATAAACCGCCGCAACGCCATGGCCACCCAGACCGGTCAGCAGCTGGTCAGGATCATGGCCACGCAGAAAGTCGGTGATGAACGCCGCAGTCTTTCCCTCGGCCCCCGATATTTCCGGAATCTGGTGCAACGCATGGCGCAGCTCTGCCAGCTGCGCCAGACGGTCCGGCGTCATGCCAGGCCAAGCTTCTTGTTGCGGGCGGCGCGCAGCTGGGCAAAATCATCCCCCGCATGGTAAGATGACCGCGTCAGCGGCGTTGCCGAAACCATCAGGAAGCCCTTGCCATAGGCGGCTTTCTCATAGCTCTCAAATTCTTCCGGCGTCACGAACCGGTCGACCGCATGGTGTTTCGGCGTCGGCTGGAGATACTGACCGATGGTCAGGAAGTCGATCTCTGCGGCCCGCATATCATCCATCACCTGCTTTACCTCCTGCGCGTTCTCGCCCAGGCCGACCATGATGCCAGATTTGGTGAACATGGACGGATCCAGTTCCTTGACCCGCTGCAACAACCGCAGCGAATGAAAATAGCGCGCGCCTGCCCGGACTTCCGGGTAGAGACCGGGCACGGTTTCCAGATTGTGGTTGAACACATCCGGGCGCGCTTCGACCACTTTTTCCAGCACAGACGGATCACATTTCAGAAAATCAGGTGTGAGAATTTCAATGGTGGTTTTGGGCGAGCGATGACGCACCGCGCGGATTGTCTGGGCAAAATGCTCGGCGCCGCCGTCGTCGATATCATCGCGATCCACAGAGGTAATGACGACGTGGTTCAGTCCAAGCTTCTGCACCGCATCTGCAACCCGGCCCGGTTCAAACACATCAAGCGCCTCTGGCGGTTTGCCGGTGGCAATGTTGCAAAAGGAACAGGCCCGCGTGCAAACCTCGCCCATGATCATCATGGTGGCGTGGCCCTGGCTCCAGCATTCGCCAACATTGGGGCAACCCGCCTCTTCGCAGACGGTGACCAGCTTATGCTCTCGCATGATCTTATGCGTTTCCGCGTACCCCTTGCCCCCTGGCGCCTTGACCCGGATCCAGCTTGGCTTTTTCGGCTGAGCATTGTCAGGGCGATGCGCCTTTTCCGGGTGGCGTTGCTCGGGGATTTTCAGATCTCTCACGCGATGTTCCCTTGCGGCAGTGGTCTTTTGATCTTCGTAACATAGTTGCAATCGCTTGGCACGACCAGTTCTGAGCCGGGTCACATCGTATCTTCAGTCAGAAATGACATGCAACCCTCTGATATTAATTAAGCCCGCTGCCGTCTTGCAGAAAATGCAACCCAGCCACCCGATCCAACTGCCGACGGGCCATCTCTGCAAAGCGGCGTCGCGAGTCGTGCGGAAACCGCCGTAATATTATCGCGACACCGCAGTGCTATACCGGTCGCGATAAGACACTATTTTTTGCTGTCGTGGGGTGCGTCAACACTGCGACGAATACCCCATTGCGAGTGATTTAGAACTATTATAAGTCACCGCGCGATGACGATTTGATCTTTAAGGAGCTGACGATGAAAGCTGGCGTAAAACTGCCCGATGTGACCTTCCGCACCCGTGTCCGGGACGAGTCCGTGGACGGCCCGAACCCGTTCCGTTGGGAAGACAAAACCACCGCAGATTACTTTGCCGGCAAACGCGTCGTGCTGTTCTCGCTGCCAGGCGCCTTCACCCCCACTTGCTCCACCTATCAGCTGCCCGGTTTTGAGAATGGCTTTGCCGATTTCCAGGCCGAAGGCATTGATGCAATTTACTGCATGTCGGTGAACGACAGTTTTGTGATGAACAAATGGGCCGAATCCCAGAAACTGCGAAACGTCGATGTGATCCCCGATGGCTCGGGTGAGTTCACCCGCAAAATGGGCATGTTGGTCGCCAAGGATAATCTGGGCTTTGGCAACCGCTCCTGGCGTTATGCAGCCGTCGTCAACAACGGCGTTGTTGAAGCATGGTTCGAAGAGCCGGGTCTCTGCGATAACCACGGCGAAGATCCCTATGGCGTCTCCTCGCCTGAAACCGTGCTGGCGCATTTGAAAACCGCCAAGGCAGAGGTCGCTGCCTGATCTAGCAGGTTCGACACGCGGGCGATCCCGCTACAAAGTCATGAAACCCGGCGCTTAAGAAAGCGTCGGGTTTTTGTTTTGCGATCAACATCTTTAGCCGATCATTTCGTCCTGTTTCTGTTGTGCGTCATAGTGCAGTTTCAATTGCTGCAAAGCGATGCGGAGCACCACCTTGCCGGACCGCGCAGACCACCCCAATTGACGTTCGGCAGCCTCCAACCCTTCAAGCTGGCAACAGCAGCGCATTACGATGTCGCTCAGCCCTTCACCAAGCACACTGAGCGCCGCCGCTGCACGGCGCTTTGCCGCGATCGCCGCCTGTCCTGGTCGACGCCTGCGTGCACTCGCTGCGCAATCCGCATCCGCAAACTGGCTGGAACTACGGGCCAAATGATCAGCCACCTGTGCCAGTTCAAAATCTTCGCGCAGCCGCTCACCCGCGCGCACCAGTTCAGTTGTCAGAAACGGAGTGCCATCCCGGTCGGTATGCCGGGCCAGCATATGCAGCGGTGTTTCACCCAATCCATACCGCGCGCGCCGTCGTTGATGGCGATCACGGCCAAATTTTCGGGTTGTAGGGCTAGCGCTTTCAACGCGGGCCCGAGCGCGATTTTCGCGGCCGGCAATGAAGCGGCTCAGCGCATTTCGACCCTCTGACGTGATATGATAGCGGCTGAGTCGTCCGGGCGTCGGACAGGCAATCCAATCGCGCAGCGCCAATGCCTCGGCAAGGGTTCGCTCCACCACCACTTTTTTGTCTTCACACGCTGCCTCGCGTACCACAACGGCCTTTTCCATGCCATCGGCCACCGCCAATACGGCCCCGCGCGGGTTAAGGCAGCTTAGAACCTCAATCGCCTGGCTCTCAAAGGCTTCGGCACAGGCCGGTACAGTCCCAAGCACCAGCGCGCGGGCCGATATTGGTCTTGGTCCGGGCACATCCCCAGCGTAGTGACACGCCGCAAGAGCGGCCAGAGCACCATCCACCAGCGGATCGTCGCGCCTGGTTTCGACCCGTCGGACCTGCCGCAAGACGGTTGACGGGTGGCAGCCCGCCTGCTTGGCAAGATTGCGGATCGATCGACCCGCTTCGGTATGTTCGAGATATCGGCAAGCCTCCTCAGGCACCCATTCCGGCAAGCCGGATACAGCCATAGTTTGCATTTTATCACCCCACATGTGATCAGTCGAGACTATCCTCCCATTGGCCTGCCAGGTGTTTTCCACAGTCACTTCTTACCGTACTGGCCTGATTTTTCTGAATAGTCTCAGTCAGACCATCATTGGTTTCAAATTTTCATCAATCAATATCGAATAGACCGTTCGCCGAACCGCACCCCTCCGCAACACCCTCATTGGTTGTGCTAAACAACGCTGATAACTGAGCTGGAAAGGACATCACAATGCAGGATATCTTTGGTCATCTGGCAGCGCTCCATCGTCCCCGTTTGCTGGTTCGAACCGCGCGTATCGGGGCGCGTGACTACAGCCGCCGCAGGGATCTGAAACGGGTACTGGGCTACGGTGCCCTGCCCAAGCCCGCGGCAGCAATCATGCGGCTATTGGATATGGAACGCGGGCATAATCAGCAGCGCGAGGATGGCGATGCAGGCTATTCGCTGACCCACCATGTTGATGTGTTGATTGCCCTCGTGGGCGAGGCTGAAGGCCTGCAGCGGCTCAGGTTGGATTGCGCGTAGCCGTCCGCAACGCAAAACGGCGGCCCAAAAGAGCCGCCGTTGCCGAAATCACCGCCAGATCTGCGGCAGAAGAAAAATCCTATGCCTTTACATAAAGGCGTCCGGCATCGAGTCCTTTTTCGCGGCCACATAGGCCTCAAGCTTGCTCAGAACCTCTGGGTCCAACGGCGGGGCCTCATAGGCGTTGAGCAGGGTCTCCACCCGACTGGTTGCCAGCGCAACTGTGTCCCGTGCGCCTTCTTCTTCCCACGTCTCGAAGGGCTTGTAATCCAACAGATCCGATTTCCAGAACGCCGATTTGAAGTTCGCCTGCGTGTGTTCGCAGCCCAGATAGTGACCACCCGGACCAACTTCGCGGATCGCGCCCATGGCCAGTGTGTCATCGTCAACCACGACACCTTTGGCCAGACCATGCAGGGCCCCCAACTGATCGGCATCCATGACAAATTTCTCGAAATCGGCCACCAGGCCACCCTCAAGCCAGCCGCACGAGTGCAGCTGGAAGTTCACGCCCGACAGCAGCCCCATGTTGAGCGAATTCGCGGTCTCGTAAGCGGCCTGTGCGTCGGGCAGTTTCGAGCCACAGAACGACCCGGCAGAACGGAAAGGCAGCCCAAGACGGCGCGCCAATTGGCCGGCGCCATAGGTGATATGCGACGCCTCTGGCGTGCCAAAGGTCGGCGCACCCGAATTCATGTCGATCGAGGTCACCATCGCCCCAAAGATCACCGGCGCACCGGGGCGGATCAGCTGACTATAGGCGACACCGGCCAGAACTTCGGCCAGAACCTGAACCAGCGTCCCGGCGACAGACACCGGCGCCATCGCACCGCCCACAATGAAGGGCGAGATAATGCAGGCCTGGTTATGTGCTGCATAGACCTCCAGCGCGCCCATCATCACATCGTCGAATGTCATTGGCGAGTTGATGTTGATGAGCGAAGTCATCACAGTGTTATCACGCACGAACTCCTTACCAAACAGGATCTCACACATTTCGACGGAATCCTGCGCCCGGCTGGGTTCTGTCACCGACCCCATGAACGGCTTATCGCTCAACGTCATATGCGCCATCAGCATGTCGAGGTGCCGCTTGTTCACCGGCACATCGGTCGGCTCACAAACGGTGCCACCAGAGTGGTGCAGCCATTTGGACATATAGCCCAGTTTCACAAACTTCTGGAAATCTTCCAGTGTGGCATAGCGACGACCACCTTTGGCATCGCGGACAAACGGCGGGCCGTATACCGGGGCCAGCACCATGTTCTTGCCCCCCACAACCACAGATTTTTCCGGGTTTCGGGCATGCTGAGTGAACTCGGACGGCGCGGTCGCGCATAGTTTGCGGGCCAGGCCGCGTGGGATGCGCACCCGTTCGCCTTCGATGATCGCGCCTGCCTCACGCCAACGCTCCAACGCACCGGGATTATTCACGAAGTTAACACCGACCTCTTCCAGAATGGTCTCGGCGCTGGTCTCGATGACTTGCAGGGCTTCGTCGTCCAAAACCTCAAAGTTCGGGATTTTCCGCTCAATATATTTTGCGGTCTCGATCTTAACGCCGGAACGTTCTGCGCGACGGGCGGCACCACCGCCTCCACGTGCGCGGCGGCGCGGTGCTGCTGGAGCTGCTTCTGTCATGGTTTTTCCTCACCACAGGCATTTCGTTGCAAGGGTGATTATATCGCTACCGCACACCAGCGCCGCAGGATTACGGCCATTGAAGTTGAAAAGCGACATTCGCGGCAGGTTTCTCAGAAAATATGACGCGATACGGCCTGCCCCCCCCCGAGGCTGCGCCAAGGTAAGATAGCGCAAACGCAGGATTGACGCACGAAAATCCCTTGCGAAACCTGCGCCGCTGCCCTAAGGCGCGTACATGACAGAGACATCCCATGACCGCCTTCTCATCATCGACTTTGGCAGCCAGGTCACGCAGCTGATTGCACGCCGCCTGCGCGAGCTGAACGTCTATTGCGAAATCCATCCCTATCAGAATGTCACTATGGACTTTGTGCGTGAGATGGCGCCCAAAGCGGTGATTTTCTCCGGCGGACCCGACAGCGTGACCCGCGAGGGATCCCCCCGCGTGCCGCAGGAGATCTTTGATCTTGGCGTGCCCATTCTGGGAATCTGCTACGGCCAACAGGTGATGATGCACCAGCTCGGCGGCAAGGTTCTGTCTGGCCATGGCACCGCCGAATTTGGCCGCGCCTATGTGACTCCTTCGGTATCCTCGTTGCCCCTGCTGGAGGGGTGGTTCGCCGATGACAGCGACCGCGAACAGGTCTGGATGAGCCACGGCGACCACGTCAGCGAGATTGCACCGGGGTTTGAGGTCTACGGCACCTCCCCTAATGCGCCCTTTGCCGTCACGGCAGATGTCTCGCGCAATTTCTACGCAGTGCAGTTCCACCCGGAAGTGCACCACACACCCAATGGCGCCAAACTGTATGAAAACTTTGTGCGTATCGCAGGGTTCACCGGTGACTGGACAATGGGTGCTTACCGCGAACAGGCGATCCAGGCGATCCGCGATCAGGTCGGCGACAAGCAGGTGATCTGTGGCCTGTCCGGCGGTGTCGACAGCTCGGTTGCGGCCATCCTGATCCACGAAGCAATCGGCGATCAGCTGACCTGTGTGTTTGTGGACCACGGCCTCTTGCGCAAGAACGAGGCCGAGGAGGTCGTCGCAATGTTCCGCGACAATTACAATATCCAGCTGATCCACGCGGATGAGCAGGAGCTGTTCCTGGGCGAGCTGGACGGTCAGTCGGACCCGGAAACCAAGCGCAAGATCATCGGCAAGCTGTTCATCGACGTGTTCCAGAAACACGCCAACACCATTGAGGGCGCCGAGTTCCTGGCACAGGGCACGCTCTACCCGGATGTGATTGAATCCGTGTCATTTTCAGGGGGGCCATCGGTCACCATTAAGAGCCACCACAACGTCGGTGGCCTGCCGGAGAAGATGGGCCTGAAACTGGTCGAGCCGCTGCGCGAGCTGTTCAAGGACGAGGTCCGCGCCTTGGGCCGCGAACTGGGTCTGCCGCAGAGTTTCATTGGCCGCCACCCTTTCCCCGGACCAGGTCTGGCAATCCGCTGCCCCGGCGAAATCACCCGCGAAAAACTGGAGATCCTGCGCGAGGCCGATGCGATCTATATCGACCAGATCCGCAAACACGGTCTCTATGATGACATCTGGCAGGCCTTCGTTGCGATCCTGCCCGTGCGCACGGTCGGCGTCATGGGCGACGGGCGCACCTACGATTTCGCCTGCGCCCTGCGCGCGGTGACCTCGGTCGATGGTATGACGGCGGATTACTATCCGTTCAGCCACGACTTCCTAGGCGAGACCGCCACGCGGATCATCAATGAGGTGAAGGGGATCAACCGCTGCACCTATGACATCACCTCAAAACCACCCGGCACCATCGAGTGGGAATAAGCCAGCACCCAGAACCCCGGCCCATGAGCCGGGGTTTTTCTTTTTATAGAAAGCCCTGATTTTATTTTACCTTAACTGGTATCTTAACGATTTGAATAACTCTCTTTGCGAAGTTTCGGTGAACCTCTATCGGGAGCGTTTCTGGAATGATCATCTGCCACCCACTCAAGCTAATTTTCATCAAAACGAAGAAGGTTGGCGGAACCTCGTTTGAGATCGCTCTGTCCAGCTATTGCGACGACGGCAGCATCATCACACCAATCAGCCCAAAGGATGAAGAGAGCCGGAGAGAGTTGTGCTATCCCGGTCCTCAGAACCATCAAACCCAGGCTTGGCCGGATGGAAATGAGGGCACGCAGGCTTTCTTCAATCACATGACCGCCGGGCAGATCCGCGCCGCTGTTCCTCAGGACATCTGGGAGAGTTACACCAAGATCACAATCTGGCGCGATCCGTATGACGCGATAATCTCGCGCTATTACTGGGAGGGGATGGACAAACGTAATATTCCATTCGACCAGTTTGTCGGGCACTTCCGCAGCGTCTTGAGCGAGAACCGTCGCATCGCGCCGCTGAATGGCCCGAACAGCCCCGACATTTTCCTGCGCTACGAGCATCTTGAGGAGGATGTCAACGCGCTGGGTATCGACGACCTCTGGGCGCGGTTCTCAAGCCTGAGCGCCAAGGGGGCACTTCGCCCAAAACGCGGCGCCGATCCGGCGACCGTCTTTGCCGCACATCCTGATACCGCTGATCTGATTGAGCAGGAAGCCGCGGGTGAAATTGCCCGCTTCGGCTACGCCCGTCCGGTTGCAACGCCAGATCCGGAGGCACTCAAGCGCACAACTGCCTCTGCGCCAGGTGACATGCCCTCAGGCAGCGGTGCCGCTCCTGATCCGCGGCCTGATTTCATCTTCACCCTCTCTGCCGGGCGCACCGGCACGGCCTGGCTCGCGCGATTTCTCGGCGAGAACCTGAATATTCCATCGGTGCATGAACCCCTTGATCTCGATGATTATGGCACCCGCCTGCCCAGTATCGGCCATATGCGGCACTTCAACACCTACGGCATGGACGGACCTGTCTGCGAGTTTTGGGAGGGCAGGCTGGGCGAGCTTCAAGCCCCCTACGCGGAAAGCAATCACACCTTGGGAAAATGCGGGCTCATCGAGGCCCTTGTTGACCACGGTCTTGCACCGCGTACAACCACCATCATCCTGCGCCGCAACCTTGCCAAACAAATCGCAAGTTACATCAATCGCAATGATTTCTTCAATATCACCACCCCCTGGCAATGGTACCTGCATCCTAACTATCGCAACAATATCCTCGACCCCAGTACACTTACCCCGATGGGCGAGATTGGGACTGCCATCTGGTATGCATTGGAAATGGAGGCGCGATACGCGTATTATAAACATCTCTACGGCCATCAGCTGCGCTTTGTGGAGACAACCTTGGAAGAGGCCACCACAGCTGACGGGGCGGCAAGGCTGATGCAGTCACTCGGGCATCAGAGGCGTGCGCTTTTGCCGCCGAAGATGAATGCGTCAAACACGAATGACTCCACCACGGAGGCGCTTGTGGGCGAGATTGAGACCCTGCTTCAGCGGGTTAGCTTTGATCCGGAGGACGCCGCCAAGGGCTTTATTCAGCGCGGAAACCGGCTCGATGTACCAGCTCTGCCACGCCAAAGCGCCAGAGCCGGGAAGGTCGCTGCCGAATAGCTGTCCCGGCATATCAGTGTCCCGGCACTGGACCGCGCGGCGAACATGGCTTGACCTAAGTTGAAAACTGCCCCCTTCTGCCCGTTAGAATGGCGCATGAGGGGCAGTGATGGAATTGAACGACCGACCGATTGGGACGGCTGCGATCTGGATGATCGGGGCGATTGTCTCCTTCTCTGCCATGGCGATTGCCGGGCGAGAGGCCGGTCTGAGCCTCGACACGTTTGAGATCATGACCTACCGCAGTGCAGTCGGCCTGGTGATCGTCGTCGTGGCTCTGACCGCGACGGGCAGCTGGCGCCAGGTACGGCGCGACCGGCTGGGCCTGCACCTCATCCGCAATGCCGCGCATTTCACTGGGCAGAACCTCTGGTTTTTTGCTGTGACCCTGATCCCGCTGGCACAGGTTTTTGCGCTCGAGTTCACATCGCCACTCTGGGTTCTGATGCTCTCTCCTCTCCTTCTGGGAGAGCGGTTGACGCGACCACGGGTGTTGGCAGCCGCACTTGGGTTCATCGGTATTCTGATTGTCGCGCGGCCCAGCCCTGAGACATTGAACGCTGGCGTGCTGGCCGCTGGGGCCTCTGCCATCTTCTTTGCTCTGACCATCATATTCACCAAACGACTGACCCGGCACGAGCCGATTGCCTCAATCCTGCTATGGCTGACGCTGCTGCAATTGGCGATGGGTTTGGCTATATCAGGTTGGGATGGTGCAATTTCAATTCCAAATGCCGTAACGGCACTTTGGTTGCTGGTCATCGGTTGCGCCGGGCTGGCGGCGCATTTCTGCATGACAAAAGCACTCTCCATTGCCCCTGCCACCGTTGTGGTGCCAATTGATTTTGCACGCCTGCCCGCCATCGCTGTGGCCGGAATGTTGATTTATGGTGAAGCGCTTAACCTTTGGATCCTGCTAGGCGCGGCGGTGATCTTCTGCGCCAATTACATCAACATCCTTGATGCCGCAGGACGATTGCGTGCGCATTCAGAACAAGGCCGTTCTGCCTAATCTTCTTGCCGTTGCTTGCCTTTGCGTCAACATTGACCGAAAAATACCGCCTTGCTAGCGTTTCCCAATGTTTACAACCGGACGCTTAACGTTCGGACAGGGAGGAATAATGAAACGCTATCTTGCAACGTCAGCGGCGCTGGCGCTGGCTTCCGGCTCCGCTATGGCCAGCGGTCTTGATCGGACCGGCCAGCCGATTGGCATCATCTTTGAAGAAGGCACCTACGCCGAGTTTTCCGTGGCGACCTCATCTGTAGATCTGTCCGGTAATGACCGCGCCACCACCACCGTCGGTTCACCGGGTAACCCTTTTCAATCTGCGACCGGCGATGTCGGCGACCGCTTCAACATGTTTGGCGCAGGCTACAAGCGGGACATCAACGAGCAGCTGTCCTTCGCAGTGATCTTCGATCAGCCGTGGGGCGTCGACGTGAATTACCCGGTCGGAAGCTCACTCCTTTTGGGCGGCACCACCGCAGTGGCAGATTCCAATGCAATCACTGCACTGCTGCGCTACCGGTTCAACGAAAACTTCAGCGTCCACGGCGGCATCCGCTATCAGGAAATTGACGGCGCGATTAACCTTGCGGGCGGAGCCTATTCCTCTATCGGCAGCCAATACAACGTACAGGTCAACAAGGATGGTGCCTTTGGCTGGGTGGCCGGTGTCGCTTACGAAGTCCCGGAAATCGCTCTCCGCGCGGCTCTGACCTACAGTTCCGAAATCGAACACGAATTCAGCCTGACTGAAACTTTCGTCACCGGTGCCACCGCATCAACCTCGACCAAAACCAAAACACCGCAGTCGGTCAATCTAGACCTGCAGACCGGCATTGCAAAAGACACGCTGCTGTTTGGCAGTGTCCGTTGGGCAGAGCATAGCGTCACCAATCTGGTTGTGCCGGGCCTCAGCGGTCAGGCCGGTCGCACCGTAGACCTGATCGACCTTGATGACTCCGTCACCTACACGCTGGGTGTAGGTCGCAAATTCAACGAGAACTGGTCTGGTTCGCTTGCGGTAATCTATGCAGATGTCGATGGCGACAACCTCGTGTCACCGCTCGCGCCGACGCACGGCTATGAGGCAATCCGCCTTGGCGTGCAGTACACTCAGGACAAGATGAAGATCTCTGCCGGTATCCGCTATACCAAACTGGGTGACGCAATTGCCGCGCCCGGTGGTGCTGTGGGCGTCGCGAACTTTCGCGACAACGACGCCGTCAGCTTTGGCCTGAAGGTCGGCTATAGCTTCTGATCCTGGCGTAAAACCTGCGTGCGCTTACAGGCCGCGCTGCAACAAAGACAGGGCCAGGACCAGCTTTGCCCCCGCACCCATGGTGCGGGGGTTTTTCGTGTCACGACTACATCTGATCAGGTCACCTTCGGGCGCTGCTGATTGACCCACGCGACATTGGTCAGTAGCAAGGCAAGGAACCAACAGGGACCGGATTTCAAATGCTCTATTCGTCTGCCGAAGAGTGGCGTAAGGCGCCGCATAAGCGGGTTTTGTTCTTTGGCATGTCCGGTCTGGGCAAAACCTATATCAGCAATATCCTGCGCGGCGCCGGCAGTTGGTTTCACTATTCCATCGATTACCGCATCGGCACCCGTTACATGGGCGAATATATCGCTGACAATGCCAAGGCCGAGGCAATGAAAGTGCCGTTCCTGCGGGATCTTCTTTTGTCGGACTCGATCTACATCGGCTCCAACATCAGCTTTGAGAACCTGACACCGGTGGCGTCCTACTTGGGCAAACCCGGTGATCCGGCCAAGGGTGGGCTGGCAATGCAGGAATACACCCGCCGTCAGGACCAGTTCCGCACTGCTGAGCTGAACGCGCTGCGTGATACCGGCTATTTCATCGACCGGGCTGCGCGGCTTTATGATTACCCGAACTTCATCTGCGACACCGGCGGCAGTATCTGCGAATGGGTCGATGCCAATGATCCGGGCGACCCCCTACTGACCGAGCTTGCAAAGAATACGCTGATGGTTTGGATCAAGGGCGACGAGGCCCATACCCAAGAGCTGATCCGTCGATTTGATCGCGCACCCAAGCCGATGGCCTATGAACCCGCTTTTCTGACCCGTGTTTGGCAAGAGTATCTAAAGGAAAACACCCTATCAGAGGCCGATGTGGATCCTGATAGTTTCATTCGCTGGACCTATGCGCAGGCGCTGGCTCATCGCCAGCCCCGCTATGCTGCGATGGCCGAAAAATGGGGTGTCACGGTCACCGCCGATCAGATTTCCACGATCCGCACCGAGGCCGATTTCACAGACGTGATCGCGGGTGCCCTTGAGGCGCGCGGCTAGGCCTTCTACATCACGTGACCAAGACCCCAACCAACCTTGGGCGGGGATAAACAACCAAAGGACAAGATATGCCGATCAAGATCCCTTCAGACCTCCCTGCCTATGACGTTCTCACGAACGAAGGCGTGATGGTCATGTCGCCGGATCAGGCGGCACGTCAGGACATCCGCCCGCTGCGCATCGGTCTGCTCAATCTGATGCCGAAAAAAATCCAGACCGAAAACCAGTTCGCCCGGTTGATCGGCGCGACGCCCTTGCAGATCGACCTATCGCTGATCCGCATGACCGAGCATCAGACCCGCAACACCGCTGCTGAACATATGGCCGAATTCTACCACTCCTTTCAGGAGATCAAACACGAGAAATTCGATGGTTTGATCATCACCGGCGCACCGATTGAACATCTTGAGTTCGAGGATGTCACCTATTGGGATGAGCTGTGCGAGGTGTTTGACTGGACCCAGACCAACGTGCATTCCACCTTTGGCGTGTGCTGGGGCGGCATGGCGATGATCAACTATTTCCACGGTGTCAAAAAACATCTGTTGGATCACAAGATATTTGGCTGTTTCCGGCATCAGAACCTTGATCCGGCTTCTCCATATTTGCGTGGTTTCTCAGATGATTGTGTTATACCCGTTTCGCGCTGGACCGAAATTCGCCAGAATGAGATCGACAGCAGACCCGGCCTTCGCAGCCTGCTTGGTAGCGATGGCTCAGGCCCCTGCCTGATCGAGGATCCGAACCATCGCGCGCTCTATATCTTCAATCATTTTGAATATGACAGCGACACGTTGAAACAGGAATATGATCGCGACGTGGCCAGCGGCACGCCAATAAACGTGCCGATGAACTACTACCCGGACGATGATCCCAGCCGCAAACCGCAGAACAGGTGGCGCAGTCATGCGCATCTTCTTTATGGCAACTGGATCAATGCCATCTATCAATCCACGCCTTTTGATATGGCGAAGATTGGCCATTAAACAGGTGCTGATCGCTGCGCTTGTGCTCGCGCTTGGCACCGGGGTGACCCTGTGGCGCGCCTCTGTGCGGGAGGCTGCCGCAGTGGCCGCCTATCCGCCCCAAGGTGAGTTTATCGAGGTGCACGGCCAGCAGATTCATCTGCTGGATTTGGGCCAACCGCCTGGTCTGGAGCCGGGGGACCAGGCGCCTGATCTTGTGTTGATCCACGGTGCCAGTGGTCATATCCGCGATATGACCTTCCGGCTCGCTCCGGCGCTGACGGATCGCTACCGGGTGATCATCGTGGACCGGCCCGGACTGGGCTACAGCGACCGCATCCGTGGTGCAGAGGCCTCTTTGCGTGCGCAGGCGGCGTTGATCCGGGGCGCGGTTGCAAAACTCGGCGCCGAGCGCCCTATCGTGCTGGGTCAGAGCTACGGCGGCGGCGTCGCATTGTCTTGGGCATTGGACGCCCCTGACAGCCTGTCAGCGTTGGTCATGATCGGATCCGTGTCCCACCCCTGGCCCACACCGCTGAGCCTGTTCTACAAGGTAACCTCCTCGCCGCTGGGTCAGCGGCTGGCCGTACCCCTGCTGACCGCCTATGTCCCCGAAACCACCATTCGCAACGCCCTGACAGAGGTCTTCGCTCCGCAACCTGTTCCGGCGGGGTATTTTGAGCATTTCGGTCCTGGTCTCACGCTGCGGCGATCAGCACTCCGGGCCAATGCACGTCAACGGGCAAACCTTTTGGCAGAGATTGAGACCATGGTGCCACGTTATCGCGACCTGTCATTGCCGATCGAGGCGGTGCATGGTCGCGCTGACACGACTGTGGGATTGGATCTGCACGCACGGCAGCTGGCCCGGGATGTACCATCGGTAAATCTCACCGTGCTGGAGGGCATCGGGCACATGCCGCATCAGGTGGCCACCGAAGCGGTTGTCGCAGCTGTAGATCGCGCCGCCGCGCGCATCAAATTACGTTAAAACGATTCACATTTCGCGGCGAAGCCCCATATAAGGGACAGAAGACAGAAGGATTTTTCTATGCCCCTGCCCTTTGATGGCGCGATCAGTGCGTTTTACGAAACCAAAGCCCCCGATGAGATCCGCGCAGCGATCAAAGGCGCGGACAAGGGGGCCCTGCTGGATCCCGGCTATCCCTATGACACACGGATGAGCCGCAAGCGCTATGAAAAAGAGATGGCCAAGCTCCAGATTGAACTGGTCAAGATGCAGTCTTGGGCGCGAGAGACTGGGGCACGTATCGCCATCCTGTTCGAGGGGCGCGATGCCGCAGGCAAGGGTGGCACAATAAAGCGGTTCCGCGAAAACCTGAACCCACGCGGTGCCCGCATCGTGGCCCTGTCCAAACCCAGCGAGCGCGAACAGACCCAATGGTATTTCCAGCGCTACATCACCCATCTGCCGTCAGCGGGTGAAATCGTCTTCTTTGATCGCAGCTGGTACAACCGCGGCGTGGTGGAACCGGTATTTGGCTTTTGCACAGATGCGCAGCGAGAACGGTTTTTTGATCAGGTCAACGGGTTTGAGGAAGCCTTGGTCGAGGATGGGATTCAGCTGTTCAAGATCTGGCTTAACGTCGGTCGTGCCGAACAACTGCGCCGGTTCCTGTCCCGCGAAACCGACCCGCTAAAGCAATGGAAGCTGAGCCCGATTGACATCAAAGGGTTGGGCCTCTGGCAGGAATACTCCACCGCTATTGCTGATACGCTAAAGCGCAGCCATTCCTCACATGCACCCTGGACCATCGTGCGATCGGATGACAAGCGACGCGCACGGCTGGCGGCAATCCGGCAGGTGTTGCATGCGTTGGATTATCCCAACAAGGATGCCAAAGCGCTTGGCGATCTGGATGGCGATATCTCTGGCGGCCCGGATCTCTGGGATGCCTAAACGCGGATATCACCACGGCAACCTGCGGCAGGCTCTGGTTGAGGCAGCACTCCATCTGATCGAGGCCAAGGGCCCGACCGGTTTCACCCTCTCGGAAGCAGCCAAACAGGCAGGCGTCACCCCGGCGGCGGTCTATCGCCATTTCAAGGGGCGCGAGGATTTGATCGCAGAGGCCGGCAGGCAGGGCTATGTCATGTTTACCGACCTGATGCAGCACGCCTATGATAAATATCAGCCCTCGGCCCTGGCCGCGTTTGAGGCCACAGGCCGGGCCTATCTGGCGTTTGCGCGCAAACATCCGGGCCATTACATCGCAATGTTCGAGAGTGGCATTTCCGTGAACCGCACGCCAGAGCTGGCAGAGGCCGCCAACCGCGCCCGTGCCATCCTGGAACGGGCCGCCGCAGACCTAAGCAAGCATATCCCGGTTGAGAAGCGCCCCCCGGCCTCGATGTTCTCGGCCCATATTCTGGCGATGAGCCATGGGGTGGTCGAGCTTTACGCGCGAAACTCCCCCGGCGCGGCCTCGCCCTTCCCGCCTGAGGATCTGTTGGAAAGCGGCATTGGCATTTACCTGCGCGGGCTGGGTTTGATCGAACCTGACAGCTGAGGCTGGTAGCAGGCAACACCTGCGACACCTGCGCCGACATCAAACAGGTCAAACATAGAAAAAGGCCGCAGATTGCTCTGCGGCCTTTTTCAATCCATGTGATCCAGCGATTAACGCTTGGAGAACTGGAACGAACGACGCGCTTTGCGGCGGCCGAATTTCTTACGCTCAACGACACGGCTGTCGCGGGTCAGGAAGCCAGCAGCTTTCAACGCGCCACGCAGGGACGGGTTGTACAGTTGCAACGCCTTGGAGATGCCGTGCTTGACCGCACCGGCCTGACCGGAGAGGCCACCGCCCTTGACGGTTGCGTAGACGTCGAATTCGCCTTCGACACCGGCAACCTGGAACGGCTGGCGCAGGATCATCTGCAGCACAGGGCGTGCAAAATATGCGTTCAGCTCTTTACCGTTGACGGAGACCTTGCCGGAACCCGGCTTGATCCAGACGCGGGCAACCGCATCTTTCCGTTTGCCGGTTGCATAGGCACGACCCAACTCGTCACGAACGGGTTCGCGCGAAATGGTTTCTTCGGCTACGGTTTCTACGCCTGCAACGGCGCCGAGCTCTTCGAGAGTGTTGATCTGATCAGCCATCGGTCTCAGCTCCGGGTGTTTTTCTTGTTCATGGATTTAACATCCAGAACCTCGGGGGACTGGGCTTCATGCGGGTGCTCGGCACTTGCATAGATGCGCAGGTTAGTCATCTGCTGACGCGACAGACGGTTGCCGGGAAGCATCCGTTTGACGGCCTGATAGACAACGCGCTCGGGGTG
Source organism: Phaeobacter porticola (assembly GCF_001888185.1). Lineage (NCBI taxonomy): Bacteria > Pseudomonadati > Pseudomonadota > Alphaproteobacteria > Rhodobacterales > Roseobacteraceae > Phaeobacter > Phaeobacter porticola. Next base: position 1,472,670 of record NZ_CP016364.1, on the reverse strand, counting down.
GGCACCGTCCAGGATTTCCTGTTTGGTGCGCGATTTGATGCCACCGGGGTGACCGGTGTGCCAGTAGAAGTGCTCTTCGCGCTTCTTGCCGGTCATCTGGATCTTGTCAGCGTTGACGACGATGACGTTGTCGCCCATATCCATATGCGGTGTGAACGACGGCTTGTGCTTGCCACGCAGGCGCATGGCAATGATCGAGGCAAGACGGCCCAGAACAACGCCCTCGGCGTCGATCAGGATCCACTTCTTGTCGATGTCTGCCGGTGTAGCAGAAAAGGTTTTCATGGCAGGTCAATCCTGTTTACGTGAAGGACACACCCAAAGTGATGCATCCGAATTCGATGGACGGGGTTTACGGCAGGCTCGCGCATAGGTCAACACCTTGAAAATACATTAAATCATTTAAAAACAACATCTTACAAAATAGGTATGATAATACCCCAAATTTTTGATGCCGCCCGATGCGCTGCTGCCCGATCAAAAACCGCAACTGTCGACGCGGAACAGGTCGGCGCGCCTTTTCAGCCGCTGTCTCACACGTTAAAGCTGCATCGGAAAGACGAATTATAGGATCTCATTACATGTTTCGAAAACTTGCTCTGGCTGGCGCCCTGCCGCTGGCCCTGTGTGCCTGTATGCAAAACGCCGAAGTCACCGCTCCCCCGGTGACGGTGGCGCTCAAGAATCAAAGCACGACAGCGCCGCGCATTCAGGGCTACAAAGAACTGACCTTCCGCACGCATGTCGTGCTGGACAAGGAAAAGATGAAGGCGACAGGCGGTCAGCCCAGCAGCGCCAACATGCGCGAGGTTGTTGGCGCAAGGTGCACAGTCGAAAGCACCGAATTCAAGGCGACATTCATTACCCCAGCAAAAGTCAACGTTCCGGTGCTCAAACGCCGTCCGACCCCGGCCTATGTGCAGTGCAATGCAGGCGAACAGTCCGGCCGGACCACGCTTAAGCCTGAGCTGAACGGCACAGTGGTTGGCGGCGCCTCGGCTGCAGGTCTTCTGGCCGCTGCCGTTACCGCTGGCATCGCAGCTGGTCGCGACAACTGGTCGTTTATAGGCAACCACGCCTCGGGCGTGTCGATCCTGGTCGAATAACCGACCCGATCGATCACCGTGTCTATATATAAAGGGGCCTGGCTGTTCAGGCCCTTTTTCCTTTGCCGGACAGCCCCCAGTGCGAGCAACAATCAGACGCTGATCTGCTCCGGTGGGTTGTCGAGCAGCGAGCGCAGGCGCAGCATCGCCTCCTCAAACCGTTTGGGCGAGACATGACCGTTCACCGCGATCCGCACTGCATTGGGCGCGCGACCATCGCGTAGGGCAAATTCATCTGCGGATCGGATTTGGACCCCCTGCGCCTCCGCCGCGCGGGTGAATGCTGCGGCGCGCCAGCCCGAGGGCAGTTTGAGCCACAGAAACGGCACGCTCTCCGACCAGATCAGATCAAACCCACCCAGAGTGTTGACAGCGATCCGTATGTAATTGTCCATTTCGCGACGCACATCGGCGACCAGTTTCCTTGTGCGCGGATCAGACAGCAGAAGGCGCGTCAGCTCGGCAACCGGCTGCGCGATCCCGAAGTAACTGTATTCTGCCATACGCCGTAGGTCCGGGCCACGGCCCTTGGGTGCCAGTGCGAAACCAACCCGCAGCGAAGGTGTCAGGGTTTTGGAAATCGACGAGACATGCCAGGACAGATCCGGCGCCAGGGCGCGGTAGCTTGGCGCGCGGGCGTCCCCCATGCGGTAGCAGTCGTCCTCGATGATCTGTACATCGTGGCGACGTAGAACTTCAAGGATCTGCTGGCGACGTTCCAGCGGCGTATAAAGCCCGGTCGGATTATGCACCTCGGGACTGGTGCATAGAACGGTTGAGCCTGTTTTGCGGATCGCCAGCTCCAGCGAAGCCGGCAGGATGCCATGCTCGTCCATCGCAACGCCGACCACCTTGGCCCGTACCAGTTCAGCCGCGCGGCGAAAGCCGGCATAAGAAAGATCCTCGACCAGTACCGTAGGCTGTGGCCCCTTCAGAATGGCTTGCATCACCGTCAGGATGCCATTCTGCCCGCCATGGGTCAGCACAACGTCACGCTCATCCAGCGGGCCCAGTGGATCCTGCGACAGCCAGTTCACCACAGCCTCACGCAAGGGGCGATAGGCATCGCGTGTCGGGTAGTTCAGAAATTGTAGCGCGTCGCTTTGCGACACTTTAATCAGCGCCTCGCGGATAGCAGCCACCTGCCCGACATCCACCAGGCGCGGACTGAACAGGCTGACATGGTCGGGGTCCTTTGCCTCTTGCAGATGCAGCTGTCGCGACCAAACGTCATCCGGCACCTTGGTCTGGCGCTCTGCGACAAAGGTGCCGCGACCAACCTCGGCCTGTAGCAGGCCATCGTCTGTCAACAGTGTATAGGCGCGTGCCACGGTTCCGGGGGTGATTTTCAACTGATAAGCCAGCTCGCGCACCGGTGGCAACTTTGTACCAATACAAAGCGTCCCATCCTCAACCGCGTTTCGGATTGTATCGGCGACTCGCTGATATTTAGGACCGGACTGGCCAGAAAGATCGGTTGGCAGCTCATCTGGCCAAATTGTACCCATTACAATCCTTCCTTGGACAAGACGCCCCACAAATTGTACCCAATTATTGTGATATTAACACAGGATTGTATCAGTACAATAGGAAAATGCCATGACACAGAACGCAACACCACCTTCGCCGGATATGCTCTATCTCTCCAGCCGCCCCGCCCTGCCGGTGCTGGCGGAGGTTGCAGTCTCCTTTGCGGTTCTGGTCACCAAATGGACAGTGCGTCAGCGCACCCGCCAGGCATTGCGCCAATTGCCTCCGGAATTGCTCAAAGATGTTGGGCTAACCCGTGAAGAGGCACGGCATCAAGGAACTCTTCCGTTCTGGCGCCCATGATCCCCGGGCAACGGAACCACCTTACGGCCGGGGCTTGCCCCGGCCTTTTTTATGGGCTGATCCCGTTCATTTTACAAAAAACCTCTTGATCGAATCCCGCCCCCACCATAGATGCCGCTTCACTTTCGGTACCGATCCCAACCCCGGACTCTTATCCGGGGGGGCGCTAAGGGCCGGCTGGATTGTCATCTACTGGAACGAAGGGGAGTGTCATGACGGACGCCAACCTCTTCCAACTGGGGATCGGTCTGGAGACAGGCGCCCAAGAGGAAGATACCGCCCGCAGTGCAACCACTGCGATCGTAAACTCACTTGTGGATTCGGATCGCGAAGACCATTTCATCCGTCGGGATGGAAAGGTGTTTGCCGGAACCCATCTCATTATCGAGGTCATGAACGGCAGCGGTCTGGATTGCGAAACCCGCATTCAGAACGCGTTCCGCAAATGCGTCGAAGTCTGTGGCGCAACGCTCCTGCATATTCACACCCATAAATTCTCGCCGCAGGGCGTGTCCGGTGTCGCGGTGCTGGCCGAGAGCCATATCTCCGTCCACACCTGGCCCGAGATCGGCTATGGCGCCTTTGACGTCTTCATGTGCGGTGATGCCGAACCGTGGAACGCGGTTGATGTGCTGAAAGAGGCCTTTGATACGCCCACCGTTGAGGTACGCGAACTGCTGCGCGGCGAGGAATTCCTCGCCAAGGGGATCCCATCCAAGGAGGTCGCAGCATGAGCGATCAGACCTGGAACACCGAACGCCTGCATGCGCATTACGCGCAATCCCTGCGCGTCGATGAGATGCTTTATGACAGCAACACCGAGCATCAGCGCCTAAAGGTGTTTCAGAACGGTCAGTTCGGCCGCATTCTGACGCTGGATGACGTGGTGCAGACCACCGAAGGCGACAATTTCATCTACCACGAGATGCTGACCCATGTGCCGATTCTGGCCCATGGCAACGCAAAACGCGTGCTGATCATTGGCGGCGGCGACGGCGGCATGGCCCGCGAGGCGCTACGCCACACCTCGGTCGAGCATGTGACCATGGTGGAGATTGATGCAGGCGTGGTGGATTTCTCGAAAGAGTATCTGCCGATGCTGAGCGACGGCGCCTTTGACGACCCGCGGCTCAATCTGGTGATCAATGACGGTGCGCTCTTCATGAAAGAGAACACTGAGAAGTTCGACGTGATCATCGTCGATTCCACCGATCCCATCGGCCCCGGCGAAGTGCTGTTCACCGACACCTTCTATGGACATGCAGCTCGCTCGCTGTCTGAGGATGGCATCATCGTCACGCAGAACGGCGTGCCCTTCATGCAGGGCGATGAGCTGACCGGCACCCTGCGCGCGTTCCAGGCGCTGTTTGCCGATGCCTCCTGCTATCTGGCCACCGTGCCCACTTATGCTGGCGGACCGATGGCCTTTGGCTGGGGCAGCCATTCGGACAAGGCCCGCAATGTGCGGCTTGAGGATCTGGAGGCGCGCTTTGCCGCGGCTGGAATCGATACCGGGTATTACAACCCGGAGGTTCACAAGGCCGCCTTTGCCTTGCCGAACTATGTGAAAAAGCTGTTTCCGTAAGGGACAGGCATCAGGGGGCTTCGGCCCCCTTTTTCTTTGCTCTGATGACAAATGATCACATCGCACGGATATCATGCGTTCGGGCCGTGGCGGCCCACCCCTCGCCTTGCGCTCCAAATCCCCCTTGGCCTAGACCGCGCTTCTTGCTAGGCGCGACGGGAGCGAAACAAAATCTGGCAGGCCCCATGCAGCGCGACCCGATTCTAGTTGTTGACCGCGATACCGGCGAAACCTTTGAGGAGGTGGTGCTGGGAGAGTCATGGATCCGCTGGGCCTATCAGAACGCCAGCGCCAAGCCTGTGGAAAAACTGCTGTTCCGCTCCGCCCTGATCAGCCGCCTGATGGGCGCTTGGTTCGACTCGCGGTTTTCCAAGGGGAAGATCAAGGCCGTGGTCGAGGACCTTGCCATCGACATGAGCGAGGCAACGGAACCAACGGAAAACTATGCAACTTTCAACAGCTTCTTCGCCCGCCATCTAAAGCCTGTGGCACGCCCCTTTCGTGAGGATCCCCGCGAGATCGTCAGCCCCGCAGATGGCCGCGTGCTGGTGTTTCCAGAGCTGGCCGAGGATGTGTTTGTCCCCGTGAAGGGGCATCCGATGTCCATTCTCACTATGCTGCCCGGCATCGCGGACCGGTTCATCGGTGGCGCATTGGCCATCGTCCGGCTCTGTCCTGCGGATTATCACCGCTATCACTTCCCCGCCTCCGGTCGGATCAGCGCCGCCAAGGATCTGCCCGGCGCGCTCCATTCGGTGAACCCGATTGCACTGGGGGCCGGGCCGGATGTCTTTGGCGAGAACAAGCGCAGCTGGACCCTGATCGACACAGACACCATTGACAGTTACGCTTTTGTCGAGGTGGGTGCCTTTGGCGTTGGCTCCATCATCAACACCCGCACCTCAGGCGCGGTCGAGAAGATGGACGAAAAGGGCTATTTCAAATTCGGCGGCTCCACGGTCGTGGTGGTGTTCGAACCGGGCCGCGTGCAGTTCAGCGACGATCTGGTCACCAACAGCGCCAAGGGCCGCGAGACGCTTGTGAAAGTCGGCCAACCGCTGGCCACGGCTATTTGACGCCTATCGCTCTGGCGGGATTGCATAGGTCATAGTGGAGCGCGCCACCGGTCGCGGATCCCCTTCCGAAAACAAAAGCACATCGCCAACCGCCAGCTGACGACCCAGTTTCAGCAGCTTGCCCTCTGCCACCAGAGGCGTGCCGCCGACCGGCTTGCGCATGAAATCGAAGGAGGCATTGGTGGTCACCGCCAGCGCCTTGCGCCCCAGTTGCGACAGAACCAGCGCATAAACCGTGACATCGGCCAGCCCGAACATTGACGGACCGGAGATCGTCCCGCCGGGGCGCAGGTGGCGTTCATCCACCAGAAGCCGCATGGTGATACCGTCCTCGTCCAATCTGTCGATGACAAAGTCATTGGCCACCTCTGCAAAGACCTCCTGCAGATACGCCCCCAGCCCTGCGGCATCAAACGCCAATCCCATCGTGCTATCTCTCCCTTATAGTCCCGGTTCCCTGCGAGCGGATGTCGCATGGGGCTGCGGCGCAATACCGGTTCCCCCCTCTGCGCAACATGGTCTAACGTTGGCCTCAATCCGGGGAGGGACACAAGATGACAATTTTGGAACGTCACGACAGCAACGGCATCGCCACGCTTCATCTGAACGCACCGGAGCGGTTGAATGCGCTCTCAGATGCTATGCTGGCCGCCTTGCAGGCGCAGATCGACAGCCTGCGCGACGACCGCGAGACCCGCGTGGTGATCCTAGCCGGGCGGGGCAAAGCCTTCTGTGCGGGCCATGATCTGCGCGAAATGACGGCGGGGCGTCAGGCTGAAGATGGCGGGCAGGCCTATTTCGCCGATCTTTTTGGCCGCTGCACCAAGGTGATGCTGGGCCTGCAACAGATCCCCCAGCCGGTAATCGCGCAGGTCCACGGCATTGCCACCGCAGCCGGCTGCCAGCTGGTCGCCTCCTGCGATATGGCTGTCGCTGTCGAAGGCACGCGGTTCGGCGTCAATGGCGTCAACATCGGCCTGTTTTGCTCCACCCCAATGGTGGCACTCACCCGTAATATCTCGCGCAAACATGCGTTTGAGATGCTAACCACCGGTGAATTCATCAACGCCGCGCGCGCCGAGGAATTAGGTCTGATCAACCGCATCGCCGCACCTGAGGATCTGGACCAGACCACAAACACCCTCGCTCAAACCGTGGCAACCAAACTGGACGCCGCCGTCAAGATCGGCAAACGCGCTTTTTATGACCAGCTTCAGCTGCCCACAGCCGATGCCTATGCCCATACCGGCGCGGTCATGGTCGAAAACCTGATGCTGCGCGACACCATCGAAGGCATTGATGCCTTTCTGGAAAAGCGCGACCCCGACTGGAAAAATCGCTGATCCACTCAAAAAAACCTAAAAGACGTCGAAAATTTTAGTCTTTGTTTACGATTGGCGATTTATTGTTTCCATGTCGGGTCTTTCAAACAAGGCAAGATCATGGCAAAGATTGGGCAGGGCTTGTGAGACATGGTCACAATCCCCGGCACAATTAGGGTCGCTGATGCGGACCGTCCCTCCACCGGGTCTCTCCCCCGGCCAGACAGTTCCCCAGCGACCCCAATACCCCTCCCGGTCAGACCAATCGACATTGCTACTGATGGCGATGGGATTGCACAGACCCCAAAAACCCCAGTTTTTCGCATCGATCAGCACAAGCAGCACCGCGCAATATTGCGTGACGGCCCCAGCTGCCCTATGTGGCGGGCATGACAAAAACATTGCATATCGTGGGCGGCGGCATGGCCGGCTCAGAGGCCGCATGGCAGGCCGCACATTTGGGCGTAGACGTGGTGCTGCATGAAATGCGCCCCAAGGTGGAGACCTTTGCCCATCAAACCGGCAATCTGGGTGAGATGGTCTGCTCCAACTCCTTCCGCTCGGACGATGATGAACAGAACGCTGTCGGCCTGCTGCATTGGGAAATGCGCGCTGCCAATGGCCTGATCATGTCCACTGCTGAGCAGCATCGCCTGCCTGCAGGGGGCGCATTGGCCGTGGACCGCGAGCCCTTTGCCGAAACCGTGACGGCCCGGCTGAAGGCGCTGCCAAATGTCACTGTCTCCTATGAAGAGATCACCGACCTGCCCACGGACGGCCACTGGATCTTTGCCACCGGCCCGCTGACCTCCGCCAGCCTGGGACAGGCCATTCAACAGGAGACCGGAGCCGAGGCGCTAGCCTTCTTCGACGCCATCGCCCCGATCATCTACGCCGACAGCATCGACATGTCGAAGGCCTGGATGCAGTCCCGGTATGACAAGGGTGAGACCGAGGAAGAACGCACCGCCTACCTCAACTGCCCGATGGACAAGGACCAATACGAGGCCTTCATCGACGCGCTGCTCGCCGCCGACAAGACCGAATTCCACGAGGGCGAAACCGCTGGCTATTTCGACGGCTGCCTGCCGATCGAGGTGATGGCCGAACGCGGTCGCGAAACCCTGCGCCATGGCCCGATGAAGCCCGTCGGCCTGACCAATCCGCATCAGCCAGAGGTCAAGGCTCATGCGGTCGTCCAGCTGCGCCGCGACAATGCGCTGGGGACCCTGTTCAACATCGTCGGCTTCCAGACCAAGATGAAATACGGCGCCCAGACAGAGGTGTTGCGGATGATCCCGGGGCTGGAAAACGCCAGTTTCGCCCGTCTTGGTGGCATTCATCGCAACACTTTCCTGAACTCGCCCACGCTGCTGGACAATCAGATGCGCCTGAAGTCCAGGCCCAACATCCGCTTTGCTGGCCAGATCACTGGCGTTGAGGGCTATGTTGAAAGTGCTGCGATGGGCCTGCTAGCGGGCCGGATGGCAGCATCGGAAATCCTTGGCCGGGATCTGCCTGAGGTGCCACAGGACAGCGCCACGGGTGCGCTGATCCACCACATCACCGGCGGCGCCGAGGCCAAGACCTTCCAGCCGATGAATGTGAACTTCGGCCTGTTCCGCACGGTCGATGGCCTCAAAGGCGGACGCCGTGGCCGCAAAGACCGCTACAAGGCCTATACTGACCGGGCAAAGGCCGCCTGGCAGGAGTGGCTGGCAAACTTTTCCTAGACGCCTCATGCGGGCAGCGCCTAAGCTGTCCGTATGAGCGAAAAGTTTCTCGACAAGGCCTATGACCTTGACACACCGGAAGCGACCCAGAAACACTACGATGACTGGGCCGCCTCCTATGACGCCGAGATTGCTGAGAATGGGTATGCCACACCGGGACGCATTGCCGAGGCTTTGGCAGGCGCCCATCCTGATGTGACCGAACCGGTTCTGGATTTTGGCTGCGGCACTGGCCTGTCGGGCCTCGCACTGCGACGCCAGGGATTTCAGACCATCGACGGGATGGAACCCTCCGGCGAAATGCTGGAACAGGCCCGAGGCAAAGGCGCCTATCGGCACCTGACGCAGATAGAAGTAACAGATCCCCAACCAATCGCCAAAGGTGCCTATCGTCTGATCACCGGCTGCGGCGTATTGGGCACCGGTGCCGCCCCTCCAGAAGTATTTGATATGATTATGCACGCCCTGCCACGGGGTGGGTTATTTGTGTTTTCCTACAATGACCACGCGTTGGAAGACTCGGCCTACACCGGGAAACTCAATGAATGGCTGGACTGTTCCGCCGCGCGACTGCTATCTCGGGAGCACGGCGATCACCTCCCTGGTATTGACCTTAAGTCCACAGTCTACGTAATTGAGAAGTCTTGATATTTACCACCCGCTTTGCCCCGTCGCCAACTGGACCACTGCATTTGGGCCACGCCTATTCCGCACTTCTGGCGCATGATATGGCACAGGCCAGCGGTGGCCGTTTTCTGCTGCGGATTGAGGACATCGACACGGCCCGGTCCCGCCCGCACTGGGAACAGCAGATCTATGAGGATCTGGTCTGGCTGGGCCTTGACTGGCCGCAGCCGGTGATGTGCCAGTCGCAGCGACTGCCCCGTTACCGGGCCGCGCTCGATCAGCTGACCGCTATGGGACTCACCTATCCCTGCCGCTGCAATCGCCGCGATATCGAGGCCGCTGCAGGTGCTCCGCAAGAGGGCGTGCCGCAATTTGGCCCCGACGGACGCATCTACCCCGGCACCTGCCGGAACCGCGCGATGGCGGACGCTGGCGCCGAGGATGTGATCCGCCTCAATATGGAAAGCGCCGTGCGCGCTGCCCGGCTACGGCCCTTCTCCGAGACCGGCGAGACCTATAACGGCCAACACCCACTGGACCCCCGGCGACTGATAACAACGGTCGGTGATATCATTCTTGTGCGCCGCGGCATGGGCAGCGCCTATCATCTCTCGGTGGTGGTGGATGATGCCGACCAGCACATCACCCATGTGGTGCGGGGCGCAGATCTGTTTGAGGCCACGCAGATCCACGTGCTGCTGCAAGCGCTGCTTGGCCTGCCGACGCCGGTCTACCACCACCACCCGCTGATCCGTGACGATCAGGGCAAACGCCTCGCCAAACGGGATGACGCCCGCGCCATCGCCAAATACCGCAGGGAGGGGGTAACTCCGCTTGATATTCGCGCCATGATCGGCCTGCCCGCTTCTTCTGGCTAAAATATCCCCGCCGGAGGCACTGCGCGTCAGGGCCGTCCCCAGCTATCAGCGCCATCAGACCATCGGCTGCATCAGCTCCAGCTCTTCGCCATCGCGAATGGCAGTGTAGAAACAACTGCGCCGATTGGTGTGACAGGCAGGGCCGGTCTGACGCACCACCGCCAGAAGGCAATCGCGATCACAGTCGATCCGCAAATCCACCAGTTCCTGCAAATGCCCTGAACTCTCGCCCTTGACCCAGAATGCCTGACGCGAACGCGACCAATATGTCACCTTATGTGTCTCCAACGTCCGCATGACCGACTGCGCATTCATCCAGGCCATCATAAGGATTTCGCCACTGCCCTCTTCCTGCGCGATGCAGGGGATCAGACCGGCCTCATTGTACTTTAGGCTAAGAGGATCAAAAGACATGGCAAAAACCTTTGCATCTGGGAACTCGCCCCCTATGTATTGAGAACAGCGCGTAAGGGAAAGCCCGAGGTACCCCATGTCCGGCGAGACTGATCTGATAAAATTATACTCCGCACGGATCCTGGCGCTGGCCGCCGATATTCCGCATCTCGACCGGCTCGAGGCCCCGGACGCCAGCGTCAAGAAACGGTCGCCCCTGTGTGGTTCGACGGTGACGGTGGACCTGCGGGTAGAGGATGGGCGGATCAGTGATTTTGGTCAGGATGTCAAAGCCTGCGCATTGGGGCAGGCTTCTGCCGCCGTTGTCGGCGAGGTCATTGTTGGCCGCACCTTGGCAGAGGTTGAACAGGCCCGCCAGCAGCTCAAGGCCATGCTGACCGAGGACGGGCCGGTCCCAGATGCCCCCTTTGACGGGTTCCAGGTGCTGATCCCCGCGCGAGAATTCAAGAACCGCCATGCGTCGATCCTGCTGGCGCTGGATGCCACCTTGGAGGCGATGCAGACCTATCAGGAACAGACCTGCGCCTGAGCGATCAGCGCTCAGGCCTGACCACAGGCCCGCAAGTGCAAACGCTGCGTAGCGCCGACAGCCCTGACATCCGCGCGTAGCTGCCGTCGGATCCATACTCCACGAACCACACGAAAAAACCGCCGCACACCCGAGGGGGTGGCGGCGGCAGTATGCTCTCTCATGCGGGACCCGAACGGGACCTGTTGACCTGAGGCAGGTCGGCCAGACCGGCAGGCAAACCGGGCAAGCTTGGGACAGGCGGCCCCGTCCGGCATAAAGAGTGCGATCAGGAAATCTAAAACCTCACAGCTGGCCGGTCGGTAGCATCACAGCAGGCCGGGCAGGTGCAACCCCGCCACCAACATCACCACCAGTGCCGCAGCGCCAATGGCATCTTGCAGCAGTGTCGAATGGGCATTCTGAACAGTTGTTTTGATTTGGGTCATCATGGTGCGGGCCTCCTGTCTGTCTTGCTATCGCTCTCTGGCGTGGTTGTTGCCTATTTGTTCTCACATTCAACTCCACCTGTAAAGAACTTTATAAGAACATTTGAGAACATCAGGGAACACGAACAGAGAACCATCACCAGAAACGGCGCGGCATGGGCCATGTTTCAATCTGTCATCACATCAGGATTTTTTGCTAACCGACAGAAATCAAACGAATTGCCTGATCCTGCTTCATCAACCACAACAGAACCCGTGCCGCCTGACCACGTGGACTGCTCAGATCCGGGTCAGAGGTCAGCAAAGCCCGTGCATCGCTTTGTGCGATTGCCATCAACCCTGCCTGACGTTCCAGATTCGCAATACGAAATCGTGGCAAACCGGACTGGGCGGTGCCAATGACATCCCCCGCGCCACGCATTTCCAGGTCGGTCTCCGAGATGCGAAAGCCATCTTCGGTTTCGCGCAGGATCTCCAGCCGCTTCTGCCCACCTTTGCTGAGCGGTGCCTGATAGAGCAGCAGACAGGTCGAGGCGGCATCGCCGCGCCCCACCCGCCCGCGCAGCTGATGCAGTTGCGCCAGGCCAAAGATCTCTGCCCGCTCAATCACCATGATCGACGCATTGGGCACGTTGACCCCGACCTCAATCACCGTGGTGGCGACCAGTACTTTGGTCTTGCCCGCCTGAAACGCCGCCATGGCTGCGTCCTTTTCTGCCGCTGGCATCTGACCATGCACCAGCCCCACGACGCCATCGCCAAGGGTGGCGCGCAGATGCTTGAACCGCTCTTCGGCCGCGGTCAGATCCATCACCTCGGATTCTTCGACCAACGGGCAGACCCAATAGCATTGCCGCCCTTCGTCGATAGCGCCGCGCAGGTGGCTCACCACCTCTTGCATCCGTTCCGTGCTGATGACGGCGGTTTTCACCGGTTTGCGCCCCGGCGGTTTTTCATCCAGCACCGACACTTCCATATCGCCATATTGCGTCAACGCCAGCGACCGCGGGATCGGCGTGGCGGTCATAACGAGCACATCGGCGCCCTTGCCCTTTTCCGCCAACTCCATACGCTGGCGCACACCAAACCGATGCTGTTCATCCACAATTGCCAAACGCAGATCGTGAAAGCTGACATCCGCCTGAAACACCGCATGGGTGCCCACAAGGATATGGATGTCACCGCGCGCAAGCGCCGCGCATTTCGCCGCCCGCTCGCGCCCCTTGTCACGGCCTGTCAGGATCTCCAGCACCACGCCTGCGGTGTCTGCCAGCGGGGACAATGCTTCCAGATGCTGACGCGCCAGAATTTCAGTTGGGGCCATCATCACACCCTGCCCGCCCGCTTCAACTGCGACCAGCAAAGCCATGAAAGCAACAAGAGTTTTCCCTGATCCGACATCACCCTGCAACAACCGGTTCATTCGATCTGAACGCGCCATATCGGTGGTGATCTCATCAATGGCACGGGCCTGCGCATTGGTCGGACGATAAGGCAGCGCCGCCAATACACGCGACTGCATCGCCCCTGTTGCCACACTGCTGCGCCCAGGTAGTGTACGATCACGCGCCCGTGCCAGCGCCAGAGTCAGCTGATGTGAAAACAGCTCATCATAGGCCAGCCTTGCCCGTGCCGGTGCCTCGGCCGCCAGCGCATCCAGCCCATCCGGGTTATGGGCAAAGGTCAGCGCCTCTGACCATGTTGGCCAGTCTTCCTTGCGGATTTGGGATGGATCCGCCCATTCAGCAAGGTCCGGTAGACGGTCCAGCGCGCTTTGTGCCGCTTTGAACATCGTCTTTTGCGACACCCCATGGGTCAGATGATAGACCGGTTCAAAATCGGGGATCTCCGCCGCCTCATCCAGCGCAACCATGTGATCGGGATGTACCATCTGCGCAGCCCCATCAAACAGCTCCAGCTTGCCCGACACAACGCGGCGCGCGCCTTCTGGCAGCTGCACCTCTAGGTAACGGCTGCGGCCATGAAAGAAGACCAACTGAAATTCTTCCTCGGCATCCGTCACGGTAATCCGATATGCCCCCCCCTTGTTGCGTGCGGGTCGGTGGGTACCGATGGTCACTTCGACCGTGGCGATCGCAGGAAAATCAAGGCCGCGAATACTCTCCCTACGCCGTCGATCCACCACGGAATATGGAAGCGAAAACAATAGGTCACGCGGTGTTTCTATATCAATCTGTGCAAAATTCTGCGCCGTCTTAGGCCCAATGCCTTGCAGGGTTTCCAATCCGGCAAACAGAGGGAACAGGATTTCTGGTCTGCCGGTCATGCGCCCTCAATCAGCTTCAACCAGCCGTCTTCATCCATGATCCGCACTCCCAGATCGCGGGCCTTCTGCTCCTTGGACCCAGCCCCCGGACCCGCCACCAGAATATCGGTCTTCTTTGACACCGATCCCGCAACCTTAGCCCCCAGGCTTTCGGCGCGCGCCTTGGCCTCGGCACGGCTCATTTTTTCCAAGGTTCCAGTGAACACCACGGTGAGCCCCGTCACCGGGCTGTCGTTGGTCGGGGTCTCGGGCGGCAGGATGCTGAGCTGTGCGATCAGCCGGTCAAACGCCGCGCGCTCTTCTGTATTGGCAAAGGCATCACACAGCGACAATCCCAATACCGCACCAATACCGTCAATCCCGATCAAATCTGACCAGGCCGCTGCCGCATCATCTGGAACGTTGTGATCTGCAACCACGGCAGCACGGGTTTCAGAAATCCGCGCGCGGCGCCCCTGTGTTGCCGCCTGCTGGCGCTCCTGGTCTTCCGCCTCATCCGCCGCACGATGGGCCATGGCCGCAGGCTGCGCACGGTCGAGCGCATCAGCCATCAGCTGCCAATCTCCATAATGTACGGCCAGATCACGGGCACCAACCTCGCCCACATGGCGAATGCCCAAAGCAAATATCAGTTTCGCCAATGGTATGCGGCGCTTGTCTTCGATTGCCGCAAAAAGATTGTCGGCGGATTTGCCACCCCATCCCTCACGGTTCTTGAGCTGCTGCATTCCAGAGCCATAATTCTCTTTGAGATCAAAGATATCCGATGGTTCTTTGATCCACTTGTCAGCGTGGAATTGCTCGACTTGTTTGGCACCCAACCCGTCGATATCAAAGGCCGCGCGTGATACAAAATGCTTCAGCTTCTCTACCGCCTGTGCAGGGCAAATCATACCGCCAGTGCAACGGCGCACCGCGTCGCCGTCCTCGCGCACCGCATCACTGCCGCATTCCGGGCATGTGGTCGGATAGACAAAGGGCACGGCATCATCCGGTCGTTTCGACAGATCGACATCCGCAATCTTTGGAATCACATCGCCGGCCCGATAAACCTGCACCCAATCGCCGACCCGGATATCCTTGCCCCCCCGGATTTCCCCCCCTTTGGAATCGCGGCCAAGGATGTAATCCTCATTGTGCAGCGTCGCATTTGAGACGACCACGCCACCAACCGTCACCGGCTGCAACCGGGCCACCGGGCTCAGTGCGCCGGTCCGCCCCAGCTGGATGTCGATGCCGTCAAGATGTGTCCAGGCGAGTTCGGCCGGGAATTTATGCGCGATCGCCCATCTCGGCGTGGTGGACCGAAAGCCCAAACGCCCTTGCAAGGCCAGCGCATCCACCTTGTAGACCACACCATCAATGTCATAGCCAAGGGTCGCGCGCTGCGCCTCTATCTGGCGATAGTGGTCGATCAGCTCTGCAGTGCTCTTGCAATGTTTGGTCAGCGGATTGGTCTGAAAGCCCAGATCCTGCAGGCGTTTCAATGCGGCAAACTGCGTTTCTGCAAGGGGGGTAGAAAGCTCACCCCAGCTATAAGCAAAAAACCGCAAAGGGCGCGCACGGGTGATTTCCGCGTCCAACTGGCGCAAAGAGCCTGCGGCAGCGTTGCGCGGGTTGGCAAATGTCTTGCCTCCTTGCGCTGCGTGACGTTCATTCAACGCCGCAAAATCCGCGTGGCTCATGTAAACTTCGCCGCGGACCTCCAGCACATCAGGGGCCTGCTCGACCCGGTGCGGTACATCCGCAATCGTGCGGGCGTTATCGGTGACGTTTTCGCCTACCGCACCGTCACCGCGCGTGGCCGCATAGATCAGATTGCCGCCTTCATAGCGCAGCGAAAGCGACAGGCCGTCAATCTTTGGTTCAGCTGTATAGGCCAGCGGATCAGTCCCGCCAAGACCAAGGTATTTGCGCAGCCCCTTGTCGAAATCCCGCACATCATCATCGTCAAAGGCATTGCCCAGCGACATCATCCGTTGTGCGTGGGTGATTTTGCCAAAACCAGATGCCACCGGCGCACCAACCATGTCCAGCTGGGTTGCGATCTCAGCCAGCTCCGGAAACTGGTCCACCAAAGCACGATACTGACGTTTCTTGGCGTCATATTCAGCGTCGCTGATCTCGGGCGCATCGGCCTGATGATAGGCGAGATCGGCAGCGCGCAATTGTTCCTGCAACTCCAGTAACTGCCTGCGGGCGTCGTCGGTAGTCAAACTGTTAAGATCTGTCTCGCCTGACTGTGTCACGTTTCTCGCCTCGCTCTGTCTTTGCTAGGTGATAGGGCGGTGACGCCATCGCGTCCAGCCACCCGCACCGCCAAGACGTGAAAAATCCCGCCGCAGCGGGATCATTCTAGCAAAGTAAAGAGATGTGGTCAGGCGCCGGATCAGGCGCCCACCGCCATGCGATGTCCACCACCCATCTGATCCTCCTGTGGATCGCGCAGCACATAGCCACGGCCCCAGACGGTCTCGATATGGTTGTCGCCACCTGTTGCTGTGCTCAACTTCTTGCGCAGTTTACAGATAAATACATCGATAATTTTCAGCTCTGGCTCGTCCATGCCCCCGTAAAGATGGTTGAGGAACATTTCCTTTGTCAGCGTTGTGCCTTTACGCAGGCTCAACAGCTCCAGCATCTGATATTCCTTGCCGGTCAGATGTACGGCCTTACCGCCAACCTCGACGGTCTTGGCGTCCAGATTAACAGAAATCTTACCGGTGTTGATAATCGACTGAGAATGTCCTTTCGAGCGGCGGATGATGGCGTGAATACGGGCCACCAGTTCCTCGCGATGGAAGGGTTTTGTCAGGTAGTCATCGGCACCAAAGCCAAAGCCCTTGATCTTATTCTCGGTGTCATCAGCACCGGAGAGGATCAGGATCGGGGTTTCAATACGGGCCATACGCAGCTGACGCAGCACCTCGTGGCCGTTCATATCTGGCAGGTTAAGATCCAGCAGAATCAGATCGTAATCATATAGTTTGGCTAGATCGATCCCCTCTTCGCCGAGATCGGTCGAATAAACGTTGAGGTTCGCATGAGTCAGCATCAACTCAATGCTTTTCGCTGTTGTTGGATCATCCTCAACAAGAAGAATGCGCATATTATTTTCTCCGCCTGTACACTGTTTCCCTCAGGTCTGAATTAACCTTGATGGAAAAAAGTTAATGGCCCGTTACCATGATGGTTAATTTGCGCGCTCACCTCAAGAGTGAATGATTTTTTTGCCTCAGGATTTGCGATAGTCTTTCAGACGGGTGGCTTTCAGGGCGTCTTCGCCAAAATCTGCGACGGCTGAAACCCAGGCACGAAATTCCTCTTCGCTTAAGCCATAACGGCGCAACGCCTCGCTTTGGGGGATCAAGCCGTAGAGCACACCGCGTACAACTGCCGCCTTACGTGACGCCACCCAGCGCCGTGTTGTTTCTGGTGGCAGATCAGCCCGCGTCATCACCGTACCATCCGGCAGGGTCACAGCACGGGGGCCATCGACTTTCTTCAAGAACATCTCGAACTTCCTTCGTGTGGAACATAGAAATTGGTCCGTCACCACATTTCGCGCAAACGCCTTAAAGAGCCGTGAACCTCCCCCCTTGAGGATCGTTAGGATTTTCCTATATTCTGCGATGTCTTTCCTACATATCCGAGGAGTCGCCTGATGGCGCTGGATCCCAATCCCACCGTGAATTCCCTAGGCTTTGCCAAACCACCGTCCGAGACGCGCGTGGTCGTGGCCATGTCCGGCGGCGTCGACAGCTCTGTTGTTGCTGCACATTTGGCCGATGAGGGCTATGACGTGGTGGGCGTGACCTTGCAGCTCTATGACCATGGCGCGGCCCTGGCCAAGAAAGGCGCCTGCTGTGCCGGCATTGATATCCACGATGCGCGCCGAGTCGCCGAAGAGCGTGGTTTTCCGCATTACGTGCTGGATTATGAGAACATTTTTAAAGATGCCGTTATTGATGAATTCGCCGACAGCTATCTGGCTGGCGCAACCCCGGTACCCTGTATCCGCTGCAACGAGCGGGTGAAATTCAAGGATCTGCTGGAAACCGCCCGTGACCTAGAGGCCGACTGCATGGCCACAGGGCACTATATTCAGCGCAAAGATGGCCCCAATGGGGCCGAGTTGCATTCGGCGGAAGATGCCAATCGCGACCAGAGCTACTTCCTGTTTTCCACCACACCAGAGCAGCTGGATTATCTGCGCTTTCCGCTCGGTCATCTGCCCTCCAAGGACGCCACCCGCGAGATGGCTGCGCAATACGGTTTGGCCGTGGCGGATAAACCTGACAGCCAGGACATCTGCTTTGTGCCCAATGGCGATTACGCCAGCGTGATCGAAAAACTGCGCCCCGGCGCGGCAGAACCAGGCGAAATTGTGCATTCCGATGGCCGGGTGCTTGGCAGCCATAACGGTGTTATACACTATACCATCGGTCAGCGCAGGGGGCTGGGCATCGGCGGGTTGAGCGAGCCACTTTATGTGGTCAAGCTGGATGTCGACACCAAACAGGTTGTTGTTGGCCCGAAAGAGCTGCTGGCAACTCGCACAATTCCAGTGCGCGAAATCAACTGGTTGGGGGATGACCCCTTTACCTCGCAGTCGGAATGGCACCTCAAGGTCAAAGTGCGCTCCACGCGCCCCCCGCGCGAGGCCATTGTGCGGCCGATCTCCGCAACCGAAGCCGAAGTGGAACTGTTGACGGCCGAGGAAGGCATCTCGCCCGGTCAGGCCTGTGTATTCTACGCAGGCGAAGGCAGCCGCATCTTTGGCGGCGGCTGGATCTGGAAAGGTGCCTGAGCCGCTACAGACCCAACGATTGACCCTCCGGCCCCTGCGGGCCGGAGACGCCACCGATCTGCATCGCTTTTTCTCGGATCCGGTGGCGATGCAGTATTTCGACACGCCGCATAGGGACATTGCACAGAGCGAGGCATGGCTGACTGGCACCCTGCGCGCACCACTGTCAGACACACGTGAATATGCGCTGGTTCGTGACGGTTGCGTCATTGGCAAGGCGGGCATCTGGAAAGCGCCCGAACTAGGTTTTTTCCTGGAGCGCGCCGCCTGGGGGCAAGGCTTGATGCGCGAGGCGCTGGAGGTTTTGATCCCACATCTTTTTACGACAATGAACTTGCCGCATATGCTTGCCGATGTGGATCCCGACAATGCAGCCTCGCTGATGCTGCTGCGTGGTTTGGGGTTTGTCGAAACTCACCGTGCGGCGCGCACCATCCAGATCAGCGGCAAATGGTGCGACAGCGTCTATCTACACCTAGCTTCCTAGACCCACGGCCAGACCGCAGTACAAAGACCCCGAACCTGAGCTGTGTGATCCCCGCCTTAGGCGGTCGGCAGACGGTCCAATACGGCACGGCCTGCGCGCAGGCCTGGATCTTCACCGCCCTCACCCAACCGTTCCATCGTGGTCGCCATGGCTGCCGACTGCGCGGATGGGTCGGCTTTGACCTTAATCAGCGCCTTGGCGATAGCCTCCGGCGTGCACTCAGGGCCAAGGCATTCTGGTACCACCCGCGTGTCGCTGACCAGATTGACCAGCGTGACGGTATCAATCAACGCCATCCGGCGCATGATATGCCAGGTGAGCCACTGGAACTTATAGGCGATCACCATTGGCGTGCGCGCCGCCGCCAGCTCCAGCGAAACCGTACCAGAGGCGGCCAGCGCCAGCTCCGCTGTGGCAAAGGCCGCGCGCTTATGTGCCTTGGCGGTTTCAGCCTTTAGCGTATTGGGGTCGATCACCACCGCAGTATCCGACCATTCCGCCAGATGGCTACGGACCAGATCGGCGACCGGTCCCGCAGCTGGCACCACAATCCGGTATTCGGGATGGCTGTCCTGAAACTGCCTCAGCGCCGCGCCAAACACCGGTGCCAGCCGGGTCACTTCCGATCGGCGAGACCCCGGCAAGGCGAGCACGCAGGGCACATCTTCCAACTGGTAGTGACGGCGAAATTCGGCAATCTCGGCCTCGGTGGCCTGCGGCTCCCCGACAACCGGGTGCCCGACAAAATTGCACTCCATACCAGCCGCCTGCATATAAGGTGGTTCAAACGGCAGCAGCGCCAGCACGTGATCAATGACCTTAGCCATCTTATCCGCCCGCTTCGGCCGCCAGGCCCAAACCGAAGGGGCCACATAATGCACGGTGCGGATATTGCTGGCCGCTTTCACCAGAGCCGCCACACGAAGAGAGAAATCAGGGCTGTCGATGGTGATCATCACATCCGGTTTCATCTCCAGCACGGCCTCAGCCGTCTCGCGGATTCGCCGTTTTAGATGCTGGTATTTCGGCAGCACCTCGGCCAGCCCCATTACCGACAGTTCCGACATATCAAAGCGCGACGTCAGCCCCTGTTCAGCCATCAGAGCGCCACCGACGCCCTCAAAGCTGACATCCGGCCGCAACTGCCGCAAGCCAGCCATCAGCGCCCCCCCAAGACGATCCCCAGAAGGCTCGCCCGCGAGGATGAACACCCGTAGGCTCATGCGCTGCGCAGCCAGAGAAACAGGCCCAACCGGTTGCAGGTGGCGACCACGTCATCCTGGTTCAGAACGATAACACCGCCCGCCTCAAGCACGATACCGGACAACCCGGCCTTCGCCGCCAGCTCCACCGTCTGCGCGCCGATTGTGGGCAGATCCGCGCGGCGGTCCTGCCCCGGTTTGGGCGCCTTGAACAACAAGCCGCCAGTGCCATCCGGGCGCTGTTGCAGCGCGTTCAGCATCCAATCGGTGCCAAAGAGGTTTTCCACCGCAATTGCCTGCCCCCTCCGCACCGCGCAGGACTGGCCCACGTCGGCGCGGCTCATGGCCTCGACAACCTCGGCGCCACGCTCTGCATCCGGCTTGTCCAGCTCGCCCGGTTTGACCTTGGTCGGAATACCCTCGGCCATCAACAGATCCGGTGCCACCTCATGGGCCGCGCGTACGTTCATACCAGCCTGCTCAAAAATGCCGATGATGGCCCGCAACGCACCGTCATCGCCGGCGGCCAGAGCGCCTTGAAGCACCGGTACCAGCGGCAGGGTCTCGGCGTCAATTTCTGCCGGCTCAATCGCCGGGCGACGCACGGCCCCTGCAAGGCAAATCTCCGTCACACCTGAGTTTGCTAATCGCGCAATAAAGCTGCCCAGTTGTTCCAAACGGAACGTCAGTTCCGGCTCGATGTGGTCCGGCTCTGAACCACGCATGGCGCAGATCAGCGGTCGGTCAGACAGGCGCGCAGCCAGTTCGGCGGGCAATGCGCCCTGCCCTGCAATCAATGCCAGCATCTGATCAGCCCCCCGGTGTCAGGAAAGAGCGGTCGCTCTCACCGGTGATGAATTCAACGATTTCCTGCACATAAGTGCTGTCGCTTTCGGCACCCAAACGGCGCGCGCGCTCCTGAAAGGTGCCTTCGCCCTGCGCCAGCATCTGAAACGCCGCCCGCAGCGCGGTGATATCAGAGCGTTGCACGCCCCGGCGTTTCAAACCGACAAGGTTCAGCCCGTCCAGCTCGCCGCGCGGAGCCTGCACCAGCCCATAGGGAATCACATCATTGGTGACCATGGTGACGGCGCCGACGATGGCACCGTGACCGATCCGCACCCATTGGTGGATGCCAGACAGGCCGCCGATGATCACGTCATCTTCCAGCACGCAATGGCCCGCGACCGCGGCTGAGTTCACAACGATCACCCGATCCCCGACCTGCGCGTCATGGGCGATGTGACAGCCGGCCATGAACAAGCCATCGTCGCCAATCCGGGTCACGCCGCCGCCGCCTTCGGTGCCGGCATTCACCGTCACATGTTCGCGGATTCGGTTGCGCTTGCCGATCACGGTCTTGCAGCGCTCGCCCTTAAACTTCAGATCCTGCGGAATCTCCCCCAGAACGGCAAATGAGAATACCGCCGTGTCCTCGCCGATTTCGGTCTGGCCAGTCACCACCACATGTGACTTCAGCTCAACCCGGTCGCCAAGCACGACGTCAGGGCCAATCAGGCAGAACGGGCCAATGACGCAATCCGCGCCAATTGTCGCCCCGTCTTCGACCACCGCGCTGGGATGGATCCGGGTCATCTGGGTCAATCCTTCTGTACGTCGACCATGGCGGAGAATTCAGCTTCCGCTGCGGTCTCGCCATCGACAGTCGCGACACCCTTGAATTTGAAGATCTTGCCACCGGGTTTGCCACGGGTGGTATCCACACGCATTTTCAGCACATCGCCGGGGATCACCTTGCGACGGAATTTGCATTTATCGATGTTCATGAAATAGATCAGCAGCTCGGTGTCGATCATATCCATGCCGACGCCCAGCATAACACCAGCAGTCTGCGCCATCGCCTCGATGATGGTGACACCGGGCATAATCGGAGTACCGGGGAAATGGCCCTGAAAATGAGGTTCGTTCATGGTGACATTCTTGATGCCACAGGCCGAGGAATAGCCGTCAATCTCGACGACCTTATCGACCAGCAGAAACGGGTAACGATGCGGCAGAATCCGCTGGATCAGGTGAATGTCGGCGCTTTTCAGCTCGGTTGTCATTGCGGTTTTCCCGTTTTCTGAATGTTATCTATCTCCTAGCAACTGGTCGCTGCTTCGGCAAGCCAGAGGCCCGATGATGCGAGTGTTGCCGCCATCCCATCCCCGCCATTCCAATCCAGCAATCGGCAACGCGGTCTGCTTGAACATGCGCGGTTCAGTCGTCGCCTGTGCCAGGGTTGGCGCTTTCACCGCTGCCCAATACGTTATTGATACGTGAAATCGCCAAATCCGTAATATCCGCAGCATCGGCGCTAAGGAAGACGTTTGCGTGTTCCAGGATCGCCCCGGCGCCCGCTTCGCGCATGATCTGTTGCAGCACCGGCAGCGAGGCTGTGAAGAAATCCCGCCGCGCGTCCTCGCCCATCTGATTGATTTCGCGCAGCTTTTGGTCCTGACTGCGCCGGGTTTCCTGAACTTTTTCGTCAAAGGCATCCGCCAGGGCACGGAACGCCGCAGGATCCATGCTGCTGCGCCGCGCGGTCAGATCCAATTCCTCGGCCCGCAACTCCGCTTCGATCCGGCGGTTCTCAGCCGTCAGCACGGCGCCTTCGGCATCCAACTCTCGTGAGACCCGCTGACCAAAGGCGCTTTCAGCATAAAGTCGTTCGGATTGAATGGTCAGCAAACCATTCTGCGGTGCCCCCAATTGCAACGTTTCTCCAACCGGAAACCCCGCAGGGGGCAATATTGCCTCCTGTGCCGTGACCGAAAGGCTCTGCATTGGCAGCCCCAGAAGGCTCAGCACAAAGGGCGCCAGCCAACCGGCCAGCGCCCCCCTGTGCCGTGTGTCCACAGCCCGTTTCATTGCGATCAGAACCGCGCCTGAAGTGTCAGGTCAAAGCTCTGCTCCTGGTCGAAGTCTTCTTTCTTCAGCGCCTTGGAGAAGTTGAACCGCAAGGGGCCAAAACCGGTCGTCCACAAGAGCGAAAAGCCAACAACATGGCGGTAAGAGCCGCCGCGCCCGACAATATTGCCACCGGCAGCACCAGTGTCCGCATTGTTCAGCCCCCAGAGGTTGCCGACATCATAGAACAGACCGCCGCGCAGACCGATTTCTTCGGGCAGGCCCAGCGGGAATTCCGCGTCAAAGCGGGCCGCCGCGTAGTAGTTGCCGCCCAAGAAGTCGTCATAAGACCCACCGCCGCCATTGGGCGAGCGATCCCGTGGACCAATACCACCCGGCTCAAAACCACGCAGAATGCTGGGGGACAGAACAAACCGGTCGATCGAACGGCTAAAGCCACTTCCCTGCCAGCTAAAGGCACCAGCCTCGATTGTGGCGCGCAAGGTGACTTCTTCGTTAAAGACACGACGCTGTGCAATGAATTTGGCAGTGCTGCGCAGGTATTCGGAATCGCCACCAAGACCCGCGTAGTCAGCCCCGACTTGGATCAGGTAACCGCTATTGGGATCCAAACCATTCAGACGGCTGTCGACGGTATAGGTGAAGCCAATAGCACTGGCGTTCAATGAACCTTGGTTGATTTCACTAGTGACGACAGGCCCGGCCAGCGGGAAGCCAGAGGAATCGTCTCCGCGGCCAATCATCTCATCGTCGTCCCAAGTATAGCGAACCTGAAGCGTGCTGTTTTCTGAGGTCTGGAATGTCAGCGCAGGTGAGAAAAACGCGCGTTTGGTGTCGTAGAGCGCAAAGCTGGAGTCGGTCTCGGTATAACCAAGATCCAGATCAAATCGCAGATCGCGGCCCAACAGATACGGCTCGGTAAAGCCAAGCGTGTATTCCTCGGTGTCCTGTGCGGTCGAGATATTAAACGACAAGCGCTGGCCACGTCCAAGAAAGTTGTTCTCTGTCAGGCCAAGGCTAATGCCAAAGCCGTCGTTGACCGAATAGGCCCCACCGAGGTTGAGCGCGCCTGTCGGCTGCTCTTCGACATCTACATCAACAACAACTTCACCCGAGCTGCTGCCTTCACGGACGTCCACATCGGCATTCGCAAAGAACCCAAGCGCACGGATACGTTCAGCGCTTTCGCGGATCTCACGCGGGTTGAAGGGGTCGCCTTCAACCGTGCGGAACTGCTGGCGGATCACCCGGTCCAGTGTCGTCGTATTGCCTTCGATGTCGATCCGCTCAACAAACACACGTGGACCGCGGGTCAGGACAAAATCAACATCCAGCTTTAGGTCTCGGTCGTTGCGGCTGATCCGTGGTTCAACGCGCAAAAAGTCGATGCCTTTGCGGATCGCAAACGTTTCCAGGCGCCGGATCGCATTCTCAATCACGCTTGGCGAATAGGTCACACCGGGGCGGACCTTCAGCACTTTGCGGAACTCATCCGCGTCGGCTTCCGACATCTCGCTGGTGACCGAAATCTCGCCGAACTCAAACTGCTGACCTTCGGTGATATCCACCACCAGGAAGGCTGCATCGCGTTCTTCGGTCACCTCGGCGTTGGTGCTGTTGACGCGCACATCAACATAGCCCCGCGACAGGTAGAAATCGCGCAGCACCTGCTTGTCGAACTCCAGACGGTCCTCGATCAGCGTATCGGCCCGGATAAAGGTCCGCAGCAAACCCGCCTGTTTGGTTTCCAGAACCCGGCGCAGGCGACGGTCGGAATAGACGCGGTTGCCGACAAAGGACACACGCTCCACCTCAATCGTGTCGCCTTCAGCGATTTCGAACACCAGATCGACACGGTTGTCGCTGCGCCGGATAATGCGCGGCGTTACGGTCGAGGCCAGCCGCCCCTGCGCGCCGTAAGCTTCGGCGAGATTGGAGGCATCCCGCTCGGCAACGGTTGGGTTGAACACCCGGCGCGGTGCCGATTCGATCAGCGCCAGCATCGCATCATCCTTGATGCGGCGATTGCCCTCAAAGCTGATCTTGTTGATGGTCGGGAACTCGGTGACCTTGATCACCAGCGTATTGCCCTGAGGGACAATTTCGACACTCTCAAAGACACCGCTGTCGAGAATGCGCTGATACGCATCATTGAGCTGGCCACCGCTCACAGATTTGCCGCGTTCAATGCCAGTATAGGCCACAATCGTTGAGGTCTGGATGCGTTGATTGCCCTCCACCTGAACGTTTGTGAAACTATAACTTTGCGCCGCCACGATCTGTGGCGTCAGGACAAATCCCAAAGCAACAGCCAATGCCGCAGCAGATACGTTTCTATACAAAATATGGACACCCAATTTGCGTCCCCCACAGGATGTACCTGTGTGCTTCCCCCGAACCATCAGTCAAAACCCGATTTTTTTACAGCTTAATCCGTGCGTATCGGGTTTATCATCACTTGTCAAAAACAACAAAAAGGCGCGCGGTATGTCCCCACACGCCAGATCGCTTGCAACAGCTTGAAAACTCAGAGACTGCCGATCCAGGCACCGGCCGCCAGCGCCCCCAAAATCGTCGCCACAGACATGGCGCGGTCCCAGTTAAGGCGCAGAAACAGGCCAAATCCAGTATTGGTGATGTACAGGCTGCTCATGGCGTCCACTCTCCCGTTTATCTAAATAAGATCCCACATCCGCCGCAACCGCGCCGCGATATGCGGCGCCGCTGCCCACCGGCGGCTTACCAAAGGATTAACGGGGCAATGTGGCAACAGTTGGGCATTCGATCCCACGGCGCCGGACAGGCACGCCGACCAGGAACACCCCGGTCGGCGGAAAAACGCCTAGCAGAAGATGTCGTTGCCCAGAGCAAACAGCATCAGCGTCAGGATCGCCGCAATGCCAAAGGTCATCAGAATACGCATCGCGCCATCGCTGGGTGGCTTACCGGTCACGGCCTCATAGGCGTAGAACACCAGATGCCCGCCATCCAATGCCGGGATCGGGAACAGGTTCAGCAACCCCACAGCCGTGGACAACACTGCGATAAAGCGAATGAAACTTGCCGCCCCCTGGCTCGCCATCGCACCCGAGGTTTCGGCGATGCCAATCGGCCCGGACAGGTTACAGGTGCTGATCGCCCCGGTGATCATATGCTTCAATCCGGACAGGGACATTTCCACGACGCTCCAGACCTGCGCGGCACCGGCACCAAAGGCCGCGCCAATACCAGAGGCCTCTGTCGCAGGTTCAAAAGCCAGGCCACCGGCGATTCCCATACGCCAGCGGGTGGCAAAGCCGCCGTCGGGCTGCGGCTCATCCACGCGGCGGGGGGCCAGCGCCATCTCAAAC
Organism: Phaeobacter porticola; assembly: GCF_001888185.1. Lineage (NCBI taxonomy): Bacteria > Pseudomonadati > Pseudomonadota > Alphaproteobacteria > Rhodobacterales > Roseobacteraceae > Phaeobacter > Phaeobacter porticola. Next base: position 1,446,132 of record NZ_CP016364.1, on the reverse strand, counting down.
TCTTCTCCTGCGCGCCAGACCTGCAACACCAGCACTTTGCCTTCGGCACTTTCAACGGCGCGCTTCAACTGGTCAAAGGCAAAAATCGGTGCGCCATCCACCGCAGTGATCACATCACCCGGTTGCAGGTCGATGTCAGCAGCAGCACTGCGCGGCGCCACGCCCCGGACATGCGGTGGCCAAGGATATGGGCCCTCCACCTCGGTCTGTTGCCCATCACGCAAGACGGTATAGCGCAGTGGCTGCTGTTCCGGGATGGCATCGCGGAACGCATTGAAAGCCGCGGCATCCTCCAGCGATGGCACATCGACCCCACCAATTTGCAAGAGCGCATCCCCCTCACGCAGGCCGGTTTGCAACCCTGGCAGCGGCACCAGCTGCTGCACGGTCAGCGGGTCACGCGTGGTGCCTTGGACCATGAAAACAGCCGCAAAGATCACTATCGACATGATAAAGTTGAACACAGGCCCCGCAGCTACGGTCGCCGACCGCGCCCAAAGCGGGGCGCCATGCATGGTCCGGCGCAATGCCACCGGATCCGCCGCCACATCCGCCATCGCGCTGGCATCCTTGCCCGAGGCCGCATCGGCGTCGCCCAAGAATTTCACATAGCCGCCAAAGGGCAGCAGTGCCACCTGCCACCGGGTGCCGCGTTTGTCGACGCGGCTGAACAGAACCGGACCGAACCCCAGCGAAAACACCTCGGCATGGATCCCGGACCAGCGCCCGACAATGTAGTGACCGTATTCATGCACCGCGACAATCACCGACAGGGCAACCACAAAACTGGCGATGACATAGAAAAACCCGCCAAGCTGCGGAAGGAAGGAGAGAAGATCCAATGGTTTACCTTACGTGGTCTAGAATTACGTTGTCGGCCTCGATACGAGCGAGATGGTCGATCTGGCGCACGGTATCAAGGGTCATTGCCTCATCTAGCCCGCGATCACCGCTGTCAAACTGTACCAGCACGCGCGCGACGATATCGGCCATATCCAGAAATCCGATACGCCCGGCAATAAAATGATCCAGCGCGCGTTCTTTGGCGGCGTTGAACACCGCGCCCATCAAGCCGCGCCGTGCCATCACATCATAGGCCAGTTGCAGGGCCGGATATCGTGCGGGGTCTGGGGCGCGAAACGTCAGCTGTGCCAGCCGCGCCAGATCCAGGCGGTCCACAGGCAGCTCGCGCCGGTCGGGCCAATGCAGCGCATAGCCAATGGCGTGGCGCATATCCGGCGCGCCAAGATGCGCCATCAGTGCCCCATCGCGAAAACCGACCAGCGCGTGCACGATAGATTCAGGGTGGACAACAACCTCGATCTGCTCTGGTGCGACATCAAAGAATTCGCGGGTTTCAATAACTTCCAGCGCCTTATTGAACATGGACGCACTGTCGATCGTGATCCGCTGCCCCATATCCCAATTGGGATGTGACGAGGCCTGTGCCACCGTGGCTGCCCTTAGATCCGCCATCGGCCAATCGCGAAACGCCCCGCCGGATGCAGTGATGATAACGCGTTCAACTGCGGTGATATCCTCGCCGGCCAACCCCTGAAACACAGCAGAGTGTTCGCTGTCCACCGGCAGCAGTCGCGCATTATGGGTTTTGGCAGTCTCCAACAACAGCGCGCCGGCGCAGACCAGCGATTCCTTATTGGCCAGCGCCAGTGTCGCGCCCTGTTTCAGCGCCTCCAGCCCCGGCGCAAGGCCCGCGGCCCCAACAATGGCAGACATCACCCAATCTGCCGGACGCGCCGCTGCCTCTGTCAGGGCCGCCTGCCCCGCAGCGGCCGCCACATCTGACCCGGCCAATGCAGCGCGCAAATCAGGCAAGCGGTCCTCAAAAGCGGTGACAGCAATATCCGCGCGCAGCGCAATTGCGTCCTGCGCCAGCTGGGCGATATTCGCCCCGCCGGTCAGCGCCACCACATCATAGTCATTCGGGGCCCGAAGGATCAGATCAATTGTGTTTTGTCCAATGGATCCGGTGGCCCCGAAAATTGAGATTTTTCGCATTACAATGCCCCGCCGGGCAGCCCCCAGAGGCTGAGCACGAGCAGCACCATGGCGGCGGCCCCCAACATACCGTCAAAGCGGTCAAAAAGCCCGCCATGACCGGGGATCAGCCCACTTGAATCCTTGACGCCCATCTTGCGCTTCAGCGCACTTTCGGCAACGTCACCCGCCTGGCTCGCCATGGACACCAGCACAGACAGCACCACGACGCCAATTCCGGCAGCCCCCTGTGCGGCAAAAACTGCACCCACAATGGCCGCTGCAATCCAGCCCGCCGAGGTTCCAGACCATGTTTTCTTGGGGCTGACCCGCGGCCAGAATTTCGGCCCGCCAAAGGTTTTGCCCGCAAAATAGCCCGCGATATCGGTCGCCACGACAACCAAGATCAGCCAGATCATCCACTCCAGCCCCAGCGCGCTGCGCATCCAGATAAAGGCATAGGCGGCAAATAGCACCCAAAGCGCAAAGCCAAGATAGGTCCCACGACGCATATCCAACACCGCAGCCCCCAGCAGCGCAGGCACCATCAACAGGCCAACGCCCCAACTGCCAGCCAGCAGGGCTGCCGCCAGGACGGCCCCCGTTGACAGTACACCCAGCGGCAGCGCCAGGCCCTGGCGGCCAGGTGCCACCATACGCAGAAGCTCCCAGATCATGCCGCCACAGGACGCCGCGATCAGCAGGTCAAACACCACACCGCCACTCCAGACGGCCCAGCCACCAACCAGCACCATGACCACGGCAGACATCAGCCGAGGCATCAGATCCGCCCAACGCCCGCTATTCATGCCTTCACCGCGCCAAAACGACGGTCACGCTGTCCGTAACTGCGGCACAGGCGCTCCATTTCCTCAGAGCTGAAATCCGGCCAGAGTGTGTCGATGAACTCATATTCCGCATAGGCAGACTGCCAGAGCAGAAAGTTGGAAATCCGCGCCTCACCGCTGGTGCGGATCACCAGATCCGGGTCTGGCAGAACATGGGTGTCCAGATACCGCGGCAGCGTTTCCTCATCGACGTCAGCTGGGTTCAATTTGCCTGCGGCTACATCCTCGGCCAGCCGTTTGGTGGCGCGGGCCACCTCGTCGCGGCCACCGTAGTTCAGCGCGATGGTCAGGTGGGTGCCGTCATTGTCGGCAGTCTCACGCTCCATCTGGTCCATCAGCGTGACCAGTTTCTTGTCCAGCCGCACCCGATCGCCGATGAAACGCACCCGCACATTGCGCTGCGACAACGCTTTCATTTCTTTGGAGATGTAGCGGCGAAAAAGGCTCATGAGGCCAGCGACCTCAACTTGCGTGCGCTTCCAGTTCTCGGTCGAGAAGGCAAAAATGGTCAGATACTTTACGCCTAATCTGGGGCAGCATTCCACCACCTCACGGACGCGCTTGGCGCCAGCATGATGCCCGAACAGGCGGGGCCGTCCGCGCGACTGGGCCCAACGACCGTTACCATCCATGATGATGGCCACATGTTTGGGCCCGTGTTCCAGGGTTGTGCCCACCGGGTCCGACGCCAAGGCGGTGTCTGTGCTCTGTGACATATGCAGGTGTCAGACCTGCATGATTTCGGCTTGTTTAACTTCCAGGGCTGCGTCGACAGCTTTGATCATCTTGTCGGTCAGCTCCTGCACTTCGCCTTCCCAGAATTTCTGGTCATCTTCGGACATGCCGTCAGATTTTGCCTTCTTGATCTGATCCATCCCATCACGGCGCACATTTCGCACCGACACGCGGGCGTGTTCGGCATATTGGCCGGCCACTTTGGTCAGCTCGCGGCGACGCTCTTCGTTCAGCTCTGGGATTGGCAGCATGATGATGGTGCCGTTGAGCTGTGGGTTAATGCCCAGGCCAGATTCGCGGATGGCCTTTTCGACTTTGCCAACCAGGCCCTTATCCCAGACGTTGATGGTGACCATGCGTGGCTCAGGCACGTTGACGGTGCCCACCTGATTGATCGGTGTCATAGACCCATACGCGTCAACCATGACCGGTTCCAGCATCGAGCCGGATGCGCGACCGGTCCGCAGAGACGCGAATTCGGTCTTGAGGTTGGCCATGGCGCCATCCATGCGGCGCTGTAGATCATCGGTATCGAGAATAAATTCGTCAGACATTCTGCTCTCCCCTGACTTGAGGCGGTGTTTGCATTGCTCATAAGACATTGACAGAGCGTTGTATAGCAATCTTGCCGCAGATTTGAAGCCGCCGCTGGCGGGATCTTGCGGCCATTGAATCAACATCACGGCAACATACAAGCGCACAACCATGCGCAGGGGTGCAGCCTGCGCCGCCGTGTCAGAACAAGAAAACCGCGCGCCAGACCTGGGTCCGGACGCACGGTCTGTTTGGTTTTCGGACAGTACAAGGTCGGCAGCTGCTGCCCGACGCCGTGGTCAGCCGTGGACTTTGGTATAAGTCCCCTTGCCCGCCAGGATGCCGCGGAACCCGCCCGGCTCATCCAGAGGAAAGACCATCAGCGGCAGATTATTGTCACGCGCCAGCGCAATGGCTGAGGCGTCCATAACCTTCAGACGTTTGGCAAGAACCTCATCATAACTGATCTCGTCATAGCGCACGGCATCGTCATGCAATGCGGGGTCTTTGTCGTAGACGCCATCAACGCCGTTCTTGCCCATGAAGATCGCTTCGCAGGCCATCTCATTGGCGCGCAGGGTCGCTGCGGTATCAGTGGTGAAATAGGGGTTGCCTGTGCCTGCGGCAAAGATGCAGACACGTTTTTTCTCAAGGTGGCGCACCGCGCGGCGGCGAATGTAGGGCTCGGCCACCTCATCCATACGGATGGCGGAAATCACCCGGGTGAATACGCCGTTCTCTTCCAGTGCTGACTGCATCGCCAGCGCATTCATCACGGTCGCAAGCATACCCATGTAGTCCGCAGTGGTCCGCTCCATCCCCTGAGCAGAGCCGGACAGCCCGCGAAAGATATTGCCGCCGCCGATCACCATGCAGATTTCGACACCCATGTCGCGCACGGATTTCACTTCCTGGGCAATGCGCTGGACGGTTGGCGGGTGCAGCCCGTACCCCTGGTCGCCCATCAGCGCTTCGCCTGAAATTTTCAGCATCACACGTTTATAGGTTGCCGCCGGCGTGGCCTCCGGCTGATCGTTGGTAAGGGGCATGTTGCGCTCCGGAATATGACGGGGTTACTTTGCGCGCAAAATGAAGCAAATCGGCGGCAGGATCAATGCGGCCTGAGATGTTTTTCAGAGCCGATATGCGCCGATGGCCCGCGCCCCGAAGAACATCCGAAGAACAGGACCCTAACTATGACGCCGCCGACCTCCCTGCCAGACATCCCCGCCGACCGTCCGGTGCTGATCGCTGGCCCGACCGCGTCTGGAAAATCGGCCCTCGCCCTTCAGATTGCGCGCACCCAGGGCGGTGTCATCGTCAACGCCGACGCCAGCCAGGTCTATGACTGCTGGCAGGTCATCACCGCCCGCCCCGCCCCCGAGGAAGAGGCGCAGGCGCCGCATCTGCTTTATGGCCACCACCCCTATGACGCCGAGTATTCCGTCGGTCATTGGCTGCGCGAGGTGCTGCCGCTGCTCAAACAAGGCCCGCGCCCGATCATCGTTGGCGGCACCGGTTTGTATTTTTCGGCGCTAACACAGGGGCTGGCCGAGATCCCCGCAACTCCTGCGGAAATACGTTGTGACGCTGACAGGTTATCACTGGAGGAGATGCGCGATGTATTGGACCCCGCAACCGCTGCCAAAATCGACCTGCAAAATCGCGCCCGCGTGCAACGCGCCTATGAGGTCCTGACCACAACCGGGCGCGGACTTGCCGATTGGCAGGCCAATACCCCCCCACCGCCACTGCCGATCGCGGAATGTACGGCCATTGTTTTTGACACAGACAAAGACTGGTTGGAGGGCCGCATTCGCCGCCGTTTCGACGCCATGATGACTGCCGGTGCGATGGATGAGATTGCCGCCATGCAGGATCGCTATGATCCCGCCCTGCCCTCTTGCCGGGCAATTGGTGTGCCAGAGTTGATGGCGCACTATCAGGGGCAGATATCCGAGGATGACGCCCGCGAGCGCGCCTCGATCTCGACCCGGCAGTTTGCCAAACGACAGCGAACCTGGTTTCGCGCCAGGATGAAAGACTGGATCCAGCACCGCCCTGCCTAGGATCTCAGGCCTGTCCAGCCGACAGATCACTTCTGCCCCACAGCGCCGCCTGCCGCGCGGGCTTCGCAAGATCTCGCTGATAAAGCGCGGAGATCCGCTGACCGTGCGGAATGCGCACTTAATTGCCCATTCTTAGGCTGGATCGGGACAATTCTATTAAATCCTTGGGCAAATTTCGGCAAAAACTTGCCAGAATCAATTTTTCATGCCCATTTGCGCGCACCGAAAATACGAGCAGCACATACCATACCCATCTTATGCCATTTGACCCAACCCATATCGGCGAGATCACTGTCGCACCGCTGTCGCAGCTGACTCCTGACGGGTCATGGCAGATCGAGCTGGCGCATGATATTTCAGACCACTTGCTGATTTGGATCACTCGCGGTCAGGGTCGCGTCTTTCTGAATGGGCAACAACGCGGGTTTGGCCCCCAAAGTGTGATCTTTGTGCCAGCCGGAACGCTATGGTCGCTTGAGCTTGGTCGCCAATGTATCGGTCAAGTGATGACCGTTCCGGCTTCTACTCCGATGGACTTCCCAGAAACGGCAGAGGCCCTGCGCATCCCCGACGCACAGGATCAGGCCGTGATCAACAGTATGTTCCAGGCGATGCAAGCCGAACAACAGGATCGCCCGGCGCTATGGTACCGGGCGATGCAGGCCCATGGCACGCTGATTGCAATCCACATTCGACGCCTGATGGCCGGACGCAGTGGCAGCCGCCCAAAGCCAACCGCGGCACAACGCTTGGCGCAGGGGTATTGCGGGCGGATCGTGGAATGCTACGCGCAACACGCCAGCATGGCCGATCATGCCGCCGCGCTAAATGTCACGCCGACCCATCTGACCCGTGTTTGTAAATCCGAAACCGGCAAAACGGCCGGCGCGCTGCTCACCGAACGCCAGCTTCATGCCGCCCGTAACCTGCTGATCATGTCCGAACTGCCGATGCGCGATATCGCCGCCACATTGGGCTTTGGCAGCGCCGCGTATTTTACGCGCTTCATTACCCAGCACACCGGCGAGACTCCAAGCCGCCTGCGCAAACAGGCCCGAGACAAGCTGAAACGCAGCGCCTGATCCCGCTCGCATCCGCGCCGACCAATATCGCGTCGCATTGCCCCCACATGTCCATGCGCGCGCCATACCCGTCTCTCGGGTCGCGCTGAATGGGCAATACAACCTGCACTCCGATTGCCCCCAAATGATTGGGATTCAGACCGAATCCAGACTGGGCATATCTGCCCAGTACTAAGACCTTCGGATTGGAGTAAAGGTAAGAAAAGCTTAAAACGACACTCCAAATGTCGCAAAATACATATATAGTGACGATATCTTGCGTTGACCTCGTGCCCAATCTGGGGCCGAATGTCCGAACGGGGAAACAATCGTTAATCATAGCACCACCAAAGGCATCGACAGGCCACATCGGCCCGCCGTCCCAAATCCAAAATATCTAGCGGTGCAACAGGGAGAGCCACATGACAAAAGACACCATCACCGGGACTGACATCCACCCGGCGGCAAAGATGTATGCGACGGAAACGCTTGCCGGTAAGATGGATCGACGCGAATTCATGGCCCGCGCGACGGCCCTCGGTCTCAGCTCGGCCGCCGCCTATGGCATGCTTGGGCTCGACGCGCCGGTTCAGGCCGCAGGCCACATGCAGGAAGGCGGCACCATGCGCATGCAGATGCTCGTCAAGCCTCTGAAAGATCCGCGCACCTATGACTGGTCCGAAATGGGCAACGAAAGCCGCGGCACGCTAGAGTACCTTGTTGAATACAACAATGATGGCTCGCTGCGCGGCATGTTGCTGGACAGCTGGGAAATCAACGAAGATGCCACGGTCTACACACTTAATGTCCGTCAGGGCGTCAAGTGGAACAATGGCGATGATTTCACCGCCGAGGACGTGGCCCGCAATATCGCCGGCTGGTGCGACAAAGGCATGGAAGGCAACTCCATGGCCGGCCGTTTTGGCACATTGATCGACGAAGAGTCCGGTCAGGCCCGCGCCGGTGCGATTGAAGTTGTGGACAGCCACACCGTACGCCTGTCCCTGCCCACGTCTGACATCTCGCTGATCCCAGGCATGGCAGACTATCCAGCCGCAATTGTTCACTCCAGCTTTCAGACCGAAGACTTCACCGCCAATGTCGGTACCGGCCCCTATAACCTGACCGAGCTTGAGGTCGGCGTGAAGGCCACGCTGGAGCGCAACGAAGATCACACGTGGTGGGGCGAAGAGGTTTTTGGCCGCCCGGCGCTGGACCGCATCGAATATATCGACTTTGGCACCGATTCCTCGTCCTGGCTGGCGGCGCTGGAATCCGAAGAAGTCGACATGCTCTATGAATCGGTTGGTGAATTCATCGACGTGATGGATGGCCTTGGTTACCAGAAATCCGAAGTTGTTACGATGGCCACCATCGTTGTGCGCCCCAACCAGCTGGCTGAGGTGGATGGCAAGCAGCCTTACGCCGACAAACGCGTACGTCAGGCGATTTCCATGGCCGTTGACAATGCGGTCTGCCTGGAGCTGGGATATGGCGGTCGCGGTGAACCTGCGGAAAACCACCACGTCGGTCCCATCCATCCCGAATATGCCGAACTGCCCGCCCGCAAGGTCGATCCCGCAGCGGCAAAGGCGTTGATGGAAGAAGCCGGAATGATGGATTTCGAACATGAAATCATCTCCATCGACGATGACTGGCGCAAGAACACCACCGATGCGGTCGCAGCGCAGTTGCGCGATGCTGGTTTCAAGGTCAAACGCACCGTGCTGCCCGGCTCCACCTTCTGGAACGACTGGGTGAAATACCCGTTCAGCTCCACCAACTGGAACCACCGCCCATTGGGCGTTCAGATCCACGCGCTGGCCTATCGTTCGGGTGAGGCTTGGAACGAATTTGGCTGGTCCAACGAAGAATTCGACGGCCTGCTGACCGATGCGCTGGCCATCGCCGATGCGGACAAGCGCCGCGAAGTCATGGCCAAGATGGAAGCCATCATTCAGGACGAAGGTGTCACCATCCAGCCTTACTGGCGCTCGCTCTACCGCCACATGCGCGAAGGTGTCGCCGGGGCCGATATGCACATCTCGTATGAACATCATCACTATAAATGGGGTTGGTCGGCGTAATTTTCGCCGATACCACAGCCCGCGCCTGCCCTTTCGGGGCAGGCGCTGCCAGCTCAGCCGCAGTCGGATTTCTGGTGTAGCGCAGTCTCTGCGTTGCCCCGACCGCGCGTGCCAGACCAACAGGACTTTGCATGGGACTCTTTATTCTGCGCCGCACGGGCGTGATGATCCTGACGGCGCTCTGCCTCACCTTCATCGTGTTCCTTCTGACCAATCTCTATCCGAACCTCGAAAAACTAGCCAAAACCGAGGGCAACTTCCGCATGTCGGACGAGGCCGTCGCCAGCTGGCTGGATAAAAACGGCTATCTTCAGCCGATGCCGGTGAAATATGGCCAGTGGTTGGGGGTGCTGCCCGGCTGGACGACAGTCACCGACGCGGGCGTCACCGGCCGCTGCATTGCTGGTGTTGCCACGCCGGAAGAGGCCGAGGCCGCGCCGTTGTTCTGCGGTGTACTACAGGGGGACTGGGGCTATTCCACCAGGTTTAAGGATGGCGTCTGGGATATCATCGAGGTTCGCCTGGGCAATACCGCCTATCTGATGATGTGGGTGCTGATCGTCATGGTGCCATCAGCGCTGCTGATCGGTGTCCTGGCCGGCATGCGCGAAGGCTCTGTCACCGACCGATCACTTTCCACGGCCTCGATCCTGACCACCGCAACACCGGAATATGTCTCCGGCGTGATTTTCATTGCCGTCTTCACCTCCTCAGCTGTTGGCCTCAAATGGTTCAAGGGCACCGCGACCTCAGCGATGAAAGAGCCAACGTTTGAGAATTTCTTTCTGCCGGTGCTGACCATCGCGCTCTATGGGATTGGCTATATCGCCCGAATGACCCGCGCCTCGATGACTGAGGTGATGACCGCGCAATATATCCGCACCGCGCGGCTCAAGGGGGTCAGCTTTCCCAAGATCGTCATGCGCCACGCTCTGCGCAACGCGCTGATTGCGCCTTTCACGGTGATCATGCTGCAATTCCCATGGCTTTTGAACGGCGTGGTCATTGTCGAAACCCTGTTCAATTACAAGGGCTTTGGCTGGGCGTTGGTCGAAGCGGCGGGCAACAATGACATCGAACTTCTCTTGGGGGTCTCGGTGGTCTCCGTTGTCGTGGTGCTGCTGACGCAGCTAATCTCTGACATCGGCTATGTTTACCTTAACCCACGCATCCGGATTTCCTGAAGGAGGAACGTACAATGGACCCTCTCAACTGGACCGGGAGTCTCTCATTTCTAAACCCAGTGCTAATCCTTGCATTGATTGCTCTGGCATTTTCGATCGTCGCTTGGCTGGTGCTTAGCGTTGTGACCACGGGCCGCACTGCTGTGGTGAATTCCCATGGCAGCGCAGGCCTCGCTGCGACGCCTGACATGCTGGCGGGACGTGCGGTACACTACAGTTTTCTGACCGTCACCACATTGGTCGTGGTCTATATCGTCTTTGGACTGCTGTTTGGCGCCAGCGGTGGCATCGTAGGTGCCATGGCACGGTTGCTGCTGCCGGTATGGACAGCGCTGATCCTGCTGTTTGTCTTCTCGATCACCTTCAAGCGACGTCTTGGTCTTTATGGCAAGTTGTTTGACAGCCCCATCGGCATGATCGGCTTTGGTTTGGTAATGTTCTGGGTTTTCGCGGGCGTTCTCGGTGCCATGGATCTGATCGCACCGCATGACCCGCTAGCGCAGGTTTCTGGCCTTAAGAACAAGCTGCCCGGCACACCGTTGCCCGGTGCCGAGGCCGACAGCGGCATCGCCGCCTGGTATCTTTTGGGCGGTGATAACCTCGCCCGTGATGTCTTTAGCCGATTGATTGACGGCGCATGGGTGGTGGTGCAGATCGCGCCTCTGGCCACGCTGTTTGCCTTTATGGTTGGGATCACACTGGGGCTGCCTGCGGGGTATTATGGCGGTCTGTGGGATACGGTGCTGTCCTTTATGGCCAATCTGATCCTCGCCTTTCCAGTGATCCTGCTGTTTTATCTGCTGGTCACACCCGAGATCATCGAAACCGGACTGCCGCAATATATCGCTGTGGTGCTGTTTGCTTTTCCTCTGATCTTTATCGGCGTGCTGATCCATTCACGGTTTCGCACGCGGCCGCAGCACAATGCACTGTGGCTGGCGCTGGTGTTGGTCCCGGGCGCCATCATCTATCTATCGTTGATCAATGAGACCGGGTCCAAGATCGATTTCTGGCCCGTCGATCTCTTTGACGTGCCCGGCGGCATTCTGGTGGTGTTTGTGTCGGTGGTGTTTGTGAATTCGCCCACGGTTTTCCGCATTGTGCGCGGCCTGACGATGGACATCAAAACCCGCGACTATGTGGCCGCAGCCCAAACACGCGGAGAGCGGCCTTGGTACATCATGCTGTGGGAGATCCTGCCGAACGCCCGTGGCCCGTTGATCGTCGATTTCTGCCTGCGCATTGGATACACCACCATCCTGTTGGGAACTTTGGGGTTTTTCGGGTTAGGCCTGCCGCCCGAAAGCCCGGACTGGGGCAGCACGATCAATGACGGACGCAAGCTGCTGTCGATCTATCTGCACCCTGCGCTGCCACCAGCGATTGCCCTGCTGACACTGGTTCTGGGGCTCAATCTTCTGGCAGACGGCCTGCGCGAAGAAAGCCTGAGGGATTGAAGTGAACGTACCGGGGGCGCTGCCCCCGGACCCCCGAGATATTTGGAGCTGGAAGACGCCTTTGCGGTGACAACTGGCCCACCAGGGAGACCAAGATGAACAAACTGGCAGAGTATGACGGCCCGATACTGGAAATCGACAAGCTGTCGATCTCTTTCTTTACCCGACTGCGGGAGATTCCTGCGGTGATGGATTTCTCTGTTGCCGTGCAACCCGGCGAGGCCGTGGGGCTGGTCGGGGAATCTGGGTGCGGCAAGTCTACGGTGGCGCTTGGCGTTATGCAGGATCTGGGCAAAAATGGGCGCATCGTTGGCGGCTCCATCAAGTTCAAGGGCCGTGATCTGGCGACCCTCAGCCCGGATGAGCTGCGCGACATTCGCGGCAATGAGATCGCGATGATCTATCAGGAGCCGATGGCCTCGCTGAACCCAGCGATGAAGATCGGCAAACAGCTGATGGAAGTGCCGATGATCCATGAGGGCGTCAGCAAGCAAGAAGCGTATAACCGCGCACTAGAGGTGGTGACCGATGTGCGCCTGCCCGACCCCGAACGTATGCTGAATTCTTTTCCGCATCAGCTGTCGGGTGGCCAGCAGCAGCGCATCGTCATTGCCATGGCGCTGATGTCGAAACCCTCGCTGCTGATCCTGGATGAGCCCACCACCGCGCTGGATGTGACAGTTGAAGCTGCTGTTGTCGAATTGGTCAAAGATCTGGGCAAGAAATACGGCACCTCGATGCTGTTCATCTCGCATAACCTCGGCCTGGTGCTGGAGACCTGCGACCGCCTGTGTGTGATGTATTCCGGCGAGGCGGTGGAGCGCGGCTCCATCCATGATGTATTCGACGAGATGCAACATCCCTATACACAGGCGCTGTTCCGGTCGATTCCGCTGCCGGGCGCGGACAAGAACGCCCGCCCACTGGTGGCAATCCCCGGCAACTTCCCGCTGCCGCATGAACGCCCCCCCGGCTGCAATTTTGGCCCACGCTGCGATTATTTCGAGGCCGGGCGCTGCGATGCGCAAGAGATCCCGATGGCAGCAGTGCATGGCAATGACCGTCATCACACCCGCTGCCTGCGCCACGCCGAAATTGACTGGAACGCGCCGATCAAAGCCGCTGAGCAAAAAGAAAAGCCCGACGTGGGCAAGGTTGTGCTCAAGATCGATAATCTGCGCAAATACTACGAGGTCTCGGCCAATGCGCTGTTCGACAGCGGCGCGCGCAAGGTGGTGAAGGCCAACGAAACGCTGAGCTTTGAGGCCCGCGAGAGCGAAACCCTTGCCATCGTCGGCGAGAGCGGCTGCGGCAAATCCACCTTTGCCAAGGTGTTGATGGGACTGGAGACCGCCACCGATGGTGAAATCCAGCTGGATGGCAAAAACATTGAAGCCACCCCAATCGAGCACCGCGACACCCGCACGGTGTCCGATGTGCAGATGGTGTTCCAGAACCCGTTTGACACGCTGAACCCGTCGATGACCGTGGGCCGTCAGATCGTCCGGGCGCTGGAAATCTTTGGAATCGGTGACAGCACTGCCGCCCGCCGGGAGCGAATGCTGGAACTGCTGGATCTGGTGAAACTGCCCCGTGCCTTTGCCGATCGGATGCCGCGCCAGCTGTCAGGCGGTCAGAAACAGCGCGTTGGCATTGCCCGCGCCTTTGCTGGTGGCGCGCGTATCGTTGTCGCCGACGAACCGGTCTCGGCGCTGGATGTGTCGGTGCAGGCCGCCGTCACAGATCTGTTGATGGAAATCCAACGCAAGGAAAAAACCACGCTGCTGTTCATCTCCCATGACCTCAGCATCGTGCGGTATCTGTCGGACCGGGTCATGGTGATGTATCTCGGCCATGTGGTCGAACTGGGCACCACCGATCAGGTGTTCTCACCCCCCTATCACCCCTATACCGAAGCGCTGCTGAGCGCGGTGCCGATTGCCGATACCAAAGTGGAGAAACGCCACATCGTGCTGGATGGCGATATCCCATCTGCGATGAACCCGCCGCCCGGCTGCCCGTTCCAAACCCGGTGCCGCTGGAAATCCAAGGTCGCAGGCAACCTCTGTGAGATAGAGGTTCCGCCGGTGCGCATGTTACAGGGTGGCCATCAGGTGAAATGCCACCTCAGCGATGCTGATCTGGATGAAATGGAGCCAGTGATCAAGATCGCGGCAGAGTAGCAGGCGGCAATTCATCAGGCCCAGTATTCAGACCCAGTATTCAGGCGCGCCCGCATCTGCGCGCGCCTGGGCACCGCTCAGCTGAGCAGCAGCATGACGATAATCAGCAGGTTCATCGAAGAAAATTGCATCAGGCGTGGCATCTGGCGGTACCGCAGCGCGGCGACAACGGCTGCCACCAGTGACAATCCAGCCCCGGCCAAGGCGGCACTGCCAATGGCCAGCCCCATCGTCCCGGTGCCCGGCCCCCATGGCGAACTGGGGGTGTAGATCCCTTTGAGCCCGACCCCGATCAGAATGCCCAGAATTGCCCCCGCCAGCGTGTATTCCACTCCACGGATCGCCAATGACGGGCGCTCTGCCATAACGCTGTCAACGATCTGTGGCGATGGACCCGCCTGGGGCTGCCATTGCATCTGGGCAAGACGTTCGTCAAAGCGCTTGATAGTCACCGGCATATTCCTCTTCTGTACCTTCGGGAATAATTGACAAAAGATTAAGGCAACTTTCTGGCGGCATAACGAAGTTAACGCGGCATTAAGGGAAATTATCAGGAGATTAACAACGCATCCCCTATTGACGGCAAAAGACCGCTTACAGCCCATTCTCACATGCGCAAATCCCTGCCGAGCGGCCCATTCCATATTCGGTGACATATGCCGGATCAGCCGCGCCGCGATACCAGCACGACCCTGCGCAATCAGCTGCCCCAGATCTTCTTCACGTAATTCTGGGTTTCGCGGTAGGGCGGCACACCGCCATGTTTGCGCACCGCTTCCGGGCCTGCGTTATAGGCTGCCAGCGCCAGACGCCAGGACCCGAACTTGCGGTATTGTCGCGCCAGATAGCGCGCACCGCCTTCCAGGTTCTGCTTGGGGTCAGTGGCATCCACGCCAAGCGCCTTGGCGGTGGCCGGCATCAGCTGTGCCAGACCCAACGCACCTTTGTGGGATTTCGCACTTGGGTTCCAGCCGCTTTCCTGTTGCACCAGCCGCAGGAACAGGTCTTCGGGCACGCCATGTTTCTGCGCTGCGGAGCGCGCCACATGCAGATACTCACCCCGATATTTGCCGCTGTAGGGAAGGCTGCCATATTTCGACGGGGTATGAATGGTCGGCGGCTGTAGGCGGATTGAATTCTTATACTGACCAGCGGCGCGTTCATCCAGCACACGGGCGTGCGATGCAAACAGCTTGCGCTGACTTTTTGTGCTGAACATATCAGCCATCGCCATCTGGCCTACGATACCTGCGACCAGACCAACCCCCATCAACAGCTTAAACATGAATACCGCCTACCCTGCCCCAATTGCGCGAAACTATAGCTGGATTAACTAAAAAGAAAAGCACCTTGGAAGCCCCGTGCCATACGCGCCGTAGTCGCAGATTATCGCGCCCGCCTGCCGCGATGTAAAATGCACAGATCAGTTACGATATCGCCATCAGCCGACTTTCATGTACCGACCGGGAACGATACTGTGGCCGCCAACCCGGCGCGACCAGATTCGGACCGGATAGAATTCATACCCTGATGGGGCACGCTGAAATCGCTTGGTTGGAGGTTATGCAACATCCGACCGTGGCCCAATTTCACGCCCCAAAGACCAGACCAAGAGGACAGACCCCATGGCAGGCTCAGTCAACAAAGTAATCCTGATCGGCAACCTTGGCCGTGACCCCGAAGTGCGCAGTTTCCAGAACGGCGGCAAAGTGTGCAACCTGCGCATCGCCACCTCGGAAAACTGGAAAGATCGCAACACTGGCGAACGCAAAGAGCGCACCGAATGGCACTCTGTTGCGATCTTCAACGAAGGTCTGGTGCGCGTGGCAGAACAATATCTGCGCAAAGGCTCCAAGGTTTATATCGAAGGCCAGTTGCAGACACGTAAATGGCAGGATCAGAGCGGTCAGGACCGTTATTCGACCGAGGTCGTCCTACAGGGCTTTGGCTCTACCCTCACTATGCTGGACGGACGCGGCGAAGGCGGTGGCCAAGGTGGCAGCGGCGGTGGTAGCTATGGCGGCCAGGGTGGCGGCGGCAGCTATGGCGGCGGCGGTGGTTACGACAGCGGCAGCCAGGGCGGTGGCAATCAGGGCGGCGGCTTTGGCGGCGGCAGCCAGGGCGGCGCATCGCATAACATCGACGACGACGAAATCCCGTTCTAAACACCGCAGAATTATCTGCACAGCTGAATATGCAGGTCCGTCGCGGATCTGCATATTTTTTTACGTCCAAGCTTGCGCCTTGGCCTGACACAGCCAGGGCCTGACACGCTCAGAACACATCGCACCTCTGCAAATGCGAAACAGCCCCCACCTCTTGGCGGGGGCTGTGGTCAGCGCATCATGCGTACCGTGTGCCTTGCGCGGCCGGTCAGCCTGGCATCACATCAGGGCTTTTGCGTCAGCGCATCGCTCAGCACAGTCAGGACAGCATCCTGCGGTACGTCAGCAGTCACAAAAGCCTGACCAATGCCGCGCGCCAGAATAAACCGCAGCTGACCGTCGACCACTTTTTTGTCCTGCCCCATCAGCGCCAGCAGCGCCGCCGCATCGGGCAGATCGCCGGGAATGTCGGACAGGTCGGTTTTCATGCCCATCGCCTTTAGATGCGCGCGCACCCGACTGGGGTCTTCCTGGCTGCACAGACCCAGCCGCGCCGACAGTTCAAACGCCAGCGCACAGCCAATTGCCACCCCTTCACCGTGCAGCAGCCGGTCGCTATAGCCGGTTGCCGACTCCAGCGCGTGACAGAAGGTATGACCAAGGTTCAAGAGCGCGCGGTCGCCCTGCTCGGTCTCATCTCGCACGACGATATCGGCCTTCATCTGAACCGAACGCGTCACCGCCTCGACCCGCGCCGCCATATTGCCCGCTGCCAATGCGGGTCCGTTTTCTTCAAGCCATGCGAAAAACTCCGCATCACCCAACAGCCCGTATTTCACCACCTCGCCATAGCCCGACAGAAAATCGCGCGGCTGCAAGGTTCCCAGTACCGAGGTATCCGCCAGCACCAGCGCAGGTTGATGAAACGCTCCGATCAGGTTCTTGCCCTGTGGCGCGTTGATGCCGGTCTTGCCCCCGACCGAGCTGTCGACCTGCGCCAGAAGCGAGGTCGGGATCTGCACGAACCGCACCCCGCGCCGCAGCACCGCTGCCGCAAAGCCCGCAAGATCACCAATCACACCGCCCCCAAAGGCGATGACGATATCACTGCGCTCCACCTTCTGTTCCAGCAGCCATTCCACCGCCCGGCTGAACTGCGGCCAGGCTTTGGTGCTCTCGCCCGGGGGCAGCGCCAGTGCCTGCATCTCAATGTCAGCACGCGCCAGACCGGCCCGCAACGCTGCGAGGTGATGTGCCGCAACAGTCTCATCTGTCAGCACCGCCACCTGCGGGCGGCGCAGCATCGGCCGCAGACGGGCGCCCACATCAGCCAGCAGATCCGGCCCGATCACCACATCATAAGCGCGCTCTCCCAGCGCAACATGGACCACACGTTCCATCGCGTTCTCTTTCCTCATACCCAGTCCAGCACATCCGGGTGCGCGCGCAGCGCCTCGACCACCCGACCCGCCATATCATCAATCGACGCCTGCCCGTCTGACACCACTGTCAAATCGGCCTTGGCATAATACGGCACCCGGTCACGGTAGAGCCCGGCCAATGTCGCATGGGGATCATCGGTGCGCAGCAGGGGTCGCGTATCGCGATGCTTCACCCGGCCCCACAGCACATCCAGATCGGCCTGCAACCAGACCGCGATGCCGCGCTCTGAGATAATATTGCGGTTTTCTTCAGACAGAAAAGCGCCGCCCCCCGTGGACAGCACACAGCGTTTTTCATCCAGAAGACGCCGGATCACCTGTCGCTCCTTCTGTCGAAAGAACGGCTCACCATCGCGGGCAAAAATTTCCGGGATGGTGCGGTTGGCTGCGGTTTCGATTTCGTGATCGCTGTCTAGGAACGGGGCTTTAAGACGCGCCGCCAGGGCCCGCCCCACGGCGGTCTTCCCCGCCCCCATCATCCCCACCATCACGATGGTTTTTTTCAGCGCTCCGGGCACCCGGCGGTCACCCGCGCCACTGAGTGTTTGCTCTTTTTCGCTCATTCTTCAGTGAATGACGTGATATTGCTAAAAAGGCCATATATAACTTGCACAAAAGCCAAAGAAGCAGTCAGCGGGACACCCATGGGGCGATTGATCAAATATCTACTTTATATTGTTATTCTGGCAGCGATCGGATTGGTGATCTATGCCTATGTCGGACCGTGGTTTGGGGCTGATTTTGATGCCCCCACCGCAGAGGTCCGCAAACCGGTGGTATTGAATGCCGACTAGACCACAACGCAGCGAGTCATCTGCTGCCGTATTGTCTTTCAGATCCCGCGCCATCGGCGTGGGGCCTGACCAACCGGCTGGGCAATCACGGTTCAGCCCAAGCCGCCGTGGGCTGAACCTGACGTTGTGTCTTGGGCTTTGCGCGGGTTTCACACTTGCAGGCCCCGCTCCGGCCCCGGCGCAATCACCCGCCGCACCCGCAGCTGTGCAGCCCCTCCAGACGACATCCAAAGCCGCCCCAAAAACGACCCCGACCAAGGCACCCACACCGCAGGATCCGCTGGCGGCAATCGACTGGCTGGCGACACCTGCGCCCGACGCAGGGTTGCCGGGAACTGTTCTGCTGGAGCCGCCCGTTGCCGACACCGCCCGCCGCCCAGAGATAACCGTCACCCCGTTGGCCAGCCTGGTGACACCCATCGGGTTGGTAAAACCTGCCTCAACCGGTCTGCCCGTCGATCTCTGGCGCGGCAGCAACGCGGATGAGGTTGCCGCCCTGCTGGCCAGTGTCCACGTGCAGAAATCACCCGCGATGCAATCGTTGATGTTCACGCTGCTGCTGTCGGAAACCCGTCCTCCGGTTGAGGGCGGCGAGACCCTGCTGCTGGCGCGGCTGGACCGGTTGATGGATCTCGGCGCACCCGATCCCACGCAGGCGCTGGCCGAACAGGCCGACCCAGATCGCACCAAGGCGCGTTTCAAACGCTGGTTCGATGCCACATTACTGACCGGAGATGAGCAGAAGGCCTGCATCACCCTGCAAGTCAAGCCACATCTGGCCCCGGATTATGCCGCCCGCATCTTCTGCGCCGCCCGGCTGGGGGACTGGCCCACCGCCGCGCTGCTGCTAGAGGCCGCCCATGCACTGGAGCTGGTGGACAACCGCCAGCTTGATCTGCTCGACCGTTTCCTCAACCCAGATATCTTTGAAGATGCCGCCCCGCTGCGCGCGCCGAAATCGCCCGATCCGCTGACCTTCCGCCTGTATGAGACCATCGGAGAGCGTCGGCCCACTGCCAATCTGCCACGCGCTTTTGCCGCGGCGGATCTGCGCGATGTGGCCGGTTGGAAGGCCCAACTGGAAGCCGCCGAACGGCTGGCCCGCATTGGCGCGTTAAATCCCAATCACCTGCTAGGGCTCTATAGCGCCCGCTCGCCTGCCGCCTCGGGCGGGATCTGGGACCGGGTTGCAGCGCTGCAACGCTTTGAAACCGCGCTTGAAACCGGCAGCAGCGAGGCTGTGAGCAAAACCCTGCCCAAAGTCTGGCGCGCCATGAAGGCGGCGCAGATCGAAACCGCTTTTGCCGATCTCTTTGCAGATTCGCTGGCGCGGATTCCCCTTGACGGCAGTGCCGAAGAACTGGCCTGGCGCATCCGCCTCCTGGCCCCCACCTATGAAACCGCCTCTCACAGTCAGCCACAAACCCGTGGCAAACATGCCTTTCTCGCGGCCGTGGCACAGGGGATCCCTACGGCTGATCTGGCCCACACCGGGGTGGAACAGGCCATCGCCGCCGCCTTTGGTCCCGAGAGTGCTGCACCACACAAACTGCAACGGCTTTTGGACAACGGCCAATTGGGTGAGTCGATCCTGCGCGCAATGGATCTCTTTGCACGGGGAGCCGATGGCAATCTTGGCGATCTTACGGATGCGCTGACGACCTTCCGTGCCGTTGGCCTGGAAGACACTGCCCGACGCGCCGCGCTCCAGCTGTTGTTGCTGGACAGGCGCTGACGTCGCGCCATGAAATACCCCCGCTGATGACCCCGCCCGCCAACGCTCCGCAGGATGACCTGCAATGGATTGCCACCTTTCTGGATGCGCAGGCCGCAGATCTGGGCGCGGCGCATAATACGCTATTGGCCTATGGCCGCGACCTGAAGGACGCGGCCTCTTGGCTGAAACACAAACGTCTCGCCTTTGGCACCGCCAACCGCACCGATATTGAGGCCTATCTGATCTCTTGCAATGCGGAAGGGCTGTCGCGCGCCACCCGTGCGCGCCGCCTCTCTGCAATCAAACAGATCTATCGCTTTGCCTTTGACGAAGGCTGGCGCAGCGACAATCCCGCGATCCAGATCAAAGGACCGGGGCGACAGAAAGCCCTGCCCAAAACGCTGGAAGTGATCGAGGTGGATCGCCTGCTGGACGCCGCGCGGCAATCCGGCCGTAACCTGTCGGACCGGCTGCGCAACACCTGCATGATGGAGCTGCTGTATGCCACCGGCATGCGGGTAAGCGAGCTGGTCGGCCTGCCCGTCGCCGCCGCGCGGGGCGATCCGCGCATGTTGCTGGTGCTGGGCAAGGGCGGCAAAGAACGTATGGTGCCCCTGTCGCCGCCTGCCCGCGATGCGCTTGCGGTCTGGCTGTCGGTGCGCGATAAAACGGATGAGGCTGCCGTTGCCAAAGGGGCAGCGCCATCGCGTTTCCTGTTCCCCTCACGCGGGAAATCCGGCCATCTGACCCGGCATCGGTTTTATCTGCTGATCAAGGAATTTGCGGTCACCGGCGGCATCGCGCCCGAGGCTGTCTCTCCCCACACCCTGCGCCACGCCTTTGCCACGCATCTTCTGACCAATGGGGCCGATCTGCGGGCCATTCAGGCGCTGCTGGGCCATGCCGACATCGCCACAACCGAAATCTACACCCATGTACTGGATGCCCGGTTGAGCGAGCTGGTGCTGGAACATCACCCGCTTGCCCGCCCCGCCGGGAGCCCGCCAGATCACGCAGCCCCCCTGCACCCGGACGACACAGAATCCGACGACTAAAGATAAATACAGCATCTCAGGCTGCGACATGCCATCCCGCCCCCTTGCGACAGCGCGGCTGGCACCCCATAACCATGGTGATCTCACTACTCTTTTCGGGAATATGATGGACAGCACCTCGACCTTTGCCGACTCCACCTTTTGGACCACCGCCGGTGCAATTGTCTTCTTATTGGTTCTGTCAGGATTCTTCTCTGGCTCTGAAACCGCCTTGACGGCCTCCTCGAGGGGCAAGCTGCGTTCGCAGGCCGACAAGGGCTCCAACGGGGCCAAACGCGCGCTTGCGATCACCGAAGACAGCGAACGGCTGATCGGCTCAATCCTGCTGGGCAACAACCTGGTAAACATCCTCGCAACATCGCTGGCGACCGCGCTGTTCACCCGCGCATTGGGCGAAAGCGGTGTCGCGCTGGCGACCCTCGTCATGACCCTGCTGGTGCTGATCTTCGCCGAAGTCCTGCCCAAGACCTACGCCATTTCGAACCCTGAAAAAGCCGCCTCCGCCGTCGCCCCCCCAATTGGCATATTGGTCACGCTGCTGGCCCCCGTGGTTGGCGCGGTGCGGCTCTTCGTGCGCGGCGTACTTGGATTGTTCGGCGTGCGCATTGATCCTGACAGTCACATTATGGCGGTACGCGAAGAAATCGCCGGTGCCTTGCATCTTGGCCATTCCGAAGGCGTTGTAGAAAAGGAAGATCGCGACCGGATTCTCGGCGCGCTCGACCTCTCGGACCGCTTTGTCGAAGAAATCATGCTGCACCGCTCTAATATCGAGATGATCGACGCCAGCCTTGAACCGCAGAAGATCCTCGAACAATGCCTGACCTCGCCGCACACCCGCCTGCCGGTGTTCAAGGACGAACCGGAAAACATCATCGGCGTGTTGCATGCCAAGGATCTGCTGCGGGAAATGTACGCCCAGATCGGTGGCCCTGATGGCGATGCCGCCTCTTTGCGCAACTTTAACATCACCAGCGTGACCAAGCCGCCGTATTTCATCCCCGAAACCACGACGCTGGACGAACAGATGCGCCAGTTCCTGCGCGCCCGCACCCATTTTGCGCTCGTGGTTGATGAATATGGCACCCTTCAGGGGCTGATCACGCTCGAAGACATCCTTGAGGAAATCGTCGGCGAGATCACCGATGAATTCGACCCGGACGAAGACACCGTCATCAGCAAGACCAGCGACGGCAATTATCTGGTCGAAGGCTCCACCACGATCCGCGATCTCAACCGCGCAACCGATTGGAACCTGCCCGACGAAGAGGCCAATACCATCGCCGGGCTGGTCATCCACGAGGCACAGATGATCCCGATCGTGGGTCAGGTGTTCTCCTTCCACAATTTCCGCCTTGAGGTCACCGCCCGCGAAGGCAACCGGGTGACCGAGCTGAAAATCCGCCCGCTGAACTGACGCCTTAGCGCGCCCAATCCCCCGACATCAGGGCCGCAGCATCACATGTTGCGGCCTTGTCTTTTGCTGCTCGCACAAAGCGGCCCGGCACGGGGATCCGGCGATCTGCCCGTCATCAGCGACATGCTGTGTCGTATTTTTGCTGGACTACTGTTCACATATGTCCAGAATAAGCCACGCAACCTAACAGGGGATGGACAATGAAGACGACGACACGGGTGGCAGTTATTGGCGGCGGCGTTGTAGGCTGCTCGGTGCTCTATCATCTGACCAAGCTTGGCTGGTCCGATGTGATGCTCTTGGAACGCTCGGAACTCACCTCCGGCTCCACCTGGCACGCAGCCGGCGGCTTCCATACCCTCAATGGCGATACCAATATGGCCGCCCTTCAGGGCTATACCATCAAGTTATATAAAGAGCTGGAAGCGATCACCGGCATGTCCTGCGGCCTCCACCACGTTGGCGGCGTCACCCTGGCCGAAACTCAGGAACGCTTTGACATGTTGAAGGCAGAGCGCGCCAAACACCAGTTCATGGGGCTGGAAACCGAAATCGTCTCCCCCGAAGAAATCGCCAAAATCGCGCCCGTGACCAATATCGACGGCATTGTTGGCGGCCTCTATGATCCGCTCGACGGCCACCTCGACCCCTCCGGCACCACCCACGCCTACGCCAAGGCCGCGCGCATGGGCGGCGCCACGATTGAGACCCACTGCAAGGTGGTTGAAACCAACCAGCGCCCGGACGGCACCTGGGATGTGGTCACCGACAAGGGCACCATCCACGCCGAACACATCGTCAACGCCGGTGGTCTCTGGGCGCGCGAGGTCGGCGCCATGGCCGGGATCTACTTCCCACTGCACCCGATGGAACATCAGTATATCGTCACCGATGAAGTGCCGGAGATTGCCGGTATCATCGACGCAGGTGGCGAGCATCCGCATGTGATGGACCCCGCCGGTGAAAGCTATCTCAGACAAGAGGGCCGCGGCCTCTGCATCGGCTTTTACGAACAACCCTGCAAACCCTGGGCCGTCGATGGCACCCCATGGAATTTTGGCCATGAGCTGCTGCCCGATGATTTCGACAAAATCGAGGACAGCATCGCCTTTGCCTACAACCGCTTTCCCGCGCTGGAACGCGCAGGCGTCAAATCAGTAATCCACGGCCCCTTCACCTTTGCCCCGGATGGCAACCCGCTGGTCGGCCCGGTGCCCGGCATGCGCAACTACTGGTCCGCCTGCGCCGTCATGGCCGGCTTCTCCCAGGGCGGCGGCGTCGGGTTGATGCTGGCGCAATGGATGGTGGAGGGCGAATGCGAACGCGACACCTTTGCCATGGACACGGCCCGCTTTGGCGATTGGATCACACCGGGTTACACCCGGCCTAAGGTGATTGAAAACTACCAGAAACGTTTCTCCATCGCCTACCCGAACGAAGAACTGCCCGCCGCCCGCCCGTTCCGCACCACGCCGATGTACGATACTTTCGATGGCATGGGCGCGGTCTGGGGCGCGCAATACGGGCTTGAGGTTCCGAACTACTTCGCCGAAGGGGACGAGCCGCGCTACGAGACCCCGTCCTTCCGCCGCTCCAACGCCTTTGCGGCCACCGCGCGCGAGGTCAAAGCCGTGCGCGACGCCGTCGGCATCAACGAGGTACATAACTTCGGCAAATACCGCATTCGGGGCGCAGGTGCGCGCGCCTGGCTCGACCGCATCATGGCCGGCCGGGTGCCGCAACCGGGCCGCCTGTCGCTGACCCCGATGCTGTCCCCCAAAGGTCGCCTGATCGGGGATTTCACCATCTCCTGCCTGTCCGAGGACGAATTCCAGCTTACCGCCTCCTATGGCTTTCAGGCCTACCATATGCGCTGGTTCCTCCAGCACCTGGACGAGGGCATCAACCTTGAGAACATCTCCGACGCCTGCAACGGTTTTCAGATCGCAGGCCCCCGCGCGACGGAGGTTCTGCAAGCCTGCACCCGTCAGGATGTCTCCGACATGCGCTTTATGGATGTGCGCCGCATGACAGTTGGCATGGCCGACTGTATCGTGCAGCGGGTCAGCTACACCGGTGATCTGGGCTATGAGATCTACTGCGACCTGCCCAGCCAACGCGCCCTCTGGGACAGCCTTTGGTCCGCAGGCCAAACGCATGGCATGAAGCCTTTTGGCATGCGGGCGATGATGTCGTTGCGTCTGGATAAATTCTTCGGCTCCTGGCTCAGCGAATTCTCCCCGGACTACACCGCTGCGGAAACCGGCCTGGATCGCTTCATCTCTTTCAAGAAAGACGCCGATTTCATCGGTCGCGCCGCAGCGGAGGCCGAACGCGACGCAGGCCCCGCCCGCAAACTCTGCGCCTTTGAGGTGGCAGCAGAGGACGCCGATGTGGTCGCCTACGAACCCATCTGGCACGATGGCGCTGTGGTCGGCTTCTGTACGTCGGGCGGCTATTCCCATCACGCGCAGAAATCCATTGCCCTCGGGCTCATCCCCCGTGATCTGGCACAGGACGGTCTGGAGGTGGAGATCGAAATCCTTGGCAAACTGCGCGCTGCACGGCTGATCACCGAGCCGCTGTTTGACGCCGACGGCGCCCGCATGCGCGGCTAACCCCATAGGTGGGTCAGATGAACTGACCCACCTCCCCCCCTGTTGCGCGCCCGGCGCGCGCTAAACAACAGATATCGCGCAACAGATGGGGCATATATCGGCCCCAATGTTTCGCACGCGAAACATCCTGTCAGCATCTCTGACCTTTCACCGCCGCTTTTGCTGGACCCGCCCTCTCTTCTGACCCAAAATATCCCCACCGGAGGCATCCAACAGCCCCGCCGAGCGCCAGGGGGCGATACTGATGATCAACATCGCCATTCTCATTCTTGCCGCCGGGGCTGCCCGTCGTATGCGCGGACGTGACAAACTGCTGGAACACATTGATGCCAGTCCCCTGCTCAGCCGGATCTGTGCGGCAGCACTGGCCACGGGCCATGACACCTATGTCACCCTGCCTGCCGCGTCCCATCCCCGCGCCACACTGATCCTGAACAACATGCGCTCCGCAACCGCGGTCTATGTCCCCGATGCCGCCGAAGGCATGGGGGCCTCTATCCGCACCGGGGTCGCCGCTGTAGGACCGGATTATGATGGCGTGATGATTCTGCCCGCCGACATGCCAGAGCTGACCCAAGAGGATCTGCGGCAGGTGATCTCCGGTTTTGCCGCAGCGCCGGACATGATCCTGCGCGCCACGGCGGCCGATGGCCGTTTCGGGCATCCGGTGATTTTCCCGCGCCGCCATTTCACCGCCCTGGCTCAATTACAGGGCGATAAAGGCGCGCGCGCCCTTGTCAAATCAGCGATCCAGAACAGCGAAAAAATCGCCACTGTAGCCCTGCCAGACCAACACGCGCTCACCGATCTGGACACGCCAGAGGCTTGGGCAAATTGGCGCGCGCAACGCCACGCCCCAACCGGATCCTGAACGGCTGCTCCCCTGCCCAAGGGGGTAGGCCTCGGGATTAGGTCAGTGAATGAACCACTGCGCCTCTGTTTTGCGACCTACGCGTTTTAGCTGTGCAAGAGCGGGCAGCGGGGCCTGGGCGGCCAGTTCTGGAAACAGTGTCAAAACCTCATCCCGCTGCCCACGGTCCGTGCCACGTTGGGATTGATCTGCGGGCTGGAAACATTCAATCCAGGCCCCACCCGACGACACCACCTCATGCGCGTCACAGGTAAAATGAACATAGTCGATACAGGTGGTCTCAACGGCATCGACCCCTGACAGACCGGTCAGATGTTTTGCTGCCACCAGGATTTCGCGGTCTTCAAAATAAAACCCTGTTTTGTCATTGCAGATCAGCACGCGGTGGTTGGGGCTGACCAGCAGATCCCGTTCCGGCATCCCATTGCCAAGTGCGCCTTCTGCGATCAGCACGGGCTGAAGATGCGCTACCGCCTGCAAGGCAGCGCGATCCAGCTGCCGCTGCCCGATCCAGCGAATGGGTTGCAGGCCATTGTCACGGGTCACCACGCGGTCCCCCACACTCAGATCTTCAACGGCGCAGGCACCATAGGGTGTGGCGATTGTGGTCCCGGAGGCAAAACAGGGCACGTCGAAATCTCCGTCGATAAAGCGGCACCCACCCGGTCGCAGAGAAACTGCAACCGGCCAATCGCCTGCTTTCAGTGTTATTTAAGTGGGCCGCACCACAAGCGCAGCAATGAAGAGAGCGCCGGTAATTCTCCGGCAGCGTGTCTTCACCATACGCATGGAGATCTGCCCAAAAAAGAACAAAATCTTAATTACGTCATATCGACCCCCGCTGTTCCTGGACAGCGCAGCCGCAGAAGCGTGGGCAGCGCGCTTTGATTGTTTCCGGTTTCGACCAAGGCAGCGGGTGCCAGTGCAGGACACGGCCCAATCGCGCAGGGTTTGTTCTCAAATCTCGAACAATCAACGCTTGCGCGATGTCGCGACACAGGCGCGCACCCCTGAGATGTTCAGGGCCCGCCGAGGACGGGTTGTCCTATGGCACGCAACAATATGGATAATTCAAAGCAACTTGTCGTGAGATCGCTGGGTAAATTCGATTCGGTCCACACCAGAATTCTCTGGCTGACCAACAGATGTCGCTAGGTCAACGCAGACACCCGCGCACGAAACGCCGCATAGCCCGCGTCGAACCCATCGCGCAGATTGGAATCCGGCATCACCGTCGCTGCGATATCCGGCGCGGTCAGGATCTCTGCCGGGGCCGCACCCGTCACCGCAATCTGCGCCAGTCGTGCCGCACCTAAAGCGGCGCCAAACTCACCACCTTTGGGCAGCTGCAACGGTAGATCCAATATAGTGGCGAGCAGCTTGACCCAATAGCCGGACTTGCTGCCCCCGCCGATAACCAGACAGCTGCTAAGCTCGGCCCCGGTGGCGCGCAAGGCCTCCAGACAGTCCCGCAACCCGTATGAAACCCCCTCCATGACCGCTATGGCCAAATCCTCAGACGTGGTTGAGATCGACAGCCCCTGAAACCCACCACGCAGGCTGGCTGAGTTATGCGGTGTCCGCTCTCCCGAAAGATAGGGCATGAATGTCACCGGCCCCGGTGGCCGCAGCTGATCGCCAAGACATGCCGTCAGATCCGCGGGACTGCGCCCGGTGATGCGGCCCAGCCAGTTCATGCAGTCGGTCGCCGATAGCATGACGCCCATCTGATACCAGCGATCCGGGATCGCGTGACAAAAGGTATGCACAGCTGTCTGCGCATCAGGGTGGAACCCATCCCGCGCCGTCAGCACCACGCCCGATGTGCCAAGTGACACAAACCCCTGCCCCGCAGCCATCACGCCAGTGCCACAGGCCGCAGCGGCATTGTCACCTGCGCCCCCCGCAATTGTGACAGGCCCGGTCAGCCCCCAGTGGCGGGCCAAATCACTGCGCAACTGACCTGCTGGCGCACAGCCCTCGACCAGATCCGGCATTTGATCGCGCCGCATCTGCCCAGCCTTCAGCAACTGCTCTGACCAGTCCCGCGCGCCGACATCCAGCCAGGAGGTGCCCGCGCTATCGGACATATCCGCCACATGGCGCCCGGTCAGATGCAGGTTGAGGTAAGCCGCAGGCAAAAGAACTTTGGCCACATCGGCAAAGATCTCCGGCTCGTGGCGCTGCACCCACAAAAGTTTCGGCGCGGTGAAACCGGGGAAGACGATATTACCACTCAGATCACGGACCTGCGCTGTCGCGTCCAGTTCTGCGGCCTCGGTCGCCGAACGGGTGTCGTTCCACAGGATGCAGGGCCGCAGCACCTGATCGGAACCATCCAGCAAAACCGCGCCATGCATATGACCGGCAACCGCAATGCCACAAATGTCTCCGTAGCCGGGGGTATCCCGCAGCTGGTCCATCGCCTGATCCAGCGCGGTGATCCAGTCACCCGGATCCTGTTCCGACCAGCCGGGGTGAGGGGTCTGCACGTTATACTGCGCCTCTGCCGAGGCGACGGGCCTGCCCGCTGCATCGGTCATCAGCGCGCGCAGCCCCGATGTGCCAAGATCAATGCCAAGATACATATTTGTCCCTCTCCCGATTGCGCCGTGGTCCTGTCGCCTCAGACAAAGCGGTTGACCAGCGTCTCCAGCTGTTCCTGACGGCCGGAAACCGGCTGCGGGTTGAGCGCCTTGGCCTCAGCCTGATCGGCGATGGCGTCAAGGGTGGCCCCCTCGGCCAGATAGGCCTGCGCCTCGGCACGGGTCCAACCGGCATAACGATCCCGACGCTTGGCCTCCAGGCTGTCGCTCTCCAACATGGCGGCGGCGGCACGCAGGCCACGTGCGCAGACATCCATCGCGCCCACATGGGCGGCAATCAGATCCTCGGCATCCAGTGACTGACGCCGCAGTTTGGCGTCGAAATTGGTGCCACCCGTCTTCAGCCCGCCGCCGCGCAGGATTTCGTAGTAGGCCAGCGCCACCTCCGGCACATTGTTGGGAAACTGATCGGTGTCCCAACCGGACTGATAGTCATTGCGGTTCATGTCGATGGAGCCGAAGATCCCCAGCGCGTTGGCCATGGCGATCTCATGTTCAAAGCTGTGACCAGCCAGGATCGCATGGCCCTGTTCAATGTTCACCTTCACCTCATCCTCAAGACCAAAGCGTTTGAGGAAGCCATAAACCGTGGCCACGTCGTAGTCATATTGGTGTTTGGTCGGCTCCTGCGGCTTCGGTTCGATCAGGATCGCCCCTTTGAAGCCGATTTTATGTTTGTAATCGACCACCATCGACAGGAAGCGGCCCATCTGCTCCAGCTCCCGCGACAGATCGGTGTTGAGCAGGGTTTCATAGCCCTCACGCCCGCCCCAGAGGACATAGTTCTCGCCATTCAGACGATGGGTCAAATCCATGCAGGCGCGCACGGTGGAGGCGCAATAGGCAAAGACATCCGGGTCGGGGTTGGTGCTGGCGCCGGACATATAGCGGCGATTGGAGAACATATTGGCCGTGCCCCATAAAAGTTTCGGGCCACCATCAGCCATCTTCTGTTCCAGCACGTCGCCCATGGTGCTGAGGCGTTTGTGGCTTTCGGCGAGGCTGTCGCCCTCTGGCCGGATATCGTGATCGTGGAAACAGTAATACGGCACGCCAAGGATGCGGAACATGTCAAAGGCGGCATCGGCCTTCATACGTGCCAGATCCATGGTGTCGGCGGGGAACCACGGGCGCTGAAACGTCTGGCCGCCAAAGGGGTCGTTCCCCTCCCACACGAAGTTGTGCCAGTAGCAAACGGCAAAGCGCAGGTGGTCCTCCATCCGTTTGCCCATGATCATTTCATCGGGGTTGTAGTGGCGATAGGCCAGCCCGTCGCCATCTGGATTGTAGGTGATTGCCGCGATGTCGTCGAAATAGCCAGCCATGGTCAGGCCCCCTCTTCTGGCCCGACCGCAGACTGCGGGGGCATGTTGTGTTTGAAATGAACCGCCGGGGTGATTTGCCCCGCCACTGGATCAACCGACTGCCCGTCACTGAGGGCGACAAGCGCGGCAAGGGCGGCGGTGATTTCCTGCGCCGGTTTCTGATCAATAACCGCATCAATGAGCCCCTGCGCCACTGCATCGCGAGTGGCCGGGCAAAGTTCGTGGCTGATCACCACCGGCCTGTCGTCCTGCTGTATCGTCGCAAGCGCCGAAATCAGGCCCGGAATACCCGCCCCCAGATTGTAAATGCCGGTAATATCGGGGTTGGCACGCAGCGCGCGGCCCAAAGCCTGTTCGAGGATCTCCGGATCATCGCCGGTTTCCAGCGGCGGCAGGGTGCGTAGATCTGCGGCCACCACATCACAAAAGCCCGCATAGCGGTCGGCATGGTCACGGGCGCTAAGGCTGCCGGTGATGGGCAGGACCTGACCCCGAAAGGCTGCGCCACCGCGATGGGCCAGCCGCATCAGATCACCAGCGGTGCGCCCGGCGCTACGGTTATCAATGCCAACATAGGTATCGCGGGCCTGCGCGGCACTGTCCGCAACCAGTGTCACCACGGCAACGCCCTGCGCCCGCAGCCGGGTCAGCGCCGCTTCAACGCCCGGATCCTCAACCGCGACGAGGCAGACACCGTCGTAACCCTCTGCGGCGCAGCCTTCTATCGCGCGGGTCAGCGCGGCAGCGTCGAAGGGCGGCACATGGGTGATGGTGATCTGTTGGCGGGCCTGAGAGCGGGCGGCCACCTCCTGTTCCAGATCGTCGTGCAGCGCGGCAAAGAACCCCTCCCGCGCCGCAGGCAGCAACACCGCAAAGCGGTACTGGCGGCGGCGCGACAGATTGGCGGCGGTGATGTCACGCTGGTAGCCCAGATCAGCAATCGCCGCGCGCACCCGGTCCTGAGATTTCTTCGCCACGCCGCCCCGCTTGTTCAGCACCCGGTCCGCCGTGGCGTAGCTGACCCCCGCCGCAGCCGCGACATCATGTAATGTGGGTTTTCCCATCCTTGCGGCCCCTCTGCGTTCGCGAGTTTTGATAGACGTATATCATTATTTGATAGACGTCTATCATTTTGTCGTTCGGGCACCGATCACCACGATTTGACAAGTTGCAGACAAGATCACAGAGGAAGGGCAGTAACGCAAAAAGCCACCACTTGCAGTGGCGGCTGTCATAAAATCATCTTGGTCTAGATGTTATGGCGGAGAGACAGGGATTCGAACCCTGGAGACGGTCTCCCGCCTACACACTTTCCAGGCGTGCGCCTTCGACCACTCGGCCACCTCTCCGTTGGGCGGACTTTTGACGGATCGTGAAAACAATTGCAAGAGCGAAAACAGGAAAAAATCACTCTTGCAGAAACTAATTTTCGGCCCGCCTTCAGCCGTCCAGATGCAGATAGACGCGGCGGTTCTGTTTTCCTTTTTTTTCAACCTTTCCAAGGCGGATAGCGCCAATCTCGGCGGTGCTGCGCACATGGGTGCCGCCGCAGGGTTGCAGGTCAATCTGCTCCTCTGCGCTGCCGATCCGCACCAGGCGGATACGGCCATTGCCGCGGGGTGGTGCCACCGACATGGTTTTCACCAATTCGGGGTTTGCATCCAATTCATCCTCGGTGATCCAACGTTCGCTGACCTCCAGATCACGCGCGATCAGGGCGTTAAGCGCATCCTCCAGCGCCTGCTTGTCCTCAGGCGCCTCCGGCATGTTGAAATCAAGTCGCCCCTTTTCGGAGCCGATGGAGCCGCCGGAGACCGGCAGCGGGATCACCACCGACAGAAGATGCAGCGCAGTGTGGACGCGCATATGGCCAAAGCGGCGCTCCCAGTCGAGGGTCTGCACCACCTCTTGTCCGACGGCTGGCAGGGGCTGGCTGTCGGCGGGGATCAGAACAATCCGGCTCGCCTCCCCCTTCACCGTGTTGGTGATGGGCAGATGGTGATCCCCTGCCCCATCGGACCAGCTGAGGCTGCCGATATCACCCGGTTGCCCGCCGCCAGTTGCGTAGAAGACGGACTGGTTCAGAACCAGCCCGCCGTCGCTTGTGTGTTCGGTGATCTGTGCCGGGGCCTGTTGGGCGTAGGCGTTCGTCAGGAACAATTGATCCGTCATCTGTCGGCGTCTCCGTCTTCAGTTCCATTCCCATCATCCCCACTGGAGAGATCGTCCAGATCCGGGGTATCAGGGCGTTGTTTCCGGGCTGGATCAGGCGCTGCGGGGGCTGACGGCCTGGCGGTATCAGCGGTTTCGCTTGCTGCATCGTTGATACCACTCGCCAATGCTTCGGGGTTGCGGATCCAGATATCGCGCTGGGCGAAGGGGATCTCGATGCCTGCCTCGTCGAACCGGCGCGCGATATCGTAGTTCATGTCGGATTTCACCGACAGCACCCAATTCACATCCCGCAGGATGGCGCGGATCTCAAAGTCCAGACTGTCGGCACCGAAACCCTGAAACACCACCGATGGCGGCGGGTTCATCAGCACCATGGGATGGGCCTTTGCGACCTCCGTCAGGATGGCCTCTACCTTGCGTGGATCGGTGCCATAGCCAACGCCAACGGGGACAATTACCCGCCCAACGGTATTGCCACGGGTGTAGTTGGTGACAGTGCCGGTGATCAGGTCCGAATTCGGCACGATCACATCGGTGCGATCAAAGGTCTCGATCCGGGTCGAGCGCACAGAGATGTCGCGCACATAGCCCATCAGGCCGCCAACCTCGATCCAGTCGCCCTTGGACACCGGGCGTTCGACCAGCAGAATGATGCCAGAGACAAAGTTCGACACGATGGTTTGCAGGCCGAAACCGATGCCCACAGACAGCGCACCGGCGACAATAGCAAGCGAGGACAGATCAAGGCCAGCCATGGAAATGGCCACCAGAGCCGCAAGGAAGATCCCGACATAGCCCATGCCCGAGGCAATGGCGTTCTGCCCGCCGACATCAATGCGGGTCTTGGGCAGAAGTGTGTTGCGCAGGCTGCCCTGCACCAGCCGGGTAAGCCCATAGCCAATGGCAAAGACCGCCACAAAGGTGATGAAGGCCGTGGGCGAAATACGGGTGTCCCCAACCTGGAACCCTTCGAGGAAATTCGACCACAGCTCAGTCAGGTCAGCTACCCGCGCGCCCCAGATCAGCGCCAAAAGCGGCAGCGCCAGAAGGGCAAGTGCAAAGCCGATCAGTGCGGTAAACAGCGAGTCGCGTGCGGCAGCGCCTTTGCGCGACACAAACCCATAGAGATCCGCCAGAAAGCTTTGCAGCACAAAAAGCCCTGCCAGCATCGCCAGCGTCACCATGGAGGGGTACATCACCGCCTCGGCCGCATTGAGGTAGCCGAGCGCCGCCAGCACCGGTCCGGCAAAGCCCAGCAAATAGATGACGCGGCGCACCACGGCGATCACCCGGTTCGCACCGGCGGCAATTGCGCCCTCCTCGCCGTCTTCGTCGGTCTGTGCCTGCCGCTGCTTGGCGCCGATACGGTGCAGTCGCAGCAGGATCAGAGCGGCGCAGGTGATCAGCGGAAAGGCGTAAACCGCAGAGCTTTTGTCGGGGATATTCTGAATCTGCTCAATCGTGGCAAACAAATCCTGAGCCACCAGGATCACCGCCATCATGTCGATCAGAAAGCGGGTTTCGGCGTGATTGCCTTCTTGCACCGGCAGCAGGTCGTTTTCGATCTGATTGGCGTAGAGCTGCTCTCCCAACCAGTGGAACGACAGCATGATAAAGGCCCAGGCCGGCACCGAACCCAAGAGGATGCTGCCACGCACCCCCAAAATGCCGGAGACATCAACCGCAGCACATAAGAAGATCACGCCAATCAGCGGCAGCAGTACCTGCAGGAGTGACACGACAAACGTCCAGACCCCTGATCCACGCGCGCCATAACGGCGCAGATAGTCGCCCGCACGGTGCGCCCAGTGGCGGCCGCGCAGGATCAACAGCAGGCCGATCAACAGCAGGCCAAGGATGCCAACCAGATCACCGCTGATGCGTTCACTGGTGGTGTCATTGCGCAGCTGCGACAGGGTTTCGTTGCCCACTGCGCGACTGGCGTGGACCAGATCCCGCAGCGCACCGGGCCAATGTTCGGGATTGAGCGGCGAGGTGCCACGTTCAAACAGGCGTTTGGTCAGCCGCTCGCGGACGATCTTGTCGATCTCATTGATCAGACCATCGGCACGGCTGTAGGCTTCCTCCGCGACGATACGCGGAACCTTGAGCTGATTGAGCTGCTGGGTCAGTGCTGCGCGCAGCTGGGCGATGTCTTCAGGCTCTTCCTCGCCCTCGCCGGGGGCGGCGCCAAGCGCGTCAACCTGACCCTGAAGGGTTTGAATACGCTCGCCATTTTCGCCACGCTTGGTCTGAAAGGTTTGCCGAAAGGCCGTGAGCTCACTGCGCAGCTGTTCCAGCGCAATATTTGAGGCGCGGCTGGCATCAATGACATTCTCAGCCCTGTTGGCAGTGCGCAGCCAGTCTTCGTAATAGGCCTTTGAGCGCGCATCGAGCTGCGCCATGGCTGGTATGGCCAGGCTGATCAAAAGAACCAGCCCGGCCAGACATTTCACAACAACACGCATGGCAGAGGTCATACGTCCTCAAACACGCCAGGGATAGAGGCCGGGGTATGGGTCATCCAATCCGGCACCGGCAGATCCTTTTCACGCAGGAAGTCGGGATTGAACAGCTTCGACTGGTAGCGCGTGCCATAATCACAGAGCACGGTGACGATGGTTTTTCCCGGCCCCATGTCTTTGGCCATGCGCACGGCACCGGCGATATTGATCGCCGAAGAGCCGCCAAGAACCAGGCCTTCTTCGTGCAGGAGATCAAAGACATAGGGCAGCGCGTCCCGGTCCTCAATCTGGTAGCAGAAATCGGGTTTGAAACCTTCGAGATTCTTGGTGATGCGGACCTGACCGATGCCTTCCGCAATGGAGCCACCTTCGGTCGCGATCTCACCGGTCGTGTAATAGGAGAACAGCCCAGCCCCCATCGGGTCTGCGAGACCGATCTTCACGCCCTTGGGCTGGAGCACATCCGCCACACCGGCCAACGTGCCGCCGGAGCCGACGGCGCAGACAAAGCCATCAACCTTGCCCTCGGTCTGTTCCCAGATCTCCGGTGCGGTTGTTTCCACATGGGCCTGACGGTTGGCGACATTGTCGAACTGATTGGCCCAGATTGCGCCATTGGGTTCGGTCTTGGCCAGTTCCTTGGCCAGACGCTCCGAATAGCGGACAAAGTTGTTGGGGTTACGATACGGCGCTGCGGGCACCTGCACCAGTTGGGCACCGGCCAGCCGCAACATGTCCTTTTTCTCTTCGGACTGGGTCTCGGGGATGACGATCACCGTCTTGAACCCCATCGAGGCCCCAACCAGCGCCAGGCCGATACCGGTGTTCCCGGCGGTGCCCTCAACGATGGTGCCGCCCGGTTTCAGATCCCCGCGCGCGATGGCGTCCTTGATGATATAAAGTGCCGCGCGGTCCTTGACCGACTGGCCGGGGTTCATGAATTCGGCCTTCCCCAGAATCTCACATCCGGTTTCATCGCTGACGCGGTTCAGGCGGATCAGAGGCGTGTGGCCGATCGCGTCGGCCAAGTCATGTGCAATGCGCATGGTATCCCTTTCGATCATTCCCGTTGAGATGTAGCCAAGGGTTTGGACAACCACAAGCCGAGATGCATGTGCACTGTCCTGTTGT
Source organism: Phaeobacter porticola (assembly GCF_001888185.1). Taxonomy (NCBI): domain Bacteria; kingdom Pseudomonadati; phylum Pseudomonadota; class Alphaproteobacteria; order Rhodobacterales; family Roseobacteraceae; genus Phaeobacter; species Phaeobacter porticola. The sequence goes on along the minus strand of NZ_CP016364.1, from coordinate 1,410,255 downwards.
CGCCGCTAGCCCTGCCGCAACCGCTCACGATGACGTGACAGCCACAGCGCCGAGGTGACCAGCGGCATGTCCTGATAAGTCTGATCATCAATGCCTTGCATCAGCACATCATAGGGGATGATCTGGCTGCGGATATCCTCGTTTTCGCTCTCCAGCCCGCCGCCGCCTGCGATGTTCTCAAAGTCGCAAACGCCTACAAATATGTGCAAAAACTCGCCCGACGCGCCGCTGGAGGGATAGACCTGTGCCACGGTTTCCAACTTGTCGATGGTCAGCCCGGCTTCCTCCATCGCCTCGCGGTGGGCGGCCTGTTCCGGGGTTTCGCCGGGATCAATCAAGCCCGCGACCGGTTCCCACATCCACGGACGCTGATTGCCTGCAATGTAAGTCGCGGCGCGGAATTGTTCGATCAACAACACGGCGTCGCGGCGGGGATCATAGGGCAGGACAACAGCCGCCTGCCCGACCAGCGCCACGCCGCGGTTCACCACCGGGCTGAGGCTGCCGTCGTAGCGGCGAAACTGAAGATCCATCTCCTCCATCGCGAAGAAGTTAAGGTAGGCGCGTTTATGTTCATGCACCACCACATCGCGGGCAAGATCATGATTCGGATCCCCCGGACGGTTCTGCGCCGCCAACCACGCCGCGGCACGGATACGGATGGGGCGGAAACGCTCGGCCACCTCAGCGGCGGTCAGACGACCCCGATAGGCCATGACCTCCTCTGCGGCGCGCAAGGACAACGCGCCCCAGTCAGCCTGCCATGCCGCCAGATCCCAAGGATCCCCCGTCTGCCAGAGGCCGGGGTACGGAAAATAGACATCGGCCGGGGCGCTGCCACCTGCGCCCAGCTCCACCGTGACGCGGCGCAGCGCATAGTCGAACCCACTTTCGTAAAAGTTCAGGGCGTCGATATCGTCCTGTGTGAGGCCACGTAGCAAGAGCCCCGGTGCGCCGTGACCGGCGCGGGCCTCGATTGCGGGAAAAGGCTGATCCACCACCGAAAAGGCTCCGTGATCCGGCAAATGGGCGGGGAGCATATCCAGCGCGCTACTGGGCCGCCCCAACACCAGTTCGAGCAGCGGCACATGGCGCAGGCTGCCGTAAACAAAGAGATCAACCACAGTCGTTATCCTATTGGCATTATGTCATTTAGCGCCAGCGAGCCGCAGCATTCTCGGTCACGAGACCGGCCAAGATGCCGCCGATGACCAGCGCCAGCAACACATGTGGCACCGCCATAACAAAAAAGAAATCCAATCCGATCACAAAAATTGCCGAGAGCGCCTCGAACGGATCATCGTATCGGTTGCGCATGGCAAGGCGAAACATCTCCCATGCGCCTTGCAAGAACAGTCCCCACAGTACCAGAAGCCCAACGCCGGTGAGGCCGTTGTTGATGGCGTTGACCACCCCCAGCCCAACATGACGGCCAACCCAGACCCAGCCAATCACCGCGCCAAGACCAGCATTTACATAGACAAAATAGCCAAAAGCGGTGCCTTCAGGCATCAACGGCATGATCAGGAATGAAACCACGATCCCGACAAGGGCCATGCTGAGGGCGGCAATCAATCGGGCAGCTGTGGGCATGATCTGTGCTTTCGGTCAGCGATGGGCAAGCGTGATCTGGGTCACGTCGCAGGTCTCTGCCTTGAAGGCGGCAGCGCAGGAGGTGAGGTAGAAATTCCACATTTTCCTGAAGCGATCATCAAATCCCATGGCGGCTATCTCATCCCAGCGGTTGTTGAATGTGGCGTGCCAGCGCCGCAACGTCTGATCATAGCTATCACCGAATTCGAGCGATTTCATGACCTGAAGCCCAGCATTTTCCACCTGGGTCCGCAATATCGTGGGCGCGGGCAACATGCCGCCGGGAAAGATGTGCTTCTGAATGAAATCGACGCCGCGTTTGTAGACGGTCCAGCGCCGGTCCGCGACGGTGATGATTTGCAGGGTCGCCTGCCCGCCTGGGCGCAACCGGTCGCGGATCATGTTGAAATAGGCCGGCCAGTATTTTTCGCCCACCGCCTCAAACATCTCGATGGAGGCGATCCCGTCAAAGGTGCCCTCGCAGTCACGGTAGTCCTGCATCCTGAGTTCCACCTGATCGGAAAGCCCTGCCTTTTCAATACGCTCTCGGGCGTATTTCAACTGTTCTTCGCTGATGGTCAGGCCGGTCACCCGCAGGCCGCGTTCGCGCGCGGCATATTCGGCAAAGCCGCCCCAGCCGCAGCCGACCTCCAGCACATGATCGCCGGGTTTTACCCCCATCTGATCCACCATAGAGGCATATTTGGCGGTCTGAGCAGCCTCCAGACTTTCCTGTCCGGTTTTGAACAGCGCACTGGAATAGGTCATCGTATCGTCCAGCCACAGCCCGTAAAAAGCGTTGCCGAGGTCATAGTGGTAGGAGATATTTGCCTTGGCCTGGGCGCGGTGATTGCGTTGCAGCCAGAAACGGAATTGTTCATAGGCCCGGATCAACCCGCGCCCCGGAAACCCGTCGTAAACGGTGTCAGATCCAAGATGTATAAGATCCATAAAGGCCTGTAGGTCCGAGGTGCTCCACCAGCCATCAAGATAGGCGTCGGAAAACCCCAGATCCCCCTCGCGGATCAGCCGGGCAAAGCAATCGAGATTGTGGATATGTAGATCAGCGGCTGGTCCGGGCCGTTGGCCACTGACGCGAAACACCCGCCCGTCCGGCAGGTGGATGTCCAGCTGACCCACCTCCAGCGCGTGCAGCTGGTCAAAAATCGCTGCGAAGTAGCGCGGCAGATTGGCCTGTCCGTCGGTCGTTGTGAGCGCCATTCTGTCCTCCCCAAGACGTGCCCGCCCAAAAGGCTAGGCCAAATCAGGCGCTTCTGGCAAGGGATCTGTCAGTCGTCGGGCAGTTCCCGCTGTCCGTAAGCCTCCAGCGCACGGGCGCGTCCCGCCTTCAGATCAAGGAACGGCTCAGCGCGTGTGTCCTGAGGCGACAGCTCCCAGGACAGGGGGGTGGCGCGGTAGAAATCCAGCGCAGTTTGCGGCGGATTGGCCTGACCTTCGGCGATCCAGGCAGATTGGTAGCGGCCCTTGGGGTCGAATTTCTCCAGCTGACCATCGGGGTTGAAAATCCGAAAGAACGGCGAGGCATCGGGGCCGGACCCGGCCACCCACTGCCAGCCCATGGCGTTGGAGGCCGGATCCCAGTCCACCAGACATTCCTCAAACCACTGCTGGCCGATGCGCCAATGGGTGAGCATATGTTTGGTCAGAAAGCTGGCGACGATCATCCGGGCGCGGTTGTGCATTTTGCCGGTCACATAGAGTTCACGCATGGCGGCATCGACGAAATTATACCCCGTCTGGCCACGTCGCCAGGCATCGACCTGTTCGTTCTCCTGTTCGGACCAGCGGAAACTCTCCCACTCCGGCCGCCAGTTTCGGGTCAGGATATGCGGTGTGTGGAACATCAGGTGGTAGGCAAATTCGCGCCAGACGATTTCCTTTAGGAAATGTTCTGCGCCGGATTTCCCTGCCCGGCGCGCCTCCAACCCGTGATGCCACATGCGGCGCGGGCTGATCTCTCCCCAGGCGAGGTTTTCTGACAAGCCCGAGGTGGCATCCACAGCGGGAAAGTCGCGGTCCTGTTTGTAATCGGCGACGCGGGTGTCAAGGAATTCCGCCAGCCGCGCCTGCGCGGCATCTTCGCCAACGCGGCAGTATTGCGCCACCACATCTGCGCCACGGCGCATGGCGGCAGCCAGCCGCCAGCTGTCCAGATCGTCTGATGCTGGCCATTGCGCCGGCGCCGGGATTCGTGATGGGGCGGCGATCAGCCCGTCAACATCGCGGTCGCGCACGGATTTCCAGTAGGGTGAATAGACACGGTACATACCGCCAGTCTTGGTCTCGACCGTCCAGGGTTCAAACAGCAGATGGCCGCCAAAGGATTTGGCCGCAATTCCCTGCCCCTTCAGCTGGTCCTTGATGTCAGTGTCGCGGGCGATGGCCTGCGGATCGTAGGCGCGGGTCCAATGGACTGCGCCCGCGCCGGTTTCCGCAATCATCTGTGCCAGCACGTCAGCTGCCGGGCCACGCCGCAGGATCAGACGGCTGCCGAGCCGCTCAAGCACCTTGCCCAGATGCGCAAGGCCCAGGCCCAGTCGAAGCCGTGGGGCCGCGCCCAGATCCTCGTCCAGCGTGTCAAACACAAAGAGCGGGATTACAGGGGTGCCATTGGCCACAGCAGCCGCCAAGGCAGGGTTGTCGGCCAGGCGCAAGTCGCGCCGCAGCCACCAGATCACCGGAGCCTTCGACGGGGTAAGGTCAGTCATGAAAGATCAAAGCCTTTGTATCACATGTGTTTTCACAACACGCGATCTAGGGCCTCCATCAACTGTGTCATCTCTTTTTTCGAAGTGTAATGCGTAAAACTGAGCCGCAGCACTCCATCACCAATCGAAACGCCCATCGCATTCAGCGCGCGCAGAGCATAAAAATCTCCGCCACCGGCCATAATCCCCTCTTCTGCGAGTTCTGCGGCGACGCCTTCGGCGGGGCGATCCAGCGCCAGTGCCACGGTGGGCGCACGGTTGTTGGCATCCGAGGGGCCAATCAGGCGCAGATCATTGCGGTCCTTCACCATGTCCAGCAGCGGTTGCAGCAGCTCCACCTCATGGGCGCGCATCAGATCGTGGACAAAAGCGCCCTGTGCCGCCCCTTCGGTCAGCGGGCCACCGTGATGATGGGCCAGTGTCGCAATATAGTCGGCCATACCGGCACAGGCCGCGACCTGCGCATGATCCGGCCCCGCCGGGGTGAAGCGTTTGTAAAGCGTATCACCGTTGAAGAAATGCCCCTGATTGGGCAGCAGCTCCCCCAAGGCACGGCGGATCACCATCAGCCCCTGATGCGGCCCATATGTCTTGTAGGCGGAGAACAGATAGATATCCGGCCCCAGCTCGCCAACATTGGGCAGGCCATGCGGCGCATAAGAGACACCATCAACGCAGACAAAAGCGCCCGCCGCATGGGCCAGTGCGGTGATTTCGGTGACCGGGTTCAGCTCCCCGACCACGTTGGAGCAATGGGGAAAACAGACCAGGCGGACCTTTTCATCCAGCAGATTTTCCAGATCGCCCGGAGCCAGATGGCCGGTCTGCGGGTCGATCTGCCACTCGCGCACCTCAATTCCTGCATCCGCCAGACGCCGCCACGGACCACTGTTGGCCTCGTGGTCCTGATTGGTGACGATGATTGCCTCCCCCGGAGACAGAAGCTGACGAAAGGCCTGCGCCAGCACATAGGTGTTCTGCGTGGTGGAGGGGCCAAAGCTCAACTCATCAGTGTCAACACCCATGATCTTGGCCAAGCGGTGCCGCGCCTCATCCATTTCGGCCCCAGCCAGGGTCGAGGCCTCATAAGGCGCATAGGGCTGCACTTTGCGTTCGGTGTAGAACCGCGTCAGCCGATTGATCACCGGCTGGCAGGTATAAGAGCCGCCGGCGTTCTCGAAAAAGGCCTGACCCTGCAAATTCGGTGCTGAAAACGCCGGAAACTGGCTGCGGACATAGTCGATATCGAGGGCCATGGTCTCTCCTTGTTGCTGTCTCAAAAGAAGTGCCGTTCCATGCGGCCAAGGTCAAGCGCGGAGGTGGTCTTGGCTAATGACAGTTTCTGACATTACGACCCGTTAGCAAGGGGGTGTCATTTACCAAGAGGAGACGACAGATGGCTTATGAACCCAAGGATTTTCTGGTCTGGGGAGAGCTGCCGGTGACCGATATGGATCGGGCATGCGCGTTTTATGAAACCGCAACGGGTGCCAAGCTGGAGCTGGTCACCGACGGGCCAAACCCGATGTTGCTATTTCGCCTCAAGGATCGCGCCAATGGTGTGGCCCTCAGCATCTATCCCGGCACGCCCGCCCCGGATGGCGTCGGCCCTACCCTGCATCTGGCCGCCGAGGGCACGCTGGCCGACGTCATGACGCGGGTGACATCGGCCGGTGGCGAGGTGATTTCGGAACCTGTCCCACTGCCGGGTGGACGGTTTTTCTACGCAAAGGATCCTGATGGAAATTCGGTCGGATTTTATGAGGCGACCGCCTGATAAAAGGCGAAACGCCCCGGATCGTCTCCGGGGCGTTTTATCATGTCAGATATCGTACTGGCGGCGCTTATCGCGTTTCGGTTTGCAAGCCGCGCACAATGGCCCAGCACATCAGCAACAGCACCACCGTGAAGGGCAAGCCTGTGGAGATCACCATAGCCTGTAGTGCAACCAATCCCCCGCCAAGCAGCAGAACGATGGCAACAGCCCCTTCGAACACGCACCAGAACACCCGCTGCGGCATGGGGGCATCGACCTTGCCCCCGGCGGTGATTGTATCAATCACCAACGAGCCGGAATCTGAAGAGGTTACAAAGAATACAATCACCAAAAGGATGCCGACAAAGGAGGTGATTGCAGCCAGGGGCAACTGATCCAGCATCTTGAACAGTTTCAGCTCCAGTGCTGCATCCTGCGCGCCAGTATAGCCATCTGCCACCACCTGATGGATGGCGGTGCCGCCAAAGACGCTCATCCACAACACGCAGACAAGGCTGGGGATCAGCAAGACGCAAATGATGAACTCGCGCACAGTACGGCCCCGGCTGACACGCGCAATGAACATGCCCACAAAGGGTGACCAGCTGATCCACCACGCCCAGTAAAAGGCGGTCCAGCCCTGGCTGTAGTTGGCATCCTCGCGTCCGAAGGGCATCGAAAGTGCCGGGAGATATTGCACGTAGGCCAGAAGGCTGTCGAAAAACCCGGTGATGATCAGCAGTGTCGGGCCGACCAGCAGCACAAAGATCAGCAGCAGGAAAGCCAATCCCATGTTGATTTCGCTCAAAATTTTGACGCCGCCATCAAGGCCGCGCAGCACAGAGATCAGCGCCACGGCGGTGATGGCCGAGATCAGAACAACTTCTGTTGTGGCCCCAACGGGCACGCCAAACAGCTCATTCAAACCGGCATTGGCCTGTGTCGCGCCAAAGCCAAGCGATGTCGCAAGACCAAAGAGCGTGGCAAACACCGCCAGAATGTCGATGATATGGCCAGTCCAGCCCCAGACCCGTTCGCCGAAAATCGGATAGAAGGCCGAGCGGATAGTGAGCGGCAGACCTTTGTTAAAGGAGAAGAGTGCCAGTGACAGCGCCACAATGGCGTAGATTGCCCAAGGGTGCAGGCCCCAGTGATAGATCGTCGCCGCCATGCCGAGACGCACGGATTCCGCACTGTCCCCGGCGGCGCCGCCAAGCGGGGCCCAGTCGGTACGCGCCCCATTTTCGCCCATGCTTACCCCGCCAAAGGAGGTGGAATAATGGCTCATCGGTTCGCTGACGCCGTAGAACATCAGACCGATGCCCATGCCCGCCGCGAACAGCATCGCAAACCAGCCAGTATAGGTATAATCTGGTGCCGCATCCGCACCGCCCAGACGCACCTTGCCCCAGGGCGAAACGATCAGGAAAAAACAGAACAGGACGAAGAAGTTGCCGGCGCTGAGGAAAAACCAGTCAAACGAGCTGGTCACCGCCGGACGCAGCCAGCCAAAGAAAGCGGCGGCCTGTTCGGGAAGGACCAGCGCGTAGAAGACAAACAGCATGATGCTGATGCCGGAAACCATGAAAACGGGATTGTGGATGTCAAACCCAATCGGCCCCACCGATCCCTCTAAATTGTCCTGTCCAATTTCATATTCGGTGTCGATGACGGCGGCCTCACCGTCGGGGGCGGGTATGCCCTGATTGGCCGTTTCGTCTGTCATGCGCGTCCCTGCTTTGGTTTTTATGAACGTCCACAGACCCAACAACCCCACGGCTGCGCAGGTTCCCGCCGATTGCAAAAAATAGCAACAAACGACCTGCGTGCTGCGAGCAGCCCCTGCCGTGATCCCGCCCTGGCCTCTCTTGCGCCGTATCCTGCCGCAATGATCGCGGCACTGCATCAGCGCTGAGCCCAAGGCGCAGCAGCAGCTACGCAGCGATGGATCTATGCCAAGTGTAACAGAAAACTGCAAAATTGTCGCGCTCTATGGATCCCAGTTGGCGGGCCGCCGGAGGGCGCACGGGCCAGACGCGAAAACGCGCAGACTGGCTGCGCGTTTTCTTGTTGCTTGCCGCCAACTGTTGCGACGGCCACGCAATGTGATCAGGCGTTTACATCCACAACAACCCGGCCCTTTACCTGACCCTTCAGAATATCGGCGCCCAGCTGCGGCAGATCGGACAGCGTGGCCGGTTTGACCATCGCCTCCAGCTTGTCCATCGGCAGATCCGTTGCGATCCGCTGCCAGGCCCGCAGGCGGTTGTCGTAGGGCTGCATCACGCTATCGATGCCAAGCAGGTTCACACCGCGCAACAGGAATGGGATCACGGTTGCAGGCAGATCTGCCCCACCCGCCAGCCCAACCGCAGCAACGGACGCGCCATATTTCATCTGGCCCAGAACACGCGCCAGCATTGCGCCGCCGACGGCATCAATACAGCCCGCCCAGTTCTCACTCTCCAGCGGGCGCTTCACGGTTTCGTTCAGCTCTTCGCGCGGCACAATCTGGGTGGCACCCAGGCTGGTCAGATAGCCGGAGGTCTCTGGCCGACCGGTGACCGCTGCCACCTCGTAGCCGAGGTTCGACAGGATGGCGGTGGCAACCGAGCCGACACCGCCCGCAGCACCAGTGACCAAAACCGGACCGTGGCCTGGCGTCAGCCCGTGATCCTCCAGCGCCATCACCGACAGCATGGCAGTAAAACCTGCGGTGCCCACTGCCATCGCCTGACGCGTGTCGATCCCCTCCGGCAGCGGCACCAGCCAATCGGCGCGCACATTTGCCTTTTGCGCATAGCCGCCCCAATGGGCCTCTCCCACGCGCCAGCCGGTCAGCACGACCTTGTCGCCGGGCCGGTAGCGGTCATCGCTGGAGGCCTCCACCGTGCCTGCGAAATCAATACCCGGCACATGCGGGTACTTGCGCACCAGTCCCCCGCCCGGCCCGATGCAAAGGCCGTCTTTGTAGTTGACGGTGGAATAATCAACGGCGACGGTCACCTCACCCTCAGGCAGTTGATCCAGGCTCAGCTCTGTCACAGCCGCAGCAGTCTTGCCGCTGTCCTCATCCTTGGTCACAAGCAATGCATTGAACATGATGTCTCCTCCTCTGATGTCCCTTGACTGACCACGCGCGGTCGGCCCATCCGCCGATCCCGAACCAGAAAAATCCCCACCGAAACACAGCGGATCCTGTCCTGGGTGCACGACTCAGCTCTTGCTATTCAAATGTCAGACTTTTAAATGTCTGACAAATGATTTTTCCAAGTCAGCGGAGCGACAATATGAAGCTGGACCCAAAAAGCGCGGCGGATCTCTCTGCCCAGATTGCCCAGTCTATCCGCGACGCGATTGTGAGTGGCGCATTGATTGTCGACGAACGTTTGCCGTCGGAGGCCGAGATGGCAGAGCAATTTCAGGTCTCGCGACCCACCGTGCGCGAGGCGTTGAAGCGGCTGGCGGCGCAATCACTGATCCGCACCCAGCGCGGGGCCACAGGCGGGGCCTTTGTCAATCGGCTGAATTTTGAGGAGGCTTATGCGCAGCAGATCACCACATCAACGTTGCTGCTGAGCATGAATGCCGTCAGTTTCGACACCGCCTGCGAGGCCCGCTACGCGCTGGAGCGCGCCTGCGCCCCGCTGGCGGCCACCCGGCGCACGGCGGATCACCTTGCCACCATGCGGGCAGAGATTTTCCGACAGGGCCAGCCCGGTCTTTCGGATGAGGCGTTTTGTGCGTCTGATGTGACCTTTCACCGGGCACTCGTGGATGCGGCGGGCAATCCGGTTTTGTCCTATCAGCTGGCCGGCGCCGTAGAGGCGATGCAGCCGCTGATGAATATGATCACTTTCACCGCGCGGGACCGCGCCCGGATTGTTGCTTTGCATGGCGCCATTGCGGATGCCATTGAGGCCTGCGACGAGGTTGCCGCCAGCGCTGGGCTGACTGAATTGGACGAGGAGACGCGCGCGCTTGCCGCTGCGGTTTTTGCCCGGCGCGCCCGCGAGACCCCAAACGTTGTAAAAGCCTGAACTTATCTTGATTTTCCTACGCCTACCAACTCTGGCACCGTCATAAGAATATGTGATTTCCCCCTTTAACTCCGCCAATGCACCGCCTATATTACTGATGTTCCTTCGGGGACTATGGACATAAACGCGCTCGTAATAAGCGGATCGGACCCGGGGGCGGTACCCGGCGACTCCACCAAACATCCTTCATTTGGGGATCATGGGGTCGAAATAGGATCGACGAACGTCTAAAGGGGTTAGCTTTGTTTCGGCTGTCTGCCACCGTTATCGGCGAAACTTGTACAATTGCAAATGACAATCGTGCTCCGGCAATGGCAGTAGCAGCGTAAGCTGTTAATGTCGCCGAAACTAAGTCCTTGCGCCTAGCCGCGTAAGGCGGGGTTCGCAGGTACCTGGCAACAGAAACCTGCACTTTCTCCTCTTTTTTATCGCGCAGTATCTGGAAATCGCACTTATGCCTTGTCCTGTCTCAATATTTATTGAGGCGCACAGCTTGGGTTTGATGCGGCCTCTGCCCCGTCGCACCCAGGTGTGTATTTGTTCCGCCATGCCTGCGGGGTCATCCCTGTGACCCGCCGGAATTCCCGATTAAAGTTGGATTTGGTCTGGAACCCGACATCGAACATGATGTCCGTTACCGAACGACGGGTTGCCTGCAACAGGTCGCAGGCCTCTGCGATGCGGTAGCCATTGACGTATTGCGACACATTCATGCCAGCGGACCGGTTGATTGCCTGAGAGATCTGGCGAGATGGGATCAGCGCCTTGCGCGCCAGTCTTTCCAGGTTCAGGTTGGCGTCGCGGTAGACCTTGTCATCGTTCATCAGCTCTTCAATACGCACGATTGTGGCAGAACCGCTCAGCTCTTCTTCCTCTTCGATCCGGCGGGGTTGTTGCGGGGTTTCAGGCGCGCTGCGGCTGTTGCTGGCAAGGGTTGCCGCAAGGCCAAGCATCACCAGCGCCGCAAAATTCGCAAACAGGATGACGGAAGGAACATACTCAACATGTTTCCACATAAAACTGAGAAACAGGATCGTGTCGAGGAGGGCAAAAGATAGCAGCGACAATGCAGCAAAGAAGATGGCCCGGTAGGTGGAGTCCGCACCATCCAGCGGCGTAATCCCAAGCGCGTCTGTACCCGGCAACAGCAATCGCAAAATAACTACAGCATAAGACAGAAAAGTGACGACAACGACGATATCGACGGCCTCGCGCCACACAAACGTCAACCCGATCACCAGAACCGTTGGCAGGTAATGCACCGCCAGCCGCGGCGCCATCGGCCAGCGGTCGCGCTCCACCACATTCAAAACACCGGCATAAACCAAAGCCGGTACCAGCGTGGCGAGGATCGGTACGATGTAGGATGTGGCCTCGACGTCATAGCCCCAGCGCAAGCCCAGCAGAAACGATTGAACCGCGCTCAAGAGAATGAGTATCAGAAAAGGTCTGTTCTTATTCGCCGAGTCATCATTTCTGACGACATGGATGAATAGAAACAGCATCTGTGCTGAAAACATGAATTCGATCGGGATAAAAATCATTAGGTAAGTGCCTTACTGAGACTGTCGTCTTACGTCATTGCGAGGCGGGCGCGGCCGAGGATCGCGTCTCTCACCTCTGTTTGACGATGCCCTGTCCAGATGAAACGACTGTGTCAATTTCATATCCGGTGTCGGGGATGTTCGAATAAAAGACCTGGGGGGATGCGGGCCATGATGCGGTGCCGACATTAGGGTCGCCGGGCCTGCGTGTGAGGCCCGGCGGGACGATGATGATGTTGCCCCAGAGCGCTCTAATTTCGCGTGATATGGCTTGGGACTCCGCAGGATGAGACGGGACAATCTCGTGGAAGTCTGAGTTGTTCTGCGCCTCGGTCGCACCGCTGGTCACCCTACGTCAGTGTATTTTACCTATGAGAGATCCAGACCTCCCATAAGGTTATTCAATTTCCATCTGCTCTATAACAGGTTGTGAGCTTATTGCACAATTCCGTTTCTCAATATTCACATTTTGGCCAGATAGCCCCCTGGGTCATGCGGTCCAAGCCGCAAGGGTCCAGAACAGCATGTGATCAGCATCCATCGCCACGCTGGTGTTTTATTCCGTGCGGAATGAGACATGCGACAGGTTCAGCGGCACTGCCACATCCACGTTTTCACGTTTTGTCGCGGGGCCGAACTCCAGGCGGGAAATCGCCTTTGCCCCAGTCAGCTTGAAATGTGCCGCGTCGCCGGTAAAATTCACCACCGCGTTCTCCGATGCGATATCAACCGCACCAAAAGCACCGCGAATATCCGCAACAAGTTTGGCGACCTCAACCTTGAGGCCCAGCTCTGGCGGCATGGCGATGTGCAGCTCCGGTTCGCACCACCAGCTGGTTTCGATCCCGGATCGCGTCAGATGGATCTCTAAGGTGTCACCGCTCTGTTCGACGCGGGCATCCAGTCGGCAACCAACGCTGTTCCCGGTCGAGATTTCCAGCGTTTGCGCCGCGCCGATTCCGTTGCTCAGCTTCAGCGTGGTTTCATCGCCAATCAGCCGGACCGTGGTGATCGGGGTCGCCAGTTCAGGGATCTGCACGCTCTTTGCAATGGCGGCACCGCTGCCGATGCCAAGCGCGGCCAGACCAATGGCCATAAAGCGGGTGAGATGAGATAGCGACGGGGGGCGGAAACGATGGGCGGTCATGGGATACCTCTTGGGTCTGCTGACCAGTCGCGGATTTCAGATCGCGACCGGTTGCTGCGGGTCATGTCCCCTGTCGTGAAATATCAGGACTGCGCCAGAGGACGGGGTCAATCTGGCTGATCGCGGTAGCGCGCGCGTCCTCAATACGGATTAAGGACGGCCAGAATGTGGTTTGCGGAAAAGAGAACCTGCTGGGCTGGGGATGTCTGCCTCAGAAAGATCGAAATGATGGACCTCGAGCGCCGGTCGTTGAGCGGCCAGAGCAGCCTTGTATCCGGGTGTCGGTGTCCAGGTGACCAATGTCCAATCATCAGGCCTGCCTATGTCACAGCGCATAAGCTCGGCACGGTCCTCAAGACACTGGACCGCAAATCCCTGCAGTGGCTGCGCAAGCCCCTGCCCCGTGGCCTTGATATAGGCCTCTTTCAGCGCCCATATCTGGGTGAAATAGTCTGACCTCAGATGTACAGGACATGTTGCCAGCGCAGTATATTCTTCGGGCGCAAAGAAACGGCGGGCGACGGCCTCGGACCTGTGGCCGCCTCGCTGTTGTTCAATATCGACGCCCAGCTCGCAATCGTCGGCCACCGCGATCAGCAGCATCTGCCCGGAATGCGACAGGTTAAATGACAGCCCGCGCCCGTCAACAAGCCCTGGCTTACCCCCTTCAGCGGTCCTGAACCTGAGGTTTCTGGCCGGACGGCCATCATAGGCTGCAAGAACATGTCGCAGGGCCACATGCGACGCGGCATAAAGCGCGCGCGCGTCGGTGTTTGCGATGCTGGCCATTCGCGCCTGCTCTGACGGTGACAGGACGGTTGGGTCAAGATCAGCCAAAGCGCCGCAGCCCACAGTCCCCTGCCACAGGTGAACCTGCCCCGGTTGCAATGCGGGGACCGGGACATGATGATCAGACGCGGGCATGCACCACCTCACAGGATGTTTGCGAGGCTGCTTCCCACCACATTGCGCATCACTTCGCTGCTGCCGCCCCAGATGGTTTGAATCGCACTGTCGAGCACGTCCTGCGTTGCGGTGTCAGGTCCCTCCGTGCAATAGCCGCGGGCACCAGATAGTTGCAGTTTCGCCGCCGCAATCGCAGCCAAGGTCTCGGTACTGCGCAGTTTGGCGATACAGGCATTGCGATTGTCCAACCGTCCGGCCAGATGATCTGTAATGCAGCTGTCGACAAAGGATCTGTTGGCCATGGCCTCACCATAGAGATCAGCCAGCCGGAATTGCGTTGCCTGATAATCCAATGTCGTTCCCTGCCCGGTCTGGCGTGTACTGCACAGCTTCACCGTCTCTTGCAGCAGCGTCTCTGTCATGGCCTGAGCATAGACCGCAAGCACCAGCCGTTCGATGCTCAGGAAGCTCACCAGATAGAAGAACCCCATGCCGCTGGCCCCCAAGAGATTGCCCTGTGGCACGCGACAACCGTCAAACCGCAAATGGCTGGTGTCAAGCGCAGGCATCCCGGTTTTGTTGATCCGGCTGCGCGTCAGGCCGGGTGCGTCGGCATCCACTAGCACCATGTCAAAGCCCGTGGGTTGTCCGGTCCCCCCATCCGTGCCCCCCTTACGGGCGGCCACGATAATGAGATCGGCCTGAGAGCCGTTTGAGATATGTGTCTTCTCCCCCGTCAGGACAATCTCGTCACCGTCCTGTTCTGCCGCGCAGCTCAGCGCATGCAGATCGGAGCCGCCTTGCGGTTCGGTCAAGGCAATCGCCCCAATGCGCCGCCCTGAACACAGGCCCGGCAGATATTCCTGCCGCTGAACCTCATTCCCCAAGCGGTGCAGATAGGGGGCGACAATATCGCTTTGAAGAAAGGTCAAAAGACCGCAGAGCCGCCGTTTGGCGATTTCTTCAATGATGACCACTGAGTCCCGAAAATCGCCACCGTGCCCGCCGCAGTCGGTGGGGATGGTACGACAGAGCAACCCTGCCGCACCAGCCTGTTGCCAGATCGCACGTGGAGCCTGTCGATCCGCCACCCATTGCGGGTGATCCGGCACCACCTGTGTCTCCAGAAAGTCAGCAATCTGGTGGCGCAGGGTTTCATGATCTGCTTCGAATAGAGTGCGTTTGAACATAATCGCCGCTCACACCACCGGTTGCTGGCAAAGATCGAAGGCCCGCATGGTGTGGGCCAGATCGTCGCGCCCTTGCGGCACGTCAAGGATCAGCGTTTCAAACCCCAGCGAAATATAGCTTTGGATGTAGTCTGCTACCTCTTCGTAGCTGCCGACAAGATACGGGCAGAAGGTCTTGTAGTTCTTGATCGGAAACAGCCAATAGGCCCCGGACCGCGCATCTTCCAGTTCTTCGGCCACGGCTGAGATCTGCTGGTGCCAGATGGAATCGGATGTCCCCTGTGCCATGCGATGGGCCAATTGGCCGCGCCGGTCGGCCGGGAACCGCGCACGGGCTTCCTCCCAGGCGTCTTCGCTGCGTGGACGGGCAATCACGCCAAATCGCACGCCAAGGTTTTTGCCCGCAACTGCGGCTTGATCCAGCTGCTCGCGCGGTTTTGTGTAGCTCAACCTTGTGGCCCCCAGCGTCGCGGCTGTGGCCTGGCAGGCGGGTGACATACCGGACACAAAGAGATCCGGCATCAGCGCCTCGTCCAGCGCAGGCTCCAGTCGCAGCCCCTCAACCTGGTAGTATTCCCCAGCCAGCGTCACGGTTTCGCCGTGCAACAATGCCATCATGATCTGGCTGTATTCGGTCAGCCGATCATAGCGCGGATCATGTTCGGCCTGATCGCCAAGCTGTTTGAGATCCCGCACGAACCCGCCTGCAACCATATTCAACGCCAGTTTGCGTCCGTAGAGGAACCCCAGCGATGAGATTTTTCGCGCCACTGCCAACGGATGCATATAAAGCGGCTGGGTTGCGACCAATGGCACAAATTTGGATGTGCGTTCAATGGTTGCCTGGGCGACCGTCCATGGGTCCATCAACGAATTGTCTGTGTAGATCAACATGCCCTCAACGCCTGCATCCTCATGCCAGCGGGCGATATCGGCAATCCTGCTCAGATAATCCCCTGCGCTGGACCGAACAGAGGGGGGAGCCGTGGTAAAGAGTTTCATCGGGCAATTCCTTTCATCAATTCAAAGCGGGGGAGATGTCGCGCGCCTGTGCCAAGGCCGTATCCTGACGCGGATCACCCGAGCCAGTGGGGCGGTGGACCAGCGACGACAAATGCGAGAGAGGTTCAAGCAGGTGCAGTACCTGATCAATGCGGCGCATCCTGTCGGCCCGGCCGATTGAGGTCGCAAAGGCGCGGCGTAGATCCTTGTTCAGGGCCACTGCTGCCGCTGAAGGCTGACCCCTGTAGGCCGGATACTCCATATCGCTTGCCTGACCGATCAGCCACGCAGCTTCGGCGGGCACCGCAGCACTGGCTAGGTATGGTGCAGCAAGAGCCGCACGCCAGTCGGAAGATGGATCAGCGGTTGTCACCTGCCCCAAGGCATCCGCAAGCGCCTGACACTGAAGCGCCGCCACCGACATGCCTTGACCATAGAGCGGGTTAAAAGTGGCAATCCGGTCCCCAATGGGCAGGTAGCCCAGCGGGAGAGGCTGTGTGGCCTGATCAAAGCGGTTGAAGCGTACAGAGGCGATGCGATAGCTTTTCAGCTCGCTCACCAGAGTCTCGTCCCTAACCAGGCTGCTGATTTTGTCGTCTGGCAGCGCCTCAAGAAACGCCCGAAACTCTGCTGGGGTTGCGGGGGCCTGCGTGTCAAAGCGGCAGGTCGCCGTGGCCATCCAGCGCCCCCCTTCTACTGGCGCCAGAACCGCGCCGCGTGTCATCGGCGCCGAGGCAAAGTTGAGCCACCCAGCAAGATCCTCACCTGCGTCAAGCTGGCGGGAGAACAGGCCAGAGACATAGCGAACCTCTGGGTATCCGGTTTCAACCGGCGGTGCGGTATGGCCAAGTGCCGCAAGCCAGCCTGCGCCCTGCTCTGCCCGGCCCGCAGCATCCACCACCAGATCAACGGCGAGTTCACGCTCGGTACCGTCTTGCAGCAAGCGCAGACCAGAGATCGCGCCCGCGTCATCCGCCAGCAAGCCCGTAACACGCCCCAACAGCGGAAGTATGCCCGCGATACCAGCAATCTGCTGTCTGATCAGATGATCAAGTGCCGGACGGGTTTGCGACAAAACCTGCACCCCGGTTTCGACCGGCGGCAACCAGCGCCCTGCACTGAAGCTGCGCCAGCCGCTCCGAACCTTGAGCGGCAGGCTTCCCTGGGCGATGGCCTTGCATTCGAAGCCGGGAAAAACCTGTTCCAGCACATTCTGACCTGATTGCAGCAACGCATGCACATGGGCGGCCTGCGGAACGGTTTTGCGCAAGGCAGGCACATTTGGATGGTCTTCGCGATCAATCAGCCAGACGGTGCCAAAAACCCGCGCCAGAACGGCGGCGGCCACCATGCCGGCAAACCCGGATCCAATCACCGCGGCCGTTTGATCGGGCCAGCGGGGCCTATCGGCGTCAGCGAACAGGCTCATTTCACAGCCTCCGCCATCAAACCCGTGTCAGATGCCGCGATGCCGCGCGAGGGGGTCCGTGCAGTCGGCAGCTCCAGCAGGCTGCGCGTGTCCAGCTTGCCATTGCTGGTCACCGGAAAAGCCGACACAATCCGCAGATCACGCGGTAGCACCTGCGCCGAGAGATGTTTGCCCATATGGGCAAACAAGCCATCCCGTTCACAGGTGGCCCCGGCCAGAGGCTCTACAAAGAGCTGCAACCCGGTGACGCGGTCGGCGGCGTCTTTTTGCGGCAGGCAGACAGCTTTGCGTACAGCTGAGTAGCCTTCTGCGATACGCTCGATTTCGTTCAATTCTATCCGGTTGCCCAGAAGTTTGACCTGCCGGTCGATCCGGCCCAGCAGGATCAGATTTCCATCCACATCAAGACGGGCGAGATCACCGGTGCGATAGGTATTGATGCCGTCCTCTTGGTTAAGTGCGGCATTGGCGGGGTGATCCCGAGGCAAATAGTGGCTGATAACCTGCGGGCCGGACAAGACCAGCTCGCCTTGCTCGCCTGCGGGAACGTCTTCACCGTCTGCGTCGATGATCTGCATCCGGTTTTCCCCAACCGCGCAGCCGATTTTCATCGCGCCATCTGCACCAGCATCTGCGACGCTGATCGGGTAGAGATGCGTCGCACAAGTCGCCTCGGACGGGCCATAGCCATTCAGCACCTGAGCCTGCGGAAAGCGGGTCTGTAGTTCCTGGACCAGCGCACCCGGCAGCATCTCACCGCCGACCACGAAAAAGCGCAGATCCGGCAGGTTTTCAGCGGTGAACTGCGGGTCCGTGCACATCAATTGCAACAGCGAAGGGGTCGACGCCCAAGACGCCGGAGAGGCCACATCAACGCGGGTCAGATGACGGATGTTGTTGCGGGGCATAATGTTGTTTGCATGGTTGAGCAAATGCACAGGACGCCCCAGAGACAGGGTTGGCCAGAGATCAAACATGCCCATGTCAAAGGCCATGCTGGCATGGTTCACATGCGCCCCCTCCGGTCTGACAGCCCCCAGTAGCGGCGTATACCAACGGTGCAGCGCCATATAGTTGCCCCGTGAAATCGGCACCCCCTTTGGCGTGCCGGTGCTGCCGGAGGTGAAAATCACATAGAAGGGTCCCTCCTCAGAGAGCGCAGCTCCCAATTCCAGCTGAGGCGTGCGTGTCGGCAGGTCCTTTAGCGTCTGGACCGGCAAACCACCTAGCAGAGTTTCCTGGCCAAAGGCCAAGATATGACTGGCCGCGGCGGTGCTGGCGATCTGTTCCAAGCGGTCCATCGGCGTGGAGCGGTCGGCAAAGGCAAAAGCGCGCCCAGCAATGGCGCAGGCAATCATCGCGGCAATGCAATCCGGTTCCTTATGACCGACAATCAGGCTGAGCCCCGGCGGCATATCGTCGAGCGCGCGCAGGATGCCTTCAACCCGGCGAGCCAAGCTGCCAAAACTGATCACCTCCTCAGAGGTGATCAATGCCGGGCGGTCCGGTTGCGAGAGCAGGGTTTCACGGAGGTCTGCAATAAATGTCTCAAACATCTGCGATCTTCCTTTTCGTGATTGATCCGGTTGGGCAGGCATCATTGAGTGGCATCAGCGAATGATTGATCGTCCGCAGCCATTGCTGATGCGTCACGCGGAGCAAAGACCACCGGAACGACGCCGCGCGGAATAAGCGCCGAGCGCAACAGCGGGCGAATGTTGCCGCGCGGACAATCAGGCGAGAGTGCCAGACTGTGCGCCGCGCAGATGGATCGCGCGGCCAAGGTCAGCTGATGCAGCATAAAATTGGCACGCGAGCGAATGCGGGCGCCAACCCCGAAGGGGTAGTAGTGGGCGCGGTGCTGTGCTTCATCAAGGAAGCGATCCCCTTGAAAACGTTTAGGGGACTCCCAGAACCGCGGGTCGCGGTGCACCAGCCATGGCGCGAAGACAACCGTCGCCCCGGAGGGGATCACATAGTCGCCAATGGGGACCTCTTCGCTGGTGATACGGTAAATGAACGGCAACTCCGGGAACAATCTCAGCCCTTCCTTGACCGAGGACAGCGCCAGGGGGCTGTCGGCATCCCGCATCGTCAATGGATCATTGCCGTGACATTCCGCACTGATGTCTGCGGCCAGCTGTGGATCCTGGGCAAGTTGCACCAAGGTCCACAACAGGCTCAGACCGCCGATATTTAGCTTTTCGGTGATCACATGGCCCACGGTTGGCCGCAACAGATTGAGCCGATCTGCCTCGGACACATCCTGCGGAATGACCGTTGCGATCTGCGCAATCAAATTAGGATCAGACGGTGTGCTGTTGCGCAAAGCGGTTGTGATGGCCTTGTCCAGAAAGCCGCGTGCGGCCTTAAACTCGGCCAGAGTTTCATGGTCGGCGGTCTCGGCGGCATCTTTTGTGCTCATGGCGAAGTAGAAGCCTTCGACATCGGCAACCCCCTGCGCGATCTCAGCCACATCCAGATCAGCGCCAAAAATCGCTGGGCACACCGCGCGGATAGACCAGTCACGACAGATATCGCGTAGATCCGCCGCTGTACCATCCTGCGGCAGTTCGGCGATCAACGTGCGGGTTGCGTCTGCAAGGGCGGTTTCTAGCCAGCCATCAAAGTCCCGCGCAATCGCCGACATGCGGTTGGCCGTAAGCACCCACACATCGCTCCAGCGGGGATCCTGCAGCTCATCGCCCAGCAACATGCGCGTGATGGCCTGATTGCTGGCAATATCACCAAGGTCGGTCTGGAAATGCCCCTGATGGCCACGCCAGTAGTGAAAACACTCAGGACTGCCCGCGATATAGAGATCACGGGTGTCGCTGACACGAATGGCCACGATATCGCCATGCTGCCGGGTCGCGGTTTCTGCCACTTTCAACAAACCAATGTTCTGAAACATGGTTGAATTGGCATCGAAGATCGGGATCTCCTTGCGGGTCATGCGGGTTCCTCCTGTGCGATTTTGGCAACGCTAGATGGCATATGGATATGGCGCAGGCGGGCATCTGCTGCCGCGTTTGCCAGTCTTGCACGATCAAATTTGGAATTCTGGTTCAGGCCCGCGGGGAAATCCGCATACCAATATCGCGGCACCAAATAGGGCGGTAATTCCGCCGCGAGGGTCGCCGGCAGGTGCTGCAGATCCGCAAGCGCACGCACCCCCAGCACATAGGCCGACAAAGCGTGTGGCACGCCGCGCAACATCTGCGGTTCGACCACGGCATCCTCCACCCCTGGCAGATTGCGCAGATGGGTTTCCACATCATTGAGGTTGATGCGGACGCCTTGGATTTTGACCTCTCGGTCGATACGCCCTGCGAAGTACCACAGTCCGTCCTTGGCCAGACATGCGCGGTCCCCGGTTCGGTAAAGTCCGGCTTCGGGAAAGGCCGCTTTGGTTTTTTCCGGCAAACCGACATAACCTGCGCCAACACTGGCGCCCCGGATCAGAAGTTCACCTCCCGGAAGGTCGTCTGCCAATGCCGCAACCTCCAAACCGGTTCCCGGCCGGGCAGCACCAATGGGCAGATCCTGATCGGCTTGCAAATGCTGCTCGGTGATATCCACAGATGTGACGGCAACCGTACATTCGGTCGGGCCATAGGTGTTGGTAATCCGGCATCCGGGAAACCGCTCAAACAGCGCAGTGACAATTTTCTTGGTCAGAACCTCGCCGCAGAACACAAAGTTACGTAGTTTTGGCAGCTGACCGGCGTTGAACCGGCGGTTTGTGAGAAACAGGCGCGTAATAGACGGGGTTGAGACCCAAAGGCTAGTGCCCTGCTCTGCCAAACGGTTGATATAAGCCGTCGAATTGGCAAAATCCGCATGATCCAACGCAACCAACGGGAGACGACGTGTCCACGACATCCACAGTTCAAACAAGGACACATCAAAGCAATGGCGGATCACGCCAGAGACACCAGTCATCTCGATATTTTCTGGGTAGAGCACATCTAGCCAGTCGATAAAGTCCACAAGATTGGCATAGGTGATGCCGATGCCTTTGGGCTGCCCCAACGTGCCGGAAGAGAACATCAAATAGGCCAGATCTTGGTCCTTGATGACATCGGTCTGCGATGCGTCCCGCAGCCCCTCAGGGATTGGGCCAAGTGGATCCGGCACCGGCACCATCGCGAGTGAGGTTGACGACAGAACCCCCGACAGATCGGTCCCGCCAGGCGCTGCGATCAGCAGTGTGGAAGCTCCACAGGTTTCGGCAATCTGCTTAATGCGCGACGCAGGCGTTTCCGGCTCAACCGGGATCAGGGTGCGCCCGGCCAGCAGACAGGCCCAGTAGGCAACGGGATAGCGAATATCCTTGTGGCCATGAATCAGAACCGGCTTGTGACGGCCACCGCTGGTCTGTTCATGTAACCGCTGACCAAGAGCGCGGGCATGATCAAAGAGCACCGCAAAGCTCAACTCGGCCCCGGCGACACAATAGGCCGGTCGGCTGTCCCCCTCAAAGGCGGCAAAGATCTCTCGCAGCCGTGCGTGTGCCTCTGTGCTGTCAGATGTCGCGACAGCGAAACACGTCATGCCGGCGCCTCTTCGACCATGCTGTCGCGAACCATTCCGACAAAGCTGCCGACCGTGGTGATATCCTCTGGCTTCATGATCGCCGGATCCAGAACCGCCTGCGGCAGGCTTTCTTCGACTGCCATAAACAGCTCCAGCAGCAAGCCACTGTCGACACCGAGATCCTCTTGCAGACGACTTTGGGCCGTGATCTGGCTGTTGTCGGGCATATCCAGAAGCTCGATAAGCGCATCGGTGATGATCTGTTCGATATTTTGCATAATTGTACCTCGGTAAAGGGTCAGGACTGAACTGGGTCAGGATGGGACAGGATCAGCGTGGGACCGGCTGACGGCGTCAGATTGGTTTCCGGACGAGGTGCCCGCATCCAGCCATTCACGCAGCAGATGGCGATCGACCTTGCCATTGCCGTTGCGGGCCAATGCCTCGACGACCAGAATACGCGCGGGCACCACATGCGCCTCCAACCGGTCGGCGCACCATGTTTTCAAAGCACGCGCACTATCGGGCGAGGACACATCCGGCCCGCTCACAACAGCGCAACATTGTTGGCCATAAACCGGGTGATCTACGCCCAGCGCACAAACTTCGTCGACATCAGGATGGGCGATAAGAGCGGTTTCGACCTCACTGGGGGCGACCTTTTCTCCGGCGACTTTGAGGATGTCGTCTGAACGGCTGATAAAGTAGACAAAGCCGTCCTCATCCAGTCGGCAGGTATCACCGGTATAGAGCACCTGCTCGCCCGGCATCGGCCCGGGACGCAGCTTTTCTGCCGTCTTTTCAGGGTTATTGAGATAGCCCTTCATCACGGTCGAGCCGCGAATAACCAATTCTCCGGTGGCATTGCGCCGATGCGAGTTCCCATCAGCGTCCACGACCCAAAGTTCGGTGTTCGGGATGGCCTTGCCCACGCTGGTTCGGCGACGCGTCAGTTCCGCGGGGTTAAGGTAGGTGCAGCGGTGGCATTCGGTGAGGCCATACATGGAGAACACCGTGGCATTTGGAAAAATCACCTCAAGCTGGTCGATGAACGGCGCATGGAGGGCCGCTGCCGTGCTGGAGATGCTGCGAACAGCAGAGAAATCATACCGCGCCGCAAGTGGCGCAATCAGGGGCACCATTGTCGGCACCACCGGGAATACGGTTGCGCCACTTTTGGCCAGGCGTTGGAGCGCAAAGAGCGGCCGTGCAAAGGAGGGCTCTACCAGTAGGCAGGCACCTGTGAGCGTCGCCATGGTCAGCTGATGCAGCCCATAGTCAAAGGTCATCGGGATGGCGCAAAAGATGCGATCCGTGGCCTGATAACCAAGATACTCAGCCACCGAACGGGCAGCGCTGGTCATATTGAGATGCGACAGCATCACGCCCTTGGGGTTTCCGGTGGACCCGGAGGTGTAGATGATGGCGGCCAGATCCTGGTCCAACACTGTTGCAGGGGCCTGTTGAGGCCTGTCGCCTGCGCCATCCAGCGCAGCAGAGAACGCGGTCTCGGCACCGAAACTGATCACGGCAGCATCGGAACCTGCATCTTGCAGGGATTGAGTGATCTTTGTGGACTGATCATCATCGTGGATCACCGCCGTTGCCGCACAATCGCCAAGGACAAAAGCGAGTTTGGCCGCCTTTGTGTCCGTATTGAGCGGAACTGCAGCGGCACCAGCGTAGAGCGTGGCCCAGAAGGCCACACAGAAACCGACAGAATTGCTCATGCAGAGAACCACATGATCGCCGCGCGCAACGCCCTGTTGTTTCAGCAGTTGCGCCACGCGCTGGGCGCGGTCGCGCATTTCGGCAAATGTCAGCTGTCTGGTGCTGTCTTCCGCTGCGGTCGAGTGCGGATAATCAGACGCTGCCTGCTCAAGAAAATTTGTCAGGAGATTCTGCTTAGAGAGCATGTGTGCCGCTCCTTTGAAAATATGTGGAATGGGAAGAGGAAACCACTGCGCGAGCCGCACTGACCTGACATCCGGCGGCATAGCCCCCCATGCCAACGGAGAGCAGCGTCACCGGCGTGAATGGGGCGCTGTCGCGATCACGGATCCGGTCGTCCAGCTCCTGTTTCAGAAGCAGAAAGGGATCCACGGTGTAGCAATGCCCGATGTCCGGCAGCAGCCCCAGGCGGATACGATCAGCCGCAAGGCCCGTTTCGGCACAAAAACTGTGCCAGGCCAATCTGTTCACATTGTGGGGGAGAAGCGTCGAGCCGCAGTCCCAGTCGAACCCCAGATCCTGAAGCGTCTTGCTAACAATCTCGCCATGGGCGGCATAAAATGTACCCATTTGCGCTGTGGTCCCCTTGTAACCAAAGGAAAACCTGGGATGACAGGTCAGCGAGATGTCACCGATGTGCAACCCGACATCGGCAGCCACATCGGTGTCTCGCATAAGCAAGAGACCACAGAACGCATCGCCCATAAGTGTGCTACCCGGAACATAGCGGTCTGCCAGACGGAGCCGTTCGTGACCATCACCAGCGACCACTGCGACCACCCGTGCACGCCCTGCCCTAATCAAGGTGCGCGCAAGTTCCAGTGCCCAGATCAGCCCTGCGCAATTGGTTTGGTCCAGATCGAACTTCTGCTGAACTTTTGCCAGAAAGCCAAACTCCTGACGCAAACGCGGCAGGACGGCACCAGATGGGCCATCGCGCATCGGCAGGCCCCGAACATGAATCAGCGTATCTGGCAGCGGCGCATCGCCACTCTGGGCCTGCAACTCTTCAAGAATACGCGCGAATTGATCGTAACGTGTTTCTTTGGTCGAACAGCTCGACACTTGCGCCAAGCCAAACAACCGCTCGAACACCCGCGCTTCGGAAGGAGAGCCACCCGCATCGCGAATGATCTCCTCCGCGTCGATGCGCCCTTCGGGAATGTAGGTTGCCAGCGCCGTCAGTCTCATGCCGCGAGTCTCATCTCATCAGCGCTGAGCATAATGGCTGACACCGCATTTCGCTCTTGGCTCAATACCAAGTATGCCCCACTGACCCCTTGGGTTTGTGCATCATGCAGCGCCGCAAATGGGGCAGCACACAGCAGCCGTGTGGATTGGGCAATCACCTGCCCTGCATGCGCGGCCCTGGTCAACAGATCCGGCGCTGCGATCAGGCAGACGTTTTCTGGTGCCCGCCCCATTTCAACACAGAGATTGGTAACAGCCGTTGCCAGATCATCCTGGTCGGTCAGCATCAACCGCCGATAGCCTGAATACTGCATCCCGCTTTGGATATCGCGTTCCAGCACCATGGCAGCGGCACTGTTGACCGGCTCCAGCGCGTCAACAACAGGTGAGCGATAAAGCAGATGTTTTTGATCCATCGATAACACCAGCGCCTTGCGCCGTCCCGACCTGAGGTAGCGGGCCGCGCAATGCATGGCAAAAAGCGGTGCCGTGCGCCCGCGATCAGAGATCGCAAAACCAAACCCATCCTTCACCCCAAGGTGATGCAGGGCGAAATTGGTCACCGAGGTGCCCAGGTGGATGTCCGGCAACCAATGTGCCATCAGCACCAGATCAATATCGGACAGGTCCATGCGGGACGACAGATCATCCAGCAACTCCCGCGTCATGGCCGCGTAGGGTGCCCGGTCATCCGCCGTCAGCCACGTCTGCACATTGCTGTCAGCAGATTGGTAGGTCTTGCCATTGGCACGAAAGAACCGGCTGTTGTAGTCCTCCCAATAGTCCACTTCCTTGAGCCAGTTGGGATCTGCGGCTTCCAATCCGCCGAACTCTCGACAGATCAGGCTGCCGGGTGCAATGCGCAACGTCATTGATCCACCCCTGCGGTATAAGACCGGTAGGCGTTCAAAAGATGGATATTGCTGGTGCCCTCCATATATTCAAAGGCCTTCACGTCCCGGCATCGCCGCCGCAGTTCGGCATCCTGCAAAAAGCGCATCGGATCCTGATCCGTGATCCGGCGCACCACCTGGTCGACAAAGCTCACGGCCTGCATTTTGACCTTGCTGATATCCTGAACCTTGGGGCGGCGGTTTTCTTGCGCGCGGATCACCTTAACCAGTTGCACCAACAGCGCAGTGTGGCTGGCCAACAGGTCCTGATACGCCGGGAGCCGTGTCGGATCTTCCAACATCAACTCAATAAGGCCGCGCCCTGATCCCAGCGCCATCGCGGCAACCATGGGGCGGTTGCGTTCGAAGACACCGTTGATGGCCATAAAGCCATCCCGCAGAGATCGTCCCCCGCTGCCAAGGATCATGTCCTGCGTCACCGGGAAGTCGGTCAAAGTCATCTGGCAGAGATCCGCCCCGCGCAGACCATTGGTGCCAAGCCGTTCGATTTTCACACAGTCGGGCGCATCAGATGGCGCAATCATCACCAGCCCCATGCGACCGGTTTCCTCGATATGCGCGAAGAACAGGCCAATTTCGGCGCGGGCAATGCCACCAACCAATGTTTTGACACCATTCAGGACCAGTTTTCCGTCTTTCAGACCCAGCGTACTGCGCCCGTTGGAGGCATCGGATCCAGCATCCGGTTCTGTCACCGCAAAGAACGTCCCCTGCGGGCCAAATCGGTATCCGTCAAAGAACCGCGCGATCTGTGCGTCGGTGCCCGTTGCCAGCACCGCGCCACCGGACAGCGACGGCCCCGGCAGCGACAAAATGCAGTTGGCGTCAAACCGTGCCAGACGTTCGACCATGGCGACATGCAGACCATAGGGGCAATCCGAAATGCCAAGGCCACTGTCACGCAACGGGAAGCCATTGAATTTCTCAGGCACGCCGATGGTGGTCAGCGCACGTACCGTTGGGTTCTCCCAAAGTGCGGTCCAGCTTTCGGGGTCGCGGTCCAGACGGGCACCGGTTTCGCGAAATAGCGTCTGCAATCCGGTCAGTCGCTCCAGACAGGGGTCTGAAAACGGTGTTCCCTCCAGCCCATTTCCGGGTGCCGAAGAATAAAGATCGGCCAGCGCCGCAGGAGCATGACTGGTGCTGGAATTTATGTGGGTGGCCGACCGCAGGTCAGATGGCTGCTGCACTGCCAGGCGCGCCTCTACCGTGTCACGGGATCGAACGAGCAGCAGCTCTGTGCCGTCGATCATGACTTCTGCGGGGGCACCGAAGCCGAGGAAATTCACCGGTGAGGCCGTTGGTCCATAAGCACCGGATTGCCCGACGGAGATCAAATCGCCCACCTGCGGCGTTGCCATCGGGACAGATTTACCGATCACGTCCTGCGGTGTGCACAGCGGGCCGGTCAGTGTCCAGGGCTGCGCCGCCTCGTCCTTGATCGCTGCCTTACCGTCCCGCAACAAGCGGATCGGGAAATTCTTGCGCAGAAAACCCTGACCAGCCGCAGCGACATGGACGTTAGAGCCACCATCGCAGACCGCAAAATGCTCGCCCTTGCTGCTCTTGGTCTGCTGTACACGGGTCACAAACTGCCCGGACGGACCAGAGAGATAGCGCCCCAGTTCTATCACAACACGGGTCTTTGGATGTGTGGCGCCAAAGCTCTGAACAAGCGGCGTGACCGCCTGACCAAGAGCGTCCAGATCCAGCTCTGTCTCGCCGTCGTAATAGGGAATACCAAATCCACCACCAACGTCGACAAAATCGAGGGGGGCCTTGAGGCTTGATATGACCTCGGTCGCCAGGTTCAGAATGTTGCGCACATTGGCGACAACAGTTTCGTGGGTCAGGATACGAGTGCCCATATAGGCATGCAGACCGCACAGCCGCAGATGAGCGCAGCTCTCTGCCTGCTTCAGCACTTCGGACAGCTCAGATTGGTCGATACCAAATTGGGTTGGGCGACCGCTCATGTTCAACTTCGCACCGCCTGCGTGAAAGTCTGGGTTGACCCTCAGCGCGATATTCTGGACACGACCCAGCTGGCGCGCCAAGGCATCAATTTGGGTCAACTCATGGGCGGACTCGACCACGATGGCCTTGATCCCCAATTCAATGGCACGCGTCAGCTCGGTCTCGGATTTGCCAGGGCCCACCATCAAGATGCGTTCAGGTGTGGCACCGGCCTGAAGGCTCGTTTCCAGCTCCAGCAGCGAGGACACTTCGCAGCCAGCCCCATGGCCATGCAACACCCGCGTCACCGAAAGGTTCGGGTTGGACTTGAGCGAGTAGAAAAAATCTACCTGCGGGAGGGCTGCGCGCAGCGCATCCAATCGCCCCCGCAACACCGAGGCATCATAGAGGTAGAACGGCGTCCCCGCGGTTGTCGCAATCTCGTCGATCAGGCGCAGGTCGGTGTCTGGGAACAAATCAGTCATCCCTTACACCCCTTCCGGCAGACACATGCGTGTCTCAAGAAACCCGCAGAGGCTCGAGATGCCCGATACCACTGTGTTCAGTCCGCTTTCCCCAACCGACAAAAACTCGGTCGGATCTATCCGGGTGACTTCCCCCAGTTCGGTCACAAACTGCACCAGTTCGAGCGAGTTCAGGAGACCCGAAACCCCATAAATAGGGCTACCATTCAAGGCAGCTTCAACACGTTCCGGCCCAAGGCCAATTCCTTGCAGAGCGTCGCGGACAATCGATTGGTGATCTGTCATGTTTCTTCTCCAGTACGCTGAATTAAAAAAGGGTCAGTTGACCTGAACCAATGTGCAGGTCGCCGTAGCGCCCAGGCCGATGCTGAACAGAAGCAGCCGGTCGCCAGCTACCAGCTGGTCGTCCTTGATGAGCTGCATCAGATTGATGAACGGGTCGGCACCAAAGCAGTGCCCAAAGCGCGCAATCGTCGAGAGGCAGACCTTATGACGGTCAAACCCAAGGATCTGAGCAATCATGATCCAGGACGCCATGTTGACATTATGCGGCAGAATAAAACGCACATCCTCCATCCCAAGGCCGAACCGCTTCAGCGCGTTGGTCAGAGTGTTGCACGCAAAATCGAGATACATGTCTTCGAACCCCTCAAGATAGGGTTCATCAAGATGTCCGGTGTTCTGCCAGAACCGCGTTTCATGCTGGGTGTGACTGTCAACAACCCGCAGGCGGCTGGCCTCGCGACGCACAAGAACCGCCGCCGCACATTCGCCCATAATCGTGGTGTTCTTGATCAACCGCACATCAGGGTGGAAAGCTTTTTCAGCGATCAGGACAAGCCCGGTATCTGCATCGCCCAGCAATTGATCCATTGCCGACAACATCGACAATCCCGTTGCACAATGGTTCATAGTGGCGCTGAACACCTCCAGCCCCTGTTCGGCAAATGGCGCAAGGATCGAAGAGCTTTCGCCATCGCAATGGGTGATTGCCGGCAGGGTATGGCAATGGGATACATGGCTAAGTGCGGCGGCACTGCGTGGATTGCGCGCCAGCAGCCTGTCCACCGCACCTGAAGTCATCTGCGCCAATGGGGCCTGTTCATCGTAGTGAAACGCCTCAAAACCAAAGAAGCGCGAAAACATGCGCCGCTGGTTCCGACTGAGCGAAAGATCCTCGGAAATCTCTTCCAGGAACTCCGTCCGCTCAGGGTGATCCAGTTCAAAATCAACGATATGCAGCATCACCGGCTCCCCGCGTTTGACGTTTCATGAAAGAACCGCTCCATCAGGCCGAGCAGCTCTGGATGGTGCAGCACCGATCTGTGGTTGCAGTTGCGCAGGTAAATTGGCGTGATCCCGTCGCGTGCGGCACAGATGCGTTGCGCCTCGGCTGGGGGCACCTGCCAGTCGTGCTGTGCGTGGATCACCAACATCGGCAGGGTTGTTTTCCTGCATTCGGCCGGTCCGATCTCTGCCAGCTCTCTGCCGCAGGTTTTTGCATATCTGCGCATCAGGGCAGCGCCGGTTTTGGCGGGCTGTCCGGTGAAGCGCAGGTAGAGCTCCATGAGGCGGTCCAGTGAAGATGGTGCCGAAAGGGTCACCAATCGGCGCGCCTTGAACCCCAGCCCCAGTGCGATCATCGCCATCAGACCACCAGCTGAATGCCCGACCAGCACCTCATACGGCTGATCCTGCGGGCACATGTTTTTTAGGCGCCGCGCGACAGCCACAAAACTGCGCACAGGCCCGCGCGATTCACCG
This sequence comes from Phaeobacter porticola, assembly GCF_001888185.1. Classification (NCBI taxonomy): domain Bacteria; kingdom Pseudomonadati; phylum Pseudomonadota; class Alphaproteobacteria; order Rhodobacterales; family Roseobacteraceae; genus Phaeobacter; species Phaeobacter porticola. Next base: position 1,380,339 of record NZ_CP016364.1, on the reverse strand, counting down.
GTGCCGGGCAGATCCGGCACATCGACCCGAAAACCACGGTCGGCCAGATCCTGCGCCAGTGGCAGCATCATGCGTCCGTCTGCGTTCCAGCCGTGAACCAGCAGAACACGTGGCCCGTTTGTAGGACCAAACTGTCGCACGTAGATGCCTGAACAGTGAAAGGCATCGCTGGCGGTGATCAGCTGCTGGTCGCGGTTCGTTGGGATCGGTGTTGGCGTTTCTGACTGATTTTGATGAAACCGCCGTAACAACAACCGCGCAGCCAATGTAGGTGACAGACGATCCAGCAGGTCTATCTCCAGCCGCCGCAACCGGGACCGCGCGGTTCGCAAGCGCAGCGCGGGCTCCTGCGGCGCAGACCGCCGCACTGCGCGGAGCCAGCGATAGCCGCCTTGTGCAAGTAAACCGGGCAAGGCGAGTTCATACAGCATCGCGGCGCCCCTGTTGGCGTAGGAGGAAAGCAAACTGAAGTAAGAACAAAGCGAACGTCAGACCACTGACCACGCACAACAGCCAGATCGCCATATTCAGATCATGGCCAACGTATTGAGCGTAGAACACAACACCGCCGGTGATGATTTCAGTGACGATGGCAATGATAAGGACCTGCGTTGCACGCCCCAGCTGCTCCATCACCACCTGAAGCATCGCCGCCCCTGACACAAAGAAGAATGTCAGTTGCAGGCCCTGCATCACCAGATCCGTGGCCGCGCGCAATTCGTTGGTGTTCTGGCTGGGCGAGACAAGAAGCCGGATCATGTCATCGCCCCAGAATGGCAGCAACGCGGTCAGCAACCCGTAAAAGCCCAGCATCACGGGCACACCAATGCCCAGATACTGCAGCCGTGCCGTCGGGGTGCTGTTTTCTGCCAACTGGTTCACCAGGATCGCGATAACGGAACCGATGGCGATGGCCGGTATCATAAAGGACACCCGGAACCGCATCACCACAAGAAAGGCCGAGGCATATTCACTGCCGAACTCTGCCAGCACCGGAAAGATCACAGCGGCACTGAGAGAGCCCACCAAAATCGTCAGCGCAATCGGGGTGCCCACAAACATCAACAACTGTGTCGTGCGAGCTTTGACCTGTTCCTTGAGATGGGTAATGGCCTGACCGGCCTCACGTTTGAGCAGCAAAACGATGACCGGCAGCATCAAAATCGGGCCGACCAGATTGCCGATCAATACGGACTCAAACCCCATATTGTATTCGGTTAGCAGCACATATGTGGTTGCCAGATCCAGCACTGCAAGCCCAAGAAACGGCAGCAGGCTGCGCGCCAGTTTGCCCTGCCCACGCATGGCAGCATAGAAAATGTCAAACACGACAAACGCGCTAAGGGATAGGATATATAGCGGCAGATAGTCGAGCGTTTCGCGAAACAGCGGGTCCTCTATCGAAACATATTGAGAGACGGCGTAGGCGATGGCCGCAAAAAGGCTCAGACCAATCAAAGCGTAGCCTGACATCCGCCAGGATGCTGGGAGAATTGCAGAGCGCGGCCAGTTGTTTTTGGACCGGGCGCTAAAAACCTGATTGGAGATCGCCAGGCCTTCCATCAGGGCCAGCACCAGCAGGAACGCAGGCTGCAACATGGATTGCAGTTCAAGCGGCGTTGCCTGTGGCGCACGAGCCAGGATCGCCACCTTCCCCAGGTGCAGTCCCGACACGATGATCGCCCCGGTCGCAAAGGGAATGGCCATGACTATGATTTCGGACAGGACCGACCAGACTGAACGGCGCGGTGGTGGCAGGATGTCATCCGCGCCGGCTGGAAAAATGGCTGGTTGCATGGTGCTAGCTCCGCACTGAGGGGGAAAGGTCGCCAAGGTCGGAAAAACGGACGGACAGGGGCGCAGCGCCTGCGCCTTGGTCCGTCATGGGCATATCGGTGCAGCACTCTGCTGAGAGCACATAGAACCGGCTGTCCCAAAATTCTGGGCTTTGCGCCACGTCTTCAAGCACAACGATGGTGGGAAACAGTTCCAGCAGCGCCTGCACAAACCCGCGCGCTGAGCTGGCTGTGGCCACACTGCTGATACGCAAGGCATGCACAGGACCGCTGTGCTGCAAGACATTCAGGATATCGAGCAATTTAGGCGAGCGCTCGTCCTTGTGGTAATCGCGGTGCAGGTAGACCAGCGGCACGCGGCTGTTCGGGCCAAGTCCCGGCGCAGACGCGCGGTCCACAGGATTGGATGCCGCTTGGCCCCTGCACGTCTGATCGAGCGAGATCTGACATGGCGACGGATCGGATAGAGGTGTTTGGACACGGCCCTGGGACACCAATTTCATCCCATTAAAATCAAATAAATAGTGACTAGTACCCGTCATGATCAGCCCCGTTCCCGATCATCAGAAACCCCGTCAAATGCAGGTCGGACCAGAGCGAAGAAGACCGCATCAAGGAATTCCAGCCCGTGGCATTGCCCTTCCAGCAGCCCGCGTCCGCCCATCAGCTTGGCCGCCTTGCCAAACAAAACACCGATGTCGCGGTGCGCGGACAGCATCATTGTTGCGGTCGGTGCGCCCGGCAGCTGGGTCTCTCCCATGAGACGATCCACCGCAGCGCTGATTTCAGAGAATTGCGCCTTAATCAGCGGCTGATGTAGCAGCTTGATGCCAAAACTCTCGCGGCCCTCCAGATGGCCAAAGGCGAGATCAAGACTGCGCATCAGCCAACCCAGCCGAAGGGCTATGAAAGCTGGATTTAGGACATCCGCAATCTTGGGCGTACCAGCATCGCTTTGTGACAATTGAAGGTCGAAGGCCGCGAGACCAACCTCCTCCATTGGTGCTGTGAGGGTCGGCGTTTTGCCCAGATTACTCAGATCGAGGATCATCGCAGCATCAGATGTGCCAAAATCTGACGCATGCAGCGCCATCCCATTACATGCCGGATAGGCTGGCTGTCCGGACAGCATCCGGCCCAGCTCAGCCAACGCTTCCTTTGGCGCAGTCCTGCGCGCCAAAGCCATCAGTGTCGGCAAGCTGTCTGATGTGTCCAGATCAAACATGTTCAACCTGCCGCGCACCAATACGGTCTTCGATGTGGCTGACCAGGGATGCTGCGTGGTTGAACTCCTGCTGCCCAATGGCATCAGGGTCAAACTGCAAACCGTCGATCTGGTCCTCAAGCGCCAGCAGAAACTGAACAAACATGTAGGAATCCAGATCGAACGCCTTGTCCAGTTCGGTCTCCGGTGTGAGACCGCTAACCTGGCGTTCCGTGACCTCGGAGAGCGCAGTTTCGATTGCCTTGAAAATCATCGCTGTCAATTTTCCATACCTCTTTTAAGTGAAGTCCGTTCGTTCCAGCAGACAGGTCGCAAAGGTCACGCCTGTCCCGGCAGCCAGCACGAACACCTGGGTGCCGGGGGAAATCTGGTTGGGGTGTGAAATCTCGTAGTCGGTCAGATTGACAAAAATGTCAGAGCAATAACCGTGACCGAGGCGTTGAACATCGCCTTGAAAGCACCTCGGTTCCCATTCGAAATGGCGCAGCAGAGCGCGTGTGACGGGCAGGTTGAGATTATGCGGCAAAACCCGAAAATCATCGCTGAGGACGTCCCCGAAATTCTTCAGGCTGTCCCCGACAAAGCCAATCATTCCGCTCAGGTACTCGTCCTGTAGCGCACGCCGATCATCTGCTGCCATCGCATCAGGGTTCTGAAAGAAACGCGGCATGTGCCGCACGCTGGTGTTGAGTACGGTCCATTTCCCGGATCGTTTATCTGGACCCGCGTTGAACAACGCGGCAGTCGGCAGCTCGGCCAATAGACCCACGGGCAAACGCGCCACATTGTAGTGAAACGCCTTTTCACCTGTCAGGATAATGACGGGGTGCTCTTCCTCAATCGCCTGGATAAACCGCATCGCCGCAAGCGCAGAGGCGCAGCTGGTCATCGTCAGCGAATTGACCTCCCAACCAGCAAGACCGTGATCATCAGCGAGGCCGCGGAGCCAGTCCTGATCCGCAAACCCATGATGGGTCTGGGTGCGACAATAAAAGAGAGTACCGCTCTGCGTCACAAGCTGCGCGTTGGTTGCGAGCACGCCATCAAGCGCTGCGCCCAGCATCCCGTTCAGATCATCCCCTTGCAGCCCGACGCTCTCAAGTTCGAAAAAGCGCTGGTACATCTTCACGGCGCCAGCACTCAGCCCATGGCTGGGTCCAAGATCGCACAGCGGAACACGCGTGATTTCGTCAGGTGCAAAATGAATGTGGTCGAGAGACAGCATGGCGGGTCCTTTTTGCTGACCAGCCCTGTCGAAAACAGGATTTGCTCAGCGATTTCACGTTGTACTCTGTGAATTCCGCGCAACCTGGGAACGACCTTTTTCACGATAGTGTACCCTTATAAACGTATATTCGAACCTTTCCTTCCGCTACGGCAGCCTGAAAGCAGCGGTCGCTGCTGGAGCGTGCAATCTGAAGTCCTCCGTGCCGACGTTGGTGAAGCACCGACTTTTTTCAGAGCAGACAATACTGCCCTCAATCAATCTGAGGTTGTGCATTTATGGGGTGAATACCGAGACAGGCGTTTCAATCGAGAATCGGCCAGATCCGATATTCGGCAATCAGTCTCAAGAGAATCATCTAACGATATAGTGATGTGGCTGCTGCACCCGTGGCATTCGCAAATCCGGCCAACATTGCAATGGCTGAACTGTTCCAGCCCCAACCAATGTCCAACAACAACGGCGTACTGCACTGACGGTTAACACGAAGGGTCGCAGGATATGTGGCACTACAGCGACCGCACCCCAGCAGTGATTGTGGGGGAAAGGAGTGCGACGGTGATCAGCCAGCCCTCAGAACACGCCGATATCCACGCACCTCAAAATCAAAAAAGCCGACCCCCGCATAGCGAAGGTCGGCATAGGCAGTCAGGTTAGGAATGTCGAAAGGCTAACCTGCGGATCGAAGGGCGGTGGCCAGTTTCACCCGTGTCGCGGCAAGGGCTGGCAAGGCGCCACCAATCATGCCGATGGCGATCCCCAGCAATGCCCCATCGCGAAGAACGCTGATGGTGACCTCAAGTTGAAACGCAGTGGTTGTGTTATTTGGGCCGACCGTGCTGGCCTGCCAACCGTTGAACACCAGCCATGATGCCGCCGCGCCCAATACGGCACCGAAAGCAGATAGGACCACCGCCTCAACCCAGGTTCCGGTAAACGCGGACAAACGCGAAAAGCCGAGCGTGCGCACCGTGGCGATCTCCATCGACCGATTGGCGACTGAGGTCATCATCGTGTTGATCGCGCCAACCGTGGCGCCAATCGACATCAGGATTGCCAGCGGCCAGCCGAACATGCGGATCAGCGTCGAGGTCCGCGCCGATTGTGCGGACAGCAATTGCACCTCGGTCACGGCCGCCAACGGCGTTTGCGACAGAGCAGGCAACGCAGACTGCAAAGTTTCCAAACCATTGGGACCTGCAAGGGCAGTTCGCAGGATCTGCACCTGCCCCATCTGATCAAACGCAGATTGCACGGCCTCTAGCCCACCCCAGATTTCAGATTCCATCGCACCGCCACCGGTTTCAAAATGGCCAACGACCTGCCAGTCGACGGCCCCCAACCGAACGATCTGACCAATCCCAAAGACGCCCGCGCGCGCAGCAAGGTCCCGACCGACAACAATTTCCCGTGTGCCAGGAACAAAGTTGCGGCCAATAGCGACAGCCGCATTCTCTCGCAGCGTGATCCCCGCAAGGTCCATACCGCGCAGCGCCAACGTCTGAAGGGATCCATCGGCGGCCGACTGGATTTCAACCGGAACGACGATCTCGCGCGAGAAAATCACGGCGCCGGTTTCATCGCGTTGAAGACCAAGATCGGCTGAGGTTGCTTGCAGGCTGCGGATCACCCCGGATGGAATGTCAGAGCTGGTTTCCTGATTGGTGCCACCGCCAAGGATCACCGCAATCCCAGCAGACCCATTTCCGGCGAGCGCGGTTTCAAAACCCTTTGCCATGGCGAGGAACCCAGTCAACACCGCCACCACCAATGCCACGGAAAGCACCATGGACAGTGAAATCCACAGTCGTTTGGGCAGGCTGCGAAGATTGGCAGAGACCATCACGACGATTTGTTTCATATGCAAATACATAGCTTATCTCGTTCTGAAAGCGTTGGAGACGGTTGTGCGCATCGCGAGCGCTGCGGGCAGACATCCGGTCAGAACGCCCAGCAACACTGTGATTACCAACGATTTGATCACGACTGGGCCTGTCAAAACCAGACCAAGTGCAGGGCCTGTGAGCTGTGTTGCGGCTTTGGTCAGAGCAATCCCGACCGCCCCGCCAACCAGAAAAATAAGCAGGGTTTCACAAAGAATGAGAACCACGATAAAGCGGTTATTGAAGCCCAAAGTCTTGAGCACGCCGATCTCGAATGTCCGTTCACGGACCGCGAACAGCATTGTGTTGATGACGATCATCAGGATGGTCACGAATGCCGCCCCCACAACCAGCGAGACGATCAATTCCACATCGGCGAACTGCCGCAGGAAGGCTTCGAGGAATTGTTTTTCCGATTGGGTGCGTGTCGGTGTACCCGTATTGGCGAACAATGCATCGATCTGAGACGCCAGAGCGCTGGCCGTCACTTCGGGCACCGGTTGGACGACAAATCCGTCTACTGTATCCACATCGCGGCTGCGCAGTGCATTCACGTAGTCATAGTTCGCCAGCATGAAATATGTATCGGTGCTTGGCGTTTTGCCTTCAAAAATACCGCCGACTTCGAACCGCCAGTTCCGGTTTCCGCCCTGCTGCATAATGTTGAACGAGGTGATCTCAATCCGCTGTCCCGCGCGCCATCCTTGGGCATCTGCGAGGGCTCGGCCAACCAGCACGCGATCCCTGCCCTGTTTGAGCGCGGCCAAAAGATCCGAGGTCAGCGCGAGGCTGTCACCGTTGATCCGGGCGAAATCATCTACGGCCACCGCATTGGCAACCACGACATTGCGCTCGACCTCACTAAACCCCCGCAGGCGGGACATATAAGCGACATCTGCGACGCCGTCCAACGCTGCGATCCGGCGCAGATGCGCAATTGGCAGGGTCTGGCCCCGACCTGATTTATTCATCACGCCCAGCACATCGTCATTGGCCCCTGCAGATCCTTGCGTGCCAGACAGGAAACTGGCCGTCAGACCGTAGATAAGAAAGGCAACCGCGATGCAGAACATCAGTAGCAGCGTCCGCATCGGTTTGCGCCAGGCATTGCGCCTCGCCAGTGTCAGAAAAGTCATGCGGCAGCCTCTTGTCTTTCGACGAACTGCCCCTTGTTCAGATGCAGGGTGCGGCTTGCATGGGTCGCCGCTTCGGGATCATGAGTGACCATGACGATGGTTTTCTTCAATTCGCGATTGAGAAACCCCAGAACTTCCAGCACCTCATCCGCCGAGGCCCGGTCAAGATCGCCGGTTGGTTCGTCGCAGAGTAGAAGCGGCGGATCGCTGACGATAGCGCGGGCAATGCCGACACGCTGTTGCTGACCACCTGACATGCTGGACGGCAATTGTTTGCCACGTCCGGACAGACCAACGAGGTCAATTATTTTCTCAACCCGCGCCCGACGTTCGGCCCGGCCAATCGGCTTGAGCAACAGCGGCAGTTCAATGTTCTCAGCCACATTCAACGTCGGAAGCAAATTGTAGAACTGAAAGACAATGCCAACATTATGGGCGCGCCAGTTGGATTTCTTAGCCTCGCCCAATTGCTCCAGTTTTGAATTCCCAATCCGTACGCTTCCCGTGTCAGGGGCATCAATCCCGCTGAGAAGATTGAGCATTGTCGACTTACCGGATCCTGATGGCCCCATCACTGCCACGAATTCACCTGCGTCGATGCCCAAGGTAAGATCAGAAAAGATCTGTATCTTCTCTTTGCTGAAGGTAAATCCCTTTGAGACAGCATCCAGCTGAATAAAGGGTGTTTTCTGGGACGCGGACATAAAGGTACTCCTTATAAGAGAGGATAATCAGGTATCACTCAGGGTGATACGAATGCGGGCGGCCATGTTTGGGCGGATGCCGTCAGGTGGACCGTCCAGTTCCAGGCGCAGCGAAATCGTGCCTCTCTCAGCAGAGACAACGGGCGAAATGCCAACAACGCGAACCTCAAATGGTTGGTCAGGGAAACCATCAAGCACGGCCTCTCCCGTCAGACCGACCCGCAGTCGCGAGACATTGGTCTCGGCGACTTCGGCATCGAGATACATGGAGGCGGTGTCGGTGATCACCATGAGGTAGTCGGTGTCGCGAATGGTATCGACACGGGCCAGAACGCTATTGCCGATACGGGCGTTGAGCTGGGTAATGGTCCCAGAAACCGGCGCGCGTATCGTCAGTTCATCCACGTGTTCCTGCGCAATCTCGACCTTGAGATCAGCCAGATGAATGTCTTGTTCTGCCTGTCTCAACGCGGTTTTTGCGAGGCTTAACGCTGTGGCGGCGTCCTGCGTCACGCGTTCTGATACAGCGTCTTTGGCAAGGAGGGATGTCAGCCGGTCAAAATCGCGCTCGGACTGATCCACCTCGATGCGTTTGGTTTCCAGCCGCAGCTGCGCCAGTGACTGATCAATCAATGCCGACTTCAGGGCATATTGCGCGCCCGGATCGCTGACTGCGGCCAGCGGTTGTCCGCGTGTAACCGGGTCACCCAAAGCGACAAGAAGGTCCGTTATTGTGCCCTCGTATTTTGCAAAGACCGATGCGTAGTCCTGTACCAGTACATACCCTGATCCGGTTATTTCCGCCGTTGGCATCGGCACAGGTGCGGGCTGGATGCGGGCCGTTGTATCTGAAACAGGCGTTGGTGCGACCGGCACATTTGTTGCGGCTGATTGCGACGCCGGGTCCAACAGGCCCTCCCCCCAATTGCGCAATGTGGTCAGAGTTGGCAGATCGCTGCGCCACAGGACCGCGCCGCCAGCCGCCAGTAGACCGAGCAATAGGAAAATCCGAAGTGTCCAAGAGGGGCCACGCTCTTGCCTGTCCTCAAAACTCGGTTGAGCCTCTGAGACCGTGACGGCCGAAAGTGGGGTCAAAGCCTCAGCAAGATTGCGGTGGGTGTCGGTTTGAATGTTCATGGCCAATAGATCGCCCATCGAGGCCATATACCGCGACCTAGAAGCCGCGCGGGACGTACCAAATCGTCATTTGGCACCGTCTCAGCCGAATATCGAACGCCTCAACTTAATGGAGCCAACGCGCACTGGCCCCCGGAACGATGCTGGACCTGGTATCTGCGACGTAACGGACAGACGCGCCCACCAAGAAGAGATATCTATCCACAGACGTATGGCCGGAGCATTTGCTTATTTTGGTGTCAGCTCAATGTCATGTCAGATCGTATGTCGTCACTCGATCTCCAGAGCCATGTTAGGATTTTCATTGAATTGTTGTTCATATTTGTGGTTCAGTCTGAGTTCTCAAGCTACTTGAATATCTGGACTCTTACACTTGGAACCAGGCGCAGCATGTAAGAGCGAGCACCAAAGACCTGGCACTGATATCAGGAGCCTGTTGGCCCATATTGAGGATATGTCGAACTCATCATGAAAAATAGCGATCGGGTCTTTCAATGGTTCCATGATGTCTGGGTTGACCGAAACCTCGACAGGATTGAGCCCATGTTGCACCCAGAGCTGGAGGTAAACGGCCCGCTCCACGGAGCGATCGCGATTGCAGAGGACTACCGCGAAGTCGTGAACACTCTGGGCAATATTATTCACGATCTAGATATAAGCCTTACCCATGCATTGAACGACGGCGATTTTGTCGCTCTGCGGATGCGGGTGCGCGGATCTGGCAACACGCCGGATCATGTCCTAGACTACTCTGGTCAGCTGATCGTACGAATGCAGGATGGTAAGATCCGCGAATTCCAGTCGAACTTTGACTACATGACTATGTTCGAACAGCTCGGGCAGCTTCCGCCCGACTGTCTTCCAATTTGCATGACCGGAGAACGCCTGATCTGGATGGACGATCACATTCGCTCGCCTAAAGACGCCGAATGAAGCTTTTGTAAAAGCGCCAAATTTCGGCTCTTCATCCCCGGAGAGCACTGGCGAAATATGCAACGGATGATACAAGATCAGCGTCCAGCCAATGGTGCGCCGATGACCGATATCTCTCCTGAGCCCAAAGTGCAGCCCCAAGCTCATACAATTGCCATGGTAGATCTTGTGCGGGTTTTTGGCCGCATCGGGCTGATGTCATTTGGCGGACCAGCCGCGCAGATCGCGCTGATGCACAAGGAACTGGTCGAAGACCGCCCCTGGCTGAGCGACGCCGGTTTTCTGCGGGCGCTGTCGTTTTGTATGATGCTGCCCGGCCCCGAGGCGATGCAGCTTGCGACCTATGCAGGATGGCGTCTGCGCGGGGGGATTGGTGGGCTGATTGCAGGGTTACTCTTTGTTCTGCCGGGCGCGATAGTGATCACGGCGTTGGTCATTCTCTACGTCCACTATGGCACGCAGCCCCTTGTTCAGGCAGCATTCTTAGGGATCAAAGCCGCTGTTGTGGCGATTGTTCTGCAGGCTTTGCAACGCTTGGGCAAGAAAGCCCTGCATGGCCCTGTTGATCTGGCACTGGCGGGGTTTGGGTTTGTTGCACTGTTTTTCTTTGGTTTGCCCTTCCCACTGGTCGTACTGGCGGCAGGTGCCATAGGTGGCTTGCGAGCGTGGCATAGGGTGAGTGATGCAACACCCCTGCCGCCAACCGTTTCCGGTCGATTTTGGCCAACCCTGCTGATCTGGGCTGGACTATGGCTCATGCCGCTGGCGATGCTCAGCCTGTTCGGTCCACAGCTTCTTGCGGATCTTGGCTGGTTCTTCGCCAAGCTTGCTGTGGTCACATTTGGTGGTGCCTATGCCGTACTGGCCTATATGTCGCAGACTGTAGTCGAACACTATCAGTGGATCGACACCGGCCAGATGATCGACGCCCTGGGGATGGCGGAAACCACCCCCGGTCCACTGATCTTGGTGACACAGTTTGTGGCGATGCTGACCGGCGCGCTGACCTCCGGCATTTGGATGGCTCTGGCAGCGGGTCTGGTTGCACTTTGGGCGACGTTCATGCCCTGTTTTCTATGGATTTTTCTCGCAGCTCCACATGTTGAGCGGATTGCCAGCCATCCCCAGCTTGGGGCGGCGCTGCGGGCGATCACTGCAACGGTTGTTGGTGTTATCCTCAATCTGTCGGTCTGGTTCCTGCTGCATATACTGTTTCGTGAGATCACAGTGCTGGACCTGCCCGCTGTCATGCTGATGGTACCTGTGATGTCCAGCCTGAACGTTAGCGCAGCGCTATTGGTGCTAGCCGCGCCGGTTGTTGCCTTGGTCTGTGGCGGCCGACTGGCATTTCTGCTGCCGGTGATGGCAGGCCTTGGCGTGGGTGTCTCCTTGTCGATCTGAGCCGCATAAACACAGCGCAAAGGTCTGAGTAGCATCCTGCTAGTGTCAGAAATTATTTACGAATCCCTCGCGAGCGGCCCTTTAGTTTCCGTCAGAAATACGTATTCTAAGTTCAAAGAGAACAAGGGTATCGGAATGTCCCGCGAAATTGACTATGGAAATCTGATGCATTCGGCCATGCGTGGCCTAATCCGTTCGGTTCTGGACGGGGTGGCCGAACATGGGTTACCCGGAAATCATCATTTCTTCATCACATTCGACACAGCACATCCGGATGCGGAACTGGCCGATTGGCTGTCTGACCGCTATCCCGGAGAAATGACAGTGGTGATGCAGCATTGGTTCGACAATCTTGATGTGGGAGAAGACGGGTTTGCGATTACGCTAAACTTCGGTGACGCGCCCGAACCGCTATATATCCCCTATGACGCGATTAAGACCTTTGTCGATCCGTCTGTAGAATTTGGCCTGCGCTTCGAAACCCCCGAAGAGGACGGCGACCCTGACGAAATCATCACTGAGCTGGACGATGACATCGAGATAGAAGTCGACGAAGATCCTGAGGACAACAAGCCGGCCGATGTGGTGTCATTGGACAGCTTCCGCAAATAACCTCCATATTCAGTGACATAGATGGAATAGGCCTGATGCGCTGCATGTTTCGTGCGGCGCATATTTTATTGGTAACCAAGCCATATCGCGTAAACTGGCCCCGACCACGCGCGTTTGATTGACCGCCACATCACCAAATCAGTCTATTCGCACCGCTTCAACTATTCGGTCCAAGCTGTTGTAATGCTTTGTTTACCACGTTTTAAATTTGCATCACTGACGTTCCAAGAACGTTTTCAATTCCTTGCGCGGGAAACCGTTGCGATGCGAAGAATAGACCAGATCCAAACCGCCCTCGGCGAGGCTACGATCATATTGCTGCATCTCGTAGTCCCCGTTGGGACCAATAAACATGGAAAACACCGTCAGCGTATCACCGACGATCCGACCCCAAACATAAGGTTCCCCCTTCATCGGGTCGAGCTGAACAGTATGGCCAAAGACATTGCGCTTCATCGCAGCGGCAAAGATATCTGCCCGCTCGGTTGATTGGAATTCCACGTTATAAGACTTGGTCTTACGCCGACCATCGTTCTTGAGCGATGTAGTTGTCCACTGCACGTAAAAGCCATCGTCTTTGGAAATCGGACCGATCTGCACCGTCGCGTCTCGCTGTTCCTCGGTGCCATCCGCATTTGGCACCACCAACGCCCCCTGATATCGGCCAAAGAACGGCCGCACGTCCGCGGCCATCGCCTGCCCGGTCACGATCAGAGACACTGCGACAACGAACACAGCCAATACCCCGCTGCGGATGCAGGGCAACCAGGTTTTGGCCAGGCCGATTGGCATTGGTCGGTATGTGAACACAGGCAGGCCCTCCAACTGGTGCAATCTGGAGTTAATCTAGCGGTCTTCTGGCGCGGTGCAATGGCTCATCCTGCAATGGGCTCTATACCTCGGGTTCGGAATGACTATGCTGCGCGAAACTGCGCAATTGCCTGATAGCCCGGCTCAGGTTACACGGCATACCGACGCATACATTTAGTCATCATCAGACGGAGAGAGACTTATGTCCGATACCCGCACCGAAACCGACAGCTTCGGTCCGCTTGAGGTCCCCGCCAACAAGTACTGGGGCGCACAGACCCAACGGTCGATCATGAACTTCCCGATTGGCTGGGAAAAACAGCCTGTCGCCATCGTGCGCGCACTGGGGGTGATCAAGCAGGCCTGCGCCATGGCCAACAAGGCCTCGGGCGCACTGGACGTCAAGATCGCGGATGCAGTCATCGAAGCGGCCGGCGAGGTGATCGAGGGCAAGTTTGACGACAACTTCCCGCTGGTGGTCTGGCAGACCGGCTCCGGCACCCAGTCCAACATGAATTCCAACGAAGTCATCGCCAATCGCGCGATCGAGATCCTGGGCGGCACCATTGGCTCCAAGGATCCGGTGCACCCAAACGATCACTGCAACATGGGCCAGTCCTCCAACGATACCTTCCCCACCGCAATGCATATCGCCACCGCAATGTCGGTGCGCGACGTACTGTTGCCCGGCCTGACCAAGCTGGCCGAAGGGCTGGAAGCCAAATCCGAGGCCTTCAAGGATATCATCAAGATCGGCCGCACCCATACGCAGGATGCAACCCCGCTGACGCTGGGCCAGGAATTTGGCGGCTACGCGCATCAGATCCGCCAGGGTCTGGCACGGGTTGAGGCCACGATGCCCGGCATCTATGAACTAGCGCAAGGCGGCACCGCTGTTGGCACCGGTCTGAACACGCAAAAAGGCTGGGGCGAGACCGTCGCCGCCAATATGGCTGAAATCACTGGCCTGCCCTTCGTCACCGCGCCAAACAAGTTTGAAGCACTGGCCGCCCATGACGCCATGGTGTTTCTGTCGGGCGCGCTCGCGACCATTGCAGGCAGCTGCTACAAGATTGCCAATGACATCCGCTTCCTTGGCTCCGGTCCGCGCTCCGGTCTGGGCGAGTTGATCCTGCCGGAAAACGAGCCGGGCTCCTCGATCATGCCCGGCAAAGTGAACCCAACACAGGCCGAGGCCCTGACCCAGGTGGCCGCCCATGTGATGGGCAATGACGCCGCGATCAAGTTCGCAGGCTCGCAGGGCCATTTCGAGCTGAACGTCTACAACCCGATGATGTCCTATAACCTTTTGCAGTCGATCCAACTCTTGGGCGACGCTGCGGACAGCTTCACCGAGCGGATGCTGAATGGCATCGAGGCCAATGAACCGCGCATCGACAAGCTGATGAAAGAGTCGCTGATGCTGGTCACTGCTCTGGCCCCGACCATCGGCTATGACAATGCCACAAAGGTTGCCAAAACCGCGCATAAGAACGGCACCACGCTGAAGGAAGAGGCCATCGCGCTTGGCTTCGTCGATGAGGCGACGTTTGACGCCGTTGTCCGCCCAGAGCAGATGATCGGCCCGAAAGACTGATGGCTGGTTCCGGTTCAGGCCCGGTCAATCTGAACCGGTATCGCAAGGAAAAGGCGCGGGCTGAGAAGAAGGCCCGCGCCGACCAGAATGCCGTGACTTATGGCCGGACCAAGGCCGAGAAGGATCTGGACCAGGCCCGCAACGCGCAAGATATGCGGCGACTGGATGGCACAAAATGCGACGATCCCAAGACCAACGATGACTAATCGCCCACGGAAACACTCGCTTACCCTGCGTGGTCACCGCACCTCGGTGTCGCTGGAGGATGAGTTCTGGCAGGCCTTCCGCGAGATTGCCGCCGAAGACAACCGAGCCATCAACGACCTGGCCGCTGAAATAGACGAAAATAGAGGCGTGGACTGTGGTCTGGCCTCGGCCATTCGTCTGCATGTGTTGCGACGTTTAAGAAAACAGCGCGTCGTCTCCAGCGATGCGCAAAAACCCACTTAACTCTGGATGACATCACGCCAATCAATAGTTTACCGCGAACGGCTTGGATCAAAGCCCTAAGCTTGCCGTCATCATTATTGAAAATAAGGATTTAAAATAAAACCTAACTCTTGTTGCAGCATTGGCCCTATTGTCGGCCTGTGGAGACACAATTAGCTATCCTTCTCAGCTAGAAAAACAGTCCAAGGCTGCGAACGCGGTGTCTGCGACACCTGTGAATGAGATCAAGCTGGTCTCGTCGGCGACGGTTAACGGCGGAAACTTCACGTCCCTTCCGCCTCTCAAGACAACCGTAGCCAAGGTCACGGCTTTCCACCCTGCTCCCACGGTTGCACAAGCCCAGCAAAAACTGCGGATCGAAGCCGCCAAGGTCGGCGCTGACGCTGTCATCGGCGTCAATGTCACTGGTATCCAGGTCTGTCCGCTGAGCTGGGGGTGCCGCCATGCAACAGGTACACCGGTGAAATTCACCAACTAGCGATCATTATCTGGCTGCGCTTCGCGCTGTCGCGGCGCCAGGTGCAGCCAGATCCCGTTTTTTGACCGGACTGTCAGATGGGCGACCGGGATCGGCTCCTGGCCAGCAACAGGTTCCACCCGAAACCGTTGCAGGATCATCGATAGGATCAGCGGTCCTTCAATCATTGCGAAGCCAGCACCGGTACAAACGCGCGGACCAGCTGAGAACGGTATATAGGCCTCTCTCTGACAGGTCTTACCATTATCCGTTTCCCATCGTCCCGGATCAAAGCCATCGGGATTGTCCCAGAGCCGCGTGTGGCGATGCAGATGCCAAGGGCTCAGCACCACTTGCGCGCCTTTCGGCAGGGTACGGCCCCGGAATTGCTGTGGACAGGTGGCTTCGCGCACCATCATCGGCACCGGCGGATAGAGCCGCAGCGCCTCACGAAAGACGTCGCGGCTGATGCGCAGTTTTGAGGCGGCCGAGAAGGTTTCTAACGGCAGGTCAGCGGCCTCTTCGGCAATGCGGTCCTGCCACTTCGGGGCCAATGCGACCAGATATAACGCCCAGGCCAGGGCCGAGGCGCTGGTTTCATGGCCCGCCAAAAAGAAGATCGCCACTTGATCAGCCATTTCATCGGTTGAAAACCGTTCGCCGGTTTCCGGGTCCGCAGTGGTCATGATCTTCGTTGCCAGATCCCGCGGCGCTGAGCCTGCTGCGATCGCCTGCATCCGTTCCTCCGTAAGACGGGTGATCAATGCACGGATGTGAGCGGCGTTGCGGCGGGTGTCGCGACGATGGAACCGCGGCAGCCAACGCGGCAACGGCACAAAGGCGGCCAGATTCAAAATCGGTTGCCCCTGTTGATAGGCACGAAACCGATGGAACACCTCCTGTGCCAGATGGTGTTCGATCGGAATGGAAAACAACGTGCGAAAGATCACATCCGCCGCCGCATGCGAGGTTTCTGCCTCTATCTCAATCGAATTATCTGGTGCTGCGGCGATCCGATCGGTCAGACGTGCCACTGCCGCCTGTGCCGCCGCGTGCATTGCAGGATAGCTGTGTTTCAAGCGCCCCCCCTCAAACGCGGGATCAATAATCCGGCGCTGGCGTTTCCAGGTGGCACCATTGGTGACAAAGACCGAATTGCCAAGCAGCGGACGCAATCCTTCGCTGACACGGTTCGACTTTGGAAACTCATCCGGCCGTGACTTTAGCACGGTGTCGACCAGTTCCGGCTGATTCACCAGATAAGAGCGAAAGAACGGCGTGCGAAACTCTGCCATCCAGGCGCGGTATAGCTTGGCCGGTTGCGCCGAGAGCAAATCCGCCCGGAACAATCGCAGATACCGCCAAAGCGAGACCTTTTCCTGCCGCGCCGTTGGCTTGGGCGGAAGCACTTCCTGCTGGCCAGACTGACTGGCGGATGTGGTGTCAGCAGCACCTATTGGTGCGGTAGCTGGCTCTGATATGGGGGCATTGTCCATCAATCGCTCACCGACGTATGTTTCGAGGCTGTCACATCAATCCGCGATCCCGACGCATTGCGGTGCTGGTAGCGTTCAGCCAGGGTCTGCGGCCCCGCAGTAATCTGGAAGTAATCATAATCACCAGGCTGATCAAACGCGCAGAGATACTGAAAATGCAGCCGAAAAAACCGCCAACGCAGCGTCGCCCAACGCTGCGGGCTTAATGTCTGGGTAAAGGCGGCGGAAATCACAAGTGGCCAGCGTGTTTTCGCAGTGCTAACGCCGCTGACAGCCACTGGATCACACAGGGCAAAGGCGCAGCCATCCCCCGGTGCCGTAACATCAACCCAGCAGATATCACCGCGCTGCGACAGCTCTTGCAGATCGCGTCGCAGGCGCTGCGCCTTGGGCAGGAAAGACACCATCGGCACCACTTGCCCGAGGCTCAGAAACCCTAGCGGCACACAGCGGCCTGCCTGCCCCATGCGCATGACATCGGCCAATACGCTGGTCCCGACATGTGCGCCGGAGGAATGGCCAACCACCAGAACCTCATCCAGATCCCGATCATTCAGTGCTGTGGCGACCTCTGCTGAAAATTCTGCAATACGTTGCTCCAGCTCGGGTGCATAGGCGCCGCGCAAGGCCGCAGAATGGGCATAATCATGCATCAGGTAATAGGCGTAGATTTTGCCATCCATACTGCGGAACCAGCGCATCAACATAACCGCTGCCGCAAGGCCAAGGGTCCAGAACAGGCCGGCGACCAGAACGTCAATCCAAGCGGCCAGCCTCCCCAATGCCGCAGTGCCCCACGGCCCAATCCTAGCAATGGTCAGCGCCAGAATAGCGGCAAGAATGGCCTGCAAAAGCAAGACTGCAACAGGATAAAGCGCTGCGATAACCGGCCCCTTGCGCAGCCACATCAGGCGGCGCAGGGTGCCGGTGCTGATATAAATCCACGCAGTGCGCAGCATCTGCCCGTATGTCTCAGCGATAGAAGGGGTCATGCTGCCACGCACGATATCGGACCAAACAAGTACCTCTACCTCGGTATGGGTGCTGTGTCCGTCGATCACTGCATCAACCTGCCAGCCATAGCCACCGCCGGACACTCCTGGTTGCGCAGCTTGTCGGTTCGGGCGTGCCGATAGCGCGATTTCATAGCCAGAAATCGCCGCTTGCTCTGCGCCTTCCTTGCGGTACAGCTCGCGGTAGCGACGGGGGTGGATGGGATCGTAACCCGGAATATAGAACAGCTTGCGACGCCGCACGGGTGCTGCGGTGTCGTCATGGCTACAGTCCGCTGCCAATACGCTCTTGCCCTGTTCTATCTGCACGGCCTGTTCGACCTGTCCTGCCCGGATGTGGTGTCTTGGACCAGCTTAACCGCGTCACATCAAAAGCGTAAGCCCCGCCGGGCATCTGCCAAGCGGGGCTTATACAATCCAACAGGGTCCGTCGAGGCGCAATACGGTTCAGCCCAATGTTGCAAGCGCCGGAAAAGTTTCCAGGAGCCAGAAGGAGAACTCAGAAAACAGGCCCGTGACCAGCATAAAGCCAACAAGGATCAGCAGCCCGCCCATGAGTTTCTCAATCAGCCCCATATAAGGTTTGATCCGGTTCATCAGTACCATTGAGCGCGTCAGAAATACCGCCGCGAGCAAAAACGGAACCCCAAGCCCAAGCGCATAGATCCCCAGTAACAGCGTGCCGCGCGCAACAGAGGCTTCGGTCGCGGCCAGCGACAGGATCGCACCCAGTTGCGGTCCAATACAGGGTGTCCACCCAAAAGCAAAAGCCAGGCCAAGAATATAGGCGCCAACAGCCGAGCCCCCGGACTGGTCCGTCTCCATCCGCGCCTCACGGTCCAGAATGGGGATGCGGAACACCGACAGGAAATGCAGACCAAATATGATGACAACAACGCCAGACACCTGGGCGAACAGCTCTTGGTTTTGCAACACAAACGCCCCGAATGCCGAGGCGGTGAACCCCAGCAGCAGGAACACGGTGGAAAGACCCATGACAAAGAACAGCGCCGCCACGATGGCCTTGCGCCGCGCCTGCGACGTGCCTTGGATCTCGCCGATGGATACACCGCTCATATAGGCAAGATAGGGCGGCACAATGGGCAGCACACAGGGTGACAGAAAGCTGACCAACCCAGCCATTAGCGCCACCAGCATGGCAGGGATCAGCCCTGCGTCGATGATTTCAATTCCAAACATGCCCAACCCTTAGACCAGCCTCTGACAAAGGTCACGGGGGGGGCCGGTCACAACCTTGTGGACAGGATGAAACAAGCGCCTTATCTGCAAGATATGACAGACACGAACGAGACCCTCGACGCCATCGGGCTGCTGTGCCCCCTGCCCGTCCTAAAGGCGCGCAAGCGTTTGAAACCATTAGAAACCGGGGCGATTTTGGAAATCCATGCGGATGATCCAGCTGCGGTAGTGGACATCCCACATTTCTGCCATGAAGCCGGGCATGAGCTGCTGGGAATCCGCGACAATCAGAAGCACCAGACCTATCTGATCCGTAAGGGTGGCTGAATTCCTCAGTTCTCCGGATTACAGATGATCTATGGCAGCGTGTTTGGCGCGCCGGCAGGCAGGGCTTCGGTGTCTTGACTAAAGATGTTTATCCATGCCCCGTCGCAGCGCTGCCAAATGGAACTGACATACATGGCAGCTGTCTTGTCTTGGCCAGTGCGCCGGTAGCAGGCGCGGTAGGCCAATAACGCACACCCCGCTGCAAGCGGCAGAACACGCACATCCTCTATGGTGAATTCCGCGACCGAGGGGCCATTTTCCAGCTGCTCTGCATGGTCATTGCGACCGGCAAATCCACTGGGATAGACACCCAGAAACTGCGGATGCAGTGCCGCAAGATCTGCCGCGACGTCGCCTTGCTGCAAGGCTGTCCAGACCGCGGTTTCCGCCTCTAACAACTCTCGCAGCAATTGTTCTGATAGGGTGTCATTTGTTTCAATGGACATACTGATTGGCATTTCCCTTGGGTCAAAGACATAAAAAAGGCGGGCTAAATGCCCGCCTTTTTTTGGGGTTAAAGATTAGCTGCCAACTGACCACCAGCCGCGCCGTTTCGGCTTGGGCGGGCTCGCTGGTTCGACCTCAGCTGCGGCAAGCGCAGGTTCAGGCGTCTGTTTGACCTCAGCAACAGGTTCTTCCGCCACTGGCGCTTCGGAAGTTTCTGTTTCTGGTTGCTCGGAAGACGGCTCAGGCGTCGGCTCTGCCGGGGTTTCCGCTTGGATCTCGACCTGGACTTCTGCCTGTTCCGCAGGGACATCCTGCGCTGTGGCATCATCGGCCTTGATCTCTGCGACTTTTGCCACTTCGACCGGCGTCTCGTCTGTCTTAGCTTCCACTGCCGCAGATTCCGCTTCTGGGGCCGCGCCGTTTAGGGTTGAAGCGTCAGCTTTGACCTCGGTTTTCGCTATCGCGCCCGCAGTGTCCGCCACGGGTGCATCAGACGATGTCATTGTCTCGGCTGATGCCTCTTCGGTCTTGGCCTCTGCCGCCGCAGTTTCCTGCGTCTCTGCTGCAACGGTCTCATCCGTCTTTTTCTTCCGACTGCGCGAGCGGGTGCGAGTCCGGGTGCGTTTCTTCACCGCGCCTTCACCCTCAGCGGATGCGTCCTTGCCGTCGGCTGTATCTGCCTTGGCGTCGTTTTCACCCGTGTCGGTATCAGCGCCACCCTCAGCAGCAGGCTGGCCGTCACTGTTTGCCTCTCCCTGAGCGTCGCGTTGGGGCTCCCCATTGGTGTCGTCACCTTCGCCACCGGAGGACTTCCGCCGCCGCCGACGACGACGCTTGCGCTTGGGTTTGTTGTCTCCCTCGCCGTCATCACCAGTCTCGGCATTGGCCTCAGCGGCCTCAACCTCGGCCACGTCATCCTCGATCTCTTCGATCTCGTCATTCGCCTCATCGGCATCAACCTGATCCATGATCGAGGTGTCGACAGAAACCACGGGGGCGGTTGCGACAGGGACCACACGCGACGCGGTCTTGAACTTCTCCAACGAGAAATCAGGGCTGACCAGATGTGGGTCACCTTCGATCCGCACGGAGAGACCGTAGCGGGTTTCGATCTGAGCGATATGTTCGCGTTTCTGATTCATCAGATAGTTGGCGATGCTGACCGGGCAGCGCACCAAGACCTCGCGGGAGCGACGGCGTGTGCCTTCCTCCTCGATCTGGCGCAGGATCGACAACGCCAGCGAGTCATCCGAACGGATCAGGCCAGTGCCATGGCAATGCGGGCACGGCGCGGTTGTCGCCTCAATCATCCCCGGACGCAGACGCTGACGGGACATTTCCATCAGACCAAAACCCGAAATACGACCCACTTGAATGCGAGCGCGGTCGGTCTTTAGCTTGTCTTTCATGCGCTTTTCGACGGCGGCATTATTCTTGCGCTCGTCCATATCGATGAAGTCGATGACGATCAGACCAGCCAGATCGCGCAGACGCAGTTGGCGGGCCACCTCTTCGGCAGCCTCCAGATTGGTCTTAGTCGCGGTTTCCTCGATTGAGCCTTCCTTGGTGGCCCGGCCAGAGTTCACATCAATCGCCACCAGCGCCTCGGTCACACCGATCACGATATAGCCACCCGATTTCAGCTGAACGGTCGGGTTGAACATTCCACCCAGATAGCTTTCCACCTGGAACCGTGCAAAGAGCGGCAGCTGGTCCTGGTAATTCTTCACGTTCTTGGCGTGGGACGGCATGATCATCTTCATGAAGTCCTTGGCGATGCGGTAGCCGCGCTCGCCCTCGACAAGAACTTCGTCAATCTCGCGGCTGTAAAGATCGCGGATCGAACGTTTGATCAGGTCACCTTCTTCGTAGATTTTGGCGGGCGCGATGGATTTCAGCGTCAGCTCGCGGATCTGTTCCCACAGGCGTTGCAGATATTCATAGTCGCGCTTGATCTCGGATTTTGTGCGCTTGGCACCGGCAGTACGAACAATAAGGCCCGCGCCCGTGGGCACGTCCAGCTCAACCGCGATATCTTTGAGTTTCTTGCGATCAACTGCGTTGGTGATTTTGCGGGAAATGCCACCACCACGTGCGGTGTTGGGCATCAGCACGCAATACCGGCCAGCCAGAGACAGATAGGTTGTGAGGGCAGCGCCTTTATTGCCGCGCTCTTCCTTCACGACCTGCACAAGCAGGACCTGACGAACCTTGATCACTTCCTGAATTTTGTAACGACGTGGGCGCGGTTTACGAACCGGGCGGATGTCTTCGCTGTCATCTTCATCCGCAACAGATTCGATGCTTTCGTCCTTGGACGTCGCATCAGCTGCGGTCTCTTCTTCGACGCTGTCATCTGCTTCAATCTCAGGTGCGTCGATCTCAGTGGCCGTTGCGGCTTCGGCCTCAGCAGCGTCTGCTGCGCTGTCGTCTTGTGTTTCAGCACCCGCATCGGCCTGAGGCTCCGATGTTTCAGCAATCGTATCAACCGCCGGCATCTCAGGCGCATCAGAGGCATCTTTGACAGCCTCTTCCACAACCGGAGCCTCAGCTTCGGCAGACGCAACAGGCGCGCCGGCAGACGCACTATCTGGCGTCTCGGTCGGTTTGGTATCGCCTGCGTCGATATCATCGGTCAGGTCGATCGTTTCCATACCCGCGATATCGGCGCCAGTTTCGGCCGCCTCAAGGCTGACATCCTTGGTCTCGACTACATCCGCGGATTTAACATCCGCAGCCTTGGTCCGGCTACGGCGAGACCGCGACTGACGCCGAGCAGGCTTTGCATCTTCTTCGTCATCTCGGGCGCGCTGAGCCTCGGCATAGGCGCGCTCTTCCTCCATCAATGCCTCACGGTCAGCGACGGGAATCTGATAATAGTCGGGATGAATCTCCGAAAATGCCAGAAAACCATGACGGTTTCCGCCATAATCCACAAAAGCCGCCTGCAGCGACGGTTCGACGCGAGTTACTTTTGCGAGATAGATATTTCCAGCAAGCTGGCGTTTGTTTTCAGATTCAAAGTCGAACTCCTCAACCTTGTTTCCGTCGACCACCACGACGCGGGTCTCTTCCGCGTGGGTGGCGTCAATAAGCATCTTCTTAGCCATGTGTCCTTAGTGCACCTACCGCGCATACGCGCATCTGGCCCGTTGCCGGGCGGACGTGAGCGATCGGGGTGATGTCTTGTCTGGGCGATGTCTTGTGGCGTGCGATTGGCCCATGCAGTACAGCGGTTAGCCCCGGAACATCTGTCCGGCCCTCCTGCCTGTCTGCTGTTCTCTCTCGCGCGCGTCATCGCGTTTCTTCTCCGACAGGTGGGAATATCCGCGCCCTGCCCTGATTATATCCCCGCTGGGAAAACCCAGTCAGGTGCTAAACTGCCCCGAAATATTGCGGGACCAATCGGTCTGACTTTGCTTTCTCGGATCTTGCCGGACAAAAACAAAGGCAGCGAATCTCATCAAGAGGGGAGAAGATCACTATGGTCTCATCCCCATCTGAACAGCATAAGACCTGTGGATAGGTAATGACAATGGTCATTCGTCACACCTGCGATCTAAATACTATCCCATTGGTTCCTAGGGTAAATATCGTGAATATTTGGTTACTAGAATCGCAAAAGCCGCAACCTCGCGATCGCGGCTTTTCTTGGTTAACGGCGTGACTGATCCAGTTCTTCGGTATCAGGACAGGTAGTCAGAGCGCTGCAACCCATATTTGGCCATCTTTTCGTTCAACGTCCGGCGCGGCAGGCACAGTTCGTCCATGACACTGGCGATAGAGCCTTTGTGACGGCGCATGGTGTTGTCGATCAGCATCCGCTCAAACGCCTCGACATATTCCTTCAGCGGCTTGCCTTCAGTCGTCATCACGGGCTGCATGTCCTCGTGATCTGACATCAAGAGCGACGCAATTGTGCCTGATCCGCGGCGAGATTGCAGCACAGCGCGTTCGGCAATGTTGATCAACTGGCGCACGTTGCCCGGCCAGGGAGCCTGTAACAGCTGGGCTGCCTCCTGGGCGCTGACCTGCGGCGCGTCACAGCCATATTCCTCTGAGAATTGCTCTGACAAGCGGGTGAACAGCGTCAGGATATCCTCACCGCGCTGGCGCAGCGGCGGCACGGTGATGCGCAACGCCGCCAGGCGATAGAACAAGTCCGGGCGCAGCGCGTCCTCGCAGGTCTTGCCCGCTTCCTGGAGGTTGGAGATCGCCACGATGCGGGTCTCGCCGGGGATACCCTGCTCGTTGATGACACTAAGAAGCTTGGCCTGCAGCGTCTCGCTCAGCGCCTCGACGTCTTCCAGAACCAGCGTGCCACCACGGGCTTCCTCGATTGCAGGCAACGAGCTGTCCTCGGGCTGCATCGGCCCGAACAGACGTTTGGACAAGGCCTCTTCCTCCAGTGCCGCACAGGAAACCAACACGAATTTTTTGCCCGCCCGACTGCCGACCGCATGCAGCGCGTGCGCCACCAGTGTCTTGCCGGTGCCGGTCTCGCCGTCGATCAGCACGTGGCCGTCGGCCTGCCCCAGATCCAGAATATCCTCACGCAGCCGCTCCATCACCGGGCTTGAGCCAATGAGCTTTTTCATGATCGTGCTGCCATCGGACAACTCGCGCCGCAGCACCCGGTTGTCGAGGGTCAGACGGCGGGCTCCGGTGGCACGCTTGGCCAATTCCGACATGCGGTCCGGGTTAAAGGGTTTCTCGAGAAAGTCGAAGGCACCAACCCGCATCGCCTCAACGGCCATGGGCACATCGCCATGACCGGTGATCATGATCACCGGCAACGCAGAGTCACTGCCCATCAGCTTTTTGAGGAACTGCATTCCGTCCATCCCCGGCATTTTGATATCCGAGATGACGATACCGGGGTAATCCGCACCCAACACCTTCAACGCATCTTCGGCGCTGGCAAAGGTTTCAGTGTCATAGCCTGACAGTGCCAGCCATTGGCTGATCGACTGCCGCATATCCTGTTCATCATCGACGATCGCGATTTTCATGGCCTGTGCCATTCGCGTGCCCTCCATCCAGTGATACCGCGCTATTCTGCGGCCTCGATGCCGTCCACAAGGATCGGCAATTGCATTTCAAATACGGCGCCACCGCTCTGCCCGTTGCGGGCGGTCAGCCGACCGCCTAGGTCGTTCACGATACCCGAAGAGATGGCAAGACCCAAACCGACACCGTCACCGGGCTGCTTGGTGGTGTAGAAAGGCTCAAACAGGCTGCCAAATTCCTTGATCCCCATCCCGTTGTCACGCACCGACAGGGTCGCTGTCTCACCCGCTGCAAGCAGGATTTCGACCTCGGGGTGTTCCACTGATTTTGTAGCATCTAGCGCGTTTCGCAGCAGGTTCACCATAACCTGTTCAATTCGCATCCGATCCCCCATCACATAGACCGGTTGTTCAGGCAGAATGCGGGCGATTTTGACATGCCTCTGCCGCAGCTGCGGCTCCATCATCGACAGAGAGGAGGCCAGCGCATCGCCCATGTTTACGGGGCTGAACGCATCGCCGCCCTTGCGCGCATAGGATTTCAGCTGGCGGGTGATGGCGCCCATTCGCTCAATCAGATCGTCGATCCGCCCAAAGGACGCCAGTGCCTCTTCGGGACGGTTGCGATTGAGCAGAAGACGCGCGCCGGCAAGATAGGTTTTCATCGCCGCCAACGGCTGGTTCAGCTCGTGGCTGACGGCGGCTGACATCTCCCCCAATGCCGCCAGTTTGGAGCTTTGCGCAAGGCTCTGTTCAGCCACGGCGAGCGTCTCTTGCATACGTTCGCGTTCGGCAATTTCCCGCTGGAGCCGTGCGTTCAATACGCGAAGCTCTGCCGACTCTCGTTGGAACAGCGCCATGCGCAGCGCGGTGCGACGGCTCAATGCGTAGAAGGCCAGCGCCAATAGGATGGCGAATCCCATGATCTCCAACGCCAAAACCGTGTTCACCCGTTCTCGGATGGACGCATAAGTGGTGAAAGAGGTCAGCCGCCAACCCTGAAACGGGATCCGCGACTCCAGCCGCATCACAGCCTCGCCTTGCAAGTAGGCATCCGCTGGCAGCGCCGTCCAGTCCGCGGTGGCTCGGATCGCACGCTGGATGGCGCCTTCTGGTGTCTGCAACTGCAACGCGTCGCTTTCCGACAGGCCCCGCCAGCGCGATTCCGTGGCCAGAATGATTGTCCCGGTACTGTCGCTGACCATCACCGCGTCAGAAATCCCCGCCCAGGCGCGTTCAAACTTTTGCAGATCGACCTCGACCACGATCACGCCAAGAATGCCCGACGTATCAACGATGCGCCGGGAATACGTAAACCGGTAGCTCCCAACCTCGCGCCGGATCGCGGAAAACACCGTTGTTCTGGCACGCAGTGCATCCACAAAATACGCGGCATTGCGGTGGGTCTCACCCAGTCGGTTGCGATCGGTGGCGGCGACGGTCCGCCCATCCTGCGCCATCAGCATGATGGAGGCGGCGCCGATCTCCTCAACAAAGGAAATCAACCGTTGAGTGGAAAGCGAGAAGTCATTGGATTGCAGCGCCGAGATCAGCGCCTGATCTCGTGCCAGCAGCTGCGGCACGATGGCATGGCGACCCAGTTCGCTCACCAAATTGCCGGAATAGAGCGCCAAGCGCAGTTCGGCCCGGTTGCGGGTGCTCTCGGTAAAGCGGTGTGTCAGTGCACGATTGGTTACCCAAACGGTGACCGCCGCGACCGTCATCAATAGTAACAAAGCAAGACGCACCCGCCACGATGTCGTGCGGGAGCGTGGTTTTTCTGAGGTTATGGATGCGTCATGCGCGGCAGTCATTGGCAAAACCTAGCGCAAGCCACGGCGCATTCACAAGTCACGCCGCAGTGACAAGCCCGGCCAGTGCGCGGAACACTGCCACCCCGTCGGTGCCGCCATGACCCGCATCGGCGGCCCGTTCGGGGTGGGGCATCATACCCAGCACCCGGCGGTTTTCAGAAAGGATACCTGCAATATCCGCAACTGAACCGTTGGGGTTGTCGACATAACGGAACGCCACACGGTCCTGATCCTGCAACGCAGCAACAGTCTCGGCATCGGCATAGTAATTGCCATCATGATGCGCGATCGGCACGCCAATCACATCACCCGCGCTGTAGCCATCAGTAAAGACGCTATCGGCGGTGGCGATCTCCAGGTCCACGGTGCGGCAGATGTATTTCAGACCTGCGTTGCGCAATAGCGCCCCCGGCAGAACGCCGGTTTCGGTCAGGATCTGAAACCCGTTACACACACCGATGGCATAGCCGCCACGGTTGGCGTGATCGACAACCGCCTGACAGATCGGCGATTGCGCCGCAATCGCACCGCAGCGCAGATAGTCGCCATAGGAGAAACCGCCCGGAACGCCGACGATATCGATACCTTCGGGCAGCGCGCTGTCCTTGTGCCAGACCATGGAGACATCACAGCCTGCTTGTTCAAAAGCAACCGCCAGATCGCGATCACAGTTGGAGCCGGGGAAGACTACAACAGCCGCCTTCATCCCTGCATCTCAACGCTGAAGGATTCAATGACGGTGTTGGCCAACAGTTTTTCGCACATCGCAGTGACGTCGGCTTCGGTCGCATCATCCGCCAGATCAAGGTCGATCACCTTGCCTTGGCGCACGCCGTCCACCTTGTCAAAGCCCATGGCGCCAAGCGCGTGGCGCACGGCCTCGCCCTGCGGATCCAGAACCCCGTTTTTCAGCATCACATGCACACGTGCCTTCATCGCATCTTTCCTCAGGTTTCGATGACAAAGCCCATATCCAGGCTTTGGCTTTAGATAGATTGTCAAAATCCCGCCCTTTGGAAAGACGGGATCAGATGTCATTCTTGGATCAGTTCACCAGCGTCGGCTTGCCAGCCGCAGGCGGATTGTTCGGCATTACGCCCAGTCGCCGCGCCACCTCGGTATAGGCGTCAGTCAGATTGCCCAGATCGCGGCGGAACACGTCCTTGTCCAGCTTCTGCCCGGTTTTACTATCCCATAGGCGGCAGCTGTCAGGGCTGATTTCATCAGCAATCACAAGACGCTGAAAATCACCGTCATAGACCCGTCCGATCTCGATCTTGAAGTCCACCAGTTTGATGCCCACGGCCATCATGACGCCGGAAAGGAAATCATTGACCCGCAGCGCCAAGCTAAGAATATCGTCCATATCCTGCTGGCTGGCCCAACCAAAGGCCGCGATATGCTCTTCGGTGACCAACGGATCGCCAAGCGCATCATCCTTGTAGCAATATTCCACAATGGGACGCGGCAGCTGAGTGCCCTCGTCGATGCCAAGGCGTTTGGAAATGGACCCGGCAGCATAGTTGCGCACGATGATTTCAAGCGGAATGATCTCGCAGCTGCGTACCAGCTGTTCGCGCATATTGAGCCGCTTCAGGAAATGTGTCGGGACGCCGATCTGGCCCAGACCCAGCATGAAAAATTCGCTCAACAAATTATTGAGCACGCCTTTGCCTTCGATGACATCACGCTTTTCTGCGTTAAAGGCGGTTGCGTCGTCCTTGAAGTACTGAACAATGGTGCCCGGTTCGGGACCCTCATAAAGCGTCTTCGCCTTGCCTTCGTAGATCTTTTTGCGACGTGCCATGCAGAGCCTTTCGGGAAAAAAGCGGGAATCTCATGCCCGGGAACTGCCGCCCTCATAAGGCAAGGGGAACGTTGCCGCAAGCTTGGTCCATGCCAGCTGCTCTTCTGTGATAACCAGACTGCTGGTAACATGGGGCGAGGCAGGCATGGCAAACCGTCAGATTGCGAACGAGTAAACGCTGCAGTCAACATCGAAACTGCCCCGCCCGCCCCTTGCTACCGCCATCATCCGTCCACATATCATATTGATATCGCACAGGTATAATCATGAAGGAGGAACCATGACCACATTCGACAATCGTGAGCAGGCATTTGAAACGAAATACGCCCATGACGAGGAAATGCAGTTCAAGGCGCAGGCCCGCTGCAATAAGATGCTGGGCCTCTGGGCCGCGCGCCTTCTGGGCAAGACCGGCGCCGACGCCGAGGCATATGCACGAGATGTGATAAAATCCGATTTCGAAGAAGCCGGGTTTGAAGACGTGTTGCGCAAGGTCAGCGGAGATCTTGACGGACTGGCCAGTCCCGAAGACGTCCGCGAGAAACGCGCCGCCCTTCTGCCAGAGGCGAAGGCGCAGATTCTCAACTCCATGCCGTGAGACAGCGATCCAGTTTTACGGGCTTTTTGTGATCAAGGCGTTGAGATGCCGTGAGCATTAACCAGGTGACAATTGATCTGGCCTAGGATCCTCAGATGGCGACATGCTGTTTGCAACAAGGATCCTGATGTCCAGACGCCCGTTTTTTGCCCGCCGCGCGGTGACGCAGAGTCTGGCGCGCGCCCTGCGCCTTATCCTACCGGTCGTTGTCATGATCGGCTGTCTCAAGCTGTTGCATATGCATGTAGTCCTACCCAGTTTGGGCGAGCTGGGCCATATCTTGCGCAGTCTCTCCCCGTGGCAATGGATCGGCGCGCTGATCGCGACAGGTGTTAGTTTTTGGGCCTTGGGTCGCTATGACATCGTCGCCCATCGCCACCTGAAAACCGGGATGGATGGGCCGCAGGCCCGCCGCGCCGGGATCATCGCCATCGCGCTGTCGCAGACGTTAGGCTTTGGACTGGTGACCGGTGCCTTTGCACGTTGGCGCATGTTGAAAGGGTTGCGTCCGTTGCAGGCTGCACAACTGACCGGCATAGTCGCCATCACTTTTCTGATTGCACTGGCTGGGGTTTGCGGCGTTGCACTAATTGCGAGCCCTACCAATGTTTCCAGCACCTGGCTTGGGACCTTCATTCTGGTCGCCGCAGCAGCAATGACCGCCGCGACGCTGATTTTCCCGGTGGTACGGATTGGCCGTGTGACGCTGCGCTGGCCTTCACTGACGGCTATTGCGGCGCTTGGGTTCTGGGCCATGATCGACGTAGTTGCGGCTGGAACCGCCCTCTGGCTGTTGTTGCCCTCCGGTACGGAATTGCCGCTGGCGGCCCTGCTTCCTGCCTATTTTCTGGCGCTTGGCGTGGCGATCCTATCATCGGCACCGGGGGGCGCTGGCGCGTTTGAACTGGCGCTATGCGCCATGCTGCCCGCACATGCCACCACCGAAATTATCGCCGCAATTGTTGCATTTCGACTGGTCTACTACGCCTTGCCCGCACTGATCGCCGGGCTGTGTCTAGGCTGGCCGTCATTGGCGCCGCCGATTAGGGCTGCCGACACATCAGACGAGACCAGCACCGCGGACCCAGAAGCCTTGCAAGGCAGTGCTATACGACCTGCCTCGTTCCTAACCCGCAATCGGCCAATCGCCGAAAGCGCTGTGATCCAGCAAAACGGCGGTCATATCCATGCCTTCGGCCTGAACCAAGTTGCGTTACTGGATAGCCCGCAGGCCTCAATCGCGCTGTTTGGCACCATCAGCGGGCATCTGGTGGAGGTTCTGCAAAGCCTTAGAACCCACGCCAAACTGCGCAACGCTGTCGTTTGTCTTTATAAATGTTCGGCACGTGATGCCGTCCAATGCCGGCGCGCGGGCTGGCGGTTGCTGCGCATCGCGCAAGAGGCCGTGCTGTCCCCTTTGCAGTTTTCGGACACCGGGTCCAACCGTCGCCAATTGCGGCGCAAGCTACGACAGGCCGAACGGGCAGGTGTCAGTGCACGGCCTGCGGCTGATGTACTGCCGATTGATCAGATGGCACAAATCGATGCCGCTTGGCAGGCTGCAAATGGCGGAGCAATGGGCACGACGATGGGCCGGTTCCAGCCCGAATATCTGGCGCAGCAACGCGTGTTCATCGCGTGGCATGATACCAAGATCGTTGGATTTGTCAGCTTTCACCACAGCACTACAGAATGGTGCCTTGATTTGATCCGCCTGTTGCCAGACGCACCAGATGGCTGCTGTCATGCGCTGATCCGCACCGCAATCGCTGGCGCAGCTGAGGCCGATGTACCGCGCCTGTCCCTGGCCTCGGTCCCGGATCATCGGTTCGCAAAGCGCATTGATCCTGGCCTGCGCCGTTTCAAGACCTGTTTCGCCCCCAGATGGGAGGACCGCTATGTTGCGGCCCCTTCCTGGCCGCACATGATGATCGCCCTTGGTGAGCTGCTACGGCTGGTTCACTATCCGGCGCCGTTACCTCATTGGCCCGCAAGCACAGATGACAGCGATGCAAAGGTCAATACGGTCGGCAGTCAATCTGACATTGCGGCTGCCACGACAGAAGACGCCGTGTGGCGAACGCTAGAACAACAGGGTCTGGAACAACACACCCAGGATCAACACTGGGACGCATTGTACGACGGGGGAGAACGCGCACGACGTGACGCCACTCATAATGAAGATGAAGAAAATGAAATTGCCCTGATCCGCCGTGCATGACAGACCGGGCCATTACCAAATAGCGATCGGGGTCCGCACGGCGCGGACCGGCTGACAGCCCCACCCACAGGAATACCCCAAATGACAAACACTTTCATCACCCTGCTGGAAACCAAGGACGCGCTGCTTGCGGATGGGGCCACGGGCACCAACCTGTTCAACATGGGTCTGCAATCCGGTGATGCGCCGGAACTGTGGAATGTGGATGAACCCAAAAAGATCACCGCATTGTATCAGGGGTCGGTAGATGCGGGCAGCGACCTGTTTCTAACCAATACCTTTGGCGGGACCGCCGCGCGGCTGAAGCTGCACGACGCCCACCGCCGGGTCCGAGAGCTGAACGTCGCAGGGGCCGAGTTGGGCCGCAATGTCGCGGATCGTGCGGAACGCAAGATCGCCGTGGCCGGGTCCGTTGGTCCCACCGGCGAAATCATGCAACCGGTCGGTGAACTGAGCCACGCGCTGGCCGTCGAGATGTTCCATGAACAGGCCGAGGCCCTTAAAGAAGGCGGTGTTGACGTGCTGTGGCTGGAGACGATCTCTGCCCCGGAAGAGTACCGCGCCGCTGCCGAAGCGTTCAAACTGGCAGATATGCCCTGGTGCGGCACCATGAGTTTTGACACCGCCGGGCGCACCATGATGGGGGTCACCTCCGCCGATATGGCGCAGCTGGTCGAGGAGTTCGACCCAGCACCTCTGGCCTTTGGTGCCAATTGCGGCACCGGGGCGTCAGACATTCTGCGAACTGTTCTGGGCTTTGCCGCGCAGGGCACCACCCGGCCGGTCATTTCCAAAGGCAACGCGGGTATTCCGAAATACGTCGATGGACATATCCATTACGATGGCACGCCCGAGCTGATGGGTGAATATGCCGTTATGGCACGCGATTGCGGTGCCAAGATCATTGGTGGATGCTGTGGCACCATGCCGGATCACCTGCGCGCCATGCGCGAGGCGCTGGACACCCGGCCCCGCGGCGAGCGGCCGACGCTGGAGCAGATCATCTCCGTACTAGGACCATTCACCTCCGAGAGTGATGGCACAGGTGAGGATACCGCACCCGAGCGCCGCAGCCGTCGTGGCCGGCGTCGCAGCTAACCACTGCGCCACCCGACGTACATTCAGCCGGTAGCGATCCACCTATCGCTATCGGCTTTCTGCTGCCAATATCTGAGCCACTTAGAACAACGCCAGCTGATCGCCAACCTGCGCCGGTTTTGTAAAAAGATCGCAGCGCAGCACCGGCGACTTCTGTATCAGCCCCAGCCGCTTGCAGGCTGCTTTGAACCGATTGGCGATGACCTCTGCATAAGGCCCCTCGCCGCGCATCCGGAGCCCCCAGCGCGGATCATAGTCCCGCCCCCCATGCATTTCACGCAGCCGCGCCATGACCTTTTCGGCACGCAGCGGCACATGCTCGGCCAGCCACTCCTGCCACAGCTCTGACACTTCGCGGGGCAGACGCAGCATGATCCAGCTTGCGGCATCCGCCCCCGCCTCAGCGCCAGCGGCCAGAAGCGCCTCCAGCTCATGATCGGTCAAGCCAGGCACAATGGGAGAAGTCATGATCCGCACGGGTATGCCGGCGTCCGACAAACGGCGGATCGTGGCAAGACGCCGCGCAGGCGATGGCGCGCGTGGCTCCATCCGGCGCGACAGATCCGGGTCCAGCGTGGTGACGGAAACCCCCACTCGCACCAGGCCCCGCGTCGCCAGAGCAGCCAGAACATCGATGTCCCGCTCAACCAATGTTCCCTTGGTAACAATCGCCACCGGATGGGAAAAATCGCGCAACACTTCCAGACAGGCGCGGGTCAGTCCCAGATCACGTTCGCAGGGTTGATAGGGGTCCGTATTGGTGCCAATCGCCATAGGCGCCACCTTGTAGCGGGGCTGTGACAGTTCGCGGCGCAGCACCTCAGCGGCATTTGGGCGCGCTATAAGACGGGTTTCAAAATCCAGACCGGGCGACAGTCCTAGGTAGGCGTGACTGGGCCGGGCGAAACAATAAATGCAGCCATGTTCGCAGCCACGGTAGGTATTGATGGAGCGGTCAAACGGCAGATCAGGTGACTTATTGTAGGAAATCAGTGTCCGTGCCTGTTCCATGCGAATGTCGGTTTCGATCTTTATCGGCACCGCAGCATCTCCCGAATCCTCCAGACTGCCCCAGCCATCATCAACTGCGGCGCGCGCCATATCAAAACGTCCTGCCGCATTGCTGAGGCTTGCGCGGGCTTTGCGACGCTGCAGAGGAAGAGGCACAATCTCGATCATCAGCTGATTGTGCCTTAAGATTTGGAACAAATAAAGAACAAACGCAAGAAACCGAAGATTTCCATGCGAAATCTTCATTATTATTCACCTACTTTTGGACCTATACGTCGGTTCGGGCCAAGGCAATGTCGCAAACAATGCAGTCTCCTAGGGGCAATCTGGACCAATACAAATGAAACAAGGCCAAACCGGGGTCACCCCGCCCAGTCAAGGAATACACCCATGTCGGAAGACGCAGATGACATCATCCTGGCAGATCTCAATGACGAAGACCTCGTTCAGCAGATGTTCGATGACCTTTATGATGGCCTGAAGGAAGAAATCGAAGAGAGCGTACATCTGCTGCTTGGTCGTGGCTGGGCACCGTACAAGGTCCTGACCGAGGCGTTGGTCGGCGGCATGACCATCGTTGGCGCTGATTTCCGTGATGGCATTCTGTTTGTGCCCGAAGTGCTGCTGGCGGCCAACGCAATGAAGGGCGGAATGTCCATCCTGAAACCGCTGCTAGCGGAAACCGGCGCACCGCGCATGGGGTCCATGGTTATCGGCACCGTCAAGGGCGACATCCATGACATCGGCAAGAACCTCGTCTCCATGATGATGGAAGGTGCCGGTTTTGAAGTCGTTGATATCGGCATCAATAATCCGGTTGAAAACTACCTGGAGGCGCTGGAAGAGCACCAGCCTGACATCCTTGGCATGTCGGCCCTGCTGACCACAACCATGCCTTACATGAAAGTTGTGATCGACACATTGGTCGAGCAAGGCAAGCGCGATGACTATGTCGTCCTGGTTGGCGGTGCGCCGTTGAACGAGGAGTTCGGCAAGGCCATTGGTGCGGACGGTTATTGCCGCGACGCAGCTGTTGCAGTGGAAATGGCCAAGGATTTTGTTGCGCGCAAGCACAACCAGATGAGCGCCTGATTTGGCACGCAAAGGACGCGCCGCCCGCCTGACTGAGCGGGCGGCCTTCCAACCGCCCACGGGGCGCACGCTTGAGGAAACATCCCTCACCGAACGGGGCTTGGCCGCACCGCAGCGTAAAACTGGCCGCATCCTATTGATCGCCTGTGGCGCGCTGGCGCGCGAAATCCTTGATATCAAGGAAGCCAACGGGATGGGTCACATCGACCTGACTTGCCTGCCTGCGAAGCTACACCTCTATCCAGATCAAATCGTCGACGCCGTTGGCGGCGCAGTGGCCAAGCACAAGGCTGTCTATGACAAGATTTACATCGTCTACGCCGACTGCGGCACCGGTGGCGCGCTAGAACGAAAATGCGCCGACCTGGGCGTAGAGATGATCGCCGGGCCACATTGTTATTCGTTCTTTGAGGGCAACGACCGTTTTGCTGCCCAGAGCGAAGCGGGTGAAATCACGGCCTTTTACCTGACCGATTTTCTGGTAAAACAGTTCGACGCTTTTGTCTGGCGCCCTATGGGGCTCGATAAGCACCCGGAGCTGCGGGACATGGTCTTTGGCAACTATACCAAGCTGATCTATCAGTCACAGATCAGCGACCCGGAGCTGGTCAAGAAAGCGCGCAATTGCGCGGATCGCATGGGGCTTGCGTTTGAGCATCGCCACACCGGGTATGGCGAACTGCAAACTGCGCTTTTGCAGTGGGGTGACACAGCAACGCGCGATTAGATCGCGCGCGCCGTTCTGTCTGCACGGAAATACGTCAGGTGCCTGCCTGCGTGCTCAACTGTGCCGTCGCCCTGGCCTCATACGCGGCTATAGTCTCGCCATCCAACCTGTCGCCGACACGCCCCACCCAAGCCTTGATTGACGCATTATCAGGCATCAGATGGGGTGCCCATTGGAACGGCGATGCCAAAAGAATATCTGCAACGCTCAGCTCGTCCCCCAGCAGAAACGGCCCCTGGTTCAGTGCGGCTGCCAGCGTGGTGCAAACCTCCTCTATGCTGCGAAAGGTACCGGTGATCGCCGGGTGATCCAGCCCTGAGAAAGCGGCCACCAACACAGGGTCCAGCACACCACCCGCATAGGCCATCCAGCTAAGGTATGCGCCGCGTTTGGGTGATCCGATCTCGGGACTGAAAGGTTGGCCGAATACCTCGTCCAGATACATCATGATCGCGGCACTTTCGCGGATACCCTGTCCGTCTTCCGTCACAAGATAAGGCACCTTCCCCTCAGGGTGGGCATTGTGGGGATCACGACGCCCAACACCGTCATGGCGCAGCACGTCGACTGTGATCACCTCAACAGCATCGAGTTCCCCCATGAGCATGAGTTGCGCAATCACACGAGAGGAGCGGCTGTATGGTGAATGATAAAGTGTCAACATATCAATGACTTTCTGATTTCCGGATTGATGATAAGGGGGATATGCCGATACCCTCCTGCCAATTCCTGTCAGGATAGTTCAGCTATAAGACCTCATGCCAAAAACAGATCGCCTCTTTCGATTGCTGCACCTCATTCGGGGATTGCGCCCGCCTGTGACTGCCGCACAGCTTGCCGCTACGATGGAAGTCTCAGAGCGCACGATCTACCGTGACATCGACAGTCTGCGCGCCGCCGGTGCGCGAATTGAGGGTGAGGCCGGCCTTGGATACACGATGACCGAGGACCTCGCCCTACCCCCGCAAACATTCACCCAGATTGAACTGGAAGCGCTGACTCTCGGGTTGGCTGATGTGAACCAGCGTGGCGACGCGGACCTGGCGCAGGCTGCGAATGATGCGCTGGTCAAGATCCTCGCCACTCTGCCGGAGCGTCTCCAATGGCAAGCTATGCACGCGGTAAATCTAGTCCACCGCTTTAACACGCCTGAAAAGCCGACCATCGACATGACCCTGCTGCGCGAATCTATGTGGGCAGAGGAAGCGCTGGACATTGGCTACCGCGACCTGAACGGCGCACAAACCCAGCGCCGCATCTACCCGTTGGCGCTATCCTATCACGACCAAAATGTGATGCTGTTGGCCTGGTGTTGCAAACGCGAGAATTTTCGCATTTTTCACGTCACCCGCATCGACGGTTACTGCAGAACAGGCGAGAACTTTCGGCCACGCCGAGTGACGCTATTGCGTGACTTCATCAAATTATTGCACGCACGAGGGGGGGCCACCGAAACCGGTCCCAGCTAACGTCAGCTCTGGCAGATCAAATCGCCGCAGCCGCGGTTTCACGAATGCGCTGCACCATCGCCGTCAGACCGTTTGAGCGTTGCGCTGACAGGTGATCATTCAGACCAAGGCGTTCCAGTTCCCCGCGGGCGTCCACTGCCAGCACTTCAGCCAGAGTCAATCCGTTGTAGAGCGCCCGCAGAACAGCGATCAGGCCCCGCACGATCATGGCATCGCTTTCGCCATCAAAATGGAACACACCGTTTTCTATTGTGGGATGCAGCCAGACCTGACTTGCACAGCCGTCCACCTTTGTTGCCGGAACCTTCAGCGCGTCATCCAGCGAATCCATCGCCTTGCCTTGCTCGATGACAT
Source organism: Phaeobacter porticola (assembly GCF_001888185.1). Classification (NCBI taxonomy): domain Bacteria; kingdom Pseudomonadati; phylum Pseudomonadota; class Alphaproteobacteria; order Rhodobacterales; family Roseobacteraceae; genus Phaeobacter; species Phaeobacter porticola. The sequence goes on along the minus strand of NZ_CP016364.1, from coordinate 1,343,290 downwards.
GGCGATAGCGATCTTCCCAATCTTCAAGAAACTCGAAATCTTCGACAATTTCTTCAAAGGCTGCACTGGCCATCTGGATGTTTCCTCATCTGGTTTTGCCCTCGCATGCGGGTCCGACCCTCAGGCCTGCATATCGGCACCGGGGACATTGCACGACCTAAGCCGCAAACATCGGCTTTTCAACTGCTTTTCAAGTGGCTTGCAATCGGGTAACCACATGCAAGGACATATCGAACGGGTGAACCATTATGCAAAGATCTCTCGCACTCATTCTGATTGGGGCCGTGGCGCTGTCTGGCTGTGGGTTTCGCGACTCGCGTGTGAACCCACTGAATTGGTTCGGCGGCTCTGACGAGGTTGAGACCCAGCGTGACGCAGCCCAGTCGACCAACCCGTTGATCCCTGTTGAACCCCGCGTCGGTGTGTTTTCTCGCCCCGATGCCGTGGACAACAGTGTCCTGGTGAAAAGCATTCAGGATATGCGAATTGAGCGCACCCCCACAGGTGCTATCCTCTACGCCACAGGCACAGCTGCACGTCAGGGGGCTTTTGGGGTGGAACTACGCCTTGATGAGGCCGACATCGACGCCCGCACCCGCGATGAGACGTTGGATTTTACCTTCCGTGCTGTCTATCCCGAGTATCGCACAGCAGTGGGCACAGATCGCACCCGCACCCTGCGCGCGGCGGTCAGCCTGACCAAACAGCAACTGGCTGGTGTCCGGAATATTCGAGTGGTTGCCGCTGAAAACGCCCGCGAAAGTCGTCGCTGACGGGGGCCGTCTCAGCGGATTTCACGATATTTCAGCCATACAAAAGGCGCCATTTAGGGCGCCTTTTGTATGGAATACCAGTCACCTTTGCAGCGCTGCTGTGTGGCAATCACTGCAGTCAGAGCGTTACGACCTTTACGTCCTGACCTTTGGCAGCGAGCGCAATCTCACCATTGCAAAGGCGCAGTGCATCAGCACCAAAGACCTCGTGACGCCAACCATTCAAGGCTGGCACGTCCCGCTGCCCGGCTGCAATCGCGTCCAGATCTGAGCTGGGGGCGATCAATTTTGCCGCAACGCCGGAGGCTTCGGTCTTGGCCTTCAAAAGAACTCTCAGCAAATCAGCCAGAGCGGGATTCACCTGAAGCTTTTCACGGCTACGGTCAGGCTGGGGCTGTGATCCGGCCGGGCAATTGATGCCGCGTGTAACGGCCTCAAGGATGCCCTCGGCGATGGTACCCCGGCGGGCTTCGCGCAGCAGCAGACGGGAGTTGCCCAGATCCGAGCCCGAACGTGGCTTGGTCGAGGCAAGCTCAACCAGTGCATCATCTTTGAACACCCTGTTCCGCGGCACATTGTTTGTTTTGGCGTAGGTTTCACGAAACGCCGCCAGTTCACGGACCACAGCGAGAAACTTGCCAGAATTGGTGCGGGTCTTAACCCGGCGCCAGGCCTCTTGCGGATCAACATCATAGGTTGCCGGATCGGTCAGCACCTGCAGTTCTTCGGCGACCCAATGGGACCGATCTGTACGTTTTAGCTCCGCCGCGAGATGTTCGTAGATCTGACGCAAATGAGTAACATCAGCGAGGGCATAGGTTTTTTGAGCATCGCTCAGTGGGCGGCGTGACCAATCGGTAAAGCGCGAGGTTTTGTCCACACCTTGTTTGACGATCTTACGCACCAGCGTTTCGTAACCGACCTGCTCACCAAAACCACAGACCATGGCTGCGACCTGTGTATCGAACAAAGGCGTTGGAAAAACCTGAGCCTCAACCCAGAAGATTTCCAGATCCTGACGTGCCGCATGGAAGACTTTGACCACGTTCTCATTGCGAAAAAGTGTATAAAGTGGCTCCATCGACAAGCCGTCGGCCAGCGGATCAACCAGAACTGCGTTCTCGTTTTCCTTGCCGGGATAGGCAAGCTGCACAAGGCAAAGTTTCGAGTAGTAGGTCCGTTCTCGCAAAAACTCAGTGTCCACCGTCACATAAGGGTGCTGTGCTGCCGCTTCGCAGAAGGCCTGTAGTTCTTCGGTAGAGGTAAGAGTTTTCATCAATTACGACTTTTTTTGTTAATCAGGATTGCTGAGCCGTGATACGCGCTTGTCCCAGTCATTGCAAACAAGTGCGACGACGGTCTGTGATTTCTGATACCGCGCATATGCGGACAGGTGCTTCAGAGGCGTATATCATCAAAATTTGTTATAATAAATATATCAAATATTCATTTTCATGATATCAGGCGATCCTTTAGATAGGAGAGACACCGCCAATAGGAGAATGACCGATGACCGTACTCGACATGTTTCCAAGCAAGATCTCTCGCAGCCGTCTGTCCGGCGGGCTACTGCCAGTAATAGCAGCTGTGGCATTGCTGACTGTTCTTGGTCTGCCTGCGCTACTGACACCCATACCGCAGACCGAACAGCTGGATTGGCGCGGCAACAGCGCCTCAGTGCAGGATCTGCGCTAGGGCAGTGTCACCGGCGATGTTTCGCCCGCTGCAAAGCGACGCAATACCGCCGGATAAAGCCTGTGCTCCTGCACCAGAACCCGTGCGGCCAGATTATCTGGCGTATCACCCGCGAGGATTGGCACCCGCGCCTGACCCAGAATTGGACCGTCATCCAGCAGCGGCGTCACCTCGTGCACGGTGCAGCCATGCTCTGAATCACCTGCCTCCAATGCGCGGGCATGGGTATGTAACCCTTTGTATTTAGGCAGCAAAGACGGATGTATATTCAGCATCCGGCCTTCGAATTGAGAGACGAATCCGGCGGTCAACACACGCATGAACCCCGCCAGGCAAACAATGTCTGCGCCTGCATCAAAAATCGGTTTGACCAGCTCAGCCTCGAAGGCTGCGCGGTCGCCGTTGAACGGGCGATGGTCCACCACGGCCGTTGCGACGCCTGCGGCGCCAGCCTTGGTCAATCCGCCAGCGTCAGCATTGTTGGACAAAACGAGACACGGGCGCGCTGGGTGATCATCCGTCATGCTGTCTAGCAGCGACACCATGTTGGAGCCGCCGCCAGATATCAGGATCGCAACACGTTTATGGCTCACAGCAAAGAGCCCGCGTAGCGCATCCCCTCACCTGCGGTAACGGTGCCCAGGCGCGTGACGGTTTCGCCTTCGCCTTCCAGCACCGCAACCAGCGCATCTGCGCGGTCGGCCGAAACCGACAGGATCATGCCAATTCCGCAATTGAACGTCTTCAGCATTTCGGCCTCGACGATGCCACCGGTGGCCGCCATCCACTTAAAGACAGGCGGCAGATCCCAGCTATTCAGATCAATGTTGGCGCCCAGCCCTTCGGGCAATACGCGTGGCAGGTTCTCGGTCAAGCCACCGCCAGTGATATGGGCCAGCGCATGTACGCCACCAGCCCGCACGGCTGCAAGGCATTGTTTGACATAAAGACGGGTTGGCGTCAGCAGCGCCTCACCCAGAGACCCCTCGCCAAAGGGGCAATCTGCATCCCAGTCGAGGCCGGATACGTCGACCAGTTTGCGCACCAGAGAATAGCCGTTGGAATGCACACCATCTGAGGCCAGTCCCAACAGCACGTCGCCCTCGGCCACATCAGCAGGCAGTGCAGTGCCACGTTCCATGGCACCAACAGCAAAACCTGCAAGGTCGAAATCGCCTTCCGGGTACATGCCCGGCATTTCCGCAGTTTCACCACCGATCAGCGCACAGCCAGACCGCACGCAGCCCTCGGCAACGCCCTCAATGATGCGGGCGGCGATTTCTGTTTCCAACTTACCTGTCGCAAAATAATCCAAGAAGAACAGTGGTTCGGCCCCTTGGCAAACCAGATCATTCACACACATGGCAACCAGATCGATGCCAACGCCATCCACCACTCCAGTGTCGATGGCAATCCGCAGCTTGGTGCCGACGCCGTCGGTTGCGCCAACAAGGATAGGATCCTCGTATCCCGCAGCTTTCAGGTCAAACAGCGCACCGAAACCGCCAAGGCCGCTCATCACACCAGAGCGATTTGTCCGTTTCGCGGCGGGTTTGATGCGGTCCACCAAAGCGTTGCCTGCATCAATATCCACCCCCGCATCCGCGTAGGTCAAACCGTTCTTGCCGCTGGTCATCTCAGTGCTCCTTCAAAGACGTTGCGCAGCCTTTAGCGCAAGGCACGACAGAAAGAAACAAAGGAATCTGCCGCACCCCGGAGACCGGGGTGCGACCGCTGGATCCGGGCGTGTTCAGAGCCCGGAAACCGATGTCTTCAGAGCGAGAACTGCCAGGGGGCCTGATCAAAGCCATAGGCATCGCCATCCCGCTCGACGCGGCCCAGACCGGGAAAATCAAGATGCATACCGGTGACCAACAGCCCTTCACTGGCAGCACGGTCCAGCATCATGGTGCGGCTCTTCACGGTCTGCTCCGGATCCATGTCAAAGGCCAGTGTCCAATCGGGACGGGCAAATTGCAGCGCTGTGCTGTGGATCAGATCCCCCCAGATCAGCAGCGGGGCCGCGCCGGTTTCGAGCATGTATCCGCAATGCCCAGGTGTGTGCCCTGGCAGTGGCACTGAGCGCAGCCCGCTCATGACATCCGCCTCGCCATCAAACATCTTGAGGCGGTTTTGATAAGGTGCGACGGACGCCCGCGCGATATCAAAGAACCCTCGCGAGTCCTGTGGGACGCCCGCATATACGGCATCATCATGCCAAAAATCATACTCGCCCTGCCCGACGATGATCTCTGCATTGGGGAAACGCGCGGTGCCATCGCTCTTGAGCAGGCCGCCGATATGATCCGGGTGCAGGTGGGTGACGATCACGCTGGTGATCTCTTCCGGTGTGCGTCCAGCCGCACGCAGGGCCGCCTCCAGCCCGCCCAGGATCGGCCCGAAGAGATCGGCGGTGCCTGCATCAATCAGCATCACAGCCTCGCCCTGCTCCACCAGATAGCCGTTCACCGGCAGTGACATCTGATCGTCCTTGATACGATAGAATGTTCCGTCCAGAACCGCGTCAGCCTCGGCCTGATCAAACCCGTTGATCTGGCTGGTGTTCAGCAGGAAATGCCCGTCTAGCAGCGCGGTCACCCGGGCCGATCCGATCTGAAAACTGTGATAGGCCACGGGCAGGTCAGGCGTCGCACTTTCAGCCGCGCTGTGGCTCGCGGCGCGCAGCAGCGAAGGACTGGCGAGGGTCGCCACCGGGGCAGCGGCAAGGCCACCAAGAAGATGTCTGCGAGAAAGGGTCATAAGAAACTCCGGTATCCAGTTCAGCAAATGTAGCGTGATACAGAACCTAGCGCGTCAATGTCTCTGGCAACAGGCGTCCGCGCGCGATATGAGATATTAGCCGTGCTTATAAGGATCCTGATAATGGACCGTCTGACGCTTCTGGAAACCTTTGCCATTGCGCTGGATGAAGGCAGTATAAACCGCGCAGCACAGCGCCGGGGGTTGACCCAATCAGCTGCCAGCCAGCAGATCAAATCACTTGAAACGCTGCTGGGGCACGCGCTGATGCTGCGCACACCACGTGGCGTGCGGGCCACCCGCGCTGGCGAACTCGTCTATGCCCATGCGCAAAACCTGCTTGGCGGCTATGACCGGCTAACGGCTGAGCTGGACGCCCAGAGCGATCAGATCTCGGGACGGTTCAAAGTGAGCACAAGCCGTTTCATGGCGCAGGCCGTGCTGGGGCCGATGCTGATGGATCTCGACACGCCTTATCCTGATCTCAATATCGTGATGCGGATTGAAGACCGTCTGGTGGATGTGGTGCGCGAGAACTACGATCTTGCCATTCGTACGGGATCGCTTGGCGATACGGATGGTGTCGGGCGCAAGATCGCCGAACTGGAAACGGTGCTGTTTGCGACGCCCGCCTATCTGGATCGGGTTGGCCGCCCCAGCTGCCCGCAAGACATGCAGCGATTGAAATACATCCAGCATCACGAAGACCACACGATGGGGTATTTCCCCCTGACCCGCGAGGGCGCCACCTATCAGGCACCTATCCGAGTAGGGTTTACCGCCGATGACACGGATCTGATCATGCATGCTGTGACAAAGGGAGCAGGCTATTCGCGCGCACCGCGCCTCTTGGTTCAGGCCGCCCTCACCGACGGCACTTATGAAAAAATCCTGCCTGGCTATACCGCACCAAACAAAGATATCTTTGCGGTCTACCCCTCGCGCCACGCGCTGGACCGGCGCCATGAGGTGGTAATCAACGGCTTTCTTGAGCGACTACGCGACAGCTTGCAGGCTGACACGTCGGCGTTGTTGCCCCCAGGTGCAAGATCACCGCTTGACGTCCTGCCCGCGATTTCCTAACCAGCCTGTGGCGGGCCTGTAGCTCAACGGTTAGAGCAGAGCGCTCATAACGCTTTGGTTGCGGGTTCAAATCCTGCCGGGCCTACCATTCCGCCAAAAAATAAAATATTTTCAACGCATTGGATGTACCTTTGTGCTGCTGCACATCTCACGTTTATCGTGTCACCCAATAACGCCTGCAACATGGCCTCACGATAAAAACCAAATCATCCTAATTCCATTTTGAAGCCCTCTTCAGCCTTTATGGTGGAAAAAGCGGCGATACAAATAGCAAATCTTTGTCATTTTTCTGAAGCTAGAAACCAAACTCTATGCGCCATGGAAAGTGGGCCGCTCAACCAGACATACTCGTTTTTGCGACCTATATTTCCAAGTCCCCTCGTGGTCCCATCCAATGCGCATATCGCCACCTTTCCCTAGACGTTTACAGACGATGTATGGTGCTCGAGCGCGAAGCGCAGTGTTATCGTCTCTGTCCAGCACAATGGGGCGCGGATGTCGCCAGTCTACCGGCGCAGGCGGCTTCGGATCAAAGCTCTACGTGGTTTTGCCCACCGCCATATCCTCAGCTGCGTTTTGCTCCAAATCCAGCCACATCAGGCCGCCAAGAGTAACCTCTTGCGCCTTCAGATTCCGAAGCGCGCCCTCCCTCAGCACCTTGGCATGTGCAGCCATAAAACGATACCGGGCACCTGGTAAGGCCCCAAGTTGATAACTGATCATGCATCGCCGTCACAAATTTGACGCGCGTCAACTAGCATGAGAATATCCATACACAAGAGATCGGCAGAACGACCACTCAGACAACAAGGACCGCCACCATGAGTGAGCCAAAAATCAAGAATATGGATGAATTTGCCTCGGTGAGCGGGATCTCTCGTCCTACCCTGTCAAAATATTTCAACAATCCAGACAGTGTCCGAAAATCCACCCGCGAGCGGATCGAAGAGGCGTTGGAGAAATTCGACTATCGCCCGAACCTATACGCAATGAACCAAAACAGGCGGCTAACCAAAACCATCGGCATTGTCGTGCCAAATCTGACCGACCCATTTTTTGTGAAAATAGCACGCCACATTGAAGATCATGTAATTGCAGCAGGGTATCGTCCCGTTCTGTTGGGGTCGCATGGCACTCAGGAGCAAGAGCTGGAGAACTTAAACAACCTACGCTTGCTCAAGCCTGCTGGGGCCTTATTGGCCCCATTGGGGCGCGTGTCCGACAAACCACAGATCCAACAGTTCTGCGACGAGGTGCCGACGGTTCTGTTTGATGCCAACATCGAAGACATTGGCGAGGCATTCATTGGCTCAAACAACCAGCAAAGCATTACAACGGTTGTTGAATATCTCTGCCGTACCGGTGATGCACCGGCGTTTTTCGAGATGAAGACCCCCACCAATCCAAATGCCGTCAAACGGCGCACGGCTTATATATCATCAATGGAACGACTGGGGCATCTGCCGCAGTTGATCCAAGTGGACGGCGATGGTTGGGACTTTGAAGAAATCGGATTTCGCGAAGGTACACGGCTTTTGTCAGAGCGTCACCTGAAGACAGATACCATCCTGTGCAGCAACGACCGCCTGGCGATCGGATTGCTGTCGGCGGCATATCAACAAGGTTTGCGGGTCGGGTTGGGGGATGGCTGCGCCCTGCGTGTTGCGGGACATGATGATCATCCGTTTTCACGTTATACATGTCCGACACTGACCACGGTCTCACAGGATTATTCAGCCATTGCACAGACCAGCGCCGAGACGCTGGTGGCACGAATCGAGAGCAATCGCGCGCTCGATTCCCGTCGCGAGATATTGTTCGACGGGAAGCTGGTCATGCGAGGATCCGCTTAACTCCTAGTGAATTAATATTTTTTTGAAAACTTTACGCGCGTAAATTTTAATTTGACGCGCGACGCTCTTTCAAGATATCCTTTCATGGCAACATCCAATCATGGGAGGATAAGGATGTACCTTAAGAGCGCATTGCGTGCAGCAACGGCATTGACCGTATTTGCCAGCACCGCCGCCTTTGCCGAAACGATCACCATCGCAACCGTGAACAACGGCGACATGATCCGAATGCAAGGGCTGACAGAGGATTTCACGGCCAAAACCGGCCATGAGGTGGAATGGGTCACCCTTGAAGAAAACGTGCTTCGCCAGCGCGTCACCACCGATATCTCGGCCAAGGGTGGTCAGTTCGACATCATGACCATCGGCATGTACGAAACCCCAATCTGGGGCAAGAACGGCTGGCTTGTGCCACTAAACGATCTGCCTGCCGAGTATGATGTAGACGATATTCTGCCCGCCATGCGCGGCGGCCTGTCGCATGATGGCACGCTTTTTGCGGCACCATTCTATGGCGAAAGCTCCATGATCATGTACCGCACCGACCTGATGGAGAAGGCCGGTTTGGAGATGCCCGCAGCACCGACGTGGGAATTCGTCGCTGATGCTGCTCGTCAGATGACCGACAAGGGCAATGAAACCTATGGCATCTGCCTGCGCGGCAAGGCCGGTTGGGGTGAAAACGCAGCCTTCATCACCGCCATGTCCAATTCCTTTGGCGCGCGCTGGTTCGATGAAAACTGGGCGCCTCAGTTCGATAGTGAAGCCTGGTCGAACACGCTCAACTTCTACATCAACCTGCTGAATGATGCAGGTCCGCCGGGCGCGTCCAACAACGGGTTCAACGAAAACCTGTCGCTGTTCCAGCAGGGCAAATGCGGCATGTGGATCGACGCAACCGTTGCGGCATCGTTCGTGACCAACCCCAGTGACTCCACCGTCGCGGACAAGGTCGGTTTTGCACTGGCACCGGACACCGGATTGGGCAAGCGCAGCAACTGGCTCTGGGCCTGGGCTCTCGCAATCCCCGCAGGCACCCAGAAAGAGGCTGCTGCGAAGGAGTTTATCGAGTGGGCCACCTCGAAAGACTACATTGAGCTGGTTGCCGAGAACGAAGGTTGGGCAAATGTTCCTCCCGGTGCGCGGATCTCGCTTTATGAGAACGCGAACTACAAGGATATCCCGTTTGCCAAGATGACACTTGAGAGCATCCTGTCAGCTGATCCGAACAACCCGACGGTTGATCCGGTGCCTTATGTCGGCATCCAGTTTGCCGCCATCCCGGAATTTGCAGGCATTGCAACCCAGGTTGGTCAGGAATTCTCGGCGGCACTCGCAGGCCAGCAAACCGCAGAAGAAGCCCTCGCAAAGGCGCAGGCTCTCACTGCGGACGAAATGGAAGCGGCAGGTTACTGACGCCTCCTCCCTCCCAGAGGGCGGCCCGTTAATCCGGCTGCCCTCTGGCTCCTTCTTCCAGAACAAGCCAATATTTGTCACGACGGCTCAAGAACCGGCGACAATGGAGATTTGCCATGGCGACCCAACATTCCCGGTCGGCAGCACGCATCATGATGGCCCCCGCAGTGATCCTGCTTCTGGGCTGGATGCTGGTCCCGCTGACGATGACACTCTACTTTTCGTTCAAGAAATACCTGCCCCTGCGCGGTGGCGACCTGGGCTGGGTGGGCTTTGATAATTACGCCCGCTTCCTATCCTCCAGCGCCTTCTGGCCCAGCGTTCAGGCGACACTGACCATCGTGGGGGGCGTCCTGCTCATCACCGTGATCCTCGGTGTGTTTCTTGCCCTGCTGCTCAATCAGCCGATGTGGGGACAGGGGATTGTCCGCATTCTGGTGATCGCGCCGTTTTTCGTGATGCCGACGGTATCAGCGCTGGTCTGGAAGAATATGTTCATGGATCCCGTGAACGGTCTCTTTGCTCACTTGTGGAAGGCCTTCGGGGCGGAACCCGTTTCATGGCTGTCAGAGGCCTCGCTGCAGTCGATTATTCTCATCGTCAGCTGGCAGTGGCTACCGTTTGCGACGCTGATCTTGCTGACTGCCATTCAGTCGCTGGACAGTGAGCAGTTGGAAGCCGCTGAGATGGACGGCGCGCCGCCGGTGGCACGATTCGGCTATATCACCCTGCCGCACCTGAGCCGGGCTATCACGGTTGTTGTGCTGATCCAGACGATTTTTCTGCTGTCAATCTTCGCCGAGATCTTTGTCACCACCCAAGGCTCCTTCGGGACCAAAACCCTCACCTATCTGATCTATCAGCGTGTTTTGGAGAGCCAGAACGTCGGATTGGGATCTGCCGGTGGTGTCTACGCCATCATCCTCGCCAATATCGTTGCCATCTTCCTGATGCGCATCGTTGGCAAGAACCTGGACGCATAGGAGGCCACCATGGCACGAGCCGTTACACCAAGACGCAAAGCCATCAATACGGCGCTGGCCTGGGCTGTCGGGTTACTGATCTTCTTTCCCATCCTCTGGACCATTCTCACAAGTTTCAAGACCGAGGCACAGGCCATCAGCGATCCGCCCGTCTTCCTGTTCTTTGACTGGACGCTGGAAAACTACAGCGTTGTGCAGGAACGCTCCGACTATATGCGGTTCCTTTGGAATTCGGTGATCATCGCCGGTGGCTCGACCATTCTGGGCATTATCATCGCGGTGCCTGCTGCCTGGTCGATGGCCTTTGTGCCGTCGAAACGCACCAAGGATATCCTGCTGTGGATGCTGTCGACCAAGATGCTGCCCGCGGTCGGCGTACTCTACCCGATCTACATCCTGTTCATCAAAATGGGGCTGCTGGACAACCGCTTTGGTCTGGTTGTGGTGCTGATGCTGATCAACCTGCCGATCATTGTCTGGATGCTTTACACCTACTTCAAGGAAATCCCCGGTGAGATCCTTGAGGCGGCGCGTATGGATGGTGCCACGCTGAAGGAGGAAATCCTTTATGTGCTGACACCGATGGCCATCCCCGGAATCGCCTCCACCCTCCTGTTGAACATCATCCTGGCCTGGAACGAAGCCTTTTGGACACTGAACCTGACCGCCGCCAAGGCCGCACCGCTCACCGCGTTCATCGCCAGCTATTCCAGCCCCGAAGGCCTGTTCTACGCCAAGCTGTCGGCAGCTTCGACAATGGCCATCGCTCCGATCCTCATCCTTGGCTGGTTCAGCCAGAAACAACTTGTCAGCGGCCTGACCTTCGGCGCCGTGAAATAAGGAAGACACCTATGGGACAGATCAAACTTGAAAGCGTGACCAAGAATTTTGGCCCCGTTGAGGTCATCCCGCCGCTGGACCTGACCATTGAAGATGGCGAATTCACCGTCTTTGTCGGCCCGTCCGGTTGTGGCAAATCAACACTGCTACGCCTGATCGCGGGACTGGAGGATATCACCTCCGGCACCATCCGCATCGATGGCGAGGATGCAACCGACATCCCCCCGGCGAAACGCGGACTGGCGATGGTGTTTCAATCCTACGCGCTTTATCCGCATATGTCGGTGCGCAAGAACATCACCTTTCCGATGAAGATGGCGGGCATTCCGGCGGATGAGCAGAAGCGCCGAATTGATAACGCCGCTGCGGCGCTGAACCTCACCGACTATCTGGATCGCCGCCCCGGCCAGCTGTCGGGCGGTCAACGTCAACGCGTCGCGATCGGCCGTGCCATTGTGCGTGAACCGGCGGCGTTTCTGTTTGACGAACCGCTGTCCAATCTGGATGCCGCCCTGCGCGTTGGCATGCGGCTGGAAATCTCGGAGCTGCACAAACGCCTTGCAACCACCATGATCTATGTGACCCATGATCAGGTTGAGGCGATGACCATGGCTGACAAGATCGTCGTCTTGCAGGCTGGCGTGATCGAACAGGTCGGCAGTCCGATGGAGCTGTATCGCGCGCCACGCAATGTATTTGTCGCGGGCTTTATCGGATCGCCGAAGATGAACCTTCTAACCGGCCCGCAGGCAGCGCAGCACAATGTAGCCACCATCGGCATCCGGCCCGAACATCTCAGCATCTCAGAAACAGAGGGGATGTGGGCGGGAACCATTGGTGTCTCTGAGCATCTGGGATCCGACACTTTTTTCCACGTGCAATGTGACGCCTTTGACGACCCGCTTACCGTGCGAGCGAGCGGGGAGCTAGATCTGGGCTACGGCGCACGCGTTTTCCTAACGCCTGACATGACGCATCTGCATCGGTTTGGTTCCGACGGGCTGCGGATCGAATGAAACGGCTGAGTGGAAAACGCGCCCTGATCACAGGTGCTGCCCGTGGCATCGGGGCGGCCTTTGCCGAAGCCTATGCGAATGAGGGCGCGCGCGTGATGATCGCCGATATTGATACTGCCCGTGCAGAGGCAACTGCCGCGCAAATCGGCGCGGCGGCGATTGCCGTCGAGCTGGATGTCACGGATCAAGCCAGCATTGACCGCGCCCTCTCCCGCACCGTTGAGTGCTTCGGCGGCCTCGACATTCTGATCAACAACGCCGCCGTATTCACGGCGGCGCCGCTGGTTGAGGTGACCCGAGAAGCCTACCAGCGCACTTTTGACATCAATGTTTCCGGTACGTTGTTCATGATGCAAGCAGCGGCACAACAGATGATCACCCAGGGCACCGGCGGCAAGATTGTCAACATGGCCAGCCAGGCCGGCCGTCGGGGTGAGCCTTTGGTATCCGTCTACTGCGCGACAAAGGCGGCGGTGATCAGCCTCACGCAATCTGCCGGGCTGAACCTGATCTCACATGGGATCAATGTGAACGCCATCGCCCCCGGTGTCGTCGACGGTGAACATTGGGACGGGGTTGATGCCTTCTTTGCCAAATATGAAGGCAAGGCCCCCGGCCAGAAAAAGGCCGAGGTGGCGCAATCTGTTCCTTACGGGCGGATGGGCACCGCAGCAGATCTGACCGGAATGGTCGTCTTTCTGGCCAGCGAGGCCGCCGATTATGTGGTGGCTCAGACCTACAACGTCGATGGCGGCCAATGGATGAGCTGATGCGGGAACACAGGTGGGAGGCACCAGCCATGAAACTCTCGAATGATACATTGAGCCAACTGCCGCAGACGATTGGCCGGCCCAGTTATGACCGCGCCGAAATCAGCCCTGGCATCGTCCATATCGGACTTGGAAATTTTCACCGCGCGCATCAGGCCTGGTATCTGCATGCCTTGATGCAGCGGGGCTTGGCGATGGATTGGGGCATCATCGGGGCCGGCGTCCGTGCGGCCGATGCAGGAATGCGGGACCGCTTGCTGGCGCAGGATTGTCTGACAACATTGATCGAACTGGATCCGACCGGCCGGTCCGCCGAGGTGATCGGACCGATGATCGATTTCCTACCGGTCGAAGATGACAATACCAGCCTGATCCGTTGCATGGCAGGCACCGCCATCCGTATCGTTTCGCTGACTGTGACCGAAGGTGGCTATTATCAGGACGCACAGCACAAGGGACTGGACCTCAACCATGAGGATATCCGGCATGACATTGCCCGGCCCGACCGCCCACGCACCGTGTTTGGTGCCATAGTTGCGGCGCTGCGCCTGCGCCGGGGTCGTGGCCTGCCCGCCTTCACCGTGCAAAGCTGCGACAACCTCCAGGGCAACGGTCAAATTACCCGCGCTGCAGTGGTGACACTGGCGCAGCAGACCGATCCGGAGCTTGCCGCATGGATTGATCAAACCGGGGCCTTTCCAAATTCCATGGTGGATTGCATTGTGCCCGCCACCGGTCCGGCTGAGATCGCTCTGGCCAGGGACTACGGGATTGAGGACACCGCCCCCGTGTCACATGAGAATTACCGGCATTGGGTCATTGAGGATGAATTCTGCGCCGGGCGCCCTCCTTGGGATCTGGCGGGGGCCATCTTCACCGACGATGTTCACGGCTACGAAAGCATGAAAATCCGCGTGCTGAACGCGGGCCATCAGGTGCTGGCCAACGCAGGTGAGCTGCTGTCGATCGCGACCATCGCCGACTGCATGAAAGATCCCTTGCTGGCGGCCTTCTTTCGCAAGGTACAGACGGTGGAAATTCTACCGCATGTGACGGCAGTACCCGAGATGGCGCCGGAGGATTACCTTACCCTGATTGAGGCGCGCTTCTCCAATCCGGAGATCCGCGACACGACGCGGCGTGTGGCCTATGACGGCTCATCGCGCCATCCGGGGTTTGTGCTGCCGATCCTGCGCGATGCCGTGCGGAGCAAGAGCGCAATTGACGGGCTTTGCCTTGTGGAGGCGCTCTGGGCGCAGATGTGTACCGGGCAGCGCGAGGATACCAGCGGGATCGCGCCAAACGACCCCGATTGGGAGGCCCGCAAATCCGCAGCGGAACGCGCGCAGAAAACCCCTGAGGTCTGGTTGCAGCAAAGCCAGATCTATGGAGATCTATCAGAGCAACAGGACGTGGTTGCGCGGTTTTCTTACTGGCTGTCGATGATCCGGGCGCAGGGTTGCCGCGCGGCGCTTCGTGAATATCTAGGGCACTGACAGTCCTATTTCGCCGACGGGCAGCGCGCGCGGAGTCGCGACCCATCCAATGTTCAGCGCTTTGCCCCATCAACGGGCAGGCCGCTGGGAACGGCGGAGGGGACAGACGATTGCTGTGCGCGTGCTTTTTCGCCGGTCAGCGCCGTGAGAAAGGCGACCAGCGCCGCGATATCCTGATCGCTCAGGTCCTGACGCAGATAGATGTCGCGGGTCCGCGCCTGACGCGCCATCTCGAACCGGTCCTGCTGCACCACAAAATCTGTGGCGGCCAGCCAGGGCACATCTGGCAATTGCAGATCGTCAGGCATCCACGCCGAACGGCTTGCGACTGGATCAAGATGGTGCCGGATCATCCGCTCCAGTGTCGGGAAAGCGCCATTATGGCCATAAGGGCCAGTCAGTTCCACATTGCGCAACATAGGCGTGCGGAACCGGTAGGCGTCTGCCAGATCATCGCTTTCGCCCATACGACCGACGTCCCGGGCATAAGGGTCAAATCGGCGCGCGCGACCAGGGCCGAAGGCCGGCAAACCGAGGGCGTAGAAGTTCTGATCCGAAAACAGCGGCCCAGCATGGCACCCGCTGCATCCGGCAGAGCCAAAGAACAGGTCCGCCCCGGCTTTTTGCTGCGCGGTCAGGGCGGTGTCATTCCCCGCCAGATAGGCATCAAATGGGCTATCAACCGAGGTGAAATCCTGCACCATGAACTGGGCCAGCGCCTCGGCAATATCTGTGATTTCCACATCCTCCGGTGCCGAGATGTGATCAAAGGCGGCAACGAACCCTCCGCGATAGTCCGGCAAGCTGCGGACGCGTTTGGCAATGATCGGCCAGACCAGATCAATCCTGTCGCGGGTGGCGCCTATCACCTCATTCTCGCCGACATTGCCTGCCATCTCTACGCTGGAGGTCATGGGGAACAAGGCCTGCGCAGCCAGCAGCGATTGCAACCCTTTCGGCAGCCATTCCTCCGCCGGGGTGTTGAAACCATTGCCATAGATGGGATCCTCGCTGATCCGCCCGTCATGCATCAGCACGCGGATGGATGTCGCCCCGAGGTTCCAAAGCGCTGGCGCATTGCGCGGCACACGTTTCTGCACCCGGTTTGCGCCTCTGCCGGACAGACGCGCAGGTCCCAGCCCCTCTGCCCCCTCGCCCAACCCCAGCGACAATCCATCAGAGGTGCCATGACGCGGATGATGACAGGTGCCGCAGCTGATATTTCTGTTCCCCGACAGGATCTTGTCATAAAATAGCAATCGCCCCAGTTCCGCCTTCGCCGGATCCACGGGTATAAAATCGCCGGGCCTCAGCGATGGCGGCAGCTGCGGTTCCTCTGCCAGGGCCGCCCTCGTACAAAGGCCAAGGGTCAGCACGACACAGGAGAGCACATGCGCAAGAGATGGAAACCGGTTCTGGTCGCGGTGGCGCTGTCCATGACCAGCCTGACGATGACTGCGCCTCTGCCCGCTTGGGCTGAAATCGAACAGGCCCGCGATCTGATGGAGGCCGGGCAGTTTGCGGCGGCGCATGATGCGCTTTGGCCTGCGGCGCGATCCGGCAATGCCGATGCGGAAGAGTTGATCGGCGTGATGTACGCCATGGGGCTGGGCGTTGAGCAAGACGATGTCCGGGCCTTTGAATGGTACCTGCGCAGCGCCATGAAGGGGCATCCGGGCGCGCAGTCCGGTATCGGGTGGTACTATGAAATCGGCCGTGGGATGCCCGCCCCCGATCTGGTGCGCGCCTATATGTGGTACACGCTGTCGGCCATCGGCGGTGACCCTGATGCGGCCATCAGCCTGGAAGAAGTGGTCAAGAAGATGACCCCGGCAGAGATCGATAAGGCGCATGTTCTGGTCGAGGATTACAAGGTCTGGATGTATCCATTCCGGTGAGGGACAGGCAGGCGGCGCAAGGTGACCCCGCGCCGCCCGGTATTTTCTCAAGACGGTATCAATTCAGATCTGCCGCGCGAGCCGCGCTGACGTCGGCTTCTGCCTCGGCCACGGCCTCCGCCAATGCAGTGAAGATCTCATCACCGCGGGTCACGTTGGACTTAAACCAGTCATAAACCGGCTCGGCAGCGGATTTGAAAGCGGCCTTCTGATCTGGCGTGGGCACATAGAGATCACCGCCGCCCGCGACAAAATCCTCATAGGCCTGGATCGACTTGCGCTTGGGCGAAGCAAACGTCGCCTGCTGCAGCGCATAGAACCCGTCCACGACAACCTGACGCATGTCCTCCGGCATATCCATGAAGGTCTTGTTCGACATCCACCACAGCGCGCCCATATAGGCGTGACCGTCCAGCGTCACATATTGCAGGCCAGCATCCGGGAACTTCATGCCCATAATATCGGTGATGCCGTTCTTGGACCCTTCGACCACGCCGGTCTGGAACGAGGTGAACAGCTCAGGCCACGGGATCGGTGTCGGGGAGGCCCCCAGCGCCTTCACCAGTTCCTGCGGCAAGTCGGCAACGACAGTGCGGATTTTCAGACCTTCCATGTCGGCAGGTTCCGCCACACGACGCTTGGTATTGGCAAAGTTCCGCCAGCCGCCGGTATTGCCAACGGTCATCAGTCGAATGGAGTCGCCGGAATCCTCCAGCGCCATCTGGCGCATGGCACGGGTAAAGTCACCCGACAAGACATGTTCGGCGATCCGATCGTCGGCCATCAGATAGGGCAGATCGAGCACCTGAACATAGGGAAACAGCCCCGACGCGCCACCGGAGGTGGAGATATAGACGTCAATCGAGCCGTCGGCGACGCCCTGCAGGCATTCTGCCCCATTGGAGCAAAGCTGCGTGCCGATGAACAATTCAACCTCGATTGCGCCGTTTGAGGCCGCCTCGACGTAGTTTTTGAACACCACCAGACCGTCGTAATCCTCGTCATTCTCGTTTGAATTCGCGGTTGCGCGGATCTTGTAATCTGCCGCATAGGCCGACAGGGCTGTGCCTGCCATCAGGGCTGACAGGGCCACTGTCTTTGCCAATTTCCTGAGCATTCTTATCTCCTCCTGTTGCTCTTTTATTTGGTTTTTCGGTCGTCCTTAGTTCAGAAACCCGGTCAATCGCGGAATGGTCAGCGAGATGGCCGGAACAAAGGTGATCAGAAAAATCACCGCTATTTCAATCGCCAGAAACGGCAGGATCGCCTTGGCAATAGTGGTGACACGCTCCTGTGAGACGGCAGCGGCCACAAATAACACCAGCCCCATGGGCGGGGTCGCAAGGCCGACTGTCAGGTTCACACACATGATGATGGCGAAATGCACAGATTCAACGCCAAGATCGGTGAACACCGGCCCAAGGATCGGACCAAGGATGATGATCGCAGGTCCTGCATCCAGAAACATGCCGACGACAAACAGCAGCAGATTGATGAGGAACAGCAGGATCAGCGGGTTTTCCGAGAGCGTCAGGATGAAATCGGCCAGTTGCTCCGGCGCGTGACTAAGGCTGACCACGGTCTTGAACGACATCGCGGCGCCCACCAGCAACAGCACCACGGCAGAGGTGATCCCAGCGCGCGAAAACACCTGCGGTAGGTCCGCCAGCCGCATCGATCCCAGCACCAGAAAGCTGATCAGCAGCGCATAGGCGACAGCCACTGCCGCAGCCTCCGTCGGGGTGAAGACGCCAGCGAGAATGCCGCCAAGGATCAGGACTGGCGTTTGTAATGGCACCACGGCCCGTTTGCAGATTGTGCGGAACGCCGGGCTGACCACCCGACGCAGCCCCAGCATCAACCCATGTGCAAACAGCACCGCCCCAAAGAAGGCAAGCCATTTCATCTGTGGCCCGGCCCCCTCGGCCAAGGGGACAAACTGCGCCAACAGCAGGCCAAGGTTCAACCGCACCAATCCGAGGGAGAACCAACGCTCCATCACGCCGATCTCAACACTGTCGAAGACCACCCGCCGCGCGGCCGGCAGCTCATACCGGTCGGCCATGGCGCGGACCATGATCATCAGGCCAACGCCCACCAGTACACCCGGCACAATCCCTGCGAGGAACAGCGCAGCGACGCTTTCACCCATGACATAGGCATAGATGATCATAATACCCGAGGGCGGAATGATCGGCCCGATCACCGAACTGGCAGCGGTCACGGCCGCCGCGAATTTCCGGCTGTACCCTTCGCGCTCCATTGCAGGGATCAGCATGGAACCCAGCGCCGAGGTATCCGCCACGGCAGAGCCAGAGAGCCCCGCAAACAGGATCGACGACAGAATATTCACCTGTGCCAGCCCGCCGCGCAGATGCCCCATCAGGGCCTGCGAAAACTCGACGAGTCGCACGGTGATGCCACCCCGGTTCATCAGCTCTCCCGCTAGCATGAAAAACGGGATCGCCATCAGCGGAAAGCTGTCCATCCCGTTATAAAGATTGCGATACAGTAGGGTCAGGTCGCGCTCTTGTCCGTTCAGCCACAGCAGCGCCCCCGGTGCTGCCAACAGGCAGAAAAACACCGGCAAGCCAATCAGGAGAAGGAACAGAAACAGCGGCAGGAACCAGATCAACATCACTCCGCCCCTCCGATGCTCAGCCCCGGACGCTCCGGCAGGCGATCTCCCTGGCCAAACAATCGCACGATGCGTTCGAGGATCAGCTCGATATTCACCAGAATTAACAGGCCCAGCCCCACCACAAGCGAGAGCATCATCCAGCTGCGCGGCACCCGGAACCAGCTGTCGAACCCCAGCGATGTCGGCAGGTAGAGCGAAGCTGTGGCAAAGCGTCCGCCAAGCCCTGTGACCTCCTTGTAGCCGATCTGGAGCCCCACGATCAGCACGGTCAGGCCAATCATCAGAAGCAGCAGTTGCAAGAGGTGAAACAGCCAGCCTCGCAGCAGGGAGTCGACAACATCAATGGCGACAAAACCACCGCTGCGCAGTGCCGTGGGCGCCATCAGCCCAGTCATCCACAACATGCAGAACCGCGCAGCCTCATCCGGCCAGGGTAACGCGCTGCCCAGCACATAGCGAAAGAAGACCTGAATCAGGATTGCCAGAACCATCAGGCCAATGGCAAAAACGCCCACCCAACGACCGGCTGCAAGCAAGCCGGTGTTGAGTGGGCGCAGTATATTCAGGACAGATAGAACTGCCGTCATCGCGTCTCTCTCCTCCCCTTGTGCCGCCCCGACCTCCCTCGGTGCGGACAACCGGCCGCTAACTTGAGGCGGCGATCTGGCCCATCTGGCCCTTGTAGAATGTCAATGCATCCCCTTCTTCGCGCATGGTGGCGCGGTCCACATGTCCCAGCACAATGGCGTGGTCCCCTCCGTCATGGATAGCTGAGCGGGTGCATTCAAAGCGCGCCAGACAGTTCTCCAGGAGCGGCACACCGTTCTCGTTCTGCGCAAGCTGCAAATGGTTCAGCCCAAAAGCATCTTTTGCGACCTGCCAACACAGATCATCCTGATCCGCCGCCAACACATGGATGGCGTAGTGGCGGGCCTCCTCAAAATAGGGAAAGCGGCGCGAATTGCGGTCTGGCGACCACAGGACCAGCGGCGGCGTCAGCGAAACCGAGGTGAAACTGTTGGCGGTGATCGCCACCACACCCTGCTCGGACGCCGCTGTCACGATGGTGACGCCAGTTGCGAACCGGCCAAATGCGTCGCGCAGCAGTCGTGTGTTATCTGGTGCCGGGACAAAGCTATGTTTCCCCTGCCCTGCATGCGCAGACATCATGCGACCTCCCGGCCCAATGCCGCCTCATACAATTTGAACCAGGTCGGGCGGTCCAACTCGACCTTCAGCGCGTCAGAAGCCTGTTTGATCCGCGCCAGGTTGTTGGTACCCAACACCGGCAGGATCCGAGCGGGGTGCCGCAGCAGGAAGGCTATGGCGACGGCGGCGCGGTCAACGCCCTGCGCCTGCGCAATTACATCTAGCCGTTCGGCCAATTGGCCGCTGCCGGTCATTAAGCCTCCGCCGCCAAGCGGCGACCAGGCCATCAACGGATGGCCCAGACGCTGATGAAAGGCCAGATCGCCATTGGTGAAAGGAGTGACCTCAGAGAGCGAAATCTCAATCTGATTGGTGGCCAGCGGCGTCTTCATAGCAGATTGCAGCAGTTCCCAATCCCAGGGGCGAAAATTCGACACACCCACGGCGCGCAATTTGCCTGCGGCGACCAGCTCATCCAGTACAGCGCCGGTTTCGATATGATCCATCAGCGGATCCGGGCGGTGGATCAGCAAGAGGTCGATGTGGTCGATGCCCATCTCCGACAGCGAAGTTTCCACTGACCGGGTGATATGCGTGGCCGAGGTGTCGTAATGTTTGACCGTCGCACCGGCATAGCGACCGACCGGGGCCACAATATCGCATTTGGTCACGATCTCCATCCGATCCCGCAGTGCCGGATTGCCCTTCAGCGCCTGCCCCAAAATCCCCTCAGCCGTGTACCCGCCATAGATATCCGCCTGATCAAAGGTGGTGATGCCCTGCGCCAGACACGCCTCGATCTTGGCCTCGACATGGGCGGATGAGGTGTCGCTGTCATCGCCCAGGCGCCACATGCCATAGACCAGACGGCTGAAATCAAGCCCTTCTGCGATCTTGATACGTTCCATCAACGACGTTCTCCATTCCCTAAGGGTGTTGCCGGGGTCGATTGCGGTACCCGGCCATATTCATGCGGCAGCGAGCAGGTTTTTAGATGTGGCATCACCCGTGCCCCGAAATGCCGCGCTTCCTCCAGATGCGGATAGCCGGACAGAATAAAGGCGCGGATACCCATTTTCTGATAGGCTTCCAGCTTGGACATGACCTGATCGGTGGATCCGACCAGCGCCGCCCCGCAACCAGAGCGTGCCCGCCCTATCCCTGTCCAGAGGTTCGGTTCAATAAACCCGAATTCATCGGCAATATCGCGGTTCTTGGCCTGATGCGCCACACCAAGCGAGGTGGCATCCAGCGCGCGATCCCGGATGGCCTTACCCTGTGCATCATCCAGTTTTGAAACAATATGATCAGCGTATTCATAGGCTTCGGCCTCGGTGTCGCGCACAATGACATGCACCCGCAGCCCGTAATCCAGCGTGCGACCATAGGTTTCCGCTACACTATGCACGGCCTTCATACGCCCCGCGAGCTCTTCCATCTTTTCCGGCCACATCAGATAGACATCGCAGTGCTCACCGCACAGCTCCAGCGCCGCCGGGGAATAGCCACCGAAATACAGCAGCGGCCCGCCGGTCTGATAGGGTTTCGCCGGATCGGTGGTCAGCCCCTCGAACTGATAAACCTCGCCATTGTGGTTGATCTCATCGCGGGTCCAGGCTTGTTTCAGGATCTCCACCACCTCGCGTGAGCGTTGATACCGGAAGGCGCTGTCGGCTTTCTCGCCTGGAAAATCGGAGGAGATGATGTTCACCGTCAGCCGCCCCTCCAGCATGTGGTCCAGCGTCGCAAGAGTGCGCGCCAGCATGATCGGCTGCATCTCACCGCAGCGCACCGCTGCCAGCATATTGATCTTGTCGGTAATCGGCGCGCAGCCTGCCACAAAGCTGAGAGTGTCCTGCCCCACCTGATAGGACGACGGGCACAGTATGTTGCGAAACCCCTGCGCCTCGGCCTCTTTCACGATATCGGAGCAATGCGCCCAGGATGACCGCAGATCCCCAGCTGGCACACCAAGGAACTGGTAGTCGTCGGAGCAGAGCGCGGCGAACCAGGACACTTCAACCGCATCAAGATCCGCAGATGTTACTGGAACAACGCTCATCACCCTCTCCCTCGCACTTGGCAACTTAACTCTTGCATAACCCGCGCCTTGATGTAGATCAATGGTGCATCAATTTTTTCCACATCGTGACGATTGGCCCCATGTCCACCCCTCGCACCTCAGGCACTGCACTGCCGCTTTACCTTCAGATCAGTGAGGCGCTGACGCGCGAAATCGCGGCCGGACGGCTGGCGGATGGCGAACGCCTGGCACCGGAACGCCAACTGGCACAGACCTATGGAACCACCGTAAGAACGCTGCGCAAAGCCCTGTCAGAACTGGAAAAACAGGGTATGCTGGAGCGCATCCAAGGCTCAGGCAACTATATCCGCACAACGCAAACCCTGCCGAGCGTCTATTCAATGTTTCGGCTGGAACTTCCCAGTGGCGGGGGCCTACCGACAGCGGATATCCTTTCGGTTACGGCATGCGAAAAACCTGCGGATCTGCCCGAATTCGGGTCCAGCGCTGAGGGCACACGCATCCGCAGACTGCGCTATCTGGACAGCACGATCATCGCAGTTGAGGAAATCTGGCTGGATGCCGCAGCGGGTCATGTGGATCCCGCCCAACTGTCTGATTCCCTTTACCGCTATTACCGCCTGCAACTGGGGTTCTGGATCAGTCGCGCCGAGGATCGCGTCTCACTTGGAACAGTCCCCGACTGGGCGCCAGCGCAGTTCACCAAGCCTCCCGGCACCACTGTTGGCTTTATCGAACGGCTAAGCTGGGCCCAGGAACCGGCCCCGGTTGAGTTTTCGCGAACCTGGTTTGACACGGAAAAGGCGCTCTACGTGCAGCGCCTCACTTAGGAGGAAACATGTCCGGACCCACCACCTACGGGATCATCGGCTGCGGCATGATGGGCCAGGAACATCTGCGAAATATCGCGTTGCTGGACAACACGGCAGTTGGCGCGATCTATGAACCAAACGCCACCATGCGTGAGATTTCGGCTGAACTGGCGCCAAAGGCCCAGTTCATGGACAGCCTTGAAGCGCTGCTCAACCACCCAGACCTTGATTGCCTGCTGATTGCCAGCCCCAACTTCCGCCACCTCGAACAGCTGGAAGCGCTGGCCGAACATCGCCCACTGCCGGTGCTGGTCGAAAAGCCGCTGTTCACCAGTCTCGCCGATCTTGGGCGGCTGGATGCCTTTGCCGCGCGCTATGATACGCCGGTCTGGGTGGCGATGGAATATCGCTACATGCCGCCAGTTGCCGCCTTCCTGCGTGATGTCGAAGCAGCCACCGGCGGAGTTAGAATGCTAAGCATCCGCGAACATCGCTTTCCGTTTCTGGAAAAGGTTGATGACTGGAACCGGTTTGACGCCAAATCCGGCGGCACCTTTGTTGAGAAATGCTGCCATTTCTTCGATCTGATGCGGCTGGCCCTGGGATCAGAACCCGTCCGAGTGATGGCCAGCGGCGGGCAGGATGTGAACCATCTTGATGAGCGCTACAGAGATGGTGTGCCTGACATCCTCGACAATGGCTACGTGATCGTCGACTTCCGCGGCGGCGCGCGCGCCATGCTGGAGCTGTGCATGTTTGCCGAAGGTGCGGAGTACCAGGAGGAGATTGCCGCCGTCGGCCCCATAGGCAAAATCGAAGCCTTTGTGCCCGGACCGGGTCGGTTCTGGCCCGCCCATCTAGGCACGCCTCCGCTGCCAAAGCTGGTGACCTCACCGCGCAGCCCGAAAGGTCCGGTAACACAAGCGATTCCCGTTGATCCCAAGCTTCTTGAGGCAGGTGATCACAACGGATCCACCTTCTATCAGCACCAAAAGTTCCTCGAACTGGTTCGCGGTGAACGCGTCGCTGCAGAGGTGACCCTTCATGATGGGCGGATGGCAGTGCTGATGGGGATGGCGGCACAGATCTCCATCGCGGAGCGACGCAGCGTAGAGATATCAGAGCTGATCTGAGCCCTCTGCGGTGACAGGGTATTACAGGCCGATCACGATGTCGGCTTGTAACCCTCCCAAGGCGACGCTTTGTTCCAGCCGCAGCGTGCCGCCATGGGCGCGGGCGATATCCGTCACGATGGCAAGTCCGAGACCTACGCCACTGCCCAGATCCTGATTGCGCGCCGGATCCAGCCGGGTGAAGGGGCGCGTCGCCTCGGCCCGGTCGGCCTCGGCGATACCAGGGCCATCATCCTCAACCCGGATACGCAAAAATTTCTCGGTCATGGTCACGGACACCCGCGCCCGCGTGCCGTAGCGTACTGCGTTGGAGATCAGGTTTTGGACCGCACGCCGTATCGCAGACCCGCGTAGCATCACCTTGCCCTTGCCGCTCATCTCACCCAGCATCACATCCTTACCCTGTCGGCGCCAACCATCCACCAGCAGCGTGATCATCACATGTGGGTCGACTTCCTCCGGCTCACTGGTCGAAACCCCACGCGAAAAATCAAGAAACGCATCCAAGAGCGCCTGCATCTCGTCCACATCCTGCCGCAGCGGTTCAGCGTCCTCCTCGTCCAGCATCGACAGGCCCAGCTTCATCCTTGTGAGTGGGGTGCGCAGGTCGTGGCTCACCCCCGAGAGCATCAGGGTCCGCTGCTCCATCTGCCGCTCGATCCGTGCGCGCATGTCCAGAAACGCGCTGCCGGCCGCCCGCACCTCATTCGCGCCGCGCGGTGAATAAGGCTCCGTCCGCCCCCGCCCAAAGGCCTGCGCCGCATCAGCGAGCTGTTTGATCGGGCGCAGCTGATTGCGCATGTAGACAAAGGCGATGATCGTCATCAGAAAACCAAAGGCGATCACTGTCACGATCAGCTGGTGCGGTGCCGCCGCAGTCACCCGGCGCCGATCAAATACCAGCGCCATCGGGCCGTGATCACTCGCAAGCACCAACTGGACCCGGCGGGTGTTGGGGAACTGCGCTGAAATGAACTGCGGCGCAGTGGTCTCCAACGTATTGCGCACCACCCGTCCAGAAAATTCCAAGAGCCCCATCTGATCCAATGGCACCGGCTCCCTTTGTTCCAGAAACCGAAGCTGCATCTGCAAGGGTTGCAACAGAGGTTCTGCCAGCAACAACGCCTCCTGCTGACTGGCAGCCGGCGCCATGGTCTGCTCCAGCAGTCGCAATTCCCGCAGCATGGTCAGGGTCATCTGGACCGTCAGGTCCTCGAGATCGCGCTTGATGAACACAACCGAGACCACCAATTGCAGCGTCACAATCGGCACCAGCAGAATAAGCGCCGCCCGCCCGTACAGGCTGCGCGGCATATAGTGTTTGAGCCATTGAAAGAACATGCGCTACACCTACCCCGCGACCCCGCCGCTGAAAAGCAAAACGCGCACCCCCTGCGCCCCGTTTGTTACCAAGGATCAGACCTGATGCAGGCACCCGATGATTTCAATCCCCCCGCCGGGATCGCCGAAACGCTAGAACCCGGGTTGCGCCGGATCCTGGCCCCAAACCCGTCGCCGATGACCTACCGGGGCACCAACACCTATTTGATCGGCGCCACCGATGTTGCGGTGATTGATCCCGGTCCAGCGAGTGAGGCGCATCTGCAGGCGATCCTGACCGCCCTGGAACCAGGTCAGCGCATCAGTCATATTCTGGTCAGCCACAGCCATCTGGACCACTCCCCTCTTGCCCGCCCGCTGGCAGAGGCCATTGGCGCGCCGGTCTATGCCTTCGGCGACGCCATCGCGGGACGCAGCGCAGTGATGACATCGCTTGCCGACGCAGGTCTGGCCGGTGGTGGCGAGGGCATTGATATCGGATTCGCGCCGGACATCTGTCTGCGGGATGGGGAGACATTAACCGGCCCCGACTGGCAGCTGGAGGTGATCCATACCCCTGGCCATCTCGGCAACCATATCGCCTTGGCTTGGGGGGATGCCTGTTTCACCGCTGATCACGTGATGGGCTGGGCCAGCTCTCTGGTCTCGCCCCCGGATGGCGATCTGACCGATTTCATGGGCTCATGTCGGCGGCTGGCTGCCCGCGACTGGCGGGTGTTTTACCCCGGCCATGGGGCACCGGTTACCGCTCCCGCCGCCCGCCTTGCATGGTTGACCGAGCACCGCACGGGGCGAGAGGCCGCGATCCTTGCAGAACTCACTGCCGGTCCCGCCTCCGTCACCGAGCTGACAGCGCGGATATACACCGAAACTCCGCCCTCCCTGCGCATCGCTGCTGAACGCAATGTGTTTGCACACCTCGTTGATCTTGCGGGAAAATCACGAGTTGCAACGGATGGCCCCCTATCATTCGGTGCGCGTTTCAGAACTCTGCGCTGACCCTGCCGGGGTGGTGCTCTTTTTTTCCAAAAAACCGCAAAACCGCTCTGGACGCCAGCGGATCGCAACGCTATACGGCTCAGACCGTTCCGGCGTAGCTCAGCGGTAGAGCAGTTGACTGTTAATCAATTGGTCGTAGGTTCGATCCCTACCGCCGGAGCCAAAGATTTCAAGGGCTTAGAGGTTTGATCCTCTAGGCCCTTTTTCTTTTGGGGAACGCCGGGGGAACAAATCACTATGTGTTAGGTTTGTTCCCAACAACTGATTGCGCCCGACGTGATTCATCTGTTGGCCCAAGTCTGATTTCCCGGCAGGTTGATGCTACGCTTGGTTCTGATTTGCGCATCGAAGGGCATTGTTATGTTTAAGGCGCTTTTAGAATGTCTGTTCGGAACACCGAGTAAGGATGAAGAATCGAGTTCACCGGCTACCGTGCAAACTAATACCCGAAGTGTGCAAGCACCTGCCTCCCCAAAACGAAAACTGACTTTCAACCCCGATACGATCACCAGCGACGCTATTGATGGAGCATTCGAGCACTTAGGCTTGCTAATACCGTCTGTGAAGCCCTCTATTGAGGCCGCTATCTATCGCTGCATGGCTGAAGGGTTCAAAGCTGTGGCTCTGTCACATCGAAAAGACGGGGAGCAACTGAGCAAAGAAGAAAAGAAAGCGTTTGGGATCAGGTCGAACGCCTTCATGTCCAAGCGGGCCGCAAGTGAGTTGTCCGAGAAGGGCACGCTGAAACCGCTAGAGGCACATTATCTAACACTATGGCGCGCAGATTTTACGATAGATCGTGCCAAGCGCATTCTGACAGCCTCTGGCCACGAGTTCGGACGTATCAGCCAACTTGGCGCTCACCGTGACGGCTGCGCTTTCTGCACCGAAAACTACGATTCATATATTGACCCATTCACAGCATCGCCTTTCCCACCCGCAGAGTGTCCCAATGCAGCTTGCGGGATGATGTACCATGCATCTGTTGATTGGGTAGCGGTGCACAAAAGTCGGTGTTAGACGCCCACCCATCCCAATCGACCAGCGCCAATGCTTGCGACGGGTCCACGCCCGCTTCCTTTGCCATTGCCAGTGCTTGAATGATGCCAGCCGCAGCGCGCGCACGTCCGCCAGCGTCAAAGGCTTGTAAGGGGCGCATAACGTCAATGGTCACGGAGTTGCCCAGCTTGTTTTGGGCTCCCTCTGCCAGTAAGGCGCAGATCGGCTGCAAGGTCCATTGGGCTAGGTGGCGTTGCGCTTCCCTCACCATCGGACCGGTAGTGCTGGCATTGGCAAGGGCGGGCAGAACCCCATAAGCGTTGCTGATAGATTGCCGTGCGCTTTCGAGCGTTTCCAGAGACATGCTTTTCTGCATATCCGGGGTCACGCCCGACGCCTTCCAGTCTTGCGCCGGTGCTGGACCACCTGCCGCCGTGATCGCCACGCTTTCCCGCAACAGAACCCGGCCACGCTTACCACGGAACCCACGCGCCAGAGCATCCATGTCGGTATCAGCCGCCTCTGGAAATGGCACGATCTGAGACCCAAGCGGCATACTATCATAAGCCTCGGTCAATGCGGTTTCCAAGGCTGCCAGCATGTCTGCGGTCAGGCTGGCACGTCGCAAAGGCACTGAATGTCAGCCTGTCCTATAGCGGAGGCACTGGCCCCCTGAACCTGCTGATCGATCGTACAGGTATCAAATCCGAGGGTGAAGGCGAATGGAACGCGCGCAAGCACGGCGGCGCCAAACGCCGGATTTGGCGTAAGATACATATGGGGATTGATGAGGAAACGCTGGAGATACGGGCGGTCGAAGTCACGACCAGCAATATCGGCGACGCGCCGATGCTGCCAGAGCTAATCGATCAAATTTCACCCGACCAGACCATCGGATCAGTCACTGCCGAAGGGGCTTACGACACGTGCAAATGCCACGACGCGATTGCCGCTCGCAATGCCAACGCCGTCATACCGCCACGAAAAAACACCAAGCCGTGGAAACCCGCCAGCGCCGGGGCCGTCGCTCGCAACGATGCGATCAATGCCTCACGCTATCTCTGTCGAACCATCTGGAAACGGTGGAGTGGGTACCACCGCAAAAGTCGCGTCGAGACCAAGATGCATTGTGTGAAACGCCTGCGCCAATCTTTGATGGCGCGCGACTTCGAACGGCAGGTCGCGGAAATCCAGATCCGTGTTGCCGTGCTCAATCGCTACACTGCTCTTGGCACACCTGTCACACAGGCTGTAGGATAAGTCCGTCCGGGGAAAGGGGAAGTCTGCCCGTCATCCGATTTGTGCAACAAAGCCCCCCCGATGCCGTACCGCCAATTGTCACAGAGTTTCAAACGATCGTAACGGACATAGCGGACACCCCTGCCCCCTTAGGCACCTAGAACGCTTTCCTTTCTATGATCGCGCCAAATCCGCTTTTGCAATCGTCCAGACTAGGCAAGCCCGTCCGTACGGAAATATCATCCTGAAGAAAGGCGTGATCGGACAATGATAGTTAAGGCGCATCACCATTTCTGGAAACCAGATCGCAGCGATTACGGTTGGCTGTCACCTGAACTGACCATTCTCTATCGCGAATTCTTGCCTGGTGATCTTGCGCCACTGTTCTCCCGCAATGGGGTCGGCAGAACGATCCTTGTACAGGCCGCCCCGCCAAATGCTGAAACAGAGTTTTTGCTATCCTTGGCTGACGAAACACCATCTGCCCTAGGCGTTGTCGGATGGGTTGATTTCGCAGGACACGGCGCTGCGGATGACATTGCGCGACAAGCCAAACACCCGAAACCAGTCGGATTGCGACCGATGATCCAAGGTATTCCCGACGACGACTGGATGCTCGATCCGCGCCTCACCTCAGCGTTCGACGCAATGGTGAAACATAATCTGATCTTTGATACACCGGCGCTTCCGCGGCACCTTCCAAGGCTTCGACTTCTGTTGCAGCGCCATCCTCAATTGCAAACGGTCGCTGACCACGGGGCCCAACCAGATCTCGCACCCGGCGCATTTGATATCTGGGCCAATGACATTGCTTTGATTGCACAAGACAGCGATGCGTATTGCACATTGCCTGGGCTCTTAACCGACGCAGGTGAGGACTGGGCCAGATCGGATATCACCCCTACATTGATCACTTGATAGCACAGTTCGGTTCGCATCGTCTGGTTTGGGGCCGCGACTGGCCGGTTCTGAACCTCGCGTCGGACTATGACAGCTGGCTCGAAATGGCGCTGTCATTCGTACCGGACAAGGCGGCACATACCGCAATATTCGAAAGCAACGCGGCCACGCTTAATAACTTGTGTATAGCATCACCGCAAAGCGCCCGCGAATACGCGTATAATACCTGAGTTACGCATCCGCAGGCGTTATAATGGACCTTCGCTCATCATCACTCACGCCAGGCTTGGCAACCAGAGAACAATTGCTGGAAAGGCCACCAGAAGGGCGATGGTAATGCCATCGGCGATGAAAAAGGGCGTGACGCCTTTGAACACATCCTGAACCGTCAGATCATCGCGGACACCTGCGACCACAAAGCAGTTGAGCCCGATGGGCGGTGTGATCAGGCAAAACTCGGCCATTTTCACCACCAGAATGCCAAACCAGATCGCACACATCGGCCCAGACATGCCAAATGTGCTTTCCGCTGCCGAAACATACTCACCGCCATTCAATGCCATGACAGCCGGGTAGACCACCGGCAGGGTCAAGAGCAACATCCCGATGGCATCCATAAACATGCCCAGCACGGCATAGGCCAAGAGGATGCAGACGAGGATCAGCATGGGCGACAGTGTCAGCGAAGTGATCCAGTCGGAAAACGCCGCGGGCAGTTCAGCAAAGCCCAGAAACCGCACATAAACCAATACGCCCCAGATAATGGTAAAGATCATCACCGACAATTTTGCAGTTTCCAGCAACGCATCCTTCAGCTGTGCCCACCGCATGCCCCGAAACAGCGCCATCAGAAAGACCACAAAGGCCCCGATCGCGCCACCTTCGGTGGGGGTACCCCAGGCGGCACCCCCAAAAGGGTTGTAAACAAACAGAATAATCGTCGCGACCACGAAAAGGATCGGCAGTGCGGGTGGCAGGGACACCAACCGTTCACGCCAGGTAAAACCGCGCACCGGCGGTCCGAACCCTTTGATCGTCACCGCCATGCCAATGATCAGCAGCGCATAGACCAGTGCCGAGAATGCGCCCGGGATGAACCCCGCCAATAGCAGTTTTCCGACATCCTGCTCTACGATGATCGCATAGATCACCAGAATTGCCGAAGGTGGGATCAGCGACGCAAGCGTGCCGCCAGCCGCCACAACGCCCGCCGCAAAACGTTTATCATAACCGATGGCCAGCATCTCCGGGATGGCGATCCTGGCAAAGACCGCAGAGGTCGCAACCGAGGCGCCAGAGACCGCCGCAAAGCCTGCCGTGGCAAAGACAGTTGAAACGGCAAGCCCGCCCGGAACCCAGGCCAGCCAGCGTTTGGCGGCCTCGAACAGTGCTTTGGTCAGCCCTGCATAATAGGCGAGATAGCCGATCAGGATGAAGGTCGGAATAAGGCTCAGTGCCTGACTTGAGACCTTGGAATGGGGGACTTGACCGGCGGTTTTGACCGCAATGGTCAATGCTTTGATAAAACGCGCCGGATCATAGCCAAACTTAGCCCAAAATATCCAGATCAGACCAACAAGCCCGGCCAAACCGGCCGCAAAGGCAACGCGCATTCCCAATAGGACCGTCGCCAGAAGAAAGCCGCTGACCCAAAGGCCAATTTCAATGGGTTCCATGTTTCCTGCCCCTTCAGTCGCGGTCGCTGGTGGCGACAGAGACGCCCCCGAGATGTTCTGCCTCAGCCGCGGCCTGCTCAGCTGCACTTTGGACCAGCGGTACCGCCGCCGGGCTTGCAAGGCCCAGCACCAGTGCACGGCCATACCCCCAAACCTGTAGCATCAAACGCAGGCACAGCACGCCAAAGGCAACCGGCGCCAGCAATTTGGCGGGCCAGATCGGCAGGCCGATGTCGATAGAGCTATCGCGGCTCCACAATGGTGCCGCAAAATCAAACGATCGGAGAAAATGCGACCAGCTGCCCCAGAGCAGTGCCAGCATCAGGACCAAGATCAAAAGAACCGAGATCAGCTCAAACAACCACAGCGCGCGCCCGCGAAGCGATGAAATCACCAGATCCATACGGATATGACTGCCGTCACGCTGCACAAAGGAGACGCCCATAAAGGCAATCAACGGCATGGCTTGCTCGATCCAATCCACATACCCCGGCAATGGCGCGTTGAAGGCGTTTCGGCCACCAACAGAGACCACCGCAAGCATCATCAGTGAAAATACTGCCAGCCCGCTGACCAGCGCCAATATGCGTTCCAGTTTCAACAGACCCCTGTCGACCCTGCTGATCAGACTGCCGTCCTCCAGCACAGCTGCGCCGCTTGCCATACCCTGCCCCCATCAGTTCCGTCGTGATATGCAAAAGGGGCCGGCTCGAATCCGCCAGCCCCTGTTTCAATTTTCTAATGATCAGCTGCCCGAGCGCACGTCGCTCAGGGTTTTCTGCACTAGGTCATAAAGCTCCTGCGCCGGAAGACCCTGCGCGCTCATATCCGCAATCCACTGTTCCCGGATCGGATCAGCCGCAACTTTGCGGAACTCTGCCAGTTGTGCGTCAGAGATCTCGACTTTCTCCACACCTTTCTCTTCCAGCACGGTATCCCATTTGGTCAGCAAAGCCGCGTAGTTTTCCAGATAATGGGCGATTGCCTCATCAACAGAGCTGTCGAGCGCCGCACGCTCAGCGTCACTTAGGGCATCATAGGCATCGGTATTGACCACAACGGGGCAATTCACGGTGCCGGGATTCAGGTTTGCGGTCCACCAATCGGCCTTGTTGATGGTCCCAAAGCTGAGGTGTGCGTGCTGGGCAAACGCCACTGTGTCCACCACGCCGGATTCCATCGCATTATAAGCCTCGGTCGCGGTCACAGAAGTTGGCACCGCACCAACTGCCGAAAACGCCTTGCCGATACCGCCGGTTGCGCGCACGCGCATGTCTTTGAACTCGGCAAGCTCATCACGCGGATCGCCGGTTCCGACCAGATTGTACTGCGGCATAGGAGAGGTCATCAGCAGCTTGGCATTCCAGCGCGCCAGATCCTTTTGCACCGCGGGGTGCGCATAGACGGCGTGGCTAACTGCAACCTCTTCCTCAAGATTATTCACGCCAAGGAACGGCAGTTCCAGAACGGTGATCGATGGGTTCTTGTCGCGGTGGTAGCCCGCGCAGAACTGCGCCATCTCGAAAGCACCAATGGAAATCCCGTCGAGGTTCTCCTTATTCTTGGACAGGCCGCCGTAACTGACATTCAGGGTGAATTCGCCGCCAGTCTTTTCCGAGACCAGTTCAGCCAGCTTTTCCACATGTTCGGTGAAAGCCCGACGTTTGCCCCAGACAGAGACATTCCATTCTGTCGCTGCTGCGCTGCCTGCAATGGACAGGCCCGCAATCGCCGCAGTTGCGGCGGTTAGATAAGTCTTCATGATTTCCTCCCAGTTTTTGCCTTTGTCCCCCCGTGCGCCCTATGTCTACCCAGCATTGCTGGGTGTCATGCCACAGTTCGTTCATGACATGTGGGACCGCGAGGTTGCAGGCATCTGGCCCCACGCTAGCGCCAAGCCAGCGCGCTGCCAACCCCGCAACGTCCGCGTGCGGGATGGGCACAAAATTCATAAGGTTGGCGCAAGGTTCGCAAGACTACCACAATACCTATGCAATGGTCACGGCGGTTGCGGATAACTATTAATCAGCCGACCTGACACAGTTTGCCGCAGGCCATGATGCCAGTCGCAGGTTGGCGATAGCGCCAGCATAGCGCGACTTTGATATCCGAACTGTCAAACACAGGGCGATCAATTTACAGGCAATGCTTTGATAAAAATATCAAAAAAATCTCATCAACGGGTATTTTTTACTAATACATACATGTCCCGGAAATTGATTTACAGGTAAATCCTTATTCTTTGGACACTTATTTCCTTATTTTCAAGCGTCGGTATTATCACTCTGGAGGACGGAAAAGGTTTGACACATGAGGCCATGCGCTGTGGTGTGCCAATCCGAGACTAGACTGGAGGGAGGGACACCAGCATGACCCAGGAGAGCGACAGCAAAGCCTACGCACCGTCAAAGGAGACGGTTGCACGCGCCCATGTCAATGCCACACAATATGATGAGATGTACGCTGCATCTATGCAGGACCCTGAGGGTTTCTGGCGTCAGCAGGCCGAGCGGATCGACTGGATCAAGCCTTTCACACAGGTGAAAGACGTCAATTTCACCCTCGGAAATGTTTCAATCAACTGGTATACTGATGGCACGCTGAATGTCGCTGCCAACTGCGTCGACCGCCATCTTGAGACACGCGGCGAGCAGACCGCAATCATCTGGGAACCTGACAGCCCGGATGAGCCAGCACAGCATATAACTTACAAGCAATTGCATACGCACGTCTGTCGCATGGCCAACGTGCTAGAGACTATGGGCGTGCGCAAGGGTGACCGGGTCGTGATCTACCTGCCGATGATCCCCGAAGCGGCCTATGCGATGCTGGCCTGTGCCCGCATCGGCGCAATTCACTCCATTGTTTTTGCCGGCTTCTCCCCCGACGCGCTCGCGGCACGGGTCAATGGCTGCGATGCCAAGGTCCTCATCACCGCGGATGAGGCCCCCCGCGGTGGCCGCAAGACCCCGCTGAAATCCAACGCCGACGCCGCACTCCTGCACACCAAGGACACTGTGAAATGTCTGGTGGTCAAACGCACCGGCGGCCAGACGACCTGGGTGGACGGGCGCGACTACGACTACAACGAGATGGCGCTGGAGGCGAACGACTACTCCAAACCCGCTGAGATGAACGCAGAAGATCCGCTGTTCATCCTCTACACCTCCGGCTCCACCGGCCAGCCCAAGGGCGTTGTCCATACCACGGGCGGCTACCTGACCTATGCGGCAATGACGCATGAGATCACCTTTGATTACCATGACGGCGATATCTACTGGTGCACGGCAGATGTCGGCTGGGTGACCGGTCATAGCTATATCGTCTACGGCCCGCTGGCCAATGGTGCCACCACGCTGATGTTTGAAGGCGTGCCAACCTTCCCCGATGCCAGCCGGTTCTGGCAGGTCTGTGACAAACATCAGGTAACGCAGTTCTACACGGCACCCACGGCATTGCGCGCGCTGATGGGTCAGGGCAATGAATGGGTCGAAAAATGCGACCTGTCCTCCCTGCGCACCCTTGGCACCGTGGGCGAGCCGATCAATCCCGAGGCCTGGACCTGGTACAATGATGTCGTCGGCAAAGGTAAATGCCCCATTGTCGATACTTGGTGGCAGACCGAAACTGGTGGCCATCTGATGACCCCGCTGCCCGGTGCCCATGCGACAAAACCCGGAGCCGCGATGAAGCCCTTCTTTGGTGTGGCCCCTGTTGTGCTTGACCCCCAATCGGGCGAAGAGATCGAGGGCAATGGCGTTGAGGGCGTTCTGTGCATCAAGGACAGCTGGCCCGGCCAGATGCGCTCTGTCTGGGGTGACCATGAGCGGTTCGAGAAGACGTATTTCTCAGACTACAAAGGCTACTACTTCACCGGCGACGGCTGCCGTCGCGATGCGGATGGCGACTATTGGATCACTGGCCGCGTCGATGACGTAATCAATGTCTCCGGCCACCGTATGGGCACAGCCGAGGTCGAAAGCGCGCTGGTCGCCCATGCCGCCGTGGCGGAGGCAGCCGTGGTCGGCTACCCGCATAGCATCAAGGGGCAAGGTATTTATTGCTATGTCACGCTAATGAACGACCGCGAGCCATCGGATGATCTATTGAAAGAGTTACGCGCATGGGTGCGTACCGAGATCGGCCCGATTGCCTCCCCGGATGTGATCCAATGGGCGCCCGGCCTGCCCAAGACTCGCTCAGGCAAGATTATGCGCCGAATCTTGCGAAAGATTGCTGAGAATGATTTTGGCGCGCTTGGTGACACCTCGACATTGGCTGATCCCTCAGTAGTCGATGATCTGATCGCAAACCGAGCCGACAAAGGATGATTGCCGATATGGACACCGCAGTTCTTACCCGCCCCGCTGTTTTGATCCTGCTCGGCCCTCCTGGTGCCGGCAAAGGGACGCAAGCGCGCAAATTGGAACAAGGGTTCGGCCTTGTGCAACTGTCGACCGGCGATCTGTTGCGGGCGGCAGTGGCTGCTGGCACACCTGCCGGTCTTACGGCGAAGGCAGTAATGGAGGCCGGCGAGCTGGTCAGCGATGAGATCGTGATCAACATCCTTCGCGACCGGCTGGCTGAACCGGACTGCGCCAAGGGCGTGATCCTTGACGGGTTCCCCCGCACCACGGTGCAGGCCGAAGCACTGGACCGGCTGCTGGCGGAATCGGGTCAGCAGATCAACGCCGCAGTCAGTCTTGAGGTGGATGACGCCGCTATGGTGGCCCGTGTTGCTGGCCGCTACACCTGTGGCGGCTGCGGCGAAGGCTATCACGATCAGTTCAAACAGCCGCGCGTTGCTGGTACTTGTGATCGCTGTGGCAGCACGGAAATGACCCGTCGCGCGGATGATAACGCTGAAACCGTAGGCAGCCGCCTGGCAGCCTATCATGCACAGACAGCCCCTTTGATCAGCTATTACGATGGTAAGGGCGTGCTACAACGAGTCGACGCGATGGGCGAGATTGATCATATTGCAACGTCTCTACAAAAAGTTGTGAGTGTTGCAACCACCTGATGGCGATGAATATCGCCAATATCAACCAAAGCGTGTTGTTGAAAAACCTATAAGATCGGGCAGGCTCGCAGAAATGTGAGCCTGTTTTCAATCCTCTCTGGTTTTTGAAGCTTTGCGTGCCACATTGGAACCTGGTGGACATTGCAGGTTTTGCATGGCACCAGCAACCAGAACGGATCAAAGGCGCGCGACATGTCTGAAACAAGCTTTATCCCTGGCCCCGACAGCCTGCGGGCCTATCGCGATGCCTTGGGATGTTTTGGAACCGGTGTCACTGTGGTCACAACCCGCACTGAGCGCGGGCCACTGGCAATTACCGCCAATAGTTTCACCTCTGTCTCAATGGATCCGCCGCTTTTGCTGTGGTGCCCGGCACGTCAATCCAAACGCCACGATCCCTTTGTTACCGCCTCCCATTTTGCCATTCACGTGATGGCGGAGGATCAGTTGGATATGGCAATGCAGTTTGCCCGCAATGGCGAGGATTTCTCATGTGTGCCGAATGCCCAGAATGACCAGGGAATACCTGTGCTGCCGGATGTGATTGCCCGGTTCGACTGCAAGCAGCACGCTTGTCATGATGGCGGTGATCATAGCATTTTGATTGGCGCCGTCCTGCGCACCACCAGTCGACCAGGCAAGGGGTTGATCTTCAAACGTGGCCAATACGGTGGGTTTCTAGAGCAAAGCTGAGTTTCGAAATCTGCCTCACTTTGGATCGCAACCAATACCAGCTAAGATAGTTTATCTTCTCGCGTCACTCCAAACAGCGACAATAGGCGCGTGCAATCGGGCAGCAGATCGCTTCTCTGCCTGGAGTTTTGCTGAGCTCGCCCAAGGGATGCAGGCTCTTCATCTGGGATACCGCTGACGGCCTCCTCAGACCAGCGCCCTGCCCCGTCCTTTGGCCAATCATCAGGCCCATCATGGTCGTGATCCTTGATGCGTCTGCAATCATGGGTACCGGCTGCTGGCAGAGGTCGGTGCAAGGGCCCTGCATCAACGCTCTCTAAGCCGCCCGTTGTATCTGTCCCGATGGCCGCCCCATCGCGGCCAAGCTGATCAATCGCACCAGAACCGGACATCCCGTCTGACCAACAAAAACTTGGATGTGTCAGGGAAACAGGTAGCCGATCGCGACAGATCTCTAAGCGCGGCACCAAACTCAGTGCGTTTTGTCCGCACACCGAAACACACAGCCCGCATTGCATGCAATCCGCTTCAACAAAATCAAGACCACTTCCGTTTTCTGTACCAATCAATGCGCTGGTCGGGCACACCCAGGTACAGGCCTGACACAAGGTACAATCCCCAGTGATTTCAATACCCCCATAGGGTGCATCCTGCGGTAGCGCGACGACATCCGCTGTCTCTGCCAAAGTGACACTGGCAAACAATTGAATCGCTTCGCGCCGATGAGACGGCTTGGCAATGCCTTTGGCGTCTTCGCTACGATGTGTGATCTCAGGCAACTGTCCGATGCCCTCTGACAACAACTGTTCAAGATGCGCCACGGAATGGAATAGCGCCACGCGCTCTTCCAGCCCAAGGCACGCCGCCAGTTCCATCTCCCGCAGCTGCGCAAGCCGTGCATTTTTTTCTTCCGCCGCCTCAAGCAACACCCAGTCGAACCCATCAGAAACCGCATGCAGAAGGTCCGCATGGCCTGCCCGTTCCAACCCGCTGGTTGCAGCAACAGTGACATTCATTCCCGACACGGAGACACGATCCTGCAAGCCAATTAGCCGCGCCCGCGTCTGGGCGTCATGCAGCACCAATACCTGATCAATGCGCTCTGGTTGAAGTTCCTCGTTTTTGGTCTGTTGCACTCTTCGTGCCGTGGCAGCCGCGCACAATGCGGCCAGCGGCCAGCGTACATCGCTCTCCGGGTTATACCGCCGATAGGAAGACCCAGGATGGGACACCCGGACGGTTTGCCTGCGATCTAGCAGCTCTTGCGCTCCGGGCTGAGACCGAAGACTTAGTTGCACATTTTCCCAGATAGTCATGGCCTATCCTTTCGGATTGAGAACCAAACCACAGCCAATACGCCCCATCGTTTGATAATTTCAGACTACCACGGATTCTCTACCTGTAACGTGTAATCAAAAATTAGACTCAACTTTTAACTGTCATTTATCCCTTATAACGACCCGGTTCCTGCCAAGAGTTCTGTTCCGATCTTGGTTCTCGCCGTGTTCATATCGCGCTGGTGACGCACATGTTGGAAATCAGCGCCTCAAAGGCTGATCCATGACGGCACCGACAATGCACCGCCAGATAAGAAAGAGTGTCGTCTCCTTCCGCCTGACGTGATTTCGGTCCTCACAGGCAGGGCCCATACGTTAAAGCGGGGGCTGGATCTTGCTTCCCCTGCAAGAAGGTCCCAACGCCGGTCTCAGTGGCCCGCTGATGTATCCACTGGATAAGATACAAGGCGTTCAATGCCGGACAGCGGATGCCGGGTAGAGATCTGGGGCTGCGACACGATGCAAGCGGTCGACAAAATATAGCTAAGTCGATCGGGCTTAGCCGTCAGGCGCCCGCCTCGACCATATCGCGGATCTTTACCGCTTTTTCAAAATGGTCCAATTCATGGGTCTTGATCCACCATTCCGCCGCTTCCATCAGCAGCACAGGGTCGTCATTTCGGTTCGCAAAGAATGCATAGAAAGACAGGCCTACGGTTTCCCCTTTCTTGGTGATTTTATCATTGCAGACCGTGATGATCTTGGCCCTTAAACTGTTTCTCAAATTGACCGCCCAATCAAATTCATACTGCGCGTCGATCGCTCTGGATAACGCAAGAAAACACGCAGGCGAACCTGCGCTAAAAAATCCATTCTGCAAACCAAACGCCCCCGCCCGCTAACGCGGACAGGGGCATCGTTTAAGCGCCTCGCAATCAGTTCAGGGCAGCATCAGTGATGACATGCGTCCAAGCGCCAGCAGGCTCCTTGGTGATCACCGGGCTAGAGCCGCCGTCAAGCAACGTCTTCACGGTGCGCTGGTAATCCTCTTCGCTCAGCGCGCCATTGCTGCCCGCAGTCAGCTTGGCGACCTCAGACATCATGCGCTTTTGATGTTCTTCGGTCTGGGCACCAGAGGCATCATTGTCCAGCACGATTTCGGCTGCGTCATCCGGGTTTTCCTCAGCCCACTTCCAGCCTTTCATCGATGCGCGTACAAAGCGCTGCATCTTATCGACAAAGGCTGGATCACTGAGGTTGTCCTCCAACACATACAACCCATCCTCCAGCGTCGCGACGCCCTGATCCTCGTATTTGAAGGTAATCAGCTCATCTGGGGCAACACCGGCGTCAATAACCTGCCAATATTCGTTGTAGGTCATGGTCGAAATACAATCCGCCTGACGCTGTAACAAGGGATCCACATTGAAGCCCTGCTTCAAGACCTCAACGCCCTTATCACCCTTGCCTTCGGTGGAAATGCCCATCTGGCTCATCCAGCTCATGAATGGGAACTCGTTGCCAAAGAACCAAACCCCCAGTGTGCGATTGGCCAGATCCTCTGGTGCCGCGATACCGGTGTCTTTCCAGCAGGTCAGCATCATGCCCGAACTTTTGTAAGGTTGGGCGATGTTAACAAGCGGCAGGCCTTTTTCACGCGCGGCAAGGGCTGCGGGCATCCATTCAACGGTCACATCAGCGCCGCCACCGGCGATCACTTGCGTCGGTGCAATATCCGGACCACCGGGCAGAATGGTCACATCCAGGTTTTCCGCTTCATAGAACCCTTGGTCCAAAGCGACATAGTAGCCAGCGAACTGGGCTTGCGTCACCCACTTCAATTGCAACTTCACCTCGTCAGCGGCTTGTGCAACCGATGCGGTTCCCAGCGCCATGGCGGCGGCTGTCAGCAATGTTTTCATCGTCTTCTCCCTGTTGTTATGTCTATTGTTATTGCGAAACTCTGCGCGAATTCCCCTGTGTTATCCAAGGTTTTTTCATCATCGAGCCAAGATACAAAGGCCATGTCAGAGCCTCAGCTTACCCCCGTTGCGACGGATGCCAGAAAGTAAGCGTTTTCTCAAACAGTGCCATCACACCGTAAAACGCCGACCCCGCAAGGGCTGCCACCAAAATTTCGGCCCAGACCATATCCAGCGCCAATTGCCCAACCGAGGTCGAGATTCGAAAGCCCATGCCGACAGTCGGTGAGCCAAAGAACTCAGCCACAATCGCCCCAACCAATGCCAAAGTCGTCGAGATCTTGAGCCCGTTGAAGATGAACGGCAAAGCAGCAGGCAAGCGTAACTTAAAAAAGCTCTGCCAATAACTGGCCGCATAGGTTTGCATCAAATCGCGCTGCATCGCTGAGGTCTCGCGCAAGCCAGCAACCGTGTTCACAAGAACCGGGAAGAACACCATCACAACAACAACCGCCGCCTTGGACTGCCAATCGAATCCAAACCACATCACCAGGATAGGTGCAGTGCCAACAATCGGCAGTGCCGCCACAAAATTCCCCACTGGCAATAGACCCCGGCGCAGAAAATCACTGCGATCAACCGCAATCGCCATCAGCAGCGCTGCTGTGCAGCCAATCAGATAACCGGACAGAGCGCCCTTCAAAATCGTTTGTTGAAAATCTTGCCAAAGGATCGGCAGGCTCGCAGCAAATCGCGTCACGATCAAAGAAGGCGCTGGCAGGATCACGAGAGACACCTCAAGCCCGCGCACCAGCAGTTCCCAAACGATCAGCACAACAATACCAAAGATGATCGGCACTGCCAGTTTCACTGCGCGGGTATCAGCCGCAACACTATTGGCCAGGCGGCTATTGACCCACCACCCTGCGCACCAGATCAGGATCGCTAAGATGACCATCACCATGTCCGGTCTCCTTCTTTCACCTTTGAACAAATATCCTGGCGGAGCCATGGCTGCATCGCGATGACAGCACCCCCTTGCGACCGAATTGTCATGCCTGCACCCCCATCCGTTTCAGCACACGTCGCTCGATCAAGCCAAGCAGCGCCACCAGAACAGCCGCCAGAATGGCTGCTGCAAACAGCGCCGACCAGATCTGCACTGTCTGCCCGTAGTAGCTGCCGGCCAGCAATCGCGCGCCAAGCCCAGCAACAGCCCCGGTGGGCAATTCGCCAACAATAGCCCCGATAAGAGACGCGGCGATACCAATCTTGAGCGAGGCAAAAAGATAGGGCATCGAAGCCGGAAACCGAAGTTTCCAAAACCCCTGACCGGTGCTTGCGCCATAGGTCTTTAACAGATCCAACTGCATCTGATCCGGGCTGCGCAGCCCTTTGACCATACCAACCACAACCGGAAAGAAGCTGAGATAGGCCGAGATGATCGCCTTGGGAAGGATCCCCTGCACCCCAATTGAATAGAGCACCACGATAATCATTGGTGCCAGGGCGATGATGGGAATGGTCTGGCTTACAATTGCCCAGGGCATCACTGACATGTCCATCACGCGCGAATGAACGATCCCAACCGCCAATAAAATGCCAAGCCCGGTGCCAATCACAAACCCAAGCAAGGTCGCAGAGAGCGTAACCTGACCATGGTAGATCAGGCTGCGTTTTGAGGTGATCCGTTTTTCGACGGTAGTCTGCCACAGCTCTACCGCCACCTGATGTGGGGCCGGCAGACGCGGCCGATCCTGAGACCAGACCTCTGAGATCGCAAAGCTGTTGTCGGCCACCAACCCCAGCGCGCTCATTTCGCGACGCTCTCGGGCCGTGGCGGGGGTGATTTCAACGCCTGCACGCTCGGCTCCGTCCAGTACCCCCTTGATATTCATCGGCACGCAGGCTGCGTACCAGATAGCCGCCATCACGGCGAGTACGGTCAAAACTGCAATAGCTGTTTTCATTGCCCACACCCTCCCGCACCCGCCGCTATCCGCCTAGGTTCGGCGAGGTCGCTGTCACACAGATCGCCTGAGGCACCGCACTTGAATCTGTACAAATCACTCATCTGAATGCCCCGCACGCAGCCCATCGCGCACGCGGTGGGCAATGTCGATAAATGCCTGGCTGTCGCGGATATCGAGCGGCCGCTCTTTGGGCAAAGGGCTGTCAATCACATCGTGAATACGGCCGGGACGCGGGGACATCACCACGATCTTGGTCGAGAGGTAAACCGCTTCAGGGATTGAATGGGTGACAAAGCCAATAGTCTTGTTGGTGCGCGCCCACAGTTTAAGAAGCTGCTCGTTCAGATGATCTCGTACAATCTCATCCAAGGCGCCAAAAGGCTCATCCATCAAAAGAATATCGGCATCAAAGGCCAAGGCGCGCGCAATGCTTGCCCGCTGCTGCATCCCCCCTGACAGCTGCCACGGGTATTTTCCACCAAATCCTGCCAGCTCGACCAGCTCAAGCACCCGGTCAACCCGCTTGTTCTGCTCCGCCTTTGAATAGCCCATGATCTCCAGCGGCAGCTTGATATTCTTGGCAATGCTGCGCCACGGATACAGCCCTGCGGCCTGAAACACATAGCCGTACGCCCGGTTTCGCCGTGCCTCATCCGGCGTCATACCATTAACGCTCAAGCTGCCACCGGTGGGCTGTTCCAGTCCTGCGATACACCGCAGAAACGTGGTCTTGCCACAACCAGAGGGGCCAATAAAGGAGACGAAGTCGCCCTTATTGATGGTCAGATTCACATCTTTCAACGCATGAACCGGCCCATCCCCAGTCTGAAATGTCAGATCAAGTTCTTTCGCCTCGATGACACTGGATTGCAGGGTGGTCTCGGAAGCGGCGGCCTGGGGGTGGAGGGCCTGGGTGGTCGTTTCCATGTTCATTTCTTCGCCTCAATTTCACGCAGGAAAACGGGCCGCCAATGCTGGCAGCCCGTCCCTGAATTACACACCTGTCGCCGGAATGCCCGACCGCGCCACCGGACGCGGCGCAGTCAAATCTTTCCAGGTCGATAGCGCCTTGTTCACGGTGGTATTGGCCTCGCGTTCCACAAATTTACCATGGCCTTCCTGACAACGGATTTCCCCGTCATGAACCGCCACATGGCCCCGTGTCAGGGTATATCTGGGCAGACCTTTGATCTCTTTGCCCTCAAACACGTTGTAATCAATTGCCGATTGTTGCGATGCCGCCGAAATCGTCTTGGTCTTTGCCGGATCCCAGACAACGAGATCCGCATCAGCGCCAACCAGAACTGCGCCCTTTTTGGGATAGCAATTCAATATCTTGGCGATATTAGTTGATGTCACTGCGACAAATTCATTGGGTGTCAGCCGGCCTGTTTCCACCCCATGGGTCCAAAGCATCGGCATCCGGTCTTCCAGCCCGCCGGTGCCGTTGGGAATCTTCGTGAAATCACCCACACCATAGCGTTTCTGCTCAGTCGAAAACGCGCAGTGATCCGTCGCCACCACCGACAACGACCCGGACTGAAGCCCCGCCCAAAGACTGTCCTGATGCTGTTTGTTGCGGAACGGCGGCGACATCACTCGGCGCGCGGCATGGTCCCAATCGGAGTTGAAATACTCACTCTCATCCAGTGTCAGATGCTGAATGAGCGGCTCGCCCCAGACACGTTTGCCCTGCATGCGGGCACGGCGAATGGCCTCGTGGCTGTCTTCGCAGGAGGTATGCACCACATAAAGCGGCACGCCAGCCATATCGGCAATCATGATGGCGCGGTTGGTGGCCTCGCCCTCCACCTGCGGCGGGCGGGAATAGGCATGCGCCTCGGGACCATTGTTGCCCTCCGCCAAGAGCTTGGCCGACAATTCGGCCACCACATCGCCGTTTTCGGCATGCACCATGGCAATACCGCCCAGCTCCGACAACCGCTGGAAGGAGGCATACAGTTCATCATCATTTACCATCAACGCGCCCTTATAGGCCATGAAGTGTTTGAAGGTGTTGATGCCCCGCGTTTCAATGACGGTCTTCATATCGTCAAAGACCTGCTCCCCCCACCATGTCACCGCCATGTGAAAGGAGTAGTCGCAGTTCGCACGGGTGGATTTATTGTCCCAGCGCTTGAGCGCGTCCAGCAGGCTCTCACCCGGATTGGGCAGCGCAAAATCCACCACCATAGTGGTGCCACCTGCCAACCCCGCCCGAGTGCCGGACTCAAAATCATCCGACGAATAGGTGCCCATGAAGGGCATCTCCAAATGCGT
Organism: Phaeobacter porticola; assembly: GCF_001888185.1. Taxonomy (NCBI): domain Bacteria; kingdom Pseudomonadati; phylum Pseudomonadota; class Alphaproteobacteria; order Rhodobacterales; family Roseobacteraceae; genus Phaeobacter; species Phaeobacter porticola. The sequence goes on along the minus strand of NZ_CP016364.1, from coordinate 1,298,606 downwards.
ATGCGGATCGATCCCGCCCGGCATCACGTAGCAGCCAGAGGCGTCCAGCTCCTCGTCGCCTTTCAGGTTTGGGCCGATTTCGGTGATCACACCGTTCTCGATCAGCACATCCGCCTTATAGGTCAGATCTGCGGTCACAACGGTGCCGTTTCGGATGACTTTCGTCATAATCTGTCTCCCTGTGAGAGCGCGGTCATTGCCGCATCATATCTTGTCGGTCTGTCCCCGACCGGAAGGCTTCTTCTGGCCCAAATATCCCGGGGAAGTCGCGCAGCGCGCGACGGGGGCAGCGCCCCTATGCGACAATCTCCGCCGTTTCCAGCACAGCGTGCAACATCACATCGGTTCCAGCTGCGGCCCAATCCTTGGAAATATCCTCAGCCTCGTTGTGGCTTAGCCCTCCGACGCAAGGACACATGATCATCGCGGTCGGGGCCAGATCGTTGATCCAGCAGGCATCATGCCCGGCGCCGGAGACGATATCCGTATGGCTATAGCCCAGCCGCTCAGCGGCGGAGCGCACCGCGCTCACGCAGCCCTCGTCAAAGGTGACAGGATCAAAATGTCCGACCGGCTCAATCTCAAGTCCAAGGCCAAGCTCATCAGCGATTTCCTTCGCCTTCACCTCATATTGCGCCCGCATGGAGGTCAGTTTCTCCAAATCCGGAGACCGGAAATCGACGGTGAAAACCACCTTTCCAGGGATCACATTGCGTGAATTGGGATAGACATCGCAGTGACCAACAGCGCCCACGGCATGGGGTTGATGGGCCATGGCGATCTGATGTGCCGCCTCGGTCATCCGGGCCATACCCAAGCCCGCATTGACCCGCATGTTCATCGGGGTGGAGCCGGTATGCGCATCCTTGCCCGTGACGGTGCATTGCAGCCACCACAGTCCCTGACCATGAGTGACCACACCGATATCCTTGTTTTCCACTTCAAGGATTGGCCCTTGTTCAATATGCAGCTCAAACATCGCGTGCATCTTGCGGGCGCCAACCTGCTCGTCACCGACCCAGCCGATGCGCTTCAACTCGTCACCGAATGTTTTTCCGTCAGCGTCTTCGCGCGCGTAGGCCCAGTCCTGCGTGTGTTTTCCGGCAAAAACACCAGATGCCAGCATCGCAGGTGCAAACCGCGTGCCTTCCTCATTGGTCCAATTGGTCACGACAATCGGATGTTTGGTCTTGATCCCAAGATCATTGAGCGTGCGGACAACTTCCAACCCGCCCAACACCCCAAGGACACCGTCATATTTGCCCCCTGTGGGCTGCGTATCCAGATGAGATCCCATATAAACCGGCAGCGCATCGGGGTCGGTTCCTTCCCGCCGGGCAAACATATTGCCCATCGTGTCCAGCCCCATCGTGCAGCCTGCCGCCTCACACCACGACTGAAACAGCGCGCGCCCTTTGGCATCCTCATCCGTGAGGGTCTGGCGATTGTTGCCACCCGCCACGCCGGGGCCGATTTTGGCCATATCCATCAGGCTGTCCCACAGCCTGTCACTATTGATCTTCAGATTCTGTCCAAGCGACGTCATCTCAGCTTCCTTCCCTGTTGCCCCACTTTGCGTGAGGTCATTCGGCTTTGCGCCGTATCGGTGGCTTTGAAACGCTGGTCATGATTTGACCAACTGGTCAAACTCAGGCTATCACGGGTGGACATTCAGTCAAGAAATTGCGTCTAACAAGATCAGAAAATACCGGATCTCACAAACCGGTTGACCAAAATTCGGGCGTGCAGCGGTTTTGCAGCCCTGACGGAGAGCCTGAACAGACAGATGCCCAAAGATCGCAACCCGACCCGCATTCAGAAAAAGAATCGCGCCACCATTCTTGAGGCCGCACTTGAGGTATTTTCAAATCACGGGTTCCGTGGTGCAACAGTCGATCAGATCGCCCGAGCCGCCGGGCTAAGCAAACCCAATCTGCTCTATTATTTCCCCTCCAAAGAAGCGATTTTCACCGAACTACTGTCTGGGCTTCTGGACACATGGCTTGACCCGCTGCGCGCGATAGATCCTGCGGGCGATCCGCTGGAAGAACTGCTGGCCTATGTACAGCGCAAATTGCAGATGAGCCGGGACTTCCCACGCGAAAGTCGGCTATTTGCCAATGAGATCGTGCAGGGTGCGCCGCGAATGCTGGACACCCTGTCCAAGGATCTGAAACCTCTGCTGGAAGAAAAAGCGAATCTGATCGAAGGCTGGATGAGCGCTGGCAAGCTGAACCCGACCCATCCGAAACACCTGTTGTTTTCGGTCTGGTCCCTGACGCAACACTACGCCGATTTCGATGTCCAGGTGCGGACGTTGATGAGCGATGAAGATCCGTTTGATGCGGCACCAGAGCATCTGGACCGCATGTTTCGCCGTATGCTCACCCCGTCAATCGTGGGCTGACACGTCACTTTCTCTAAAAACAAAGGGAAACGGCGCGTCCTATGGAACGCGCCGTTTTTCTATACTCTTAAGCGGAGAAGAAGCCCGACCAGATACGTGGTCGGCGCCTCGCGATCACTCCGCCGCAGTTGCTGACGGGTTGTTGGGATGTGTGGTCCAGTTGGCGTAGTCGTCCGAGACCACCTTTCCGGTACGCTCATCAATCTGGCCAACGGGCAGCTCTTCCATAGTTATGCAGCCTTCGACCGGGCAAACATTGACACAGAGGTTACAGGCCACACATTCGTCATCCTTGACGGTAAAGACCCGGTCTTCGCTCATTGCGATGGCCTGATGCGAGGTGTCTTCGCAAGCGGCAAAGCAGCGGCCGCATTTGATGCAATCATCCTGATTGATCTTTGCCTTGGCGATATAGTTCAGGTCCAGATACTGCCAGTCGGTGACATTGGGGACAGCTTTGCCGACGAAATCATCCAGTCGGTCATAGCCTTTGTCGTCCATCCACTGGTTCAGGCCAGAGATCATCTCCTTCACCACATTGAAGCCATAGGTCATGGCGGCGGTGCAGACCTGCACATTGCCAGCGCCCATGGTCATGAACTCCGCCGCGTCGCGCCAGGTGGTAACGCCGCCGATGGCCGAAATCGGCAGACCATGGGTTTGCGGGCAACGGGCAATTTCGGCCACCATATTCAGCGCGATCGGCTTCACCGCCGGACCGCAATAACCGCCGTGTGTACCCTTGTCGCCAATGGTCGGCTCTGGTGCCATGGCATCCAGATTTACTGACACGATGGAGTTAATGGTGTTGATCAAGCTGACCGCATCTGCCCCGCCAGCCTTGGCCGCACGTGCAGGCTGGCGAATATCAGTGATATTCGGCGTCAGCTTTACGATCACCGGTTTGGAGTAGTATTTCTTGCACCATTCCGTGACCATCTGAATGTATTCCGGCACCTGCCCCACGGCAGAGCCCATACCACGTTCCGCCATCCCATGCGGGCAGCCGAAGTTCAGTTCAATGCCGTCGGCCCCGGTGGCTTCGACACGCGGCAGGATGTCCTTCCACGCCTGCTCTTCACAGGGCACCATCAGGGAGACGATGATGGCGCGATCCGGGTAGTCTTTCTTCACACGGGTGATTTCTTCCAGGTTCACCTCCAGCGGGCGGTCGGTGATCAGCTCGATATTGTTGAGCCCGAGGAGCCGACGATCCGCGCCCCAGATGGCACCATAACGTGGGCCGTTCACGTTGACCACGGGCGGACCTTCGGAGCCGAGGGTCTTCCAGACTACCCCTCCCCAGCCCGCCTCAAACGCACGGCGCACGTTGTATTCTTTGTCCGTTGGCGGCGCAGAAGCGAGCCAGAACGGGTTCGGAGATTTAATCCCCAGAAAATCTGCTGTTAGATCAGCCATTTGTCTGTTCCTTACACTGGCAAGGCAGGGCCGGATCTGGCCCTGCTGTGGGCTTAGCCCATCAGGCTGGTATGAATATCCATGGCGGCATCGCGCCCTTCGGCCACTGCTGTCACGGTGAGGTCTTCTCCGCCAGAAGCACAATCGCCTCCGGCCCAGACCCCGGCGACAGAGGTGCGGCCTTGTGCATCAACCTTGATCTTGCGCCCTTCAAGCGTCAGCGCATCGGGCTGATCCTCCAGCGTCTGACCAATCGCCTTGTAGATCTGATCCGCCGCAAGGCGCACTGTCTCGCCCGTTCCGCGCAGCCCACCGCCTTCACTGGCGGTGTATTCCAATTCAATCTCGGCACAGGCACCATTTCCATGTACGGCGACAGGCTGGACATTGAACATCAGGCGCACGCCTTTGGTGGCCGCAAGATCCTGTTCAAATTTGCTGGCGCCCATGGCATCGCGACCGCGACGATACGCGATTGTGACGTTTTCAGAACCCAACAACTTGGATTGCACCGCGGCGTCAACGGCTGTCATGCCGCCACCGATGACCACCACATTGCGGCCCACTGGCAGACTCGTCAGATCGTCCGCCTGGCGCAATTCGGCAATGAAATCGACGGCATCACGGACGCCCTGCTTGTCCTCACCTTCTGCCCGCAGCGCATTGACGCCGCCAAGACCGATAGACAGGAACACTGCATCAAACTCTGACGTCAGCGCATCAAGTGACAGCTCAGCGCCAATTGATTTGCCGTGTTCCATGGTAATGCCGCCAATCTGAAGCAGCCAATCAACCTCTCGGCTGGCGAAATCCTCAGTGGATTTGTAGGCCGCGATGCCAAATTCATTCAGGCCACCCGCCTTGGGCTTGGCCTCATACATCACGACGTCATGGCCCAGCATCGCCAGACGATGAGCCGCTGCCAGACCCGCAGGCCCTGCCCCAACCACTGCAACACGTTTGCCGGTTGCAGCTGCGCGGGAAAACGGGTGCTCGCCTCTGGCCATAAGTGTATCGGTCGCATGACGTTGCAAGCGACCAATCTCAACCGGCTTGCCTTCGGCTGCTTCGCGGACGCAGGCTTCTTCGCAGAGTGTTTCAGTCGGGCAAACGCGCGCGCACATACCGCCAAGAATGTTCTGCTCCAGAATGGTCTTGGCCGCTGCCGCAGGGTGACCAGTCTGGATTTCACGGATAAACTGAGGAATATCGATGGATGTGGGACATGCATTGATACAGGGCGCGTCATAGCAGAAATAGCAGCGATCCGCTGCCACTGCCGCCTCATGCGCCTCATATTGCGGATGCAGATCTCCAAAGTTATCGGCAATTTCTGAGGCGGACAAACGCCCTGCCTGAATGCCGGATGCCTGATGGCTGGTCGCCATTGGGTGTCTCCCTGGATGTGTTTTGTTATGCAAACCAGAGTGCCACAGTTTGATTTTTTATCAACTGGTAAAAAATTGAAGATGGTAAAAAAAATACCGCCCCAATAAGGAACGGCTGATAAGCACATGCAAACACAACCTAAATCATGGCTGCTTAGAAATTAGGCAGGCTTCTCTTCACCCGTGATTTTCTGCAGATGCCTGCCAGATCTCGCTTATAGATGAGATCTGGCGCTAATTTCTGTCGCAACGATGTACCTGCTTGAGCATACAAAGTGCAGATGTTGTGATTACTGTGACAGCATCGCAGTGGCTTCGATTTCGATCTTGGCCTGATCTTCCACCAGACCCGCCACAACGACCATCGTCATCGCCGGGAAATGATAGCCCATCACCGCACGATAGGCCGCACCAACCTCGGATTGATGCGCCAGATACTCTGCCTTGTCGGTTACATACCATGTCAGTCGGGTGATATCGCTGGCCTGTCCATCCGCCTCTTGCACAACGGCAAGGATATTTTTCAGGGCTTGTGTCATCTGGCCAATAAAGTCTTCGGTTTCGAACTCTTGCTGCGCGTTCCAGCCAATCTGACCGCCTACAAACAACATCCGCCCCTCACCAATCATGCCATTCGCATAGCCTTTTGCTGGTTTCCAGCCGTCGGGTTGCACGTTTACTGTGGGCATCTAGGCCTCCTGATATGGCGGAAAGGGCATCAATTTCTCGCCAATATCGGTCAGGTAGAAAAATACTTCAAGTTTAAAATTTACAGACCTAAAACATAATGGCGTTACGGCGTCAGCCAACGCTCTGAAATAAACAGCAAAGCCCCCCGCACGCGCGGAGGGCCTGTGTCTGCTCAGCTCAACATATTCAGCGGCACATCCACATAGGGACACCCCGCACATCACATGCCAAGCGCTTCTTTGTACATCTCGAGAACGGCCTCTTCTTCGGCGATGTCATCCTTGTCGCGCTTGCGCAGAGCAATCACCTTGCGGATCACCTTGGTGTCATAGCCGCGGGCCTTGGCCTCTGCCATGATCTCTTTTTGCTGCTCGGCGAGGTCCTTTTTCTCGGCGTCCAGACGCTCAAACCGTTCGATGAACTGGCGCAATTCTCCTGCTGTTACACGGTAGCTTTCGCTTTTTTCGTCTTCGGTCACATCCATGGTGGGCTCCGTCGGCAAAGGATATTAGATCGGGTCAGCCCTCCAGATACAATCGTGCCCCGCGCTCCGCAAGCCGTGATGCAAGGATCCGCGGCCTTGCCGACAGGAATGGGCCAATACGCCCCAAGATCGTCATGCACGGCGGCTTACTTGCCCTGCCAACAGCAATCGGGTAGGCGCTGCCAAAACAAACACGCGCCGAGATGCGCTGTCATCGGAGATTGCGATGTACGAGATTCTGGTTTGGGCCGGTGCGGCTGTTTCTGTGGCTGGTTTGGTCGGGCTGATGTGGAGCGTGGTCCGCGTGATGCAAGCCAAGCGGCAAAAGCTTGACGACGACGCATTGCGTGCCGTGGTTCAAAAGGTGCTGCCTTACAATCTCGGCGCCCTCTTCTTATCAGTCATCGGTCTGATGCTGGTCATGCTAGGGCTGACACTGGGTTAGGGCATCCCCGCTCAGGAACGATAAGGAAAAAGCGCGTTCAAGCGAGGCATGTGCTGTCAATATGGCGTAGCGAGCGATACGCTTTTTGCCAATATTTGCGCCGCTCGCGTCACAGACACGGCCCCGGCGGGCCAAACGCCGCGCAATCTCAGACCGGCATATTGTCGAACAGATCCTCAGCCGCCTCTTCGTTCAATATTTGGCCCAATCGCACCATCCGGTTCGGTACACGGGCGTGTCCCACGCGCAACTGCGCCAGTACACGATTGAATTCAGGGCGAAGCGACAATCGATCCAGTCGGTGTGCTGCCAATATCTCACGCTCCAGCCCTTCGGCTGTTTGCATCAGAATTTCGATCTCCACGTCGTCATTGGTCATATGAATCCCTCCCTGAGGTCCGGTGCATTCAGCCACGTCGGCAGCCACATCCGGTGCACGCAGAAACAAGGACAACCGGCAATACGCCTGTTTTCATTGTCCAAATGCTGCGAATAGGCACAAGTCATCGCAACTCATAAAGCCACCAACGTCATTGTAGCAAAGCTATCGCAACGTGACTTTGAGCAAGATCAACCATAACGCGTATGTACTCTCATGCAAGTCATGGCGAGCAAATGTTTTGGCGGGCAGCCTTGAATATATTCATATTTCCTTATATGTATAACGAGACAGCAGGAGATCCATCATGAAGCCGATCGTCAAAGCGTTCTTTGATGAACAAACAAACACCGTATCATATGCAGTCCAGGAGCCTGATGGCACAGCCTGTGCATTGATCGATTCCGTGCTGGATTTCGACCACGCTGCGGGGCGAACCGATACGCGATCCGCCGATGCCATGATCGCTTGGGTACAGGACCAAGATCTCCGGGTGGAATGGATCCTTGAGAGCCATGTCCACGCCGACCATCTCTCTGCGGCGCCCTATCTGCAGGAACGTCTCGGCGGAAAAATTGGTATCGGGGCCAATATTACGATGGTTCAAGATACCTTTGGCAAGGTCTTCAACGAAGGAACAGAATTCCAGCGCGATGGTAGCCAGTTCGATGCATTGTTCAAACAGGGCGACAGCATTCACATTGGCCAATTGCGCGGCGATGTACTGCACACGCCCGGTCACACACCTGCCTGCTTGACCTATGTGATTGGCGATGCGGCCTTTGTCGGCGATACGCTGTTTATGCCGGATTTTGGCACCGCCCGTTGCGATTTTCCAGGCGGTTCGTCCGAGGCTCTATTCCAGTCGATCCAGAAGATCCTGGCCCTCCCTGAGGAGACGCGCATCTTTGTTGGCCATGACTACAAGGCACCAGGTCGCGACGACTACGCGTGGGAAACGACCGTGGGTGAGCAGAAAGCGCTTAATGTTCACATCGGACAGGGACGCCCGATCGAGGATTTTGTTGCGATGCGGGACGCACGCGACGCGACACTGGGTATGCCGCGTCTGATCCTGCCCTCTTTGCAGGTCAATATGCGGGCTGGTCAGATGCCGGAATCCGACGATGACGGCAATGTCTACCTCAAGTTACCGATAAACAAGCTCTGATGCGTCGAGCTGCGAAGCGGCACTCAGGCTTCCGACGTATTTAAACCACGTACTTGGAATTCGCCCCCCCACAATCAACCACCGGGGTATTGAGGCGAGAGAGGGCATGATGATGGAAGCAGATTGGATCTGGGGTTTGATCGGCGGTGGGCTGATTGGCACAGGCGGCGCGATTTACCTACTGGGCAATGGTCGCATCATGGGCGCCAGCGGCATCCTGGGAGGGTTGGTAGACGGCAGCGGTCGCAGTACAGCCGCCGAGCGCATCGCCTTCATCACGGGTGTCGTACTGGTTCCCTTTGCCCTCTGGATGATCATGGGGGAGGCTCCCAAGACCCATTTGACATCAGATATTTCGGTGATCATTGCGGCTGGTCTGCTGGTGGGGCTGGGCACACGGATTGCCAATGGCTGCACCTCTGGTCACGGGGTCTGCGGGATCTCCCGCTTGTCCCTACGCGGCCTGTTCGCGACCCTCATCTATATCTTTGCAGGAGGTGTGACGGTGACTCTGTTTCGCCATATCTGGGGGCTGATCTGATGCGCCTTATTGTGTCCTTCGCCGCGGGTGGCTTGTTCGGTCTTGGCCTCCTCCTATCCGGCATGACCGACACCCAAAAGGTTCAGGGCTGGCTCGATGTCTTTGGCCAATGGGACCCGACGCTGGCGTTTGTTATGGGCGGTGCGATCCTTCCAATGGTACTGGCATGGCGGCTCACGCGCGGACGTGCTCCGCTGACTGGCGGTACGTTTCCAATTGCGCCCCAACAAGATCTTGACGGTCGCCTTATCTTCGGCTCGACCCTATTTGGTATGGGCTGGGGACTAGCCGGTCTTTGTCCCGGCCCAGCGATGGCTGCACTCAGTTATGGCGGGTTTGGTGGCGTCATTTTTATGGTAGCGATGATTGCAGGTATGATCACGGCGGCGCCGGTGATTGTGCGACTGGACCGCACCGCAGCAAACACATAAAAGGCAACCCTATGGACGCACGCACATTGACCCCCCGCTATTCCGTCTCGCCACAGATTTCGGTCGAGGACCTGCCGCAGCTGGCTGAGGCTGGCTTTACCACCGTGATATGCAACAGACCTGATGCCGAGGTCCCGCCTAGTCATCAGGCAGAGACCATCCGCGCCGCTGCCGAGGCCCTGGGTCTCCGGTTCGAAGTGTTGCCGCTGACCCATCAGACGATGACACCGGACAATGTCGCCAAGCAGCAGGCTTTGGTCGAAAGTTCAAGCGGGCCGGTATTGGCCTACTGTGCCTCTGGCACCCGTTGCTCGGTGGTCTGGGCACTTAGCCAAGCGTCGGAGATGCCGGTGGATGATATTATCGCGAAGACAGCAGAAGCGGGGTATCAGCTGGATGGGCTTCGACCGACACTGATTGCGGCTGCGGCGCAGACTGGCTGAACACAAACAGTCTGCAATAGATCGCTGGCGCGCTCGTGCCAGCAAGCCCGACTAAGATCAGCTTTTCTTTATAACGCCTTGAAAAAACAGCAGATATCCTGGCGCTTTTTCTCGATTTTTCGAAATACGCGCAATGGATCTTGCCGGAAATTAGCAAAACACGGGTCTGCCTTTATCGAGGCGGACACGATGGTTTGCTGCCCTACGTGTCCGGTACCCAGAGCTATTGATCGCCTATCACGAGCCCGCCCCTAGACCTGCCAGGTCAGAGATTTCCACTGCCGTTGCGTCAGAACTGAAATCACCCAGGCCATCATCAAACCCATCCCCTAGGTCATCACCCACAGGCATTGCACCAAGGTCCGGAAGTTCACCCAACATTCCCTCGCCCAGACCATCTCCAAGCGCGCCTGCCATGGGCATGCCACCCAAATCACCACCCAGTTCGCCGCCCAAATCGCCACCAAGACCAGCGTCTAAATCACCGACAGGGCCACCAAAGTCGCCGCCCAGATCGCCTCCGAAATCGCCAAGCCCATCGCCCATGCCACCGCCCAGACCATCCATCGGATCCTGCAAGCCATGAGCCGCAACCGACAGATCCAAGGTAGGTGCCTCATGATCTAATGCGGGAACTCCGCCCCCCATATGGGTGGAGAACGCCCCTTCATCGGCTGCGCGATCACTAACCAGTTTGGTGCGTGAATCAGTCAGACGTACCGCTCGGGCACCGTTCATCTGGCCAAGACGGCCTTGTGCGATGGCTTGGCCACTGATCGAAATCATTTCAGTCTCGTAGAGAAACGCCTGATCCAATGGCAGCAGATCGCCTTCTTCTAATGAGGAGAATTCATTTGCGGGAACTTTCATTTTGCACAGCACAGCCCGCAGTTCCGCGCGCATGGATCCCAGATTACTGCCCAACGACGGCCCCGCTGCATGAGCCGCCTGCCCCGCCTGTCCCAAATCTTCGGCAGAGGGCTCAGGCAGGATCAGGGTCAGATGACCCTGCATCTGACCACAGGCGAGGTCGAGTGTGAGTTCGATCACACGATAATCTTCGGCCTCCAACCCCAATACCAGGCTGCGCACATCTTCCACCTGGGCACCAAAGCGGTAGCCCGAAAAGATTGCCTCATCCTTCTGCTGGGCCAGCATGGACACAACCTTGCCAAAGGTCCGCTCCAGAAAGTCTGCAACCATGGCCGCATCTGTAGGCGTATAATTGCGTTCGCTTGGAGCTTTTCCGAGCACCTGGCCCATAGTCTGCTGTTGGATCAGCGCCGTTACTGTTGGCGCGTCCAGCGTCGCAGCTCCAATACGGCCATTGGGACCATCCAGCACCACCAGAAGATGCTTGTCAGACAGGTGAGCAGCCAAATCCTCGGGAATTCGATTTGCTTGACGGGCAGCAATCACTGCCACGGGCAGATCACATAGATCCGCAGCCGACCGCGCAATCGAGCGGCGCAAAGCCTTAAGGGTAAGCGAGCTGGTTAGCCCGCCTTTTCCCTCTTTGGTGGCTGCCAATTTGCGAGCTAAGACCCCGCCGCCACCATTCGCTGCTGATTCCGCTTTCGTTTCAGACATAGGTTGTAAACCTGCCCCTATCACACCGCTTTGCCATAGGTTTACCTCAAGAGTGGTTACCAATAAATTTACGATAACCAGTTAGACAGGCATTTCCTGACGAAGCGGTAAGGAAACCTGAAAGGCACCGCCATCCTGTCCCGATAGATAAATCACATCGCCACCAAGACGCTGCATGATCTCGCGACAGATCGCCAATCCAAGCCCCGCCCCGCCTGCCCGTTCCGGGCTGACGCGCGAGAATTTTTCAAAGATCATCGTACGTAGATTCTGCGGAATACCCTCGCCATTGTCGATGAAGTCTATGAACAGCCGGTGACCGTCTTGCCGCGCCAAAATTTGCAGCGCCGGATCAGCCGCAGTGCAGTATTTATCCGCATTGGCGATCAGATTGATAAACACTTGCGCCAATCGATCCAGATCAGAGGACAACCGCATATCATCGGTTGCAGCATCGCGATGAACCAACAGATGGTCAGAACCATCTGCAAGCGCCGTCGCCACCGCATGGTCCAGAATATCACCCAGCCGCCCAGCGCTAACATTCAAGCTAACTTGGCCATTTTCCAGCACGCTCAAATCCAGAAGATCATTCAACAAACGGGTAAGCCGCTGGGCCTCATCATGGATGATACCCGCATAGCGACTGTGATCGCTCTCCTCTAGGTTCTCCGTATCACGCAGGATCTCCGAAAAAGCCCGAATAGAGGTCATAGGCGTACGAAGTTCATGGCTGACCTGACTTAGAAACGCATCCTTTTGCTGCGACAGTTGTGTAAGTTTTTCATTTGTTTCTTGCAACTTATGCGCCGTTCTTGACAGCTCTTCTGATTGGGTTTCCAGTCGACTAGAATATTCAAGGATCTGCGCGGTTTCATCCGCTACCGCCAGAAGGTCCTGTACTGAAACGGACGACCCACCAACAATCTGCCCGACCATCGCGTGGGCCGCTGCAGCCCCAATAGAGGCGCTCAGCTCACGTTCCAGACGCTCCAGAAATACCGGTGTCGGCTCGGGTAGTGGGCCGCGCCCGCCCTGCCGCGCCAGCTCGCCCTGAAAGAATTTCTGCGCCTCGCCTGCCCCAAGAATGCGCTGCGACATGATCATCAGATCCTCGCTTTGCGCCACCGAACCTGTCCACCCTCTTGGACCTGAGGAATGCTCAAACACATGTACAAACTGCGCCCCTTGCAACCGTTCCAGCGGGCTTGGGAAGGTCAGCAACGATCCTGTCATAAACGCCGCGGTGTTTAGCGTCATCGACCAAAGCACCGCATGAACGGTCGCATCCAGCCCTTCGATGCCAAACAACGCATGAGGCCGTAACCAAGATAGGCCGAACAGCCCCTCAGACAAAAAACCTACCGGTAGCAGCCCGCCGCCCAGCTCTGGCAGCAGCATTGTGTATAGCCAAACCGAAAACCCGACAGATAGTCCAGCCAGGGCACCGCTACGCGTCGCTCCACGCCAGAACAACCCGCCCACTAGGCTGGGTAACATCTGCGCAATCCCGGTAAAGGATACCAGCCCGATTGCAGCCAGCGCATCACCACCACCCGACAGCGTATAATAAAAATACCCAAGTGCCATGACGCCAGCGATCGACAGCCGACGTGCCAGCAGGACCACATTGCGCACATCCCCCGAGACTGACGCCCCCACTTCCTGCGAGCGCAGCCAGATCGGCATGACAATGTGATTAGATACCATGGTCGACAGCGCCATAGCCGCCACAATCGCCATTGATGTGGCCGAAGAAAACCCTCCGAGGAAAGACAGCATGGCCAATCCTTGTTGCCCTTCAGCCAAAGGCAAGGTCAGCACAAAGAGGTCGGGATTCGACCCAACGGGCAATAACTCCAGGCCAATTGCCGCGATGGGCACCACAAAGATGGAGATCAGCAGGAGGTATAGCGGAAAAGCCCAAGCTGCGACCCGCAGGTGACGCTCGTCCTCATTCTCAACCACCATGACCTGAAACATGCGCGGCAGACAAACAAAGGCAGCAGCGGAGAGAAAGGTGATCGCCGCCCAGCGCCCGCCATCGACCTGCCATTGACCTATGGATGATGCATCTATCCGTGCCATGGTTTCGCCCACACCACCTGCAATGCCCCAGACGACAAAGACCCCGACCGCCAGCAGTGAAACAAGCTTTACCACCGCCTCAAGTGCAACGGCCGTGACCACACCGTGGTGTCGTTCATTAGCATTGAGATTGCGGGTGCCAAACAGGATCGCAAAGGCTGCCAGTCCGGTCGCCACCCAGAACACGGTTTGGGTGGCATTGACACTGCGCAACGGGTCGGCTTCTGCAAAGATTGAAAACGACAGCGTAATAGATTGCAATTGAAGGGAAATATAGGGTGTCGTGCCGATGACTGCTAAAATGGTCACCCCAATCGCCAGCATGTTCGATTTACCGTAACGTGCCGACAGAAGATCCGCGATGGAGGTCACCCGCTGGCTGCGCCCGATACGCACCAGCTTTCGCAACCCCCACCACCATCCGATCATGACCAGCGTCGGCCCCAGGTATATGGTGATATATTCAAGCCCGGAGCGTGCCGCGTAGCCAACAGCGCCGTAAAACGTCCAGGCTGTGCAATAGATCGACAGCGACAACGTGTAGATCAATGGTGATCGCATCCATCGCGGGGCGCGTCCGTGACTGGCCTGATGATCCGCGGCAAAGGCCACAATGAACAACAAAGCAACGTATGCCAGGCAGACCAGCAGCAAAACATTGAGCGATGCCATCAGTCTGGGTCTCCGCCACGACCTGTTTCGCCACCCTCGGTCCAATGCTCGGCCCACCGGCGCACAGCCATAGCAAAGAAGAAGCTGGCCAGTATCAAACCGGCCCACACCACGAGGATGTAAATCATCGCCTGCGACAGCGGCATACCGCTAACACTATCGGGTGCAGGATAGGGATCCGCGTCCGGCCACATCAAAGGCACCGCGAACAACAGCGCCCCTAGCACCGGCAGCAACTTCGCAACATCCATCAATCGTCTACGGCGATAGGTCTTGCGTGCAACAAATGGCGCAGCTGTCTCGCCCTCATCTTCGGCACCGTCGCCTCGGATCATCCCTGACCGGCCTGCTCAGTCAAATCAACCGACACCACATCCGGATCTGCATCAGGGATATCAGCACGGCGTATCGCGGCCTGTGCATGAAGATCGCGCACCGCCGTCAGCACTTCGTTGTTGGCAAATGGTTTGGTCATAAAACGGGTAACCCCGGCCTGTTCCGCCATTTCACGGTCGCGCAATTGTCCCCGGGCGGTCAGCATCAGCACCGGCAATCCCGGCACCACTGCGCTTTTGCGCAGCTCGCGAATTATCTCCAGCCCGCTCTTGCCCGGCAACATCAGATCCAGAATGACCAGATCCGGCTTGGCGGCACAGATCACCTCTACCGCGTCATTGCCGTCGGCATGGGTATCCACCTGCCAACCATCGCGGGTCAGCAGAAAACGGATCGCCTCGGTGATATTTGGCTCGTCTTCAACAAGAACAACATGCCTGCCCATTGTATGGATATTCCTCCCCTACGCCCTGTCTCCCGTAGGGTCATTGACCCAAGGCGTCTTTGTCCCTGGCGCAACAGTAGCGTTGCAGTTGCGCTGCTGTCAAAACTCTTCCTTCAGGATCGATGGTTCACGCCGCGCAGGACAGGCGTTGCGCGAACAAATCCTGCAACTGGCCCCGACCGGTTGCGCGCGGTCTGAAACTGTCCGCGAGGGCAAAATCAGCATAACCGCATGATAGAGCGGATCGCTGTCAAAATCCGGCCTTTGGCGTGGCCAGGACACGGCAAGGCAATCAAAGCCAACCGCATTGCGCCCGTGTTGAACCACATCCCGGCGTACCGGTTCCTGTGGGCGGGACAATGCAGTGTAGAGTGGCCAGAGCGGACAGGACGCACCAAAGCGTGGCAACGCAAATCCAGTTACAGGTTTGCGAAACAGGATGGAACCTGACGCATCACAGATCACCAGCCCCGCTTCGCCCCCCAACACATTTTGGGGCAAGGCTCCAAGTCGGCGCAGAACTGTCGGCATGTCACACCCGAAATGCCGCGCCAACGCCATCGGAGCAATGCCCTGCTGCGCAAGGACCGCAGCCAGCGGCGTCAGCGGCATCGCTTTGGCATCAGAACAATACTGCGCCAATGCCGCGCGGGTTATGCTCCGACCGGCTTCGCTGACCAAGCTGTCAGCCTCCTGAATAAGCGTTTCGGAAACGGCCCCACGCGCGTCTGATGCAGCTTCTTCCAATTGCGGGAAATGGTGACCATGACTGGCAAAGAAATGCTCGGCCTCCTCCTGCGGCACCCCACGACGTTCAGCAGAGGTGCTGCTTTCGTCCAGGAAACTGACCAGGGCGCGGCTGCTTTCCGCCAATCGCTGGGAATCTTCGTTGAGGTTCTTGTGAAATCTATCGCGCCACTCGGTTTCCAGCTCCCCCGGTTCTGCCAAAATGGAGGCTGTGGAGTGGATGGCCGCGGCCGTTGACAGAACCTCATGCAGTGACGCGGCAAGCTGCGGATCGTGGGTCAGCCGGTCCGAGAGCGTCTGCACTGTCGTTTCCAGACTGGCAATGCGCTGCTGCCCCTGCGCCAGCACCTCTGCCCAGCCCGGAAACCGGCCTGCAAATTCGTCAACCCGGTCCAGTTCTGCCACAGGCTGTACAAGATCGGCGGCAGCTTCGCGCAGCGTCGACAGCAACGCCACTTCAGCCCCTTCGGTTAGCATTGAGGGCTCAACAGCCAAGATACGCGCCAAATCAACCAGCAGCTTGCCACCGATTCTGCGTCGATTGTGTTCAATAAGGTTCAGATAGGAGGCCGAGATTTCCACCTGCCGCGCCAGATCGGCCTGCCGCAGCCCCAGCATCAACCGGCGTTCGCGAATGCGGCTTCCTGTCAGCGTGTCCCGTCCCATGACGCCCCCTTCCCAAAAGCTTGGCGGATCAAGGGCTTTCTGCACTGCAACATAAGTTTGTTTACAGAAAACACTTAACATCTGTTCATTTATTTACAGAATAAACTTGCGTTTCAAGGGTTTTATTGCGCCATTTTACAAGTCACGCCCATACTGATTTTGCACGAAAACGTGCGGGCGTCAGCGGAAGTGAGGAGCTGTTGTCGTCATTACACAAATGGGAGGATTACATGTCCAAGACTGACGTATCGCGTCGCGGGGTCCTAAAGACCGGTGCCATGGCTGGTGCCGGCGTTGCGCTTCCGACAATCTTTACCGCGTCTTCTGCGGCCGCTTTCACCAATGAACCGACAGGCAGCAGCGTAACGCTGGGCTTCAACGTGCCCCAGACTGGCCCCTACGCTGATGAGGGTGCGGACGAGCTGCGCGCATATCAGCTTGCGGTCGAGCACCTGAATGGCGGTGGCGACAGCGGCATGATGAATACCTTCTCGTCCAAGGCACTTCAGGGCAACGGGATCATGGGCAAGGAAGTCAAATTCGTCACCGGCGACACCCAAACCAAATCTGACGCAGCCCGTGCTTCGGCCAAGTCGATGATCGAAAAGGACGGCGCCGTTATGATCACCGGCGGTTCATCCTCCGGTGTGGCGATTGCTGTACAGGGCCTCTGCCAAGAGGCTGGCGTAATCTTCATGGCAGGTCTCACACACTCCAACGACACCACTGGTAAGGACAAGAAGGCAAACGGCTTCCGTCACTTCTTCAACGGCTATATGTCGGGTGCTGCACTGGCACCGGTGCTGAAGAATCTCTATGGTACCGACCGAAACGCCTATCACCTGACGGCGGACTACACTTGGGGCTGGACCCAGGAAGAATCCATCGCCGCTGCCACCGAGTCGCTGGGATGGAACACCGTGAACAAGGTGCGCACGCCGCTGGCGGCAACCGACTTCTCGTCCTACATTGCTCCGGTTCTGAACTCCGGCGCCGACGTGCTGGTGCTGAACCACTATGGCGGCAATATGGTGAACTCGCTCACCAATGCGGTGCAGTTCGGCCTGCGTGAAAAGGTTGTAAACGGCAAGAACTTCGAAATCGTTGTTCCGCTGTATTCCCGCCTGATGGCCAAAGGTGCGGGCGCCAACGTAAAAGGCATCCACGGTTCCACCAACTGGCATTGGTCGCTACAGGACGAAGGATCGCAAGCCTTCGTACGCTCCTTCGGCACGAAGTACGGCTTCCCACCGAGCCAGGCGGCACACACCGTTTATTGTCAGACGCTGCTTTATGCAGACGCAGTTGAACGGGCCGGCTCGTTCAACCCTTGTGCTGTCGTCGAAGCCCTCGAAGGGTTTGAGTTCGACGGTCTCGGCAATGGCAAGACGCTGTACCGCGCTGAAGACCACCAGTGCTTCAAAGACGTGCTGGTCGTGCGTGGTAAGGAAAACCCGACCTCGGAGTTCGACCTGCTTGAAGTTGTCGAAGTGACCCCGGCGGAACAGGTGACCTACGCGCCGGACCATCCGATGTTTGCAGGCGGTGCCCTCGGCACCTGCAACAGCGGCGCCTGATCGCAGACATGGGGCGGGCGCAGGTTATGTGCCCGCCCTGCTAATCTCCCGGCGTCAACCTGCCCGACAATTCACGACGACAGGACCAGCGCCAGCGGCGCTGAACAGCCGACTTATGCCAATTCCAGACGGACCAACCGAAGGTGGGGACAATGGACGCAATCCTATTGCAAATCTTAAACGGGCTCGACAAGGGCTCGGCCTATGCGCTGATCGCGCTGGGTCTGACACTCATCTTTGGCACGCTTGGCGTGGTGAACTTTGCCCATGGGGCGCTGTTCATGATCGGCGCCTTCTGTGCGGTCACCGTGCAACGGGTCCTGAGCCTCAGCTTTGAAACAGTGGATGAAACCCAGAAGGACTTTCTGGGCAATCCGCTCAAGGTCAAAACCCCCTATGTCGAGAGCTGGTTCGGCCCCGAGGTGGGCGGTGCAATCATTGACTGGGCCGTACCGCTTGCGATCCTATTTGCCATCCCGATCATGATCGGCGTCGGCTACGTGATGGAACGCGGCCTGATCAAGCATTTCTACAAGCGCCCCCATGCAGACCAGATCCTGGTGACCTTTGGCCTCGCCATCGTGCTGCAGGAGGTGGTGAAATACTTCTACGGCGCAAATCCGATCCAGACCCCTGCCCCGGACGCTCTGAACGGTGTTGTCAACCTAGGCTCCGTTATCGGGATGGACATTGTCTACCCGGTTTGGCGCGTGGTCTATTTCTTCTTTGCTGTGGTCATCATCGGCGGCATCTTCTCCTTCCTGCAGTTCACCACATTTGGCATGGTGGTGCGCGCAGGCATGGCCGACCGGGAGACCGTGGGCCTGTTAGGTATCAATATCGACCGCCGCTTTACCATCATGTTCGGTATCGCTGCTGCGGTCGCCGGTCTGGCTGGCGTGATGTACACCCCGATCAACTCCCCCAACTATCACATGGGCATGGATTTTCTGGTGCTGAGCTTTGTTGTGGTTGTTGTCGGCGGCATGGGATCCCTCCCCGGCGCCGTACTGGCGGGGTTTCTTCTCGGTGTGCTCGAAAGCTTCGCCTCGATGAATGAAATCAAATCCCTGATCCCCGGCATCGACCAGATCATCATCTATGTGGTCGCAATCATCATTCTGCTCACCCGCCCGCGGGGCCTGATGGGCCGCAAAGGTGTGATGGAGGACTAAGCACATGTTCACACTCAACAAAAAAGACAAGACGCTACTGCTGGTCGTTGCCATCCTGACCCTGTTTGCACCGTTCATCCTGAACCCCTTCCCGACGGGCAGCGCCCTGGCGCAGTTCAACGCAGGCTACCCCGACTTGATGCAACGGTTTGTGATCTTTGGCATCTTTGCAATTGGCTTCAACATTCTCTTTGGCCTCACCGGCTACCTCTCCTTTGGCCATGCGGCCTTCCTTGGTGTCGGGTCCTATTCAGCTGTCTGGATGTTCAAACTGCTGAGCATGAACGTGGTGCCCGCCATTATATTGTCGGTGATCGTCGCGGGCCTGTTCGCTTTGGTGATCGGCTATGTCAGCCTGCGTCGCTCCGGCATCTACTTCTCGATCCTGACGCTGGCTTTTGCGCAGATGTCGTTCAACCTGGCCTATTCGGTGCTGACCCCGATCACCAATGGCGAGACCGGCCTGCAGCTGACGCTGGATGATCCCCGTGTTCTGGGCGTGTCGGCGACCGCCGATGGCTCCATCCCGGTGACCAGCCTCTTTGGCCTGGAAATGCGCTCAACCTTTGAGATGGCCGTTGGCCCATGGGCGTTCCAGTTCAATGCGGGTTACTATCTTTGCGCGCTGATCCTGCTGGCCGCCTTTTACCTCTCGATCCGCATCTTCCGCTCGCCCTTTGGCCTGATGCTGAAGGCCGTGAAGTCGAACCAGCAGCGGATGAACTACACCGGTCTGAATACCCGGCCCTACACGCTGGCCGCGTTTGTGATCTCGGGCATGTATGCCGGTCTGGCTGGTGGTCTGATGGCCTCAATGGACCCGCTGGCCGGCGCTGAGCGAATGCAGTGGACCGCCTCTGGCGAAGTGGTGCTGATGACCATCCTCGGAGGTGCGGGCACGCTGATCGGCCCGGTGCTGGGCGCTGGTTTCATCAAATACTTTGAGAACATCTTCTCCAAGATCAACGACAACGTGCTGCACAGCTGGTTCAGCTTCATGCCCGACGGGATCGAAGATGCGATGGTCTTCATCGTTCACCCCTTCATCGGCAAGGGCTGGCACCTGACCCTCGGCATCCTGTTCATGCTGGTGGTGATCTTCCTGCCCGGTGGCCTGGTCGAAGGCGGACAGAAGCTGCGCGGCTGGATCCAGGGGCGCAAAGCCAAAAAAGACGGCCCTTCGGGCAAAACTGAACCTGCGGAATGAGGAGCAAGACCAATGGGTATCCTTGAAGTCAAAAACGTGGGCAAGCGGTTCGGTGGCCTGCAGGCGCTATCAAATGTGAACCTCAGTGTGCGCGAAAACACGGTCCACGCCATTATCGGCCCCAATGGCGCGGGCAAGTCAACGCTGCTGAACTGTCTGGTGGGCAAGCTGATCCCGGACACCGGATCGGTGATGTTCGATGGCAAATCCGTCCTGGGCCGCGCGCCTTACGAAATCAACCAGATGGGCATCTCCCGTGTGTTCCAGACGCCTGAGATCTTTGGCGATCTGTCGGTACTGGAAAACATGATGATCCCCTGCTTTGCCAAACGTGACGGCGCCTTTGAAATGAATGCGATCAGCGCCGTTTCCGGCCAGCACGACATATTGGAGAAGGCAGAACATATGCTGGAGGAGATGAACATGGCCGACAAACGGCACATGAATGCTGCCTCCATGTCACGCGGGGATAAGCGGCGGCTTGAGATTGGCATGTGCCTGTCACAAGAACCCCGCCTTCTGCTGCTGGATGAACCGACAGCGGGCATGGCGCGGGCCGACACCAACAACACCATCGACCTGCTAAAACAGATCAAATCTGAGCGCGACATTACCATCGCGATCATCGAACACGACATGCACGTCGTGTTCTCACTGGCAGATCGGATCACTGTGCTGGCACAGGGCACTCCGCTGGTGGAAGACGACCCGCAGAACATCAAAGGCAACCCGAAGGTGCGCGAAGCCTACCTCGGCGAGTCGGCGTAAGGAGATCACAGATGAACGTCAAACCCGACTTTTCCAAACACGCCAACCACGCCACCACGGCACCGGCCTTTCTGTCGGTCTGGGATATGCATGCCTACTACGGCGAGAGCTACATCGTGCAGGGTATTTCCTTCAACGTGCATGAAGGCGAGATCCTCGCCCTGTTAGGCCGGAACGGCGCTGGCAAGACCTCGACCCTGCGCTCAATCGCGCGCACTGGCTCACCGATGGTAACCAAGGGTGAGATCTGGCTCGACCATCAGCCGCTGCACAAGATGTCCTCGCACGAAGCCTCCGCCGCGGGTCTGGGTCTGGTGCCGGAAGATCGCCGCATCATCCCTGGCCTGACGGTCGAAGAGAACTTGCAACTTGCACAGATTGCACCACCCATCGGCTGGTCGCTTGAGCGGCTCTATGAATTGTTCCCGCGTCTTGGCGAGCGGCGCAAGCAAGAAGGCGTCACCCTCTCTGGAGGCGAACAGCAGATGCTGGCCATTGCGCGCGCGCTGGCGCGTGACATCAAGGTGCTGCTACTGGATGAGCCTTATGAAGGGCTGGCACCCGTCATCGTCGATGAGATCGAAAAGACCCTTGCCCACATCAAGCAGCAAGGCATCACTACCGTCATTGTCGAACAAAACGCAGTGCGCGCCCTTGAACTGGCGGACCGTGCCGTGATCCTTGATACCGGTGGCATTGTCTTTGATGGCTCCGCAGCGGAGGTTCTTGAGAACGAAGAACTGCGCGCCGAATATCTGGCCATCTGATCCCAACACTCCCCGTCGGGCCGGTTCATGTGCCGGCCTTGGCACCTTGGGGCTGATGCAGTGGCATCAGCCCCTTTTTGTCCGCTTTGCGCGGTACAGATACCGGCAGTTTGCACAGAGTTACGCCGTACGCGACCGCTCATTTGACCGCTCAATTCGCTTTGCTTTGTGCTTGTACAGCGGTTATCTGCTGCCCATGACCGATCTTGCCTTTGAATTTGCGCCAGTGGGGATTGCCCTGTTAGATCAACGTGTGATCCAGCGCTGCAACCAGCAGTTTGCCGAAACCTTTGGGGGTGATAGCAGCAGCTATGTCGGCCTGCCCATCGCTGAGCTATACCCCAGCCAGGAAGATTTCCAACGCATTGGCGACCGGCTGCAACAGCCCGACGCCCAATCGGGGCATTATAACGACGAACGGATCATGCGCCGGCGCGATGGAGATCTGTTCTGGTGCCGGGTGCGGGGGCGGTCTCTGACGCCCGAGCACCATTTTCGCAGCGGTGTCTGGAGCTTTGCCGATATCTCGGACGACCGGCCTTTGGTCAGCCTCACACCGCGTGAGCGTGATGTGGCAATCCTGACCTGTCGCGGTCTCTCCGCCAAGGAAATCGGAGCAGAACTAAATCTCTCCTACCGGACGATTGAGACTCATCGCGCGCATCTTCTGGTCAAATTCTCTGCCCGCAAGCTGCCCGAACTGGTGGCGAAATTAACCGGAATGCCGCTCTGAACATAGATATGCACTGCAAGATTGCAAATCAGCTCAAGGACGCCCATGTTAGCGTCCATCTTGTCAGCGCTTTCCTTGTGGTAAAGCATGCCCTATAAGCGCCTTCAAATCTTATGCCCGCAGGGTTCTGTGGGCCTGTCGGAACCGGCTGAGGACAAAAATGACAAATAAGACCCACGAAGCAGATGTCTCCTTCATCAAAGCGCTGGCAGAACTGCTGCGCGACAATGACCTGACCGAACTGCAGGTAAAACGTGACTACGGCGAAGACGACAGCCTGAATGTGCGCGTGTCGCGCCAGATGATCGCTGCTGCAGCCCCAGTACAGGCCTATGCTGCCCCTGCGTCAGTCGCAGCCGCTCCGGCAGCACCGACCGCTGCGGCACCTGCCGCAGCACCTGCCGCCACCAATGACGATCCCGCAAGCCATCCCGGCGCTGTGCCGTCGCCGATGGTGGGCACCGTTTATACCCAGCCCGAACCCGGCGCGCCGACCTTTGTAAAGGTGGGTGATCAGGTGGCCGAAGGCGATACCCTGCTGATCGTCGAAGCCATGAAGACCATGAACCACATCCCGGCCCCCAAAGCCGGCACCATCAAACGTATCCTCGTCGAAGACGGCGCAGCGGTCGAGTTCGGAACTCCGCTGGCCATCATCGAGTAAGGGTCCACCATGTTTGACAAGATCCTGATTGCCAACCGCGGTGAGATCGCCCTGCGCGTGATCCGTGCCTGCCGGGAGATGGGCATCCAGTCGGTTGCCGTCCATTCCACCGCAGACGCTGATGCCATGCATGTGCGCATGGCCGATGAATCCGTATGCATTGGCCCGCCCTCCGGCACCCACAGCTACCTGTCGATCCCCGCCATCATTTCCGCTTGCGAGATCACCGGCGCACAGGCGATCCACCCCGGCTATGGTTTCCTGTCCGAAAACGCAAATTTCGTTCAGATCGTTGAAGACCACGGGCTGACCTTTATCGGCCCAACCGCCGAACACATCCGTGTCATGGGTGACAAAATTACTGCTAAGGACACAATGAAGGCACTTGGCGTGCCTTGTGTACCAGGCTCTGATGGCGGCGTACCAGATCTGGAAACCGCCCAGAAACTGGGTGCGGAAATCGGCTATCCTGTGATCATCAAGGCCACCGCCGGTGGTGGTGGCCGCGGCATGAAAGTTGCGCAAACCGCAGCTGACATGGAACAGGCATTCATGACTGCCCGGGCTGAAGGCAAAGCCGCCTTTGGCAACGACGAGGTCTATATCGAGAAATACCTGACCACGCCCCGCCATATTGAGATCCAGGTGTTCGGCGATGGCAAAGGCAACGCCGTGCATCTCGGCGAGCGGGACTGCTCGCTTCAGCGTCGTCACCAGAAGGTTTTTGAAGAAGCCCCCGGTCCCAGCATCACGGCGGAAGAACGCGCGCGCATCGGCAAGACCTGTGCCGACGCTGTGGCCCGGATCAACTACATCGGCGCCGGCACCATCGAGTTTCTGTATGAACAGGGTGAGTTCTATTTCATCGAGATGAACACTCGCCTTCAGGTGGAGCATCCGGTCACGGAGAGCATCTTTGGCGTCGACCTGGTCCGCGAACAGATCCGTGTTGCCGAGGGCCTGCCAATGTCCTTCACTCAAGACGACCTTGAGATCAACGGTCACTCCATCGAAGTGCGCATCAATGCGGAGAAATTGCCGAACTTCTCACCGTGCCCGGGCAGGATCACCCAGTATCACGCCCCCGGCGGTTTGGGCGTTCGGATGGATTCTGCGCTTTATGACGGCTATTCGATCCCGCCCTATTACGACAGTCTTATCGGCAAGCTGATTGTTCATGGTCGTGACCGACCCGAAGCACTAGCCCGTCTGAGCCGCGCCTTGGGTGAACTGATCGTCGACGGCGTTGACACAACAGTGCCACTGTTCGATGCCCTGCTCGCAGAAAAAGATATCCACACCGGTGAGTACAACATTCACTGGCTGGAGCATTGGCTAGAAACCAATCTTGGGAATGGTTGATATCTTGGGGCGATCTTAACGGTCGCCCCTTTTTTCAGGCCAACGTGCGCCTGCGTCCACCTATCGTTGCCTTTTCCGGCTCCTCAACCTCTCTTTCCAACCCTACACTGTCATCATGACCCTCACGCCTGAATTGCTGCTGCACGCTTATTCCGTTGGTGTCTTTCCCATGGCCGAAAGCCGGGACGATCCAGACGTGTTCTGGCTAGATCCCAAACGCCGCGGCGTATTCCCCATTGGCGGGTTTCATCTGTCCCGCTCACTTGCCAAGACCTTGCGACAGGGCGGTTACGAGGTTGCAATCAATCGTAACTTTTCTGCTGTGCTGGATGGTTGCGCGGACCGAACAGAAACCTGGATCAACCCGGAAATCCGCGCGCGCTATATCGACTTGCATAAGCAGGGCAACGCCCATTCGCTTGAGGTCTACCATGAGGGTGCTCTCACCGGTGGCGTCTACGGTGTCAGCCTGGGGGGGGCATTTTTTGGGGAAAGTATGTTTTCGCGTCGTAAAGATACGTCGAAGATTGCTCTGGCCTATTTATTGGACCGTTTGGCACAGGCAGGTTTCGTGCTTTGTGACACGCAGTTCCTGACGCCGCATCTGGCGTCGCTTGGAGCAGTAGAGATTACCCGCGCCAGTTATCGTAGACAGTTGCGCGCGGCGCTGGACATTGACGCCGATTTTGCGGCACCGGTGCTGCCTGACCCTCAAACGCTATTGCAACGCATCACCCAAATATCGTAGCGGCTGTGATCTAGCGCGTTTAGCGCTGGACTTGAAGCGATCATCCAACCGTCAAAATACACGGTCGCGTCGTTGGGGTTGCGGACGGTGACATAGGCATATGCGTCGCCGGTCGGGTTGTCCGCCGGGTAACGGCATTCCATCAGGCTGACAATCACTCCAAAAATCTCGGCACTGCCCCCCACCGGGATTTCCAAATCCTGTGTCTGGCCGTTCACTTTATCAAGGCCCCGCAACACGGCAGACTGCCCATTCTGCGCCGCCGCCTGCGCCCACACGGCACCAGCAGTAAGCACAATCGTGGCAAGACATGCCGACACCAAGCGCATCAGCCTTCGTCCCCGCCACCAGCCACGAATTTCACCAGAAGCGAGATCAAGCTGACCGCGCCTTGGGTATCTTCAACCGCGTCGCCGGCTTCAAATGCAAAAACAGACCCACCAGGCATCACTTCGACAAAGTTACCACCAAGTAGCCCTTCGGATGAAATCACCACGGCGCTGTCATCGGGGATCTCGATCCCTTCTTTCACCGAAAACCGTGTGTCCGCACGGAATGTTTGAGGGTTAAGCTCCACTCCAGTAACAGTACCAATTTTCACGCCAGCAAGACGCACATCGGTGCCAACACTGACCCCCTCAAGTGATCGGAATGACGCGTTCAACTCATAGGCAGAGCCGCCCCGCGACAGACCCGCGGCCTGTCCAGCATAAACGGCGAAGCCGATGGCCGCTGCCAAAACCAGACCGCCTGCCAGAACCTCAGTGGTGTTATGCGACATGCTGTTTCAGTCCCTGCCTGTATTGCGGTCAGCCATTTCAGACAGACCAGCGGCGCCTGCCTTGGCGCCGTAGAATGATGAGCTTGAGATATCCAGTGCCCGTTTATTCGGGCGACCAGGCCTCGTAGTCGCTACGCTCCTTCGGAGCGCCTGCAGCACGGATCGACCCCGCCGGAGCATATGCCAACATGGTTCCAGTCAGGTTTTCCTGATGCGGTTTTTCCCAAGTCTTATGGACAAGAGGTTTGTCCGTTGGCAATTCATCGAAAGTGCGATGCAACCAGCCGTGCCAGTCCGCACCAATACGAGATGCTTCAACCTCACCATTGAACATCACCCAGCGCTTGCTGTCATCGGCATTGCGGTAAAACACGTTGCCCTGATCGTCTTCACCCACCTTGAGCCCCTTACGGGCGGTGAAAATACGCGTGTTCAAGGTCGAGCCGTTCCACCAGGTTACAGCCCGCAAGAGAGAGTTCAGGATTCCCATCGGTTCCTCCGAAAATTTCGCTTTCTGATATGGCGCAATTTGCCGCCAAGGTCCAGACACGCCGCACCCGCGCGTGGGGATTGTCGCAAAACTTCTTGGACAATTGCACAAACGGGCCACAATTGCGGCCCATGTTGATCTCGAAAGCTTAACATCCAATAGTGAGGCCGCCCGTGCGCTTCATCCTTTCTCTGGTCGCAACCCTTATTGTCACCGTTACTGTTCTGGATCTGATGCAGGTCACCAGCCTGATGCTCCATGGCACGGCAGCCCCGCAAGGGCCCAAGACAATTCGCCTGACTGAACCAGAGACCGGAGACTGGCAGAAGATGACAGAGAAGACACTGACCGCCGCGAAAACCATGCTGGGCTTTGAGCCCGAACCGGAGAAAAGCGAGTTACAGAAGCTGATGGACCGACGGCGCAAAGAAACGGCACCGATGCGTGCCTTCGAATTCTAGCAGCTTCTGCCCTGTCGACGCTACCCTTCAACCGGCGCCAGCGCCGTGACCTCAATCTCGATCCGAAACTTGGGGTCGATCAAGTTGCATTCGATCATCGTTGCGGCGGGTGGGTTATCCCCAAAGGTCTGCGCCAACAACGGCCAGCAGGGTTCGAATTCTGCCCGGTCCGGCAGGTAGTAGTTCACCCGCACCACATCAGCAAAGCTGGCGCCGACCTCTTCGAGTGCGGCACCAATGGTTTCCAACGCAGATTGGCACTGCGCCACCACATCATCCCCCTGCCCCACGGTGCCAGCGACATGGACAAAGCCGCCTGCAACAACCGCGCGACAATAGCCGACTTTCGCCTCAAACTCTCCGCCAGAAGAAATACGTCTGATCATAGCATATTGTCCTTTATGAAAAAACGGCACGAGGTTTCCCTCGTGCCGCCTAATAATATCAACCTGCGTCAATCCAACTGAACCAGATCAGCCCGCTGTTGCTGGTTCCTTTTCGGCATCAGCATGGATCATCAGCGGTTGCGCATCAGAGTTTACCGCTTCGTCATTCACGACCACTTTCTCGACGCTATCCATACCCGGCAGTTCGAACATCGTGTCGAGCAGGATGTCTTCCAGAATGGAGCGCAGACCACGGGCGCCAGTTTTGCGTTCGATGGCCTTCTTGGCGATAGCGCTCAGTGCTTCTTCGGTGAAGTCCAATTCGGTGTCTTCCAACTCGAAAAGGCGCTGATACTGTTTAACAAGGGCGTTCTTAGGCTTGGTCAGGATCGTGATCAAGGCGTCTTCGTCCAGATCCTCCAGCGTTGCCAGAACCGGCAAACGACCGACAAATTCAGGAATGAGCCCGAATTTCAGCAGATCTTCCGGCTCCAGTGCCTTGAAAGTCTCACCAACACCAGCGTCGCTGTCGTCGCGTACATCTGCACCAAAGCCCATTGCGGAGCCTTTGCCACGCTGTTTGATGATCTTGTCCAGACCGGCAAACGCGCCACCGCAAATGAACAGGATATTCGTCGTGTCAACCTGCAGGAATTCCTGTTGAGGATGCTTGCGACCACCCTGCGGCGGCACCGAAGCCACGGTCCCTTCCATCAGCTTCAGCAAAGCCTGCTGAACGCCCTCGCCCGATACATCGCGGGTGATGGAGGGGTTTTCGGACTTGCGTGTGATCTTGTCGACCTCGTCGATATAGACGATGCCGCGCTGCGCACGTTCCACATTGTACTCCGAGGCCTGCAACAGCTTGAGAATGATGTTTTCTACATCCTCACCCACGTAACCAGCTTCAGTCAACGTGGTGGCATCGGCCATGGTGAAGGGCACATCCAGAATCCGCGCCAGCGTCTGCGCCAGCAAGGTCTTGCCGCAGCCGGTAGGGCCGATCAGCAGGATGTTGGATTTCGACAATTCGATGTCCGAACCGGCCTTCTGGGCGTGGTTCAGGCGCTTGTAGTGATTGTGCACCGCGACTGACAGCACCCGCTTGGCCATTGCCTGTCCGATCACGTAATCGTCCAGCACCTCGCAGATGTCCTTAGGCGTAGGAACGCCGTCGGTCGACTTCAGGCCCGAGGCCTTGGTCTCTTCGCGGATGATGTCCATGCACAATTCGACGCATTCGTCGCAGATGAACACGGTTGGGCCCGCAATTAGCTTGCGCACCTCATGCTGGCTCTTGCCGCAGAAGCTGCAATAAAGCGTGTTCTTGCTGTCGCCGCTTGAGTTCGTTGCCATGGTCTACCTTTCCGTCCGGGGCGTGCATGCGCCTCCTGCGCCACCCGTAATATTGGCAGCTTATGCCACAGGCACAAGCGCCACAATCGCAAAGTGTGCCCCGATGAGAACGGGGCACACTTGTCAGCTCACGCCGCTGATCAGCTGTCCTCTGGGTCCAGCTTGCTGCGGTTTTCGACGATTTCATCGATCAGCCCGAATTCCTTCGCCTCTTCCGGCGACATGAAATTGTCTCGTTCCAGCGCGTCAACGATCTTGTCGTATTCCTGACCGGTATGCCGTACGTAAATCTCGTTCAGACGCTTCTTCAGCTTCAGTGTTTCCTCGGCGTGGATCATGATATCCGTCGCCTGGCCCTGAAAACCGCCTGAGGGCTGGTGCACCATGACGCGGCTATTGGGCAGAGAGAACCGCATCCCGGCCTCGCCGGCGGTCAACAAAAGCGAGCCCATGGAGGCCGCCTGACCAATCACCAATGTCGACACCTTGGGTTTAATATATTGCATGGTGTCATAAATCGACAGACCCGAGGTCACAACGCCGCCGGGGCTGTTGATATACATCGAAATCTCTTTCGAGGGGTTTTCCGCCTCAAGGTGCAGTAGCTGTGCCACGATGAGCGAGCTCATCCCATCGTGAACGGGGCCATTCAGAAAAATAATCCGCTCCTTCAGCAGGCGGGAAAAGATATCATAGGCGCGTTCGCCGCGGCTGGTCTGTTCAACCACCATTGGCACCAGCGTGTTCATGTATGTTTCTCTTGGATCGACCATATTGACCTGCCTGCTTTGAATTGTGCCGGTATCATAACCGACTGAGTATTACCTGAGTCTTAGTGCCGCCACATTTGGGCTGCAAGGGGCGGCGATTGTTTTTGCGATTACATGTGGCGTTACTTGGGGCCTGCACGACCGATGGCGCAAACAGTCAGGCCCACGTCGAAAAACATCGCCCCGTCGTCGCAAATCGTTCGGTGAATGATGAAGATTGCGGTTAACTAACACAAACCGCAGCCCCAGCCGAAACCGGCGTGTTCCAGGTTCATGACATGATCGATGACTACTTTGTGCAAAAAGGGGCAGCAGCAAATCTGACTGTGCCATTTGACGGCAAACCACAGGATTTCTACTTTCTGCTGCTACCAAAAGCGACAATGTTGCCCATTGCCGCCGCCGTGGAACCTCTGCGCATTGCAAACCAGGTCACAAATACGCAGCTCTATCGCTGGTATGTGATGACATCGGACGGTGCGCCGATCCGCTGCTCCAACGGGATGGCCATCACACCGGATCTACCGATGGGACCGCTGCCAGGTGACGCGCTTGCCTTTGTCTGCGCCGGGGTGGAACCGCAGGGCACCGCCAACGAGGCAGTGCTGAACTGGTTGCGGCGCGAGCGTCGGTTTGGACGCTCTATCGGTGGGATCTGCACCGGGGCCTTTGCTCTTGCGCAGGCGGGCCTGCTGGGTGGTCACCGCTTTACCCTGCATTGGGAAAACCAGCCTGGATTTGTCGAACGCTATCCAGATCTTTTGCCCTCTCCCAAGATATTCGAGATTAGCGATACGCTCATGACATGTGGCGGCGGCAATGCGGCCACGGATATGATGCTCAACCTGATCGAAGAACGTCACGGCAAGCAGTTGGCGATCATCGTCGCCGACATGTGCCTACATGTGCGCACAGGTGGCCAGAGCACACCGCAGAAATCCAATTATGCCGTTGCGATCGGCAGTCGCAATCAACGTCTGCTCAATGCGCTGCAACTCATGCAGGAATCGATCGAAGAACCCTTGTCCATAGGTGAGCTGTGCGACCAGCTGGATATCTCGCGCCGCCAGCTGGAACGGCTGTTTTCGCGCTATCTCGACCAAAGCCCGATGCATGTTTATTTTGACATGCGCCTCAGCCATGCCTTTGCGCTGATGAACGAAACATCCATGTCGGTGACCGAAATTGCACTGGCCTCAGGTTTTAACAGTGCCACGCATTTTTCGCGCCAGTTCAAGCGCAAGTTTGGGGCCAGCCCGCATTTTTTCCGCAAAGGTTGGAACTAAACAGCCCTTGCGATGACAGATGTTATTCGGCCCGGTCAGCCGTCGATCTTGCGCCCCATGATTGCCAAGGACTGCTGGTAGACCGTTGCAGCATTCCACTGTTTCAGGACTTTATAGTTGGGTTCCCCCTGCTGATAGCCGCGTCCCGGCTTCCAGCCTTTCTTGCGCAGAAAATAGGCGGTCGAGGCCAGCGCGTCGCCCATATTGTAGAAGTCCACCCGCCCGTTCCCGTCCCAGTCGACACCGTAGTTCAGCGCATTTCCGGGCAGAAATTGAGTATGGCCCAATTCGCCATGTTTGGCCCCCTTGGTGGCACCGGTGATCGCGCCACGATCCACCAGTTTCAGCGCTCCAAGCGCATGGGGCTTAAAAAACTCCGAGCGGCGGCAATCATAGGTCAGTGTCACGATGGCAGAGACCACCTGACTGTCCCCCATGTAGTTGCCGAAGGCGGTTTCCATACCGTGAATGGCGATCAGGATCCCGGCAGGCACACCGTATTTGCGTTCCAGCGCGGCAAAGAATTCGGCATTGCGCGCCTTACGCTTGCGCCCCTGCGCGATGATCGTATTGGCGCCACGGATCTGCATGAATTTCTCCAGAGAGTAGCGAAAGCTCTTCTGGTTGCGATCCGCAGCAATGGTACGACGGGCGTAGGTTGTGTTGGCCAGCGCGTTCAGCCCGGCCTGGCGCACACCGGCCCGCTTGGCCTCGGCGGCGAAATCGCGTTTCCAGCTGTCAAATCCGGCGGAAGTATTGCCGCAGGTCGCGGCCATAGCGGCGTACGGCAAACCACACAGTAGCGCCGCAGACAGAGTGGTGGTTAACCATCCCCCTGCCCGCCGGTGCGCAGTTTCTTTGCGGGTATTGGCCGTGACAGACTGTGAGAGAGATCGACGAAACAACTGGAAAATCATAAAAACCTGGGTCCAACGCTTGGGAAGTGGGTGTTCAGTCTAGCTGATTTCTGCATCAAAACCAGTCGCAGGATCGGCGTTTTTCCCCCTTGTGCGTGTTGATGCCCTTACCCGCGCTCAGGCAAAGGCGCTGCCTGAAGCCAGCGCCAGACCATCCGCCACCGCCGTCATCGCATTTTCGGTGTACAGCTCCGCCTTTGGGCAAAGCTGCTGCATCTGCTGTTGTACGCCCCTCAACAGGGCTGAGCCGCCCACCAGCACCACCCGCGAAACCTGCTCGTCGCGCAGGTCGGCGCGGCGCAGGGTTTCCCGGGCGCAAGCGGTGATCTCGGCGATATCGTCGGCAAGGCTGCGCTGAAGACCCTCAGCAGCCAGCGGCACAGACAGACCCCGTTCCAGTACTTTCAGATCAATCACCGCACTATGCTCTCCCGGCTGGTTGGCCGCAATTTTGCCCCGCTCAACCGCAAAGGCGAGATCATGGCCCAATTCATCCTCCAACACCGACACCAGACGGGCCAACTTCTCTGGCTCTTCGGCATTGCGCGCCAGATCCTGTGCGGCGCGGCGGCTATCCGCGGCGTAGAGGAAAGGGATCATCTGCCATGTCGCCAGATCATTGAACAACCGATTGGGCGCTGGCAGGCTGCCACCACCGAAGCTGTTGCGAATGGCGCTGCCCCGCCCCAGAAGCGGCATGACGTGATCGATACTGAGCTGCCGGTCGAAATCTGTCCCGCCAAGACGCACACCGTGTGAGGCCAGAATGCGGGTCGTGCCCTCTGCAGCCTGCTCAAACGCGGTGAAGTCCGAGGTGCCGCCGCCGATGTCGACAATCAGGCCGATACCGGGGTGAACTCGCGCCGAGCGCAGGGCCGCCTCTGGCTCAAGCATGAAGCGCACCTCCTCAAAGCCAGCGGCGATGTAGCAGGCCCGCAGATCCACCTCTGCCTGCGCATTGCGGGCAGCATCTTTGCTGTGGAACAGTACCGGACGGCCGGACAGCGCATGGGTGAAGGTCTGACTGGTGGCGGTTTCCGCGCGGGCCTTCAGCTCTGCCAGAAACCGCGCGACAATAGTCACGAAATCCACCAGTTCACCGTTTAGGCGGCGTTTCTCGTGCATCAGAGGCGTGCCGAGCAGGCTTTTGAGCGCACGCATAAACCGCCCCTCGTCGCCGTTGATCAATGCTCGCGTCGCACGCCTGCCAATCACCATCTTGCGGCTGTCAACGTCAAAAAAAACAGCTGTGGGTAGCGTGGTTTCGCCCGGCTCTACCTGCACCAACCACGGATGGCCATTCACGGCAACACCGGCAGCCGAATTCGACGTGCCAAAATCGATACCTAGGGTGTTGGGATGGGTCATGAAAGGCACCTGTTGCTGAGAAAGAACCGGCGTAGCTAGTCGAAGGTCGGCGCCAAAACAAGAGGGTGTTCGGGCTTATCTCTGCGCAACATCTGCCTACTGTGGCCACGGGGTCACGTGCCCTGACCATAACACCCCCGATTCGGCGATCAGGGGTGCAGGCATTGCGGAAACAGTAGGGACTACCGGCCAGAAACGGACCGCAGATAGGCGATCACCGCGTCAATCTCGGCGTCTTTCTTGAGCCCGGCAAAAGACATTTTGGTGCCCTTCATGTATTTCTTGGGCTTCGCAAGAAAAGCCGCCATTTCCGTCTCATTCCAAATCAAGCCATCCGCAGCGGCCGCTTTCATCGCTTTTGAGTAGCGAAAGCCCTCAACATTGCCAGCAGACGCGCCAATGATGTTGTTCAGAACCGGTCCGGTTTTGGACTTCGCCCCTTCACCAACCTGATGACAGGATTTGCATTTCTTGAAGGTTTTCTCGCCTT
This sequence comes from Phaeobacter porticola, assembly GCF_001888185.1. Lineage (NCBI taxonomy): Bacteria > Pseudomonadati > Pseudomonadota > Alphaproteobacteria > Rhodobacterales > Roseobacteraceae > Phaeobacter > Phaeobacter porticola. Next base: position 1,264,958 of record NZ_CP016364.1, on the reverse strand, counting down.
TGGAGACCAGTTCTGCGTCCAGCACCACGACGGCCTCCTCAGCAGGGGCAATAGCGGCAGGTTCCTCTGCCCTCTCCATGTCTGCTTCTGCCTCAGCCGCTGTGGCCTTGGTCACTTCTACCTCTGGTGTGATATCGAGAACCCGCGCGCGCATAGTGATTTCGACGCTGTCCTTGCAGTTGGCCATACATGGCTCATCGGTCCAGAAATGCGCCTCGGCCTCCAGGCGGTCGTCGATGATAAACCCATCCGTATTGGGCAGCTCAACATCCGTAAATGTGGCCTTGGACAATTCAAAATCGTCCTCCACCAGATCGTTGGAATAGAGGATATAGGCGACGATGGCATAGACCTCATCCGGGGTCAGTGACTGCGCGTCGCCAAAGGGCATAGAGCGATTCACATAATCCCAGGTGGTCGAGAGATACGGCCAATAGCTGCCTACCGTTTTCAGCGGGTCATCATGGTCAAGCGTCCCCTGCCCGCCAGCCAGTTTAGGCCAGTTGCCCACACCTTCGGCAAAATCACCATGGCAGACGGCGCATTTCTCGGCAAAGATCTCTTCGCCGGTGAACACATCGCCCGATCCTTCCGGCAGGCCGGTTCCATCGGGGGCGACGTCCAGATCCCAGGCAGCGATTTCCACCGGTAACGCCGGGCGGCCAAGGCCGAGTTTCTCAGCGCTTGCAGGCAAAGCCAACACCAAGGCCAGAAAAGCTGCTGTGATAACCTTAGGAAACTTCAACATTTTCAGCCTCCCCATCTGTCTTGACCCACCAGGTCTGGATGGCATTGTTGTGATAGATAGAATTGAGACCCCGCACCTCGCGCAACTGCGCTTTGGTCGGCTGCACATAGCCCGACGCATCGCGCGCACGGCTTTGCAGCAGCATTTCGGAACCGTCCCAGTTGATATCGAGGTAAAAGCGCGTCAAAGCCTTGTCGGTGCCGGGAGCCGCCAGCCGTGCCTCGGTCCAGCTCTTGCCACCATCCACCGACACGTCGACACCGGTGATCGCACCACGGCCCGACCAGGCCAGACCGCTAATCACCAGCGGCCCAACACCATGCTTAATTGGCGATTGCGGGCTAGGGCTGGTCACGACGGATTTTGCGTCCATCTCCCAGGTCCATTTGCGGCTGGTTCCGTCGGCCAAGGTATCAGTGTACTTCGACGTCTCCTCGCGGCTTTCAATCGGACCTTCCGTCACCTCGATGCGGCGCAGCCACTTGATCCACATGTTACCTTCCCAGCCCGGCACTACCAGACGCACCGGATAGCCGTGTTCCTTGCGCAGCGCCTCGCCATTGGCCTTAAACGCGACCAGAACATCGTCCATTGCCTTTTCCAGCGGGATCGAGCGCCCGTTCGAGGACGCATCAGCGCCCTCGACATAGACCCATTTTCCAGCGGGATTTACGCCCGCTTCCTCCAGCAAAGTCCGCAATGACACGCCGGAATATTCCATGTTGTGGATCATGCCATGGGTGAACTGCGCGCCGTTCAGCTGCGCGCCGGCCCATTCCATACCGGAATTCGCCGCGCATTCGCAAAAATACACCCGGTTTTCGCGCGGGAAACGCTCCAGATCCGCATAGGTGAACACCAAGGGGGTATCGACCAGCCCGTTGATCATCAGCCGGTAGCCTTCCTTGCGCAGCTCAATCGCGCCAGAATGATGCCGCTCAAACGCGCAACCCTGCGGCGTGATGGTGCCGTCCAGCGCGTGAATCGGCGTGAAGTTGATTGACGAGATGGTATCCGCCGTCAACCACTCCACATTGCGCCGGACCACATCGGCCTCATACTCAATGGGCAAGCCATAGGGCGTTGCATCCACTCCGTCCCCCAGACCAGAGGCCCAGTCCTGCACCTCGGTGATTAGGGGATCCGGCGTCGCAGCCTTAGCCGAGCGGCCCGTCACCGCCCCTGCCCCGACCGCCGCAGCACCAGTCAGAAACTGGCGGCGTGAGGGGCTGGTTTGCTTCGGTTTGTCAGTCATCTCTGAATGTCTCCTTACATCGAAAAATTCACTTTCGTGAATTCATCAGTGTAAATTTTTTTGGCGGATGCCGGGCTTAGGCGCCCGACACCTGCACGGAAGTGTTCGGCGCAAGGGTCACAGTGCCCATTTTGCGGATATGATCTTCGACCACGTCCCAGATCAGCGGCCCTTCGGTGCCTTCGTTGACACTGGCCCACCCCGAGACGATGTAAGTTTTGGATGGATCGATCGCCTCACCGGTCTTGAGCAGGGTCATATTGGTGATCCGTTCGCCCTGCGGCTTGGTGATGTCGATGTGGTAGCCCATGCCGCCAACACGCACCATATCGCCGCCCTGCTGGTAATAAGGATCCGGGTTGAAGATGTTGTCAGCGACATCTTCCAGCACAACCTTGAGGAATTCGCCCGTCATTTCATTGCGATAGGCCGCGCCATAGCTCATTGAGGTGACGTTCCAGATATCTTCGCGCGTGATGTCGTCACCGGGCAACAAGGAAGGCCCCCAGCGCACCCCGGGCGACAGGGCGATATCAGCCTCCCGTTCGCTCAGCAGCGCATCGCAGATCAGATCATCCCAGGTTCCGTTGAAATTGCCACGACGATAGAGCAGCGTATCAGTCTGACCAATCACCTCGGCAAGCTCTGCTTCATAGGGCGCGCGCTGTTCGTCGATCAGCTGACTGACGACCGGATCAGGCGCAATGACGTCTGAAAACACCGGGATCAGCTTATGACGCAGCCCCATCATCTGGCCGTCACGCACATCCAGATCCACGCGGGAAACAAATTTCCCGTTAGACCCGGAGGCCACGATATGCGTCTTGCCCACCAGCACCGGCTCAGGCAACGCATCATGGGTGTGCCCAGACAAAATTACGTCGATTCCGCCGACAACGCTGGCCATTTTCTTATCTACATCAAAACCGTTGTGGGACAGGACCACCACGACATCGGCCCCGGCTGCACGCACCTCGTCCACCATAGCCTGCATATGCTCGTCGCGAATACCAAAAGAGTATTCCGGGAACATCCAGCCCGGATTGGCGATTGGCATGTACGGAAATGCCTGGCCGATCACCGCAACCTTAGAGCCGCCGCGATCAAAGAATTTATATGGTTTGAACAGCTCTGCTGGTTCATCCCATTCCGCGTCAAAGATATTCTGGCCAAGTGCTGCAAAGGGTAATCCCTCGACAATCTCATTGACCCGGTCTGATCCCAGAGTGAACTCCCAGTGAAAGGTCATTGCATCCGGCTTCAGCGCGTTCATCACATTGACCATATCCTGACCAGCGGTCTGATGACATGTGTAGGACCCATGCCAGGTGTCACCACCATCCAACAACAATGCATCAGGGCGGTCTGCACGGATGGCGTTGATAATGGTAGAGACACGATCAAGCCCGCCCACCCGACCATAGCCCTGTGCCAGAGACGTGAAGTCATCGTAGGTCAGCGCATAAGCTGCGGGGCTAGCGTCTTCAATCCCGTAGGCCGCCCGAAAATCGGCCCCCGTGATATGCGGTACCGCACCTTTGTTGCCACCAACGCCAAGATTAACAGAAGGTTCGCGGAAAAAGATCGGTTTCAGCTGTGCGTGAATATCGGTGACATGGATCAGGCTGATATTGCCAAAGGTATCAAACTGCAAAAGCTGATCCTGGGTCAGACGCTGCTGCGCAGCAAGCCGCCCCCAATTGCCAAAACCAGACGTGCCAACCAGGGCCGAAGCCGCCATGGAGACTTGCAAGAAATCACGCCGCGAGATCATGGGTTCATCTTCCTACTAGAATCATACGATATATTCGCATATTTGAATTAAATAGCCAGAACCGCGCCCCACATCATGTCTGATGCAGGGCAGCAGTGTTTAGTTGCGCACAGACGGTGCTTCGACGGACAACCCATTGCCGCGCGACGCCACATAAAGCTCAAGCGCGACAAACTCGGCAGAGCCGGGTTTGTAGGTTTCGGCGCGGGTGTCGCGCACGCAGCCCTTGAACCGTGCATGGGCTGTATTCAGCTTGGTGTTTTTCAGACGATAGACCGGAAAGCCGTTGATCTGGCCTTGGCTCAGATGGTCGGCACGGATCATATTGCCATAGTTATCTTCATGGCAGTTCGCGCAAGACAGCTCCAGTTGACCGGTGCGGGTGTAGTACATCTCTTTACCCTGTTCCCACGTGGACTGGGCAGGACCGTCGATCACCACATTCACGGGCATTCCGCGCGACTGGACCGAAATCAAGGCCTCCATAGCCGCCATCTTGCCACCAGAGTATTTCCATTTCTCGGCGCCCATCTGGTTCTCTCGGCAGTCATTGATCTGCATGTTGAGGGTCCGGACTTCGCCTGCTGTCTCATTCCACTTTGGATAGACCGCACGCACACCTGCCATGCTCTCCTCAACATCAGCATGACACGAAGCGCAGGATTTTTCAGCAGTGCCCTCAACCTTGGACCAGCTGTCCATGGCCTGATCAACAAAGACCATTGCAGGGTTTTCAAAATCATCCATTTGTAACGCTTGCGTCTCGTCCGAACGGAAATGCCAGCCCGACACCACATCATCCATCACATCGGAGACATGCGCCGGCGCTGCGGTCTTAGTGACCATCTCGATCTCTTCGTTGACGACCAGCGTGTCATCATCTGCATCAGCAAAAGCGGCGACAGGCAAAGCCATCGCCATGGCAATTGCGGTGATTGCCTTATTGTTCATGTTGTTTCCTCCCTTGGGTGGTCGCCCGTCCCGGTATCCCGGACAGGGCGCTTGCCTGTGGATCCGGAAGGGATCAGCCGATCGCGATCGGTTTTTGTTCCGTGTAGACCGACCCGTCGTCGTCGTACCATGTAAAGACGAATTCGCCCGCTTCGGGGACGGTAGCGTCGAACTGGAAATACGGGTTGGTGGAAATGGCAGGTTCCATAGCAACATCAACAACGGACTGACCGTTGAATTCGCAAGTAAAGCGATTGATGATCGACCGTGGAATGACATTGCCTTCCTTGTCCTTACGCTGACCGCTTTCCATGGTGTGGCTGATCAACGTCTTGATGGTTACCGCTTCACCAGCGGCTGCTTTTTTGGGGACTTTGACGCGGGGTTTTACACCGGATGCCATGTCGTAAACTCCTGATTCCTATGTGGCGAACCTGACTTTCGGTTCACGCTTAGCCGCCGCAGCCGCCAATGGTGACTTTGACGGTTGCGCTGGCCTTGGCAAAACTACCGTCGGCCATTTTCGCAATCGCCACCACATCCTGGGTGCCTGCGAGGCGGATCCGGGTTGATGCAGACTGGCTGGCCGCCAGAGGACCAAAGCCAAAGGTGGCAACACCGGGGGTCGGGTTGCCGGTGGCCAGAACCATAATGGCGATGGCACCAGGGGCATCGACCTCAATCGGTACGGTATTGCCGTTTTCGGCGATTTCCGGCGCGGTCAGCGTTAGCCCGGTATCCGCCATCTCCGCCCCACCGGTGAATTCGGCAATCCGATCCTCGGCGGCGGCAGCGACACGCAGGGGCAACATGGTCAGAACAGCGGCCCCGAGGCCAAGACCAAGGGTGTCGCGACGTGAGAACTCCATCTTATGTCTCCTTTGACGTTGATGGCGCAAAAAGATCCCGGTCTTTGAGCGTCAGTCTTCTTTCAGGGTCGCAAGGAATGCGACCACATCTTCGATTTCCTGAGCAGTCAGGATTGGCGGCAACGGTTCGGTGCCTGCGTTACCGGTGTAAGCGTCGCCCGGACGGATAAAACCATCGACCTTATAGAAGGCGGGCATCATGGTACCGTCGAATGTCATTTTGGCGTTGGCAACAAGTCCGCGCAGCTCAGCTTCGCTCCAGCGACTGCCAGCGCCATCCAATGTCGGGCCGATCTCGCCGTGGAACGGCACATCACTCAGCGCAGTGAGCTGATGGCAGGCCACGCAGTTACCTTTGGATTTGTCACCTGCCAGCAGGGCGCCATTGGCGGCGTCCCCCGCCACACCGCTCAGCGAGATAGCAACGGTACCATCTTCATCAAAGGCGACGTCTTTCGGCGCGATCTCAGTGGCGAGCGCAACTGTCCCGACCAGACAGGCTGCCAGTGTCAGAGATATTTGCTTCATGTTTCCTCCCATTCGCTGTCACGCGCTTGTGGCGTGCTTCGCTGGAGGTTACCCTAGGCGACCTCCCCCGCCCAACGCAACATCAAATTCATTAATTTGAATTTCATCACAATCAGCCGCACGGCTTAGCAGATGATTTTGGCCCGTCCAGCACCTTGTAGCTGTCGGACTCAGTCAGCCGAGCCATTGTCACGTTCCTGAATGCGGCGGGCGTGATACCTTTGAAAATCTTCACCGCTATCAAGCGCGTAACGCTCTTCCTTCACCCATGTAAACATATCCAGCGTGGTCCCAACCCCAAAGGCACCCGGCATGATTGAAACAGCGGCTTGCGGTGCCGGAACCTCTGGAACGTCCGGTGGTAGAAACATCATCGTAGGCGTGAACAGAATGCTCCATTTTCGCGCCATGTCCTTTTCCGACAAGACCTCGCCATCGAAATCCGTGACTTCGATATCGCCATAAAGATTGAGCTGCACAACGAAGAAATTCTCAGCGATGTAACCGCCAACATCCGGCGTCGAAAACACCTCTTCGTGCATTTTGGTACAATAGATACAGCCACGCTGTTCAAAAAATAGGACCAGCCGCTTGCCCTCGGCGTTGGCCTCTTCCAGATCCTCACGCAGATCCTTGAAGGTCTCTCGCATCCAGGGGGCCTTATGCAGGCCATCATCGCCCAGCTCCGCTGCCAAGATGGGCACAGCGCTTAGTAACCAAACCAGCAAGGCACATAGTCGTTTCATAGTCTATCCTCCCAATTCTGCCCATTACACCAATGCGCAGCGTCAATCAGCCAAGGCTTGTAAAGCTTGGAAACCAACGGATCATCGCCTCAGCAATGTAGCGCACGCTGCCAGTGGCAATCAGCACCGCAAAGATGATCAACATAACGCCCATTCCCTTCTCCACCCAGGCAAATGCAGCGCGATGACGGCCCACAAAGCCAAGGAAAGGGCGCGCAAAAAGCGCGGCCGCGACAAAAGGCGCCGTCATGGCGGCCCCGTAGACAAACAACAATAAGCCGCCGCGCCAAATATCGCCCATGCCCGAGGCAATCATTAGAATTGATGCTAGCGCAGGCCCCACACACGGCGTCCAGCCAAAGCCAAAGGCAAGCCCCATCAGATAGGCCCCGGCATAGGTCGAAGGTGATGCACTGCTTTCAATTCGCGCTTCGCGGTACAGCAATGGGATACGAACCACCCCCAAAAAATGCAAACCGAACACCAGCAGCAATAGTGCCGCAGCATAAGACAGGATCTCTAGGTACTGTCCAAACAGCTGTCCCAGCGCCGTTGCCCCCATGCCCAAAAGCATAAAAACTGTTGTGACACCGCCGGCGAAGCAGACCGACGCCGACACCAGTCGCCGCTGCGCACCAGGCGCGATCTCGCCCTCTCCGCGTAGCTCCGCCATTGAGAGCCCGCCCATGTAAGACAGATAAAATGGCACCATTGGCAGCACGCAGGGCGTAAAGAATGACAAGAGCCCCGCCATCAGGGCCCCAAATAGCGAAATTTCCAGCATATGGTTCGGCCCTCTGCTGTTGTCGTCTACGTGATCGGCCTTGCTCCATCTATATTCGTATGGCTCACGGCACCATCACACATAATTAAATGGCAAAATCCGCGATCACTTAAGCATCCGCGATCAATACTCAGGCAACCAAAAGAGTTCAGTTTCACCGCGTCAATCACCAAAACTTGTACTATTCACATATTCAAATTACGTAGTACATATAGACACCGTCGACACTGCTCCGTCAATGGCGCGACATGCGCGCCGAAACTCCACATCGCTGAACTGAACCCAAACACCAAGAAACCTCGCATCATGCCCCTCTCCCCCGTGACCAAATTGCTGCAGCATTGCAAGCAAGCCCTAGCCCGCACAGGGTTTGTGCTGGGCGCATTGGTCGCGACTTTTTTGATAGCACGATCGACCGATGCAGCAGAGCTGGTGATGGTTGAACAGCCCGGTTGCGCGTGGTGTGCACGCTGGGATGCGGAAATCGCTCCGATATACCCCAAGACCGCCGAAGGGGCCTTTGCCCCCCTCCGCCGCGCCAACTTGCGCAATATGCCCAAAGATCTGACCCTGTCACGCAGGGTCACATTCACGCCGACCTTCTTGATCGTTGAAGGTGGCCATGAAATGGCCAGGCTGGAAGGCTATCCGGGAGAGGATTTTTTCTGGCCACTGTTGTCCGGATTGTTGCAAGATCACGCTGGATTCATCGCACCCTCAGCCAGCGACCCAGACACTGGTCACACACACGCCGCGCCCGATACCGCCCATGACACCGATGGTTGAACAAGGAAAGAACACCAAAATGGCCCTGCCACAGTTTTCCGCCGACATGGCTCCCGAAGATCTCGACACGATGGTGGACAATGCCACTCGTGCTTCGAATTTTCTGAAGGCGATCAGCCATGAAGGGCGCTTGATGATACTGTGCCACCTGGTCTCGGGCGAAAAATCTGTGACCGAGCTGGAAGAGCTGCTTTCTGCACGGCAGGCCGCAGTCTCCCAGCAGCTCTCCCGCCTGCGGCTGGAAGGGTTGGTCATTCCACGGCGCGAGGGCAAGACCATCTACTACCGGCTGGCAGATGATCGTCCTCGCCGTATTTTGGAAGTGGTTTATGAATTATTCTGCAAGGACGATTGACCACCTGTCCATGCGCCCACTCTACACGGTGGTGACCTGCGGCTTCCCGGCAGCACTGCCTTTCTCAAGCGACGAAGTACGCCCTTCATGCCCGAGACCCTGTCAGACCTTATCAGCGACACGCATCTGACTGTCCTATTGGGTCTGTTCGGCGGGGTATTGCTGGGTTTGACAGCACGCCTGGGCCGCTTTTGTACTTTGGGTGCCATCGAAGATCTGCTCTACGGCGGCTCCTCTTTGCGGATGCGGATGTGGGGCATGGCGGTTGGCATGGCCGTCCTCGGTAGCTTTGGCCTGATCGCGCTTGGCTGGCTGGATCCGGTACAGTCACAATATCTCACCATTCGCTGGATGCCCTTGGCGTCAATCTCCGGCGGATTGATGTTTGGATATGGCATGGCCCTTAGCGGCATGTGCGGTTATGGCGCCATCGCCCGGCTTGGCGGCGGGGATCTGCGCAGTTTCGTGATCGTATTGGTGATGGGGGTCTCAACCTTTGTGGTGCTTGCAGGTCCGCTTGCCCCGCTGCGCAACATGCTGTTTCTACAGGAGACCATCAGCAATGACCTGCCCGCAGGGCTGGCCCATCATCTGGCTGCCTATAGCGGGCTTTCCGTTCCCACTCTGGGCTTTGTCAGCGGTGGCGCGATCCTCTTGTGCTCGGCCTTAGGCCGCGAGATTCGTGATGATCCAGCCGCAATCGGCTGGGCGGCACTTGTGGCGTTTGCAATTGTCAGCGGTTGGGCCGGTAGCAGCTATATCGCCCGCACCGGCTTTGACGCGGTGCCGGTGGTGTCGCACTCCTTCTCGGCCCCGTTGGGAGAGACCATTCTGTGGACGATGACCGGCAGCCTACGTCCCATCAGTTTTGCAGTCGGTTCTGTCAGTGGGGTCTGGTTGGGGGCGTTCATCGGATCATTGATCAAGGGGCATTTTCGCTGGGAAGCCTGCGACGACCCAAGAGAGCTGCGTCGCCAGATTGTCGGGGCTGCCATTATGGGGGGAGGTGCAGTGATCGCGATGGGCTGCACAGTTGGTCAGGGGCTAAGCGCCTTTTCATTATTGTCACTGTCGGCACCGGTAACCTTTTTGTCTATCTTTGCTGGGGCCGCGTTTGGCCTGCGCCAGCTAATCGTCGGTTTTCGCCGGGCAGCCTGAATGCCCGCGCCGCCCCCACAACAATGTGACTTCTCTGGCGGCGCGCTCGCGCTAACCTGCTGAACAGCGCTCAACACGGACCACACCCGCTAGACAGATACGTCCGGCCCGCGAAGCAAGGAGATACCACCTAATGCATCACCTATTAAGAGCTCGCGCGGCTGACATCAGCTTGTCGGGGAAGACGATGCTTAACAGCCTGTTGCTGATGTTCATGGTGCTCGCAATCGCGTTACCACACGGTGCCGCCGCTGAGTCAGTTTCCGAACGCACCGGTTGGGCCGTACATAACAGCGACAAAACCTACGATCAGCTGGTCCGCGACGTCATAGCTGCGACCAGAGATAAAGGGTTGTTCGTGGTGACCCAGGCCGGTCCGACCAAGGCTGCCGCTGCGCGCGGTGTCACTATCCCTGGCAATCGCGTGATTGGGGTCTTCAACAATGATTTCGCGGTACAGATCCTGAATCTCTCCACTGCCGCCATGATCGAGGCGCCAATACGGCTCTATGTCACCGAAAATTCCGACGGAACGGCAACTCTGTCCTACAAGACCGCAGCCTATGTCTTCGCCCCATATCAAGACGAGGGCGGTGGTGCGCTTATTGTAATCGCTGCAAAACTGGACCAACGTCTTGACGAGATTGCGCAAAAAGCAATCCAATCGGCGCCTTGACGCTCACACCCGCGTGAGGAGGCTTGCAACAGGACGCGGTTCCGGCAATTTGGCGGAACTTGTTCACGAAGGGCGGATTCCATGACACAGGCCGACACCGCAACTGCGGGTGCCACAGAACCATTGCGCGCGGCAGATGTCCTGGCTCAACGGCTATATGCAGCCGGGTGTCGCCACGCATTTGGCATGCCGGGTGGCGAGGTGCTGACCCTTGTTGATGCCTTGACCAAGGCAGGGATCGCGTTTCATCTGGCTAAGCATGAAAACTGTGCCGGCTTTATGGGCGAAGGCGTGTACCACAGCGATGGCGCGCCAGTAATCCTTGTGGCAACACTTGGCCCCGGCGCGCTCAATGGTGTGAATGTTGTGGCCAATGCCCATCAGGATCGGGTACCGATGCTGGTGCTGACTGGCTGTGTCGACGCCTGCGAGGCGGCAACCTACACCCACCAGGTGTTGGATCATCAGGCTGTTTTTGCGCCAATCACCAAAGCCACGTACCGGCTCGATGCCAAGGCAGCCGGCGTGATCGCTGACAAGGCCCTACGGATTGCTACCGCGCCGCGCAGTGGACCCGTGCATATAGATGTGCCAATCTCCGTTGCGGATGCAGCCGCTGGGGATCACCGCCCAAACTTCGCGCCTGCCAGACCGACACAGGCCAATCCCACGGACCTCGCGCAGGCGCGTGGTTGGTTGGCTGAGGCAGAGCGCCCGCTGGCGGTGATCGGCCTTGATGCGGTGGCCGAAACGGCGGGCGCGGCCCTCCTTGCGTTTCTGGAGCTCTACCAGATTCCGTTTGTAACGACCTACAAGGCCAAGGGCATCCTGCCCGAGGATCATCCGCTGTGCCTGGGCGGCGCGGGGCTGTCGCCGCTGGCAGATCGCCATCTGCTGCCACTGGTGGCTGAGGCGGATCTGATCCTCGCGCTTGGCTATGACCCGATTGAGATGCGTCCCGGCTGGCGCGATGTCTGGGATTGCACCCGTCAACGGGTGATTGACATCGCTGCCGAGGACAACACCCATTACATGCATGCAGCCACGCTGACCATCGCGGCAGGGCTGATCCCTTCCCTGCGTGCATTGACGATCGGCACGCAGCTGGCTGATGATAGCAATACGGACATGCCGCGCTGGCCAGACAATCGCCCCGCATCTGTACGTCAGGCCCTTGCAGACGGGTTTGCCGCGAAATCTGATTGGGGACCTGCGGCGATCATCGCAGAATGCCAGACCACCCTGCCCGCCGATACGCTCGCCACGGCTGACAGCGGCGCACATCGGATTTTGCTCTCGCAGATGTGGCGTTGTCAGGAGCCTCGCGCCTTGATCCAATCCTCTGCTCTGTGCACCATGGGCTGCGCCGTGCCCATGGCCATAGGGCGCAAGCTGGCCGAGCCTCAGCGAACGGTTGTCAGTTTTTCAGGCGACGCTGGTTTTCTGATGGTTGCAGGTGAATTGTCCACTGCAGCCGAACTGGGCGTCGCGCCGATCTTTGTGGTGTTTGTCGACGCCAGTCTCGCGCTCATTGATCTGAAACAACGCCAGCGTCAGCTTGACAATGCAGGCGTCGATTTTGGTCGACATGACTTCGCCGCCATGGGTCGCGCCTTTGGTGGCAATGGCGTGCGCGTTCGCGACCGCACCAGCCTGCGGGTCGCCCTGAGTGAGGCACAGCAGGCCGAACGTTTCACTGTTATTGCTGCAGAATTTGACCGGGAGGCCTATGATGGGCTCATCTGATCCGTCCACCACCGACGGCAAACTGCCCCACGGCCCCCTCACGGGGATCAAGGTGCTGGACCTCTCCCGCATTCTGGCCGGGCCAACCTGTACCCAGATGCTGGGAGATCTGGGGGCCAGCGTGCTGAAAGTGGAAAATCCGCAGAGCGGCGGCGATGACACCCGCCAATGGGGACCGCCCCATGTGGTCGATGCCGAGGGTCAGCAATCCGATCTCTCGGCCTATTTCATGGCCGCAAACCGCAACAAGCGCTCCATCAAAGTGGATATCTCCACCGTCGAAGGGCAGCAGGTGATACGCCGCCTCGCCGCCGAAGCAGATATTCTGCTGGAGAATTTCAAACCCGGTGGACTGGCCAAATACCGCCTCGACTACGACAGCCTGCGCTCGGAGTTTCCGCATCTCGTCTACGGCTCAATCTCCGGATACGGCCAAACTGGCCCCAATGCGCATAAACCTGGCTATGACCTTATGGCACAGGGCTACGGCGGGATCATGTCGCTGACCGGCGAACCGGATGGCCAGCCTATGAAGGTTGGCGTTGGCATCGCCGATGTGATGTGCGGCATGTACGCCTGTGTCGGAATTCTTGCTGCACTTCGCCACAAGGAAAAAACCGGCGAGGGCCAGCAAGTCGATATCGCCCTTGTTGATGCGCAGATCGCCTGGCTGATCAACGAAGGTGTCGCCACACTTAACACCGACGCCCCCCCCAAGAGACGCGGCAATGAGCACCCCAGTATCGTGCCCTATGGCCTTTATCAAACCTCCGACGGCCATGTGATCCTGGCGGTGGGCAATGATGCACAGTTTGCACGGTTCCTGTCTTTTCTCGGGCTTGATGGTCTGGCACGAGATCCGCGCTTTGCCACCAATCCCGCTCGGCTGAAGTATCGCGATGCCCTCGCCGACATTCTCGTTCCTGTCCTGTGCCAGTACACGACGCAAGATGTCATCGCCGCGATGGAGGCCAGACAAGTGCCGGCCGGGCCGGTCCAGACACTCGATCAAGTCTTTACCTCTGATCAGGTCGCAGCACGGGACATGGCAATCGAAATGTCGTCGTCCGTCGGCCCGGTCCGATTGCTGGGCAATCCGCTGAAACTCTCACGCACGCCAATCACCTATCGCTACGCGCCGCCGACATGCGGGGCCAGTACCGACCGGCTGACCGACTCTGCGGATCCCTTTGCCGAAGACGACTTCTAAGCCGCGTCCTGCTTGCGTTTCGGGTGATCTAAACAACCAATACGGCGATCGTCCCGATCAGGGCGGTCGCTGTTCCTTGCCCGCGCCTTAGCTATCTCCTTAAGAATCCGCAAAAAACCACGGGCAAATAGAATTGCAACCGGCAGGATCTGGCCGAGTGTTACAGAAACCGGCAGTCTTTGGCCAAACCGCTGTTGTGAGGGCTTGTCAGCGCCGCAAAAATGCGGGAAATCGCTGCCAATTGACACGGTTAGCCTGCTATTGCTGCAAGATTGCACACGCCACTTCACCAAACCGCGAGCGGGCATCGCGAGGCGCGATGCCGTGCTTTAGGCTTGATGCCAAAGCACCACTGCTTTCGTTTTTGACACGGATCGGACAAACGATGATGCAAGATATTTTTGGCCAAGAGACCAGCCTGACCGACGCCTCAGCTCTTGAGAATTGGAATGCTGTACAGATGGGCGTGTTGTCACACGGCGCGGCGGCGCCACAATATCTTGGTGCGTTGCTTGAGGCCGCGCCTGAATTCGCGCTTGCGCAGGCAGCCAAAGGTATCTTTGTTCTTATGCTGGGGCGGGCCGAGTTGATGGGAGTGGCGCGCGATGCCTACGCAGCAGCAAAGGCCGCTGAGGAAGGCGCGCTGCCGCGCGAGCGTCACTATATTGCTGCACTTGGCGCCTGGCTCGACGGTCGTCCCTCAGTCGCAATCGCCGAGATGGAAGCCCTGCTTCTTAAACACCCTCAGGATTCTCTGGCAATGAAGCTGAGCCACGGCATCCGATTTATCCTTGGCGACAGTTCGGGCATGCGTCAGTCAATCGAACGGGTGCTACCCGCTTACGACCCGGACCACAAAGGACGTGGTTACCTGCTTGGGTGCCATGCGTTCTCCCTCGAGGAAACCGGGGCCTATGATCTGGCGGAAACAGCCGGCAGGCAGGCGTTGTGGATGGCACCAGACGATGCATGGGGATTGCACGCCGTGGCACATGTTCACGAAATGAAGGGCAATTCCCGTGCCGGGCTTGACTGGTTGACGGGCCGTGAAGAGGCCTGGGCGCATTGCAACAACTTCCGCTATCACGTCTGGTGGCACAAGGCCCTGATGCATCTGGATCAGGGGCAGACCGATCAGGTGCTGGCGCTCTATGACCATGAAATCCGCAAGGACAAAACCGACGATTACCGCGATATCTCCAACGCCACATCACTGCTGATGCGGCTAGAGCTGGAGGGCGTCGCCATTGGCAATCGCTGGGAAGAACTGGCCGAACTATGTGCCAACCGGACCGAAGACGGTTGTCTGATATTCGCGGATCTGCACTATCTGCTGGCCCTCGTTGGCGATGATCGCAAGGCAGAAACTGGTCAGCTGGTCCAACGTATTCACGCCGATGCCCGTCGCGGTGCAAGCGAAATCGACGCCCGTATGGCGGCACCGGGTTGCGGCCTGGCGTCGGGGCTTGAGGCCTTTGGCGAGGGCAACTACGGCGAGGCCTTTGGATATCTCGCAGCCGGGCGGAACACGCTGCAACTGGCTGGCGGCAGTCATGCCCAGCGGGATGTATTCGAACGGGTGACAATTGACGCAGGTATCCGCGCAGGTCGTCTGGACGCTGTCGAGACAATCCTCAATGAACGGCGCGCTCAGAGGGGGGGCGCTGAAGACAGCTACGCCCAGACGCGTCGCGCCCTGATTGCAACGGGACGCGGTGCGCCGGACGCACAAAGCGTTCCCGCAGAATAACAAAGTAAGGACATAGGAACCGATGGCGACCATCTCGCCCTTTCCCGGCGCCCAAGGCGCCGAGACCACGCCAGTGGCCAACCGCCCCGTTGCACCGCAATCGGAGGCGTTGCCCCGGGCGCCGCGCGATCCGCGCCTCGATTTCTATCGCGGCATTGCGATGTTCATCATCCTTTGCGCCCATATCCCCGGCAATCGCTGGACCAGCTGGATCCCTGCGCGCTTTGGATTTTCCGACGCCACCGAAATCTTTGTGTTCTGTTCCGGCATGGCCTCAGCCATCGCCTTTGGCGGGACCTTTGCACGGCAAGGCTGGATAATGGGCAGCGCGCGAGTGCTGTTTCGCTGCTGGCAGGTATTCTGGGCACATATTGGTCTCTTTGTCTTTATCGCCACCTCAATGGCGGCGCTCGATCTCTATGGAGGCTTTGAAAAAAGCTATATCGCATCGCTGAACCTGCTCCCCCTCTTTGAGAACCCGGTGCCGCAGCTGGTAGGCTTGATGACACTCAGCTATGTACCAAACTACTTTGACATCCTGCCCATGTATCTGGTGGTGCTGGGATTGATGCCCCTCATGATGGGGTTGGAGCGGATCGGTTTCTGGGCTGTCGCTGCGGCGTCGATTGGAATTTGGCTCTTGGCGAACCCCTATATGGTCGGCCTTGGACCCAATGGTATATCCCTGTCGGCAGAGCCCTGGTCCAACCGGGAATGGTTCTTCAACCCCTTTGGCTGGCAACTGCTGTTCTTTACCGGCTTCGCCTTCATGAAAGGCTGGCTGCCTGCTCCGCCCGTCTCCCGCGTGCTGATCGTCTGTGCTGTAGCCTATCTGATCTTGCTGGCGCCGTTTGGCTCTTGGAAGGTATTTCTGTGGGTCAAGGCCTGGAACCCCGACTTGGCCCAGATCATTCGCCCGACATGGGCGCTGACATCCGAGTGGCGTGAAAAGACCGACTTTGGTCTTCTTCGCTATGGCCACTTCCTGTCGCTTGCCTATTTGGGCTGGGTCATTGCAGGTGCAGGCGGACACCGCCTGATCGCCTCAGGTCACTCTACTGCAGCGCGGATCTGGGCCGTGTTGCTGTCGCTGATCACCAAAGTCGGTCAGCAGTCGCTGGCAGTCTTTGTCTTTTCCATGGCGCTTGCCCGATTGCTGGGATTTGCCATGGACATCACGGATCGTTCGATCATGACAACCGCATTTTTTAACCTTGCAGGGTTTGGGCTGATCATTGGCTGCGCCTATATCGCCGCCTGGTTTAAATCACATCCATGGAAAACCAAGAGATGAGAAGATATTCGCGACGCATCTTTCTGGCGGCTGCGCTTGCCAGCACCGCTCCCCTTGCTCTGGGGGCGCTCAGCACGCCTGCGCGTGCGACGGGAGGTCCCGAATTCTCGCGCGATGTGGTCGTCACGCTGGCTCGAAATCTAGCCGCAGCGCCCTATGAACCCCGCGCCAGCGTCCCACAGGACTGGCAGGATCAAAGCTATGAGGAATACCAGACCCGGTGGTTCCGTAGCCACGATGCGCTTTGGTCAAAAACCCCACGCAGCTATAATGTCGACTTTTTCCTTCCCGGCCTCTACTTCCCCCGCCCGATAGTGATCAACACAGTTGAAAACGGCATCGCCCAGAAGGTCGCATTTGATATCAGCCTGTTCGACAAAACCGACAAGGCCCCTGAACTGAGTATTGATGAGAGCCTAGGATATTCCGGCTTTCGCCTGCGCACCGAATTGCAAGAGCCTGGCAAGAAAAACGAGTTCTGCGTCTTTCAGGGGGCAAGCTACTTCCGGGCCATCGGAGCGCTGAACACCTACGGGCTGTCAGCGCGCGGCCTCGCCGTCAACACTGCCGACCCAAAGGGAGAAGAGTTCCCCGAATTCACCGCCTTCTGGCTGGAAACCCCGGTTCCTGGACAGCGCAACATGGTCGTGCACGCGCTGATGGATTCCCCGTCGGTTACTGGGGCCTACCGGTTCGATATCCTGCCTGGTCAAGACACCGTGATGGACGTCGAGGCCACGATTTTCGCACGCGAGGAATTGGACAATATTGGTCTTGGACCGCTGACCTCAATGTTTCTGTTCGATCAGACCAATCGCCACCGGTTCGATGATTTCCGCCCAGCCGTACATGACAGCGACGGCCTGTTGGTAGTCAATGGCAATGGCGAAACCCTGTGGCGGCCTCTTGCCAACCCCACGACGCTACAGCTTTCTTCCTTTGTCGACGAGAACCCACGTGGCTTTGGCCTGATGCAGCGGCCCCGCCTGCTGTCAGACTATGAGGACCTGGAAGCCCATTACCACAAGCGCCCTTCTCTTTGGGTCGAGCCATTGGGCGACTGGGGCAAAGGCGCTGTCACTCTGGTCGAGATCCCGGCGGACAAAGAAATATACGACAATATCGTGGCCTATTGGCGTCCCCGCGAGCGCTATAACGCAGGTGCCGAGGTTACACTCTCCTACCGCCTGACCTGGGGATCTGATCCCGATCTTTCCGTACCGCAAGTTATCAACACCGCAGCTGGGGCCCGCATATTCGGTGATCCCGGTCGTATCATGACCATTGATTTCGCGCCGCATCCGCTGTTCGCCGATGGACCGGATGACATCAAGGCACATATCACCTCGCCTCATACCACTCCGACCGAAGGTGTGTTGCAGAATAACCCAGAGACAGGTGGCATGCGCCTTGCCTTTGCATTTGATCCCGGCGAGCGCGACCACGTCGAGCTGCGCGCCGAACTGCGCAAGGACGGTGAACCCGCGTCAGAGGTATGGCTATACAGGTGGACCAGATGAGAAAACTATCGCTGACCCCGCCGGAACAACCACTGGCAATGCCTGAGCAAGATTTCGGGGCACATTTCCACGACGCGGCCTGCCCCGGCACCAGCACCACGCAGACCGATAGCCCGACCGCGCAAGCAAGCGTCACAGTCACCAGACAGGTTGCGCTGTGGCGGGTGTTGGCGTTCTCACCAGCGATGGCGGCGACCGGCCTGTTGACCTGGGGCATGAAAGATTGGTTCGCGGCAGATGGTTTCTCAACGCTAGAAGTCGCATTGCTGGTACTGATTGCCTTCAACTTCTTCTGGATCTGTTTCTCTGTATCTACCGTTCTTTTGGGCCTATGGGGCCTGTCCCGCCGTCCGCAGGCGCTGCGCAAGGGACGTCCACAGCGCTTGAAGGTTGCGCTGCTGATGCCGGTCTTTAACGAGGTTCCATGGTATGTATTGGGCAATGCGCAATCAATGCTGGAGGAACTGCATGATCGCGGTGGCGTCCACGACTATGCCATGTTCATCCTGTCGGACACCCGCGACGACGCGATTGCCGCCCAGGAACGGGCCAGTGTCGAAGCGCTGCGCGCCATGCTCCCTACCGGGGCGCAGCTTTATTATCGCCGTCGCAACGACAACGAAGGCCGCAAGGTTGGTAATATCGCAGACTGGGTGCGGCGCTGGGGTGCAGGCTGGGATGCGATGCTGGTGCTGGACGCCGACAGCCTGATGACCGGTCGTGCAATTGCGCATCTGGCAGATGCGTTGGCGCGTGATTCAGGCGCTGGCCTTATCCAAAGCTATCCGCAACTGATCGGCGCGCAATCTGTGTTTGGCCGCATGCAGCAGTTTGCAAATGGTGTCTATGGGCTTGCACTCGCCGAAGGTCTGGCCCGCTGGGCGGGACACGAAGGCAACTACTGGGGCCATAACGCAATCATTCGCACCCGCGCCTTTGCAGCCTGCGCCGGCTTGCCACCGCTACGCTCAGTGTTTGGCGGTGAAAAGCTGATCATGAGCCATGATTTCGTTGAAGCCGGCCTTCTACGCCGCGCAGGTTGGGGCGTTCAGTTTCTGCCCCGGATACGTGGCTCCTACGAGGAAACCCCGCAAACACTGATTGATCATGTCTTGCGGGATCGCCGCTGGTGTCAGGGCAACCTTCAGCATCTGGGCTTACTGAATGCCAAAGGGTTTCGCGCCCTGTCACGCTTTCACCTGCTGCACGGGGCTATCGGCTATCTGATGGCGCCGGTATGGTTTGCGCTCTTGGTGATCTGGGCGCTGATCGGTCGTGGCGAGGAAGCCTCAGTCCTGACCTATTTCAGTGAAACCAACCCGATGATGCCATCATGGCCGGACATGTCAGAGCCACGCCACGTGTTGGTTATCCTGTTGATCTACGCCATGTTGTTGGCGCCCAAGCTGCTTGCCGTTGCGGCGCTGCCAATGACCGGCAGTCGTTTTTCCGAATACGGTGGCGCAGGTGCATTTGCACTGTCGTTGCTGACCGAAATCCTGCTGGCGATCCTTTATGCGCCGATCTTGATGGTCCAACAAATGATTGCGGTCATTCGTACCGCGCTAGGGCTGCAAAAAGGCTGGTCGCCACAGGCCCGTGATGGTGGGACCTACTCATGGCATACGTTGGCAACCTGTCATGCGCTCGAAACCATCAGCGGTATCGCCCTCTGGACCGGCATCTTGGCTGGCGTGGTGTCAATCTGGCTACTGCCGATTGCTGTTTCCCTAATCCTGGCCGTGCCACTTTCTGCTTTGTCCGGGATGCCATTGCAGCGCTTTACCAAAGCACTGCTTGCGACGCGTGAAGTCAACGCCGAACCGCGTATCACCCGTATCGCCCGCGCCCGCCGGCACAGTCTGCGAATGGTGTTGGAAACTGCGTCGGCGCGTCAGACACCCGCGGAGTAAATCGCCGAAAAATGAATGAAATTGTCAACTTTGGGTCAAACCCTTACCACTCAATCCTGAATTTTATTTACAAATGAAAATACTCTTTGTTGCATCATTGCGACAGAGGGCTGTTCTCAAACCAATTCACCACCCAGCTCGCCCAGTCATTGGGCACCCGATGCCCGGTTGGCACAAGGATCAATTCGATATCGGCCTCGGGCCCACACTCCCAACGCCGCCGCAGGTGATCCCCTTGTTTCCAGCTGCGGCTAGGGGCGTGGGTGGTACAGCCATTCGTGTCACGCCAAAGATCCAGCCCAGCAAAGATATCGCCCTGCTGGTATTGTCGATTGCCGAGGTAACGCCCTTCTAGCGGGACCACATCATCCGCCCAACCATGGGTGTGTAGCAATCGGACCGGGCCAGCACAGCCATCGGGTTGCGGGCGCCAAAAGCTGCCTGAGACGGGTGCATAGGCCGCAAACTGCTCAGGATGGGCGCAGGCCAGATAGCTCACCATAAATCCGCCAGCGGAAAATCCTGAAAGTACAACGCTTTGCCGGTCTATATTAAAGTTAATTTCGGCATCTTGAAGAACAGCTTCGAGGAAAAGGGATTCATCCCGTCCGCCAAAGTCCGGTAAGAAGGCCCAAGACCGGGGGCCGCCAGGCCGCCGTGGCAATGCTGTCGGCGCAATCACCGCATACCCGCGTTTTGTCAGCCCATTCACCATCGCGGCATTGCGCAATGCCGCCTTGCCCGACCCACCATAACCGTGCAGAAAGACCACCGCTGGTACGCCCGCCGTTGCCCCATCTTTGGGTAGAACGATATGATATTCCCCCTCCGCAACAGTGCAAGCATCCGCAGCTGGGCCGCAACCGGCATCAGCCGCAGACCCCATGGCTAGCGTCGTAAGCGCCACGCTAATCCCTGCACACCAGTTTCTGATGACTGTCGAACACATTGGCGTGCTCATCCCTGTTCGCTCCAACGTGCGACTGGTAAATTACTGCGCAGCCATCCCACTCCTGCAGCTGATCCAAGCATACCCTCGGGCACATCACTGACATTGGTGTATCCGGCCGCATCCAGTGCCAATGTCACCCGGGCTGAGCGCACCCCTCGGGCGCAAATCAGCGCAATTGCAGCTGTGCGCTCACCGCCAGTGACGTCGTCCAACGCAGTCAAAAAATCGTCACGGCGCATATCAATCTGATGACTGCCCACCGGTACACCAGTGGCGCGCCACTCACGGGGAGTGCGGATATCGATCAGAAACAGATCTTGCGCCTTTGCATTGGCGAAGGCTTCGGCCACGGTCAGTCTGGGATGATCATGGGCAGGCGGCTGCCGTCGCCACCAGAGATACCCTACCCCACCAGCCAAAGTCAGAGAGCTGAAAACCGCACCGGCGCGCAGAAACCCACGACGCGAGATCTGCGCGGGTTCACCATCTTCAGCAATCGACGTGGCGATATCGCCCTGCGTCCGAGCACCAGCTATGGCAGCGTCGGGCTGACGATCCGAATTAGGTGACAAATTCGATTGAGATTGCGACATCTGGCCTCTCCCCGCACTGTAGTCACCATCCTATATGTGCCAAGACCTAGCAGGTTACCGCCACATATTCAGCATGAGACATCCCGCATGGTGATCAAGTTCTTGTCAACCTGACACCATGTCGCCCTGATCCCGGTTGGGGCAAAAACTAACCCGGTCGCCGCTTTTGCAGGGTTTGCAGGCGCGGTCGGGGCTGGCACAGTTGCGAAAAATTGCTTAGGCAGCAAACGATCTGGCCTTGTGCATGGAGGAGAACCGCACGTGTCCCTGTTCTTAATTGCAGCCCTGCCCTTTCTGGGTGCGGTGTTTCCCGCACTATTGATCCGTGCTGGGCGCAATGCCTCGGCCTCGGCGGCGGGCCTGACCACTTTGCTCGCATTTGTCGGCCTCATGTTGCACGCACCGGCAGTGATGCGAGGAGAAGTTATACAGGCCCAATTCGACTGGCTGCCCAGTTTGGGGCTGAATGCCAACTTCTTTCTGGATGGGCTTGGGTTTCTCTTTGCCAGTTTGATCTTGGGCATTGGTCTTTTGATCATTCTCTATGCGCGGTTCTACCTGTCGCGCGAAGATCCGATGGGCAATTTCTACACCTATCTTCTGCTGTTTCAGGGCGCGATGGTGGGGATTGTCACATCTGACAATATCCTGCTTTTGCTGATTTTCTGGGAGCTGACGTCGCTCAGTTCTTTCCTATTGATCGGCTATTGGAAACATCTGCCGGAAGGTCGACAAGGCGCGCGTATGGCGTTGACTGTGACTGGTGCGGGTGGTCTGGCTATGATCGCGGGCATGCTGATCCTTGGCAATATTGTCGGCTCTTATGATTTGACGGTGATCCTGGGTTCGAAAGAGATCATTCAGGATTCGCCACTTTATCTGCCTGCGCTTGTTCTGATCCTAATCGGTGCCTTTACCAAATCGGCGCAGTTTCCGTTTCATTTCTGGCTGCCGCATGCAATGGCGGCACCAACCCCCGTTTCAGCCTATCTTCATTCGGCCACCATGGTTAAGGCAGGCCTGTTCCTGATGGCCCGGATGTGGCCGGTTTTGGCTGGTACGCCTGAGTGGTTCTATATCGTCGCCACCACCGGACTTATCACGATGGTGCTAGGGGCAGTCATTGCACTATTCAAGGATGATCTGAAGGCGCTGCTGGCATTCTCTACCGTCAGCCATCTCGGTCTGATTACCATGCTTCTTGGGTTTGGGACCAAGTTTGCGGCGGTGGCGGCAGTATTTCATATCATCAACCACGCCACCTTTAAGGCAGCGCTGTTTATGAGTGCAGGCATCATTGATCACGAAGCCCACACCCGCGATATCAAGCGGTTGGGCGGGTTGCGTCACCTTATGCCAATCACCTTTGCCATTGCGACGGTGGCGGCATTGTCGATGGCCGGTATCCCGCCCTTCAATGGGTTTCTCTCCAAGGAAATGATGCTGGAAGAAACGGTACATACGGTCTGGGGCAGTTCACACTATATCGTGCCCGGTCTCGCGCTGCTGGGCGCACTGTTCTCCGCTGCATATTCCTTCCGCTTCATTGTGCATGTTTTTCTGGGCCCGAAGCGGGATAATTATCCCGCAACACCACATGATCCGGGCGCAGGCATGTGGCTCGCACCGGCTTTCCTCGTTGGACTTGTGGTGTTAATTGGCCTGTTCTCCGCCAAGATCGTCGGACCTCTGGTTGCGACGGCCTCTTCTGCGGTGATTGGTGGCGAAAAGCTGCCCTACTATTCGCTGAAACTATGGCACGGGTTCACGCCTGCGCTTTATATGTCGCTGGTCGCCGTTGTCGGCGGTGCCATTCTGCTAATGCTGCACAGGCCTTTGACGCGCATGTGGAATGCAACCCCGCGCCCGGAGGCAAAGACCATCTTTGACGCGATCATTGCGACGCTCACTGCACTGGCGCGTAACGTTACCGATGCGATGCACAATGGATCCATGCAACGCTACGCTGCAATCATGATCACCTTTACCGCAGCGCTGTCGTATTACGCCTACCAGTCCGGCACGATGGCAGCTCCGACGCGCAGTGTGCAGGACGTCGGTCTGATCCCGATCATCGGCTGGGCTAGTCTGCTGATCGCCACTGGTTTCCTGGTCGCAATGCACCGCAACCGATTGCTCGCGCTGGTGCTGATCGGGGTTGTTGGCCTCGTGGTTTCCATGGGATTTAACTACATGTCCGCGCCGGATCTCGCCCTGACGCAGATTTCGGTTGAGGTTGTGACCATCATCCTGATGCTGTTGGCGCTGAACTTCATGCCGAAGGAGACACCCATCGAAAGCTCCGCAGGTGCGCGGTTTCGCGACATCTCCATCGCGAGCGTTGCAGGCCTTGGTGTGAGCGGCTTAATTTATGCGCTAATGACGCGTGATTTTATTGGCGAGACGATTTCCGGCTTTCACCTTGAGAACTCTTACAAGGGCGGCGGCGGTACCAATGTGGTCAATGTGATCCTGGTGGATTTCCGGGGCTTTGATACCTTTGGTGAGATCATCGTTCTGGGCATTGCCGCACTGGTTATCTTTGCCTTGACCGAGGCCATTCTGGGCACCCGTGTGCGCGCCTATCTGCTCAACCGGAAACCGGATCTGCCGCAGGCGGGCGACTCTCATCCAATGATGATGGTTGTTGCCACCCGCGTGATGATGCCGCTGGCTCTGATGGTTGCGGCCTATATCTTTTTCCGCGGTCACAACCTGCCAGGTGGGGGCTTTATCGCCGGGCTGATCGCCGCAATCGCTGTCATCATGCAGTATATGGCGTCGGGTTTTGCCTGGGCGACCGAGCGGCAGCGCTATCCCTATCATGGCATCATCGGATCCGGTGTTCTGATTGCCGCCGCAACCGGGATGGGGTCGTGGTTCAGTGGCCAGCCCTTCTTGACCAGTGCCTTTGGCTACGTCCATTGGGCACCGCTGGAGGAGTTCGAGTGGGCCACCGCAGCACTGTTTGACCTCGGCGTGTTCCTTGCTGTTGTTGGCGCCGTGCTGCTGGCGCTGGAGAGCCTGTCGCGCTTTGCTTGGCAACCCGGAACGGACAGCAGCCATGCCATGGATATCAACCCGGCCCGCGATGACGTGGCCAAGACCGAGAACGAGGGCTGAATATGGAACTTCTAGTCGCCTCGGCCGTGGGCATTCTGACGACGGCCGGCATCTACCTGATCCTGCGGCGTCGCAGTTTTCCGGTCATCCTAGGTCTGTCGCTACTGTCCTATGCCGTAAACGTGTTCCTGTTTGCCACCGGACGGTTGATGACGAATGCGCCCGCAATTCTCAATAAATACGAAGAGGTTCCTTATACCGACCCGCTGCCGCAGGCATTGGTTCTGACCGCCATCGTGATCTCCTTTGGTATGACAGCGGTGGTGGTGATGATAGCGCTTGGGGCCTATCTGTCGTCGCAGGATGACCGGATCAACCTCAGCGATGACGATGCCAAAGCGGGAGATGACGCATGAACCACCTCGTGATTGCGCCGATTGTCCTGCCAGCAATCGTTGCGCCCTTTATCATCATGGTGCTGCGCTACCATCTGGACCTGCAACGTATCTTCTCGGTCGCCAGCAGCGTGTTGGTGATGTGCCTGACGCTGGCGCTGGCAGCACAAGCGGCTGACGGTACTGTGCAGGTCTATGAGTTGGGTGACTGGCCTGCGCCCTTTGGCATTGTGCTGGTGCTGGATCGTCTATCAGCAATGATGATCGTTCTTACCTCGGTGCTGGCACTGGCTGTCGTGCTATATGCGATCGGTACCGGCTGGGATTCGCGCGGGGCAAATTTCCATGCGTTATTTCAATTTCAGATCATGGGCATTCTGGGCGCATTTATGACCGGCGATGCCTTCAACCTGTTTGTGTTCTTTGAGGTGCTGTTGATCGCCTCCTATGGGTTGATGATCCACGCAGGCGGGGCCAGACGGTTTCAGGCGGGTGTTCAATACGTTGTCTACAACCTCTTGGGCTCAACACTGTTCCTGTTTGCGCTTGGCACGCTTTATGCAGTCACGGGCACGCTAAACATGGCAGACCTCGCCGTGCGTGTGGCCGAAATGTCGGCAGATGAAACCGCCCTATTGCGGGTTGGCGCGGTGATGTTGCTGTTGGTTTTTGCTATCAAGGCCGCTGTCCTGCCATTGCATTTTTGGCTGCCTGCGTCCTACAGTCTGGCCCCGCTGCCAGTCGCCGCACTGTTTGCGATCATGACCAAGGTTGGCGCCTATTCCATCTTGCGCATCTATACGCTGGTCTTTGGACCAGATGTCGCTGCCACTGCTGGTTTAGTTAGTGATTGGCTGTTGCCCGCTGCGTTGCTGACGTTGGCGGTTGGCGCGATAGGGGTCCTCGGATCGCGCGAAATCGGACGGTTGGTCGCCTTTGCGGCTATCACATCCATGGGAACGTTGCTGATCTCCATTGCGCTGTTCACCCCAGCCGCCGCCGGTGCCGCGCTCTACTACATCGTGCATTCGACACTGGCGACAGCTTTGATGTTCCTGATTGCCGATCAGGTGATGGAACGTCAGGGTGGGGCCGTTGCGGCAATGCGGTTGATGCCGCAAAGCGGATTGCTATCAGTGATGTTCTTCGTCGCAGCCATTGCGCTGGCGGGTATGCCACCGCTTTCTGGCTTTGTCGGTAAGCTGCTGGTGATGGATGCGGCCCGCGACCACGATCTGGTCTGGTGGATCTGGGCAGTCATTCTGATTGGTTCGCTGGTGACGATCATCGGTCTGGCCCGTGCCGGTACGATGATCTTCTGGAAAAGCCATGGTTTGGCTGACTCAGCCGAAACATCGCCCGACGTCGGCACTGATCCAGAGCCCCTGCTGGACGGCGATGCCACTGCTGCCCCGGCAGCAAAGCAAGTTCTGCCACTGGTCGTCTGTTTTGGTCTCATCTCGGCGCTGGTGTTCCTGACCATTTTTTCAGGGCCAATGACCCGCTACGCGGACGCAACGGCGGCTCAGTTGTTCACACCAACTGCCTATCTTGAAGCGGTCCTAGGGGGGGGCACAAAATGAACCTGATGCGCCGCATACTGCCACACCCGATCCTGACACTGGTTCTGACCCTGACATGGCTGTTGCTGGTCAATGGCTGGTCGCTGAACTCACTGGTCTTTGGTTTCATGTTGGGGGTGCTGATCCCCTTTCTGACGCAGCCCTATTGGCCACAGCAGTTGAAGATGAAGGAGCCGGTCAAGATCATCGGCTACATCCTTGTGGTGCTATACGATATCGTCGTGGCCAATCTGGTCGTTGCCAAGATCGTGCTGTTTAAGTCCAACGCCAGCCGCCACCCGAATTGGGTGACCATTCCCCTGGACCTGCGCACCCCTGAGGCAATCACGGTTCTGGCCGCAACCATCACCATGACACCCGGCACCGTGTCGGCGGACCTCTCAGCCGAGGGCCATGCGCTGCTGGTTCATTGCCTGGACGCCCCTGACCCAGAGGCCGTACGCGACGAGATCAAAGATCGCTATGAACGCCGCCTGAAGGAGATTTTCGAATGATCGAAACAGCTGCAATCTTTGCGTTTCTCTGCTTTGCGCTGTCGCTTGTGATGAACCTTTGGAAAGTGGTCGCCGCCGACGATGTCGCAGACCGCATCCTGGCGCTGGATACTATGTTCATCAACGCCATCGCGTTGATGGTGCTCTATGGTTTAGCACTGGGAACCGAGATTTTCTTTGAGGCCGCGATGATCATTGCCATGCTTGGCTTTGTCTCCACTGTGGCCTACGCGCGGTTCATCCTGCGCGGCAACATCATCGAGTGAGGGCAGACAATGGACATGTTCTTTGACATCATCATTGCCGGGTTTCTTGTGATCGGGGGCATCTTCGGCATCGTTGGGTCCTTTGGACTGCTAAAGCTGAACGACCGCATGTCGCGGCTTCATGCCCCGACCAAAGCAACAACGCTGGGCGTGGGCGGTGTGCTCCTTGCCTCTATGACCCATGCAGCAGTGTATGAGCATCACCTGTCAGTGCACGAACTGATGATCACGCTATTTCTGTTTCTAACGGCACCGATCACAGCAAATTTCATTGCCAAGGTGCATATCCACCGGCATGACACCCCAGAGAGCCTGCCGGATGCAGGCCAAGATAAGGTCTGGGCAACGCACAAAAAACCCGAAAACGAAGTGATCGGCCCCGAGGTCTGATCCGCACCCCCCCCTTGGAGGGGATCTCTCATCCGGGACATACTGTATTCGGGTGGGTCTCTTTTCGCCCTGCAATGAGAACCGCCATGCACACCGCCCCCCTGCCCCTGACCAAAGACGTGGTGTTGATCGGTGGCGGACATACCCATGCACTGGTGTTGCGCGAATGGGGAATGCGGCCCTTGGCGGGCGCCAGATTGACCGTCATCAACCCAGGCCCCACCGCACCCTATTCTGGCATGCTACCGGGATTTGTGGCAGGCCACTATGACCGGAACGCGCTGGATATTGATCTCGTGAAACTTGCGCGTTTTGCAGGCGCGCGGGTGATTCTGGGATCTGCTGAACATATTGATACCGACGCTCGTGAAATCCACGTCGCTGGTCGCCCGCCGATTGCCTACGACGTCGCCGCGATCAATGTGGGCATCACCTCTGCCATGCCAGATATCACAGGCTTTGCCGATCATGCGATCCCGGCCAAACCTCTTGGCCGCTTTGCCGCCAGCTGGCACGCCTTTCGCAAGGCTGATGGCCCGGCGCATATTGCTGTGATGGGCGGCGGCGTTGCCGGGGTCGAATTGATCCTCGCCATGACACATGCCCTGCGCACCCGCGGCAGGCTGACCCAAGCGACCTTGATTGATCGCAGTGAGATTCTCGCCGACACGGGCAACAAGGCACGCAGATGTCTGCGAGCCGCCCTTACCAACCTTGGTGTCACGATCATCGAACATGCCAGCATCAGCCAGATCGAGGCTGAACGTATTGTTCTATCCGATGGGCGCGCGATCCGATCAGATTTCACCACTGGGGCGGCAGGTGCCCGCCCTTACTCTTGGCTTGCGCATAGCGGGCTGGATCTTCACATGGGGTTCCTAAGCGTCGATGAGTATTTGCAAACCAATGAGGTAGACGTCTTTGCCAGTGGCGATTGTGCTCATTTCGATGCCGCGCCGCGCCCCAAGGCCGGGGTCTACGCCGTTCGTCAGGCACCGATCCTGTTTCACAATCTTCGGGCCCGTCTGACGCGTGCCCCCTTGCGTCGCTACCACCCCCAAAAAGACTACCTCAAATTGATCTCCATGGGCGATAAAACAGCTGTTGGTGAACGCTTTGGCCAGACGTTTTCCGGCGCATGGGTTTGGCGCTGGAAGGACCGTATAGACCAAGGTTTTATGGCGCAGTTTCGTAATTTTCCGCAGATGGACACCCCTGCCCTGCCGCCGGAACATACTTATGATCTGCCCGAGAGTCTGGGTGACAAGCCGATGTGTGGCGGTTGCGGTGCAAAGGTTGGCGCCCGCGCGCTGAAAGCCACACTTTTGGCCCAGCCTGCCATTCAGCGTGGTGACGTGACTGCACTACCCGGCGATGACGCAGCGCTGCTGATCACCGGTGGGCAAAGACAGGTCATCAGCACCGACCATTTGCGTGCCTTTACCGCTGACCCTGTTATTATGGCGCGGATCGCAGCCGTTCATGCGCTTGGCGATATCTGGGCGATGGGGGCCCGCCCTCAGGCGGCAACAGCCAATCTGATTGTACCGAAGTTATCGCCAGCCCTTCAGGCACGCACGCTGCGCGAAATCATGGTTGCAGCGGGGGGGACCATCCGCGGTGCTGGCGCCGAGGTTGTTGGCGGCCATACATCTGCCGGAGATGAGCTGACTATCGGTTTTACGGTCACTGGGCTATGCAATCAGCCGCCGATCACGCTGGCTGGTGCGCAGCCCGGCGATGCGCTGATCCTGACCAAGCCCCTTGGTACCGGCGTGATCATGGCCGCTGAAATGGCTGGTCAGGCTGATGGCGCCTGGGTTGCAACAGCTTTGGCAGGGATGTGCCAGTCACAGAGCAACACCGCAGAGTTACTGCGCGGGGCAAATGCGATGACAGATGTTACCGGATTTGGTCTGCTTGGCCATCTGCTGGGTATCTGCGTGGCCTCAAACCTCGGCGCGGATCTCACCCTTGAGGCGATACCGCTTCTGCCCGGGGCGGCGACGCTCACTTCGCGCGGTGTCCGGTCCTCACTCTTTGACGAAAATGCGGCCATGCTGCCAGAAATTGCAACGGGCGGGTTGCAAGATCTTCTGTTTGACCCGCAGACCGCAGGTGGGCTGTTGGCAGCATTGCCTGCGGGTCAGGCAAAGGCATTGTTGCCAAAGCTGCAAGAGCACGCGCACGACGCAGCGATCATTGGCCGTATGGTCACATCGGCTGGCACAATTACCCTCAGCTAACGTGCCCGCCTGTTGCGCACGCCGCGGCTGTACCACTTTCCGGCGTTAGAGCTGATTGAGTTCCTGCAGAATCTCTGCCGCCAGCCTGTCCAGTTCGCCCTCCCCCAGATCATCCGCCCTAAGGGTACGAACCACCTCTGCCCCGATGGCACGGCGTGCTGTTTCATAGGCGGGATCATAATGTTGCTGGATCAATGCCGCTGTTAGGCCCGGCTTGTCACCATCGGCAATCAACTGCAACCAGCCATCGACAACCGCGTTGGAGCGATGGGCACGCAGACCGTCCAAACGATCCCGCAGCATATCAGAATTTGAGAGGATATCGTCATAGCCGGCGACCAGATATTGGCAGCGCGCCGCCACTGGTGCCTCTATATTGATGCGGGGGGCCTGTTTCATCCCGGCCCAGAGCCGCGGTGGAATGATCCGGGCACCGATCTTACTGGATTCTGCTTCGACCAGCACAGCGCGGTCTGCATTCATCCGGGCCAGTTGACCCGCGATTTCCGATTCAAATGCTTTTTGGCTGGGCTGCGGTGTGGAGAAATCCCCCAGAAGCGATCCACGATGATGCGCTACCTCTTCAAGATCAAGAACCTGTCCGCCCAGACTTGCGACACGTTTAAGGATCTCGGTCTTGGCGGTACCGGTATAGCCATCCAGCGCCACAAAGCGATGCGGCAGTGTTGCCTTGTAGAGGTAGTCATTCACCAGACGTCGGTAACTTTGATAACCGCCCTCAACCACATCGGCGCGCCAGCCGATCTGTTGCAGCAGCCATGTAAAGCTGCCCGAGCGCTGACCACCCCG
Source organism: Phaeobacter porticola (assembly GCF_001888185.1). Lineage (NCBI taxonomy): Bacteria > Pseudomonadati > Pseudomonadota > Alphaproteobacteria > Rhodobacterales > Roseobacteraceae > Phaeobacter > Phaeobacter porticola. Next base: position 1,234,103 of record NZ_CP016364.1, on the reverse strand, counting down.
CCAGCAATAGACCAGTGGCCGCCAGGAACCGGGATGGTGGCTCAGCCTTTGCTCGACATGATCAGCGGCATTATGAAACACTTTGGCCGCGCCAACCTTGCGCGCCAGAAACGGGCTCTCTTGCACATATATCGTGCCGACTTCCGCGCGTTCTTCGTTGTCCAGAACGGGCAGGTTGACCGCACCCGGCCAGTGATCTTCGGCGAATTCGGCGGGACTTCGCACATCAATGACGCAATCGTAGTCCTGATCAAGGATTTCGGATAACGATGTAAAATGAATGGCCATAGCCGCTGATCTATAGCGCTGCCGCCATAAGGAAAAGTCGCATTCCATTTGAACCATAAACAATTTACTATAGTTCGAAGATTCGTTTGATTTTCTATCCATTACTTATCGCACCCGCAGCTGCTGGGTGTGAAGGATATGGCTTATTCAACGGGAGGCTGGTCATGACGGATTCACAAGTTGATACCTTGCAGTTCCCCGGCCATCTGATCAGACGGTTGCACCAGATATCGGTAGCGCTGTTTGCCGATCATATGGCCCGAAATGCTATTGATCTGACCCCGGTACAGTTTGCGGCCATCGAGGCAGTGGCACATCAGCCTGGCGTTGATCAGGCCACTATCGCAGCCCGCATTGCCTATGATCGCGCGACCCTTGGAAAGGTGATCGATAGGTTGGAGTCAAAGGCTCTGATCCGACGCAGCGTGTCTCCGACTGACCGTCGCGCACGCGTTGTCACCCTGACCGACGAGGGCCATGCGCTGTTAATAGAAGCCCTGCCAATCGTACAAGCGCTACAAGCCGAAATTCTAACCGGGTTGACGCCTGCGGAACAGGCACAGATGACCAGCCTGTTGACGAAGGTCACCCAATTAAGCGGCGGACTGCGCCGGGCCCCTCATCGTGCGCCAACCGTACCGCAACGGACTGACGGATAGCTGAGACAGTGACAGTGCTTTGAGCAAAGTTACAGACTACAAACGTCATCGTTTATGCATCTCCCTCTCTGCTCTGGAAAATACCTATTTCACAAAGGCTTTGCGCGCTATGTCGATGCGCGCTTCCAGCAACGACATTTCTTGAAGAATTTCACGTCGACGTGTGCGATCACCAGTTCCCTGTAAGTCGTCTCGTAGGCTTGCCAATGTGCGGGACAGGCTGACAAATTCCGGCACTGCCCCGTTTTCCTGTATCAACCTGTTGATCAACGCGTTTTCCGGGTCATCCATCTTTGGCAACGGCTTGCCCGCTCCTGCCAGATTATCAAAAGCGCCATCGGCCTCCGCTGTTTCGATACGAGCATTGATAAGGTCAATCAGGGGGTGATCCATAGCGATATTATGCCCTAACGAATTAGAAAAACAAAGACCGCGCCGAAGATGCGGCGCGGTCCAGTCTAGGTTGTTGAGGCAGCGTAATGGCTGCGCCTGTTCACTTCTGGCTGATGCGACCGTCGGTGTAGGGTTTATAGGGGGAGTTCTCGATCAGATACTCTGCCATTACATCAGCCAGATCCGGGCCAAAGTCATAGGCGTTCTTGTCATCGCCTGCAAAAACCTTGTAGCCATCGCCGCCGTTGCGGACGTAGTTGTTGGTAACAACCACATAGGTCTTGACCGGGTCAATCGGTGCGAAGCCACCACTTTCGCCAACCATGACATCTTGGATACGGCCCTCATTAGGGGCAACCGACGGATCCCAGGTGAACTTCAGACCCGCGACCTGCGGGAAACGACCCTTAATCTCTTCGACCTGACTCACTCCGTTTTCAAGGGCCGCAATGACCTGTTCGCCAGTGATTTCAAAGGTCGAGAGCGTGTTCTGGAACGGTAGTACCGTCAGAACTTCTCCCATGGTGACTTCACCCGGCTCCAAGCTCGCACGGATGCCGCCGGAATTGGCGATGGCGATGCTGACGCCTTGGTCCTTTACACGGTCGAGCATTGCATCGGCCACCAGGTTGCCCATTTGGCATTCCTGCACGCGGCAATTGTTGCGGTCGCCATCGACGGCTTCGGCGCTTTCAGCGACGACTTTATTGCGGATCTCGTCCAAGGGCTGTGCAAGTTCTGCGATCCGCGCAACGGTACCCTCATCTTCGGCAACGCTACCATCCATCACCAGCGGCTCACCCACCGCCTCAATGACATTCCCGGCATCGTCAAAGATCATGTTCAGCTCACCCAGGAACTTGCCGTAGGCATAGGCCTGAACGATGGCCACATCATTGATCATGGTCGGATACGGGCCTGCGGCTTTTTCTGAGGTGTTGGAGAGATAGGTGTTGCTGTGCCCGCCGACAATCACGTCCACCCCGGTGGTGCCGGCCGCAACCCGCTGGTCCACCGCATAGCCAGAATGGCTGAGCACGATGATCTTGTTCACGCCCTCTGCGGTCAACCTGTCGACCTCGACTTGGACCGCATCCACGGGATTGGTAAAGGTGATGTTCTTGCCTGGGCTTGCCAAATCAGGTGTGTCCTCGGGCGTCAGACCAATCAGACCAATCTTCTCGCCGCCGCGTTCGATCACGGTGGATTTGCGCAGCACGTCCGCAAGCGCAGGTTCGCCACTGACGTCGGCGTTGGACATCAACACAGGGAACTGCACCGAATCCATAAAGCCGCGCAGCACCTCGGGACCGTCATCAAACTCGTGGTTGCCGACGGTCATGCCGTCATAGCCCAGCTTGTTCATCATCTCGGCGGCAACTTTGCCCTTGTAGTATGTGTAGTATAGCGAGCCCTGAAACTGATCGCCGCCATCCACAAGAATGCTGTTGTTGCTGCGCGCACGCGCGTCCGCAAGCGCCGTTACCAGACGCGCGGATCCACCAAAGCACTTGCCCTCAGCATTGTCGCCGTCACGGCAACCACTGTCATACTTGCTGATCGGCTCAAACCGCGAGTGGAAGTCATTGGTGTGCAAAATTGTCAGCTTGTAATCTGCTGCCGCTACGCCAGCGGTCAGGCCAAGCGCTGCAACAGACGTCAGAAAACGCGTCATCATGGAATGATACTCCCCTTGTTTTTCTATTGGACGAATGGTGCGAGGAAATCTCCGCACAGTCAAAGGGGAAAAAATCACCTCCGTACTGCCCTTGCGTCAAACATGGTTACATTCAGCCTTGATTCACCCCGACGCGCAGGGCATCACCGCGCCATGCTCATCTACAAGATTTTCCGCACCGACGAATGGACCGCGCTTCAGACAGAGGGCGAGACCCTTGGCGCCCCCATCGACCTGAGCGATGGTTACATTCATTTCTCCACCGCCAGCCAGTCCCAAGAGACCGCAGCCAAGCATTTCGCGGACGCCGAAGGGCTATGGCTTATCGCTGTTGACGCCCAAGGTTTGGCCCCAGATCTGCGTTGGGAAATCTCGCGCGGCGGGGCCGAGTTTCCGCATCTCTATCGCAAAATGACCATGAACGACGTGTTATGGGCGAAACCCCTGCCGCTGGTCAATGGCACGCATCAGTTCCCGGAGGACATGGTGTGAGCCTTGTTGAACGTCTGGCGCTCACGGCGCTACACCGCTGCGATCCGGAAGCCGCCCATGGCCTGTCAATCAAGGCGCTGAAACTGGGGCTGACGCCCTCCCCCGGCCCGGTGACATCGCCTCGGCTTGCGACACGGATCGCAGGTCTGACACTGCCCAACCCAGTAGGGCTGGCCGCGGGCTTTGACAAAAATGCCGAAGCGCTGCGCCCCCTTAGCCAAGCCGGTTTTGGGTTTATCGAGGTGGGCGCTGCCACGCCCCGCCCCCAGCCAGGCAACCCGCGCCCCCGCCTGTTCCGCCTGACCGAAGATCAGGCCGCCATCAATCGATTTGGCTTCAACAATGAAGGCATGACGGTGATCGGCCAACGCCTTGCCGCACGCCCGCAGGACGCGGTGATCGGCCTCAATCTTGGCGCCAACAAGGACAGTAGTGATCGGGCAGCGGATTTTGCGAAGGTGCTTGCCCATTGTGGTGAGCATCTGGATTTCGCCACGGTCAATGTCTCCTCGCCCAATACCGAAAAACTGCGTGACCTGCAGGGAAAAGCTGCGCTTTCGGCCCTGCTCAATGGCGTGATCGACAGCCGTGATCAGCTGAATCGGCGGGTGCCAGTATTTCTGAAAATCGCCCCCGACCTTGATCGCGCCGGGATCGAAGATATCGCCGAGGTCGCTGTTGAAACCGGAATTGATGCGGTGATCACCACCAATACCACCCTTGATCGCGACGGCCTGAACAGTGCCCACCGCAACGAAATGGGCGGGCTGTCTGGTGCGCCCCTGTTCGAGAAATCCACCCGTGTTCTGGCGCAGCTGTCCGAGTTGCTGGACGGTCGCGTGCCGCTGGTCGGCGTCGGCGGCATCTCCAACGCAGAGCAGGCCTATGCCAAGATCTGCGCTGGCGCCTCGGCAGTGCAATTCTACACGGCCATGGTCTATGGCGGCTTGTCGCTGGCGGGTGACATCGCACGCGGTTTGGACGATCTTCTGGCGCGAGACGGCTACGCCAATGTCGCAGATGCTGTCGCCAGTAAGCGAGGCGACTGGCTATGATTATCTATTGGCACAACCCACGCTGTTCCAAATCCCGCGCAGGTCTTTCGCTGCTCAAGGCACACGGCGCAGAAGTGCAGACGCGGGCTTATCTCGACGACACCCCCTCCATTGCTGAACTGAAAGAGATGGTGGCAGCGCTCAATATCTCTGCGGTGGATATGATGCGCACCGGAGAGACGCTCTTCAAGGAGTTGGGCCTGACCAAAGACAGCGCCGAGCCGGATCTTCTGTCAGCCATGTCTGCGCATCCGATCCTGATCGAACGCCCCATTGCAATCGCAGGCGGCAAAGCCGTGATTGGTCGTCCGACAGAGGCCCTCAAGACCCTGCTTTAGAACCTAGCTAAGAGCGCCAGTTGTGTTCTTAGCTGCCGACCTGCGCCTCCAGTCGTGGATAGCGCAGGCCAAGTGTCACCCCACGCGCTACGTTCAGCACCATCAGGGCCGCCCAAAGCCCGTGATTGCCGAGTGTCGGCACCAAAACCACCAACGCAACCACATAGATTGCCACCGATTGCAGCATCGCGATCCGCATATCGCGGGTCCAGGTGGCACCAATATAGATGCCGTCGAACATATAACTGGCGACGCTGATCAGCGGCAGGATGGCCGCCCAGATCAAATAATCACGCCCCGCCGCGCGTACTTCCTCAGACGTGGACATAACGTCAATCAGCCACCCACCGCCAAGCCAGAAGAGCAGCCCAAGCGCAATTGCGCCGCCGACGCCCCATTGGCTGGCCACAACCGCCGCGCGCCGCAGCTGCATCCGCGCCTTGGCCCCTACTGCGCTGCCGACCAGCGCCTCTGCGGAGAAGGCAAAGCCGTCTAGCGCAAAGGCGGTAATCTCCACAAATTGCAGCAACACCTGATTGGCCGCCAACGTGACATCGCCCAGATCGGCACCGATGAACAGGAAGGTGGTAAAAGACCCCGTCAGCAACACGGAGCGGATCATGATGTCGCCATTGACCTGCATCATACGCTTGAGCCGAACCGGATCAAAGACCCGCCCCCAGTTGCGCCACTGACGCCCCGCAAAGGCATCGCGACACAGCCAAAGTCCCAGTGCAAGACCGCTCCATTCCGCGATCAGAGTAGCAACTGCCACCCCCTCAACGCCCCAGCCAAGCCCCAGCACAAACCAAAGGTCCAACAGGATATTGAGGCCATTCATCCAGATCTGGAGCACAAAGACCCCGCGCGTCCGCTCCACCGCGATTAACCAGCCGGTCACTGCATAAAGCGCAATGGTCGCGGGTGCCCCCCAGATGCGGATCTCCAGATAGGCGCGGGCGAGCCCCTCAACCTCGGCGCTGGCGGGCGCAAGCGCGAACGCCCCCCAGAACACGGCGGCCTGTCCAGCGATAAACACGGCTCCAGCAGCAAACGCCAGCAGGACACCTCGGGTCAACAACGCACCGGTTTCAGCCCAACCCCCGGCTCCGCGCGCCTGCGCAGCCAGCCCAGTGGTGCCCATCCGCAGAAATCCGAAGATCCAGTAAATCGTGGCCAGAATGACCGCCCCGATGCCAACCGCGCCAATCGGCGCAGCCAATCCCATCTGACCAACAACGCCGGTATCCACCGCGCCCAGGATCGGCACGGTGGCATTGGACAGCACAATCGGCAGCGCGATTTTCAACACGCGCTTATGGCTAATCGGCTCGCTCCCTGCGGCGCTGGTGCCTGTCATATTCGTCTAAGCCTTGTCGTCCGGCGCGGCATCAGCCACAAATTCCGGCGAGGCCGAGGAGTGCGTTGCCGCCTCCTGAGGCATCAGAAAGTGACCCGTTGCCTGGGCAAAAAGCTTGTCTCTGTGATCCTGCCAGGCCGCCACATGGACCGAGGCATAGCGTCGACCTGACCGCGACACCGTTGCCCGTGCATAAGCATCCCTCGGCAGGCCTGACCGCAGGTAGTCCACCGTGAAATCAATGGTCTTGGGCTGGCGTGGTAGCTTGCCAGAGGCCAATTCCTCGACATCAAGACTGCCGCTTTCGATGCGTTCCCAGAGGTTCGCCCAGGTGAGTGTCATGACCGCCGTCATCTCCAGAAACGCGGCCGTCACACCACCATGAATGGCCGGAAGAAATGGGTTACCGATCAGTTTGTGATCAAAATTCAACTGGGCCGTCAACTCATCTCCGCGACGGTCAAACGTGATGTTGAGAAAGCGCGCATAGGGCACGGAAGCCACAAGGGCTGCGAGAGCTGCATCGCGCCGTTGTTTCACCACTTGGACGGGTTCGGGACGCGGACGGCTCAAAACTTGCTCTCCACGGTAAAGGCGCCAACAGCGGTCGCGACCGGGTTAGCCTCATCTTCATCCATGGCGGTGGCGCGCACAAAGGCGACATTGCGGGTCATGTGATGGCACGTGGCACGGGTCAGGATCCGCTGTCCGGGAGTTGCTGCGCGCATGTAATCAATGCGCAGATCAATGGTTGCAGTCCCCCCCGGCCCCGAAGGATGGCACATCACCGCAGCCCCGCAACAGGTATCCATCAGGGCCGACACAGCCCCACCATGGATAACCCCAGTTTCCGGATCACCAATCAGCTTCTCGTCATAGGGCATGACAATCTCGGCGGAGCCCTCTCCCAGTTCCGTCAACCTCATCCCCAGCTCCTGCGCGTGAGGAATGGCTTCGATGAACTGTCGCGCCAATAAAGTCTTGTCGACCATGAGGCCCCCCGTTGTTTTGATTTCCTCTTTATCAGCCATACCTTGGCCGAAGAGCAACCCCAGCGGTTGAACCCCCTGTCGGTTGCGCTTAGTTTGCGGGTAAGGGAGAATTGGGAATGACCGAACAAAAATTGTCATTCAAGGAGATGTGCAGCGAATTCGACGTGACCCCGCGCACGCTTCGCTACTACGAGTACATCGAATTGTTGCAACCCGACCGCGAAGGTCGGTCCCGCTTTTACGGTGCCCGTGAGCGGGCCCGGATGAAGCTGATCATGCGCGGACGTAAGTTCGGCTTTCAGCTGGAAGAGATCCGCCAGTGGCTGCTGATCTATGAAAATGAGGGCGATGAGGCGCAAAACCGCGCCTTTGTCGAAATGGCCGACCGTCAGATGAGCGAGCTGCGCAAGCAGCGCGAGCAACTGGACGAGGCCCTGCAAGAGCTTCACGATCTGCGCGCCACGACCCTAAGCCTGCTATCACAGGACGCCTGACCACTGCCCCTGTCGGGGAACCTATCATCGAATCTCTACTCGAAACGCCCTGCCGGATTGGTGGGGCGTTTGTCCATTTTACCCAAATCACCTCCTGTATTGCGATCGCAGCGCGGCGGTTTCAGTCAAATTAATCGAACATATTAGACACAAAATCCACGCTAATAATGCCCGTAAAATTTCAAAATACCCCTATTTCCCTGGGCAACCCATTGCCGCACAATCAAGATAACGCTGCGTCATCTTACCGGATCCCACGTCACCCAGGAAAGTGACGCAGCGTCCAACTTACGTCAACGTCAAGTTCCTGTTGTAAACGCAGGGCAAGCTGCTCACCTTAAGGCTCACACCCGCAGTTATGAGTGACACGATGACCGATGAAACCAAATCCATTCGCCAGATGTGCGATGAATTCGGCGTAACGCCGCGTACGTTGCGCTTCTATGAGGCGAAAGAACTGTTGTTTCCGATCCGCGAGGGTCAGAAACGTCTGTTCACCAAACGTGACCAAGCGCGCCTGAAACTGATCCTGCGTGGCAAACGCTTTGGTTTTAGCCTTGAGGAAATTCGGCAACTTTTGAACTTGTACCACATGGGCGATCAGCAACTGACACAGCTGACGCGGACCTATGACATTGCCTGTGAACGCCTGGCCGACATGGAGCGTCAGCGCGATGAGCTGACCGAAGCCATTGACGATCTAAAAGAACAGCTGCGTTGGGGGGACCGTGTGATCGCCTCAATGAGCGCCAAACAAGAAGCCGCGGAATAGACCCCGGCCCGTTTTTTCCATCTTTCCCGTTTTTGGGAAGGATGATCCAGACAGACACCGCAGAACCACAGCGAGGACCGCGATGCCCAGTTATACCGCCCCGATCAAAGACACCCAGTTCATTCTGCACAATGTTCTAAAGATCTCTCAGTCCGGCATCCCCGGCTACGACGAGCTGGATGCCGATTTCACCAACGCCGTTCTGGAAGAGGCCGGCAAGATCTCTAGCGAAGTGCTGCACCCGCTGAACACCGTAGGTGACATCGAGGGCTGCCGTCTTGAGAATGGCGTGGTCTACACCCCCACAGGGTTCAAGGCTGCGTTTGAGCAAGTGAAGGAGGGCGGCTGGACCGGTTTGGACATGCCAGAGCAGTATGGCGGTCAGAACATGCCCTACGTGATGGGCACCGCCGTGGGCGAGATGTTCTCTGCCGCGAACCAGGCCTTCACCATGTATCAGGGCCTGACCCATGGTGCCGCCTCCGCTATCCTCGCCCATGGCACCGACGCGCAGAAGGACACCTATCTGCCCAAGATGGTCTCCTGCGAATGGACCGGCACCATGAACCTGACCGAACCGCATTGCGGCACCGATCTGGGTCTGATGCGCACCAAGGCCGAGCCACAGGACGACGGCAGCTTCAAGATCACTGGCCAGAAGATTTTCATCTCCTCCGGCGATCACGACATGGCCGACAACATCATTCATCTGGTGCTGGCCAAGATCCCCGGCGGCCCCGACGGCATCAAGGGCGTATCCCTGTTCATCGTACCGAAATTCATCGTGAAGGACGATGGCTCGCTCGGCGATCGCAACGGCGTGTCGGTCGGTAAGATCGAAGAAAAGATGGGCATCCACGGCAACTCCACCTGTGTGATGAACTATGACAGCGCCACCGGTTACCTGCTCGGCACTGAGCATAAAGGCATGCGCGCCATGTTCACCATGATGAACGAGGCCCGTCTCGGCGTTGGCATGCAGGGTCTGGCCCAGGCCGAGGCCGCTTATCAGAACGCCTTGGAATACGCCAAGGACCGTCTTCAGGGGCGCGATGTCACCGGCGTGAAGAACCCGGATGGCCCGGCAGACCCGCTGATCGTTCACCCGGACATTCGCCGCAATCTGATGGATCAGAAAAGCTTTGCAGAAGGCGCGCGCGCCTTTATCCTCTGGGGGGCCAAGATGATCGACCAGGCGCACCGCGCCGAGGACAAGGACGCAGATGGGCTGATCTCACTGCTCACCCCCGTGATCAAGGGGTTCCTCACCGATCAGGGCTACGACATGACCGTTCAAGCCCAGCAGATCTATGGTGGCCACGGCTACATCGAAGAATGGGGTATGTCCCAGTACACCCGCGACGCACGGATCGCGATGATCTATGAGGGCGCCAACGGCGTTCAGGCCCTGGATCTGGTTGGCCGCAAACTGGCGCAGGATGGCGGCAAGCACGTCATGGCGTTCTTCGAGATGGTCAAGAATTTCTGCAAAGAAAACGGCGATATCTCCGAAGGTTACAGCAAAGAGTTCATTGAGCCTCTGAAAGCTGCGTCGAAGGACTTGCAGGCCGCAGGCATGTATTTCATGCAAAACGGCATGACTAACCCGAACAACGCGCTCTCCGGCTCTTATGACTTCATGCATATGTTCGGCCATGTCTGCCTCGGCCTGATGTGGGCCGAGATGGCAAAAGCTGCACAGGCTGAGCTTGACGCCGGGTCTTCTGACGCCGCGTTCTACGAGACAAAAATCGCGACCGGGCGCTATTACATGGCACGCCAACTGCCTGCGACTGCATTGCATCTCAGCCGTATCCAGACCGGTGGCGACACCGTTATGGCGCTGGCCGCAGACCAGTTCTGAGCCGCGATTTACGCAGATCGGAGCCCCATCCTCATAGGGGCTCCGACATCCGCCCCGTCATCTGACACCGGGGCAGATATAACAGACTGGCGCTCCGGAGGTCTTCCGGGGAGCCGCAATCGGAGGAGAGACCATGCCCAAACGCTTTCGCCTCACACGCCGCCTGCCGGTCGCCATGACCGAAGACGGCTACCGCCGGTTGCGAAAATTCTCTCAGGAGGCCGGCCTCGACGAAGGCGAAGCCCTGTCTTTTCTGTTTGAGAATTTCGACAGCGTGACAAACAGCGACAACCTCACCCACAGACTGCGGCTGTTCAACGCCGAGCTTGAGGACCGCAAACGATAGGTGGGTACGCGCCACCAGCAGACAACAGATGCCACAAGGCACGATACAGACACCAAGGGGAGCCCCATGAGCGCAGAGCAACACTCCAGCTGGATGACCGATGAACACCAGATGCTGGCTGATATGACAGCGCAGTTCATCACCCGTGAATGGGCACCAAAATTCGAGACCTGGCGCAAGCAGGGGATGATGGATCGCTCCACCTGGAATGAAGCCGGCGCGCTAGGCCTGCTCTGCCCCTCCGTACCGGAAGAATACGGCGGTGTCGGTGGTGATTTCGGCCATGAAGCCGCAATCCTGATCGAAGGCAGCCGCGCCAACCTCGCCAGCTGGGGCCATGGCATCCACTCGGGCATCGTCGCCCACTACGTACTGTCCTATGGCACTGAAGAGCAGAAGCAGCGCTGGCTGCCAAAGATGATCACCGGTGAGCTGGTCGGCGCCTTGGCAATGACAGAACCCTCCACCGGGTCGGATGTTCAGCGCATCAAGACAAAGGCCGTCAAAGACGGCAACGCCTATCGGCTGAGCGGTCAGAAAACCTTCATCACCAACGGCCAACACGCCAACCTGATCCTGGTTGCCGCCAAAACCGACCCGTCGCAAGGATCCAAAGGCATCTCACTGGTGGCTGTGGAGACCGATGGCGCCGATGGGTTCAGCCGTGGCCGCAACCTCGACAAGGTGGGCCTGCATGCCGCCGATACATCGGAACTGTTCTTCGACAATGTGGAAATCGCCCCGGAGAATATTCTGGGCGGAACCGAGGGTCAGGGCTTCTACCAGATGATGCAGCAGCTGCCCCAGGAACGGCTGATCATTGCCTGTGGCGCTGTCGGCGCCATGGAAGGTGCAGTTGAACGCACCATCACCTATTGCAAGGAACGCGAAGCCTTCGGCGGCCCGCTCACCCAGTTTCAGAACACCCGCTTCAAACTTGTGGAATGCCAGACCAAAACCAAGATCGCCCGCGCCTTCCTCGACGAATGTATGGTCGAACATCTCCAGGGTAAGCTGACGGTGGAAAAGGCCGCGATGGCGAAGTACTGGATCACGGACACACAGGGCGAGGTTCTTGATGAATGCGTTCAGCTGCACGGTGGCTATGGCTTCATGCAGGAATATGCTGTGGCAGAGATGTGGGCAGATGCCCGCGTCCAGCGGATCTATGGCGGCACCAATGAGATCATGAAGGAACTGATTGCGAGGTCCCTGTGACAGTGCTGACGGCATCAAGCTCCGCATCTGAGGGAAGCCTCCGGCGGGAGTATTTGGGGAAAGGTGACAGGATGAGACGCGCCTCCCCCCGAGCTCTCCGCCTAATGGGTCGGCGCGCCGTCACCTTTCACGAGCATCGGCTCTTCAGCCTGTCCCGCACCGCCATCGTCGCGTCACCACTGTTAATGCGGAGTGAACACTCCGTCATCTTTCCACAAATACTCCACGGGGGTGTGGGGGTGTGAAACCCCCACGCGCTCCGGCAACCGGAAGGACATGTCATGAGCATCAAACTCTATTGTTTCGGCGAAAGCGGCCACTCCTACAAGGCAGCACTGGCGCTTGAACTGGGCGGGACCGCCTGGGAGCCGGTCTTTGTCGATTTCTTCAGCGGCACCACACGCGGCGAAGCCTTTCGCAGCGATGTAAACGAGATGGGAGAATGCCCGGTTCTGGTCGACGGAGATCTGACGCTCAGCCAATCTGGCGTCATCCAGCAGTATCTGTCAGATACCTATGGCAAATTCGGCGGCAAGACACAGGAAGAGGCGCGCGAGATATTGCGCTGGCAGCTGTGGGACAATCACAAACTGTCCTCCAACGCCGGTCTCTGCCGCTTCCTGATGAATTTCCTGCCTGAAGACAAACGCCCGCAAGAAGTCATTGCCTTCCTGCAAGGTCGACTGAAGGCGGCTTATGCCATCCTGGATAAACACCTTGAGGGACGCAACTGGATCGTGGGCGACGGCCTCACCAACGCCGATCTGACCTGCTGTTCGTATCTCTATTACCCTGAACCCTTCGGCTTCGAACGAGCCGAGTGGCCGAATATCGACGCTTGGCTGTCACGGCTGAGCGCGCAACCGGGCTGGAAAGCCCCCTACGATCTAATGCCCGGCAACCCGTCGGACCGAGCCTGAGGAGACTGATATGACCGAAGCCTATATCTACGACGCCGTGCGCACCCCGCGCGGCAAGGGTCGCAAGGATGGGTCCTTGCATGAAGTGACAGCCGCGCGGCTGTCGGCAGTGGCTCTCAACGCTCTGAAAGACCGCAACAACCTCGAAGGTCACGCGGTTGAGGATGTTATCTGGGGCAACGTCACCCAGGTCGGCGAGCAAGGCGCCTGCTTGGCCCGGACCGCTGTTCTGGCCTCTGACTTGGATGAATCCATTCCAGGCGTCTCTATCAACCGTTTCTGTGCCTCTGGTCTGGAAGCCGTCAACATGGCTGCCAACCAGGTCCGTGGCCGCGCCGGTCACGCCTATATCGCAGGTGGTGTGGAATCCATGAGCCGCGTGCCCATGGGAATGGACGGTGGCGCCATCGCGGTTGATCCTGCCATCGCAATCGAGAACTATTTTGTCCCGCAGGGTATTTCAGCGGATATCATCGCGACCGAATACGGGTTCTCGCGCGATGACGCTGACGCAATGGCAATGGAATCCCAGCGCCGGGCCAAGGCTGCTTGGGACGACAACCGGTTTGCGGGCAGCGTCGTACCTGTGCGTGACATCAACGGGCTGACCATCCTGGACCATGACGAATACATGCGCCCCGGCACCGATATGCAGTCGCTGGGCGGTCTGAACCCCGCGTTTCAGATGATGGGTGAGCAGATGCCCGGCTTCGACAAGATCGCAATGCTGAAATATCCGCATCTGGAGCGGATCAATCACATCCACCACGCCGGCAACTCCTCTGGTATCGTGGATGGCGCCGCGGCCGTGTTGATCGGCGACAAAGAGTTTGGCGAGGCGATGGGCCTGAAGCCCCGCGCCCGCATCAAAGCAACCGCCAAGATCGGTACCGACCCCACCATCATGCTGACCGGCCCTGTGCCTGTTACAGAAAAGATCCTGCGCGACAACGGCATGGCAATTGGCGACATCGACCTGTTTGAGGTCAATGAAGCCTTCGCCAGTGTTGTGATGCGGTTCGAGCAGGCCTTTGGAGTGGACCACGACAAGGTGAACGTCAACGGTGGCTCTATCGCGATGGGCCATCCGCTGGGTGCCACCGGCGCCATGATCCTCGGCGCACTGTTGGATGAGCTGGAGCGCAGCGACCGTGAAACCGGTCTGGCAACGCTCTGCATCGGGTCCGGCATGGGCGCGGCCACCATCATTGAACGCGTGTAACCCAGGCGGCAGGAGAAGAAGATATGTCTGATTTCACAATGAAGAAAGACGCCGACGGCGTCGCCATCATCACCTGGGACTGCCCCGGAAAAACCATGAACGTGCTGAACGGCCAGGCGATGATCGACCTTGACGGTCTGGTCGATGACGCGCTGGCCGATGACGCGGTCAAGGGCATCGTGATCACCTCTGGCAAGAAAGACTTTGCCGGTGGCATGGATCTGAATGTGCTGGCCAAGATGAAAGAGGATGCCGGTGACGAGCCCGCGCGGGGCCTGTTCGAAGGCATCATGAAAATGCACGAAGGTCTGCGCAAGATCGAGCGTGCCGGCATGGATCCCAAGACCAACAAGGGTGGCAAACCAGTGGCGGCAGCCCTGCCCGGCACCGCTGTTGGCATTGGCCTGGAACTACCGCTGTCCACGCATCGCATCTTTGCTGCTGACAACCCCAAGGCCAAGATCGGCCTGCCGGAAATCATGGTTGGCATTTTCCCCGGTGCTGGTGGCACCACCCGTCTGGTGCGCAAGATGGGTGCCATGGCGGCGGCTCCCTTCCTGCTGGAAGGCAAGCTGGTTGATCCCAAGAAAGCCAAGGGCGCTGGCATCATCGACGAGGTTGTCGAAGATCCGCTGGCCGCTGCGCGCGCCTGGGTACTGGAGGCGAAAGACGCCGATATCGTCAAACCCTGGGACGCCAAGGGTTACAAAATGCCCGGTGGCGCACCCTATCATCCGGCAGGCTTCATGACCTTCCTTGGTGCTGCGGCCATGGTGCATGGCAAGACCTTCGGTGCCTTCCCGGCGGCCAAGGCCCTGCTGAGTGCGGTCTATGAAGGCGCGCTCGTGCCCTTTGACACCGCGCTGAAGATCGAGGCGCGCTGGTTCACCCATGTGCTGATGAACCCCTCCTCCGAGGCGATGATCCGCTCGCTCTTCCTCAACAAGGAAGCGCTGGAAAAAGGCGCCGTGCGCCCTGCGGGTATCGAGGATCAGTCCGTGAAGAAAATCGGCGTTCTGGGTGCTGGCATGATGGGGGCAGGCATCGCGCTGGTCTCCGCTCAGGCTGGCATGGAGGTTGTGCTGGTTGACCGTGATCAGGACGCCGCTGACAAGGGCAAGGCCTATACCGAGAGCTATCTCGACAAGGGCATCAAGCGCGGCAAAGTCACCGCCGAGAAGAAAGAGGCGATGCTGTCGCGCATCACTGCAACCCCGGATCTGGATAACCTCAAGGGCTGTGATCTGATCATTGAGGCGGTGTTTGAAGATCCCGGCGTCAAAGCCGAGATGACCAAAAAGGTCGAGGCGATCATTCCTGAGGATTGCATCTTCGCCTCCAATACCTCGACCCTGCCGATCACCGATCTGGCAGAGGCCTCGGTGCGCCCGGAACAGTTCATCGGCATTCACTTCTTCTCGCCGGTGGAAAAAATGTTCCTGGTGGAGATCATCAAAGGTGAGAAAACCGGTGATCGCGCGGTGGCCAAGGCGCTGGATTATGTACGCCAGATCCGCAAGACGCCGATCGTGGTCAATGATGCCCGGTTCTTCTACTGCAACCGCTGCATCATCCCCTACGTGAACGAAGGCGCGCGCATGATCACCGAGGGTGTTGCCCCTGCGCTGATCGACAATGCCGCACGACAGCTGGGCTTCCCGGTTGGTCCGATCCAACTGACCGATGAAACCTCGATCGATCTGGGTGCCAAGATCGCCCGCGCCACCAAGGCGGCAATGGGAGATGCTTATCCCGAAAGCGCTGCGGATGATCTGATCTTCTGGATGGAGGAACAGGGCCGTCTGGGGCGCAAGTCCAACGCTGGTTTCTTTGACTATGACGACAAGGGCAAGCGTCAGGGCTACTGGAAGGGCATGCAGGAGAAATACCCGCAGGCCGACGAGCAGCCCGACCTCATCGAGGTGCAGGAACGCCTGATGTTCGCACAGGTTCTGGAAGCCGTGCGCGCACTGGAAGAGGGTGTTCTGATGGACATCCGCGAAGGGGATGTTGGCGCGATTCTCGCCTGGGGCTTTGCGCCTTGGTCCGGTGGTCCGCTGAGCTGGCTGGACATCATCGGCACGCCCTATGCGGCCGAGCGTTGTGATCAGCTGACCGCAAAATACGGCGAACGCTTCACCTGCCCGCCGCTGCTGCGGGAGATGGCTGAGAAAGGCCAGACCTTCTACGGTCGCTTTAACCCTGAGGCCGAGAAGGCCGCCTGATCAGCGCGACAAGCTGATATTGATACATAGGAAAAGCGGCGCCCTTGGGTGCCGCTTTTTCATGTAAGCCTCGCCCTATAACCACCTGAATAAATGAAAAAAGTCGCCTCCGGATTGGATGGCGACTTCCGTTCGGTCTGCTGGTTACTGAGACCTAGACCATCACGGCATATTCCGCTGCACCGTGACCACCTGGCCCCATCGGCAGAGTATTGGCCCAGACGCTTTCCTCAGTAATCATATCGATGACCAGTTCACGTGCCGTATCGGGCTGCAGCACGCGATAAAGATCAGGCTGCGCGCTTGTGTCGAACGACAGCAGGTCACGCGGTGAGACACTGAACCCCAGCAATCCGGCTTCCAGATAAATGACTTCGTCCTGTGCAAAACGAGGTACGACGATCTCAAGCCGGGTCTCTGGTTCCGCGCGGCGGATCCCGCGATAGCCTTCCAGCGCGCAGGCCGGCACCACCACAAATGGATCGCCCTGCCCGTCACAGGCTAGATCGCTTTCGATCAAAATTCCTTGGTTCGGCATCACCCAAAGCGGCGCGCGATTGTTCAGCGCATCCTGCGGAATATAGACCGGACATGTCAGTGGATTGGGGGCACCGCTGGTCAGCAACAGCGTCTCGCGGTGGATATCAACAATGGGCTGCATCCCATGGTCAAAGGTAAGGGCCATATCGCCCACGGCCAGCGCCTCAATCGGGCGCCAACCAAGGTTCGAGGCCACATGCGTGCCTGACAGGATCCCGCCCTGTCCGGCTGCGACCAGCGGGTACTCTGTTTCCAGAGCCTCGGCCATTGGAGAGAGCTTGCGTTTTAGCAGCCAATCCAGCATCGGTTTTCCCTTTCACCAAGGCAGCCACACATTCTGCGCGGCCCGTCACATTACCCATCCGTTTGATCAAAGCAGTTGCGCACCAAACGGGAGGACGATCATTAGTGCGATGGACATAGAGCCATTTTGGCGCTGATCGGGTTGCACGTTGATTCCGTCTCTCGATTACAGGTCTACCGGTGAATCGTTAAAAGAGTATTCAAACTGTGCGATGTCTTCGGCGCAGACCTCAGCGACGGCCTTACGCGCGGCATCGCTGTACGAGTCCTGCCACGCTCTTGGCCGTTCGGACACATTGGCGCGTGGCAACTGAAGCTCAAATCCGAGATGATCAAACAGCGGCGCTGCGTCCGTGGCGAACTGTTCCAACCGAATAAAGAGATCGCACTGCACTGCACCGTCGGCATGGCGCATATAGGCACTGGCAGGCGTGGACCGCAGACCAGACAAAATCATCGGATGACAGGCAAACGCATCAAAGTTGAGCGTTTTTGCGAGCGGCACCGTTGGATGGTTAAACCCCTGCGCACGCAGCCAATGATAAAGGCTCAGCACCCTGTCCCAAGGGTTGCGCACAAGGGTAAAGGCAAACAGGCCGCGCAATCGCGCATCTGGCACCAACCCCTCAATGTCACCCAGCGTCGAATGCTTCCACAAACGCCCGCGCGTCTCGATTCCCTGCAAACGTCGTCTGCGGTGCAGAGCCTTAGGCGTATCCCCCAGCATCATGTCGTCCGCCATTGCCCGCGCCTCCAGCGCCAACGCAAGCGCCGTACCCCCGGTCTTGGGAATATGCACAAAGACATAAGAGCGGCCGAGCGACAGGATCATAAGCACAGGCTAAGCGGTTTAGGACACAAAGAAAACCTCAGCTCTCACGCCGAGTCAGTCTTGCCGCTTTCAATACGTGCAACTTTGCGCAATATCTTGGAGAGCACGCGCATGAATCATCTTGGGAGGGGCGAATATGGGTTGGATGTCTGATGAAACGGGATTGGAAAAAACCGACGCCAATTATGCCCCCCTGACGCCGCTGTCACATCTGCGTCGGGCGGCCCATGTCTTTGCCGATGTTCCGGCTGTGGTCTACGGCAAACACCGTAAAACTTATTCTGCCTACTATGACCGCTGCACGCGACTTGCCTCTGCTCTTGCAGGGATAGGGGTGGCTCCGGGCGACGTGGTCGCAACCCTGATCCCCAACCTCCCCGCACAGGCAGAGGCGCATTTCGGCGTACCCGCCTGTGGTGCGGTCCTGAATACCATTAACACCCGGCTGGATGTCGGCACGGTAGCCTATATCTTTGACCATGGGGAAGCCAAGGTTGCGCTGGTAGACAGCCAGTTTCTGTCGTTGGCCGAAGTCGCCAAAGACACATGTGACGGACCCGGCCCGTTGATCATCGAAGTGCCTGATGCGGACGCGGGCTATCCGGCGTCTGGTCGCCACCCAATCTATGAGGATATTCTCGCCGCTGCTGCCCATGATTTCGACTGGATCATGCCGCAGGACGAATGGGAAAGCCTTGCGCTCAACTACACCTCCGGCACCACGGGTCGGCCCAAGGGGGTGGTCTATCACCATCGCGGCGCCTATCTGATGACGATGGGCACGGTTATTTCCTGGCGGATGGTTATGCAACCTAAGTATCTCGCGATTGTGCCGCTGTTTCACTGCAACGGCTGGAACCATACTTGGATGATGCCCGTGCTTGGTGGCACCTTGGTCTGCTGCCGCGACATCACGGCACCGGCGATCTATGATGCCATCGCCGATGAAGGGGTCACCCATTTCGGCGGCGCGCCTATCGTACTCAATATGCTGGTGAACGCGCCCGAAGACCAACGCCGCAACTTCGATCATACCGTTGAAGTGTTTACGGCAGGGGCACCTCCTGCCCCCGCCACGCTGGAGAAAATCGAATGCCTCGGCTTTCATGTCACCCAAGTTTACGGGCTGACCGAAACCTATGGCCACGTCACCGAATGCCTGTGGAAAGGTGGCGACTGGAACAATCTGGACCAACAGGGGCGCGCGGCGATCAAGGCACGTCAAGGCGTGGCTTTTCCAATGATGGACCATATCACCGTGATGAATGACGACATGCTGCAAATCCCGATGAATGGTCAGGATCAGGGCGAAATCGTTATGCGTGGGAATTCGGTAATGAAGGGATACCTGAAAAACCCGGACGCCACCGCGGAGGCCTTTCAGGGCGGATACTTCCACTCTGGCGATATCGCAGTGCAGCACCCGGATGGCTATATTCAGATCGCCGATCGCGCCAAAGATATCATTATCTCGGGAGGCGAGAACATCTCCTCTGTTGAGATTGAAGGCGTGTTAATGGGGCACCCCGATGTGAACCTCGCCGCGGTGGTGGCCAAGCCGGATGACAAATGGGGCGAAGTGCCTTGTGCCTTTGTCGAACTGAAACCGGGTGCCCAGGTCGATGCTGCCACCTTGATCGCCTTTACCCGCGAAACACTGGCTGGCTTCAAAACTCCGAAACAAGTGATTTTCCAAGATCTTCCCAAGACATCGACCGGGAAAATCCAGAAATTTGAATTGCGCACGCAAGCCAAGTCGCTTTAACCGCGAAACCAGGCCCGATCCACGCGGGATCCGCTGCAATGCCAATTGCTGATGAAGCGGCCCGCGTGCTATTTGATCTGTGAACAATCAACGCTGAGGACGCTTCCCTTTCATGACAGCATTGCGGGAATATCAACGGCTGGAGGCTGCCGCCCTGTGGCGCGCAGCCCCGGAGGCACAGCGACGTGATGTTATTGTTTCGGTTGGCGATGCGACCCTGACGATCGCCGACATGAATGATCGCCCGCTGGCGCATTGGTCGCTGGCCGCGCTGGAGCGGCAGAACCCCGGCAGCTATCCTGCGCTTTTCCATCCCTATGGCGACGCTGGCGAAACGCTAGAGATCGGCCAAGATGAAACCGCCATGCTGGATGCCATTGACCGGTTGCAAACGGCCCTCACCCGCGCCCGCGCGCGCCCCGGTCGGTTGCGGGCTGTGACGCTGCTTGGTGGGTTGGCGGTGGTCGCTGCGCTGGCGGTGTTCTGG
The DNA here is from genome assembly GCF_001888185.1 of Phaeobacter porticola. Classification (NCBI taxonomy): domain Bacteria; kingdom Pseudomonadati; phylum Pseudomonadota; class Alphaproteobacteria; order Rhodobacterales; family Roseobacteraceae; genus Phaeobacter; species Phaeobacter porticola. The sequence goes on along the minus strand of NZ_CP016364.1, from coordinate 1,213,860 downwards.
CTGCCAAACGCATTGTTATCCCACACCGTTGATGTGGTCCCCGACATCAAGCGCAAGGCACTGGGACAGGCGCTTCTGGGCCGGATCGAACGTGTCTCAGGCCAAGCCTGTAGCACGCCAGAAACCGCTCCCATTCTGGAGCGTCTCGCCGCGCGCCTAGATGTGCGGCAGCTGGTCATTTTACGCAGCGGTGTTGCCAGCAGCCTGTATTTACCCGGCGGTATCGTTTTATTGAACCGCGATTTGGTAGAGGACCATGAGGAACCCGCTGTAGCGGCCGGGGCTGTTCTGGTCGAACGCGCCCGCGCTATTGAGCAGGACCCGTTGACCCAGCTGCTGGCCGCTGGCGGCATGGGCGCAACCTTCAGGATGCTCACCACGGGTGAGCTGACCCGCTCAACGCTGGATCGATACGCCGAAACCGTGATCAGCACGCCGCGCCCTTCCCCGGATGAGGCGACAACTCTGGCGGAATTTGCCCGCGCGGCTGTCCCTTCTACGCCATATGCCTATGCGCAGGACATTACGGGCGAGACCGTGCTTGGCCTCATCGAGGCGGATCCGATGGCGGGAAGAGACATGCAGCCGGTGATGAACGACCGCGACTGGGTGCAATTGCAGAGCATCTGCGGCTAGTCATAGTACGACAGCCTAGGATGCAGCACTTGATCTTTGAGCCCAACTCGCGCTCCGCTGTGGATATCTCGCGACAGGATTTGATCTGCCGCTAGCAGAGGCTTGCCGAAACCAGCCTATTTGCTCAACCGAGCCCCACCAAAGCCTGCCGCCTTGACTTTGCTCAATGCGGCTCGTGCTGCGCCATCTGTTGCAAATGGGCCGGCCAGCACCACCCGTAACGACTGGCCATTCCGCACGACCCGTCCCAGACGAATGGGCATGCCCTTTTGACGCAATCGTTGCGCCACTGCCTCGGCCTTGGCCCTATCTGCAAAGGTTCCCGCACGCACATAGCGACGCGCGCTCAACACGGGCTTTGCCAAAGCAGTCGAGATTGTTTCAGTTGGCGCCGAGCGGGTCGACAGCCGGGTCACCAACATATCCTCTTCTGTAAGTACCGGCGCGGCGGCAGCACTGCGTGTCTGAGAGTTCGACAGCCTCAAAATAGGTCGGTCCACCGGGCGTTGGATCCCGTCACGTGGCACGGTCCTCGTCCAGATGGCCGCCCCCTGCGGCCCCCTGTTCGGGTTGTACCGATCTTGCCGGGTCACCTGCACATAGCCCCGAGGCACGCCTCCATTGGTCTGCGCCAGCACAGCGCCCAGCGACATTTCAGCACGACGCGGGTTCAAGCGATCATCATCCCAGGCGTGCCGATACCCCTGAGGCACCTCGATACCGCGGGCCAGCTGACGCTCCTGATAGACATGTTTCGGAAGCACGCGGGTATTCTGATCCAGCACCGGCAAGTTTCCAATCCCACCACCTTGTGGACCACAGCGTACATCTGCAGTTTGATTGATATACTGCTGGCTCAGAGCGGATGCCCCGACGCAGCGGCCAGCCCCCAAGGACGACGCAACTGGCTGGACCGATGGGCGATAGGCATCATCCAGAACCCGCCGCTGGCGTGGCTGGCTGGGGCTGGACGTTGCAACCCGTCGTGGTTTGGCCTGACGCACGGCACTGCGTTGTGGTTTTGTGGTGGTGACGCTACGCGGCGCGGCGGCGATGGGCACGGAGTCAACCGATGTGCCCCCAGCAATCTCGGCCTGTGTACCGGTCACCTGCTGGGCCTCCGGCAGGGTGATCAATTCGGGTGCTGGAGCAGACGTGGGTTTAGGAGGGACGGACGTTGCGGACACCTCTGTGGGTTCAAACCCGCAGAGCTGTTTGCGGCTGCGCGTCACGCGTGGCACCCAAGTGGTGTTTCCATCAATACCCGCGCGAATGAAGACACAGCCTCGGCTATCGACGTATTGTTTGCCTGCATAGGAAGCGGGTGGGAACTCGGCAGGAGGCTCTGTCGTGCGGATCGACTGCGCATTTGCGCTGCTGATGCCGGCCACCGCGATCAAGGCACTTGCAATAATTCTAGTAAGCGTCATCCGAAAGCCCCACAATATATGGGTGCAGGATGCCTGAAAACGGAATCTGAGTAAAGCGGGGTTTGCCAGAATAACCGAAAGATCCCAGAGACATCTCGCGGATCCATCGCCCGGAAGCCTACCCCAATGATCAAAGAGCGCCTGTTTCCAGACGCCCTAGAAAAGGACCGCAATCACAGTCCAGAAATACGTACAGACGCATTGCTAGCGCGCTTATTTTGTGCCGAACATCCGGTCACCTGCATCACCTAAGCCGGGCAGGATGTACCCTTTTTCGTTTAGTTGACGGTCCAGCGAGGCGGTGACGATTGGCACATCGGGGTGCAATTCCTTCATCCGCTCCACTCCTTCGGGCGAGGCCAGGAGACAGAGGAAGCGAATGTCGTTCGCGCCGGCTTCTTTCAGCAGATCAATTGCTGCGGCAGAGCTGTTTCCGGTCGCCAGCATCGGGTCCACGGCGATTACCAGGCGGTCTTTCAAACCCTCCGGTGCCTTAAAGTAGTATTGAACCGGCTGCAGCGTTTCCTCATCCCGGTACAGTCCCACAAAACCAACGCGGGCCGAGGGGATCAGCTCCAGAACACCGTCCAGCATACCGTTGCCCGCACGCAGGATCGACACCAACGCCAGCTTTTTGCCTGCCAGAATTGGCGCTTCCATTTCCTCCATCGGGGTGTCGATGGTGGTGGTGGTCAGCGGCATTTCGCGGGTGATTTCATAGGCGAGAAGCTGGGTGATCTCGCGCAGCAGACGGCGAAATCCTGCGGTCGATGTGCCCTTGTCGCGCATCAGGGTCAGCTTGTGCTGCACCAACGGGTGATCGACAACGGTCAGATGATCGGACATGGGCCACTCCTTTCGGGAAAATTCAAACTCTCATAGTCTCTGTACGCTGCGACAGGCAAGCTAGATTTATTACGAGCTGGTGCGAAGCTTCGTAATAAAACATCACTTGCACAATCACCAGATAGCAGGTCTTGGTCGCAGTCAGCCATGCAAGACAGGCTTACCAGGCCCCGTTGCGGTCACGCCAAGATGCGCAGCAACCGTCGCCGCGACATCGGCAAATCCGACACAGCCAAGCGGACCAATCCCGACCCCAGCCATCAACACAGGTACTTGTTCGCGCGTATGGTCTGTGCCTGGCCAGCTGGGATCATTGCCGTGATCTGCAGTCAGGATCAGTAGATCATCTGCGCGCAACTCAGGTAACAGCTTCGCGATTTCTCCGTCGAACCATTCCAGCGCGCAGGCATATCCCGAGATATCGCGGCGATGGCCATAGAGGCTGTCAAATTCTACAAAATTGGCAAAGGTCAGGCTGCCCTCTTCCGCTTCAGCCACCGCATCATGCAGGTAGTGCATCAACTCGGCATCATTGCCTTTTTTCAAGGTATCAATGCCCTGCATAGAGAAGATATCTCCGATCTTCCCGATGCCATGCACGCGCTGCCCTGCATCCTGCACCCAATTGGTCAAGATCGGCGCAGGTGGCATAATCGCATAATCACGCCGATTGGCGGTTCGCTGAAACCCGTCTTTCGCCGTGCCGACAAAGGGCCGTGCAATCACCCGACCTACTTTCATCTGATGCAGATAAGGTGCCACCGCTTCGCAGAGCGTCAGCAACCGGTCGAGGCCAAAACTCTCTTCGTGAGCGGCGATCTGGAACACGCTGTCAGCCGACGTGTAGCAGATCGGCTGCCCAGACTGAATATGTTCGGCTCCGTACGTTTCTATGATCGCGGTGCCCGATGCATGACAATTGCCCAGAATGCCATCGGTCCCGGCTGCCGCGCAGACATGGGCAACCAGTTCGTCAGAAAATGCCGGGTTTTGATCCGGGAAATATCGCCAATCCCACGGCACCGGTAATCCCGCCAGTTCCCAATGGCCCGAAGGCGTGTCCTTACCCCGGCTTGTCTCTGTAGCAGCGCCCCAGCGCCCAACACGCAAAGTCCCCCCCAGATCCGGGCAAGGCACGGAAGAGGCCAACGCAACAGCAGCCCCAAGGCCTAAACCATCCAGTGCTGGCAGGTGCAGGGGTCCTCTTCGCCCCTGTTCAGCCCGTCCGGCTGCGCAGGCCTGCGCAATATGAGCCAGCGTATTGGCCCCAAGATCCGGCAGTTCCCCGTTGAAGTACCGCCCGGCATCAGGCGCACCCCCGATGCCAACGGAATCCATCACCACAAGAAAGGCACGGGCCATTATGCAATCCTCTTGTGAATCAGCGGTGGCAGTTCGGGCGCGGCCTCAGACAGTTGGTAGGCCGCGCGCAGGCATCTCTCTGCCACATCTGCAGCCGCCTCATCCGCGGCATGGATGGTGCCAATCAGTTCCCCTTTGGCCAGTTCCGCACCCAGCGGCGCCAGATTGGCAAGGCCGACCGAGGGATCGACCACATCACTCTCGATCATACGCCCACCGCCAAGGCGCACAACCGCCATGCCCAGCGCCTCGCCATTGATTGCAGAAACAGCGCCTGGCTGCTCTGCTGTGATCGCGCGCAGCACCGGTGCCATAGGCAGGATATCCTGCCAGCAATCAGAAAAATCTGTCGGGCCGCCCATCTCCGCAACCATGCGGGCAAAGCGGTCCGCTACCGCCCCGCTTGCAATCGCCTTGCGGATCATCGCGGCCCCGGCTGCTGCGTCCGCTGCCAGCCCACCATGGGCCAATAGCACACCGCCCTGCGCGGCTGTCAGTTCCGCCAATGCGCCATCCTGACCGGACAGGCCCGTCAGCACCCGCATGACCTCTGTCACCTCCAGCGCATTGCCAAGGGCAGGCGCAAGCGGCTGGTTCATGTCTGTGATCAATGCAGAGGTTTTGCAGCCCGCGGCATTGGCAGTATCCGTCAAGCTGCGCGCCAGCGCTTCGGCCTCATCCAAGGTCTTCATAAACGCGCCAGATCCGATTTTGACATCCAGCACCAGTGCATCAGTGCTGGCCGCCAGTTTCTTCGACAGGATAGACGCGGTGATCAGATCGAGACTGTCCACTGTGGCCGTCACATCGCGGATCGCATAAAGCCGCTTGTCCGCCGGAGCGATCTGCGCCGTGGCGCCAACGATGGCACAGCCCACATTCTGCATCATCTGCACCAGTTGCTGTTCAGACACCTGCGTAGAGACGCCCGGAATGGCTTCCATCTTGTCGAGCGTGCCGCCGGTATGGCCCAGTCCCCGCCCCGAAATCATCGGAACATACGCCCCGCATTCCGCCAAGGCCGGAGCCAGCAGCAGCGACACACAATCGCCAACCCCACCGGTGGAGTGCTTGTCCAGCACCGGACCACCCAGGTTCCACGTCAGCACATCGCCGCTGTCACGCATCGCCAATGTCAGCGCCCGCCGTGCGTCCACCCCCAGGCCGCGCAGACAGACTGCCATGGCAAAGGCCCCGGCCTGAGCGTCGCTTACTGTGCCATTGGCCAATCCTTCGGCAAACCAACGCAGATCGCTGTCGCTTGGCGTTTCACCCCGGCGCAAGCTGGCAATTATGGCGCGCGCATCCATGGCTCAGCTCCGTTCCATGTGATCCGCACCAAATGCTCCGGGGAGCAGGTCGCCAATTGTGGTCTCTCGCTCGGTTCCATCGGTGGTCGCAAGGGTGACGTGCGCATCCGCGCCACCAAATTCCGCCAGCTTCTGGCGGCAACCACCGCAGGGCGGAATAGGTGCAGGACAATCGGCAATCACATACGCCGCCTCCAGCCGCGTCTCACCGGCTGCCACCATGGCCGCAATCGCGCCTGCCTCGGCGCAGGTCCCTTCTGGGTAGGCCACGTTTTCGACATTGCAACCCACATAGATGGTGCCAGACGCCGCTCTGATCGCCGCGCCGACCTTGAAATTGGAATAAGGCGCGTGCGCGTTTTCACGAACGGCGGTGGCAGCGTCTCTGAGGTTCATGGCGATTCCTTAATTTTTTGATCATTTGGTCAGAATTGGTGACACTAGCGGATTTCACCAAGGGAGTGGAAGCCCCCGGCACGTACAGGCAAGTGTATCACACCATCCAGCCCAGGCTGCCATCGGCAGATCGCGCCTCAGGCTGACGGATCGCCCAATGTGGTGTTGAACACTCCGGGCAAGGTCACTTCGAGCAGCTCCACATCAACCGAAGGCTCGCTCAACCGGGTCTTCATGCCCGGTGGAATGACAAAAGCATCGCCCTGTTCCAGTTGAAACGGCTCGCGCCCCTGCCCTTCGAGCGTCAGCGTACCATTCATCACAAAGGTGAAGTGAATATCGGTGTCATGGGCCGCCCACTGCGGCGCGCCCTCGCCCCGGCGCACCACCTGCACCCCGGCCACGCCCTTGGTGTTCTCGGCAATCGAAGTGTCGCGGCAGATATACCCCGGCAGGCGGAACGGCACCCATTCGGCATCTTCTGCCTTGTTGTAAACAAATCGCTGACCCTGCCATTCGCGCTCTGGCCTCAGATGTGGTGTCGGCAACGTCATCTCATGATCGATCTCAGTCACATGTTCGGCCGGCACGCCAATTTCGATCACCTGCACATTGTCGCTGGCTTCCAGCACCCGATGACGGATCTCCGGCGGCTGAATGAAACAATCGCCTGCGGTCAAGCGCATCGTGTCGCCCTGATCCTCATAGACGACATCAACCCAGCCATGGATGCAGAAGATCAGCTGAAAGCCGACCTGGTGAAAATGCACCATATCCGGAACCGGCCCGCCATCAGGGATGCGAATATGGCTTGCAATGATCGACCCGCCCAAGCGATCCGGCACCAGATCGCGGTAGTGCATTCCGGCACGGCCGATGATCCAGGGGGCCTGATCCTTGAGCCGGCGCACAACAAAGCTGTGAACCGTTTCTGGCATGACCAGCGGTGGATTGCGCTCTTCGATCTCAATCTTGGTGCCATTTGGCGCCGTCAGCCTGCGCGCGCCGTCAGCAAATCCATCGGGGTCATCGGTTAGGATGCGGATGGTCCCAGGCGCCTCTGCCGCGCCCCGCTCAATACGCAAACGCAGCCCATGGCCTGAAAACACGCCAATCGCCGGATCGTCCGCCGGATAGATGGAATTCAGCTTCATACCCAGTGTTTTGGTATAAAACGGGATATCGTCCCGCAGTTCCTGCGTTGGCAGCCTAAGCTCCGCAATCGTATCGGCCATTCTTCGCTCCCCTATAGGTTTTTGCCATACAGTGAGACGAAGCGACCTTAGGCGCAAGACCTGTCAGAGCGCCAAGATAACACTGAAAGAATAGCCTGTTTCCCTGACGTCAAAAGTCGTTTAGCACTAAACTAAAGTCTCTGGAGCGCCTGATGACCAAAAATCCAAAAACCGACACACAATCACTGCGCGATGCCGCGTTGCACTATCACGCCTATCCCAACCCCGGTAAGCTGGAAATCCGCGCGACCAAGCCGATGGCAAATGGCCGTGATCTGGCACGGGCTTACTCCCCCGGTGTCGCCGAGGCCTGCTTGGAAATCAAATCCGATCCGGCCGACGCGGCAAAATACACCTCGCGCGGCAATCTGGTTGCGGTGGTGACCAATGGCACGGCGGTTCTGGGTTTGGGTAATATCGGCGCGCTCGCCTCCAAACCTGTGATGGAGGGCAAGGCTGTCCTGTTCAAGAAATTCGCCAGTATCGACTGTTTCGATATTGAGGTGAACGAGAGCGATCCAGAAAAACTCGCCGATATCGTCTGTTCGCTGGAACCGACCTTTGGCGCCATCAATCTCGAGGACATCAAAGCGCCGGACTGCTTTATCGTCGAGAAGATCTGCCGCGAGCGGATGAACATCCCGGTTTTTCATGACGATCAGCACGGCACCGCGATTGTTGTAGGCGCTGCGGCCAAGAATGCGCTGCATGTGGCCGGAAAACGGTTTGAGGATATCAAAATCGTATCCACCGGTGGTGGCGCTGCGGGGATTGCCTGCCTCAACATGCTGGTGAAACTGGGCGTGAGACGTGAGAATATCTGGCTCTGCGATCTGCACGGTCTGGTTTATGAGGGTCGCACCGAGGATATGAACCCGCATAAATCGGCCTTTGCACAGAAGACCGATCTGCGCACGCTGGACGATGTGATCGGTGGTGCTGATCTGTTCCTTGGCCTGTCTGGTCCCAATGTGCTGAAGCCGGAAATGGTCGCCAAGATGACCGACCGGCCGATCATTTTCGCCCTCGCCAACCCCAACCCGGAAATCCTGCCGGATGTGGCTCGCGAGGTCTCGCCTGATGCGATCATCGCCACAGGCCGCAGCGACTTTCCCAATCAGGTCAACAATGTCCTCTGCTTCCCGTTCATCTTCCGCGGGGCGCTCGATGTCGGCGCGACAGAGATCAACGACGAGATGCAGATCGCCTGCGTCGAGGGCATTGCCGAAATGGCCCGTATGACCACCTCCGCCGAAGCCGCAGCCGCCTATCAGGGCGAACAGCTGACCTTTGGTGCGGACTACCTTATCCCTAAACCATTCGATCCGCGTCTTGTCGGGGTGGTGTCATCCGCCGTGGCCAAGGCCGCGATGGAGAGTGGCGTCGCACAGCGTCCCATAGACGATCTTGCAGCCTACCGGGCGAAGCTAAATCAGACCGTGTTCAAATCCGCGCTTCTGATGAAACCGGTGTTTGAAGCGGCAAAGGCCGCCGCACGGCGCATCGTCTTTACCGAGGGCGAGGATGAGCGCGTGTTGCGCACCGCCCAGGGCATTCTGGAAGAAACTACCGAGACACCAATCCTCATCGGTCGTCCGGAGGTCATCGAAACCCGCTGCGAACGGTTGGGCCTGCGCATTCGTCCCGGTACCGATTTCCAGATCGTGAACCCAGAAAATGATCCGCGCTATTACGACTATTGGACCAGCTATCACCGCGTCATGCAGCGCGAAGGCGTGACGCCCGATCTGGCCAAGGCGATCATGCGAACCAACACCACCGCAATTGGCGCCATCATGGTCCATCGCGGCGAGGCCGACAGCATGATCTGCGGTACCTTTGGTGAGTATCGCTGGCATATGAACTATGTGAACCAGGTCCTTGGCGGCGGCACTTACGAACCTCACGGTGCATTGTCGCTGGTTATCCTTGAAGACGGACCCCTGTTCATCGGGGACACCCATGTGCGGATTGAGCCGACGCCCGAACAGATTGCCCAGACCGTTATCGGTGCCGCGCGCCATGTCCGCCGTTTCGGTCTGGAGCCGAAAATTGCGCTTTGCTCACAATCGCAATTTGGCAATACCAGCTGCGATTCCGGTGCTCGCTTGCGCGCCGCGATCCAGATTTTGGACGAGACACCGCGTGATTTCATCTACGAGGGCGAGATGAACATCGACACGGCGCTAGATCCCGAGCTGCGCACCCGCATTTTCCCGAACTCACGGCTGGAGGGAGAGGCCAATGTGCTGATCTTTGCCCATGCTGATGCTGCCAGTGGCGTACGCAATATCCTGAAAATGCGCGCCGGCGGGCTGGAAGTCGGTCCGATCCTGATGGGCATGGGCAATCGGGCGCATATCGTCTCCCCGTCGATCACCGCGCGCGGGCTGCTGAACATGGCCGCCATCGCAGGGACGCCTGTCACTCACTACAGCTGACCCCGGCATTTGACCGACATCAGGGGGCAATTGCCAATCGGACAAGGCGCAGGCGCGGATCAAAGAATCAGCGCGCCTGCTCTTCTCCACTCATCGCGTCGATTTCGCAGGGGTTCACATAGACTTTGCAAACCCCCTGTCATCTTGCTGGATATTCACCAAAACAATTCTGTTTGCAAAACTTTGCAGATAATTCTTGCGCTAAACTGCAAATTTCTTGCGCCAATATGGCGCTACGTCGCGCAGGGCGCTTGCCCGACCGACGCCCATGGGCCTAACTCACCCCCAAGGATGAGGAGGAGGAACCCATGTCATATTCAGCCGTCTATGAGAGCTGGAAGGCCAACCCCGAACACTTCTGGATGGAAGCAGCCAACGCTATCAGCTGGGACAGTGCGCCAACCAAGGCCCTGACCGACAAGGGGGACGGGCTCTATGAATGGTTCGCCGATGCCAAGGTGAACACCTGCTACAATGCCGTCGATCGTCATGTTGAGGCTGGCCGGGGCGAGCAGGCCGCGATCATCTATGACAGTCCGATCACCCATACCAAGCGCGAAATCTCCTACGTCGAGCTACGCAACCGGGTTGCCACTCTCGCCGGTGCCCTGCGCGCCAAGGGCGTGGAAAAAGGCGACCGCGTCATCATCTACATGCCGATGATCCCCGAGGCACTGGAAGCAATGCTGGCCTGCGCGCGTTTGGGGGCTGTGCACTCTGTGGTCTTTGGTGGATTTGCGGCCAATGAATTGGCCGTGCGCATTGACGACGCCACGCCTAAGGCGATTATCGCCGCCTCCTGCGGTCTGGAGCCGGGGCGCACGGTGCATTACAAACCCCTTCTGGACGGCGCGATTGAGCTGGCCGAACACAAGCCCGACTTCTGCGTGATTTTCCAGCGCGAACAGGAAGTCGCCGAATTGATCGAAGGCCGCGACGTCAATTGGCATGGTTTCCAATACGGTGTGGAACCAGCCGAATGTGTCCCGGTTGAGGGCAATCACCCCGCCTATATCCTCTATACCTCCGGCACCACCGGCCAGCCCAAGGGCGTGATCCGCCACACCGCAGGCCAACTGGTGGCGCTGAACTGGTCGATGAAGAACATCTATAATGTTGATCCTGGCGACGTGTTCTGGGCGGCGTCCGATGTGGGCTGGGTCGTGGGTCACAGCTATATCTGCTACGGGCCGCTCATCCATGGCAACACCACGATCGTGTTTGAGGGCAAGCCCATTGGCACGCCGGATGCGGGCACATTCTGGCGGGTGATCTCCGAACATAAGGTCAAAAGTTTCTTCACCGCCCCGACCGCGTTCAGGGCGGTAAAGCGGGAAGATCCCAAAGGCGAATACGTCAAGAAATACGATCTCAGCTGCCTCAAACAGGTCTATCTGGCTGGTGAACGCGCGGATCCCGACACCATCGTCTGGGCGCAGGATCAGCTAAAGGTGCCGGTGGTGGATCACTGGTGGCAGACAGAGACCGGCTGGTCGATTGCCGCGAACCCGCTGGGGGTTGAAGAGCTGCCAACCAAACTCGGCTCTCCCGCCGTGCCAATGCCCGGTTATACCGTTGATATCCTGGACGAAGGCGGCCACCCTGTTGCGGCAGGCGAGCTGGGGGCGATTGCAGTTAAACTGCCCCTGCCCCCCGGCACCTTGCCCACGCTGTGGAATGCCGAGGACCGCTTCAAGAAGAGTTATCTCACCACCTTCCCCGGCTATTACGAGACCGGAGATGCCGGCATGAAGGATGAGGACGGCTATCTCTACATCATGGCGCGCACTGATGACGTGATCAATGTCGCGGGCCACCGCTTGTCCACCGGTGCAATGGAAGAGGTGCTGGCAGGACATCCCGACGTGGCCGAATGCGCCGTTATCGGCGTCAGCGACAGCCTTAAGGGTCAGGCCCCTGTTGGCTTCCTCTGCCTCAACGCCGGTTGCGACACGCCCCATGCCGAGGTCGCCGCACAGGTGGTCAAGCTGGTGCGTGAAAAGATCGGTCCCGTGGCGGCTTTTAAACAGGCCTGCGTCGTGGACCGGTTGCCGAAGACCCGCTCTGGCAAGATCCTGCGTGGCACGATGGTGAACATCGCCGATGGCACGGATTGGAAAATGCCCGCAACCATCGATGATCCGGCCATTCTGGACGAAATCACCCTGGCGCTGCAGGACCTCGGCTACGCCAGGTAACACGATCTACTGCCCCGCCTGTCATTGGCAGGGCACATTGAATACCTCCCCAACTTACACCCTGCCCCTGTGGCAGGGTTCTTTTTTTGGAGTGACGCGCCTTGCATGTCCCGCCCTGCCCACTACTCTCGCGGTAAGGGAGACTAAACATATGACAGGCACGGAAATCTGGCAGCTTAGCGCAACTGAACTGGCAACACACACCCGCAACGGGGACATCACTGCCAAGGCGGCGGTAGAGGCCTCGCTGTCCCGAATGGCCGCAGTGAACCCTGCCTTAAACGCCGTCGTCGAGGATCTGAGGGGTGAAGCCCTAGAGCGCGCCCATGCGCTTGATCAGGCCCGCAACAACGGCACGACGCCAGGCCCGCTGCATGGCATCCCCGTGACCATCAAGATCAACGTCGATCAGAACGGTCACGCGACCTCTAACGGTGTCACCGCGCTGAAGGATCTGATCGCCCCAGGTGACGCGCCAGTGGTGAAAAACCTGCAAGACGCCGGCGCGGTTATTATCGGACGCACCAACACGCCCGAGTTTTCCTTTCGCGCCGACACAGACAATCCGCTGTTTGGGCGCACACATAATCCCTGGGGTCGGCATATCTCCCCCGGCGGATCATCTGGCGGCGCGGGGGCCGCGGTCATGGCAGGCATTGGTGCGTTGGCCCATGGCAATGATATCGGTGGTTCGCTTCGGTTTCCGGCGGCAGCCAATGGTGCCGTGACAGTAAAACCGGGTCTGGGGCGGGTGCCGGCCTGGAACCCAAGCCAAAGCGCAGAGCGCGGCATGCTCGCACAGAATATGTCGGTGCAGGGACTGATCACCCGATCAGCGCGGGATCTGCATCTGTCGATGCCCAGCCTGATTGCCGCCGACCCGCGCGATCCATTCCATGTGCCTATGCCTTGGCGTGGTGCATCCCCGGACGGTCCGATCCGCGTCGCCTTTTCCAAGGAAACCTACGGCTACGATCTGCACCCCGAGGTCGACGCCGCACTGGAGGACGCGCGTGCAGCGCTGGGTGATGCCGGTTATCTGGTTGAGGAAACCAAGCTGCCGGATGTCTTCGACGCCGGTCGTACCGGCTATCGCGCCTTGATGGGAGAGGTCTATGCCCTGATGAAGGGGGACGTGGATGCCGCCGGCTCGCAAACCGTGCGGGATATCTTTGCAGTGTATTTTGAGGAATTCCCCCCCTTTGCCGGGGCGGAACTGCTGCAAATGATGGCCAAACGCACGCAGTATGCGCGGGATTGGTCGCTGTTCATGCAGGATTACCCGCTGGTGCTCACGCCGTTTTTGCCGCAACCTTTCTTCAAACCTGATCGGGACACTGAAGGCGCCACAGGCGTGCATGAGGTCCTGGGCTGTGCTGTATATTCCTATGCGATGAACTTCATAGGCCTGCCCGCAGCTTCGGTTCCAAGCCGACTGGCCCAGCTGCCCGCAGGTCCACAGCCGACGAACATACAGATCGCGGCACCGCGTTGGCGTGAAGACATGGCCGTGGATGCCTGCATCGCGATCGAGGACCGCATTGGCCCCATGTGCGATCCGCTGTGGGCACAGATGGCGACAAAACTATAATCCATTATCAGGTCGACAATTATGGGCATCCATCTTTGAAACACATGAAAATCCGGGGCTCGGTATGCGCCGACCCCCGGATATTCCGATACCACCGGATACTCGTTCATAAAATAATCACACGAAGGTTCAGGATCATCGCCCCGGCGTTTCCCGCCTTCGCAGTTTCAAACGCGGACGGATGAAGATCCGCACAGTCCGGTTCAGGCAAAATGATAGGTGCTTAAATAAGCGGCCGATTGCCATCCCGGTAGATCGCTGCGTCCCTTAGTGGGATCGCTATGCCCTTTGGCTGTCACCGCTGGCATCGGCCTATTGTAGAGTTCGATTATCGCACAAAATAGCGAGTTTTGCATTCACAAACACGTGATACAACCTATGAGGCATCACTCTATCTCAGGTGAACTGCTCGGATATCAGCCGTTCTTCGAGCCCATGGCCAGGGTCGAACATAATCTTGTGGCGGATTTTGGTTTGGGTCGCAATTTCCACCTGCACCACATTGGCAAAGGACACGGAATCTGCTGCGGCGATCACGGGCCGCTTATCGGGTTCCAGCACATCAAACCGAACTGTTGCATTGCTCGGTAGCAACGCACCGCGCCAACGGCGCGGACGAAAGGCAGCAATCGCTGTCAGCGCCAGCACATCGGAACCGATGGGCAGGATTGGGCCATGCGCCGAATAATTGTAGGCGGTGGACCCCGCAGGCGTTGAGACCAGCGCACCATCACAGACCAGCTCTGCCATGCGCTGACGTTCATCGACCGAGATCTTCAGCTTGGCCGCCTGAGGACCAGCCCGCAGCAATGAGACTTCATTGATGGCAAGAGCGCGATGCGTCCGCCCTTCAGTATCAAGTGCAACCATGGACAGCGGATTGATGATCTCCTGTTCAGCGGCCATCAACCGCGCGATCAGGTCGCTTTCGCTATATTCATTCATCAAAAAACCGATGGTACCACGGTTCATGCCATAAACAGGAGCCGACAGATCAATCGTATCATGCAACGTATCCAGCATGAAACCGTCGCCGCCAAGGGCAACGATCACATTCGCCTCTTCCTTGGGCACATTGCCATAGCGGGCCACCATCGCGGCTTGGGCTGACTGCGCCACCGGAGCCCGGCTGGCCAGAAAGGCGATTCTCATGGTCATCAAATCTGTTTCCGGTGTTACGCAATTCGTTCCGAAACAATCACAGCTTTCCCAAGATTGCCAGTCTTGCCGCTCTCAGCGAGGAATTCGTCGTATTCCGGGCTTTCAGGGTCAGGGAGTTTCCGATAGGAAATCTCTCAAATGGAACGCCAACTCATGGAGCCAGCATCATGACCGTGACCACCTCCCGCGACCCCGGTTTTTTCACCCAATCCCTCGCCGAGCGCGATCCGGAGCTGTTCGGCTCTATCACGGATGAACTTGGCCGTCAGCGCGACGAGATCGAACTGATCGCGTCGGAAAACATCGTCTCCGCCGCCGTGATGGAGGCCCAGGGCACTGTTCTGACCAACAAATACGCCGAGGGCTACCCGGGTCGTCGCTACTATGGCGGCTGCCAATACGTTGATGTTGCTGAGAACCTCGCCATTGACCGCGCCAAACAACTGTTTGGCTGTGAGTTCGCCAACGTGCAGCCCAACTCCGGCTCGCAGGCGAACCAAGGTGTGTTCCAGGCGTTGATCCAGCCCGGCGACACCATCCTCGGCATGGATCTGGCCTCCGGCGGTCACCTCACTCACGGTGCGCGCCCCAACCAGTCCGGCAAATGGTTCAACGCTGTTCACTACGGTGTACGCGAAGAAGACTGCCTGATTGACTATGATCAGGTTGAGGCCCTCGCGGTTGAGCATCAGCCCAAGCTGATCATCGCTGGCGGCTCCGCTATTCCCCGCGTCATCGACTTTGCCCGCTTCCGCGAGATTGCCGACAAGGTTGGCGCCTACCTGCATGTCGACATGGCGCATTTCGCCGGCCTGGTTGCCGCAGGTGAACACCCCTCACCCTTTCCCCACGCGCATGTCGCCACCACCACCACGCATAAAACCCTGCGCGGCCCGCGCGGCGGCATGATTCTGACCAATGATGCCGATATCGCAAAGAAAGTGAACTCCGCGATCTTCCCCGGTATCCAGGGTGGCCCGCTGATGCATGTGATCGCCGCCAAGGCCGTCGCCTTTGGCGAAGCACTGCGTCCTGAGTTCAAAGACTACCAGAAGCAGGTGCGCGCCAATGCCGTGGCACTCTCGGATCAGCTGATCAAGGGCGGTCTCGACATCGTCACCGGTGGCACCGACACTCATGTGATGCTGGTCGATCTGCGCCCCAAAGGCGTGACCGGCAATATCGTGGACAAAGCTCTGGGCCGCGCCCATATCACCACCAACAAGAACGGCATCCCGTTCGACCCGGAAAAGCCGACCGTTACCTCGGGCATCCGTCTGGGCACCCCCGCAGGCACCACCCGTGGCTTTGGCGAAGCTGAATTCCGCGAAATCGCGGATCTGATCATCGAAGTTGTCGACGGTCTGGCCGCCAATGGCGAAGACGGTAATGCTGCTGTCGAGGCCTCGGTGCGCGAGAAAGTGGCTGCCCTCTGCGCCCGCTTCCCGCTCTACCCGAACCACTAAGCCAGTCGGTCAAAACAAAAAACCGCCGCGTTCTTATGGCACGCGGCGGTTTTCTTTTGTTAGGTCTCAATCCGCCGGATCAGAGCGGTTTGGTCTCAGCCAACGCCTCTTCCAGCATTTTCTCATTGCGCGCCTCTTCGATGCGGCGGATGCGATCCTCGCTGGAACGGATATCAAAGCGGTATTTCACAACGTTGATCAAGCTCAGTGTCAGCAGCATGATGCCCATACCCCAGAACCCTTTGGTCGCCAGCGGCACCTCAGTCGAAAGCCAGAGCGAGATGCCCAGCATCCCGTAAGCCACAGCCACACCGGCCACATTGAGGGTGGTGATCAGGTTGTTGTCGTTGCGTGCGTTGCTCATTGGGTCTCTCCCGGTTGGTCGTCTTGATTTTTCAGGTATTTAAGAAAGCTGCGCCGGTTTGTGGACGCTCGCGCAGTGTCAGTTTTTCAGTGCCAGCCGCGCCAGAACATCAGCAGCGGTACTGCGTGTCGGGGCGCCGAACCCGGCATCCGCCAGATCATCTGCCACCGTGCCATGGCTCAGCCCGGTTTCGATGTCCTTCAGGATCTCGCTCTGTTCAAAGGGATCTTCGGCGGACATCACCCGGTTGATCAGCGCCTCTGCCTCCCCCAGCGTGTCGCTCGGGCCGGTGTTGCGCGCCATGCCGCTATGCGCCGTTTGTGCCTTGCGGGTGGCCCTCGCTGCAACTGCGCCCTGTTTCAGATCCATCAGACGGCGATGACAGGATTCTACGGACTGGCGCAGCTGCAGGCTGCGCTGCTCCAGCATGTCGACCGTACGGCGGCGCATCGCCTGCTCATTTTCCAACTCCGCAATGGCCGTGGCAGCGGCCTGCGCCAGATCCTGGCGATCCTCTGTAAGTGCCGCGCGGGCCCGCTCCGTCAGATCGTTGATCCGCGTTGTGACCGCCTCCAGTTGACGGGTCTCCATACGGGATTTCTGGATCAAACCGGCCAGCGCCTGTTTGGCGCGGGTCAGATCGGCCTCGCCGGTGCGGATCTTCTGATCAATCAGCTCAATCGCATAGGTGTCGCTCAACCGCTCTTCAGCGCGGGCATCAATGCCCCGGATCAAGGTCTTAATCGTTGCAAACATGGTTTCCTCCATATCATGAACATCGTTCACAACATGGGTATAGAAATATTTTGAACGCCGTTCAAGTATTATTTTGAACAATGTTCAAAAAATCATGTAAGCCGCGACAACACCTCGGAAATCATGCGCTCAATTTGGTCAACCGGCACGCCGGAGATCCGGTTTTCCAGTCCCAACAAAACGATTCCATGCACGGCCGAGAACAGCGCCCGCACCATAAGCACCAAATCCTGGGGTGTTTTGTCGGGAAAAATCTCCGCAACCGGCGCCGCAATGTTTGAAAACAGATCCTCCAGCGCGGCACGGTACCAGTCAGGGACCTCCGTCTCCTCCGCCTGCACATCGAACAAGGCGCGCCACAGCCGGGTATTCTCTGCCGCGAATCCCAGATACGCATTGCTCATCAGGATCAGCCGTTCGGTAGGCGCCGCAGCTTCCGCCCCGTTGAGAGACTGCCGCACAGCCTGCCCCAACGCCTGAAAGGTCTGCCCGTTCACCGCCATCACGATGGCATTCATATCGTCAAAGGCATTGTAAATGGCGCCTACCGCGCAGCCCGCGTCCGTCGCAAGATCCCGCGCCCGCAGTGCCCCTGCCCCATCACGGCGGATGCGGATCTCAGCCGCTGCCACCAGTTTTTCACGCAACTCTTGCTTGCGGATTTCGGCCTTGCTTGCCATTTGCTCTGCCCTTCAGTCTTGAACCACGTTCAAGATACCGGGCCGCGCCCGCAAGGGAAAGGGGTGTCACGCCTTAGACAAACCCCCGCCAGCGCAGCACCACCACGAGCAATATCGCAACCACGATTAACGAGAAGGCAATTGTGGCGACGATATCCAGTAGCCGTCCGCGGCGGCGGTCTGCCAGGTCAATGGACTTCAGGTGCTTGATCACCTCTCGCGCCGCGCGCTGCAACGGATCGTGCTCAACCGTCAGCCGCAGCTTCGGGTGCGCCAGCAAATGCTGCGCCTCGGCAAGCCGCATCCCCTGACGGTAGATCCGGCGCGGCAACCGGCGTCGCGCGTGTTTCAGGGCAGAGGCAAGATCGCCGCCGGCCTGTTCGCGGTCTTTCAGCAGGTCCTGAACCTGTTCGATATCGCTGAGAAGTGTATCTGGCATGGATGATCCGGGATCTGAAAAACTAACGGCACAGTAACGACGCTTTGCGGTGCGCTCAATGGCCAGCCGGAGATATCAAACACAACAGCAATCCCCCGCGCAAAGGGGCTGGCGAGCGGGCGATGCCGACGTTATCACGGGGATATGCTGAACACGATCCGCCATGGCGCCCCGACCGACAAGCCCACCTTGATGATCGCGCATGGGCTTTATGGCTCTGCCCGCAACTGGGGCGCAATTGCCAAGCGGCTTTGCGATGATCGCGAGGTCATCGCGATCGATATGCGCAACCATGGCAACAGCCCTTGGACCGAAACCCACAGCTACCGCGATATGGCCGATGATCTGGCGGAGGTGATCGCAGCCCATGGCGGGCCCGTTGATATGATTGGCCACTCTATGGGCGGCAAGGCGGCAATGACGCTGGCACTCAACCACCCCCAGGCGCTGCGCCGCCTGCTGGTCGCGGATATCGCGCCAGTGGCCTACCAGCACAGCCAGATCCAATACATACATGCCATGCGTCAGGTTGATCTCGCAAAGGTCGAACGCCGCTCCGACGCCGAGGAGCAGCTGGCCAACCTCGGCGTTGAGAAAGCACTACAGAGTTTCTTCACGCAGTCCCTTGATCTACCGAACCGGCGCTGGCGCCTGAACCTGGACACCCTGGAACACGACATGCCCCACATCATGGGTTTTCCCGAGACCGACGCGCAATGGGACGGCAGCACGCTGTTTCTGTCCGGCGCTGCCTCGGACTATGTCCTGCCGGAGCATCGCCCCCTGATCAAGGCACGGTTCAGCCAGTCACATTTTGCCAAACTTCCCGATTGCGGCCATTGGCTCCACGCCGAAAATCCGCGCGCCTTTGTCGCGACAGCCCGCAGCTTCTTTGACGCCTGAACGCGGCGCCGCCGCCCGGGACGCGCGTGGTCATCCCTGATAAAGCCGTCGCGCCACCAGATAGGACACCGGAAGCCCTGCTACCGCACCAACAGCGGCCGCCATCAGAATAGCCGGAACAGAGACATGCCCGGCCACCAGAACCGCGATCACGGCCGCACCGGCAAGACTGCTGCCGATCAGGGAATAGAGAATGGATGCAAGGCGGATCATAGCGGTCACTCCGGTCATGGGTTGGCAAATCAAGTGTGTTTGCCATCTTAAACCATGCCCTGCGATTGCCGGTCTTTGATCCTGATCAGGTCAGGGATGGGTGCGCGGCAGCTTGCGCACCGGGCATCAGAAGGCGGCGCAACGCCAGCCCGTGCCGGACTGGCCTTACATAGGAGAAGCCGACCCCCAAATTGTCCGATCCGTGGTTTTTTGAATACGACAGAAGCGCAACCGCCGCGTCGCCCCTGGTCGGATGCTGGGATGGAGCCTGGCTAGTCTCCCAGTTGGATCCTGCACCATGATCCAATTTTGAGAGCGAGGGACATCTCGCCGACTTGGCGGCCTACCGACGCTGTCCAGGACAGCCCCCTTATGCCTTAACCAGAGGCACGCACGCCATAGTCCTGTGCCCCTGCCCCGCCGCCAAAGGAGACGACATTCTGGGCCCCTGATCCAGTTTTGAAGATCGAAATTTGGCGGGTCAGTTCCTGGGCGTCATTAGACAGAGTCTGGCTGGCGGCTGTCGCCTCTTCCACCATGGCTGCGTTGTGCTGCGTCACCTGGTCAAGCTGGCTGACACCGGTGTTGATTTCCACAAGGGTAACCGACTGTTCAGCAGCCCCAGTAGCGATCTGACTTACATGTCCGGATATGGTGCTGACGCTACCAATAATCTTTTGCAGTTCATCACCTGCCCGGCTCACCAGCGTCACGCCATTGCCAACATATTGCGAACTTTCCGTAATGAGCAGTTTGATCTCGCCAGCAGCATCCGAAGACCGCTGCGCCAGTGCACGGACCTCAGAAGCCACAACCGCAAATCCGCGCCCAGCTTCGCCCGCTCTTGCGGCCTCGACCCCGGCGTTCAGGGCCAACAGATTGGTCTGAAACGCAATGTCATCAATAACAGAAATAATCTGCGAGATCTTGCCCGAAGATTCCTCGATCTGGGACATTGCCTTTACCGCGTTGCTCACCACCTCCCCGCTTTCTTCTGCAGTGGTGCGGGCATTGCTGACGATCTCTTCGACCTCACGCGCACCATCGGCCGCAGAACGCACTGTCGACGTCAGCTCTTCGATGGCGGCTGCGGTCTCTTCCAGTGTCGCGGCCTGGGTTTCGGTACGATGCGATAACTCGCTTGACGACTGGCTGATCTCGGACGCTGTGCTGCCAACGGCATCGGCCACCGATTTTACGGTCTCTACGGCGGTGTTCAGCGTGTCCTGCGCGGTGTTGAACGCCTCACAAAGCACGCGTAAATCCGGCAGTTCTGAGAGGGGGACACGATAGCTGAGATCGCCTTGGCTCAGCGCGTCCAAGCCTTTGGAAATATCTTCAACGCAGTTCTGACGTGTGGTAATGTCGGTTGCCAATTTGATCACCCGAATGGTGTTGCCTTCGCTGTCCAGTACCGGCGCGTAGGTCGCCTGGATCCAAATCGTCTCACCTGCCTTGGAAACCCGCGGAAACTGGTCTGTAAAGAACTTCCCGGCGGCAAGGTCATCCCAAAAAGTCTTATAGGCCTCGCTTCGGGCGTAGTCGGGATCAACAAACATCGAGTGATGCTTGCCCTCGATCTCAGCCATCTGATAGCCAATAGCGCCCAGAAAATTTGCATTGGCTTCAAGAATAGTTCCGTCCGGTTCAAACTGAATCATGGCCTGAGTTCGATCAATCATATCAATGATCGATTGCTGCAATACAGTCGCCGCTTGCTGTTTCTTTGCATCACGTTTGAAGAACATCTTTACCCTCTACACACATTGAAAGTTATTGTGAAAATCAATACAGAAGCTTTCTTGCTTAAATATTAACTCGGGAATTAGCTCCAATGCGTATCTATAGGAATTCGAACATTCAACTTATGGAGTATGAATTTATCTAACAATTTCAGTTATATAGTACTCGAACATCTCTAACCACCCTCCCGAAGAACCTCCTTAACGCTGCATGAAGATAAATCTGAAATCACCCTTAAGCAGAAACTAATATTAACTCGTACCGCCAAGGGCTTCATGTATTTTAAAGTTAACCCCTGCTAGCGCCGCATCGCTCACTAGAATCAATACCTCTATAAGCGAGCTCTCATAAGAAACAGTCGCCAAAAGTGAAAAATATCCTGCATCGTTAATACTGGTTGAATAGTTTTGCGACAGGAATGACTGTGTAGTCACAGCAGAACGACAATCACTGGTGTATTTCTCATGAGTTTCCGGCCTAAAGCCTGGGTTCAGTCACTGAACAACCGAACATATCTGCCAACTTTGGTGGCCCTCGTGGTAATCGTCGCAGCCGGTATTTATGCCGAAACGCAGAACGATACGATCTATGACCAGAAGCTGCGCGCAGATGTGCAATATGAGGCAGGGCTGATCCGCGCGCGGATCGAGGGCAATCTGTCGGCCAATATCCAGCTGGTCCGCGGATTGCAGGCTGTGCTGTCTACTGAGCCGAATATGTCCCAACCTCGGTTTGCCGAGCTCGCAGCACAACTGCTTGGTGACGAGGCAAACCTGCGCAATATCGCAGCCGCGCCCGACCTGGTTATTCGACTGATGTATCCTATTGAAGGCAACGAAGCCGCCGTCGGGCTTGATTACCGCAAGAACGCGGCTCAAAGTGCAGCTGCCCTGCGCGCGCGCGACACGGGTGAACTTGTCCTTGCCGGACCGGTGGACCTCCTGCAGGGCGGCCAAGGTATGATCAGCCGCTTTCCGATATTTATCGGGCCGCCCGGAAACAAATCTTTCTGGGGCATCCTTTCAGCGGTGATCGATGTGGATTCAGTCTATTCACAGGGTGGGCTGACCGACCCAAGCCTGATGATCGACGTGGCCCTGGTCGGTAAGGACGGCAAGGGGGCTATGGGCGAACAGTTCTACGGTGACCCAGAGATATTGCAGAACGACCCGGTGCTGATGGACATCGTTCTGCCCGTCGGAACCTGGCAGATGGCTGCCCGTCCCCGCGACGGCTGGCCGGCGCATGCCAATAACAAATGGCAACTGCGGATTGCCGTTTTATTGGCCGGAGCATTCACCTTGTTCCCCACTGCGCTTGCCGGGCGGCTTTCTGCGGCGCGACGTTCGATGATCCAAACCCTCAAACGACGTGAGCGCGAGCTTGAGGCTCTCTCTCGCCGTCTCGAAATGGCAGTAGAGACCTCCAAGATCGGCATCTGGGAGATTGATGACACCTCCGATAGCGCAATCTGGGATGACAGGATGCGCGAGCTGTACGGCGATCCCGTCAGCGCGCGAAAGGTCCCCATTGACGTCTGGCGTTCCTTTCTCGACCGCAAAGATCTGGACCGTGTGGTCGACGGTTTCCAGAACGCACTGACCCGCGCCACGCACCATGCGGTCGATTTCAGCATTGAGCTGAAGAATGGCACCCGCAAGAACATCCGCGCCATGGGCTGCGCCTTTCGTGACGACCGCGGCCACACCCGGATGATCGGCGTTGAATGGGACGTGACCCGCGATGTGCAGCTCAACAACGAACTGAAGCGCGCCAACCATCAATTGACCCAGCGCAATACCCAGCTCACCCATGCCAAACAGGCTGCGGAGAAGGCCGACCGGGCCAAATCAGAATTTCTCGCCAATATGAGTCATGAGATCCGTACGCCGATGAATGGCATCATCGGCATGTCCGACATTCTGGCGGGAACCAATCTATCCGATGAGCAGGATCAATGCATTGAAACGATCCGTGAATCCTCTGTCGCGCTATTGAAGATCATCAATGATATTCTTGACCTTTCACGGCTGGAGGCAGGCAAGATGGAGATCAGCGCAATCGACTTCAACTTGCGTAAATGCATTGATGGCGCTGTCGATGTGTTGCGTCCCAAACTGCGCGAAAAAGGGCTCGCCTTTACCCAGACCTACACCTCTGACCTTCCCGAGCAGGTCCACGGCGATGACGGCCGGCTGCGCCAGATTCTGGTAAATCTACTCAGCAACGCAGTAAAATTTACGCATAGCGGCAATATCGCCCTGCATGTGACCTGCGATCCTAAGAACCCGTACCATCTGTTCATCGATGTCGTGGATACTGGCATTGGCATATCCGAGGATCAAGCGAAGCATGTGTTTGAACGGTTTTCGCAGGCCGACGCTGCGACGACGCGGCACTTCGGTGGTACCGGCCTTGGTCTGACGATTTCCAACATTCTCGCACAGCGTATGGGCGGAGGTATCAGCCTGCAATCGACCGTTGGGGACGGGGCCTGTTTCCGGCTCGAAGTCAGGCTGTCAGCAGCCGTCACTAAGCATATTGCCCCGACAGAGCTGACCTCTGACGTCCCCCGGCGAGAGCCCGGTCCGGGCCTACTGCTTCTGGCCGACGACAATCGCACCAATCGCTTGTTGATCCGCAAATATCTTGCCGCGACACAATTAAAGGTGATCGAAGCCGAAAATGGCCGTGAAGCTGTTGATATGTGCCGCGACCATCAGCCCAGCATCATCCTGATGGACATGTCCATGCCAGAGGTCGACGGCCTGTCAGCAACCCGTGAGATCCGCGCAAGCGATATGGCGCAACCGGCGATCATTGCATTAACCGCAAACGCCTTTGAAAGCGACCGGCGCGCCTGTCTGGATGCCGGAATGGACCGCTTCCTGCAAAAACCGATCCGCAAGCCACTGCTGTTTGAAACCATCGCATCGGTTCAGGCCGAGCGCGCAGCACCGTTGAACCAGTCCAAAGACGGCACCAACAGCTGATCGGCCAATATCCTTGCAGATGATCAAATCCAGCCATGGTTATCAGGCACCGTTGAATGCAAAAAGAGCAACAACTGGGTTGAACTTGGAGCAACCGAACGAGAACGCACAAGGCCGCCCACTTTGGGCGCGACGACGATGGGCCAGAGCTGATCGAGCCGATCGCCACACTGTTCTAGCAAACGCCCGCTTCCAGCCCAAACCCGCGCGCCTACCGCGCTCTCTTCGACAAGCGTGCCGAAATGGTGCCGCGGATGACCCAGTCGATTATCGAGATGCAGAAAGGCTCTGCCTCGGTCGAGCCCTTTCCGATCCGGCAATCCGTGAAAGGGATCCTGCGGCGGGCAGTTCAGCTTTTGAAGCGGCACCGCGACCAACATTTTCTGGAGATTGCTGAAGAGGTCGCACCGATTTCGATGATCATCACCACCTTGGGGCCTTTTTGCACAAATCGGCTGAGGGATTCACTGCGTGAATCCAGTGTGATAGCTGAAACAGCATGAGCAGTTGGGCCCCTACGAAATACAAGACCAGGAACTGGTCGACTTACAATGAAGCGCTGAAGCGGCGCGGATCACTTTCGATTGGTTTGATCCCGAGATGGTCTGGGTGCCGCTGCCGACCGGCAAGCGGGCCCGACAACAGCAATTCAGCGACGCTGCGATCCAGACCTGCCTGACCTTGAAGATGTTGTTCGGGCTGCCGCTGCGCCAAATGCCGGATTTGGCGTAAGACACCCATGGGGATCGACAAAGTAACGCTGGAAGTTCGGGCGGCCGAGGTCACCACCAGTAATGTTGGTGATGCGCCGATGCTGCCGGAACTGCTCGCGCAAATGCCGTCTGATCAGGACAGCGGATCAGTGACCGCCGACGGAGCCTATGACACGCGCAAATGCCCCGACGCGATTGCTGCCCGTGGTGCCGGCGCCGTCATTCCGCCCCGCAAGAACGCCAAACTCTGAAAGCCCACAAGCGCCGGGGCCGCTGCCCGGAAGAAGCGGTCAACGCGTCGCGAGACCTGGCTCGCGCCCTGTGGTGGCGATGGAGCGGATACCACCGCAGAAGCCGTGTCGAGAGCAAGACGAACTGTGTGAAACTTCTTGGCCAGTCACTCATGGCACGCGACTTTGACAGACAAGTCGCGGAAGTCCAAATCCGCGTCGCCGCGCTCAATCGCTACACCGCTCTGGGCATACCAGTCACAGAGCCCGTAGGATAAGTCCGTCCGGGGAAAGGGTAAGCCTGCCCATCAACGGATTTGCGCAACAAAGCCTGTTCTTCCCCCAAACCACATCCATTGTCCGAACAGGTCACTTTGAGATCGATTTCATCTCCTGAAAGATCAGAAGACCAGAACTCTACAGCGAATGTGACTTCGAGATTTGTACTGCCGTACTGCTATCTCTCCGAATGAGAAATGAGTCGATTGCGTTGGAAAGTAGCTCCTCAAACACGACGTAAGGGTTTTTTCTCAACTTTGTGTTTTTGAGACTACCTCGAACATCTAGCGTCATGAACTACCCCCTTGGAAAAACTATATAGCTCTTAGCGTACTGCCATTTATTTGCAATGATGCTGACAAAAGCAAATCAAAACAAGCCACTGATATAAATCAATAATTTGGTGCGGGCGGGGGGACTCGAACCCCCACGGGCATTCGCCCAACAGATTTTAAGTCTGGTATGTCTACCATTCCATCACGCCCGCATCTGGCGTTGTTCTTCAATTTTCAGTTTCGGGCCTATATCGGGCCTGAAAACAGTCTCTTAGTCGCAACGCCTTGTTCCGTATGCATTTTACCGCACATACTCAAGTATTTTAGGTCTCCGGTGTCTACCATTCCACCACGTCCGCACAGCAGGCGAAACCCGCTGCCATCACAGACCTACCTAGGACGCTCCAGCGGTACAATGGGCTATCTGATCTGTTTGGTGAATTTTTCCGGGCGCCGCCGCGCTAAGGCCTACAGCTCAACCTCCGGCATGGCGGCATCCGCATCTTCCGGTGCCAGCGGTCCACCCGGCGCCACCAGATGCCGTTCCGGCAACCAGGGGTTCAGCGACAGGGCCTGATCCAATGCTTCGCGCGCCTCACCCAGACGCGACAACCCATATAGTGACAACGCCCGACCGCTCAGGGCTGCGACATGGCGTGGCGACAGGTCCAGTGCGCGGTCCAGATCCATCAGGGCCGCCGCAAAATCCCGCCGCAAATAGTGGACAAAGGCGCGCTGATTGTAGCCCTCGGCATAATCCGGGCAGTAGGCGACCAGCCGATCAAAAGCCTCCAACGCCCCCAGAAAATCAAAAGCCGAGCGCCGGGTCATCCCACGATCCAGCAAGGCCTGCGCCTCAGCGTTCGGGGCATCCGCCCAATATTGCCAGAACTGATTGGAGATCTGCTGCGCTGACGATTCATCCGGGGCGGCCTGCACACGGCCGATCAGCTGGTCTACCGCGCCCTGATGATCCGGCGCCGTCGGGCAGCTTGCACTGTCAGCGTGTGACGGCGCCTGCCCTGCCCCCTCTGCCTGAGCGAGGGACGCAGCCGCAGCGAAACAAAGACCAAGAAACGGGGCAATCCAGAACTGTCGCATCGTCCAATCTTGGCGCAAAACTCCCACCGGACAAGTCACGATTTCGCGCGCATCCGCCCGACATACCAATCACGGCAGCACCGCGCTGTCCTCAATCACCGCCTGCATCGCCACATAGGTAGAGGTCGACGCCACATGCGGCAGCGCCGATATCTTCTCGCCCAGCACCGCGCGATAGGCCGACATGGATCGCGTCCGCACCTTCAGCAGATAGTCAAAATGCGAGGCCATCAGATGGGCCTGTTCGATCTCGGGCACCCGCGCAAGGGCCGCGTTGAATTTCGCCAGTGCTGCCTCGCGTGTATCGGTCAGTTTCACCTCGACAAACGCTACATGATCCAGCCCCAACCGGATCGGATCGATCAAAGCGCGATAGCCGGTGATGATGCCCTCTGCCTCAAGCCGCCGCAGCCGCGCCTGAGTCGGCGTCTTCGAAAGCCCAATGCGCCGCGCCAGATCCGCGATCGACATGCGCCCGTCCTCGCCCAAGGCGGCCAGAATCGCCTGATCGAATCGATCCATTCCCGGAAAGTCCATTTGCATCGAAAATCCGCCTGTTTTTGGCCCGTTGCACTTCATATCCCATATTTTTGGCCGTTTGTCCCAATCGATTCACGATATCATGCGTGAAACGACCAACCTGGGCATCGCCCATGGTTCTTTCAGAGAGTTCCCAACATGACCGCGCCCCAATCCCAGACCAAGCCCGCGATGCCTTCTGCGCCGACTCCGGCGCACAGCGACGCCCTGCGCTATCACATTGATGCAGGCACCTATGTTGATCAGACCCAGATGCGGGACCAGCTGTTCGCGCTTGCCAATCTGGACGCGACAGACCGCAGCACCATCAGCGCCAATGCCGCCGCGCTTGTCCGGGATATCCGCGGCCATTCCTCGCCCGGCCTGATGGAGGTCTTCCTTGCGGAATATGGCCTCTCCACCGATGAAGGCGTCGCGCTGATGTGTCTCGCAGAGGCGCTGCTGCGGGTGCCGGATGCCGAAACGATTGATGCGCTGATCGAAGATAAAATCGCGCCGTCGGAATGGGGCAAGCATCTGGGCAAATCCACCTCCTCTTTGGTCAATGCCTCGACCTGGGCCTTGATGCTGACCGGCAAAGTGCTTGACGAAAAACGCAGCCCCGTCTCTGCCCTGCGCGGCGCCATGAAACGTCTGGGTGAGCCGGTGATCCGCACCGCTGTCAGCCGCGCGATGAAGGAAATGGGCCGCCAGTTCGTGCTGGGCGAAACCATTGAAGGCGCCATGAAACGCGCCGCCGGCATGGAGGCCAAGGGTTATACCTATTCCTACGACATGCTGGGAGAGGCCGCCCGCACAGAAGCAGACGCCGCCCGCTATCATCTGGCCTATTCGCGGGCGATTTCGGCCATTGCGGCGGCTTGCAACAGCGCGGATATTCGCCAGAACCCAGGAATTTCGGTAAAACTCTCGGCGCTACATCCGCGCTATGAACTGGCGCAGGAAACCAGCGTCATGGAGCAATTGGTCCCCCGTCTGCAAGCGCTGGCCCTTCTGGCCAAAGCGGCCGGCATGGGGCTGAACGTCGATGCCGAGGAAGCGGATCGTCTGTCGCTGTCGCTTGAGGTGATCGAGGAAGTGATCTCCGATCCCGCTCTCGCAGGCTGGGACGGGTTTGGCGTCGTGGTGCAGGCCTATGGTCCGCGCACCGGCGCGGCGCTGGATGCGCTGTATGACATGGCCAACCGCTATGACCGCCGCCTGATGGTGCGTCTGGTGAAAGGCGCCTATTGGGATACCGAGGTGAAGCGCGCACAGGTTGAAGGCGTTGATGGCTTTCCGGTATTCACCCATAAATCCCTGACCGATGTGTCCTACATCGCCAACGCCCGCAAACTCCTGTCGATGACCGACCGGATCTACCCGCAGTTCGCCACCCACAACGCCCACACAGTCTCGGCAATCCTGCATATGGCCAAGGATACGGACAAGGGAGCCTATGAATTTCAGCGGCTGCACGGCATGGGCGAGACCCTGCACAATATGGTGCTAGAGCAGAACCAGACCCACTGCCGCATCTATGCACCGGTTGGTGCCCATCGCGATCTGCTGGCCTATTTGGTGCGCCGCCTGTTGGAAAATGGCGCCAACAGCTCTTTTGTGAACCAGATCGTGGATGAAAATGTCCCACCTGAGCTGGTCGCGGCCGATCCTTTCGCTCAGGTCGAGGATCTGACCGCAAACCTGCGCAAGGGGCCTGACCTGTTCCAGCCCGAGCGGCCCAATTCGATGGGGTTTGATCTGGGCCACGCCCCGACGCTCGCGGCCATCGATGCCGCCCGCGCGCCTTGGAAGAGCCACAGCTGGGCTGCAGAGCCGCTGTTGGCCAAGGCGCCCGAGACGGCGACAACCACAGATGAGCCGGTGCGCAACCCTGCCGACCTGACCACCGTGGGCCGCGTGCAGACCGCTGGTCAAGCCGAGATTGAGACCGCTCTCAGCGCCGCAACTCCTTGGAACGCCAGTGCTGAAACCCGCGCCGAGGTGCTGAACCGCGCCGCCGACCTCTATGAGGCCAACTATGGCGAGCTGTTCGCGCTGCTGACCCGCGAGGCGGGCAAAACTCTGCCCGATTGCGTGGCCGAACTGCGCGAAGCGGTGGATTTCCTGCGCTACTACGCCGCCCGTATCTCGGCAGAGCCGCCGGTCGGCGTCTTTACATGTATTTCACCATGGAACTTTCCCCTGGCGATTTTCTCTGGCCAGATTGCTGCGGCTCTGGCCGTCGGCAATGCGGTTCTGGCCAAACCCGCCGAACAGACACCGTTGATTGCTCACCGTGCCATCTCGCTGTTGCATGAGGCGGGCGTCCCGCGCAGAGCGCTACAACTGCTGCCGGGGGCCGGCGCTGTTGGCGGCGCCGTCACCTCTGACGCACGTGTCGGCGGCGTGGCCTTTACCGGCTCCACGGCCACCGCGCTCAAGATCCGCGCCGCTATGGCAGAGCATCTTCGCCCCGGCGCGCCGCTGATTGCCGAGACCGGCGGGCTGAACGCGATGATCGTGGACAGCACCGCCCTGCCCGAACAGGCTGTGCAGTCCATAATCGAAAGCGCCTTTCAATCCGCAGGTCAGCGCTGCTCGGCCCTGCGCTGCCTGTATCTTCAGGAAGACATCGCCGACAATGTACTGAAAATGCTCAAAGGCGCGATGGATGCGCTACACCTTGGCGATCCCTGGAACCTGTCCACCGACAGCGGCCCCGTGATCGACGAGACCGCCCGCGCTGGTATTCTGGCCCATATCGACGCCGCCCGTGCAGAGGGTCGCATACTGAAGGAAATGACCGCCCCGCAAGGCGGCACCTTCGTGGCGCCAACCCTGATCGAAATCACCGGCATTCAGGCGCTGGAACAGGAGATCTTTGGCCCGGTTCTGCACGTGGTGCGCTTCAAATCGCAGGATCTGGACCAGATCATCAGAGATATCAACGCCACCGGGTATGGGCTGACCTTTGGCCTGCACACCCGGATTGATGACCGTGTGCAATACATCTGCGACCGGATCCACGCGGGCAACCTCTATGTGAACCGCAACCAGATCGGCGCGATTGTCGGCAGCCAGCCCTTCGGCGGCGAAGGCCTCTCCGGTACTGGCCCGAAGGCCGGCGGCCCCTTCTACATGATGCGCTTTTGCGCGCCCGACCGGCAGAAAAGCGAGGACAGCTGGCCTTCGGATGCCCCTGCTATGACCATGCTTTCCGCACCAACCGGCCAGCCTATGCAGGAGATCACCACCAGCCTGCCCGGCCCTACCGGTGAATCCAACCGCCTGTCGCAGCTCGCGCGTCCGCCGCTCCTGTGCCTTGGGCCGGGACCGCAGGCTGTTGTGGCACAGGCCCGTGCGGTTCACGCCCTTGGCGGCACCGCGATTGAAGCAACAGGCCCGCTGGACATGCGTCAACTGCTGACCATGGAAGGCACATCCGGCGTGATCTGGTGGGGAGACGAGACCACTGCGCGCGAGATTGAAAGCTGGCTGGCGCGCCGCAATGGCCCGATACTGCCGCTGATCCCTGGCTTGCCCGACAAGGCCCGCGTCCAGGCCGAGCGGCATGTCTGCGTGGACACCACTGCCGCGGGCGGCAACGCAGCGCTGCTTGGTGGCATGGGCTAATCCGCACGCCGGTCTGGATGACGCCCGCACAGGAGACGCGCGGGTAACCTCTTGACGCTGGGCCACATTCGGCCCAGCGTTCCACCATGTTTCCAATTCGTGACCACAACCCGTCGGGGCGCACGCCTTATGTCACCTATGCGCTGATCTGCGCGAATGTCGCGATCTTTGCGCTGACTTACTTTGGTTACGATAGCCCGCGCCGCCTGACCGCGCTTTACAATGCCTACGCCTTGCTCCCGGCGGAGGTGACATCAGGCTACGACTTGAAGACGCTGCTGACGTCCACTTTCCTGCATGGCAGCTGGATGCACCTCGGCGGCAATATGCTGTTTCTATGGATCTTTGGCGACAACATGGAGGATGAGATGGGCCATGTCCCGTTTATTGCCTTCTACCTAGTCTCCGGCATCGGCGCCGGGCTGATCCATGTGGCCAGCGCGCCCTATTCACTGGTGCCACTGGTCGGCGCGTCCGGGGCCATTGCGGGTGTGATGGGTGGCTATCTGCTGCTCTTTCCGCGTGCCCGCGTTGATATCCTGTTGATCCTCATTATCTATTTCCGCGTCTTCTCGATCCCGGCCTTTGTCATGCTCGGTGTCTGGCTGGGGATGCAATTCCTGGGCGGCATCGGCTCAGACCCACAGGCAGGCGGTGTCGCCTATTGGGCCCACGCAGGCGGCTTTGGTGTCGGACTGGTGCTGACGATCCCGCTCTGGCTGCGACGGGGCGGTCCTGCCTATTGGGGCAAGACCCATGGCCTGCCGCCGCATCCTGAAACAAACTATTCCACCAGCCGCATCCCCCGCGTGGTGCGCAAACCAATCCACCACAACAGACGCAACAGCCCCTGGGGCAAATGACCTCAGCCTGCACAACATGACGCCAGAACAAAGGCCAAGCACGATGACACCTCCCGCCCCCATGCCCCCCATCGACGGTCCAACCCCCTGTCACGCTAAATGCCACTGCGGCGCGGTTGAGATCACAGCAGAATTGCCCCGTGGACTTGCATCAGCCAGCCGCTGCAATTGTTCCTTCTGTATCCGCAGGGGGGCGGCTGCGGTGACCGCCCGCACCGATAGCCTGAACATCCTCAAGGGGGCGGAAAACCTCAGCCTTTACACTTGGGGCAGCCACACAGCGAAACATTATTTCTGCAAGACCTGCGGCATCTATATCTATCACCAGCGCCGCTCTGATCCGGCGGAATGCGGCATCAATCTGGGTTGTATCAACGGGGGAAACCCCAGCAATCACGCCGACATCTACGGCGAGATCCCGTGGCACAATGGGGTGAACCACCCGGCCGACACGTAACGGCCCACGGGCAGCACTGCTCCGGCACAAATACCAATCACCCATAAAAAACGCGGCCCTAGGGCCGCGTTTCAAAACTTGTTCTCTGGGCTAAAATCAGTCCCGGATCACCTTGGCAAAGGTCTCGTAGATCGACTCGTTGGCGCAAAGCACATCGCCCGATGTCAGGATATCATCCTCAGGGTTCACCGCTTCGATCAACCCGCCAGCCTCTTGCACGATGATCACGCCCGCCGCCAGATCCCAAGTGTTCAGACGGCGTTCCCAATAGCCTTCGTAGCGGCCAGCCGCTACATAAGCCAGGTCCAGCGAGGCAGCGCCCCAGCGGCGTACACCGGCACAAGCGGGCATCAGACGTGCCAGATCCTTCAGCGTCTCGGGCAGGTCCGAGCGACCGGCAAAGGGCAGACCCGTGGCAAAGATCGATTCAATCATGCGGTGACGACCGGACACACGGATCCGGGTGTCGTTCATCCAGGCACCAGCACCTTTTTCGGCAAAAAACATCTCATCCTTGGCAGCATCATAGACAACGCCAGCCACAACTTTGCCTTTGTGCTCCAGCGCGATTGAAATCGCCCAATGTGGCAAGCCGTGCAAAAAGTTGGTAGTGCCGTCCAGCGGATCGACGATCCAGCGGCGGGTCGGATCCGCGCCCTCGTCCTCACCCCCTTCTTCGGCCAGCCAGCCGTAGGTCGGGCGGGCGCCCATCAGTTCTTCTTTCAGAATTTTTTCGGCTGCGATATCGGCCTTGGAAACAAAATCGCCTGCCCCCTTTCTCGACACCTGAAGGTTTTCAACTTCGCGAAAATCCTTGACCAGCGACCGCCCCGCCTTGCGGGCAGCTTTGATCATGATGTTGAGGTTTGCGCTGCCAATCATGCGAATGACTCCTGAGCAAGAGAGGGGAGATGTCGGTCAAACCGTGCCTATACGCGCCTGATTGCCGCTTGCCAAGGGCCAATAGGGGCTTAGGCCTGCACCCCAGACACATGAGAGCTATGCCCGGCACGCATGGGTGGGACCACTCCCGCAATCGCTTGGATCTTTCGCCTCAGTTGGCGCCTGAGGTCGGTGAAATCATCATTGCTTTTGCAGTCGACGCGCCTCGACCTTCGCCAGGCGGATCAGCTCTTGCATATAGGGTTTTTCACGATCCTCGCTGCGGATCGCCGCATATAGCCTGCGGGTGATCCCTTTTGAGGTCAGCGGCCGCGTCACATAGTCTGAGGAATATTTGACCTCCCGCACCACCCAGTCGGGCAGCACCGAAACTCCCCGATTGGACGCGACCAACAGCAGGATCACCGCCGTCAACTCCACCTGTCGGATAGAGGCAGGTTCGACCCCCGCAGGTGTCAGCAGCTGGCTAAAGATATCCAGTCGCGCCTTCTCAACCGGATAGGTGATCAGCGTCTGGCCGCGAAAATCATCCGCCTCAATATGAGGCTTCTCCGCCAGCGGATGCAGTGCCGAGGCGACAAAGACGGGTTTGTAATCAAAAAGCTCAATAAATTCGATCCCCGACAACACCTCCGGGTCCGAGGAAATCACCAAATCGACCTCTTCCTTTTGCAGCGCAGGCAACGCGTCAAAGGCCAGGCCGGGGCGAATATCCACATCCACATCGGCCCAGTTCTTGCGCAAGCCCTCCAGCACCGGGAACAGCCATTCAAAACAGGCGTGACACTCAATCGCGATATACATCCGCCCGGTATTGCCATCGCGCAGCGCCGAAAACTCCGCCTGCATCGCTTCCACCTGCGGCAACACCTGGTCGGCCAGCCGCAACAGCCGCAACCCCGCCGCCGACAGTTTCATTGGTTTTGAACGGCGTAGGAACAGCTCCACACCCGCCTGATCCTCCAGCCCCTTGATCTGATGACTGAGTGCGCTCTGGGTGATATTCAGCTGATCCGCCGCCCGCGCCAACCCGCCTTCCTGGTGAATGGCCTTTATCGTACGCAAGTGTCGGAATTCGATGTGCATCTACCATATCGCTCATGTTGTTCTTGAGTATTATGAAATTGTTTCACAATGCAGGCTATGCAACAAGAGATGAAATCATGCGGAGCGCTTTTAAATGACGACCCCTGACATCTCTTTTGAATTCTTCCCCCCGCAGTCTCTGGAGGCCTCATTTCGGCTCTGGGACACCGTACAAACGCTGGCTCCACTGGACCCGCGGTTTGTCTCTGTCACCTATGGTGCAGGCGGCACCACCCGTGATCTGACCCGCGAAGCGGTTGCAACGCTGCACAAATCTTCCGGGTTGAATGTGGCGGCGCATCTGACCTGTGTAAATGCCACCAAATCCGAAACCATGGAGATCGCCGATCAATTCGCCGAAGCAGGCGTCAGCGAAATCGTCGCACTACGAGGTGATCCGCCCAAAGGGGCCGCTGGCTTTGAACCGCACCCCGACGGCTACGCCAATTCGGTTGCGCTGATTGCGGCACTGGCAGAACGCGATCAATTCTCCATCCGTGTCGGCGCCTACCCCGACCGCCACCCCGAAGCCACCAGCGCCCGTGCGGATGTAGACTGGCTGAAACGCAAACTGGACGCCGGCGCGGATGAAGCGCTGACCCAGTTTTTCTTTGAAGCAGACACGTTTTTTCGGTTCCGCGATGATTGCGCCAAGGCCGGGATCGACACCAGTCGCATCACCCCCGGCATCCTGCCGATTGAGAATTGGAAAGGCGCGCGCAATTTTGCCAAACGCTGCGGCACCACCATCCCCGCCTGGGTCGAAGACGCCTTTGAAAAGGCCATACGGGATGGGCGCGAGGATCTGCTAGCGACTGCAATCTGCACCGAACTCTGCTCTGACTTGATGGAAAACGGCGTCGAAAAGCTGCATTTCTACACGCTGAACCGCCCCGAGCTGACCCGCGATGTCTGCTTTGCCCTAGGCATCACACCAAAAGTCGCACTGGAGAACGTGGCGTAGCGCTTGCTCTGCGACCTGCCCGCTCCTAGCCTCTGATCCTGTCGCCCCTGCTGTTTTTGGCGGGGGCGTTTGTCGTCGCGCCCAATTCAAGAACACTGTTTTGGCCGTGTCGCAATGTATCGCAATATCAGGATGGCCGCATGTCTTCACCCATTTCGCACGCCCCGACCTCGCCCGCACGTCCGCGCCGCGCCGCCGGTCCACAGGATCTTTTGCGACCTGAGGAAATCACGCAGATCTCTGGGCTGGAGTTCATGCAGAGCATTCTGGACGGTCGCCTGCCCGGCCCGCCCATCGGCGAGACCCTCGGCTATCACCTGCACAGCGTGGAGCCAGGCACAGTCATTTTTCGCGGCACACCTGAATTTACCGTCACCAACCCAATGGGCACAGTCCATGGTGGTTGGTACGGAACGCTACTGGACAGCGCCATGGCCTGCGCTGTGATGACCCGCGTACCGAAAGGGGCCATTTATACCACGTTGGAATTCAAGGTGAATATCCTCCGCCCTATACCGCTTGGAACTGAAATTGAGTGTATAGGCCTCACCGATCATGTGGGGCGTTCCACCGGGATCGCCCATGGTGAATTGCGCGGCATCCAGGATGGCAAACTTTATGCCACCGGCTCCACCACCTGCATTATTATGCGCATCGCGCCAACCTGATCTATCCAGCCCAGCGCCTACAAAACCACGCTCGCACATCCACGCTGCGAAATCAGAGCCGCTTGACCAATCGGTGCAGGCGCTGTTCGCGTAGACCAACCCGCATTTCGCCACTAAGGCCGGTCGCGGCAAAACCTTCCCGCTCCCAGAATGCCCGTCCCTTTGGATTGGCTTCGACCACTGCAAGAAAAATCTCTGACGCGCCCCGGCCCCGTGCCAGTGCTTCCACATGGGCCAGAAAGTGCACGCCAGAGCCAGCCCCTCTTGCCCATGGCCCCAGCACCATCAATCCAAGATACGCATCCGCCGGTTCGGGAAACCCAAAAGACAGTTCTGCAAGTCCAGACAGTCTCCCGGAGACAAACATCCCTAACCTGTAGGACTTGGCAGGATCACATCCGGGTGGCCCGTCTGTGAAAAAACTGTCGGCTTTGGCCCGCCCTGGTGCGACCCCCTCGACCAGCATCCAGTAATCCGGCGCATCCCGATAAAATGCCTCCACGAGATCAAGATCGCTCTGTGGGTTGAGCGACCGAAACAGTGGCGACAGCCCGCCTGCAACCTTGGCAGATGAATCTTCTTTATCCTGTAACATAGGGTCAGCCTAGGCGACGAAATACTGGAACAAAAGCCCGTGGTAACTAATTATTGCGAGGCCTGCGCAGAGGCTGCTCGACTCCGATGCAACCAGGCACCTCGCCCGCTACACCGTATCAACGCGCCATTTTAGATAGCTGAGACTGCCAATGCGCCAGACGCTTATCCGTGATACTGACCCCCACACTGCTGTGCAGCCGCTCGCTGCTGTCCAGACCTACCCTGCGTTTCCCGCGCAACAGAAAGATCTTGCCCCACCCCCGCCAGGTTCCAACCGAGGGCGCGCTGGGATCAACCGGAAACCGCATTCGCCAGTCGCGCGGCAGTGGCAGGCCCGTGTCCTCAGCCCGCTCCAGCATCCAGACCAGAGAGACATTGGACAAAGCCCGCGCGTCTTCGAAACCGCCCAGCTGCCCGCCAACATCGCCATGGCTGCCACGAAACCAGACCTGTTCCACCTTACCGTCATGTCCATTCGGACATTCCCACAACACAGGTGCAAAGGCCCGTCGCGTTTCATCCAACGCCAGGGCGTGAAAGCCATTTTTCACATGTTTGCCAAGCTGGTGGTTGTGAAACCCATGTCGCCGCTCTGCCCAGCGCCACAACAGTGGCAGGCGCAGGCCCAGCGCCTTGACCGTATCCCAGACACCAACCATTTCGATGTCGACCGCAGGGTGGCAATAGCGCTCACTAAAGGCCGAGGCGACAGCTCCGCCGGTCTGCGCAGCCGCCTGGGGACTTGTGCTGTTGTCCCGCTCCGCCCCGACACCCTCGCCAGTTGGCGTCACGGATAACGCCGCCACATCCCGTGGCCCGCTGGCAGAAGCCGCGCCGCATTGATAGTGGCGATAAGCGGTGCGAATATTGCGCACGGTTGCGTGTTCGGCCGTCAGCAACCCCACCTCATCAATGACGCCCGCAAGGGAACGCACTGCATAAGCGCCCCGCGAATAGCCTATCAGATAGATCCGGTCCCCCGGACGGTAGCGCGAGGCCAGATAACCATAGGCCCGCCGGATCTGACGGTTGATGCCGCGCCCGATCATCACGTCCGCAGTCTTGCGCCAGCTTTGCCATTGCACACCGGCCTCGTAGAAGACAGAGACTTGCGGGCCGACCTCCCGGCATAGCCGATAAACCATGCCGGCATGGGTTTCATGCCCCGGCTCCAGCGTCGACATTGTGCCATCCAGGATGATCACATGGGCCTGTGGCCCGCGCAGCTTGGATTCGGCAGAATGCTCTGAGCGCAAAGGCCGCCCAAGCCATCCCAGGATCCGTTTGCTCAGCTGCGTCAGTGACATACCTCAACCGGTCTCCCTTATTGCGTTCCATAGTCTCAAGGGGGTATACGGCATCTCAACCTGCCGCACGCCCCGCTCCCAGACCGCGTCCTGAACCGCATTGGCAACAGCTGCCAAGGCGCCCACTGTGCCCGCCTCGCCGCAGCCCTTCATCCCCATCGGGTTCTGGGTCGATGGCACCGGCGCAAAGCCTACGTCAATCATCGGCACATCCGCCGCACGCGGCAAGGCGTAGTCCATAAACGATGCTGTGAGCAGTTGCCCATCGGCATCATAAACCACCCGCTCCAGCAGGGCCTGCCCCAGCCCCTGCACCACACCGCCATGTACCTGACCTTCGGCCAGCAGCGGGTTGATCAAATTGCCGAAATCATCAATCACCGTGTAGCGATCCACATGGCTGACGCCGGTTTCAGGGTCGATCACGATCTCGGCAACATGGGCACCGTTTGGAAACGACCGCCCCGGCAGCTTGGCCCGTGCCGTGTGACGCAGCAGCTCGTGACGCCCTTGCGCACGGGCCATCTCAGCAACCTCTACAAGCGTTGGCCGCTGATTGCTGCCCGGCGTGCTGAACTGCTCGCCATCAAAGGTGACAGAGGCAGGCTCAACGCCCAGTTGCTCTGCCAAAAAGGGAGTGAAAGCCTCGATCATCACATCAACTGCCGCCAGCGTGGCATTGGCCTGAGTGGTCACAGATCGCGATCCGCCGGTGCCGCCGCCCTGGGCAATCCGGTCACTGTCGCCCTGCACCACAGTGATATCGGCGGCAGGGATGCCCGTCTGGTCCGCAAGGAACTGTGCATAGACCGTTTCATGGCCCTGACCGTTGCTCTGCGTTCCAACATAGATGCTCACCCGACCCTCCTCTTCAAAGGCGACTTCCGCGCTTTCTGAAGGATCACCCAAAATACTTTCGATATAGTAACACAGGCCAACGCCCCGTAAATTTCCCCGCAACGCATCAGCGGCCTTGCGCTGGGCGAAGCCAGCAAGATCCGCGGCCTCTTCTGTGCCCGCCAGCAGGTGGTGGAAATCGCCCACATCATAGGTCTCGTCCGTTGCGGTTTTGTACGGGAACTGATCCGCGCGGATAAAATTGCGTCGCCGCAGCTCCCAGGGGTCAACCCCCAGCTCGCGCGCGGCATGATCCATCACCCGCTCCAGCACATAAATCGCCTCAGGACGCCCTGCCCCGCGATAGGCATCAACCTGCGCGGTGTTGGTGTAGATCCCCTCCACCCGTAGCCAAGTGGTGTCGATATCATAGACCCCCGCCAGCACCCGGCTGAACAGCTGCGTCTGCACCGGCTGGCCAAAATGCGAGTTATAAGCCCCAAGGTTGCAGTGGCTGTGGACCCGGTAGCCGGTGATGCGCAGATCCGCGTCAAAGGCCAGCTCGGCCAGCGAGGTCAGATCCCGCCCGGCATTGTCGCTGAGCATCGCCTCGCTGCGGTCCGACATCCAGAACACCGGCCGACCTAGCAGACGCGCAGCATGGGCCACGGCGAAATACTCTGGGTACGGCATCGCCTTCATGCCAAAGCCGCCGCCCACATCCGGCGTGGTGACATGCACGGCCTCGGATGCCAACCCCAGCTTGTCGCTGAGCTGTTTTTTCATCGCCCAGACACCCTGCCCGCCATAGGTGAACTGCAAACGCTCCTCGGCCCAAGTGGCAAAACAGCCGCGCGGCTCCATCGTGTTGACGATGATCCGGTTGTCCTCAACCTGCAGCGCCACGCGATGTGCCGCCGAAGCAAAGGCCGCCTCGGTTGCCGCCTCATCGCCCATG
The DNA here is from genome assembly GCF_001888185.1 of Phaeobacter porticola. NCBI lineage: Bacteria > Pseudomonadati > Pseudomonadota > Alphaproteobacteria > Rhodobacterales > Roseobacteraceae > Phaeobacter > Phaeobacter porticola. Next base: position 1,174,304 of record NZ_CP016364.1, on the reverse strand, counting down.
CCCCAGTCAAAGGCCCGGTTGTCCGGCGCCTCGGCGTGCAGCTGCTCACCACCCGCTGCCAGATCCACCTTGGCCGGCAGATCGTCGATATCCAGTTCGATCATCTCCCCCGCATCGCGGGCCTGCTCCAGCGTCTCCGCGATCACCACTGCGATTGGTTCCCCCACGAAGCGCACGCGGTCGCGGACCAACATCGGGCGTTCCGGCGCAGCGGCTTTGCTGCCATCTCGGTTGTCCACCACCGCGCCATCCATGCCCACATTGATGCCAGCGGCCTCCAGATCGGCCAGCGTCAGAATGGATTGCACACCCTCAGCCTCGCGCGCCATCTCAAGATCCAGATGGGTAATGGTACCATGAGCGACCGGACTGCGCAGGACCCAGGCCCGCAACGCGTCAACCGGGGCGGCATCTTCCAGATAGCGCCCCTGCCCGGTCAGGAACCGTATATCCTCAACCCGCCGCACCGGTTGGCTTTTGCCGAATTTATCCATGTCTGCCCCTGCCCTCACTGATATGCCGGACCCGTTTTGCCCATGGCAAACACAAAAACGCGGCGCACAGGTACATGCCCTGCGCGCCGCGCCAATTGATCCCGTCAGACGCGACAGTAGCCTTAAGGGCGCGCTTGTCCAGACAGCTCGATCACCGTCGCCACGTCAGACAGACCATAGCCGTTGAACTGCGTGCTCATGGCCGAGGAATAGGCGCCAAGACCGGGGAACAGCACATAGTCACCAATCTGCGTATCGCGTGGCAGCGGCAGCCCATCCGGCAGCCGGTCCAGACTGTCACAGGTGGGGCCAAAAACCACGCGCGGCTGGGCGTCTGCCCCCCGGCGGGTGCCATCAGCGGCGACCACTTCGACCCGCCCCGGCAGGCCCATGTCGCGGATATCCACCAGACCGCCATAGATCCCGTCATTGAGGAACACCACCTCACCGGCCTTGCGTATCCCCTTGATCCGCGCCGCCAGCGTAAAGCTCTCCGAGACCATGGCGCGCCCCGGCTCGCAGATCAGCCCTGGCTTGTCGTCGCCAAAGGCCGCATCCACCGCAACCCAGATCGCAGCAAAAACCTTCTCCAGATCCGGCGCCACACCATCACGGTTCGCCGCAAAGCCACCGCCGACGTTCAGCCGTGCAATCTTCACCCCTGCGGCATCAATAATCCGCTTGGCAGCATGGACATATTCAACCCAGGCGCTTTCATCCTCACATTGGGTTCCGGGGTGGAAACACAGCGCAGGCGTCCAGCCCTCCGCCGCCACCCGCTTCAGCAGCTCTATCGCCATGTCCGGCTCTGCCCCGAACTTGCTGCCAAAATCATAGGCCGCGCCCGCCACCGGCAGGGCAAAGCGTACCGCGATTTCGCAGCTCTTAGGCACATCCGCGAGCTTGTCCAGCTCGCTTGGTTCATCCACCGACCAGCTGGCCACACCATGGGCGATGCCCGCCGCAATCTCCACCTCCGAGCGTACCGGGTTGTTGTAATGCATTACCGCGTCCGGGCTGGCGGCACGCACCGCGTCCATCTCCGCAGGCGAGGCCACGTCAAATCCGGTAATGCCTGCCGCCACCAGATTGGACAGCACCGCCGGATGCGGGTTGGCCTTCACCGCGTAGGTCACCAGCCCCGGAAAACCGCGCTGAAACCGGTTGGCCACGTCATGCAGCACCCGCGGCGAAAAATACAGGATCGGATGATCCGGTGTACTGCGCGCCAAATGGGTTTCAGGGGAAAGCCAGAGAGGTGGGATCTGCTGCATGGATATCGGCCTTAATTGGATGTTTTTCCCAGTTTCCGCCAAAACGTCGTCGATTTCGCTCGTCACTTTGCCTATAGTGACGAAAAATAACGTCATATCGCAGGCCACATATGCAAACCGACGAAACTGACCAAAACCTCCTGACGCTCCTGCGGGAAAACGCCCGCCGCCCGGTGGCCGATCTGGCGCGGCGTCTGGGCCTTGCGCGCACCACGGTTCAGGCGCGGATTGAACGATTGGAAAGCTCCGGCGTGATCAGCGGCTACACGCTGCGCACCTCGGCGCAGGCGCGCCCGCCCCTGCAGGCGACTGTGCTGATCTCGATTGAACCGCGCTCTGGCCCGGAAGTCCTGGCCCGGCTGCGCGGATTGCCTGGGGTTGAGGTGGTGCATACCACTTCGGGACGATTTGATCTGCTGGCACAGGTGGTGGCGCAGACCACCACCGAACTGGACGAGACGATTGATCGCATCGGCGAGGCACGCGGCGTGCGTTCCTCCGAGAGCCTGATCCATCTGGCCACCAAATTTGACCGCACCGGCCAGTAGACTGCCCGCGAGTAACTGACCATCTGATACGCCTGCTGCAATACTCGTGTCGCAAAGACTCGTGCGCCCGGCCACCCCTGCGGTATCCGCATCAAGGGTGCCCGGGCGGCTTAAAACCATAGGCATCGGCGAACAGGACCCGAGGGAGGTCCAGTGGACAAAGGCGGCTTGGAACTCCACCCCGGTTGATCGGGCGCGACATCACTCACTGTCATCTGCATCCCGATATCCCCACCACTCACCGTGCAGGATTAACCTTAAAACGTCGTTATCGCCGGGATCGTTCCATATTATTTTTGATATTCTCAGGATCCTTGTCGCTCCCCCTTCGGCAGGCCCGCCTATCGAGACTTTCCCTTTGCTGCACCATTCGGTATGGGATGACCCGATCAGATAGATACGCAGGCAGGACATTCCGATGGCGATGGACAAGACATTTAACGCAGCCGAAGCTGAAACCCGGCTTTCCGAGGCCTGGGAGACAGCAGGCTGTTTCCGCGCGGGCGCAAATGCCAAGCGCAGCGAAACCTACAGCGTTATGATCCCGCCTCCGAATGTCACCGGCGTCCTGCACATGGGCCATGCCTTCAACAACACGCTGCAGGACATCCTGATCCGCTGGAAACGCATGCAGGGGTTTGACACCCTCTGGCAGCCCGGAACCGACCATGCCGGTATCGCCACCCAGATGGTGGTGGAGCGTGAGCTGGCCAAGGACGGCAAGAAGCGCACTGATTTCACCCGCCCGGAATTCCTGGAGAAAATCTGGGAGTGGAAAGAACACTCCGGCGGCACCATCATCAACCAGCTGAAGCGCCTCGGTGCCTCCTGTGATTTCGACCGCACCGCCTTCACCATGGCCGGCGCGCAGGGCGACACCCGCACGGGCCATGAGAATTCGCCCAATTTCCACGATGCCGTGATCAAGGTCTTTGTGGAGATGTACAACAAGGGCCTGATCTACCGCGGCAAGCGGCTGGTGAACTGGGACCCGCATTTTGAAACCGCGATCTCCGACCTTGAGGTGGAGAATATCGAGGTCGCAGGCCACATGTGGCACTTCAAATACCCGCTCGCCGGTGGGGCAACCTACACCTACGTGGAGAAGGACGAAGACGGCAACGTCACGCTGGAGGAAGAGCGCGATTATATCTCCATCGCCACCACCCGGCCTGAGACCATGCTGGGCGACGGCGCGGTGGCTGTGCATCTTTCGGATGAACGCTACGCCCCCATCGTGGGCATGCTCTGCGAAATTCCAGTAGGTCCCAAGGCCCAGCGCCGCCTGATCCCGATCATCACGGATGAATACCCGGACAAGGATTTCGGCTCAGGTGCCGTAAAAATCACCGGCGCCCATGATTTCAACGACTATCAGGTCGCCAAGCGCGGCGGCATTCCGATGTATAACCTGATGGACACCAAGGCGAATATGCGCAGCGACGGCGCGCCCTATGTCGAAGAGGCCACAACCGCACAAGCCATCGCCAATGGTGAGGCTGAATTCACCGAAGCCAGCATCGCCGCGATGAACCTGGTGCCGGAAGAATACCGTGGCCTGGACCGTTTCGAGGCGCGCAAACGCGTGATCGCCGATATCACCGCCGAAGGTCTGGCCGTCATGCAGACCGTGACCAAGACTGTAAAGGATGAGGACGGCAACGAGAGTGAAATCTCCGAAACCGTGCCCTACGTCGAAAACAAGCCGATCATGCAGCCCTTTGGCGACCGCTCCAAAGTGGTGATTGAGCCGATGCTGACCGATCAGTGGTTTGTCGATGCCGAAAAGATTGTTGGCCCGGCGCTGGACGCCGTAAAAAACGGCACCGTGAAGATCCTGCCGGAGTCAGGCGAGAAGACCTATTACCACTGGCTGGAAAACATCGAACCCTGGTGTATCTCTCGCCAGCTCTGGTGGGGGCATCAGATCCCAGTTTGGTATGGACCAAAGTTGCCGCTTCCCGATCCCTTCGAAAAGTCAAAAGTCCAATACCAAACTTTCTGTGCAGCGACTGAAGAAGAAGCCATTGAGCAAGCGCAAAAATATTACGGCGATATGATCACTCTTTCTGTAGCCGGAAAAGTGGGTTTCGACTTCGTCGCCACGCCAGAGACAGTGGACCTAGATGAGAACGTCACACTCGCGCGCGACCCCGACGTGCTCGACACCTGGTTCTCCTCCGGCCTCTGGCCGATCGGCACCCTCGGCTGGCCGGAGCAGACCGAGGAACTGGCAAAATACTTCCCGACCTCGACCCTCGTCACCGGTCAGGATATTCTGTTCTTCTGGGTTGCGCGGATGATGATGATGCAGCTGGCGGTTCTGGATCAGGATCTGCCGGTCGAACAGCGCATCCCCTTCGACACCGTCTACCTCCACGGCCTCGTGCGCGATGCCAAGGGTAAAAAGATGTCGAAATCCACCGGCAACGTCGTCGACCCGCTGGAAATCATCGACGAATACGGCGCCGATGCGCTGCGCTTTACCAATGCGGCCATGGCCTCATTGGGCGGCGTGCTGAAACTCGACATGAAGCGGATCGAAGGCTATCGCAACTTTGTCACCAAGATCTGGCAGGCCTGTTCCTATGGCGACAGCCAGCTTGATGCCTTTAGTGTGACGCGCAGTGCTGAGCCGCCCAAGGCCACCCTGCCCCTCAACCGCTGGATCATTGGCGAAATTGCCAAACTGCGCGAAGAAGTGGATGCGGGTTTTGAAAGCTTCCGCTTCAATGACGCCGCCAATGCGCTGTATTCCACCTTCTGGAACACCTTCTGCGACCGCTATCTGGAGTTCACCAAACCGGTGTTCCAGGGTGACGATGCCGCCGCCAAGGAAGAAACCCGCGCCACATTTGCCTGGGCCATCGACCAGGCGCTGATCCTGATGCACCCCATCATGCCCTTTGTCACCGAAGAGCTGTGGAACGTCACCGAGGGCCGCGGCGTCAAGATGGGCGCAGCCGCGCAGATGCTGGCCCATGCGCAATGGCCCAGCTACACCGCCGCCGATCTGGTGGATGCAGAGGCTGAGGCGGAAATGAACTGGGTTATTGCAGTGATCGGCAATGTCCGCTCTGCCCGCGCGCAGCTGAATGTGCCCTCAGGCTCTATCGTGCCGATGCTGGTCACCGAAATGGACGCCGCCGCACAGGGCTACTGGGATCGCAACGCCGATCTGATCCTGAACAAGGCCCGCATCAAGAGCCTGACCAAGGCACAGGATCTGCCAAAGGGCTGTATCTCAATTGGTGCGCCTGGTGCCTCCTTTGCGCTACCGCTGGCTGATATCATTGATGTCGCGGCAGAAAAGGCACGTCAGGAAAAGAACCTCGGCAAACTGACCAAAGAGCTGGGCGGATTGCGGGGCCGTTTGAAAAATCCCAAATTCGCAGCGTCGGCCCCGGAAGAGGTCGTAGCAGAAGCCCGCGAAAATCTCGCCGCCCGTGAAGAGGAAGAAGCCAAGGTCAAGGACGCGCTCGCACGCCTGTCCGAGATCGTCTAATATGGCGTCGCGCGGGCAAACCATTGCTTTTGTAACTGGTTTGCCCGCGCGACGATCAGCTGGCTAAATTGCAGCACCATGGTCTGAGATATCTCTCAGGGATTGCGCATGCCCAGTCAGTCGTCACATGGGCCCAAAACCATATACAATGTGGGCGATTGATAGCGTTAAATCTTCCGCATAAGGGGAAAAACACGGTAACGCGGTCATTGCCTTTGCCCCGGTTCTGTATCAGCCTGTGCCAACAGCTTGATCTCCGTGCCAGAAAGGAGCCCACAATGCCCAAAGGATATTGGGTCGCCCATGTCGATGTAGACGATATGGACCGCTACAAAGACTATGTTGCAGCCAATGCGGCCCCCTTTGCCGAATACGGCGCCAAATTTCTGATCCGGGGCGGCCCCAAAGAGGTCCGCGAAGGCCAGACCCGCGCCCGCACCGTGGTAATCGAATTCAAGGACTTCGCCACAGCCAAGGCCTGTTACGACTCCGTCGCCTATCAGCAGGCCAAAGCGCTGCGTGATCCGGTATCGACCGGCGACATGGAAATCATCGAAGGCTATGGCGACTAGGACCTTCTTGGTATTGAACGCGCTCAAGGGTAAACTGCTGCTATGCTGAAAAAACTATTCCAGGTCTTTCGACCCCCGCAGACCCCGATCCCGCCAGACCCAGACGCCGAACTGGCGCTTGGTGCGTTGTTGGTGCGGGTGGCCCAGTCGGACCGGGACTATCAGCTGGAAGAAATCAGCCTGATCGATCGGATTTTGGCCCGCCTCTACCAACACAACGCAATTGAGGCCGCAAAAGTGCGCGCCGCCTGCGAGAAACTGCATACCGCCGCGCCCGAGACCGATACATTTGGACGCCTGATCCGCGAAACCACCGGGCTGGAGGAACGCCTCTCAGCACTAGACGCGCTGTGGGAGGTGGTCTTGGCCGACGGCCATGAACACCCCGGTGAAATCCGCATCGTCGAGGACGCCCGCAAGGCCATGGGCCTCTCGCGCGCCGACAGCGATGTTGCGCGCGCCCGCGCGCAGGGCAAACTGCTGAACCCAGAGGTCGGAATCGCCCCAGGTCAATTGGCCTCGGGTCAACTATCCGCTGATGAACCGGACAAAACCAGCCCCTCCAAAACCCCAGACAAGGAGCAACAGCCATGATTAAGGATCTCCTTGCCCGCCTTTTGGCGCCAGCTCCGGCACCACTGGACGACCAGGACGCCCGGCTGGCGCTTAGCGCGCTGCTGGTGCGTATCGCGCGCTCGGATCACAACTATTCAGACACCGAACGCGACCGGATAGACCGGATCCTGCGCACCCGCTACGATCTGGATCTGGGCGGTGCCATCCTTCTGCGGGAACAGGCCGAAGCCCTCGAGGCAGAGGCCCCCGACACCGTCCGTTTCACCCGCGCCATCAAGGACGCCGTTCCTTATGAGAACCGCATGAGCGTGGTCGAGGCCCTGTGGCAGGTGGTTCTGGCAGATGGCAAGCGCGACGCCGCCGAGGATGCGCTCATGCGCCTTTCCGCCAGCTTGCTAGGGGTCAGTGACGTTGACAGCGCCCGTGCCCGTCAATGCGCAGAGGCCAGCTCATGACCGCCAGTCTGGCGATGTATGACCGCCCTGAAACCGCCCCTGCCCTTGATGCGCTGTGGCAGGCGATCCGACACGAGCTGACCGCTGCCTCTATTGGCGCACCCGAAACCCTCACCCGTGGCGGCGATCTCTGGTCGATCTGGTCCGATTCGAAGTTGCTGCTGGCGCAGACCTGCGGCCTGCCCTACCGCACCCGTCTCTATGAGCAGGTCAATCTGGTCACAACACTGGATCACGGCGTCGCGGACTGCCCGCCGGGGCACTACAACAGCGTCTTCATCGCCCATCGCAACCGCGCTCGTGCGGATCTGCGCAGCTTTGCAGGCGGCAGCTTTGCCTATAATGAGTCGCTGTCACAATCCGGCTGGGCAGCCCCGATGATGCACATGCGGGAGATCTCAATCCTACCTGGCAGCCTGTTTCAATCCGGCAGTCATCGGGCCTCGGCCCGCGCCGTGGTCGATGGAACCGCTGATTTTACCGCGGTTGATGCGGTCAGCTGGGCCTTGATACGGGATCACGACAGTTTTGCGGATGACCTCACTGAGATTACCCGCACCAAACCCACACCGGGTCTGCCATTGATCACCGCCACAACCCGCGATCCTGCACCGCTGCGCGCGGCGGTCAAACAGGCCGTGGCTGAACTTGACCCGGTCCACCGTCAGACACTGCATCTTCAGGGCGCAATCGACATCGCACCCGGCGCCTATCTCGCGGTCCCAACGCCACTGGGGCCTGTGCTGACAGAGCAGTCAATAAGGCAACAGGTGGCAAGCTGATCCCTTGGCAGGACGCAGGCATCAGATGTGACCCATGCACTGCCCCATATCCGTAAGTGTGATCAGCGGGTCTGGCGCGCGCCATCCCTCGCTGACCAACCAGCGCTTCTGACAGCAGCCCTGACCATCGCCACTTTGCGTACAATTTGATCAGATTACGCGCCGAAATGCGAAATTCCCCGGCGGGCTTATCGGTTTGCACGTTGCATCCGCTGTTTTTTTCGGTCCAATAAGGACCAATTCAAAGACAATTGAACGAGAGACATCTTGACCGACACAACGCCAGTTCTGGAAATCCGCGGCCTGCACAAGTCATATGGTGAGCTGGAAGTCATCAAAGGTGTCGATATCACCGCCCACCGCGGCGATGTGGTTTCCCTCATCGGGTCCTCAGGTTCCGGCAAATCCACGCTGCTGCGCTGCTGCAATCTGCTGGAAGACAGCCAGGACGGCGATATCCTCTTCAAAGGCGAGCCGATCAGCTGGTCCGGTACCGGCCTTTCGCGCCGCCCGTCCGATGCCAAACAGGTGCTGCGCATTCGCACCAACCTGTCGATGGTATTCCAGCAGTTTAACCTCTGGGCCCATATGACGATCCTGCAAAACGTGATGGAGGCCCCCCTGACCGTCCTTGGCCGCGACCGCGCCGAGGTAGAGGACGCCGCCCGAAAATACCTGACCAAAGTGGGCATCGGCGACAAATGTGAGGCCTATCCGGCGCAGCTCTCTGGCGGCCAGCAGCAGCGTGCCGCGATTGCGCGCGCGCTCTGCATGGAACCTGAGGCGCTGCTGTTTGATGAACCCACCTCCGCGCTCGATCCCGAGCTGGAACAGGAGGTGGTCAAGGTCATTAAGGACCTCGCCGCCGAAGGCCGCACCATGATCATCGTGACCCATGATATGAACATGGCTGCCGATGTCTCCAACCACGTCGTGTTCCTGCATAAGGGATTGATCGAAGAACAGGGCAGCCCGGACGAAGTCTTTGGCAGCACCCGCTCCGAACGCCTTCAGGGCTTTCTTGCCTCGACACGACATGGCAAATAACCATCCATAAAAAACCTAACCAAAACGGGAGTAACACCATGAAATCTCTTATCCTCGGCACCGCGGCCCTGGCTCTTAGCGCCGGTCTGGCGATGGCAGACACCGTGCGTCTGGGCACCGAAGGCGCCTACCCTCCGTACAACTTCCTGAATGACGCAGGCGAAGTGGACGGTTTTGAGCGCGAGCTGGGCGACGAGCTGTGCAAACGCGCCGAACTGGACTGCGAATGGGTTACCAACGACTGGGATTCGATCATCCCCAACCTGCTGTCCGGCAACTACGACGCCATCATCGCAGGCATGTCGATCACAGCCGAGCGCAAGGAAGTTGTGAACTTCACCACCGGTTACACCCGTCCGTCGCCCTCTGCCTATGCGGCGATGTCGGCTGATGTTGACGTCAACAGCGCGGTTGTGGCGGCTCAGGCCTCCACCATTCAGGCCTCCCATGTTGCCACCACCGGTGCGACCCTGGTTGAATTCCCCACCCCGGATGAAACTGTTGCCGCTGTCAAAGCAGGCGAAGTGGACGCCGTGATGGCCGACAAGGACTTCCTGATCCCTATCGTTGGCGAAACTGAGCTGGCGTTCGTGGCAGAGGACGTGCTGCTGGGCGATGGCATCGGCATGGCATTCCGCAAATCCGATGACGAACTGCGCGGCAAGTTCGACGCCGCCGTCGAGAGCATGAAAGCAGATGGTTCCCTGAACGCTCTGCTCGAAAAATGGGAAATCGAAGGCCAGTTCTGAGCCCTCGCATCACCCTGATATCAAGGAGGGGGGGCGGCAGGCCCCCCTTCCCCCTTGACCGGTCTCGCCCAGGCCTTTGCTGGGTGCCTGTGACCCGTCCTTGTCTGAACGAGGCCCGCCATTTTCTCCTTTTGCTCTGATCCGGCCAGCCTGGAGGGTTTCCAGTGGCTGAGCTGCTATTTGACCACCGGCAAGCATTTCGCTTTCTATTCCTCCTTCGGGACGGTTCTGCTGCTGCTGGCCGTGACAGCCCCCGCTGCAATGGCCTTCGGCTTTGGTGGCGCAATGGCGGCGCGCGCGCATTTTGCACCGCTATCCTGGCTGGGTAAGGCCTATATCGCCGTGGTGCGCGGGGTGCCGGACATCGCGTTTTTCCTGTTCTTCGTCATCGCGCTGGACCAGGGCATTGAATATCTACGCCATCAGGTGAAATGCCCCGACTGGGACGCGCCCGTGCGTCAGGGCAATGACTTTGTTGTTTGTGACATTGCCAAAATGCCACTTGGCTCATCAGACCAGTGGATCCACGAGGTCTATGGTTTCACCCTTGCGGTTGTGACCTTTGCCATCGTCTTTGGCGCCTTTGCGGCCAACGTGCTGTTTGGCGCCATGCGGGCCGTGCCCCGCGCCCAGATTGAGACCGCCGAAGCCTATGGCATGACCCATCGCCAGGCGTTCTGGCGCATTCTGGTGCCGCAGATGTGGACCTACGCGCTGCCCGGCCTGTCGAACCTGTGGATGGTGCTGATCAAAGCCACGCCGCTGCTGTTCCTGCTCGGGGTTGAGGATATCGTCTACTGGGCGCGCGAGCTTGGCGGCTCCAAGACTGCCCGCTTCACCGATTACCCCCATGGCGACTGGCGGATGTGGTACTTCCTCGGCCTGCTGGTGTTCTACCTCGCCTTTACCAAACTCTCCGAGGTGGTGCTGGAGCGCATCCGTACCCGGCTGTCCCATGGGCAGGCCACATTGGCAGGCGAAGCCCAAAGGAAAGCGTCATGAGCTGTTTCCAGACCCTTCAGGACTATGGCCTGCGCTCGCTTGGGCTTGGCGAACGCATGTTGCCCCGCAGTGATTTCACCCTCTGCGACCAGTTTGTGCTCATCGGCTCGGGCATGCTGTGGAACATCTACTTCGGCGCCATCGCCGTCGTCATCGGCTTTGTCATCGCCAATGGCGTGGCACTGGCCAAGAATTCCACCTCAACGCCGCTGCGCAAAGCGGCTGAATGGTTCATCTTCATATTCCGTGGCTCGCCGCTGTTCATCCAGTTCTTCTTTGCCTACTTCCTGTTCCTGCAGCTGAAGTCGGTCTCACCAATCTTCAATCTATTGTCGGCAGCCTGGATGGGCGCACTGATCGTGCTGATCCTCAACACCGCCGCCTATTCTGCTGAAATCTTCTACGGCGCGCTGCGGTCGATCCCCAAGGGCGATATCGAGGCCGCAGATGCCTATGGGCTGTCCGGCTGGACCCGCTTTCGCCGAATCATGTGGCCAACAATGATGCGACTGGCGTGGCCCTCCTACACGAACGAGGCAATCTTCCTGTTCCATGCAACCACGCTGGTGTTCTTCTCCGGTTTCCCGGCCTGGCAACAGCGCGGCGATGCGCTCTATTACGCCAGCTATTTCGCGGATAAGACGTTCAACCCCTTCGTGCCCTACCCGATCCTGGCCTTCTATTTCATCCTGCTGACACTGGTGGTGATTGGCATCTTCGGCATCATCAACACCCGGCTGAACGCCCACCTGCCCCAGGAAAAACGCCGCAAGATCCGTTATCGGCCAAACCTGATCCGCTGATCTTCCCCTGACAGATTTGATAAAAAGGCGCCCTCAGTGGCGCCTTTTCTTTTGCCCGAAACAAGCCTGCGACCTTTCACATCAAACTTTTGATCAAATTTTCTTTGCGTCTTGCGGATCCTGCTTTAGTAATGGGGAAATCAACCAAGGAGCCTCCGATGGATCTGTCTCATCTGCGCACTATCCGCATCGCCGCCTGTGACCTGAACGGGCAGATGCGCGGCAAGCGTATGCCCGTGGGGCTGGCAGACAAGCTGGCAGATGGCGCCGCACGGATGCCGATCTCCACTCTCAACGTCGATCTCTGGGGCCGCGATGTCGAAGATAACCCGCTGGTGTTTGAGACCGGCGACGCCGATGGCGTGATGCTGCCCACCGAACGTGGTGCCGTCCCGATGCCCTGGTTGGCCAACCCATCCGCGCTGGTCCCGATGGCGATGTACTGGGAAGACGGCCGCCCCTTTATGGGCGATCCGCGCCATGTGCTGGCCGATGTGCTGGCCCGCTACCAGCAGCGCGGCTGGCGGGTCGTCGCCGCCACCGAGATGGAGTTCAGCCTGCTTGATGACAGCGGCGCACAGCCCGCCCCGCCCATCGACCCGCTCACAGGCCGCGAGCTGGATCAGCAATCCGTCCTGTCTGTCGCGGAGCTGGATGCCTTTGATGCGTTTTTCACCGACCTCTACGACGGGTCAGACGCGATGGGCATCCCCGCCCAATCCGCCATCTCAGAGGCCGGTCTGGGCCAGTTTGAAATCAACCTCAACCATCAGGATGCCATGCGCGCCGCCGATGATGCTTGGCTGTTCAAGGCCTTGGTCAAAGGTCTGGCCCGCAAGCACGGTTTTGCCGCCACATTCATGGCCAAGCCCTATGCCGAAGAGGCCGGTAACGGCATGCATGTGCATTTCTCGGTAGAGGATGAGGACGGCAACAATGTCTTCAACGATGGCACCGAACGCGGCTCAGATCTGTTGATGAACGCGGTGGCCGGCTGCCTCACCGCGATGCCCGCCAGCACGCTGATCCTGGCCCCACATGGCAATTCCTACGACCGGCTGGTGCCCGGCGCCCATGCCCCGGTCAGCGCAGCCTGGGCCTATGAAAACCGCACCGCCGCGATCCGTATCCCCGGCGGCAGCCCCAAGGCGCGCCGCATCGAACACCGGGTCGCAGGCGGCGATATCAACCCCTATCTGATGCTCGCAGTCGTCTTGGGCGCAGCCCTTGTCGGGATTGAGGATGGCGCTACGCCGCCTGCCCCGTCCGAGGGCAACATCTATGAGATTGACGGGTTGCCACAGCTGGCCCCCGACTGGAAAGCCGCGATCGACCTCTTCGACAGCGATCCCCTGATCGCCCGCATTCTCCCGGATCGCGTGATCCGCAATCTGGTGATGATGAAACGCCAAGAGCAGGCAGGCTTCGCCGAGCGCCCGGCGGAGAGTCATTGGCTGTCCTGGCTGGAGGCGGTATGACACCAGCCTGTCAAACCCCACAACGCCCCGCATCAAGCGCTTGCCTGAGCTGCGGACCTCGGCTAGGCTTAATTTGATCAAATTTGGTGACCCATGAAAATCGGCATTCTGCAAACCGGCCACGCGCCCGAAAACCTGATCGACAACTCGGGCAACTATGACCAGATGTTCCGCAGCCTGCTGGCCGACGGCGGTTTTGACTTTGACACCTACGCGGTGGTCGACAATGTCTTCCCCAGCGGTGCCGACGCAGCAGACGGCTGGCTGATCACCGGCTCCAAACACGGCGCCTATGAAGATCACGGCTGGATCCCGCCGCTAGAGCATCTGATCCGCGAGATCCACGCCCGCAAGCAGCCGCTGGTCGGTATCTGCTTTGGCCACCAGATCATTGCTCAGGCTCTTGGCGGCAAGGTTGAGAAATTCACCGGCGGCTGGGCCGTCGGCCCGGTCACCTATCAAATGGATGGCAAACCGTTGCGGCTCAATGCGTGGCATCAGGATCAGGTCACTGCTCTGCCCGAGGGCGCGCGGGTGCTGGCCGGCAATGACCACTGCAAGAACGGCATCCTGGCCTATGGCGACCACATCTGGACACTGCAACCGCACCCGGAATTCGCCAGCAGCTTTGTCGGTGGCCTGATCGACAGCCGCGGACGCGGCGTGGTGCCGGATGCGATCCTGGATGCCGCCAGCACAGAATTACACCACCCGGTCCAATCGGGTGAAATCGCAACCTTCCTCAATGCCTTCTTTCAGAAAGAGAGGACCTAATGTCAGCCTGGCTCGACACGCTTCCCGATGCAGCAAAAACCTATCTGGAGGGCCGTCGTCTCGACGAGGTTGAATGCATCATCTCGGACCTGCCGGGCATCGCCCGGGGTAAGGCGGTGCCAGCGTCCAAATTTGCCAAGCAGGATTATTTCCACCTGCCCGACAGCATTTTCTACCAGACCATCACCGGCGACTGGGCCGAGGCAGCGGATGACGATGGCTGGATCGAAAAGGACATGATCCTGAAACCGGACATGTCCACCGCCACCGCCGCCCCCTGGACCGGCGACTGGACCCTGCAAGTGATCCACGACGCCTATGACCGCGACCACAAACCGATCCCCTTCAGCCCGCGCAACGTGCTGAAACGGGTGGTGCAGCTGTACCATGACAAAGGTTGGCAACCGGTTGTGGCACCTGAAATGGAATTCTTCCTTGTCGCGCGCAACATTGACCCGGCGCGTGAAATTGAACCGATGATGGGGCGATCAGGCCGTCCTGCAGCGGCCCGTCAGGCCTACTCCATGACCGCCGTGGATGAATTTGGCCCGGTGATCGATGATATTTACGACTTTGCCGAAGCCCAAGGCTTTGAGATCGACGGCATCACCCAGGAAGGCGGCGCCGGTCAGCTGGAGATCAACCTACGCCACGGCGATCCGGTGAAACTGGCCGATGAGGTATTTTACTTCAAACGGCTGATCCGCGAGGCTGCGCTGCGGCACGACTGCTTTGCCACTTTCATGGCCAAACCCATCGCCGATGAACCCGGATCGGCCATGCACATTCACCATTCGATCCTTGATATTGAAAGCGGCGAGAACATCTTCTCCGGTCCGCAAGGTGGCGAAACGGATGCGTTTTATCACTTTATCGGCGGGTTGCAGAACCATCTGCCCGCCGGTCTGGCGGTGATGGCGCCTTACGTGAATTCCTATCGCCGCTACGTGAAGGAACAGGCCGCCCCGATCAATCTGGAGTGGGCGCGCGACAACCGCACCACCGGCATCCGGGTGCCCCTCTCCGGCCCCGAAGCGCGGCGCGTGGAAAACCGCATCGCCGGCATGGACTGCAATCCCTACCTTGGGATCGCATTGTCGCTGGCCTGTGGTTATCTCGGTCTCACCCGCGAGGAACGCCCCCGTAAGCAGTTCAAGGGAGACGCCTACGCCGGTGACGGCGATATTCCACAGGTGATGGGACAGGCGCTGGACCTTTTTGAAGAAGCCAGCGCGCTGCATGAGGTGCTGGGGCCTGAGTTTGCCCGCGTTTATTCCATCGTGAAACGCGCCGAATATGACGAGTTCCTGCAGGTGATCTCCCCCTGGGAGCGTGAGCATCTGCTGCTGAACGTCTAACACTACCAGCGCTGGCATCTGCGGCGACGTCAGCGCTGGTGAGTATTTATGGAAAGATGACAGGCAGTTGCGCTTGGCCTCAAAAGGCGGCGCCTGCCGGTGACTGAGGTGTGTGATGGCATTGAACTTGCTCTATTCCAATGACCAGAAGGGGACCTACCCCAACAGCTGGTATGCGGCCACCGCCACACCGCTTGCGCCCTTTGCCCCCTTGCAGGGCGAGGCCCGCGCCGATGTCTGCATCGTTGGCGGCGGCTACACCGGCCTCTCCGCCGCATTGCATCTGGCAAAGGCCGGGCGGTCAGTCATACTGCTGGAGGCCAACCGTGTCGGCTTTGGCGCCTCGGGCCGCAACGGCGGTCAGCTGGGCAGCGGTCAGCGCATGGAACAAGACGGGCTGGAAAGCCTGATGGGCGATGCTGACGCCGCCAAACTCTGGTCTCTGGCTGAGGAAGCCAAGGATCTGGTGAAATCCCTGATCACCCGCCACGACATCGACTGTCATCTGAAACCCGGCATCGCCCATGCCTGTTTTTCCAAAAGTGACGTCAGCCACGAGCACCGCTATGTCGAACATCTGCAAACCCGCTATGGCTATGGCGACATAACCGCGCTGGACAAGGCTGCATTGCAGGCCATCTGCCCCTCGCCCGCCTATGTCGGCGGCTCGCTCGATATGGGGGCGGGCCATCTGCATCCACTGGCCTATGCGCTCGGCCTGGCCCGTGCCGCCGCAGCTGCCGGGGTGCAGATCTGCGAGGGCAGCGAGGTTCTGGACATCGAAGACGGCGCGCAGATCCGCCTGCGCACCGCCGAAGGGCAGGTCACCGCCGATCATCTGATCCTGGCCTGCAACGGCTATCTCGGCGGCCTCAACCGGCAGGTGGCCGCGCGGGTGATGCCAATCAACAATTTCATCGCCGCGACCGAACCGCTTGGCGCCGACGCCGCACAGGTATTGGCCCGTGATGTGGCCGTGGCCGATAGCAAATTTGTGGTGAATTACTTCCGGCTCAGCCATGACGGGCGGCTGTTGTTTGGCGGCGGCGAAAGCTATGGCTACCGCTTCCCCAGCGATATCGCCGCCACCGTGCGCAAGCCAATGACGGAGATTTTCCCGCATCTGCGGGATGTAAAAATCGACTACGCCTGGGGCGGTACATTGGCCATCACCCTGAAACGGATGCCATATCTGGCCCGGCTTGCCCCCAATATCCTCAGCGCCTCGGGCTATTCCGGCCATGGCGTCGGCACCGCCACCCATGCCGGACAGCTGATGGCGCTGGCCGTTGCGGGCGACGGAGACGGGTTCGACACAATGGCGCGCGTGCCCGCCCCTGCCTTCCCCGGCGGCACGGCCATGCGCAGCCCGCTTCTGGCGCTAGCGATGACCTGGTATGCGCTGCGCGACAGGCTGGGCATCTAAGATCCCGCGACGCGCGCTTCAAAACGGCGCGCCGACGCTGCCCGGACAGGTGCAAAGCAACAGTTTCGTGAAATTATCCGCCAAAACCCGCCGCCCCTGCCGGGGGTGCTTGGCATTTGCCCGTAGACCTTTTATATTTTTGAAAAGGTAACTTCAGGATTTTGAAATATGAGCCAGACATCCCCGTCGCAGGTCCCGAATGTCCATCAGGCAGAACCCATCCCGGAGGCCGCGCGCACAGCGCTTGAGGCGTTGATGCACTCTGGCGATCTGTTTCGCTACACCGCGCCACAGGATGCACCGGTCGCCCTGCTAGAGGAAGAATTCGCCCAGCTCCTTGGCAGCAAATACGCGCTGGCGGTGTCGTCTTGTTCGGCCGCTCTGTTCCTGTCGCTGAAGGCGCTGGATCTGCCCCGTGATGCCCGTGTGCTGATCCCCGGCTTTACCTTCGCCGCTGTCCCCTCCTCTATCTTGCATGCCGACTGCGTGCCGGTGCTCTGCGAGGTGGGCGCGAACTACCGCATCGACATGGCCGATTTTGAGACCAAGCTAGACGATGTGCAGGCGGTGATCATCAGCCATATGCGCGGCCATACCTCTGATATGGATGCGATCATGGCGCTCTGTCAGGCGCGGGACATTCCGGTGATTGAGGATGCCGCCCATTCGCTTGGCACCACTTGGCATGGCCGCAATATCGGCACGCTGGGCGCTATCGGCTGTTTCTCTTTCCAGTCCTACAAGATGATCAACGCTGGCGAAGGCGGTATTCTGGTCACCAATGATGCCGATCTGGTGGCCCGCGCCGTGATCATGTCCGGCGCCTACGAACACAATTGGAAGAAGCATAAATCCGCCCCCGGCGACAACACCGGCGATCTGGAGCAGGCCTTTGCCAAATGGCAGAACCAACTGCCGCTTTATAATCTGCGGATGAGCAACCTCTCCGCTGTGGTGATCCGTCCGCAACTGCCGGAACTGGCACGCCGGGTCCGCGATGGGCTGAAGAACCACGATTATGTGGCTGATCAGCTCAACCGCTCGCCGCATATCGACGTGCCCGCGCCACTGGCACCGGAGCAGCGCGCCCCGGATTCAATCCAGTTCAATCTGGTTGATATGAGCCATGATGAGATCACCCGCTTTGCTGCCGCAACCGAGGCACGGGGCGTCAAGGTGCAGATCTTCGGCCGCTCAGCAGACAATGCCCGCGCTTTCTGGAACTGGCAGTTCCTCCGCGATATCCCAGAGCTGCCGCAGACCCGCGCCATGCTGATGCAGGCCTGCGATGTCCGCCTGCCTGTGCGCCTCACACGCGACGAACTCGATGTGATCGCGGGCATTCTGCTCTCTGCGATGGACGACGCCATGGGCGCAGCCGCCGCCTGATCCTGCTGTACAGGCCAGACCCACCAATAAGGCGCGTCCATATCCGGCGCGCCTTTTTCAGTGTGCGGGTAGGAGGAAACCGGCGAATTCCCGACCGCAACCCGCGCCACCGCTGGACATTACCCGCCCCCCTTGCGAGGGTCGGCGCGACGACCAGAAGGACAGCCCCATGAGCGCGCGCAAGATCATCATCGACACCGACCCCGGACAGGACGACGCTGTCGCCATTCTGCTGGCGCTTGCCAGCCCGCAAGAGATTGATCTGCTTGGCATAACCTGTGTTGCCGGCAATGTGCCTCTGGCCCTGACCCAGACCAACGCCCGCCGCGTCTGCGAGGTGGCAGGCCGCCCGGATGTCGCGGTGCACGCCGGCTGTGACGCCCCGCTGCAACGGCCCCTGATCACCGCCGAACATGTGCATGGCAAAACCGGTCTTGACGGACCGGAGCTGTGGGATCCGACCATGCCGCTGGCTGCAACACATGGCGTCGATTTCATCATCGACAGCCTGCGCCGCGAAGCATCCGGTACCGTCACGCTCTGCCCACTGGGGCCGCTCACCAATATCACCGCCGCCTTTCAGAAGGCCCCTGATATCGTGGACCGCGTGCAGGAAATCGTGTTGATGGGTGGCGCCTATTTCGAGGTCGGCAACATCACCCCGGCTGCAGAATTCAACATCTATGTCGACCCGGAGGCCGCCGCCGCAGTGCTGACCTCAGGCGTGCCGGTCACCATGATGCCGCTGGATGTCACCCATAAGGCGCTCGCCACCCGCGCACGCGTCGAAAAGATCCGTGCCCTCGATACCAAAGTGGCGCGTTTCACCGCCGAGATGCTTGATTTCTTTGAACGCTTTGACGTGGAGAAATACGGCTCCGAAGGCGGCCCGCTGCATGACCCTTGCGTTATTGCCTATCTGATCCGGCCAGAGCTGTTCTCGGGCCGCACGATCAATGTGGTGGTGGAAACCACGTCCGAGCTGACATTGGGCATGACCGTGGCCGATTGGTGGGGGGTCACCGACCGCCCGGCCAATGCGCAGTTTATGGGCGATCTGGATGCAGACGGATTCTTCGACCTGATCACCACCCGATTGGCGCGGCTATGAGCCTGATCGTTGCCCCAGATCCCACCTGGCCGGCACAGGCCAAGGCCGAAGCAGACCGCTGGACAGACAGTGACGTATACGGCCTGATTGAGGTGCATCATATCGGATCAACCGCAGTTCCCGGCCTGCCCGCCAAACCCATCATTGATCTGATACCTGTCTTTGAGAGCGAGGCCGCTATGGATACCGCCCGCCTGACCATTGAGGCGCTTGGGTTCGAATGGCTGGGTGAATTTGGCCTGCCCGGACGGCGCTATTGCCGCGCCGATGATGCGGAAACCGGAAAACGCCGGGTGCAGGCCCATTGTTATGTAAAAGGGTCTGACGAGATCACGCGCCATATTGCCTTTCGTGACGCCCTGCGGGCCAACGCCGCACTGCGGGCAGGCTACGCAGCGATCAAGGGCAAATGCGCCGCGCTGCATCCCGGTGACATGCACGGATATGGTGACTGCAAATCAGACTGGGTGCAAAAGGTCGAAGCTCACGCGATCAACGCGCTGGCAACAAAGGAAACCTCATGAGCGCCGCATTGCACCTCGCCCGCACCGAAGATCTGGACCGTGTTCTGGATCTGGTCGCCGCCTTTCATCAGGAAACTGGCATCGCCTCGGATGACAGTTTGCGCCGCGCGGCCATCGAACCGCTGCTTGAGGGATTGCCCTATGGCGCGGTCTATCTGATTGGCCCCAGCCGCGCCCCCGTGGGCTACATCGTTGTCACCTTCAGCTGGTCGGTGGAATTTGGCGGCATGGACGGCTTTGTGGATGAGCTGTTCATTCGTCCCCCGGTGCGCCGTCGCGGTATTGCTACCGAGGTGTTGTTTGCCCTGCCCCGCACCCTGGCTGAGGCCGGTATCAAGGCACTGCATCTTGAGGTCGACAAAAACGATGACACCGCGCGCGGCCTTTATACCCGTGCCCGGTTTGAACCCCGCGAGCGCTACATGCTGATGAGTCGTAAGCTCTGATCGCGGCGCAGCGGCGCATGTTCCTTTGCCCCGCGCCCTACGGTATTCCCGGTAGGTACCTGCCCCCCCTGACATGGCGCGGGCCGGTTTTGTCACGCGGTCTTGCCTCGCCCACATCGACCTTGCGGACCTCCAGCGACAAACTTTATTGCGCCTTGTGGGAACCAAATTCCACGCCAGGCGTTCTTCATCCAACAGGTTCAGGTTTGAACACGCCGTGGGACGCGTGGGAGCGCGCCGCCCTGTGGACGGGGCATCGAGTTACGGCCGCAAGGTAGCGCAAAACGAAGACAGTGGCAGAAGCCGCCCAAAATCGCCATCCACCGGGGTGGCTGCCAAGGCAAAGCCGATGGTATTGGGTCCGCGCCCCCGGATTAGGGCGACGCGGGCCAAACGCGGGGGTCAGGGGTGATCCCGCACAAGACCGGTCCGGCGTTTGCCACAGGGGTGGTGAAACCGGGTGTGGGAACGCCGGACCGACCTAAGATCAAAACGCATTTGCAGAGACATCTGCAAAAAAGACGATCAAAAGAGAAGGAAATCTATTATGAAGTCTCATATTCTCGCCGGTCTGAGCGCCGCGACACTGGCCCTGTCAGCCTGTAGCGATCTGACGCCTGAACAACGGACAGTGGCCGGGGTGGCCGGTGGTGCCGCCGCAGGTCTGATCGCAGCAGATGCGCTCAAGGCAGATGACGACTGGCGCCTGATTGCCGCCCTTGGCGGCGCTGCGGCAGGTACCGTGGTGGCCCAGAACAATCAGTCGCGCAAATGCGCCTATTCCCGCGGCGATGGCACCTACTACACTGCCGCCTGCCCTTAAGTATCGCGCGCCCTGACATCGGGCAGCGGAGCCTATCACATAGAAAAGACCCTGAGGCGCCCCCCGGTCCTCAGGGTCTTTTGCCCTTCGCCAGCGGCGGCGGATCCGCCGCGTTCCCTCGCCGCCAGCTCCCCCCCGGCCTGCACGGCACCCGTCAGGACTGCATGGTGTGGTTCAGAAACCGCCACCGCTGATCGGGCTTTGGCTCAAAGCTGCGCGTAGGACAGGATCACCAGCATCAACACTCTGGCCGCTCAGCGGGTAGTGCCCCGGCCCCGCACAGCCCGCCAATAGCGCCACCGCCACAACAAGCCCGATGGCCAGCCAATTGCCTGCCCCTGCGGTCACGATTGCCGGCTCAACGTGGATCTTCGGATGTGGTTTCCCTCGCATGGTTTTCCCCTTCCTCAGCCAGCGCCACCCCCGCAGCGCCTGACACAAACAGTGCCACAGGCACGCTCACAGGTCTGTGAACAAGACTACAGAAGACCAACATCCATGGGCAGAGCACGGCAGGCGCAGACAAAGAGGGCAAATTGCAGCCCTGCAAATTGGGGGCCACATAAGGCCAAGGTGCCGGAGCCCGTCGCCCGCGCTGATCAGCCCAGCCGACGCATCAGTTGCAGATCGCAGGCCGTCGCATAGCCCATTGCCCGTTTGATCCCCGGCAGCAAGGCCGCGCCATTCATCGCATAGCTCAGCTCGATCAATCCGGCCTCGCCATAGGCGGCACGCACCAGCTCCCGCGCTTCGGGATCATCGCTGCGGGTGCCAACAACCGCCCCGGCCAGACGTACAACCGCCGCCAGATCCGGCTCTAGCGCATCACCTCTCAGAATGGATTTGACCAAGTCAGGGGACAGGCCAGCCGCCGTGGCCAGGTTGATCTCCGCCTCGACACAAGTGCCGCAATCGGCGGTCAATGCCCCGGTAAGCCGCGCCGCGTGATAAGCCGCAGCAGGCACATGTCGGTTCGGGTCCAGAAATCCAAACACCCGGTTGTATCGTGCCAATAGCCCCAGATCGGTATCGGCAATGGCGTGAGAATAATCCAGTGACACGCCAATCCGGCGCTCAGCCCGACGAATAAAGAAATGCGCAATCTTCTTAAGCATGGTCAAACACCACAAAACAAACATCAAATAGAAAAAGGCCGGAGCAACACGCCCCGGCCTCTTGGCTTATTTCAGGATCGAGCGGCCCGCATATTCGGCCACTTCGCCCAGCATTTCCTCAATCCGGATCAACTGGTTGTATTTCGCGAGCCGGTCTGACCGCGCCAAAGACCCGGTCTTGATCTGTCCACAGTTGGTGGCGACTGCCAGGTCGGCAATCGTGGCGTCCTCAGTCTCGCCCGAGCGGTGCGACATCACATTGGTGTAGCGCGCACGATGTGCCATATCGACGGCCTTCAGTGTCTCGGTCAGGGTGCCGATCTGGTTCACTTTCACCAGCATGGAGTTGGCACAGCCACGCTCGATACCTGTTGCCAGACGCGCGGGGTTGGTCACGAACAGATCGTCACCGACCAGCTGTACCTTGTCGCCCAGCTCGTCGGTCAGCGCTTTCCAGCCATCCCAGTCGTCCTCGCCCATGCCATCTTCAATAGAGATGATCGGGTAGTCCTTCACCAATGCTGCCAGATAGGCAACGTTTTCGGCAGAGCTCAACGTCTTGCCTTCACCAGACAGCACATATTTGCCGTCCTTGTAGTATTCGGTCGCCGCGCAATCGAGCGCCAGATAGATTTCCTCGCCCGGCTTGTAGCCGGCCTTTTCAATCGACTTCAGCACAAAATCCAGCGCTTCACGGGTGGAGGCGATATTGGGGGCAAAGCCGCCCTCATCGCCGATCCCGGTCGAAAGACCCGCCGCCGACAGCTCTTTTTTCAAGGTATGAAACACTTCGGAGCCCATGCGCACCGCATCGCGAATATTCTCCGCGGCCACCGGCATGATCATGAATTCCTGAATATCGATCGGGTTGTCGGCATGTTCACCGCCGTTGATGATGTTCATCATCGGCACCGGCAGCATCCGCGCCGAGGTGCCACCGATATATCGATACAGCGGTTGGGTGGTGAAATCAGCTGCTGCCTTGGCCACAGCCATAGAGACACCCAGAATAGCGTTTGCCCCCAAACGGCCCTTGTTCTCGGTGCCGTCCAGCTCAATCATCGCCATATCCACGGCGACCTGCTCACAGGCGTCAAAGCCGACCAGCTCTTCTGCGATCTCACCGTTGACGGCAGCAACTGCCTCCAGCACGCCTTTGCCCAGATAGCGGGATTTGTCGCCGTCACGCTTTTCCACCGCCTCATAGGCCCCGGTCGACGCCCCCGATGGCACCGCCGCGCGGCCCATTGTGCCGTCTTCCAGCATGACATCAACTTCGACGGTCGGGTTGCCCCGGCTGTCCAGAATTTCACGGGCGTGGATATCGATAATTGTGCTCATCACTCAGGTCCCTGATATTGGCAAATGGTTGCGGCAAATCTTGCCAGCGTCATACCATTCGCACGCCAAAAGTAAACCACGGGCGTTATCGCTAACGTGACTTATTTTACGGGGTTAGGGCTAACATCAACCTGTTTGCGCAACCAATTGCCGCCGCCTTAGTCGGGGTCGCTCAGGCTGTTGCCGCCATCTGTAGCCGCGCCGCGCGCCGGGCCAGACGCCGTTCGCGCACAAAGGTATAGAGCCCCGAGCCGATGATCAGCGCAGAGCCTGCAAGTGTCATCACATCCGGCGCCTCAGCAAAGATCACCATGCCAATCAGCGTCGAAAACACCAGTCGGGAATACCGAAACGGGGTGATCACAGCGGCATCACCAATCCGGGTGGCGGTGACAATCCCGTAGTAACCCAACACACCAAAGATAACGCCACCCAGCATCATCCCCCATTGCATCCCCTGCAGGGCCACCGGATCCCCCGGCAACAGCAGCAGCATCACCACCCCCGCAGGGATGACGGCTCCAAAGGCCTGCGAGCTGACCACAGCTGATGGCACAGCGCTGTCCATCACCCGCGTCATCAGATCACGCGCGGCAACCGCAACAACCGAAATCAGCACCAAGAGCACACCCGGTTCAAACCCCGCAAATCCGGGCCGCACGATCATCAGCACCCCGGCAAAACCGACGAGGATCGCGCTCCAGCGCCGCCAGCCCACGTCCTCGCCCAGAAACAACGCCGCCCCAACCGTGACCGCCAGCGGCATCGCCTGAAACACCGCCGCCACGGTCGAGATATCCACCACCGCCAGCGCCGAGGCAAAACTGACCGCCGCCAGCGCCTCGGTCGAGGCGCGCAGGACAAGTGGCCAGCGCCAGTTGCGCGGTGCAAAAATGCGGTGCCCCTGCAATTTGGCCCAGATCACAAAGACGGTCCCGCTGCCAAGGCCCAGCATGATCAGGATCTGCCCCACCGGTACCGACGCCGCCAGCTGCTTGATGAACATATCTTCCAGTGAAAACCCCGCCATGGCGAGGATCACCAGCAAAATTCCTGTGATGTTGTTCATCTGCGCTGTTCCGTTCTGAAAATCGTCCTGCAGGTCACCCTGTCAGTGACCAATCCGGGCAACAAACAGCAGCCAGCGACGCCGGACAACTCCGTTTGCGACCTACCACCATGATTTGCTGTGGCCCGCCCCATCACATCCCGTGATGCAAGACGGGCGCAGCGCCAAGGCGTGCCCGCCGCAGATCGCCTGAACAAAATGACAGCAGTCAGTCGCGCTTGCGCGGCACGCCATATAACTCCAGCTTATGCCCGCGCAGCTCATAGCCCAGCTTTTCGGCGATCTTTTCCTGCAAGGCCTCGATCTCGGGATCGCAGAACTCAATCACCGCACCGGTATTCATATCAATCAGATGGTCGTGATGATCCCGGTCGGCGTCCTCATAACGCGCCCGCCCGTCGCCGAACTCCAACCGGTCCAGAATACCCGCTTCATCAAACAGCTTTACCGTGCGGTAGACCGTCGCCAGCGAAATCGCCCCGTCCAGCGCGCTGGCACGGGCATACAGCTCTTCAACATCGGGATGGTCGGCACTTTCTTGTAGCACGCGGGCAATCACCCGTCGCTGACCTGTCATCCGCAGACCCTTCGCTTCGCAGCGTGCGATAATCGTCTCGCTCATGGCCGTCCCTTTTCCAGCATGGCTCCCCTGTTTAAACAAAGACGCACGGGTCGCAAACCGGGTTTTAACACTCTTTGGTACAGAATATGCAGCAATTGACCATTGACTTTGGCAGCCAGCGGGGCCATCTGCCCTGTCAGGCATCCCTCCCTGCCGCGTGAGCAGAGGACGTCGGGCCGCGCCAGATAGATAGCGCAGGCCGTAAAACCGACCCTAAGGATATGCCACCGTTCCCAATATCACGCGTGGGGCAATCGCAGAGACCAGCGGTCAGACATGATGTCTGCCCCGCCCGAGGTCCTGCCCCAACGACAGACCGCCCCCTGTGGCGGCACCGGCCGGGACCATTTGGTTCGGCTGTGAAAGGACGAGACGTGACTGAATTTTCGACAATGGGGCTGCCCGAGCAGCTTCTGAAGCGCATTGCAGACCTTGGTTATACCGACCCGACGCCCATCCAGGCGCACGCTATTCCGCATGCACTGAACGGCAAAGACGTGCTGGGTCTGGCGCAAACCGGCACCGGCAAAACCGCCGCCTTTGGCATTCCGCTGATCGCACAAATGATGCAATACGGCCAGAAACCCGCTCCTAAGACCGTCCGTGGTCTGGTACTGGCCCCAACCCGCGAGCTGGCCAACCAGATCGCCGCAAACCTTAAGGCGCTGACCGAAGGCACCCCGATGAAAACCGGCCTTGTGGTTGGTGGTGTGTCGATCAACCCGCAGATCGCCCGTATTGCCAAAGGCACCGATATCCTGATTGCCACGCCGGGACGTCTTTTGGACATCCTCGACCGACGCGCCCTGGATCTTAGCTCCTGCGACTTCCTTGTTCTGGACGAGGCCGACCAGATGCTGGACCTCGGTTTTATCCACGCCCTGCGCAAAATCGCATCCCTGCTGCCCGAACAGCGCCAGACCATGCTGTTTTCGGCGACCATGCCCAAGCAGATGAACGAGATTGCCAATTCCTATCTGCAAAGCCCCATCCGGATTGAGGTGAACCCTCCCGGCAAGGCGGCCGACAAGATCACTCAATCGGTGCATTTCATCGCCAAGGCCGAAAAGCTGTCGATGCTGAAAGAGCAGCTGCGCGCGATCGACGGCGAACGCACATTGGTCTTTGGCCGCACCAAACATGGCATGGAAAAGCTGATGAAGACCCTGTCCGCCGCAGGGTTCTCCGCCGCAGCGATCCACGGCAACAAAAGCCAGGGCCAGCGCGAGCGCGCTTTGGCACAGTTTAAATCCGGTCAGGTCACCATCCTTGTCGCCACCGATGTGGCGGCCCGTGGTCTTGATATCCCGGATGTGAAATACGTCTATAACTACGAACTGCCCAATGTGCCGGACGCCTATGTGCACCGCATCGGCCGGACCGCACGCGCGGGCAAGGACGGTCAGGCCGTGGCCTTCTGTTCCCCGGACGAGATGGGCGAACTGAAAGCCATTCAGAAAACCATGGGCATCACCATCCCGACCGCTTCCGGGCGTCCGTGGGAAGTGCTGCCCGATCCCAAGGCCCCCGCCGGTCGTCGCGGTGGCGGCGGTGGCGGCAAGCCCGGCGGCAGCGGCAAACCCGGTGGTCATCGTCGGCGTCGCAGCGGCGGCGGCGGTGGCGGCCAAGGTGGTGCGCGCAGCGGTGGTCAGGGTGCTGGTCAGGGCGGCGGTCAGGGCAAACCCGGCGGTCAGCGCCGCCGCGCCCAGTAACCCCGGCCTAAATAATCCCTGCCGGGTGGTCCCGGCATCCCCTGCGGGGGACATCTAAACACTCAAAAAGCCGGTGGCGCGTTCTGCGCCACCGGCTTTTCTCTCTTTAAGGCAGCGCGCTACGGCCCAGGTAACATAGTGACGCCCCAACGCGGTTCTCAGATCCGCCAATCTTGTCTTGCCATGCCCCCGCCCATTGAGAGTCCTCTCCGACGCTATGGCCCGCTGGTCACTGCAAGCGCCAATACCGCGCCCGTTCGTTTGCCGCACTGAGACTGCGCAAATCGTTGATTTCGCAGCTTGACTCCGCTCTCACCCCCGCCTCTTGTGGCGCGATGAGTGAAAAGCGCACAATGGACGGCATCGGGGCCGCAATGCTGATCGGCTTCAGCGGGCTGATGGGCTTCAATCAGGTGGTAATCAAGGTCTCCAACGGCGGGTTCGGCCCGGTGTTTCAGGCAGGCCTACGCTCTCTCATTGGGCTGGCGGTGCTGCTTGCATGGCTCGCCTTTCACGGCGAGTTGAAACGCGCCAGCCCTCCAGCGCCTGCCCAGACGCCAACACATTGGACCCGCTCCGTCCATCTCTGGGGGCTGGTGTCAGGCCTGTTGTTCACAGCCGAATTTGTCTGTCTTTATATCGCGTTGGACCTATCATCAGTGTCGCGCGTCACCATTATCTTCAACTCCATGCCGGTCTGGCTGGCGCTGGCGGGCCATCTGCTCCTGCCCGGAGAGCGGCTTAACTCAATGCGCATGTTGGGGCTTGTGCTGGCCATGGGCGGCGTGGTGCTGGCTGTTCTGCACCGGGGCAGCGGCGATGCCTCACTGCTCGGTGATGTTCTGGCGCTTGCGGCCACGCTGGCCTGGGCCGGGATCGCCCTGTGCGCGCGCCTGTCGCCACTGGCACATGTCCCGCCCATCCGCCAGCTGACCTATCAGCTGGCCACCTCGGCGCTGGTCCTGCTGGCGATCTCGCCGCTGTTCGGTCCGCTCCTGCGCGCCCCCACCGCGCTGCATATCTCCGGCGTGGTGTTTCAGGCCGTGGCCATTGCCAGCCTCGGCTATCTCCTGTGGCTCTGGCTGATCAGCATCTATCGCGCCAATGCGGTCGCCTCCTTCAGCTTTCTGTCGCCAGTGATCGCCGCCATTCTGGGCTGGCTCCTGCTGGATGAGGTGATCTACCCGCAGGTCTGGGCCGCACTGGCACTGGTCGCCGTCGGCATCGTGCTGATCAATCGCAAGTAACCACGCAGCATCAGGTGCCGCAGAAGGTCGCCTTCACCACCTCGCTCGCCGCCGGAGTTCGGCGCAGATCCTCGGCCCCGTCCTGCACAACATACGGATCCGACAGCACCGTATTCAGCCGCTCAAACGGGGCGAAATCCCCCGCCACAGCAGAGGCGATCATCGCTTCAATCCGGTGATTGCGCGGGATATAAACCGGGTTTGCCGCTGCCATCACCGCCATCGGGTCTGCCTCTTGCGCCAATCGCGCGCGCCAGCCGGTCGCCCAGCTGTCAAAGCTCTCAGGCTCCTGAAACTGATCATGAACCTTGCCGGTGTCCGGCTCAACAGCATCCCCCAAAGCCCGGAAGGTATTAGTGAAATCCGCCTGCTCCTCTGCCATACGGGTCAGCAAATCGGTAATCAGCGCCATATCGTCAGGCCTTGCGTCAGCAAGACCGATCTTGGTCCCGAACCGCCGCAACCAGGCGGCCTCGGTCAGGGCGGGCATTCCATGCACAATCTCCGTCGCTTCTTCCACCATGGCCTGCGGATCCTCCGCCTGCTGGATCAGCGCCGTTGCCAGCTGCGCCAGGTTCCACACCGCGATATCGGGCTGATTGGAATAGGCATAACGCCCCATCCGGTCGATAGAACTGAACACCGTGCTGGGATGATACACATCCATGAAGGCGCAAGGCCCGTAATCAATCGTCTCACCGGATATCGACGAATTATCGGTGTTCATCACCCCATGGATGAACCCCACCGACATCCAGGCCGCAATCAGCTCCGCCTGACGATCCCGCACCGCCCGCAACAGCCCCATCGGGCCGTCCGCGCCAGGATAGTGGCGCTGAATGGCATACTGTGTGAGCTGACGCAGCGCCGCCTGCTCGCCACGCGCGGCAAAGATCTGGAACGTCCCAACCCGCAAATGGCTGGAGGCCACCCGCGTCAACACAGCGCCGGGCAAACCGCCCTCTTCACGCCAGACCGTCTCGCCGGTGGTAACCGCTGCCAGCGCGCGGGTGGTTGGGATGCCAAGCGCGTGCATTGCCTCGCTCACCACATATTCCCGCAGGACCGGCCCCAGCCAGGCCCGCCCGTCACCGCCCCGCGAATAGGGCGTGCGCCCAGATCCCTTCAACTGGATATCGCGCCGCGCCCCCTCCGGGCCAACAGCTTCGCCCAGCAGGATCGCGCGCCCATCCCCCAGCTGGGGATTGTAATTGCCAAACTGATGCCCCGCATAAAGCTGCGCCAGCGGATCAGACCCATCGGGAACTCGGTTGCCGGCAAAGACCTCCGCCAGCTCAGCCGTCCCGCCTGCGGTGATACCCAGCTCTGCCCCAAGCGCGGCGTTATAGGCAATCAGCTCCGGCGCCTTCACCGGCACAGGGGACTGTTTCGTGTAGAACACCGGCGGCAGCGCGGCATATGTATTGTCAAAGGGAATGTGCAATGTCATGGCCCAAACATATGCGGCAAATGTCAAATTGCCAGAGCCAAACGTTCCCTGTGCCAACAGACCAAACGGAGCCGAGACATGACCGCCGATGAGATTATCGCCAAGCTGAACCTCCAGCCCCATCCCGAAGGCGGTTACTATCGCCAGACATGGATTGCTGGTAATGCCGACAGCCACAATGGCCGCGCCACCGGCACTTGCATCTATTTCCTGCTGAAGGCGGGCGAAAGCAGCCATTGGCACAGGGTCGATGCCACCGAAATCTGGCTCTACCACGCTGGCGCGCCGCTGGTGCTGTCACTCTCCGCCACTGACGATGGTCCGGCGCAGGATCACCTCCTGTCCCCCGACCTGGCCGAGGGCGAACCCCAGTTGATCGTTCCCGAAGGCCACTGGCAGGCTGCCCGCACCACCGGAGATTATACGCTGGTCAGCTGTACCGTCTCGCCCGGGTTCCAGTTTGACGGCTTTGAACTGGCCGCGCCGGGCTTTGACATCCCGCGCGGCTAACGCCCAATTTCTACGCAAAAATTTACCAAGAAACTTCCAAGTTTCCTGGCTGCCAGACCTCAGTCTTCGCCCCCCGGCACGCTCACCACGCCGCCGCCGACACAGGCGCGGACCCCAGTGGTACCGGGACAGGAGGTCGGCAGCCCCCGTGCCACCCGCACCGCCAGATGGGCAAAGGCCTGCGCCTCCAGCATGTCGCCGTCCAACCCGACACTCTCAATCGGGGCAACCGGGCAATCCAGCGACACCCGCAACATCTCCATCAGGACCGGATTATGCCGCCCGCCACCGGTCACCAGCACCACCTCTGGTGGCTCCGGGCAATGTTCCATCCCCTGCGCCACCGCCGCTGCACACATGGCGGTCAGGGTCGCTGTTGCATCGCGGTCAGTCAGCTCGGACACCAGCGTGATCATCTCGGCAAAATCATTGCGGTCCAAAGACTTCGGTGGCATCCGGGCAAAATACGACTCCGCCAGAAACAGCTCCAGCGCGCCGGTTTCCACCACGCCGCCCCGGGCAATCGCACCGCCTTCGTCCATCATCTGACCACAGCGCGCCTGCACCAGATCATTGATCGGCGCATTGGCAGGACCGGTATCAAATGCAAGCAGCGCGCCGGGATCCTCTGCCGCCTCAAGCCTCGGATCAACATAAGTGAGGTTTCCGACCCCTCCGAGGTTCAGAAAACACAGGGGCTTGTCACGTTTCAGGTATTTCGCGCAGGCGAAGTGAAAGAACGGTGCCAGTGGCGCGCCCTCGCCGCCCAACCGCACATCATCGCTGCGGAAATCCCAGACCACCGGTGTGTTGAACTCAGCTGCCAGCGCTGCCCCATCGCCGACCTGCAGGGTGCCCTGCACGCGCGGCGCATGAGCCAGTGTCTGACCGTGAAACCCGATAACATCAACCGCCCGCCGATCCGCCCCTGCCTCTGCATCCTCAGCCAGAACCTGCGCCAGCAGATCCGCATGGGCGCGGGTGACAATCTCACCTGCGGCCTCCACCTGCGGCCCCTGCCAGTGCCCCAACGCGGCGGCCAGCTGCGCGCGCTCCACCGGTTCATAGGCGCGGTAGGCGCTGGCCCCGAAGCCGTGGATCGCCACGCCGTCTGTCTCGACAATGGCCGCATCCACCCCGTCCAGCGAGGTGCCGCTCATGGTGCCAAGGGCGCGCAAGACGCCGGTTTTGGGGATCGCGGAGGACCGCGCCGAAGGATTGGATCTGGT
This sequence comes from Phaeobacter porticola, assembly GCF_001888185.1. NCBI lineage: Bacteria > Pseudomonadati > Pseudomonadota > Alphaproteobacteria > Rhodobacterales > Roseobacteraceae > Phaeobacter > Phaeobacter porticola. Next base: position 1,142,873 of record NZ_CP016364.1, on the reverse strand, counting down.
CATGCTGATAAGGCCTGCTGAGATATTGGGCGCATCGCGCCGATTTGGCCCCAAGGATACAGCAGCGAATTTATTCAGCAAAGCCGTTCACACTGCTTTCCCCCGTGCAAATTGCGTTTTATACAGCAGCGCAGTTCAAAAAGCCGAGGCACATCATGACCTACCACCCAAAATCGGATTTCATCGCAGTTATGATGGAACGCGGCTATCTGTCCGACTGTACCGATTATCAGGGCCTGGACGAGGCGCTGATGACTCCCGGCCAATCCGCCTACATCGGTTTCGACGCCACCGCGACCTCGCTGCATGTCGGCTCGCTGATCCAGATCATGATGCTGCGCTGGTTCCAGAAGACCGGCCACAAACCGATCACCCTGATGGGGGGCGGCACCACCAAGGTCGGCGATCCGTCATTCCGCGCTGATGAACGCCCGCTGCTGACCGACGCCCAGATCGACGACAACATCGCCGGCATCAAGAAGGTGTTCGACGCCTATATCGACTATGACAGCGGCGCGGGTAACGCCGCCATGATGCTCAACAACGCCGAATGGCTGGACGATCTGAACTACCTCACCTTTCTGCGGGACATCGGCCGCCATTTCTCGGTGAACCGGATGCTGTCGTTTGAGAGCGTGAAATCGCGCCTCGACCGCGAACAGTCGCTGTCCTTCCTCGAATTCAACTACATGATTTTGCAGGCCTATGACTTCCTGGAGCTGAACCGCCGCTACGGCTGCGTGTTGCAGATGGGTGGCTCGGACCAATGGGGCAATATCGTCAACGGCATCGACCTGACGCGCCGGGTGCTGGACCATGAAATCTATGGCCTCACTTCGCCGCTGCTGACCACCTCAGATGGCAAGAAGATGGGCAAATCGCAGAACGGCGCGATCTGGCTCAATGGCGATCTGCTCTCACCGTATGAGTTCTGGCAGTTCTGGCGCAACACCACCGACGCCGATGTGGGTCGCTTCCTCAAGCTCTACACCGAGCTGCCGGTGGACGAATGCGACCGTCTCGGAGCGCTCGAAGGCTCTGAGGTGAACGCCGCCAAGGTGATCCTCGCCAATGAGGTCACAGCCCTTCTGCACGGCCGCGCCGCTGCCGAAGCCGCAGAGGCCACAGCCCGCGAAGTCTTTGAAAAAGGCGGCGTTGGCGACGACCTACCGACAGTTGTTCTCAGCCTTGATGACTTTACGTGGGTTGGCGCAGCGCCCGAAATGGCCGGCGCTATGTCAACTACCGAAAGGCTGCAGTTCATCAAGCGACTGACCGGAGATAAGAAAGAGTATTATATATCGGCGGTTTCGCTTTTTGTGAAATCCGGGCTGGCCAAATCCGGCAAGGACGCCAAGCGTCTGATCGCCGAGAACGGCGCCAAGATCGATGACCAGCCGCTGACCGATGCAGGTCTGATGATCGACGCTGCCGCTCTGGCCTCGCCGATCAAACTCTCCGCAGGTAAAAAACGCCACGCGCTGGTGCAGCTGGACGGTTAACCGCCGGATTACAGCCAACAGACAAGACAGGAAAAGGGGGCCACTGTGTCCCCTTTTTTCATACGATCAGAAGGCCTGCTAGGATATTCCTGCTCCGGCCATAAGCGTCGCAGCATCCCCGACAAGATGCTCCCGCCCGTCATCTCCCATCCCGGATGGGAATGCCCGTTGGTCCAAGCGCCGCGCAACGCGCGGCGCGGCAACACCAACCAGCCACCAGCCACCAGCCACCAGCCACCAGCCACCAGCCACCAGCCACCAGCCTGCGCAGATTACCTCACGCACTGACCGCAAAGGCAACAGCCACCCGACCTCACAGCAGCAGCAGGTCCACCAGCAACAGCACCAGCCCAATCGGCAAGGACACGGCCAGCGCTGCCAACAGGGCGGCGGCTTTGGTCATCCTTGGGGCCGGTGCATGATGATTTCTAATTTTATTCGCATTTTTCATATCTCTATTAACCATCATTTAGGTTTCGCTGCGGTTAATGGCGCCATGTTCGATTTCACACCAGCAGATGTCATGCCCCGACCCATTCTTCGCGACGAAACCATCTCTGCCCTGCCGCAATCGGCAGAATTTGCCCGCGCGCTTCAGGCGACAGACAAGGACCCACTGGTGCTTGGCCAGATGAAGGACACCGTCGTGATGCGCCGCAAACTCTGGAGACGCATCAACGTGGCCATGGTGAACCGCGCCCGTATCGACAAGCCGTTGCGCCTGCTGGAACAATTGCAGGAAAGCGGTCTGCGCCGCACGCCCGTCATCCTGTCCCCCGAAACGCCGACGCCTGCCCTTGCCCGCCACGGGGCCGTGGCGCTGATCAGCCCGGCCCATGTCGGACTGGTAGACCTGACGACTGACCCCGATCAGCGGCGCGCCAATCTACACCAGAAATGGCGCAACCGATTGGTGCACGGCGAACAGCAGGGCCTGCGCATCACTCGCCAGTCGCTGCCGCAGACATCCGGCCACTGGATTTTTGCCGCGGATGCCGCGCAGCAATCCAACCGCGGCTATCGCAACTGGCCGGTGGATCTGACGCTGGCATACGCCCGCGAAAACAAAGGCATGGCCAAGATCTTCGAGGCCCACGACGGCAAGGAGATCGTCGCGGGCATTCTTGTTCTGCGTCACGGGCGCGGCGCAACCTACCACATTGCCCATACCACCGATCGGGGCAAGGCGCTCTCGGCCCATAACCTGCTGATGTGGGAGGCGATGTCCTGGCTCGCCGAACAGGGCTGCGAACAGCTCGACCTTGGCGTGATCAACACCGAAGACGCCGCCGGTCTGGCCCGGTTCAAACTGGGCACCGGCGCGCGGCTGCACCAACTGGGCGGCACCTGGGCCTATTGGCCGCCGCTGGGTCGCCTGCTGCGCCCCTTGGCCGCGCTCGACAAACGGCTGATGAATCCCGGGCTCTCTGGACACTGCTAGGGGGACGTGATTATCTGAACACACGTTCAGATATGAACCCGATAGCACAGACCCCCGGGAGGAGCCCTGCTCATGAAACTGTCGCAAACCGCCGCCGTCGTCACCGGCGGCGCCTCTGGCCTTGGTGAGGCCACCGCCCGTCATTTCGCCGCCAATGGCGCCCAGGTCACCCTGTTGGACCGCGACGCCGAACGCGGCGCTGCCGTTGCCGCCGAAATCGGCGGGCATTTTGCCGAGACCGATGTCACCAGCGAGCAGTCGGTCGCCGCTGCCATGGTGCTCGCCAGCGAGAAGATGGGCAAGATCAACGCCTGTGTGAACTGCGCCGGCATCGCCCTTGGCATCAAAACCGTGGGCCGTGATGGGGCGCATCCCCTTGATGCCTATCAGCGCACCATCGACATCAACCTCGTCGGCACCTTCAACGTGGCCCGGCTGGCTGCGGTGGAAATCGCCAAATGTGACGCGGCCGAGGATGGCGGCCGCGGCGTGATCATCAACACCGCGTCAATCGCGGCCTTTGATGGTCAAAAGGGCCAGGCCGCCTATGCCGCCTCCAAAGGCGGCGTTGTGGGCATGTGCCTGCCGATGGCCCGTGATCTGGCATCTTCGGGCGTGCGGGTGATGACCATCGCACCGGGCATCTTCATGACCCCGATGCTCGCGGGCCTGCCGGAAGAGGTGCAGCAGCAACTGGCCGCCGATGTGCCCAACCCGGCCCGCCTTGGTGACCCTGCCGAATATGGCCGTCTGGCCGGGTTCATCGTCGAGATGGGCTATCTCAATGGCGAAGTCATCCGCCTCGACGGCGCGCTGCGGATGCGCTGACGCGCTCACAGGTGCAACTATTACAACTGATACCTCACTGATACCTCAAGGGGGATCCCCCCCTTGAGACACCCCCTCCCCCTGATCGACGCGGCACGGGATTGAGCAGCGACAGCCCGCGGAAACTCCGCTAGCCTGTCGTAAAGCCTGACCAAGGGGGAGCCGACCCATGACCCAGCCCAACCTGCCACTGACCGGCGCCTGTCTCTGCGGCGCTGTGCACCTGCATGTCACTGCCGCGCCCCTGCTGACGCTGGCCTGCCACTGCCGCGATTGTCAGAAACTTGCCGCCAGCGCCTATTCCCTGACCGCCATGTTTCCGGCAAATGCCGTCACCACCACGGGAGAGCTGGTGCTGGGCGGCCTCCACAGCGAAGAGCGCAAGCATTATTACTGCCCGAGCTGCCTCAGCTTCGTTCTCTCCCGCCTGAAGGCGGCACCGGAGCGGGTGAATCTGCGTGCCTCCCTGCTGGATGACCTTACGTGGTTCACCCCCTTCGTCGAGATCATGACCGAGGAGAAACAGCTCTGGGCAAAGGTCCCGGCCCCCCACAGCTATGCCCGCTTCCCCACCACGGCGGAGGAGCTGGCGGATCTGATGGACGAATATGCCAAAACCATCGCACCGCCCCCGCCGCCCTCACCCGGAACAGGCCCGGCATGAGCCAAACTGAACGACAAAAGATGCAGGCGGGCGACTGGTACTGTTGCATAGACAGCGAACTCTCGGTGTTGCGTCATCAGGCCCGTCTGGCGGTGCATCAGCACAATCACCGCGCCCCGGATCCCAGCGAACCCCTCAGCTCGCCGCTGGCTGCGCTCTTTGCTGAACATGGACAAAACTGCCTGATCGAGACCCCGTTTCACTGCGCCTACGGGATCAACATCACGCTCGGGCATCAGGTCTATATGAATTCGGGCTGCACCATTCTGGATAGCGCCCCTGTGCGCATTGGGGATCGCACCATGCTGGGTCCAAATGTGCAGATCTACTGCGCCCAGCACCACAAAGATAAAGCCTTACGTGCCGAGGGGTTGGAGATCGCCTATCCGGTCACGCTGGGGTCCGATGTCTGGATTGGCGGCGGCGTGATTATCCTGCCGGGCACCAGCATCGGCGATGGCGCCATCGTCGGCGCTGGTGCCGTGGTAACACGAGATGTGGAGGCCGGGGTGACGGTTGTCGGCAATCCGGCGCGGGCGCTCCCTCGCTAGAATCCGCAGAGTCAAAACGCGAACCTGTTGCGCAGCAGGCGTGCGCCGCCTTAGGCTTCAATCAGGAAAAATTTATATTTTACAAACGACTACGGCAGCGTCTTTGACCCAATGTTTCGCGTGCGAAACATTGGGTCAACATGGCTTACCAAAAAAACCAGACTGGTCTCAGCCCGCAGATTTTTCTTCCAGCTCCAGCCATTCTTCCTCAGCGGCGGAAAGTTTCTCCTGCCGCTCCACCAGCGCATCGGTGGCTTTTTGAAACTTCACCGGCTCGCGGGTGAACAGCTCAGGATCGGCCATCAGCTGTTGCAGCTTGGCGATCTCCGCCTCCAGCCGTTCAATCTCTCCGGGCAGCGCCTCCAGCCGATGTTTTTCCTTAAAGCTCAGACCGTCCTTGGGCTGCGCTTCCTGCTTGGGTTTTGGCTTGGCGGCCTTGGCTTTCTCAGCCTTCTCTGCGGCACCTTCAGCCGGGGCACGCTGGGCCAGATAGTCACTCCAGCCGCCGGCATAGGCCGTGGCCCCGCCGCCGCCTTCCATGGCGATGGTGGTGGTGGCCACGCGGTCCAGAAAATCCCGGTCGTGGCTCACCAGCAGAACCGTGCCATCGTAGCTGTCCAAGAGCTCCTGCAACAGGTCGAGCGTCTCGACATCCAGATCATTGGTCGGTTCATCCAGCACCAGCAGGTTGCTCTGCCGCGCCATCAACCGCGCCAGCAGCAGCCGCGCCTTCTCGCCCCCGGACAGGGACCGCACAGGCGCGCGGGCCTGCGCCTCGTCGAACAGGAATTCCTTCAGGTAGCCAACCACATGTTTCGGCTGCCCCCGCACCATCACCTGATCCGCCTTGCCGGAAATCCCCAGCAGCGGATCAGAGGTCAGGTTTTCCCAAAGGCTGGCATTGCCATCCAACTGGTCACGGGTCTGATCAAACAGCGCAAGCTCCAGATTGGTGCCCATCTGCACAGCGCCTTCGTCGGGCTGCTCCAGCCCCAGAAGCATCTTCAACAGGGTTGTCTTGCCTGCACCATTCGGCCCGACAAAGGCGACGCGATCACCACGCTGCACCTTGATCGAGAAATCCCGCACAATCGTTTTGTCGCCGTAGGATTTGGACAGCCCTTCGGCCTCGATCACCTTGCGGCCAGATTTCGGGCCTGCGTCCAGTGCCAGTTCGGCAGTGCCTTGCCGTTTGATCTGGCTGGACCGCTCCGATTTTAGATCCTGAAGCGCGCGGACCCGGCCCATATTCCGTTTCCGGCGGGCAGAGATGCCCTCAACCGCCCAGCGGCTTTCGGATTTGATCAGCCGGTTCAGCTTGTGGCGCTGCTGGTCTTCGTCTTCCCAGATCTTGTCACGCCAGGCTTCAAAGCCGTCAAATCCCTTTTCCTGACGGCGCACCTGCCCCCGGTCCACCCAAAGCGTCGCGCGGGTCAGCGCCCGCAGAAACGCCCGGTCGTGCGAGATCAGCACAAAGGCGGCGCGGGTCGATTTCAGCTCATTCTCAAGCCAGGTGATCGCCTCGATGTCCAGATGGTTGGTCGGCTCGTCCAGCAGCATCAGATCCGGTGCCTCAGCCATCAGCTTGGCCAGCGCTGCACGGCGTTTTTCCCCGCCGGAGGCCGTCGCCACAGGGCGGGCAGGATCAAATTTCAGACCCTCGCCTGCGCGCTCCACCTTGTACATCTCGCCGGGGTCCAGCTCGGAGGCCGCGAAATCACCCAGCGTGGCAAAGCCGGTCATCTGCGGGTCCTGCTCCATATAGCCGACGGATTTTCCGGGCGGCACCACCAGCGATCCTTTGTCGGCCTCGACCAGACCGGCCATCACCTTCATCAGGGTTGACTTGCCAGATCCGTTGCGCCCGACCAGCGCCACCCGGTCGCCGGGTTGCACCACCAGATCAAGATCCGCGAACACCGGATCGCCCCCAAAGGTGAGGGAAATGCCGGACATCTGTAAAAGAGGAATACGTGCCATGCGAGGCTGCTAAACCGGGGCGCGGGGCAGGTCAACGGCTGTCACGCTTTGACAACGGGTGAACTAGCCTGCAACCGCCCTTAGCAGGCGCTTGCGCGCTTCTGGGATTGCCGCAATCTCAACCCCGGTAAACACATGGAATGTGCCCAGATCCCGGTCGATCACCGCATGATCGCTGACCCAGCCCCCCATCATCAGATAGGTGCGCAGCAGCGGTGGCATCTGTTGCAACGCCTGTTTGCCATCAGGCACCGGCAGGTTCATCTTGGCAAAGCGCAGGATCTCTGCGGCGCGCACCCCCACCCCCTGCCCCGGTTCCGGCTGGTGGCGCAGGCGCAACACCGCCAGCGCGTGCAGGTAGGGCGTGGGCTCAGTGCCCTGAAAGGACGAGCAGCCAAACAGCAATTCGACGTGGTGATCATCGACAAACGCCGTCAACGCCCCCCAGGCCAGGCGCAGTATATCTGCATCCTGCCAATCGGGATGGATGCAAAACCGTCCCAGCTCCAGCAGTGGACCCGGACGGGGGTAAAGTACGGAAAGATCATAACTTTGTGCGGCGTAGCTCTGGGCGAGCGCCGCCCCATCCGGCAACAGCAACAGGCGAAAACAGCCCACCAATGCGCCGCTGCTGCGATCTTCAATCAGCATATGCTGGCACCGCTGGTCCAGCGCGTCCGCATCCGGCCTTTGTCGTCCAAAACACAGGCCGCGCAGCTCTTGCGCGCGCCGCAGATCAGCCCCCTGCTCTGCATCCCGCCCTGATCCGGGGATCAGCCGCACATCGTAGCGCCCACGCGACAGATACGGCTGGGTCGTCGCAACTGGCTTCGGCGCCAGATGCCTGGTCTGAGTCTCTGCCCCGTCAAGGGTCATGGCTGACGTTTTCAAGACATCCCCCAGCGACACACTGTTACCAATACACAAGGCCCGCACAGCCCCGACACATCCAGCCCCAAATCACCCGGGCAGCCTACCATGAGCCACGTATCAGCCAAATGAAACAATAGCCATCAGACAGGTCATCACGTGGTCCATGGATCGGATCATGCGACAGGCTGCCCTCAATAACGATAAAAGCCACCCCGTTTTGGGATGGCTCCTGAGTATCGCGGCAAGTCCGATGCGGCCCGGCGACTTATTCGATCAGCCCACCGGGGCCAAAGTTCCCGAGACTGCCCAGAAGCTGGCGCAGGAATGTCTTGTCCTGCACGTTGGAGCTGGTCACACGGCGCTGCAAGGGAATCACCCGGCCCTGTTCCAAACCGTAGCGTTCGATGCCTGTGACCACGCCCTGATCATTGAAATTGATCGCCACCAATTCACGCGAAACCGGCTTGGTCGCCGACGGTCCACGACGGCGCATCAGGGTAGAGACGTAGTAATACCCCCCATCGGTCAGCACCCCCTCAGCCGCCGGGACACCGACGGTTTCAGCCACGCTGTCCTTGGTATCAACGCCAACAACCACTTCGGAGAGCAGTTCCTCACTGGGCACATAGCCGTGCTTGCGATACATGGAGCAAGCTCCCACCGCGAGCCCCGCTATCAAGAGAACCGTGACCCTTGTCGCCGCCTTCAGCGACCTTGCGCGTTTGGATGTCATGCTACTCTCTTACCCCCCGGCTTGAATACGCCTTTGAACCGGATTACCTAAACCGAGCCTCCGGTTCAAGAAACGAAAGTCCCCCAAATGTCTGAGAGCACCGCTTTTCGCGTCGCTGACCTACCCCAAAACCGCGCAACCACCTTTGAGCTGCGCCCCGATGTCGATGTTCTGAAAGCTTTGGCGCAGGATCTTGGCGTCGATGATCTGCGCAAACTGCGCTTTGCCGGAGAAATCCGTGCCCTGGGCAAACGCGACTGGGAGCTGGTGGGTGATCTGGGGGCCACCGTGGTGCAGCCCTGTGTGGTGACGCTGGATCCTGTTACCACCCGCATTGACCAGAAGGTGCGCCGCAGCTTTATCGCCGGGATGGTGCATCCCGACAGCGAGGAAGAGGTGGAAATGCCGGAAGATGACACCAGCGAGCCGCTAGGCAGCCATATCTCCCCGCAGGAGGTCATGGTTGAATCGCTGGCGCTGGCGCTGCCGCAATATCCCCGCAAAGATGGCGTCTCGCTCGGAGAATCGGTGCATGCCGAACCGGGCGTTGCCCCCATGCGGGACGAGGACACCAGACCCTTTGCCGGACTAGCAGCCCTGCGCGATCAGCTTGACGGCGGCAGCGAAGACTGAAAAGAGGACGACCAGACGATTCCGATTGGTGTTCCCGCCCCGACCGGCCAAAAAACCACTTGCACCAGCGTGAATTCGCAGTATTTTCGCGCGCTCATCGGAATTTTGGTTGGACATCGGCAAGGCTGAGGCCTAAACGCACGGCAGACCGATCGAAACATTGAATGTGAAACGCGCCGCGGGGACAGCCCCAAGGCCCCAAGTGACAAAGGTTGAGACATGGCTGTCCAACAGAACAAAGTATCCAAGTCGCGTCGCAACAACCGCCGCGCGCACGATGCACTGGTTGCTGCAAACCCGAACGAATGCGGCAACTGCGGCGAACTGAAGCGCCCACACCACGTATGCCCCTCCTGCGGCCACTACGACGAAAAAGAAATCGTCGCAGCAGCCAACGAGATCGACATGGACGAAGACGCGGCCTAAGCCGCGTCTGAACCAGACTTATGTCAGGCAGGCGTTTTTTATGACGGGTAAACCCGATCACATACAGAAGAATGCCGGCCGCATAGTTATTTCGGTTGACGCCATGGGCGGAGATGCCGGCCCCGCAGTTGTGGTGGCCGGCATCGCCATGTCCGCAGATAAGAACCCCGATCTTGGGTTTATTCTGCATGGCCCCGAGGACCAGCTAAAGCCACTGGTGGCTAAGAAACGCATCCTGAACGGACGCGTGGAATTCCGCGACGCGCGGGACGTGGTCACCATGGAGGACAAACCCAGCCAGGTCATGCGAAATGGCAAAGGCACCTCCATGTGGTCGGCGCTCGATTCGGTCAAACAGGGCGAAGCCGCCGGGGCCGTGTCCTGCGGCAACACTGGCGCGCTGATGGCGCTGTCGATGTTGCGCCTGCGCAAACTGCCAGGTGTGAACCGTCCGGCAATTGCGATTCTCTGGCCCTCACGCAATCCGCAGGGGTTCAACGTGATGCTGGACGTCGGCGCTGATGTCCGCGCCGATGCGCAGGACCTGCTGCAATACGCGCTGATGGGCACCTCTTATGTGCGCAATTCGATGGACATACCCCGCCCCCGCGTGGGCCTGCTGAATGTCGGCACCGAGGAACACAAAGGCCACGCTGATCTGAAAGAGGCTTACGGGCTGATCTCGGATCATTCCGAAACCGGGGGGTTTGACTTCGTCGGTTTTGTCGAAGGCAGCGATATCCCCGGCGACACCGCCGATGTGATCGTCACCGACGGGTTCACCGGCAATGTCGCCATTAAAACCGGCGAAGGCACCGCCAGCCTGATGCGTATCACCCTGCGCGAAGCGTTTGAATATTCCTTCCTGTCCAAGATTGCCGCGCTGTTGGCGATGACCTCGCTGAAGCGGCTCTCAAAGCGGCTGGATCCGCGCCGTGTGAATGGTGGTGTATTTCTTGGCCTGAATGGCACCGTGGTGAAATCCCACGGCGGCGCGGATGCCACCGGTGTCTCGGCAGCGGTCAAGCTGGCGTTCCGGCTGGCCCAGCAGGGGTTTGCAGAAAAACTCGCGGCACGGGTTGCATCCTCTGTGGCGCTTACCCAAGATAAACCAGCGCAAATGGACGAGACATCACCGGACCAGGCGCCCACCAAAAAAGACTAAAAGGCAGGCAGCAGAATGACGCGACGCGCAGTAATTGTCGGGGCCGGGCATTATCTCCCAGAACGCGTTGTCGAGAACGCAGAATTTGAAGCCACACTAGACACGTCAGACGAATGGATTCGCAGCCGCTCCGGGATTGAGCGCCGTCATTTCGCAGGCGACGGCGAAACCACGTCCACCATGGCCACCTGGGCTGCGCAAAAGGCGCTGGCTGATGCGGGCCTCAGCGCCGATGATATCGACGCCATTGTGGTGGCGACCTCGACGGCCGATTTCACCTTTCCTTCTGCTGCCACCATGGTGCAGGCACAGCTGGGCATGACCAGCGGCTTTGCCTTTGACGTTCAAGCGGTCTGTGCGGGCTTTGTCTACGCACTGAGCAACGCCAATGCGCTGCTGGCCTCGGGGCAGGCCACCCGGGTTCTGGTGATCGGCGCCGAGACCTTTAGCAAGATCATGGATTGGACCGACCGGTCGACCTGTGTGCTGTTTGGAGATGGGGCCGGTGCACTGGTACTAGAAGCCCAAGACAGCACAGGCACCAGCGATGATCGCGGCATTCTGGCAACCGACCTGAATTCAGACGGCCGCTACAAGGATCTGCTTTATGTCGATGGTGGTGTGTCGACCCAGAACACTGGCCATCTGCGGATGCAGGGCAATCAGGTGTTCCGCCATGCTGTCGAGAAACTGGCCTCCACCGCCACTACCGCGCTGGAACGTGCCGGATTGACAGCCGCCGACGTGGACTGGATCGTGCCACATCAGGCCAATATCCGCATCATTCAGGGCACTGCCAAGAAGATGGGCCTGCCAATGGAGAAGGTCGTGGTGACAGTACAGGATCACGGCAATACCTCCGCCGCATCGATCCCACTGGCGCTTTCGGTGGGCAAAGCCCGTGGTCAGATCAAACAGGGCGATCTGGTGGTCACAGAGGCGATTGGCGGCGGTTTGGCCTGGGGGGCTGTGGTACTGCGCTGGTAGGCGGCAAGGCATCGCTCAGAACGGACGCATTTTACGAGTCGAACTCCCCTATGCAATTCATTGATATTGACAGGGAAATTCCCCCCGCCCTATGCTTCGACAAACAGCGGGGATGGTTATGAGCGAAAAAACACTAACACGAATGGATTTGAGTGAAGCAGTCTTCCGCGAAGTCGGGCTGTCGCGCAACGAAAGCGCGCAGCTGGTGGAAAGCATGCTTCAGCATATGTCTGACGCCCTGGTCCGTGGCGAACAGGTCAAAATTTCTTCCTTTGGGACGTTCAGCGTGCGCGATAAATCTGCCCGCGTCGGACGCAATCCAAAGACCGGCGAAGAGGTGCCCATTCAGCCTCGTCGCGTTTTGACCTTTCGACCATCGCATTTGATGAAGGACCGGGTGGCCGACGGGAACCGTAAATAACGGTCAGTAACCACAGGACACACCACGCGATGTCAAAATCACCAGACGCCTTCCGCACCATCAGCGAAGTTGCGGAGTGGCTGGGGATCCAGGCGCATGTCTTGCGTTTCTGGGAAAGCAAATTCACCCAGATAAAACCGGTCAAACGCGCAGGCGGACGCCGGTACTATCGGCCTGCCGATGTCGATTTGCTCGGCAGCATCAAGGTGTTGCTGCACGAAAAAGGGCTGTCCATAAAAGATGTGCAGGCGCTGTTGCGCGAACATGGGCCTGCCCATGTTGCCGCCATGGGGGGCGAGCAATCTGTCGAGGACGGTGCCGGTGACACCGCGACCGACACTGTCGGCCCAGCCACCGGTGAGATTATCGACGCTGAGGCCAGCCCTTTCGAAGCTGAGGAGACGGCCACCGCAGAGGAGGTCGCAGCCCCCGACGCGCTTGGCTCCCAAGCGCCGAGGTCTGACCCACCTGCGACCGCCCCCGACGTGCATGTCGGGGCAACGCCAGCCCAACCAGCTGCACCCACAGTTGCGCCACCGGGCACAGCTGCGGCCCCACCCGTGGCCCCCCCGATCGCGGCGACCGCAGCGGCGGATCAGGGCGTGATCGCGCCTGGACACCCAGCAGTCAGCCCGATCACTGACGGGTCGCAGACGCCGGTTTCCCCCTCGACGGCTGCCGCGCCTGCGACGATGCCAACGGTGGACGGTGCTGAAGACGAAATTGTGACAGCCGCGGCATCGCAGGGTGACCAGCCAGCGATCACGCCAGATCCAACTATGTCTGCCAGCACCGCAAGTGCTGGCGCATCCGCGCCGACAGGTTCGGCCCCCGCCGCAGCGGCCCATCCTGCCGCTCCCGGCGTGCCTGCCGAACCGATGCCCGCATCCCCTGTGCCCGCATCCCCTGTACCAGCGGCTCCTGTGTCTGCGGCTCCAGCGACCACTGGTTTGCCCACGGACGCGCCGGTCGCACCGGCGCAAATTCCCGACAATGCTGCGCCCTTGTCCCCGGCTGCGATGCCCAACGCCGCCGGTGATTCTGCCGCGTCTGGTGAGGTATTTTCCCCTGTGGCCCCTGCCCCGGCTGTGCCGGTGGCCGCGGATGTTACGCCGCCTGAGGCGGCCCCCACTGAGACCACATCACTTGATCCAATTGACGCCGCAGTGGCGGACACTGGATCCCTGCACCCGCCTGCCATGATGCCGTCCGAAACGGCCATCCCGACGCCTGCCCAGACCTCAGACGTCGCAATGCCCCCAGTCGGCGAAGCTGGTCAGGCCGACTTTGCAGATCTGCCGCCTGCCGCCGCACCGCTGAGTGAGCCACAACCTTTGGCGGACGCCGCACCATCCGGTGCGCCCTTAGATCCGCTTGATCTGCCCGCATCGCCATCTGCCGAGAACCAGCCGAAGGCCAACCCGCAGCCTGATTTCGCGCAGGATACAACCAAGGCCGCCGCCCACCCGGTGGAGGCAACCGCGCCTGAAACTGTGCCTGCCACGGAGACTATCACGGAGACTGCCACCCCGGATCATGCCGCGACCAATGCGGACATGGTTGCAGATACACCCGAGCAGGCCGATCTTTGGACAGATGTGCCTGAGGCGCGGACCGAGACTGCATCTGACGGCCTGGGTGAGCAGGACGCAGACGCTGCGGTCGCGCCTGTGGTGCCGGTCGATAGCGGGCCTGAGCTTGTCGATAGCGCAGCGCCTGCTGAACTACCGCAAGAGATCACTACCGAGCCAGCGATCGAAAACACCGCGCCGCAAGATTCGCCCTGGAGCGACAGCACCGATGCGCCGGCCCGTGCCCTGTCGCGGGACGAAACCGCCCTGCCGGCTGAGGATGCCACCGGTTCAGCTGCCGAATCTGCGCCTGAGCTGCCCGCAACTGATCCTGCTGCGCTGCCAGATGTGGAACCGGCGCTTGGTGACGATGCGACGCCACAACCAGAGACGATACCGGATGTGCCGGTGTTTGATCAAGACGACAGCCCCGTTCCCGTGGCCGAGGTATTGGACGCCGATCCAGCCCTGCCGGATGTAGCAGCAGCATCCACAGAGCCGTCCGAAACCATATCGGAAACCCCGGTTGAGCTGCTTGCTGAGGGTATGCCAGAGCAGCCTGAAGCAGCGACCGAGGATGTTCGGGCAGACGACATAATCGCCGATCAGGCCATTGCAGATCAGCCCCCCCTGGATGAGCCATTAAGCGAGTTTATCGCAGCTGCGCCTGCGGACACTCTGCCTGACGACAACGAAGCTCCAACCCCAGACGCTGAGCCAATCAGCTTTGTTGATGCCGCAGTGGATCCTGTTGCACCTGTTGAGCTGTCAGGTGAACCACCTCTTGAACCGCAGGTTCTGGCATCTGCGACGGATCCTGTGGCCCCGACATTGAACATGGCCCCGACCTTGGACACGGCGGAAATTTCGGCCCCGATAGAAAAGGCCGACCACGATACACTTGCACGGCCTGAAGGCGTCGCCGCGGATGATTTGGCCCCCGACCTGCCAGCGGACCTGCCTGATCTCGCGGAGCCAAGCCCGGTGGATGTGGCATCGCCAGTCGCGCCAGAACTGGATCCGCTCGACACGCCACTGGACGAGAGTTTCGTCAGCGATGCGGTTCTGAATGCGACTGCGGTGGACAATGCATTGCTGGACGCGCCACTTCAGGACGACATGCCGCTGCACGCGCCTGAGCTGGCATCGCTGGATCAAGAGACCGCTGCGCCGGACGGTACCGAGGCCGAGGATCTGGCCGTTCCAGAGGCCTTTGCAGACAATACGGAGCCGCACGACAGCCTCGAAAATCTGGAGCCTGTAACCGCACCAGAAGCACCAGCAATGGTCGAGCCCGCACAGACCGATATTGAGCTGGCCCCGGCCGAGCCGGAGATGGCAGAGGCGCCTGCCCCGCTCCCGGTGCCATTGGTGATTGACGCGCCTGACACACCTGCCGAACCTGTGCAACACAGCGCGAGGGTGCTGGCGCAGCTGGCGGCGGTATCCATCCTGCCTGCGGATCACATGGCGCAGGCACGGGCCTGTGCCGAGGCGCTGCGGGCGCATCGCGGTACGACCTAGAAACTTGCAGAGGTCGCGATATAAACTGGTTTTTTCGCTTGCCCCTGCCGGAAAAAAGGGTAGAAACCAGCGCAACGGGCTATAGCGCAGCCTGGTAGCGCGTCCGTCTGGGGGACGGAAGGTCGCAGGTTCGAGTCCTGCTAGCCCGACCAAAATACCCCGCCTCGCAAGGGGCTTAAAAATGCCCGCCCCGCCTTGGGGTGGGCGTTTTTGTATCTGCCCTTGGGGCGTTGGGAGGACCGTGATGACAGCCACGCAAGCGACACCAAGCGCACTGGCGCAGGGCGTTCTGGCGGATCGACAGATCCGGCAGATGATCACCGAAGGCGCGATTGCGGCCTCGTCTCCGATCCTGAATGACCAGATCCAACCGGCCAGTCTTGATCTGCGGCTGAGCGATTGCGCCTATCGCGTTCGCGCATCGTTTCTACCCGGACTGGGGCGCACGGTGGCAGAACGGCTGGAGGATCTGACCATGCACCGGGTCGCGCTGACTGGCGGTGCCGTGCTGGAAAAAGGCTGTGTCTATGTGGTGCCGCTGATGGAGCGCATTTGCCTGCCCCAGGGGATGACCGCAGCTGCCAGTGCCAAATCCTCGATCGGGCGACTGGATGTGATGACGCGGGTGATCACCGATCAGGGCGTGGAATTCGACCGCGTGCCCGATGGCTATGACGGGCCGCTCTACGCGGAAATCTGCCCGCAGAGCTTCTCTGTTGTGGTTCAGCCGGGGCAGTTGCTGACGCAGATCATCTTTCGGCAGGGGCGCACATTCCTGAGTGATGCCGACCTGCGCGCCGTCCATGAGGCGACGCCGATTGTATCGGGGGATCCGGTGATCTCGGACGGGCTGGGCTTCTCTGTCGATCTGCGGCCCGCGCATAGCGATCTGGTGGGATATCGCGCCAAGCACCACACCGGCGTCGTCGATCTGTCCAAGCTGGGCCATTATGATCCGGCTGAATATTGGGAAGAGGTGCGCACCACCAAGGGGCAGATCATTCTGGATCCCGGCGCGTTCTACATTCTGGTGAGCCGTGAGGCGATTGCCATTCCGCCGCAGTATGCTGCCGAGATGGCGCCCTATCTGGCGATGGTGGGCGAATTCCGGGTGCATTACGCGGGCTTTTTCGACCCCGGATTTGGCTATGCTGCTGCTGGTGGTGCCGGATCGCGCGGTGTACTGGAAGTGCGCTGCCATGATGCGCCGTTTGTGCTGGAGCACGGGCAGGTCGTCGGGCGGCTGGTCTACGAGCAGATGTCAGAGGTGCCAGAGCAGCTGTATGGCGCGGATATCGCGTCAAATTACCAAGGTCAGGGGCTGAAGCTGTCAAAGCATTTCAAACCCGCAACGAAACCCTGATCCAAGCCCTTAAAGACGGGGTGGCCGCATATTCCGGCGCATCAGGCGCGCCTTTTTGGCTGCCTCTTTGTCCTGAGGCAGTGGACGGCTGTCTTTGTCATCGCGCTGCGATTTGCCACGTTTTGACAGTGCGTTAATCCCGGAGTTGATGCCTGCATTGACGGCACGGCCAATGACGCGGCGCAGGATCATGCGGAGGATCTGTTCAATGCCCATAGCGGTTTCCTTTGCTGGCACGCCTCTTACGTGCTCATACTTATTGTTCTGAAGAGCTGGCCTCGCGGTTGGCTCTGGCGCGTTGGCTTACAGGTAAGATAGCGCAGATTTGCGGCCCTTTTGCGGCGTGGTTATCTGCAATCAGTCCTCGAACAGTTCCGGCTGCTCCTCGACCTCGTCGCCGTCGCCACGTCCCCCCATGGGCAGGTTGCCGGGAGGGGGGCGGTTTTCCAACAGGCCAGCGGCGCGCAGCTCCTTGAGGCCGGGCAGATCACGGGCGCTTTCCAGACCAAAGTGATCAAGGAACACAGGCGTCACCACAAAGGTCACTGGGCGGCCAGGTGTCATCTTGCGGCGGCCCAGCCGGATCCAGTCCATTTCCAGCAGCTGGTCAATGGTGCCGCGTGACACAGACACGCCGCGCACCTCTTCGATTTCGGCACGGGTGACCGGCTGATGGTAAGCAATAATTGCTAGGGTTTCGATCGCCGCGCGCGACAGTTTGCGGGTCTCGACCGTTTCCTTCTGCATCAGAAAGCCAAGGTCAGAGGCGGTACGCAGCGCCCAGGCATCACCGATGCGCACAATCTGCACGCCGCGTCCATGATAACGTCTTCGCAAAAGCTCGAGCGCGGTGCCGGGTTCACAGCCATGCGGCATCCGTGCCTCAAGGTCGCGCACGGTCACGGGTTCGGTGCTGGCAAACAGCACCGCCTCGACCATGCGTTCCTGCTCGGCCATAGGCGGCGCGTCAAACAGGCTGTCGGTATCGGTGGCTGAGGCGTGGCCGGAGATATCGCCGGGGGCCTGGCTGTGGTCGTCCATCAGGTGTCCTTGTCACGAATGCGCAGCTGAATGGGCGCATAGCTTTCGCTCTGTCGCAGCTCCAGCTGGCCTTCTTTCACCAATTGCAGCGAGGCGGCAAAGGTGGAGGCCGTGGCAGAGCGGCGTTTCATCGGGTCAGAATGCCAGCCATCTGGCAGATAGGTCAGCATATCGGTCCAGCTGCCGGTATAGCCGATCAGGTGACGCATCCGGTCCAACGCCTCTTCCATCGTAAAGATCGCCTCGCGGTCCAGCACGAAGGGGCGGAAATCATCGCGGGTGCGGATGCGGGCATAGGCCTGCATAAGGTCCAGCAGATTGGCCGAATAGGTGACGGTGCGGATGCGGGTCATATCCTCGCTCTGACCCCGAGCAAAGAAATTGCGGCCCAGCTGATCCCGCGCCATGAGTCGCGCGGCGCTGTCGCGCATGGCCTGAAGGCGCTCCAGCTGAAACGCCAGATGCGCGGCCAGTTCCTCGCCCGTGGGGCCTTCGTCGGTCGGATCGGGCGGCAGCAGGAGACGGGATTTCAGATAGGCGAGCCAGGCCGCCATCACCAGATAATCGGCAGCCAGTTCGATGCGCAGCTCATGCGCCTTTTCCACGAAACTCAGATATTGACGGGCCAGTTCCAGCACCGAAATGCGGCGCAGATCGACCTTTTGCGTGCGCGACAATGACAGCAGCACGTCGAGCGGCCCCTCGTAGCCGTCAACGTCAACAATCAGGGCTTCGGCCGCAAGCCGGTCCTCGACGCTGGTGGCGTCCTCGTCAAAAAGAGTGTCAGCCATATACCTGTCCGCCCATGAGGGCCGATAGTTCGGCCTCGGCCGCGGGTATGTCAAGCGGAGCGGGATTGCGGCGCGCGGCCTCGGCGCGCTCCGCGCGCGCCTGTGCGGCGTCGGTCATCTCGCCTGCGACCGCGGCCACGGCGCGACGTTCATCCAGCGGGGCGTTGCAGAACAGGACCACATCACAGCCAGCCGCCAGGGTGTCACGGGCAATGTCCTGCGGCGTGCCAGACAGGGCCTTCATTGAGATGTCATCGCTCATGATCAAACCATCAAAGCCGATATCCGAGCGGATCATCTGCATCACACGGGCTGACAGCGTGGCGGGTTGCGTATCCAGCGCGTCGTAAACGAGATGCGCGGTCATGCCCATGGGCAGGTGGTTCAACGCAGCAAACGCGGCGAAGTCTTCGCCTGCCAGATCGGCCAACGGCGCGGTGATGCGGGGCAGATCCTTATGACTGTCAAGGCTGGCGCGACCATGACCGGGGATGTGTTTCACCACCGGCACCACGCCGCCATCCAGCAACCCTTCAGCCGTGGCGCGGGCGCGGGTGACCACGGTGGTCAGGTCGGTGCCATAGCAGCGATTTTGCAGAAACGCGTGGGTGTCAGGGCCCGCCACATCTGCCAGCGGCGCACAGTTGCTGTCGATGCCAAGTCCGCGCAATTCATCCGCAATCAGCCGTGCGCGTAGATACATGGCGCGGTTTGCGCCCTGTCCTGCCGCTGTTGCGTGATCCAGCGCAGGCCGCCATTGGCGCGCCAGCGGCGGACGCAGGCGCTGCACGCGGCCGCCCTCCTGGTCGATGGTGATCAGACAGTCACGTCCCACCGCCGCGCGTAGATCGTCACACAGCGCGCGGGTCTGATCAGCGCTCTCGATATTGCGGGCAAACAGGATAAAGCCAAACGGGTTGGCCTCGGCAAAGAACGTCTTTTCCTCAGCGCTGAGACGCAGGCCTTCGGCATCTAGAATTGTGGCTCCGTAACGCATTGCGATCCTCTCCGTGCTGGGGGGCTGATACACCAGTGTCGCGAGCGACGCCATGGTCGGATAGGGCAAACTGGCGGCAGTTTGCCGGATGGTAAACGACAAACGCCCGGCTTGGGCCGGGCGCGTGCAGGTTCGCCGGGGGTGCGCCCCAAAGACGGTGCTTAGCGGGTGGTGACCGGAATACAGTCAGCATTGCCCGCAACCAGCGCCGAGCAGAACCGGCGCGCATCTGAGAGATCCGCAAAACCCATCGCGCGCAGACGGTAGAAGGTGCGGCCGCCGCTTTCCGCCTTTTGGATCACGCGTTTCTTGCCTTCCAGATAGTCGGCAAAGCGGCCATGGATACGATCCCATTCGGCGCGCGCAACCTCGGCGCTCTCGTAGGCACCAAGCTGGGCCAGACGGGTGCCCGCAGGCAGACTATCGGCGGCAACGTCCTGGGTGGTCTTGGCCGCAGGGACGACGGCGGATGCGCGGGTCGGAGAGAATCGTGCAGGCCGGGCGGAGGGGCGCAGCGAGACCCGCACGCCGGGGGCGTTGCGCAACGCGGCATTTGGGGCCGGTGTCGCAGCGGCGACGATGACGGGTTGCAACGGTTCAGGTTGGACAATGGCTGGTGCGGAGACCGCAGCTGAGGCCGAGAGCTGTTCGGCGCCGTTCAGTGCGTCCTGCCCCAAAGGCGTGACGCCATCGGTCAGCTCAGCCACCAGCGCATCAATTTCGCCGCCCTGATAGGCCGCCACCGCATCGACAGAGAGATCCGTCGTGCCGGAGATGATGCTGGTACTGGCCGTAGTGTCGGTTTGCAGGTTGGCCTGCATTGGCTGGTCGTCTTCGGTCAGCGTCACATCCTCGGGCGCCAGCGTCAATCGGTCGGCGGGACGTTCGACATTGCCATTGGCGGCGACCGCATTGACCGCAAGCCCCTGATGGTCGGCAGGCAGGCCGCCGGGGCTCTCGGGTTGCACGCGCAACGGGCCTTCGACGGCGCGCACGACCGGCACACCGCTGACATCGCGGGCAATCAGCTGATAGCCCCAAAGACCGATGCCGGCAACCAACGCCAGCGACGCGGCAGCGCCAAGCACGCTAAACGCCTTGCCGAGGCCCGCTTGGCCTACGCCTGCGGGTTCGGGGGTGAACCCATAATCATCGTATCGGTGACCCTGTTCGGTGCCGGGACCGCTGTAGGCATCCTGTGCAGGATCGCCATAGGTCGATGGTCCATGCCCCTGATACCCCGGTTGCGCATGGGCCTGCGCGCCATAGGCAGCAGGTGTCGCAACGGGCTGTGCGAAATAGCCACCTGCGGATTGGGCATGGGCCTGTTCTGTCTGGCCAAACCCATATTGGGGCTGCTGCGCAGGGTTTTGCTGAGCATAGGGCTGCTGGTTTCGCTGTGTTTCAGTGGCGGAGTCCGCTGAACGGTCTCCCCCATTGGAATACGACTGGCCGTGACCTGCCTGCGTAAAATACGCCATTTCCGCCTCACTGCCCGCATACGGCACGCGATGCGCCGCCCCGGGTTTCTACTTGATGATCTGCCTCGATCCGGCGGCCTGGGCGATTTTAACTATCGCATCTCCTGCGCCGGTGTGACCCCAAGAATACCAAGACCGGCGGAAATGACAATGGAAACGGCCTTGGCCAGCGCCATTTTCGCATGTGTTGCAGATGGGTTGCTCTCGTTAACAAAACGTAAACCCTCATTGGATTTACCAAGATGGTAGAGCCCGTGCAGTTCCGATGCCAGATCATAGAGATAGAAAGCCACCCGGTGCGGTTCATTGGTGCGTGCGGCAATCTCCACCAGACGCGGCCATTCCGCCAGCTTCTTGGCGACGGCCAGCTGGGCCTCGTCATCCAGCAGTGTCAGGTCTGCCGCTGCGAGGGTTGCATCATCGGTGGCGATACCGGCCTCAGCCGCCTTGCGCAGCGTCGAGCAGATCCGCGCATTGGCATATTGCACATAGAACACCGGGTTGTCCTTGGACTGTTCCAGCGCCTTATCAAGGTCAAAGTCGAAGCCCTGATCATTCTTGCGCGTCAGCAGCATGAAACGGGTCACATCCGGGCCGACGGCATCCACCACATCACGCAGGGTGACAAAGGTCCCTGCCCGTTTGGACATCTTGAATTCCTGACCGTCCTTGAACAGCTTTACCAGCTGGCACAGCTTGATATCCAGCGGCACACGGCCATCGGACAGCGCCGAGACCGCCGCCTTCATCCGCTTGACATAGCCGCCGTGGTCGGCGCCAAAAATGTCGATCAGCTCATCAAAGCCACGCTCGACCTTGTCGTAGTGATAGGCGATATCCGGCGCAAAATAGGTCCAGGCACCATCGGATTTCTTCACCGGGCGGTCGACGTCATCGCCGTGTTCGGTGGATTTGAACAGAGTCTGCTCGCGCGGTTCCCAGTCGTCGGGCTTCTTGCCTTTTGGTGGCTCCAGCACACCCTCATAGATCAGACCCTTGTCATCCAGACTCTTCAGGGCGGCTTCGATCAGGCCGGTGCCATAGAGGGACTTCTCGGAATAGAACTTATCCATCTTGATGCCAAGCGAGGCCAGATCGGCGCGGATCAGGTCCATCATCGCATCAGTGGCGAAATTGCGGATCTCTTGCAGCCAGACGGATTCGGGTTGGTCGACATAGGCATCGCCAACCTTGTCTTTCAGCGCCTGACCGACCGGGACGAGATAGTCGCCGGGGTATGTACCATCGACAAAGGCGACCTCTTGGCCGTGGGCCTCCAGGTAGCGCAGGTAGACAGAGCGCGCCAACACATCAACCTGACCGCCGCCATCGTTGATGTAGTATTCGCGGGTGACGTCATAGCCGACAAAATCCAGCAGGCTGGCCAGCGCATCGCCAAACACCGCACCACGGGTGTGGCCGACGTGCAGGGGACCGGTTGGGTTGGCGGAGACATATTCCACATTGACCCGTTTGCCCGCGCCAAGGTCGGAACGGCCAAATTTGATATCCTCCGCCAAGACGGCCCCCAGCACCGATTGCCAGCTGCTGCGGTCCAGCCGCAGGTTGAGGAAACCGGGGCCGGCCACCTCGGCGGACGTGACGCGCGCGTCCGCGGCCAGTTTCCCTGCCAGCGCATCGGCGATATCGCGCGGTTTCATCTTGGCGGGTTTGGCCAGTACCATCGCCGCATTGGTTGCCATATCCCCATGCGCCGCATCGCGCGGCGGCTCTACCGCGACATTGGCAAAATCGAGCCCTTCGGGCAAGGTGCCCTCAGCCACCATTGCAGTAAGGCAGTCAAGCACGAGCGAGCGGATATCGGTAAAGAGGTTCATGTCTGGCGTCCCATCTGTTCACCAGAGCGGATACCGAGCGCCAGCGGCAGGGTCAACAGGATTGCAAAATCATGGCGGAGACCGGGGGATGCAGCGGGCCCTTTAAATCAGTCGGCACGTCAGGTCATCAGCCCCAAGACCGGTCAAAGGTCAAGCAACAGGGGCATCGGTAACTGGCAGGCGGCCCCATTTGGTGATTTGATACCGACGCAACGAGGCCACGTAATAGGGATCGCGCAGGATCAGCCGTTCAACGGCATCGCGGCTTGCGGCCTCGACATTCCAGATTGCACCGGGAAAGTCCTGTTCAGGCCGCATCGCAAGCGCCCCACCGATCTGCAATTCGGGATGGGCGCGTACAAAGGCGATATGAGCATCCCGGCGGGCGCGATCAGCGCGGACGCGTGCCATGTCCGGTGCATCCTGAAAAGTCACGGTCCAATGTGTCATGGCGGCCTCTTGTGTTTGCCATTTGCGGTCACGGGCGTTGTTGTTGACCCATGAAACCGCATGCGCCCCGCACAAGGATAGAGCCAGTTGGCGCCAGTCTTACCGCCAGTCTTACCGCCAGTGCCCGGTATGACCACCTGCGCCACTGACTGTGCAGGCGTCGGCCGCCGTACCCCCTTGCGGCATCTCAGCGACCTATGTGCCCACGTGCAGCTCTGCGGCAGCAGCGGCGGCCTCTGTCGGGAACAGGCGACGGTGTTCTTGTAGGGCAAAGCGGTCCGTCATGCCTGCGATATAATCGGACACGATCCGGGCCAATGCGGTCTGATCCACGGCAGCGGCAATATCGCCCTGCCAGCGGGCAGGCATCTCCTGGGGGTGGTTGAGGAAATAGGGGAACAGCGCCTCGACCACCTTGGACACTTCCTCTCGTTTGCGCATGACGCTGGGGGCGCGGTACATGCGGGTGAAGAGAAAGGCGCGGATCTCCTTCAGGTCGGCCCAGAGCGCATCGGAAAACACCACCACCGGTGCCCCGAGGGAGCGCACATCCTCGACGCTGCGCGCGCCACTGGCGGCAAGGCGACGTCGGGCGCCGTCGATCACATCGCTGACCATCACGCCAAAGACGCGGCGCAGCGCCTCATGTCGGCGGCGGCGCGCATCCAGACCGGGATAGCGGCTGTCCACCGCATGATAGGCGGCCCCGATTACCGGCAGGTCCATGATATCGGCATCGGTGAACAATCCCGCGCGCAACCCGTCGTGCAGATCGTGATTGTTGTAGGCGATGTCATCGGCCAGTGCCGCCACCTGCGCCTCCGCACTCGCATGGGTGTGCAGCTCCAGATCCACCGCCGCGTTGCACTCGGCCAGCGCCCAGGGCAGATCGCCCACCACCGGGCCATTGTGCTTGGCGATGGCTTCCAGCGTTTCCCAGGTGAGGTTCAGCCCGTCGAACTCGGCATAGTGCCGTTCCAGCGAGGTGACAATGCGAATAGCCTGAGCGTTATGATCAAAGCCACCATAGGGCTCCATCAGCGCGTGCAGCGCATCCTCGCCGGTGTGGCCAAAGGGCGTGTGCCCCAGATCATGCGCCAGCGCCACGGCCTCGGTCAGTTCCTGATTGAGACCAAGCGCGCCTGCAATGGTGCGGGCCACCTGCCCCACCTCGATCGAATGGGTCAGACGGGTGCGATAATTGTCGCCCTCATGTTCGACAAAGACCTGTGTCTTGTGCTTGAGCCTGCGAAAGGCGCTGGCGTGAATAATCCGGTCACGGTCCCGCTGGTAAGGAGAGCGAAAACTGCTTTCTTCTTCCGGGACTTGGCGACCGCGGCTGCGGTCCGGCATTGTCGCATAAGGCGCGTAGGTCACTAATCTTTTCCCTGGTCAAGCTTGTCCCTGTCCCCGCACCTTTCTATATTATGATCTCTGCTGCAACACGGCAGTGATCACCGTATTGGGAGACCAGAGATGCAATTGCCCCCGAAAGTGACAGAGCGCGCCTTTGCCCGGCTGGCTGAAATCGGCGCTGCGGATCAAGGCCAGGCGCTGCGCGTGGCGGTCGAAGGCGGTGGCTGTTCCGGCTTTCAGTATGAGATCGCGCTGGATGCCCCGCAGGCGGATGACCTGATCCTAGAGGGTCAGGGCCAGAAAGTGGTGGTGGATGATGTCTCACTGCCGTTTCTGGAAAACGCGGTGATTGATTTCACCGAAGAGCTGATCGGCGCGCGGTTTGTAATCAACAATCCCAACGCCACCTCCAGCTGCGGCTGCGGCACCTCGTTTTCGATGTAAACCTGCGCCGGGGTGGTGCCACGGACAAATGGCCCCTTCCCAAGGCCAACAGTCTGTATGACCTGCCGGGAACCCTGCCGCCGGATCAAGCGTTGCCCCCTCAGCAGGACCGTTTCGACACCCTAACCATCCATGCACCTGAAGTGGCCGCTTTGGGATCGTGGCGGACGCACCGACCACGGTCAGACCCAACGCTGCGAGGTGCATGATGTTTGTTGAAGAGACCCTACCGGACCTGTTTCTAAGATCGGTTTTCCTGTCCTCCATCGCAATCGCCTGGGTGATATGCGCCGTGCGCCTTATCGGTTTGCGCGCGTTTTCAAAAATGACGGCGTTTGATTTCGTTGTCACCGTTGCCATCGGGTCCCTGTTGGCCGGGGCGGCTCAGGCCACATCCTGGACTGCCTTCGGGCAGGCAACCCTCTCCATCGCAATGCTGCTGTGCGTACAATACGGAGTGGCCCGGTTGCGGCAATCCTCGCAGCGGTTCAAGGCAGCGGTTCAGAACACGCCTGTAATGCTGATGCGGGACGGCGAGATTCTGTATGACGCACTGCGCACCACACGTGTCACAGAGGGAGATCTGCTGGCCAAGCTGCGCGAGGCAAACGTGCTGGCCTTGTCAGAGGTGCGAGCGGTGGTTCTGGAAACCACCGGCGACATCTCAGTCTTGCATGGGACCAACCTGGAGGACCGGCTGATCGCTGGCGTCGCAACGCGGTCTTAAAAACCGTGCCTACCCCCGGCGCGGATGGCCCGTCAGGCTGAGACCATCCGCCCCGATGCCACGTGTCCGGGTCGTGGCATGCCCCGGACGGCTGAAGACCTGCCAGAACTCTGCAAATTCCGGCGTGCTGCTGCCCAGGCGGAGCAATTCCCGCCGCGCAGCTTGCCCACATTGTTCGGTGATGTGATCAACCGCCCCCTGCCACAACTTCTGTGGCGAGACATGGGCATTGTTACCAAGCCCCATCACGCAGGTTGAGAGCGGACGCAGCAGCCCCTGAGCGTTGGGCGCACAGATATGCAGACCCTGCCCCGCCGTTGCGGCAGGCAGCAGCCCATCGGGCAGGCTCGCACCCCGTTGCGCCATCTGCCACCAGAGACAGACAAAATAGGCGTGATAGCCATCCATGCCACCACTGAAGCCATCCGGGGTCAGCACGAACTGTCCTATCGCCCTGGTCAGCGCCTGCTCCCAGAGTGGCGGCGGCGTCGCGCCGCAGTAGCGCAGCGCAATGCAGATTTCCGACAGCAAATCGACATCCTGATCCAGACCAGCCACCAGCCCCGCATAGATCAGGCTGCGCTGTGTTGCCGCGTCCACCCCCGGGTCACGACGGCCATAATCAGAGAGGTAGAACACGATATGCGTCAGCTCATAGGCGGCTTTGCGATTGGGAATGGCAAAGGTCTGACTGCGGCGGGTGAACTGGCGCAACCGGTCATCCAGCCCCGGATTAACCGGCAAGACGATACCGCGCCGCGCCAGCAGCTGGCGGGCCTCAGCCCGTTGCAGATCTGACAACTCAGCCTCGACCAGCCCCTGCTGGGCCACCCAATGCGCCAGCCCAGCCGCGCTACCGGTGGAGGCCGCGGGTACGCTGTGTCCCAACAGATCCTCATAATCGAGGCAGATCGACAGAATGAATCGGTAATATTGCGGAAAGAACCGCAACGTCCGCGCCGCGTCCTCGTAAAAGGGGCGCAGGGGAACCAGGGCTGCCTCAGCCCTGGTTCCCGCCGTCCCCCCAAGACCTGGCGTGCCACGCCGTGTGATGTTGAGCAGGCTCAACAGCTCGGCGTTTTCCTTTAGCCAATAGGCATCTTGCGCCTGGCGTCGATGGCAGGCAAAGCTCATGACCCATTGCGCAACCGACGAGGCCGCCGACCTGTCCCCGCCCGGTCCAATGACAGATTCAGGGTCCGGCGATTGCCCCCCCGAAGCGGCGATGCCGGATCCGGGGGCCGCGAATGGCAGAATGACAGTCATGACTGGATCGCCAATCGGGCGTGGCACAGGGTCATCGTGGTTTAGCTGCCCGACGAAAACAGGCCGCTGGCCGCGCCGGAGATCATGGCCCGGTCGTCCTGCGGCGCCGAGCCGGAGGAAAACAGCGATGTGCCGCCGCCCTCAACCATGTCAGCAGAGGCATCCCGGCAAAGCGAGCCGGAGGAGAACATCGCAGCCCCGTCGCCCACATGAAGGTCAGTCAGCGGGGTCGCCGCCTGTGGTGCAAGAGTTTGGCGGCGGTTGGTTGATGTGGTCATGGATCGTCTCCCGTTCTAGGTGAAAACACTCCTCGACGATTGGCAGAGGTTGCCAGATCAGCAATAGAGAAATACGCCTATTGGTTGTTTTTACGATGAAAAAACGGATGAGAAACAATGTCGAATACGCTGATCTAACGTCGAATCCCGTAGTTCTACATAAGTTGACCACAGACCTATCCACACGCGCAGCCATACAAAGCAATCGCCCCACGCCACAGGTGATCTCTGCAAGGTTGCAAAACCCCGCCCTACAAAGGTCAACGCTGCTCTGTGCTGGACACCGCCAAGCGATGATTCGACAGTGGTGGCTGGCTCTGGTCTTTCCCATTCACCGCAACCCCTCGCCCTTGCCCCCTTGTCCGGATTGGGCGATAGATCGGGCGCACCCATTCTGGGCCATGCAGGCAGGAGACCCGACATGAAAATCGCCACTTTCAACATCAATGGTATCAAGGCCCGCATCAATGCGCTGCCGGAATGGCTGGACGAGACGCAGCCCGATGTGGTGGTGTTGCAAGAGATCAAATCTGTCGACGAGGCCTTTCCGCGCGAGCTGTTCGAAGATCGCGGCTACAACGTCGAAACCCACGGTCAGAAGAGTTTTAACGGGGTGGCTATCCTGTCCAAACTGCCACTAGAAGACGTGCGCCGCGGCCTGCCCGGTGATGACAGCGACGAACAGGCGCGCTGGATCGAGGCCACAGTGGTGGGCAAACAGGCAATCCGCATCTGCGGGCTGTATCTGCCCAATGGCAATCCGGTTGAACTGACCGAGGATGGCCAGCCGGTTGAGGGTGGCAAATACGCCTATAAACTGGCCTGGATGGAGCGGCTACGGCAGCGTGCACAGGATCTGTTGGCCGAGGAAATGCCAGCCTTGATGGCCGGGGATTACAACATCATTCCGCAGGCTGAGGATGCCAAGACGCCCGGCGCCTGGAAAGACGACGCGCTGCACCGCCCCGAAAGCCGGGCGGCGTTCCAGCGGATCATGGCGCTCGGCTTTACCGAAGCGTTCCGCGCGCGCCATCAGGGACCGGGGCATTATTCTTTCTGGGATTATCAGGCTGGGGCGTGGAACCGCGACAATGGCATTCGCATTGACCATTTCCTGCTCAGCCCGCAGGCCGCCGATCTGCTGCGCGATTGCCAGATCGACAAGAACGTACGCGGCCGCGATAAACCATCTGACCACGTACCGGTCTGGGTGGATCTGGATCTTTGACCAGCGGTTCAGGACCACTGCGCAAGACGTCGCGCAACACTCCACCAGCATCCAAACTGGGAAATCTGTTATTCCTGCTCAAACGTCATACAGACATAATGGCAGCACCGCTGCAGAAACGCGCCACTACGCGTTAACTATATGTTTGAAAAAGTTGCCAGACTCTGAACGACAGAATAGACTCAGTCCGTATGAGTGAGCAGAGGTCCGCAAGCGTGACAGATAAAAACACCGAATTCTGTGCTGAGCTTGAAATTCTTGGCAGCGTCGATGTGGACGTATCAGAGCGCCAGCGGGCCGAAGAGGTTCTTGGGCAGGATTCTATAAAGTACAAACTGGATTCTCACGGCCTGCGGCACCTGTTCGAAACGCTGGCCGACGAAAAAGATCAGCAAGCCAGGGCGAAACGATAGATTCATGCCACAGTATTCTGTCACAGCATTTAGATGGAGCGGTACGGGATATAATGCCCAGTACAACACCTCCTATTCGGCCACGCTTGATGATGACGACGCCACCTATCAGGGTGGCGGAGATGGGAATGAATCCATCAGCATCAACGGCGGCCCATTTGGGGGTACATCCAGCACCCCTTACGCCATTGACGCGTCGTTCACGGATACCAATGGCATCTCGCATGTCGAGACATTCTATTTCTTCAATACCGGTGGAAACTGGTATTTTGTGCCGGCACCGGATTCAGATTTCACCGTGGGGGCAACCCTCGGCAATTACCAAAGCCACACAACAGGTTGGAACTATACGGAAATCACCTGCTTCACCCGTGGAACGCTGATTGAAACAGATCAGGGGCGCATGCCCGTCGAGGCGCTGACTGCGGGCAGCAGAGTGTTGACCGCTGATGGTGATTTCAAACCGCTGCATCTGGTCATGAGCCGCGCCCTATCTGCCAAAGAGGTGCGGGAGAACATCAAGCTGAGGCCCGTCCGGATCACTGCTGGCGCTTTGGGGAATGGGTTGCCGACACGGGATCTTCTGGTGTCGCGGCAGCACCGTATGCTGGTGTCTTCGAAAATCGCTGAACGCATGTTCGGAGAGACCGAAGTGCTGGTGGCCGCCATTCGCCTGACGGACCTGCCCGGTATCTTTGTTGAGCCTTGTCCCGGCGATGTAGAGTATTTTCATCTGCTGTTTGGCCAGCATGAAATCCTCTATGCTGAGGGGGCGCCAACCGAGAGCCTTTATACCGGGGCTGAAGCGCTGAAGACATTGACGCCGGAAGCGCATGAAGAGATCGCACTGCTGTTTCCACAGGTGCTGAACGGTGGCTGTGCGATCCGCTCTGCCTGCCATATTCCAAACGGGCGGCAACAACGTCAGCTGGTCGCGCGCCATCTAAAGAACAACAAACCCGTTCTGGACACGCTCAGCTCCGCAGCGATCTAAGCGGCGCAGTCATCAGATCAGCTGGTCAGGCCAGCGTGGTGATGGGCCCGCCTGCCCCTGGATCATTTTCTGCCGGGGCCGCTGTACCCCCGGTGACATCATGGCCATAGATCCAATCGAACTGCTGCACCATGCGCTGTGGCGCAAGCCGTCCACCAAGACGCAGGATCTGATGCGCAGGCCAGGCAAGTGGCTGACGCAGATGGTACTTCCAGGCATTGCCGGTGGCGGCATCGACGACCTTTGCGACCCGGTCGCGGCGGCGGGCCTGATAGGCAGCAAGGCCGTCCTCGGTGCTGCTGCCCTTGCGCAGCGCATCAACCAGAACCCAGGCATCCTCTAACGCCATATTTGCGCCCTGTGCCATGAACGGCAACGTGGGATGCGCCGCATCCCCCATGATCGCCAGCGACCCCTGATGCCAGACCTCTGCAACCGGGTGACGGAACAAGCCCCAAAGCGCGGCTTCCTCCACCTGCTCCAACACTGCACCTGCACCGCCGCCAAAGCCGCGAAACGCCGCCCTGAGATTGTCCGGGTCGTCCTTGAGGTGCCAGCTTTCGTCGGCCCATTCCTTACGCTCTTGTACGGCGACGATGTTCATAAGACTGCTATCGCGCAGCGGATAGGTCACGAGATGACGCCCCGGCCCCATAAAGACCTGCGCCTCGGCAGGGTGGTTTTGCAGATTGGCAACCGTGGCGCGCCAGGCGACCTGACCGGTAAAGCGCGGCGTGGTGATGCCGTTCAGAGCCGCGCGCGCCTTAGAGTGCAGGCCATCCGCGCCGATGACCAAGTCGCCACCACATTGCGCGCCATTGGCCAGATGCACCACGGGCCGCACACCGCTTGTGACGCGGTCGACCTTTTGCAAAAGCCGTACTTTGACGCCCTGCTGACGCGCCGCATCGGCCAGAAGATTGATCAGATCGGCGCGGTGCACAAAATAGAAGTTCTGTCCCGGGCCGGCATATTGATCCAGATCGAGCCGCAGAACTTTGCGGCCCTGCCGGTGGCTGCGCAGCACCACGGCGCGGGCCCGTGGCGCACCCCAAGCCAGATCATCTGCCAGGCCCAGAGCCCGCAGAACCGCCACCCCGTTGGGGCTGATCTGGATACCGGCCCCGACCTCGGAAATCGCCTCGGCCTGCTCCAGCACCGTGACCTTTGCGCCCTGCCGACTGAAGGCCAGCGCTGCCGCCAGCCCGCCAATGCCCGCACCGATGATGGTGATTTTTCGGTCTGTCAGTCTCATCTTGTCCCGCCATCTGCACACAGGCCGGTCCGTTCTGGCCGCGCGATACCCCCAGATAAACGAAAAACGCCGGAGCAACAGGCCCCGGCGTTATGATTTTTTTTACAAATGCAAGAAAATCAGTCGTCGCGGTGGACTTTTTCCCGGCGCTCGTGGCGTTCCTGCGCCTCAAGGCTCATCGTGGCGATGGGTCGGGCATCCAGACGTTTGAGAGAGATCGGCTCACCGGTGACTTCGCAGTAGCCGTATTCCCCTTCGTCGATGCGGCGGATCGCCGAGTCGATCTTGGCAACCAGCTTGCGCTGGCGGTCCCGGGTGCGCAATTCCAGCGCCCGATCTGTTTCTTCACTGGCGCGGTCAGCAACATCAGGGATATTGCGGGTGTTGTCCTGCAACCCCTCAATCGTGTCGCGACTCTCGGCCAGGAGTTCTTGCTTCCAGTCATGCAGCTTGCGACGGAAATATTCCTGCTGCCGGTCATTCATGAAGGGTTCATTATCAGCTGGACGATAATCATCCGGCAGAAACACTTCTTGCTTCATTTCGCTACCTTTGGTTTGCCCCATACTGCCGGTCTTCCTCGGTATTGTTTACAAACTCAGCGGCTCCCCCCGCATGCCGCAGCGTTTATCCCCTGCGCAAGCGATTGTCACTACACAATAGTAAGGACAAAAGGTTAAAACCTGCATAAGCGCGCCCTCAGGGGTTGTAGCGAGGCAATGAGACAGGGAAAAAGATGCAGTTTCAGGGCACTAAGGATTACGTCGCGACAGAGGATCTGAAGATCGCGGTAAATGCGGCCGTTACATTGGAGCGTCCGCTGCTGGTCAAGGGGGAACCGGGCACCGGCAAGACAGAGCTGGCGCGGCAGGTGGCCGATGCGCTGGGGCTGCGGATGATTGAGTGGAATGTGAAATCCACCACCCGCGCCCAGCAGGGGCTCTATGAATATGATGCGGTCAGCCGGTTGCGCGACAGCCAGCTGGGCGATGAGCGGGTGCATGACGTCAAAAACTACATCAAACGCGGCAAGCTTTGGGAGGCGTTTGACGCTGACGAGAAGGTGGTTCTGCTGATTGATGAGATCGACAAAGCCGATATCGAGTTTCCGAATGATCTGTTGCAGGAGCTCGATAAGATGGAGTTCCACGTCTACGAGACCGGCGAGACGATCCGGGCCAAACAGCGCCCGATTATGATCATCACCTCCAACAATGAAAAGGAACTGCCGGACGCGTTTCTGCGTCGGTGCTTCTTTCACTACATCCAGTTCCCCGATGCCGAGACCATGCGCAAGATCGTCGAGGTGCATCACCCCGGCATCAAGGACAGCCTGCTGACCACCGCGTTGACGCAGTTCTACGAGATCCGCGACACCGCTGGGCTGAAGAAGAAGCCATCAACGTCGGAGGTGCTGGACTGGCTGAAGCTGCTGCTGGCCGAGGATCTGACAGCTGAGGATCTGAAACGCGATGGCGCGGATGCGCTGCCGAAACTGCACGGCGCGTTGTTGAAGAACGAACAGGATGTGCATCTGTTCGAGCGGCTCGCCTTCATGGCGAGAGGGCGTCGCTGACCGCCCTGACAATGTGAGAGATAAGAAGGCCTGCACCTGTGCGGGCCTTTTTTGTTGGTGCGAGACTGTGGCGCAGTTAGCAATATGACAGCTTTGCGCGAGGGTTGAGATTTGAGAGATCCGCGCAGGCTTTAAAGAGGCCACTTAGGTGAACGCCGTAGAGATGGTCCGCTTTGAGCCCTTACTGTGAATTTGTGTTTTTCGCTGCGCGCGCTCGCAGCAGAAAAAAGTAATCGGGTGCATGATAGTTTAAGCTGCCTCGCGGCGCAGGAACCGGCCATTTCGGCGATACGTGGCGATAAAGGGTCGGTCGCTGCGCGGATTGCGGGATCTTGGGGACCTGTGAGCAAGTAAAAAGATCAATTCTCGGCCAGTGAGTAAAGCAATAGTTGTCACCTGCATGTGCGACGTGTCGAAAACGCCCATTTACATCGTGGCGACGGTCAGTTTTTTGTCTAGCCCCGATCAGCGCGGGCAGTCCAAAGCGAAATGGTCCCACACCGATTAATGCCAAGGTTTTCGCAAAAACCGAATTGGCAGACCAATGAGAGCCTCAGGGCCACCCGGCGATGGCCTTGGCTTCAAGGAAGTCTTCGATGCCGTATTTGCCACCTTCGCGTCCATTTCCCGATTGCTTCCTCCCTCGCGACTTCAATATATGCCTGCACCCGTTCCATCTGGGTTTGGGAGATTAAAGGCCCCAGATGATCGCCACGTGCTTGCGGCATGTCAACGCGGATCGAGGGTGCGAATTCTTTGATACGATTCAGGACGTCTTGATAGACGGGTCTTTGGACCAACAACCTTGTGGGCGCGTTACAGTTCTGGCCCGTGTTGTGGAAACAGGCTCCGACCGTTTCACGAATGGCCTTGTCCAAATCGGCGTCAGCAAAAACAATGCTCGGCGATTTGCCTCCAAGCTCAAGGGCGACCCGTTTGATCGTTTGGGCCGCGGAAATCGAAATCGCCCGCCCCGCACGCGTTGATCCCGTGATCGAAACCATGTCGACTTTTGAATGGGCGGTGAGTTGTGCCCCAACTGTCGCGCCATCACCCTGTACGAGATTGAACACCCCGGCGGGGGCGCCAATATCGTCCCTTACATCGGCCAGCAGGATCGCAACCAATGGCGACATCTCGGACGGTTTCAGAACACAGGTGCAGCCTGCAGCCAATGCTGCCCCCAGTTTCAACGTGACCTGCGCAAGGGGCCAGTTCCATGGGGGAATCAGAGCGGCAACCCCGACCGGTTCAAGCGAGATTTGCTGGCTGGAATCCTCGGCTGTAAAAGCATATTGCAAATCCATCTTTGCAAAAGCCTCAGACATGGTGCGAAGCTCACCGATCCCGCCACCTGCCTGTTGCGAGACCGCTGCATCTATCGGAAACCCCATTTCCTTTTGGGATTGTTTCACCAAGCTCTTCCTGTCGCGCCGTCAATCCAGCAACAATTGCATCAAGTAAGTCGATCCGCTCTTGTTTCGAAGAAAGGCTCCAGGTGTGAAATGCGGTTGAAGCAGCGCCAATGGCGCTTTCAACCTGTTCTGGGGTGGCCTATGCCACCTTTGCCAATTCCTCACCGGTGGCGGGATTGATCACCGAATGACATGCCCCGGCTTTGTCGACTGACCACGACCCATTGATGAAGTTTGAACCACGCATATCAGATTTTCCTTAGCGTTCTAATGTCAGGTGCGAGCGTTTTCAAAGGCCGTCCATGCGGCCTCGAACGCATCGAAATCAAAGCCATCTTGGCGGGCCGGATCAAGGACCAGCTTTTCGGTGTCCAACAGCTTGTGAATTGCCGCTTCCAGGATTGAAAGAACATCGGGCGGAATAACCAAAGCGCCGTGCCGGTCCGCATGGATCAGATCACCGTCGGCAACCTGCATCCCAAAGACAGTGACCGTCGTGCCGACTTCTTTTACATGCACAAACCCGTGGCTCGGCCCGATTGATCCCGCCACAACGGGAAAGCCATCCGGAAGATCCCCCAGATCGCGCATCACGCCGTTGGTCAATGCTCCAGAGAGGCCAAAG
This sequence comes from Phaeobacter porticola, assembly GCF_001888185.1. Taxonomy (NCBI): domain Bacteria; kingdom Pseudomonadati; phylum Pseudomonadota; class Alphaproteobacteria; order Rhodobacterales; family Roseobacteraceae; genus Phaeobacter; species Phaeobacter porticola. The sequence continues at coordinate 1,108,036 of NZ_CP016364.1, read as the reverse complement.
CCTTTGTGAACCGTGGTGTTGATCTCGCCCCAATATGCGCCGATGCAATTTGGGAAATCGATGTCTTCGACAACCGTGATGGCCGGGCGCGGTCCCTCGGCCATATGACGATAGTAATCCATACGGCGGGCTTTGATGGCTTCCGGTGGTTCTTCTGGTGGCGCCAGAGCTGCGATCTTTGCAGTGCGTGCGTACCCGACCATGGCGGGCGCATCGGGATGTGAGGCCAGCATCGTGCCACGCGTGAAAGCGTTGAACCCGCGTTTGCCTTGCGCCACTTCGATGGCGTTACAGACGGTCGGCGTGTCGACCTTCTTCAGCAGGGTCAGAAACGTGTCGTCCATTTAATCCTCCAGCCAGCGGGCAAGCGCTGCATTGGTTTTGTCCGGTTGTTCTAAAGTCGGCAGATGCCCCGCACCCTCGATGATTTCGAGTCGCGCATCCTGGATCAACTCGGCCATCAGTTCGTGACGAGACACCGGGCAGAGCGTATCTTCTCGCCCGCATAGAACTAATGCGGGGAGATCGGCGTTTCGCAATGTCTCGGATTGATTGGGGCGGTCCATCAGGGCGCGCGATTGGTTCAGAAAGACATGCGGCCCAAGACCAAGCGCCATATCCATGCAAAGATCGAGGATCGCAACTTTGCGCGGGACGTCGCTCAGATAGTTGGGTTTCATTTCGTCGCGCATGACCGAAGACAGCCTGCCCTCTCGAACGGCCATCATCTGGGGAAGTCGACGGGCTCTTACCGCCTCTTGTTCGGCCAAGGGATTGGTGTCGAGAAGGGCGATACGCTCAACCCGATTGGGGGCCTGTCTCAAGATTTCCATCGCAACGATGCCGCCCATAGACAAGCCCAGCATCGCAAACCGCGACGGTGCATAAGACAAAACGCTCGCGGCCAATTCCTCGACGCTGGAGTGCGCCGATATCGGAGCACATATGACAGCCCGACGTCCCGAAAATGCAGCGATCTGGGGCTCAAACAGCCTCGCGTCGCACATCATGCCGGGGATCAGGACAAGTGGCGTCATTTGACCAGTGCCGCGCCTTCGGACAGGGCCTTAAGCTTGGCATAGGCGATGTCTGGGTCGACGGCACCGAAGCCCGCAAACGTGCCAAAGCCACAATCCGACCCCGCAATCACGCGGTCTGCGCCAACGATGTCGGCGAAGCGTTCGATGCGCTGAGCAACCAGTTCAGGGTGTTCCACAAAGTTGGTGGTGGTGTCGACGACGCCGGGCACCAGGACCTTGTCGTCAGGAATGTCCGCCTTGCGATCGCGGAAGGTTGTCCATTCATGCCCGTGACGCGGGTTCGAGGTTTCAAACAGCACATAGCGCGATTTCGTCGACATCAGCGTGTCGAACATCTTTGACATTGGAATGTCACAGCAATGCGGACCCTCGTAGTTACCCCAACAAATATGGATGCGGACTTTGTCGGCGGGCACGTCGGACAGCGCGTGGTTCAATGCCTCGACATGCATGTTTGCCACCTTGATGAACTCGTCATCTGAAAGATCGGTGAAAAGCATATGACGCGACAGAGCAAGGTCTGGGCAATCCAGTTGAAGATCCAGCCCCGAGGCAACGATGGTTTCGTATTCTGCCTTCATCGCATCGGCCAGCGCAGCCAGATAAGCCTCACGCGATTTATAGTAGTCATTCTGCAGAAAGAGCGAAATCACACCGGGGCTGGCGGCGTTCATGAAGCCACGTTCCGCACCATGCTCGCCCATCGCAGCTTTGAGGTTCGCGATGTCTTTCTCAAGCTCGCCTTGCCCTTTGGACTTCACTTCACCCACACACATTGGGCGCGCATATTGCGGCGTGCCACCGTCATCCGCCAGCCGCTGCAAAAAGCCCGGGAACATCTTCAGATCGGCGGGCGCATTGCGTGGGCTGTCACCCCCAAAACCGGTGTAGCGATCCTTCACATAAGTGGCATAGGAAATCTTGGACGTTTCACCGTCCGAGACAATGTCGATCCCCGCCTCAACCTGTTTGCGAACCGTGTCCGAGACGGACGCAGTCATACACGCATCAAACGCGGCCTGATCAAATGGCGTTTCGTTCTCGCGGGCGAAAATGAAATCCACGACGTCCTGAGTGCGCGGCAAAGAGCCCACATGAGTTGTTTTGATCTTGGTCATAGTGGGCCCTCTCTTTGATTAATGTACGGAACCTGTCAGGCCAGCTGGGTCGTCTGTTGCGCGGATACGATAAAGGCTGGCTTCGCCCGTCATGGACGGCGTGACAGAATGCGCCTCGCCTGCTTTGATCAGGCAGGTGTCGCCTGGGTTCAGAACGCTTTCTTCCCCTTGGATACTGATTTTCCAATGCCCGCGTACAGGCATCAGAACGGTGTTCTGATCATGCGTGTGCACATCAGGCGAGATCGAGTTGCGCGACAGGAAATCCACCTCGAACCCGGGACGATCACGCAGGATCGCATCGGCTCCGATGACCGTAGCAGGCTGATTGTCAGACAGCGCCATCAAGTCCCAGTACCGCGCGACGTGATTTGGCAGAACGTCTGCGGTGGTCGGTTCGGCCCGCTTGTCCAGGTCTTCATCTGACATGAGCGGCATGGGATTGACGTTGTGGGGAAGTACATCGCCCTTCTTCGTGTCATAAAGCACGCCGTTTTCCCCCAGCACGAGGCCGTGGTCCGCCGCATCCTTGATCACCTGAGGGGCCCAATGCACGCCGCCACCAGCGTCGTCGCCGCCAAGGACCGCCATGATCATTCCATAGTCAGTGCCGATGTTTTCAAACCCGCGAAATATGCCAGTCGGGATGTTGAAGATATCACCCTCTTCCAGCGTCACCTCGCCAGCATCACCCCAGCGGCCCCAGAAGAACCGCCACTTGCCCTTCAGGACAAAGAAGATCTCGGCGGTGTTGTGGTCATGCAGCGAGTTGCGACAGCGCGGTGGTTGGCCAGCAGCGCCAATGTTGAACCCGATCTGGTCAGCGATATGCACGTGCTGGTCAGGGCTTTCAGACACACCGCCACCGATGATGGTGAAGTTTTCCTTCTGATCCGACCCCGGCGTATGGGCGTCAATGAATGCAGTTTTACAGGGCTTCAGATCGCCGTAGCGAACGATGTGGTTTTCAATGTTACTCATTTTCGTATCTCCTTTGGTTTGGGTTTGAGTGGTTCAAACCCGCCCTCCGGGGGGACGATTGTTTAGCCGACGCGCGCGCAGACTGGCGCGGTGGGTGTGAAACCGTCGTGCCGCCTGACTGGCATCAAGGGATGTGCGTCGCATTATCACTTAGCACGCCCCCGTCTGCATCAGGATCTGCTTCCAGATCGAGACATGGTCAAACAGTGTCCATTCACGGCGCAATCCGTATGGTCCAAACTCTGCGTGGGTGAAGCCCATCACGTAGACGTCAGCGCTAGTCGGTTGGCCAAACATCCCCCATCCGTCATGCTTGCCATGCAGGCTCCATCGGATCGCAGCACGCGGCGAAAGCATGGGATCTTCGCGCCCGATCTGGTGCTCAATCTTGAACTCTGCATTCGGGAAAGACGCGCGCAGCCCCATCCAGAGCTTTTCCGTATCCGCCCATGAATGCGCGGTGGTCGAGGCCGGATGCTCGGCCTGCACGGCGCGATCATATTCCGACCGGATCACGGCGAAATCCTTGTCCATCATCCGGGTCAGAATGTCGGCCATCCGTGCCCCCCATTCGTTGTCGTTGCCGCGGTTCTTGTAGGGGCCTTCAACATCAACTGCGGGGCAAAACGGCTTGACGCAGTTTTCAGGCCCGCCTTCGCGCGCGATCAGGTTGCGGGCGAACTTCTTGGGTTTCATTCCCAGTTGCAGCACAATCCCCGCAGTGTCCCGGATCAACCATTCATCATTGATCTGGTCGTTGATCGCAGCACAATCGGCGATCGCGCGGATGACAAAGCGCTTGCCGGTGGCCGGGCCAAAATAGCCGCCGCCGGTATGCGTGCCCATGGTCAGCAGACGATGCGAGGACAAGAAGCCCTCCTCTTCATTGCCAGACCAGATCACATCCTCGCCCGTCAATTCGCGGTCAGGGAATTCGGCCAAGGTCGCCAGTGTGCCATTCATCGTGCCCTGATTGCCGATCGACACGCCTTCGGGAAAGCGCATTGGAATGTTCTCGGTGTAGTAATGGTTCAGCGTCGCGATGCCGCGATCTTCCCAAATCTCTTTGGTGATTTTCAGAATATAATCTGGGAAATCGGAGAACTTCGGGTCAAATCCCTTCATGTGGTCCATCCTTCTGGAATTTTGGCGGATCCGCGCAAGATCAGCGGCCCGTCAATGGCGATACGCCGTGTTTCGCTGATTTCGTTTTCGATCTGGTCGAGCAGAATTTCGACGGTGTTTGTAACCATTCGATTAGCTGGCTGGCGCACAGTTGTCAGATTGTAGGCAGGCCAGCTGGCCGCCGGCACATCATCATATCCGACAACCGATACATCCTCGGGCACCTTCAATCCCAGTTCGAACCGCAGCGTGTCCATCACGGCAAGGGCCATATGGTCATTGGCGACAAAGATGGCCTCGGGTGGATCTGAAGCGAACATTGAACGGGTCGCCTCTGTCGCCTTTTCCATCGAGAAATCTCCCTCGGCGCGTGAATGCAGGGCTACGCCTGCTTCAGCAAGCGCCGAAATGAACCCGGCCTCACGGTCGCGCTGGGTCGAAGCGCCATGCCAACCTGCAATATGTCCAATCTTTCTATGCCCGGCGGCCAACAGGAACTCGGCGACCTTGCGCCCGCCTGCATAATTGTCCGAGGTCACGGCGGACATGTTCGGGTCATCCTGACTACGGTTAAACAGAACCATCGGCACACCGGCCGCGCGGCATCGTTCAGAGAGATCGGACGACATCGCAACCGAGGCCGCAATAATGCCATCCACTTGATAATCCAGAATTTCATCGACAACGATGTCGATATGGCCAGCGGTCTGCTCGGCCAGGAATATCAGCAGGTGATAGCCGCGTTTTTGCAGTTCATTCGACAGTTTTTCGAGAGCTTCAGGATAGAATTGGTTTTCAAGGTAGGCCACCACCAGACCGATAATGCGGCTTTTGCCCGATACCATTGCACGGGCCAGAACATTGGGGCGATATCCCAGCTCTGCCGCTGCTTTGCGCACTTTCTCGGCAGTTTTCTTGGAGGCCGATGCCCCGGGCGTGAAGGTACGCGATACCGCAGACTGGCTGACACCAGCGCGTTCGGCAACTTCGGCAGAGGTAACATGCTTTTTGCTCATTCTGCGGTCCACCCACCATCAACCAACAACGACGTGCCGGTCACCATTGCGGAAGCTTGGGACGCCAGAAAAACGACGGCGCCCATGATGTCCTCGACTTCGCCAGCGCGGCCAAGTTTGATCTTGTCTTCGATCCAGGCACGTTTCTCGGGGTCTTCGAAGGTTGGTCGCGTCAGATCGGTCAGGATAAATGTCGGGCAAATCGTATTTATCCGGATGCCCGCCTTGCCCCATTCAATGGCCATGGATTTGGTAAAGCCCTCGACCGCGTGTTTCGTGGCACAATAAACGGCGCGGTCTATGCCGCCGACATGCGCCATTTGCGATGAGATATTGATCAGGCTTCCAGGTTTACCGGCGGCCAACAATCCCTTGGCGACGGCTTGGGTCAGGAAGTATGCGCCTTTGACATTAAGGTCAGCCGCAACATCAAAGTCGGCTTCTGTCGTATCTGCTGCAGGGCTGTGACGGGCCAGGCCTGCCGAATTTACAAGAATATCAAACGGGCCGTTCGATGCCACAGCCGCTTGCGTAGCAGCGACATTGGAAACGTCCAGAGGCAAGGCGCTGGCCGACATGCCCGCGGCCTTCATCTTATCTACGAGCGCATTCAAAGAATCGACACGCCGCGCGGCAAGTGTAACTTCTGCGCCTGCTTCACCGAGCGCAACTGCGCAAGCCAAGCCGATGCCCGAACTTGCCCCCGCGACCAGCGCGCGTTTTCCATCCAGACGAAATGAAGGAGTTTTGGGCAAAGTCATTGGTAGGCTCCAATTGGTGATGAAACAGAACCCGGCACGCGTGCCTTGTTGAATTCACGCAATCGGGCAAACACATCTACGCCAAGTTGGGAATAAACGTCCAACAGATCGACCAACACCCAGTTTTCGCGGATCAATCCCTGCTCTACGCGCCAGAAATCAAGGCTGCGCATTGTGATTTCCTGCCCGGACGGGGCAATCCCCAACCACCCATCTCCGGTGACATTCATCTGCATATTTGGCCACCCCGTCGCGACGACGTAGCCGCCGTCACCATAGAAATGGCATTTGAGTGTTCCCGTTGTGCCACCCTTGCGATCAGGCAGCGCATTTAGGAACGGAATTTGGTGCCAGTGGCGGAATCCAGCAAGACCGCGTGCAGTTCCGATCCCGGCGGGGCCATACCAATTGACGCGCGGATCCCAGTATTTCTCCGCCTGCATAATCTCGGGGCCACCTTCGGTTGGGTGGCGAGAGAGGTCAGTCAGCATCCCGATCACGGTTTCCAGACTTTGTTCAGCTTGGGCAGCGGTGCGCCCTTCAAAATGCAACCCGTCCTGCGTTGCCGGTCCGGAGATATACATCTCGCGCCCAAGGCTGGGCACCATGGGCCAGGCAGCGGCTTGCATCATAAGCTCCGGCAGGTCCCAGATAGCCTGCATCTCCACGACCTTATCGTCCGAAACCCGATAGAACTCATGGAACCGCATATGGGCGAAATGGCCGGTCGGTGGAATATCAAGAAACGGCCGCGTGAAGGTGCCGACATAATGCCCCGCGCATCCGATCCAATCGTTGCCGCCAGTATCCGTGCCCGCGGTGACAATACAGTCGCGGCGTTCCAGATCGGAGAGCGCGTTAAATAGTGGAGCGTAGGCCTCATCATATAGACTCTGTGGTCCTGACAGATCGCCGAACGGATGGCTTAGATACAGGGCCGCATCCTGCGACATGAATGCGCCGAGGGCCGATTGCACCGATGCGCTGTCGAAATTGGCCATGGCCGTTCGAACGGGCGTTATCAGCCCCCGTAATCTGTCTGGGCTGCTCATTACTCGGCGGCCTCTCCATATGGCACGTTCTGGCCACCATAACGACGGACACGGAGGTTGCACTGTTCCGCGTGCCCGACAAAGCCTTCCAGAAGGCAAAGACGCGATCCATAAGCTCCAATTTTTGCGGCCGCGTCGTCCGTGGTAATTTTTTGGTAACTATGCGTTTTCAGGTACTTGCCAACCCAAAGACCGCCCGTATAACGCCCTGCCTTTTTGGTCGGAAGTGTGTGGTTCGTGCCAATCACCTTATCGCCGTTCGAAACGTTCGTGCGTGGCCCAAGGAACAGCGCGCCATAGCAGGTCATGTTCTCAAGGAACCAGTCATCGCGGTCTGTCATCACCTGAACATGCTCGGACGCGATATCGTCGGCAACCGCCAGCATTTCGTCATAGGTGTTGCACAGGATCACTTCGCCGTAATCATCCCAACTCACGCGCGCCGTAGCTGCTGTGGGGAGGATTTCCAGAATTCGGTCGATCTCAGAGAGCGTCTCTTCCGCCAATTTGCGCGAATTGGTCACCAAAACAGCGGGTGAATTGTAACCATGCTCGGCCTGCCCCAGAAGGTCGGTCGCGCACATTTCAGCATCAACGGTCTCATCAGCAATGACCATCGTTTCGGTTGGACCCGCAAAGAGGTCGATCCCGACACGGCCAAAGAGCTGTCGCTTGGCTTCGGCTACAAAGGCGTTACCGGGCCCGACAAGCAAGTGAACAGGGGCGATGGTTTCCGTGCCGATCGCCATTGCGCCCACGGCCTGAATGCCGCCAAGCACGTATATTTCGTGCGCCCCGCCAAGATGCATAGCGGCAATCACGGCAGGGTTCGGCTCACCGTTAAAAGGCGGCGTGCAGGCTATGATGCGCGGCACTCCGGCAACTTTGGCCGTTGCGACCGACATATGCGCAGAGGCCACCATCGGGAACTTGCCGCCTGGCACGTAGCACCCAACAGACTGCACAGGGATATTCTTGTGGCCGAGGATCACACCGGGCATTGTTTCAACTTCGATATCAAGCATGCTGTCTCGCTGTGCTTGCGCAAAGTTGACGACCTGCGCCTGGGCGAACTTGATATCCTCAAGATCGCGCGGGCTGACCTTGGCGATCAGCGCATCAATCTCGTCTTGGCTGAGGCGATAGCTGTCGCGATCATAGCCATCAAATTTATTGGCCAATTCGCGCACGGCAGTATCGCCACGTTGTTCAATGTCCTTAAGTACTGCGGCGACGACGGCGGCTGTCTTGGCATCGTCTTCGGCGCGATCCGCTTCGGGTTTGCCGTGTTTGAGATGGGTTATTGCCATTGCTTGCTCCTCGCTTATTCAGGTCGTGGGGCGGTGCAGTCGCCACGGTCAAAGGCTTCCCAGCCCTGACCGTTGAACAGGTCAACACCCAGTTGTGCTGCGACATGGGCGAAATCGACGCTCACCCAGTTGTCGACGATCTTGCCGTCGACGACTTTCCAGAAATCCATGTAGCGGATTTCGACCCGTTTTCCGGTTGCTTTGATGCCAAGGAAGTCGCCGGAATGCGTCGCTTCCTGGCGGCCAAAGGCAGCGGCCCATTCGCCCATGTATAGCCGCGCTTCGTCGATGCAAACCTTGTCAGAGAAGGCCGCCTGAAACGGGCGTTGCCAGTTGTCCTGAAACTCGCGCAGGCCGGTTTTCATGCCGCACCCCTGATTGCCCATCCAGCGAAAGCTATCAGCGAAAAACTCGCCAATATCGCCGATGCGGTGGTCATTCAGACCGTCGACCATGCCTTCGATCACCGCGCGGGTTTCGTCTGTTTTGGACATGTCAGTATCGCGTGTCAGTACCGCTTGTTCTGGACGTAATCCCTTCATCCTGCATCCTCACTTATAAATTCTGCCGCCCGATATCCGATCATCATCGACGGCGCGTTGGTATTGGCCGAGGTCACTGCCGGCATAACAGATGCATCCGCCACCCAAAGACCGGACACACCCGCCACAGAAAGGCGCGGCGTGACAGGGGCGGTGCCTTCGCCCATGCGCAGCGTGCCGACGGGATGATAGGCGGTCGCACCACGGTCCCTGATATACCGGCGCAGCGCCTCATCAGTGGACACCTCTGGCCCTGGAAAGACCTCCGGCGCGCGGTACTTTCCAAATTCCGCCTTGTTCATCAGCACGCGCAGGCGTTTGAGACCGGCAAGCAAAATTTCAACATCATCAGGATCTTGGAAAAGACCAAGGTCGATATCGGGCGCGACGTTTGGATCAGCAGACGTCAGACGCAAACGGCCACGTGACTTTGGCCGACAAACGCAGACATCAGCGAAATATCCAGATCCATGGGTAAAGCGGCTGCCCCTCCAATCCAGCATGAAGGGAATGAAATGGCATTGCACGTCCGGCTCGCCCGCTTCGCCGCGCGCGTTGAAAAACGCACCGCCCTCGACCGTGGGTGACGCAAACCGCCCCTTGCGCACGAATAAATAGCGGAAAGGAGCAAGCACCCACGCGGGCATTTGGGACAGTGTCAGGCCATAGCCTGAACGCGGGCCGGCATAGTAAAACCCTGCGGCGGGGTGGTCATGGAGGTTTTCGCCAACTTCTTCAGAGTCATGAATGACCTCAATGCCTTGCTCTTGCAGATGTGCCGCCGACCCGACCCCTGATCGCATAAGGATCGCGGGAGAGCCAATGGAACCAGCCGAAAGAACAATGCCTTTGGCAGAAGTGAGTATCGTGCCATCGATCAGAATAACGCGTTTTGCCTGCCCGTCTTCAAACTCAATGCGATCAACCTCCGAACCGGTTCTCACCTTCAGGTCATAAGCCTCTTCCGCCGGGCGCATGAAGGCATCTGCTGCCGACCAACGGCGCGCGTCACGCATGTTAAATCGGAAAGTTCCGGCGCTTTCATATTCCGGCGTCGGTGCCTCGTTTGCGTTTCCACCAAACAGGCCAGACAGCGCCTGAACCAAAGGATGAACGCCCGTCATTTGCTTTGGCTGAAGCTTGGCTTCGACCGCTTCGAATGCGTTCTCGACATCGCGCCATGACCAGCCCTTGACGTTCCAACCGTCAAAGTCGTCGCGCCGCCCGCGAAACCAGACCATCGAGTTTATTGACCCCGATCCGCCAAGCATGCGTCCGCGGTGCACGTTCAACTGTCTGCCGCCGAGCCCTTTTTGCGGCGCCGATTTGAACCGCCAGTCCCTCTTGCTGCCCATCAGCCAAGCGAGGCCAAAGGGCATCTTCACCAAAGGATGATTGTCAGATGGGCCTGCTTCGAGAAGTAGCACACGACCAACGTCGCGCCGCGCCAATTCAGCAGCGGCGATGCAACCGGCCGAGCCAGCGCCAATAACGATGAAATCTGCATCCGTACTCATGCGGCAGCCCTTTCGAGTTCACCGAAAACGTCAAAGCCCAGTTGCAGCAGCACGTGCGGGATATCCAGCATGCACCAGTTTTCAATGATCTTTCCGTCCTCGCAGCGCCACCAATCGCAATCGCGCATGAACACGCGCTTTCCCGTTGCTTCGAGACCAAGAAACGGTTTGACCTGAACGCCCGTGATCATCGGCCAGCCGCTCAGGAACGCGTAGTTCCCGTCACCGGATTTGCAGTCGGCGCCGACCCCCGAAATACCCGCTTCGCGGCCATCGCCCCAACCGTCAAAAGTGTTCTCAAACGGGCGTTGGAACGTGGCGAACCCTTCAACGGTTGCATAGGAACCAAGCCCGCCCGGTCCATACCAGACCATCCGGTCATGCCAGTCAGGCCGCCATGCCTCGTCTTCGGTTGTGAGCTTTTTGAGCATGCCTTCAACCAAATCAGCCGAGGCCCGCGAGGCAACCAGGTCAGACGGTCCAGGGACGATCCCGTCATGGGTGGCCGGGCCGGGCACAAGGCCCTCGTATCCGCGGCTGGGGTCCAATGGCCAAAGGCCAAGCGCAATGATCATCTCTGCAAAGCCGAGGAAGACATGGCTTTCAACGATCTTGCCCTCTTCCATCCTATGGAATTCGCCAAACCGCAGGTAGGCTAGCTTACCGCTGGCGGGGATGCCAAAAAGCGGCTCGCAAAAGTGCCCATGGAAATATCCGGTCGAGGTCACCCATTCAGTGCCAAGATATTCACCGCCCAGCACAATGTAGTTTTGCCGCGTGCACCCCTTGAACGCCGCCATGATCGGCGCGATGACGTCCTTGTGGTAGCCATGGCCACCTTGCGCTTCGTTGATCGGGTGGCTGGCGTTCACTATCGCAGACTCATGAAAAAGCCTTGAGACAGCCTCTTCCACTTTGTTCATACCAAAACTGTCTAACAGTTTGCGATAAAGCACCTTGTTGTTGTGCGATGTCTCTGTTGCAATTCCCATTGCCGGACGGTTTGTGCGTGCGTTCATCTTAGACCCCTCGTCGATCTGGCAAGCTAAAAGACATTAGCGTCACCCTTTGACCGCACCGGCGGTCAGACCACCAACGATCTGGCGCTGGAAGAACAAGACCATGAGGAATAGCGGGGCCGTGACGGAAACAACCGACGACACGGCAAACATCACGTTGCCCTTGGTCTGCGTGGTCCCAAGGAAGCTGGCGACCTTCGGGATCATGGTTTGGTTTTCCTTGGACAGTAGCATCGCAGTAACCGCAAAATCGTTGTAGGCGAGCAAGAAAGAAAACAGCCCCGTGGTGATAACTCCCGGCCACATCACGGGGATGATGACATTGCGGAACGCCTGAAACCGCGTGCAACCGTCGACCATCGCGCTTTCGTCCAGCTCGGCGGGAATGTTCTTGAAAAACGAATGCAGCATCCACAGGGTGAAGGGCTGATTGATCGCGACCAGAACGATGACCGTCGTTGCGGTATGCCCCCAAAGGTTCCACTGAAAGAACACCGGCAGGTAACCCGACACCAAGGTGATCGGCGGCATGGCCCGGAAAATTAGCGCAGCCAGCAAGAACCAGAACGCATAGCGATAGGTCGAACGGGCCAGCGCATAGCCGCCCAACGTCCCCAGCGTCAGCGAGATCGTGACGACAAAGAAGCACACGATGATGGAATTCAAAGCCGCGCGCCAAAACTCTTCTTGGACCCATGCTCCAAAATACCCATCGCCCGCAAATTGACCGCCTGTTTCAACTTCCGTCAACTTGCCAGTGAGGGCGTTGGCCCAATTTGCTTTGGAAAAGAAATCGCCCTCGACTTTGAAGGAACCCCAAAGTGTCCAAAGAAACGGAAATGCGGCCAGGATCATCCAGATCGCCAGGACGACGAAGACCATCAGAGTAATTGCAGGGGGCTGGCGCTTGAGCTTTCTGGACATTGTTCACCTACTTCCGATCAAATTCGCGCCACGTGCGCACCAGTACCGGCGACAAAAGAATAGCCACGCCGATGATTGTAAGAACCGAGGTTGCAGCAGCCGAAGACAATTGCCTCGTTTCACCACCAAGGTCGTTGAAGATCGACCAACTAAGCGACGTCGCGTGCGCATTCGCAGCAAAGCTAACGATCGGTTCAAAAACCCTGAAGTTGTCCATCAACTGCATCAGAGCGATGAAAGTTGTCAGCGGCACCAGATGGGGAATAACAACATGTCGGATTTGTAGCCAACGGTTGGCCCCGTCGACACGCGCGGCTTCCAATGTGTCTTGGTTAACGGATTGAAGACCTGCGTAATAGACAATGAAGGCAAAAGGGGCCGAGTGCCAAACGCCATAAACCATAAGCATGATCCACATCAGCGGGGTTGACGCCTTTACGGAAAGGTCAGGATCTCCTGCCAGATATTGCAACGTCGCCCCGATGATCCCGCGTGCATCCACCATCCAAAACAAAATCAATGCCCCGACCAGCGGAGTGATCATCATCGGCAAGAGAGAGAAAAAGATAAGCGGTCCGCGCAACATCTTTGCGGCGCCGTTCACGGCCACTGCAATGACAAACCCAAGGATAATCACCAGCGGTGTCACCACAAAAGTGTACGTCAACGTAAAACCAATGGCCTTGTAGAAAGGCAAATTCAGCATCTGCCCACCAAAATCCCGCAAACCATTGGAGTTGTTCCAAGTGGCGCCAACCTCACTAACCGCAAGATGGTTGCGATCGAGATAGGTGGTTAGTCCAGCAAACTGACCTAGGGGCGCTTCGGCACGAAGTGCCGCCGTGGCCTCCTGATCAATGGCCGTCGATTCCTTGCACCCGAACAGATCACAGGTTTCCACGATGCGGATGACCTGTTCATGCTCGACATGAAACGACTGCACGATGACCGAGATTATGGGAAAGAAGATGAACAGCATCATCGCAACGGCGGATGGAAGAACAAACCAAAAGAATGACTTATGTTTCATGGATCAAAAGCCCCCATGGCGGTTGTAAATGATGATGCATATGGTGGTGCGGGGCAGGCATCACTGCCCCGCACACAGGCGTTTCCTTACTGAAGGAAACCTTTTTCAGTCGCAGCAGCTGTGTATGCGGCCTCAGCATCTGCCAGTGCTTGCTCTGCGGATTCTTTGCCAAGCAGGAAGTCAGCCAAGTTGTCGCCCAGTGCAGTGTGCAAAAGACCGTGGTACGGCAGCATCGGGTAGGACGTGGTGCCAGCTGCAATTGCCGCGAACACACCGTCGTTGACCGGCGCAGGGGTATAACCCTCGATCATCCAGACTGCCTGGCTCATGGTTTCATCGTCGAGGATTGCCGGGCTGGTGCCGTGCTTCATGGCAAGGAAGGTGGCAACCGCATCTTCATCCGACACGTTCTTGGCCACGGTCCAGCCGTCCCACCACAGGGTCGAGGCCGGTGTCGAACCACCTGCAACGGTCAACGGACCGCCGACTGTGATATTGGAATAGACCTGCTCTTCTGCGCCTTCGTCATCCATAAGGGCGCCCATGCGGGATCCCCACATGTTCATGATCATGACGTTGCCTGCTTCCATCTCGGCGCCGGTGGCGTTGCTGTCATGGGTCAGGAAGTCGGGGTTCATGTATTCGGTCAGCGCTTTCATCATGTTCAGAGCTGCCACACCCTGAGCATTGTTGATCGCGACTTCGGGTGTGCCCGGCTTATAAAATTCGCCGCCGTGACCAATGTACATGTTGGTGAATTCCTGAGCCAGGTTCCAACCTGCCTTGTAAGCGCTACCAACAGGATACTGGCTGATGCCTGCCGCGCGGATTTTCTCGGCTGCTTCCAGAACTTCTTCGTAGGTGCTTGGTACATCAACGCCAATTTCAGCCAGAACGTCCTTGCGATAGGCCAGCGTCTGAGCGTTTGCCATAAAGGCCACAGCCATGATGTTGCCGTCGATGGAAATCAGCTGGTTCTTGGGAATGTCCTGACCATATTCTGCAACAAGATCATTCAACGGGCGAACGAGGTCTTCGTTCATCAGCGCCACAATCGAGGAGTTCGCGATGATCGCCGAGGTATACTCTGCCGGGTTGCCGCTCATGCCGTCGACGTTGATCTTCTGGTGATCCGCGGTCAGGTTCGACTTGACCTCACCACCCGTGCAGGCAGCCGCATTTTTGGCCACTGTGTGAATGGCCGGAAACTCGTTTCCGACAATACTGACATTGCCAGAAATCTGACAATCGGCATATGCCGATCCAGCCATAAGGGCCAAACTGCTGGCCAGTGCTACATGCCTAAGAAACATATCTTCTCACTCCCTTGTGATTGGATGCACCTTCGAAGCCTGCATCCGTTGCCCCGCACTAGCGGTAAGTTGCAGGGTTTAATCCCCGATACGAGCACCTGTTTCAGCTTCGAACAGGTGACATTGCTCTTTGGGCACTTCGATTGACACGACGTCGTCGATTTCTGCCCTGTAATTCTTGTCAGCCTTCACCGAGACCAGAGCGCCACCAATGCGCACGCTGACCATGGTTGCATCCCCCAAGAGTTCCATTGTGTAGATCGGCGCATTGATCTGTCCGCCGCTTTCGACGACTCTGGCATCCTCGGCACGGAACCCCAGCGTTACAGCGCCATCTGCAGCATCAAGCCCGGCGATTTTGACATTGTTCGCGGTAAACGCACCGCCTTTGATCACCCCATCCATGAGGTTCATCGCCGGATTGCCGATGAAGCTGGCAACAAATGCATTCGCGGGATGGTCATAAATATCAACGGGGGTTCCCACTTGCTGCACCACACCCGCCTTCATGATCACGACCCGATCCGCCAGCGTCATGGCTTCAATCTGGTCATGGGTCACGTAGATCGTCGTTACGGCCAACTCGTGTGACAGGTTCTTGATTTGCGCGCGGGTCGAAACCCGCAATTTGGCATCGAGATTGGATAGCGGTTCGTCCATCAAAAACACGTTCGGTTCCCGAACAACCGCGCGAGCAAGTGCGACGCGCTGACGTTGACCGCCCGATAGTTCGGCCGGTTTGCGATGCAGGAAATCATCAAGTTCAACCATAGCACTGGCCCGACGCACTTTTTCATCGTGGGTCTTCGGGTCAACGCCACGCACACGCAAAGGAAAGCGGATATTTTCGTAGACGTTCATATTCGGGTAGAGCGCGTAGCTTTGAAAAACCATCGCGACGTCGCGGTCTTTGGGTTCCAAATCGTTGACCCGCACTCCGTCGACCAGAATGTCGCCTTCGGTCGCGTCCTCCAACCCGGCAATCATCCGCATCGTTGTGGTTTTGCCGCACCCCGACGGCCCGAGCAGAACCAAGAACTCCTTGTCTGCAATGGTGAGGTCAAATTCGTGAACACCCACGAACGACCCCCAACGTTTGGACAAATTGCGGAGCTGGATTTCGGCCATATCTTCCCCCTGATAGAATGCGGGCACTATTTTTTGCATTCGTTTGCAAAGACAATAGACAGCGGGTAATTTGTTTGGCAAGTTATTTTTGCAAGCGAATGCAAAATATGAGAGAACCGGAAGGCGCAATTATGAAAACCAACTTTAGCAATGAAAAACAAATAGTTAGAGATTTCTATGCGCGCCTCGACAAGGCATGCCAGACGGATATTCCAGAGGTTTTGCAAGCATTCACATCGCCAGAATATCTGTGGCGAGGGTTTCATCCCTTCAACGAAATCACCTCGGCGCAAGAAGTCGGCGAATCGTTTTGGCAGCCCCTGCGAGGTGCGCTGACCTCACTTCAGCGACGTATTGACGTCTTTATGGCCGGGCAGAATTCGATTGCCGAGCAGGGTGGTGTTTGGGTGGTTTCCATGGGCCATCTGATGGGGCTGTTCGACCAACCTTGGCTGGGCATCCCCCCGACCGGAAAAATCGCCATGCTGCGCTATTGCGAATTCAATCGGGTGGACAATGGCAAAATCACCGAAACCGCGATGTTTTTCGACATCCCTCACCTGATGATGCAGGCAGGACTGCAACCGTTTCCGCCGCAAACAGCGGCGCATCTGGTGCAACCCGGTCCAATGACGCACGATGGGCTGATGTTTGACCCTCAAAACACTGAAGAAGGGCGTAAAACGTTGGACGCGATCAATGCAATGATCAGCGACCTGGGAACCTGGGCTTTGGGGTTGCCGCTGGAAGAAGAACTGGCGCGAACCTGGAATGACGACATGATCTGGTGGGGACCCGCAGGCATCGGCGCGACCTACACAATCGAACGCTATGCCAAACAGCATTCCGGGCCGTTTCGGGCCTCATTCTCGGACAGGTCTTCAACCGGACATATATGCAGACTGGCCGAGGGGCATTTTGGTGGATTTTTCGGCTGGCCAAACTTCACGGCTGTTCATACCGGCGGCTTCATGGGAATGCCCGCCAGTGAAGAACGTGGTGAAATGCGGGTGATCGACATTTACCGGCGGGACGGAGCCAAGCTAACTGAAAATTGGGTTTTCATTGACTTGCTGCATTTTTGGAAAACGCAGGGCGTTGATATTCTGGCACGCACCACAGGGATATCCACCGGACAAGAAACCGGAGCTAGAGGCGCGCAAAAATGATTGATGCCCACCACCACCTTTGGGATTTAACTGCGGTTCATTATCCATGGCTTATGGCAAGCGGTGTCGAACGGTTCTTTGGAGACCCAACACCAATTCAACGCAATTATCTGATCGATGAATTCCGCTCAGAGGCTGAGGTCCAAGGAATTGCCGCATCGGTCCATATTCAAGTTGGCGCCGAAGACGGAATGGCTGAGGCGCGGTGGGTTCAGGCCGTGGCTGACGCCAATCCCAACTGGCCGTTGAAACAAGTGGTTTTTGTTGAACTCACTGCTGATGATCTGGATGCTCGGCTGGATGCATTTCAGGAACTGCCCAGCGTCGTCGGCGTGCGCCAGATTGTTGGTCGCGCGCTCGGCGAAGACGCTGAGACCGGAACAAACACTCTGCTAGACAACCCTGCTTTTGTGGCCGGCCTGCAAAACGCTGGAGAACGCGGGCTGAGCTTTGATCTTCAGTTGATACCGGAGTTGATGGGAAAAACCGCCGAGCTTCTGGCCCGGGCCCCTGACACCGCTGTCGCCCTTTGCCATGCGGGTTCTCCACATGATCGGTCAAGCGACGGTCTGGCGCGTTGGGCAGGCGGACTGGCTGCACTGTCAGATCTTCCGCAGGTGCGATGCAAGCTGTCTGGCCTGGGCATGTTTGATCATGACTGGGTCTCGGAGAGCTTCCGCCCCATTGTCGAAACCTGCCTGGATCAATTCAGCCCCAATCGCGTGATGTTTGGATCAAATTTTCCGGTGGATAAATTGTATTCCGACTATGCCACACTGATGCAAGCCTTTCGCGACATTGTTCCGCGCGAGATGCATCAAGCGGTTTTCAACAATACGGCTGCAGATTTCTACTCCATGTTTCAGGATAGTGCGACCGGTAGCCTGTAGGCTTAAAAGAACGGTTTGAACTCGTGTGACATCATACCAGATGAACAGCTGCCTTGGTGAGATTCGCTGCACAGCCGAAAATGCAAGACCACAAATAAAAGAGCTTTCTGCGTCAGCAATAGCTGCGATTACGCAAGGCGGTTTTTTCCGCGTCTTGATGTTCTGACCAGGTTGCAGTGGAAGTTCGGTCTTGGTTCAGTCGAAATCGACAGCGTTGAGTGACCGGTCTCGTGACGTGGGCTGCGACGCAGCGAAAACCGCGCCACAACTGCAATTGGATGCTGCGTCCGCACTAGCCGCGTGAGCAAAAGGCAGCGCCCTCTGCACCATCACCATTGGACGATGGTGCGGAGGACGCTCGGTTTGGGCGCGGTACCATCAAGCAGATGACGGTTTCGAACTCCGAAGTTCGTCAATAAGCCTCGCGCAGGAAGCGTTCGACGCGTTCCGGATCATCCTCGATCATGCGCAGCAGGATGCGGGCGGGGCGTTCCGGCAGGCGGCGGCCCTGCTCCCAGTTGCGCACAGAGCCGAGGCGAAAGCCGAAGTGGCTGCAAAACCGTTCCTGCGACATGCCGAGGGTTTTGCGCAGGCGCACGACATCCACCATCGGCACCTCACGGCTGGCGATGGTTTCAAGCGGCGTCTTGCCCGAGATGTCATCCTGCATCTGCTGAAGAGAAATGGCGTTGCGGTCTGCTTCGCTTTGCTGGCGGATACGGCCGCCAAGTCCAGAATTTGTCCCGGTTTGATGCTCTGCCATGTCAATTGCCCTCCTTCAGTAGTGCTGCGATCCGGGACTTGACCACATCCAGGGCCAGATCCCTCACCACCCGTGCCCCCTGCGCCATACGCCCCCCAAAGCGGGGCGCAGGTTGGCGTCGGTGGATCCTAAGCACATAGACCATCATCAGATCAGGACTGGCCTGATGGATACGATAGCGCAGCGTCAGATCCCCGGCGACATGGTGGTAATCCTCGTCGGTCTTGCGCCCAACAGTGGGGTCGCGCACCAGGGTGGCGATCAGCCGGGCCAGCTCATCCTCGTCCAGATAGGCGTGAATGGCGTCCTCGACCGCGACCGGGGTAATGCGGTAATCCACCCGCAGGCATTTCTGTGTCTCTTTGCGTATATACGCCATTGGCGTAGCCTTTTCAACCTATCTCAGCTGTCTGCTGGCCACCAGTGCTGCCGGGTCAAATGACCAAACCTAATCTGACCCGGTGATATGGCCCCGTTTCCAAGAGCTTACCCATGTGTCGCACATGTTGCGTAACTGTGACTTCGGTGCCCTTCTCTTTCGCATATTGCTGCGCTATGGCCAGCCATAACATTGATTTTTAACCCTGTCTTGGCACAAGCTGGGATCAACCCGCCGCAGGAGAGATCGCTTGCCCATATTCCGGTCCCTATCGCGACCCACAGTAAGCTGCGCTCCTCCAAAGCCACCGGGCCTCGGCACCAGGCTGCTGTCTCGTCTCGGGCATGGGGGTGCTGCGCTGGTGCTGGGCGCTGCTCTGGTCGGATGCACCGCGCTTGATGGCACCGCTCCGCCCAATCGCGCGAATAGGGCCGCAGCGCCGCTGGCCCCGGCCAAAAGCTTTGCCCGCGCCCATCCGGTCGCACCGCAGCGGGCCAACAGCGATATCGCCCGCGATTTTCTGGATCTGCATTTCCGATTAGAGGGCGGCACCGATCTGCCTGTATTTACGCGGTTTGAAACCCCAATCACCCTGCGGGTCACCGGGCAGCCCACCAAGAGCCTGACCCGCGACCTGGGTGCACTGCTGCGGCGATTGAAACGCGAAGCGGGGATTGATCTGCACCTGGTGGGGGACGGCGGCGCCAATATCACCATCGAGGCGGTGCCCCGCAAGGCCATCCGCCGTGCCTCGCCTCGCGCGGCCTGTTTTGTGGTGCCAAATGTCAGTTCACTGGCTGAGTATCGCCGCAACAAACGCAAGCCTAAAACAAATTGGGCCAATCTGCGCGCACGCCAAACGCTGGCGATCTTTGTGCCTAATGATGTCAGTCCGCAGGAAACCCGAGACTGCCTGCACGAGGAGCTGGCGCAGGCGATCGGGCCGTTGAATGATCTATACCGGCTGTCAGACTCGGTTTTTAACGACGATAATATACACACGGTTCTGACCGGTTTTGACATGCTGATCCTGCGCGCAGGCTACGCATCTGAACTGCGCAGCGGGATGAGCCGGGCCGAAGTTGCAGCAAGACTGCCGGCGATCCTGGCACGATTGAATCCGGCAGGGCAGCACCGCCCGCCCCTGCCATTGCAGGAAACTCCGCGTGACTGGATCCGCGCCACCGAGGCGGCGCTGACGCCGGGAACCAGCCGTGCCAGCCGACTGGAAGCTGCCCATCGCGGCGCGGGTATGGCCCGTGATCTGGGCTGGCAGGATCATCGGCGCGCCTTCAACCACTATGTACTGGGGCGTATTCTGCAACGCGATGACCCCGAATTGGCGCAGCAGCATTTTCAGACCGCTCTTACCTATCTGCAAGGGCGCAAGGACAGCCCCCTGCTGCGTGCTCAGATCGCCAGCCGCATGGCAGCCTTTGACATCATACGCGGCTATGGTGCCACGGCACTGACGCGGATCCGCCCGGCGCTGCCGATTGCTGCACGCGGTGAGAACGCAGTGCTGTTGTCCAGCCTGATGCTGCTAGAGGCCGAGGCGTTGATCCTTGAGGGGCAAACTGACGCTGCCTATGCGGTCAGGCTGGACAGCCAGGGATGGGCGCGATACGGCTTTGGACCGGATTGGGCGGTCCGTGGGGCGATGCGGGAAATCGCAGCCCTCGCACCCCCACAATAATCCGGCGTTGGCCGCCTATGGGCGACGACGTTGCAGACCTGTGAACCTTCAATCAGACGGATCTTGATATGTTCGTAATTGGCGCATTGCTCTTTGGCGTACTTCTTGGGGCCTATTCGGCCAAAAAACGCGGCGGCAGCTTGGCGGATATCCTGCAATATGGCGCTGTCTATGGCATTGGATTTGCTATTGTCGGGCTGATCGCCACAATCATCATTCACCGCATGGCGCTGTGATCCAGCCTCTGTCGCGCGGCTGACCTGACCCTGCGCTGCCCCAGACGGAGACCACGACCGTAATGTTCCAGCCCTTCTTTGAAAATCTGCGCAAGGCAGCCGTGCCGGTGTCCTTGCGGGAATATCTGACCTTTCTCGAGGGGATGAAGGCGGGGCTTGCGACCTATGATATCGACGCCTTTTACTATCTGGCACGCGCCGCCATGGTGAAGGATGAGCGCAATATCGACAAATTCGACCGTGCCTTTGCCGCGACGTTTTCCGGGCTAGAGGCGATCCCCGCCGAGGCGGTAATGGAAGCGGTGGATATTCCCGAAGAGTGGATCCGCAAGATGGCGGAAAAACACCTGAGCGAGGATGAGCGCCGCGAAATCGAGGCGCTTGGCGGGTTTGACAAGCTGATGGAAACGCTGAAAGAGCGGCTGAACGAACAGGAAGGCCGCCATCAGGGGGGCAACAAATGGATCGGCACGGCGGGCACCTCGCCGTTTGGGGCCTATGGCTACAATCCTGAGGGCGTGCGCATCGGCCAGAAAGAAAGCCGCCATCAGCGCGCGGTCAAGGTCTGGGACAAACGCGAATTCAAGAACCTTGATGGTGATGTCGAACTTGGCACCCGTAATATCAAGGTGGCGCTGAAACGTCTGCGCCGCTGGGTGCGCGAGGGCGCATCTGAAGAACTGGACCTCTCAGGCACCATCCGCGCCACTGCGGAACACGGATATCTGGACGTGAAAACCCGCCCCGAACGCCACAATGCCGTAAAGGTACTGCTGTTTCTGGATGTGGGCGGGTCGATGGATCCGCATATCAAAGTGGTGGAAGAACTGTTCTCGGCGGCGCGTAGCGAGTTCAAGCATCTGGAGTATTTCTACTTCCACAACTGCCTTTATGAAGGGGTCTGGCGCGACAACCGCCGCCGCTGGGATGCGCAGATCCCCACCCATGAGGTGCTGCGCACCTATGGGCCGGACTACAAGTGCATTTTTGTCGGCGATGCGTCGATGTCGCCTTATGAGATCGCCTATCCGGGCGGCGCCAATGAACATTGGAACCCGGAGGCCGGTCAGGTCTGGCTGGAGCGGGCGCGAACGCAGTGGGCCTCACATCTGTGGATCAACCCGGTTCCAGAGGCCTATTGGGGCCACACCCATTCGATCCAGATGATCCGCGAGATCTTTGCGGATCAGATGGTGCCGATGACGCTGGCGGGGCTGGAACGCGGCATGCGCGAGTTGACACGCTAGCTGCCACCTGATGCGACACTGGCTGATGCGACACTGGGGGGTGGCCTTCGGCCGATCGCTTGCCAAGTCAGGCGAGCTCCGGTAGACCAAGCGTCAGCGAATTGGAGAGTTTATGTCCTGGTGAAGAAGGGGCGGCAGAGGCCACCCCGGTTTGCAGATTGCCCCGGAGAACGCCGTCCGCCCGTATCGGCGGACGTCAGGGAAGATTTGCGCGATGTTCATCAGACACATGGATCCGGGTGCGGCCCGCGATCACACCACGAAAGACATTCCCAATGACTAGGGACTATTCCCAATTCCTGAACACTCCCACCCCGGCAACTGGCGATAAACGCCCGCTTAGCGCTTTAGATCGCCTCGGGTGGCAGGGGTTCTTCTCTCAACAGACTGATCTGGATGAGATGGCCAGCCACCCACCCGTGCGCATCACTGAAGTGAACCGCAATGGGCTGCGCGCCATGGGTGCCGACATTGATCTTGTGATCCCCCCCGGCCTTGAGGCCACTGTGGGGGATTGGCTGATGTTGGACGCCGAGCTGCCGACCCATAGTCGGGTGCTGGAGCGCAAAAGCCTGATCCGCCGCCGCGCACCGGGCAAGGATCGCAAGGTCCAGCTGATTGCCGCCAATATCGACACAATGTTCGTGGTCACCTCCTGCAATGCCGATTTCAATCTGGCGCGGCTGGAACGGTTTATTGCAATGGCCTTTGACGCCGATGTGACACCGGTGATTGTGTTGACCAAGATCGACCTCTGCGAAAATCTTGAAGACTACGTTGCGCAGGCCAGGACGATATCTGACTTGGTAGATGTCGTGCCACTGAATGCCAAAAGCGACACCGCACGTGAGGCACTGGCGCCTTGGGTCAGGGCCGGACAGACGGTGGCGTTTCTCGGCACCTCAGGCGTGGGGAAATCCACGCTGACCAATGCACTGGGTCAGGGTCTTGAAATCGCAACTCAAGCCATCCGCGAGGATGATGCACGCGGTCGTCATACAACCACGCGGCGGCAGTTGTATTTCCTGCCCGGCGGCTGCGCTGTGCTGGACACCCCCGGCATGCGGGAATTGCAACTGACCGATGCGGCCACTGGCGTCGGCGATGTTTTTGCAGATTTGCAAGAGCTGGCCACACGCTGCAAGTTTCGCGACTGCAGTCACGACAGCGAGCCGGGCTGTGCGGTTCAGGCAGGTATTGCCGCTGGTGAGGTTGATCCAAGCCGGTTGGAGCGTTGGCGCAAGCTGGCTGCCGAAGAGGCGTTCAATTCGGCGTCACTGGCGCAACGCCGCGCCAAGGACAAAAGCTTTGGCAAGATGGTGAAAACCGTGAAATCCATCAAAAGCCGTACAAAGAAGTAAGCGCTACGACAGGTCGAGGCTGCTTAGGCAAAGACGCGAAAGGGCGCCCAATCGGAGCGCCCTTTCCTATTGTCAAATAGCTCTTATGCCGGGTCAGCTGCCGCCTTGCAGAAGCGGTGTGATACGCCGCACGGCCGCGCGGCGGTTGGCCCGTTCAGCGCGGGCCGTGACGACGGCCAGGTCGGTTTCACCATAGCCCTGCACAACCATGTTTTCCGGCGGCACCTTGAAATACTCACTTAACGCCAATGCGACGCTTTCTGCCCGACGATCCGACAGGGCCAAATTGTAGGGCGCCGCACCTACCGCGTCTGTGTGACCTTCGATCAGGAAAACCTCCTGCGGGTTCTGCGCAATCATTTGGCGCAGCGCGTTGCCCAGCGCGGCCAGCTCTTCCGCCTCGGCGGCACGGATGACAGCGGATCCGGTTTCGAAATTGATCGACTGAACGGTGATTTCCGGCACCAGCTGGCGCACCGCGTCAATATTGCGGACCTGGCTCAGCGAGAAGCGGCGGCTGACCTGCGGGGCCTCTTTGGCGGCCAGTGCCAATGCCAGATCATCGGCGTTGATGCTGTCACTGCTAAACCCCAGTTGGCGAGGGGCAGCGGTCGGCAGTTCCGAGACCACAACACTGTCGGCGCGCTGGGTGTCATCGAACAACACCACTGTGCTGCCATCTGCCAAGGTCCGAGTGCGGCGTAAGACACGTCCGTCGCGGGCGCGAATGGTTTCCACCTCGGCCCCATCTTCGCGCACCACCACGCTGCGGGTGGAGCCATCCTTGAATTTGTAGGTGGTCACATTGCTGCCGGGCTGACGCAGCAGAGCGTCGTCATTTTTGATCACCCGGTACTGGCCGTTCTGTTCGACCACCGCGCGGTCGCCGGAGTTGCTGACAACGGTTTCCCCCTGCTTAAGCAGCTGGCTGATGGCCACAGCACCAAGGCCAAGCAAGGCTGCCTTTTGCAATTTGCTGAGCCCTTCATCATCCCCGGAGGGAGCAGCGGTTGGGGCTGCGGTGGGATCCGCGGCTGCATCAGCCTGCGTATCAGTGTCAGCGCCGGTCTCGACGGCGACTTCGGCCTCGGCGGCAGGTGTATTCACATCGGTTTCAAACGCCTCGTCCGAGCTGCGGGCGGTATCTTCGGTGACGGTTTCCTCAACCACCTCCGCCTCTTCTTGCGTGTCGGATGCAGCTGCGGCAGCGGCAGTGGCACTCTCGTCAGCCTCTGCCACGGCCAGCGCATCGGCCTGCGCCTGACTGTCCAATGGTGCTACCTCTGGCTCGGGCTCGGCCACTGATTCCACTTCTACCGGAGTCTCGGGCACTTGCGTCTCAGTTTGTGCGCTCTCGATTTCAGGATCAACCTCCGCACCAACGGTTGCCGTTGCCGCATCGGCGAGGGCCTGCGCATCAGCGGCGGCCTGCGCATCAGCGGCGGCCTGCGCATCAGCGGCGGCCTGTGCGTCAGCGGCGGCCTGTGCGTCAGCGGCGGCCTGTGCGTCAGCGGCGGCCTGTGCATCAGCGGCGGCCTGCGCGTCAGCGGCGGCCTGCGCGTCAGCGGCGGCCTGCGCGTCAGCGGCGGCCTGCGCGTCAGCGGCGGCCTGCGCGTCAGCGGCGGCCTGCGCGTCAGCGGCGGCCTGCGCGTCAGCGGCGGCCTGCGCGTCAGCGGCGGCCTGCGCGTCAGCGGCGGCCTGCGCGTCAGCGGCGGCCTGCGCGTCAGCGGCGCTATCCTCGACTGCGGGTTCGGTTTGTTGCAACTGCGTCTGGGCCTGCGTGGCGGCAGACGCCATCAGTGTCGAGGATGCAAGTGCAGGGTCCAGATCAGCATCCAATTCGCCGGTGACATAAGCCTGACAAAACTCGGCTTTGGCCCCCTTCCCCTTGCCTTTCAGGATCTCACCCTCTGGGCTGATGCGGCCATTTTTAATCCAGCGCAGGCAGCGCTGTACGGCCTCGGTGATCTGCTCTGGCGCCATCAGACTTAGGTCAGTTGGGTCTGCCTTGGACTGGGCCGGAGCGGCGACCGGTAGGCTGAGGGAGACGATCACCGCCAGTGCGGTGGAGGATCGAAGAAGTTGCGAAACCATGTTGGCATTCCTTTCGCTGTGCGGTGCAAAGCCTAAGGAGATAACCCGCAAGGGCGCAATAAAGTTGCTTGTGATCAGCATTTTCGGCCAAAGCCTGCCGATAAACAGCCTGGCCCGTGTCTAGCCTGCCGCTGATAACATCTGCATCAGCCGCTGTTTTTCGCCTGTATCAGCGCCCAGAGCCAGCACATCTGCGAGATCTTCCAGAGCCGCGATGGAATGGCCGGCGCGAAAGCTGTCCACATGGGGCAGCATGGCGCGGATGCCGCGTGCCTTAGGGGCGAACCCGTCAAAGCGCAGCAACGGGTTCAGCCAGATCAGGCGACGCGCAGACAGATGCAGCCGCTGCATTTCGGCGCTGAGCTGATCGCTGTCGTCGCGGTCCAGCCCGTCGGTGATCAGCAGAACCACGGCGCCCTGCCCCATGACGCGGCGCGACCAGTCACGGTTGAAATCATGCAGGCAGGCACCGATCCTTGTGCCGCCCTCCCAGTCCTGCGCCTCTGCCCCGGCGGCAGCAAGGGCGGCATCCACATCGCGCTGCGCCAGATGGCGGGTGATATTGGTGAGCCGTGTGCCGAAGGTAAAGCCATGCACCCGCGCCCAGCCCGGCCCCTTGCGGTTGGCGACCGCATGCAGGAAATGCAGGATCAGACGGGAATATTGGCTCATTGAGCCGGAGATATCGCAGATCACGACAAGATTGGGCCAGCGCAACCGGCGTTGGGCGCGTGCAAGGGTTGTGATCTCGCCGCCCTGACGCGCAGCCTGCCCCATGGTGCGTCGCCAATCGATGCGGGGACCTGTCGGTGACGCCATCAGTCGGCGGGACTGGATCGGGCGGATGGGCAGCTGCATCTTGGCCAGCATCCGCTTGGCCTCGGCCACCTCGGCGGTGCTCATCTGCTCAAAATCCAGCTGCCGCAGCCGTTCCTCGCGCGACATGGTGAGTTCGGCGCTTAATTCCAGCTGCTCCGGCGGTTCCTCCCCCTCCGGCTGGTCGGGGCGATCCGGCGCCTCGGCACCATCCAAGAGCGCCTCGGCGGCGCGTTTCTGGGCGGGCTTTGCGGCTTTTTCCTCCTGCGTGCCGCGGATCGCGGGCAGCATCGCCGCCATCATATGCTCCAGAAAACGCGGATCCCGCCAATAGAGACGAAAGATCTGTGCAAAGACCTGACGGTGTTCGGGTTTAGAGACAAAGCAGGCTTGCAGCGTCCAGTAGAAATCGCGCCGCGAGGTAAAGCCTGCTGCGGCCACAGCCTCGACCGCGTCGATCACACGCCCCGGACCGATGGGCAGCCCAGCGCGGCGCAAAGCCCGCGCAAAATGGGTAACATTCTGCGCCAGCCGGGGCTGATCCGGCAGCGGCAGGGGCGCGTATTCAGGCATGATCGCGTCGCGCCGACATCACGCCGGACCCAGCGTGGCACGGGCCTGATCGAGAATGCGCTTCGCCTCGGAGCCATGCAGGCGGCTGATATCATCCTGATATTTCAGGATTGCCCCCAATGTCTCGGCAATCACCTCTGGCGACAGATCAATGACATCCAGCGCCAAGAGGCAATTGGCCCAATCAATTGTCTCGGCAATGCCGGGATGTTTGAAGAGATCCTCGGTGCGCAAAGCCTGCACAAAGGCCACGACCTCCCGCGACAGACGCGGCGCCAGACCGGGCGCGCGGGCGGTCAGGATCTCCATCTCGCGGTCGAAATCCGGGTAATCCACCCAATGATAGAGACAGCGCCGTTTCAGCGCGTCATGCACCTCGCGGGTGCGGTTAGAGGTGAGGATCACGATGGGTGGTTCCGGCGCCTTGATGGTGCCGAGTTCGGGGATGGTGACCTGAAAATCGCTGAGCGCCTCTAGCAGGAAAGCCTCGAAAGGCTCATCGGTGCGGTCAAGCTCGTCGATCAGCAGCACCGGAGCGCCTGCCGGATCCGGTTGCATCGCCTCCAGCAGCGGGCGGCGGATGAGATAGTCATCGCTAAAGAGCTCTGCCTGAAGCCCTGCGCGATCCGATCCGGCCCCTGCGGCCTCAGCCGTGCGAATGGCCATCATCTGGGCGGCAAAATTCCATTCATAGACCGCGCTGGAAGCATCCAGCCCCTCATAACATTGCAACCGGATCAAGCGACGGCCCAATGCGGCGGCAAGCGTCTTGGCGATCTCGGTCTTGCCCACCCCGGCCTCGCCCTCCAGAAACAGCGGGCGGCCAAGGCGCAGCGACAAGAACACCACCGTCGCCACCCCCCGGTCCGCGACATAGCCCGCATCTGCAAGCAGCGTTTCGACAGTATCAATAGAGTCCGGCACCCCCCTGCCCCCGCTCAAAGTCGGGTTCGTTGAGCTGTTCGGCTGGATAATCTCTGTGGCCTGCGACATCTGGCACCCTTTCGCTTCGCACCCAACAGGCCATGTCCACCCCTAGCGGGTCAAGCGTTTGCCCATGCCACTTTGGTCCAATAGGCCACACGCGGTGGACAACGCGGGCACCGGTCCCGATGCAACATTGACCGCCCGGTGCAGCAATGCGATGTCTTCTGCACGCCATCCGCCCCTGCGCGGGAGCGGCACCGACCCGGCAGGAGACACCATGCGCACAGTGGCCGTGACATGTGTAAAGAATGAGGGCGCATTCCTGTTGGAGTGGATCGCCCATCACAAAGCTGTTGGCTTTACCGATATTCTGATCCTGTCGAACGATTGCCAAGACGGCAGCGACCGGATGCTGGACCGGCTGGACGAATTGGGCCATATCACCCACCTGCGCAACGATGGTCCCTATGACAAGGCAGGTATCCAGTTCACTGGCCTGAAGAAGGCTGACAAACATCGCCTTGTGCGCAAGGCGGACTGGGTCATGACGCTGGACGTCGATGAGTTTGTGAACATTCATGTCGGTGACGGCAAATTGACGGATCTGCACGCCGCCCTGCCCGATGCGGATGCAATCACCCTCACCTGGCGGCTGTTTGGCAATAGTGAAACTGTTCGGTATCAGGATCAGCCGGTGACAGAGCAGTTCACCCGCTGCGCCCCACAAGTCATTCACTGGCCCTGGCGTGCTGCGATGTTTAAGACGCTTTATCGCAACGATGGCACCTATCGCAAACTTGGCGTGCACCGCCCCCGCAACCCGCAAGACACTGGTGCCGTAGATCCGTTTCGCTGGTTCGATGGTGCGGGGCGAGAATTGGATCAGAGTTTTAAGACACAGCGGGTCTATTCCAATTACGGTCAGCCCAATTTTGATCTTGTGCAGCTGAATCACTACCCCCTTGGCGCGATGGAGAGTTACGTGCTGAAGGCGGATCGCGGCCGGATCAACCGGCAAACCGAGCTGGGCATGGATTATTGGGTCGAGCGGAATTTCAACACCGATGAGGATGACAGCATTGCCCGGTATCGTCCTGCGCGTGTGGCCATCTCTGATCTGCTGCGCGAGGACGTCAAACTGGCACGGCAGCATCAACACTCCGTGGACTGGCGTCATAGTCATTTTCGAACATTGATGCAGCAAGACGCCTATCGCACGCTGTTCTCGCGCCTGCTGATGACCCCGCCATCGCGGCTGATCAGCCCGGTGACCGCCCGCACCCTTACCGGGTTTGCCACTCTGGGGCGACACGGCACACGTGACGCCATCAGCAGGCCCAACGACACCGCAGACTGAGGGTATTGGCCTGACACCTCTCCTGACATGAGAATGTGTTAATGGGGCTGTATTCGGTCAGTCTTACGCCGCGGATCGCAACTGCGGCACAGGCCGCTTGGCCGACAAACCGGCCTTACAATTTCCAACTTTAGCCATATTTCGTCCCTAGATACTGATCAAAGAAACCCGCCACCCCAAAGGCGGGACGAGAGGATGATGCGATGCAGCAGGACACGATGGATACGCTGGACGAAGACCTGTCCGGGCTGAAACCCGTACAGTGGCAGGCTCGTATGGCAGCACTTGCCGAAGAAAACGGCATGTATCAACCGCTGGGCAATCGTCATTTCGCCAGCTTTATCGATCAGGGCAATACCTTGCTGGTCAGTTTCGAAACGATTCAAGGCATTCACAACCTGTCTGACCTGGCGCAGCCTTTGGGCTTTGATCTGGTTAAGAACCTCGGCTGGTCGCATTTGTGCATCATCTCCAACGGCGACACCTGGTTTCGCAATGAACGGATTTATGGGTTTTTCGACCAACTCATTGATGACGGCTTCTTTGATGAATTCGACAAAGTTGTCTTTTACGGCGCAGGTCCCTGTGGCTATGCTGCTGCGGCATTCTCTGTGGCGGCTCCCGGCTCTACCGTCGTGGCTATCCAGCCTCAGGCGACACTGGATCCCCGCCTCACGGACTGGGACGACCGGTTTACGGAAATGCGCCGTCTCAACTTCTCCGACCGCTACGGATTTGCCCCCGACATGATGGATGCGGCCAAGCAGGGCTTTGTGATCTATGATCCCAGCGAGCGGCTGGATTCGATGCATGCGGCCCTGTTTGCGCGCAAGAACGTCACCCGCCTACGTACCCCCAATCTTGGCAGCACCGTGCAGACCCGGCTGATCGAGATGGAAATCCTCTATAATATCATCGCTCTGGCAGGCACAGACAAGCTGACAGAACGGCGGTTTTTCCAGCTCTACCGCGCGCGCCGCAACAATGGCCCCTACCTACGTAGACTGTTGGCGCGGCTTGATCAGGATGATCGGCTCTATCTGGTGGCGCTGCTGTGCCGAAATGTTGCAAGCAGGCTGCGCGCGCCCCGCTTCCGCCGCCGCTGGCAGGAACTGCAGAAAAGCGCCGAAGAGGGCCATGTAAAACTGCCGCCAGAATTCTAAACCCCGTCGGCTTTGCCCACCACGTCCCGGTCCTTGGGTCGAGTGTCTAGCGGATCTATCACGAGCGCATCCGGTCGCTTCCCCTGACCGGTGCCATGTGCTACGCGAGCGCCATGACCGTTCAGCTGACCATCCCCCGCCCCGATGACTGGCATCTGCATCTGCGCGACGGCGCAATGCTGAAGGCCGTTCTGCCTGAAACTGCCCGCGACTTTGCCCGCGCCATCATCATGCCGAATCTGGTACCGCCGGTGGTGACAGGCGATCAGGCCGCCGCCTACCGCGACCGTATTCTGGCCGCCCTGCCAGATGATATGACGTTTGAGCCGCTGATGACGCTCTACCTGACCGAGGACACAGATCCGGCAGATGTGGCAGCGGCCCACGCCAGCGGGTTGATTAAGGCCGTGAAACTCTACCCGGCCGGGGCCACCACCAATTCCGCCTCTGGCGTCAGTGATTTCGACAAGGTGCGCGGCGTGCTGGAGACCATGGCCGACATCGGCCTGCCGCTGTGCACCCATGGCGAAGTCACCGATAGTGACATCGACATCTTCGATCGCGAAGCGGTGTTCATCGACCGGGTGCTGGATCCGATCCGCAAGGCAACTCCCGGCTTGCGTGTGGTGATGGAACATATCACCACCAGGAACGCGGCCGATTATGTGACCAGTCAGGACAGCGATCTGGGGGCCACGATCACTACGCACCACCTGATCATCAACCGTAACCATCTTCTGGTTGGCGGTATCAAACCGCATTATTATTGCCTGCCGGTGGCCAAGCGCGAAGAGCACCGTTTGGCCCTGCGCGCCGCTGCAACCTCCGGCGACAAACGGTTCTTCCTTGGGACGGATTCGGCCCCGCACACCGACCCGAACAAACTCAGCGCTTGCGGCTGTGCCGGCTGTTTCACCGCCCCCAACACCATGCCGCTGCTGGCGCATGTGTTTGAGGAAGACAGCGCGCTGGACAAGCTGGCAGGTTTTGCATCCGAGAATGGGCCAGCCTTCTACCGCCTGCCGGTGAACAGCGCGCGCCTGACGCTGGAAAAACAGGACAGCCCGGTCATCTTCCCCGACCAGATCAGCACCGAGGAAGGCCTGGTTACCGTCTTCGATCCCGGTTTTGATGTGTTCTGGAAGGTCGCCTGATCTTCTGACCCCAAATACCCCGCCGGAGGCTTCTGCCACCGGCGTCTCGCGCCGACCAAAAGGATGATAGAATGATCCCCTCCTCCTACCCCTCATCTGAAGAAATTGCCCGCCTCTCTGCCCGCATGCTGTTGGAAATCGGCGCGGTGAATTTCAACACCGATACGCCGTATACGCTGGCCTCCGGCCTGCCCTCGCCCAGCTATATTGACTGCCGCAAGCTGATCTCTTTTCCGCGGATCCGCACGACGCTGATGGATTTCCTCACCGTCACGGTGATGCGCAATGCCGGTTTTGAGGCGTTTGACAATATTGCAGGCGGTGAAACGGCAGGCATCCCCTTTGGCGCGTTGGTGGCAGAGCGCATGGCGCTGCCGATGACCTATGTGCGCAAGAAACCCAAGGGTTATGGCCGCAATGCCCGCATCGAAGGGGTCATGACCGAAGACCAGCGCGTGCTGCTGGTGGAAGACATGACCACCGATGGTGGCTCCAAACTGTCCTTTGTCGATGCGATCCGCGAGACCGGCGCCAGCTGCGGCCATACTGCGGTGATTTTCTATTACGACATCTTCCCCGAAACCACCCAGCGCCTCGGCGACCACGGTGTTGAGCTGCATTATCTCTGCACCTGGTGGGATGTTCTGGCCGAAGCCAAGGCGCAAAAGAGCTTCAGCGAGGAAACGCTGGATGAGGTGGAGCGCTTCCTGAAAGATCCGCGCGCCTGGCAAGAGGCGCATAAATCCGCCTGATCACCTTCTATGTGACGCGCATCTTATCTGGGGCGACCTGTGGACTGGGCCGCCCCGAATCGTCTCGGGGGCACGCGCACCAGCGCAGATATAGACAGCTTCCCAGAATGCACCCCATCATATAGACTACCCAGACCTCAACCGGGCTTCTGCAAAAACGACACACAGGTCAGCCTGCGGATATCCACAGGCTGTTCACAGCTTATCCTCAGAGTTTTCCAGATAGCCAGACCGAGCGCCCCGCCGGTATACACAGGCCAAATCACGCGGGCCACATAACGTCGGCCGCAGACGAGAGCAGCGATGAACGATATTACGCCTTTTGATCCCAATCTGCCCGCCGCCCCGGAGCCTGCTGCCAATGGCGAGGC
This sequence comes from Phaeobacter porticola, assembly GCF_001888185.1. Taxonomy (NCBI): domain Bacteria; kingdom Pseudomonadati; phylum Pseudomonadota; class Alphaproteobacteria; order Rhodobacterales; family Roseobacteraceae; genus Phaeobacter; species Phaeobacter porticola. Next base: position 1,075,212 of record NZ_CP016364.1, on the reverse strand, counting down.
GACGGGCGACGACGCCAGCATCCTGCCGCACTCCGTTGAGGCTGAACAGCAGCTGCTGGGCGCGATCCTGACCAACAACGACGTTTATGATCGCATCGCATCGATCATCACATCGGCGCATTTCTACGACCCGGTTCATGCCCGCATCTACGAAATTGCCGCCGCGCGGATTTCCAAAAATGCGCTGGCCTCGCCGGTGACGCTGAAGGCCTTTATGGAGGATGACGAGGGCCTGAAGGAGTTGGGCGGCCCGGCCTATCTGGCAAAACTGGCGGGCGCATCCATCTCGGCCTTTGCGGTGCGCGACTATGCGCAGATGATCTATGACCTTGCGATCCGGCGCGAGCTGATTGCACTGGGGCGCAGTATCGCGGATAAGGCGCGCCGCGTCGATGTCGCCTCCGAACCCAAGGAGCAGATCGTCGAGGCGGAACAGTCGCTATATAAGCTGGCCGAACAAGGTCAGACCGAAAGCGGTTTCAAATCCTTCCTCAAGGCGGTCACCGAAGCGGTCAATGTCACCAATGAGGCCTACCAACGCGGCGGCGGCATGGCGGGGATCTCCACCGGACTGGCCGATCTCGACAAACAGCTGGGCGGCCTGCACCCGTCGGACCTTCTGATCCTGGCGGGACGTCCCTCGATGGGGAAAACCTCGCTCGCGACCAATATCGCCTTCAACGTCGCCAAAGCCTACAAACGCGGCCAGAAACCGGATGGAACCGAAGGCGCGGTAGATGGCGGCGTCGTTGGCTTTTTCTCACTGGAGATGTCGGCAGAGCAGCTGGCGGGGCGTATTCTGGCCGAAGCCTCAGAGATTTCTTCGCATAAAATCCGTCAGGGTGACATGACCGAGGAAGAATTCCGCCGCTTTGTGCAGGCCGCCAAGGATCTGGAAAGCTGCCCGCTATTCATTGACGACACGCCTGCCCTGCCGATTTCGCAGCTGGCGGCCCGTGCGCGCCGCCTGAAACGAACCCATGGGCTTGACCTCTTGGTCATCGACTACCTGCAGCTCTGCCGGGGCATGGCCGAAAACCGGGTCAATGAAATCGCGGAAATCTCGATGGGTATGAAGGCCATCGCCAAGGAGTTGCAAATCCCGGTCGTAGCCCTGTCACAGCTGTCGCGTCAGGTGGAGAACCGTGAAGACAAACGCCCACAGCTGTCGGATCTGCGGGAATCAGGCTCGATCGAACAGGATGCTGATGTGGTGATGTTCGTGTTCCGCGAAGAATATTACAAGGAACGCGAAAAACCCGGCGATCACGAACTGGACAAGATGGAAGAATGGAAGCAGGCCATGGAACGTCTGCACGCCAAGGCCGAGGTCATCGTCGGCAAGCAGCGTCACGGCCCCATTGGCACCGTGGAACTGTCGTTTGAGGCGCAGTTTACCCGTTTTGGTAACCTCGCCAAAGCCTGGCAGCAGGACCACACTCCCGACTACTAAGACTGCGTGCCTTACCTACGGAGCTGCGACACAAAATATGTCGCGCTCCAATTGGGCCAGGTCCCCGCAATCTGCCTGCTCCCTCTCTTTATCTTTTTCCAGATATCCTTGGGGTGAGGCGCAGCCGAGGGGACAGAGCCTCATATCCTCGTGCCCCCCCTGCGATACCCTGCCAAAGATCCGCGCATCGCTCGACGCGACGGCCTGCGGTGCGGTTTCCCCCTTGACCCCTGTGTCCCCCATGTCATGAACAGCGCATGACGACTGCAAGACTGACACTCAATCTGGATGCGCTGGTGACCAACTGGCGGAACCTCGATGCGCTGACCAATTGCGAAACCGCCGCTGTGGTCAAGGCCAATGGCTATGGGCTGGACGCGGGCCGCGTCGGCAAAGCGCTGGCCAAGGCTGGCGCGCGCAATTTCTTTGTGGCCATCGCCGAGGAAGGCGTGGCGCTGCGCCGCGCCATCGGTCCAGGCCCCGGCATCTCGGTCTTTGCCGGCCATATGGAGGGCGATGCGAAACTGCTGCGCGATTTCCAGCTGACGCCGATGCTCAATTCGCTCGACCAGATGCTGCGCCATTTTGAGAGCCTGCCGGGCCATCCCTTTGGCGTGCAGCTTGATACCGGCATGAACCGGCTTGGCATGGAGGCCGCCGAATGGGCCGCTGTGCGCGATATAGCACTCAGTCAGGGGCCGGTTCTGCTGATGTCGCATCTGGCCTGCTCGGATGCCTCAAATCATCCGATGAACGCCCACCAATTGCAGAACTTTCTTGACCTGACCGAGGGGCTTGATCTGCCGCGCTCCCTCGCCGCAACCGGGGGCCTGCTGCTGGGGCGCAACTATCACTTTGATCTCTGTCGTCCTGGCATCGGCCTCTATGGCGGCCTGCCCTTTGGCGACGCGCTGCCTGTGGCCCAGCTGGACCTGCCGGTAATCCAGATCCGCAGCCTCGATCCGGGCGAAACCGTAGGCTATGGCAATGGCTGGACGGCGCAGCGCCCCAGCCGCATCGCCACCGTCGCAGCAGGGTATGCCGACGGGTTGCACCGCGCACTTGGCAGTGGCCAGGTCCAGGTCTACGCAGGTGACACCCCCTGCCCGGTCGCGGGCCGCGTTTCAATGGATCTGATCACTGTCGATGTGACTGATCTCAGCAACGATCCTAGCCACCTCAGCATCCTCAACGAGCGCCAGACCGTGGACACGCTGGCGGATGCGGCGGGCACCATTGGCTATGAGATCCTCACCTCTCTCGGCAGCCGTTACGCACGGAGCTACACCGGATGAGCACATTTTCGCGTCTTTCGCCCCTTAGCCTGCTTGCCCGGCTGGGACAGATGGTCCTTGCCGGCCTGGGCGCTGTGGGACGGGTGACGCTGTTTGCACTCTCGACCTTCAGCCATATGCTGCGGCCGCCTTACTATCCGCGCGAGCTGCTCAATGCGCTGTTGCAGGTGGGCTGGCTGTCGCTGCCGGTGGTTGGCCTTACTGCGATCTTCACTGGTGCGGCGCTGGCGTTGCAGATCTACGCCGGGGGGGCCCGCTTCAACGCCGAGGCTGTGGTCCCGCAGATCGTTGCCATCGGCATGGTGCGCGAACTCGGCCCCGTTCTGGTCGGGCTGATGATTGCTGCGCGCGTCACCTCCTCTATCGCGGCTGAAATCGCCACGATGAAGGTGACCGAGCAGATTGACGCGCTGGTCACGCTCTCCACCCATCCGATGAAATACTTGGTCGCACCCCGCGTTCTGGCCGCGCTGATCACTGTACCGGTGCTGGTGGGTGTCGGCGACATCATCGGCATCATGGGCGGCTATGTGGTCGCCACGCAGAACCTCGGCTTCAATCCGGCAGCCTATCTGAAAAACACTGTCGATTTCCTCGAGCTGCGCGATATCGTCTCCAGCCTTGTGAAAGGCGCTGCTTTTGGCACCATTGCCGCAACCATGGGCTGCTATTACGGCATGCAGTCAGGCCGCGGGGCGCAGGGCGTCGGTCGCGCCACCAAAGGGTCGGTTGAGGCCGCTGCGGTGCTGATCCTTGCCGCAAATTTTGTCCTCACAGGGATTTTCTTCTCGCTATGATCCAGATGAATGACGTCCATAAGGCCTTTGGCGACAACAAGGTTCTGCAAGGCATGACGCTTGAGATCCCCAAAAGCAGCTCCATGGTGATCATCGGCGGATCTGGCACCGGCAAATCTGTCGCGCTGAAATCTGTTCTGGGACTAATCACACCGGATCAAGGGCAGATTCTGGTTGATGGCAAACCCGCAGCCAGTGGCGACCGCGACGCCTTTCTGGCACGCTTTGGCATGTTGTTTCAGGGTGCCGCCCTATTTGACTCCCTGCCCGTCTGGCAGAATGTCGCCTTCCGTCTGCTGCGCGGCTCACTGAAGCGCCCTGTGGATGAGGCGCGCGAAATTGCCATCGAAAAACTGCGCCGAGTGGGGCTGAAGGCCGATGTGGCGGATCGCCTGCCCGCAGAACTGTCGGGCGGCATGCAGAAACGCGTCGGCCTGGCCCGCGCTATTGCTGCCGAGCCGGAGATCATTTTCTTTGACGAGCCGACCACCGGCCTTGACCCGATCATGTCCGGGGTGATCAACGACCTGATCCGCGAGATCGTGGTCGAGATGGGCGCCACCGCGATGACCATCACCCACGACATGACCTCGGTCCGCGCGATCGCCGACAATGTGGCGATGCTGCATGACGGGGTGATCCAATGGACCGGCCCCGTGGCAGATATGGACCAGTCAGGCGATCCCTATATGGAGCAATTCATCCACGGCCGCGCGGAGGGCCCGATTGAAGCGGTGCGGTAAACTAACCCGCATTTGGCGTAGAGCTCTCGCTGCGGCAGGTGCTCATTTAGACCTTCACCCGGCTCCTGATCGTCGAACCTGCGGCATATCTGACGGTTGGTGTCTTTTCTTAACGTTTTGCCCCTTCCAAATCTGGTTCTAAACCCACAAGTCTTGGCGAGCCCACAGAAAACGAGCCACCATGACCCTCCGCCTCCTTACCCTCTCCCTGCTTATCCTCTACCCTGTCGCCTGGTTCGCGCCGCTGATGCGGGCGGGATTGTTGCCGATATTCGGCCTCAGTGAAATCTCGGTGATCACCGGCTTGCAAAGCCTTTGGGGCAGCAACGTCATTTTGGCGCTGACGGTCACGGCTTTCGCGATCTTTGCGCCGTATCTCAAAACCATCGGACTGGCGCTGGTGCAATGGGGCCTGCTGGACACGCGCGTCCAACCGGTTCTGCATGTCTTGGGTAAGCTGGCGATGGCGGATGTGTTTCTGATCGCGCTCTATATCACGCTGGCCAAGGGGATTGGCTATGCAACGATTGAGACCGCCTGGGGGCTTTATTTGTTTACGGGCTGTATTCTGGCGTCAATTGTCCTGTCTCTTCTGACCGCGCGCCAGGTTAGCCAGCAGGACGACTAGAAACGGGGCGCTGCCCCCGGCCTGAGTGCCCGCAACACTTGAACAAACCAGAAACATCTGCCAGATCTACCGCATGGCAAAAACAACATATTCCTGCTCTGCCTGCGGAGCATCTTTCTCAAAATGGTCCGGGCGCTGCGATGGCTGCGGCGAGTGGAATTCCATCACCGAAGACAAGGGCCTGTCCAAGGGCGGACCGGCGTCGAAATCGCTGGGCATGCGGCGTGGCAAAACAATCCCGCTTAGCGATCTTGCGACGGAGGAAGCGCCACCACCGCGCAGCTGTTGCGGCGTGGGTGAACTGGACCGGGTGCTGGGCGGCGGGCTTGTGCCAGCTTCGGCGATTTTGGTAGGCGGCGATCCTGGCATCGGTAAATCGACGCTGCTGCTACAGGCGGCGGCACAATTTGCGCGATCAGGCGTCAAGACAATCTATGTCAGCGGCGAAGAGGCCAGCGCGCAGGTGCGTATGCGGGCGCAACGTCTGGGGCTGGCCCAGGCACCGGTAAAGTTGGCAGCAGAGACCAATCTGCGCGATATCCTGACCACGCTTGAGGCGGAGAAACCGCAGCTTGCCATCATCGATTCCATTCAGACCATGTGGGCAGATCACGTGGACAGCGCCCCTGGATCTGTCAGTCAGGTACGCGCTGCCGCGCATGAGCTGACGACATTTGCCAAGACCAATGGCGTATCCATCATCATGGTCGGCCATGTCACCAAGGACGGCCAGATTGCTGGTCCACGCGTGGTCGAGCATATGGTTGACACGGTACTATATTTCGAAGGCGAGCGCGGGCATCAGTTCCGCATTCTTCGCGCGGTAAAGAATCGCTTTGGACCGGCCGATGAGATCGGCGTTTTTGAGATGACTGGCGGGGGCCTGAGCGAAGTCCGAAACCCGTCGGCCCTGTTTCTGTCCGAGCGCGGTGCGCCGTCGCCCGGGTCCGTGGTATTTTCCGGCATTGAAGGCACCCGCCCCGTTTTGGTTGAAATGCAGGCCTTGGTTGCCCCCTCGCCGCATTCGCAGCCACGCCGGGCGGTTGTCGGGTGGGACAGCTCGCGTCTGGCAATGATCCTTGCGGTGCTAGAGGCCCGCTGCGGCATTCCTTTTGCCGGGCTTGATGTCTATCTCAACGTTGCCGGCGGCATGAAGATCTCCGAGCCGGCAGCGGATCTGGCGGTGGCTGCGGCCCTGCTCAGTGCGCGAGAAGACACTGCCTTGCCAGCCGATACGGTTGTATTCGGAGAAATATCGCTGTCTGGAGCCCTCAGACCCGCCCCGCAGACCGAAAACCGGTTGAAAGAAGCGCAAAAACTTGGTTTCACCGCAGCCATAGCTCCAAGTGGTGGTAAATCCGTCGCGGTTGAGGGTCTTGCCCTGCGGCAGGCCTCTGATCTTGCCGGTTTTGTCGGCGACTACTTCGGGGCTGGTTAAAGTCGCAAGAATTCTAATCGCAGGTTAACGGGCGAGGGACATGGAAGGTTTCACCATTATCGACGGGGTCGTGGCCCTTGTCATTGTTGTATCGGCGTTGCTGGCCTATTCGCGCGGTTTCGTGCGCGAGGCCATGGCCATCGCCGGTTGGATTGCCGCAGCCATCTTGGCCTTTCTGTTTGCGCCGCAGGTCGAGCCGCTGATGGCCGAGATCCCGGTGATCGGGGAGTTCATCGCGGACAGCTGCGAATTGTCGATCATCGCCGCCTTTGCTGCGGTTTTTGCCCTGGCATTGATTGTGGTGTCGTTCTTTACGCCGCTGTTTTCGTCGTTGGTGCAGCGTTCGGCGCTTGGCGGGTTGGATCAGGGTATCGGTTTCTTCTTCGGGGTGCTGCGCGGCATCCTGTTGGTGGCGATTGCCTTCTTCCTTTATAATGTCGTCATGACCGGGCAGAGCTTTACCATCGTGGACGAAAGCCGCTCGGCGGTGGTGTTTGAACGGATGATCGGCAAAATCGAAGACCGCAATCCTGAGCAGGCGCTTGGCTGGGTCACCGCTCAGTACGAAAGCCTGATCGGTTCTTGCGGTGAGTAAGGTCGCGCCGCCAGAAACTGCCTGTTTAGGCCCGGAGCATTGAGACATCATACAGTAGAAACGCTGGACCGGCCCGAAAACTCTCTGACTGGAGCGCATTTAAAATTTGAACGCGCGCCGGTCAGGTCATCCCTCGCGCTTTGGCAATTCCCCCGGATCTGGGTGGTGTAACCGCCGCTGCCCAGCCGGTGGGTCACTCCGGTGATCGACCAGAGCGGCGGAATACTGGGGCGCAGTCCGACAACCAGGGCCTGACCCTCAGCCCGCAGGATCGGATCGCCAACCAGAATGAGGCTGATTGAGTGCCCAGCACGGGTCTGTTTATCAAGTTTGGATTTGGCCGCCCGCTGGGCGGCTTCTTCCGTTCTATAGGGATGGGTCATCTCATAGGCGGGTGATCCCTCGCCCCCGGTCACCGTCTTTTTCTCCCCCAGCTTCTTATCGTGCCAGATGGCTTTCACACCTTTGTATGCGGTGGCCTTGTCCTTGCTGACGCGGCAGCCGGGCATCAGCTGGGACTTGAACACCCAGATTTGCGGCAGGACCACCGTGCCACTGGCGGATTTGCCCTTCTCCCTTGCCGATGAACAGCAAGCCGCCCTCTTTGACCGACACGATGGCGTCATATTCCTGGCCGATCCGGGCCAGAAAATTGAGGTCGCTTTCGGCTCGTTGGGCCAGATACTCATGTTTGATGCCATTGAGGCGCTCGGCCACCTTGGGTGCCCGCTTATCCTGTGATCAGAAGATGAAATCCCTGCTGGCCCGCTATGGCACCGGCATCCGCCCCGGTTGGGTCAGCGAGGACCTCGCAACGGCTCAGAGACGAGACAAAGACGAGGCCCTTGCCCTCTGTCTGCGCTGCAATCAGCTCCTGGCGATCCTTCGGCTCGCCCTCTTTGTACTAGCTCAGAGGCAGGTCAATATGGCCATCACCAATCGCTTTCCGCACGGGATTGTCACTCCCCCCAAAGAAGGCATGGGAGGGGGAAGCCGAGGAAATCAGAGCAAGAAATGGGATTTTCTTTCGCATTCGTTGTCGCCGAACAAAATGCGTGCACATGTTCTGCTGCAACTCATGAGCGAGTGCTATCTTTGCAGTGACAACACTCGGCATGCCCCGATCCAGATTGACCTTTCCAATGGGGAGCCAACCAGCATCGGGCGGGTGGTGGCCTAAATGCACGAATGGTGAGAGGATTTGTTTCCGCATCTGGCATCATGCGGCAATCAACGGCAGTCATAAAATCTATTTTGCGCCGCAGCGCCCGAAGGGTGGAAAGAACCGCCCAATTGGGTTTGCCAGTAAACACAGGGCTTTCACGATACACCCGAAGGCCACGTTCAAATTTGCCCTGTGCTCACCCTTCCAATTAATTCCGATCCCCCCGGCGGGGCGTTCTATCTGGCGCCCTCTTTTTGTGATCGGGTGGGGGGCTGCTGGTCTGGTTATATGACGTCGTCACGCAACGACGGAGACCAAAGTTTTGCCTATCCACCCTGAACCACCGGATCAAAAGCCAATAGAAATTTTCACATTTCGACATTCCCTGCCGAGGCAACGTTTACCATTCCTAACATGAAAAAGACACCTTAACGCTTTATTAACCATTAAGAATCGCACTCAATTTCGTATGAGATCACGCTCCAGACCCGTGTTCAGCGCCGAGGCGAGACTGATAAAAGTTAACAAATCCTGCGATCCCCGGTGTTTTTGGGCAACAAAGTCGCGATTGAGGCAGGATTGAAGGCCGAAAACCCCGCAGTTGTCCCAATCGGCCCAACCCTTGCCCCATTTCCGTCCAATTTCGAAGCGCACATTGGTGTCAACAAAACGCCGGACAGAACGTCAGGCACACCGCTCAGAAGGACGACATCATGTTGCTGGATCACTCGACATCGTTTGCTGACTGCCAGCCTGTTGGCCTCCTGATGGATTTCCCGGCCTCTTTGGCGGCCATATCCGCTGCCAGCCGCGCACGTCCGCGTCCTCGTACGGGTGGCCTGCTGCCGCACATGATGGTGGAAACCGACCGTGGTTTTGTGCAGGCCCGTCACGTTAAGCCCGGCGACATGGTCTATACCCTTGATGGAGGTGCCCAGGAAGTGACTGCCGTGAAGCACGCGGTGCCGCGTCTGACATCGCTGGTGCATGTGCCGGCTGGTGCGTTGGGAAATGATGATGCGCTGCTGTTGCCTGCTGACCAGAAAGTTGGCCTGGAGCTGGCCGCTGTTGAACGTCTGTTTGATGTGCCCACCGCAATGACCAAGGTCGTCTCGCTGATCGGTCACAAAGGTATTTCCGCGGCCATGCCGGAAAAGATGGCCCGTATCTATCTCTCTTTTTCTGAAGAAGAGATGATCTGGGCAGAATGCGGCATGTTGGTGCATGTGGCAGGTGCTGCCGCTAACGACAGCGCCTTTCGTGATTTGTCGCTGGCGGAAACCCGCCAGATCCTTGCCAGCGAAGACGGTCGCGCGCTCACGGATGCGGGCAAGGCAGAGGATGACCAGAGCGTAGAAGACAACGTTGATGTAATCTCGGCCTTTGACATGCTGCGCGGCCTGCTGGCGGCTTAATCGTCAAACAAGGCAAGCGCGCCTCACTCCAAAGCACCGCAAGGGCTGTTGTGTCCCGCGATCCAGATGCTGCTAAATAGGCACTTGAACACCTCCGGCAGGCCTGCGAAATCCGCAGGCCTTTTGTTTTGACGCAAACGCTGCCTGAGGAAGAATTGCAGTTTTTTAGTCCAACTGTCGTGAAACCATGATCCTTGGGTGACATGTGCGGGCGGACCCTCTATGTGGGGAGCATCCTGACAACCGGATTCGGAGCCACACCGCCTTGCCGATGCCGCAGATGCCCCCCGCCCACCCGTTTGACGATGACAAGCTGCGCGAAGAATGCGGCATTTTTGGCGTCGTCGGCGTCAAAGACGCCTCCAACTTCGTTGCCCTTGGATTGCACGCCCTCCAACATAGGGGACAGGAGGCCGGTGGTATCGTTACCCACGATTCTGTCGAAGGTTTCCAGAGTGCCCGCCGCTTTGGCTATGTGCGTGACAACTTCACCTCGCAGGACGTGATGTCCACCCTGCCCGGTCCCATCGGAATTGGCCATGTGCGGTACTCCACCGCCGGGTCCAAAGGTCAGACCGCGATCCGTGATGTGCAGCCTTTCTTTGGCGAATTCGCCATGGGTGGGGCCGCAATTGCGCACAACGGCAACATCACCAACGCCAATGCATTGCGCCGCGAACTGATCGAGCGCGGCTCCATCTTTCAAAGTTCTTCCGACAGTGAATGCATCATCCACCTGATGGCCCGGTCGCTGCAGCGGAACATCCCTGAGCGGATGGAAGACGCGTTACGCCGTGTCGAAGGGGCCTTCTCTGTGGTCGCCATGACCCGAACCAAGCTGATCGGTGTCCGTGATCCCCTTGGGGTGCGCCCGCTGGTGCTGGGCAAAGTGGGTGACGGGTATGCGCTGAGCTCCGAAACCTGTGCCTTGGACATCATCGGTGCCGAATTCCTGCGCGAGATCGAGCCCGGCGAAATGGTGGTGATCACTGACAAAGGTGTCGAGAGCCATTTCCCGTTCCGTCGCCAGTCCTCCAAGTTCTGCATCTTTGAGCATGTCTATTTTTCCCGCCCTGATTCGATCCTTGGCGGGCGTTCTGTATATGAAACCCGCGAAGCCATCGGCCGCGAGCTCGCCAACGAAAACCCGGTTGAGGCTGATCTGGTCTGCCCGGTGCCTGACAGCGGCACCCCGGCGGCTATCGGATATTCGCTGCAATCGGGCATACCCTATGCAATGGGGATCATCCGCAACCAGTATATGGGCCGGACCTTCATCGAGCCGACGGAGCAGATCCGCAACATGGGCGTGCGTCTAAAGCTGAACGTGAACCGCGCGCTGATCCAGGGCAAGCGGGTTATCCTGGTTGACGACTCGGTTGTGCGGGGCACAACATCGCGTAAAATCAAGGAGATGATCCTTGATGCCGGTGCCAGCGAAGTGCACTTCCGCATTGCCTCACCGCCTACTGCGTGGCCCTGTTTCTACGGCGTGGACACGCCTGAACGTGACAAGCTGTTGGCGGCAACCATGACCGAGGACCAGATGGCAGAACATTTGGCTGTCGACAGTCTAAAGTTCATCTCGCTGGATGGTTTGTACCGCGCTGTTGGCCAGGATCAGGGTCGCAACAGCAAGTGCCCGCAGTATTGTGATGCCTGTTTCTCGGGTGAATACCCCGTCGTTCCCGCCGACATGGTGGAACGGGGGTTTGAAATGAAGTCCGCAGCAGAGTAAGAGCGCAGCCGACATCAGTTCGACTCATGAGGCGCTGATCACCGGATCGGCGCCTCTTTCCTTTTTGTCCCTGCCCCGAAAGGCCGCCCTTTGGATCCACATCTCGCCCGTATGCTCGGCTCACAGCGCCAATGCCGCTGTTGTGGGGCGACGTTCGCCCAGCTGCTGAGCCTCAGCTGCGACCGGCCCGACGCTTGCCCGGAAGACATGTTTGTACATGACAATACGGCACTTTCGGCGCAGGCCGGCGATGTACTGACTGAGGATTTTTGCCGTCTGGGCAGTTTGCGTTTTGTGCGCGCGGTGCTGGCGGTGCCGCTAGCGGACACCAAAGGCGAAGAATTCATCCTTGGCACCTGGGCGCGGCTTAGCCGCGAGGATTTCGATGAATTCCTAGACCGTTTTGAGATGCAGGAGGCTGAAGATTTGGACAGCCAGCGCGCCTGGTTGGCCAATGCGATCCCGCCTGACGGCACCGAAGCGGTTGAGGCCATGCTGCACATGCGCCCCGAAGGCCAATACCCGGAGCTGCAGATCTCTGACCCGGAGCACCCGCTGTATAATTTGCAAATGGTCGGCGCGACGCTGGAAGAGCTGCTGGGTCTGCTCTACGCCTATGGCCATGATCTGCCATCATTGGTCTACGACGCCTGACACCTCACCACCGGTATTGGCCAACAGCTGAACGCGCCGATCTGATTTCAAGGGGCTGTGCGCAATCGGGCGACCGGTTTTGCGATGATGGGCAGCAGATCGCGCAGGACACCCTGCGCGACCAGCAGAGCCTTGCCACTGTTTTTGCCCCCCCTGTTTCCCAACATCCAGAGCTGATAGCGCGGCGGCGAACCGGACAAATGACCCAAGAAAGAAGATGACCGCAGAATGGCAAATCGTGAACGCGGCGGCAAAACCCCCGCAAATGTCGCAGGCCACGCCACCCAAAAGGATGCATTGCGCCGCAATACGCTGAGCCTTCTGGGACTATACGGTGCCAGCAACAACCTGAACGCGATGGTGAGGATGCCCAGCGGTCGCACGCAGGTTGTCCAGCGCGGCAGTCGCCTGTCAGGTAGCGAGGTGATCGCGATCGACGCCAAAGGGCTGATCCTGCAAAAGAACGGCAAGGCCTCTCGTCTCGAAATGCCGGGCAGCTAACCCAAGCCCGCCCCGTTGATGGGCGGGGCTGATGCTGCTGTGCGGCTTTGGCCTCTTGACCCGGCCCGCGCCGCGCCGCACAAGACCTTCATGACACAGAAACTTGCTCTTATCACCGGGGCCTCTCGTGGCCTGGGCGCAGCGCTCGCTGAGGCACTGGCACCAACCCATCATATTGTCGCCGTTGCCCGCACAACCGGCGCATTGGAAGAGCTGGACGACCGCATCAAGGCCGCCGGCGGCTCTGCCACATTAGCTCCCATGGATATCACCGTGCCAGAGGCCATGGCCACCCTGTGCCGGGGCATCCACGACCGCTGGGGCAATCTTGATCTATGGGTGCACACGGCGATCCATGCCGCCCCCCTTAGCCCTGCGAATTTTGTCGCCGCCAAGGATTGGCAGAAATCCATGGCCATCAACGCCACTGCCACATCCGTGCTGATCCCCTATGTGTCCCCCTTACTAGGTCAAACCGGCGGTGCCGTGTTCTTTGACGATCCACGTGCGGGCGACAAGTTCTTTGGTGCCTATGGCGCCACCAAGGCGGCACAGATGTCACTGGCCAACAGCTGGCAGGTCGAGACCGTCAAAACAGGTCCCAGAGTGCAGGTACTGACCCCGAACCCTATGGGCACAGCCCTGCGCGCACGTTTCTTCCCCGGCGAAGACCGCGATGCACTGGCGACGCCGCAGGATGAGGCCGCACGATTGTTGGCAGAGATCCTGGCCGCTGCGGAGTAATTCGATGTCGAAACCTGGTTGATTTCCCGCGCCCGGCGCCCCTGTCAGGGCACCGGGCGTTTTCATTTTGATCGTTGCGCGACAAACCTGTGACCTCTGTGCCGCAGGGGCCGCTGCCACAGCCCTTGCCTATGGTCACCGCGGGGAAAGACTTGCCCCCTTTTGCCCCACATCTTATTCAGGTCTGAGATGCGGACCGGCATGTTCACGCCCCCGATACAGCCAGCCAGAGCAAGACGAGAGGCCCCCTACATGCGAATTCTGATCACCAATGACGATGGCATAAGCGCGCCCGGTCTGGCCGTTCTGGAACAGATTGCCCGCGATGTGGCAGGCCCGGGTGGCGAGGTCTGGACCGTGGCACCCGCGTTTGAGCAGTCGGGCGTTGGCCACTGCATCAGCTACACCCGCCCCTTTATGCTGAGCCAGCTGGGCGAGCACAGATTTGCGGCGGAAGGATCCCCCGCCGACTGTGTGCTGGCAGGCCTGCATGTGGTGATGAAGGACCACCGGCCGGATCTGGTGCTGTCGGGCGTCAACCGCGGCAACAACTCGGCTGAAAATGCGCTATATTCCGGTACACTTGGCGGCGCGATGGAGGCAGCTTTACAGGGCATTCCCGCCATGGGACTGTCGCAGTATTTCGGGCCTGATAATGCCCAGCTAGAGACCCCGTTTGAAGCAGCCGCCCAGCACGGCGCCGATCTCATTCGCTCCATTCTTGAGGCGCAGCCCAGGGACGACGCGGATTACCGGTTGTTTTACAACATCAATTTCCCACCGGTGCCTGCCAAGGGTGTAAAGGGACGGCGGATCGCGCCACAGGGATTCCGGCGTGGCAGCCATTTCTCCGCTGAGGAACAGACCTCCCCCAATGGACGGCGCTATCTCTGGATCCGGGGGGGCAATCAGCATATCGCCACCGCCGAGGGCAGCGACGCGGCGCAGAACCTTGCGGGCTATATCTCCGTGACACCAATGCGGGCGGATCTTACAGCGACGGACGCGCTGGAGCGTCTGAAGGGCATTGAATGAGCGACCCATCTGCTGAAACTAAGATGCAGTTCCTCTTTGCCCTGCGGTCGCGCGGGGTGACGGATGCGCAGGTCCTGGACGCGATGGAGCAAATTGATCGCGGCCCTTTCGTGCGTGGGCTGTTTTCCGCTCGTGCCTATGAGGACATGCCGTTGCCGATTGCCTGCGGGCAAACCATATCGCAACCCTCGGTCGTTGGATTGATGACACAGGCCTTGCAGATTTCGCCGCGTGATACGGTTCTGGAGGTGGGCACTGGGTCAGGTTATCAAGCCGCGATTCTTAGTAAATTGGCGCGCCGGGTTTATACGGTAGACCGCCATGCCCGCCTCGTACGCGAGGCGCGGCAGATCTTTGACCAGTTACATCTGTCCAATATCACCTCCCTTGTTGGCGATGGTAGTCACGGGTTGCCGGAACAGGCGCCCTTTGATCGAATCATCGTGACCGCCGCTGCCGAGGACCCCCCCGGCCCGCTCTTGGCGCAGCTAAAGACCGGGGGTATCATGGTGGTGCCCGTTGGCCAGTCCGACACAGTCCAGACGCTGATCCGTGTTCAAAAAACCGACAGCGGCTTGGAATACGACGAATTGCGCCCGGTGCGTTTTGTTCCCCTGCTTGAGGGGATCGGCAAAGACACGTAAGGGAAGGGCGAGATCCGCCCATCCCAAGCCACGCACGATGTCGTGGTCCTTTCGTGGCTGGCCGACAGAACTATTGGCAAGCCCCAGGGATAATGGGGGCCCGCAAGACGGGAACGGCGTTCCGAGGAGAGCGAAATGACAGTAACAGCACCCACCCGCCCCAATCGCATGGCAGGCCGTAAGGCGCTGATGACCTTGCCGCTGGTGGCCGTATTGGCCGCCTGCGAAGCCCCGCTGGATTATGACCTGCGCGGCCAGATCGGAGCCTTCAACACCACGAAGGCAGCGCAGACTGCAACCGCAAGCCGCCCCAAGCCTGATGACAAGGGGTTGATCACCTATCCATCCTATCAGGTGGCTGTCGCACGCCGGGGCGATACGCTGGGCGATGTTGCCAGCCGCATTGGGTTGCCCGCCAGCGAATTGGCACGCTTCAACGGCATGAAGACCGAAGACCCGCTGCGTCAAGGGGAAATCATCGCCCTGCCCCGTCGCGCGCCCGGTTCTGCGACGGCAGGCAACGGCGGCGTAGATATTGCGTCACTTGCAGGCGATGCCATCGACAGTGCGCCATCGACCAGCCCCAGCGCGAGCAGCCAAGTCAGTACCGCGTCACTGGCACCGCAAACATCAGCCAACAAGCCACAGGTTCAGAGCGGACCGGAACCCGTGCGCCACAAGGTAAAGCGCGGCGAAACCGCCTATACCGTCTCGCGTCTTTATCAAGTGCCGGTGAAATCACTGGCAGACTGGAACGGTCTGGGCAGCGATTTTGCGATCCGTGAAGGTCAGTTTCTGCTGATCCCGTTAAAAGATCGCCCAGTTCCGCGCCAAGAAGCCTCCGCAGCACCTGTCGCGACTGCGGTCACAGCACCAGGCGAGGGCACCAGCACACCTACCCCGCCAAGCGCGACGAAACCACTGCCGAGCGAAACTGTGGCTCCGGCCGCCGTGGTGCCCAAGGATTTGCCAAAGGTCGAAGTCCCGGCTCCGACCCGCAGCTCCACCGCCGCGATGAGCTATCCTGTTCAGGGCAAAATCATCCGCACCTATGCCAAGGGGAAGAACGACGGCATTGATATCGCCGCAGCCGCCAACGCACCCGTCAAAGCTGCCGATGGCGGGACCGTTGCCGCGATCACCAAGGATTCCAACAATATCCCGATCATCGTGATCCGCCATGACGCCAAATTGCTGACCGTCTACGCCAATGTCGACAAGATCGAGGTCAACAAAGGCGACACCGTAAAACGCGGCCAGACCATTGCCACCTTGCGCGATGAGTCCTCGGCCTATGTGCATTTTGAAGTACGAAACGGTTTCGAAAGCGTCGATCCGCTGCCCTATCTACAGTAGCTTGACCAACTTTGGCCACAGAACAAAAAGCGGCGCCCCGGTTAAATCCTGGGCGCCGCTTTTTTGTTCTGACCATCGTACGGTTAACTGGGCGCAAACTATCTATCAGGTCACCTTGACCCCATGTCGGCCCGCCAGATCGGTAAAGAACTGCCATGCTACACGACCCGAGCGAGAGCCCCGGGTGGCCTGCCATTCAATTGCCTCTGCCCGCAGAGCCTGATCCGAGACATCAACGCCATAGGCGACGCAATAGCCTGAGATCATGGCCAAATACTCATCCTGATCACAGGGGTGGAAGCCGAGCCACAACCCAAAACGATCCGACAGAGAGACCTTTTCCTCAACCGCTTCGGAGGGGTTAATGGCGCTTGAACGTTCGTTTTCGATCATATCGCGTGGCATCAGGTGGCGACGGTTGGAGGTCGCGTAGAACAGCACATTTTCAGGCCGTCCTTCGATACCGCCATCCAGCACCGCTTTCAGGCTTTTGTAGTGCTGATCATCATGGCCAAAGGAGAGATCATCACAATACAGAATGAACCGTTCGGGGGCAGCGCGCAGATGGTTCAGCAACCGCGCCACGGACGGCAGGTCTTCGCGCTGCAGCTCCACCAACGTCAGTTTGGGAAATTCCGGTGACAACTGGCCATGGATAGCCTTCACCAGACTGGATTTTCCCATTCCCCGCGCGCCCCAAAGCAGGGCGTTATTAGCCGCAAACCCGGCTGCGAAACGTCGTGTATTGCCCAAGAGTGTATCGCGGGCCCGGTCAATACCCAGCAACAGTTCCAGAGCAACCCGGTTCACGGTCGTCACAGGCTCTAGCCGGTCCGGCGATACATGCCAGACAAAGGCGGAGGCCGCGTTGAAATCCGGTGCATCCAGCGGTGCCGGTGCCATCCGCTCCAATGCTTGCGCGATGCGGGTCAAGCTTGTCTCGTCCATAACGGGCCTCCGTCTAGTGGCAGGGTCAGGATCTGTCGCAACCTGCGGCCGCGATCAGCTGTCCTGCGGTTCGATCATGTCGACACGGGTTGCGTGACGGCCACCTTCGAATTCGGTGCTTAGGAAGGTATCGACGATTTCAACCGCAAGGCTGTCGCCAACGACACGCGCCCCGATAGAGAGCATGTTGGCGTTATTGTGTTGACGGATCATCTTCGCCGAGAATGTCTCGGAGCACACGCCGCAGCGGATGCCTTTTACCTTGTTTGCGGCCATCATGATGCCCTGGCCAGTTCCACAAAGAATGATGCCCAATTCGCAATCGCCAGAGGCCACCCGCTCCGCTGCGGCTGCGCCGTGCTTGGGGTAGTGGGTGCTTTCTGCTGTTATCGGGCCGATATCGACCACCTCATAGCCATTTGCAGCGATATGATCAGCGATGGCCTGACGCAGCTCAATGGCTGCATGGTCGCTGGAAAGAACAACGCGGGTGGGTTTGGTCTGGTCCATGGGAGTCTCCGTCGGTGAGTTGCCAGGGTCAAAGCATGTTCCGGCTGGGCGGGCAAGAGGGCAGCGGGCCGCGCCTTGCCCCCTTTGACCGCCTAAGACACCGCCACAACCAAAAAGGCGCGCCGTTTCCAGCGCGCCTTTCTTGGTCGGTTCTGGCAGGGATTACTTGACCTTGCCGTCATCGTCAGTGTCGTCATCCTCATCGAACTCGTCCATCAGTGGATCGTCTTCGGGATGTCTGTCCATCTCCTCGCCGATATCGTCTTCGTCATCGTAATAGCCTTCTGCGCGCAGCTTGGCCTCACGGGTCTTTTCCACCTGACGCACCAGCAGGATAGAAATTTCATAGAGGCCATAAACCACTGTGAAGAGGATCCCTTGGGTGATCACATCCGGCGGGGTTACCAGCGCAGCCAGCACAAGGATCGCGACAACCGCATATTTGCGGACGCTGCCAAGCCCGTCGGCGCTGACCAGGCCGGCCTTGCCCATCAGGGTCAGAAGCACCGGCAACTGAAAACACAGACCAAAAGCCATGATGAACTTGAGCGTGATATCAAGAGATTCGTTCACCTTGCCAAAGAAGGTGATCCGCACCCCGTCAGTGGTTTCCGGCACCACGGCGGCATCGGCTGGCAGGTTGCTCACCGCACCAGACATCAGATTGGCAAAGATCGACGACACATCAGCAAAGCCAAGGAAAAATGCCATCGCCAGCGGTGTTACTACGAAATGCGCAAAGCTGGCCCCCAAGAGAAACATCACCGGAGAGGCAATGAGGAAGGGCAAAAACGCATTCTTTTCCGTCTTGTAGAGCCCCGGCGCCACAAAGCGCCAGAGTTGGAAGCCAATCACCGGAAAAGACAGCGCAAAGCCAAACACCATGGAGATGCGAAACAGCGTGAACAGATATTCCTGCGGGCTGGTATATTGCAATGTCGGCGATGGATCACCCAAATTGCGCAGAGTTTCCTCAATCGGGCCCAGCAGGAATTGCAGGATCGGTTCTGCAACAGTGAAGGCCAGCACGATCCCCACAATGAACGCGCCCACCGCCCGGATCAGGCGGGTGCGCAGTTCAGCCAGATGCTCAATCAGCGGCGCTGTGCTGTCGTCGATGTCTTCAGACGCGCTCATGTCTTGGTCTCACTTTCCGGCGTTGTCGGCGTGTCTGGGGCTGCCAAAGCCGCCTCCGCCTCAGCCGCCTTAGCCTGCGCTTCAGCGGCTTCGCGTGCCTTGCGGTCTGCCGCTGCACGGGCGGTGGCAGCCTGGATTTTCTTCGCGT
This sequence comes from Phaeobacter porticola, assembly GCF_001888185.1. Classification (NCBI taxonomy): domain Bacteria; kingdom Pseudomonadati; phylum Pseudomonadota; class Alphaproteobacteria; order Rhodobacterales; family Roseobacteraceae; genus Phaeobacter; species Phaeobacter porticola. The sequence goes on along the minus strand of NZ_CP016364.1, from coordinate 1,056,268 downwards.
CTTCCGCCCGTTCAGCCGCCAGTTTCCCGGTTTCGCTGTCGGGGTCGAATTTGGTCGGGTCAATCGACTTGGCCATATCCTGTGCCGCCTGTTTGACACCATCCATGGCGGTGTTCATTGGATTGGCTGCCGCCTTCAGCCCCTTAGCTATGTCATTGACGCCCGTCTCATCCGCGGCATCATTCATCGCCCGGCTGAATTCGCGCGCCATGCCCTTGGCCTTCCCCACGAACCGCCCGACATTGCGGAACAAAACCGGCAGGTCCTTGGGTCCGACAACAATCAGCGCCACAACGCCGATAACCATGAGTTCGGTCCACCCAAGATCAAACATCGCGGCTTAGACCTTGTCTTTTTCGGTCTCGGGGGTCACGTCGCGCGCGGTCTCGGCGGTGTCTTCTTCTTCCAGTTCTTTGGTGCTGTCGTTGACGCCTTTCTTGAAGGCGGTGATGCCTTTGCCGACTTCGCCCATCAGCGACGAAATCTTGCCGCGGCCAAACAGGACCAGCACGACAACAGCGATGAGCAGCAGGCCCGGAAGGCCGATATTGTTAAGCATGAGAGTGTCTCCTTCTGCGTGCGGACCGGGTGATGGCCCGCAGATGTCATCTGATGACCGTTTTACGCCCCCGCTCTGGTGCAGCAAAGATCTGAGCCCTTACGCAATAGGTGGAATCTACTCCAAAACGCATTTTCTTGGCAGGGCGCGCATTCAACTGACAGGTTTATGTCAGTTGGACTTGGATATTGCCAGCCCATCACAGAGCAAAAGGAGACAAGTGATGGACAAACATGTCGCAGAGATCGTGACCTTCCGCCTGGCAGATGGGGCCAAGACATCAGAGTTCGTGGCGCTGATGCAAAGAACCGAAGCCTTTGTGCGCGCCCAATCCGGTTTTATACATCGTCAACTGAGCCAAGGTGCGGATGGCAGCTGGACCGACTATGTAATCTGGCAGGACATGGCGACCGCGCAAGCCGTCGCCCAAAGCTTCATGCAGCAAGAGTTCGCACCAGAGGTGATGGCGGCCATTGCACCGGACACAGCCAAAATGCGGCATGAACAGGTGCTGTGGATGATGGTCTCCTGACCATCGGCATTGGGGACGGCAGGCGGCACACTTGACCTCTTGCCGTCACCGTATCAAGGCTAGGTCATGCGCCGTACTGATCGCCTTTTTGATATCATCCAAATTCTGCGCGACGGCAAGTTGCACCGCGCGCAGGATATGGCCGAACGGCTGGAGGTATCCACCCGTACGATCTATCGTGACATGGATACGTTGGTCGCCAGTGGCGTGCCGGTCGAGGGCGCGCGCGGCGTTGGCTATATGGTGCGCGAGGCGATCACCCTGCCGCCGCTCACACTCACGACCGAGGAACTGGAGGCACTGAACCTTGGGATGGCCATCGTGGCAGAGGCCGCTGATCCGGATCTGAAGGCCGCAGCCGAAAGCCTGGCGGCCAAGGTTGATGCGGTGCTTCCAGAGGGCACCATCGCCGAAGCCGATGCGTGGAAATTTGCCGTATATCCATTTGCAGATGTGGCACGGGGTTTTGCGCAGATGCCGACTCTTCGCGCTGCGATCAAGGCACGGCAAAAACTACAACTCATCTATCGCAGTATCGACGATAGGCGGACCGAACGGGTCATCCGCCCGCTGCACATGGAATATTGGGGACGTGTCTGGACGCTGACGGCCTGGTGTGAAACCCGTGACGATTTCCGCGTGTTCCGCGTTGACCTGATTGAGCATGCAAAGCCCCTGCCCGAGCTGTTCGTGGATGAGCCGGGCAAGCGGCTATCCGACTATGACCCCTATCCCAATTCCTGAGACCAGCCCCCCGGAACTGACACAAACAGACGTACCCGGCTGTCAGTCAGCCTTGTGCCGGGAAGACGAAACAGCGGTCGCGGCGCACGGTCAGCCACATGACCCGTCCAGCGTCGGGCAGAAACACGTTTGGCACTGTCGCCTTTAGCACGCTGCCATCGAAGTCCATGCGGAATTCCACCAAGCTTTCATGACCAAGAAACCGCGCCCTTTTCACCACGCCACGTGCCGCGACGCCATCACTTGGGGTTGGATGCGGTCCGCGGCCATTGCGGTCAAAATCGATACGCACATGCTGCGGGCGAAAGACAATCTCTACCTCGGTTCCGTCAGGCACGCCAGGTGCCAGAAATTGACCAAAGGGTGTTTCTGCCAGTGCCCCGTTCACCTCAGCATTCAAAATGTTGGTATCGCTGAAGAACCCAACAGCAGCACGATCAACGGGCCTTGTATAAACATTATAAGGCGCGCCCTGCTGCACGATCTGCCCTGACCGCATCAAGGCAATCTCATCGGCCATGCGCATCGCCTCTTCCGGCTCATGCGTCACCAAAAGAACAGCGGCGTCTTCTTCCTTTAGCAAGGTCAATGTCTCGTCCCGAATGCCATCGCGCAGCCGGTTATCAAGGCCTGAAAACGGCTCGTCCATCAGCATGATGCGCGGCTTGGGGGCCAATGCCCGCGCCAGCGCCACGCGCTGCTGTTCTCCACCGGAGAGGTGATGCGGAAACTCGTCAATATACTGCGCCAGAGAAACCTTGTGCAGCAGCTCTTCGACCCGCGCGCGTTTCTGATCCTTGCTGCCCTTCAACCCAAAGGCCACATTATCTGCAACACTTAGATGTGGGAACAGGGCAAAGTCCTGAAACATCAGCCCAATTTCGCGCCGTTCCGGCGGCACACGAAACACCGTGTCGCAGATCAGCTTGCCATCGACATAGATCTCGCCGCTGTCCTGCATCTCAACGCCCGCGATCATTCGCAGGGTGGTGGATTTACCACAGCCCGAGGGGCCCAGTAGACAGGTGACCTGACCCGCCTGAATTTGCAGAGATACATCGTCCACCACCGCACGCCCATCAAAAAAGCGCCGCAGGTTGCGGATTTCCAGACGCGGCGCAGCTGCCTCGGTCGGCAGTGCCCGTCGGGACGGCATCGGTTCGGGGGAAGCAGATGTCATGCGGCCTCGTCTTCGGTTTCTGATCAAAATGATCGGGCTTGGATCGCAGATATCAATCCGGCGGCGGCGGTGCAAGACAGCCCTACGCCACGCGCCATAGGTTGTTAGGCTGTATCGCTAGTCGGCCTGATCCAGCAGCTCAAACGACAGGCTTGCGCGTACAACACCGTTCACCAGCACCTCCAGGTGATGCGTTCCGGTCACCAGAGTAAAGGTGCTGGCCCCAGCCTTAAGCGGATGGCGTTTGCTCAGCCGGGCGCGGCCCGCCTTTAGGGTTGTCTGCTTCAGCTTGAACACCTTGGCCGATGTCTTACCGCCAGGACGCTGGAAATGAAGGCGATAATCCACAAGGACAGGCGCATCCGCTGGACCATCCAAAGCACAGTCAAATTGCAAGGCACCACCGATGTGCACAGGCGTATCGGCCACGGACAGTTTGGCGGTGACCGGTGCGTCTGGATCATAGCCCAGCATTTGCATCGCGCCAGCATGCCCCGCCTTGACCAATCCGCGCAACGCATGTGCAGTCATCCAGACCAGCTCTTTTGGGTCTTGGCGGCCTGCCTGCTGCCACAGGCGCAATTGATCCAGCACCAAATCCGGGTCTTTCTTGGAGATGTCATTCAGATGATTGGCGACCGAGCGAGTGACATAGCGCGTGGAATCTGCGTGCAGCTGATCCAGCAAGGGCAAAGGTTGCGCCAGATCCAGAGGCACCGCCTGCCCCCAAGGTAGCCTAGGCCTTGTGCCTTCGCTGACCAGCCGCCGAAGGTGATAATTGTCGCTGCTCGCCCAACGCTGCATTTCGGCAAGCGTCTGATCGGTCCAGCGGGTCAAGAACGGGCGGATTGCCCATTCCATGGAAAACCTCTGGGTGATCTCTGACAGAAGCTGCAGCGACAGTTCCGGTGCGGTGTCCAACCCACGCAGCACGACAAATTCGCCTAACGGAGCAAAGATAAAATCGCCGAAATCATCATCGCGAAGATTTGGATCCAGTGGCGGTGGCAACGCGCGTTTCAGAACTGGTGCGGCGGCCTCCAGATCCTCTGGCAGGTGGCGCGACAGAACGTCCGCAATCAGGCTGATGCGTTGTTTTAGTTCCAGATCCGGGAGTTCTGCCATCACGTCGGCCTCGAACCGCGCGGGATCAAATCCGGGATCTGCCGCCGCGAAAAGGCCCGCAAGGTAGCGGGTCTTCTTCTGATTAAACAATTGATCCTTCAGCGAGAAACCGGATGTCATCTGCCCGCCCCGTCAAATGGTCATATTCGTGGCGCCACCGTCCAGCAGGATATTCTGGCCGATGATGAAGCCCGCGTGCTGCGAGCAAAGGAAGGCGCAGGTGGCTCCGAACTCCTGCCGCGTGCCATAGCGACCGGCGGGAATACTGGCGGCGCGCTGCTCGGCGGCCTGCTCAAGGGAGATCCCCTGCTGTTGGGCCACGCCGGTATCCAACGAGACCGCCCGATCCGTGGCGTGGATACCGGGCAGCAGGTTGTTGATGGTCACGCCCTTCGCGGCAACCTGACGGGAGGTGCCTGCTACATAGCCAGTCAGCCCGGTGCGCGCCGCATTCGAAAGGCCGAGAACGGCGATTGGTGCCTTTACCGATTGCGAAGTGATATTGACGACACGGCCCCAACCCCGCTCCATCATGCCCGGCACCAGCGCTTTGATCAACGCAATCGGCGTCAGCATATTGGCATCAAGCGCCTTGATGAAATCGTCACGCTGCCAATCAGACCAAACCCCCGGAGGTGGGCCACCCGCGTTGGTCACGAGAATATCCACGCCCTCGGCGGCAGCAACGACTTTAGCCTGCCCCTCTTCGGTGGTGATATCTGCGGCGATGGTTTCGACGTCGACACCATGCGCATCACGGATCGCCTGGGCCGACCCCAAGAGAGCCTCTGCCCCGCGCGCGTTCATCACCAGATCCACACCCGCCGCTGCCAATGCTTCGGCGCAGCCCAGTCCCAACCCCTTGCTGCTGGCACAAACCAAAGCGCGCTTCCCCGCCAAACCCAAATCCATATACCTATCTCCCTTGCCATGCGGCGACATTTTCGGCTGGTAGCTTGTAGCCCCAGTAAAGATTACGCCGGTGTCCCTGTTGCGCAGACCTTGCACTCTCGCTTCGGTATTGACCAGCCCCCAGCAGATGGGCTCTCCCGCCCGTCCGTCACTCGCGCTCGATCACGCCAAGCTGCCATCACAGATGTTTCGCGCGCCTTCGCAAAACCACCGCCGTCTGGTCCCCATATCGCCACATTTCCCGGCAGTATGAGAGATCAGCCGCGCAGGACGCGCGTCCATTTGATTTGGTCAGATTATTCATGCGCACACCGTTGCATCAAAGAGCCCCTGCCATACAGACACTGCCGGTTTTCACCGCATCCGAATTCTGCGTGGAAATGGGCGCGAATATGGGCGACGGATTGGGGGTCTACGATGATCTTCAACTGGATGATGTCTATCAGTTGACCCGAAGCGATGCGCCCCATCAGCTGGGCATTTCAGCACGTACCGACGGGCGGTTCACCCTGGCCAAGGACACCGCCATTGGCACCCCGGGGGCGCGGCTGCATCTGGATTGCCTATTGACGCTGATGCCGGATATTGGCGCGAATGTTGATGCGCTGGTGCTGGTCGAAGTGGACAGCGACGGGATGATTGCAGCGATCTACCTGCTGCCGTTGGCTCCGCTACAGGTCCAGACCAGTTATACCCTTGTGCGCAAAACCCGCGAGGGCACACGCCTGCGACTGGCACAGCTTGCCTGTGTGTCCTTTACCCGTGGCACCTGTATCACCTTGGGTACCGGCGCTCAGCGTCGGATTGAAAATCTCAGGGTTGGGGATCGTGTCCTGACACGCGACGATGGCGCCCAACCGGTGCGCTGGATCGGTCAGTGCACCAGCCGCGCCATAGGTGATATGGCTCCGATCCTGATCAAGGCCGGCGCGCATAACAATGAAAACGACTTGCTGGTCAGCCCTGATCACCGGCTGCTCGTGCGTTCACGCCACGATATCCTCCGCCGGGGCCCTACCAACGAACTGGTGCGCGCGCGCGACTTGGTAAACGGCATTGATGTTCTAGTCCAAAGCGGTGGCTTTGTGGACTACTTCCAGCTGCTATTTGATCGCCACCAAATCATCTTTGCTGAAGGCATTGCCGCCGAAAGTCTGCTACTGGATCCGCTGACCCGTGCCGCCTTGCCGGAAGCGCATCTGGGCCGCAGCTCCGGTTTGCTTATTGGCCACCAGCGGGTTGCTTCTGGTTTGGACATCCGTCCCGCGCTGTTGGAACCAAGTGACGCTTCATCAAGCCTGCGACACGCACAACTGCGCTAAGCCTTGGGACACAAAGGCCAACAATCAGGCGCCTTGGTCAATGATCACAACCCAATTGCCGACTATCGGCAAGCGTTGATCAGTGACAGGCTTGGTCTCTGTTGCCCCTTGCCTAACCATAAGCCCCGCGCAGAAAGAAACGCCAATGATCCGTCACATCGTTCTGACAAAATTCAAACCAGACACGCCAGAGGACAGGATTGCCCAGATCTATGCCGGATTGTCCGCATTGACGGAACGGCTGTCCGGCGCACGAGATTTCACTGGTGGGCGATCGGAAAGCCCGGAGCAGATCGAACGCGGCTATCAGCATGGCTTCGTGATCGATTTTGACGGCTGGGATGATCTGAAAACCTACGCAGATCACCCCGAGCATCAAGCCCTCGGCGCGCAATTGGTCGCGCATGCCGCTGGCGGTATTGAGGGCATCCTGGTGCTTGATCTCCCTGTGACAGTCTAACCCCTGCTGGGCTGACGCCCGGTTGTCACCAGAGGGATCCCACTAACCAGCGTGACCGATTGCGGCGCGGTTTAGGTCACCCCGCTGTTTTTCTTGCCTCGGCCTACCATCCTGATATACGCGCGCTCATGCTCGATACCGTCCCCAACCGCCCCGACCTGCCAGCCGAAATCGCCCGGCGCCGCACCTTTGCGATCATCTCGCATCCGGATGCCGGTAAAACCACGCTGACTGAGAAGTTCCTGCTTTATGGTGGTGCTATTCAGATGGCCGGTCAGGTGCGCGCTAAGGGTGAGGCCCGGCGTACACGTTCAGACTTCATGCAGATGGAGAAGGATCGCGGCATTTCCGTTTCGGCCTCCGCGATGTCGTTTGACTACGCCAACTACCGGTTCAATTTGGTGGATACGCCCGGTCACTCCGACTTTTCGGAAGACACCTATCGCACGCTGACAGCGGTGGATGCGGCGGTCATGGTCATCGACGGTGCCAAAGGTGTGGAAAGCCAGACCCAGAAACTGTTTGAGGTCTGCCGCCTGCGGGATCTGCCGATCCTGACCTTCTGCAACAAGATGGACCGCGAAAGCCGCGACACGTTTGAGATTATTGACGAGATCCAGCAGAATCTCGCGATTGACGTGACCCCGGCAAGCTGGCCGATCGGGGTGGGGCGCGATTTCATCGGCTGTTACGACATGCTGCGGGACCGGCTGGAGCTGATGGACCGCGCGGACCGCAACAAGATCGCCGAAAGCATCGAGATCAACGGGCTGGATGATCCCCAACTGGCTAAGCATGTGCCAGAACACCTGCTGGAAAAGCTGTTGGAAGAGGTCGAAATGGCCCGTGAGCTTTTGCCAACCCTTGATCCGCAGTCGGTTCTGGAGGGTCACATGACGCCAATCTGGTTCGGCTCTGCGATCAACTCCTTTGGCGTGAAGGAGCTGATGGATGGCATCAGCACCTACGGTCCCGAACCCCAGTCCCAAAATGCGCAACCCCGCGAGATTGCGCCGGACGAAACCAAGGTTGCAGGTTTTGTGTTTAAGGTTCAGGCTAATATGGACCCCAAGCACCGTGACCGGGTTGCCTTTGTGCGGCTGGCCTCCGGCCATTTCAAACGCGGCATGAAACTGACGCATGTCCGGACTAAAAAACCGATGGCGATTTCCAACCCGGTGCTGTTTCTGGCCTCCGACCGCGAATTGGCAGAGGAAGCCTGGGCTGGTGATATCATTGGTATCCCAAACCATGGCCAGTTGCGCATCGGCGACACGCTGACCGAAGGTGAGGCGCTGCGCGTAAGCGGTATCCCGTCCTTTGCGCCTGAACTGTTGCAGGGCGTGCGCGCGGGCGATCCGATGAAGGCCAAGCATCTGGAAAAAGCGCTGATGCAGTTCGCCGAAGAAGGCGCAGCCAAAGTATTCAAACCCTCGATCGGGTCAGGCTTTATCGTCGGCGTAGTCGGGCAGTTGCAGTTCGAAGTGCTCGCCAGTCGGATTGAGATGGAATACGGCTTGCCTGTACGCTTCGAGGCCTCTCAATTCACCTCGGCCCGCTGGGTCAGCGGCGACAAGCTGGCGCTGGACAAGTTTATCAACACCAACAAACAGCACATCGCCTATGACAATGATGGCGACGTCGTCTATCTGACGCGGCTTCAGTGGGATATCGACCGGGTCGAGCGGGATTATCCGGACTTGAAACTCACTGCGACCAAGGAGATGATGGTCTAAGACCCGTTTCCCTGACCAACTGGTGACAACAGAACCTGCCATGGATCTCGACAACGAAAATTATCCAGGCGGGTTCTATAAGCTGATGCGACAGCTTGAGAAAAAGGAGACCCCGTTTCTTGAGGCTGCGACAGCGCTGCCGCCTGTAGATGTGGATTTTTCTACACTCTGCGCGCCGCTGCCACCTTCGGGCGGGGCTGCCGTCACTGATCTAAGCGATCTTGCGGATCATCACATCGCCCATAAATGGCAGGCCCTTAGGGACGAGTTCGCAGACCTTCCCGAGATCTGGGCGCTGCATGCGCTCTGCATTGCAATCCTGCGCCGCCGGGATCCGCCTGCCGAAGCGCGGCAGCTGTTCCTGCGGATTTGGCGCGAGCAGGGTGCAAATCTGGCCTCTGAACTCTCCACCCGTTGGCTGATATCAGCGGCGGCGACCTTTGCTGACCATGGCGACACTATAGAACAGCGTCTCGGCGGTCAGGGGCTACAGATGCTGTTTCATCTGATCAAACTACACGACAGTGAACGACGACTGTCAGGGCGCGCTACCGACAATGGTTTCCCCCGCATCAAGGGCAAAGATCTGGACGCACTGGGTTTGGGCATGAAACCCTACCACCTCCCCCATGGGGATCTGGACCGGCATATGCTGGCACGGCTCTGGCGCTACGCCGAACAGGATTCAGCCCTGCAACCGCTTGGTGTGCAGATGTTGCGCATGGTGATGAGCGATCCGCGCAGCATCTTTGGTCGCGTCCAGCGATACAAAAGCAAGGTGCCGCGTCTGTGATCAGCAGTCACGTAAAACGGGACACATGGGGTGTGGTGGCCACGATTAAGGCGGAAGCCACTGCAATTCTAGCCTTTGCAGCGCATCATCTGGAGCGCGGCGCGCATCGCCTCTACCTTTATCTGGACACACCTTGCCCAGAGGCATGGCCGCATCTGAAAGCACATCCTAAAATTCGCCCAACATTGTGCGACGCATCCTATTGGGCGCGCGCCAAACACGGTCGGCCGCAGAAGCATCAACCCCGGCAAACCCATAACGCCACCCGCTGCTACCGCAATCAGGCGCATGGGGAGGTCGACTGGCTGATCCATATGGACGTGGATGAGTTCCTTTGGGCCCAAACGGCGATCGGCGCGCAGCTGGCCGCCCTGCCAACGGATGCGATCTGTGCCCGCGTCCGGCCGTTAGAGGCCTTGGCGGGATCCGAGGATGCCTATAAGGCTCCGGTTCCACAGCACGCAGACAGTGATGGTGCGCTTCAGCGTTTGTATCCTAGTTATGGCCAGGATTTGCGTGGCGGTTTTCTGAGCCATGTCCAGGGCAAACAATTTCTGCGCTGCGGCCCTGCCCCGTTTGAATTGCGCATCCACAACGCCTATCTCGCCGACATTGAAAATCCGGGCCGCGTGGAGTTGTCAGCCACCGATCTTTGTCACCGCCATTGTCAGGATTGGTCGCATTGGCTGGCGCAGTACCGCTACCGGCTGGAGCGCGGATCCTACCGGGCGGCATTGAAACCCCACCGCCCACGCGCTAACGGCGGGCGCAACCTGCATGAAGTATTGAGCGAGATCGAGGAAAAAGACGGCCTGGCTGGGCTGCGCGCTTTCTTTGATACGGTCTGTGCCGACTCACCTTTGCTACGCGACAGGCTACAGGCAGAGGGATTGCTGCGGGTCCGAGAATTCGACTTGGCCGGTGTCACAGCGAAACATTTCCCTCATTTTACGAGAATTGGTGACCATTTGGGCGCAGACAGGGTATAACCCTGTCTTATTTCCCCCCTTTGCTGTCGTGGATGGTCGCTTCATTTGACGATTGCAGTGGTTTTTGCTATTCCCCGCGCAAGCCGGTACAGACAGCACGCAAGACCATGCGGAACTGGCTATGACATACACGCGCGGGCCAGGTCAGTGTCCGCAAAAACGGACGCAAATGACAAAATTTTCAGATCTGAACCTGAACCCCAAAGTTCTCAAGGCAATTGAGGAAGCGGGTTACGAATCCCCCACCCCTATTCAGGCAGGGGCGATTCCCCCGGCTCTTGAAGGGCGCGATGTGCTGGGTATTGCACAGACCGGCACCGGCAAGACGGCATCTTTTACCTTGCCGATGATCACCATGCTTGCCCGTGGTCGCGCCCGTGCCCGTATGCCGCGCAGTCTGGTGCTTTGCCCTACGCGTGAACTGGCAGCACAGGTGGCCGAGAATTTCGACACCTATACAAAACACCTCAAGCTGACGAAGGCCCTGCTCATCGGCGGCGTTTCGTTCAAGGAACAGGACACGCTGATCGACAAAGGTGTGGACGTTCTGATCGCAACGCCCGGCCGCCTGCTCGATCATTTCGAACGCGGCAAACTGATCCTCTCTGACGTCAAGGTCATGGTTGTGGATGAAGCGGATCGAATGCTCGACATGGGCTTCATCCCCGATATCGAGCGGATCTTTGGCCTTACCCCCTTTACCCGTCAAACGCTGTTCTTCTCTGCCACCATGGCACCCGAGATCGAACGGATCACCAATACGTTCCTTTCTGCACCGGCGCGTGTTGAAGTGGCCCGTCAGGCAACCACTTCCGAAAACATCACCCAGGGTGTTGTGCTGTTCAAAGCCTCGCGCCGCGATCGCGAAGCCAGCGAAAAGCGCAAGTTGCTGCGCCACCTGATTGATCAGGAAGGCGAAAAATGCACAAATGCGATCATCTTCTGCAACCGTAAGACGGACGTGGATATCGTTGCAAAATCGCTGAAGAAATACGGCTATGACGCGGCGCCAATTCACGGTGATCTGGACCAGAGCCAGCGCACCAAAACGCTTGAAGGTTTCCGCGAGGGATCGCTACGCTTTCTTGTGGCCTCGGATGTTGCCGCGCGTGGGCTTGACGTTCCCAGCGTCAGCCATGTGTTCAATTTCGACGTGCCCAGCCACGCCGAGGATTACGTGCACCGGATTGGGCGGACAGGTCGTGCGGGTCGCGATGGTACTGCGATGATGATCTGCGTCCCCAAAGACGAAAAGAACCTCGAAGATATCGAGCGTCTGGTCCAGAACGAGATCCCGCGCCTTGAAAATCCGCTGAAGAAGGTCAAAGCCGAGCCGCAGGCCAGCAGCAAGGACGCTGACGATGCGGCCCCGGCAGCTGAGCGCAAGACGCGGACACGTCGCTCCTCCTCTCGCAGCAGTGCCTCATCCAAGGCAGAGACCGCAACAGCAGAGGTTAAAGTGACCGAGGATGTCACCCCGGTCGAAGTCAAGGACACGCCTCAAATCGAGCCACAGCAGACAGATCAAGAGAGCCAAAATCGCAGTGACAACCGGCCCTCTTCTTCGCGCGGCAAGCCAGCAGAGAGTAAATCTGCAGGCGGCAAACATGGCCAGAAAAGCAACCAGAAGTCAGGTCGCGGGCGTGGCGGTAATGATCGTGGAAACGACCGCAATGTGGTTGGCATGGGCGATCATATGCCCAGTTTTATCGCGCTCAGCTTTGCCGAGCGGCGTGCCGGATAAGACCTCGACCTGATCTTACTGATTTACACACAAGACATCGGGCTGTCCTTTACTGGGCGGCCCTTTTTCTTGGCGCGCCAACTCTTTGTGGTGCAACCATATAGAGGAAATTGGCCGAAGCCCCAGAGCTTTGCACTTGCAGCATGGCGGGAATGCCCATTTTTGCAGATGTCCCCAATCCGCACAGCGACTACTTGAAGGGCAACAAGACGCATCAGATCAATATGAGGCCTGCCATGAACACCGTAGATTTTCCGAACGTGACCGCTGACGAAATTCGCGCCATCGAAGCCCGCGCCCACGAGCTGCGCGCTGAGGCGATGGCCAGCTTCCTGCGCGCTTTGGGGCGTGGTATTGCGGCCCTTCCCGCTAAACTGGCTGCACTGGTCACACGCCCACGTCACGCCTGACCACCAAGCCCGGCCTCTGATATCTTAGGGGTGCCTGGCCCCACTGAACGCAAAAGCCCCGACCAATCTGGCCGGGGCTTTTTGTGTCTCAATTGGCGCTTGAAATATTCTAGCGCATCCGGCTGACCACCACGGTCACCTCGGGTTTTTTGCCGATCTCATTCTGTGCGGTCTGACGTGCGACCCGGCGCAGGTTCTCTTCCAGCTTATCATCGTCACGCAGCGTTTTGGCACCGGCGCGCATCATGAACTGGTTCAGATCCTCTTCCATCACCTCTACCAGTGCGGCATTGGATCGACCAGTTTCAGCCAGACCCTTGATATCACACCAGGGTTCACCCAGTGGCTCATCTTGCTCGTCCAGAATAACCGTGACAACCACATGGCCGTTCAGGGCCATACGGATACGGTCCCGTACGACGCCGTCCATCGCGCCATATTTGACAGAGCCGTCCAGATACGTACGACCGGTGTCGACATAATCAACCACCTTGGGTTGGTCTCCGGTCAGATCCATCATCATGCCGTTGACCACAACCGCGCTGGCGATATCTTTGGCTTCGCCCAGACGAGCATGCTGACGCAGATGGCGGTGTTCACCGTGCATCGGAATCAGCATCTGCGGCTTGATGATATCATGCATCCGCTCCAGATCGGGGCGGTTTGCGTGGCCCGAGACATGGTAAAGACCGGAGCTGTCATCAACCACATCAACGCCCTTTTCAGAGAATTGGTTGATGATGCGAATGACACCGCGTTCATTGCCCGGAATGGTCTTGGAGGAGAACAGGAACATATCGCCCTCTTTCACCTCAATGCCACGGTACTTGCCGCGCGCAAGCTGTGCGGACGCCGCACGGCGTTCCCCCTGGCTGCCAGTCACGATCAACATCAGGTTTTCACGCGGCAGCTCCTGAGCGGCCTCGGTGCTGACAACCTTCGGGAAATTCTTCAGCACGCCGGTCTCTGTCGCAGCTTCAATCATGCGCTGCATGGCACGGCCCAAAAGCACAACCGAGCGCCCTGCCCGCTGGCCTGCCTCGGCCAGCGTTTTTACGCGCGCGACATTGGAGGCGAAAGTCGTTGCGACCACCATGCCCTCGGCCTCGCCCACAAGGCGAGTAATTTCAGGGCCGACGTCAACCTCGGAACGGCCAGGGTTCAGTGAGAAAACATTGGTGGAATCGCAAACCAATGCCTTGACGCCGTCCTTAGCGATATCCGCCCACATTTCCGGATCAAACGCCTCGCCCACAATCGGGGTCGGGTCTGTTTTGAAATCGCCGGTGTGCACGATGCGGCCGGCAGGTGTGTCGATCACCAGACCACCACTTTCCGGGATCGAATGGGAGATCGGCGCGACGCCGATGGTAAACGGCCCCAATTTGGTGACTTCGGGCCAGGCGGAGACGGTTTTCACCTCTTCGCTGTCCAGACCCGCTTCGTCCATTTTGCGGCGCGCCAGATTGGCGGTAAAGGCACGGGCATAAATTGGCACATTCAGATCACGATAAAGATGCGCAACCGCACCGATATGGTCCTCATGGGCGTGAGTGATGAACACCCCTTCCAGCTGATCCGCGCGCTTTTTCAGCCAACGGATGTCGGGCATGATCAGATCGACGCCGGGGGTGCTGTCCATATCCGGGAAAGTGACGCCCAGATCGACCAGGATCAGGCGTTCCTTGCCCGGTTTGCCGTAGCCGTAGACATAGGCGTTCATGCCAATTTCGCCCGCCCCACCCAGGGGCAGGTAGATTAAACGTTCAGTGCTCATCCTCGAGACCGTTATCCTTATTATATTTGTGTATGATCTGTAGCCCATGCATCGTGAGATCATCCTCAAATGCGTCAAACAGATCCGCTGTTTGCTGGAACAAAGGCGCCAGCCCGCCTGTCGAGATTACTTTCATAGGTACGTCACGCTCCGCCTTGATGCGGGCGCAGATTTCACGCACCAGTCCTACGTACCCCCAGAACACACCTGACTGCATACATGCAACCGTATTGGTGCCGATGACGGACTGCGGTTTGGAGATATCCACATGGGGCAAGGCGGCGGCGGCCTGATGCAGCGCCTCAAGGCTGAGGTTGACCCCAGGCGCAATGACCCCGCCGATATAGGCACCATCCTCGGCGACCACATCAAAGGTTGTTGCTGTGCCAAAATCGACCACGATCAGATTGCCACCGTATTTGTCAAACCCAGAGACTGTATTGACCAAACGGTCAGGTCCAACATTGGTTCCCTGATCCACCCGCACCGACACCGGCAACAGGCAATCCGGCTTGCCCACCACGAGGGGACGGGTGTTGTAGTAGCGATCCGCCAGAACGCGCAGGTTAAACACCACCCGCGGCACAGTAGACGAGATGATCATATCGGTGATATCCGCCTCAATACCCTCAAGTCGCATCAACGTGTTGAGCCAGACAAAATACTGATCTGCCGTGCGCCGCCAGTCACTGGCCGTGCGCCAGGTTCCAACAAAACTGTCACCGTCCCAGATTGAAAACACCGTGTTGGTATTGCCGCAATCCACCGCCAGAAGCATCGCCGCTCCCCTTCCCTAGAAAAAGATGTCCGCCGCCGGGATATTAACGCGGCCCTTGGCGGTTTTTAAGACGAGGTTTCCACTGGCGTCCACCGTCTCGAACGTTCCCTCGGTTTCGGAATTGGAGGTGCGCGCCATGATCACCTCGCCCAGACGGGCCGCACGGGCCAACCAGGCCGTACGGATCGGCTCAAACCCATAGGTGACGAATTGGGTTTCATAGCGGTCGTAGGCTGCGGCCAGCTCAGTCAGGAAATCCTCGGGTGTCACATGGACGCCGGTCTCAGATAGCAGCGAAACAGGCCAGACGGCACCCGGTTCCAGCCATTCCTGCATCGGCGTCTCAATCAGATTGACCCCGATCCCAATCGACAGATGGGAAACGCCGTCGGCAGCTCCCGCGCTTTCCAGTAGGATCCCTGCCAGTTTACCGCCGTTCAGCAACACATCATTGGGCCACTTCAACGACAGGCCAGCAGTCTCACCGCAAAGCGCCACACAGGCATCATGCAGCGCCAGAGACGCCACGAAACTGCGCAGCGCCACCTGCTCCGGCGCGCCATCCGGCCGCATCACCAGAGTTGCGGCGAAATTCCCCTTGGGCTCTTTCCACGCACGCCCTCTGCGGCCCCGCCCCTTGGTCTGGCGCTTGGCCATGATCCATTCCGGACCTGTCAGCGTCGGCGCACGACGCGCGGCCTCATCCAGCGTGCTGTCCACCTCCTCTAGCAGGCTGCGTCCGTATCCCTCTGGCCACTCACTCATGATCCTGTCCCTTCAAGGCAAAAAGGCCCGGTCCGCAGACCAGGCCTTTGTGTGTTCTGTGTTAGAGCGGTCAGTTGACCAGCGTGGCAGCCGCTGATGCTGCTGCACCCTCGATGCCGAACATGTTGATAATACCCAGAAGCATCACCGCAGCCGACGCCATCAGGAAACCCCAGAGGATTGGCGAGCGGTTGGTTTCCAGCTCCTCGCCCTCTTCACCAAAGTACATGTAATAGACGATGCGCAGGTAGTAGAAGGCCCCGATGACCGAGGCGATCACGCCCGCAACCGCAAGCCACGCCAAACCCGCCTGATAGGCCGCGTTCAGCACGTATAGCTTGCCAAAGAACCCCAGCATCGGCGGCACGCCTGCCAGTGAAAACAGCAGGATCAGCACCGCCAGCGCCTTGCCCGGCTCACGGCGAGAATAGAGGTTCAGTGCGCGGATATCGGTGATTGGCTTACCGTCTTTCTCCATCATCAGGATGAAGGCAAAGGTCCCGATGTTCATCGAGACATAGATCGCCATATAGACCAACAAGGCCTGCACGCCATAGGCGGTACCTGCTGCAAGACCCATCAGCGCATAGCCCATATGAGCAATGGAGGAATAGGCCATCAGACGTTTGATATCGCGCTGACCAATCGCGGCAACCGCACCCACGAACATGGAGAGCAGCGAAAGCAGTGCAATTACCTGGCTCCAGTCTTGCACCGCATGGCCAAAGGCATCATGCATCACGCGCGCAAACAGGCCCATGGCGGCAACCTTCGGCGCAGATGCAAAGAATGCGGTAACTGGCGTGGGCGCACCTTCATAGACGTCCGGGGTCCACATGTGGAACGGCACAGCAGATACCTTGAACGCCAAGCCAGAGATCAGGAAGACCAGACCAAACAGCAGCCCGATGGACACTTCACCGTGCTTGGCAACGGCGTAGATACCTGCAAAGTCGGTGGTTCCAGCAAAGCCGTAGACCAAGGACGCGCCATAGAGCAGCAAGCCGGAAGACAGCGCGCCAAGCACGAAATACTTCAGGCCGGCTTCGGTCGATTTCACGCTGTCACGACGCAGGGACGCCACAACATAAAGCGCCAGCGACTGCAGCTCGAGACCCATATAGAGCGACATCAGGTTGCCGGCAGAGACCATAACCATCATGCCCACCGCGCTGAGCGCAACGAGGATGGGGTATTCAAACCGCAGCATGCCGCGGCGCGACATGTAATCCTGGCCCATGACCAGAACCGCCGAGGCCGATAGCAGAATGGCAACCTTGGCAAAACGAGCGAACCCGTCGTCGACAAACATACCGTTGAACGCCTCACGGCTACCGGACGCGCCTGTCCCGATCCAGATCGCCAGCGCCGACATCAGGCCGGCCATCAGCCAGATCAACGCCGGGGCCAGTTTGTCCTTGCCGGTGTAGACGGCGCCGAGGAGCGCCGCCATTGCGCTGAGCGCCAGAACAATCTCTGGCAGGATAACGGTGAGATCAGCTGGGATCATCGCCCACGCCCCCTTAGTGCGAAGCTATCTGGGTCGCCGGGGACAGGTCCGCGGCGGCCAGAGATTCATTGAAGTTTGCAATCAGCGCCTCGGTCGACGGGCTGATGATATCGGTGACAAGCGCCGGGTAGACCCCCAGAAGGATGGTCATCACCACCAGCGGTGCAAAGATGAAGCGCTCGCGGGCAGTCATATCCTTGATGGTCTTGAGGCTGCCTTTGATCAGGTCGCCAAAAACCACACGGCGATAGAGCCACAGCGCATAACCTGCCGAGAAGATGACGCCAGTTGCAGCAACAGCTGCGACCCAGGTGTTCTTCTGGAAGGTCCCCATCAGGGTCAAGAATTCACCGATGAAGCCCGACGTGCCCGGCAGACCGACGTTGCCCATGGTGAAGAACATGAAGACCAGCGCATAGGCGGGCATCCGGATGACAAGACCACCATAGGCGTCGATGTCCCGCGTGTGCATGCGGTCATAGATGACGCCAACACAAAGGAACAGCGCCGCCGAGATGAAACCGTGGCTCAGCATCTGGAAGATCGCGCCGTCAATGCCCTGCTGATTGGCCGCAAAGATCCCCATGGTCACAAAGCCCATATGTGCAACCGAGGAATAGGCGATCAGCTTCTTCATGTCCGACTGCACCAGCGCCACAAGCGAGGTGTAGACAACTGCAATCGCCGACATCCACAGGATCAGATCGGTCATCACGTCAGCCCCGACAGGGAACATCGGCAAGCTGAAGCGCAGGAAGCCATAGCCGCCCATCTTCAACAGGATCGCCGCCAGCACCACTGAACCTGCGGTCGGTGCCTGTACGTGCGCATCGGGCAGCCAAGTGTGGACCGGCCACATCGGCATTTTCACCGCGAAGGAAGCAAAGAACGCCAGGAACAACAGTGTCTGCATCCCGCCAACGACCTGGATGCCCAGCAGTTCGAACCCTGAGGCCGAGAAGCTGTGCGTCAGCAATTGCGCGATATCGGTGGTGCCCGCATCTGCGTACATCGCGACCATCGCCACCAGCATCAGCACCGAGCCGAAGAAGGTGTAGAGGAAGAATTTGAACGACGCGTAGATCCGTTCCTTGCCGCCCCAGATCCCGATGATCAGGAACATCGGGATCAGGCCTGCCTCAAAGAACAGGTAGAACAACACCAGATCCAGCGCCATGAACACGCCAAGCATCAGCGTTTCCAGCATCAGGAAGGCGATCATGTATTCCTTGACGCGGGTATTCACACCCCAGCTGGCCAGAATGGTCAGCGGCATCACAAAGGTGGTGAGCATCACGAAGAGCACGGAAATGCCATCGACACCCATTTTGTATTTCAGGCCGAAGATCCACTCAGCCTCTTCCACAAACTGAAATCCCGTATCAGAGGGGTCGAACTGGAAATAGATGCCAAGGCTCACCAGAAAAGTGACCGTGGTGGCAAAAAGCGCAACAGACTTGGCGTTGCGTTGCGCCGCCTCATCCTCGCCGCGCAGGAACAGGGCCAGAATGGCCGCTGCAAGCGCCGGGATAAAGGTGACAATAGAAAGGAGATTGTCCATCAGTGCGCTCCTCCGCCGATCGACATCCAGGTAACCAGGGCAGCAATGCCCAGCACCATCCAGAAGGCATAGGTGAAAATGTAACCCGACTGAGCGCGACCGGCGAGGCGGGTGAAGAAGGGGATGATCCCAAGGGCGATACCGTTCAACGCGCCATCAATCGTCTTGCCATCGCCACGCTTCCACAGGAAACGGCCGATCATCATGGTCGGTTTGACAAAGACAACGTCGTAAAGCTCGTCAAAGTACCACTTGTTCTTGAGGAACAGATATAGCGGCTGCTGTTGCTTGGCGAGACGGCCTGGAAGGCTTGGATTCACGATATAGAACAGGATCGCAAGACCAAGGCCAAGCAGCATTGCAATGAACGGCGACACCTTTACCCATTTCGGGGCGGCATGTGCGTCATCCAGAACAGTGTTATCAGCACCAAAATACAGCGCGCCCTCTCCCGGTTGACCCGCGAAAACATAGTGATGCTCACCGGATGCGTCAGCTGCGCCATGACCCTCATCCGCCGTGGTGGCGTGGCTGTCATCAGCGCCGTGGTCCGCATCTGCTGCGACCTCTTCGCCGTGCGCTGCTGCAGACGCTTCTACCACCGGGATGCCGTAGAATTTGCCAACCTTATCAGCATGGCCGAAGAAGCTGTTATACCAGAGCATGCCAGAGAAGATCGCACCGAGGGCGAGCACGCCCAACGGGATCAACATAACCATGGGGCTTTCGTGCGCGTGATCATGCGTATGCTTGTCGCCGCGCGGTTTGCCGTAAAAGGTCAGGAAAATCAGGCGCCAGCTGTAGAAGGAGGTCATCGCAGCTGCGATCACCAGCATCCAGAACCCATAGGAGGATCCCCCTGCGTAGGCGCTTTCGATGATGGCGTCTTTCGACAGAAAACCGGCAAAACCAAAATGGGTCAGTGGAATACCAACACCGGTGATGGCCAGCGTACCGATCATCATCGCGGCAAAGGTATAAGGGATCTTTTTACGCAGGCCGCCATAGTTCATCATGTCCTGCTCGTGGTGCATCGCGTGGATGACGGAGCCCGCGCCAAGGAACAGCATCGCCTTGAAGAAGGCATGTGTGAACAGGTGGAACATCGCGGCGGAATACATGCCAACACCTGCGGCCACGAACATGTAGCCAAGCTGCGAGCAGGTCGAATAAGCGATGACGCGTTTGATGTCGGTCTGCACCAGACCTACAGTGGCCGCGAAGAAGGCCGTGGTTGCACCCAGCACGGTGATGAAAGTTGTCGCCTCGGGCGCGAACTCCATCAGCGGCGACATGCGGCAGACCAGGAATACGCCCGCAGTCACCATGGTGGCCGCGTGGATCAGCGCCGACACCGGCGTCGGGCCTTCCATCGCATCCGGCAACCATGTGTGCAGGATCAGCTGAGCCGATTTACCCATGGCACCAATGAACAACAGGACTGCAATCAGATTGGCGGCATTCCACTCCGACCACAGGAAGCTTAGCTGGGTTTCCGCCAGCTGCGGCACGGCTGCAAAGATGTCGTCAAAGTTGATGCTGTCGGTCAGGAAGAACAAGGCAAAGATACCAAGCGCAAAGCCGAAATCACCCACACGGTTGACGATAAACGCTTTCATCGCAGCCGCGTTGGCCGAGGGCTTGCGGTAATAGAAGCCGATCAGCAGGTAGGAGGCAACGCCCACGCCTTCCCAGCCAAAGAACATCTGGACCAGATTGTCAGAGGTCACCAGCATCAGCATCGCAAAGGTAAAGAACGACAGATAGGCGAAGAAGCGCGGCTTGTAGCTCTCGCCGTCTTTCCACTGCGGGTCATGGGCCATGTAGCCAAAGGAATAGAGATGCACCAGCGATGACACGGTGGTTACAACGATCAGCATGATCGCAGTCATCCGGTCCAGACGGATCGCCCAGGAGGTCGACAGCGAGCCGCTTTCGATCCAGCGCATGATCTC
Source organism: Phaeobacter porticola (assembly GCF_001888185.1). NCBI lineage: Bacteria > Pseudomonadati > Pseudomonadota > Alphaproteobacteria > Rhodobacterales > Roseobacteraceae > Phaeobacter > Phaeobacter porticola. Next base: position 1,035,416 of record NZ_CP016364.1, on the reverse strand, counting down.
AATCGACTGTGTAATCCCGTCGAAGCTGAGGAAGACAATCCACGACAAAAGCGCCGACAGGAACAAAAGCCCGGTTGCGGTCCACGTGGCTGCGGTCTCGCCGATAAACTTCCAGCCAAAGCCACAAATGATGGCCCCGACCAGAGGGGCAAAGAGAAGGATGGTTTCCATGACGCTTTAGCCCTTCATCACGTTGATGTCTTCCACGGCGATAGTGCCGCGGTTGCGGAAGAAGCAAACCAGGATCGCAAGGCCAATGGCGGCCTCAGCGGCGGCCACGGTCAGCACAAAGAGGGTGAAGACCTGACCCACCAGATCGCCAAGGAAGCTGGAGAAGGCCACAAGGTTGATGTTCACCGCCAGGAGCATCAGTTCGATGCTCATCAGCAGGATGATGACGTTCTTGCGGTTCAGGAAGAGCCCGAAGATGCCGATGACGAACAGCGTCGCCGCGACGGTTAGATAATGCTCGAGTGTGATCATTGTCTCAAAGCCCCTGCCCCGGTTTCACATCCTTGAGTTCCATCGCGGTGGCCGGATCACGCATCATCTGGGCGACGACATCCTGGCGCTTGACGTCCGTGCGGTGGCGTAGGGTCAGCACAATGGCACCGATCATCGCAACCAGCAGGATCAGGCCGGAGAGCTGGAACAGAAGGAAGTATTGATCATAAATGATGAGGCCAAGCGCCTCGGTGTTATGTTGGTCCGTCGGGATCGGTTGGGCCAGCTGTGTCGCTGCTGCCGGTGCGGTTTCCCAAGCGCCAAAGGCCATGACGAATTGCATGAGGATCACCAGACCGATGAGCAGCGCCAGCGGCATGTAGCGCGCCATCTCGGCTTTCAGCTCGGCGAAATCCACATCCAGCATCATCACCACGAAGAGGAACAGCACCGCAACCGCGCCCACGTAGACGATGATCAGCAGCATGGCGACAAATTCCGCCCCCAGCAGGACGAACAGCCCGGCGGAGGAAATGAAGGCCAGGATCAGCCACAGCACCGAATGCACCGGCTGACGGCTGATCACCGTGAACAGCCCGCCGGTGATGGCGCTGATGGCAAAGAGGTAAAAGGCAAAAACGCTCATGTTTCATTGTCCCCTTTGGCGTCCATGACCTCTTGCGCCAGCTCCAGCGCGCGGGTCATGGCCGGGATGCCGGCAAACACCGACATCTGTCCGATCGTTTCAACGATCTCTTGTTTCTTCGCGCCCGCCGCTAGGGCGTGGCGTACGGTCTGGCGCACGGCTGAATCTGCCTGCGCGCCCTGCATTGTCAGCCCGGCCAGCGTCAGCAACAGGCGGGTTTTGGCATCCAGGCCGCCCTTGTTGACAGTATTGCCGAACATCATTTCCATGACGTCTTTCGGCATCGTCGGCCACAGCGCCTCAAACTCCTTGAACGCACCGGTGGGAGAGAAGCTCTCCAACGCGGGGTTCAGGGCTTTGGCCATGTCCTGAGCCTGGGCCATCATGGCCTCAAATGGGTTCTTGGCGTCGCTCATCGGTAGGGCGCATCCAGTTCGAGGTTGCGCGCAATCTCAGCTTCCCAGCGTTCGCCGTTCGAAAGCAGCTTGTCCTTGTCGTAGAACAGCTCCTCGCGGGTTTCGGTCGCAAACTCGAAGTTCGGGCCTTCGACAATAGCATCCACTGGGCAGGCTTCCTGGCAGAAACCGCAGTAGATGCATTTGGTCATGTCGATGTCATAGCGCGTGGTGCGGCGGCTGCCGTCCTCGCGCGGTTCCGCGTCGATGGTGATCGCCTGCGCCGGGCAAACCGCCTCGCACAGTTTGCAGGCAATGCAGCGTTCTTCGCCGTTTGGATAGCGACGCAGCGCATGTTCGCCACGAAAGCGAGGCGACAGAGGCCCCTTCTCGTGCGGATAGTTCAGGGTGGCCTTGGGCGCGAAGAAATACTTCAGCCCCAGTTTGAAGCCGACCCAGAAATCCTGCAGCAGGAAGTATTTGGCGGCGCGGGTGTAGTCGATGTTCGCCATCAGTTAGCCTCCCACGGTCCAGCGGGCGAAGATGCCCCAGAACCAGTCAAATTTTGCAGCAAAGGATACGAAGACCACCCAAGCCAGTGAGAACGGCAGGAACACTTTCCAGCCCAGGCGCATCAGCTGGTCGTAGCGGTAGCGGGGGGTGATCGCCTTTACCATTGCGAAAAGGAAGAAGAAGAACGCCATTTTTGCGACCATCCACAAGACGCCATCGGGCAGGCCCGGGATCGGGGACAGCCAGCCGCCAAAGAACAGCAGGGTTGTCAGCGCACACATCAGGAAGATGGCGATATACTCACCAGCCATGAACAGCAGGAAGGGCGTCGCCGAGTATTCCACCTGGTAGCCCGCGACCAGCTCCGATTCCGCCTCAGGCAGGTCGAACGGCGGGCGGTTGGTTTCGGCCAATGCCGAGATGAAGAACAGGAACACCATCGGGAAATGTGGGATCCAGTACCAGTTCAACAGTCCCAGATCGCCATCCTGCGCGCGCACGATATCACCGAAGTTCATGCTACCGGTGGAGATGATCACACCAACGATGATCAGACCGATGGAGACCTCGTAAGAGATCATCTGTGCCGCAGAGCGCAAGGAGCCAAGGAACGGATATTTCGAGTTGGACGCCCAACCGCCCATGATCACGCCGTAGACTTCAAGCGAGGAGACCGCGAACACATAGAGAATGGCGACGTTGATATCCGAGAGCACCCAGCCGTCGTTGAAGGGGATCACCGCCCAAGCGATCATCGCCAGAACAAAACTGGTCAGTGGTGCCAGGATAAACACGGTGCGGTCAGCACCGGCGGGTATCACCACCTCTTTGACGACGTATTTGAGTGCGTCCGCAACCGATTGCAGCAGGCCATAGATGCCCACCACATTGGGGCCTCGGCGCATCTGGACAGCCGCCCAGATTTTGCGGTCCCCGTAAACGAGGAACAGAAGCGAAATCATGACAAAGGCAACAACTGCAAGCACTTGCGCCAGGATCAGTACAGCAATGCCGCCTGGGGTGTTAAAGAATTCAGCCATAGGTCCTCACACCGTGGGTATTCCGTTAGCCTCGCAATCCGCGACCACGACTTCAGCGTCGATGGTGCGCAGTCCGCGCGGGAGGGAAGGCGAGATGGTGTAGACAGCATCTGCCGTCTGAACGCCACCCTCTTGTTTCATTTTTGTGCGCACGTGACGTGCAAATCCATAACCGCGGATCAGCGCATATTGCGCCGCTGCGCATTCAGCATAATTATCCAGATCGGCGCTGTTTCTGGCACCGGTCATGGCAACGTGGAACTGCACCAGATCGCCATCCAGAAGCCGCGTTTCCACCCCTTGATAATCGGGGGTGAACGGCGCCTGCGATGTCTGTGGGGCCTGCACGCAGGCCGCCAGCAGCAAGGGCGATATGATGCCCGCCCGGATCACTCCGCTGCGATCTTCTCAGCGCCGCGCGCCTTTGCACCCGCCGACAGTTCTGCCATCAGCTGCGACGACCGCGCAATCGGGTTGGTCAGATAGAAATCCTTGACCGCGGGCACAAACGCGGCCTTGCCCATCGCCTCAACCTCAAGCGCCGGACCCTCGTTTTCCGCCACGTCGTCGATGCGGGCCAGATGCGGCACCTCTGCGACCAGCGCGGTGCGCAGTTGCGCCAGCGAGTCATAGGGAAGCTTGGCGTCCAATTCTGCGCTCAGCGCCCGCAGGATCGCCCAGTTTTCCTTCGCCTCACCGGGCGCGAAGCTCGCGCGCATGGCCAGTTGCGGGCGGCCTTCAGTATTCACAAACAGGCCGTTTTCCTCGGTGTAAGCAGCACTTGGCAGGATGATATCGGCACGATGCGCTCCGCGATCGCCGTGCGAGCCCTGGTAGATCACAAAGGCGCCTGCATCAATTTCGACCTCATCAGCGCCGAGGTTGTAGATCACCTCTGAGCCGTCAATGGCCGCTTCAAGGCCACCTTCGGTGACAGCGTTGACATCCATCGCGCCGACACGGCCCGCAGCGGTGTGCAGCACCAGCAGCTTAGATTCGGTCATGGCCGCGTATTTCTGCGCATGGGCCAGTACGGCCAGACCATCGGCCTCACGCAGGGCGCCCTGGCCGACTATGACCAGCGTATCCTTGCCAATCGCGCCGTCGGTTTCGCCGTTCACAAGCGCCTCAAGCGCTGCGCGGTCGGTACCGAGGTGAGCATAGTCATAGGTCAGATCGACCGGCTGGCCGATCAGGCCGATATTGGCGCCATTGATCCAAGCCTTGCGCAGGCGCGCATTCAGAACCGGCGCCTCGTTGCGGGGGTCGGTGCCGATCAGCATGATCGCCTTGGCGCTGTCGATATCTTCGATGGTGGCGGTGCCGACATAGGCCGCGCGGTTGCCGATAGGCAGACGGGCCTTGTCAGTCCGGCACTCAACCTTGCCATCCTGCCCTTCGACCAGCTGTTTCAGCGCAAAAGCCGCCTCAACCGGGACCAGATCACCGATCAGACCGGCGATTTTCTTGCCCTTCATCGCTGTGGCCGCAGCCTCCAGCGCTTCGGGCCAGGTGGCGGGCTTCAGCTTGCCATCGACACGAACGTAAGGACGATCCAGACGCTGGCGGCGCAAGCCGTCCCAGACGAAACGGGTCTTGTCGCTGATCCATTCCTCGTTCACGCCGTCATGGTTGCGCGGCAGGATCCGCATCACTTCGCGGCCCTTGGTGTCCACGCGGATGTTGGAGCCAAGCGCGTCCATCACGTCGATGGTTTCGGTCTTGGTCAGCTCCCACGGACGCGCGGTGAAGGCGTAGGGTTTCGACGTCAGCGCCCCAACCGGGCAAAGATCGATGATGTTGCCTTGCAGGTTCGAATCCAGCGTCTCATTCAGGTAGGAGGTGATTTCGCTATCCTCTCCCCGACCGGTCTGGCCCATCTGGGTGATGCCTGCCACCTCGGTGGTGAAGCGGACGCAGCGGGTGCAGGAGATGCAACGCGTCATCGCGGTACCGACCAGCGGACCAAGGTCAAGGTCATCAACCGCGCGCTTGGCTTCGCGGAAGCGCGAGAAATCAACGCCATAGGCCATAGCCTGATCCTGCAGATCGCATTCGCCGCCCTGATCGCAGATCGGGCAATCCAGCGGGTGGTTGATCAGCAGGAACTCCATCACGCCCTCACGGGCCTTTTTGACCATCGGTGAGTTTGTCTTCACCTGCGGTGCCTGACCTTCGGGGCCGGGACGCAAATCACGTACCTGCATGGCGCAGGAAGCGGCAGGTTTCGGCGGGCCGCCCACAACCTCAACCAGGCACATGCGGCAATTGCCGGCGATGGATAGACGCTCATGATAGCAGAACCGGGGAATTTCCACCCCAGCCTCTTCACAAGCCTGGATCAGGGTCATTGCCCCATCCACCTCAATCTCGGTTCCGTCAATGTTGATCTTGCGGAGGTCAGACATGGTCTATTTCGCCCTCAATAAAACGCCGATCGCGCTATTTTTCTTGATTTCCGCACGACCAAACGTACAGAAAGTTTCCGTTTTCTCATATGAGACCCCGTTTTGCGCCAGGAAGCGTTCTCCCTTGGCTCGCATTCGGGTTTTTTCACTGTCCGAGCCGATGTAGGCGCGGATTTCGGTGTCAGAGTAGCCCAGTTCATTGGCGCGTGCCTTGAGGCGACGCAACTCTGTCAGGCCTTTGAAAAAGCGTGCTGAAATGCTGTCGCAATGGTCTGCCACTTCCTTGGCCACAGCGACGGCGAACAACGGATCTTCAATCTCTTGCACATCGCGCAAGGATGATTTGGCTGCTGCCGACGTCGGCAACAGCAACAGGCAGGTGGCACAGCTTGCAATCAGACTGCGCAGGGTCAGATATCGCATGGTCGAACGTTCCTTTGTAAAAGAACGTTCAGCAGGCGCTGATGCACGGCCGTTATGCAATAACACGGATGTCCGCGCAGCCATGAGATATGCGAAATCGCGGATCACGGGGTGCAGGTTCCCGCGTAAACCGCCGTATCACCATCCAACGGCACGCCCACATCCGTGTCCAACGGATCCGACTGCCAGAGAATGCGGGACGAGCCGAAGTTCTCGATACAATAGCGGGTGCCGTCGTGATGAGCAGCCAACCGCGCACCGTCCAGAGACTGCGTCGCCTTGGACACGGTAGTGGTGAACTTGGCCAGTGTCTCTTTCTTGTTGACGGCTTTGGATTTGGCCTTGAACGGCACACCAGCATAGGTTGGGCGATCTTTGATGATATCGCCACAGCCAGCCAGAATCGCCCCCCCAAGGGCAAGCGCAGTCATGATTTTGGTCACGCCCGTGATCATCCGCTATCCCCTGCCTTATTCCGCTGCCATAGCGCCCAAGCGCCCGGTTTTCTGTGCTTTTATACGGTCTTCGATCTCTTCACGGAAGTTGCGGATCAGGCCCTGGATCGGCCAGGCCGCCGCATCACCCAATGCGCAAATTGTGTGGCCTTCAACCTGCTTGGTCACGTCCCACAGCATGTCGATCTCTTCCAGTTCTGCCTCACCTTTCACCAGACGATCCATCACGCGCATCATCCAGCCAGTGCCTTCACGGCAGGGTGTGCACTGGCCACAGCTTTCGTGCTTGTAGAACTTGGACAGGCGCCAGATCGCTTTGATGATGTCGGTCTGTTTGTCCATCACGATGACCGCTGCGGTGCCAAGGCCGGAGCCCAGTTCGCCGCGCAGATAGTCAAAGTCCATGATGGCGTCTTTCATCTTTTCACCGCGCACACAAGGAACAGACGATCCACCGGGAATGACCGCCAGAAGGTTGTCCCAACCGCCCCGAATGCCGCCGCAATGCTTCTCGATCAGCTCCTCAAAGGAGATCGACATTGCCTCTTCAACCACACAGGGGTTGTTGACGTGACCGGAGATCGCAAACAGCTTGGTGCCTGCGTTGTTCTGACGGCCAAAGCCTGCAAACCAATCCGGGCCACGGCGCAGAATGGTCGGCACCACGGCAATGGATTCCACGTTGTTCACCGTGGTCGGGCAGCCATAAAGACCGGCGCCCGCCGGGAACGGCGGCTTCATACGTGGCATGCCCTTCTTGCCCTCAAGGCTTTCAATCAGGGCAGTTTCTTCGCCGCAAATATAAGCCCCTGCACCATGATGCAGAAAGACGTCAAAGTCCCAGCCGGATCCGGCTGCATTGCGACCCAGCAGACCCTGGTCATAGCATTCGTCAATCGCGGCCTGCAGCGCCTCGCGCTCACGGATGTATTCGCCGCGCAGGTAGATGTAGCAGGTATGCGCATTCATCGCGAAGGACGCGATCAGCGCGCCCTCGATCAGCGTGTGCGGATCATGGCGCATGATCTCGCGGTCTTTACAGGTGCCCGGTTCCGATTCATCGGCGTTGATGACCAGATAGGAGGGGCGGCCGTCGCTTTCCTTGGGCATAAAGGACCATTTCAGGCCGGTCGGGAAGCCCGCACCACCGCGTCCGCGCAGGCCGGAATCCTTCATGTTCTGGATGATCCAGTCCCGCCCTTTTTCGATGATGCCCGCAGTACCATCCCAATGGCCCCGCTGTTTTGCGCCTGCCAATGTGCGCTCATGCATCCCGTAAAGGTTGGTAAAGATCCGGTCCTGGTCCTTCAGCATGTCTGCCTACCTTTGGCTGTCCTGGCGCATCCGCCAGAGTTGAAAAATGTTGACCGCTGCATAGATGAAGCCTGCAAGGGCTGCAAAATCAAACAGCAGAGCGTAGCGTCCGGCGAGCCCCAGTGCGGGGCCGATGAACAGTGACATCGCCAGCCAACCAAGCATGGTTGCGGCAATCACCAACGCGATGTGCCGCCCCTTTGCTGCCAGTGCTTTGTCGTGTTCTACGCTCATATGGTCCTGAATTTTGGCCCCTGCCCCGATGGGCAGCGGCGATTATCTTGTTTCAGTCGTCTTTGTAGCGATCGTCGGCCTTGGCCTTCTTGGCGAAGTCCGTTTCCTCACCTGCCGCGAGCTGCCGGGACTGTTCGATCCAGCCATCGCGGACAATGCGTCCCTTGAATTTCAACCGGCTGTCGACCCAGGTGATCTGCTCGTCTGTCCAGGCGGCGATTTGGTCGAAGTGGAAGAAGCCCAGCTCGTTCAGGGTCTGCTCCAGCTTGGGACCGACACCTTTCAGCATCTTCAGATCATCTGCCTTGCCATCGCGAGCGACGGTCAGGGTCTCAGGCTTTTCTTCAACCTCGGCGCCCGTCTTTGCAGCAGCTCCCTCGGGAGAGGCGGGCTCGCTCACGGCGGCTTTCTTTGGCGTGGCCTTCTTAGGAGTCTCGCTTTTGGCCTTTGCGACCTCTGCCTGTTTGACGGCTGGCAAAGGCGTTTTAGGCGCAGGTGGCGGTGTGTCGGCGCTATCGCGACCGGCAACTTTGCCATCCTTGCCGATCCAGGGTGCCAGCAGCGGCACTTCGGTGCCTTGAATGCGCTTAACACTATCACCAATGTCGGCGGCCAGCTGCACAGACGCGTTATACTGCGCCTTGCCACTTTCATATTCCGTCAGCGAGGTCAGACCCGACTTTGGTTCAGCCGCGTAGCGCCCGTTCTGCGGACCCGGCAGCGGCACCTGACCGGCGGCCAGATCATCGAGCAGCTTGGCAAAGCCTTCAGCGGTCAGGTCTTCGTAATAATCCTTGCCGATCTGAGCCATGGGCGCGTTGGTGCAAGCACCAAGGCACTCGACCTCTTCCCAAGTGAACTTACCATCTGCGGACAGGGTGAATGGCTTGTTCGCGATCTTATCCTGACAGACGGCGATCAGATCCTCTGCACCGCAAATCATGCAGGACGTTGTGCCGCAAATCTGGACATGCGCGATCGAACCAGTCGGTTGCAGCTGGAACATGAAGTAGAAAGACGCCACTTCAAGTGCGCGGATATAGGCCATGCCCAGCATGTCCGCGACATATTCAATTGCAGGCTTGCTCAGCCAGCCTTCCTGCTCCTGCGCACGCCACAGCAGCGGAATGATCGCGCTAGCCTGACGGCCTTCGGGGAATTTTGTGATCTGCGCCTCGGCCCATGTCTGGTTTTCAGACGTGAAGGCAAAGCTATCAGGTTGTTCGGAATGCAGACGACGAAGCATTAGCGGTCAATCTCTCCAAATACGACGTCCATGGTGCCGATAATGGCAGCGACGTCGGCGAGTTGGTGGCCCTTGGCCACATAATCCATGGCCTGCAAATGCAGGAAGCCGGGCGCGCGCAGCTTGGCGCGATAGGGTTTGTTGGTGCCATCTGCGACCAGATAGACGCCAAACTCCCCCTTCGGGGCCTCAACCGCTGCATAGACTTCGCCACCGGGGACGTGGAAGCCTTCGGTATAGAGCTTGAAGTGGTGGATCAGGCTCTCCATTGAGGTTTTCATATCGCGACGGTTGGGCGGGGTCAGTTTGCCACGGGCCAGAATATCGCCGGGCGTTTCGCGCAGCTTGCCGATACACTGACGGATTATTGACAGCGACTGGCGCATCTCTTCCATACGGACGAGATAGCGATCATAGCAGTCGCCGTTCTTGCCGACCGGGATTTGGAAGTCGAATTCATCATAGCACTCATAGGGCTGCGAACGACGCAGATCCCATGCCAGACCAGATCCGCGCACCATGACGCCGGAGAAACCGTAGTTGAGGATATCTTCCTCAGTCACGACACCGATATCCGCATTACGCTGCTTGAAAATTCGGTTTTCGGTCAGCAACCCGTCGATGTCATCCATCACCGCCGGGAAGGTGTGCGTCCATGCCTCAATATCGTCGATCAGCGCGTCCGGCAGGTCCTGATGAACCCCGCCGGGGCGGAAATAGGCCGCGTGCAAGCGCGCACCACAGGCCCGCTCGTAGAAAATCATCAGCTTTTCGCGCTCTTCAAAGCCCCAGAGCGGCGGGGTCAGCGCGCCCACATCCATCGCCTGCGTCGTCACGTTCAGCAGGTGATTGAGGATACGGCCAATCTCGGAATAGAGCACACGGATCAACGAGGCACGACGCGGCACTTCCACGCCGGTCAGCTTTTCGATGGCCAGACACCAGGCATGTTCCTGGTTCATCGGCGCCACATAGTCGAGGCGGTCGAAATACGGCAGGTTCTGCAGATACGTCCGGCTCTCCATCAGCTTTTCGGTGCCGCGGTGCAACAGGCCGATGTGCGGATCGCAACGCTCAACGATTTCGCCATCCAGCTCCAGCACCAGACGCAGAACGCCGTGCGCCGCAGGGTGTTGCGGGCCGAAGTTGATGTTGAAGTTACGGATCTTCTGTTCGCCGGTCAGGGCGTCATCCATTTTGGAGCCGTCCATTATGCGTGACCTCCAGACATAGCGAATTCGCCTTCTCTGTTAATGACCAATTTGGTCACCAGAAGATTTTTTTTTAAATGGGTATTCACTGAAGCCAACATTGCAGCGCAACCCAAGAGCAGCGCGCCGACCTCGGAAAAAGCGTCGTACCACATTACTTCGCCCCCTCTTTCTCGTCTCCGGGCAGGATGTATTCGGCACCTTCCCACGGGCTCATAAAGTCAAACTGGCGATATTCCTGCACCAGATTAACCGGTTCGTAGACAACGCGCTTTTGCGCCTCGTCGTAGCGAACCTCTGTGTAACCGGTGGTTGGGAAGTCCTTGCGCAACGGATGACCGCGAAAGCCATAGTCGGTGAGGATCCGGCGCAAATCAGGGTGACCGGTGAACAGGATGCCGAACATGTCAAACACCTCCCGCTCAAACCAGTTTGCCGACGGATGGATCGCAACGATTGACGGCAGCATTTCATCTTCGCGGATCGACACGCGCAGGCGGATCCGGTGGTTCTGATACATCGACAGGAAGTGGTAGACCACGTCGAAGCGCTTTGGGCGATCCGGATAGTCCACCGCTGTGATATCCACCAGAGATGAGAACTTGCAAGTCGCATCCGCTTTCAGAAACTCAACAAACCCAGCAACGTTTGCCGGGGCCACATCGACGTTAAGCTCACCAAAGGTGACATCCCAACCAATAACACAGTCGGGGCGCTTTGCAGCAATCTGAGTGCCGAGTTCGTTCAGGGCTTCAGTCATTTTTGTCTCTCCAACCAAAGCCACTTAGCGCACAAGTGTGCCGGTGCGGCGGATTTTGCGCTGCAACTGCATCAGACCGTAAAGCAGCGCCTCTGCCGTGGGCGGGCAACCAGGCACGTAGACATCCACCGGCACAACCCGGTCACAGCCACGCACCACAGAATAGCTGTAGTGATAATAGCCGCCACCATTGGCGCAGGATCCCATTGAGATCACATAGCGCGGCTCAGGCATCTGGTCATAGACCTTGCGCAGAGCGGGCGCCATCTTGTTGGTCAGTGTACCCGCAACGATCATCACATCCGACTGACGTGGAGATGCACGTGGTGCGATGCCGAAACGTTCCGCATCGTAGCGCGGCATAGAGGTGTGCATCATCTCAACCGCGCAGCAGGCAAGACCAAAGGTCATCCAGTGCAGCGAGCCGGTGCGCGCCCAGTTGATGATATCTTCGGCAGATGTCAGCAGAAACCCTTTATCCTGCAGCTCTGCGTTCAGGGCCTGGGTGACGACTTCCTTGTCCACGCCAGCCGTATTGGCTCCGGTCATCACTCCCATTCCAGGGCCCCTTTCTTCCACTCATAGGCAAAACCGATTGTCAGCACTGCTAAGAACACCATCATCGACCAGAAACCTGCATCGCTCATATCCTTGAAGCCGACGGCCCAAGGAAACAGGAAGGCAATTTCCAGATCGAAAATGATAAACAGAATCGAAACCAGGTAAAACCGGACATCAAACTTCATCCGTGCGTCATCAAATGCGTTAAAACCGCATTCGTAGGCGCTGACCTTCTCAGGGTCCGGATTGCGGACGGCCAGCACAACTGCCGCCAAAATAAGAACAATTCCAAGCCCGGCCGCAACGGCCAGAAACACCAGAATCGGGAGGTATTCCCGCAACATCTCTTCCACGAGTGGCTCCTTTCCGTGCGCGCGGATTCCTGCGCGCCGTCAATTGGCGTGTTGACTTGTGGCAGTGTCTACTCCCCTCCCCCCCCACCGTCAACCAAGGCATCGTTAATGGATAAACGATATGTAACAGACGCGGCAGATAGACATCACGACAGGCAAACCCTATTGTTTTCATAGGATAAGGCGCGCCTCGCAAAAGACACGCCCCAGTGAAAGAAAACCGACATTTTCGACCGTATTAGCGCTGCCAGCTGGGCTTTTCTTTTGCGAAAAACGCTGCAATCCCCTCAGGTGCCTCCCGGCCCTCCCAACGCTCAACCAACGCAGAAATTGTGTGATCAATGACAGTGTCATCTATTTTTGGCCCCAGATCGCGCACCAGAGCCTTGGCAGCCCCCACCGCTTCTGGCGCACAGCTCAGATAGGGGCTCACTTCTGCCTCTACGGCAGCCGCCAGATTTGCCGCCGGAACCGCTTTGGCGAGAATCCCCAGATCAACAGCTTCGCCTGCATCAAAGAGCCGCGCTGACATGAAGACACGACGCGCCCGCGCCTCGCCCATACGGGCGACAACATAGGGGCCGATGGTGGCGGGGATCAGGCCAAGCCGGGTTTCAGTGAGGCCCATCTTGATATGATCCGCGCCAATCGCGACGTCACAGACAGAGGCCATGCCGACACCGCCGCCAAACGCATTGCCCTGGATCGCGCCAATAACCGGCTGCGGCAGAGTGTTGATGGCCATCAGCATTTCGGCCAGCACCCGCGCCTCGCGCCCACGCGTTTCGGCATCCGCAGTCATTTGCGCCTGCATCCAACCCAGATCCCCACCCGCACAAAAACTCTTGCCGGCACCCGTGAGGACGACAACCCGAACTGATCGATCCTTTGCCAGCGCGGCTGCGGCGGCTTTCAGTTCCTGCAACATCTCACCGGACATCGCATTGTGCTTTTCTGGACGGTTCAGTGTCAGCGTCGCGACGCCCCGGTCATCAGTGGCCAGGGTTATGGTGTTATACATGGTCGTACTTTCTAAGTATCAGTTGGATCGGATCTGCGGCGCGACAGGGTCAGCCCGCATCGCTGCGCATCGCCCGTGCCATATCAGCTGCATCTTGTAGCACATCACCGTTCAGTCCGGTCTCATATCCAAGGCGGCTAAGATGATCGTGCACCGCCTCGGTGGCAACATTACCGGCAGCGCCCGGCGCATAAGGACAGCCCCCCAACCCGCCAACAGCCGCGTCGAAGACCCGGACCCCCAGCGACAAAGACGCATCAATGTTGTCAATCGCCCGCCCAGCCGTGTCGTGATAATGACCGGCCAGCCGACTCACCGGTACCCGTTCACGCACCGCAAGCAGCATCCGGGCGATGGAATCGGGTGTGGCCTGCCCGATGGTATCGCCCAGCGAAATTTCATAACAGCCCATCGAGAACAGCCGATCCGCCAGCGCTGCGACCGCATCCGGATCCGTCGGCCCATCAAAGGGGCACTCGGTTACGCAGGAGATATAGCCCCTTACCGGCAAGTCGATATGGCGCGCAGCCTCGATGATTGGGGTAAACCGTTCGATTGATTCCGCAACACTGGCGTTGATATTGGCTTTGGAGAAGCCCTCGGACGCCGAAGCAAAGACCGAGATTTCATCCGCCTTGGCAGTCAACGCATCTTCATAGCCCCGCATATTCGGAGTCAAAGCTGCATAGCGGACATCCCCTTTGCGGCTGATACCCGCAAGCACCTCGGCAGAACCTGCCATTTGTGGCACCCATTTGGGGGAAACAAAACTCGCCACCTCAATTCGGCGGAACCCCGCGTCTGTCAGCCGGTCAATCAGGGCAATTTTCTCTGCGACGGGAATGTCGCGCTTTTCATTCTGCAATCCGTCCCGCGGGCCGACTTCGAAAATTTCTACGCGCTCGCTCATGGCACACCCCTCCCAAGGTCAATCTGGCACATCAACAGGCCATCGTCAGGCCGGACTACTGGCGGCAACAATATCGCCGCCAGTAGTCATTTTGATCAGCTGTCCGGCTCTTCCAAGCGAACAAGTGCAGCCCCGGCTTCGACCTGATCGCCGGCCTGAGCCAGCACCTCGGCCACGATGCCATCGCGGGCCGCCAAGAGCGAGTGTTCCATTTTCATCGCCTCAAGGATAGCCAGTCTGTCACCTTCTTTGACCTCATCCCCCGCTTTGGCAAAAACCGCCTTGACCAGACCCGGCATCGGGGCCTCGATCACGTTGGTGTCGCCACCAGCCGATGCCGCACGATCCAGAGGATCAACCAGATCAAACACCACGCTGTGACGACCAAAGACAGTCAGCCTGTCACCGGCGCGCGCCACATTTGGGAGCGGTTGGCTGTTCAGCCGCCAGATAGCCCCGTCATGCGCCACCTCATGCTGCACATCACCAAGTTGCCAGCGTTGCAGACTTGGGCTCAATACCTCAACTGAGATATCAAGAAGATCCTCACCATGGCTGAGCTGCACAGCATGGCGCAAGGGCGCCCAGAGGGTGAAACCGCTGTCAGCCGTTGGCTGGTGCAGGTTCAGCCCGCACATGGCAGCGGCGATCCATTGTTCAGCCGAACCGTCAGGCGCCGATGTCAGCGCATCCAGATCCCGCGCAATTAGGCCCGTATCGACCTCACCCTTGCCAAATCCGTCATGTGCAGCCAAGGCGGCAAGAAAGGCCAGATTGGTGACCGTGCCTGCAACTTCGGTCTGCTCCAGCGCGCGAAGCAGTTTTGACAGGGCCACAGCGCGGGTGGAGCCATGCACAATGACTTTGGCGATCATAGGATCGTACCAGGGACTGATGGTGTCACCACTGCGCACACCGCTATCCGCACGGCAATCCGCAGGGAAGGACAGATGGGACAGCGTGCCGGTAGCCGGTAGAAATCCTTTTGGCACGTCTTCAGCATAAAGCCTTGCCTCAAACGCGTGGCCCGTGATCGTCAGGTCTCCCTGCTGTTTGGGTAGGCTTTCGCCTGCGGCCACCCGCAGCTGCCATGCCACCAGATCAATACCGGTGATCAGTTCACTGACCGGGTGTTCAACTTGGAGGCGGGTATTCATCTCCATGAACCAGAACCCATCCGAGCGCAGGCCCTTGGATCCATCGACGATGAACTCAACCGTACCTGCCCCCTTGTAGCCAATCGCCTCGGCTGCGCGCACTGCGGCGGACCCCATGGCCGCACGCATGTCCTCGGTCATGCCAGGCGCAGGAGCTTCTTCGATCACCTTTTGGTGGCGACGCTGAAGCGAGCAGTCCCGTTCGAAGAGATGCACAGCCTGGCTGCCATCGCCAAAAACCTGAACCTCGATATGGCGAGGTTGCTGGATGTACTTCTCAATCAACACGTCTGGGTTGCCAAAGGCGGTGGTCGCCTCCCCTTGTGCGCTGGCCAGTGCATCGGCAAAATCCGCCGGCTTTTCAACCAGCCGCATACCTTTGCCACCACCACCGGCGACGGCCTTGATCAATACAGGATATCCGATCTTATCTGCTTCTGCGGCTAGGAAACCGGCGTCTTGATTGCGGCCGTGATACCCTGGCACCACCGGCACGCCTGCTTCCTGCATCAGCGCCTTGGCGGCGTCTTTCAACCCCATTTTGCGGATGGCATCCGCTGAGGGCCCCACAAAAACCAGCCCTGCGGCCTCTACCGCGTCCACAAAATCCGGGTTTTCAGAGAGAAACCCGTAGCCGGGGTGGATCGCCTTGGCGCCCACCTTGAGCGCAACGCGGATAATCTCTTCGCCGCGAAGATAGCTGTCCGCAGGGGCTGGTCCACCGATATGCACCGCCTCATCTGCCATCTGCACATGCTTTGCTGTCGCATCGGCATCGGAATAGACCGCCACGGTGCGCAGGCCCATGGCATGCGCGGTTTCCATAACGCGGCAGGCGATTTCGCCGCGGTTTGCAATCAGGATTTTATCAAACATGGGGTTGGTCCTTTGCCTGGATCTCTGGACCGGGGGCTGCCTGCTCGTCGCCATTGAGCTCGAACCAATGGCGCTCCAATGGCGACCCCCGGGGATATTTTTGGCCAGAAGAAGCGCCCGGCGCTTACATCCGGAAGACGCCGAATTTGGTTTCCTCGATGGGCGCATTCAGTGCTGCCGAAAGTGACATCGCCAGCACATCCCGGCTCTTGCGTGGATCGATGATACCATCGTCCCATAGCCGCGCGGAGGCATAAAGCGGGTGGCTCTGCTCCTCGAACATATCGATGGTTGGCTGTTTGAAGGACGCTTCTTCCTCAGTGCTCCAGCTGCCGCCCTGGCGTTCGATGGCATCGCGCTTCACTGTCGCCAGCACCCCTGCCGCCTGCTCGCCGCCCATCACCGAGATGCGGGAGTTGGGCCAGGACCACAGGAAACGCGGCTGATAAGCCCGGCCCGACATGCCGTAGTTGCCCGCTCCGAAGGAGCCGCCGACCAGCATGGTCACTTTTGGCACATTGGTGGTGGCCACCGCCGTCACCATCTTGGCGCCGTGACGGGCGATGCCTTCGTTTTCGTATTTGCGCCCCACCATGAAGCCGGTGATATTCTGCAGAAAGACCAGCGGGATCTTGCGCTGGCTGCACAGTTCGACGAAATGCGCGCCTTTCTGGGCGGCTTCGGAAAACAGCACGCCATTGTTTGCGATGATGCCGATCGGACAGCCCTTGAGGTGGGCAAAACCGGTCACCAGCGTCTCGCCGAACCGTGGTTTAAATTCGTCAAAGCGGGAACCGTCGACCAGCCGCGCGATTACCTCTCGGATGTCATACGGCGTGCGCAGATCACCGGGCACCACGCCGAGGATTTCCTCGGGGTCGTAAGCCGGCTCTTCCGGGCTGGCCCAGTTCACCGTCAGCGGCTTGGTGATATTCAGCGACTGCACCGCACGCCGCGCCAGCGCCAGCGCGTGGGCGTCGTCTTCGGCCAGGTAATCGGCTACGCCGGACAGGCGGGTGTGCACATCGCCACCGCCCAGCTCCTCGGCACTGACAACCTCCCCCGTGGCGGCCTTCACCAGCGGCGGACCGGCGAGGAAGATGGTGCCCTGCTCCTTCACGATAATGGTCACATCCGACATGGCGGGCACATAAGCGCCGCCTGCCGTGCAGGAGCCCATGACGACGGCAATCTGCGGGATGCCTTTGGCCGACATCCGCGCCTGATTGTAGAAGATACGTCCGAAATGGTCGCGGTCAGGAAATACCTCATCCTGATTAGGCAGATTGGCCCCGCCTGAGTCGACCAGATAGATGCAGGGGAGACGGTTCTCCTCGGCAATCTCCTGCGCGCGCAGGTGTTTCTTGACCGTCATCGGGTAGTAGGTACCACCTTTCACGGTGGCGTCGTTGCAGACCACCATGACCTCTTGGCCGTGCACCCGGCCGATGCCCGCGATCACGCCCGCCGCAGGAGCAACCCCATCATACATACCATGCGCTGCAGTGGCACCGATCTCCAGAAACGGAGAGCCGGGGTCCAACAGGTTCGCCACCCGCCGGCGCGGCAGCATCTTGCCGCGGCCTTCGTGGCGGGCACGGGATTTCTCGCCGCCGCCCATGCGCGCGGCCTCTGCCGCCTCGCTGATCTGCGCCAGCGCATCCAGATGCGCCGCGCGGTTCTGTTTGAAGCCTTCAGAGGAAGGCATCGCCTTGGATGTGAGTTTCATGTCTACTCTCCCGTTGTAGGGTTGAGATCTTTATTCGCGGTTGGGGCAGCGTGTACCGGGTATACAACACTTTGGATCACTGGTTTGCCTCCCCGGTCATTCCGTCACTGCGCATCAGAATTCTTAGTTTGAGCCATTCTGAAAGTGCCTCCGAATAGCGGCACACCGTTTCGGACGACAAATTTGGGTCCGAAGTCTTGGTGCAATCGGGAGCGTCCCCCATAGCAGGCATGGGCAGGGACAGACCTGCAGGCCCGTTGTCATCAAGAACACTTTTGTCGAAGCCGGGCATCTGGCTAACGATGCGCGCTCCATCCGCCTCCAACCATGCCGCGGCGCTATCAGCACAGTGCTGCAAAGCCTTCATTTCTTGGCTTAGGTTACACATGCGGACGGCCTGCGAGACACATTGGGTGTCCATGGGCACGGCATAGCCAACATCGGGGACAAATCCAGCGCAAGCGCTCAGAAAACCGGCTGTATCAAAAACGGGGGTCGCCTCACCTGCCGCAGTGAGTGGAAAGGACGCGCCAAAAGCGCAAGCACAGGCCGAAAGAACGGAAAGGACCGGCTGTTTCATCACTTCCCCTCCTCCGCAGCCCGCGCCTTCAGATCCTTGCGGATG
Organism: Phaeobacter porticola; assembly: GCF_001888185.1. NCBI lineage: Bacteria > Pseudomonadati > Pseudomonadota > Alphaproteobacteria > Rhodobacterales > Roseobacteraceae > Phaeobacter > Phaeobacter porticola. Next base: position 1,017,095 of record NZ_CP016364.1, on the reverse strand, counting down.
ACCTTGCCGGTCACGGTCATCGGTAACGCATCCAGAAATTCCACCTCGCGGGGATAGGAGTATTGGGCGAGGCGCTGCTTGACGTAGTCTTGCAGATCTTTCTCCGCCGGAGAATGACCGGGTTTCAGCACCACATAGGCCTTCACGATTTCGGTGCGCAGCTCGTCCGGCTTACCCACCACACCCACAGTCGCCACCGCCGGATGGGTCATCAGACAATCCTCAATCTCCGCCGGGCCAATGCGATAACCAGCAGAGGTAATAACGTCATCCTCGCGCCCAACAAAGCGCAGATAGCCACCCTCCCAGATGCCACGATCTCCGGTGACCAGCCAGTCGCCGCGAAATTTCTCAGCCGTCGCATCAGGGCGGTTCCAGTACTCCAGCATCATCGAGGCAGCTCCCCGGCGCACGGCGACATCGCCTTCACCTTTGGTGGGGGTGCCGTCGGTGTCTATCACCTCAACCACACATCCCGGAACCGGCTTGCCGATGCAGCCCGGCCGCACGGGGAAATCAGCGGCGCAGGAGGACACCGTCATGTTGCATTCGGTCTGGCCGTAGAATTCATTGATGGTCACGCCCAGGTGACGCTGGCCCCAGGCGAGCATCTCTGCGCCCAGGGGCTCTCCTCCGGATGCGACCGAGCGCAGACCGTCGAGCCCCTGCCCCGCCGCCTTCAGTAAGCGCAGAGCTGTGGGAGGAAAGAAGGCATTTCGCACATCGCCCTGACGAATAATTTCGGCGCAGGCCTCCGGCGTAAATTTGTCCAGCCGGGCGGCGACAACCGGCACGCCCAGCGCCAGACCCGGCATCAGCACGTCGAACAGGCCGCCGATCCATGCCCAGTCGGCTGGGGTCCAGAGGCAATCCCCCGGCTGGCCGAGATGATCATGGCTGATGGCCACGCCCGGCAAATGGCCGGAGAGGACGCGGTGGCCATGCAGCGCGCCCTTGGCGCTGCCCGTGGTGCCGGACGTGTAGATGAGCACTGCCGGAGTCTCCGGCGTGGTTTCCGCATATGGGAGGAGGTGGCCGCTTTGGCTCGTGCTTGCGGACAGGACATCCGCCACCAGCACTGGTTGCGCCAATGTCCCGAGCTGCGCACCGCCTGCACCATCAGTCAGCACCAGTTCCACCCCTGCATCGCCGATACGCGAAGCCAGCGCGTCATGCTGGAACAGCTTGAACAACGGCACTGAAATGGCACCGATTTTCCATATCGCGAGATGTGCTACGGCGCAGTCGACAGATTGGCTGAGCAACACACCAACACGGTCGCCGGGCTGCACTCGCCGCATCAGATCGCGCGCCATCACATCGACCATCTGCCGCAGTTCGCCATAGCGGACATCCCGCCGCTTCCCGGTGGTCAGATCAATGAGGGCGACCTGCTCATCCGGATGATCCAGCGCCTGCGCCGCCATGTTCAGGCAGGACGGAAATTGCCATGCGCCATCCGTGCGCAATCCCTGGTACAATGTATGTCCAACCACGCTGCTCATGCCAAGACCTTCATGAAACGCATATCAGATGTGCAGTTTTTTCCTGCATTCCCAAAGGGAAAGCGGGCCGCTTCTTGATCCAGATCAGTGTTCTGTCGTTGCCTGAGGCGCATACATCTCCTGCAAACAAACGACCCGACCACGATAGAAGAGGGATAGCCCCAATGACCCGTATGGTTTCCGCCCTGGCTCTTAGCGCTGCACTTGCAGCTCTGGCCGGCCCCGCCCTTGCACAGTCCCAGGGGGATTGGACCCTTGGCGTCGGTATCGCCAACGTCAATCCGAAGTCCGACAACGGCACCGTTGCCGGCGCAGCTGCGACAATTGATGACGATACCGCACTGACCTTCACTGCGGAGTATTTCATCCGCGACAACATCGGCATCGAACTTCTTGCCGCCAGCCCGTTCGAACATGATATCTCCTTGAACGGCGCCTATACCGCGACCACCAAGCACCTGCCGCCGACCCTGTCGGTCAACTACCACTTCCCGACACAGACCAAGTTCAAACCCTTTGTCGGCATCGGCATCAACTACACGACCTTCTTCGAGGAAAGCTCCCCCGCAGGTGTGATCTCGCTTGATGACAGTGTCGGACTGGCACTGAACCTTGGTGCGGACTGGCAGATCTCTGATCGCGGCGCACTGCGGGTGAACGTCCGCTACATGGACATCGAAACCGATGTGACCCTCAACGGCGCCAAAATCGGCACCGCCGAAATCGATCCGGTCACTGTTGGCTTTGGCTACGTTCACCGCTTCTGATCCTTTTGACGAGTAACAGACTGAGACGAGTATTTCAGGGAGGGGCGGCGGGCCGAGAGGCGCGCCGCTTTCTCGTCTTGCAGATAAATCCGCGCATCATACACACAGGCCGCCCTAGGGACCGCCCCAGGCACGAGCGTGGTTACATCTGGCTCATCAATTCACGACCGATCAGCATCCGGCGGATTTCCGACGTGCCCGCACCGATCTCCATCAGCTTGGCATCGCGGAAAATCCGACCAACCGGGTTGTCAGAGAGATAGCCGGCACCACCAAAGGCCTGCACCGCCTGATGCGCCTGGGTCATCGCAACCTCGGACGCATAAAGGCAGCAGGCTGCCGCATCCTGACGGGTCACGGTGCCCTTGTCGCAAGCCTTCGCAACCTCATAAACATAGGAACGGGCCGTGTTCATCGCAGTGTACATATCCGCGATCTTGCCCTGCATCAGCTGGAAGTTCCCGATGGGCTGGCCGAACTGCTTGCGCTCTTTCATATAGGGCATCATCTCATCCATGCAGGCCGCCATGATACCGGTACCAATCCCGGCCAGCACCACGCGCTCATAGTCGAGACCGGACATCAGGACGCGCACGCCCTTACCCTCTTCGCCCAGCACGTTTTCAAAAGGGACTTCCACGTCTTCGAAAACCAGCTCGGCGGTGTTAGAGCCACGCATCCCCAGCTTGTCGAAATGCTGCGAGGTGGAGAATCCTTTCATCTCTTTCTCAATCAGGAAGGCCGTCATACCCTTGGAGCCTGCATCCGGGTCCGTCTTAGCGTAGACCACCAGCGTGTCCGCATCGGGACCATTGGTGATCCAGTATTTGTTGCCGTTCAGACGGTAGTGGTCATTACGCTTCTCTGCACGCAAGGACATCGAGACGACGTCCGAGCCGGCGCCCGCCTCGGACATTGCCAGCGCGCCAACATGCTCGCCTGAAACCAGTCGCGGCAGGTATTTGGCCTTCTGCTCAGCATTGCCGTTCAATTTGATCTGATTGACACAAAGATTCGAATGCGCACCATAGGAGAGCGACACCGAAGCACTGGCTCGCGCGATTTCCTCAACGGCGACGGTATGGGCCAGGTAGGACATGCCAGCGCCGCCGAACTCCTCAGGCACGGTGATGCCGAGAAGACCCAGCTCCCCCATCTCCTGCCAGAGCTCTGCCGGAAATTCGTTTTTCTGATCAATCTCCTGCGCCATCGGGCGGACGCGCTCTTGCGCCCAGCGGTGCACCATGTCGCGCAGGGCATTCACATCTTCGCCCAGATCAAAGGTCATGCTTGCGTTGAACATCGTTTTCTCCTGAACTTGCCAGTTATTGAACAGTTGTTCATTAATTGCCACATCCCTCCCCCTCAGTCAACAACGCGTCACGTTGATGCCGGAATTATTCACCTATCCGCCCGCGCACCACTAGCCGTCGCCACACTGACGCCTTAGTCTGCCATTAGGAAAAAATTTACCAAAGCACGCAGAGATCCGGCCAGATGCAGAACTTGATCATAAATGGAACCTTCGACAGCGGATCTGCCAACTGGGGCGGCACCGACCTTGAGACCAGCTACACCGAGAACGCCTATCTCGGGAACGGCTCGTCCAATCGCGTTGCTGAGATGGACGGACAATCCGGCCAGACGACGATCATGGAGCAATCTTTCACCGTCAACAATCCAATCCAGACCGCGTTGACACTGGATGCCGCCCTACGCACAGCATCGCTGAACCAGGCCGGAACCGAAGGGTTCACCGTTGAAATTCTGGATGCGGGCGGGGCCGTTATCGCGTCGATGTCGGTATTGCCAACCACCAACAGCTTCACCCAGGCCAGTCTGAATGTCGATTTTCCCAGTGCGGGCCAATACACCCTGCGCCTGACAGAACTGGGCAGCGACAACAGTCTGGGCGCAATCGTTGACAATATTTCGCTGATGGTCTGCTTCTGCAATGGCACGCTGATCGAAACGGCTGAGGGCCCCCGCGCAATAGAGACATTGACGCCAGGGACTGTCATCCTGACCGAAAATGGACCGCGACCGTTGCGCTGGATCGGCAAGCGCAGCGTGTCGCCAGCACAGATGGCAGACAACGCCAAGCTCTGCCCGGTTCGGATCGAAGCAGGCGCGCTTGGCCCCGGACTGCCAAGTCAGCCGCTACAGGTCTCACGCCAGCATCGCATGCTGATCCGCTCGCGCGTGGCGAAGCGCATGTTTGGTCAATTCGAAGTGCTGATCCCAGCCATTCGCCTGACCGCCCTGCCCGGCATCTACGTCAACGAAGACCGCGCAGCTGTCACCTACTACCATATGCTGTTCGACAACCACGAGATCGTATTTGCAAATGGCGCGCCGAGTGAAAGCCTGCTGGTCACCGAACAGTCGCTCGCCGCCTTGTCGCCTGCCGCACAAGAAGAGCTGACACTGCTTTTCCCGGATCTGATCTGCGGCACAAGGCATTGCACCGAAAGCGCCAGACCCATCCCGCCGCATGCCAGACAAAAGCGGCTTGTTGCGCGGATCGGCAAGAACAATCGCGCCGCGCTGGATGCCATCTGAGCGGCAATTCTGCGCGGCCAGACCAACCTAAATCTGTCCGTGTTGGGCCCTTAGTTAGGGTCTGCCTGAAACACCGCCGCCACCTCTGCGCGGATGATGCGGGCAATCTGCGCGCAGTCCTCCAGCGAGAATGTCAACGGCACCCGCATATCAATAACCCCGTGCAGAACCCGGTCGCTTGCAGGCATCACTGGCGCCTCCGCATAGCGCCAGCTGTCATAGCGAGAGGTAAAAGCAACCGGTTCCGACGCGCCAAACCACTTCAGTTCGACGCCGCGCGCCGCACAACGGTTGAGAACCTCGGTTATATTCTGATCAGTCCAGTCCAGCAGCAGAAACTGGATGGAGGAGCCGACATAAAGTTCCTCGGCAGGACGCTCAACCATCATCAGACCCGGCGTGTCGCGCAGGCCCGCCTCAATCCGCTGATATCGGGCATTCCAGCGCTGCACCTGTTGATCAAGATCCCGCAACTGCGGACGCAGGATGGCCGCACGCAGATTGTCCATCCGCCCGGAGATGTTCGGCGTCTCATATTTGATGCGCTCAAATACCTCAGGTCCAGGCGCCGCGCGATGGCGGGAATAGAGCATATAGGACCCAGAGAGCATAATTGCGCGCGCAGCAATCTCGGGGTCGGAGGTCACCAGCAGGCCGCCCTCGCCTGAGTTCACATGCTTATAAGTCTGGCAAGAATAGCAGCCAACCGCACCGTGGCGTCCAGATAATACCCCGTTCCAGCGCGCGCCCATGGTGTGGGCGCAATCCTCGATCACGGTGACACCCGCAGCGTCGCAGATCGCCATCAACCGGTCGATATCACACAGATGCCCGCGCATATGCGACAGCATCAGAACGCGCGGGTGCCCGTCGACCGAAAGCTGCCGCTCCAGATCCTCCAGATCCAGCGTCAGCGCCTCAGTGACGCCGACATAGACCGGATCTGCGCCCACAGCCGCGATGGATCCCGGCACCGGCGCCAAGGTGAAGGCGTTGGTGAGAACCTTGTCGCCCGGCTTCACCCCGACTGCACGCAGCGCCGTCGCCAGAGCATAGCCGCCAGAGGCCACCGCCAGCGCATAGGGCGCGCCCATCTGGGTGGCAAATTCCTCTTCTAGGAGGGTCACCTCGCCCGCCTCACCTTCGGCGACGTTATAGCGGTGCAACCGCCCGTGACGCATCACCTCAACAGCGGCCTCAATAGCCTCTTCGGGGATGGGTTCCTGCTGGGTGAAACTACCGGTGAAAATCTCTGTCATCATGCGTTTGTCTGCGTCTGACTGCATAAGGTCAAGTCCCCGGTCTGCGACGCCAGAATGTCGCTAAAGCGGCAACAATCGCGCTGCCAGTGCAGGAAGGTCCTCGAACCGTTGCAGCAACGCTTCAGGCCGTAGCGCCTCAAGGTCGCCGCCGGACGGACCAAAGGTGACCAGCACCGAAGCAACACCGGCGGCGGCAGAGGTTTTGCGGTCGGTATCGGTATCACCAATCAGTATGGTTCGCTCCGGGTCTCCTCCCGCCCGGCGCGCGGCTTCGCGCAGGGGTTCGGGATCAGGTTTGCGCACAGGCAGAGTATCGGCTCCCACCAGCGAGTGGAACGCATCCCGCACACCCAGGCTGCGGGTCAGTTTCTCTGCCAGCGCCTCAGGCTTATTGGTGCATATACCCACACGAAACCCGTCCGCCTTCAATTGCTCAACCGCCTCCATGGCACCGGGATACATCACGGTATGATGGTCAATCGCGTCGCGATACTGCTCCAGCAGAACAGGATAATATTCCTCAACCAGGTCTTCGCTGTAGCGACCTGCCCGTTTCAGCCCTGCGGTCAGCATGCTCTTGCCGCCACGCAGCGCAACGCCTGCATCCCGTGGCAGGTGCAGCAGATCGCCAAGCCCCATCTTGCGAAAACACGCGTTGGCCGCCGCGAGCAAATCACCAGATGTATCCGCCAGAGTGCCGTCCAGATCGAAGATAACCGTTCGCATATTTGCCCTCTCTCGGCGCGTTTCCGCTACCACTTATTGCAAGCCGCAATCTTGTTTGATGGCGCTTTACCTTGCGCACCTGCTGTTAGCGGATAAAACGGGGGCGCTGAAAAGACAAAGAGAAAACAACACATGAGCACCGCCCTCGTCATTCTGGCCGCAGGCAAAGGCACCCGGATGAACTCCGACCTGCCCAAGGTTTTGCATCCAATTGCCCACGCACCGATGCTGGAACACGCGCTATCCGCAGGGCGCGCGCTGACGCCGGAGCACACCATTGTTGTGGCAGGTCACGGGGCGGACTACGTGCGCGCCATGATGGCCGATATCGACGAAGAGGCCAAAATTGTTGTTCAGGAAGAACAGCTTGGAACCGCGCATGCGGTGGCGCAGACCCGTGATGCCCTGTCCGATTTTGATGGCGATATCGTCGTGCTTTATGGCGACACACCCTTTGTCAGCGCTGAGACATTGCAGCGGATGCTGGCCGCACGACAGAACGCAGATCTGGTGGTGCTTGGCTTTACCGCGGCTGATCCGGCGCGCTATGGCCGGTTGGTCATGGATGGCGACAGTCTTGAGCGGATTGTCGAATATAAAGACGCAACCGAGGCGGAGCGAGCGATTGATTTTTGCAACTCAGGCCTGATGGCAGGTAATGCGGCGCAGATGTTTGCGCTGATTGACCAAGTCGACAGTGCCAATGCCTCCGGCGAATACTACCTCACTGATTTGGTGGAACTGGCCCGCGCTGCTGGGCTGCGCGTCACCGCTGTATCTTGCGACGAATCCGAGACCCTTGGTATCAATTCCCGCGCTGATCTGGCCGAGGCCGACCGTGTCTTCCAACAGCGCAAGCGCGCCGATCTGATGGCAGATGGTGTCACGCTGATGGACCCGGAGACGGTGTATCTGGCCTTTGATACTGTCATCGGTCGCGACACGATCATCGAACCCAATGTCGTCTTTGGCCCCGAGGTCACGGTGGAAAGCGGTGTGTTCATCCGGTCCTTCTCCCATTTTGAGGGCTGTCATATTTCGCGCGGCTCCAAGGTCGGCCCCTACGCCCGCCTGCGTCCCGGTGCGGAACTGGCCGAGAACACCCACATCGGCAATTTTGTGGAAATCAAGAATGCCGAAATCGCCGAGGGCGCCAAGGTCAACCACCTGAGCTATATTGGCGATGCCAGCGTGGGGGCCGAAACAAATATCGGCGCAGGCACAATCACTTGCAACTACGACGGCGTGATGAAACATCGCACCGAAATCGGCGCACGGGCCTTTATCGGCTCCAACACAATGCTGGTGGCCCCGGTGCGGATCGGCGATGAGGCCATGACCGCAACAGGTGCCGTGGTCACCAAATCGGTTGAGGACGGCGCGCTGGCGATTGCCCGCGCTGAACAGAAAAATAAACCGGGTCGCGCACGCAAGCTGATGGACATGCTGCGCGCAAAGAAGGCCCGTCTGAGCAAAGGAGCCGAATAATGTGTGGCATCGTCGGCGTTCTTGGCAATCATGAAGCAGCCCCCATTCTGGTCGAGGCGCTGAAGCGGCTTGAATATCGCGGTTATGACAGCGCAGGCATCGCCACGGTCAACGGTGGTGCTCTGGATCGCCGCCGCGCCGTCGGTAAACTGGTGAATCTCTCCGATCTACTGGTGCATGATCCGCTGCCCGGCAAATCCGGGATTGGTCACACCCGTTGGGCCACCCATGGTGCCCCGACTGTTGGCAATGCCCACCCCCACCGCGCCGGTGGGGTCGCGGTTGTCCACAATGGCATCATTGAGAACTTCAAGGATCTGCGCGAAGAGTTGGCGCAGAAAGGCATCACTTTTCAAACCGAGACCGACACCGAAACCGTCGCCCTGCTCTGCGAATTCCTTGTTTGTGAGGGTCTTGCGCCCATCGAGGCCGCGCGTAAAACCGTCGCGCGACTGGAGGGGGCCTTCGCACTGGCCTTCCTCTTTGAGGGCGCAGAGGATCTGATGATCGCCACGCGCAAAGGATCGCCTTTGGCGATTGGTCATGGTGACGGTGAGATGTTTGTCGGCTCCGACGCCATTGCGCTTGCCCCTTTCACCGATCAGATCACCTATCTGGAAGAGGGCGATTTTGCCGTGCTGACGCGCAACAGCCTTGAGATCCGGGATCAGCGCGGCGCCATCGCCAACCGCGAGAAACGCCAGATCCAGCTTGCCAACGCCCGTGTCGACAAGGACGGTCACAAGCATTTCATGGCCAAGGAAATCGCCGAACAGCCGGTGGCCATTGACCGCGCGTTGAAGGCCTATATGGGCGACGACGGACAGCTGTCGCTACCGGCTGAACTTGATTTCACCAAGATCGAACGACTGACCATGGTGGCCTGCGGCACCGCTTTCTACGCCTGCATGGTTGCGAAATACTGGTTCGAGCAGATTGCCCGCATGCCGGTTGAGGTCGATGTCGCCTCTGAGTTCCGTTACCGGGAACCGCCAGTCTCGGAGAAGACGCTGGCACTGTTTGTGTCACAATCGGGCGAGACCGCCGACACGCTGGCAGCGCTGCGCTACATGGACGGCAAAGCCCAGCAAATCGTAGGGCTGGTCAACGTCCCTGAAAGCTCCATTGCGCGAGAGAGCGATGTGATCCTGCCGCTGCATGCCGGCCCTGAAATTTCTGTCGCCTCGACCAAGGCATTCACTTGCCAGCTTACGATCTTATTGCTGCTCGCGTTGCGCGCCGCCGAACAGCGGGGTTTGCCCCTGCCAGACGGAATGCCCAATGATTTGCGAGCGATTCCCGGATTGATCCACCAGTCACTGGCGGGCGAAAAACAGATCACCGCATCTGCCCGTGGCCTTGCCGAAGCGCGGGATATTATTTTCCTTGGGCGAGGTCAGCTTTATCCATTGGCACTGGAGGGCGCGCTAAAGCTTAAGGAACTGAGCTATATTCACGCAGAAGGTTACGCCAGCGGCGAGCTAAAGCACGGCCCGATCGCATTGATTGATGAAAAAGTGCCGGTGGTCGTAATGGCACCACGTGATGCGCTGTTCGACAAGACCGTGTCAAACATGCAAGAAGTGATGGCGCGCGGCGGTAAGGTGATCCTGATCACCGATGCCGAAGGCGCCAAAATCGCGGGCGATGGCACCCATGAGGTGATTGTCATGCCGCAGGTTCCGGACAGCTTGGCCCCAATCCTCTATGCCGTACCGGCGCAACAGATCGCCTATTACACGGCCATCGCAAAAGGAACTGATGTGGACCAACCTCGCAATCTCGCAAAGTCGGTGACCGTAGAATGAGCGAACTTACACTTGAGACCGCCCTCACCGCGTTAGAAGCCGCTGCCGAACCTGACCGCGCCGCACAGATGGTCAGCTATCACAAGCAAAAGCGGCGCGTATTGGGTGTCCCCAATCCCACCATAAATGCCCTCAGTCAGGAATGGCGCCAAGAGTTGAGCGCCGGTGAAGACGGCGTTGCTACCCGCTGCTCTCTGGCGCAGGATCTCTGGGCCAGTGATGTTTTTGAAGCGCGCATTGCCGCTGCAAAGCTGCTGACGCAGGCGCGCATTAAAGAAGACACAGCGGTCTGGGAGCTGTTGCAAAGCTGGTTACCCGGTTTCGACAGTTGGGCCATTGCGGATCATGCGGCCTCGGCGATCCAGAAACGCCTGCAAGCCGCGCCTGAGCGGTTGGACATTGTTGAAGGTTGGACCACTTCGGAGCATATGTGGACACGGCGTGCGGCATTGGTATCGACCCTGCCCTGGGCCAAACTGCCAAATCCCAAGCCGGAAGAACTGGCGACACGTGAACGAATCCTAGGCTGGGCCGCTGCCTATGTGCCGGATCGCAACTGGTTTATGCAGAAATCCATTGCGTGGTGGCTGCGTGACCTCAGCAAACATGATGCTGACCGCACTCGCGCCTTTCTCGCAGAGCATGGAGAGGCGATGAAGCCCTTTGCCCGCAAAGAGGCCGCGAAATACCTCCCTGCCGCCGCCGTTTTCGACGTGGACAGCCAATAGGGTTGACTAGAGACCTCTGAATGAACAACGGCGCGAAGATCCCCCTCGCGCCGTTGCCGTATCTTTGGAAGTCGAGTTAACGGATCAGGCTGCGGGCAAGACCTGAAGCTCCACCAATTCTGTCAGCGGCAGGCCAAGTGCCCGCATCGCATCGATGGACAACCGACTGCCCGCGCTGGCATCGCCCGCAATCGGGCGCAGTGTCAGTGTCACCTCCGTGCCCTTTGGCGAACGAACGCGTGCCTGTTGCGCGCTGCCAACCAAGGGGGTCTCCAGCCACAAGCCCGGCTGAGAAGGATCGCCAAGGCTTGCCACAGTAGATGCCTGGCCGGTGTAGCCACCAGAGGCCACCGGTGCCGACCTGCCATCAAGTGGGGTTTGCTCGATACCTGGCGCCAACGGGACAGTTCCAACCGGATCGCCAATTGCCCCCGATGGCAGATCCACCTGACCCGAGGGCGACCGCGCGCCTAAAACAGAGGAATTCCACTGCATTTGGCCACAGGCCCCAAGCAGCACGAAAGATGAAAAGATCAAGACAGAATTACGCATAAGGCGACACTAGCTCTCACCTCACGGCTTTGCTAGCGGCAATCCCCCATTCGGCCAAACTCAGCCCTTGCCGCAAGCGCCCCCCCGCTTTACCTAAGGTGTATGACTGCTCCGCTCATTGATCCCTTCGCCCGCGCCATCACGTACCTGCGCGTTTCGGTCACCGACCGCTGCGATTTTCGCTGCGTCTACTGCATGTCCGAAAACATGACCTTCCTGCCAAAGAAGGATCTGTTGACGTTGGAGGAGCTGGACCGCATGTGTTCGACCTTCGTCAACCTCGGTGTAGAGAAGCTGCGCATTACCGGTGGCGAACCGCTGGTGCGCCGGGGCATTATGACTTTCTTTCGCTCCATGACCCGACATCTGGAAAGCAACGCCCTGAAAGAGCTGACCCTAACAACCAATGGCTCGCAGCTGGAGAAATATGCGCAGGACCTCTACGATGCAGGTGTGCGGCGGGTGAATGTTTCGCTTGATACCATCGATGAGGGTAAATTCGCCGAGATCACCCGCTGGGGCCGCCTGCCACAGGTGCTGCGCGGCATTGATGCCGCACAGAAGGCCGGACTGCGGATCAAGATCAATGCCGTCGCTCTCAAGGGTTTCAACGAAGACGAGCTGCCGACGATCACCCAATGGTGCGCTGAGCGTGACATGGATCTCACCTGGATCGAGGTGATGCCGATGGGCGATATCGGCAATGAAAACCGGCTGGGCCAATATTGGTCGCTGAAGGATGTTCGTCGCAGCTACGAGGATCATTTCACGGTTACAGATCTGACCGAGCGCACAGGTGGGCCCGCCCGTTATGTCCGGCTAGAGGAAACCGGTCAGAAAATCGGCTTCATCACACCGCTGTCGCATAATTTCTGCGAAAGCTGCAACCGCGTGCGGCTGACTTGTACAGGTGAGTTATACATGTGCCTCGGCCAAGAGGACATGGCAGACCTGCGTGCCCCCCTGCGCGACCACCCCGAGGACGAACAAGCGCTGGAAACCGCAATTCGCGCGGCCATCACCCTGAAACCCAAGGGACATGATTTTGACTACTCCCGCCAAAAGCTGGACGGGCAGATGCCCCGCCACATGAGCCACACCGGCGGCTGAAATGACCAGCCTTAAATCCAGCGCACCGCCGCTGCTGTTTCACTTGTACCGTGGCGTGACCGCATTGCTGGCGCCTTTTGCGTTTCGCAAGGTGGCGGGCAAGCTGGCGGCGCATGGCGTGACCCCGGTGCGCCAACGCGAGCGGCTCGGCTACGCCAGTCAGCCCCGCCCTACCCCAATGTCCTCAGATGACAGTTCTGCCCCGCTACTATGGTTTCACGGAGCATCGGTCGGTGAGAGCCTGGCCGCATTGAGCCTGATCGACAAACTGGCTCCGCGCCTGCCCCGAGCAGAGTTTCTCCTGACCTCCGGTACGGCCAGCTCGGCAGAGATGATGGCAAAACGTATGCCCGCACGCTGCCGCCACCAGTTTGCCCCACTCGACAGCAGCACGGCCGTGCAACGGTTCCTGCGTCACTGGCAACCGGATGCGGCACTCTTTGTCGAAAGCGAACTGTGGCCAGTGACCCTGGACGCCGCCAAACATGCCGGCGTGCGCCTGGCTCTGGTCAACGCACGTCTGTCGGATCGCTCCGTAGAGCGGTGGAAGTCCAAACCGGCAACGGCGGCCTTTGTCATGCAGAAATTTGATATTCTGCTCAGTCAAAATCCGCAGATGGGCCAAACGCTCATTGAATTGGGCGCGGATGCTGCGCGCGTCCATCCCAGTGGCAATCTGAAAGCAGGCTCAGCACCGTTACCAGTCGACAAACAGGCGCTCGACGACCTGCGCTCTGCCCTTGGCACACGTCCTGCTTGGATTGCAAGCTCGACCCATCAGGGCGAGGAAGAGACGGTGATTGCCGCGCATAAGGCTCTGCTGGCTGAGTTTCCCGCGCTGTGCCTGCTGCTCGCCCCACGCCACCCCGAGCGCGCTGAAGAGATCACCACGCTGATCCGCAAAGCGGGTCTGAGCATGGCGCGCCGCAGCGAGGGACAACCGCTCACGGCTGACACGCAGATTTATCTGGCTGATACGCTGGGCGAAGTTGGGACCTGGTACGCACTGTCGCCCATTGTATTTCTTGGTGGCTCTCTTGCGCCGATCGGCGGTCATAATCCGTTTGAGGTGGCTCAGGCAGGTGCTGCCGTCATCACCGGTCCCGGCTATTCCAATTTCGCCGAAACCTTCCCGCCGCTCATTGCTGCCGGTGGTGCGGTTGAAGTCACCGATGCGTCGACACTGGCCAAAGCGGTACAGAACTGGTTGCAAGACCCCACTGCCCTAACAAAGGCGCGCGCTGCTGCCCATGACGTGGTCACCACCCAGGCCGCAGCACTGGAGGGCGTGGTGGATCTGCTGATCGACCATCTGGCGCTGGCGCCTGCCGCAGCAGACAACTGAGCGGGACTGAACAAATGGCTGACCTGTTCGTCACCAATTTCAATCGCAACTTTACCGGTGTGTCAGCAACAGCGGCCAATGTGATCCGTCAACAGGCCAACCGCTATGATATGGCACTGATAGGACGCTCACTGCCCGGCTGCCCCGTTCCCGTTTCTATAGCCGCCGCTCGCGCGGCCTCGCGTCACCATGATCCTGCCAAATCCTTTGCGATTTGGCATGTTCGGCGCAATACGGAAATGCGCGCTGCGATCTGGGCACGCGACGTCCTGCGGCTGCCGGTTAGGATTGTCTTCACCTCGGCGGCGCAGCGGCGGCATTCTGCGTTCCCGCGCTGGCTGATCTCGCGCATGGATGCGGTCGTGGCGACGACGGACGCCGCCGCAGGCTTTGTACCCAATGTGCGCGCTGTGGTGCCCCATGGCGTGGATACAGATCTCTTTATCCCGGCAGAAAACCGCAGGTCTGCCTGGGCGGCGTTGGGATATGGCGGCGCGCAGGGGCTTGCCACCATCGGGCGTATTCGCCCGGAGAAGGGCACCGATCTCTTTATTGACACCATGCTGCGGTTGCTGCCGGCGCATCCCGGAACTGTCGCATTGGTCATTGGCCGCGCAGCACGGGAACATCAGGCATTTCTGAAGGGATTGCAGACCCGCATCGCGGCGGCAGGATTAAGTGACCGGATTATTTTTACTGGTGAGATCCCGGCCAGCAACCTGCCACGGGTGATGCGTGCATTATCGTTGGTGATGCAACTGCCCCGCTATGAGGGCTACGGCATGGCCCCGCTGGAAGGGCTGGCCAGTGCCGTCCCCTTTGTTGGCTCTGACACCGGATACTACCGCGCGTTTTCGGCGCAGGGCAAGGTTGGTACTGTGGTTCCACTTCAGGCCACAGAGCAGGCCGCGACTGCTGCAGGGCAACTGCTGTCAGCGCCAGATCGTCTTGCCGTGATGGCACGTGCGGGGCGCGATCTGGCGGTCCACGCCTTCAGCGCCCATGCGGAAGCAGATGGCATCGACGCCGTTTATCAGGAGCTCTGGTCTGAAGGCTGACCCGCCTCTCAGACGGTCGGCAAACGCAAATCGCCCGCCCCAGACAGGGACGGGCGTTCTGGTCTTCATGCCTAAGTCTAGATTAGATCAGGCGGCAGGCATACGCTGTTCTACGATTTCCGCCCACCAGCTGCAGCCAGCCGGGATCGCATCGTCGTTGAAGTTGTATTCCGGGTGATGCACTGCGGCTGTGTCGCCGTTGCCGACCAGGATATAGGCACCTGGGCGCTCTTCCAGCATAAAGGCAAAGTCCTCACCGCCCATCACCAACGGTGCGTCCTCGCAGCTGCCAGAAATGTCGCTGGCAACCTTGGCTGCAAATTCGGTCTGCTCTTCATGGTTCACCATCACCGGATATCCACGATGATAGGTCACATCTGCTGTGCCACCAAAGGTAGCGGCGACGCCTGCGCAGATCTCGTTGAGGCGTTTCTCGGCTAGGTCGCGCATCTCACCCGACATAGTGCGCACAGTACCTTTGATGTGAACGCTCTGCGGGATCACGTTGAACGCCTTGGAGGACGTCTCAAACGAGGTGACCGATACCACGATCTGATGCACGGGATCTGCGTTGCGCGAGGCGATGGTTTGCAGCGCCAAAACCGCCTGCGCCGACATCACGGTGGTGTCGATGGTTTCCTGCGGCTTCGCCGCATGGCCACCGCGCCCTTCAAAGGTGATGTCGAACTGGTCAGTTGCGGCAAAAAAGGCACCAGGACGGATTGCAAAGGAGCCAATGGGACGGCCCGGCCAATTGTGCATGCCGTAAACCTCCTGAATATTCCAGCGGTCCATCATGCCATCATCGCACATTTCTTTGCCGCCGCCGCCGCCTTCTTCGGCAGGTTGAAAGATCACCACAACGGTTCCATCGAAATTTCGCGTCTCCGAGAGGTACTTTGCCGCGCCGAGCAGCATCGCAGTATGGCCATCATGACCGCAGGCATGCATCGCGCCATCCGTTTTGGACGCATAGTCCAATCCGGTCTGCTCGTGAATCGGCAGCGCATCCATATCCGCGCGCAGGCCAATCACCTTGCCCGCGCTATCGCTCTTACCTTTGATCACGCCAACCACGCCGGTGCGACCAATACCGGTCACGATTTCATCGCAACCAAATTCCTTCAGCTTGTCCGCCACCAATGCGCTGGTACGGTGAGTTTCAAACAGGATCTCAGGGTTTTCGTGGATGTCACGTCGCCAAGCTGTGATTTCTGTCTGCATCTCGGCAAAACGATTCTTAACAGGCATTTTAAGGTCCTTTTGGTTGAATGCGCGCGCCAATCCGGCGTGCGGTGTTCGGGTGAATGGGTATTGCACAGGCAATCACGTGTTTAGGGCAAAGGCATACGTTGTTCGATCAGTGTCACGAACCAGCTGCACCCCGCTGGAATCGCTTCGTCGTTGAAGTCGTAGGAAGGATGGTGCAGCGCGGCAGTGGGGCCATTGCCCAATCTGATCATCGCGCCGGGGCGCTCTTGCAGCATAAAGGAGAAATCCTCTCCGCCCATCGACAGCGGCACAGGCTCGCAGCCACCGGCCACGGCCAAGGCCGCAGCATAAGCGTGGTGTGTAGCCGTTTCGTCATTGATGGTAACAGGCACACCATTCACAAACTCCACCGCAGCCGTGCAGCCAAAGGTCTGGGCAACAGCATTCGTCACTGCCCGCAAACGTTCCGGGATCTGCGCACGGACGGCGGGCGAATG
Source organism: Phaeobacter porticola (assembly GCF_001888185.1). Classification (NCBI taxonomy): domain Bacteria; kingdom Pseudomonadati; phylum Pseudomonadota; class Alphaproteobacteria; order Rhodobacterales; family Roseobacteraceae; genus Phaeobacter; species Phaeobacter porticola. The sequence goes on along the minus strand of NZ_CP016364.1, from coordinate 1,000,475 downwards.
GGTGCGAATGGTGCCTTTCACCTCTGCACGGTCGGGGATGACGTTAAAGGCCTTTGACGACGTCTCGGCAGAGGTCACAGACAAGACAGCCTGCATTACCGGATCGACATTGCGCGAAACGATGGACTGAAGGGCCGTGATCAGAGTGCACATCATCACGGTGGTATCCACAGTGTCCTGCGGCTTTGCAGCGTGACCGCCGCGCCCCTGCAAGCGAATGACGAACTCGTCGACAGAGGCAAGAATCGGTCCTGGCCGCAGCGCGAATTTCCCCAGCTCCAGCCCCGGTGAATTGTGAATGGCATAGACCTCATCAATACCGAAACGGTCCATCAACCCATCCTTGCACATGGCCTCAGCACCATTGCCGCCCTCTTCGGCAGGCTGAAAGATCACCACCACCGTGCCGTCGAAATTGCGGGTTTCCGCGAGGTATTTTGCCGCCCCCAGCAACATCGCGGTATGCCCGTCATGGCCGCAGGCGTGCATCGCGCCATCCGTTTTGGAGGCATGCGGCAGGCCGGTATTCTCTGCCATAGGAAGCGCATCCATATCGGCACGCAGGCCAATGGCACGCCCCTGACTGTCTGAACGGCCGCTTATAACGCCTACAACTCCGGTGCGGCCAACGCCGGTCACCACCTCGTCGCAGCCAAAGGCATGCAGTTTGTCGGCGACCAGGGCACTGGTGCGATGTGTCTCGTAGAGGATTTCCGGGTGCTGATGAATGTCCCGTCGCCAGGCAGTGATTTCGGCGTGCATTTCAGCAAAGCGGTTCTTCACGGGCATCGGGTCATCCTCAGGCTGCGGGCATACGTCGTTCGACCAGTTCGGCAAACCAGCTGCACCCCAGCGGGATCGCTTCATCGTCGAAATCATAGGCCGGATGGTGGCACATGGCGGTGTCGCCGTTGCCAAGGAAGATATAGGCGCCGGGACGCTCTTCCAGCATATAGGCGAAATCCTCTGACGGCATGATCGGATCGGTATCATCCGTTACCTTGGCCGCCACAGCACGCGCCGCCTCAACCGCATACCCCGTCTCGGCTGCGGTGTTGATCGTCACCGGATAGCCCGGCGTCCAGATCACCTCGGCCTTGGCCCCATAGGCGTGCGCCACATCTTCGGCGATGCGGCGCACGCGGATTTCAGCCTGCCCCCTACATTCACTTTCCAATGTGCGCACAGTGCCCAGCAAGCGGGCGGTATGCGCAATGACGTTGGAGGCGGTGCTGTCCGTTTCAAATGTACCGACCGTCAGTACGACATGTTTCAACGGGTCGATATTGCGCGAAACGATAGAATGCAGCGACACCACGATCTGCGAGGCGACCAGCGTGGTATCAATGGCCTCATGCGGGGTTGCGGCATGGCCGCCAACACCGGTCACGATGATCTCGAATTCATCGGAAGAGGCCAGCAGCGGCCCCGGGCGAATGGCGAACTCTCCCACCGGGATGCCCGGCGCATTGTGCAGCCCATAGACTTCCTGAATACTCCAGCGATCCATTAGCCCGTCGTCGCACATCGCCTTGCCTCCGGCGCCACCTTCCTCAGCTGGTTGAAAGATCAGCACAACACGGCCATCGAAGTTACGTGTCTCAGCAAGGTATTTCGCCGTACCTAACAAAATGGAGGTGTGCCCATCGTGGCCACAGGCATGCATCAGCCCTGGTGATTGCGAGGCATAGTCCAGCCCTGTCGCCTCAGTGATCGGCAGAGCATCCATATCCGCGCGCAGGCCAATGACACGGCCCGAAGTATCAGTATTGCCCTCGATCACAGCCACAACACCGGTCCGGCCAATCCCGGTGGTGATGTCAGTGATGCCAAAGCTGCGGAGCTTCTCCTCGACGAAGGCAGCGGTCTTATGCACCTCATAGAGCAATTCCGGCATCTGATGCAGGTGACGACGCCAACCAGTGATCTCGGCGTGCATTTCAGACAGACGGTTCTTGATCGGCATACGCGTTTCCTTCCAATTGGCCCGTTCCGCGCCAGCGATTGTCACGGCGCAAGGGACAGGTTCACCCACCAAACCTATCACGCATCAGCTCTGGACATGGCGGTGGTGGCGGGCGGGTCCCAGACAAGCGACAGCGCGTTCGGCAGGGTCTTCGGGCACTCTCTGCCAAAAAACTTGCCTTATCAAGTAACCAGGTGCAAGCAGACCACCATAGGCTACGATCAGCCCACAGCCTGCGCCCCGAAGAGCGCGACAAACCCCGCGTGCTTAGTCAGCGAGACGATCCACCAGCTGTTGCATAAAACTATGGCCCGCATTGAATTGGGCAACTTCGATGTATTCATTTGGCTGATGCGCCTGGGCGATATCGCCCGGACCGCAGATCACCGCAGAATAGCCCGCCTCCTGAAATTGCCCGGCCTCGGTTCCGTAGCTGACAACATGGGTGCCATTGTCCCCGGTAAGCGATCGGACCAAGGTCTCCGCTTCGCCTTCGACCTCGGGCACCAATGCGGGCACGTTGAATTTCTGGCTGATCTCGATGCGGGTATCGGCGTGGATCGTCTGCATATCGGCTTCGACCTCACGCACCTTGGCAAGATACGCCGCTTCCCAATCGCTGGCCGATTCGCCGGGTACGACCCGGAAGTCCATCACAAACCGGCAATCCTTGGCAGTGATATTATGCGCAGTCCCACCTTCGATCATGCCGACGTGGCAAGTCGTAAAGGGCGGCGTGAACAGGGAAGCAACATCATCCGGGGTTCTTGCCATATTCTCGGCATTGCGTGCATTGGCCCAGTCGATCAGCCGGGCACCTTGCATGATGGCGCTGACACCTGTGTGCATCAGCGAGCTGTGTACCTCGAATCCAACCAGATGTGTACTGTAGCCAGTACCCCCCTTGTGGCCCGTCACCGGCCGCATAACCGAGGGCTCACCGACGATGACACAGCTGCCCTTGGGCAGGGCCTTTTGCATGGCCTGGATCATGGGGGGCGCGCCGGTGCAACCGACCTCTTCGTCGAAGCTGAGCGCCAATTGCAAAGGCTGTGCGACGCCACGATGATGGGCCGCAATCAGCGCCCAGATTGCCAGCGCATCAAACCCTTTCATATCGCAGGTACCGCGCCCATAATACTTGCCGTCCCGCTCCACCACGGTGAAGGGATCACTGTCCCAAGGCTGACCGTCGACCGGCACGACATCGGTATGGCCAGACAGAACGACGGCCCCCTCAACCTCGGGTCCGACATGGGCAAAGAGAGCTGCCTTATGGGGCTGATCCGGATCCACCCAGCGATGGGCGGTGATCCCGTGGCTCTCGAGATATCCCTCGACCCACTCCACCAGCGGCAGATTGGTGTCACGGCTGACTGTGGGAAAGGAGATCAGCTTGGTCATGATCTCCAGCGGGCTGAGCTGCTCGACCATGGATCAGTAGCCGCTATCGGTGGTCAGAACGAAGTGGCCCGGCTCCACCTCCAGGTATTGCGATGGTTCTGCTTTATAGTTCAAATCATGGATCGGCGACGGGATCGGCTTAAAATTCAGATCCTTTTCGGATTTACGCTGGTTGGGGTCCGCGATCGGCACCGCCTTCATTAGTGCCTGCGTGTAGGCGTGCTGCGGGTTTTCAAAGACGCGGGCACGTGGGCCGATCTCGACGATACGGCCCAGATACATCACACCGACCTGATGGCTGACACGCTCGACAACGGCCATATCGTGGCTGATGAAAAGAAACGACAGACCCAATTCAGATTGCAGCTCCATCATCAAGTTCAACACCTGCGCCTGCACCGACACATCCAGTGCCGAAACGGCCTCATCCGCCACAATAAGTTTGGGATTCAAGGCAAGGGCGCGCGCAATGGCAATCCGCTGACGCTGGCCACCTGACATTTCATGCGGGTAGCGCCGCATGAAACTGCGAGGCAGATGAACCCTGTCAAACAGATTGGCCACGCGATCCTGTAATTCGGAGCCAGATGCCAGACCGTAGTTGCGCATGGGTTCGGCCACCTGATCCAGTAGCTGCATCTGCGGGTTAAGCGAGGCAAACGGGTCCTGAAAAATCATCTGCATGTCCAGCCGCGCCTTGTGCAGGTCGCTCTGGCTGAGTCCCAGGACATCACGGCCCTCAAATTCGACAGCGCCAGATTGTGGTTCGACAAGCCGCAAAATCGACCGCCCGGCTGTGGATTTACCGCAGCCCGATTCACCCACAAGCGACAAGGTTTGCCCCTTAAACACCTTGAAGGAGACGTCCTCGACGGCATGCACATTGGCCACCGTACGGCGCAGGATACCCCCCTTGACGGGGAAACGCGTCACCAGGTTGCGCACCTCCAGCAGCACCTCGGCGCTACCTTTTATTGGGGCAATCTCCTGCTGCTCCACGCCCATCAGCTTCATTGGTTCCGGATAGTCCTTACCGCGCATTTCGCCCAGCTTTGGAACTGCGGCCAACAGGGATTTTGTGTAGTCGTGCTGTGGGTTTTCAAAGATCTCGTTGACCGTGCCTTCCTCAACCTTGTTGCCACGGAACATGACAACCACACGGTCTGCCATCTGCGCGACAACCGCCATATCATGCGTGATGAACATCACCGCTGTGCCGGTTTCCCGCTTCAGACGGTCCATCAGCGCGAGAATTTCGGCCTGGATGGTGACATCCAGCGCGGTTGTTGGTTCGTCCGCAATCAGCAAGCGCGGCTCGCAGGCCATCGCCATCGCGATCACGACCCGCTGGCGCATGCCGCCGGACAACTCGTGCGGGTATTGCTTCAGACGGCGCTCTGGCTCAGGGATCCGCACCTCGCGCAACAGTTCCAGCGCCCGGGTTTCTGCCTCTTTTTTGGTCATATTCTTGTGGACTCGCAGCCCTTCGGTCAGCTGGCGGCCGACTGTGAAAACGGGATTCAGCGCGGTCATCGGCTCTTGGAAGATCATCCCGATCTCATTGCCGCGAATCTGCTTCATCAGCGCCTGATCCGTCTTGCCCAGGTCAACTTCTTTGCCATCACGACGGTCAAACAGCAGTTGCCCGCCGGAAATTGTACCGCCGCCAAACTCCACAAGGCGCATCAGCGACAAGGATGACACCGATTTTCCCGAACCAGATTCGCCAACGATACAAACGGTTTCACCAGGGTTGATGTCAAACGAGACGTCCTTGACCCCCACAACTGGGCCGTCTTTTGTCTGAAACTCAACGCGGAGTCCCTTGATTTGCGCGATTGGCTGATCCAGCACCGTGACGTCCCCTTTTCGAGTTTTCTCTATCGATTGTTCTATAAGCACCGATGGCGATAACACGAAGGTGTACGCCAGCTCTATTGACGGCGTCAAACTCACCCCAATTTTTCTCGACTGCAAGACTTGCAATTTGGCAGAACTCTGTATTCGATACCCCCAGTGCTGCCACGCCTGCCGCTGCTGTCTCGCCCGGATCGGCCCTGCCGATCCCAGCCACACCTGCGCAGATCCAGCGTGTCACTTCGCACAGGCCGCAACCAAGCGGCAAACCTCCGGGGTGTAAGAGACCCGGTCAAAAGAAGGCACATACGTGTCCGACAAGGAGTGAATTATGAAAATCAGAACCCTTTTGCTGGGTGCAATTGCGTCAGCCGCGCTTGCCCCTGCAGCCTTTGCCGAACGGGGATCGGACGGCCAGGTTAACATTATTTATTGGCAAGCCCCTTCCATCCTGAACCCGTTCCTGTCGGGCGGTACCAAGGATGTGGAATCGGCGTCATTGGTGATCGAACCGCTGGCACGCTACGACCCACAGGGCGAAATGGTTCCATATCTGGTTGAAGAGATCCCCACTGTCGATAATGGCGGCGTGAGCGAAGATCTCACTTCGATCACCTGGAAGATCAAGCCGGGCCTTCTATGGTCTGATGGCACGCCTTTCACCTCCAAGGATGTGAAATTCACCGCTGACTACTGTATGCACCCCGAAGGCGGCTGCGCACAGGTCACCAAATTCGAAGGCGTCACCAGCGTCGAAGCGGTCGACGATCTGACCGTCAAGGTCACTTTCGACAAACCGACCCCCTTCCCTTATGGCCCGTTTGTGGGCGGCGAAAGCCCGATCATCCAGGCTGCGCAGTTTGCTGATTGCGTCGGTGCCAAAGCACCCGAATGCACCACTGCCAACTTTGCGCCCATCGGCACCGGCCCGTTTGTGGTGGATGAGTTCAAGCCCAACGACGTGATCACCATGTCGGCCAACACCAACTACCGTGACCCGGCGAAGCCTGCCTTTGCCAAGGTTCTGTTCAAAGGTGGCGGCGACGCAACCGCAGCAGGTCGTGCCGTTATGGAAACAGGCGAGTTCGACTACGCCTGGAATCTCCAGCTAGCCCCCGAAGTCATTGCGCAGATGGAAACCGGCGGCAAAGGTGTGCCGGTCGCGGGCTTTGGCCCTCTGGTTGAGCGTATCATGCTGAACAACACCAACCCCGATCCGGCGCTTGGCCCGGATGAGCGGTCGGTGATCCGCCCGCATCCGTTCCTCAGCGATCCTTCTGTCTACAAAGCGCTGTCTCTGGCCATCGACCGTCCGCTGCTGGTGGAAATCGGTTATGGCAAGGCAGGCAAAGTCGGCTGTAACTGGGTTCCTGCGCCTGCAGCCTTTGCGTCGGATACGTTCGACTGCTCCACTCAGGATCTCGCCGCCGCAAACGCGATGCTGGACGAAGCCGGCTACAAGGACACCAACGGTGATGGCGTGCGGGAAACACCCGACGGCAAGCCAATGAAGATCCTGTACCAGACATCGACAAACGCCGTGCGTCAGGATTTCCAGGCGCTGATCAAACAGTGGTGGAGCGAAATCGGCATTGAGACCGAGCTGCGCAACATCAACTCTTCGGTCTTCTTCGGTGGTGATCCGGGTTCCCCCGACACCTTCCAGAAGTTCTATGCTGACGTCGAAATGTACGCCAACACCTTCAACGGCACCGACCCGCAGTCCTATCTGGGCAACGGTCTGTGCGACAAGGCACCGCGTCCTGACAGCCAGTGGCAGGGTGAGAACATCTCCCGCTTCTGCGACGAGGAATTCGACAAGCTGCACGCCGAACTGTCACAGACGGCTGGTTTGGAAGCGCGGGCGGAAATCGCCAAGCGTCTGAACGATATCATCGTCGAAAAAGGTGGCATGATTCCTCTGGTTCACCGTGGTCGTCTGTCCGCGCGCTCCAACACCCTGGGTGGCGTGGATCTGAACGTCTGGGACACCGAGCTGTGGAACGCAGCTGACTGGCACCGCACCGAGTAAGCGTCTAACGCCTGCAGTGGCCCCGGTAACGCGCCGGGGCCTCTTGCCATTTACGTCCGAATGACGTCATTGCATCGGCCAGAAATGGATCTCAGGCAAAAGACCGCCCAGTTCCACCCCATTCTTCCAATTGCAAAGGCGCCTACTGGATGCTGACCTTTACAATCAGACGCCTTGTTCTGTCGGTTCCGACGCTTCTGTTCATCAGCCTTGTTATCTTTTTGCTGCTTGAACTCGCGCCCGGTGACCCGATGGCTCAGGTCCCTCTGACCGTCCCCCCCGAAGTCAAAGAAAAGATGCGTGAGGCCCTTGGCCTTGGCCAACCCGCGCATATCCGATTCTGGAAATGGATCGTACAGTTCTTCTGGATCGAACCTCAGGTTCTGATCGACCATTATTTAGGCACCAGCTTTTCAGCCGGTGACCTGCGCGTGATCTCCTGGCAGACCCGCTCGCCGGTGATGGATATCGTCGTACAGCGCATGCCGCAGACCCTCTGGGTTGTGGGCACGGCCTATCTGGTGGCGATCGCCATCGCCCTGCCTATCGGCATTTATTCGGCCTACCGCCAGTATAGCTGGTTCGATCAGGTCGGCACCTTCGTGTCGATGGTCGGCTTCTCGGTGCCACCGTTTTTCTCCGGCGTGTTGGTGATCGTGATTTTCTCGGTGCAGCTTGGCTGGTTCCCCTCGATCTATGACACCACGCATGTGGTGAACAGTTGGGACTCCTTCGTCAAACAGCTGCAACAGATGGTCATGCCGGTCATGGTTCTAGCGCTGCAAATTACCGCACAGCTCAGCCGCTTCATGCGCGCCTCAATGCTGGACAACCTCAATCAGGATTATGTCCGCACCGCCCGCGCCAAAGGCCTCAGCGAATATGTGGTTGTGATGGTCCATGTGCTGCGCAATTCGATGATCCCTGTGGTCACCGTGATTGCGTTGGGTATTCCCGCGATCTTCGGCGGCGCCATCATCACCGAGCAGGTGTTCAAGGTGAACGGCATCGGTCAACTTCTGATCGGCGCGATTGAGGCCAACGACCTGCCGATGGTGCAGACACTGACCTTCATCTTCGCGGTGCTGATTGTTCTCTTCAACCTCATCGCAGACGTGCTCTATGGCATTCTAGACCCGAGGATCCGCTATGACTGATAAGGACCGTCTGGTTCCCGACGAAGGGATTGCCCCCGCCTCCACCGCCCTGCCCGCCGCGGGTGTGATGGAAGAGCTGGATCAACCGCCCCGCAGCCAATGGCTGGATGTGTGGGATCAGTTCAAATCACACAAGGGCGCTATGCTTGGCGGGGCCTTGTTCCTGCTGATTGTACTGACGGTCTATCTTGGACCATTTTTCTGGGACATTGATGCCACGCGCATTGATATTCGCGCACGTAACCAAGGCCCCAGCTGGGCGCACCCCTTTGGTACCGATCAGCTGGGGCGCGACATGCTGGCCCGGATGATGGCAGGGGGGGCGACATCTGTTTCGGTTGGTCTGACTGCAATGCTGCTGGCCTTGTTCCTTGGTTCGCTGGTTGGCGTGATGGCGGGGTTCTTCAAACGGCTCGACGGCCCGCTGATGCGTCTGACCGATCTGTTCCTGGCGCTGCCTCTGCTGCCACTGCTATTGGTCATGATGCTGCTGTTCCGCGAGCCGCTGAACGCAACCTTTGGACCGGAACAGGGGATTTTCATCCTGATCGTGGCCTCCATCGGTATCACCAGTTGGATGCCCACCGCACGAATTGTGCGGGGCGATGTGCTGGCGATCAAGGAACGCGAGTTCGTGCTGGCCGCCCGCTCCATCGGGACCACCAACACCAAGCTGATCTCGCGTCACATTCTGCCCAATGTGCTGTCACCCATCATGGTCTCGGCCACACTGGGGATTGCCACTGCGATCATCACGGAATCAGCGCTGTCCTTCTTGGGCCTTGGCTTCCCGCCGGATTTCCCGACCTGGGGCCGCCTGCTCTATGATGCGACGGACTATCTTCAGCAGTATCCCGAGCGGGTGTTCTGGCCCGGCATGGCAATTTCCATGACCGTGCTGAGCGTCAACTACCTTGGCGACGGGCTGCGTGATGCGCTGGATCCACGGATCCGGGGCCGCTGAGCCCCCCTCCGAGAGGCTCGTGTAGCGGCAAACACCCCTACACATTCAAATAAGAACATATCAACTGGCCATCTCTTGCAGGTGGCCAGTTTGTTTTTACTCACGGCAAAAGGATTGGGAAAAACATCCTATCCCTCACATGCATCTCGGAACATCTTCCCCATATTCACTGCGATAGCCGCCACTATACTCCTTGCCTTGAATGAAAAAAGCCTCCATTTCGGAAAAATATTCCGTTTAAGGCGAATCCGGTAGTAGCGATGGAGATGGGAAATGTTTGAAACGCTTGGCTTTGAAGACACCACGGCCCGCTCGGTCTCAGTCCTGTTTGCCCTAGGCATCGGCATTATATTCGGTGCGCTGGCCCAATTCACCCGTTTCTGTTTTCGCCGTGCCGTGGTTGGCGAGGATCGCAAGCAAGCAGCCGGGGTCTGGGCGATAGCCCTTTCTGTGGCCGTATTCGGCACGCAGGCTGCCGTTGCACAGGGCTGGGTCAGTTTTGCCGAGCACCGCCTGTTGATTTCCGACCTCCCCATTGTCGCGATTGTGCTGGGCGGGCTGATGTTTGGTGCCGGCATGGTCCTGACGCGTGGCTGTGTCTCGCGACTGATGGTGCTAACCGGCAGCGGCAACCTACGCGCGCTGATCGTCGTCGTGACATTTGCCGTCGTCGCCCATGCCACCCTGAAAGGCGTGCTAGCCCCGCTGCGCACGTGGATTGGCAGCATGACTGTTCCCATGGGCGAATACGTATCTCTGGCGGCTCTGCCTGGCGGCGCGCTGACAGGTGCGGGGCTGATCACGGTCGCAGCTGTTGTCATCGCGCTACGGTCTGGCAACCGCCCCTCGATGCTTATCGGTGGTGCGGTTATCGGTGCCTTGGTGCCCTTGGCCTGGGTCGGCACAGGTTATGTGCTGTTTGACGAATTCGACCCGATCGCCATGGAAAGCCTGTCATTTACCGCGCCATCTGCCGAGACCCTGTTCTACACGCTGGCCTCCAGTGCCGTACCGGCTGGCTTTGGTACGGGTCTGGTCGGCGGCGTGCTAATCGGCGCACTCGCCGCCGCGCTGCTGAGTGGCAGTTTTCAATGGCAAAGCTTTGAGAGCCCGCGCCAGACCGGCCGCTACCTGAGCGGCGCTGTGCTGATGGGCGTTGGTGGTGTTCTCGCAGGCGGGTGCACCGTTGGCGCAGGCCTCGCTGGTATTCCGACACTCAGCCTTGCTGCGGTGCTGGCACTGGCGTCGATTGCGGCAGGTGGCCTGGCCGCAAATGCCTGGCTCAATGCAGCCGCTTCCGGATTTGGCGCACGGCGAGCCACACCAGCAGTACAACCGGCAGAGTAAGTGCTGCTGTCATCATCCCCTTGCTGAGGCCCAGAACCGTGGCAAGGGGGTAGAGCGCATAAGACGCCAGCGACACGGCATAGTAGCTGATCGCCACCACAGACAGCCCCTCCACCGTATGCTGCAGACGCAACGCCATATCTGCGCGCCGGTCCATGCTCTCCAGCAATGCCTGGTTCTGTGCGGAACGTTCCACATCCACACGGGTCCGCAACAACTCCCCTGCACGCCGCGCCCTGTCTGCCAAAGTGGCCAGCCGTCCTTCGGTCGATTTTACGGTTCGCATGGCAGGCTCAAACCGGCGCAGCATGAATTCGGCAAAGGTCTGATACCCTTCGAACCGAGCCTCCCGCAGCAGCGCGATACGTTGGTTGACCAGCGCATCATAGGCCCCTGTCGCACCGAAGCGGAACGCCGCCTGCGCGGCCATGGCCTCCAGCTCGGCAGAGACCGTCAACAGCTGCGACAATGTCTGTTCGGCGGGCATACGGTCGCCGGTCATCTCCACCATCATATCGCTCAGATGTGTATCAAGCGCCCCGATGGTGGGGCTGAGGCCACGCGCCCGCGAAAACCCCAGCATCGACATGGCGCGATAGGTTTCGATCTCGCAAAGACGCTGCACCACCCGGCCAATCCGCTGGGCGCCTGTCTCCGTGTTCGGAAAGACGGCGAACCGCATGTGACCGGCTGGATCAATACGGAAATCCCCAGCCACCACACAGCTGTCATCCAGCACCCGCGCTACGGCCAGACTCTCAGGCACAAACCAATCGGTCAGCGCGCGGCGCACATCCGAAACCTCGCCGCGCGGCAGGACCCGCAGCATCAGCGAAGTGATGCGCTGGCCCGGCGCCTCGGACAGCCAATCAGACGGGAACACATCGAAATCCGCAGGATCGTAGGGCCGCTCGCTGATGCCATCGAAATACAGCGTGTAGGACACGAACTCGGTATGCTGTTCCCATTTCAGGGTATGACGCCCCAGCTGCGCGGAATGATGCGTCGCGCCCGGTTTGGGATGCGGCACACCATGCCGGTCCAGCAACGCCACCAGATGCGCTAGGTCCTGGCTGCGATCGCGATGCACCGCTTCTTGCGGCTGTTTGATCGCAAGATAGATCACCGTTGAGGGATTGCTCATCGTCGGAAATGGACGGGCGTGCAGCTCATTGGCCAGCTGGTAGCGCAGCGGGTGGTCTTGGATCGGCGGCATCTGTGGTCTCCCTGAGCAGCAGACCACAGGTTAGCGGAGGCGAATTGACCTGTAAAGAATTACGTTATTTCAATGCTTTAACTGGATACAACCGTATACAATCCCGGCCACCCTGACGCCAGACGAGGGCATTATGCCGCCTCAAACACCTCAATCGCCGCATTCAAACCATTGATGGCCGCAGGCATCCCACCATAAACCGCCATCTGCCAAATCACCTCCAGAATCTCTGCCTCACTTGCGCCCGCCGCACGGGTGTGGGCGATGTTAATCTTCAACTGCGGCGTTGTCTGACCGCCAAGCGCCGTCAGCGCGGCAATTGTACAGAGCTGCCGTGTGCGCAGGTCCAGACCTTCACGCGCGTAGTGGCGCCCATAGGCCCATTCCACCAGGCTCTCCGCCATTCCCGGCAGATGTGCGTCGTAGCGCGCTGCCAAAATCGCTTCCAGATTCGGGTTCAGCTCTGCCAGAAGCTTGCGGCCATGGGTCAATGCGTCAGACATCTGCGCTTTCCTTTTCCAAGTCGTGGTAGATCGCCACCTTGCGATCCATCAGGGCAAGCGTGTCATGAAGCTGCTCCAGCTGTCGGCGGATCACCTCGCGGTGGGCCTCGAGCATTTCGCGCCGTTCAGCCAGTGTTTCCCGCCCCTTTGCGCGCAATCTCGCATAGCGGACGCGATCCGCCTGCTTCATACCCGTCGCGTTCAACTGCCCCAGAAACCGGATCCAGCCGAGGATATCGCGGTCATAGACCCGCCGTCCGGCGGCATCGCGCGCCGGCGGGTCTATCAGCCCGATCTTCTCGTAAAAGCGCAGGGTATCCACGCTCAGGCCTGTGGCCATCGCCACGTCTGAAATCTTCATGCACGTCTCTCTTGCTGCCCCCCATCATGGGTGAGTCGGGACACCCTAGCGGCTGGAGTACACTCCAGCTCAAGCAGTATCTGCAGCCCGTCCAATCGGTTGCCACAGTTCTATCGGATTGCCTTCCGGGTCATGCAGCCGCGCGAAATAGCCGATCTCACCGTCCCACTCCGGCCGCGTCTCAACAGCAATGTCTGCTGCGGTCAGCTGCGCGATCATTGCGGCCAGATCCGTCACCCGGAAATTGATCATCCACTGCTTGGTCTGATCTCCGAAATAATCGGTATCCTCGGCAAACGGGGCAAAGACAGTATAACCACCTCCCTGCATCCAGGGTGTCCCCCCAACGGGGTCAATTCCCAGATGGTCATTGTACCATCGGCTGAGCGCTTCGGGGTCTTTGGCGCGGAAAAACACGCCACCTATGCCTTGGGCCTTTTCCATATCATCCTCCTCGGCTGCCTTATGATAGCACAGGCCTCAGTCCGCATTGGCCAATAAAAAAGAGCGCTCCGTCCGGAGCGCTCTTTCGATGTGTGCAGCTGAGGTCAACAATCAGCTGATCATGGTCAGCAGCTTGTCGAGGCTGGCCTTGGCATCGCCATAGAACATCCGCGTGTTTTCCTTGAAGAACAGCGGGTTCTCGATCCCGGAGTAACCGGTGCCCTGCCCCCGTTTGGAGACAAACACCTGTTTCGCCTTCCAGCATTCCAGCACCGGCATACCGGCGATGGGCGAGTTCGGATCTTCCTGTGCCGCCGGGTTCACGATATCGTTAGAGCCAATGACAATCGCCACGTCGGTTTCCGGGAAATCGTCGTTGATCTCATCCATTTCCAGCACGATGTCGTAGGGCACTTTCGCCTCGGCCAGCAGCACGTTCATGTGACCGGGCAAACGACCAGCAACCGGATGGATCGCAAAGCGGACGTTCTTGCCCTTGGCACGCAGACGGCGGGTCAGCTCAGCAACATTCTGCTGCGCCTGCGCCACTGCCATACCGTAGCCGGGGATGATGACGACACTGTCGGCCTCATCCAAGGCAGCGGCCACACCATCGGCATCAATCGCGATCTGCTCGCCGTCAATTTCCATCGCCGGACCTGCCGTACCGCCAAAGCCACCAAGAATCACCGACACAAACGACCGGTTCATCGCCTTGCACATGATGTAGCTGAGGATCGCACCAGAGGAGCCCACAAGCGCACCAACCACGATCAACAGATCATTGCCCAGCGAAAAGCCAATCGCCGCGGCGGCCCAGCCTGAGTAGCTGTTCAGCATGGAGACAACCACGGGCATATCCGCGCCACCAATACCCATGATCAGGTGGTAGCCGATGAACAGCGCCGCCAGGGTCATCAGGAACAGCGGGAAGAAACCGCCAGTGTTGAAATACCAGATCAGACAGATCAACGAGAGACCAGCCGCACCGGCATTCAGCATGTGCCCGCCGGGCAGTTTGGTCGCCGCCGAGGACACTTTGCCTGCCAGCTTGCCATAGGCAATCACCGACCCGGTAAAGGTCACAGCCCCGATGAACACCCCAAGGAACAGCTCAACCCGCAGGATTGCGATCTCAACACCGTCTTTTTTGGCCAGCAGCGCGCCAAAACCCTCAAGCGCCTTCTTGGCAGTGTCATCCATCGCCAGAACGCGACCCAGCTCAATATGGGCGATAAAGCCCACAAAAACCGCTGCAAGACCCACCAGAGAGTGCATCGCCGCTACCAACTGGGGCATTTCGGTCATCTGCACGCGTTTGGCAACATAGTAGCCGATGATACCGCCTGCGGTGATCAAGACGATCGACAACAGCCACAGACCAGCACCGGGGCCAATCAGGGTTGCCAGAACCGCCAGCGCCATACCGGCGATGCCGTACCAGACCGCGCGTTTCGCGCTTTCTTGCCCGCTCAGGCCGCCCAGCGACAGGATGAAGAGAACAGCCGCAACCACATAGGCGGCAGTTGTAAAGCCAAAGTCCATAATCCCGGCCTCCTTAAGATTTCTGGAACATGGCAAGCATGCGCCGGGTGACGAGGAAACCGCCGAAGATATTGATCCCGGCCATGAACACTGACAGCGCCGCAAGGAAGATCACCAGGAACGACCCGGACCCGATCTGCATCAACGCACCAAGGATAATGATCGAGGAAATCGCATTGGTGACAGCCATCAGCGGTGTATGCAGCGAGTGTGCAACACCCCAGATCACCTGGAAGCCCACGAAACACGCCAGTGCAAACACGATGAAATGCTGCATGAAGCTGGCAGGCGCAAACAGCCCCACGAACAGCACCAAGGCACCGCCAACAGCCAGCAGGGTGACCTGATTCTTGGTCTGCTGCTTGAAGGCTTCGACTTCCTGCTCCCGCTTCTCTTCGGGCGTCAGCTCCCTCACCTCTTTCTTCGGCTGGGCCGCGATGGCCTGCACCTTGGGCGGTGGTGGCGGGAAGGTGATTTCCTTCTCAAAGGTGACCGTGGCACCCCGAATAACATCGTCTTCCATGTCGTGATTGATCTGACCGTCCTTCTCGGGCGTCAGGTCAGTCAACATGTGACGGATGTTGGTGGCATATAGCGTCGAGGCCTGCGCGGCCATCCTGCTCGGGAAATCGGTATAGCCGATGATGGTCACGCCATTCTCGGTCACGACCTTCTCGTCCATCACCGTGCCTTCGACATTGCCGCCTTTTTCAGCTGCAAGGTCAATAATGACAGAACCCGGCTTCATCGCTGCGACCATGTCCTCAAGCCACAGCTTGGGGGCCTCGCGGTTGGGGATCAGCGCGGTGGTGATGACGATATCAACATCAGGGGCCAATTCGCGGAACTTGGCCAGTTGGGCCTCGCGGAATTCAGGACTGGAGACAGCCGCATAACCACCGGTTGCCGCGCCGTCCTGCTGGCTTTCCTCAAAGTCGAGATAGACAAACTCTGCGCCCATGCTTTCGACCTGCTCGGCCGCTTCGGGGCGCACGTCAAAGGCATAGGTGATCGCGCCAAGGCTGGTAGAGGCCCCAATCGCGGCCAGACCGGCAACGCCTGCCCCAACCACCAGAACCTTGGCCGGAGGCACCTTGCCCGCTGCCGTAATCTGCCCGGTAAAGAACCGGCCAAAGTTGTTGCCCGCCTCAATCACCGCGCGATAACCCGCGATATTGGCCATGGAGGACAAGGCGTCCATCTTTTGCGCGCGGGAAATCCGCGGCACCATTTCCATCGCGATCACATTGGCGCCCTTGGAGCGCGCAAGCTCCATACCGGCCTCATTGCCGCCCGGATTGAAGAAAGAGATCAGCGTTTTGCCCGCTGTCATCCGCTTCAGTTCCGTCTCGGTCGGCTGGCGCACCTTGGCCACGATATCCGCCGCTTTCCACAGGGCGGCCGGTGTTTTGACGATCTCAACGCCAACGGCCTCATATGTGGCATCTGCAAATCCCGCTGCCGCACCTGCCCCGGTCTCAATCGCACAGGTATAGCCCAGCTTTTGCAGCTGAACCGCAGAGTCCGGGGTCATCGCAACCCGCGCCTCGCCCTCAAACACTTCTTTTGGCGTGCCTATTTTCACCTTGTCGGTCCCCCTCTTTGTCGCCGCGCCAGATTTACTGAGCACGTATCGCAAATATTTTGACTACATTGCGCAACATATTTGCGCAACAGTTTCGCTGCGTCGCCGCAATGGATTGCCGCGGTGCCGCAAATCCATCACAGCCATCGCCGTGTCTTTTGTTCATACCGCGCCCAGTCCGCGCGAAATTGCCTGCGCAGTCGGTTTTCTTCCGGCAGGATGAAACGCCGCTCCAGCACCCAGACAAAAATTGGCAGCAGAGCCAGCGACAGAACGGCATCAAACCGCAGGACCAACCCCAGCAGAAGCAGGCAATCGCCCAGGTAGATCGGATTGCGGCTGCGTTTGAAAATGCCGGATTGCACCAGCTGGCTCGGATCCCCATGCGGGTGAAGCGTTGTCTTCTGGCGCCGCATCTCTGCAACGGCCAGCAGCATCAGCACAATCCCCGCGCCGATCAACAAGCCGCTCAGCAGATCAATGATCGCGCCAATGGGACCCGTCGAAAACCCCAGCCCTAGGGGCAGGAACTGCGCCTGACACCAGGCAAGCACAGCAAAGCTAAACAGCCACACCGGAGGCACGTCGATCCATTTCATTGCAGGCGACACTCCGGGCAACCCTTGTCTTTCGATAGGCACATCAGCGGCAGTTTTCCCCTAAGTGGTCAGAAGGTCCAGCCCCCGAACAAGACGACCGAAGGATAAGGACAGATTGCCCAAAATGGTCGCGGAACGGCGAATCCGTTCCGTTTGCGGCATGATCCTGCACATAATGTTACAAATGACCACGTATACTTTGGCATGCTTACCGGATGCGGCACCGCAAATAGAAGCCATCTGTCGTCACAAGACCGTCACCAGCAAACGATAAGGCAGGCTGGGACTACTCCCACTCCATTTCCTCATAGACGCGGCCGGCATTCTTGGTCGCCAACTCCTCAAAGGTGTCCAGCTGCTGCCAGCGGGCCTGATCCACGTAATAAGCCGACGCCAGATCGCCGCCCTCTTCGATATGGGCACCAATCTTGCTGCGCAGATCCACGAGGTAATCTAGCGTGTAGCGCCGCACCTGATCGAAATTGGTCGGATGGCCGTGACCGGGGATCACATAGGTTGGATCCAGTGGTTCCAACTTTTCCTGCCAGGTCTCAATCCAGCAGCTGGTGCAGGTATGTTCAAAAATCGGCAGCATCCGCTCATGAAACGCGATATCCCCGGCGATCAACATTCCCCACTGCGGAATCCAGACCTGAGTATCGCCCGGATCATGGGCCGGGCCCAGATGCAGGATCTGAATATCGACGCCCCCCAGCGACAGATCATACCGATCCTCAAAACTGAGGTTGGCCGGTTCAATCCGCGTATCGCCTGCGCGATCCTTGTTGTAGCTCTGCATGCCTTGCAGGATGAAATGACCGTTTTCCGTCACCTCTGCCGTGGCCTCCACATGCGCCAGAACATCCACCCCCTGATCGCGCCAGTAGCCATTGCCCAGCATCGCGTGGCCCTGCCCGTTTTCATTGATCACGAGCACCACCGGCTGATCGGTCAGCGCTTTGATCTCCGCATGCAGCGCAGCCGCCAGCGCGTCCGACGCGCCCGCATTGATCACAACTACGCCCTGATCCGTCACGACAAAACTGAGATTATTGTTGTGCCCTGCGTTCTCATAAGTTGGCGGTGCGGTGGCCCCGATAGCGGAAAATACCTGCGGGATCACCTCCACAGGTTTGGAATACAGCTCGGACTGGGGGTATTGATCGGCGATATCTTCGCTCGCCAGCGCAGCTGCGGGCGATATCAGCGCAACCAATAGGCCAAGGGCAAGAGTTTTCATATCATCCTCCATCTGCAACGGGGGCCTATCGCCACCTTTGGCATGACATTCACACATTGGAATATTTATGTAAACAACCTCTCTGAGGTGACCCAAAGCGACAAAATTCCCGTGGCTCTTAAATGCCGGACAAAATGACGGGACGGAGATCTTGCCTGCCGATGCGCGACGGTTAGGCTCTTCTCACAACCGGGAGATAGCCCGGCCAGAAACACCAACAAGCGGAGCAAGGCCATGACACTCAAGGGAAAACATGCGTTGATCACCGGCGGCGGCACCGGCATTGGCCTGGCGATGGCACAGGCGCTGGCCGCCGAAGGCGCAGATGTCACTATCACCGGACGCAGGCAGGAGGTGCTGGAGGAGGTCGCAACCGAGGGACTGCATCCGCTGGCGATGGATGTACGTGACGAAGCGGATGTCATCGCCAAGATCGACGCCGCCACTGCCGCCCGCGGGCCGATCCAGATCTGCGTGCCCAATGCTGGCATCGCCGAGGGCAAGGCCCTGCACAAGATGTCGATGGAGTTCTGGCGCAACATGATGGCCACCAATCTGGACGGCGCCTTCCTGACCATCCGCGAATCTATGAGATCCATGCGCCAGACCGACTGGGGTCGCGTCGTGACCGTGTCCTCCATCGCGGGCCTGCGCGGGTTGCAGGGGGCGCCCTGCTATTCGGCCAGCAAACATGGGCTGATTGGCCTGACCCGGTCGCTGAGCGAGGATTATCTGGGCACGCCCTATACATTCAACGCGCTCTGCCCCGGCTACGTCGACACCCCGATCATCAACCGTAACGTGACCTCAATTTCGCAGCGCGCAGGCGTCAGTGAGGAAGATGCGCTCAAGATCATGGTCTCCGCCAATCGCCACAAACGCCTGATTCTGCCCGATGAGGTGGCCGCAGCGCTGCTGTGGCTTTGCGGTCCCGGCTCCCAGTCGATCAACGGGCAGACAATTGAGATTGCCGGCGGGCAAACCTGATGACACGGGAAGAGTTCAACGCGTTCTGTGCCAGCTTTGCCGCAAGCTCCCACGTGGTCCAATGGGGCAATGCCGACGTCTGGAAGGCAGGCGGCAAAGTCTTTGCCATCTGCGGCTGGGCCGATGGAAAGGATGCGTTCACCTTCAAGACCGGCGATATCGCCTTTGAGGTCCTGCAAGAGCGTCCGGGCGTCCGCCCGGCGCCCTATCTGGCGTCGCGCGGGATGAAATGGCTGCAGCATTTCAAGGATCCCGGCCTGAGCGACGCTGAACTGAAAGAGCAGATCAGCCTGTCCTATAATCTCGTCACGGCAGGCCTGTCCAAGCACAAACGTACCGATTTGGGCATCCCTGAGCCGCAGCTGGGTGGCACCCATGGCGGGGATCCTGGATCCTAATCTCTGGACAGGCGCGGTATGATGCGATAGCACTCCAGAAACTTTAAGTATAAAATAAAATGTACTGACCGCCAGATCACCCATGCTCACGAGGTTCAGATGACCGATTTTTCCACAACCAAGGCCATGTTCTCCCTGCCGGAAGGGATGATCTACCTCGATGGCAACTCTCTCGGCCCAATGCCCCGCGCCACCGCGGAACGGGTTCGCGGCACGATTGAGGACGAATGGGGCGAAATGCTCATCACTGGCTGGAACAAGGCTGGCTGGATGCAAAAACCCACCGCTATTGGCGACCGGATTGCCCGCCTGATCGGCGCCGAACCGGGTCACGTTGTGATGGGCGACACCCTGTCGATCAAGGTCTATCAGGCCGTTGCCTCCGCGCTGGAGCTGAACCCGACCCGCAAGGTGGTGCTGTCCGACAGCGGTAACTTCCCTTCCGACCTCTATATGGTCGAAGGCCTAGTAAAATCGCTTGGGCCGGACTATTCCCTGCGCGTCGTTGCACCGGAAGAGGTCAGCGCCAATATCACCGACGACATTGCCGTGCTCATGCTGACCGAAGTTGATTATCGCACCGGTCGCAAACACGACATGAAGACCCTGACCGAACAGGCCCATGCCGCCGGCGTCGTGACGGTCTGGGATCTGGCGCACTCCGCAGGCGCGCTGCCCGTCGATCTCGCGGGCTGCAACGCTGATTTTGCCGTTGGTTGCACCTATAAATACCTCAACAGCGGCCCCGGCGGCCCGGCCTTCATCTATGTCGCCCCCCGCCATGCGGAAAAGGCGCGCCCGGCTCTGTCTGGCTGGCTGGGGCACGCCGCACCGTTTGATTTCGATCTGAACTACAAACCCGGCAACGGCATCGAACGGATGCGGGTCGGCACCCCGCCCGTATTACAGCTTGCCGCACTTGAGGCCTCCATGGATATCTGGGACATGGCGGATATGGCCGATGTCCGCGCCAAATCCATTGAACTCTGCGATCTGTTCATTACCGAGTTGGAAACCCGCTGTCCCGATCTCAGCCTTGCATCCCCCCGCGATGGCGCTGGCCGAGGCAGTCAGGTCTCGTTCAGCTTCCATGAGGGCTACGCCGCCATGCAGGCGCTGATTGGCCGTGGCGTGGTTGGTGACTTCCGCGCGCCTGATATCATGCGCTTTGGCTTTACCCCGCTTTATATTGACGAGGGCGACGTGCGGGCCGCCGTCGATATCATCGAGGACGTGATGACCAACGCGCTGTGGGACAGTGCCGAATACAAGACCCGCAACGCCGTCACCTGATGATGGTGCTGCCCGCATACCGCGTGCCACTGTGCCGTCCGGCCGGCTGGGTCGCCCTGTGGCGGCGGCTGGCCCAATGTGGCACGCTCAATTCAAGAAAAGCTCCTGTTTCCGCAATCTGATATACTACCGGAACACCAAGGAGCCTTTCCATGTCCACCCCCTATGATCCCGCCAAAGAAGGCGCGCAGATGTCGTTTGACGGACGTATGTCCTATGGTGACTACCTGTCGCTGGATATGCTGCTGAACGCGCAGAAAACCTGGACCAACACCCATGACGAGATGCTGTTCATCATCCAGCATCAGACCTCGGAACTGTGGATGCGTCTCGCCATTCACGAGCTGACCGCCGCCCGCGCGCGCCTACTAGCGAACAAGCCGCATGAGGCGTTCAAGATGCTCGCCCGTGTCGCCCGCATCTTTGAACAGCTGAATTCTGCCTGGGACGTGCTGCGCACCATGACGCCCTCAGACTACAGCGCCTTTCGCGATGAGCTGGGGCAAAGCTCGGGCTTTCAGTCACATCAATACCGCCAGATCGAATTCATGCTCGGCAATCGGAACAAGGCGATGTTGCGTCCGCACGCCCATCGACCCGACGTTCTGGCCATGCTGGAAGAAGAGCTGAGCCAGCCCTCGCTCTATGATGTGGCGCTAAAGACCCTTGGTCAGCGCTTCGACCTGCCGAAGGAGGTGCTGAACCGCAACCTGTCAGAGGCCTACACGCCCCACCCCGCTGTTGAGGCCGCATGGAGCGAAGTCTACCGCAACACTGAGGCGCATTGGGATCTCTACGAGTTGGCAGAAAAGCTGGTGGATTTTGAGGATTACTTCCGCCGCTGGCGCTTCAATCACGTGACCACCGTTGAACGCGTGATCGGTTTCAAGCGCGGCACCGGCGGCACTGGTGGTGTCAGCTACCTGAAACGGATGCTGGAGGTGGAGCTGTTCCCCGAACTCTGGCACCTGCGCACCGCACTCTGACACGACACTCCCTGAGGCAGGCCTGTGCTGGGTCTGCCTCAGCGCGGGGAAAGCCCCGCCGCAAACAACTGCGCCAACTGACGCACACCTGCACGATAGCTGGCGTAATCCGCAGAGGTGTGTTTAACGCCCTTCATCGCGCTGCAAAATGTCCGTGCGACCTCCTCGGCCGCGCCTGTCAATCGTATGGCGCCAGCCGCAGCCATCTCAGCCAGCCATGTCGCGTAAACATCCCGCAAGAGCGCCTCGCCTGCGTCGATGTGATCGCCCGCAGTGCTCATGCTGGCTTCGAGAACCTCCATGCCATGAGGCGTGCTCAGCATCGCTTCCATCACCTCGCCGCCCTGCGCCTCAAAGGCTGCAAGCAGCTGCGCCTCTGCCGCTTCCCCAGACGCCAGCGCCGCGCGGAGCCGGTCGGCAGTCTCCGCATAATGCGCATCAATCAGCGCTTTCAGGATCGCTTCCTTGTTTCTGAAGTGCAGATAGAGCGCCGGCCGCGACATGCCCGCCCGCCTTGCAATGTCGTCCATTGAGGTCTTGCGATACCCGTAGGTCGCAAATCCCCCCCAGGCCGCTTCAAGAATAGCGCGTTGTTTCGGGTCGCTGGACGAACTCATCATGAAACCGCTTCTGACAGTTCGCCCCAATTATGTCAATTGACAGTATGACAAAATAAGCCAATTATGTCATCTCGTCAGTCAATCGAGGAAGAACCTGCCATGTCCACCACCCTTCGCATCAATGGAACACCGCATGAGGTCGACCTGCCGGACGACGTGCCCCTGCTGTGGATTCTGCGGGATGAGATTGGCCTGACCGGCACCAAATTCGGCTGCGGCGTTGCGGCCTGCGGCGCCTGCACGGTGCATATCGATGGCGAGGCCGTGCGCTCCTGTCAGGTGGCGCTCTCCGATGTCTGGGGCGACGTCACCACAATCGAAGGGGTCGGCACCCCCGACATGATGGCCGCCGTGCAAAAGGCTTGGGTCGCCAATCAGGTGGCCCAATGTGGCTACTGCCAGTCCGGCCAGATCATGCAGGCCGCCAGTCTGCTGGCGGAAAACCCCTCCCCCAGTGACGCCGAAATTGACGAGGCGATGCAGGGCAATCTCTGCCGTTGTGGCACCTACCCGCGTATCCGCGCCGCCATTCACGACGCCGCCAGCATGATGAAGGAGGCCTGATCTTATGGCCAGCCTCAAGAAAATCGCCCGCCGCAGCTTTCTCATCGGCTCTGCCGCCATCGTCGGCGGCGTCGCCTTTGGCACCTATAAATACCACCAGCCCGCCCCCAATCCGCTGGCACAAGAAGACGGCCGCGCGGTCCTCAACCCCTTTGTTTTCGTGGATCAATCCGGCGTCACGCTGATCGCGCCAAGGGCCGAGATGGGACAGGGCGTGAAATCTGCATGGGCCAGCCTGATCGCCGAAGAGCTGGACGTGGATCCGGCCAAGGTCACGGTCCTGCACGGCCCCGCTGCCAAGGCCTATTACAACAGCGCCATGATGTCCGAGGCGCTGCCCGGTCGCGGCTATGATGGCTCTGCTCTACAACATTCCTTGGGCGAAATCGTCGGCCACATGGCCAAGTTTCTTGATCTGCAAGTGACCGGCGGTTCGTCTTCCATGCGGGACGGGTTTGAACGGATGCGCCATGCCGGCGCCAGCGCCCGCGAAACCCTGAAACAGGCGGCCGCCGATCAACTGGGCGTCAGCCGTGATCAGCTCACGACCGAGGACGGCCATGTCGTCGCCCCCGACGGCACCCGCCTGCCCTATAGCGCGCTTGCAAATGCCGCTGCCTCCCTTGCGCCGATCGAAGCAGATCTGCGCCCGGCGTCTGAGTGGCGTCTGATCGGCAAAGACGTGCCGCGCATTGATATGGTGGCCAAGGTCACGGGCACGGCAGAATTTGGCGTCGACGTCCGCCTGCCCGGCATGAAATTTGCCGCCATCCGGCAAAGCCCGCATTTCGGCGTCGGCAAAACCGCCTTTGACGCCAGCGCTACCGAGGGGATGGCCGGTGTCGATAAGATCCTCGACCTTGGCGATGCGGTTGCAGTCGTGGCCAGCAACACCTGGCTTGCCCAGCAGGCCGTCGATGCCATTGACGTCACGTGGGAGGCAGCCCCCTACCCCGAGACCACAGAGGCTATCTTTAAGGAAATCGCCCGCAGTTTTGACGCCACCCCAAATTCCACCATGCGTGATGATGGCGACGTGGACGCCCTGCCCGATGGCGCCACCGTGATCGAGGCTGAATACCGCCTGCCTTACCTCGCCCACGCCACGATGGAACCGATGAATGCCACCGCGCTTTACTCCGGCGATGCCTTACAGAT
This sequence comes from Phaeobacter porticola, assembly GCF_001888185.1. Lineage (NCBI taxonomy): Bacteria > Pseudomonadati > Pseudomonadota > Alphaproteobacteria > Rhodobacterales > Roseobacteraceae > Phaeobacter > Phaeobacter porticola. The sequence goes on along the minus strand of NZ_CP016364.1, from coordinate 976,249 downwards.
CTGGGCGCCCAACCAAGGCCCGACCGTAGTGCAGAAAAAAGCCGCCGCGCTTGCTGGGCTGGATGTTGATGCGGTCGAAGTGAACACCACCTATCTGGGCGGCGGCTTCGGGCGGCGGATTGAAACCGACTACACCGACCGGGCCGTCCAGATCGCGATGCAGATGCAGGGAACGCCCGTGCAACTGACCTGGAGCCGCGAAGAAGACATGTCTCATGACGTCTACCGCCCCGGCGCCATCGCGCGCTACCGGGCAGCGATCAAAGACGGCAAAGCGGTAATGGTCCACGGTAAGATCGCGGCCCAATCCACCACGGTTGAGGGCGCAGGCCGGATGCTGGGCCTGCCGATGAGCGGCCCGGACAAGGGACATGTGGACGCGGCCTTCAACCAGCCGCTCGCCATTCCCAACTTCCGGGTGGAGGGTTATCTGGCCAAACCCATGCTCCCCGTTGGCTTCTGGCGCTCGGTCGGGGCATCTTTCAACGGGTTTTTCTCTGATTGTATCATTGACGAAATGGCCCATGCCGCCGGACGTGATCCGCTGGATTTCAGGCTGGAGCTGGCCCGCGCCGAATGGGAACCGGCAGCCAAAGTGCTGGAGACCGTCCGCGACATGTCCGGCTGGACTGGCAAGACACCCGACGGCATCGGGCGCGGCGTCGCCATGGCCTACAGCTTTGGCACACCGGTCGCTCAGGTGATCGAAGTGGCCGATGAGGATGGCCAGATCCGCATGACCAACGCCTGGATTGCCGCCGATCTGGGGCGCGTCATCGACCCGAAGAACACCCGCGCGCAGATGTTTGGCGGTATGGCCTATGGTCTATCCGCCGCCTGCTTTGGGGAGATCACCATTGATGGCGGCGCGGTCGAGCAGGAGAACTTCCCCGACTATGACGCGCTGCGCATGCACACGATGCCGACAGTTCAGGTGGAATTGCTGGAAAACCAGCCTCGCATGGGCGGTGCCGGTGAACCCGGCACACCGCCTGCGGCGCCAGCATTGGCCAATGCGCTGTTTGATCTGACCGGCAAACGCGCACGGCAACTGCCGTTGATGCATGAGTTTGATCTGTTGATCTGAGAAGGCTTCCCTGACACGATAACAGGCACCGTCATGGCGGTGCCTGTTGATACAAACGCAGGCCGAAACAGCGCCGTCAGGTGCCTCACATCAGGCGCTTTTACGGTGGCTCCGCGCGCCGGTCCCATCCGCCCAATCCCGCACCGCATCGCCGAAAGCGGTGAACAAAGGCCGCGACACCGGATCATTGGCGGCGTCCCATTCCGGGTGCCATTGCACCGCGAGGGTAAAGCCGGGGGCGTCCTTCACATAAATGGCCTCAGGCGTGCCATCAGGCGCAGTTCCGTCAATCACGATCCGGCTGCCCGGCGCCTTGATCCCCTGCCCATGCAGCGAGTTGGTCATCACCTCTGCCGCGCCAAACAGACGGTGGAACACACCGCCCTCGGTCAGTTCCACAATATGGCGCATGGCGAATTTCTCTTCCAGCGTGCCATCCGGCGGCATCCGGTGGTTCATGCGCCCTGGCAGGTCACGGATCTCCGGGTAAAGCGTGCCGCCCATGGCAACATTCACCTCTTGAAAGCCGCGACAAATGCCCAGAAATGGCTGCCCCCGCTCCACGCAGGCGCGCACCAGCGGCAGCGCGATGGCATCACGCGCCCGGTCAAAGGCCCCATGCGCATCGGTTTCCGCCTCACCATATTCATTTGGATGCACATTGGGACGCCCGCCGGTCAGCAGGAAGCCGTCGAAACTCTCCAGCAACTCCTCAACCGACAGGAACCGTGGATCGGATGGGATCAGCAGCGGCATACAGCCCGCAACCTCGGCCACCGCCTCGGAGTTCATGGTTCCCCCGGCATGGGCGGGGTATTCGTCGTTGATCAGGTAGGAGTTGCCAATAATGCCGACTTTGGGGCGTGTCATTCTGTCCTCAACGATTTGGGCATCGGCCCTTGCACCTTGCAAGGGCACGACCGGGTCGGGACAATCCTACAGCCACGCTGCGGCGGGTTGCAATTCCCCTAACGGGCGCAACCCGCCGTCATCCCGTAAAAAACTGCATATGCGCCGCAACTTTCCGCAGCTTTCGGGTTTTCTTGGGGTTGGCGACCCGCCCGGCTTCGCTTGGCGCCGGGCGATCCGATCACACCTCGCCGCTGAGCCCGGTTGCCCGGATGCCCGCCATCGCGGCCTCCGCGTCATTGTCAGAGGTATCACCGGTAACACCGACCGCACCGATCACAGCACCCGCCTCGCTGCGCAGCAACACTCCTCCCGGAACCGGGATAACCTGCCCGCCATAGACACCGTTCACCGCAGCCATGAAATAGGCCTGCTGCTCTGCGCGCGCCATCTGGGCCGTGCCCGCCATGCCCAACATCACCGCGCCGTAAGCCTTGCCATGCGCAATCGCAAAGCGGCCCGGCGCAGCGCCATCTTCACGTTCAAACGCCAGCACATGACCGCCCGCGTCAAGAACGACCACCGACAACGGCTTAAGCGCCATTTCCCGCCCCTTCGCGCGGGTATGTTCGATAATGCTGCGGGCCTGATCCAATGTAAGGGTCATTTCGGTGTCCTTGATATGCTCTGGTATGTTCGTAAAAAAGGGGCCGGGCACAGCGCCCGACCCCATCTGTCTTTTTTAGCCTTGTGCCTTCAGTTCAAGGCGACGCGCATGCAGCACCGGCTCGGTATAGCCGGAGGGCTGGATACGACCGCGGAACACCAGATCGCAGGCCGCCTGGAAGGCAATTCCATCAAATCCCGGTGCCATCGGCGTGTAGCTGGCGTCGCCCGCGTTCTGTCCGTCCACGACTGCGGCCATTTTCTGCATCGCGGCCATGACCTGTGTTTCGTCCACGATGCCATGATGCAGCCAGTTGGCCAGCGCCTGACTGGAAATCCGGCAAGTTGCACGGTCTTCCATCAGGCCGACATTGTGAATGTCAGGCACTTTGGAGCACCCCACGCCTTGATCAACCCAGCGCACCACATAGCCCAGAATGCCCTGCGCATTGTTCTCGATCTCCTGCGCGATCTCCGCATCCGACAGGTTCTCGCCCTGCATCACCGGAATTGTCAGCAGATCATCCAGCGTGCCCCGCGCGCCACCCGCTTTCAGCTGGTCCTGCACCTGATGAACGTTCACGCGGTGGTAATGCGTCGCGTGCAGCGTCGCGGCGGTCGGCGACGGCACCCAGGCGCAGGTCGCGCCGGACTTCGGATGGCCGATCTTCGCCTCCAGCATCTCACCCATACGGTCCGGCATCGCCCACATGCCCTTGCCGATCTGGGCGCGCCCTTTCAGGCCGCAGGCCAGACCGATATCGACATTGCGGTCCTCGTAAGAGGCAATCCAAGGCGTCGCTTTCATCTCGCCCTTGCGCATCATCGCGCCCGCTTCCATTGAGGTGTGGATCTCGTCGCCGGTCCGGTCAAGGAAGCCTGTGTTGATGAAGGCAACCCGATGTTTTGCGGCCCGGATACAGGATTTGAGGTTCACCGAAGTACGACGCTCTTCGTCCATGATGCCGATCTTGACGGTGTGACGCGGCAAGCCCAGCGCGTCTTCGACATGGGTGAAAATCCGGTCGGTGAAAGCAACCTCTTCGGGTCCATGCATCTTGGGCTTCACCACATAGACCGAGCCATGCAGTGAGTTGCCACCCTCAGCCTGAAGATCATGCGTTGCGCAGAGAACGGTGACCATCGCATCAATAAAGCCCTCGCCAGCCTCGCGCCCGGCGCTGTCGCGAACGGCGGGGTTGGTCATCAGATGGCCGACGTTGCGCACCAGCAGCAGCGAGCGCCCCTTCAGCACCAGATCCGAGCCATCCGGTGCGGTGAACGTCTGGTCGTCGTTCAGCACACGGGTGAAGGTTTCACCACCCTTCGTCACCTCTTCGGCGAGGTCGCGCTTCATCAGCCCAAGCCAGTTCGTATACGCCGTGACCTTGTCCTCGCCATCGACGCAGGCCACGGAATCTTCGCAATCCATAATCGTGGAGAGCGCCGACTCCAGGACAATATCATTGATCCCGGCCTGATCGCCCTTGCCGATGTTCCCGTTGGCATCCACCACGATCACCGCGTGCAGTTCATTGTTCTTCAACAGGATCTTGCCCGGCGTGGCCGCGTCGCCTTCATAACCTGCAAACTGCGCGGCATCCTTGAGCGTTGGCACCAGTGCGCCCCCGTCTACAGACAGGCCCGCACAATCGTTCCACGACCCTTCAGCCAGCGGGAAGGTCTGATCAAGGAACCCGCGACCCCAGGCGATCACCCGCGCACCGCGCCCGGCGTCATAGCCTTTGCCCTCAGGCAGATCGCCCATGGCATCGGTGCCATAGAGCGCATCATATAGGCTGCCCCAACGCGCATTGGCCGCATTCAGCGCAAAGCGCGCGTTGGTGATCGGTACCACCAACTGCGGCCCCGGAACATTGGCGATTTCATCGTCAACATTCTGTGTCTCGATCTCAAAATCGTCACCCTCGGTCAGCAGGTAGCCGATATCGCGCAAAAACGCCTCATAGGCGGTGGCGTCATGGGCCTGCCCCTTGCGTTCGATATGCCAGGCGTCAATCTGCCCCTGAAGATCGGCACGTTTTGCCAGAAGGGCACGGTTTTCATCCCCCATGCCATTGACCAGGCCAGCCAGACCGGCCCAGAACGCATCCGCTGTTACACCAGTGCCGGGCAGCGCTTTGTCCTCGATAAAGGACACCAGCGTGTCAGCCACCTGCATATCATGACGTTCCTGCATCCCGCTCATGGGGTGATCCTCCTATTGAATGCGCGTGTTACCGACCCGGATACATCAAAAGTTTCCTATCGGCAACGCTGGTGGTAATATTAGTTTACCAATTATCGCGAAGCAGCTTCAAATATCCCCTATAGATGTCGCTCATCACCTATGCTCCGCTCCACCATACCCGTACGAAAAAGACCCGGCAGAGCGCTGCCGGGTCCAGTCGGGGAGGAATTTCAATTAGTCAGAGGATTAGTTCAGTTGTCCGCGTTGGTCGCCTGCACCTCGGCAGCCGTCTGCGGTGCTTCAACGACGTCTTGCTCGCCGCCTTTGTTGAAAACCCAAAGCAGGAAGACGGCGAACATCAGCAGCACTGCCACCACGACGCCTCGGATTCCCAGTAGGGCCGGTTTGTGTAGCTTCTCTTCGCGTTCAACATTGGTGTCAGGTGCCGACATGGACCGCTCCTTTATTTACAAGTTTGCGCGGTTGCTGGCGCGGGGCCACAGCCGCTGGTACACAGGCTTGTAATAGATACGCTGACCGACCCGCCCGGGTTCCACGGAACAGGAAAAAACCATGAAAGATGCCGCGCCCGCGACCGCACCGGAGACATTTTATCTGAAGGATTACAAACCTTTCGGATTTGAGGTGGAGGCGGTAGAGCTGACGTTCAAACTGGCGCCGAATTCGACCCGCGTGCTGAGCAAGATCCGCTTTTCCCCCAAGGCAAACGCCGCCGATCCGCGGTTTTTCCTGCACGGTGAAGCCCTGAAACTCATCTCCGCCAAGATCGACGGCGCCCCTGTAACGCCCGAGCTGATCGCGGGTGGCCTCATCTGCGACACACCCGACAGCCCCTTCACCTGGGAATCGGAGGTAGAGATCGACCCTGCCGCCAATACCGCGCTGGAGGGGCTTTATATGTCCAGCGGCATGTATTGCACCCAATGTGAGGCCGAGGGCTTTCGCAAGATCACCTATTACCCGGACCGCCCCGACGTGATGTCAACCTTCTCGGTTCGCATCGAAGGCAATGAAAAGGTCCTTCTGTCCAATGGCAATCCCACCGGCGCGGGAGAAGGCTGGGCGGAGTGGCTCGACCCCTGGCCGAAACCGGCCTATCTCTTTGCGCTGGTGGCCGGCGATCTGGTGAACCACGCAGACAGCTTCACAACCCGGTCCGGCAAGGATGTCGAGCTGAACATCTGGGTCCGTCCGGGAGACGAGGGCAAATGCGCCTTCGGCATGGACGCCCTGAAGAAGTCGATGAAATGGGACGAGGATGTCTATGGCCGCGAATATGATCTGGATATTTTCAACATCGTGGCAGTGGATGACTTCAACATGGGCGCGATGGAGAACAAAGGGCTGAACATCTTCAACTCCTCCTGCGTTTTGGCCTCGCCCGAAACCTCCACGGATGCCAATTTCGAACGGATCGAGGCGATCATCGCCCATGAGTATTTCCACAACTGGACCGGCAACCGGATCACCTGCCGCGACTGGTTCCAGCTGTGCCTGAAGGAAGGTCTGACCGTCTTCCGCGATGCCCAGTTCACCGCCGACATGCGGTCAGAGCCGGTGAAGCGGATTGAGGATGTGATTGCGCTCCGCGCGCGCCAGTTCCCGGAGGACAACGGCCCCCTCGCCCATCCGCCACGCCCGGAACAGTTCCAAGAGATCAACAACTTCTACACCGCCACCGTCTACGAGAAAGGTGCCGAAGTAATTGGCATGCTCAAGCGACTGGTGGGCGACGACAACTACGACAAGGCGCTGGATCTCTATTTTGACCGGCACGACGGTCAGGCCTGCACCATTGAGGACTGGCTGAAGGTGTTCGAGGATGCCACCGGGCGTGATCTGAGCCAGTTCAAACTCTGGTACAGTCAGGCGGGCACCCCGCAGGTCACCGTCTCTGAAGCCTATGCCGGTGGCACCTATACGCTGACGCTGGCTCAATCGACACCGCCCACACCGGGCCAACCCGACAAAGCGCCGCGCGTGATCCCGATCACCATCGGTCTTCTATCACCCAACGGGGATGAGATCCGCGCAACCGAGGTGCTGGAGCTGACCGAAGCAGAGCAGAGCTTCACCTTCGACGGTCTTGCCGCGAAACCCGTGCCCTCGATCCTGCGCGAATTTTCCGCCCCGGTGATCCTGAAGCGCGAAAGTACAAACGCCGAACGCGCTTTCTTGCTGGCCCATGACACCGATCCCTTCAACCGCTGGGAGGCCGGCAACGCTCTGGCCACCGAAACCCGCGTCACCATGGTGACAGAAGGTGCCGCGCCTGATGCGGCCTATCTGGATGCGCTGGAAAAACTGGTGCGCGATGATACGCTGGATCCGGCCTTCCGCGCGCTGGTGCTATCGCCGCCCAGCCAGTCGGAGATCGCCCAGACCCTGCACGACCGGGGTGTCACCCCCGATCCGCAGAAGATCTACGATGCGGCAGAGACCTTTGCCCAAACGCTGGCGCAGCAGCTGGAAACCAGCCTGCCCCGGCTTTATGCTGCAACCACTGTGGATAGCCCCTATCAGCCAGATGCCCATGGCGCCGGCCTGCGGGCGCTGAACGGTCGTATCCTGTCCCTGCTGACCCGGCTTGATGGCGGCGAACAGGCCGCACGCCAGTATCAGGCCGCTGACAATATGACCCAGCAATATGCGGCGCTGGCCGCATTGATGAAAGCGGAAAATGGCGAGAGCCAAAGCCAGGCCTTCTTTGACCAATGGCAGAATGACCGTCTGGTGATGGACAAATGGTTTGGCTTGCAGGTTGCCTGTGCGGCACCGGACGCAGCGGCAAAGGTCGCGATGGATTTGACCCGTCACGCCCTGTTTGACATGAAGAACCCCAACCGCTTCCGCGCCGTCATGGGCGCGCTCGCGGGCAATCACGCGGGCTTCCACCACAAAAGCGGCGCAGGCTATACCCTTCTGGCACAGCAACTGATCGCGCTTGATTCGCTGAACCCGCAGACCACGGCCCGGATGTGTTCCGCCTTCCAGACATGGGCCCGCTATGACAGCGCGCGGCAGGCGCTGATCCGCACCGAGCTGGAGCGTATTCTGGCCGCCGAGGACCTCAGCCGTGATACCAATGAGATGGTCAGCCGCATCTTGCAGGGTTGATGTGGTCACGTCGCGCAATCTGCGGGCGGGGTTCCTGCCCGCACTTGCGCCCGAAAAATGCAGCAATTGCCGGACCTATCGTTATAGAACCTGTTGCAAACGGACCTACCATAATCGGACTGCGGTGGGGTGATGACTGAGACAGAGCAGCATTCCGTCGTCTATCAGCACCACCAATCCGCCCGCAGCCCCCGTCTCGCCGTCGCCCTCGCGCTGTGGGCGGCGGGGTTGGTCGCGCTGTTGGTGCTACTTTCGCCCGCGATATGGATCATCCTGCTGTTTGGCCTGCCGCTGCTGCCCGGCCTATGGGAACTGTGGCGCAATCCCACTGCGCTGCTGGAGCTGGACGCGCAGCGCTTGAGCTGGCGCAATGCGACAAGCGCCGCCGACATCCCGCTAGAGCAAATCAGCCACATACGGCTTGATAAACGCTGGGATTTTTCCCATCGCACCACGGTCCATACCCGGCTTGGCAAGCGGCTGTGCATCCCGCCGGACTGTCAGCCGCCGCATCGACCGTTTGAACAGGCACTGGCGCAGGCTGGACTGCGCGTAGAACGACATCACTTCCGAATCTACTGAAATCCGGCGCAAAGACTATCCGTCACCCTCGCCGCCGACATATTAACACGCGTTAACCTGCCATTGATATATCCCAATCGTCCATCGCAATGGCGTGCTCCCGCCACGATTGTGCCCCAAAGCCCGGTCAGTTTGTTTCCAGTGACTTAAGCTGCCAGCCGCGGACATAGATATGCTCAAAAAAAACAAACCAGCGCGCCATCTTTTCAGACAGGTTATTGCAAGTCTTGTACCCGGCGAAGGCATTGCCAGCCCCGCACAAGAACACAAAGGGCGTCCGCAGAACGCGGCCCGGACACAACCGCCCGGTCAAACCCCACAGCACGGGCGGGCCGACGCATGCACAGATACGCATGCACCCGAACAGCTGATTGTACCCATTTGCGAACCCACTCAGGAGGACGGCGATCACGGCCCATTGCAGGATCAGGGGCAGTTCCTTGCCCGGCAGGATCGCTGGGATGATCTGTCCCGGCGCATAGCAGAGGCTGACAAATCCCGCCACAACACCGCCCATGGCATGCCGGTTGCTGAACTGCTGGCCCATGGCGCACGCAGTGATGTTGTGAACGCCGTGGAACATGCGCTAAGTATCGGACACGCAGGAGACCGGCGCAAAATGATCGAGGGTGTCATGGGGCTGGAAACCATGTGTGTCGAGCATCGCGACGACCCATATCTGCGCACTCTGGTGGCGCTTGCGCATATTGACGTGGCCTGGATTTGGCGCGGTTATTCGGATGTAATGTCGATCACCGTGGCCAATGGCCAGCGCTGTGCCGCCCATTTCGACCGGGCCGCAGCGCTCTTACACCCGCTGGACGGCGTCGGGCTGGACAGCCCTTTTATTGCAGCGGCAAAATCGGCTCTGCTTGCAGGGCAGCATTCTGGTACCACCATGCAGGTGGCCGATGATTTTGCAGCGCTGATAGATCTTGATCCCGACAATCACCGTCATATGCGCAGTCTTGGCACCCATATGCTACCACGCTGGTTTGGCAGCTATGCCGCGCTGGAGCTGGAAGCCCGGCGTACCGCGGCACGTACAGAAGACATCTGGGGGGCCGGTGGATACGCTTGGGTCTATTTCGACGCAATTGCGCTGGATCCAGAGGCCTGTTCGCGTGTCGATATCGAGTTTTTCATGGATGGGCTGCGCGACATCGTATCCCGCCGTCCCGATCAAGAGATGGTCAACCTTCTTGCTTCCTACTGCGCAGTGGCCCTGCGCTATGGCGAGACAACCCCGTCAGAAGAAATCGCACCCCGCACCGAGATTGCAGATGCGGCGGACTGGCTGATCCGCGATCACCTGCGTGAGATACATCCGCTGATCTGGGCCCATGCGGCGCAACGCTTTGACAACAATCTGCGGATCGTATCAACCCGCCGCTTTGCCGATCACGGACGCCGCGACGCGCTGCGATTTATCGCGGGCCTCTTCCGCTCGGAAATAGAGGCAGGCCAGCGGGTTGAATTCTCGGACAAGGGGCTGCGTGTCTCGCCTGACTAGGCAGCCCCCCGGCTCAGGCGAACACCAGGCGACATCAGCTTTTCTTGAACGCGTCCATCAGCGCTGCGCCCAGCGCCCCGGTGCTTTGATCCTTACCTTGCTTGCTCTTGGGACTTGCAGAAATCTGGCGCTTGTCGCCTGTCTGTTGCCCGGCGGGTTTGCCGCCGCGACGCGGACCTGCCTCTTTGGCAGCACCGCGTGTATTGCGGTCTTCCTTGGCCGAAGCCCCGCCATCCTTGCGCATGGTCATGGCAATCCGCTTGCGTGGTACATCCACCTCGGTCACCGTTACCTTGACCACCTGACCGGTCTTCACCACCTCATGCGGGTCTTTGACAAACCGGTCAGCCAGCTGGCTGACATGCACCAACCCATCCTGATGCACGCCGACGTCCACAAACGCGCCAAATGCCGCGACATTGGTCACCGTGCCTTCCAACACCATGCCGGGCTTCAGATCGGTGATGGTCTCCACCCCTTCGGCGAACGACGCCGTGATGAACGACGGGCGCGGATCGCGGCCTGGTTTTTCCAATTCACCCAAGATGTCTCGTACGGTTGGCAGGCCAATTTTATCGTTGATAAAATCCTCGGCTCTCAGCCCTTTTAGGGCGCTGTCATCCCCCATGATCTGGCGGATGTCGCGCCCACAGGCGGACACGATCTTGCGCGCCACATCATAGCTTTCCGGGTGGACCGAGGACGCATCCAACGGCTCCTTCCCGTCACGGATGCGCAGGAAACCGGCGCATTGCTCAAACGCCTTGGGGCCCAGCCGCGCAACCTTCAGCAGCTCCCGGCGGGATTTGAAGGCGCCATTCAGATCCCGATGCGCCACAATCGCCTCCGCCAGACCTGGGCCAAGGCCGGAGACATGCGCCAGCAGCGGCGCCGAGGCCATATTGAGATCCACTCCAACACCGTTCACCACATCCTCGATCACCGCCTCCAGCGACTTCGACAGTTTATGCTGATCCACGTCATGCTGATACTGGCCCACACCGATTGATTTCGGCTCGATCTTTACCAGCTCCGCCAGCGGATCCTGCAAACGCCGGGCGATCGACACCGCCCCACGCAAGCTCACATCCAGACCCGGGAACTCCCGTGCTGCCAGTTCCGACGCGGAATATACCGATGCCCCTGCCTCACTCACCACCACCTTCGTTGGGACCTTCACCTTAGCGGGCAGATGTTTCAGCACCTCCGCGACCATCCGCTCGGTTTCGCGGCTGGCAGTGCCATTGCCGATGGCGATGAGCTCAACCCCATATTCTGCAATCAATTTCACAATCGCCACCTGCGCGCCGCGCAGATCGTTCTTCGGCTGAAACGGATACAAGGTTTCAGTGGCCACCAGTTTCCCGGTCGCATCAACCACCGCCGCCTTGACGCCGGTGCGAATGCCCGGGTCCAGCCCGAGAGTCGGTCGCGCACCGGCTGGCGCGGCAAACAGCAGGTCTTTGAGATTACGGGCAAAAACTTGGATGGCATCCTCCTGCGCGCGACCACGCAGATCGCCCATCAGCTCCAGCATCATCGACAGCGACAGCTTCACCCGCCAGGCCCAGCCTGCGACCTTGCGCAGCCAGATGTCCCCCGGCCCGTTGCCGCCAGCGCCCAGTTCAGCCGCGACCATTGTCTCGGCTCGGGCGACGCCTGCCTCAGGCTCTGGTCCGACGTCCAGCGTCAGCACGCCCTCATTAGATCCGCGCAGCATTGCCAATGCGCGATGCGACGGAACATCTGCCCAACGCTCGGAATGCGTAAAATAGTCGGAGAACTTGGCACCGACCTGTTCTTTTCCGTCCACGACCTTTGCAGTCAGAATAGCCTCTTTCTGCATAAATGCGCGCAACCGGCCCAGCAGACTGGCATTTTCGGTCAGCCCCTCTGTCAGAATGTCCCGCGCCCCGTTCAGCGCGTCCTTTGCCGTGGCCACCGCCTCGGTGACATAGTCTTTAGCCAGCGTCTCCGGGTTGGCGTTCCGGTCGGCCAGAATGACCTCTGCCAGTGGCTCCAACCCGTTTTCCCGCGCAATCATCGCCTTGGTGCGCCGCTTCGGCTTATACGGCAGATAGATATCCTCCAGCTGCGCCTTGGTCCCGGCCTTGGCAATCGAGGCCGCAAGAGCATCACTCAACTTATCCTGCCCCTTGATCGACTCAAGTATCGCTGCCCGCCGCTTCTCCAGCTCTCGCAGATATTCCAGCCGCTCCGCCAGGGTCCGTAACTGGGTATCATCCAGCCCCCCTGTCGCCTCTTTCCGGTAGCGCGCCACAAAAGGCACCGTCGCGCCCTCATCCAGCAGCGCAACTGCGGCGTTCACCTGTCTTGCGGCGGCGCCGATTTCGGCGGCGATGGTCTGGCTGATGCGGCTGGATGTGTCCAAGGCGACTGCTCCTGTTTCTTCTGGGAGGTCTTTCTTAGCCCTGCCCGGTGACCCCGCCAAGAGAATGTTTGCCGCACAGCGATACTGCGCGTACGCCCCGGCACGGCTGTGTTGCCGGTCCCGTGCCGCGACTTAGCCTTGCCGCTCGCGTTTCACGGGCAGCAAAGGCGTGCCCCGGCGGCCTCTCCGCTCATTGCCCCCTTGCCCCTGCGCGCGCAGATGCCTAGAACGCTTGCCAAACATAGACATTCGGATACGGCGGAAAACCATGCTCGACCTGACATATGAACTCCCCAAGCCCAAGGTGATCGCGGGCGCCAAGCATGACTGGGAACTGGTCATCGGCATGGAAGTACATGCCCAGGTCAGCTCCAATGCGAAACTGTTCTCCGGCGCCTCCACCAAATTTGGCGCTGAGCCGAACTCCAACGTGGCATTCGTGGACGCGGCGATGCCTGGCATGCTGCCGGTGATCAACGAGTACTGCATTGAACAGGCGGTGCGCACCGGGCTTGGCCTTAAGGCCGACATCAACCTGTGGTCGGCCTTTGACCGCAAGAATTACTTCTACCCCGACCTGCCGCAAGGCTACCAGATTTCCCAGCTCTATCACCCCATCGTGGGCGAAGGTGAAGTGCTGGTGGAACTGGGTGACGGCACCGCGCGCAACGTCCGGGTTGAGCGGATCCACATGGAGCAGGACGCGGGAAAATCGATCCATGACATGGACCCCAACATGTCCTTTGTCGACCTCAACCGGACCGGTGTCTGCCTGATGGAGATCGTCTCCCGCCCCGACATCCGCGGCCCCGAAGAAGCCGCCGCCTATATCGCCAAGCTGCGCCAGATCATGCAGTATCTGGGCACCTGCGACGGCAACATGCAGAACGGCAACCTACGCGCGGACGTGAACGTCTCGGTCTGCCGTCCGGGCCAGTATGAGAAATACCAGGAAACGCAGGACTTCTCCCACCTCGGCACCCGTTGCGAAATCAAGAACATGAACTCCATGCGCTTTATCCAGCAGGCGATTGACGTCGAGGCCCGTCGCCAGATCGCCATCATCGAGGCGGGCGGCACCATCGATCAGGAGACCCGGCTCTATGACCCGGACAAGGGCGAGACACGCTCCATGCGCTCCAAGGAGGAAGCGCATGACTACCGCTATTTCCCTGATCCCGATCTTCTGCCGCTGGAAATCGAACAGGCCTGGGTGGATGATATCGCCGCCAACCTGCCGGAACTGCCGGACGCCAAGAAGTCGCGCTTCATCGCTGACTTCGGCCTCAGCGGCTATGACGCCTCTGTACTGACCGCTGATGTGGAATCCGCTGGGTACTTTGAACAGGTCGCCAACGGCCGCAATGGCAAACTGGCGGCCAACTGGGTCATCAACGAGTTGTTTGGCCGCCTGAAGAAGGACGAGGACAAACAGATCACCGACAGCCCGGTCTCCCCAGCGCAGCTCGGCGGCATCATTGACCTGATTTCTTCTGACGCCATCTCGGGCAAGATCGCCAAGGACCTGTTCGAGATCGTCTATACCGAAGGCGGCGACCCGGCCCAGATCGTCGAGGAACGCGGCATGAAGCAGGTGACAGATACTGGCGCCATTGAGGCCGCACTGGACGAGATTATCGCCGCCAACCCCGCGCAGGTCGAAAAAGCCAAGGTGAACCCAAAGCTCGCAGGTTGGTTCGTTGGTCAGGTGATGAAAGCCACCGGCGGTAAGGCCAATCCGGCTGCTGTAAACAAATTGGTGGCACAGAAACTGGGCGAGTAACCGACACGTTTGCGCTGAAACGTAAAAGGGTTGGGGGAATCGGAATTAATTGGAAGGGTGAGCGCGGGGTAAATTTGAACGTGGCCTTTGGGTGTATCGTGAAAGCTCTGTGTTTACTGGCAAACCCAATTTGGCGGTTCTCCCCACCCTTCGGGCGCTTCGGCGCAAAATAGATTTTATTACTGCCGTTGATTGCCGCATGATGCCAAATGCGGAAGCAAACACCTCACCATTCATGCATTGAGGCCACCACCCACCCGATGCTGGTAAGTTCTCCATTGGATAAATCGATCTGGATCGGAGAATACTGAGGGTTGTCACTACCGAGATTGACATTGGGTTGCGCAAGGATCTGTAGGCGTTTGATCAGAAGACCTCGCCCAAGCGGAACACGTAAGTCACCCCATCTTTTAGGTCCGTAGAAGTCGTGTCGATTACGGCCAGATCACTAGTGTACAGCTTTGGTGCATGCTATCTCCGGCACCTCTAACGACGGCCAAATTTGCAGGCGTCAGGTTGCGGTGTGTTAGCCAGCGCCGGCTAAAGACATAGTGACCAACAACATTCTCATCCGTTGCATGCCCCCTATTACCTGCCGAGATTGACACATCATACCGAGGCACCGTCACAAAATACTCAAAGGCCTCCGGTGAGAGATGATCGGCAGAATGCTCCGCACTTCTGAGCGGCGGTTCTTGCTCGCCTTAAGCACTAACTAATGATGCCACCAAGTATGGATACATTAGCTATGTTTTAGTTTTGCAAAACACAACGCAACCAGCATGGCGAGATGAATATGACCGTAAAAAATAAACCAATTATCCACCAAAACAAGTATTGCTTGTTGATCTCTACTCACCATCCCAAGGGCTCGTTTGCGAATAGAGGCGAGTTGCTGGGGCAGATCATCTACGCGAGAGTTTTCAGAAGTCTCAGAGTATACCAGACATGGATGACAAAAAGGCAAATGATCCAAGTGCCAATCACGCGTCCCTAGGCCCAAGGCCGGCTACATCCTGCATCTCGAAGATGGGCATTGCCCAAAAATATCCGGAAACAAGCCCCAGTATCTGTAAAATATTGAATATTCTCATACACCTATTTCGAAGCCCCAAATAAGTGTCTAAGGTAATGAAACCAGCGAAAAGCAGTAGGGCCCGCCCTCAAAGATATCTTGAATAGCGACCCCAAGCACCATCACTGTTTCAGTAAAAACTTCCAAGGCATCCTCCTAAAAGCGCGTAAGTCGCTTGATACAAACCATCCAAAGTCATGTCATGCGAAGCGCACTTCGGCCAATCTACGGCCAGTGCAAACCCCAACTTGGTGTGCGCCTGATTTGACGGCCAACAGCGCAACATAGCATTCCCCGCATCTGTTCGACGACTGGGATCAATTTCCAGACTGTTGTGGCAATCTTCTTGGTTCCAGATGATGTTTTCTGGTTCCTGACCTTCACCTCCTGCTGGCGATGGTTCCAGCGCCACAGAATTTCGTCCGGGTATCTTTTAAGATGTTGCCGGCCCAAGCGATGGTAAACACCATTCAGGGCGCGCTGCGCTTGGGAGTTCACAGCCTCCACGGTGTTGATGTGTGCTCTCTTGGAAGGCTGCGAATACTGTCGTTTGCCATGGGTGACAGTGTGGTGTGATGCAAAGCTCCGGCCGATCTTTCGATAAGCGGTGTTGCTGTCGGTCATGAGGGCCGATGAAGGATCAATCCACTCTTTCATGATCGGTCCGAGCGTCGCGCCTTGCGCATTCGGGACCAGTGTGGCCTTCGCCTGCCCATTGCGATCCGCCGCAACCAGCACCATGGGCTTACCGGTGCCCCGTCCCCGTTTATTCTTCACACCTTTCTTGAACCTCGGCGCGCGCCCCACATATGCTTCGTCTACTTCGGCAACGCCGGCCAACCTGGCGGAAACGGCCTCACGGTCATCCATCAGTTCCCGGATCGCATGCCCCAGCTTCCAGGCCGTTTTCTGATTCACACCCAGGATCCGCGCCATCACCACCGGCGAGATTCCCTTGCTGGACGTCAGCACCAGAAAGATTGCTGCAATCCAAATCCGAAGGTCCAGTTTAGCGGCATGCATCGGGGTCTTTGTGGTGACCTTGAATTGGAGGCGGCACTCGCGTTCGCCGCATTGGTAGAGGCCCGGGCGGGCAGATCGTCCTCGAATGGATGTTGAGCTGAGGCTGCCGCAATGTGGGCAATGGCGACCAGACGGCCAGATCATCGCTTCCAAGAAGATGCGAGCGTGGCGTTCACTTGGCATCTTTTTCCAAAAGTCTCGCACCGGCTTCAATTCTGTGATCATGCTTGTCTCCATTTCCGGGGACCGACAATATTGGCCGAATCTGCGAATTCCAAAGAGACCCGCCTCAAATCGCGCGAATTAGGGGAGCCGGCTTTGTTTCGTGGATAATTGGGAAAATAAATGTTCCAGCCCGGAGCGATCCTGCATGAGGTGATTGACGGATCGTTTCGCTCTATGGGCACCACTTTTGAGGCCTGATGCCGCGAAAATGACATGCAGTCCAGCACCGCACGCAACGCCACATATGGTCAGTCCTCTGGCCGAGCGGCGGGGAACTCCGTGAGCGGATCATTGATGCCGCAGGCCGCGACACCGTGAAAGCCGCTTAAACCAAGCGCATGGTGATGGAGGCCTCTCGCTTAAAAAGTTCCTGCCCCGCTATGGAGAGCGGGGCGGCAGCGTAAGCGCGGACGGGCTGAACAGGCCGCAAGACCTGCCTGGACTGCGGGAATAAGCGACCCCAAGCGGCGCGCAGCCGTCCCCTTTGCCAAGCGCTGTGCGGCCTGCCAGCAGATTGCAGAAAGAGCGGTGTAATCCATGCGTCAGGCACTTCACCAATTTGAGTTGATCGAAGGGGATTGCTTTGAGCTGGATCGGGTCCAGCCAAAACAACCGGCTAAACAACCTCAAAATAACCCTGAGAAATGGCTTGCCAGTGTCCAGCTTGAGAAGCTGCGGGAGTTTCGCAGGCGGCAGTTCACAAGGCCCTGTCTCAACGCATCTGGCGCGGCCGCGATCTGCTGGTGCGCGAGGAGCGCACCGGACGCCGGCGCGGCGGCAAGACACTGCAAGTGCATGTGGACAGCCTGCCTGCCGATCTGCGCGAGGCCGGGTATCTGGAGCGCGGGGTTGTCCTGCACGAAAAGCCCGATGCGGAAACCGGGCAACAGGTGATGCTGCCTGAGCAGGCGTATCAGAATGACGCCAAATTTGAGGCCGATTTGGAATTGGCGCGCTGGCGGCATGAGGTGATCCGCCCGCTGTTGGCCCTTGAAAAAGCAGTCGGCAGGATCCGATCCGACGGGCCGAGGGCCAGGCCCTGGTTGTCGGACTGCGCCCCAGTATCCCGCCGCTCTGGTCGATCCCCGAAGTGACCCACTGACTGGGCAGCGGCGGTTACACCACCCAGATCCGGGGGAACTGCCAAAGCGCGAGGGATGACCTGACCGGCGCGCGTTCAAATTTTAAATGCGCCCCAGTCAAAAAATTTCGGGCCGGTCCAAGGGGGCCCCGGCGCGCGTTTTTTGTTTCTTATCCAATGCACAACTCGCCCACGTCTGACTGCTTAATGTTGCTGCACGGGGTAAGCCCCCGCCATCCAACTGGAATTCCGCAGAGTAATTTGGTTATACTGCAGATCGATTGCTCATCGACAGGTCCCCGCCCATGGGGAACGCGGACGCTTGACCCCCCGCACGCTTGCGCTAAACCTGCCACCGACACAGGAGACGTTTATGCAAGCTTTTGAGTACAAGGTTGTTCCCGCCCCCGCCAAGGGCACCAAAGCCAAGGGGATCAAAACTGCCGAAGCCCGGTTCGCCAATTCCATCGATATTCTTCTCAATGAGATGGCGGCAGAGGGTTGGGAGTATCAGCGTGCGGAGCTGCTGCCATCAGAAGAACGCAGCGGGCTGGCCGGATCGACAACCAACTGGCGCAATTTGTTAATTTTCCGCCGCGCATTGCCAACAGCGGCCGAGCAGACGCAAGCCCAGGCCGTGACACAGCTGGCAGCGCAGATCAGCGCCCAGATCGCCGCCCAAGCGGATCGGCAGCCAGCCCTGCCCCAGAACGCGACCCCGACTGAAACGCCGGATGCAGTCGTCCCTGAGATCGCCGC
This sequence comes from Phaeobacter porticola, assembly GCF_001888185.1. Lineage (NCBI taxonomy): Bacteria > Pseudomonadati > Pseudomonadota > Alphaproteobacteria > Rhodobacterales > Roseobacteraceae > Phaeobacter > Phaeobacter porticola. Next base: position 957,885 of record NZ_CP016364.1, on the reverse strand, counting down.
AAAGCCACGCCCTGAAACAGCCAGCGCGCCATCACTCGGACCGGCCACCTCATTGCCTGTCGCAGCACCAACCGCCATTGCCGGTGATCCGGAGGCCCCGACGGGTGCAATCGCCGTTCCCGGTCGTGGCGCGCGTGCGATGATGGCGGATGATGGCGTTGAAGAACTAAGCCCGGTGTCTGGTCTGACGGCCGCCTTGAAGGCGCGCGCAAGCCTTGCAGCCATCCCCGCCGGAACCAAGAGCACAGCGACCGGCAAGACCGAACCAAGGCTGACCAAGGCGGATCCTGCGTCGGAAGATCCTGCAAACACCTGACCAGCCCTAAATCTGAATTCCCCGCCAACGTTGCCACTAGGGCACATCGGCGGGGCTTTGCCTGAAATTTCGGCTACGCACCGATGTCCAGTGCCAGCGCATGAATGCGCGACACGATATCGCCCAGCGCCTTATGCACAGCGCGATGTTGCGCCACCCGTTTCATATCGGCAAAGATATTGGCCCGCATATGAACGTTGAAATGGCTCTCACCGCGCCCGTCATGGCCTGCGTGACCAATGTGCTGATCACTCTCATCCTCGACCCGCAGCACGCTTGGCGCAAAAGCATCGCGCAGACAGGCTTCAATCTCATCACGAATGCTCATTCTGTCGTGTCCTGCATAAAAATCCCCGTATTAATTTTCCCAGCCCCCTTCAATCTGCCGCCCCTTAGACTAAACTGCTGCCTCCGAGTCGAACAGTTGCGTCTAGAAGGTGCGCCCCATGACCAAGTCAGATCCCTTTGGTTTCGATATGTCCATCCGGTCAGCGAAGAAAAAGAACCCCCGCGGCCGGCGGGCCGCCACCGGTGCGTCCGAAACCTCCGTCCGTGTCTGTGACAAGGACGGCTGCGAAGAAGCAGGCAAATTCCGCGCGCCCAAAGCACCAGATGTGCTGGATGATTTCTACTGGTTCTGCCAGGAGCACGTGCGCGAATACAACAACAGGTGGAACTTCTTTGAAGGCACCACCGAAGCAGAGCTGAACGCTCAGCAATCCAAGGACAAGGTCTGGGAACGCGAGACCAAGCCAATGGGCGATCCAGAGGCACGCGCCTGGGCACGCTTGGGTATTGAAGACCCGCACCAGGTCCTGGGCCAGAACGCCACTCGGAATCCGGGCCGCTCAGCCCAGGCCGGCCGCCGTCTGCCCCCGACCGAACGCCGTGCGCTGGAGGTGTTGGAGGCCAAGGATGACTGGAGCAAGGCCGACATCCGCAAAGCGTATAAAAAGCTGATCAAAGTACTGCACCCCGACATGAACGGCGGCGATCGCAGTCAGGAAGAGCAGCTGCAAGAGGTGGTCTGGGCCTGGGACCAGATCAAGGACAGCCGCAGTTTCAAGTAAGAATCCCGTTCACAGCAGCAACTAAACACCAAGCAAAGGCGTCGCGTAAGCGGCGCTTTTTCTGTATCGACCGGTTGGTTACCTACCATTGCCTGCCAAGCGCGGCTTTGTCCGATTGACCATTGGCGGCAGAGTACGGCCCATGCACAACATTAGGCTGCTCACTTTGATCCACAGACGATACAGGTTTCCTGATGCAGCTATTTCCCCAGCCACAATCGTCTCCGACACCAACACCATTCCTGCCAATGAAGGTCCGCCCCCATGTTCCCATCATACCGTCAGATCCGCCATGCCACAGGGACCATTGTCATGGTCGCAGCACTGACCACGCAGGCTCTGGCCGAGGACGTGACATCCGTCGTCCATGCTTGGGAGGCAAAGCTGGACGCACGATTAGGGGTACTGCTGCGCCATCCAGACACCGGCTGGGAGATCGCACATAACGCCGATGATCGCTTTCCGCTGAACAGCACGTTCAAGCCGCTGCTGTGCGCTGCAATCCTGTCCCAGGTGGATCAGGGCACCGATCAGCTGTCCGCCCCTGTCAAAATCCGGGCCGGGGATCTGGTGGCCCATTCACCCGTCACAGAACGATACATCGGCGGCACACGCACGGTTGCGCAATTATGTGATGCGGCGATCACCCGCAGTGACAACACGGCTGCCAATCTGCTCATGGAACGTGTCGGCGGCCCGGCTGGTGTGACGGCGTATTTGCGACAGACCGGCGACAGCGTGACACGTCTTGACCGTTGGGAAGCGGAGCTGAATTCAGCAACGCCCGGCGATCTGCGCGACACGACGACGCCGCGCGCAGTGCTGACCTCACTGCAGTCAGCTCTGTTTGGGTCAACACTGACAGCGCAGTCCGCCGGACTGCTCGCGGACTGGATGGAGCGGAACCATTTGGCTGACGCATTGATCCGCGCGCATCTGCCAAGGGGTTGGCGGATTGGAGACAAGACCGGCGGCGGTGGTCACGGATCGCGCGCGATTATCGCCCATTTGCAGGACCCCAAGGGCGAGACCTATCTCGCAGCGATATACATAACAGAAACGACAGCAAAATTCGCACAGCGTAATCAGGCCATCTCAGACATTGGGCGCGCCATGATCGGCGAAATCAAATCTCGCAAACACCCCGCACGGTGACGTGGACAGGGTTGCTTCTCTGCCGACCGCCTCAAAGAAAAAAGCCACAGGGTGATGCCCCGTGGCTTTCTTGATTGCGTTTAGCTGCCCTTGCGTTGGGGGCGCGCACTGCCGCCCGGCTTGCCGTCGGCGGCGCGGGCTTTGTTCTTCTTGCTGCTTGGCTTGCCCTTGGGTGGGACCGGACCTTTGCGTCCAGATTTACCTGGGTTGGACCAATCCCCTTTTGGCTTACCCGGAACTGCCGGCTTGGCAGGTTTCGCCGGGGCAGACCCACGATCTGAATCCCCACGCGCCGTTACGGTTGCCTTGCCACCCTCGCCAGTACGCTTGGGCTTATCAAAGCGCGGCTTATCGCCATAAGACGGCTTGTCACCACGGGGCTTGTCACCACGAGGTTTATCGCTCCGGGGCTTGTCGCCGTAGGATTTCTCGCCACGGGGTTTATCACCATAGGACGGCTTGTCGCCGCGCGGTTTGTCATAGCGAGGCTTGTCACCATAGGGCTTACGCTCGCCCCGGTCTCCACCACGGTCGCCACGGTCAGCCCCACGTGGGCCACCGCGTTTATCATCTCGAAAACCACCTCCATCACGGCTCTGTGGGCGCGGGTTCTTGGGCAGATCCGGCGCTTTGTCCAGACGGGTAACGGTTGCGCCCTCTTCCAGCTCACCGTGTTTGACAGCGCCCCAGAATGTTTCCGCACTGCTTTCGCGCACTTCAACATAGCTCTGATCGAACTGAATACGGATCGCGCCGATGTCGTCTTTGGTCAGATTGCCAGCGTTACACAGCATCGGCAGCAACCGGCGCGGTTCCGCACCCGCTTTGCGGCCACCGGTGACGGCAAACCAAACTGAAGGGCCAAACGGCGCACGTTCTTCACGCTCGCGCTTGTCGTGCTGCGGATCGCTCAGCTCCTCGGGGGCACTGTGGCGGTCGTGGAACAGACGCAGATAGGCGACGGCCAGCTGTTCGGGCGAGAAGCGCTCGGTCAGCTCGGCAACTGGCGCAGTCTCATTTTCGCTGACCGGTTCACTCCAGGCCTTGTCGCCCAGCAGACGCTCAAAATCGCGGGCGCGCACATCATCGGCGCTGGGGGCGGGGCTGGTTTCTGCGGTGATCTTGGCTGCACGCAGCAGGCGCAGGGCCTTGCCCTTGGCCTTTGGCGGTACAATCAACGCTGACACACCCTGGCGACCCGCACGGCCGGTCCGGCCCGAGCGGTGCAACAGGGTTTCGTGGCTGGATGGCAGATCCGCATGAACAACCAGATCCAGCTTTGGCAGGTCGATACCGCGCGCCGCAACATCCGTTGCCACACAGACGCGCGCACGTCCGTCACGCAGGGATTGCAACGCATTGCTGCGCTCTGCCTGGGACAGCTCGCCCGACAGGGCAACAACGGAAAATCCGCGGTTGCTTAGACGGGTGGTCATCCGGTTCACCACCGCACGGGTGTTACAGAACACAATCGCATTGGGTGACTCGTGGAACCGCAGCACGTTGATGACAGCGTTTTCCGTATCCCGCTGGGCCACGGCAAGCATCTGGTACTCGATATCCGCGTGCTGCGAGGCTTCGGCGACGGTTTTGATCCGCTGGTGGTCTTTCAGATAGGTCTCAGCCAGACGCGCGATGCCAGTCGGCACGGTGGCCGAGAACATCAATGTGCGGCGATCTTCCGGGGATTCGCCCAGAATGAACTCCAGATCCTCGCGGAAACCCAGATCGAGCATCTCATCGGCTTCGTCCAGAACCACGGCGCGAACCTGCGACAGGTTGATAGAGCCACGCATAATGTGATCGCGCAGACGCCCTGGTGTGGCAACAACAATATGCGCGCCACGCTCCAGCGAGCGACGTTCGTCGCGCATGTCCATGCCGCCAACCGTAGACACGACCTGTGCGCCCGCCTCGGCATAAAGCCAGCCCAGCTCGCGCTTGACCTGAAGCGCCAGTTCACGTGTGGGGGCAATGACCAATGCCAGCGGCAGCTCGGCACGGTTCAGTTTTTCGGCGTCCCCCAACAATGTGGGGGCCATCGCCAGGCCAAAGCCTACAGTTTTGCCGGAACCGGTCTGCGCCGAGACCAGAAGGTCGGACTGATCCAGCTCGGGCGCGGTAACGGCCTGCTGCACGGGTGTCAAATGCTCGTAGCCGCGCGCCTGAAGCGCTTGTTCGAGTGCTGTTTTCAAGATGTCATTTCGCTTGCTGCGGGGCGGGCCGCCATGGGGCCTGCCGATATCGGGAATGTCCCCGACTGCGCAGGAACGCGGATGGTATCATCCAAGTGCGCGCTGATATCGGCTTTGCCCGCTTTTGTACAGGGTTCATTTGGTGCCAAACGCGTCAGAAGCAGCCAGCAGACGCAACCCCGCTATGCGTTTACCACCATCCCAGCCCTTGGGATGGGTGGTGCGTCAGGGCGCCACTCATTCTGGCACAAACCACCACACACCATGCGGCTGACAGCCTTCATATGGCCAGATTGGGGCCAAACGTCGCGACAGCTGGCCAAACCCAGTCTTGGCCCCTTGCGATTGCGGACGAGATCGGGCACCAATCCACCGGATTGCCCGCAGCCGACGGACGCTGCGCGGATGAGGATAAGGATCGACTGCGATGACCGACGGTATGCTGGATATGAACGCGAAACCCACCGAAACCCTTTCGGTGCGTGATGTGTTCGGGATTGATACGGACATGACCGTCAAGGGCTTTGCCGAAGGCTCTGACCGGGTGCCCGCCACCGACTCGACCTATAAATTTGATCCCGAAACGACGCTGGCGATCTTGGCCGGTTTCTCGCACAACCGTCGTGTGATGATCCAAGGCTACCACGGCACTGGTAAATCGACCCATATCGAACAGGTCGCCGCGCGGCTGAACTGGCCCTCTGTGCGGGTGAACCTCGACAGCCACATCTCCCGTATCGACCTGATCGGCAAGGACGCGATCAAACTGCGTGACGGCAAGCAGGTCACCGAATTCCACGAAGGCATTCTGCCGTGGGCGCTGCGCAACCCGGTTGCGATTGTGTTCGACGAATATGACGCTGGCCGCGCCGATGTGATGTTCGTGATCCAGCGGGTTCTGGAGCATGACGGCAAGCTGACCCTTTTGGACCAGAACGAGATCATCACCCCGAACCCGTTCTTCCGCCTGTTTGCGACCGCCAACACCGTTGGTCTTGGCGACACCACCGGGCTGTACCATGGCACCCAGCAGATCAACCAGGCCCAGATGGACCGTTGGTCGCTGGTGGCGACGCTGAACTACCTCAGCCATGACGCCGAAAGCGCTATCGTCCTGTCCAAGGCACCGCATTACAACACCGAGAAGGGTCGCAAAACCATCAGCCAGATGGTGACCGTCGCCGACCTCACCCGGACCGCCTTTATGAACGGCGACCTTTCCACCGTGATGTCGCCCCGGACCGTCATCAACTGGGCGCAGAACGTCGAGATTTTCCGCGATGTGGGCTATGCCTTCCGCCTGTCGTTCCTGAACAAATGCGACGAGCTGGAGCGCCAGACCGTTGCCGAGTTCTACCAGCGCTGCTTTGACGAAGAGCTGCCGGAGAGCGCTGCGAGCGTGAGCCTAGGATAAACAATGGAGCCTCAGTCTGCATCGGAATGGTTGTTTGATGAAACTGTCCCTAAAAAAGTTCGGACCATCGCCTACGAGACGCTTGTGATTGAGCAGACACTGGGGGGTATTCAGCTAGGCAGACAAGAAATACTTAACTTGTGTCTCCTAGCAGGCTTCATCGGGTTAGCAAGCGTTGCGGTACTGCTGGGCTTCGAACAACCGGCGTTTCTCATTACCATGGGCCTAGTCCAAGCAGCTTTTGCCGCGTGGGCCTGGATGGAGTATGAAAAGAGACAAACAGATGTAAAGGCCTCAATCGCCACACGGACCAAAGAACTGCAAGCGGAAGGATGGGATTACTATTCTGGATGCTTGAGAAAGCTTGAACCATGAAAAAGCCGAACGATAACCCAGCCGATCCGTTCAAGAAGGCGCTGGCCGAAGCCACCAAGGTCATGGCCAACGACCCGGAATTGAACGTGTCCTATTCCGTTGACCCGGCTGGAATGTCGGGTGACAGCATGCGGCTTCCGCAGGTCTCCCGTCGGATGAGCCGCGAAGAGGTTCTGCTGGCTCGTGGCACCGCCGATGCGCTAGCGCTGCGCCACAAGTTTCACGACGCTGCCACACATACCAGATACGCCCCTCCCGGCGATATGGCGCGGGATCTCTACGAGGCTATGGAATCTGCCCGCTGCGAGGCCATGGGCGCGCGGCACATGCCCGGCACCGCCTCCAACATCGACGTGAAGATCCAGAACGAGGCCCTGCGCAAGGGGTATGACCAGATCAAATCCGCAACCGAGGCCCCGCTTGCGGTGTCAGCCGGCTATCTAATCCGCCACCTGGCAACAGGCCGCCCGATGCCAGAGGCCGCCGCCAATGTGATGGAACTCTGGCGCGGTTTTATCGAACAGCAGGCCGGTGACACGCTGGCCAACCTGGACGAAACCATCGCGGATCAGGCCGCGTTCGCCAAATTTGCACGGCAGGTGATCACTGACCTTGGCTATGGCGACCAGCTGGGCGATGACCCGGATCAGCTTGACGACGAGCAGGACAGCGACGCCAAAGAGGACGCCGAAGAAGAGCAGGACCCCGATAGCAACGGTCAGGACGACTCCGACGAGGAAGAAGCCGACGCCAACCCCGAGCAGGCTCAGGAGCAGCAGCAAGACGAAAGTCAGGCGCAGGTCTCCATGGATGAGATGGCCGAGGAAGACAGCGGCGAAGAGACCGAAATGCCCGACGGCGAGGCCCCGCTGGAGCCCCCCGCCCCGCCCGCAGCGTCTGACGCGGATCCCGACTACAAGGTGTTTCTGGACACCCATGACGAAGAGATTGCAGCCGAAGATCTGGCAGAACCCGCCGAACTGGAACGCCTGCGCGCCTATCTCGATCAGCAACTTGAGCCACTAAAAGGTGCCGTCAGCCGCTTGGCCAACAAATTGCAGCGCCGCCTTCAGGCGCAGCAGAACCGCAGCTGGGAGTTTGATCTCGAAGAAGGCACGCTGGATGCCGGCCGTCTGGCCCGTGTGGTTGCCAACCCCACCACGCCGCTGTCCTTCAAACACGAAAAAGATACCGAATTCCGTGACACCGTGGTGACGCTGCTACTGGACAACTCCGGCTCCATGCGGGGACGTCCGATTTCCATCGCTGCAATCTGCGCCGATGTTCTGGCGCGCACGCTGGAACGGTGCAACGTAAAGGTCGAAATCCTCGGATTTACCACCCGCGCCTGGAAAGGTGGGCTCGCGCGCGAGGCCTGGCTGAACGACGGCCGCCCACAACTGCCCGGTCGCCTGAATGATCTGCGCCACATCATCTACAAACGTGCTGACGCCCCGATGCGCCGGACTCGTACCAATCTGGGTCTGATGATGAAAGAGGGCCTCTTGAAGGAAAACATTGATGGCGAGGCGCTGGAATGGGCGCATCGCCGTATGGTCGCGCGGCAAGAGGCCCGCAAAATCCTGATGGTGATTTCCGATGGCGCACCGGTGGATGACAGCACGCTTTCGGTGAACCCTGCCAACTATCTGGAAAAACACTTGCGCGATGTGATTGCCATGGTGGAACGGCGCAAACAGGTCGAATTGCTGGCCATCGGGATCGGCCATGACGTCACCCGCTACTATGACCGCGCGGTGACCATTACCGATGTCGAACAGCTGGCCGGCGCCATGACTGAACAGCTGGCCGCATTGTTTGACAGCGATCCGCGCGCCCGCGCCCGGGTGATGGGCATCAAACGCGCTGGCTGACACGCCGCCGCCTCTGCAAACTGGTCCGTGTTGGTTTTCAAAAGCCCCGCCTAGCGGCGGGGCTTTTTGATTGCGAAGTTTCTGCTCCGGGGGCTTGCCTCTGCGCCTTGGATTTGGAACAACAAGATAACAGCGCGCGCCAACAATAACTGGCGCGCCTTTTTCTTGCATCTGCCCTTGTCGCACGACGTGATCGCGCGGCCTGCTGCCAGGATCGGCGGCACAGCACCGGCAGACCACCCACAGATTTGGAGCGCCACGATGAGTGACCAGATGTTTCAGACTTTTGACGTCACAACCCGCCCGGACCAAGGCCCGCCCCGGTTGGCCGCACTGCGCCAAGAGCTGACCCGCGAGGGTCTGGATGGTTTTCTGGTGCCCCGTGCCGATGCCCATCAGGGGGAATATGTCGCTGCCGGCGATGAACGTCTTGCCTGGCTCACCGGGTTTACAGGCTCTGCCGGGTTTTGTGCGGCACTGATGGATGTAGCAGGCGTCTTTATCGACGGGCGCTACCGCACGCAAGTGAAACAACAAATCGCGGAGGTCTTCACCCCGGTTCACTGGCCCGAGGTGCAGTTGTCCGACTGGCTCCGGGAACAGCTGCCAGCGGGTGGGCGTATCGGTTATGACCCTTGGCTGCATGCTACCAGCCAAATGCGCGCGCTGACAACGGCGCTGGCGCCGCATGGCATCAGCTTTGTCCAATGCGACAATCTGGTGGACCGCGTCTGGCCGGATCAACCTGCCCCACCGATGCAGCCGGTCACGGCCCATCCGCTGGCCTATGCTGGCGTCCCTGCCGAAGAGAAGATCGCCACATTGGCCGCTGAGCTGCGCAGCGCCGGTCAGCAGGCCGCGGTGATAACCCTTCCCGATAGCATCATGTGGCTGCTGAACATCCGCGGCAGCGATATCGCGCACAACCCGGTCGCCCATGGTTTTGCCATTCTGCACCATGATGCCCGGGTTGATCTATTCATGGCCGCACAAAAGCTGGCTGATGTGACCGGCCATCTGGGCGGTTGTGTCCAGATCCACCCGCCTGCTGCCTTCTTGGCCGCAGTGGCTGAACTGGCGCAGATTGATAACGCCGCCATCGCAGGCGATCTCAGTTCCCTGCCCCAGATTGTCGCCGATCAATTGGGAGATAGTCTGGCCCCTGCTGGCGATCCCTGCATGCTGCCAAAAGCGCGCAAATGCGCGGCTGAAATCGACGGCAGCGCCGCTGCGCATCTGCGCGATGGTGCAGCACTGGTCGAAACATTGGCCTGGCTCGACGCGCAACCACCCGGCAGCGTCACCGAAATCGACGTGGTAAAGCACCTGGAGGCTGAGCGCCGCAAGGATCCAAATCTGCGGGACATCAGCTTTGACACAATCTCCGGCACCGGACCCAACGGCGCAATCATCCACTACCGGGTGAGCGAGGACAGCAATGCACCACTGGAGGACGGCCAACTTCTGGTTCTGGATAGTGGCGGACAATACCTGGACGGCACCACTGACATCACCCGCACCCTTGCCATCGGCACACCACCCAAAGATGCACAGCAAGCCTATACGCGGGTTTTGCAGGGCATGATCGCCATGTCGCAGCTACGCTGGCCCAAAGGCCTTGCGGGGCGCGACATCGAAGCCGTTGGCCGTGTGCCGCTGTGGCAGGCAGGGCAGGATTTCAATCACGGCCTGGGCCATGGCGTTGGCGCGTTTCTCAGTGTACATGAGGGACCGCAACGGCTGAGCCGCGCGGGCACCGTGCCCCTGGAAGCAGGTATGATCCTTTCGAATGAACCGGGGTACTACCGCGAAGGGGCCTTTGGCATCAGGATCGAAAATCTGCTGGTGGTGCAACCTGCCACGATGCTCGCCAGCGGCGATGCCGACCGCGAGATGCTCCACTGGCGCACCCTGACCTATGCCCCTTTGGATCGACGACTGATCGTCGCAGAGATGCTGACAAAGACAGAGCGGGACTGGCTGAACGCCTATCATGCCGCCGTGGCCGCTAAGATAGGACCCAACGTAACACGGCCCGCGCAGCGCTGGCTGAGTGCCGTAACGGCACCGCTGTGATACCGCAGTGTTACATCTGAAAACGATATTGATCCGTGACGAACGACGTGAAGGAAAAGACATGACAAAGATACAAATTCGCAAAGCAGCAGGCACCTGGGTGGTGCGGTCTGGTGGCGCCGTGCTGGGCGAAAGCGCTAACGCGCTGGAACTGAGCGAGGGCGATCTTGCACCCGTCATCTATTTTCCTCGTGGTGATATCGCAACAGCGCTGCTGGACCGCAGCGACAAGACCACCCATTGCGCCGACAAAGGCGACGCCAGCTATTTTTCGATCGTGAACAAATCCACCGTCACCGACAATGCCGTCTGGAGCTATGAAAACCCCAATGACGCGGTCGCTGAAATCAAAGACCATCTGGCCTTTGTTGTGAGCGACAGCGTTAAGGTTGAACAGATCTGAGATCTAAAATTCATCGGCGGATATATGCTGCCGGTTTTTCAGAGGCGTCCCGTTCCGGGGCGCCTTTTTCGTCAACAAGCAGTGATCCGCTCATCGACCTTGACGGCATTGAACGCGGGTCAAGGCCATCCAAAACTGCCCGAGGCAGACATCGCCAGTGCCGGTGCCGGCGTAGGTCAAAGTAAGCCAAATACGACATGAGCCATATTAAACATGTGCGAATGGGACATTATCGCGTGTTCATATAGCGCACGTCACACACGTATGACGATCACATTTTCCGTAATACGTCTCTGAGATTATTGCCCCTGGCCGGAAAGATTTCAGCAGATTTACAGATTTAAAAACAATACCAATTAAACACCGAAACGGGGCGTCTTAATTAATTCGGACGTTAGTTGAAAATCGTCTGGCATAGATGCCGACGCGCCTCCTCTACGGACTCGCCCGTACAGAACATCTGCGCATCACGTGCACTTTGAACGACATAGTCAATCAATGCCTCGTAAGACGCCCGTTCATTCTCTTGCTCAACTGCCTTCGCCACGTGTTCAGCCTCTGTCGGGCTGATTTTTTCATATTGCATGTTTTCACTTCCGAAGAATGATCACCATTAGCTTGATGTTAACCATATTTTATCCAAGGAACCGACAAAGGTTAAATTTTCTTAAGAAAAAAAGGGGGCACCCGTTTCAGAAATATCACATATTCGAGATCGTCTTTTGCGGGTAAACTTGTCTTTGAGCGATACCTATATGGCTAATGTCGCAAACTGACCGTCAATCGCCGCAGACTTCAACCGTCAACTGTGTTCTTCCGCAGCCGCAGCGGCCAACGCGCGGTTGTAAGCTTTGAGCGAATCAATGTGGAAAAGGGCCCCAATCAGATTCGGCGAATTTTCGCTGGTTGGATCTTCGGTCAACACCGGCAGATATGCCAACTCAGCCCGATCAAAGATCGGCATCGCCGCCTCCAGGGACGCAGAGGCGCGGATGCACAACCCCTGATCAATCAATTCGGCGCAATCCTCGGCGCTAGGACAGCGCGGGTCTCCCAGCGGGCGCATCACCGCACCGGCCCGCAACATCGACAAAAGATAAGCCTGTGGACCTGCTGCACAATGGATATTGCGGCGCTCCAGCTGAGTGAGAAAAAACGACCGGTCCACAATGCGCGAGGCCAGGGCGGTGGACATGGACACCGCAACCATCACCGCCAAACCGATCTGCCAATCCCCAGTCAGCTCGAACACGATCAACGTGGTCGATATTGGTGCGCCCAGGACAGCCGCAGCGACGGCCCCCATCCCGGCAAAAGCATAAAGCGTATGGGTGCCCGAAATATCAGGCAGCACTCTTGTTGCGATCAGACCAAAGGCCAGACCGGTCAGCGCCCCAACCATCAGCGAGGGTGAAAACACCCCGCCCCCCATGCGCCCGCCCATGGTGATGGCCACAGCAGCGGTCTTGACCATGGCCAACAGGATGGTCTGATGTAGAACCAATGCCCCGGTCAGCGCCAGCACCGTCGTTTCATAGCCAACGCCGATGATGTGAGGGAACCAAACCGCCATCACACCCAGCAGCAAACCGGCGGCAGCCGGACGCAGCCAGCGCGGCAGGCCGAGCTTGTCCTGAAGCGCGCTGCCGATCTGCTCGGCAAAGAAGATCGACCGCATCAGCACCACAGCCACCAGCCCGCAAATCAACCCAAGCATCAGAAAGGCCGGCAGCTCCACATAGAACTGCAAAGCACCAGGTGTGACGAGATCAAATTCGGTGACATCGCCATATTCCAATCGGTTGATCACCGTTCCTGCAACAGAGGCGATGACGATGGGGGCAAAGGCGTGAACCGCAAAATGTCGCAGCACCACCTCAAGCGCGAAAAGCGCACCCGCAATGGGAGCGTTGAAGCTGGCTGAAACCGCAGCAGCCACCGCACATCCCAACAAATCACGCCCAGTGATGCCATCGGCCTGTATGCGATTGCTGACCCAGGTCGAGATCACACCGGCCATATGCACAACCGGCCCCTCCCGCCCTGTAGACCCGCCCGTGCTCAGCGTGATGAAAGACGCGCAGGCCGACGCCAGACCGGCGCGTGTCTCAACCCGCCCATTGCCAAGCGCAGCCCCCTCGATCACATCAGCAACCGACCGCACCCGTGCGTCAGGGGTGAATCGATGCAGGATCAGCCCCACTACCAAACCGCCAAGTGTGGGAATGATCACCACCCAATGCCAGGGCATATCCTGCGCAAAACTATGCAGGAAATTCACATCCTCAGCGCCATAGACCCAAGCTTGAAAAGCGGTGATACCTTTGCGGAAAAACAGTGCAGCAAAGCCGGCCGCGATCCCGATCAGCAGGGCAATGAACCAGAACTGGAACTGGCTCGGCCCGCGATGTCGCAGCACCCGCCACAGATCCCGCGCCCCGGCAACCCCCTGTGCCATTTGGGCCGAAATAGTGGAGCGAAGTGTCTGTGGCATAAACCCGATTGTCCCGGTGTCGATTGTCTGTCTGTGCGCAGCACAATAATCGACTGGATATTAATCCAACGTCAAATTCCAAGAGCTTAGCCCCAGAAGACACAGGAAAATAGCTATCCAGCCAAGAGCGCCCGAGCGGCTGCGCGCGCTTCTGGGGTGATGGTATCACCTGAAACCATACGCGCCAATTCGTCGACGCGCTCATCGTCGTCCAGCGGCACCACCTCAGACAGGGTTTGTCCATCAACCACCCGTTTCTGAACACGCCAGTGATGTGCGCCCTGCGCCGCCACCTGGGGCGAATGCGTGACCACAAGAACCTGCCCGCCATCGGCCAGCGATTTCAGACGACGGCCAACCGCATCCGCCGTGGCCCCGCCGACGCCACGGTCGATCTCGTCGAAAATCATCGTCTGATTGCCGGTCTCGCCACGCAAACAAACCTTGAGCGCCAACAAGAACCGGCTCAATTCGCCGCCCGATGCAATCTTGTTCAATGGGCCTGCGGGCGCGCCAGGATTGGTCGCAACGGTAAAGGCCACCGCGTCCTTGCCCTCAGGCCCGGCCTCTGCGTCGGTCACCCGCGTTTCAAAAACTGCGCGCTCCATCTTCAGCGGTGCCAATTCGGCCATAACGGCGGCATCCAGCGCCGCTGCGGTTTCACGCCGCGCAGCCGACAACTGATCCGCCGCACCTGCATAGGCGGCCTCAGCTTCGGCCAATGCCGCCTCTTGATCAGCGAGATCTTGATCTCCTGCGTCCACCGCGGCCAATTTCTGGCGCAATGTATCAGCATAGCCGCCCAGATCGTCTGGCAGCACGTCATGCTTGCGTGCCAGCGCGCGGATCGCAAACAGGCGCTCCTCGCAGTCTTCCAGCTCACCCGGATTGAAATCCAGTCCATCCAGCACACGGGCGACGCCGTCCTGCGCCTCGCCCAATTCGATCATCGCCCGCAACAAGGCCGCGATTGGCGCATCCAATGCTGATTGAGCCTGATCCGCGACGCCCTCAAGCCAGCGCTGCGCATCGCTAAGCGCGGCATCAGCCCCGCCGGTCAGCAGGCTCTGGGCGCGCTGGATATCCCCGCGAATACGCTCGGCCGACTGCATATCCCTGCGGCGCAGATCCAGAGCTGCATCCTCGCCCGGTTGCGGGTCCAGCGCATCCAGCTCCGCCACTGCGTGCCGCAGAAAATCTTCCTCAGCGCGAATGGCCTCCAGCGCGATCCGGGTCTCACTCACCATCTTGCGGGCCCGGCTGGCAGTGGTCCAGCGCTCCCGAACGGTGACAAGCATGTCAGCGAGGTTGGCAAATTCATCCAGCATGGCCCGGTGACCGCGCGGGTTCAGCAGCCCCCGATCATCATGCTGCCCGTGTAGTTCCAGCAGGGTGTCCGAAAGGGCGCGCAGAACCTCGCCCGAACAACGCCGGTCATTGACCCATGCGGTCTTGCGCCCCTCAGCCGTATTCACGCGGCGCAACAGCAGTGTGTCCCCTGTCGGCAACCCGGCCTCTGCCAGAACCGCATGGGCAGGATGATCTGGTGTCAGGTCAAACTCGGCCATCACCTCGCCCTGCTTGGCGCCTTGGCGTACCAATTCGGCGCGCCCCCGCCAGCCTAGCACAAATCCAAGAGAATCCAGCAGGATCGACTTACCCGCCCCAGTTTCCCCCGTCAGCACATTAAGCCCGGCCTGAAAATTCAGTTCCAGATGGTCAATAATCAGGATATCGCGGATATCAAGCGCGCGCAGCATGGCCCGGCCTCATTGCGGGAGTGGCGATTACAGCCA
Organism: Phaeobacter porticola; assembly: GCF_001888185.1. Lineage (NCBI taxonomy): Bacteria > Pseudomonadati > Pseudomonadota > Alphaproteobacteria > Rhodobacterales > Roseobacteraceae > Phaeobacter > Phaeobacter porticola. Next base: position 942,717 of record NZ_CP016364.1, on the reverse strand, counting down.
CTCGCCCTTGATGGACTGGCGGTAGATCTGGCTCAGCCAATTATTGCCGACATTGCGCATTTTCAGCCCGTTTTGTGTCAGCAGCTTAAAGCTGTCCTCATACCATTCAGTCGATTGATAGTTATGGCCCAGAATGGCGCCAGCTGTCTGTGCCTCGGCCACCAGCCCCAATGACAGATAGGCTTCGACCAGACGGTGCAACGCCTCTGCGGTATGGCTGGTGGTCTGAAAGTCCTCGACCACAACGCGGAACCGGTTCACGGCAGAGGTATAATGCCCCTTGCGCAGATAATATCGGCCGATTTCCATTTCCTTGCCCGCCAGATGGTCAAAGGCGAGATCAAATTTCAGGATGGCAGAGCTGGTATATTCACTGTCAGGATAGACCTCGATCACGGTCCGCAGCGATTGCAGCGCCTGGAAGGTCAGGCCCTGATCGCGACCAACTTCGTCGATTTGGTCATAATAGCTGAGCGCCAGAAGATACTGCGCATAAGCGGCATCTTCCTCGGTTGGATAAAAATCAATGTAACGCTGCGCAGCGGCCCGGCTGTCCTCATAGTCCCGGCCCAGGTGATAGGCATAGGCCTGCATGATCAACGCCTGTTTCGCCCAGGACGAATAGGGGTAAAGCCGCTCGATTTCAGAGAAGTAGAACGCCGCATCCTCGGTCCGGTTGCGTTCCATCTCGAATTCGCCGCGTTCGTAGATCTGTTCCGGCGTAAAGCCTTCCAGCGGTTGTGAACTCTTGGCCGCGCCTCCGTCTCCACCGCAGCCCGAAAGCGCAGCTACCAGAAGAACCGCGCCGATGGTTTTGGCTGCCGCCCCCATGCCAATCATGTTCGCCTAACCTCACCGTCATTTACTTACGGGTGTGAACCCCGGTTCTGCCCGGTCTAGCACATTCATTTGACGCACAAAACGTCTTTAACCGATTTCCAGCCCACTTGGCAGAGAAAGCGCGACGGGGTCAAGAGTGTGAAAGCCCTGCGCCCCTCTGCGCGCCAGAATGTGACCCGATCACCGGGCGCTTTGGTCTCCCCGCGCCGGCAAACACTCAGACACAATAAATCGCCGGTCGCGCCCCTCCACAGGGATCGTGACCGGCGTTCTGGCTTGTGCAGGAATGTGATCTTCGAACCGCTCCGCCCCTATAGCGTCTGAGCCAAAGAACGGCTCGAAGATCTCCCCCCGGTGCCCCCGGCGCTGTGTTGCTCCGGTTGGGCGCGCCAACGCATTGGCCTGTATTGGGTCGAACCACGATGCAGCCTGCGCCCGGCGTCCATGCTGCATTCCTCTGTTCGAAAGTGACCAGGACACTGTCGTTGCAGTGCGAGGTCTGGTTGGCGCCAGGTGCGCCCCGTTTGCCGGGGGAACCCGGGTAGAACGTCAGGCCCCCCAGCCGACGTTCCCGCCCGATCACCTCAATTCAATTACGCGACGCGGCGCGCGTCGGTCGGAATCTCTGCCCAGACCAAACCCTGACCGGGCAAGCGCGCCGTCATGGCGGCATCACAGGACACCTGGCGCACGGCACCAGGGGTTGCAAAGACCGCACGCAGCAATGTGTTGGTCAGGGAATGCCCTGCACGTTCGCCGATGTAATGTCCAAACACCGGACCGCCTGCCAGCGACAGATCTCCCAGCGCGTCCAGCATCTTGTGGCGGACGGGTTCATCCCGGTGACGCAGACCAGTACCACTTTCAACCTGCGGACCATCAAACACAACGGCGTTTTCACCCGGCACACCACCAAGAGCCAGACCGTTGGCCTGCATGGTTTCTACATCAGAGCGGCTACAGAACGTCCGACTGTCACACAGCTCACGGGCAAAGGACCCATTGCGCAGATCAAGTGTTTTGCTCTGGCGGCCAATGGCGGCTTCGGCAAAATCAATGTGGAATTCAATGGTCAGGCGATTGCTGGGTAGCAAGGTTGCTGTCGCACCATCCTGGCTGACCGTGACAGGCTTCAGCATCTGATAGGCCATGACTGGCACACCCAGGCGACGAAGGCCCTTTTGCATGATGCCGCGGACGAAATGCGCGGAAGAGCCATCCATGATCGGCACTTCGGGACCGTCGATGTCAATCATCACATTATGGATACCACAACCAGCCAGCGCCGCCATGATGTGTTCCACGGTGGACACCGCCACGCCGGACGCATTGACAAGACGGGTACAGAGCGGCGTCCGTTCGACCCGATCCCACAGAGCCGGAACCATCGTGTTGCCCAAAGCGATATCGGTGCGCCGGAAGCAGATGCCATGGCCCGCAGACGCAGGCTTCAGAATCATGCGAACAGGTTTGCCAGAGTGGAGCCCCACGCCGTCAAATGTCACCGATGCTTTAAGCGTATTTTGCACGTTGCGCCTCGTCTCGTATGGTCCAGCCTCATAGGGGCCGTGTTGCGAAACAGAGGTAAGGTGTCACCACGCAAGCCTCAACTCAATCTTTGTAACGGAATGAAACATCCATGTAACGGATAGGCAAAACACTGCCAGCCACATAATAAATCCTTGAATATAAACAAAAAAAGGTCGCCCTTCGGCGACCTCTTCATCTTTTATGTGATCAGATTAATTGGCCTGACGGCGCAAGAACGCGGGAATTTCGATGCGTTCCTGCTCCGGGTTGACCTGCCGCTGCGGCTGCGCTGCGGGCGCGGCCTGCTGTGTCTGATGCGCAACCTGTGGCTGATGCACCGGCATAGGCTGCTGCGCAGGTGCCTGCTGCATGGTCGGTTGCTGACGTGCGGGCTGCTGCGGAGTGGCGGGCTGCTGACCCTCAGCCGTATTCCCTGTCATCCGGTGGATCAGAGAGTTGAGACCAAAGCGACGCTGCTCCTGTCCCGCTGCGGCGGGCTGCTGCTGCTGGGGCTGCTGCTGTTGCACCTGCTGCGGTTGAGGCGCGCGCGTTTGCACCGCATCAATCGACGGGCGCTGCTGCATCGGCTGCTGCGGTTGGGCGCGCTGCGCGGCGGCTTGCAGACGCACGATGGCCTCAGGCGACGGCGTACCCGGTGCTGGGGCCTTGGGCGCGATGAAGCTCTCCGCCTGATTGGTCGCAACGTTGGACTGCGGCTGGAATTCCGGCACACTGCTGGGCGCCTGATACGCAGGTGCAGGTAGGCCGTCCGCCCCAAGCTGTTCGCCCGGCTCTTCCAGAACCTCTTCGTAGTGACCTTCAGCGGCGGCCTGGCCATTGTCGAAGTCAGAGAACAGCGACGGTTCTTCCTGCCCGGTAACAGCTTCTGCCGAAGCAGCAATCGGCTGCTCAACCGGCGTGCTCAACTCCAGCGGCGCGGTGGCGCGGCTATCTTCAACGCTTACAGTCTGCTTCAACGGCGCGGACATCGGGCGTCGCGGAACCGGCAGATCAGAATGCACATCGACAGCGTCGATACCGGTAGCAACAACGGAGACACGCATTTTGCCTTCCATGTCTGTGTCGAGGGTGGAACCGACGATGATGTTTGCGTTGGGATCGACCTCTTCGCGAATACGGTTGGCCGCTTCGTCCAGCTCAAACAGGGTCAGGTCATGTGCGCCGGTGATGTTGATCAGAACACCCTTCGCGCCCTTGAGGCTGATTTCATCGAGCAGCGGGTTCGCGATGGCCTTCTCGGCGGCCTGAACCGCGCGATCTTCGCCCTCAGCTTCGCCGGTGCCCATCATCGCCTTGCCCATCTCGTCCATTACGGCGCGCACGTCCGCAAAGTCGAGGTTGATGAGACCCGGACGCACCATCAGGTCGGTCACGCCTTTGACACCCTGATACAGCACGTCATCCGCCATAGAGAAGGCTTCGGTGAACGTAGTCTTTTCATTGGCCAGGCGGAACAGGTTCTGGTTCGGAATGATGATCAGCGTGTCGACGACCTTCTGCAGGGCTTCGACACCCTCCTCGGCCTGACGCATCCGCTTGTTGCCTTCGAACTGGAACGGTTTGGTGACAACACCTACGGTCAGCACACCCAATTCACGGGCGGCCTGCGCGATGATCGGCGCTGCGCCGGTGCCAGTGCCACCGCCCATACCCGCGGTGATAAAGCACATATGCGCCCCCGCGAGATGATCCACGATCTGTTCGATGCTCTCTTCAGCGGCAGCAGACCCAACCGAGGGGCGCGCACCCGCGCCCAGACCTTCGGTGACTTTGATGCCCAGCTGGACGCGGCTTTTGGAGGCGCTTTGCTGAAGCGCCTGCGCGTCAGTATTGGCGACGACAAAATCCACGCCGTCCAGCTGCTTGTCGATCATGTTGTTGACGGCATTGCCGCCTGCCCCACCGACGCCGAATACGGTAATCCGGGGCTTCAGCTCTTCCTGGCCGGGCATCGAAAGGTTCAAGGTCATGCTCGTTCCGCCTGTGTTTATCAGCCCTCCCGCAAGGGCCTATTCCTGTCCATCTTTGCGACAATCTTACCGCGCAGCACGAGTCGCGTCATCCAAAAAAGCGCTATTTTCCACAAAATATAGACATAGTATTGTCTAATTTCGCGACATTTCGCCGATTTTGGCAAATGCTGTGGAAAGCCATGCAACACACCACAACATGACGCTGGCCTCCGAAAACCAAAGCCCTCGAAAGCACATCTCGTCACTGATACTGGTGGCCACTGCTCGGCCTGCTTGCGCCGCATGTTGCGATCGTTAGTGAAACTTTAACGCGGCGGGATTTCGCTGTCACCCGCGAAACCGCGCAAACACGAAGTTTTTCGTTAACAATTTCCTAATTTCTGATCTCACAATGCCACAGACACGCAATCCAAAGGCAAAAAAGGGCGAGGAGTTCCCCGCTCTTTCTGTTCGAAAAGGTAAAATCGTGAATCTTACCAGTTGTCGCGGAACCACTTCACCGCGCGCTTCAGCGTGCCGCTGGCGTTGCGATCCACCGGCATTTCAAAATCCCACCACTCGTCCTGCGGATGGGCGGCAAACAGGCTGAGACCAACGGCAGAGGCAAAGCCCGGACCGGTCGCCGATTGCGGCAGGCCGTGAACGCGCAACGGCCTACCAAGACGCACCTGCTGTCCCAGAATGCGGCTGGCAAGCCCGTCCAGGCCCATGATCTGACTGGATCCGCCGGTCAGTACGATCTGTTGGCTCGGCAGGCTGTCGAATCCGGCGGCATCCAGACGGGCCCGGACTTCCTCCAGGATTTCTTCGACACGCGGACGCATAATACCGATCAGTTCGGCCCGGCTGACGGCGCGGCGATCATGCTCCCAATCGCCAGTGTCTGCGTGAATATCAATCATCTCACGGTCATCGGCGCCAGTGGCATGGACGCCACCGTGAAAGGTCTTAATCCGCTCGGCATTGGCCGTGGGCACACCCAGACCCATGGAGATATCGCTCGTAATGTGATCGCCGCCCATACGCACCGCATCAGCATAGATCATATGCTTCTTCATAAAGACCGAGATCGAGGTCGAGCCGCCGCCCATATCGATACAGGCGGCACCCAGCTCCTGCTCATCCTCAACCAGCGCGGCAAAGCCGGAGGCATAGGCGGAGGAGGCAATCCCTGCCAGTTCCAGATCACAACGCTGGATACAACGCACCAGATTCTGCACCGTCAGCGCATCAACCGTCAGCATATGCATATCTGCCGCCAGCGTCTGACCCATCTGCCCGCGCGGATCATTCAAACCCGACCGGTTGTCGAGCGCGAAATTCACCGGCTGAGCATGCAGCACCTCGCGCCCGGCGCCATATTCTGGCACTTCGCAGGCTGCCAGAACGCGGGCAATTTCATTCTCGGTCACCACCTGACCTTCCAGATCGACCTGCGCATCCAGCCCGTAGGAGCGCGGATTGGCCCCGGAAAAACAGGCGATCACATGATCGACACGAACCTCGGCCATCTTCTGCGCAGCCTGAACCGCGGTACGGATGGCGCGTTCGGTCTCCTGCATGGCGGTGATCTCACCAAACTGCACCCCGCGTGAACGGGTGGTCGCAGCCCCAATCACCCGAAACCCCGACTGGCCAGCCAAAGACCCGATGGAGTTATCTTCGCTCAGCCGACCGGTGCCGTCAAAGCGCAGCACCAGGCAGGCAATCTTGGAGCTGCCCACGTCAAGAATAGCCACGACCCCACGTTGCATAGCCTGACGCCGCATCTGCCGCATGGCTCGCTGGGATTGATATAGATCTGTCATCTCATTGCCCGCCTGCGTTCAACTGCCTGATCCGCCACCAGTCCTCGACGGCGTTCTGTGTCATTCGTACTGTGGGACGCGCGGCCAGACGCATATCCACAGCCGCCACGTCGCGCTCCAGAAGATCGCGCACTTCGCTCACCGCGATCACCCGTTCCAGCGCCGAAACCGGCTTTTCGGCGGGCAGCATGATGCGTTGCCCACGATCCAGAACCAGATCCCAGCGGCGCTCTCCGATACGTACAAGACCGCGCATCCGCGGGCCCAAAGGTTTGGCCACGGAAAAGAGGTGCAGCGCCTGTTCGATTGCCTGATCCGCACCTCGACCCGCCACCAACGGCAGATCGGGGTGCATATTGCGCGCGCCCAGTTCTGCGACATGAACGCCCGTGTCATCCAGCAGGGCCAGCCCTTCGTGGCTGCGCCAGACCACAGCTGGCTGCCGTTCTTCGACGGTGATTTGCAACACGCCCCCCGGACGGATGCGCACGTCGGCGGATTTCACCGGGTCCAGGCCAATGATTTCATCCCGGATCTGGGTCAGCTCCAGATCAAAAGAGCTGATCGGAAAATCAATGGGCACCACTTCGCGAATATCGTCGTCAACACTGGCGCCAGCCCCGTCAATGGCCATCACATTGACCATGAATTCTGGACGTTCTTCGATCGAAGCCCGCAGATCGTTGATCATCACCTGCACCCGGTCACGCCGCGCTTCATCCGCCATAAAGCCAGCACCCGCAACAAACACCAGACAAAAAGGCACCCCGAACCGAAGGCCAAAGCGAATGCCCGGCGTCAGCATCCAGCGCTGAATACGATAGGTCAGCCGGGACGGCGCCGGATCGGGGCGCCCCTCGCGGGATTTGCGGAAGCGACCGATTAGCGAAGGCATGTTGCATCCTCGACCAGCCAGGCGCAAAGCTGCCCGAATGTCATACCGCTATGTTCCGCCTGCTCGGGCGTCAGCGAAGTCGGCGTCATGCCGGGCTGGGTGTTGGTCTCCAACAGGATCAGACCTTCGGCGCCGCGCGCCTCATCCCAGCGGAAATCAGTCCGGCTGATCCCGCGGCAGCCCAGCGCATCGTGGGCCTTCACCGCATAATCAAGGCAAAGCGCAAAGATCTCTTCGGGGATGTCCGCAGGCAGCACATGACGCGAGCCGCCGGGCTTGTATTTGGCGTCATAGTCGTACCAGCCATCAGTCAGGATATCCGTCACCGTCAGCGGCTTGTCACCAAGCACCGTGGTGGTCAGCTCACGCCCCGGGGCAAAGCTTTCGACCATCACCTCATCGGGCATATCCTCCGACAGCTGCGGCGGACCATTGGCGACCGCATTCACCAGATAAACACCGACGCTGGAGCCTTCGTTGTTGGGTTTCACCACATAGGGCGGCGCCATCACATGCCGCGCAATCACCTCGGTCTTGGAATAGATGCCACTTTCGACAACCGGCAGACCAGCGGCGCGGTAAATGGATTTGGCCCGCTGCTTGTCCATCGCCAAAGCCGACGCCAGCACACCAGAATGGGTATAGGGGATGCCCATCCACTCCAACAGACCCTGCACGCAGCCATCTTCGCCCCAACGCCCATGCAGCGCGTTGAACACAACATCCGGGCGATCCGCCTGCAAACGCGCGGCAAGATCCGGACCCGCGTCCAGTTCTGTAACCTGATATCCCTCGTCCCGCAGCGCGGCGGCGCATTCACGCCCAGTCGACAAAGACACCTCGCGCTCCGCCGAGGGGCCACCCATCAATACCGCCACTTTCGGGAGTGTCCTGCTCGACTTACCCACGACAAGTGCCTCAAATCTTATGGGGCTTTGCGCCCCTTGTTGTCAGGGCCATGAAAGACCCCAATTTTCACAGATCCTGCGACCTGTTTTTTGCATTGCGAGGCGACTGACCTGCACTGCCCGCACCAATGTGGTGTGCTGTCACCACATTAACGTCTTAAACGTTACCGGCCCGTTAACAGTGCCTTTACCAAGATCGCGCTTTTCCAATTCACCTGCCACTGCGATTCCCAAAGCGGCATCACGCTGATCAAGGGTAACACCCTGAAAAACATGGCCTTTATTGGCTATTTGGAAAGCGGATCCCCCACCCGCATGATTTCCCATTCTAGCGTTATGCCTGAATTGGCGTAAACCTTTTTTCTGACATCTTCGCCCAATCCCTCAAGATCTGCGGCAGATGCGCCACCTGCGTTAATCAAGAAATTGGAATGTTTCTCGCTCATCTGTGCGCCGCCACGGCACGCACCGCGCATTCCGGCATCGTCGATGACTTTCCAGGCCTTCAGATCATGGACATCATCGGCCTGACCGGTCGATGAGAACCCCGCTGGATTGCGAAAAGTTGACCCAGCTGAACGATCCTTGGTTGGCTGTGTCGCATCGCGCTTGGCCAGCTGATCTTCCATCCGCGCATGTAACATTGCAGGATCACCTTGGGGGCCGCGCAATACTGCGGACACCAACACCGCTCCCTCGGGCAGATCGCTTTGACGATAGGCAAAATTCAGATCATCGCCACGAAGGGTGACAACCTCACCGCTGCGCAGCACCAAGGTCGCGGATTTAAACACATCGGCCATATAGCTGCCATAGCAGCCGGCATTCATACGCACAGCGCCCCCGATGGAGCCGGGAATGGTACGCAGAAATGTCAGATCAATGCCTGCATCTGCCGCCTTGCGCGCCACATGCGCATCCAGTGCCGCGGCACCGGCCACCACCGTGTCGCCCTCAACCTCAATCGTGTTGAACCCACGCCCCAGCCGGACCACCAGCGCCCGCAATCCGCCATCGCGCACGATCAGATTGGAGCCAACTCCAATGGGAAACACCGGCACCGAAGGATCGAGGCTGCGCAAAACATCTGCCAGATCTTCAATATCGGCGGGCTGGAACAGATAATCCGCAGGACCGCCAACACGCAGCCACGTCAGATCCGCAAGTGATCTGCCCTGGGTAACGCGACCGCGCGTTTTCGGGAGGTCGATTTCAATATGCGCTGCCATCGTGTCTTCTGCCCCCAGTACCAGCCTGCCTGCGAGCACATCCCGTAGACCAGGTGGCCGACGAAATAAAGGTTTATCATATGGTGGTCATCATGATCATGATCTCCAGCAAACCGATAGATCAGCCAACAGCCTGAAGCCAGCCAAAGACCGGCCATAATGCGAGCAGCGCCAACCTTATTGCTCCGCGCAAGCCTGTAAAATGCGACCATCCACGCCACGCCACATGCCAACCAAACAAACACGATCAATGTCAACATTGCACATCTCCAGAAGCAAGCCTCAACCCAGTGCTGGGCCAAGGGAAGTCAACTAAACCAGGGCGTGAATGTGTAACCGAGGAGTTAAAACAAAAAGTTAACTAGGGTCCGATGATAACATTTACCTGTGCATCAGCCGATGGCGCAGCCACCGACCCAGATAGATCACCGGCCAGCGCAGCATTGACATGCCAACGAACAACGCCGCCAAGCCCCACCAAGGGCCATTCTGATAGGTCACATAGCCCAGCAGCGGGATACCAAGGGCAATTAACGCATAGGCCCGCGTCCAGTGATTATCACGGCTGGGGATCATCGCCAGCACATTGGCAACCACCACCCAAAGACAGGCCAGAATAAGCGACAGCGTCATTTGCCCGCCTCCGATCCCGGCACCGACCGCAGGCGTGACAGGCCATGACACAATGGGCGGCGAAACATCGACAACACCGCAAAGACCCCAAAGGCGGCGGCAAACCAGCCATGGTCCCGCCCCAGCAGATAGATTAGCACCGGTGCCACGGCGGCCAGTGCAATCCCCGGCCCCCGCTGCCAGCGAACCGGCAGCGCGGCCACAGCGGTGGCGATAAACACCCAAAGAACTGCGGCCAGCAGGCTCAGCATTGTATGACCTCAGCCTTCGGGCCAACCGCCCGCTTATATGAGATCACGCCAGTCACCGTCAGCCCTGCAACCGCTCGGGCAGGCCGTTGGCCCAGGCGCTGATGGTGCCTGCCCCAAGGCAGACCACCATATCGCCGGGTCGCGCCTGTTCGCGCACCAGGCGTTCCAGATCCGCCTCGTCCAGCAGAGCGCGCGCGTGGCGGTGGCCATGGCGGATCAGACCGGCCACCAGATCATCGCGCCCCGCACCCTCGATCGGATCTTCACCAGCGGCAAAGACCTCGGCGATGGCGACAACATCAGCCTCATTGAAACAGGCACAGAAATCTTCAAACAGGCTGGACAGGCGCGAATAGCGGTGCGGCTGATGCACGGCAATTACGCGGCCATCGCAGGCCTGACGCGCGGCTTTCAGCACGGCGGTGATTTCAACCGGGTGGTGGCCGTAATCGTCAATGATGGTCACACCATCCACTTCGCCCACCTTGGTGAAGCGGCGGTTCACCCCGCCAAAGGCGGCCAGCGCCTCGCGGATCTCACTGCTTTTCATGCCCAGGTGGCGCGCAACGGCCACAGCGGACAAAGCGTTGGAGACATTGTGATCCCCCGGCATCGGCAGGGTGCAGCCCTCAATCACGCGATCCTCGGCCTGTAGATGAATATCAAAATGCGCCACGCCCGCCTTGTAGGTCAGGTTGGTCGCCCGCACATCCGCCTGCGCATTGAACCCATAGGTCACGACCCGGCGGTCGGTGATCCGGCCTACCAGCGCCTGCACTTCGGGATGATCGGTGCAGCAGACCGCGACGCCATAAAACGGGATGTTGGAGACAAAGTCATAAAACCCATCCCGCAACGTATCGAAATCGCCCCAATGTTCCATATGCTCAGGGTCGATATTGGTCACAACCGCGATGGTCGCAGGCAGGCGGTTGAATGTGCCGTCGCTCTCGTCGGCTTCAACCACCATCCATTCGCCCTGCCCCATCCGCGCGTTGGAGCCATAGGCGTGGATGATGCCGCCATTCACAATCGTCGGATCGAAATGCCCCGCCACCATCAGCTCTGCCATCATGGTGGTGGTGGTGGTCTTGCCGTGGGTGCCTGCAATGGCAATGTTCGATTTGAGCCGCATCAGCTCGGCCAGCATTTCGGCCCGGCGCACCACCGGCAGACCACGCAGGCGGGCCTCGTCCAGTTCGGGATTGCCCGGTTTGATCGCCGAGGAAATGACCACAACCGCCGCGTCTTCCAGATTTTCTGCCGCCTGCCCGACAAAGATCCGCGCGCCCAGCTCTTCCAGCCGGTTGGTGATCTTTGACGCCTTCAGATCCGAGCCCTGCACAACATAGCCGAGATTGAGCAGCACTTCGGCGATACCGGACATGCCGATGCCGCCGATCCCAACAAAATGGATCGGGCCCACATCACCGGGGAGTTTGGTCGCAGGGTTCATGTCATTCCTTCCTCGGACAGCTGTTCAACAAGCCCCACCAGCCGCTCGGTCGCATCGGGAATACCCACTTGCAAGGCGGCCCGCGCCATCTGACTGGCACCATCGGGATTGCTGAGAACCGCGCTCATTTGCTCTGTCAGAGCGGAAACGTCAAGGGCGCTCTCCGGGATCAGGATGGCAGCTCCGGCATCCACCAGCCCACGGGCATTGGCGCTCTGGTGATCTCCAGCCGCTGCGGCAAAGGGGATCAGGATCGACGGACGGCCAATCACCGCGATATCCGCAACCGACGACGCACCGGAGCGCGAGATCACCAACTGTGCCTCCGACATCCGCGCGGGCACATCGGCAAAGAAGGGCTGCACATCCGCCGAAATCCCATGTTCGGCGTAGAATTGCGTCACCCGCGCGCCATCCTCATCGCGAGCCTGATGGGACACGCGCAACCGGCTGCGCAACGCTTCGGGCAGAGCGGCAATTGCCCCCGGCACCACATCCGACAGAATCCGCGCGCCCTGGCTTCCGCCCATCACCAGCACCGACATCGGGTAATCACCGGGTGGGATATAACCGGCCCCTGCCCGTTCAAGAACAGCTGCGCGCACCGGGTTGCCGACATGCACGCCATCGACACCTTCCGGCAGATCCGTCGGCCAGACGCCACAGGCCACCCCGGCCACGCGCGTTGCGAACAGCTGATTGACCCGGCCCAGCACGCCGTTTTGTTCGTGGATCATACGCGGCAGTTTCAGCAGCGTCGCCGCCCCCAGCGCCGGAATCGACGGATAGCCGCCGAATCCCACCACCACATCGGGCCGGTCGCGCCGCATCTGCAGCGCCATGCGTGCGACACCCGCCGCGATCTTCGGCGCCACCATCGCCTTGGCCAGCACCCCGCCACGTGCGAATGTGGCCGAAGACACCTCGGTGATTTCTGTCGTGTGGGGATAGCCGCCGGTGTAGCGCGCACCGCGCGCGTCGGTGGACAGCTTCACCCGCCAGCCACGTCGCAGCATCGCCTCGGCGAGCGCCTGCGCCGGAAACATGTGGCCGCCTGTGCCCCCCGCCGCCATCAAGAGCAGTTTCTGCGCCATTGTTGCTTCGTCTTTCTATGTCTGCTCGTCATTGCCCGGCTTAGATCCGCACAGGCCCATGGTAACTCGTATCGGCAGCAGTATGTGGCCGCGTCAGCGCCCCCGGCTATGCCCATGACCGTGGCCACGCAGGAAATCTGCAATCTCGCCCTGTGGGCGCGCCCGCGTAAACGCCAGCAGCATGCCAACCGCAATACCACCTGCAATCAGCGAGGACCCCCCGTAACTGACAAACGGCAGCGTCATCCCCTTGGCCGGCAACAGCCGTACAGCAACGCCCATATTGATCATCGCCTGCACCCCAAAGGTGCAGACCAGCCCGGTGCCCGCTAGACGGATGAACGTGTCCCGTTCCCGCATAAGGCGGAACAGCGACCGCGCCACCACAGCCGCGTACAGCAGGATCAGGATCACCACGAGCACAAGCCCGTATTCCTCGGCCGCGACTGCAATGATGAAGTCGGTATGGGCATCGGGCAACGACCATTTGACCTCGCCCTCGCCGACCCCAACCCCAAACAACCCGCCTTCACGGATCGCATTGGTGGCATAGCCCATCTGGGTGGTCGGGTCGATTTCGGGGTTCAGAAAGCCATCAATTCGGCGGGCGAAATGTTCAGAACTGGAGTAGGCAAAAACGCCACCCAAAACGACAACCGCTGCCATCACAACAAGCAGCAGCATCGGCGCCCCGGCCACGAAATACATCACCCCCCAACCAAATAGCACCAGACAGGCCTGACCAAAATCAGGCTGCATCACCAGCATCAGCACCACCGTCAGGCACAGGCCAAATGACATCAGCGTGCCAGGAGGGCCGTTGATTTGTCGGCTGGCCGCAATCATCCAGGCGGCCACGACGATAAATCCCGGCTTCAGAAATTCCGACGGCTGCACCGAGGCAAAACCCAGCGAATACCAGCGTGTCGCCCCTTTGCCAAAATCGGTACCAAAGACCGGCAGCAACGCCAGCGCCACAAAGGCCCCGATAAAGCCGATCACCGCAAGGCGGCGCACCAGCGTTGGAGACATCATCGAGGTGACCACCATTGCCACCAAGGCGGTGACGCCAAAAATGGCCTGCCGTTCGACATAGTGAAAATTGTCAAACCCGTTGCGCTCGGCCAGTGGCACCGAAGCCGCAAGCCCAAGCAACAATCCGATGACAAACAGGATCAGGATGCAGGACATGGTCCATTTATCCAATGTCCGCCACCATTTCGGAAGAATCGGCTCTCCCGTTTGCGCGGGGAGCGCGCCATAGACCATTTCAGTCATGGATATACCGCCACTAATCTGCCTCGTGATCCGTCCCGTTTTCGGGATCGTTAGGCAAACAGTAACCGGAAACTTTGCCTCAGGCCAGTCTCTTCCTCTTGCCTTTGGCGGTTATCCGCGCCTATGGGCGGACATGACCTATGAAACCGTTATCCTTGGTGCCGGTGCGGCCGGCATGATGTGCGCAACCCGTTCCGGTGCCGGCACGCTGGTAATTGATCACGCCAAGGCTCCGGGCGAGAAAATCCGCATCTCAGGCGGCGGGCGCTGCAATTTCACCAATATGTATGCCAGCCCCGAAAACTACCTGTCGCAGAACCCGCATTTCTGCAAATCGGCGATGGCGCGCTACACCCAGTGGGATTTCATCGAGCTGGTGGACCGTCATGGCATTGCCTGGCACGAAAAGACCCTCGGCCAACTGTTCTGCGATGGCTCGGCCAAGCAGATTGTCGCAATGCTGGTGCAGGAAATGCAGGCCGCAGGGGCAGAGCTTTGGTTGCAAACCAGCATCACGTCTGTTGACCGGACCGCAGAGGGCTATCGCATCAAGGTCACGCGTGAAGGCCAGACAACAACCCTGAACGCCCGCAATCTGGTACTGGCCACTGGCGGCAAGTCGATCCCCAAGATGGGCGCAACCGGTCTGGCCTATGATCTGGCACGCCAATTTGACCTGCCACTGACGGACACCCGACCTGCTCTGGTGCCTTTCACCTTTTCCGAAGACCGTTTCAAAGCTCTCGCAGGCGTCGCTTTGCCCGCACGGCTCTCCAACGACCGCACCAGTTTCGACGAGGCGCTGTTGTTCACTCATCGCGGCCTCTCTGGCCCGTCGGTGTTGCAACTGTCATCCTACTGGCGCGAGGGGGAGCAGATCAGCGTCAATCTGATCCCTGAAACACCCGTGTTTGACCTCTTACGCAGCCAACGTCAGGAGGCCGGGCGCAAGGCTCTGACCACCGAACTCGCCCGCCACCTGCCCGGGCGGCTGGTGGATTTCCTGGCGCCAGAGTTTGACCTCAATGGGCGACTGGCAGATCAATCCGACGCGGCCTTGCGCAATCTCAGCGACCGCTTGGAAAACTGGCCCCTCACCCCCTCCGGCAGCGAAGGGTATCGCACGGCAGAGGTCACCCTTGGCGGGATCGACACCGACGCGCTGTCGTCAAAAACCATGGAATCCAAAACCATTCCCGGCCTTTATGCCATTGGCGAGGCAGTTGATGTGACCGGCTGGCTCGGTGGCTACAACTTCCAATGGGCCTGGGCCTCTGGGGTAGCCGCAGGCAGCGCAATCGCAGCCCGCAGCTGAGCCAAACCGCCCGCCTGCGGCTTGACATTCGCGCCCGTATATTCGTTTAGTTATCATGATAACTCATTAAGGAGCCTTTTCATGACAACGCAATTTCAGCTTATCGCCAAAATCACCCCGAAGCCTGAGCATATGCAGGACGTCCGCGACAGCCTCACCAGCATCCTAGCCCCCACTCGCGCCGAACCCGGCTGCCTGAAATTCAACCTGCTTGAGGGCCGCAGCGGCGATTGTTTCTATCTGGATGAGGAATGGACCAGCGACGACGCCCTCGCTGCCCATTACGAGATGGATTACATCAAACCGATCTTTGCCAAATATGAAAATTGGCTGGCGGCCCCGGCTGAGATCCACAAGATGACCGCGCTGGCCTGACCGCATGTTCTTCCTCAAGGAGCTGCCCTCCCGTCAGATGGTCGAACGCTACGTAGAAGCCTATGGCAGTGACCCGGCGCTCATCAGTGATGCGCTGCTGATGATGCGCCGGGCCAGCCTGCTGATCCGCAAGCTGGAAACCTATTTCGCAGGTCACGGGCTGTCGCAGCTGCGGTTTCTTGTGCTGATCGTCATCGACCGCGAACCGGATCGCCAATGGCTTAGCCCGAATGAAATCGCGCAGCGGATTGATGTCTCGAAACCGGTGATGACCCGCACGCTGCACGCGCTGCAGGCAGACGGGCTGGTTCGCATCACCGCAAGCGAGACCGATGGCCGCTCCAAGGAGGTGAGACTGTCCCCCGACGGCCATACGCGACTGCAGGCCACTCTGCCCGAATATTACCAGATCCTATCAAAGGAGATGGCGCAATCCGCGCCTGGGTAGATATCAGTCCCAGACTGAACCTGCCCGCCCTTGCGCATTCAATCCTAAATGAACATCCGGTTGCTTGGCGTCACACCGCGCGTGTAGGTGCAGAATGTATCATGCGCCTGCGGCGTGGTGGTGTGCATCTTGATATTGGTGATGACCTCTACGGCCCCCGCCGCGAGACAGGCGGCCTCGGCTTGTTTCACAATCTCCAGAAGCTGATCACGCTCCCCCTGCATGGTGGTCTCCATCGCGCCAACTTGAAAAGGAACGCCGGAGGCTTTCACCACATCAATGGCCCTGTCCACCACTTCAAAGTTGTTGCCTTCCCGCAGACGGGGAATGACCTGAAAGGCCAGCATCACAGTGGTCTTCGTCTCAGTCGGTTCAGTCATCAGATATTTTCCATTTCCACAGCGAGGGCGTCAGCCCCGCAGCTTTGCCACCTCAGCGATGAAATCCTCGCCGCGTTGCTCGAAGTTGTCGTATTGGTCAAAGCTCGCCGCCGCAGGGGCCAGCAGAACCGTATCGCCCGTCTCTGCCTCGGCGCTGGCGCGGGCGACGGCTTCGGCCATGGTGATACAGACCTCTGCCTCCACATCCAGCTGCATGGCAAAGCCCGCCGCCTCGCGGCCGATGACATAGGCCTTGCGCACCTTGCCAGTCTGGCCACGCAGGGCCTCCAGCCCGCCGTCTTTCTCCAGCCCGCCGCAGATCCAGCGGATATTGTCAAAGGCGCTCAAGGCCTTCACCGCACTATCAAGGTTGGTGGCCTTGCTGTCATTCACATAGCGCACGCCTGCGTGGGTCGCGATGGTCTGGCTGCGGTGCGGCAGGCCCGGATAGCTCGCCAGTGCGTCCTCGATCAGACGGGGCGCAAGACCCAGCGCCCGCGCCGCCGCATAGGCCGCACAGGCGTTCTGATGGTTATGCGCCCCCGGCAGCCCCTGCATCTGGCGCAGATCAATCGACGCCGCCTGTCGGCCCTTGCGGTATTCGCTCAGGAACCCCTTGCGGGCAAAGACCTGCCAGCCCGGGCCGGTCAACTTCTGACTGGCCGAGACACGAATGACGCGATCGTCGCTAGAGGCCTCTGCCAGTTGGCCCGCCAGATACAGCCCCTCATCCTCGTCCACGCCAATGATCGCACGGTCCGGCCCGCCTTCGGCAAACAGCCGTCGCTTGGCCGCGAAATAGCCGCCCATGCCCGCGTGCCGGTCCAGATGATCGGGGCTGAGGTTGGTGAAGACCGCCACATCCGGCGTCAGGGCGCGGGCCAGATCGGTCTGATAGCTCGACAGCTCCAGCACCACGATGCCGCCGGATCCCGGCGGATCAATGTCCAGCACACCACGCCCGATATTGCCCGCCAGCTGGCTCTCGCGTCCGGCCTCCTGCAGGATGTGGTGCAGCAACGCCACCGTGGTCGATTTGCCGTTAGAGCCAGTGACCGCCACAATACGCGGCGCCTGATCGAACCGTTCCCAGCCCCGCGTCGCAACCGAGCGGAAGAACAGCCCGATGTCATTGTCCACCGGCACACCCGCGACCATCGCCGCGCGGATCACCGGATTGGGTTTGGGATAGAGATGCGGAATACCCGGCGAGACGACCAGCGAGGCGATGTCATCAAACGCCCCGGCTTTCAGCAGATCGCGGCAGACAAACCCCTCCACCTCGGCCCGCGCCCGCGCGCCAGGGTTGTCGTCCCAACAGACAGGCTCCGCCCCGCCTTCGCGCAGCGCCCGAGCGGTGGCAAATCCCGACCGGCCCAGCCCCAAAACGGCGACCTTTGCGCCCTCAAAACCTGTAACAGGGATCATTGCCCAACCTCCCGCAAAACCTTTGATCAAATCGCTAACCGATCCATGGAACCAATGCCAGTCCCGTCGCGTTGACAAATGGTCCGGCACGTCTGAAACCTCTGCCAAAGGAAGGGAGTATCCAATGGCTGCAAAGTTACAGCGCGTCCTTGACGAGATCAGCCAGCAGATGCGGGCCAGCACCGATTGGGGCGAGGTTGCCAGCTATATTCCCGAACTGGGCGAGGTGCGCCCCGATCAGTTTGCAATCAGCGTGGCAACGGCCGATGGCGGGCTGTTCAGCGCCGGTGATTTCCAGACACGGTTTTCCGCCCAAAGTATCACCAAAGTGTTCACCCTTGCCATTGCCTTGGGGCGCGCGGGGGATCAGCTGTGGCACCGGGTTGGCCGCGAACCCTCCGGCACGGCCTTCAACTCCATCGTGCAGCTGGAGCATGAACAGGGACGCCCGCGCAATCCCTTCGTCAATGCCGGTGCCATTGTCACCACAGATGAGGTGCTGGCCGGACGTGAACCGCGCGAGGCGCTGGCGGAATTCCTCGGCTTCGTGCGCGCCGCGGCAGAAGATGACGACATCCATATCAACGCCGATGTGGCGCGTTCGGAAACCGCCCATGGTCACCGCAACGCGGCCCATGCTCATTTTCTGGCCTCCTTTGGCAACCTCAAGAACCCGCCGGAAAAGGTGCTGGGCACCTACTTCCATCATTGCGCCACCGAGATGACAACCCAGCAGCTGGCCAAGGCAGGCCGCTTCCTGATCGGCACCGGAAGTTATCCCCGGATGGTGTCCCTGGACCGGGTGCGACGGCTCAATGCGCTGATGCTGACCTGCGGACATTATGATGGGTCCGGTGAATTTGCCTATCGCGTGGGCCTGCCCGCCAAAAGCGGTGTGGGCGGCGGCATCCTCGGCGTTGTGCCGGGACAGGCGAGCATCGCCGTCTGGTCGCCGGGATTGAACCGCAACGGCAATTCCAAACTGGGCACCGAAGCGATGGAGCAACTGGCCCGTGAAATGGACTGGTCAGTCTTTTAGGCGCGCGTTGCCGTCCCTGCGTTCGCAGCCCTTAGGATCCTTTCAGGTGACACCGCTAACCTAGCCCCGTTGCAACACAAAGATCAGGAGACCGCCCCCCATTTTCAGCCCCACCAAGGCTGCGGGGGGTCCGCACAGGCCGACAGACGGAGATGACCCCTAGCAAAGGTCATCCAGCCTCCGCCCCTCCGGCGGCGCCGCCTTCTTTGCACTAAAAAAACCGCCCAAGGCATTTTCAGCCCCGAGCGGTTTCAAATATCAGACCAGATCGGCACACCGTCCCGCAGGATAGCCTGCGTGGCGGCAATCCAACGTGACTTAGCGCACTTTCAGGGTCGCCAGACCAATCATCGCAAGGATCAGCGAGATGATCCAGAAACGGATCACGATGGTCGGCTCCGCCCAGCCCTTTTTCTCATAGTGGTGATGGATCGGTGCCATCAGGAACACCCGCTTGCCCGTGCGCTTGAAGTAGAGCACCTGAATGATCACCGACAGCGCCTCCACCACGAACAGCCCGCCTACAATTGCCAGCACCAGCTCATGTTTGGTGACCACCGCGATGGCCCCCAGCGCGCCGCCCAGAGCCAATGACCCGGTATCGCCCATGAACACCGCTGCCGGCGGCGCATTGTACCACAGGAAGCCAAGACCACCGCCGAACAGCGCCGCGGCAAAGATCAGGATTTCCCCGGTGCCAGGCACGTAATGCACATCCAGATATTCGGTGAAGTCGACGCGCCCCACCGCATAGGCGATCACGCCCAGGGTCGAGGTGGCAATCATGACCGGCATGATCGCCAACCCATCAAGACCATCTGTCAGGTTCACAGCATTGGCCGTACCGACGATCACACAGATGGAAAACGGAATATAGAACAGACCCAGATTGATCAGCGTGTCCTTGAACACCGGCAGTGCCAGCTGATTCTGCAACTCAACCGGATGATAGGCCGAGGCCCAGACGGCAGCGATCACCGCAATGGTGATCCCCAGCGCCAGCCGCAGCTTGCCCGGCACGCCGGCCGTGTTCTGCTTGGAGACCTTGGCATAGTCATCAGCAAAGCCGATCAGCGCAAAGGATAATGTGACAAACAGCACCAGCCAGACAAACGGGTTGTCCCAGCGCGCCCAGAGCAGCGTCGCGGTCATCAGCGCGCCGACGATCAGCAGCCCACCCATGGTGGGTGTGCCCGCCTTGGCCAGATGCCCCTCAGGCCCATCGTCGCGGATCGGCTGGCCCTTGCCCTGCTTGCGGCGCAGCACGTTGATCAGTGGTGGGCCAAACAGAAACCCAAACAGAAGCGCCGTCAAAAACGCCCCACCCGCGCGAAAGGTGATGTAGCGGAAGAGGTTGAAGAGATCCCCCCCATCCGACAGCGCGGTTAACCAATAGAGCATGTCAGCCGGTCCTCAGTTCATCAGAATTTAGAAAGTGGCCTCGCCATGGCCCAATTCGCGGATGCCGTCAACAACCTTGGCCAGCGCCATGCTCAGCGACCCCTTGGCCAGAACCACATCCCCCGCCGCGATCTGACCCGCCAGATCGGCGCAAGCGTCGGTGCTGGTGGCGTAGTGCCCGCCACGTTTGTTCGCAGGCAATGCCGCGTGCAGCGCGCCCATCAGCGGACCGATGCAATGAATTTCATCCAAGGCCTGTACTGCATCCAGATCGGCCAGATCGCTGTGCAGTCGCTGTTCCTGCGCCCCCAGTTCCTTCATGTCGCCGAGGTAGGCAATGCGCCGCCCGGTGCAAGGCGTCGCCGCCAGCACCGCCAGTGCCGCCGCGACCGAGGTCGGATTGGCGTTGTAACTGTCATCCAGCAGCAAAATTTCGCCCCGATCCGCACCGAGGCTAATGGTTTCACGCGCCCCGCGTCCGGTGACCGGCGACCAGAGCGACAAGCTAAGAACCGCGCGCGCCAAATCCAGCCCCAGCGCATCCAGACAGGCCAATGCACCAAGGGCGTTCATCGCAAAATGCGCGCCAAGAGATTGGACACGCAGAGTAAGCGTCTGTTCCCGCGCCTGCACCTCGGCCTGTGTTTCTTCACCGCGCAGATCCATGGAGGTCAGGAGATAGTCGGACCGGCTGTCGCCAGTAGCACTGCCAAACCAGCGTGCCTCAATCCCCAGCGCCTGCGCAGCTGCGCGCAGCATATGCGCCTCGGCAATATCTGCATTCAGCACGGCAACACCGCCCAGCTCCAGCCCCTCCATGATGGCGGCCTTCTCGGTGGCGATGCCTTCGATCCCGTCAAAGGCCTCAAGATGCACCGGCGCCACGGTTGTCACCATCGCCACATGCGGACGCGCCTGTTTCGCAAGCGGGCTGATCTCACCGGGATGATTCATGCCAATCTCAATCACCGCAAATTCGGTGTCACGCGGCATCCGCGCCAGTGTCAGCGGCACGCCCCAGTGGTTGTTATAGCTGGCAACAGCGGCATGGGTGCGCCCCTGATCGGACAGCATCCGTGCCAGCATTTCCTTGGTCGAGGTCTTGCCGACCGATCCGGTCACCGCAATCACCCGCGCGTCTGTGCGCGCACGACCGGCCCGCCCAAGGGCCTCAAGTGCTGTCTGAACGTCATCCACCAGCAAGAGCGGCGCATCGTCGGCGACCCCTTCGGGCCTGCGCGAGACCAGCGCAGCCCCGGCGCCCTTGTCCAGCGCTTGCGCCACAAATTCATGACCATCACGCGCAGCCTTCAACGCCACAAACAAATCGCCGTCAGCGATGCTTCGGGTGTCGATGGAAATGCCATCAACGCGCCAATCGCCAATCGCCTTGCCACCGGTGGCCGCTGCCGCCTCAGCTGCGGTCCAAAGCGTCATACCAGCCTCCCGTCCAGAGCTGCGACCGCCATGCTGGCCTGTTCAACATCATCAAAGGGCAGCACATCTGTGCCCACAGCCTGGCCCGTCTCGTGACCCTTACCGCAGATCAGCAAGGCATCCCCTGGCCCCAGCGCATCAACACCGCGCAAAATCGCCTCGGCACGATCCCCGACCTCAACAGCATCAGGAGCGCCGCCCTTGACCGCGGCACGGATCACCGCCGGATCCTCGCTGCGCGGATTGTCATCGGTGACGATCACCAGATCGGCATTGGCCTGCGCCGCCTGCCCCATCAGCGGACGTTTGGCCGCATCACGATCACCACCGGCGCCGACAATGGCCACCAACCGGCCCAGCACATGCGGGCGCAGCGCTTTGATCGCGGTGGCCACCGCATCTGGTGTATGGGCGTAATCCACAAACACCGTCGCGCTGTTCTCACGCGTGGCCGCCAGCTGCATGCGGCCGCGTACCGTCTGCAAATGTGGCAGGGTTTCAAACACCGCCTCCGGGTCTTCGCCACTGGCGATCACCAAACCGCAAGCCAGAAGGATGTTTTCTGCCTGAAAACCGCCAATCAGATTGAGACGGGTCTGGAACGGGCGGTCATGCCAGTTGAACCGCATGTCCTGCCCGGACGCATCATAGCGCGCACCAACAAGACTCAGGTCGCCCAGACCACGCCCAATAGAGATCACCTCTTGTCCACGCGCGGCCGCCACGGCGCGCATCTCTGCACCACGCGGATCATCCATATTGATCACCGCAACCCCGTCATCCGGCAACACCCGGCGGAACAACCCGGCCTTGGCGGCGAAATACATCTCAAAGCTCTCGTGGTAGTCGAGATGGTCCTGGGTGAAATTGGTGAACCCTGCCGCCGCCAGATGCACACCGTCCAAACGGCGCTGCTCCAGCCCATGCGACGACGCCTCCATCGCGGCGTGGGTCACCCCGACTGCCGCAGCTTCTGACAGCGCGTCGTGCAGAGTGATCGGCTCAGGGGTGGTATGGTTGAGCGGATGACTCCAGGCCCCTTCGACGCCAGTGGTGCCCAAGTTTACCGCCATATGGCCAAGCTGAACCCAGATCTGACGCACAAAGCTGGCGACCGAGGTTTTCCCGTTGGTGCCGGTCACCGCCACCACGGTCTGCGGCTGCGCGCCAAACCAGAGTGCGGCGGCATAGGCCAATGCCTGCCGCGGATCTTCGACCACCACCAGCGCAACATGGCTGTTCTTCAACAGGGCAGCAGCAATCTCTGCGCCCGCTGTATCCGTGAGGATCGCGGCAACATCATTGCCCAATGCGGCGGGGATAAATTTGGCCCCGTGTACCTGGCTGCCGGGCAAGGCGGCAAACAGACCGCCCTTTACCGTTTTGCGGCTGTCCACCGCAATGCCATGGATCATTGGATCAACACCGCCGCGAGCGGTCAGCCCCAGCTGGCTAAGAGGACGGTTTTCAATGGTGCGCATAGCAACCCCACCTGTTCAGTTTGAGGTGAGGGTTATAGCAGCCAGGTCATCGGGTTCAACTTGTGGCCGCAACCCAAGAAGCGGGGCAATCCGGCCAATCATCTCACCAGCGACCGGAACCGCGGTCCACCCCGCCGAACGACGTTCTTCCCCATGTGCGACAACCGAAGGTTCGTCCAGCGTGACGATCAGCACATATTTTGGATCATGGGCCGGAAACATCGATGCAAAAGTGGCGATCACCTTACTGTCGTAATAGCCGCCGCGCGGTTTCGGTTTATCCGCCGTACCGGTCTTGCCGCCCACCTGATAGCCCGGCACCTCGCCAAAGGAGGCAGTGCCGCTGGTCACAACCTTGCGGAGCATCGCGCGGGCATCGTTTGCGGCGTGATCGGACATAACACGATCGCCCAGTTGGGGGGCCGTTTGGCGCAGAATGGTCGGGCTGACATAGCGCCCGCCATTGGCAATCGCCGCGTAACCGGCCGCCAAATGCATCGGGCTGGTGGACAGCCCGTGACCGTAGGAAATCGTCACCGTGCTCAGCTCTCCCCATTTGCGGGGTTTTAGCGGCTTGCCGCCTGCGGCTTCGGCAATTTCAATCGGCGTCGGCTCAAACATGCCCATCGAGCGCAAGAAATCCTGCTGCCGCTCGGCACCGATTTGCAGTGCCAGACGTCCGGTGCCCCGGTTGGAGCTGTGAACGATGATATCGGCCACGCTCAGCTTGCCATAGTTTTTGTTGTTGAACTCGCCAATCGGAAACCGCCCGATCCGCATTGGACCGGAGGTGTCGATAATGGTTTCGGAATTCACAATTCCCAGATCAACAGCCTGTGCCGCCGTAAAGATCTTGAAGGTCGACCCAAGCTCGTAAACGCCTTGCACCGCACGATTAAACAGCGGGCTGGCAGAGGGGTCGAAACCAGAGGTCGGCGGACGCGGGCGGTCATTGGGATCGAAATCCGGCAACGACACCACCGAAATCACCTCGCCCGTATAGACATCCATCAGAATCGACGTCGCGCCTTTGGCATTCATCAGCTTCATGCCGCCCAGCAACACCTGTTCGGACGCGGCCTGCACCGTCAGATCAAGGGACAGCTGCAACGGTCGGCCGCCATTGGCCGGGTCGCGCAGATAATCGTCAAACTGCTTTTCGACACCGGCAACACCGATCACCTCAGCGGCGCTGACGCCTTCCTTGCCGAACCCAGCCCCCCCCAGAACATGGGCAGCCACGCTGCCGTTTGGATAGAGCCGCATTTCGCGTGGACCGAACAAAAGACCCGGATCGCCGATGTCATGCACGGCCTGTTTCTGCTCGGGGCTGATTTTCTTTTTGATCCAGACGAACTTGCGCCCGCCGGTGAAATCCTTGATCAACCGGTCGTGTTCCAGGTCGGGAAAAATCTCAACCAGGCGCTGCGCGGCACCTTCTGCATCCACCATCTGGGGTGGCTGTGCATAGAGCGAATGCGTTTCAAAATTGGTTGCGAGAATACGCCCTTGCCGGTCAACGATGTCAGCGCGCTGCATCGCAATCGCACTGCCCGGCGCACTGGCCACAGGTTCAACCGGCTCGGATGTGGCGAGGGTCGCCATCCGCACGCCAACGGCCGTGAACGCACAGAGGAAGAACATTCCCAACACCAACAACCGCCCTTCGGCGCGCTGGCGCGATTGGGTCTGCATTTCGGCATGGCGCAGTTGCAGGTTTTCGCGCTCGATCACATCCGGGTTCTCGCCACGCGCACGGGCGGTCAGGATACGGGCAAGCGGGCGCAGCGGCGTGCGGATCATGGGAAGGTCCCCGTCGTGGTCTGTCCCTTGGCCCCCAGCGACGACACCTCGACCCCATTGGTGAAATCCAGCACGTCTTCATCCGGGGGATATGCAACCTCGTCCACGCTTCCGAATTGCTCCGGGCGCAACGGCAACAAATTCAGACGATCAAAGTTCAGGTCGGCCAATTCCCGCAGCCGGTCAGGCCGGTTGAGATAGGCCCATTCGGCACGCAGCACGCTGAGACGGACCTGAACGGCCCCGATCTGGCGTTGCAGTCCGCGGGTTTCCTTTAGCACCTGTTGTGTCGTGTAATTCTCGCGGTAGGCCCAGAACGCCAGCCCCAGGACTGCCAAGGAAGCCATGACATAGAGTAGCGATTTCATGACCGTTTTTCTCTCAACTGCGGCATTCCGATATCTTTGGCGCTGATGTCAATCGGCGCGGCCTCTGTGCGGCATCCAACCCGCAGGCGCGCAGAGCGCGAGCGCGGGTTTTCGGCCAGCTCGTCATCATCCGGGCCCACGGCCTTGCGTGTCACCAGGGTGAATTGCAGCGGTGTTTCCTCAATTTCGGGCGCGTAGCGATTGGCGCGGCCGGTTTTGCCCGCGCGGTGCTGGAAGAAGCGTTTGACCATCCGGTCCTCAATCGAGTGGAAGGTCACAACCGCCAGCAATCCACCGGGTTTCAGCGCGCGTTCAGCAGCCAAAAGCCCCTCGAACAGCTCTTCATATTCGGCGTTCACCGCAATGCGCAGCGCCTGAAAGCTGCGGGTGGCTGGATGCGACTGACCGGGTTTGCCGCGCGGCAGGCAATGTTCGATGATGCCCGCCAGTTGCAACGTTGTGGTAATCGGCGCCTCGCTGCGGGCTTTGACGATGGCACGGGCAATACGGCGGCTGGCGCGTTCTTCGCCAAAAAGGAACAGGATATCTGCCAGCTCCGCCTCGTCCAGGTCCGCCACAAGATCCGCAGCTGAGGGACCATCCTGCGACATCCGCATGTCCAAAGGCCCGTCGCGCATGAAGGAGAAGCCGCGTTCGGCCAGGTCCAGCTGCATGGAGGAGACACCAAGATCGAGGACGACGCCGTCGAGATCCTGCGCATAGTCGTCCATGCGGGAGAACACACCCTGTTGCAGGGTCAGGCGGCCAGCATAGTCGCCAACCCAGCTTTCGGCCATTTCAAAGGCCAGAGGATCGCGGTCCACGCCGATAACATGATCAGCCCCCGCCTCTAGCAGGCCCCGGCTATAGCCCCCGGCCCCAAAGGTGCCGTCAAGCCAGCGACCAGAGACAGGCGCCACCGCTTTCAGCAAGGGGCGTAAAAGGACCGGTACGTGAGGACCGGTTGAGGTTGGACGGTCCGTTGTCATGGATCAAGCGCCTCCGGCGCTATCGAGGAACTCCATCGGATCGAAACCTTCGGGCAGATCTTCCATCCACTCTTCGGATTTCGCCAGCTCTTCCTCGTCGTATGTTTCAGGCTTCCAGATCTGGAAGGTGTCACCGGCACCAATGAAAAACGCCATGGCTTCCAGATCAATCTTGTTGCGCAGCTTAGCGGGCAGAACCAGACGCCCGGTTTCATCCACATTGGTCGGGAAAGATTGACCGTGGAACATGCGCTGCAACATTTTGCGCGGCATCGAGCCACGCGGCAAGGCATCAATTTTGGCATCGACTTCGTCGATGGCCTCCATCGTGTAACATTCCAGAAAATTGCGGCGCTGGTCGCCATAGACGATCACCAGTTCGGGACTGCCACCAGACTGCCAGTTGGGATCACCCGCCTCCAGAACACGGCGAAAGGAGGCTGGAATCGACACCCGCCCCTTCGTATCCACCTTATGGTGGCTTTCACCTCTGAACCTGCGGCCCAATCTATCGTCCTTTTTTCAGCGTCCCTCGTGCCGAAGCTATCCCCAGAAGCAAAAGGGGCGGGCTGATCTGCTGCCACTGATCAACCCGCCTCCCTAATCCCGACATGCGGGGTGTCCGACTGCGCGCGCCACCTGGGGGGATGTCTGCTCGCTCGCGCGCCGGATCTCTCTATTTTCGATGAAAGCGAAGGCCTGTATGAAACCTGCTTCTTAGTAGTCTTGGTTGGGGTCGTTTGGTGCCCCTGCTCTTCGTCTCATTCGATGAACTAGGGATACTATGGGAATACATGGGCGACAACTGTTTTCTGTAGACCCTACCGCCGCATCTAGGTAACGAAGCGCCGATTCTTGTGATGAAATCAAAGACAAAACCTATTTGTGGGTTAAATCATCGCAAAAGACACCACATATAGCTAAGAGTGAGGTGTCGAAAAAAGTTCCATGATTTCCCAGAGAGATCATGCTTGAGATCAAGGAATCGCAATGTTCGCGCATCGTTCCACCTGCGGTTCGCGCTTTAGCCATCGAAGATGTGGTGATTTCGCCGATTTCATCCCGAGATCAGCCAGAAACGGCCCAGTGATTCGGAGAAATCACGTCAATCGGCCATGATTTCCCAGATCGCCCATGAAATCCCAGTGCGGCTCATATCCGCGCCGCCCATGAAATCCCAATAACGCAACACACGCACCAAAGAGGTCATGAGCAGTGGGTGCAGTTCGCCGCCAGAGACGCCTGCACCCGCAGTTTTCGTCCGCTTAGGCCATACCGCCGCGTATCAGCCCTTCGGCCATCTGGGCGTAGGCCTGCGCCATGGCACTGTCACCCGCCGCGATAGGCGTGCCGCTGTCGCCCGCCAATCGGGTGTCCAGATCAATCGGCAGCGCGCCAAGAAGTGGCACGCCAAGGCGCTCGGCCTCGGCGGCGACACCGCCATGACCAAATATATGATGCTCTCCGCCGCAATCCGGGCAGGTGAAAAACGACATATTCTCAATCAAGCCCAATACGGGGGTCTTGAGCGTGTTGAACATGTCGAGCGCCTTGCGCGCATCCAACAGCGCCACATCCTGCGGTGTCGATACAACGATGGCCCCCGAAAGCTCCGCCTTGGTGCAGAGGGTCAGCTGCACATCGCCGGTGCCGGGCGGCAGATCGACGATCAGCACGTCCAGCTCCCCCCAGTTCACCTGGCCCAGCATCTGCTGCAACGCGCCCATCAGCATCGGCCCGCGCCAAACCACAGCCTTCGCCTCATCCACCATGAAACCGATCGACATCAAGGTGACGCCATGGGCGTGCAGCGGTTCGATGATTTTGCCATCCGGGCTGGCGGGGCGGCCACTGGCCCCCATCATGCGTGGCTGGCTGGGTCCATATATGTCAGCGTCCAGCAGGCCCACCTTGCGGCCCTGACGCGTCAGGGCCACGGCGAGATTGGCGCTGACGGTGGATTTGCCGACCCCACCCTTGCCCGAGCCAATTGCCAGGATGCGTTTGACGCCGCTGGGCTTCATCGGGCCTTGTTGTGGTTTTGGGTGACCGCCCAGTTTCAGGGTCGGCGCAGGTTTGGCGACCGCATCGGCATGTGCGGTCAACGCTGCCGAGACACTCTCTACACCCGGCAGGGCCAGAACAGTTGCCTCAGCCGCGCGGCGCAACGGTTCCATCTGGGCCGCGATCTGCGGATTGGGCGCTTCGATCACAAAGCTGACGCGGCTGCCGTCCACCATAAGGGCGCGCAACATATCGCGCGAGACCAGCGTGCCGCCGTCGGGAAGTTGCAGCCGGGCGAGTGCGTCGCGAATCTCGTCATATGTGGGGGCCATGGCCAGTCTCCTGTTGGGTTCCCGCCATATAAGACCTGTCGCAACGAAGCCCAAGCCCACATCCCAAGGCATATAATATTCGCCGCCATCCACACGCTGCTTGCTCTTTGGGCGCTACCAGTCTGCATGATGCATATCTCAGCAGTGTCCAGCCTATTTACCTTAGGAAACCCATGCATTTGCTGCATAGCAGAAATGCCTCTTTCAGGGATTGTGCGCATGCAGCATTATCTTATTTATAGTTACAACACAGGCCGGGAACGGCCAAACATTCTAAGACGCTAAGGACGAATTCGATGGCCGCTGTTGACAACATCACAACCCGTAAAGGCGCTCTGGCCTTCAGCCCGCGCGCCGTATTCGATGAACTGAAAGGCAAGATTGCCCGGTACCGCCTGTATCGCCAGACCATGGACGAGCTGTCGACGCTCTCTGGTCGCGAACTGGCAGACCTTGGCCTGAGCCGCTCCATGCTGCGCAGCGTCGCCTACGAGGCTGCATACGGCACCAAATAACTGAGATCAGGCTCTCGTCTCCTCCCTAGAGAGCCTGCTATCGCGGTGACATCTTCCTCCTCCCTGATGTCACCGCACCCTATACCGGCGTCATAGTCGGACCCTGATACACCTTGTCTTCTCCTCCCTTATGGCAGGGTGTTGTACAGAACGGCGGTGCCCTCCTCCTCCCTGGCACCGCCGTTTTTTTATGTCCAGATTTTCAACCCTTAGGCAGCTGACCCCTATAAGCTGACCCCTATAACTGGGGCGCATTACGTCATGGGCATATCGTTGACTGCAAAAGGCGCCGACAGATGCGTCGACGCCTTATTTGATCCATTTGATCCGATCTCAGTCTATCATATCGACCTACAGCTGACGGGCGGACCATACCAGAGTGTCCGCCAGCCTCTGCCCGGTCCGGGGTTTGATCCTAGAAGGGAACGCCGTCCTCGGCGGTAACAAACCGCGCCACGACTTTCTTCGCGCCGGCCTTCTCAAAATCGACTTCCAGCTTGTCACCCTCAATGCCGATGATTGCGCCGTAGCCGAATTTCTGGTGGAACACCCGCTCACCAACAGTGAAGGCGGATGTGGCGGTCAGGTCGATGACGCTCGACTTGCTTTCCCTGGGCTGTGACAGCCCGCGCTCGCCAGCGCGCGCCTGCATCCGCTTCCAACCGGGGGAGTTATATCCATCCGCAGAGGCCATCCGCTCTTCGATTGTGGACCGCACTGGCCCTGCACTGCTGGCCGCAGCGCCATAGCCGCCACCATAAAGACCCGGTGGCGTCAGCACCTCCACATGTTGCTCTGGTAGTTCATCAATGAACCGTGACGGCAGCTGTGATTGCCACTGCCCAAAGACCCGGCGGTTACCGGCAAAGGAAATGGTGCAGATTTCCTCCGCCCTGGTGATGCCGACATAGGCCAGACGGCGTTCCTCTTCGAGGCCCTTCAGGCCGCTTTCGTCCATGGAGCGCTGCGAGGGGAACAGGCCATCCTCCCACCCCGGCAGGAAGACGGCAGGAAATTCCAGCCCCTTGGCGGCATGCAGCGTCATGATCGACACCTTTTGGGCGGCGTCCTGTTTGTCATTGTCCATGATCAGGCTGACATGTTCGAGGAAGCCTTGCAGGTTTTCAAACGCCTCCAGTGCCTTGACCAATTCCTTGAGGTTTTCCAGACGGCCCGGCGAATCCGGATTTTTGTCGGTCTGCCACATGGTGGTATAGCCGCTTTCATCCAGAATGATCTCAGCCAGCTCCATATGGGTGGTGTCTGCATCTCCGGCGAGCCGTCCCCACCGTGCCAAATCGGTAACCAGCTGGTGCAGGGCTTTGCCACCCTTCCCCTTGATCTGGCCACTCTCCACCGCAAGCCGCGCGCCTTCAACCAATGAGACGCCATTGCTGCGCGCCATGGTCTGGATGGTCTGCTGCGCCTTATCGCCAAGACCACGTTTGGGGGTGTTCACGATCCGCTCAAACGCGAGATCATCATCAGGGCTGATCACCTGGCGGAAATAGGCCATCGCGTCGCGAATTTCGAGCCGTTCATAAAAGCGCGGGCCGCCGATCACCCTGTATGGCAAACCAATGGTCAGGAACCGGTCCTCAAAGGCGCGCATCTGGTGCGAGGCGCGCACAAGGATCGCCATATTGTTGAGATCCACCGGTGCCAGACCACGGGTGCCGCGCTGCATCGCCTCAATCTCTTCGCCGATCCAGCGAGCCTCCTCCTCGCCGTCCCAATGACCGATCAGGCGGACCTTCTCGCCACCGCGCGCCTCGGTCCAGAGCTCTTTGCCCAGACGGCCGGAATTGCCACGGATCACGCCAGAGGCGGCGCTGAGAATATGTTCGGTCGAGCGGTAGTTTTGTTCCAGCCGCACCACATTGGCGCCGGGAAAATCCTTTTCAAAGCGCAGGATATTGCCCACCTCTGCACCGCGCCAGCCATAGATCGACTGGTCATCATCACCGACGCAGCAGATGTTTTTATGCGCGCCCGCCAGCAACCGCAGCCAGAGATACTGCGCCACATTGGTATCCTGGTATTCGTCCACCATGATGAACCGGAACCAGCGTTGGTATTGCTCCAGCACATCCGGGTTGTCCTGGAAAATAGTGACCATATGCAGCAGGAGATCGCCAAAATCGACAGCGTTCAGATCCTTCAGCCGCGCCTGATACTGGGCATAGAAATCCACGCCGCGGTGATTGTAGGCGCTGGCGTCTGAGACCGGCACCTTGGAGGGCGTCAGCGCGCGGTTTTTCCAATCGTCAATGACGCCCGCCAGCATGCGCGCGGGCCAGCGTTTGTCATCTATGCCTTCCGCCTTGATCAGCTGTTTCAGCAGGCGGATCTGATCATCGGTATCCAGAATGGTGAAGTTTGATTTCAGCCCGACCAGTTCGGCATGGCGGCGCAGCAGTTTCACGCAGATCGAGTGGAAGGTGCCAAGCCAGGGCATCCCCTCAACCGCCTGCCCCAACATGCCTGCAACCCGCTCTTTCATCTCGCGCGCAGCCTTGTTGGTAAAGGTCACGGCGAGGATCTCGTTTGGTTTGGCAGTCCCGGTGGTCAGCAGATGGACGATCCGCGCAGTCAGCGCCTTGGTCTTGCCGGTGCCGGCCCCGGCCAGCATCAAGACGGGCCCCTCCAGACATTCAACGGCGGCACGCTGCGCCGGGTTCAACCCGTCGAGATACGGCATCGGCCGCGCTGCCATGGCGCGCGCGGACAGCGAAATCCCCTCGTAGGGGTCGATATCGTCAAAACTGCTCATGAGCGGGACATTAGCGCGTTTCAATCCCGGCGGAAAGAGGGCGTTCACAGTCTGTTCCGCCCTAATATCATGGCAGCTCATGTCCGCTTTGCGGCGTTGTCTGTGGGCACGCGGCCCCCCTAACGACGGCCAGACGCTGGGGTGTTAACGTTTTCTAAAACACCGTCAGGCATGTTAACTCACCTAAAGGTTGTTATTGATTGACCTAGCACCAGTGAGGCAGACCAGCACATTATGAACACAGCATTGACCTCAAGCATTGCGGAGAAAATCCGCAGCCTGTCCCTGCTGCTCATGCTGATTGCTGCCGCTGTGGTATCGGTCTGGGCAGTGCTGGCGGTGCCCGGCCCAGTTGTCGATAAAATGCTGGAGGCGGACATCCGCAAGCAGGCCGAACTGTGGCAGCGCCGCGTGACCCTACATATGGTCAACGCCGAAGAAGCCTTTGAGGAGGGGATCATCCAGCCTCAGGATGCCGCGCTGCTGACCTTGTTCACCGAGGAGACAGATGTCTATCGCTATCGCCTCCTGACCAGCGCGGGAGAGATTTTCTGGTCATCGCGCAGTGATGAAATCGGCGAATTTGAAGCCAACGTCTTCTTTTCGACCCAGGTGTCCCGCGGTGAAATCTACTACAGCAGCAGAACGGTTCCCGCGTTTGAGATTGACGAGTCCCCGCTTAGCGACAGCTACGACGAGGGGATCACCCGAGAGGTTGCCCGCATCTACGTACCGCTTATGCACAATGGTCATTTCGACGGCGCGATTGATTTCCATACGGATATCACCGACCTGCGAAACACCTTCATACAGCTGGCCCGGCTTTCGGTTGCCCTGCTGACCGGCGTTGCGCTGCTGGCAATGGCAATTGCCGTCTATGTTATTTTCAAATCGAACCGTTTCCGCATGAACCAGCTGCGTCAGCGCAGCAAAACCGAACGTGAAATTCTGGACGAACAGCTGCGGTTGGCCCGCGAGGTCCAGCTGCTGGGGGAGCTGAACGAATGGCTGCAATCCAGCCGCTCGCTGGATGAGCTGTTTGACATGGTTGCGCGTTTCATGACCCATATCCTGCCAACGGCCGAAGGCAGCGTTTATGTCTACTCCAACTCACGCGATGTATTGGACGGCTGCGCCAGCTGGAATGGCGGCACCCACAAAGATCACATTCACCCGGAAGAATGCTGGGGGTTGCGCCGTGGCCGCACCTATGAATTTGGCGCCTCGGAGATTGATTTTGTCTGTGAGCATGCCGAACCCCATGATGGTCGCGCCTATTACTGCTTCCCGATCCTTGCCCATGGCGAAACTGTTGGCCTGATGCATCTGCGCGCCCTGAGTGACGCCACTGAGGAATTCACACAGAGCAAGAAACTGGCCCAGATGTGCGCAGAACAGATTTCCATGGCCATCGCCAATGTGCGGATGCGCGATCAGCTGCATGATCAATCCGTGCGTGATCCGCTGACCGGCCTGTTCAATCGTCGCCATATGACCGAAACCCTGCGCAAGAGCATCAATGCCAGCCAGAAATCGGGCATCCCACTCAGCCTGATCGCGGTGGATGTGGATCACTTCAAGAAATTCAATGACAACCATGGTCACGATGCCGGGGATATGGTTCTGCGCGCCGTCGGCTCGGTGCTGGAGCAGGCCTGCGACGGCGAGGAGGTGGCCTGCCGTCCGGGCGGCGAGGAATTCACCCTGATCCTGCCCGGCGCCAGCCAGCAAGATGTCATGACCAAGGCGGAACTATTGCGTCAGGCCGTCGAGGCCATTGTGGTCCGCTACGGTGAAAAAGCGCTGCCGGGCATCTCAATCTCCCTGGGCGTGGCGCATTACCCACAGCACGGCACCATGCCGCAAGACCTGCTGCGGGCTGCTGATGAAGCATTGTATGAGGCAAAGGCCAAAGGCCGAAACCAGGTCTGTGTCGCCTCAGGCCCCGAACAGCACCCCCGCGATCCGTCGGTGCAAAAAGACTGCCAGAAACGCTCAGGACCAGACGCGCCGATCGCGGCAGAATGACAATATGAGGCGTCACCAAGCTGGTGATGCCTTGTCATTTGCCGGTGTCATTTGCCGGTGGCATTATCGGCCGTCTACGGCCACGCTCGACGGATTGGTTGCCGCAATGCCGGTAACCCTAACGCTCTGCCTGCGGCGACAATGAGGCGTTCCCGCCCCATTATTCTACCGCTCACCCCTGAAGCCCAACAGACACAAGACACAAGACACAAGACACAAGACACAAGACACAAGACACAAGACACAAGACACAAGACACAAGACACAAGACACAAGACACAAGACACAAGACACAAGACACAAGACACAAGACACAAGAACAGGTCCGGCACAAATGGTTACAAAAATGTTTCAATGCGGCACTCGGCACTAGACTTTTGCTGCAAGGCAGCAACAAATGCGCGTCATGGACCTGCATCAGCGCTATCCCGCTCTCAGTGATCTTCGCCAGCGCGCCCGGCGGCGGCTGCCGCGTTTCGTCTGGGACTATCTGGATAGCGGCACAGGAACCGAGGCCACTATGGCCCGCAACCGTGCTGCATTGGATCAGGTAGGGTTTTCCCCCTCCATTTTGCATGGCCAGCAAGAAACCTCTCTTCAGTGCAATTTTCTGGGTGCCGGCCGCCCCCTACCCTTTGGGATTGCGCCGGTTGGCATGTCCGGTCTGATCTGGCCCGATGCGGAACGGCTGCTTTCTCGCTGCGCCGCAGCACAGAACATTCCCTATTGTCTCTCCACCGTGGCCAGCCAATCACCCGAGGATCTGGCGGACGATCTGGGGGCGGCACCGTGGTTTCAGCTCTACCCGCCAAAGGATCCCGATATTCGCCGCGATCTGCTGGATCGCGCCAAAAAAGCAGGCTTCACAGGGTTGGTGCTGACCGTTGATGTGCCGGTTGCCTCACGCCGCGAGCGACAAACGCGCTCTGGTCTGACCCAGCCACCACGGCTGACCCCGCGCCTGCTGGCGCAGGTCGCGCAGCGACCGGCCTGGGCAATGGGCATGGCCCGACGCGGAATGCCGCATATGCGCACATTGGACGCCTATGTGACGGGCGCAAATGCCACTCTGTCCTCTACCGCTCATGTCGGCTACTTGCTGCGCACTTCGCCAGATTGGGAATATGTGAAATGGCTGCGCGACAATTGGGAGGGTCCGCTGATCATCAAGGGGGTGATGCGCGCCGAAGATACGGCACCGCTGGAGGCCCTGGGAGTTGATGCCTTGTGGGTTTCCAACCACGCCGGGCGGCAATTTGATGCGGCTCCCGCCACAATCGAGGCGCTGCCTCAGATACGCGCAGCCACGGCCCTGCCACTGATCTTTGACAGCGGGATTGAAGGCGGGCTGGATATTTTGCGGGCCCTTGCATTGGGAGCAGACTTTGTGATGCTGGGCCGCGCGTTTCATTTTGCGCTTGCCGCATTAGGCAAGAAAGGCCCCGATCACCTGATTGATATCCTGCGCAAGGATCTGGTGGCAAACATGGGGCAGCTGGGCCTGCCGGACCTGAACAGTCTGCCCGCGCCACGGACACTTCCGCCGCTTACCCCGCCATTCGCGACAAGTAGGTCCGATACGGACGCAAATGTTCCGCCATAATCGCGTTTTCTGCCGGTTTCTGGCCTCAGGTCAGCGCTATCACGCTGGCCATACCCAGAACTACGTCTATACCGGACCCTAATCTGCGCTTATCACTTCGCTAAACAGCACGACCCTCGAGGAAGCCATGACCGACTTCAAAAAAATCCTGATCGCCAATCGCGGCGAAATCGCCATCCGCGTCATGCGGGCCGCCAATGAGATGGGCAAAAAGACGGTTGCCGTCTACGCCGAAGAGGACAAGCTGGGACTGCACCGGTTCAAAGCCGATGAAGCCTACCGGATTGGCGAAGGTATGGGGCCGGTTGCCGCTTATCTGTCGATTGATGAGATCATCCGCGTTGCCAAGGCATGCGGCGCCGATGCGATCCACCCAGGCTACGGCCTGCTGTCCGAGAACCCCGATTTCGTCGATGCCTGCGCGCGCAACGGCATCACCTTTATTGGCCCCAAGGCTGAAACCATGCGCGCCCTTGGCGACAAGGCCAGCGCGCGGCGCGTTGCGGTCGACGCAGGTGTCCCGGTGATCCCGGCGACCGAGGTTTTGGGCAACGATATGGACGCGATCCGCAAAGAAGCGGCAGAGGTCGGCTATCCCTTGATGCTCAAGGCGTCCTGGGGTGGCGGTGGCCGCGGGATGCGCCCGATCCACGGCGAAGATGAACTGGAAGAAAAGGTGCTGGAAGGCCGCCGCGAAGCCGAAGCCGCCTTTGGCAATGGCGAGGGCTATCTGGAGAAGATGATCACCCGCGCGCGCCACGTTGAGGTGCAGATCCTCGGCGACAAACACGGCGAGATTTATCACCTGTTTGAACGGGACTGCTCAGTCCAGCGCCGCAATCAGAAAGTGGTCGAGCGTGCGCCCGCCCCCTATCTGACGGAGGAGCAGCGCGCCGAGATCTGCGATCTGGGCCGCAAGATCTGCCAGCATGTGAACTATGAATGCGCGGGCACCGTCGAATTCCTGATGGATATGAACGACGGCAAATTCTATTTTATCGAGGTGAACCCCCGCGTGCAGGTGGAACACACCGTCACCGAGGAAGTGACCGGTATCGACATCGTGCAGGCGCAGATCCTGATTGCCGAAGGCAAGACCATCGCTGAGGCCACGGGCAAGGCCAGCCAAGACGAGATCCAGCTCAATGGCCATGCGCTACAGACTCGTGTGACCACTGAGGACCCACTGAACAACTTCATCCCCGACTATGGCCGCATCACCGCCTATCGCTCGGCCACGGGTATGGGCATTCGTCTGGACGGCGGTACCGCCTACGCGGGCGGCGTGATCACACGCTATTACGATTCGCTGCTGACCAAGGTCACCGCCAAGGCCCCAACGCCAGAAAAAGCCATCGCCCGTATGGACCGCGCCTTGCGTGAATTCCGGGTGCGCGGTGTCAGCACCAATATCGCCTTTGTCGAGAACCTGCTGAAACATCCGACCTTTCTGTCGAATGAATACACCACCAAATTCATCGACGAGACGCCGGAGCTGTTCCAGTTTGCCAAGCGTCGCGATCGCGGCACCAAGGTGCTGACCTATATCGCCGATATCTCGGTCAACGGGCACCCGGAAACCGAAGGCCGCCCCAAGCCGCAGGCAGACCTGAAAGAGCCCCGAGCGCCCAAAGCCGATGCCGCAACCCAACCCTATGGCACCCGCAACCTGTTGGAACAAAAGGGTGCGCAGGCGGTGGCCGATTGGATGAAAGCACAGCGCCAGCTGTTGCTGACAGACACGACCATGCGCGATGGGCACCAATCGCTGCTGGCCACACGCATGCGCAGCCATGACATGATCAAAGTGGCGCCGGCCTATGCGCAGCATCTAAGCCAGCTGTTCTCGGTCGAATGCTGGGGTGGTGCGACATTTGATGTGGCCTACCGCTTCTTGCAGGAATGCCCCTGGCAACGCCTGCGCGACCTGCGCGAGCGGATGCCGAATCTGATGACCCAGATGCTGCTGCGCGCCTCAAACGGGGTTGGTTACACCAATTATCCCGACAATGTGGTGCAGAGCTTTGTGAAGCAGGCCGCCACCGGCGTTGATGTGTTCCGCGTCTTTGACTCGCTGAACTGGGTTGAAAACATGCGTGTTGCGATGGATGCAGTCGTCGAGAGCGGCAAGATCTGCGAAGGCACCATCTGCTACACCGGCGATATCCTCGATCCCAACCGGGCCAAATACGATCTCAAATATTATGTCGGCATGGCCAAGGAGCTGGAAGCCGCAGGCGCGCATATCCTGGGCCTGAAAGACATGGCGGGCCTGTTGAAGCCCGCCGCGGCCCGGCAATTGGTCAAGGCGCTGAAGGAAGAGGTCGGCCTGCCCGTCCATTTCCACACCCATGATACCTCCGGCATTGCCGGGGCGACCATTCTGGCGGCTGCCGATGCCGGGGTTGATGCTGTTGACGCCGCTATGGATGCCTTCAGTGGCGGTACCTCGCAGCCCTGCCTCGGCTCTATCGTCGAGGGGCTGCGCAATACCGACCGCGACACCGGGCTGGATATCACCAGAATCCGCGAAATCTCTGCTTATTGGGAGCAGGTGCGGGCACAATATGCGGCCTTTGAATCAGGTCTCGCCGCACCGGCCTCTGAGGTTTATCTGCACGAGATGCCTGGCGGTCAGTTTACCAACCTCAAGGCACAGGCACGTTCGCTGGGTCTGGAAGAAAAATGGTCCGACGTGGCACAGACCTATGCCGACGTGAACCAGATGTTTGGCGATATCGTCAAGGTGACGCCTTCGTCCAAGGTGGTTGGCGATATGGCCCTGATGATGGTGTCCCAAGGCCTGACCCGCGATGATGTCGAGGATCCGAAGACCGATGTGGCCTTCCCGGATTCTGTAGTTGACATGATGCGCGGCAATCTGGGTCAGCCCCCCGGTGGTTTCCCTGAGGGGATCGTTGCCAAAGTGCTGAAAGGTGACGCCCCGAATACGGCGCGCCCCGGCGCCCATCTGGAGCCGGTTGATCTGGAAGCCAGCCGCGCCGAACTCTCGGCCGAATTGGAAGGCTTTAAGGTCGATGACGAAGATCTCAATGGCTATCTGATGTATCCCAAGGTGTTCCTTGACTACATGGGCCGCCATCGGCTCTACGGTCCGGTGCGTGCCCTGCCAACCCGCACATTCTTTTACGGGATGGAGCCGGGCGCAGAGATCACCGCCGAAATCGACCCCGGCAAGACGCTGGAAATTCGCCTCCAGGCCATTGGCGAAACCGATGACAAGGGAGAGGTCAAAGTCTTCTTCGAGCTCAATGGCCAACCACGTGTCATCCGGGTGCCCAACCGCAAGGTCGCCGCGACCCAGGTCGCCAACAAAAAAGCCGAAGCGGGCAATCCTAACCACATCGGCGCGCCGATGCCGGGCGTTGTGGCGACGGTTGCCGTGCATCCAGGTCAACAGATCCACGAAGGCGACATGCTGTTGACCATCGAGGCAATGAAGATGGAAACTGGGATCCACGCCGAACACGACGCGGTGGTGAAGGCGGTACACGTACAGGCCGGCGGCCAGATTGACGCCAAGGATCTGCTGATCGAACTGGAGTGATCGGCGATCTGTGAAACGCCTGCTAACCGGGCTCCAAAATTTCACAGGCGTCCCTTTTGCCAGGGGCGCCTTTTTGCATCAGAGGCCTGCAGCGCTTAAATCAGCGCGCGCACCTCAATGGCGGAAGGCGCGCTCATTGGTGCGTTGACGCTGTGGTGATCCAGCATCGGTCCACCGGTTGCAGCGCTGCCGGACAGTTGAATGCTAACAGCCAGCGATATTGCAAACGTCAGGCTGAGAATGCGCAGGGTATCCAATGTGTCGTCCATAGATTTGCCCATTCGGTCGTGCAGCGGTGTGCTTAGCAGTGTCATCTTGGGGCTCCCAATTTTTGTATCGCGGATCTGTCCACGGTTTGACCCGGCTCATTGGCTCGTCAGGTAATTCGGGTGAATTGGCCGGGTTCCTGTCACCATCATACGGGTAAAACGGCACCGGACGCGGTTTCCGTCGCTCAAATCGTTGTGACGGCCATTTTTTGCTGCCAGATTTGCGTTTTTCGCTTGCAGCCCTGCCAGTGAATGACTAAATCCCGCTTCACCGAATGGCAGCGCGGGCGTAGCTCAGGGGTAGAGCATAACCTTGCCAAGGTTAGGGTCGGGCGTTCGAATCGCCTCGCCCGCTCCATTTGGAACATGAAAAGGCCACCGTTTGCAGACGCAACGGTGGCCTTTTGTGTTTCTGAAATCCGACGTAGCCTCTGGCTTGCGCGGAATCATTTCAGCGCCTAAGAACAGAGCACGAACAGCTGCGCAGCGGCATAGGAACGGGTGACACGGCAGGATGCTAACATCAGTAGAACTCTGCGCAGGTGCAGGTGGTCAGGCACTCGGACTGGAATCTGCCGGTTTTGACCACACAGCGCTGGTAGAGATCGACAAACATTGCTGTGCGACCCTGCGCCACAACCGGCCCAAGTGGAACGTGCTGGAGGAAGATGTGCGGGCATTCAAAGACGATGCCGACGCCTATCGCGGCATTGATCTGCTGGCGGGCGGCCTGCCCTGCCCGCCGTTTTCCGTCGCAGGTAAGCAGCTTGGCGAACAAGACGAGCGCAACCTGTTTGATGATGCCATTGAAATCGTCGCCGCCACCCGTCCGCGCGCCGTGATGATCGAAAATGTCCGTGGTTTTCTGGATGCGGTGTTCCATGACTACCGCGAGAAGCTGAAACGCCAATTGTCAAAACTTGGCTATGAAACCGACTGGCGGCTGCTCAATGCCTCAGACTTTGGCGTCCCGCAGCTGCGGCCGCGCGTCGCCATCGTGGCCCTGCGCAAGGAATTCTCGGACCAATTCGCTTGGCCAGACCCGCTGCCGCATAATCCCCCCACCGTTGGCGCGACACTGCTGGACCTGATGAAGGAACGCGGCTGGCGTGGGGCTGAGGATTGGGCCGCCAAGGCTGATGAGATTGCGCCAACCATCGTGGGTGGCTCCAAGAAACATGGCGGACCAGACCTGGGCCCGACACGCGCGCGGCGCGCCTGGGCCGCCTTGGGTGTCGAGGGACGCACGATTGCACCCGAGGCTCCCGATCCGTTTCACAATGATATGCCGCGGCTTACTGTACGCATGGTTGCGCGCATTCAGGGCTTTCCTGATTCCTGGCACTTTACCGGTGCCAAGACCAACGCCTACCGTCAGGTCGGCAATGCCTTCCCCCCGCCAGTGGCCGAGGCGGTTGCCCGACAGATCAGTCGCGCCATCGCCCGGCCCAACCTGCGGGTTGTGTCCACATCTGCCATCGGGCGTTGATGTGCCGACAAACATCGCGCAGCCCTCTGACAGGGCACAGCCCGCCCTGTCACCTTTCCCAAAATACTCACAGCAACGGATCAACCATGCGCAGGGCCTGCCATGAAACGGAAACTGCCACCCAGCTGCATCTGTCCTGGCCATTCCGATCACGCCCTGCTGAGCGCGCTTGCCCAAGAGATCACCACACGTTCAGGCGGGGCGATCGAACTGGCCGAGTGTTTTCCAGCCATGCTGCGCGAGTGCATCGACAATGTAATCATGACGCCCAAAACCGGGCGACGCAGCTACGAGGAGCTTGAGAAGACCGAAAAGACCTACATTGGCACTCGGGTAGAGATCGAACTGCGCGCAATGCTGCGCCTGCCAAAGGGGCGGTTGGACACCAAAATCCTTGGCCACGATGTGGACATCAAACATACAATGGGCAGCAATTGGATGATCCCGACCGAGGCGATTGATCAGCCGTGTATTCTGGTCGCCGCAGATGAGCCGCGGGCGCGGTGTTATCTGGGCCTGATTGTGGCACGGATGGATTATCTGACGGCTGGCCAGAACAAGGATGCCAAACGCTCGATTTCTGCGGAGGGCTTTTGCCATATCCTCTGGCTGCTTTGTGACCAACCCTACCCTGCGAATTTCTGGCGCATCCTACCAGAGGAAACGGTTGCGCGTATCTTTGACGGGGACAGCGGCAACGCACGGATGGCAGGCCTGTTTCGCGCGCTTCAGGGCCGCCCCATCCCGCGCGATGTTGTCGAGGCCGTGGCGGCGCAGAAGGATTTTATGCGCCGTATCCGATCTGACGGCGGGCATGGGACACGGGACCTGCTGGCGCGCGAAGGGATCGTGATCCTTGAGGGGCGCAAAGACGCACAGCTGATCCGCGCGCTGGGGCTTTCACATTGCAGCAGGTCCGAATTTATCTCTGCATCGCTCAGCACATCGGCAGAGCAGCGTCTGGCGGCAAGCGCCGGCCACCCGATCTGCGAAGATTTTTCTGATCGCGCGTAAAA
The DNA here is from genome assembly GCF_001888185.1 of Phaeobacter porticola. Lineage (NCBI taxonomy): Bacteria > Pseudomonadati > Pseudomonadota > Alphaproteobacteria > Rhodobacterales > Roseobacteraceae > Phaeobacter > Phaeobacter porticola. The sequence goes on along the minus strand of NZ_CP016364.1, from coordinate 900,740 downwards.
ACCTGACGATTTTCTATTGCAGGCCGCTGCGCAATTGCCTATTCACCGGCTCACCAGATGCAGCGCGGGCGTAGCTCAGGGGTAGAGCATAACCTTGCCAAGGTTAGGGTCGGGCGTTCGAATCGCCTCGCCCGCTCCATCTGGACAAGAAAGGCCGCTCATCTGAGCGGCTTTTTCTTTTTTGCCAATAAATAAACACCTTACAGTGCATCCGCCACGTCACTCTTGATCGCGCGCGTGCAGAACTGACGGCCATCAGCCCGATGAAATAGGCGGTTCTTTTCTTCGCCAATCTGCCGCTTTTCCTCTTGCGGGCGGTGCGGCAATTTCCTAAACACCGGCTCACCGAATGGCAGCGCGGGCGTAGCTCAGGGGTAGAGCATAACCTTGCCAAGGTTAGGGTCGGGCGTTCGAATCGCCTCGCCCGCTCCATTCGGATTGCAAAAGCCGCTCGTTATGGGCGGCTTTTTGCGTTTCAGGCCCAGCGTTGTTCGCGCCAACTTGGATCAGGTTAAATTTGATCAAATTCCTTTGACGTGACACACAAAACGCGCCAATGCTGTGCCGAAGGGGCGGCCTGCCCCACCGCATATGCGCCGACTATTGCGGCGCCCCAGCTCAGGAGGACGTCAGCCCATGGCCCCGGTCATCTATCCCACCACCAATTTCACTGCGACCGAACAGCTCTGCCTGGAGCGCGGTGAAGGCATCTATGTGTTTGACAGCGACGGGCGCAAATACATTGAGGGGCTTGCCGGTCTCTGGTGCACCTCACTGGGCTACAGCAATACCGAAGTCGTGGATGCGATTACCGAGCAGTTGCACAAGCTGCCGTTCTCACACACTTTTGGCGGTAAGACGCATCAACCGATTCAGGATCTCGCCACCAAGCTGAGCGCGATGGTCCCGATTGAAAACGCCTATATCTTCTTCGGCAACTCCGGGTCTGATGCGAATGACACCCACTACAAGATGCTGCGCTATTACTTCAACGCCATCGGCAAACCGGAAAAACGCAAGATTATCACACGCGAACGGGGCTATCACGGTGTGACCGTCGCAGCCGGTTCACTGACCTCGCTGCCCGCAAACCTGGCGCATTTCGATGCCCCTCTTGAAGCGTTGAGCATTCTGCGCGCCGACTCGCCCCACTACTATACAGCCCGCCAAGGCAATGAGACCGAGGCGCAATTTGTCGAGCGGATCCTTCAGAACCTAGAGGACCAGATCATCGCCGAAGATCCCGACACCATCGCGGCGATGATTGTCGAGCCGATCACCGGCGCCTCGGGCGTGATTGTCCCGCCAGAGGGCTATTACGAAGGGCTACAGGCGCTGCTGCGCAAACATGGCATTCTTGTCTGGGCGGATGAGGTGATCTGCGGTTTTGGCCGCACGGGTGCCGATTTCGGCTGTACCACAATGGGCATCAAACCGGATCTGATGACCTTGGCCAAGCAACTCTCATCTGCCTATTTCCCCATTTCAGCCTCTGTCATTCCGGGCTGGATGTATGACGCCATGGTTGACCAAACCAACGAAGTCGGCGTTTTTGGCCATGGGTACACCTATTCCGGCCACCCGGCCGCCTGCGCCGCTGCATTGAAGACACTGGAGATCTATGAGCGCGACAACCTGTTTGAGCATGCCGCGAACGTTGGTGCCTATATGCAGGCCCAGCTGCGTGATATCTTTACCGACCATCCGCTGGTTGGCGAAGTGCGCGGAAAAGGTCTTATTGCAGCCCTTGAACTGGTATCGAACAAGACCACGGGAGCCAGCTTTGACAAGGGGTTAGCGGGAGCAACGGCACAGAAACTGTGTCAGGACAACGGCTTGATCCTGCGCGCCGTGGCAGGAAATGCGGTCGCGCTTTGCCCGCCTCTGATCATCACCAAGGAAGAGGTGGACGAGATGTTGAGCCGGTTGAAGACCGCGATTGACGCCAGCTTTGAGCAACTGCAGATGCAGGGCCATCTCGCCCGCTGACGCCGCTAGCGACGTCTAAAACAAACAAAGCAGCGCCGGGGAATTGGCGCTACTTTTCATGTTTTGGGCTGATGCCAAACTTGGAACCCACCACAGACAGTAATGTCACATTCTTGCGATTTTTCCCCGTGAACCGACCGTAAATTGCTGCAAGGCTTGATCTATTCCAAGGGTGTTCCAATCCAGCATTTCAGCACCAGATAATTTCACGATCCTGCACTGATCGCGGCCCGAGCGCTCTGGGGGGAGCCAAAGGCCGGGGGGCGTGCAAGATCAAAAGGCCAGTGGAACCGGGGACCACTGTATCGGGGACGCCGGGGCAAGGAAAACGGCGCGGCACGGACCCGCGCCGTTCTCCGCTGTCAGTTGTTACAAGACATGGCGGTATCAGAACACTTTGAATGTCATCGTGGTCAGCGACCGTTCGATGCCGGGAATGTTCAGCAGCTGATCATTGATGTATTTACCGACATCCTGATCGCTGGGGATGTAGAGCTTCATCAGCAAATCAAAATCACCACTGGTGGAATAAAGCTCGGAGTGGATTTCGCGCAGCGCGATCTCTTCAGCGACCTGATACGTGGTGCCGGGTCTGCAGCGGATCTGGATAAAGACGCAGGTGGACATGGTGCCCCTCAACTGGTTGGAATGCCTGATTTGATGGCCAAGCTGACATGCACGCGCGCGGGTGGCAATCCCCGGTGGGGCAGACGCCGTTCCAAACGCGGGCATCTGCGGCAACAGTTTTGCGGCAAATCCACCCATAGGCTTGAGCGTGCCCCCACCCTGCCCCTATAAGCGGCGCAGGATATCAAGGACATGCCGCCATGCGCACCGCTCAGATCACCCGCAAGACCGCCGAAACCGAAATCACGGTCGAGATCAACCTCGACGGCGTCGGCGCCTATGACAATCAGACCGGCGTCGGTTTCTTCGATCATATGCTGGACCAGCTGTCGCGGCATTCGTTGATTGATATGACTATACGCGCCAAGGGTGATTATCACATCGACGATCACCACACGGTCGAAGATACCGGCATCGCCTTAGGTCAGGCGCTGGTTGCCGCCCTTGGCGACAAGAAAGGCATCAACCGCTATGGCGAATGTCACCTGCCGATGGATGACGCCCAGGTGCGCTGCGCACTGGACCTGTCGGCACGCCCGTTTCTGATCTGGAACGTCGATCTGCCGACCCAGAAAATCGGTACCTTTGACGCCGAATTGGTGCGCGAGTTTTTCCAAGGCTTTAGCACCCACGGCGGCATCACTTTGCATATTGATCAGCTGCATGGGGTCAACAGCCACCACATTGCAGAGGCCGCGTTCAAGGCCGTTGCGCGCGCTTTGCGCACCGCGGTCGAGACCGACCCGCGCAAGAGTGATGCGATCCCGTCGACCAAAGGCGCGCTGTAAGATGTTGACCGCCATTATCGACTACGAATCCGGCAATCTGCATTCTGCCGAAAAAGCGTTTCAGCGGATGGCCCGTGAAATGAATGCAGGCGAGGTTGTCGTGACCTCTGACGCCGAGGTCGTGGCCCGTGCTGATCGACTGGTGCTGCCCGGTGACGGCGCCTTTCCGGCCTGTGCCGCAGAGCTGCGTGGCCACCGGGGCATTTATGATGCCATGGTCGAGGCCGTAGAGCAGAAAGGCCGCCCCTTTTTGGGAATTTGTGTGGGCATGCAGCTAATGGCCACCACCGGTCATGAGTATCGCGACACCCCCGGCCTAGGTTGGGTGGGCGGTGACGTGGTCAAGATCACCCCCCAAAATCCCAATCTCAAAGTGCCGCATATGGGTTGGAACGACCTGGTGATCGACAGTGACCATGCGATTTTTGACGGCATTGCCTCCGGCGATCACTGCTATTTCGTGCATTCCTACCATTTCCGTGTTGGTATCCCCGCAGAGCGGCTGGCCCATGTGGACTACGGCGGCGATGTCACGGCTGTCATTGGTCGCGATACAATGGTCGGCATGCAGTTTCACCCGGAGAAAAGCCAGGACATCGGCTTGCGGATGATCGGCAATTTTCTGACCTGGGCCCCCTGATCCAGAACGGCGCTGCGCGCCGTGCCTCCGGCGGGAGTATTTTGGGAAAGGTGAAGCCGGGGTCAGGCCACAGCCTTGCGCAACGACACCGGCGCCACACCATGCGCCTTGCGAAAGGCGCGGGTGAACCCCTCGGACGAGCCATACGCATAGCGCCGCGCAACGGCATCGACCCGGTCGCCGCGCACAAGATCCTGACGGGCCAGGATCAGCCGCCAACGCCGCAGGTAGCCCATGGGGGTTTCTCCAACCTCCGCCGCAAAGACCTCGGCAAAGCGTGACCGCGATAGCCCGGCCTCGCAGGCTAGATCATCATTGGACCACGGCTTGCCCGGATGGTCGTGGATCGCCACTATCGCCCGGCTCAGGCGTGGATCGCCCAGGCCTGCGATCAATCCCGGTTCAGCGCTGCCCCGCGCAATCTGATCGCGCAGCAGCCGCACCATCAGAATTTCGCCCAGGCGCGATACCACAGAATCTGCGCCGCAGCGCCCGCCCCTGTCTTCCTGCACGATCAACCGCACCAATTCGCAGGCCGCAGGATCATCTTGCAACGGGTAGCGAATACAGTCCGGCAAGGCCGCCAGAAATGGATTTGTTGAGCGTGACCAGGACACCCCCATCGCCAGCAGGATCTTTTGCCCCTTATCGGCGCAGGTCTGATGGGTCTCGCGCCCGCTGACAGGCTCCGTACAGAACAGCAAGGCGCCGCCCCCCCCTATGCCGTCATCAAATGATATCGCGGCAGAACCCGGCTCTGCCACAATCAGTAACCGCGCAGCCGCGGGGTCCACTGGCCCGACCCGCAGCTGAAACCGCTTTATCAATGTTGTCAGTCGATCCATACCGGTCCCAAATATAGGATTTTTGATCAGGTAATTCGGATTTTTAAAGCACCATACCCGGATACCCTTGGTCAAGACAAATCCCAAGATGGAGAGCCGATGATGCTGATACCCCGCCAGAAAACCCCGAACCTAACCCTGCCGACCCTGGATCATGGACAGTTTGACCTAACCACTGAAGAAAGCCCGCGTGGAACAGTGATCTGCTTTTACCGCGGCCTTCATTGCCCGATCTGCGCAAACTATCTGAAAGAGTTTGAAAAACGGGTTGCTGATTTTGCCAACCGTGGCGTGAATTGCATCGCGATCAGCAGCGACGGCACCGACCGCACCCGCGCCATGGCCGACAAAATCGCAGCAGAATCCTTACGCTTTGGTTATGATCTGCCGCTGGATGTCGCGCGCGAATGGGGGCTGTACCTGTCCACGTCACGCGGCACCACCTCGATCGGTATCGAAGAACCCGCGCTGTTCTCTGAGCCCGGCCTCTTTATGGTGACGCCCGAACAGACGCTTTACTACGGGTCGGTACAGACAATGCCATTTGTCCGTCCGCATTTCTCTGAACTGGTCTCGGCATTAGATTTTGCCATCGCCAATGACTACCCTGCGCGCGGCGAATACAACGGCGCTGTCTGATCCGAACCGGGCACCGCCCAGCCCCGAGTCTTCTGGCTGCGAGATCGCTGTGGCCAGAAGGTAACCCCTGCCGCAACGACGGCTTGGGCCACGATGAAGAGTGGATGGACAGCGACGACGTAGACGGGCATACACCGCAAACCCAAATAGCCCCACGTCACTTGCAGGTCACCACCCGGTGCAGATCCGACTCGAAAAATTCGACTATCATGAAGGTCAGCACCGCTATTGCGTGCTGAGCCTCAGCCAAACCTTGTTTGGGGAATGGTGTGTGGAGCAGATCAATGGCCCGCTGGGCGAGGCCGGGGGACAGCAGCGGCGTAGCTATTTCACGTCACGCGAGAGCGCGCTGGCTGCCGCCGAGAAAGACCGTGCCCGCCATATCAAGCGCGGCTTTGTGCCGATCCCCGTGCAGCTGGGACTGTTCTAGACTGCCTTAAACCCCTCGTCAAAAAAGGGGCGCAGTCCAAAATGCGCCCCAATGGCCATATGCAGCCCCGGCATTCTGAGCCTTACTTAACCCGGTTCCAGGTTTGTTTGGAGCAGATCAGCCCACCAGCCACGCAGCCGCGCAAAGCCAGAGACTGGCCTGCAAGGTCCATCTTGCCGATGTAGATCTTATTATTGGAGGGGCGCCAGACTTTGCCCGCGTAAGATCCATCGCCATTGGCAACCATATCAATCACCAGGGTCTTGCCGATATTGGGCGATTTATACTCTCCGTCGGCATTGAACGTCCGGCTGATTTTTCCGCACACCGCAGCACCGCAGGGTGCCATGGTGACATGGGCGTAAGAGCCGTCATCTGGCTGGGTCTTCCATGTGCCAAGTACAGGATCAGCCGATGCAGCGCCTGCCAATCCAAGTACAAAGGCGATACCAATTGCCAGTTTTTTCATGTTTCATCCTCCCTTTTGCAGGCAGTCTGGCCGCCAACTGGCATTTCAGGCAAGGTTGACCTCGGGTCGCGTTGCAATCGTGAGTGGCCTTGTGCAAAAGGGGAGCAAGACGAGACCCTGCCTCAACAGCGCTGCTACGGCATCAGCCACGCGCGTGGCAGGGACCGGTTTCCGATAGTTCTGACAAGGGCATGCACTATGATCCTCTACCCCGCAATCGATCTCAAAGATGGGCAAGCCGTCCGCCTGCTGCATGGCGATATGGACAAGACCACCGTCTTTAACGACAACCCGGCCGCCCAGGCACTGGAATTTGTGGCCGCAGGCTGTGAATGGCTGCATCTGGTTGACCTCAATGGTGCCTTTGCGGGAGAGCCGGTCAATGCTGCACCAGTTGAAGAGATCCTGACACAATGCCAAGTGCCCGCGCAGCTCGGCGGTGGTATTCGCGACATGGCCACGATCGCCCGCTGGATCGACAAAGGCTTGGCGCGGGTTATTCTGGGCACCGTGGCGGTGGAAAATCCAGATCTGGTGCGCGAGGCGGCGCGGGAATTTCCGGGAAAGGTCGCCGTTGGCATTGACGCGCGCAATGGCCGCGTTGCGACCAAAGGCTGGGCAGAGGAAACCGACGTCATGGTCACGGATCTGGCAAAATCCTTCGAAGACGCAGGTGTTGCAGCCATCATCTACACCGACATTCTGCGTGATGGCGCCATGAAGGGCCCGAATATCGAGGCAACAGCAGATCTGGCCAACGCGGTCAGCATTCCGGTGATCGCCTCGGGCGGCGTTTCTTCGCTGGACGATCTTCAGGCCCTGAAGACCTGTGGTGCGCCGTTGAACGGGGCCATTTCCGGCCGCGCGCTCTACGATGGCGCGATCGATGTCAAAACCGCCCTGGACCTGCTCAAGGTCTGACATTCTTTTCTTCTGGCTGGAAATATCCCGGGGGTGAACGGGCAAGGCCCGGAGAGGGCAGCGCCCCCTGCCAACCGCCCCGAAACCACCTGCTTTACCTGACGGCGGCGCCCGTCAGCTTGCCCAAGGCTCCCTGCATCTTGGTAACAAACCCCGCATCAGCCGGGACATCCAGACCAGACAGCATCACAGCCGGGTCTTCATAAGTTAGCCAGACCTGTCCCTCGCCATCCTGGTAGGCCAGCACCTTAAGCGGCAGAAAAAGCCCCGCACGCATATCCGCCTGCATGGCCGGCGTGCCAAGTTTGGGATTGCCAAAGATCAAAAGCTGCGCGTCACCAAGCGACAGATCAACGTTCTGCGCACCTGCCGCGTGGTCCACCCGGGCAAACACCGTGGCGCCTGCGCCCTCTACTGCGGCCTGCAGCGCATCCATGGTCTCAGCCACCGGTTTCTGGCTTGGTATTTTGATCAGGTCAGCAGCGGCGGGAATGGCGGACATAACAGCAATGACTCCGGCGAGGGCAAAGGATTTGAACATAACGACAGCTCCAAAATGTGCGGTGATGGGATAAAAACACGGCAACAGGCCCCGGCAGGCAATTCACATCTGCGGCATCGGCAGTTCTTTGCTCTCAGCCCGCCATCTCCCGATCGTCAACGCAAGGTTGCACCCCTGACTTGAAGCATCCACTTACGTGGTGCCCACGGAGGGGCGTAATCTCAATGCTGGTAAGCACAGATATCGCCTGTCGTCTCAGGACCTTCTCAAATAGCGACTTCTTTCTATGGATTTACCGTTAATCACACATTTCACTGTTGCGACTTTGCCTTTGCTGACCTGTTTCATACACGCTCTGCGCGACACCAAACACAGAACACCCAGCCGGGTGCTTTTCCCGCCGTTTGCAAATCGCTGGACAGGCTATGGCGGGGCCTGAAGCCTTATCCTGCTGAGCGCATACTGCGGCGCTTGGATTGGGTTTTTGTTCGGCGGTTGCGACGGCACCATCAAGTGCTGCTAATCTTGCATGCATCTTCCTCAGGCGATGGGGAACTGTGCCTATTTTCTAAAGTTTTTTGGCTTCATTTACATCGTTACCACTCTGCTGCCGGCACTGGTGCTCCTGGCAGGCGTGGAAATTGCCTATCGGATTCGTGAAACGAAGAGTGGCGCCCATTGACCCTGTCGCAATTCCGGCAAACAACTCAGCCCGATTGGCCCGTTCGCCGCAGAGCCAATGTTTCAGCGATTTGACGACGTCATTTCCTGCGGCACCGAGTCCGGTTTCAAACCGCCGCGTTTTCGCGTTTAATGCGCGACATCGGCGCAGGCGGATCATCGCCCTGCGCAGTCATGAACGAAAGCTCCACCATGCCCCGCGTCCGCAAGACCCCTCTGCCTGCCTCTGCCCGACTGTGGCAAATGGTGTCCCCAGGCGATTTTATTGATGGATATGCAGTCGAAAGCCCGCTTTCCCCACGTGACGCCGCCGATATTGGCCTGTCGATGCCGGGCTGGGCCGCAGCGCTCTTGCGCCTGCGCAATGCCATCATGCGGCCATTTGGACTGAAAACCGAGGTCAGCGACACTGGCGACGGCGCGATCTTTCCCGTTACATTTGAGGACAGCCGCGAATTGATCCTTGGCGCCGATGATATCCATCTAGATTTCCGTATCACCGTGCTGCGGCACGACGGCCGGATCCACATGGCAACCTGGGTCCATCGTCATAATCTTCTGGGCCGGATCTATTTGACGGCGGTGATGCCGTTTCACATCCTGATCGTGCGCGACAGCATGCGCCGGATCGCGCGGCACCGCCCCACGATTGCATCCAGTCCTTCCGCGCAGTAAAGACAGGGAAACCCCAGCGGCAAAGGGAAAGTCAATGCTGAAAACCCGCATCATTCCCTGTCTCGACGTGGCTGATGGCCGCGTGGTCAAAGGTGTCAATTTCGTTGGCCTGCGTGATGCCGGAGACCCGGTTGAGGCGGCCAAGGCCTATGATGCTGCCGGCGCGGACGAGATCTGCTTTCTGGATATTCATGCCACCCATGAAAACCGCGGCACCATGTTCGATATGGTGCGGCGCACGGCAGAGCAGTGTTTCGTACCGCTCACCGTCGGCGGCGGGGTGCGCACCAAAGAAGACGTTCGCGCGTTGCTCTTGGCCGGGGCCGATAAGGTCTCTTTCAATTCCGCAGCGGTGGCCAACCCGGATGTGATCCGCGAGGCCGCGGATCAGTTCGGCAGTCAGTGCATTGTCTGTGCCATCGACGCCAAGACGGTGGCCCCCGGCAAATGGGAAATCTTCACCCACGGCGGGCGCCGCGAAACCGGGATTGATGCGGTTGAATTTGCCCGGCTTGTAGTGGCCAAAGGTGCGGGAGAGATCCTGCTGACCTCAATGGACCGCGATGGCACCAAATCAGGCTTCAACCTGCCGCTGACCCGCGCGATATCCGATGCCGTCGATGTGCCGGTGATCGCCTCCGGCGGCGTGGGCACGCTCGATCATCTGGTGGAGGGCGTCACAGAAGGTGGCGCCAGCGCGGTTCTGGCGGCCTCCATCTTTCACTTTGGCGAATTTACTGTGCAGCAGGCCAAACAGCATATGGCCGCTGCCGGCATCCCAATGAGGCTGACATGACCCTGCTGCATGACCTTGAGACCACCATTCTGGCGCGCAAGGGTGCCGCCCCGGACAGCAGCTGGACCGCCAAACTGCTCGCCAAGGGGCCGGAGAAATGTGCCGAGAAATTCGGTGAGGAGGCCATCGAGGCCATTATCGAGGCGGTGAAGGATAACAAGCCCGGCCTCGCCTCTGAGGGCGCGGATGTGCTCTATCATTTTCTGGTGATGCTGGCGGCACGCGATGTGGCGCTGGATGATGTGCTTCAGGTGCTGGCTGACCGCCAGGGGGTGAGCGGCATCGTCGAGAAATCCAGCCGCCCCAAAGGCTGATCCCCCTCCCCCCTATGGCTGCGCCCGATAGCGGATAGTGGGTAAATCGGTTTCTGCGCGCCGCACAGCGGCGCCATGCCCAACCGGGGCGGTCGTTTCCTCAGAACGGCCAGGACGGGCGGGAGCGCCTCGCTTCGCCCTCACAGTTTTGACGATATGATCCCCGTTGCAAAGCCACCCATGCGCAATTCTCCAAACAGGCGTTGATACTCGATCTTGGGACACCGGTTCTGAATGACATTGATGTCCTGCGCCTCGGCCTTAGTGGCAGCGTCGGCATGTTCGACACCGATCTGCATCCAGATTGTCTGCAGGCCTTTGCAGACCTCCAGCGCTTCGTCCACAATCGGCGGAACAACTTCGGATCGGCGGAAAACATCAACCATATGGACAGGTTCCGTGATCTCGCTGAGACGAGCGTGGATGGTTTGGCCGAACAGCATCTTTCCTGCGTGGCCTGGATTGATGGGCAGAACCCGATACCCTTTCAACGCCAGATAACGCGCCACGTAATAGCTAGGCCGCACCGGGTTTAGCGAGACACCAACAATGGCGATCGTCTTGCTACGGGTCAGTATGTCCTTGAGATGCGTGTCGGAATATTCTGGCATCATCCACTCCATTATCAACCAGCCCTGTGGCGCGTTTTCTGCTGCGATGTGGACCGTATCGGCTGCTGTCCGCCGCGCAAGGGAAAAGCAACAGTCCCGGTCAAAGTCCCGCCCCAACAAAAAAGCGCCCAGGGTCTAGCCTGGGCGCAAGGTATGGAACGAGGGACAGTGAAAAAGATCAGCGAAGGTTCCAGTTCGCGATCTGTTATCAATATGGGGTGGCCTGCGAATTTTGAAAGGGATCCTCTCAAATTCGTGATATTTTGCAGACCAGCCAAAGACATAAGATCAGGATGAAGGCGCGCCCGATGGACCACTCAGCCCACGCTGCTCATCTTTGCAGCACCCTCGGCCAATTGCCCTGCGCCGCAACAATCAGGGCCGGGCGTTCTGCTGTCCATGCTGTCAGGGCGTTGGCGTTGTTCAACAGATAAAGCCGCCCATCCGCGATCACCCAAAGCGATGGGTTTCCTGGCGCCAGGTAGCCCTGCGACAGCGCATAGGCGCAATAGCCACCGAATTGCGGCGCATAGGCACGTGGATTGGCTTCGAACTGTTGTTGGTTTTGCGTGCTGGCAAAGCGCCAGATTGCACCACGCCACATAATTGCGTGGTCCGGATGTCCCAAAACAGAGCTGTTGACCTGAAAGAAGGCAACCACGTCATGACCACCAACAGCAACTCCGCGCGACGCCGACACCAGCGCCGGATCGGCCTGAACCCTAGATGGGGCAACCCCTGCCAGTAGAACCGCCGATGCAACAGCTGTCGCGGTTGCAATCGCCACGATGTGCGTCCTGACACAGGCCCGAACCTGTGCAAACCAGCTGCGGTCTGTGATGATTGTGCTGCAAATGCGGGTCACGTCCATTGGGGTCCATAGCTGATTTCTGACCTACCAATTGTGACCCGCACCGCCTCTTCTGCAAAGGGAGGATACGCATTTGTGATACCCCTGTGACCAATCGGGCCACCAGAGTGGCACCGTCAGGTCACAGGGTGTAAGGCACCTCAGCGCGCGATAGAGGCATAAAGTGCGATTGCAGCTGCGTTGGACACATTGAGCGAGCCAAAGCCGCCTGCGGCATCAATCTTTACCAGATGATCTACAGTTTCCTTGGTTTTTTGCCGCAGACCCGGCCCTTCGGCCCCCAGAACCAGCGCCACGGGATCGCCCTTACGACCCTCCAGCACGGATTCAATGGTCTCTTCTGCTTCGCCGTCCAGCCCCAGTACCAAAAAGCCCATACGCTGCAACTCAACAATTGTATCAGAGAGATTGCGCATCCGCAGGTAGGGCTGGCGTTCCAGTGCGCCACTTGCGGTTTTTGCCAGAGCGCCGGTTTCAGGCGCCGAGTTGTGGCGGGTTCCTATCACGGCACTGGCGCCCAACACCTCAGCCGAGCGCAGGATAGCGCCCACATTATGCGGATCCGTCACCCGGTCCAACAGCAACACCCGCGGTGCTTCGCGCCCAATGCAATTGTCAGCAAGCCCACCCCAGTTCAGCGGCTTCACTTCCATCGCGGCCCCCTGGTGCACAGACTGTGCATCAATGGGTGGGTTGAATTTGCGAGGATCAATCACCTCTGCCTCGATCCCGGACTGCGCGATGGCATCGGCAAGTTTCACTTCAGCATTTTTGGTCACCATTAGGCGCAGTTTTTCGCGATCCGGGTTCATCAACGCGTCGCGCACCGCATGCAGGCCAAACAGCCAGACAGTTTCCGCTGAAGAAGCTCGTTTGGCTTGCTCTTTTTCGACGACCCACTTGGGTTTTTTGGACATTTTGCTCTCCAGCAGAAAGAATTCAGGACGTGCGTGAAAATCTGGCGATTTTCCTGTTGACGCCCGTTTGGCCTGCTTGTAATCACGCCTCCACATCAGGTGCAACATGCAACTGACAGTGGGCGACAGGCCGCAAGGTGTGGCAGGGGACTGTAACTCCCTCGCGGAGACGCACGCCTGGTTCGATTCCAGGGTCGCCCACCATTTTCTTCTTTTCAAGTCAAAACAGGAAAATGGTGGCCGCCGTTTGGCGCAAGATAACTTACTGAAAAGTCATATATTTTACAGGCGATTGCACTGACAAGACGGTCCCGTAGGATTATTCTCTGTTTGTGATCACAGCCCCGCTGATCCGGCAACGCAGTTGCACCGGACCAGCAGAGTCGCAAACAACAGTGTCAGTCGGTAGCTTCAGCCGCAGCTTTTTCCACGGCGGAATGTACCCAAGCCGCCAGCGCATCCAGGTCAGGCTGCGCTTCCTGCGCCACCCCTTCGGCAAAGGTCTGAAACGCATCGACGTTCATGCGATTGACACCAGATACAACCACCGCGCCCCGCGCCAGCGCCTCGCCGATGACGGGGCGCATACCGCGCCCATCCGCTTCGTGTTTGCCAAATTTATTAACCAGCAGGACCTGTGGTGCGGGATCCTGCCCCAGCGCTGCTGTGACCTGCCCCACCGCGCGCTCCAGTGCGTCGGGGTTCAACCGGCAGCCGCGTGCCTCTGGGCCGAGGGATTGCGAAATCCGAATGGTTTCACCGGCCGGCAACACCCGCACATCCATATCGCACAGCGCATTGTCGTAACATTCGGTGTTGGTCTGCACGATGCCAGCAAGACGCAGACCGTCTGCCTGCAACCGCTCAGCAAGAGCGGTCAGCAGCTTGTCGGTGGCGCCGCGTTCTTGGGTCATGACATAGGACAGATGCATTGCGGCCTCTTGATGTGGCGTTTCCATTTCGCCGAAGGCTAACGCCATTCCAAGGCAGGAACCAGAGGCGGAATTGCCGCGCCTTGCCGCAGCGCCTGCATGTAGCGGTTTCAGATCAACGGCGCCGGGCCAGAATCAGTACCGGATCATACGTTAGGGTGACGCCCTGTGGCGTAGAGAACCGTTGCCGGTATGCTGCTTCGAAACCAACAAGCCGGGCACGCGTCCATCCGCCCTGCGACTGACCGTTGACGCCCGTTTCCCGCAGATGCCGCAGAACGTCACGCGGGCTTGCAAAATGGAGGGTGATCGCCGCTTGCCGCAGTTCGACCAGTTGCAGGTCCTGCGGCAAAACGGCAGGCCAGTCGCTATGGTCCATATAGTTTGGTGCGGCGGCAGTGGATCCCAGCGCCGCCAGCTCACGAAAATGCCCGCGCCCGTATCCAGAAAGCGCCAGCCAGCCGTTCGGCGTTAGAGCCGCCGCGCATCGCTGCATCAACTGCGGAACATTCGGCACCCACTGCACAACCGAAGAGGCCGCGATCAAATCTACGCCTTGCGGAAACGCGCAGGTCTCGATCGGGCCGACAGCAAAGCTTGCCTTGCCCCCATGTGCAGCCACGGTTTGCTGAAGCGGCGGTTCGGCCTCCGCCACAAGATCGTTCAGCGCAATCGTCCCGATGTCAAAGCGATGAAACAATGCCTCCGTCAGATGCCCGGTGCCGGCACCAAACTCAAAGACATGTGCAAAGCGACGGTCGCCAACGCATTTTTGCAGAAGGTCTGCCAAGTCCACCGCAACACGCGCCTGCGCTGTCGCCTGCGCATGATAGCTGCCCAGCCCCCTGCGAAAACTGTTGGCCACCCGATTGCAATCGGAGGTGCCGACCGTCAGATCCTTCATCCTATCACCTCGTGCCAGTTGCTGAAGCGGGCAAACGGTGCGTGGGGGCCGTCCAGTTCGTGCACTGACTGCCCCTTCCAGGCACGATACTGATGGGCCGGGGGGAAAATCCGGTCGCGTGCGGAAATCCAGACATGATCGAAGCGGATATGCGGGGCAGCCCCCCGATCTGCAACCACCTCAAGCTCTTTCCTACGGGCGGGGACATCAATCGCGGCCTCAACCTGCGGCGCGCTGAACACCCGGCGCAGGAATTGTTGGTAGCTGGCTTTACTCAGCGTCGAGATGGTATTGGCCACCACCTGTGGCGGAATACCATGGTCGGAATCGACCGGGCAGAGCGTGCCATTGATGGCGACCTTTCTAACGAAGGGATCAACCCGCCCCGCCTGCCAATGGGCATAAGAAGCCACACCAAAAGACCAGGCCAGCAAAGTAATCTGGCCATATGTTGTCAGATCCGGCAGATCCGCATTCAGATCGCGATAGTCATCGGCAAATAGAATATCCTGTGCACAGTTCAGATGCCCGAACACCTCTGGCCCCACAGCCCAGCCGCCAAAGACCACTATGGCCTCGGCAGATTGGGTCTGTTTGAGCCAGCGGAATTCCATCCCTTACAACTCCCGTGCCAGCCGCAGCATGCCTGCGGTGATCTGGCTCAGCTGATCCGGGGACGTGATGAACGGCGGCATGGTATAGATGTTCTTGCCGAAGGGGCGCAGGAAGACACCCATATCATGGGCACGGGCGTGCGCCTCATCTGCGGAGACGGGATGTTTCATCTCGATGACGCCAATGGCGCCCAGAACCCGCACATCCGCCACATTGGGCAGATCGCGCGCCGGTGCCAGTTCAGACTGCATCTGCTCTGAAATCCCCGAGACAGTTCCACGCCAGTCCTGCCCCGTCAGCAGATCCAGCGAGGCCTTGGCCGCCGCACAGGCCAGCGGGTTGGCCATATAGGTCGGCCCATGCATGAAGATGCCGGGGTTGCCGCCGCCCACACCCTCGGCGACGCGGTCATTGGTGATGGTGCAGGCGAAGGAGATATGGCCCCCGGTCAGCCCCTTGCCCAAACAGATGATATCCGGTTCCACGTCGCAGAACCCGGTGGCAAACAGTTCGCCGGTACGGCCAAAACCGGTGGCGATCTCATCAAAAATCAGCAAGGTGCCCAGCTCATCACAGATAGCGCGGGCCTGGTTCAGGTATTCCGGGTGATAGAAATACATGCCGCCAGTGCCCTGCACCACGGGTTCCAGAATGAAGGCGGCGATCTTGTCCTGCCCGGCCTCCAGCACCGCGCGCAGCTCGCCCAGCCCGTTTTGAGCCGGATCATCGCTCCAATCCTCATGGATACGGACCGGCGGGCGGGAGACGAAATGCTGCACGCTCAGCGCGCCCTGGAACAGGTGGTGCATACCGGTGTCCGGGTCGCAGACGCTCATCGCCTTCCAGGTATCGCCGTGATAGCCGGAGCGGATGGTGGCAAACTCCTTGCGCTCTGGCTGGCCGATGGCGTGCTGGTACTGCACCGCCATCTTCATCGCCACCTCGACCGAGACCGAACCGCTGTCGCAGTAGAAGATGCGCGTCAGGCTTTCGGGGGTGATTTCCAGCAGCTTGCGGCCCAGGTCAATGGCCGGATCGTGCGTCAGCCCGCCGAACATCACATGCGGCAGAGTGTCGAGCTGGTCGTGAATGGCCGATGTGATCGCCGGGTTGCGGTGCCCGTGCATCATGCACCACCAGGACGACATGGCATCTATCAGACGGGTGCCGTCGTCCAGAGTGAGGTACATCCCTTCGCTTTCCTTCACCACAAAGGTAGGGCCGGGTTTGGCGACATTGGTGTATGGGTGCCAGAGGTGCTGCTGGTCGAACTCCAGCTGGGTGAGGTCTGCCGCGCTCATGCTGCCTCTCCTTGGGCCGAGACCTCCTTGATCAGATCTACGCGGATGCTGGCCTGAAAGGCCACAGCCAATGCGTCAGAGGTCAGTTCGCCCAGCACCGGCAGCCGCCCCAGATTGGCAACCTGGCCGAACTGGCAGATGGTTTCCTCTACAGCCGGTTCCGCATCGCCTATGAAGGCCACGCCCACAACCAGACAGCCCGCATCGCGCAGGGCCTTCAGCGACAGGAGGGTGTGGTTGATCGTGCCCAGCTGCGTCCGCGCGCACAGGATCACCGGCGCGCTCCAGCGGGCAAACAGGTCGAGATAGAGCACCTTGCGGTTCAGCGGCACCATCAACCCGCCGGCCCCCTCGGCTACCAGCACGCCGTCCACCTGCGGCAAGGCCAGCGTATCCGGGTCGATCTCCACGCCCTCGGCCTCCGCCGACAGATGCGGCGAGGCAGGCAGTTGCAGCAGGTACCCCTCGGGCAGCGCCGGGCGGCCTGACAGGCGTGCGACGGTCTGGCTGTCGGTCTCCTCCTCCAGCCCGGATTGCACCGGCTTCCAATAGGTTGCACCCAGCGCCTGCACCAGGCCAGCTGAGAAGATGGTCTTGCCAATGCCGGTGTCGGTTCCTGTGACGATCAGCGCGCTCATGGCGTTGCCTCCCTTTCGCGGGCTAGGTCTTCGAACATTTCAGTGATGACCTCTGCCCCCGTGTTCAACGTGATCGACAGCCGCAGACGCGAGGTGCCGCGCGGCACCGATGGCGGGCGGATGCCGCGGATGTCATAGCCTTGCGCCTGCATCCGGGCAGCCAGCGCCATGGTGCGTTTGTCGTCGCCGATCACCACCGGCAGGATCTGGCTTTGGAAACCGTCCAGCCCGCAGAGGCGTTTGGCCTCTGCTTGCGCATGGGTGATCCCCTGCCACGCCTGTTCGCGGCGGCCTGTGTTCTGTTGCAGCTCAGCCAGGGCCGCCCGTACCAGCGCGGCGTTCAGCGGCGAGGGCGCGGTGGCAAAGATAAATCCGCGCGCCTTGTTGATCAGCGTCTCGATCAGCACACTCGGACCGCAGATCAGCGCGCCAGAGGCCCCCAGCGCCTTGCCGCAGGTGTGCAGGGACAGGACGTTGGGGCGATGGGCGATAGCATGTGCTAGCCCGCGACCCAGATCGCCGAACACACCGGTTGAGTGCGCCTCGTCCACCACCAGAACGGCACCGTCCGTATCCGCCAAGGCAATCAGAGCATCCAGCGGCGCGAGGTCGCCATCCATGGAATAGACCGCCTCAACCGCGATCCAGACCTGGCCGGTGCCGCCCTCGGCACGCCAAGCCTTCAGCACCCGCGAAGCGTCTTCCACGTCACCATGGGCAAAACTGCGGGTTTCTGCCCGGCCCAGCCGCATCCCGTCATGGGTGCTGGCGTGGATCAGCACATCATAAAGCACCAGATCGCCCTGCTGCGGCAGGGTCGAGAAGATCGCCTGATTGGCGTTAAAGCCGCCGCCCATGAACAGCGCAGCCTCGGTGCCGAAAAACGCCGCGGCCTCGGCCTCCAGCAATTGATGCTCGGCGTCATTGCCGCGCAGCAGGCGTGAACCGCCGGCGCCCACTGGCACGCCGCGCGACAGCGCGTCCGCGGCGGCGGCGCGCAGCACATCGCTGCCCGCCAACCCGAGGTAGTCATTGGAGGCAAAGTCATGCCCGTCCCGCGGCATCAGCTGCCGGTAGCGCCCGCGATTGCGCAGCGCTTCCAGCGATGTCTCATGCCTCGGGAAGGCGCCCGCCATCAGCGGCTGCCATCGCAGCCCATGGCCATCGCGGTGATGCCCAGACGGTCGAACAGCTGCTGGTCCTTGTCTTCTTCCGGGTTGTCGGCGGTCAGCAGCGTGTCGCCCACAAAGATCGAGTTGGCACCGGCAAAGAAACACATCGCCTGCATCTCGTCCGACATATCGGTGCGGCCTGCGGACAGGCGCACATGCGATTTCGGCATCAGGATCCGGGCCAGCGCCACCGAGCGGACAAATTCGATCGGGTCCAGCTTTTCCACATCCGCCAGCGGCGTGTCTGCAATCGGGATCAGCATGTTCACGGGCACCGAGTCGGGATGCACCTCCAGCGTCGCCAGCGCCAGCATCATGTCGATGCGGTCCAGCTGCTGCTCGCCCATGCCGACAATGCCGCCGGAGCAGACCTTGATGCCGGCCTCGCGCACCCGGTTCAAGGTGTCGATCCGGTCGGCAAAGGTGCGGGTGGTGATGATCTCGGAGTAATACCGCTCGGAAGTGTCGATGTTGTGGTTGTAATAATCCAGTCCGGCATCACGCAGGCGGAACACCTGGTCCTCTTCCAGCATACCGAGGGTCATGCAGGTCTCCATGCCGAGGTCCTTGACGCCCTGCACCATCGCCTCAAGTGCGGCCATGTCGCGATCCTTGGGCGAGCGCCAGGCCGCGCCCATGCAATAGCGCGTCGCGCCGCCATCCTTGGCTTTCTTGGCCTCGGCAATCACCCGCTGCACTTCGATCAGCTTGGAGGCCGAGAGCTGCGCGCCGTTGCGGGCCGACTGCGAGCAATAGGCGCAATCCTCGGCGCAACCGCCGGTCTTGATGCTGAGCAGTTTGGACTTCTGCACCTGGTTGGGGTCGAAGTACTGCCGGTGCACGGTGTGCGCCTGAAACAAAAGATCCATCAGGGGCTGGTTGTAGAGTGTTTCCGCTTCGCTACGGGTCCAGTCGGTACGGATCGGCGTGGCATCCAGCATGGGAACTCCATTTTATAGATAAAATTACTGACACAAGGTGTGATTTCCACAGTTAATAGATAATACATCCCTAAGCTGGCAAGTGTTTTCGCCACACTGCGGAAACGCCAATTGGAAAATTCTTCAACGCATTGAAATACAAATATATTTATCGGAAACCACGAGAAAAGTAAAAATGCGGTTGACGCGATACAGCTCCCTCCCCTACCACTAAAGCCACGCAGGGGAGTCCCGCCCAAGGGACTGAGAGGCAGATAGGGAGCAATCCCGGTGACGCGACCCTTAGAACCTGACCCAGTTGATACTGGCGTAGGAAGCTAGGACATGGTGCGCCGCCCGGTACAGGTGAACCGCTGTGTTCGAACAGGCAGATATTGCGCATTGGCCGTACACCTCGCGTAGAGTTCTGTCCGTTTTCCTCCGACCCGGCTCAATTGGTGTTTTTGACCCGACGACCGGAGGAACACCAGATGAACGTCCCAAGCCCAAAGATCACCCCCAAAGTCACTGTTGGCAGCCTGCCTGCATCGCGCAAAATCTATGTCAGTGGAGAGCTGCACCCGGATGTGCGCGTTCCAATGCGCGAAATCTCCACCCACCCGACCGCTGGCGAGGCTCCGCTGCCGGTCTATGACAGCTCCGGTCCCTATACAGATCCGAATATACAAACCGATATCCGCCAGGGCCTGCCACAGCTTCGCCGAGACTGGACCCTTGCCCGCGGCGATGTCGAGACCTACCAAGGCCGCGATATCCAGCCAGAGGACAATGGATTTGTCCAAGGCGATCGGCTAACGCCAGAGTTTCCAGTAAAACCTGCCCCGCTGCGGGCCAAGGACGGCAAAGCGGTCACCCAACTGGCCTATGCCCGCGCTGGAACCGTGACCCCCGAGATGGAATTCATCGCCATTCGCGAAAACCAGCTGCGCGAGCTTTCTCCCTGTCACCGCGACGGCAATGATTTTGGCGCAAATATTCCCGATTATGTGACGCCAGAGTTTGTGCGTGATGAGGTTGCAGCCGGGCGCGCCATTATCCCCGCAAACATCAACCACCCGGAGCTGGAACCGATGATCATCGGCCGCAACTTCCTGGTTAAGATCAACGCCAATATGGGCACCTCGGCCGTCAGCTCCTCGATGGAGGAGGAAGTCGATAAACTGGTCTGGTCGATCCGCTGGGGCGCCGATACGGTGATGGACCTGTCAACGGGCCGCAACATCCACAACACCCGCGAATGGATCATCCGCAATTCCCCCGTACCCATCGGCACCGTGCCACTGTACCAAGCGCTGGAAAAGGTGAACGGCATCGCCGAAGACCTGACCTGGGAGGTGTTCCGCGACACGCTGATCGAGCAGGCAGAACAGGGCGTCGACTATTTCACCATCCATGCCGGTGTGCGCCTGCATATGGTGCCAATGACTGTTGAGCGGGTAACCGGAATTGTGTCGCGCGGCGGCTCGATCATGGCCAAATGGTGCCTGCACCACCACAGAGAATCCTTCCTTTACGAGCACTTCGACGAAATCTGCGACATTTGCCGCCAGTACGACGTATCCTTCAGCCTGGGCGACGGCTTGCGGCCCGGCTCGATTGCGGACGCCAATGACGAGGCGCAGTTTGCGGAACTGGAAACGCTGGGCGAGCTGACCAAGATCGCCTGGGCCAAAGATTGTCAGGTGATGATCGAAGGGCCCGGCCATGTCGCCATGCACAAAATCAAGGAGAACATGGACAAGCAGCTGGAGTGCTGCCACGAGGCGCCGTTCTACACACTTGGGCCGCTGACCACGGATATCGCGCCGGGCTATGACCACATCACATCCGGCATTGGTGCCGCGATGATCGGCTGGTTTGGCTGCGCGATGCTGTGCTACGTGACGCCGAAAGAGCACCTGGGCTTGCCCGACCGCGACGACGTCAAGGTGGGTGTGATCACCTATAAGATCGCCGCCCATGCCGCTGATCTGGCCAAGGGTCTGCCGGGTGCGCAGCGCCGTGACGATGCGCTGTCCCGTGCCCGGTTCGAATTCCGCTGGGAGGATCAGTTCAACTTGTCGCTTGACCCGGACACGGCACGCGAGTTCCACGACCAGACCCTGCCGAAAGAGGCCCACAAGGTCGCACATTTCTGTTCTATGTGCGGGCCGAAGTTCTGTTCGATGCGGATCAGCCACGACATCCGCGCCGAAGCACAGAAAGAGGGCATGGAGGCAATGGCCGCCAAATTCCGCGAGGGGGGCGAACTGTATGTGCCCGCACCAGAGGCTGCCGTGGAACCGGCGGAATGATCACCATCGCAGGTGCAGGCCTTGCGGGCCTCGCCTGCGCCTATGAACTGGCGCAGCGTGGGGCCAAGGTCACACTTTATGAGCAGGGCGACACCATTGGCGCCGCCAGTGTCTCGCGCTATGCGGGGGGCATGCTGGCCCCCTGGTGCGAACGCGAAAGCGCCGAGGAGGAGGTAATCACCCTCGGCCAGCACGCCGCCGACTGGTGGGGTCGGATCACACCCGTCCACAGGCGCGGCACGCTGGTGGTGACACCTCCGCGCGACCGGGCCGAGCTTCACCGCTTTGCCCGTCGCACCAGCGGGCATCGGAGCGTGGATGGCGCTGAAATCGCTACACTGGAGCCCGCTCTCGAGGGACGTTTCAATCAGGGTTTGCTGTTTGAGCAGGAGGCTCATCTGGATCCGCGCCGCGCCGTGCAGGATTTAAGCGCCAAGGTTCAGGAACTGGGCGGAGAGATCCGTTGTGCCACCCCTGCCCCCGCAGGTGTGACGCTGGATTGCACCGGCATTGCGGCCCCCCTGCCATCGCTGCGCCCGGTGCGTGGCGAGATGGCAATCCTGCACTGCCCGGATATCAATATCCGACGTACCCTGCGTCTGCTGCACCCGCGCATGCCGCTTTATCTCGTGCCCCGCGACGAAGAGCACTTCATGATCGGCGGCACCATGATCGAGAGCTCGTCTGACCGCGCGATCACCCTGCGGTCACTGAGTGATCTGCTCAGCGCCGCCTTCACCCTGCACCCCGCCTTTGCCGAGGCCAGCGTGGTGGAAACCGGCGCGGGCCTGCGCCCGGCCCTCCCAGATAACCTGCCCCGGTTGATCGAACAAGACGGCACGCTCTACCTCAATGGGCTTTACCGCCACGGATTTCTGTTGGCCCCCGCTCTTGCAGCCCAAGCCGCACACCACCTGCTTTCGGAGACCTCAGATGAACATCACCGTCAACGCCAAACTGCATGACCTGCCTGCCGACACGCTGGAAGGCGCGCTGCGCCATTTGGGCTACGCCAATTCCACCGTCGCAACAGCCGTGAATGGCCAGTTCGTGGCCCGCACGGCCCGCAGCAAGACCGTTTTGAAAGACGGCGATCGGCTGGAAATCCTCACCCCGATGCAGGGAGGCTAGACAATGCGCCTATATGAGACTGAAATCGACAGCCGGTTGCTGCTGGGCACGGCCCAATACCCGTCACCAGCCATATTACAGGACGCCATCACAGCGAGCGGTTGTCAGGTGGTGACGGTATCGCTGCGCCGCGAGAGCGCCGAAGGCAGCGGGGCCGGATTCTGGGATCTGCTGCGCGCCAGCGGCTGTCAAATTTTGCCCAATACGGCCGGATGCCACACCGTCCACGAGGCGGTGACAACCGCCCAAATGGCGCGCGACCTGTTCAACACCCCCTGGATCAAGCTGGAGGTGATTGGTCATGGTGACACATTGCAGCCTGATGTCTTTGCCTTGGTCGAGGCGGCGCAGATCCTGACGCAGGACGGGTTTCAGGTCTTTCCCTATACGACCGAGGATCTGGTGGTTGGCGAAAAACTGATCGAGGCCGGCTGTCAGCTGTTGATGCCGTGGGGGGCACCGATTGGGTCTGGACAGGGCTTGCGCAATCGCGACGGATTGCGCGCGATGCGGGCACATTTCCCTGACACTCCCCTGATCGTCGATGCAGGCATCGGTCGCCCTTCAGATGCCGCCCAGGCGATGGAATTGGGCATGGATGCGGTCCTTCTGAACACTGCTGTCGCCAAGGCCGGTGATCCCGTCACCATGGCCCGTGCTATGGCGCAGGCGGTGATTGCTGGACAACAGGGCCACGCGGCTGACCCGATGGAGCCACGCGATATGGCCGTTCCCTCGACCCCGACACTGGGTCTGGCACATCTAAGTGAACTGGAGCACCGCTGATGGAGCGTTTTTACCTGATTGTCAGCCATGTCAGCGCTCTCGAACTGCTGGTGCCGCATGGCGTGCGGTTGGTACAGCTGCGCCTGAAGGATCTGCCCCAGCCTGAGATCCGTCGTCAAATTTCCCGGGCCCGTGATTTTTGCGCCGTGCATCGATGTCAGCTGGTGGTGAATGATCACTGGCAGGCGGCTCTGGATCTGAATTGTGGCTTTGTCCACCTGGGCCAAGAGGATATGGACAGTGCCGATTTTGCCGCCCTGCGCCGCCACGGCCTGCGTTACGGTCTGTCGACCCATGATGAAGCAGAGCTGGATCGGGCGTTGACTCTTGACCCCGATTATGTCGCGCTTGGCCCGGTGTATCCAACCATCCTCAAACAGATGAAATGGGCCCCGCAGGGGCTGGACCGGGTCGCGCGCTGGAAACAGATCGCCAACGCAACCCCATTGGTCGCCATCGGTGGGCTGACGCCCGATCGCCTGCCCGGTGTCTTTGCCGCAGGTGCCGACAGCGCTGCTGTGGTCAGTGACATCCAGCAGGCCCCAAACCCCGAAACCCGGACGCTGGAATGGCTAAAGGCCTGCGGAACATGACCCGTTTTGATCGCCAGATTAGCCTGCCAGAAATCGGCACCGCTGGGCAGCAGAAACTGGCCAGCGCGCATATTCTGGTGATCGGTGCCGGTGGGCTGGGCTGCCCCGTCCTGCAATATCTTGCAGGGGCGGGTGTCGGGGAAATCACCCTGATGGATGGCGACACGGTTGAGCAGAGCAACCTGCCGCGGCAACCGCTCTATTCCCCTGCTGATTGTGGTCGATACAAGGTGGACGCCGCCCGCCAATACCTAAGCCAGATCGCACCAGATCTGCGGTTGCACCCTCATGCACGCCACCTGACGCCGGACAATGTCGTCGCCGCCGTTGCCCCGGCTGATGTGGTCATTGACGCTGCCGACAGCTACGCCGTGTCCTACACTCTATCGGACCATTGCCACCAGCTGGGGCGCCCACTGGTCACGGCATCTGCGCTGGCACAATCTGGATATGCCGGCGTCTTCTGTGGTGGTGCCCCCTCGCTGCGTGCGGTGTTTCCCGACCCCCCAGGGTTAACCGCAACTTGCGCCGATGCCGGAGTGATGGGCCCCGTGGTCGGCATGATCGGCGCCTTGCAGGCACAGTTGGCGCTGAAACTTCTGCTCTCTCATCAGCCATCGCCCCGGGGACGACTGTTCAGCATTGATCTTGCCGGGCTTGAGATGGGTGGGTTTGACTTTTCCTCTGCCCCCGAGCCTGAAAATGCCTTTCCGTTTATTGGCCGCGATGGGCTGACGCCGAGCGATTATATCATTGATTTGCGCTCCAGTGACGAGACGCCCGTACCTGCCGCACCCACCGCGTTGCGGATCCTGCCAAAGGATCTACACGCTAAGGTACTGCCGCCAGGCCGACGTGTGGTCCTGGCTTGCCATAGCGGGCTAAGGGCCTGGTGCGCAGCAGTGGCACTCGCTGCGGAATTCCCCGGCGAACTGGCCTTGCTCGCCGTGGGCAATCAGGGATGAGCGCGCTGTTGATCATAGCGGGAACCGACAGCAGCGGGGGCGCCGGGCTGACCCGAGACGTGGCCGCCGCAGCCGCCATGGCTCAGGCCACACATCACTATTGCGAGACGCCGCTGTTATTGCGCCCGGTTGTGACTGCTGTGACCGCCCAGACAGACCGCGCGCTGCGCGACGTGCATCCGGTTCCAAATGAGGGCCTCTTGGCCCAGCTGCGCGCCGCAATTGAGACTGGCCCTATCGGCGCTGTCAAAATCGGCATGGTCGGAAGTCCCACTGCAGCCGAGACCATCGCGCATTTTTTGGAGACAGAGCTGCCTGATGATTGCCCGGTGGTGCTGGACCCTGTGCTGCGCAGCACCTCAGGCGGTGACTTGATGCAAGCGGCGGATCTGACGCCCCTGATCATGCGCGCTGATCTGATCACGCCCAACCTGTCCGAGGCCGCGCAGCTAGCCGGCCAAGCATCAGCAAGCCCCCTTACCGATATTGCCACACAGGCGCGACAAGTAATCAGCCTAGGGGCTAAGGCTGCGCTGATTAAGGGCGGACATGGAACGGGGGCCATGTCGGTTGACCACCTGTTTGAGGGCGATCAGTGCACAGCCTACGAACGGCCGAGGCTCTCTAACGGGAAACGCGGCACGGGCTGTACTTTGGCGACGTCAATTGCCGTCCAACTGCTGACCGGGCATAGCCTGGCACAGGCCTGTGCCAATGCCGGTGACCATGTCCACACCTGGCTAAAGGCTCCGGCCTGAGCTGCGTTTTGGCCAGCGCCCTCAGGCAGGTCCGCCATCCGGTACGCCAACCCTAAGATCTCCGCGACCAGGTACTGGATACAGGTTCAACATTCGCCAATTGCGCCGTAGAAAACCGCACCAGAAAAGCTCTGGCGCGGTTCGGTGTTCTACTGTGACCCGACCCGCAGTGGGGCCGGGTGCCATTGGCGGGATCAGAAGTCCTGCCAGATGTCTTTGGCGGCGTTGCCGCTTGTGGCTGCGCTGGTCATAGCTTTTTCCGGGGCTTTGGCGGGCTGCGGTGTCATCGCTTCGATGTCCCAATCATCGCCATGGGCGCTGGGGGCGCTGGGGGTCTCGTTCGCCCGTGCCGCGGTGTTCATCGCCTGCGGTGCCGGAGCCGGAGAGGCGGATGTGTTGCGCGCCGGTGCCGCGCCGACCGCGACCTTGAAATGAGCCACCAATTCAGCCAGTTTGCTGGCGTCGGCGTTCAGCATGTGCCCCGCAGCGGTGGCCTCTTCGACCATCGCGGCGTTCTGCTGGGTCACCTGATCCAGCTGGGTCACCCCGGTGTTGATCTCATGCAAACCGGTGGATTGCTCGCTCGCCCCGGTTGCGATGCCGGACACCAGTTGCGAGATATGGCTGACCCGTTCGACGATCCCCTGAAGCGCCTCGCCGGTTTTGCCAACCAGGTCCACGCCGCGCTCCACCTGTTTGGTGCTGTCGCCGATCAGGGTCTTGATTTCCATCGCGGCATCCGAGGAGCGTTGCGCCAGCGCGCGCACCTCGCTGGCGACCACGGCAAAGCCTTTGCCCGCCTCACCAGCGCGCGCGGCTTCAACCCCGGCGTTCAGCGCCAGCAAATTGGTCTGGAAGGCGATGTCATCGATGACGCTGATGATCTGCGAAATATGGGTCGAGGATTGTTCGATCTCGGTCATTGCGGACACGGCACTTTGGACCACGGTGCCGCTGGTTTCGGCCTCTTGCTTGGCCTCCTGCATGATGGTTTCGACGCTGCGCGCGCCTTCGGCGGCAGATTTCACGCTGGCGGTCATCTCATCCAGTGCCGCGGCGGTTTCCTCCAGCGTGGCGGCCTGGCTCTCGGTCCGGTTGGAGAGGTCATCAGAAGCCTGGCTGATCTCACCTGCGCCATTGCGGATGCTCTCGGCCGTATCCACAACCTGTGTCACCGTCGCACTCAGCGTTTCTGCCGTCCGGTTGAAGTCACGTTGCAATTGGACGTAATCCTCTGGCAACGTCTCTTTGATCCGAACAGTCAGATCGCCATTGGACAGTGTTGCCAGGCGGCTGGAGATGATGGAAACAACGTCTGCGCGTTCAGCATCCCGAATCTGCTGCTGATCTTTCAGCGCGCTCTGCTGTTGCAATGTGCCACGGAACGCCTCCAATGTGCGGGCGATTTCACCAATTTCACTGCGTGCCTTAGTGTAGGGCACATCCGCGTTGGTGTCCCCATCTGCCATCGTCGCCATCCGCGCCTTCAGCCCGTTGATCGGCCCGGTCACGCTGCGCAACAGTACAGTAGAGGCGATCAGCAGCAGGATCAGGCTGACCCCCAAGGTGATCATCGATTCATTGCGCATCTGGGCCAGATCAGCCTCGATATCAGAAAGGTAAGATCCGGTTCCAATGATCCAACCCCAGGGCCTGAATGATTGCACATACCCGATTTTCTGTTCCGGCGTCGTTTCACCCGGCTTCTGGAACCAGTACCGCACAGAACCGGCGCCGTCACTCGCGGCCACTTTGCCAAGTTCCTGGAACACCTTCATACCTTTTACATCTTCAAAGCCCGACCGGTTTGTCCCGACCCAATCCGGTACCATCGGATGGGCACGGACGATCATGTCCTGATCAAAAGCAAAAAGATAACCGGAGGTTTCAAACCGGATCTTTTCAAGCAGCTCACGTCCCTGTGCCCGCGCCTCTTCGGGCGTCAGCTGTTTGGATTTCACCTGCGCCTCAAGATCAGCCAGTAGACTGATCGAAGTGTCGATGATGTTATGCAGCTCGCGTTCGCGCATGGCGTGGGCATTGTCGACAGCACGCGACAGCAGCAGCACGGTCAAAAGCACAGAGAGCGCGAGCGCCATTGCCACTACAGCGTAGATCCGGATGGGAAGTCGAAATAGGATGGAAGGCATTGTTCACTGGGCCCTTTGAGGAATTCACATCCCCCGAACCTAAGGCAGGCGCCCTAACAAACGGTTAGGCCAGAGGACCTTAACGACTAGATATACTTAGACATTTCTTCCGATTTCGCTCCCTCTGTTAACCGATCAGAAGGCCATTCTATGTATTGGCCGGCCCCGATTCCATAGTATAGGGAACATTGTAGAGATTGCGGGCCGGCCAATCGCAGCGCCAACGAAAAAACGGCCCCCAAACGGGAGCCGTTTTCGAACCTGAAGCGACATGATCAGCTTACGGCCAACATACCTTTCTCCGAAGCAAGATCGCGCATTTTCTTTTGCAGTTTCTCAAACGCACGCACCTCAATCTGGCGGATGCGCTCGCGGCTGACGCCATATTGCGTACTGAGATCTTCCAGTGTTTTGGCCTGATCGGTCAGGCGGCGCTGGGTCAGAATGTCCTTTTCGCGGTCATTCAACACCTCAAGCGCGCTGGCAAGCAATTCGCGACGGGCGTCCAGTTCGTCCCGTGCTTCGTAGTCGCTGGCCTGATCGGCGTCTTCATCTTCCAGCCAGTCCTGCCATTGCATGGTGCCTTCGCCATCGCTACCAACAGTGGCATTGAGAGAGGCATCACCACCCGACATCCGGCGGTTCATCGAGATCACTTCGGCCTCGGTTACACCCAGATCGGTTGCAATCCGTTTGACATTGTCAGGGCGCAAATCGCCCTCTTCAAGCGCGCCGATACGGGCCTTGGCCTTGCGCAGATTAAAGAATAGTTTCTTCTGTGCAGAGGTGGTGCCGAGTTTGACCAGCGACCAGGACCTCAGGATGTATTCCTGAATGGAGGCACGGATCCACCACATCGCATAGGTCGCAAGACGGAAGCCTTTTTCGGGATCAAAGCGTTTTACCGCTTGCATCAAACCGACATTGGCCTCTGAAATCACTTCGGCCTGGGGCAAGCCATAGCCACGATACCCCATGGCGATCTTGGCAGCGAGGCGCAGGTGGGATGTCACCATCTTGTGGGCCGAGGCGCTGTCCTGCTCTTCAACCCAACGCTTGGCCAGCATATATTCCTGTTCCGGCTCCAGCAGAGGGAACTTGCGGATTTCCTGCAGATACCGATTCAGCCCGCCCTCAGGCGTCGGTGCAGGCAGATTTGCATAGTTTGCCATTCTTTGTGTCCCTCCCAATGTTTAAGGACTTAACATCACATCATATGGGGTAACGCACATCACCGTTCAAGAGTTGCTAAGTTTATCTCTTATAGGAATCGTAAAGAAAGCGGTCTGTGATCAAGTTCACAGCATTTTGCATAGAACGACGCCTGCACAGGCAAAAACCGCGCAAGACGTTTTTGTGATACAATGCAATATCTTAAACGCGGTCAGGTGACCGGAGACGCCAGAGCATCCAGCAAGTCAATCATGTCTTTTGGCAATGGCGCTTCAAAACGCATGGCATCGCCACTCACTGGGTGGATGAACCCCAGAACCGCCGCATGAAGCGCCTGACGCGGGAAAGACTGAATTGCGACAGCAGCCTCAACCGGCAGAGATTTGGCAGCCAACTTGCGTTTGCCGCCATATACCGGATCGCCGACAAGACCATGCCCCGCATGGGCCATATGCACCCGGATCTGATGGGTACGCCCGGTCTCCAGCCAGCATTCAATCAATGCCACAACAGCTGGTGCACCGTATCTTTCGACAATGCGGGCGCGGGTGATGGCATGGCGCCCACCCTGAAACAGGACGGCCTGACGCTGCCGGTCGGTTTTGTGCCGCGCCAGCTGTGTCGTCAGCTTAAGGATATTACCGGCTTCAAAGCTGGTGCCTTTGACCCCGCGCAGGCGCGGATCATTGGCGTCAGGAACACCATAGCAGATCGCGCGATAATACCGCTCTACCGTGTGTTTCTCGAATTGAGCCGCCAACCCCTGATGCGCCACGTCGGATTTGGCGACCACCAGCAGGCCGCTGGTTTCCTTGTCAATGCGATGCACAATACCGGGACGTTTCACCCCGCCGACACCAGAAAGGTTATCGCCGCAATGATGCAACAGCGCGTTTACCAGCGTCCCTGACGGCGTGCCGGGGGCTGGATGCACCACCATACCTGTGGGTTTGTTGATGACAATCAGATCGTCATCTTCATAGATGACCTCAAGCGGGATATCCTCGGGGCCGATATGGCTGTCCTCAGCCTCTTCGATCGTGATCTCAATCAGCGCGCCCTCATCAACCTTGGCTTTGGCATCGCTAACCACAGATCCATTGACTTGTAGCTGGCCCGCTTCGATCAATCGGGCAAGCCGGGTACGCGACAGGGTGGCTTCCTCTGGCACATCACGCGAAACCGCTTTATCAAGCCGTTTAGGCGGATTTTCCGCAATGACAAACTCGATCCGGCGGCGGGCCATGACACATCCTTCTGAAACAGATAATCAAAGTGAACCGCCGCAGCTGGTGTTTCTGCGACGGATGGTGACCACGTTGACCGTGATCATGATTTGCGGGTTCTTAGTGGTTCTGACCCTGCTTGTCATCCGTTTGTCTGCATCTGGTCCCAGCCTGCCCGACGCGGTTGCCCTGCCTGATGGTCTCAGCGCCCGTGCCGTCACCTTTGGCGACGGCTGGATTGCGGTGGTGACCGATGAGGATGAAATCCTGATCCTGAACAATCTGAGCGGCGCAATTGAACAGCGGATTACGATTGATCCGATGACCAAGTGATCCCGCGTCGTGCCCAAGACATGCGCATCCGATAGTGCCGGAGCGCATACCGCAAGCAGGAAAAAATGGGCCTAGGCCAAAATATCTGCAACTATTTAGGTGAAGAGTGGTACCACCTCCCCGGCTCGAACGGGGGACCTCCTGATCCACAATCAGGCGCTCTAACCTACTGAGCTAAGGCGGCACTACGGGCGATTTAATACAGGGGCGATGAGAGCGCAAGAGGAAAGCCGCAAGTTTTTTACCCCCGATGTGAAGAGAATTCTCACCAAGCACCGGCTCCAGAACCCCATGCCACAGACGCGAGGGGTGCTTGCCTTTGCGTCGATGGCAGGCTAGCAGAGCCCGTCAATGGACGCACCACGACAGGAGTGCAGCATGAGCATCAATACAGAGCGCGACATCGAAGCCAACATGCAGATCGGCCCTACCGACGAAGGCATGGTCCGCATTTTCATCGAAGCCGATGGTGTAGAGATCCCGATGGATTTCGATCCTGATGAGGCCAATGAAATCGCAGAAGAGATTATGGCGGCGGCGCAGGCAGCGCGCAGCCTGAACACCTGATTTACGCCTGACCGGCCTCGCCGTCACGCGTGCGGGGCCGCAGCATCAACCCTGCCAGGTGCCGTCCAGTCCGGGCCGCGGATCCCGCAGCCGGTGCAACCGCGTCGCGGCATCCATGGCAAATTTCTGCGTGAGCTTCTTGCGGCGTGCGCCCGGCAGTTTCTGTTCCGGCGCCATACGGATGATCTCTGCGTCATAGCCGTCCGCAATGATCAGCCCGCTGCTATCTGGCAACAGCTCAGTCGGAAAAGCCATGTCCACGGCCCAGAAATAGCGGTCACACCACTCCAGATAGCCCTGCCATTTGTTGTCGGACTGAAAATCGGCGCGGCTGGATTTACACTCCACAATCCACAACTCCCCCTTGGGACCAAGCGCCATAACATCGACCCGCAGACCACGTGCTGGGACAAATTCCTCAATCGTGACAAAACCAAGCGCTGCCATATGGCGCGCAACACCGCGTGCAAGACGCTGGCCGGAAGTGAGGTCCTGTGTCATCCGCCCAATGTGAACAATACAGGAACAAATGGCAAGTAACCTACCTGTCAGCGAGCGCCCAAAATGATGGCCAGGCCGCCCGCTGGCCTCGCATCCGCATCTCAGCCAAAAAGAGTTTCGCCCAGACCCTTGTCTCGCCCTCCCGTGCCCCCTAGTTAGAGCGGAGGCGGGTTCTGCCCTTCTCGTGACAGGTAGCATTCCAGTGGCCTTAAGCAATTCCGAGGGAGCTGGCTCTGTTCGGACCCTGGTCCTTTTATCTGGCGCCCACCTGTACATACAGGTCCTCGGGAATCAAAACCGCACGGTTGACTGGTGGTCCCGCCGCATTCCACCACCGTTATTACTGACAAAAGAAAAGCCGCGCCTGAGAGAGGCACGGCTGGTTGAAAGACTTATTGGTCTGGACCGACTTGAGACGAGGGCAGCGGATCAGCGACGCGGCAAAGGCCGAGGGAATTTCTTGGCCGGAACGGGCACTGGAATCATATCATGCCTCACATCCGGAGTGATCCGCATGCCGCCACGGGGGTCGTCATCCTTACCTGCCAGCGACATCACGGCGTAGCCAAACTGTACCCCGGCAAATACAATGCCATTCATGAACCACAGGATACCAACCGCCAGAACACCGCTGTCTGAAGTACTGACCAGATGCCATAGGTTCATCACATTGAACCAGAGAAGCATACCGACAAAGGCCCCTGCGATGGCAAAGCCAATAACCACATTCTGAATATAGAGTCTCACCAGCTTTGGCATGAAACGCCCTCCTGCTATGGTAAAACGGTAGCATTGTTAGCTGGGGCGTCCAGCGGCAAATGGCAGATCGGCGGAATTTGACGCATGCAGGGCAGCCGCAGAAAATTTGCATACACCGAAAAAAGCGCACCCACAGGGTACGCTCTTCATAGCACTTCAAATCTGTATGCTGTCGCAAGGCAGCGCCGCTAAGGCAATGCACAGCCCGGCGCGCACCTCAGCCGATCAAAAGGCTTCTGGCTGGGCCTCGCGGGCCATGTGGTCCAGCACAGCATTGACGAATTTCGGCTCTTTGCCCTCGGGGAAGAAGGCGCGCGCGATATCGACAAACTCGTTGATCACAACCTTGGGCGGGGTTTTACCCGCCAGAAACTCAGCACCAGCCGCACGGAACAAGGCGCGCAGCGTGGGATCGATCCGGGCAATCGGCCATTTGGCCACCAGTGCACGGTCGGTCATCTGGTCAATCTTGGCCTGCTCGTTGACCGCGCCCTCAATCAGCTTGCGAAAGCTCTTGGTGTCGCCCTCAGCCATTTCATCGCCATCATAGACCGCACCAAACCGGTGGTCTTCGAATTCGACGATGACCTTGTCAAAGGTCAGATTGCTATGTTCCATCTGAAACAGCGCCTGCACGGCATAAAGCCGGGACGCTGATTTCATCTTGTGCTTGTCACTGCCCTTGCGAGCGGCGCCTTGGCTGTCCGAGGTGGTCATGCGGTGGTGGGTCCATTATCTGAGTCGGCCAGTCTGATGGCCTCGGAAGGGGCTTTAAAGCCGACTCCCTTGGTTTGGGCGCCCCATTTACGCGTCAGCGCGATCAGATGCAAGGCCGCAGCAGCAGCGCCGCCACCCTTGTTCTGATCCTTGGTGTCCGCGCGGACCTCTGCCTGCTTGCGATTTTCCACGGTCAGGATGCCGTTGCCGATGCACAGGCCCTGCAATCCCATCAGCTGAATTGCGCGGCTGCTGTCGTTGCAGACGGTTTCATAATGGGTGGTTTCGCCCCGGATCACACAGCCCAGCGCCACATAGCCATCAAAGTTCGAACTGCGATCGGCGATTGCAATGGCCGTAGGCACCTCCAGCGCGCCGGGCACCTTGATCAGCTCGCAGGTGCCGCCTGCGGCCTCAATCTCCGCCTGCGCCCCAGCGACGAGATTGTCCGCGATGTCCTTGTAATAAGGAGCGACGACAATCAGCAGCTTCACAGGCTTGTCGAATGTCGGACGGTCCAGCGTGTAGTGGGTTTCATGTGCAGCCATATCAAGCGTCCTTCAGCAGAGGTTTGGTGCCAACGATGGTCAGCCCGTAAGCATCCAGGCCAACATAGGTGGTGGAGGGCGAATCCGTCAGCAGCACCAGCTCTTGCAGACCCATCTTGGACAGGATCTGCGCGCCTAGACCGGTCTGTTTGATGGTGCGCGGGCCTTCGTCGTCCTGGGCATAAAGCGCGCTGCGCGGCTCGCGGAACAGGCAGACCACGCCGCGCCCTTCCGCAGCGATCAACTCCATCGCGTGGGGCAGCTGGCGGGCCGATTTGGGACCAAGCCCCAGTAGATCGGTCGCTTCATGCAAAGCATGGGTCCGGGTCAGCACAGGTTCCGGCGTGGTGATATCACCCTTAATCATCACCACATGTTCGATGCCATGGGTCTGGTCGGTGAACAGACGCATTTCCCAGTCACCGCCAATCTCGGCCGTCACAGTCTCGCGTGAGGTTTCAACCACCAGATTGTCATTGCGCGCACGGTAAGCGATCAGGTCACTGATGGTGCCAATCTTCAGCCCATGTGTCTTGCCAAAGGTGACCAGCTCTGGCAGCCGCGACATGGTGCCGTCATCGTTCATGATCTCACAGATCACCCCGGACGGGTTCAGCCCGGCGAGGCGCGAGATATCAACCGCAGCCTCGGTATGGCCTGCCCGCACCAAGACCCCGCCCCGCTTGGCCCGCAGCGGAAAGACATGGCCCGGTGTCGCGAGCGATGCCATGGTATTATTCTCGTTAATGGCCTCCGCCACAGTCAGGGCACGGTCGGCTGCCGAAATCCCGGTCGAGACACCCTCGCGCGCTTCAATCGACACGGTGAAGGCGGTTTCATGACGCGAAGAATTGTTCACCGCCATCATCGGCAGGCCCAGCGCATCAACCCGCTCTGCGGTCATCGGCAGGCAAATCAGCCCCCGGCCGTGAGTCGCCATAAAGTTGATTGCAGCCGCATCGGCAAATTCGGCCGCGATGACCAGATCACCTTCGTTTTCACGATCCTCGTGATCGACCAGGATGAACATCCGCCCCTGACGGGCCTCTTCGATGATCTCTTCGATCGGGCTGATTGCATCGCGCAACTGGGCTTCAATTGGCCCCGGTGTTTCAAAGCTCATTCAGGCAACCTTTCGGTGGGCAGTCGTGGACAGCGGTCAATGCGACCCCACAGCCCCGAGCAAGGCCGTGGATACCCCAGCGGGATAGACCAGCAGCACAGTGAATACCAGCCCCGCATGCGGCAGACCATAGCCCGGACGCGGCGTCCAAGAGCGGGCCGCCTTGTAACGCCGACTGGTATCGACGTTCATTTCCACGCTGTCGTGTAATTTTCGCTCTGACGCGCGCCGCTCTTGCGGCGCGCCCGGCCCAACGCTTTGCGCGGCAACTGTGTTGCCGTGACCAAGAGGCGGGAACTGTTCGCCTCCCCCACAGATGACCATTCCCATTCGGGAAGGCTGATCAGACCTAGCCGGCTTCAGGCCACTTCGTTCAGCCGTGCGACGTAGCGCGCAAGCGTATCTATCTCAAGGTTCACCGCATTGCCCACCGCAACATCCCCCCAGGTTGTAACCTCCTTGGTGTGCGGGATGAAATTAATGCCAAAGTCGCATCCTTCAACATCGTTCACCGTCAGCGAGGTGCCATTCAGCGCGACAGATCCCTTCGGCGCGATGAAGCGTGCCAGATCCTTCGGCGCGCGCAGGGTAACACGCGTGCTGTCACCCTCATCACGGATTTCCACCACCTCAGCCACGCCATCAACATGGCCCGACACGATATGACCGCCCAGCTCATCGCCAACTTTCAGCGCCCGCTCCAGATTGACCCGCTTACCAACGGTCCAGCCATTGCCGCCGATATTGGTCTTGGACACGGTCTCGGCCGAGATCTGTACGTCATACCAATCGCCTCCCAGCGCGATCACCGTCAGGCAGACACCATCGGAGGCAATCGAGGCACCAATATCAATGGTCGCGGTGTCATAACCGGTCTTGATCCGCGCCCGCAGGTCGCCCTGCTGCTCTAGCTCGGTGATGGTGCCGATATCGGTGACAATGCCTGTGAACATGGGCGGGCTCCTGCAAATGCGGTTGTGGCCGTGTTGATCGGCCGGCGTCTCTCTGGTAGCCATTGGACCGCGGCGCGGCAAGCCCTGCTGTTGCCAGATGAACCCGCCCTGCAATTGCTCCGAACCGATGGCCGCTCTTGCCTTGCGCCACTCCGGCACCCTACTCTACTCTGCAGATATGGTTAAGCCGAATTAGCGGTTAAGCCATTGTTTGTACAATCGGGATATATTTTGCCCATTATGCACAAGATCAACGATTCACAACGCGCTTTTCTGTTTCTGCAAGGGCCCCACGGGCCGTTCTTTGCCAGTCTGGCAGAGATGCTGCAGGCGGCAGGCTGTGCTGTCTGGCGCGTCGGTTTCAATGCAGGCGACCGCGCGTTCTGGCGCGACACCAACAGTTACCTGCCGTATCGCGGCACCCCCGAGGATTGGCCCGGCTATCTTGACCAACTGCTAGAGCAGCACCAGATCAGCGATCTTGTGCTCTACGGCGACACCCGCCCCATCCACGCCAGGGCGATTGCCGCCGCCAAGGCGCGCGGCATCCAGGTCCATGTCTTTGAAGAGGGCTATCTGCGCCCCTATTGGGTCACGTATGAGCGGGAGGGTTCTAACGGTCACTCACGACTGATGAAGATGCCCGTGCAGGAGATGACGAGCGCCCTGGCCCGTTCGGATATGGAGGCGCCTTTGCCCCCCTCTCATTGGGGCGACACCCGGCAACATGTGTTCTACGGCGCGCTCTACCATGGCTTTGTGATGTTCTTTAATCGCGGCTACCGCCAGTTTCGCCCCCATCGCGCATTGCCGGTGACCCGTGAATTTCAGCTCTATCTGCGGCGATTGCTATTGATGCCCCTTCAGGCGCTTGAACGCAGGCTTGCCACCCGGCGCATTCGCAACGGCGGCTTCCCTTACCATCTGGCTTTGCTGCAGCTTGAACATGATAGCGCCTTTCAGGAGCATTCTGCGTTTGGCAGTCTGACCGATTTCCTGACCGAAGTGTTTGAAGGTTTTGCCACAGGCGCGCCACGCCATCATCATCTGGTGGTAAAGGCGCACCCGCTGGAGGATGGCCGCGTGCCGATCCGCCGGACTGTGCGCCAGCTGGCCAAACGCTATGACATTGAGCACCGCGTTCACTACGTGCGCGGCGGCAAACTGGCCGCCCTACTGAATGAGGCCCGCACGGCAGTTACCGTGAATTCAACCGCAGGTCAGCAAGTGCTCTGGCGCGGCATTCCGCTCAAGGTCTTTGGCAAAGCGGTTTATGACAAGCCAGAGTTCGTCTCGACCCAGCCCTTGCGCGATTTCTTTTCCGCCCCTGCCCGGCCCGACAATCGCGCCTATAAGGACTATCGTCGCTATCTGCTTGAAACATCACAGCTGCCTGGCGGGTTTTATTCCCGCAAAGGCCGTCGCCAATTGCTCCGTCAGGTGGTCGATATGATGTTGGCGCACGAGGATCCCTATCAGGCGCTGCTAGAAGGGACAGCGGCACCGCGGCAACAGTTGCGTGTGGTGAGCTGACAAGCCACACGTCCAAGGCTGGATTTTTCCATGACACTGCGCTAGCTTGACCCCAAAACTTGAGGCAAAACAATAATAGGTCGAGGAGACCGAGCAGTGAAAACCGTTCCCTTTCAATGGGCGCGCCCGGTTGCGATTCTGGCCGCACTGACGCTGGCGGCGTCCTGCGGCCTTCCCCAGGTCGGCCCGAACAAGCGTCAGATCTATGCCGGCTCCGTGCAAAAAGAAGGCGACGCCTTCATCGTCTCTGTAAACGATCGCGTGACACGCGCCACCGCAGTGGTGCCGGCTCTTGGATTTTCCGAGAGCTTTCGCAGTGCAGGTCGGTTGACCTCGGATGTGATCCGCCCCGGTGACGTGCTGGGCCTTACGGTCTGGGAAAACGTCGATGATGGGTTGCTTGCGGCAGAAACCACCAACGCAACCGTGCTGGAAGAGGTGCAGGTCGACAGCGCCGGTTTTATCTTCGTGCCCTATGCCGGGCGGCTGCGCGCCTCGGGCAATACGCCGGATCAACTGCGCCGCACCATCACCAAGAAACTGGAAGACCAGACCCCTGACCCGCAGGTGCAGGTGCGCCGCCTTGCGGGCGACGGGGCCACTGTCAGCCTGACCGGCGCCGTCGGCGGCCAGGGTGTCTATGCGATCGAGCGCCCGACCCGCAGTCTCGCCACCATGCTAGCGCGTGCAGGCGGCGTTGCGATTGAGCCGGAAAATGCACAGATCACCGTCATTCGCGGGGCCCAAAAAGGCACCATCTGGTTCCAGGATTTGTACAAACACCCGGAATTGGACATCGCCCTGCGTGGCGGTGACAAAATTCTGGTCGAAGAAGACAGCCGCTCCTTTACCGCGCTTGGCGCGACCAGTGCTCAGGCCCGCGTCCCGTTTGAAAGTCAGGACCTCTCGGCCCTTGAGGCGATCGCGCAGGTTGGTGGATTGATCTCTACGGCCTCGGATCCGACCGGCGTCTTTGTCCTGCGCAACGAGCCTGCGGAAATCGCCAATCAGGTGCTGGGGCGAGATGATCTGATCGGGGCGCAACGTCTCGTTTATGTGCTGAACCTGACCAAACCCAACGGTCTGTTCGTCGCGCGGGATTTTGTGATCCGCGATTCTGACACACTGTATGTCACCGAAGCCCCCTACGCACAGTGGACCAAGACGATTTCGCTTCTGGCCACCCCGCTGGGACCAATCGCCAGCATTGAGAGCCTGGCCGGCGGCAGCTGATGGCATGATAATGTCTGATCTGACAACCAAGGCCGGGGGCACGCGCCCCCGGCTTTTCTATTTCAACGCGGGCTTCCTGCGCCAGCGGCGGCTTAGGCGAATCCTGACGCTGGCTGGCTACGACCTGCGATTGGGCAAGCCGAGTGCCGAGGATCTTGTCGCAGTCTGGGGCAACGCTGACACGGCCCATCGCGGCCATGCCGTCGCTGCCGCGCAGGGCTGCGATTTGCTGCGGGTCGAGGATGCATTTTTACGGTCCATCCATCCCGGTCGCGCCGGAGAGCCGCCGTTGGGCCTGCTGCTGGACAGCTCTGGCCTGCATTTTGACCCGGCCACCCAGTCGGATCTGGAACAGATGCTGGCAACGCATCCGCTGGATGACAGTGCCCTGATGCGGCGCGCACGCCGCGCGATTGCACGGCTTCAGGACGCCCATCTGAGCAAATACAACGCCTATTCACCTGAGGCCCCGGTACCGGAACCGGGCTATGTGCTGGTGATTGATCAGGCGCGCGGCGATGCCTCGGTCCGTGCCTCGACCCCCTTTGAAGGCACCGATCGCCCGCGGTTTCAGGAGATGCTGTTTTGCGCACAGGATGAACACCCCGGCGCACGTGTCATTATCAAATCCCACCCAGAGGATCACGCAGGCCACCGCCCTGGCTACTACACCCAAGCGGATGCGAAAGGCCGGGTGGAACTACTGGATGCGGCAGTGTCCCCCTGGGCGCTGCTGGAGGGCGCAATTGCGGTCTACACCGTGTCATCGCAAATGGGGTTTGAGGCGATCCTATGTGGTCATAAGCCCCGCGTCTTTGGCCAGCCGTTCTACGCAGGCTGGGGGCTCACCGAGGATGAGTTCCCGGTTGCCCGCCGCCAGCGCCGGTTGACCCGCGCGCAATTGTTCGCCGCCGCAATGATCCTCTACCCCACTTGGTACAGCCCCTATGACGACCGCCTGTGCGAGCTGGAAGAGGTGATCGACGCGCTGGAGGCCGAGACCCGCAGCTGGCGACAGGACCGCGCTGGCTGGATCGCCTCAGGTATGCGGCTGTGGAAACGGCGGCCGCTGCAAGGGTTCTTTGGCCGCCATCGGCGCCTGAGGTTTAGCGACAGCCCCAAGACAGCACGCGCCAGTGGGCGCAACTGGATGATCTGGGCAGGACGCACCGGCACTGGCCAGCATCCCGGAGCACATCGCGTTGAGGATGGTTTTTTGCGCTCACGCGGGCTGGGCGCAGATCTGGTGCCGCCGCTATCGCTGGTCGTGGACCGGCAGGGAATCTACTACGATCCCGGCCAGCCCAGCGATCTTGAGGATCTGATCGCCGCCCGCACCCAGCTGACCTCTGAGCAAAAACAACGCGCCGAACGGCTGACGCAGCGATTGGTGCAGGACAGCCTGTCGAAGTACAATCTCGGCGGCACCATCCCCAACCTACCCGAAGGCCACCGCGTGCTGGTGGTGGGACAGGTTGCCGATGACGCCTCAGTCCGACTGGGTTGCGAAAAGGTCGCGACAAATGCCGACCTGTTGCGCGTCGCCCGCGCGGCAAATCCGGAGGCCGTGCTTGTCTACAAGCCCCATCCCGATGTGATAGCTGGCCTGCGCAATGGCACAATCGCAGCCGAGGGGCTGGCAGACGTTGTGGTCACTGACAGCGATCCCATGGCGCTATTGGATATGGTGCATGAGGTCTGGACGATGACCTCGCTTCTTGGTTTTGAGGCGCTGTTGCGCGGCGTCAAGGTCACCACTCTTGGCGCGCCTTTCTATGCTGGCTGGGGGCTGACCAATGACATGGGGGCGGTACCCGTCGCACGGCGCCGGGCACGGCCATCCCTGATGGGATTGGTTCACGCCACGTTGATTGATTATCCACGCTACGTTGATCCTGTCAGTGGCCTGCCTTGCCAGATCGAACTGGTGGTGGACCGGCTGGCAAAAGACGATATCCCGCCGCTTGGGACAACCAATAGAACCCTCGCCAAGCTTCAGGGTCTGCTGTCCACCTACGCCCATCTGTGGCGCTAGACGACCACAGCACACCACAGGGGTCAGCGCAGTGAGCGGACCCAGCGATGCTGGATGTCAGCGCCGACCGGGCGCACATCCAGCAGATCAAAACGCGGCGCATCGGCCAGCGCCTCCAATCCAAGGCTCCCAATTGAGGACAACCCGTCACCGCCCATCCCCAGACCGGCGGTAAAGCCGATCAGCTCATCCACCAGATCCTGCGCGAGCAGCGAAGCCGCAAGCGCGCTGCCGCCTTCGCAGAACACTCGTGTCAGACCGGCCTGCCCCAATTGTTGCAGGACATCCCCGGCGTCCAGCTGCATTCCATCTGCAGCGCAGGGCAAAAGCGTAGCTCCGACCCCATTCCAGGCACGCAGACGGTCCGCGTCCGCCCCGGTGCCATGGCAGATCCACAACGGGATATCGCGCGCACTACGCGCCAGTTGCCCCATCAGTGGCAGGTCCAGATGCCGTGAAATCACCACCCGCACCGGCTGACGGGTCACGCCAAGGTCGCGCACAGTCAAAGAAGGATCATCCGCCCGCGCTGTGCCACCACCCACCATCACTGCGTCATGGCGCGCCCGCATTGCATGAACCGCGCGGCGGGCCTCCGGTCCGGTGATCCATTTGCTTTCACCGCTGGCGGTCGCAATGCGACCATCAAAACTGCTGGCGAGCTTAAGCGTTACAAAAGGACGCCCCTGCTCAGTCTTAAAAAAGAACCCCGCATGGTCCCGTGCCGCCTCGTCTGCGCAGACACCGGTTGTGACCTCTATCCCGGCGTCACGCAGCATGGTGAACCCATGCCCCGAGACCCGCGGGTCGCTGTCTTCAATCGCGGCGACAACGCGCGCGACGCCGGCATCTATCAAGGCTTGCGCACAAGGGGGCGTTTTTCCGG
The DNA here is from genome assembly GCF_001888185.1 of Phaeobacter porticola. Taxonomy (NCBI): domain Bacteria; kingdom Pseudomonadati; phylum Pseudomonadota; class Alphaproteobacteria; order Rhodobacterales; family Roseobacteraceae; genus Phaeobacter; species Phaeobacter porticola. The sequence goes on along the minus strand of NZ_CP016364.1, from coordinate 859,258 downwards.
TATGCGAACAAGGCTCCAGCGAAACATACGCCGTGGCCCCACGGGCCTGTTCACCGGCCTGGCCCAATGCTTCGGTTTCCGCATGGGGGCGACCGCCGGGCTGGGTCCAGCCCCGCCCGGCAATACGGCCATCGCGTACGATTACGCAGCCGACAGCCGGGTTTGGCCAGCACTGTCCCTGCCCGCGCCGCCCTAAGGACAGGGCGAGCGCCATATATCGCGGGTCTTGCGGTCTCACTCTTCCGGTGCCACCGGCGGGCGCAGCTCGTGAACGAAATCCTCAAAGTCATCAGCCGCCTGGAAATTCTTGTAAACACTGGCAAAACGCACATAGGCTACTGTGTCTATACGGGCCAGCGCCTCCATCACGATCTCGCCGATCTTGCTGGAGCTGATATCCGTCTCCCCCATGCTTTCCAAACGCCGCACAATACCCGAGATCATCTGGTCGATGCGCTCTGGCTCGATCGGGCGTTTCTGCATGGAAATCCGGATTGAGCGTTCCAGCTTATCACGGTCAAAATCTTCGCGTTTGCCGCTGGATTTGATCACCACAAGATCGCGCAGCTGCACACGTTCATAGGTGGTGAAACGGCCACCACAGGCCGGACAGAACCGACGCCGCCGGATCGAAACATGATCCTCAGCAGGGCGAGAGTCCTTAACTTGGGTATCGATATTTCCGCAAAACGGGCAGCGCATCTGCCGTCCCCCTGTTCAAATCCGCCGGTAGACAGGCGCCAAGGCGCCCTTATCCACAACTATATGGCAGCCTCTAGGATTTGGGTAGTGGCGATTTGAGACCACAAGATACCGGGCGTCAAACCAGATGCGCGATCACCCTGCGGCTGTGTGGTGCGTCGCGGTGCTCGAACAGGTAGATGCCCTGCCACGTTCCCAAGAGCGGACGCCCCTGAGCCACGGGGATCGACAGGCTGACCGGCAGAATCGCCGCCTTGATATGGGCGGGCATGTCGTCAGGACCTTCGTAAACATGTCGCAGATATTGCATCTGGGGATCGTTGGCCGGCGGCACCAGCCTGGCCAGATAGGCGAACAGATCAACCTGCACATCCGGGTCGGCGTTTTCTTGGATCAGCAAAGAGCAAGACGTATGCTGCACAAAAAGCGTGAGCAGCCCAGTCTGCGTGTCTGAACCCTGCGCCGCATGTCGCACCCAATCAACAATCTGACCGGTGATCTCATATAGCCCCTGCCCCTGAGTGGAGACGGTGAATTGTCTTTGCATGGCACGCCTCTTCGACCCGCTGGCCCTGCCTATCAGCTATCAGTTGCGCCTGCGGAAGGGAAAAATCCAATCCTCGCATTTGCCATACGCAGAATTGGCCCGAAGCGCATAACCAGGTGTCAGGATGTCACCCGTCCAATTGCCATCAAAAGGTGTCACGCCCGCAGCAACCGGATCCAGTGTGAACCGCACCGCAGAGCGCGCGCCGGTAGTGATGCTGGCCCCGATGCCATCCACTGCATAGATCTTGGTCTGCCAGGACAGGCCCAATGACCGGCGCGTGTAATCCCCTGCCGCACACCAGTAATCAGGCTTGAACGCACCCGCGCGACCAATCACCTCAAACTGGTTTTGCCCCGCCGGGACGACCTCCAGCTTGTTGATAGCACGAAAGGCAAATGCAGAGTTGGGCATACTGGCAAGTGCCAGACCAACCATCAGAGCCGCACTCAGCGGACGGTGGGCAACCTCTCGGCGCGCCTTGCCTGTCAATGACCAAGAACTGAGGCTGGTTAGCACTGAACGGGTCATAGCACAGCTTTCAATAGAGAATGGCAGACAGTCTTCAGAAACGGATAAAGGCGGTGCTGCACTGGTGATCAGCTTCCTGAACGCTCAGCCGGTCACCGACGTTGTAGGCATTTGTCCGCTTCAACCAACTGTCACCACGGGCGTTCTCAACCGGGGTCAGGGTGAAATGCACGGTGGATTTGCGATTAACAGCCACGCCTTTGCCCATCCCTCGGGCAACATATATCTCTTGGTTCCACCCCGCCCCAAGTGCGCGGCGGGCATAGTCTGCGGCACCGCACCAAAAGGCCGAACGGACGGATCCCTGTGGGGGCGCCACCTCAAAACTTCCGTCCGGCAACGCAAAGACCCGCGCGCTGTCCATGGTGACATGGCCGGTTGGCGTTGCCTCGGCGCAGGCTGACAAGCCTATCGCCGCCGCTACGGACAAAGATAATATTCGCATGATGCCAATCCCTGATGACAAACCCGACGGCGTAACCCGCCGACAAGGCGTGACCTCTTTGGTCGAGAACATCGAACACCGACGAGGTCACATTTGAATTTCAATACCCTAGAGATAGGAGAACTGACACAGGATTCCAGATCCAAACAGGAGAGACCAGTCACAACTGATCACATCATTGACGCGACAGCCCTCTGCTATGCGCGCAACCAATCGCCTGGTCATCGCGTTGAGTGGTCAAAGACACCACAAGACAGAGGATCTCACCCATGGCTAAGAAAACACTATTCATCACTGGCGCCTCCAGCGGAATCGGCGCCGCCACCGCCCGCGCAGCCCACAAGGCGGGTTGGAATATAGGTCTGTTCTCCCGCTCCGAAGACAAGCTGAACGCTCTCGCAAATGAGCTGGGCGATGGCGCGTTGGTGCTGCCTGGGGATGCAACCAAATTTAAGGATCAGGTCGCCGCCCTACAACATCTGCGCGACAGCTTTGGACAGGTGGATGCGGCCTATGCAAACGCGGGCACCGGGCTCGACACCCCAGGCACAGAAAAAGGCGACCCCGCTGAATGGCACGACATGATCCACATCAACATCATGGGGTTGCTCTACACAGCCAAAGCCGCGATCCCACATCTGAAACCGCAGAAGGGGCACATCGTGATGACCGGATCAGCCGCCGGCCGGGTGCATATCCCAGGATCAATCTACGGGGCGTCGAAATGGTTTGTTCATGGCTACGGCGGTAACCTTGCCGAAGAAATGAAAGATTGGGGTGGCCGGTGCACGGTTGTCGCGCCCGGCATGGTCAACACAGCCTTCTTTGACGAAGCCAAACCCGACAAGCTGCAACCTGAAGACGTGGCTGAGGCTGTTGTCTTTGCCCTAAACGCCGATCCGCGCAACACCGTGCGCGAGGTTTTCCTGACGCCGACCGGCTAATCCGGCAAATGCCGTCTCCATATTAAAAGCAGATCCGGGCCGGATGGCCCGCCCGGATCGTGCTTGTGTGACTGTGGTCTCAGGTCACCAAAGGAGCACATGACCACAGGTGCCGGTTACGCAGCGGATCAATTGCGATGGCTGTTCGGAAAGGGAATGATCTCTGCGGATTTGCTCTGCATCAGAGCCACCTCCAGTACCTGCAACGTATCAGGATCCGCATCCTCGCCTGCGATGTCACCAAAGGCGTGCTGAGCACGGTCCAGCAGCATCGCTCGCGCTGCTTCACCCTCCATCTGCTCCAGCATATCGCGATCTTTGCGCATGATATCTACCAGAAAGGCATTGGCCTTTGTAAGCGCGCTCAATGACCGGAGCTTGTCGTCCAGCACATTAAGTGCGTCGTTCAAATTCGAATGTTGCGGCATTGCTCCTCCCCCGAGGCTGTTAAGGTTAAGACATTGGTAACTTAGGTATGCCGAAGGTGAACAACAATCTCTGACCGACCGAACTGGTTAACAATACAGCGCACTCGACGCCCCGTTTCAGTTCACAAATGCTTGCGAAGAAACGCTTTCCTGCCCCAGGCGCCAAAGACTGCCCCAACAAAAAAGGCGCCCCAATATGGGACGCCTTTGTAAGATTTCTGCCACAGCCGCTTACTGGTCGAGGAAGGACCGCAGCTTGCGCGACCGGCTGGGGTGCTTCAGCTTGCGCAGGGCCTTGGCCTCAATCTGGCGGATCCGCTCGCGGGTCACGCTAAACTGCTGGCCTACCTCTTCCAGCGTGTGGTCGGTGTTCATACCGATGCCGAACCGCATACGCAGAACCCGTTCTTCACGCGGAGTGAGCGAGGCCAGAACCCGTGTGGTGGTTTCCTTGAGGTTTTCCTGAATGGCACTGTCCAAGGGCAGTACCGCATTCTTGTCCTCGATGAAATCACCCAGCTGGCTGTCTTCCTCGTCGCCGATCGGGGTTTCGAGCGAGATCGGCTCCTTGGCGATTTTCATCACCTTGCGAACCTTTTCCAGCGGCATCTGCAGCTTTTCAGCCAGTTCTTCCGGGGTCGGCTCGCGGCCGATCTCGTGCAGCATCTGGCGACCGGTGCGGACCAGTTTATTGATGGTCTCGATCATGTGGACAGGAATACGGATGGTCCGCGCCTGATCCGCGATGGAGCGGGTGATCGCCTGACGGATCCACCAGGTCGCATAGGTCGAGAACTTGTAGCCGCGGCGGTATTCGAACTTATCCACCGCCTTCATCAGACCGATGTTGCCTTCCTGAATAAGGTCGAGGAACTGCAGACCACGGTTGGTGTATTTCTTGGCGATCGAGATCACGAGACGCAGGTTCGCTTCGACCATTTCCTTCTTGGCCTGACGGGCTTCTTTTTCGCCCTTCTGAACCTGCTGCACGATGCGGCGGAATTCAGAGATATCAAGACCCACATATTGACCGACCTGCGCCATATCAGCGCGCAGCTCTTCGATCTTGTCGGTCGACCGTTCGACAAACATCTGCCAGCCACGACCGGGTTTGTCGCCCATATCGCTCAGCCAGTTCGGGTCCAGCTCGCGGCCACGATAGGCCTCGACGAACTCACGCCGATTGATACGGGCCTGGTCAGCCAGCTTTACCATCGAGCTGTCGATGGACATGACCCGACGATTGATCCCGTAGAGCTGGTCGATCAGAGCTTCGATCCGGTTGTTGTGCAGATGCAACTCGTTCACCAGCAGGACAATTTCGGCGCGCAGCGACTGGTAGACCTGCTCGTCGCGCTCGCTAAAGGATCCGTCTTCGTTCAGGGTCGCCGATATCCGGCTGTCCTGCATCTCGCTCAGCTGTGCGTAGTCAGACGAAATCCGTTCCAGCGTGGTCAGTACACCGTCCTTCAGTGCCGCTTCCATAGCGGCAAGGGACATATTGGCCTGATCATCTTCGTCATCATCATCGTCTTGTGCGATGGGGTTGCCATCAGCATCCAGTTCAGGGCCGGTATCCTTGGCGGCGGGCTTGTTCGCAGCAACAACGGATGTATCCACAACCGGTGTGGCAACCTCGCCGTCTTCGTCCAGCTGGTCGCCGAATGTGGCCTCAAGGTCGATCACATCGCGCAACAGGATGTCTTCGGACAGAAGTTCATCATGCCAGATGGTGATCGCCTGGAAGGTCAGCGGGCTCTCGCAGAGCCCTGCAATCATCGTATTTCGGCCTGCTTCGATCCGCTTGGCGATGGCAATTTCGCCCTCGCGGCTCAGCAGTTCAACAGAGCCCATTTCACGCAGATACATCCGCACAGGGTCATCGGTGCGGTCCAGCTTTTCAGCTGCCGCACCAGCCACCGCCACTTCGCGGTTGCTTTCGGTGGTGACCAGATCGGTCGAGCCTTTCTGCTCTTCCTCTTCGGCTTCCTCATCTTCGATGATGTTGATGCCCATTTCGGACAGCATCGACATCACATCTTCGATCTGCTCCGAACTCACCTGATCCGGCGGCAGGACCTGATTAAGTTGATCATAGGTGATGTAGCCCTTCTCGCGCGCTTCGGCGATCATCTTCTTGACCTGAGCTTGGCTCATGTCGAGAGACATTTCGGACTCCTGATCGTCAGGTTTGCGGTCGTCGGTATCTTTGGCGGCCATTCAATGCTCCTCGTCGGGGCTGGGGCGATTCGGTTTCGCGAATCATTATCGCGATCTGCTGATTCGTCACCCGGTTTACCCGTTTTTCTTTTGCTCTTCCTTAGCAAAACGACTCACTGCGGCGCAGCGGTCACTTCTTGGAATAGCCAATACGTTCCAATAACGCTCCAAAAGCGTCGCGTTCATCGCGGTTTAGGCGTGCGCCGTTCTCGCCCACATCATATTGTGCACGATCTTCGTTTTCGCTGCGCACGGCCTTGTTGCGCGCCTCAGCGGCCTGTCCCAATCGCCAGGTCACCGCCTCATCGGCAAGCCCGTCCAAATCCTCTTCTGCTTCGGCCACTTCCGCATCCAGTCCCTGGCGTGCTTCCAATTTGGCGAATTCCTCGGCGAGGGTCAGGCTGGCGGTTTCAACATCACCGGGTTTGCGCAGACAGGGGCTGATTGCCACATGGCGAAGCGCAAAGAGGTTTTCAAGGGCATGCGCCCCCGCAGCCTGCGCAATCTCATCTTTCAGGCGATCTGGTGCATCAACACCATAGCGCAGCACCAGATCGCGCAGCAAAGCGTGGTCCGAGCCGACACAGGCCATGCGCTCCAAATTGGCTTCAAACTTGGCAACCACAGCTGGGGTCACGATCACGGCGGCCAGGATCACCGCCTCACGCACCCGCACCAGAGATTCCTCACTGCCACCGGCCAGCAGTGAATTCCGCGTTGTCTCCAGCGGCTGCGGCGGCGCATTCTTGCCCCGCCATGGCATCCGTGCGCCATCACGGAATCCGCCACTCTTGCGTGACTTACCGGAATTGTAGCCGCCCGGATTGGGCTTGTAGCTGCTGCCGCGAGAGGCTGCCCCCTGCCCGCCTGTCGGCGCGGGTGCTGCATCATAGCCAGGGTCAATTCCAGGGTCATATCCGGGGTCAAAACCCGGATCGTAGCCCGCATCAAAATCAGCGCCATAGCCGGGGTCACCTGCGGGATCAAAGGTTGGCCCCTGATCCGCAGCAAAGCCAGCATCCGGCCCTGGGTCAAAGCCGATGTCCAGACTGGGACCAGAGGCCGCCTCGTCACGGCTGCGTCCCCCTCGGAACAATTGCCAGCGCATATCCTGAAGATCCTCGCCATAGTGACGCCGGATCGACGGGTCACGGATCAGCCGGATTTTGTCCCGTAACGCCTTGTCCAGCGCCGCCTTGCGTTCTGGGCTGTCAAAGACCTTACCTTCGGTCTCGCGCTGCCACAGCAGGCGGACCATTGGCATGGCCTGGTCCAGCACTGCCTGCACCGCCTCCGGGCCCTCGGCGCGGATCAGATCATCGGGGTCCTTGCCCTCGGGCATCAGCGCAAAGCGCAGGGACTTCCCGGCCTCAAGCAGGGGCAACGCCAGATCAATCAACCGCATGGCGGCGCGCAGGCCGGCGGTATCCCCGTCCAGCGCAATGATTGGCTCATCGGCGATGCGCCAGATCATCTGTAACTGGCTTTCGGTGATTGCAGTCCCCAATGGCGCAACCGCCGCGTCAAAACCACCCTCAGCCAGGGCGATCACATCCATATACCCTTCGGCGACCAGAAGCTGGCCGGATTTGCCTGACGCCGTGCGCGCGGGTCCGTGATTATAAAGACTGCGCCCCTTGTCAAACAGCGCCGTCTCTGGCGAGTTCAGATATTTGGCATTGTCGCGCGGGTCCATTGCGCGCCCGCCAAAGGCAATCGCACGCCCACGCGCATCGCGAATCGGAAACATGATCCGGTTTCGGAACGTATCGTAGGGTTTTCCGCCTTTGTTCGATGGCTTCGCCAGTCCTGCGCCCATGATCAGCTCTTCCGGCACCCCCTTGCCGCGCAGGGCGTCCCAGAGATGCTGCCAGCCTTCGGGGGCAAAGCCGATCTCCCAGCGCTCCAGCGCCGGACCGCTCAGCCCGCGGCGGGCAAGATAGCTACGCGCGCCCTCACCGGATCGGGTGTTGAGCTGCATCCGGAAAAACCGCACCGCCTGCTCCATGACCTCGGCCAATTGCGTCCGATGGTCCTGTTTCTGCTGTGCTTTGGGGTCGCGCGCCGGCATTTCCATGCCCGCCTCCTGTGCAAGGATCTCCACCGCCTCCATGAAAGCGACATTCTCGGTTTCCTGCACAAACTTTAGCGCATCCCCTTTGGCCTGACAGCCAAAGCAGTAGTAGAATCCTTTGCGGTCATCGACGTGAAAACTCGCAGATTTCTCATGGTGAAATGGGCATGGTGCCCACATATCGCCCTTGCCCATGTTGGATTTACGCTGATCCCACATGACCTTGCGCCCGACAACCTGCGAGAGGCTGACGCGGTTGCGCAATTCTTCAAGAAAGCCAGGGGGCAGCGACATATCAGCTGCTCTGCAACTGTTTTTTCATGCTCTGGATCTGCTCCCAATTCTCCAGGCATTGCTGTTCCAGCAGCGCCCCAAAGTCAGTGTTACGCAGATCTCGCTTGCGCAGGCTATAGATATGCGCTGTCAGCTGCGGAATGGCCTTGCTGTATTGCTCGGGCCAGTCTGGCTCGCTGTCGAGAATCGTCTGGGCGACATCCGCCTGCTTGATCTTGTCGAGCCGGGCTTGCTGCACGGCGGCGATGACCTGCCCCTGATATTTGCAGCTTTCTTCTTTCTTTTCAGCTGCATAGGCTGGCGCTGCCAGCAAAGCTGCAACAAGGGCAAGACGGATCATACACTTGGCTCCCGGAATCAGTTGGTGATCCCAGAGACTACCCCCGTGCCTCGACAGCTTCCATCGCTGTTTTCACTTCCTCCACAAGTGTTTCGGCGAGTGAGCGAAAAACCATGACCTGAAATGTCTTTGGCCCCAGCCGCGTGACCGAAACCGCCATATGTTTTAGCTCGCAACGCAACGTATGCCCGCGTTTGAACACCGACGCACGCAGATCGACCGGACAGAGCCGCGCCAGCACGTCCTCGCCGCCATTGCCCTCAAGACGGACAACGGCCCAGCCATCACTTTGGTCAGTAAGGGCGGCATGTTCAAACAACGCAGGATCTGGCGCCACACCAGTAAGCAGCGCCATCTCGCGGCCGAACCAGATCACCCGCGCGCCAGCTTTAGTGTGGCTCCGGTTTGGCGCGGGCCAGCGCAGACCATGTGCTGTGCCCAACGCGTCGGACAGCGCCTTGCTCTGGCCCTGATAGGGAGCAAGTGAGGTCATCACTGCGGGATCCACTTCACAGAGCGTGAGGTTCCCGACGGTGATGGGCAACAATCCGGCACAGGGTGTTTTTGCACGCAACTCAACCACGGGCACGTTCTCCTTCTGGATCAAAGAATACCGGATCCACAATTTCACAAAGCGCATCCAGCCCCGCCGTGTGATCCACCATACGAATGGGATCGCCAATCCGGTCTGGGCCGTTCTTTATCAGCGCCAGACCAATCATATGGCCCAGTGTCGGGGAGTATCCGACAGAGGTCACATAGCCCTGATCATAAACTCGCTCGACCGGATCCTGCGGATCAAAAAGATGAGCGCCCGCTGTCAACTGCTGCACGGCACCGATGGGTTTGATTCCCACAAGCCGCATCCGATCCTTGGCCGTCAGCCCCTCGCGCTGCGCCAATTCGCGGCCCACACAAGGTTTGCCAGACGCCAGCATACCGCCAAAGCCCAGATCATGCAGGGTGGCCGTGCCGTTGATCTCGGCATGGGTCAAAAACCCCTTCTCGATCCGCAAGGCGTTCAGCGCCTCCAACCCGTAGGCGCCACCGCCCAGACCCTCGGCCCGGCGCAGCAACTCATCAAACAGGCTGTCGCCATAGCGCGCCGGCACCGCCAGTTCATAGGCTTCCTCACCGGAGAATGAGATTCGGAACAGTCGCGCGGGAATCTCGCCCAGCGCGATCTCACCACAGGCCATGAACGGCCAATCAGCGGGTTCAAACGCCACGCCCAGCAGACCCTGCAACAGCGCGCGCGCCTTGGGGCCTGCGACGGAAAACTGCGCCCATTGCTCGGTGACCGAATTGATCCGCACATCCCAATCGGGGTGCAATGCCTGCGTCACGAACTCCAGATGCGCCATGACCTGCCCGGCGGCGGCGGTGGTGGTGGTCATCACATAACGGTTCGGCGCCAGACAGGCGGTGGTGCCATCATCCATCACGAACCCGTCTTCGCGCAGCATCAGACCGTAGCGCACCCGACCGGGTTTCAGCTTGGCAAAGCCATTGGCATAGACATAATTCAGCAACCGCGCCGCATCCTGCCCCTGAATGTCGATCTTGCCAAGGGTCGAGACATCCGCGACCCCGACCGCATTGCGCACATATCCGACCTCACGGTCACAGGACTGCCGCCAGCTGGTCTCGCCGGGTTTGGGGAAATAGCCCGCCCGATACCACAGGCCGACCTCCATCATATGGGCCCCCATATCCTCAGCTGTCGCATGTGAAGTCAGCAAACGGCGCGGCGCAAATCCCTGGCCTTGCGCTCCAGCCCCCAATACGCCAATCGGCACCGGCACATAAGGTGGGCGGAACGTGGTGGTGCCGGTCTCGGGGATACTGCGCCCCGTGGCCTCCGCCAAAACCGCCAGCGCCACCACGTTTGAGCTTTTGCCCTGATCCGTGGCCATCCCTTGGGTGGTGTAGCGCTTCATATGCTCGACCGAGCGGAAGTTCTCGCGCCCGGCCTGACAGATATCCTTGACCGTGACGTCATTCTGAAAATCAACCCAGGCGCGCCCGCGCCCCGGCACCGACCACAGCGGAGAAATGCGATATTCCGCCTGCTCCGCCTCAGGCACCTCTGCCGCAACCGCCCACTTGCCCAATGCCTCAAGCGCCCGCGCGCCGGCCTCAGCGCCATCTTGCAAGGCCGCCGCAGTGGTAAACCGTCCGCGACAGGCACCGGCGATATCCATCCCGGGAACCGCGCCGTCCTGCGGCACAAAACACGCAAGGTCCCGCCGCCAGCGGGGGCGCCCGTTCAGATGACAGGTCAGATGCAGCGTCGGGTTCCAACCACCGGACATGGCCAGACAGTCCGTCTGCAACTTCTCCTCACCCGATACCGTTCGCAGGGTCAGGCTCTCCAACCGTTGACGGCCAGAGGCATTGCAGACCTGCGCCCCACGGATCACCCGAAAATCAGGGCTCTGCGGGGCGTCATGGCGGCTGTCGATCACCGCCGCCACATGCACCCCGGCCGCAACCAGATCCCGCGCGGTACGGTGGGCATCATCGTTGTTGGCAAACACGGTCACCCGCTCCCCCGGCGCCACCCCCCAACGATTAAGATAACTGCGCACGGCCCCTGCCAGCATGATCCCTGGCCGGTCATTATTGGCAAAAGCCACGGGTCGCTCCAACGCGCCCGCCGCCAAGATCGCCCGTTTGGTCACCAGCCGCCAGAAACAGGCGCGCGCGGGTTTACCGCCACCGGCAGGTACTGTCTCAAGCGCGCCGTAAGTTCCCTGATCGTAAACACCTGTCACAGTCGTACGCGCCATACGACGCACATTGTCCAGACTATCCAGCTCTGCCAGCGTGGCCGCAATCCACTGCTGCGCCGGGTTTCCGTTGATGGTCTCTTGTTCGCTGAGCAATCGACCACCGGACTGGTTGTCCTCGTCACACAGGATCACATCCGCGCCACCCCGCGCCGCGGTCAGCGCCGCCATCAACCCCGAAGGCCCGGCCCCGATCACCAAGAGATCACAGAACCCATAAGCCTTCTCGTAGATCCCATCATCCGGCGCACCAGACAATGCCCCCAGCCCGGCAGCGCGACGGATGATCGGCTCATAGATCTTTTCCCAGAACGCCGCTGGCCACATAAAGGTCTTATAGTAAAACCCCGCGCCCAGAAACGGTGCGGCCAGATCGTTCACCGCCATCACGTCAAAACCAACCGACGGCCAGCAATTCTGACTGCGCGCCGCCAGTCCTTCATAAAGCGGCAGCGTGGTGGCCCTCAGATTGGGCTCCTGTGCTGCCCCCTCTCCCACGGTGACCAACGCGTTGGGTTCTTCACTGCCAGCAGTCAGGATGCCGCGTGGGCGGTGATATTTGAACGACCGCCCCACCAGATGAATGTCATTGGCCAGCAGGGCTGCCGCCAGCGGCTCCCCTTCCCGCCCGGTCAGGGCGCGCCCATTGAAGGAAAAGCCGACCTCGCGCGTATCGGACCTCCCCGCCCATCCTGCGATCCGCATCACAGATCCTCCTGCGCAGATGCCAGCTGCACCGCGAGCATCTCGTGACTGGACGTGTCGCGCCGCACCCAGATCCAGCTGCCGCAGCCTTGCTGGTGATACCACCATTCCTCAACCGGACCGGCGGGATTGTCCCGCAGATGGACATGGGCATGCCAGACCTCAGGACTGTCGCCCTCTGCAGGTGCCTCCAGCGCGGCACCCCGGTAATAGAACTCGCGCCGATCGCGCTCACCACATAGGGGGCAGGTAATCCTCATGGCCGACGCCCTTTCACCTTTCCAAAAATACTCATATCCACCGCTGCGGCGATCGCAGGCGCGAATTTGGCAAGGCGGGGATCAATGCAGATTATGCTGCGCACCGGTCGCCTCCTCATCCATCAGGCCATGGCCAGTTTCGAACCGGTCCAACCGGAATGCCGCCGCAGCCTCATGGGGACGGTCCGTGGCGATCAGATGGGCATAACACTGCCCAGAGGCCGGCGTTGCCTTGAACCCGCCATAGCACCAGCCCGCATTGAGATAGAGCCCGTCAATCGACGTTCGGTCGATGATGGGCGAGCCATCCGGTGTCATATCCATGATGCCGCCCCAGCTGCGCAACAGCCGCGCCTTGCCGATGGTGGGCAGCATCGCCATGCAGGCCTCCATTGTGTGCTCCACCATCGGCAGGTTCCCCCGCGCCGCATAAGAAGCGTAGAGATCAAGGTAGCTGCCAAAGACCAACCCGCCCTTGTCCGACTGACTGATGTACAAATGCCCCTCAGCAAAAGTGAGGACATGATCAATGATCGGCTTCAGACCCTCTGAGACAAACGCCTGCAAGACGTGGCTCTCAATCGGCAGGGTCAGACCAGCCATCGCGGCCACCTGGCTGGACCGCCCGGCGGCGGCCATAGCGACCTTGCCCGCACGGATCAGACCACGGGAGGTCTCAACCCCGATGACCTTGCCACCCTCGGTCCGAATTCCGGTCACCTCACAGTTCTGCAGGATATCAACACCCCGCTGATCCGCCCCCCGCGCAAACCCCCAGGCCACCGCATCATGGCGCGCCGTGCCTGCCCGGCGCTGCAACAGCGCCCCCTGAATGGGAAAGCGATTGTTGGCATAATTCAGCAGCGGCACCATCTCGCGCAGTTGATCGCGGGACAGGATTTCGGCATCATCTCCCTGATTGATGATCGCGTTCGCGCGCCGCACGGCGCTGTCGCGCTGCGCATCATTGTGAAACACATTCAGAATGCCACGCTGCGACATCATCGCATTGTAGTTGAGATCCTGTTCCAACCCCTCCCACAGCTTCAGGGAATGGGAATAGAACTCAGAGTTGCCCGGTAGATAATAATTCGCCCGCACGATGGTGGTGTTGCGCCCCACATTGCCACCGCCGATATAGCCGCGCTCCAGCACGGCGATATTGGTCATGCCGTGATCTTTGGCCAGATAATAGGCCGTCGCCAGCCCATGACCACCACCCCCGATGATCACCGCATCATATTCGGGTTTGGGATCCGGGTCGCGCCAATGGCCCTGCCAGCCCCGATTGCCAGTCAGCCCTTCGCGCAGCACACGCCAGCCAGAAAATCGCATCCCCGCCCCCTTGGTCTTTTACCCGACGATCAGACGCGGGCATTTGCCCCGACCAACTGCCCTGGTGTCTTCGCGTGCCAGTCTGACCGGATCGCCGCTGGGATACCAGCCCCGTGCAGATCAGCCGCCCGTTATCAGCAGCATATTCAGGACACATATGTCTAGTACTGAAAGCGACGCAGACCACCAGCACCGGGTCGCATTCACCCCACTTCGCGCCCAAGGGCCACTGAAACGAAAAAAGAGGCGGGACATGCCGCCTCTTTTCTTATGTATGACCCAAAAGGGCTGCCTTGAATAAGGTCAAAGCCCCTTGGCGCGGTAGCTCTTGGCAACCTTGTCAATGGACACCAGATAAGCGGCGGTACGCAGATCAGTCACGTCATTGCGGCCATGCCAGACCTCCCGCATCGACTGATAGGCCGTGCGCATGGTGTCATCCAGACCCGAGCGCACCAACTCCAGCTCATCAGCGCCCCGCAGGTAGCGTTCGGTGAACTTTGGGTTCAGCGTCCAGGTCTTGCCCAGGCTTTCAGACAGGGCCTCCAGCTCATCCACAACCAGCTGATGACGCGCCTCTTCCTGGCGGCGTTGCATCCGGCCAAAGCGAATATGGCTGAGGTTTTTGACCCACTCAAAGTAGGAAACCGTCACACCGCCTGCGTTGGCATACATATCAGGAATGATCACGATGCCTTTGTCGCGCAAGATCTCATCCGCACCCGCAGTGACGGGGCCATTCGCAGCCTCGATAATCAGGCGCGCTTTGATGTTGGCTGCATTGGTGAGATTGATCACCCCTTCCAGTGCCGCTGGGATCAGGATGTCACAGTCTTCTTCCAACAACAGCGCGCCATTTTCAACATACCGCGCATCCGGGTAGCCTGTGACACCGCCATTGCTGGCGATCCACTGGAACACCGCTTCGATATCAAGACCATTTTCGTCGATCAGACCACCGTCACGCTCGATCACAGCCGTGATCTTGGCGCCGTCTTCCGACATCAGAAATTTGGCCGCGTGGTAGCCCACATTGCCGAGGCCCTGAACAATAACCCGTTTGCCGTCCAGTTTGCCGTCCATATTGGCAGCCGCCACATCCTCCGGATTACGGAAGAATTCGCGTAGAGCATACTGCACGCCGCGGCCCGTCGCCTCGACCCGGCCGGCGATGCCGCCCGCGTTCAGCGGCTTGCCGGTCACACAGGCCTTGGCGTTGATATCGGTGGTGTTCATCCGCGCATATTGGTCGGCAATCCACGCCATTTCACGCTCACCCGTGCCCATATCCGGGGCCGGAACGTTCTGGGAGGGGTTGATCAGATCCCGTTTGGCCAGCTCATAGGCGAAACGGCGGGTGATCAGCTCCAGCTCGTGCTCTTCATACTGGCGCGGATCAATGCATAGCCCGCCCTTGGAGCCGCCAAACGGCGCCTCAACCAGCGCACATTTATAGGTCATCAGCGCCGCCAGCGCCTCAACCTCATCCTGATTCACGCCCATCGCATAGCGGATGCCGCCCTTCACGGGTTCCATATGTTCGGAATGCACCGAACGATACCCGGTGAAGGTCTGGATGCCGCCCCGCAGGCGAACTCCGAACCGCACCGTATAGGTCGCGTTGCAAACCCTGATCTTCTCTTCCAGGCCAGGCGGCAGATCCATCAAGGACACCGCCCTGTTGAACATTAGGTCCACACTCTGGCGAAAACTGGGTTCTGTTGCACTGCTCATCGGCTGTACTCCGTGCTTCTGCGTCGACTCAGTGAGATAGTGTTCGGACACTATGACTCTTGGATTAAGAAGGTGCGACCTTTTTGACCATTCCCATGGAAAAAGAATCAATTTCAGGCAAATTGAAACACGGTTCATTTATCTGCATCACAACTGAGTCGCCGGGTCAGAGCAAGTTGTCCACCGATGGGCGACAACAGCTTTTCGCAGGGTTCATTGCCCGTAAAATCGAAAACAATGCGCGCGACTTGGCCCGGTATACGCCCCAATTCCGCCACCTTCATAAAGCATTAATAAGTATGAAAGTCCGTTTCTATTGGCGCTGAACCGGGGGGTTAGGCGGCTGGGGGTTCGACATATGAGTATAGGTTTTGACAATATTTCCATCGCAGTCCGACAGGCCTGCCTGACCGCTTGCATCAAGGGCGGAGCAGAGCTGCGCGCCTTTCGGCAAGACGAATCCGGCGTGCTGGTGAAACCTATGGTCGGGTTTCTGCTGTCCATGTTGGCAGTGGGCGGCATTGGCGTTGACCTGATGCGCATGGAACGGGACCGGACCATCCTACAATATACGCTTGACCGTGCGGTTCTTGCAGCAGCTGATCTTGATCAGCCACTGCCGCCTGCGGTGGTTGTTCAGGACTATCTCAACAAGGCCGGGCTCAACAAATATTACACCCCACCGGTGGCCGAAACCGGGATCGGTTTCAAAAAGGTGCAAAGCACCATCGACACCACGTTCGAAACCCATATGCTGAAATTCTCCAGCGGTCAGGACATGCCACTTTATGCGACCTCCCGCGCAGAAGAGAGCATCGACGCGCTGGAAATCTCACTTGTTCTGGACGTCTCGGGATCGATGCGCTCCAACAGTCGCCTGACCAATCTCAAAATTGCGGCAAAGGAATTCATCGACACTATGGTCGCCAATACGACCGATGGCAAAATGTCCGTATCGATTGTCCCCTACGCCACACAAGTCAGCCTGCCTGCGGAGCTGTTGCAGCAGTACAATGCCACCGAAGAGCATGAATATTCCAATTGCGTAAACTTCACCGGCCCTCATTTCCAGAGCACCGCTTTGTCGACGACCGAGGAACTGAAACGCACCATGCATTTCAGCCCCTGGTCCGGCAGCGATTACCGTACCAGCTCAAACCTGGTGAGCAGCCCTGTCTGCGAAGATCGCGCGGACCGTGAAATTCTGCCGCTCCAGAAGGATGCCGACACGCTGAAGGATTTCATCCAGAATCTCTACGCGCAAGGCAACACCTCCATCGACGTTGGTATGAAATGGGGCACGGCGTTGCTGGATCCAAGCGCACGCCCTGCGATCAGCGCGCTGTCGGGGGGCGGCGGCGCTATGGTGCCCGCAACCTTCAGCAATCGCCCCGTAAGCTTCAACGACAATGACACGGTCAAGATCATCGTCCTCATGACGGATGGGCAAAACACCTCGCAGTATTATGTAGAGAGTGATCACCGCGAGGGCCCGTCGGACGTGTACTACAACCCTGCGGCTTCCAGCTCCAGAGCCCGCTATTCCACCTATGATCCGCAGCGCGATAAATACTATTGGGACAATATGAACCGCTGGGAAGACCACGCATATGGTCAAGGCAGCTATCGCAAATGCAATAGCAGCTACTGCTGGTGGCAGGATGAAGAGGGCGAACCGGCGCAGGTACAACGGCTAAGCTATGCTGACCTCTTTGCGGATACCTCGCTCAAATATCTTTACAAATACCTCTATGGTGATTGGATGGGTCAAAGCTCCGCCCGCAGTACATGGTACTATGGCGTCTACGATAGCTGGGGCACCACCACTAAGAATGCCCGCACCAGTGCTGTCTGCACCGCGGCCAAGAGCCAGGGCATCGTTGTCTACACCATCGGCTTTGAGGCCCCCAACAGTGGCACCGCAGTTCTGAAAGACTGCGCGAGCTCTGACGCCCATCATTTTGACGTGGAAGGCCTGGAGATCAGCGATGCCTTTGCCTCCATCGCCACATCCATTCGCCAGCTGAGGCTGACCCAATGACAGGCTCTGCGCGTCGCTATAGTCTGACACGGATCCGCAGCGCCCTACGCCTGTTCCGCAAACGCGAGGACGGCAACGCGACAGTTGAATTCGCCATCGTCATACCGGCCTTCCTGTTTTTGCTGATGAACACGGTCGAACTGGGTATGATCACCATCCAGCAATCCATGCTGGAACGCGCCCTAGACCAGACCGTGCGGGGCCTGCGTCTGTCCACCGGCGTGCCCAAACAGCATAATGAAATCCGCGATGAGGTTTGCAGCCGGTCGGGTTTCATTCGCAATTGCGGCACGTCGCTACGGCTCGAAATGGTGCAGGTCGACCCCTACGCCTGGTCGGCCGTGGACCCGGACCCGGATTGCATCAACCGGGTTGAAGACGTGCAACCTGTCCGCTCTTTTGTGACCGGTGCCTCTAACGAGCTGATGTTCATTCGCGCCTGCATGGCCATCAAACCGGTGTTCCCCCATTGGGGCCTGGCCGACGACATGGACAATGACCTGGATGGTCGAATTCGCCTCTATGCAACGTCAGCCTTTGTTCAGGAGCCAAGGTAATGTTGAATGATCTCCGCAGCCTGTTCCGCCGCTACAGGCATGAAACTGACGGTTCTGTTTCGGTAGAATTCGCCTTTTACATGCCATTGCTGCTCGGCGTCTTTGCCGCAATGTACACCTATTTCGATGCCTACCGGCAGGAGGGCGCCAACCTCAAGGCGGCCTATACGATTTCAGACCTCATCTCGCGGGAAACCTCTACTCTGAACGAAGAGTATATCGACAGCATGCATGAATTGGCCAAGCTGCTGATCCGTGTTGATTCTTCGATCTCGCTCAGAATTTCCGTGATCCGTTGGGACGAGGATGACAATCGCTACTACGTCGACTGGTCCAGGGTCCGTGGTGGCCAATTTGCTCAATGGCAGGATGGCACAATTCAAAATGTCAAAGATGACCTGCCCAGCATGCCCGACCAAGAGCGGGTCATTTTGGTTGAAACAAAGAACGACATTGATCCGGCTTTCAATGTTGGATTGCCAGACATGGATATCGAAAATTTTGTCTTCACCCGCCCGCGTTTCGCACCGCAAGTAAAGTTTGAAGGCCAGGACAGCGGTGGCGGTGGCCACAATGACGGCACCGAGCCAACGGACTGATCCGATCTGCATCAACAAAGCATAAAAGGCGCGCCGGATTAGGGACGCGCCTTTTTCTGTATCCGGGGCGCAGCCTCACCAGCCATCTTGATGGTCAGACGTTCCCCTGCCCCGCATCACGCCGCGCAATCATAATTGCGAGGATCTCAGCCATGGATTTGCTCTGTGCGCCCGGCGTCACGCCACCAATGCCAATGCGATGCCCCATGCGCCACCACAATCCCGGCCGCCAGCTGCGCGGTCCCTTGACGGCAGTGCGGATGAGAAACCCGTTTGACGGCTTAAAGGCAAAGACGCCGCGATCGACTGCAACCACATCCGCGACCTCAGCAATCACCGCCCCATCCGAACTGCGCAACTCGCGTTCCGTCAGCTCAATCCTGTGGGTCGTTGCCTGCCACAGCCGCACGCCAAGCCAGATTGAAAACCCGCCTATCCCCAACAGAAACACCAGCCAATGCAAGGCCGGTGGGCGTGAAAGCGCCACATAGATCGCCAACGCCCCGACAACAAACAACATCGTCGTTGCCATGATGCGCCGCGGTCCAGAGGCATCAATCGTTGCCAGAATTTCGTCATTCATATCGCGTGTCCCCTCAGCCTATCCCGGCCTTCTACCCCCCGGCCTGTCACAATCAAAGGGCGTCGTTACGCCGGGATGTATCCTGATTGCGCCTAAAGTCATAGCCCTTGCACTGTCACAGGGACGGTGCGCAGCTGCGGATTTCAATCCAAGGTTCGCCACAATTGTTCAAATACGCACACACAACGTGACAGGACGCGACTTTCTTCCAGACATGCACAGATCTATCTATGCTGAACACCCAAAGACACCGGAGACCTGCCATGTCGATCCGCCCCATTCTCGAAACCCGCCCCGCAACCCCGGCGCTTGAGGGCGCTGGTGTCAAACTGCACCGCGCCTTTGGCTTTCATGACCCCAGCGAGCTGGATCCCTTCCTGCTGTTTGACGATTTTCGCAATGACCACCCCAAGGATTTTGAGGCCGGTTTTCCCTGGCACCCCCATCGCGGGATCGAGACCATTACTTATGTGCTCGACGGCAGCGTTCATCATGGCGATTCACTTGGCAACAACGGCACGCTGGGCGCAGGCGATGTGCAATGGATGACAGCCGGATCCGGCATACTTCACCAGGAAATGCCCAAAGGCAACGCTACAGGCCAGATGCATGGTTTCCAGCTCTGGGGCAATCTGCCCGCCAGCCAAAAGATGACCGCCCCACGCTATCAGGACATCACCGCCAAGGACATTCCCGAAGTCACGGACGATGACGGCACCCGTGTGAAGGTCATCGTCGGCGACTTCTGGGGCAAGCGTGGGCCGGTGGATGGCATTGCAGCTGATCCACAGTATCTGGACGTATCTGTGCCGCCGGGTGTGAAAAAGACCTTTCGCATCGACACCTACCGGCGCGCCTTTGCCTATATCTTTGCCGGTCAGGGGGCTTTTGTTGATGCCGCCACGCCGCAGGGGATCCTCTTGGAAAAAGAGGTCGCGGGCGAAGAACTGCACATTCGCGACATGTCCGGGGATCGCACCCTTGTGCGGTTTGGCACCGGGGAAGAAATCACCGTTCAGGCTGGCCCGGAGGGGGTTCGGTTCCTGCTAATTTCAGGCGCGCCGATTGAGGAACCTGTCGCGTGGCACGGCCCAATCGTGATGAACAGCCAAGAAGAGCTGCGTCAGGCTTTCAGGGACCTGCGCAACGGCAGCTTCATCCGCCCGGCTCATTAACGGAATAGGCCCTATAGCAGCGTGGACTGGCGCGCGCCATCTCAGGTGGCGCGCCAGCGATAGATGACTTCTCCCTCAGCCGCGGCGGACGCCTCAGCATGATCCGGCACAAAACCGGCCTTTACCAATACACGCGCCGAGCCATGGTTCTGCATCATCACGCCACCGGCAAGGGTCACCGCCCGCCCTCGCATCTGGACCTGAAGCGCCGCGAGCAACTCGCTTGCCAGCCCCTGCCCCCAGACCCGCTCTGCCAGAAGGTAGCCCAGATGACGGGTGTCTTCTCCGGGTGCGGCATCTGTCAGCACCATCAGCCCAAGCACCTCGCCCCGCGCATCGGCCAGACCGATCACCTCAGCCTGGTGTTGCAATTTCCGCAAAAAAGCCCGCTGGTCCGCCTCGCCTTCACAGGTTTGAAATCCGGGTGGTAGCCACCTGACAACCTCGGGCGCAAAGAGCGCGGCAAGGTCCCCGGTGGCGATTTCCTCGGGGCGAATTGCGACCAGCCGATCACTGCGTAGTGACAGGAGGCTCACGCCCGCACCGATTTTTGCACCATATCCCAGTAGATTGCTTCCACCTCATCCAGCGACAGACGCCCGCCGCTGCGGTACCAGGTCATCACACCGTTCAGCATCGCGATCACCGCCAAAGTGGCAATTTTGGTATCCGGGATATGAAACACCCCCAGCCGCACACCATCCTTCAGGATCGCCTGAAGCGCGTTCTCATATTCACGACGCAGGGATTCGATGGCGGTAAAATTTTCTTCTGATAGGTTTCGTAGTTCCATGTAGGCGATAAAAACCGCGTCAGGCCGTTCCAGATGAAAGCGGATGTGAAACCGGGTAAAGGCCTCTAGCCGTGCAAGAACAAGATCCTCGGGACGGCCACCAACATCCGTCTGATCCGGCGCGCGCAAATCTTGCCACGCCTGCAACAGCTCAGTCATGTGACCTTCCATCAGGCTGAACAGCAGACTTTGCTTGTCAGGCGTATAATTGTATAGCGCGCCCGCCTGCACCCCAACCGCAGATGCGATTTGGCGCATGGAGACCGCCGCATAGCCATGTTGGGCAAACAATTGCAGCGCCGCTGCACGAATGCGCGGACCGGTGATGTCAGAATGTGAACCTTGGGTACGTGCCATGTCTCAACAATATCTGAACAAACGTTCAGATAAAAGCCCTGCTTGTGCCTTTTGGCTAATATGTGCATCAAGGAACTAGCGAACAAGGATGGTTTTGATGCAATCGCCCGCACAGTCCCGGACCCTGACCAAAACGCAGGTTCTACCAACGCCTCAGGCAGCCGCCACCCGCGCAAAAACGTCCCATCGGCCGCGCGCCGCTCATCTGGTGATGGTACTGGCTGGATTGGCAATCGCTGGCTGCACAAGGGTGCCGGAACTGGAAGACAGGCTGACACCGGATCTGCGCGGATCAGAGTACCCAGCCCTTGTTCCACTGGAAGACGCGCTTCAACCCAGCGCGCGCCCTGCGGAAGAGAGCAAAGCCCTGGAGGACAATCTGACAGCCCGCGCCGCCCGCTTGCAGGCCCGCGCAGAGGCGTTGCGCAACGCGCAACCCTGACCGCTTTCTATAGTTGCCACCTCGGGCACTACCTTCGTACAGAAACCATGCGCATCGGCTCACGGCTCAGTCACCCCCTTGATCAACTCGCATCCCGTCGGGGTTTTGTCCCGACTGGCCCGCCGCTGGCGTTGCACCGCTGCGCCGAACCCGCTAAGGCGGGGAGACGTCTTTAGGAATTAAGGGATCCCCAGCTATGACAGAGCCGCTTCGTCTTGGTATTGCAGGTTTGGGCACGGTTGGCACCGGTGTGGTCAAGATCATCCGTCGCCAGGCAGCTATGCTGGAGGCCCGTACCGGACGCACGATTGAAATTACGGCTGTCTCTGCCCGCAACGCCAGCAAGGACCGTGGCGTGTCGCTCGGTGACTACGCTTGGGAAACCGATCCCGTGGCGCTGGCAACCCGCGATGATGTGGATGTGTTTGTTGAACTGATGGGCGGACACGAAGGCGCAGCCAAAGAGGCGACCGAGGCTGCCCTGGCTGCGGGCAAGGATGTTGTCACCGCCAACAAGGCGCTGCTGGCCATCCATGGTCAGGCGCTGGCCGAACAGGCCGAAGCCGCCGGTCGCATCATCCGCTTCGAAGCCGCCGTTGCAGGCGGCATCCCGGTGATCAAATCCCTGACCGAAGGTTTGGCAGGCAATGAAATCACCCGTGTGATGGGCGTGATGAACGGCACCTGCAACTATATCCTGACCCAGATGGAAGCCACCGGTCAGGGCTACAACGCCCTGTTCGAGGAATGTGGCCGTCTTGGCTATCTTGAGGCCGATCCCAATCTGGATGTGGGCGGCATCGACGCCGGACACAAGCTGGCGATCCTCTCAGCGATTGCCTTTGGCACCAAACCGGCTTTTGGCAATGTGCAGCTGGAAGGCATTCAGCGCATCAGCCTGGACGACATCCGCCACGCCTCTGATATGGGCTATCGGATCAAACTGCTGGGCGTCGCGCAGCGCACCGGGCGTGGGCTGGAACAGCGCATGTCGCCCTGCCTTGTGCCTGCACATTCACCGCTGGGCCAGCTGGAAGGCGGCACCAATATGGTGGTGATCGAAGGCGACGCGGTCGAACAGATCGTCCTGCGTGGCCCCGGCGCCGGCGAAGGTCCGACTGCCAGCGCCGTGCTCGGCGATATCTGCGATCTGGCACGCGGCAGCCGTTTTCCGACCTTCGGCCAACCAGCCGTATCGCTGCAAGAGGCACCTGCCGCCCAGACCAGCCTTGCTGCGCCGCATTATCTGCGCCTAGCGCTGCTGGACAAGCCCGGTGCCTTGGCCAAAGTCTCGACAGCTCTTGGCGACGCTGGGATCTCTATCGACCGGATGCGCCAATATGGCCATTCCGAGCCAACCGCGCCGGTGCTGATCGTGACGCATAAATGCACCTCCACCACGCTGCAAACGGCACTGGATGAGTTGGCCAAGACCGATGTTGTCGCAAGCGAGCCGGTCGCCCTGCGCATTGAAGAGGTCTGATCCAGCGGAACCCTGCCCCGGACAGATGTATCAGAGCACCGCACCGCAGCCGGACAACCGGCGATAAGTAGAGGTGACAGGGCCGCTTGATCGGCCCGTTACCGCCAACCGCCCTTGCCCGCGCTGCCAGATGCAGGGTATGCGACGGCACCGACCAGGGATTGAGATAGGACATTGGCTATGACTACTGACACCAACGACGCCGCATTCAACGACCGCATGTTGTCGCTCGGCCTGGCCCGTGTGGCCGAACAGGCTGCCCTGGCATCCGCACCGTTGATCGGGCGCGGCGACGAAAAGGCCGCTGACCAGGCCGCCGTCAACGCCATGCGCGAACAGCTGAACCTTTTGGATATCGCCGGCGTTGTGGTCATCGGCGAAGGCGAGCGTGACGAAGCCCCGATGCTGTTCATCGGCGAAGAAGTCGGCACCGGCAACGGCCCTGGCGTGGACATCGCCCTTGACCCGCTGGAAGGCACCACGCTGACCGCCAAGGATATGCCGAACGCACTCACGGTGATCGCGATGGGGCCACGCGGCTCTATGCTGCACGCCCCAGACACCTATATGGACAAGCTGGCCGTCGGCCCTGGCTACCCGGAGGGTGTCGTTTCCTTGGACATGAGCCCGCGCGAACGTGTTGAGGCCCTGGCCAAAGCCAAGAACTGCGCACCGTCGGACATCACGGTCTGTATCCTGGAGCGCCCGCGTCACGAAACCATGATCTCTGAGGTCCGCGAAACCGGTGCTTCGATCCGCCTGATCACCGATGGCGACGTCGCAGGTGTGATGCATTGCGCCGAAAGCGAGACCACCGGTATCGACATGTATATGGGCCAGGGCGGCGCACCCGAAGGCGTGCTGGCCGCAGCGGCGCTGAAATGCATGGGTGGCCAGATTTTTGGCCGCCTGCTGTTCCGCAACGACGATGAAAAATCCCGCGCCGCTAAGGCAGGCATCACCAATCTGGACCGGGTTTACAGCCGGGACGAGATGGTCACCAGCGATGTGATCTTTGCGGCAACCGGCGTCACCGGCGGCTCGCTGCTGCCCGCGATCAAACGTCAGCCGGGCTGGGTGGAAACCACCACACTGTTGATGCGCTCCAAAACCGGCTCCGTCCGCCGGATGAGCTATCGCACACCGCTCAGCGCGCACCAGTGATCGCAAAGCTTGGTGCTTGCAGCATCTGCCGGGATTTGAGTATTTGAAGAAAGGTGAAAGGCCGGATCCGCGTGGGTCCGGCCTTTGCCATGACCGGGCCAGCGCGGGGCCAAACACATAAGGGGCGCAGACATGAGCTTTTTGGGAGTTGAGACCTCACTCACCGGACGTCGTTGGATTGGCCCGGATGTGGACATGGCCCGCGCCGCCGAGGCGATGGAACAGCAGACCGGCCTGCCCGCCGCAGTTTGTCAGGTGCTGGCGCGCAGGGGCGTTCCCGCCCATGAGGCCAGCGGCTTTCTGTCTCCACAGCTAAAAGAACTGCTGCCTGATCCGCGTCGGATGAAAGATATGGAAGCCGCCGCCGCCCGGTTCCTACAGGCGGTAGAGCGACGCGAACGCATTGCCGTCTTTGCCGATTATGATGTCGACGGGGGCTCCTCTGCAGCACTGCTTCTGGTCTGGCTGAACCAAGTCGGCCTTGGCGCCACACTCTATGTGCCGGATCGCATCGACGAAGGCTATGGCCCCAATGACGCCGCGATGGCCGCATTGGCACGGGATCATGACCTGATTGTCTGCGTCGATTGCGGAACCCTGTCGCATGGCCCGATTGCCGCAGCCAAAGGGGCCGATGTGGTGGTTCTGGACCACCACCTGGGCGGCGAAACCCTGCCCGATTGCGTCGCGGTGGTGAACCCCAACCGGCAGGATGAGGACGGCGATCTGGGCTATTTCTGCGCCGCCGGTGTGGTGTTCCTGATGCTGGTCGAGCTGCGCCGCCAGATGCGGGACAAGGGGATGGGCACCGGTCCTGATCTGATGGCCCTGCTGGATCTGGTTGCCCTGGCCACCGTCGCCGATGTCGCACCGCTGATTGAGGCGAACCGCGCGCTTGTCCGTCAGGGACTCAAGGTCATGGCCGCCCGCCAGCGCCCCGGACTGGTGGCACTGGCGGATGTATCACGGATGGATTCGGCCCCGTCGACCTATCACCTCGGCTTTTTGCTCGGTCCACGGGTCAACGCCGGCGGGCGCATCGGCAAGGCCGATCTTGGTGCGCGACTGCTGGCGACCAGCAACCTGGCCGAGGCTGAAGCCATCGCCGCCCGGTTGGATGAGCTGAACAGCGAACGTCGCGATATCGAAAACGCTGTTCGCGCCGCCGCTCTGGAACAGGCGGAGGCCCGGGGACTGGACGCGCCGCTGGTCTGGGCAGCTGGCGAAGGCTGGCATCCCGGCGTTGTCGGCATCGTCGCCTCTCGCCTGAAAGAGGCCGCAGGCCGCCCGGCCATCGTCATCGGCCTTGATGGCGATGAGGGCAAAGGATCAGGCCGCTCGGTCAGCGGCATCGACCTTGGCGCCTCGATCCAACGCGCTGCCGCTGAGGGGCTGCTGATCAAGGGCGGCGGACACAAAATGGCGGCAGGGCTGACTGTTGCGCGCGACCAGTTGGAACCGGCCATGGCGCGACTGAGCGCGCTGCTGGCCAAACAAGGGGCCGGTGATCTGGGACCAAGTGATCTGAAACTGGACGGCATGTTGATGCCAGGTGCCGCAACCGTGCCGCTGATCGAACAGATTGAACAAGCCGGTCCCTTTGGTGCAGGCGCCCCCGCCCCGCGCTATGGATTCCCCGATCTTCAGATCCGCTTTGCCAAGCGAGTTGGAGAAAGCCATCTGAAACTATCGCTGAGCGACGGGTTGAGCAGTGGCATAGACGCCATCTGCTTTGGTGCATTTGACACCGAACTGGGCCAACGCCTGCTGGATCACGGCGGTGCCCGTTTTCACTTCGCCGGGCGACTGGAGATCAACACCTGGGGCGGACGCCAATCCGTGCAAATGCGGCTAGAGGACGCCGCAGAAGCCTGACGTGCACATCTAAACAACCCCATATTCCCGCCGCGGCACCACCCCCGGTTGCCTACAAAATAAAATCACCTCGGTGGTGTTTTTTGACTTGCGGCTTTCGGCGCTAATCACTAAATACCCGCTCACACCAAGTGGCCCGTTCGTCTATCGGTTAGGACGCCAGGTTTTCAACCTGGAAAGAGGGGTTCGATTCCCCTACGGGCTGCCACTTTTCCATGACAGTGATGTTTCTGATCAGCTCCTATTGGCGCAGCAGCTGGATTATACTCAGTCGCATGTCAGTTCGAGTGTAGGTGTGGCTTTGGTCCATCCTGCAAACCGTCGCTTGCGGCATGCGGGTACTGACACGGTCCACAGCCTTCATATTTACAATACTTTTCAGAACCTTGCAGGCGACTGGCAAATGTTGAAAAAAACTCCAATTCAGGTGAAAATCCCCCTTGCGCCAGCGCTGAGGACTAAGTAAACACCCCCTCACAGACCAAGTGGCCCGTTCGTCTATCGGTTAGGACGCCAGGTTTTCAACCTGGAAAGAGGGGTTCGATTCCCCTACGGGCTGCCACTTTTCCTCTCAGAAATTTGATGTTTTATTGGGTGGGCCGCATTTTGAATGCTGCGTTCCAAGCGCTCACCATAGATTCCGCGAACCGGGTACTCACCAAGCACCCGATATCGTCACGTCTTGGAACGCGCGGCACATAGGGCAATCCAGATCAAGACATCAACGGATTTCAGTCCACAGGATGGATCGCCACGCAGATCCCTCGATTACCCTTTTTAACGGCATCGATGTCAGGCACGTCCGAGGCCTCGATAGGCCACATAAGAGCGTCTTAAGAGGGGGTGTCGTCGCGCTGATCTTCCATGCCGGGCTGGTAAAAAAAGTGACGCGCCCTGCCTGCATTTTTGGCCGCATAAAGCGCAACGTCGGCCTGGTTCAATAGCGTCGCGCCATCCAACCCAGCCGAGAATGCCGAGGACAACGCGGTGCCTGCGCTGGCTGAGATCTTGCAGGTTTTGTCCCCAAAAGGGATCGGCTCTTCGATGGCTGAAATCAGGCGACGCGCAATGCCCGATAGCTGGATACGATCTATAAGGCCGTCGAATATCAGCACAAATTCATCGCCACCGACTCGCGCAACCGTATCGTTCTGGCGGGTGCACTGCACCATCAGCTTGGCCACACGCTGCAACACAGTGTCCCCGGCCGCATGACCCAGCGTGTCATTGACCTCTTTGAAAAAGTCGAGATCGACATGCATGAGCGAGAAATCTCGACCAGTCGCGATCAACCTGTTCAATATGTGGTCCATCGCGCGCCGGTTCTTGACCCCGGTCAGCGTGTCGGTAAAGGCCTGCTCCTCGGCAGCAATTTTGGCCCCTTGCAGGCGCAGGTTCAGCTGGCGTGAGGCCTCCATCGCGGCGGATTTTGCCTCAACCAGATACAGCATTTCGATGGTCAGATCGGTGGGCGAAAAATCCGCACTTGTCAGATCATAATCCCGCACCGCCTCCAGCACTGAAATACCAAAAGACAGGTTAATGAACCCGCCCTGCCCATCCGGAAACGGCGCAAGAACGCCCTTCAGCCCGGTCTGAGGCGCATCGCGAAATTTCAGATGCAGTTTGGCCCCGGCTGTCTTGATCAAATCCTCGGTTGAGCGCACACGTCGCGGCCGGGCAAGATCAAAGATACGAAAGAAGCGGCTGCCCAGCCAATCGGTATCCGGGCGCAGTTTGCGCAGTGTCGGCCCGACACCGGTAATGCGGCCTTCGTGGTTAATCACCACATGCATCGGACAGATTTCATTCGCGATACCGGAAATATCTCGCAGGCTCATCATCATAGCGAATGTGCCCCCAAATCGAAGGCACGGCCTTCTGCAAATTCGGTTTCCACCAACGTTATAGAAATCACCTCAGCATTGTCCTGCGTCCCCGAGTGATCAAGAAAGACGAGATCCCCGTAATCATCCGCCATCGCGCGCAGAACTCCCATCAACACATTGGCATAACCCGGCAAACCGGGCTGGCAGTGCAGTTCAAATTGTCCGGGTGCCTGTTCGATCAGTTCCAGCCCCGGCAGGTTCAGATCTGCAACCGCCAGGCGCGCACGATCAGGCAAATCATCTAGTGAATGCAGGAATTCCACGTAGTTGACGCCGCCAAAGCGGAGCAATCTGCGCAGCGCTTCCAGCTGGGGGTTGGACACCAGAAACGTGCCCATGTCCTCTAGCATTTCGGCCAACGGGCGCTGCAGGATTTGTTCAGCGGTATGCAACATGGTCTGCGACTGCTCATCCGTATAGGTGAGCATCGCTTCGAACTCGTTAAAGCCAAGCTCTGCTGTATCCATGATCACCTGCCAGCTGCCCCCCCCGAAGGTGGTGCTGACAAATGCCTGGAATGCCCTGTTGATCAGACCGTGCATCGCTGGCCCCTTGTTGCGTGTCTCTACTTTTGACCCAACCTGGTTAACAAAGGGCCAACAATTAAAATTTCACAGGTTTTCCCTCAGATCAGCGTCGGCGCCGTATCAATACCTCCAGATCGCCCAGTTTCAACGTATTCTGCCGCGCGGGAGATATCTCGAAACGGCCGGCCTGCGCCGCCGCCAGCAAGGTCTCGGCCTGCTCTTTTGTCTGCTGCTGCGCCGGTGGCCCGCGATCCAGAATTATACGGCCCAGCATGTCTGCGCCGTCCGGGCCAAACCGCAGGGCGAGGGTCTCCAGCTGCGCCCCGTCCCGCCCTTCTCTGAAGAGCAGCAAGGCCAGCTCCGCCGCCTCGTCGGAGGTCGCTCCCAGCGCGCCGCGAATAAGCACACAGCCCGCGCTGCCATCCGGCAGCAGCCGCTTGCAGCTGCGAATCCAGCGCAGCAGCTGAAAACGCTTCAGCCCTCTGAAATCATCTGCTGTCACTGTAGCTCCGGCGGGCTGTACGGGCAGCAGCTCAATCAGCTCCTTGCGCTGATCATCGGTGACGTCCACCACTTCCTTCGTCATCTCCCAACGGCTCGTAGCGCTGCGCGCCAGCTGCAGGCGATTGGAGAGATCTGCATCCCCGGTCTCTTCCGCGTGGGCATCCAACCGCGTCAGCGCGTCAAGGCCGCCCTGCCCCCAGTCATGGGCCATCTGCCACAGGGGCAGCTCTGCTGCTTCTGTCTCACCCGTCAGCACCCGCGCCACCTGATTATTGGCCGCAATGCGCCCCGCATCCACCAGCGGCGTCAGGGCCAGCGCCAATGTGGCACCGGTCATCAGCGCCAGGCCGACAATGGCGCGCCGCAACAGATCTGGCCAACCCGCGCCTCCAATGGCCGCACAGCCGGCATAGACCAACCCGTGCAGCAGTAACGTCATCGCAAACAGCAGCGCATAGATGCGATCCGGCGTCCAACCATATTGCCAGACCCGCATCAGGACCGCCCAGGCTGCCAGACCAGTGACCAGCATCAAACCAATCGCCAGCAGTCGTGCCGCCATGCCATTTGCGCCCCTTGGATGCTCCTGCCAGGTCAGTGCGACGCAGACCAGTGTCATCATCACCGCCGACATCGCCATCAGCGTCGCAGCCGAGGACAGATGACCAAAGGCGCTGGACAACCCCTGCAGCGGGATCGCAGCCAGAAACAGGCCAACCACCAACAGCACAGGAATCAGCAGCAGGCTGAGTAACCGAAACAGAAGATGCGGCGCGCCACCGCCCCCCAGCTCCTGCACCACCGCCAGGCCCAACCCAAAGACCGCGCCGCTCAGCGTCAGCGCCAACCAATCCACCTCGGCGATGTCTTCCAGAATGGTGATGTTGACCAGATCCAGCAGGGCATTGGACAACAGACCAAGAATCCAGAACACCACGACAAACCCGACCCCGCAGGCCAGGCGAAACACGATACCCCAGCTGGCCGCAGACAGTGCCGCAAACCGGGTCCAGCGGTCGGGCACGGACAACCGCAGCAACACAAATGGGCAGGCCATCGCGCCAAGCGTCAGCGTCATCAGCACCAACACCTCATTCTGTAAAAGATCGGTCGCAACCGGGTAGCGCAACGCCGCCAGAAGCATCAGCGCGGTCATCGGCACCGCAACCCAAAGCGCCCCGCCCAACGCACGCAACAGCGACAGCGGCCCGATCATCGCCAGTGATGCGCCGCAGAAACTGGATAGGAAGGCAAACATCGCCAAAAACAGGCCCTCAGAGAGACCCGGCTGGTCCCAGTCCCGCGCCAGCAGCCACATGGCGAATCCGCTACCCGCGCCCAAAGCCACCATAGGCAAACGGGCGCGCAAAGCGATTGCAGTATCCGGGTCAGTCATGGCAGCGATTCTCTCGTTAGATCGGCCTGACTTATACACTTGCGCAATACAATGGCAGAGGTTCCAATACGTGAAACTTCCCCTCAACCAGTATTAGAAATCAGTTGGCGCACCTCCTTCTGCTTTGCGGCGCGCAACAAAGCTTGCGAGCTCTTCGCGGATCGCCTCATCCAGGGGCGGCGCCTCGAACTGGGCGATGATCTCCTTGAACATGTTATGCGCCCGTTCCGGTGTCCAGACCGCGCCCGCAGCCTCCCAGGCCTCATAGTTGCGCCAATCGCTGAGATAGGGCTGATAAAAGGCAGTGCTATAGCGATCCTGCGTGTGCTGAATACCGAAAAAATGCCCATCATTGCCAACCTCACGGATGGCTTCCAACGCGATATCGTCAGGACTTGTGCCAGTAATTTCCGGCTGCATATAGCGTTGGATATGTTGCAGAATCTCGCAGTCCATTATGAACTTCTCGGGGCTGGCGATCAGTCCGCCTTCCAGCCAACCGGCTGCATGATAGACTATATTGGTGCCCGACTGCACCGCAGCCCAAAGCGAATTTGACGTCTCCCACATCGCCTGACCATCGGGCACATTGGCCGCGCAGACACCCGAGGATCGCATCGGCAGCCCATAGTAACGCGCCATCTGCCCGGTCATCTGGGTCGAGCGCATATATTCCGGCGTGCCAAATGCCGGGGCACCGGATTTCATATCCACATTGGAGGTAAAGGTGCCAATCACGCAGGGCGTACCAGGACGTACATATTGAAACAGCGCAATCGCCGAGAGGGATTCGGCAATGGACTGCGCCACCGCTCCGGCCATGGTCACCGGCGCCATCGCCCCTGCAAGGGTAAAGGGCGTGACCACAATTGCCTGCCCTCGCCGCGCCAGCCGCAGGCAACCGTCGATCATCGGCTGGTCATGCTTCAGTGGCGAGGTCGAATTGATATTCGTATACATATGCGGGCGGGCCTCGAACTCCTCATGGGTCAACCCGCCCGCAATGCGCACCATCTCCATCACGTCTTCGACCCGCTCCTTGCCCAGCGAATAGGCATGCATCGCCTTATCTGTAAGCGTCAGCTTGTCATAGAGTACATCCAGATGCCGCACCGAGGCATGGATATCCACAGGTTCCACCGGATAGCCGCCAGCGAAGTGGATGCAGTTGAAATACTGGGTCAGCTTCAGCAGGTTCTGGCACTGCTCACGTGTGCCTGCGACCTTGGCATTCAGCGACATGTCCCAGTAGTTCGGCGGCGAAGACACATTGCCAAACAGAATATGATTGCCACCAACCGGCAGGGTGCGGTCCGGGTTGCGCGGCGTGATGGTGAACTCCGACGGCGCCTTGGCAA
This sequence comes from Phaeobacter porticola, assembly GCF_001888185.1. Classification (NCBI taxonomy): domain Bacteria; kingdom Pseudomonadati; phylum Pseudomonadota; class Alphaproteobacteria; order Rhodobacterales; family Roseobacteraceae; genus Phaeobacter; species Phaeobacter porticola. Next base: position 827,164 of record NZ_CP016364.1, on the reverse strand, counting down.
CCATCTCCATCACGAACTCTCGGTCCAGATGCACGCGGTCGCCGACGACCTTGCAGCCCGCCTCTTTAAAGATCTCCAGCGCCTCGTCATTCAGGAACACAATGCCGATTTCTTCGAGGATACGCATCGCGCCTTCGTGGATGGCTGCAACCCCATCCGGGCCCAGCGGCTCTATCGGGCGATCGATATTGCGTGGGATCAACCATGGCATTTGCTCGATCACAGCATCACCCCGGCGGGCCGCAGCCCCGGCCCGGCCCCCGCCGCGCCGACGGGTTTTTGTTTCGGATGTCATAGCGGCCCTCCCCTGCTGGCAGGGGCTACAGCCATTGGTTCGCGCGGTGCCCCTATTTCCTGAGCCCCAGCAGGCCCTGTTCAGACGGGGTTAGGATGCCTATTTCCGACAGGGCTGGTCGTTTTTCAGCGCTGGTACGGCGCAAAGCAAATATTTCTGGTCACATGTGTCCAGTTCACAGCGCTCCACCAACTCTCAACTGTCAAGCCAGGCCGGAATATGACCGATGTCAGGCAGAATCACATCTGCATGACGTTCCAGATCAGCGGCGACGGCCAGCCCGGTCAGCACACCAATACGTCGCATCCCCGCCGCATCCCCGGCCACCAGATCATGCAGACTGTCACCGACCATGGCCGTGCGCTCAGGTACAATACCGGTGGCGGTGCAGAACGCCAACAGCGGCGCCGCATCCGGCTTGGCACCATGGCCGCTGTCGAACCCGGCGACAAAAGCAAACCGGTCCAGCACGCCACTGCGGCTCAACTGGTTTTTTGCGGACAGTTCGGCATCATTGGTCATGACACCCAGCACTTTGCCCCGCGCCAGCAGATCATCAAGGAAGGCCGCCAATGGCACCGCCTCGGCCAATTCCGCCTCACCGGCGCTTTCGGCCATGTATAGTTCCAGCTGATCCAGATCCATCTGCGGCACATGCGGTGCCAGGGCTTCGGCGACCTGCCGGTTTGTGGCGGCGATGACCAGACTGCTTGGCCGGATCTTGCCCTGTTGCAGATCATAATCGATGGCATCAGCCATCTGCTGCATACGTGCCATATCGCCCTCTGCCAGCAGATCCAGCATCCGCCCCGTCCAGCGATCCCAGGTCAGGGCAAAATCAAACAGTGTTCCGTCCTTGTCAAAAAGCAGGGCATCAACAGGCATGGGCATTCCTTAGGTCAGAGGCAAAAGAGGGAGAGTTGGTGCAGTGATCTGATGACCACAAGCGCGGCCAGTTTCGGGGCCGGTTCGCGGTTAGGTCCAGTGAACCTGCGCGCCGCCGGGCAACGCCATGCGCGCATGCATCGGTTGTTCATAGCTGATCCCAAGGCTGTCGCAGAACTGCATGACCCAGGCGTCATCCATGGTCAAAAAGTCAAGAACTGACCCTAAAAAGGCGGGATCCGAGGCCTGCGCCCGCAGGTCAGCCTCACTCGCACCGGTTGAGCCGAGGAACACCGGCAAGAGTTCGTCGTTCCCCGCCAGCCAGGCAAGCGCTTTTAAGCCGAGCGTTTCGGCGGCATCGGCGGAAAATGGCATATGTGAGCACATTCCTGACACTTCGCGGTCAAATTGATGAAAATACGAAAGGGTTTATTAACCAGTCTCATTAAAACTTGAGAGACAAATGGAATGCAAGGGGCGAAAGGGCACCGCGTGCAGGGTACTATCCTCATCATTGACGGGGTTTCGACCAACCGGATCATGCTGAAGGTTCAGCTGTCCGCCGCCTACTACCGGGTGGTGCAGGCCGACAGTATTGCCGATGCGGCCAAAACTGCGCAGCGGTGCCGGCCAGACCTGATCTTGACCGCGATGTCGCTTCCCGATGGCGAGGCCGCGGATGTGAAACGCGCGCTTGCAGACGACGAACAACTGGCTGGCATACCGATGATCGCCATCGACCGTGAAAACGACAGCCAGCGCCGCCTGGCGGCACTGCGGGCTGGAATTGACGATGTGTTGTTGCAACCTCTGGATGACACCATCCTGCAGGCACGGATCCGCAGTCTTCTGCGTGCCTGCAGCGCACAGGAAGAGCTTCACCTGCAACGCGACGGCTCCCACGGGTTTTCGATGCCCGCATCAGAGGCCTATCTCAGTGCCGAAATGCGCAGCGCAATGGTGGCGCTGGTCACCGAATATACTGCCACCGCCGTTTACTGGCAGGCACAACTGGCGCCACGGGTGCCCTATCAGCTTTGCAATCATCAATTCGGCGCGGTGCATCCCCTGATGCGCGAGCCAGTGCCTGATGCCATCGTGATTGAGCTGGGCCGCAACACACTGGCGCAGGGCCTGCGTCTGCTGGCTGATCTGCGAGCCCGCGCGGCCACTCGTAAATCCGTGGTGATCGCCGTTGTCCACCCGGCCGATCCCGCGATTGCTGCCGAAGCGTTGGACCGGGGCGCACATGACGTGCTGCAAACCGGCTTCGACGCAGCCGAACTGGCGCTGCGCATCGAAACTCAGCTGCGCAACAAGGCCCGCATTGAACAGCTGCGCGACAGCGTCCGCAACGGGTTGCGCGCCGCGGTCGAAGATCCGATGACCGGCCTGTTCAACCGCCGCTATGCCAAACCCTTTCTGGAGCGGGTCGCCCGGACCTCCGCCAAAACCGGCGAGAGCTTTGCCGTCATGCTGGCGGATCTCGACCACTTCAAGAAAATCAATGATCGCTATGGCCATCCCGTTGGCGATGCCGTGCTGATTGAGGCCGCAAAGCGCCTGCAAACCGCGCTGCGCCCCGTCGACCTGCTGGCGCGTATCGGTGGTGAAGAGTTCATGATCGTCATGCCCGCAGTTGGCCAAGCCATGACCGAGGCCGCCGCCAGTGACCTGTGCAACAGGATCAACAGCACACCGTTCCACATCCCCGGCGTAGATACCCCGATCTATGTCACCATCAGCATCGGCGCAGCCATCGGTGGGTGCGCGCGCCAGACGCCCGCAGACCCCCGCGACACCGACAGCGCTATCAACGCGCTGATCACCGATGCCGATCGCGCGCTTTACAGCGCCAAACACGCCGGACGAAACCAGATCTCGCTCGCCATCGACATGGCGGCGTGAACATCTATTGGAAACGCCCCATCGGCCAAGTCCGACACCGGGCAGCCTTAGAATACGACGCTGACTACCAGCCCACAGACACGGGACAGTGTTACGGGCGCCGCAAGTCCACAGACCGGAACAATCCGGCAGGACGTGGCGACAATGCAGGCAGGACCGTCCGAGCAGTCACACGGTCCAGAAACAGCAAACGGGGCAGCGATCCATTCTCTGCCCCGTTCGGTCTGCCCAGATTTCAGCCTTGCACGGGTCTCGCCCGGTCATAAGTGACGCAAGCGCCGAGAAACCAGCTTACTCCCGCCATTTCCGCCGCTTGGGGTGGTCGACCCGGTGTTGCAGCCGATCTGCGTAATCCGCGCGTTCCTCCGCGCTCATCGCTTCGATCTTGCCCAACCAGGCCTCCTGAACCGAGCGTTGAAAGCTGTGACGCCGCTCTGCCTGAGCATTCAGCATCTCGCCCAGCGCCGCCGCTTCGAAAGGGGTCGCCCGCAGCAGCTCGACCACCCTCGCACCCTCTGCACGGCGACGGGCGTGGTAACTGCCGTGATCACCCTCCGCCTTGCTGCGCAAACTCTGGCGGGTCCCGGCATCCAGATCGCGGAACAAAAGCGCACCAACCGGCGGCATCCGCAAACGCGCCTTGTCATGGCCCGCATAGCGCCATGCCGCCCCAACCGCGACGCCAATCACCACCAGATTCAGCGCCAAAGACGCGATCAACAGCCAGCGGCGACGCATGGGCTTGGCTTGCTCGATCATCATTCCATCTCCTCGCTCACCGCCATGGCCAAATCATAACTGTCATCCGGTAGGTCCTCACCGCTCAGGTCGATCCCGGCAAGCTCTATCGGGTCGGGCAGGAACGCAGGCGGCGCGAGACCTATCCACAGGCCAACGGCGCTGGCTGTCACCAGCCCACCAAGCGCAGGCCAGCCGCCCAGATTGGCCAGCAAATCACGCAGCCCCACGACAACACCGCCGCCGCCATCCGTGATCGCTCGCGGTGTGTCCTCTTGTGCGGCGACCAGATCAACGACAGTGGACCGCCGCGCCAAAATCGCCGCTTGCATCGCGTTGGCCTCGTCCAGGATCGCCGTTTCCATCGCCACAGGCAGCACTGGCGAAGCCTCGTCCAGGGCCTGCGCAAACAGATCATCAAGCGCCTTCTCCGCATCGGAAAATTCGGCCCGTTCGACTATGAAGCCGTCACCGGCACCCGATGTTTCGGGGGTGGATTTTCCAGTCTTGTCAACCATCGCTATATCCCAATTCAGCCTGACGCCCGGCCAAGATCGCCGCCAGTGCCCTTTTGCCCCGCGCAGTCAGACTTTCGACCGCCTCGACGCTGATGTCCATGATCCCTGCGATCTCCGGGTTGGGCAGGTCTTCGATGTGGCGCAACACCACCGCCTGTCTCTGTCGGTCCGGCAATTGCATCAATGCCGCCTGCAAAGCGTCCTGCCGCGCACCGTCCTGTATCCGCTCAGCGGCGGATTTTGACGTATCAGGCGGCTCGGGGATCGCATCCAGATCCAGATGACCGCCCCGCAGACGTCGTTTATGGTCGATACAAAGGTTCATCACCACCCGATATAGCCAGGTCGTCAGTCGCGCCCGCCCCGGCTCCCAGTGCTCCGCCTGCCGCCACAGCCGTAACATTGCTTCCTGGGTGATATCTTCGGCTTCGGCCCGGTTGCCCAGAACCCGCATCGCCACCCCCAGTGCGCGCGGAGCCAGACGTGCGGTCAGCAGCGCTGCGGCCTGCGGATCACCGTCGGCGAAACGGATCAGCAACGCCCCATCGGGGTCCTCGACAATAGGCGACGTGATCGGCGTCGCAGGTTCTGGAGGATCTACAGGCAGCGTCATCAGCGGGCCCTGGTCCTGGGCCCGTCGCGCGATATGTGCTGAAGACTGCATCTGTCGTATCGGATCAGTTCTGCTCCGTCTCGCCGTCCTGTGGTGCGCCGTCACGCGGCTTATGTCCGGTGCCGTGGCGGCCACGGTGTTTCATCCGGGCGGTTTCGAATTCTTCTTTGCTGATGGCACCATCGTCATTGGCGTCCACGCGGTCAAACATCTTTCCCATCCGCCGGGGTTTCGGCAGTTCCTCCAGGCTCAGCGTGCCATCGTTGTCCGCGTCCATCCGCTCTAGCATCGCAGCCGCGCGGGTTCTGGCGCGGGTCTGAGCGGCGGCTTCCATCTCCGCCAGTGTCAGCTGACCATCACCATTGGCATCTGCGGCTGTAAAACGTGCCTCACGCAGGCCTTCCATTTCGGCCTTGGTAATCTGACCGTCGCCATTGGTGTCGATTTCCTCAAAGCTCATCCGTGGACCATGGCCACCCTTGCCGCCATACCCTGGCTTGGCCACCGCACCGGTCGCGCCGATCAAAGACCCGACAGCAACCACAATGGCGATAAACTTGGAATGTTTCATGTCTGCGTTCCCTTTTGCAGCAGGCAGCCCGTTGCTGCCGATCACAACAACAAAACGCAGGCCCACGGCCGTTCCGTCGCAAAAAAATAAAAACGTTTGAAGAAATCCCGGCGACGGCATTGCGCCACGGGCTAGCACGGCGCAATCTTGCGGCATGCCGACGCACTGCGGGGTCGCCCCCTTTAAACTTTTGGCCAATGCGCTCAAATATGCAGGCAAAAGATAGGATTTGTCATGACCGAGTCATCTGCGGCCCTTTCGGCCGATATCAAGACTGATAGCAAAGAAGACCGCCCCACCATGCCTGCCGTATTGCGCGGCTGGCGGTGCAAATGCCCCAATTGCGGCAAGGGCAAGTTGCTGCATTCATATTTGAAGGTGAACGACAGCTGCTCCAACTGCGGGCTGAACCTGACCCATGCGCGCGCCGACGATGGCCCCGCATATCTGACTATCCTGCTGGTTGGCCACGTTATGGCCGTGCTGCTGCATTTCGTCTATTTCACCTGGCGACCCGAACCGATGGTGACCTTCACCGTGTTCTCGCTGGGTTGCGTTCTGTCCTCGCTGTTCCTGCTGCCCCGCATGAAGGGCATTGTGATCGCCTACCAATGGGCGCGCCGTATGCATGGGTTTGACAAGGACAGTTGAACCGGAACATCTGGATCCGGCGGGGCATGGTGAAACACGCCGCCTCCGCCGCCAGTGCTCAACCCACAAGGCCCGTTAGATGCGCAAATCCCCCTCCCCTGCCAAGCCCCCCGCAGACACCGGCTACGCCGATGCTGCCACCGCCGGCCGGGACACCACACCAATCCGCAACGCTGCAACAATTATCGCGGTGCGCGATCGGATGGGCGATGATCCTCAGGTCCTGATGGGCCAGCGCGGCGCCAAAGCCGCCTTTATGCCCAACAAAGTGGTGTTTCCGGGCGGTGCCGTTGATCCGGGCGACGCCGATGTGCCATTGGCAACGGCCCTGCCGCCGGTCTGCCGCGACAGGCTGGCGGAACAGTCCAGCGAGGACCTGCATCACGCCTTGGCGATTGCCGCTATTCGCGAGCTGTGGGAAGAGACCGGGCTGATCCTTGGGAAACCCAGCACATGGACCACCCCGCCCGGCCCAGACTGGGTAGATTTCGCCGCCACCGGCCATCTGCCCGCTGCTGCCGCACTGCAATTTGTGTTCCGGGCCATCACGCCCCCCGGTCGCCCCCGCAGATTTGATGCGCGGTTCTTTCTGATCGACGCAGCCCAGATCAGCAGCGATATTGATGATTTTTCCCGCGCCTCGGATGAGCTGTCGCATCTGCAATGGATCCCGCTCAGCCAGGTGCGCACCTATGATCTGCCCTTCATCACCGAAGTGGTTCTAGCCGAAGTCACCCGCCGAATCCGCAGTGAAGCCCCGCCTGAAAGCGTGCCGTTCTTTCGCAATGATGATGAATCCAGTCACTTCCTGCACCTGAAGGGCTATCCGATGCCCGCGCATGATTGACGGCGCGCCAGCAGCAACAGCCATCACCGCATGCGGCGCAATGTCGGTCAGATTGCCAGTACCAGCGCCAGGATGGACAGGATCAACAACCCCATGCCGAGGATTTCGCGCCGGGTGATCTGTTCCTTAAAAAACAGCACCGAAGCAAGCAGCGACAGCAGTAGCTCGACCTGACCCAGCGCCTTTACATAGGCGGCGTTCTGCAAGGTGAAGGCCCAGAACCAGCAGAACGAGCCCGCCATGCTGGTCAGGCCGACCCAGATCGCCACCCGCCGCGCCGCCCAGACCCGTGCAATCTCTCCCGGCTCACGCCAATTGAGCCAGACAAGCATGAACAGCGTTTGAAGGCTGACCACAATCGCCAGCGTCACCCCGGCGCGAAAGGCAGGTTCCAGCGCCTCCATCTGCAATGATGCCCCTCGGTAGCTGACGGCGGAAAAGGCAAACAGCACCCCAGACCCCAATCCCAGCAACGAGGCCCGGCTGGACAGATGCCGCCACCAAGGGCCTTTGTTCTCGGGCGTTCTGGACAGCACCAGCACCGCACACAGGCCAATCACAATCGCCACCCACCCCAACGGCGTGATGTGATCGCCCAGCACAACCAGCCCAACCAACGCTGTCTGGATCACCTCGGTTTTCTTAAAGGTAATGCCCACGGCAAAATTGCGCTGTCGGAACAGGGCCACCACGCAGACTGTCGCAAGAATCTGTGCAGTGCCGCCGATTGTGGCAAACATCCAGAAAGTCGCAGACAGCGCTGGCATCTTCTGCCCTGACACCGCCAGATAGCCCAGCAACCCGGCCCAGATCACCGGCGCGGAATAGACGAACCGCGCAAATGTCGCCCCCGCCGACGACAATGTGACGCTGCTCAGCACTTTTTGCAGCATAAAGCGAACCGTCTGAAAACTGGCTGCGGCGATAGCGATGGGGATCCACAATGTCATCCTGCCCTTATGGGGCGTTATTTAGGTTGTGACCAGATGGGATGCGCAACAGGGTCCTTTGCACGCAGTGCATAGCTACGGAACACCGTCCCGTAAGACGGGTAGACATAGCCGTGGTTACGCTCCAGAAACTGCTGACGACGGGTCTGGTACAGCTTTGGCAAATCATGCCATGGCACGCCCGGATGGCAGTGATGCACGACGTGCAGATTGTTGTTCAGGAACAGAAATCCCAGGATTCCGCCACGCTCTACAATCACCGTGCGCGCTTCGGGGCTGAGATGAGCGCGGTGTTCCAGATAGGTGCGGATCTTCAGGATTGCCAACCCCAGATATGCTGCCAGAAGGTAGCTCCACAGGGGCAGCGGACTGTTCAACACCAGCACCAGAATGATCCCTGCGCCCAACACATGCAGCAGCCAGTCACGCAGGACGGCTTCATCGCCGCGCCGGATCAACCGCCAGTCGTCGGCCATAAATCGGATCTGCCCCAGCACAGGCCCCAGCAACATCCGCCCCAGCAGCGTATTGTTCAGCCAGAAAACCGCACGCATGATCCGCCCCAGCCGCCGCCAGCGCGCCGGATCCAAAAAATTGCTCTCGGGGTCATCATAGGGGTCAGTCAGCCGCTCATCATGGTGATGGGCCAGATGGGTGTCGCGAAACCGCCCATAAGGGATGGCCAGATTCAGCGGCAGAAACATCAGCGCCTCATTCAACACCCGCAGAGGAAACGGATGGCCGTGCAGCGCCTCATGGCTCAGCGAAGAATGCAACGTGATCAGGCAGGCCAAAACCGGCACCGCCACCCAAAACGACAGCAGCGGCAGCCAGACCAGCGATGCCCCCCAGGCCGCATAACAGCCAAGGATCAACCCCAGCGTGCCCCATTCCACCCGGCCCAGGATCAACTGCGGGCGCACGGATGTCCGCGCTGCGGCGATCACCGGTTGCTCAGACATGCCGCCGCCCCCAGCGCACCCCGGCCCAGATCCGCTCATACAGCAGGTAACAAAGAAAGCCGACGCAGGTGTTGACCAGCGCCAGCGTCCCGCCAAGCGCAAGCGACCCGGTCAGCAGCCAGCCAACCCCCGCCATCATCGCCAGCCCCAGCAGATTCCAGATCACTGCTTTCACCACTGATCGCGCTCGTGTGTCCATCCGCAGCCTCCTGTTTTTCCTACCTTTCCTCTGGCCTACACGGATGCCGGTCGATGCAGAATTCCGAATATGATTAACAAAATTCAGCAATCGTGATAAAAATCATCACATGATTGATATTATGGACAAACGCTTGCGCGCCGAGCAATTTCGCCTGCGCCTCAACCGCGCGCTCCGCGACAGCGGTCTCAGCCAAAGCGCGCTGGCCCGCGCCATCGGGGTGGATCGCTCGACCATATCGCAGCTTTTGACCGATGCGGGGGCGCGGCTGCCCAATGCCCATGTGGTCGGTGCCTGCGCCGGAGCACTTGGGGTTTCTGCCGACTGGCTCCTCAGCCTGTCAGATCGCCCGGAAAATGCCGCAGATCTGGTCGCGGCCAGCCTGTCGATGGCCAAGGCTCCGCGCGCCTTGGTGGATGAACGCATCTTTGAATGGCATCAAGAGGCGCAGGGTTACAAGATCCGCCATGTCCCTGCCGCCCTGCCCGACATGCTCAAGACGCGCGCGCTGCTGGAATGGGAATTTGCGCCGCATCTGGGGCGCACCGCTGATCAGGCCATCGGCGCCTCTGAGGATCGGCTGACATGGATGCGGCAATCGTCCTCTGACTATGAAATCGCCATGCCAATCTATGAGTTGGACAGCTTTGCCCATGCGGTTGGATATTATGAGGGCCTGCCGCTGGACATCCGGCTGCAGCAGCTCGACCATTTCGAACAGCTCTGCACCCAGCTTTATCCACGCCTGCGGATCTATCTCTTTGATGCCAAGCGGCTCTATTCAGCGCCACTCACCGTCTTTGGCCCGCTGCTATGCGTGTTTTACGCAGGCAGCCATTATCTCGCCTTTCGCGACAAGGAGCGGGTCGAGACCTTTAGCAGCCATTTCGACGATCTGGTGCGCGAGGCCGATATCACTGCGCGGCAATTGCCGGGGCGGTTCAGGGCGTTGAGGGCAGCGATCAGCCGTTAAATCTGTTTCGCCTGGTCGACAGGCCGGGCTGCACCTGCCTGCCCCCGGTTTCGGCCCAGGGCTCCGCCCGTTCGGCCCTGAAACCGTCCCCCGGACGGTTTCCAAGACGGGCCTCATACCTTGGGATCCGGGTTCTCCGTATGGCCATCCACCGCAATCACCTGCCCCGACACCAGCCGCGCTGCGTCCGACCCCAGAAACACTGCCATATTGGCAATGTCTTTCGCCTCGACAAAGGACCGCATCGAGGTCCCTGCAGCATAGCCATTATAGACCTGATCGCGGGCCATGCCCTTGGCCGCGGCCTCGCGCGCCAGCACGCCCTCCATTCGCGGGCCTTCCACAGCACCGGGACAGATCACGTTGGCCCGGATGCCAAAGGGGCCCAGCTCCATCGCCAGCGTTTTCATCAGCCCGATAACGGCCCATTTCGCCGAACAATAAGGCGCCCGGTTGGGATAGCCGTACAGCCCAGCGGTCGAAGATGTCACGATGATCGCCCCGGCCCTGGCCGCCTTCATCATAGGGGCTGCGTATTTCGCGGCCAGAAAACAGCCCTCCAGATTGACGCTCACGCATGTGCGCCAATCCTCCAGCGCAATATCCTCGATCAGCGCGGTCGGACCGGCAATGCCAGCATTGGCGCAGAGCACATCCAGCCCGCCCCAGACCTCAGCGATCTTTGCGAACAGTACCTTCACGCCCGCCTCATCGGTGGCATCCACCACCGTTGTCCGCCACCCCTCGGGCACATCCGCCAGCGCCTCAGCGCTGAGATCCGTGACCCAGACCTGATGCCCGGCGGCGGCAAAGCATTCCGCCATCGCCCGGCCAATCCCTGACCCGCCAGCGGTCACCAGAACACGGTGCATCCCTTCAGCGCTCATCTGGGCGCACCAATCGCGCGGCCCAAACCTTCAGGGGCTGGTAACCCTGCATGGGCCTCCGCCAGCTTCACCAGATTGACCTCGACATGCGGCGCGGGCGGGGCGGAGCGGCGGGTTTTCAGGTCCACATGCAGCAGCATGTGTTCGCCGGTCGCCAGCAAACGCTCACCGGAATACATCTCATGCCACAGGTGCATTTTCTTGCCCTGCCCCATGATCACCCGTGTGCGCACCTGAATAGGGTCGCCCGCATGAACCTCGTCGATGTGACGGATGTGGGTCTCAGCGGTGAAATAGCTGCCGCCACTCGCGATATACTCCGCATCGCAGCCGATAATCATCATCAGCCGATCAGTGGATTGGGCAAAGGCATCCAGATAGCGACTCTCGGTCATATGGCCGTTGTAGTCGGTCCAATCCAGCGGCACGATCCGGCTCTGAGTCAGCACCGGCTGGCTCAGATCGTCAAGCGCATCCAGCGACCGCACCAGCCCGGCATCCCCCTCGCGCCACGCGTCATTGGCGTTCTGTAGCGCGCCTGCCCCCCAATCATTGGCGCCCAGCGCCCGCATCATCCCCACAAGGTTGTCGTCGCGAATACGCTCCAGCTCGCGGATCGAATGCTGACCGGACTGGTCATCCGACTGGCCTGCAATCAGATCGACCAGCTCATCGGTGAACTCCGGCACATCCATCAGCTTGGTCCAGGGCCATTTCAGTGCCGGGCCAAACTGCGCCATGAAATGCTTCATACCCGCCTCACCGCCCGCCACGCGATAGGTTTCAAACAGCCCCATCTGCGCCCAGCGGATGCCAAACCCATAGCGGATGGCGTTGTCGATCTCTTCGGTGGTGGCGATGCCATCCTTCACCAGCCACAGCGCCTCGCGCCAGACGGCCTCCAGGAACCGGTCGGCGACATGAGCGTCGATCTCTTTCTTCAGATGCAGCGGGTACATCCCGATCTCGGTGATAATAGCCTTGGCGCTGTCGATCACGCTTGCCGGGTTGGCCTCGGTTGTGACCAGTTCCACCAGCGGCATCAGGTAGACCGGGTTGAACGGATGCGCGACCACGATCTGGGCGGCATTGCTGAACCCATCCTGCAATTGCGACGGTTTGTAACCAGAGGTAGACGAACCGATGACTGCATCCGCAGCAACATGCGCCTGCAACGCGCCATAGACCTTCTGTTTCAGCTCCAGCCGCTCCGGCACGCTCTCCTGAATCCAGATCGCCCCGGCGACCGCCTCTTCTATGGTCGCATGGTAGCTGAGACTGCCCTCCGCAGGCAGCGCCACATTGCCAAGCCCCGGCAAGCTGCGCCGTGCATTGGCCAGAACCTCGCCAATCTTGCGCTCGGCCTGCGGGTCCGGGTCAAACACCCGCACGTCCCAGCCATTCAGCAGGAATCGCGCGGCCCAGCCGCCTCCAATAACTCCGCCACCGATGATTGCTGCTGTTTTTGTCATGGCTCTTTCCCGCATGTTTCGGGTCGCCTCGCCTGCGGCTGCTCTGCCAGAACAGCCAGGAAAGGAGACATTTCATGAGACTTGAATTTCACGCTTTGCCCAGCGAGGTGGTCGAGACCATCCATCGCACAGGCCTTGATTCCTACGGCGATCCGGTTGAACGCCACCCCAGCGCCGAAGAGGGCGGCATGCCCTGTCGCCACTGTTTGCAGAACGTACCCGCAGGCAAGCCGTTTCTGGCGCTGGCACATCGCCCCTTCGAAGGGCGCAACCCCTTTACGGAAACCGGGCCGATCTACCTCTGTGCGGAGCCATGTGCACGAGCCACGCCTACGCCGACATCTCCGCAAGTCTTGCAGGCGGAGGCTTATATCCTGCGTGGATACTCGCCAGAGGAGCGGATCATCTACGGCACCGGTGCCGTGACCCCGCGACGACAGCTCGTCGATTACGCCGCAGAACTGCTGAACCGCCCCGATATTGCCTTTGTCGATCTGCGCAGCGCCAGCAACAACTGCTTCCTCTGCCGCATTCACCGCGCAGACTGACCTCAGGGGCCGCGTGATAGTCAGTCGCGCGGCCATCCGCATCCTGCCCACGGTACAAATATTACTTCGCCACCGGCGCGCGTTTGACCAGCCCCAGCTGCGCACGCACCTCATCCGGCCCCATCAGCTTGGCCCCCATGTTCTCAATGATGGTGCCCGCCCGTTCGACCAGCTGCCAGTTCTCCGCCAGCTGCCCTTTGCCAAGCCACAGGTTATCCTCCAATCCGACCCGCACGTTGCCGCCCGCCAAGACGGAGGCCGCAACATAGGCCATCTGATCGCGCCCCAGCGAGAACGCGGACCAGTCCCAATCGCTCGGCACATTGTTCACCATCGCCATAAAGGTGTTGAGATCATTGGGCGCGCCCCAAGGCACCCCCATGCACAGTTGGACCAGAGCGGGGCTGGCCAACACGCCTTCCTTCACCAGTTCCTTGGCGAACCACAGATGACCGGTGTCAAAGGCTTCGATCTCCGGCTTCACGCCCAGATCGGTCATCATCTGACCCATCGCCCGCAGCATGCCCGGCGTGTTGGTCATCACGTAATCGGCCTCGGCAAAGTTCATCGTGCCGCAATCCAGCGTGCAGATCTCCGGCAGGCATTCGGCCACATGCGCCATTCGGGCCGCAGCGCCGATCATATCGGTGCCCGCCTCATTCAGCGGCAGAGGGTTTTCGGTATCGCCAAACACCATGTCACCGCCCATACCAGCAGTGAGGTTCAGCACCACATCGGTGTCGCTCTCGCGGATCCGCTCGGTCACTTCACGGTAGAGCGCCAGATCGCGCGAGGGCGCGCCGGTCTCGGGATCACGCACATGGCAATGCACGATCGCCGCTCCGGCCTGGGCTGCTGCAATGGCGCTCTCGGCGATCGCCTTGGGCGATCTGGGCACATGCGGGCTGCGATCCTGAGTACTACCAGAGCCGGTGACGGCGCAGGTGATGAAGACGTTTTTGGCCATATTCAGAGGCATTTTGGTTTTCCCCTCGATGTACAGGGTTGTGCCCGAGTTATCCCCAAGCCTGCCCCCAGATTCCTGTTTGTGTTGCTCTCAACAGTGCCGCAGCCTTGTTGCACCCACTAGTCAACATGCGAATCGAACTTGATGAAATCCGCAAAAAACATCCTCCAGCCCGAGAATCAGCCGCTAAAAACGGCTGTTTTGGTGCTTGATGAGAGCAACACCCTGTCCTTCGCCGCGGCTGTCGATCCCATGCGTGCAGCCAATCGGCTGGCCGGTCGTGGCGCCTTCGACTGGGACTATGTCACCGCCACCAGCGAACCTGCGATGCTGACCAGCGGCCTCAGCGTGCCGGGCATCCCGCTGGCGCGCCTGCAAAGCTGCGAATTGCTGATTGTGATCGCCGGCTTCCAGCTCGCCCGCCACGCCACCCCCAGCCTGCTGGCTGGCCTGCGCCGTCTGGCGGCGGGTGGGACGACCATTGCCGGCATCGACGGTGGCCCCTGGCTGATGGCCGAAGCCGGCCTTCTGGACGGTCATCCCGCCACCACCCACTGGGAAGATCTGGACAATTTTGCCAGCCGCTTCCCCGGTGTGCAGTGCCGCAACGACCGCTTCACCCTCTCCGAGGGGCGCATGACCTCCGGCGGCGCGACACCTGCCATTGAAATGATGCTGCATATCATCGGCAGCCGCCATGGTGCGGGCTTTGCCTCCCGCGTGGCCGGCCTGTTCCTCTACGATGGCCCCGGTTCCACCGAGCGCCCGCAAAGCCGCCTTGGCAGCTCCAAACATTCCTCCCTCACCGCACGGGCCAACGCCCTGATGGAGGCCGCGCTGGATGATCCCAAACCGCTGCGCGAGATCGCCGAGGAACTGGGCACCAGCACCCGCAGCCTGCAACAGCAGTTCCGCCTGCGCCTGAACACCACCCCGCAGGACCACTACCTGCAACTGCGTCTGGCTGAGGCCCGCAGGTTGGTCACCGACACCGATCTGCCGATCATGGAGGTGGCGCTGGCCACCGGCTTCAATTCCCAGTCCAGCTTTGCCCGCGCCTTCCGCACCGCCCATGACATCACCGCCCGCGAGCTGCGCCAGTCAAGCCTTGCAAGCGCCGCGACCACCCGGCTTGCCGCCAGCAAGCCACTGTTCAGTCAGGCCCCTCTGTCACAAGGGCAAAACACCCTGCGCCAGAGCGGCCCGCTGCCGCGACAGTCTACTGGCTCTTACTGAGTCCAAGGGCTGCAAGGCATATGATGGAAACGGGCGGCCCTTCAGGGTCGCCCGTCTTGCAATGATCAAGCGTTCATCCCGTCCCAGGTCACCCTGATCAATAGGGCATCGGATGGGCACGATGGGCCGCGTCAATCTCCTCCAGCACCTCCTGCGACAGGGTCAGATCCGCCCCCGCCAGCACATGCTGCAACTGCGCCAACGTGGTCGCTCCAAAAATGGCCGAGGCCATGAACGGCCGCGTGTGACACCAGGCCAGCGCCATATGCACTGGATCCAACCCGTGACGCTTGGCAATCTCCAGATAGGCCGCCACCGCCGGATAAACCCGATCCGTGTCACGTCCGCCCAGCTCCGGGCTCAGCGTCTTGCGCGAGGCCTCCGGCACCGCACCATCCTGATATTTCCCCGTCAGCAAGCCAGTGGCCAGCGGCGAAAACGCAAGCAATCCCACGTCCTCATAAAGGCTCATCTCCGCCAAATCGGTATCGTACAGCCTGCACAGCAGCGAATATTCATTCTGGATTGACGCCACCCGTGGCCCGCCGGTCTCCTCAGCCAGCCGCAACCACTGCGCCGTGCCCCAGGCGCTTTCGTTTGACAGGCCAAAGGCGCGGATATTGCCCTTGTCCCTCTGCGCCTTCAGCGCCTCCAGACATTCCGCCATATTGTCCAGCACCTCAGCCCGGTCATCGCCGCCCGGATCATACTGCCAGTTCTTGCGGAACATATAGCTGCCCCGGTTTGGCCAGTGAAACTGATAGAGGTCGATGTAATCCGTCTGCAAGCGCCGCAAGGATCCTTCAATCGTGGGTGCGATGGTCTCCGCCGTAATCGCCGCCCCATCCCGCACCGCCTGCAACCCTTCGCCGGAATGTTTGGTGGCAAGGATATAATCCCTGCGCCGCCCGGTCTTGGCATTCCACGTCCCGATGATTGCCTCGCTGCCGCCGATGGTTTCGGCGCTGATCGGGTTCACCGGATACATTTCGGCAGTATCAAGGAAATTCACACCCGCCGAGAGCGCCAGATCAATCTGGGCATGTGCGTCTGCTTCTGATGTCTGAGTGCCAAAGGTCATAGTGCCAAGACAGATTTGCGACACCTCCATGCCGGTGCGGCCAAGCGGGTTCATCTTCATGATCGGAATCCTGTTGTTGCAGCTGCTGAGGGCGCCAATGGCCCCTGTCAGCGCAAACACTAGCGCAGGCCCGGCCTGATGCAACCGGATCGCCACGCCCCGGACCGGCGCGACCTGCGCGCCTCTGCCCCCTTGCCAAGCGCCACGCTCTGCCTCAGCCTGCCGCAGGAACCGGACCACCCCAGCCAACAAACATAGGATCCCGTCATGCCCCAGACCATCACCAAAGGCGTCAATACCCTCCTTGAGGAGGCCAATGCCATCGTCGACACCATGTCCATCGATACCGCAAAATCTGCGGTGTCCGACGACGCCTATGTCTTCATTGACCTGCGCGATATCCGCGAACTGCAGGCCAGCGGTATGATTCCCGGCGCGTTTTCCTGCCCGCGCGGGATGCTGGAATTCTGGATCGACCCCGACAGCCCTTATCACAAACCCGTGTTCAATCAGGACAAGACCTATGTGTTCTACTGCGCCAGCGCCTGGCGTTCTGCGCTTGCGGCCAAGGCCGCGATGGAAATGGGCCTTGCCCCGGTGATGCACCTTGAGGGCGGCTTTACCGCCTGGGCCAAATCGGGCGGAGAGATCGCCCAGCGCGACGACTGAGCCGCCCCCTCGTCCCGGTTTGTGCCCGGCGCGGCAAATCTGCCGCGCCGGGCACAAACCGGGCACAATACGACACGCCGATTGGGAAAATGTCGGAAACACCCGTGCAATCTGACCTCGCAGCGGTCATGACTGGCCATTATGCGGATGATGATTTCCTTTGCGGCGCTGTTTCTCTCTGTGATCCTGTTGCAGTTGTCGACCGGCGGCGTGGGTCCCTTGGATGCGCTCTCTGGTCTGACACTAGGATTTGACAAGGAACAGATCGGCTTTCTCGGCTCGGCGCATTTCCTTGGTTTTTTCATCGGTTGCTGGTGGGTACCGCGCCTGATGGGCAACGTCGGCCACAGCCGCGCCTTTGCGGTCTGTACAGCCCTTGGTGCCATGGGGCTGATCGGCCACACCCTGACCGAAGATCCGCTGGCCTGGGCCGTGATGCGCATGGCCTCTGGGCTCTGCGTCGCAGGGTGTTACACCGTGATTGAGGCCTGGCTGAACGCCAAGGTCACCAATGAAACCCGTGGGCGCGCCATGGGCACCTATCGCATCGTGGACCTCTCCGCCTCGTTGGTGGCGCAGCTGCTGATCGCGGTGCTGCCGCCTGCCTCCTACATTTCGTATAACCTGCTGGCGATCCTCTGCTGCGCGGCGCTCTTGCCGCTCACCATGACCAAGGCCAGCCAACCCGAAATCCCGGACGCCCCGCGCCTGCGCCCGAAACTGGCCTGGGCCTGTTCGCCACTCGCCGTCGCGGGGGTGATCGTCGCCGCCCTCAGCTCCGCGTCCTTCCGTATGGTTGGTCCGATCTACGGTCAGGAGGTCGGGCTGGAGGTCGGGCAGATCGCCTTCTTCCTGGCAACCTTCGTCCTTGGCGGCGCGCTGGCACAATACCCGCTGGGTTGGTTGGCGGATAAATACGACCGTCGCTGGGTGCTGATCTGGCTGTCGGTGGTGGCCATCCTGTCCTGCGGCATCACCATGGCCGCCAGCGGCATGGGCACTCTCGCGGTGATGGCCTCTGCCGCCTTCTTCGGCTTCACCACCATGCCGATCTTCTCGGTCTCTGCCGCCCACGCCAATGACTTTGCCACCTCGCAGCAGCGGATTGAGCTGGCCGCCGCGCTGATGTTCTTCTACGCCCTTGGCGCCATCGCCTCGCCGCTGATCACCTCGGCGCTGATCGAAAACTACGGTCCCGGCGCGCTCTTTGCCTTTGTCGCAGTCGGCCACCTCGGACTGATTATCTTTGGCCTGGCCCGGATGCGCGCCCGCCCCGCGCCCGAGGACCGGACCCGCTACGTCTATGCGCCGCGCACCTCCTTCACCATTGGGCGCCTGCTCAAACGCTCCCGCGAGCGGCGCTAGACGGTCTGCGACACCCTTCAGAGCGGGGAAATTAGCCACAAGGTCCACAGCGGGGTTTTCGGCGGCAGCGCCATGCGCTAGACGGGCCAGCAAAGCTTTAGTTGGATGGATGATATGGCGCGCTTTCTCATTACCTCGGCGATCCCCTATATCAACGGGATCAAGCATCTGGGCAATCTGGTCGGCAGCCAGCTGCCCGCAGATCTCTACGCTCGCTACCAGCGCGCACGCGGCCATGAGGTGATGTTCCTCTGCGCCACCGACGAACATGGCACCCCCGCCGAGCTGGCCGCCGCCAAGGCAGGCAAGCCGGTGGCTGACTATTGCGCCGAAATGCACGAGGTTCAGGCCGGTATCGCCAAAGGGTTCGGCCTCAGCTTTGACCACTTCGGGCGCTCTTCCAGCCCGCAGAACCACGCGCTGACCCAGCATTTCGCAGGCAAGCTGGCCGAGCAGGGGCTGATCCGCGAAGTCACCGAAAAACAAGTTTATTCCCACGCCGATGGCCGTTTCCTTCCCGACCGCTATATCGAAGGCACCTGCCCCAACTGCGGCTATGAACGCGCCCGTGGCGACCAGTGCGAGGAATGCACCAAACAGCTCGACCCGACCGATCTGATCGACCCGCGCTCCGCGATTTCTGGCTCCACCGACCTGGAGGTCCGCGAGACCAAGCACCTGTACCTGTGCCAATCGCAGTTGAAGGACCAGCTGGACGACTGGATCAACAGCAAATCAGACTGGCCGGTCCTGACCACCTCGATTGCCAAGAAATGGCTACATGACGGCGACGGCCTTCAGGACCGTGGCATCACCCGTGATCTCGACTGGGGTGTGCCGGTCAAGAAGGGCGATCAGGACTGGCCCGGTATGGAGGGCAAGGTTTTCTACGTCTGGTTCGACGCCCCCATCGAATATATCGCTGCCTCACGCGAATGGGCCGACGCCAACGGCAAATCCGACGCCGACTGGCAGCGCTGGTGGCGCACAGATAAAGGCGCCGATGATGTGAAATATGTTCAGTTCATGGGCAAGGACAACGTCCCCTTCCACACCCTGTCGTTCCCGGCCACCATCCTTGGTTCCGGCGAGCCGTGGAAGATGGTCGACCACCTCAAATCCTTCAACTACCTGAACTACGATGGCGGCCAGTTCTCCACCTCGCAGGGGCGCGGCGTGTTCATGGATCAGGCGCTGGAAATCCTGCCCGCTGATTACTGGCGCTGGTGGCTCCTGTCCCACGCCCCCGAAAGCAGCGATTCCGAATTCACCTGGGAGAATTTCCAGCAATCGGTGAACAAGGATCTGGCGGACGTGCTGGGCAACTTCGTCAGCCGCATCACCAAATTCTGCCGCTCCAAATACGGCGAGGCGGTTCCTGCGGGCAATGACTACGGCGAGGCCGAGCAGGCGCTGATTGATGAGATCAGCACCCGCGTCACCGCCTATGAGGGCCACATGGCCGCCATGGACGTGCGCAAATCCGCGCAGGAGCTGCGGGCGATCTGGGTTGCGGGCAATGAATACCTGCAATCCGTGGCGCCATGGTCCGTCTTCAAAACCGACCCCGATCAGGCCGCCGCTCAGGTGCGTCTGGGGCTGAACCTGATCCGGCTCTATGCTGTGCTGTCGGCCCCCTTCATCCCTGATGCGACCGAGCGTCTGCTGGCCGCCCTCCGGACCGAGGATCGCAGCTGGCCCGACGATGTGGCCGCCGCCCTCTCCGCGCTGCCCGCAGGTCATGCCTTCACCGTGCCGGAGGTGCTCTTTGCCAAGATCACCGACGAGCAGCGCGAGGAATGGCAGGAGCGCTTCTCCGGCACCCGCGACTGATCTCTCCCACTTTCAGACCATGGCCGCTCCGCCCGGAGCGGCCTTTTTCGTTCTGAGCCAGACCGCGCGCCCAACAATAGGGTAGCCACCTCTGCGCTCTGACAAAAACCCGCAGGCAATCCACAAAAACTTTAATCTGACTAAAAAAGTCAGGTTGACGATTCTGATTAATTCAGTCAGGTTTAGCGCAGTTCAGCCAACCTGTGATTGCGCAGGCAGCCAGCTACTGCAACCAATCGAGATCGCCTCATGTCGCTCTTCAATCCCATCTCCTTTCTACGTCGCTGGGCGTTTCCTTGCGGCGATAGCTGTTGCCAAAGACGGCTTCTGGCCGACGGCCTGCCACGCGGAGATCATGGGTTTTGCCTGGAGTGGTATCTGGACCGGTCGGACAACAGAAACGGGTGACCCTGATGAACCAGATGAATTTTGACCACGCCACGACCACCAGCGCCGCTGCCACCGAAGTGTTCCCGACCTACCATGCCGAAGAACTGGCACGGGGCGGCACCCAGGCCCGCATTTTGCTGAATGGCCAGATCTACAGCCTGCGCATCACTCGCGCCGGAAAGTTGATTTTGACAAAATGATTGCCGACCGCTCAACAGCCGCATCTTCGGCACCACGGGGCGGGGCCACTGTTGGCCTGCTGACAGAATTGCCCGCCCTAGAAGCCAATGTCGTACGCCACCTGCGCCATTGGTTCGGCGGTGACGAGACACGCATCGCTCTGCTACATGAATTGCAGACATCGCTTGGCCCGGTCATCGGCCGTCAAGCTTATGAAAACTTTGGCCGCCTGTGCAATTTCTGCGTCACCGAGGGCCGCCGCCCGCTGGTGCGCCACGGGATGACCTGCACCTGTCTTGGGGCCGATGAAAACTGCTTTGCCAATCTGGTCGCCGCTGCCGCGCGCGGTGAATACGAAGACGCCAGTCTTTTGGCCTCACTCATTGTTCAGCCCCGCCAGGCCCAGCGGGCCGCGATTCTGGCCGCCAGAATCGGCATGGTCCTCGATCAGCTCAGCGCTCAGCAGGCCAGCCCCGCCGCCCATTCGACGCAGCTGCAACCACTGTCGGCCACCCTTCACTGACAGGCGCGCAGACTGATAGCCGCAGATCCCCGCCATCCGTTCACAACATTACATCTCGACTAAACCTTAAGGACCGAACAAATGACATCGCATTTTCTCGCAGGTACCGCTGTTGCAGCGCTCGCCACAGTTGCGGCTCCCGCTTTTGCGGCAGACAAGGCTGAGGTGCTGACCACCTACGCAAACATTGCGCACGCCAAATATCAGGACAGCCTTGAAACGGCAAAAACCCTGCAAACAGCTGTTGACGCGCTGATCGCCGAACCTTCGGCCGAGGCACTGGAAGCCGCCCGTAAGGCCTGGCTCGCGGCCCGCGTGCCCTATCAGCAGTCCGAGGTGTTCCGCTTTGGCAACGCCATCGTCGATGATTGGGAAGGCAAAGTGAACGCATGGCCGCTGGACGAGGGCCTGATTGATTATGTCGATGCCAGCTATGGCGGACCGACAGATGAAAACACCCTTGCAGCGCTGAATATCGTCGCCAACCCCAGCTTTGAGCTGTCCGGCAAATCCATCGACGCCAGCGCCATCACGCCTGCGCTGCTGGAAAGCACCCTGCATGAGGCCGACGGCGTCGAGGCGAATGTCGCAACCGGCTATCACGCCATCGAATTCCTGCTCTGGGGTCAGGATCTGAACGGCACCGACCACGGCGCCGGCAGCCGCGCCTGGACCGACTATGCCGCAGGCGAGGATTGCACCAACGGCAACTGCGATCGCCGCGGCGAATACCTGAAGGCGGCAACCGATCTGCTGCTCTCCGATCTGGAGTGGATGGCCGCACAATGGGGCACCGAAGGCGAAGCCCGCGGCACGCTTTTGTCGGATGAAAACGCAGGCATCACCGCCATGCTGACCGGCATGGGCTCGCTCTCTTACGGGGAAACCGCCGGCGAACGCATGCGCCTTGGCCTGATGCTGAACGACCCCGAAGAAGAGCATGATTGCTTCTCCGACAACACCCACAACAGCCATTACTACGATGGTCTGGGCGTGCAGAACGTCTATCTGGGCGAATATATCCGCACCGACGGCAGCATGGTTTCCGGCGCGTCGCTCTCCGATCTGGTGCAAGAGATCGATCCGGCACTGGACGGCGAGATGCGCAGCAAGCTCTCGACCACCATGCGCGCGCTGGGTCAGATCAAAACCGCAGCCGAGGCAGGTTTCTCCTACGACCAGATGCTGGAACAGGGCAATGAAGCAGGCGAAGCACTGGTCATGGGCGGCGTCAACGGTCTGGTCGATCAGACCCGTTCCATCGAACGCGTGGTGACAGCGCTGGATCTGGATGGCGTCGCCATCGAAGGCTCCGACTCGCTCGACAACCCAACGGCCGTTTTCCAGTAAGACGGGCCAAGGGCTGCCACGGCAGCAAAGATACGGCAGGGGCGGCGCATCGCGTGGCCCCTGCTCTTGGCGTTTTGGCCCGGCCCGTTTGCAGCACCAATTCGCCCGAACAACCCGGACAACCCGGACAACCCGGACAAATTGTCCACCCTGCAAGAGTTGATGCCAGCTCCGGATCCTCCTATCCAAGGTCAGGAGGCCCCGCGCCCCGCCAATAGAAGTGATCCCGCCCGCATGCGCGTTTCCCCGTCGCCCCACCGCCCGCATTTGTCCCAGCTGTTGATGGGCCTCAGCCTCCTCGCGCTGATCGCACCGCTTCCCACTCTGGCCGACACGCAAACCACTGCGCTGTCGGAAACCCTGGCAGGGGACGCGCCAGAGGGCGATACAGACCGCGCGCAGACTGCGCCTCCCTATGCCACGATCGGCGATCCGCATCTCGCCACCCTTCCCCGCACCGCGCAGGAACAGACCCGCATTCGCGCCGTCACCCGCCCAACAACGCAGTTCGACCAGCCCGAACCTTATGAGGCCCTGCCCGCAGGTGCGGCCACCGTGCGCGCCCGCACCGATGACGAGGCGTTTTCGCAGCACAGCGCCAACCTCAGCTTTGAGGAAGAGCTGGAATTCAAACTCGGCAATGGGCTGTTCAAGAAGATCTGGGTGTTCTCGCCCGCCTCCACCCTCGCCTCTGATGGGCTGGGGCCGCTCTATAATGCGCGCTCCTGCCAGCGCTGCCACCTGAAGGACGGGCGCGGCCATGTGCCGGATGGCCCGGATTATGTCTCCACCACGATGTTTCTGCGCGTCTCCATCCCCGGCCCGGTGCCGGACCAGATGCAGGCAATCACCGACTACATCGGCACCGCACCCGAGCCAACCTATGGCGGCCAGATGCAGGATTTCTCCGCCCCCGGTATCGCGCCCGAATACCGCCTTGGCGTCACCTACAGCGAAGAGATCATCGCACTCGCAGGTGGCGAGACCGCCACCCTGCACCGCCCCGACTACAGCGCCAATACCCTCGGTTATGGCCCGCTGCACAAGGACGCCATGCTGTCGCCGCGCGTCGCCCCCAGCATGATTGGCCTCGGCCTGTTGGAGGCGATCCCCGCCGCAGACCTTCTGGCAGGCGCGGATGCGGATGACAGCAACGGCGACGGCATCTCCGGGCGCGCCAATCTGGTCTGGTCAGCGGAACACAACCGGATCATGCTGGGCCGCTTTGGCTACAAGGCCGGGCAGCCCACGGTGCATGAACAATCCGCCGCCGCGTTTTCCGGCGATATCGGCATCTCCACGCCGCTGTTTCCGGTCCATGCAGGCGATTGCACCACCGCACAAACCGCCTGCCAGAGCGCCCCGCACGGCGGCAATGACATTCGCGAGACCGAGATTGACCAGCCCAATATGGATCTGGTCACCTTCTACAGCCGCAACCTCGGCGTGCCTGCCCGCCGCACCCCGGACGACCCCGCCGTCCTGCGCGGCAAGGCGCAATTCTACAGCGCAGGCTGCACCAGCTGTCATACGCCAAAATTCGTCACCAACCGGCTGGAGGCGCAACCCGCGCAGAGCTTCCAGCTGGTCTGGCCCTATAGCGACCTCTTGCTGCACGACATGGGCGACGGCCTTGCTGACCACCGCCCCGAAGCCCGCGCCACCGGGCGCGAATGGCGCACCGCGCCGCTCTGGGGGATCGGGCTGGTGCAGCAAGTGAACCCACGCGCAGGTTTCCTGCATGATGGCCGCGCCCGCACCCTGCTGGAGGCGATCCTCTGGCATGGCGGCGAAGCCCAATCCGCCCGAGACACCGTGGTGGGCCTTGCGCCCGAAGACCGCGCCGATCTGATCCGCTTTCTGGAGTCGCTCTGATGCCGAACCCCCTTTCCCTGTCCCGCACGCGCCTGTCGCGTGTTGTCGCCCTGACGGTTGCGACCGCTATGGTCTGCGCCACCCTGCTCCCGCAGGCGGCCCCCGCGCGGACCGACACCACAGCTGTCAGCGTGCCCAATACACCGCCCCAGACCCTGGCCCCGGCACATCAATTGGACTGGATCCTCACCCACCACATTCTCCCCGGCTTTGACAGGCTAGCGCAGACCAGCGCCACCCTGGCCGAGGTCGCCGCCAGCCATTGCACCCCGGATGATCCAGCCCTGCGCGACGCTTTTGCCCGCGCCTTTGACGCCTGGATCGCTGCCAGCCACCTGCGGTTTGGCCCCACCGAGACCGACAACCGCGCCTTTGCCCTCGCCTTTTGGCCGGACAGCCGCAACAAGATCCCCGGCACCCTGCGCCGCGCCCTCACCGAGGCCACCCGCGACACCCTCACCGATGAAGATGCCTTCGCCAGCCAGTCGGTTGCACTGCGCGGCTTCTACGCATTGGAATATCTCCTCTTTGATGCGGCGATCCAATCCGAAGGCACCGCAGACCAGCGCTGCACCCTGGTTGCGGCCATCAGCGCCGACATCGCCCGCACGACCGCCACGATCCGCGATGATTGGCACAACAGTTATGCCGTGACACTGGTCAGCCCCGGACCGGGCAACCGCTACCAGTCGGAGGCGGAGATCCGGCAGGAGCTGTTCAAAACCCTGACCACCGGGTTTCAGGTGCTGATCGATATGCGGCTGGGCCGTCCGCTGGGCCAGTTCGACGCCCCCCGCCCCAACCGCGCCGAGGCCCGCCGTTCCGCCCGCAGTCAGCGCCACATCGTGCTGACCCTCACCGCGATGGAACCGCTCGCCCTTGCCCTCGCCGCAGGCGACCCCGCGCTGATGCAGGATATCCATGCAGGCTTTGCCAAGGCGCTGACCCGCGCCAGCGCGCTGGACGATCCCTCCCTCGCCGGGGTGGCCGACCCCGCCCGCCGCTTCCGCATCGAAGCCGTGCAGCAGGACGTCAACGACCTGCGCAGCCTGATCACCACCCGGCTTGGCCCGAAACTCGGCGTCACCGCAGGGTTCAACTCCCTCGACGGGGATTGACCCCATGGCAGGCCCCTCCCGTCGCGGGTTTCTTGCCGGTCTTCTGGCCGCAGGCATGGCGCCGCAGGCCAGCTGGGCCGACCTTGGCCACCCTGCCTATCTCTCGGCGGGTAAATCCCCCGATGGCAGCTTCCTCCTCGCGGGTCTGGACCGCACCGGCGCCATCCTGTTCCGCCACGCCCTGCCCGCCCGGGGCCATGCCGCAACCGCGCACCCGACCCGCCCGGAGGCGGTCGCCTTTGCCCGCCGCCCCGGACAGTTCGCGGATGTGATCGACTGCCGCACCGGTGCGGCCCTGGCCCGGCTCACCCCGCCACCCGGACATCACTTCTATGGCCATGGCGTATTCTCCCCGGACGGCAGGTCTCTCTTCACCACCGAAAACGCCTTTGAAAGCGGCGACGGCCGCATCGGCATCTGGGACGCCAGCGACGGCTACCGCCGGATTGGCGATCATGCCTCCGGCGGCATTGGCCCGCATGATATCAAGCTGCGCACCAGCCCTGACGGCCAGCACAATCTGGTGGTGGCCAACGGCGGCATTCAGACCCACCCCGACAGCGGCCGCGCAAAGCTGAACCTCGCCACCATGCAACCCAACCTCAGCTACCTCAGCCTTGAGGGCACCCTGCAGGATCAGCTGATCCTGAACGCCGATATGCGCCTGAACTCGATCCGCCACCTTGCCATCAGCGCCACAGGGACTGTTGGTTTTGCAATGCAGTGGCAGGGCGACGCGGGCGCGGACCTGCCGATCATCGGTCTGCACAATCCCGGCTCTGCCCCCCGCCTGATGGCCGAGGATGACCCCCGCCTGCGCAACCTCAACGGCTATGGCGGCTCCGTCGCCTTTTCCTGCGATGGAACACAGATCGCCGTCACCTCCCCGCGCGGTGGTGTGGTGCAGATCGCCGATTGCACCACCGGCGCGCTGCTGCGGGAACTTCGCCTCACGGATGTCTGCGGGCTGGCCAGTGACGCGGATGGCTTTGTTGTCACCACCGGTCAGGGGCTGCTGGCACAGCTGAGCACCAGCCAAGCTGATCGTCCGTCGCACATCCGGGCCCGCACAGATCTCGCCTGGGACAACCATCTGATTCCGATCGCCTGATCAGCCAGTCAAAAAAGCGAAACGAAAGCGAAACGAAAATAATCCGTGACTTCTCGCAACCAGAGGCCTAGATAGGCCTGCGAAAGGATCTCCCATGGACGCAAGCGACAGACAGGCCGCCATTCTGGACCTGCTGACCCGACAGGACCGGGTCGAGGTCGAGGATCTCGCGCAGCGCTTTGGCGTCTCGCTGCAAACCATCCGCACCGACCTGCGCGATCTGGCTGCCCGTGGCGCGCTCTCCCGCGTGCATGGTGGTGCGGTGCGCAGCAGCAGTGGCGCCAGCCGCGACTATGCCGAACGGCGCAAGCTGAATGCCCGCGGCAAACGCGCCATGGCCGCGCTCGCCGCTGATCTGATCCCTGACAACTGCGCCATCACGCTCAATATCGGCACCTCCACCGAACAGGTCGCCCGCGCCCTTTCAGGCCATCGCGGCCTCACTGTTCTGTCTAACAATATCAATATTATCAATATGATGATGGAGGATGAGAGCAAGGAACTGGTACTTGTCGGCGGGGCCATCCGGCAAAGCGACGGCGCCATCGTCGGCGAGGACGCGCTGGAATTCATTGCCCGTTACAAGGTTGATATCGCTGTCATCGGCGCCTCGGCCATGGACGCAGACGGCGCCATTCTTGACCATGATGCGCGTGAAGTCTCCGTCGCCCGCGCCATCCTCAAAAACGCCCGCAAGCGCGTGCTTGTCTGCGACGGCAGCAAGTTCGAGCGCACCGCCCCGGTCCGCATCTGCGATATCTCCGATCTCGACGTGGTGGTCACCGACCGCCCCGTCCCCGCTGAATTTTCCCGCGCGGCAAAGGCCGCAGGCACGCAAATCCTCTGGGTTGGCGAAAACGAAAGTAGCGAAAATGTCTAACACAAACGCTCAAGACCAAATCACCGATCTTTTCATCATCGGCGGCGGCATCAATGGTTGCGGCATCGCCCGCGACGCCGCAGGGCGGGGCCTGTCCGTGGCGCTGGCTGAGATGAACGATCTTGCCTCCGCCACCTCCTCCGCCTCGACCAAGCTGTTTCACGGCGGATTGCGCTATCTTGAATACTTCGAATTCCGGCTGGTGCGTGAGGCGCTGATCGAACGCGAGGTGCTGTTGAAAGCGATGCCGCATATCTCCTGGCCAATGCGCTTTGTGCTGCCGTTTCATAAGGACATGCGCTTTGACAACACCACGCCGACGTCAAAACTGCTGACCACCATCATGCCGTGGATGAAGGGTCGGCGTCCGGCTTGGCTGATCCGTCTTGGCCTGTTCATGTACGACAGCCTCGGCAAACGCGGCATCCTTCCCGGCACCTCCAAACTGGATCTCGCCAGCGATCCCGCCGGCCGCCCGCTGGATCCGAAGTTCAAGACCGCTTTTGAATATTCCGACTGCTGGATCGAAGACGCACGGCTGGTGGTGCTGAATGCCCGCGACGCCGAGGCCCGCGGCGCCGAAATCATGACCCGCACCAAAGTGACCGGCGCCACCCGCAACGCGGACCACTGGGTGATTGACCTTGAAGACATCACCACGGGCGAAACCTCGCAGCGCCGTGCCAAGATGCTGGTGAATGCCGGCGGTCCCTGGGTGGCAGATGTGCTGCGTCAGAAGCTGGGCCAGAACAGCCGCGAAAGCGTCCGTCTTGTGCGCGGCAGCCATATCGTGGTCCCGAAACTCTATGATCACGGGCGCTGCTACTTCTTTCAGGGCACCGACGGGCGCATCATCTTCGCCATCCCCTATGAGGAAGACTACACGCTGATCGGCACCACTGACGCCGACCACCCCGACCCGCAGACCGCCCCGACCTGCACGCCCGAGGAACAGGATTACCTGATCAATTTCGCCTCGCAGTATTTCGCCAATCCGCTCAGCCGTGACGATATCGTCTGGACCTATTCCGGCGTGCGCCCGCTTTATGACGATGGCGCCAGCTCTGCCACCGCCGCCACCCGCGAATATGTGCTGACCCTGAACGACAGCGCCGCGCCGCTGCTGAATGTCTTTGGCGGCAAGATCACCACCTATCGCAAACTGGCCGAGGCCGCGCTGGAGAAGATCGCAACCGTGTTCCCCGATCTGCCCGCCGACTGGACCGCAGGCGTTGCCCTGCCCGGCGGTGATTTCCCGGTCGGAGACGTGGCAAAACTGACCGCGAAACTGGCGCAGGACTATCCGTTCCTCAGCCCTTACGCGACCCGTCGCCTGATCCGCGCCTATGGGACAGAGGCCTGGGACGTGCTGGGCCAAGCCACCACAGCCGCCGATCTCGGCCAGGACTTCGGCGCCACCATCACCGCCCGTGAACTTGACTGGACCATCGCCCACGAATGGGTCCGCACCGGCGAGGATTACCTGCTGCGCCGCACCAAACTGGCCCTGCGTCTGAGCGAGGAAGAGCGCGCGGCGGTCGACACGTACATCCGCAGCAAGGCCGCAGATCTGGCCGCCTGAGTGCGGTCTCTGGGACGGGTGGGTGCCGGGCCATTTCAGGCCCCGGCGCCTTAACCCGCCTGCAACACATCCAACCCCTATGCGCCCGCACCCCGCGCAACGCCCACAAAAAGTATCAGCCCCCCTGCCTGATTGTTTCGCACGCAAAACATTTGGTCAGAAAGGCTGACGTTGTCTGAGGTGGCTAGACATCATAGTTCTGGGCGTCCTCAGAAATCGCCTCCGTAGTCACATCTTCCGCGGTTGATCGATCCTCTTTGATCCTTGGTGCTCTCTTCTGCCACGCTGACAAATTTGCTCCTACATCACGATAGTAGGCCGGAACCATTTCTTCTAAGTCGATGATGAAATTTGCCTGCTGCGCGAAACGTGCTCCGAGCTGCTTGGACCTAAATATAAAGAAGCTATGTGGGGAAAGCTGATCTTTCCCTTTAGCTGCTGCATCAGAATTTTCTTTTAAATCAGAAACCAGATGTTGAGTAGGCTCCGATTTCCCTGGCCACATAAGCCTCAGGTACAAGTCTTCTTGCTTGTCCGCCTTAACCTGCCGCAAGATCCAATTGACCCGCGCCCTAGTCGAAACCTTGTCTTCTGGCGCACGCAAAACCATCCCGACATCAACGCTTCGTCGACTAATATCTACTACAACTTTGATTGGTGCTGCGGCATCTGGGACATCCAGTTCTGCATGTAGCTGGCGATTTTCTCTTAAGAAGTTCAGCTCATCTTTGAAACGCAGCGCCCCATCTGACAGATATTTCCTTGGCAACCGTTCCGCGACATAGGCTTCCGTCATCCGACTAAGGATCAAAGACAAGTCGCGTGTTTCCTGATGCCATGCCGTGATAACCGCATGAGCATCTGCCGATTTTGCAGTTATGATACCCCCACTGGATACGAGCTTATTTAGCTCGCCCCACTCCTTGGGCATACGATCAAACCCCTTCACGCCTGCACTTTCATGAGTCAGAAAGCGCCTCAACTCATTTAAAAGCACGCGCTGATCCATATCTGATACGGAATTGCGGCTCAGTAAAAGATCCACTTCGGTAAGAATGTGCATCCATGACCAATGATAGACCGGAATCTTAGATCGGCTTTTGTTGACTTCGGATACCGGATGCGTGGAAGGGGTTGTTGCAAATTGATTTGATATGGAAATCACACAGTCGATCTCATTATCTTTGGCCAATTGTCGATATTTTTCGATCTGGTCAGCATCAAGATTGTTTGATCCCACTTTGGCTTCAACCAAGGCGCGCCACTCACGGCTCCCTGTTCGCATGACAATCAAGCCGTCAGGTCTATCCTTTTGATCCGACGCGCGATTTGTACAGACGACTTCAGTGTAGGTTTCAATCTTAGATCGAACGCCAACTCGCTGCCCAAGGCTCGCAAGCAGACTTGCTCCGAATTCATCCACCTTTGCCAAACAAGCCAAAACAATCGAAGTCGTTCGCCCCTCTTTCGATGTTGTTGAAAGCACGGGAAATAAACGAGCCTGTTCCCCTTGTGTGAGAAATTCTGGGAGTTCTTCTGACATAATACAATCCATACAACCAAAAAGTGCATGATTGCGCGCATCGTTCATCCAGTCAATTCTGGGAAGGAGAGATTTTTTCCATCCACTCCCCTCATGATAAAAGCCCCTGCAAATCCTTGCGGGGGCTTTCCGCCGTTCTTTCTGATTACCTCAGGATGGCTGATCTGCGGGCTTGGGATCGTTGGAACAAAGATTGCTAATGTGCTGAAGCCGCTGCGAGATACGCTGCTGGAAACGTCCCAGCTGGTCGATGATGTCAGAGAGCGAGTGACCATCCTCGGGAAGCCGCGCGCTTTCGATTTTACACAACACCCGCGTCGAACTCAGCCCCAACAGCTGGCGCTGCATGGTTTCGCAAATTTTGGTAATGCGCTCTGCCTCGCGGTTCACATCCGACAACTGTGTTCGGGCATGTTCTTCCTGCACCACGGCCAACGCCCGCAACAGCGATTGTTCATGTGCACGGCCTTCCTCGTCCAGAACGGCATGATTCTCACGCTGAAGCTGCTTGTTACACTCAGCAAAAATACGCACTACGCCTGCGACGAACAGGCTCTGACTCACCTGCCCCTTGATCTTGGAGAAATTGCTGTCCTTTCCCAGAACATGCGTAGCAAACCAGTTCGACATCTCCTGCGAAATGGACCCGTAGTTCTGCGAAAGCACGGTAACCGGGCCACCCGACGGTTCAATCCGGGACGCTAGAACCCGCAGGTTATGGGGAATGGTGCGCATCGCCGCAAAGTCGTCGATCAGACCACGGGTTTCTTCTGCCAGCACATCCGAGTTTGCAAGCATGGTCCGCAGCCTTTCAATCGAAAGGTCCGGCGCCTGCTCCAGCCCCTGATCGCGGGCCATCAGCTCATCTGCCAGCGCATTGGCCGCGAACTGTTCGTAGTTCTCGAACCCCAGATCAACACACCAGGCCAGCAGTCTATCGCGGCTTTCCTCAGGGCTAAGCCCGCCCTCCTGCTCCTCTTTCAGCAAATCCGCATAGCCCTGCGCGACCTTGTCAAACAGCTTGCTTGTCGGTTTGATCCGCGCCGAAAGAAACCCATCTTCGCAAGGCACAACGACGGCAAAAACCCAGTAATACAACCCATCGCGGGACTTGTTTTTTATGTATCCGCCGAAGAAGTCGCCGTTGCCGAGGATCTCCCAGAACAGCTGGAACACCCCCCGTGGCATGTCTTCGTGGCGAATGATCTTATGTGGGGCACCGATAAGATCATCCCATGCAAAGTCTGACACCCGTCGGAAGATCTCGTTACCAATCTGAATAACCCCGCGGCTATCCGTTCTGGAGTAGAATACTTCATTTAGCGCAAAGGGAGCCTCTCCCCTAAGCGGACGCGCTTCGATCCGGCTGTCCATGAACGTCAAATGCTTTCCCATCCCTACTTGTGTAGGTAACGGGCCTATACCTATCGCGTTACACTCCCGTAAATACGCGGAAGAAAATCCTGACAATTGCCACGAACATCCCCAGGGCATGGTTCAGAGGGCATCGCTCTGGCACGCTTTTGGCCAAGCGCCGCTGCCCACAGGCGCCGCCAAAGAAACTTGGCGAAAAGCCTCCGCAGCAACCTGCAGGGGCTTTCCAGCATTCTTTTTGATCACCTCAAATGATCAGAACTCCACGCCCTTCTGGGCTTTGATGCCGTCGCGGAAAGGGTGTTTGATCTGGCCCATTTCGGTGACCAGATCGGCGATCTCGATCAACTCTTCCTTGGCATTGCGGCCAGTCAGCACCACATGGGTCATCGGCGGCTTTTCGGTTTCCAGAAACTCCACCACATCTGCAATGTCGATATAGTCATAACGCAGGGCAATGTTGATCTCATCCAAGAGCACCATAGTGTTGCGCTCGTCGCGGATCATCTCCTTGGCCTTTTCCCAGCCCTTTTGCGCGGCGGCAATATCGCGGGCCTTGTCCTGGGTCTCCCAGGTAAAGCCTTCGCCCATTGCGTAAAACTGGCACAAATCGCTGAAGTTTTCTTCGATCAGCGTCCGTTCGCCGGTCTGCCAGGCGCCCTTGATGAACTGCACCACAGCTGAGGGCATTTTATGGGCAATGCAGCGCATGATCATGCCGAAACCAGAGCTGGATTTGCCCTTGCCCGGGCCGGTGTGGACGATGATCAGTCCTTTCTCGCCGTCCTTGTTTTGCATCATGCGGTCGCGGGCGGCCTTCTTCTTGGCCATCTTCGCCGCATGGCGTGCCGCTTCTGCTTCGGAAATGTCGGTCTCGGGCGTATCGCTCATGGGGGCTCTCCTACTGGTTCGCCCATGTCTTGACAAAGACAGGGGCAATGGCGCAAGGGGGTTTTGTTGGTTCCTGCCATTTGGCAGGCGAAGAGGGAATGTGACAGTTGGGCCATCAGGGTCCGGCCAAGCACAGCCGCCCCCGCGACCGTGACCGGAGAGGTCTCCGATGCCACTGAGGAAACTCGGGAAGGCAGGATGACCGTCAAGGCCCCAAGCCTTGGCATCCGCAAGCCGGGAGACCTGCCAACAAAAGAAACGCAACGGGCGGACGGGGTGTTCCGCGACTGGCTGGGATACCTGCGCGATCTTCGCGCCCCCGCTGGCTCGCAGCCCCCTCGCTGGAACCAAGTGAAGGGCGCTCATGGCCGAGGTAACACTGACGATCTGCACCACCTGCCGTCGCGGCGAGGTGACCGACCCGGAGGCCCCGCGCCCCGGCGCCCGCATGCTGGCCGCCCTGCAAGACGCCGATCTGCCGGAGGGCGTTGCGGTGCGCGGTGTCGAATGCCTGTCGGCCTGCACCCGTGGCTGCTCCATGGTGCTGAGCGGCGGCGACGCCCGCTGGAGCTACATCTACGGCGATCTTGATCCCGACGAACATGTGCCCGACATCCTGACCGGCGCTGCCGCCTATGCCGCCACCACGGATGGTCTGGTGCCCTGGCGCGAACGCCCCGTGGTGTTCCGCAAGCAATCCATCGCCCGCATTCCGCCCGCACCTGTGGCGGCGCCTTCCACTCCTCCATCGTTGTCCAAGGATTGACCCCATGAGCGACCTGAATAAAATCCCCGTCACCGTTATCACCGGCTTCCTTGGTGCGGGCAAAACCACCCTGATCCGCCACCTGATGCAGAACCCGCAGGGCAAGCGTCTGGCCGTCGTGGTCAATGAGTTTGGCACCGCGGGTGTGGACGGCGAAATCCTCAAATCCTGCGCCGATGAAAACTGCCCGGCAGAGAACATCATGGAACTGGCCAATGGCTGTATCTGCTGCACCGTGGCCGATGATTTCATCCCCACCATCGAACAGCTGATGAACCTGCCGGAAAAACCCGATCACATCGTGATCGAAACCTCTGGTCTGGCGCTGCCGAAACCGCTTCTGAAGGCGTTTGAATGGCCCGCGATCCGGTCGCGCATCACCGTGGATGGCGTGGTTGCGCTGGCCGATGCCGAAGCGGTCGCCAAAGGTCAGTTCGCCACCGATCTGGAGGCGGTGCAGGCCCAGCGCGAGGCCGACGAAGGCATCGACCATGAAACCCCGCTGTCGGAGCTGTTCAAGGATCAGATCTCCTGCGCCGATATCATCCTGTTGTCCAAGGCCGATCTCGCCGGTGAGGAGGGTCTGGACAAGGCCCGCACCATGATCGAGGCCGAAGCACCGCGCAAACTGCCGATCCTGTCGATGTCCGAAGGCGTGATCGACCCGCGTGTCATTCTGGGGCTTGAGGCCGCCGCCGAAGACGATCTGGATGCGCGCCCCTCGCACCACGAGCATCATCACCACCACGACGATGACCATGGCGACGATCACCACCATCATGATCATGACCACAGCCATGACGATTTTGATACAATCGTGGTCGAAATGGGCGAAGTCTCCGATCCGCAAGTGTTGCAGGATGCCATCGTGAAACTCGCCCGCGAGCGTAATATCCTGCGCGTCAAAGGCTATGTTGCGGTGGAAGGAAAACCGATGCGTATGCTCGTTCAGGCCGTGGGGGAACGCCTGCGCGCGCAATATGACCAGCCCTGGGGCGCACAGGCGCGCAAGACCGTTCTCGTGATCATCGCCGAGCATGACAATATCGACGCCGAGGCGATCCGCGCCGAGCTGGGGGCCTGAAGCTATGCTGGTCTGGCGTCTTGTTTCTAATGACATCGCCCGGTCGCAGGCCGGGCTGCGCCCGACCCTGAGAGCGCCCACCGCCTGCCAGAATGTAAAGGCCTGACCCATGCATGTCGTCTTCCGCGAAAGCCACGGCCTTGATGAGAGTGATACACCACAGGATCTGGGGCAGACGCCTGCGGATCTTGTGGTGCTGTCGTTTTCTGACAGCGATCTCGGGGCCTTTGCGGCAGGCTGGCATCGCGGCAAGGACCGGCTGCCCTCGCTGAGGCTCGCCAATCTGGTGGCGCTGAAACACCCCCTGTCGGTGGACGTCTACGCCGAACAGACACTGGAGGGCGCCAAGGGCGTCCTTGTGCGTCTTATCGGCGGCGAAAGCTACTGGTCCTACGGGCTTGCCACCTTGCAGGATCTGGCCCGCCGCAAAGGCATCGCGCTGGCGATCCTGCCCGCTGACGGACGCGAAGATCCGCGTCTGGATGAGCTGTCGACCCTGCCGGTTTCAACCCTCCGCCGTCTGCAACATCTCTGCGATAGCGGCGGGGCCGTGGCCGCGCAGGCCGCATTGGCGCAGCTGTCGCTGGCGGCGGGGCTCTATGCCGGTCCGGTGACGGGGCTGAAATCCGTGCCGCAATATGGCTGTTACGACCCGAATCGCGGCGTCTTGGCAGAGCTGCCAGAACAGGACAAACCGCTGGTTCTGGTCAGTTTTTACCGCTCCTATCTGACGGCCGCCGACACCGGGCCTGTCGATGCGCTGATCGGCGAGCTGCGCGGACGGGGCTATGCCGCCTATGGCGTCTTTGCCGCCAGCCTGAAGGCGCCGGAAGCTGCCGACTGGCTGCGCAGCGCCCTGCCCGATCTGGCCCCGGCTGCGATCATCAACGCCACGGCATTTTCCGCGCAGGGCAGCGACGGCAGCGCCTCGCCGCTCTCCACCACCGGCTGCCCGGTGTTTCAGGTGGCGCTCTCGACCGCGCGGCGCAAGGACTGGGCCGAGGCCGACCGGGGTCTGTCACCAGCCGATCTGGCGATGCATGTGGTGCTGCCCGAGGTGGATGGCCGCATTTTCGCAGGGCTGGTCAGTTTTAAAGCGCCAGGCAAGAAAGACCCGGACCTGCAATATTCCCGTTTTGCCCATCGCGCCGACATGGACCGGGTAAAGGCCGCAGTGGACCGGATCGAGGGCTGGCTGCGGCTGGCGCAGCTGCCCAATCATGACAAACGTCTGGCGCTGGTGCTGTCGACCTATCCGGGGCGCGATCACAATCTGGCCCATGCGGTGGGACTGGATGCGCTGGCCTCCTGCGATGAAATCCTGCGCGAGCTATGGGATCAGGGCTATGTGGTC
Organism: Phaeobacter porticola; assembly: GCF_001888185.1. Classification (NCBI taxonomy): domain Bacteria; kingdom Pseudomonadati; phylum Pseudomonadota; class Alphaproteobacteria; order Rhodobacterales; family Roseobacteraceae; genus Phaeobacter; species Phaeobacter porticola. The sequence goes on along the minus strand of NZ_CP016364.1, from coordinate 790,975 downwards.
GAACCGCAGGAGAACACCGGCCTGCGCCTGATGGAGGAAAGGCTGAGCCTGCCGTTGCAGGACTACAAAACCGCCCTTGCCACTCTGCCACAGGATCTACAGAACACCCTGACTGCGGCTTGGGGCCAGCCGGAGGAAGACCCAGACTGCCGCGATGGGGCGTTTCATTTCAAAGCGTTGCGCGCGGGAAAGGCGCTGATCGCACTGCAACCGGAGCGCGGCGAGGTGAAAACCCGCGTCGATGATTACCACGATCTCGACCGTACCCCGCGCCATGCCTATGTGGCGTTTTACATGTGGCTGCGCAGCCAATCTGATGCCATCGTCCACATCGGCGCCCATGGCACGCTGGAATGGCTGCCGGGCAAATCCGTCGCACTTTCGGCTGCCTGCTGGCCCGAGGTGCTGACCGGCCCGTTGCCGGTTGCCTATCCTTTTATCGTCAATGATCCGGGCGAGGCCGCACAGGCCAAGCGCCGCATTGGCGCGGTTACACTTGGCCATCTGCCACCGCCACTGGCCCAGACCAATCTGCCGGATGGCATGGCGCGGCTGGAAAGCCTGCTGGATGAATATTCCACCGCCGACGGTCTGGACCCCGCCCGCCGCGACCGGCTGATCGACAGCATCCGAACCGAGGCGCAAGGCACAGGCGTGGAGGCTGATCTTGGCCTCACCCCAAACAGCTGCGCCGCCGAAGCGATCACCCGCATCGATGCCTTTGTCTGCGACATCAAGGAAAGCCAATATGGCGAGGGGTTGCATATCTTTGGCACCGGCCAATGTGGGGCGGACGAACGCGCCGGTCTGATCGCGGCCCTCAATGGTCAAATGGTCGCCCCCGGCCCCTCTGGATCGCCTTTTCGCGGCCGCGCGGATGTGATCCCGACCGGGCGCAACCTCTTTACCACGGATCCCCGCGCGGTGCCCTCGCGGGCGGCGCAGGCGCAAGGGGTCAAGCTGGCGGAAGAGCTGCTGCGCCGCCACCTTCAGGACCACGGTGACTGGCCCAAGGGCTTGGTAATTGATCTCTGGGGCTCTGCCACCATGCGCACCGCAGGCGAGGAATTTGCCATGGCGCTGCATCTTGCCGGGTTGGCGCCCAAATGGGACGAAGGCTCCGAGCGCGTCTCCGGTTTCGAAGTGCTGCCGCTCTCAATGCTGAACCGCCCGCGCATTGATGTCACCCTGCGGGTTTCAGGTCTGTTCCGCGATGTCTTCCCCGGCCTTGCCCAGATGTTCGAGACCGCCGCCGCCGCACTGGCGGCACGGGAAGAGAGCGCCGCAGACAATCCCTATCTGATCGAGACGCCCCGCGTCTTTGGTCCGAAACCGGGCCAGTATGGCCTGTCGATGAACCCGCATCTGGATGACTACACCGACGAGGCCCGCGCAGCAGCGGGCGAGGCCTGGCTCAATGCCTCATCCCATGCAATTGATGCCAAGGGCGATATCCACGATGCCCGCGAGGCGCTGGAGGCCCGGCTGCAAACCACGGATAGCTTTGTGCACCTGCAGGATCTGCCGGAAACCGACCTGCTGGTGGCCTCGGATTATGCGGCACATGAGGCCGGGTTTGCCGCCGCGATGGCGCGCATCGGCCAAAAGGCACCGGCACTTTACCACATGGATGCTACCCGCCCTGACAAACCGCAGGCGCGCAGCTTGGGTGAGGAAATCGCCCGCGTCACCCGTGCCCGTGCCGCCAATCCGGACTGGGCCACCTCGATGATGAACCACGGTTTTCGCGGCGCGGCGGAAATCGCGGCGACGCTGGATCACATGGCGGCCTTTGCGCATCTGGCGCAGGTGGTACAGCCGCATCTGTTTGATCTCTATTTCGAGGCCACTTTGGGCCGCGAGGATCTGGTTGAGTTCATGAGCGGCGAAAACCCCGACGCGCTTCAGGCCATGCGCGACCGCTTTCGCGCGCTGTTTGACGCCGGTCTCTGGAGCACGCGACGCAACTCGATCATGGCCGAGCTGGAGGGCGCGGTGTGACTGACCAAGCCGCCTCTCCACCGCCCAAAGTCTATGGCTGGTGCCCCGGTGCGCTGCGCCCGATGATGTCGGGTGACGGGCTGGTGGTGCGGGTGCGCGCACCTTTGGGACGGCTCACGGCTGAACAGACGCGCGGTCTGGCCGAGCTGTCGCAGCGTTATGGGTCTGGCCTTGTCGATATTTCCGCCCGCGCCAACCTGCAGCTGCGCGGCATCCGCGAAGAGGCCCACGCGGGACTGATCGCCGGGCTGCGCGATCTTGGTCTGCTGGATGAGGACGCAGGCGCGGAGGCGCGGCGCAATATCACTCTGACGCCCTTCTGGCAGGCGGGGGACGTAAGCCACCTGATTGCACTGGATCTGGCGGCCGCGCTGACAGAGGCGACAGATCTGAAGTTGCCCGGAAAATTCGGCTTCGCGGTGGATTGCGGCGCGGCTCCGGTCCTGACAGACACCGCTGCCGATATCCGTATTGAGCGCGGCCCGGACGGGCTGCTCCTGCGGGCCGATGGGGCAGACACCGGCCTACCAGTAACGGCAGAAGCCGCCGCTGGCGAGGCGCTCGCCCTGGCCCGCTGGTTTCTCGATCAGGGCGGCGCGTCGGAGGGACGTGGCAGAATGCACCAGCTGATGACGCGCCGCACACCACCCGCAGTGCATGTCGCAGCCGCCCCCGGCGCACCGCGGCTTGCACCACAGCAGCCGGGCGCGACCCCCTTTGGCCTGTTGGTGGCGTTGGAATTCGGCCAGATGCCTGCCCGCACGCTGGCCAAACTTGCCGATCACGGCGCGCTGCGGCTGACCCCCTGGCGGATGCTGCTGGTGGAAGGCATCGACAGCCTGCCGCCCCTGCCCGGCCTGATCCTGGACGCCACGGATCCCCGCCTGCGTGTGAGCGCCTGCACCGGCGCCCCCGGCTGCCCGCAGGCGCGCGCGGTCACGCGCGAACTGGCTCGCGATCTGGCCGCTGCGGTCCCTGCTGGTCAACACCTGCATATTTCCGGCTGCACCAAGGGCTGCGCCCATCCCCGCCCCGCCGATCTGGTGCTGACAGCCACCGGTGACGACCAATTTGACCTGATCCGCAATGGCACTGCCGCGGATCACCCGCTAAACACCTCCCTGAGCGCCGATGCATTGCGCGCCGCTCCAGACCTTATGACAGAGGGCAGCTGACATGCTCCACACCTATGAAACCAACGGCGCCGCGATCTATGCCGAAAGCTTTGCCACCATCCGCCGCGAGGCCGATCTGGCGCGCTTTAACAAGGACGAGGAAAGCGTCGTCGTGCGCATGATCCACGCCGCCGGCATGGTGGGGCTGGAAGAGCATGTACGGTTTTCCGACGGCATGGCTGAGACCGCCCGCGCAGCCCTTGCCAAGGGCGCGCCGATCCTCTGCGATGCGTATATGGTCAGCGAGGGCATCACCCGCCCGCGCCTGGCTGCGGATAACGAGGTGATCTGCACCCTGCGCGACCCGAAAGTGCCGGATATGGCCAAGGACATGTCCAATACCCGCTCCGCTGCCGCGCTGGAGCTGTGGCGCCCGAAACTGGAAGGTGCGGTCGTGGCCATCGGCAATGCGCCAACAGCGCTGTTTCACCTGTTGAACATGCTGAAAGATCCCGATTGCCCCCGCCCCGCCGCGATCATCGGCTGCCCCGTCGGTTTTGTCGGTGCGATGGAATCCAAGGACGCGCTGATGGAAGATCTGCCAGTGCCCTCGATGATCGTCAAAGGGCGTTTGGGTGGCTCTGCCATCACCGTGGCGGCGGTCAACGCGCTTGCAAGCTGGAAAGAATAGCAAATGGGTACAGTCATCTGCGCGGGGCTTGGCCCCGGCGATCCCGACCTGATGAGCGTGCGCTCGCACCGGATGATTTCCGGCGCGCGCCACATCGCCTATTTCCGCAAGGCCGGCCGCAAGGGGCAGGCCCGCGCGATTGTCGACGGGATGCTGGCAGACGGCGTCATCGAGCACGCGATGGAATACCCGGTGACGACCGAGATTCATTTCTCCGACCCCGAGTACAACCGGGTGCTGGCGGAGTTCTATGACCGCTGGGCCGACACATTGGCCGAGATTGCCAAAGGTGAGGACGTCGTGGTGCTCTGTGAGGGGGACCCGTTCCTCTATGGCTCTTACATGCATCTCTACACCCGGCTTCAGGGCCGGGCCGCGCAGGAGATCATTCCCGGCATCACCGGCATGTCTGGTTGCTGGACTGCCTCTGGCCAGCCGATCACCTGGGGCGATGATGTTCTGACCGTGGCGATGGCCACTCTCAGCGAGGATGAACTGGCCAAACGCGCGTCCGAGACCGACGCGCTGGTGGTGATGAAAATCGGCCGCAACCTGCCCAAACTGCGCCGCGCACTGGAACGCGCGGGCCGCGCGGAGGACGCCTGGCTTGTCGAACGCGGCACCATGCCCGGCCAGACCGTGCAGAAGCTGTCAGATGTTGAGGGCGAGGTGCCTTACTTCTCTATCGTCTTGGTTCACGGACAGGGGCGCCGGCCATGAAACTATCGCAAAACGGCTGGGTGGTGATTGCCGGCCTCGGCCCCGGAAACGAGGCGCTGGTGACGCAGGAAGTGCGCGACGCCATTGGGGAGGCCACGGATATCGTTGGCTATATCCCTTATGTGAAGCGTATCGCGCCGCGCGAGGGCCTGACCCTGCACGCCACAGACAACCGGGTCGAGGTCGACCGCGCCACCCATGCGCTGGAAATGGCCGCCGAGGGCAAGCGCGTTGTGGTGGTGTCCTCCGGTGATCCCGGCGTATTTGCCATGGCCTCTGCGGTGTTTGAAGCGCTGGAGAATAATGCGGAAAGCAAACCGGAGTGGCTGGATCTGGAGATCCGCGTGCTGCCCGGTATTACCGCGATGCTGGCGGCTGCGGCTGCCATCGGCGCGCCGTTGGGGCATGATTTCGCGGCCATCAACCTGAGCGACAATCTGAAGCCCTGGAGCCTGATCGAAAAACGCCTGCAACTGGTTGGCGAGGCCGGACTGGCGATGGCGTTTTACAATCCGCGCTCCAAGTCGCGGCCGCATCAGTTTGCCCGCGCTTTGGAAATCCTGCGGGAGGCTTGCGGCGCGGATACCCTCATCACCTTTGCCCGTGACGTGACCAAACCGGGGCAGGAACTGCTGACCGTGCCGCTGAAGGACGCAACGCCGGAGATGGCTGACATGCGCACGGTGGTGATTGTCGGCAACCGCGACACCCGCCGGGTTGGCAACTATGTCTATACCCCCCGCTACGCGGCGGAGGGTTAAACCGGAGAATGCGACAGCCAGGCCATCACCTCTGCCACGCTGCCCTTGATGGGTCTTGCAGGCACCTGCGGCCTGCCGATCAAGATGACCGGCAGCGCGAGGTCGCGCGCGGCTATGAGTTTGGCTGCGGCGCCCGCGCCGCCAGCGTTCTTGGCGACGATATGCGTGATGCCATGGCGCTGCATCAGCGCGGTGTCGCCCTGAACGTCAAACGGGCCGCGGGCGGTTTCGACCGTGGTGCGCGGCAGCGGCAGGGGCGCGTCTGGTTCGTCCACCAGCCGAAGCAGGTAGTGGTGCTGGGGCTTGGCGGCAAATTGGGTCAGGTTCTGCTTGCCAATGGCCAGAAACACCCGTGCCGCGGCGTCGGGCAAAGCGTTAACGGCTTCATCAATAGTCCCGGCGTGAACCCAAGCGTCGCCCTCCCCCGCTTGCCAGGCCGGGCGTTCGAAGGCGCAAAGCTTCACATCCGTCGCTTCGCAGGCGTGAACCGCATTGGTGCTCATCTGCGCGGCAAACGGATGGGTGGCGTCGACCACATGAGTGATGCTTTCGGCCTTCAGATATTCCGAAAGCCCCTCCACACCGCCGAAGCCGCCGATGCGCGTGGGCAGGGGCTGGCTGACGGGCTTGGCGGTGCGGCCCGCGTAGGAAAACACCGCATCCGCGCCCGCCTCAGCCAAGGTTTTCGCGAGCGTCGAGGCCTCGGTGGTACCGCCCAGAAGAAGGATGCGTGTCATGTCTGATGGCCCTTTGAGACAGTGGCTTACGATCATCGGTCTGGGCGAAAATGGACTGGAAGGCTTGGGCGATGCAAGCCGGAAGGCGCTTGCGGAAGCCGAAGTGATCATAGGCGGCCCGCGGCATCTGGAATTGGCCGGCGCCGGCGCCAAAGGCCAGCCCTGGCCGGTGCCGTTTTCCATCGAGCCAGTGCTGGCGGCGCGCGGGCAGCGCGTCGCCGTTCTGGCCTCGGGCGATCCGTTCTGGCATGGCGCTGGTGGCTCGCTGATGCGGGATCTGGAGGCGGGTGAGTGGGTGTCGCACCCGGCGCCATCCTGTTTTGCGCTGGCGTCAAACCGGTTGGGCTGGAAGCTGGAAGAAGTGCTGTGCCTGGGGCTGCATGCGGCGCCTTACGCGCGGCTGCTGCCGCTGCTGGGCCGGGGCGTGCGGGTGATCTGCACCTTGCGGGATGGGGCGGCGCCTGCGGAATTGGCGGCCTGGCTGGTTGCGAATGGCCAGCCGGATGCGCGGCTGCATGTGATGGAGCGGCTTGGCGGCCCCAAGGAAAGGCTGTTCCATGCCACTGCCGAAGCTTGGGACCTGCCGCCAGGGGGGGCTCCGGTCCTTATGGCCATCGAGGCCATGCGGCCCGGGCTGCCGCAGGCGTCGGGGCTGGCGAAGGCGCATTTCGCCAGCGACGGGCAGATCACCAAGCGGCCCATCCGGGCGCTGACGCTGTCGGCACTGGCGCCGCGTGCGGGAGAGCTGTTGTGGGATATCGGCGGCGGGTCCGGGTCTGTTTCCGTGGAATGGTGTCTGGCTGCGCGTGGAGCGCGGGCGATCACATTTGAGCCGCGCGAGAGCCGGCTGGAGAATATCCGTACCAATGCGGCGGCGTTTGGACTGGACCACCGGATGCGTGCGGTTCTGGGCAAGGCACCGGATGTGCTGGACGGCCAGCCCCTGCCCGACTGCGTATTCATTGGCGGCGGCGGGTCGCAGGCTTTGCTGGACTATCTGTGGGACATCCTGCCCGAGGGCACGCGGCTGGTGGCCAATGGTGTCACACTGGAAACCGAGACCCTGCTGATGCAAGCCCATGCCGCGCGCGGCGGGCAGTTGTTAAAAGCTGAAATCGCCGAGGCAGGCCCGCTGGGGTCTATGCGCGACTGGCGACGGGCGCGGCCTGTCATTCAGTGGAGCGTCACGCGATGAAAGTGGCGGGGATTGGATTTCGTGAGAGCGCCGCGGCGGCGGATTTACAGGCGGCTTTGGCGCTGACTGGTGAGCGGGTGGACGCGCTGGCGTCTATTGCGGAAAAGGCCGCAACGCCCGCCATGCAGGACTTTGCGCGCAGCATCGGCCTGCCGCTGATTGCCTTGCGGGAACAGGATATTGCCGGGGAGCAGACCTTGACCTGCTCACCCCGGATCAAGGCGCGGTTTGGCACCGGCTCGCTGGCGGAAGCCGCGGCGCTGGCGGGCGCGCGCCATGGGGCACCGGGGGCGCGGGCGCGTCTCTTGGCCCCAAGAGTTGTCACCGCGGATGGGCTTGCCACCGCGGCCATAGCAGAAAGACTTGAGCCATGACCGTTCACTTCATTGGCGCCGGACCGGGCGCTGCCGACCTTCTTACCTTACGCGGGCGCGATATCCTCGCCGCCTGCCCGGTGTGCCTTTATGCGGGGTCGCTGGTGCCGGAGGAGATCCTGAGCCACTGCCCCGCGGACGCCAAGGTGGTGAACACGGCGGCGATGGATCTGGACGCCATCGTGGGTGAAATCAAGGCCGCCCATGCGGCAGGTCAGGACGTGGCGCGGCTGCATTCCGGCGATCTGTCGGTGTGGTCCGCAATGGGTGAGCAGATCCGGCGGTTGAAGGCCGAGGGCATTCCGGTCAGCGTCACCCCCGGCGTGCCGTCCTTTGCTGCCGCCGCTGCGGCGCTGGGAACCGAGCTGACACTGCCCGGCCTTGGTCAGTCGGTGGTGCTGACGCGCACGCCGGGCCGCGCGTCCTCGATGCCCGAAGGCGAGTCGCTGGCGAATTTTGCCAAAACCGGCACCACGCTGGCCATTCACCTGTCGATCGGCAATCTGGATCATGTGGTGGACAGCCTGACGCCGCATTACGGGGCTGATTGCCCGGTGGCGGTGGTCTATCGCGCCAGCTGGCCGGATCAGCAGATCATCCGCGCCACCCTTGAGACGCTGAAGGCATCGCTGGACGAAAAAATTTCGCGCACCGCGCTGATCCTTGTCGGGCCGGTACTGAAAGGCGAAGGCTTTGACGAAAGCTGCCTTTACGCCACAGACTACGACCGCCGCTATCGCCCGCAAAACGCGGACAGCCCATGGTCGAGCTGGAGCCACGGGGATGATTGATAGAATGGCTAATCCAATGACAGATATGAACCCTCCCGGACTGATGATTTCGGCGCCCTCCTCCGGCACCGGCAAGACCACGGTGATGCTGGGCCTTCTGCGGGCGTTGGCAGAGGACGGGCTGGTGGTGCAACCCTACAAGAGCGGGCCGGATTACATCGACCCGGCCTTTCACCTTGCGGCGGCGGGCAGGCCCAGTTTCAACCTCGACACCTGGGCGATGGACGCGGGCCTGCTGGATGCGGTCACGGGTCAGGCGGCGGGTGCGGAAATCTGCATCGGTGAAGGCTCGATGGGGCTGTATGACGGTGTGGCCACGCGCGGGCAGTCGGGCTTTGGCTCCTCTGCCGAGACGGCCAAGCGGATGGGCTGGCCGGTGGTGCTGGTGGTGGATGTGGGCGGACAGGCGCAATCGGCAGCGGCCACAGCGCTGGGGTTCAAGAATTACGATCCTGACCTGCCTTTTGCCGGCGTGATCCTGAACCGGGTGGCAAGCCCGCGGCATGAACGGCTGACGCGACTGGGGATGGAGAAGGCCGGTATCAAGGTACTGGGATCCCTGCCCCGGCGTGGCGATCTGGCGCTGCCGGAGCGGCATCTGGGCCTCATTCAGGCGGTGGAACATCCCGATCTGGAAGCGGCGATTGCAGGCTATGCGGCGTTCCTGCGCGAGAATGTCGATCTGGAGGCGATCAAGTCGGCGGCCCTCGCAGGTGCTGCTCCGGCGGCGGCAAAACTGCCTCTGCCCCCGGCGCAGCGAATTGCGCTGGCGCGGGATGCGGCGTTTTCCTTTACGTACCCGCATCTGCTGACCGGCTGGCGCGCGGCGGGGGCAGAGATCCTGCCATTCTCGCCGCTGGCGGATGAAGCACCTGCGGCGGACGCCGATCTGGTCTGGCTGCCCGGCGGCTATCCGGAACTGCATGGCGGCACCCTCGCGGCGGCGGAGACTTTCCGCGCGGGGCTGCGCAAACACGCCGAGACCAAACCGGTTCATGGCGAATGCGGTGGTTACATGGCGCTCGGCGAAGCGCTGATCGACAAGGAAGGCAACCGGCACCAGATGGCCGGCCTTCTGGGTCTTGTGACCTCCTATGAGAAGCGCAAATTCCACCTTGGCTATCGCCGGGCTGTGCTTCAGGCCGGAATGCCGGGCTTTGCGGCAGGCACCGCCCTGCGCGGGCACGAATTCCACTATTCGACCATTCTGGACGAACCCGATGCGCCACTGGCCAATGTCATGGACGCGGACGGCAACCCGGTGCCGGAAACCGGATCAATCAAAGGCCATGTCACCGGCACCTTCTTCCACCTGATCACCGGAGAGCAGGCATGAGCGGCTTTGTCAGCTTTGTCTCCTCTGGTCCCGGCGATCCGGAACTGCTGACCGTCAAGGCCGTCAAACGGCTGGAAGCGGCGGATGCGGTGCTGTTTGACGATCTGTCCTCCGGCCCGATCTTGACCCATGCCCGCGCGGATGCCGATCTGGTGGGCGTCGGCAAACGGGCGGGTCGCCCCTCGCCCAAGCAGGACCATGTGAGCCAGCTGCTGGTGGATTACGCCCAGAGTGGCCTGCATGTGGTGCGGCTGAAATCCGGCGATTCCGGTGTCTTTGGCCGGTTGGAGGAAGAGATCACCGCGCTGCGGCAGGCCGGCATCGGGTTCGAGATCGTGCCCGGCGTCACAGCGGCCTCAGCGGCGGCGGCGGCGGCGAACATCCCGCTGACCCGGCGGCTGACGGCGCGGCGGTTGCAGTTCATCACCGGTCATGACGTCACCGGCGGGCTGCCTGATCAGCTGAACCTCGCCGCGCTGGCGGACCCGGATGCGACCACCGTCGTCTATATGGGCAAGCGGACCTTTGCCTCACTGGCGGAAAAGCTGCTGGAGGCGGGGCTGCCCCCGCAGACTCATGCGCTGATTGCACTGGGGGTCTCGACGCCGGAGCAGGAGCTGCATTGCCATACAGTCGGCGAGCTGCCGGAGGTGCTGCGCGCGATGGAGACCACGGCGCCGGTGCTGATCCTCTACGGCCCGCTTGCCGATCAACCGGCGGATCCCGCCCACGCCGGGGTCAGCGCAAAGGACGACGGCTAACCAGCCGGTCACCGCGCGGTCCCTACACCCAGACCATAGGTCACCCCGCTCTGAGAAGTCACATCCTATCCGTGTTTCGCGGGTGGGATATTTCTATTTTTCCGTGTTCGCGACAGCTGACCCAAGGACGCGTCGCAATCGCCTTCTCCGGGGCCGGATTCGAACTTGACCGAGTCGGGGCACAGGGGCCACATAGGCGGCATATGGTGTTCCAACGGCGCGAAGCGTCAGGACTGAAACGGGAATGAGGAACGGTGGACCCAATCGCGGCACCGAAGCCTCAACCGCCCCCGCGACTGTGAGCGGCGAGCAGCTTTCCAACACCCACTGGCCAACTGGCTGGGAAGGGGGAAAGCAAGCAGCGACCCGCGAGTCAGGAGACCGGCCATGCAACAACAACATCCCGTCGGGTGAGACGGAGAGGAGACAGTTATGCATATCGAACCAGGCATCGTTGATGCCACCAAAATCGGCTTGTCTTATGCCACCGCCGCTGGCGCTGCGACTTATACCGCCAAGGAAACCTTTGCGGATCTGAAAAAGACCAATATCGCCTCCTACGCGCTGCGCGCACTGGTCGCGACTGTTGGCGTGTTCCTGTTCTTTGAGGTGCTGCCGCATTTCCCCGTTGGCGTGTCCGAGGTGCATTTCATTCTCGGCTCGACCCTGTTTTTGATCCTTGGATCTGCACCTGCGGCCTTTGGTCTGGCGGCGGGTCTGCTGATTCAGGGTGTGTTCTTTGCGCCGTTTGATCTGCCGATGTATTTCATCAACCTGACCACGCTGCTGGTGCCGCTGTTCGCGCTCCAGGCGCTGGCCAGCCGCATTATTGCACCGGGCACCGCCTATATCGATCTGAAATACAGTCAGGCGCTGGCGCTGAGCACTGCCTATCAGGGCGGCGTGGTGGCCTGGGTGGCGTTCTGGGCCTTTTACGGCCAGGGGTTTGGCGGCGAGACCGTGACCTCCGTGCTCACCTTTGGCGGCGCCTATACGCTGGTGGTCCTGATCGAGCCAATTGCCGATCTGGCGGTTCTGGCTGGTGCCAAGGCGATGCGTGGCCTCAACGGCAGCGCGCTGGTGACACCGCGCCTTTACAACAACGCCTGATCCTTGGCACATGAATGAACCGGCACGGCCCCGCCTTCGGGGCCGTGTTTTTGTCTGAAAGGCCCCGCGATGATTGACCTCACCCTGATCGGTATCGGCACCGGCAACCCGCAGCATCTGACCCTGCAGGCTGTTGAGGCACTGAACGCGCAGGATCTGATCCTGATCCCCAACAAAGGGACCGGTAAGGACGATCTGGCCGGGCTGCGTCAAGCAATCTGTGCTGAGGCGATCCGGGGTCATGGCCAGACCGGTGAAGCCCCCCGTATCGTGGAATTCGACTTGCCGGTGCGGGATGAGGCGACACAGGATTACCGACAGCGTGTCGACGACTGGCATGACGCCATTGCCGAGATCTGGTGGCAGACCATCACCACCCACCTGCCCGAGGGCGGCGCGGTTGGATTTCTGGTCTGGGGAGATCCCTCGCTTTATGACAGCACGATGCGGATTGCAGACCGGCTGAAGACGCGGACCGAGATTGCCCTGCGCGTCATTCCCGGCATTACCTCCATTCAGGCGCTGACGGCGGCGCATGCGATCCCGATCAATACCATCAACGGCCCCTTCACCATCACCACCGGGCGGCAGCTGCGCGATGCGGGCTGGCCGGAGGGGACCGAGACGCTGGTTGTGATGCTGGACGGGGCCTGTTCGTTCCAGTCGCTTGAGGCTGATGGCGTTGAAATCTGGTGGACTGCCTATGCCGGGATGGAGAACGAGATTTCGATCTCGGGCCCGCTGGACGAGGTCACCGATCAGATCATCGAAACCCGCGCCAAAGCCCGCGCCGATCACGGTTGGATCATGGATATCTATCTGCTGCGGCGTTGATTCGCGGATAACCAACTGGATCTTTCATGCGCATATACGCAACAATACCCGCACAGTTCAGACACTGTTAATTTCACCTAAGCACCCGTTAAGCATCATGGCGCGCTATGATGGCTTTTGGTGAAAATTCACAATAACTGCTTGTCACATTTTCATCAAAATAAGACCTTTGAGCATCAAACGCATGGGGGTGCCAAATGCCAATCGGACCAGATGATATAATCCTAACCGGCGGGCCCGGTGATGATCTGCTGACGGGCAACGAGGCCAACAACATGCTGGTCGGCGGCGCTGGCCATGACACGTTGCTGGGTGGCCTTGGCAATGATTCCCTGCAAGGCGATGGCGGAAATGACGTGCTGGATGGCGGCGATGGTGCCGATACGCTGCGCGGCGGCTATGGCAATGACACGCTTAATGGTGGCGATGGCGATGATGAGATTGAAGGGCTGTATGGCGATGACGTCATCGACTCAGGTGCGGGCAATGACCATGTGTTCGGTCGTGACGGCAATGATCTGATCTATGGCCGCGACGGTGATGACGAGCTGATTGGCAGCATCGGCACCGATACGATCTGGGGAGGCGCGGGCAACGACACGCTGGCGGGCAGCCAGGGCAATGACGAAATCCACGGCGGCGATGGGGATGATCTGGTGTTCATCGGGATTCCTGAGGATTCCGACCGGATTTTCCTTGATGCCGGTGATGACTTTCTTGACGGCAGCACAGCTGGCTCTTCGTTCTATGGCGAAGGCGGCACCGGCAATGATCTGATGAACGGCGGTGACGGCAATGACACCCTGCTGGGGCAAGATCACGACGATCTGATCAGCGGTGGCGCCGGCGATGACAGCCTGAGTGGCGGTGCTGGGAATGATGCGCTGAATGGCGGCCTTGGCAATGATTTATTGCAGGGCGGGGACGGCACGGATTACGCGCTCTTCAACCTGAATGCGCTGGATTACACTGTCTCGGTGACCAATGGGGCACTGACCGTCACAGGCGAAGGCATTGATATCGTCGAATCCGATATCGAGTTTCTCGATTTCGGAGATATCTCTGTCTCTTATGACGACATCCTCGAATCCGGCGGTTGGACCAGCGCGGCGCAGCCCTCTGTTGTTGAAACCAGCGGCGATGTGCGTTTGCTGATCTCTGCCGATGGCACGAGCTATATTCTGGAGTCTGGCGACCAGCAGACCAGTTTGCAGGACACAAACGGCAGTGTCGGGCCTGATAGCCTTCCTGATCTGGCCGCGATCCATGCGGAAAGCAGCGAAACCGGGTTTATCGTGCTATGGGAAAACAGTGCCGATGGCAGCTACAGCTATAGCGATGTTGGCGCGGATGGCCTGATCAGCACCCCGGTCCTGTTGGAGGATGTGCAGGCGGTCGAGGAACAGTTTGACGCGGATATCGACGACGACGGCGCGATCGGGCTGAACGAAGGCGGTGGTGGTGGTGAAGCTGGCGGTGGTGGCGGCGAAGGCTCTGGCCTGCTGTTCACCCTCGAAGGCGATGATGCGGCACTGTTCCAGGTCGATACAGAGACCGGCGCAGTCACCTATCAGGACTGGTACGACCCTTCCGTGGATGACGTATGGGATCTGGACCGTGACAATGTTTATCAGATGACCGTGGTCGGCACCGATGCTGAAGGCGTCGAAGCCAGCCGTGAGTATTTGGAGCTGGTGGTCACCGAGGATGGCGAGACCTGGCGCGAGGGCGACGGCAGCGGCGAAAGTAATGACGGTGAGGACGGTGATGGCGGGGCGGCGTCCGGTGAGGGCGTGGAACACGCGCCCGCAATGGACAGGCTCGCCGAGGCCAGCCTTAGCCAGCGCGATGAAACTGACGCTGATGACCAGGATTCAGTGGAGGCGCCGCAGGAACCCGATCCTTCGGATGCAGAGGTCGCCGACGACGAAGCGCCAACTTTGGAACCAGATGCCGAGACGACAGAGGACGACGCATCTGATCCCGAGGCAGAGCAGGCCCCGGACGCTGCGGAACCGCCGTTTGCGACCCTGGCTGCCGACGATCTGGTGTCCCTGCTGTTCACCCAGCCCGTTGAGGAAGACGAACTATTTGCCGATGATGACGAAGAGAACATGCCGGAGCTGATCTTCTGATCGCAGCCCCGGCACGACACCAAGATCGGGCCTGCTGACCAATGGCGGCAATACGCCCGTCCCCAGCCGCGACCCAAAAAAGCGAGCACCGTTGTTGGCGGTCGCAAGTCGCGCTTAAAATGCGCCAAAGGGCGGCATCAAAGGGGCAGGCACGGTCGCAAAAGCCGATGTCAGGTGACAGAAATGCCCCAATGTCGCCTATTGCGAAATTGCATCGGGCACCGACTGGATTGTCGAAAAAACCTCCTCCAGTGAGCTGTGCGGAAAAGCTGCTGCAAAATCCGCCCGAAGCTGATCCTGAAACGCTGCGGTGTCATAATCCGGTACGTTCTTGAGCAGCCGCGCGACCCGCTTGGCGTGCATATCGCGCGTATCGGCCGCTGAATGTGCGACATGAATATAGGAATGCGGGCGCGGCTCCATCATTGACGGCACCCGGTGAAAAGCCTTTTGATGCGCGCTGGCATAGGGGTTGCGGATATTGTCCGGGGCATTCACGAAGGCAAAGCCGATCGCGATAAAGGCTTCGATCTTGGGCAGCAGATATGGGCGGCCCTGATGCGCAAACAGATGAAACCCGCGTGGCAATGACAACAGCGTACCCGGTTCGGCATGTTGCGCCATCCGGCGCAAATCGCCAATCAACCCGGCCCCGATGGCATCATCATCATCCATTCTGAAATGGATCGAATTCTCCACCATCCCCTCTGTCAGCTCTTTGACGATAGGACGGAACGCATGCAGGATATTAGGCACATCGCTATAGCACAGGCGGATCTGCGGGATGTCTGCAACAGCCGCCGCCAGCCGAGTCTTGTAGGGCTGTGGCATGTCCTGCGACGCCATGACTAAAATTGTGAACTCCTGATCCGATTGCGCCTTGATTGACGGCAGGCAGATCTTTTCAAAGAAATGAAACCGGGTTTCCATGCGCAAAGGGTCAAAGAGGCGCTGAAAGTACTCCGCCTGCGTGGCACCAGGCACCCGTGACAGCCGCGCGTCACTGCGGCCCAGATAGGAAAACCGGATATACCCAAACACCTGCATACTGCTGCCCTAACATTTTGAATTCACACTATCAGTTCGGCTTAAACACTGTCAATTTGGTGGCCGTCGTCTGCCTGCAATAGGACCGCGACAGGGCGCTGCCCGATTATGGTGAGCATTGATCGCCCCTAGCGAAGTGGGTTACAAAATTTATCAACGCACCGATACGGTGCGACGCGGACAGCACCGGACGAACCAGGACAAAACCGTTGATCCGCGCCAGCAGGGCAGATGTAGTGACAGCATTGATGCAAACGACAAGCGTCTCACAGGCGGTGACAGGCGGCGATTTCTGGGTCGCGGGAAAAGACTGTGATCTGGTTGCACGTCTGAAATCGGACACGTTGCTGGTCACCTTTGACAATCTCGCATCCATCAATGAACGCCCCACGGAACGACCTTGGCCTGTCTGGATGCAGAGCCGGGCAACCGAGTCGAACTATAGCGTGCTGGGCGTGCAATCCCATCACAAGGATTGGTATCGCAGCGCTGAAGCCCCGGACCAGATAGCCGAGCTGCAGGCGCAGGGTTTCTTTAAGCGGTTTCAGAACATCGTTTTTACCGGGACATCCATGGGGGGGTTCGCAGCACTGTGTTTTGCAGGTCTGGTGCCCGGTGCACGGGTGCTGGCCTTTAGCCCGCAATCGACCCTGAACCGCGAGATCGCGCCGTTTGAACGGCGCTACCCCTATCCGTACCGCAAATTCGACTGGCAGACCCCGGATTATCTGGACGCGGCGCACTATGTCGGGCGCATTTCCGGCGGGCATGTTTTCTATGACCCCCAGGTGCGCGAAGATTGGCTACACGCACAGCGCCTGCAAACGCCGGGTCTGACCCAGGTGCCTATTCCCTATGCAGGGCACACGCTGATCCGCGTCCTGGCCAAGGCAGGGGCGCTTGATCATCTGATGACGACCTATCCCGGTTCAGGCCGGGTTGATGCCGATTTTTTCCGTCTGCTGCGCAACAAACGCGCCAATAAGGCCTGGGCAAAACCGTTTCTTGCGGCGGCCCTCGCCCGGGGGAACGGCCCGCTTGCCCATCGCGCCTGCAAGGCTTTGCACCGAGAGCATGGACATGGTTTTGCGCGCAGGCAACTACGGCAGATCAACGCTGCGACCAAGTAAGGGAGATCTACCAGCCCTCTGGTCGCCTGTACTTCAGGCTTTCTGCCAGACGACCACGCGGCTGCGATATTCCTTGTTGGTTTTGCGCCAGTCCAGAGTTTCACGCAAGGCACCATGCGGCTTTAGGCTGCGGCTTAGCATATCCTCCAAGGCCTCGATATCTGCGCCAAAAGGATCCAGCGCATTTGCCGCGTCTCTTGATTGTCCCTTGGTGTAATCCAGCAGAATGACACCGCCGGGTTTCAGGGACTTGGCCCAATTCCCAAACGCCTTCTCAGGGTCGAAGGCGTGATCCCAGCTGTTGGAATAGACAAAGTCGGCCGTGCCCTGCCAATCCGGGTTTTCGTCATGAAAATCCCATTGGACCGTATCGGGAAATTCCTCAGCGGTGTCAGAAATCTCTGTCCCCACGACGGTCGGCGATCCGGGCAGATGTGTCTTGAACCAGGCCTGCTCAAGCCCGCGTCGGGTGCCGTGGCACAGACCAAAATCAATGATATCAAATATTCCGCCAAGATAGGTGCTGAGCGCTTGAATGTGGCTTTCCTTGACAAACTGCATCCGTAGCTTTGCTTTGTTACCGGCCACTTGGACCTCACGGTAGGTCTCATAGTCGGGGTACTGATGTGTCACGATTCCGGCCTGTTCGACCCGCGTTGCATTGGCTCTTTCTTCAGCCTCTTTCAGCGCGCGTTTATATGGTCCGATTTTCTTTTCTGTCATCCGTCCGATTTCCCTGCCCATTGTGTCGCACTTATTATGTTTGATGCGGTCGGCCCGAGGCCGTGACTGGTGATCTCAGGCCTGCCGCGAGTATCGCCCCACCCCTATTGCGTGCTGTCACCGGCGTCCGGCGGCGGCTGAGGTCCGGGGGCCGCCGGTGCCTGTAGCATCAGCAGGAGAGCCGAGGCCAGAGGATTGTCTGCGGGTGGGTGGTAGCCCATTTTGGCCAGAGCCCTGAGGGCGCGGGGCTCATCCATCGCACCCGCCAGGGCGCGTGCACCCAACACGATCGCCAGCGGACGCGCGTTTGGCCCTTGGGCTGCAGTTTCATCCTGAGCATCAAGCGCCGCGGTCAGCATGGGTTCATCAACACGTGGGTCGTTCAGAACCAGAACGTCACAGGCCACCTCATCCATGAACCACCGCAACCGACGCGCAGCCTGCGCCCCATCCGATCCGTCGAACAGCGGGTCTGTCGCCAAGCGAAGCCTTGGTCCGGGTTTCAATCCATTCGCCTGCCAGATCCGCGCAGCCATCTGGGCGAGGCCCGGGTTGTCTTCCTGCGCTGTCACAGTAACGGTCGGATGCTCTGTTGCGATGATCGCAGGCAAGACACCTGCCCCGGCCCCGACTTCCAGATAGGACATCCCCGGTTGCAGCAGTTTCGGAATACGGCGCGCTGAATTGCGTTCGAATTTGCCATCCGCAATCAACTGCAACGCCGACGGTCTGAAAACACGTGGGTCTGCAGGGATCTTTAGCCCGCGATTGGGGAACAGCTCGACCGCGATGTCATTGTCCAGATTGATCGTCTCATTGACATAGATATCGCTCGCGGTTCCCCAATCGACATGCGCCTTGTGGCGGCGTTCCGATTTCGGGCGGGTGTTGCGCTGTGCTTCGACATCGGACATCAGGGCTGCGATCTGGGCTGGATCCCGTGGCTTTGGCGGTGTGGCCACCACCTGGGTGATCGGAACGTCTGATGCTGTCTTTAGCCCCGTGACCAGCTCGTCATAGGCGGGGCTGTCCTTGAACTCGGCCAGCCGCGCCTCGGCTCGGTCGATGGCGTTATGGTGCAGCTGGTGTAACACCGGATCCTGCAACAGCTGGGCGAGGATCTCGTCACGTCGGGCGCGATGGCGCAGAATGGCATCGTCAAACACCTCATTGCGATCCTGCAATGCCCAGTAATCGGCGTTATACTTGTCTTTCTTATTGTTCACATTGCCGCGAAATTTGCGGATCGCGTAGCTGTCGATGGATTTGACCGCATAGTGGTTCATCTGGGCCCAGTCATACCCGACCGTGCGCACAATCGACCGCCAGCCGCGATACTTGAAGTAGTCCTCCATCGGCTGTCCAGAGCCATTGAGCCAGTTCACACTGTCCGGGAAACCGGTCTTAAGGTGTTTATTCTTGATCTTGGGACGATGGATACCCAGCACCCAATACTCGGGGTCGAACTGAAACAGGGTTTTTACGCCCCAGCCCTTGTTCCACATCGCCGGCGCCGCATAGAGATATTGTTCGGTCACCAGGTCACGCGACCAGTGATGCACCCCGCCCGAGCCAAAGGTCCGCCAGGTGATCACGATACCATTGGCCTCCACATCCTTGGCGGCGGCAATCATGTCGTCCAGTGACCCATCGCCGTGGCGAATGCACAAGAATTCATCGGCATCAAACACCAGCACCCAATCGCTGGCCCTGACCAGTGGATCCTTCTGCGCGTATTTCAGGGCCGAGGGCTGCGGTCGCATCCCGTCGGGGATGTCATTGCGCCGGTGATGCGCCAGGCCCAGTTTCTCTAGCCGGATCAACATGTCATCCGTACCGTCAGAGCAGTCATTGGTATAAACAAGCAAATCGGTGAAGCCGATGGCCAGATGATGGGCGACCCATTCCAGCACAAAAGGGCCTTCGTCTTTCATCATCGACACGGCCGTGACACGGCCATGCGGGCTGATATGCTGCGTCAGTGCAAAATCAACCGTTCCGAAAATATCGGAGACCACGCAGTCGCGCTGTTCATCCTGGTGTCGTTTCGCCATATCAGATTTGTTCTGCCCGCAGGCCATCGGCCCATCATTTTTGTCCTGTCAAACCTGCCATAGGCCCGCCCACAGGGACAGCAAAAAACGCGTCACCAGGGCTGCCGATTGCACTGGGACACAGGTCTGCATGGTGCCATTGCGCCTGCGTAGTGCGATTGCGTCCACCGGCCCGGAACAGAAGATTGCAATACGACCCTGCGACGTGGCAGAAAGCCAGAGAGAACGCAGAATAATATGCGACGGCAAAGAGCGGAGATTTTCATGACAGAGCTTAACCGGCGGCCCGTAGCGTCGCTGTGGATCGGGGAGTCGCTGCATTACCTAAATCAGCTCTGCCTGAAATCGCATTTGCTGGCCGGGCATCCGACCATTCTCTATTGTACCGATGACGTGCAGAACGCGCCGGATGGGGTCGAAATCCGGCCCGCCTCAGAGATTATGGACATCGACATGTCCATCGTTGACCAGACCAGCGCGTCCTTTCTATCGAATGTCTTTCGCTACAAGATGATCAAGAAAACCGATGCGATCTGGATTGATTGCGATGCCTTCTGTCACAAACCCTTCCCCGATGAGATGCAGAACATCTACGCCGGGCACGGGTTTCGGGGCGCGCTGAATTGTGGTGTTGTCTATATCCCGCCGCAGGGTGAATTGATCGACATGCTGCTGGACTACTACGAAAACCTCCCCGAGGCCCCGCCGTGGTTCAACAAGAACCAGCGGCGCAAGCTGGAGAAGTTTTCCTCAGACCCCCATCCGGTGCGAATTTACAAGGCCGAGCGCACGGCCTTTGGCCCCCAGGCCTTTACCTATTTTGCCCAGCAGACCGGCGACTACGATAAGGCGCTCAGCCCGGACTGCCTGTATCCGGTACCGTTCCAGCTGAACGATGTTTTCTATGATCCACATGGGCGGGTTGAAGGGCATTTTACCGAAAACACCCTATCGGTTCATCTATACACCAATGGCACCAAGCCCTGGTGGCGCAAGAATGTACCTATGGAAGGCTCTTACGCGGACCGCATGTGCCGTCAGGTTGGTATTGATCCGAGCCTGGCTCTCAAATGATGCAGTCGGGCCCAGAAGCCATGGAAGAAACCAGCGATCTGACCATCTTCTATATTGTCGAGCCGCCGGACTATCAGATCCTGGCCTGCTCGCTTCTGGCCTCGATCAGATCCTGCTTTCCGGCCAGCGTCAAAGCAGTGGGGTATTGCCCCGAGCACCGTTATGACGAGCTGCATCCGGGGGTGCTGCGCGCGCATGAGATGATGGGTGCCGAGGTCCGAACCTTTCGCACCGATGATCGGTTTGACCCCGCCTACCCCCATGGCAACAAGATCCTGGCCGCTTTGGAAAAACGCGACAGTGCCTACTCGATGTTCGTGGACTCAGATGTCTTGTGTCTGCGTGAAAATACCCCCGCGAACATCCTCAAACCGGGTATGGTCTCTTGCTCGATGGCAGCGTCGATGCTGTGGGGCGATCAGTCCATCTGGGATGTGATCTATGGCGCGCTCAACATAGAGATTCCACCAGAACGCTATGAATTGATGCGCCGCAGCAAGGGGAAAGTTGTTCCCTATTTCAGTGCGGGGCTGGTGGCATTTCCAGAACAGGACGTCAGCGGCAAGGGCCGGTTCCCCGATGTCTGGTACGACACCGCGCAGATTATTGACCGTGTTGAGAGTCTGGACAAGCGGCGTCCCTATCTGGATCAGATGACGCTCCCCGCTGCGATCCGGCGTGCCGGGCTGGACTGGAACATCCTACCGGAAGAACAGCACTACATTCTGGGCGGCAAGCTGAAAGGCGAACCCCTGCCCGAAGATCGCGATATCTATACAATCCATTATCGCAACCTTCAGAACCTCCGAAGTGTTGGCCATATGCCGACCGCGCGGGAGTTCCTACAGCGACATACCGGCGAAAAATACGTGCGCAGACTTGCTCCTGACGGAGACGGCGAGCGCTAAATCAGCCTGTCCTCTAGGGAATAAGATCGCCCGTCGCTCGCCCACAGGTTCCCTATGCGCGGGCCATCCTGGCAGCCCCGCCGTTGCAATCATAGCTGCGCTGCCGCCTTGCCACACATTGGCAAGCGGCCCTTTGCCTGTTCGGGGCCGGAACCCGTTCGCCCGCGCTATAATATGGGTGGTTCATCCCCCTAAGGCATACCGGGAACGGGCTTGATTTTTGCCACTGTTAGCGATAACGATGCGACAATTGTCAGACCACCGGGATACCCCGCAGAGGGCTGAACCCACATCACCAGCCGGAGTTGCACCTATGACCCTGAAAATTGCGATCAATGGATTTGGACGAATTGGCCGTGGCGTGCTGCGCGCCCTTCTGGAAAGCAATACCGATGACATCTCGGTCGTCGCTATCAATGATCTGTCGCCCGCCGAAACCCTGGCGCATCTGCTGAAATATGACAGTGTGCACGGTCGTTTGCGCGCGCCGGTCAAAGTCGACGGCGGCACCATGCATGTGGGCACCCACAGCATCCGCCTGACCGCGATCCGCAACCCGGAAGAGCTGCCCTGGCAGGATGTGGATATTGCCTATGAATGCACCGGCCTGTTCACCAGCCGCGATACCGCTGCGAAACATCTGAAAAATGGTTCCAAACGCGTGCTGATTTCGGCACCCGGCAAAGATGTGGACCGCACCGTGGTCTTTGGCGTCAACCATAGCGCGCTGACCGTGGATGATGTGATTGTCTCCAATGCGTCCTGTACAACCAACTGTCTGGCACCCGTGGCCAAGGTGCTGGATGATACATTTGGTATCAAAACCGGCTATATGACCACGATCCATGCCTATACCGGCGACCAGCCAACGCATGATACCAGCCATAAGGATCTGTATCGCGCGCGCGCTGCGGCCTTGTCGATGATCCCAACGTCAACAGGGGCTGCTCGTGCCATTTCCGAGGTGCTGCCGCATCTGAAAGGGCGTCTTGAAGGCTCGGCGATCCGTGTGCCGACACCCAATGTATCGGTTGTGGATCTCAGCTTCATTCCAGAGAACCCGGCCACCGTCGACAGCATCAACGCCGCGATGAAAGCCGCAGCCGAAGGCGATCTGGCCGGGATCCTGTCCTATGAGACCGATCCGCTGGTTTCTGTTGATTTCAACCATGACCCGCATTCCTCGTGCTTTGCGGCACCACAGACAGCGGTCACCGCCGAAGGTCTGGTGCGCGTGGTCAGCTGGTATGACAATGAATGGGGCTTCTCCAACCGGATGATCGATACCGGTCGCCATATGGGCAAGGTAATGAACGGTTAGGCGTCAGACATCAGCACAATTGCAAAGGGCTGCCCGCGGGCAGCCCTTTTTCGTGAACCCCGCATGACTGCGGATCAGATGCGGAAAATGGGCTGTAGCAGCCGCGGCACCAGCGACCGGAACCGCAACGCAGCATCTGTTGCCGCCAGACAGATGCAGGTCTCGCCATCCTCTGCAATCGGCGTATGCTCCAGATCATCATTCGCGACTTCCAGATCGCCAACACCGTAGCGGCCCGTTTCATCGCGAAACGCCCCCTGTAGCACCAGTGTCAGCTCTAACCCGTTGTGGCCATGATCCGGCACCGCCTGCCCCGCAGGGATATACAGCAGCCTGACGCTGCTGCCCTGGTCATGGCTGAGGATAGATTGACGCACACCCAGGCCAAGCGATTTCCATTTTGGTGGCAAACCGCCCAGCGCCTCCATCACCGGAGCTGGGAAAACGCCGGAACGCTGGAACTGAGGCTGCTCTTCGAAAGGATCATCCAACTGGTCAAACACCCGCTGCCGCAGATCACCCGACAGGTCCTGCGTCCCACAGCTTTCCAGCACCGAACCGCCGACGGCCTGATGCGCGTTCAGCCGCACACGACAGGCATCGCACATCGACAAATGTGTCGCGACAACCAGCGAATACGCGTGAGGCAGATTGCCAGAGGCATAGGCAACCAACAGCGGGTCAGGGATATGATGGCGTGCGCCGGTCATGTTAGTCCTTGTTCTTTCAACTCGTGACGCAACCGCTCAAGCCCGAGACGGATGCGGGATTTTATCGTACCCAGCGGCAATCCGGTCTGCTTATGGATATCCGCATGTGTCAGCTCGCCCAGATAGGCCTTTTCAACCATCTCGCGCTGTGCCGGTTTCAACCGATCCAATGCGGCGCGCAGCTTTTGTGTCTCTTGATCCAGCGCCAAAACCTGTGCTGCATCTTCCTGTGTCTCTTCCGGCAGCTTCAGCTCTTCCGGTACTGGACGACGCTCCTTGCGGATCACGTCAATCTGCCTGTTGCGGGCGATCTGGTAGATCCAGGCCGAAACCTGCGCCCGTTCAGGATCAAACATCGCCGCCTTGCGCCAAACCGTCAGCATGACGTCCTGAACCACATCCTCTGCCTGGTTCGGCGGCATACCGGACCGGCAGATGACCCCCTTCAGGCGCGGAGCAAAATGGTCAAACAGGCGACCGAACGCAACTCTGCACCGGTCATCGCGCACGGCAAGCATCCAAACGGTCTGCTCAGACAGGCTCTCCCGTTCCACTTTTTTCCTTTCGCGCAAAACACTTGTGTCACCGCACACCGTAGCGGGCGGCGCAGGAGCTGCAAGAGAAGGATCGCTCAGCATGGTCAACATGTACGGATTACGAGTGCTTTGCAGTTTCGGATCACTCTGCGTGCAAATTTTTTTTGCTTTTCTTCGAGGCAGCAAAAATTGGCGAAGATGTTTTTGATCCGCACAGGCTCAGCGCGCGTAACAAGTTGAAATCACAGATGGAGACAGCATGTCCTTTGACGCATTATCATCCGCCCGTCAGCGTATCGCCATTGTTGGCGGCGGCATCTCAGGACTGGCAACCGCGTGGCTCTTGGCCAAGACGCATAATGTGACGCTGTATGAGGCCGCGCCACGGCTTGGTGGGCATGCCCGGACGGTGATCGCGGGGCGCAATGGCGATCAGCCGGTCGATACTGGCTTTATTGTCTTCAACTACGTGAATTACCCGCATCTGACGTCAATGTTTCGCGATCTGGACGTGCCCGTTGTCAAAAGCGACATGAGCTTTGGTGCCAGTATTGGTGATGGACGCGTGGAATACGGGTTGCGGGATTTTGGGGCGCTGGTCGGACAGCGCCGCAACATCACGAGGCCCGCCTTTTATCGCATGGTTCGCGACATTCTGCGCTTTAACGCCAGGGCTGAACAGGTGGCCACCAGCGACAGTGTCACCATTGGCGAGCTGGTGAATGATCTGAAGTTGGGTGATTGGTTTCAACGTTATTATCTGATGCCGATCTGCGGGGCGATCTGGTCCACCCCGCCGGATGAAATCCGTGGGTTCCCCGCGCAATCCCTGGTGCGGTTCTTTCGCAACCACGCCCTGCTTAGCGCGTCCGGCCAACATCAGTGGTGGACAGTCAAGGGCGGCAGTATCGAATATGTACGCCGCCTGACCGCTCGGCTGGAGCAGATGGGATGCCAGCTGCGGCCCGGCACGCCTGTACGTAACGTTCAGCGCACCCCCGACGGCGTGCGCATACACCTGCCCGATGGCACACAGGAGGCGTTTGATCAGGTGGTTATGGCCTGCCATTCGGATGACAGCCTCCGATTGCTGGCCCAGCCCACGAAGGATGAACAGGCGACCCTTGGCGCCATGCGCTATCAGGACAATGAAATGATCCTGCATCATGACACCGCACAGATGCCACAGCGGCGCGCCTGCTGGTCGTCTTGGGTTTACAAAGCCGACAAACAAGATGACCGCACGACAATCGGTGTCACCTACTGGATGAACCGGCTGCAAAACATTGATGAGCGTGACCCGCTGTTTGTTTCGCTGAACCCTGTGAAGCCTGTGAAATCTGATTTGATCTATGATCAGAAGACCTTTCGCCACCCGGTATTCGACACCGCAGCGCTGCGCGCGCAGTCGCGGATTGGCGATATTCAGGGTCAGAACAACACTTGGTTCGCCGGGGCCTATCTGCGCCATGGATTCCATGAAGACGGGTTTGCGAGCGCCGTTCGGGTTGCACGGGGCATTGAAGCCCGCGAAAGGATCCCTGCATGAGCCAATGGCCCGATCATATCGCCGGTCAGACAACCCATGCCCGGCATGGCGCGATCTCTAACAGCTTTCGCTACGGCGTTGATTATGTGCTGATTGACCCGCGCGCCAGTCACGGGCCGGTGCTGTTCTCACGCAACCGGTTCAATCTGGCCGCGGTCCACGACCATAACCACGGCGGTGCACCGCGTCAGGGCATCGGCCTGCCCTGGGCCGAAAATGTTCTGGCCAAAGCCGGGTTGAGCATGGATGGCATCAGTATCCGCCTGCTGACGCAGCCCAGCTACCTTGGCCATGTTTTTAATCCGGTCAGCTTCTGGCTCGCCTTTCGGGGCAGCGTGCTGCACGCGGTCATTGCAGAGGTCAGCAATACATTTGGCGACCGCCACAGCTATCTTTGCCACAAGCCCGATTTCACCGCCATTGCGCCCTCTGACAAGCTGTTGGCGCAGAAGGTATTTCACGTCTCGCCCTTTCAACAAGTCGCCGGGGACTATTGGTTCAACTTTGACATTGGTCCGCGCAAGATTGCGATCCGTATTGATCACCGCAACGGTGACGAGGGCGTGGTTGCCACACTGACCGGCCCCCGCAAGCCGCTGCGCAACGCCTCTCTGCTGAAGGCCAGTCTGCGCCGCCCTGCCGGCACGATGCGCACCGTCGCGCTGATCTATTGGCAGGCGCTGAAACTTAAAATCAAGGGCGCCATCTATCGCCCTCGCCCTACCCCACCGAAACATGAGGTCAGCTGATGATTTTCCTTACCAAACGTGTGAAGCACGATTTTCTCGACAGCTGCACCCGCATTCGCAAGGGCAGCCTGCGCCTGCACACGCCAGAGGGCGGCATCCATGATTTTGGCTCGGGCGCGCCGCAGGCCGAGATCATGCTGCACGACTGGAGCGCCATCACCGCGATGGCGGCCCGTGGCGATATCGGATTGGGCGAGGCCTATGTTGCCGGGCTGTGGGACACCCCAAGCATTGAAAACATGATCAAGGTCGCACTGTTGAACCTCGACCATCTGACCGACTACGCCTACCCCAGTTTCTGGGCCAGCCTGAAATATCGGGTTGTGGACCGGATGCTGCGCGCCAATTCGATCCGTGGGGCGTCGCGCAACATTAAGGCACATTATGATGTCGGCAATGAATTCTACCAGCTATGGCTGGATGAGAGCATGACTTATTCCTCAGCGCTTTTTGCCCCCGGCGACAATGATCTGGCGCGCGCGCAGACGCGAAAATACGACCGTGTGCTGAGCCGCCTTACAGCGGGGGAGCGTGTGTTGGAGGTTGGCTGCGGCTGGGGAGGATTTGCCGAACGCGCCTCTGAACAGGGCCGCCATGTCACCGGGCTGACCATCTCGCCCAGCCAGTTCGGCTATGCTGATGCCCGGCTTGACGGGCGCGCAGACATCAAACTGTGCGATTACCGCAAATCGGATGGCAAGTTTGACAATATCGTTTCTATCGAAATGGTCGAAGCGGTGGGCGAACGCTACTGGCCCAGCTATTTTTCCACGCTAAAGGACCGCCTGTCCGAAGATGGCCGGGCCGTGGTGCAGGCGATCACAGTGCAGGACAGCTATTTTGATATCTACCGGCAATCCTCTGACTACATTCGCCAGTATACATTCCCCGGTGGGATGCTGTTGTCCGACGCGGTGATTTCCCATCAAGCCCGTACTGCCGGGCTGAAGGTGGCGCAGAACTTTGCCTTTGGTCAGGATTATGCCCGCACCTGCCGGGAATGGGCTGCGCGCATGGTAACAATGACTCCCAAGATCAAAGCGATGGGCTATGGTGACGCCTTCCTGCGCAACTGGCGCTACTATCTAGAGACCTGCGCCGCCTCCTTTGAGGTGGGTCAGACGGATGTGGTTCAGGTGGAGCTGGTCCATGCGTGACTCGCGCCCACAGCAGCCTAGGATCGCCGCCCCACGTGGCCCGGCTCCCGCGGCCAAGATGCTGCTGCTCAGCCTTGGTCTGCTGCTTGCCATTGCTGCAGTGCCCGCACGGGCCAACATCGGCCTGAATGCTCCAACCAAACTGGGTGAGGTCACATTCCGCTGGTTCGGTCTGCCGCTCTATGACGCGAGCCTATATGCAGAAGGACAAAGCCGCTTTGACTGGCAGACACCGATGGCGCTGCGGCTGAAATACCGGCGCGGGTTCAGCAAATTGCAACTGATGAAAGCAACTGCTTCGGAATTGGCCCGGATCGAAGGACCACGCGCCGATCAGGATCAGCTGATCGCCAAGCTAGACAGGTGTTTTCAGGATGTCGCGGCGGGTGATAGTTTTGTGGCCACAGCACGCGCGCCTGATCAGGTTGCGCTGTATCTGAACGGGCGACAAACCTGCGATGTGCGCCATCCGCAGGCCCGCAAACGGTTTCTGAATATCTGGCTGTCGCCCGACAGCCGTGCCGCGCGCCTGTCCAGCCGCTTGCGGGGCGAATGATGCAAGCCACCCGTGTGTCCCTTTTTGCGATGATGCTGGCCGCCGCCGGTTTGCCGCTCTACATCCATCTTCCGCGGTATGCGACGGCGGAGCTGGGGATGAGCCTGGCAACCCTTGCGGCCGTGCTTGCCGGAATCCGAGTGCTTGATTTTGTGCAGGATCCGTTGCTGGGCTGGATCACTGACCGTTGGCCGAAGGAGCGCGCAACCTTTGCCGCGTTGGCGGCGCTGGGTATGGCGACGGGGTTTATTCTGCTGTACAGCTACCAGCCTGCCATCGGTGGCGTGCTGCCGTGGTTCGTGATCGCGCTGGTGCTGCTGTTCACCGCCTACAGTCTTGGCACTGTTTTGTTTTATGGCCAAAGTACCGCCCTTGCAGGCAGTCCCGCAGCGCTGATCCGCCTGGCCGGATTTCGCGAAGGCGGCACATTGGCGGGGATTATCATCGCGGCCCTCGCCCCTAGCGCGCTACTTGCCCTGGGGGCCAGCCAGGGCGGGTATCCTGCATTTGGCTGGATGTTGGCCGGTCTGTGCATTGCGATCTGGTTGCTGACGCGGGGACTGTGGAGTCGTGCCCCACAGCCCGAACAACCGCTGTCGGTTTCTGCCCTGCGCGACGCGGGCGGGTTTCGCCTATTGGCGCTGGCGCTGGTCAACAGCCTGCCGGTGGCCATGACCTCCACACTGTTTTTGTTCTTTGTCGAGGACCGGCTGGCTTTGCCTGATCTGGCCGGACCATTTCTGGTGCTGTTCTTTCTGGCCGCTGGCGTGTCGGTTCCGTTCTGGACACGGGCGGCGGACCGCTACGGGGCGCGTAACGTGCTGTTCCCGGCGATGATCCTTGCGATCTTGTCTTTTGTGTCAGCGGCCTTCCTTCCCGCAGGTGCCGCCCTTGGGTTCGCCGCAATCTGCATTGGGTCCGGCGCCGCCCTTGGCGCCGATATGGTGATCCTGCCCGTGTTGTTTTCCCGCGCCCTGGCACGGGCTGGATTGCAGGCGGGGCAAGCCTTTGGGCTTTGGTCCTTTGCTGTCAAACTGGCGCTCGCTGCCGCTGCGGTGCTGCTACTGCCGCTTTTGCAGCTTAGCGGGTTTACCCCCGGCGGCCAAAACAGCAGCGCCGCGCTGATGACCCTGACATGGGCCTACGCCATCATTCCCTGCTGTATCAAACTCCTCGCCATTGCGATGGTGCTCCGTCTTCCCAGAAAGGTAACCACGCCATGAAACTGCTGCTTGTAGCCATCATCCTGTTGCTGCTGCTGGCGCTGCTGCGGCCCGGCTTTGGCTTTCGCAGCCAGCGGTCGCAGTATTATGCCGATACCGGCCCTGACTTTGATATCCGCAAACATCTGAGCGGCGAGATGATTTCGGAGGGGATGATTTACGGCCCGCGTGGGCGAGTTGTATCGCGGTTCGTCGCCAATATGTACGGCGAATGGGATGGCCACACAGGCACCCTGAGCGAGGATTTCACCTATGCCGCAGGCAGCAGCCAGCAGCGCAAATGGTTTCTTACCATGGGAGAGAACGGCGCCTTTACCACGACCGCAGAAGATATTATCGGCACCGCCCATGGCCAGCAGACCGGCGCCACGGTGCGACTGGATTACAGCATCCGTCTGCCAAAGAGTGCGGGCGGTCACGTGCTGGATGTCACAGACTGGATGTATCTGATGGAAAACGGCACCATCATGAACCGCTCCGAGATGCGCAAATTTGGCATCAAGGTTGCCGAACTGGTCGCCACCATCCGTCCGAAAGGAAACTGAGATGTTTGCGGGGCAAACCTGGTGGATCGTCGGCGCAAGTGAAGGACTGGGCCGCGCAATTGCACAGCAGTTGGATGCAGCCGGAGCGCGGCTGGTGCTTTCGGCCCGCAGCGAGGAGCGATTGCAGGACCTCGCGGGCGAATTGGGAAACGCCACCGCCCTCCCGCTGGATGTGACTGACAGTGATGCGATCAGCGCCGCTGTTGCCCAAATCGGCAAGGTGGATGGCATCCTCTACTGCGCAGGCGCCTACGACCCGATGCCCGCGCAGGAATGGGACGCCGACAAGGTTGAGCTGATCTGTGATGTGAACTTCATGGGGGCCATTCGTGTGGTCGGCCGTGTCGTGCCTCAGATGGTGGCCGCCAACGCCGGGCACATCGTTCTGATCGGCTCCCTCGCTGGTCATACGGGTCTTCCAGGCGCCACAGGCTATGGCGCATCCAAATCCGCCGTTATGCACATGGCGGAAAATCTCCAGGCGGATCTATTCCAGACCCCAATCAAGATCCAAGTGATCAATCCCGGTTTCATCAAGACCCGGCTGACCGAAAAAAATGACTTCAACATGCCGATGATCCAGACGCCAGAAGAAGCCGCCGAGGCCTGTGTGAAGGCGATGAAGAGCGGACGCTTCAGCACCAGTTTCCCCGCCCCGTTTGCCTGGATTTTCACCATCGGCAAATACCTGCCGCGGACATTATTCCTGCGGTTGATAGGGGCTGGCAGATGACCGCACCATACCCGCAGAATATCGTGATCATTGGGGCCTCTGGTGGTATCGGGTCGGCGCTGGTTGATTACTACGCAGCGCAGAGCCCAACCACCCTGACAGCCGTCGCCCGCAGTCCGCTGCCGCCCCGCGCAGACGTGGACACCCAGCGGGTGGATATAACCGATGAAGATCAATTGACGGCTTTTGCCAGCGACCTGCGCTGCAGGAACATCGCCCCTGATCTGGTTATCATTGCCACCGGCATTTTGTCGGATGAGGCCGAGTTGAAACCAGAAAAGTCCTATCGCCAACAGAGCCTCACCGCCTTTCAGAGGGTGTTTGAGATCAACACCTTTGGTCCTGCCCTCGTTGCCAAGCATCTGCTACCCTTGATGCCCCGCAAGGACCGAGCCATCTTTGCGGCGCTGTCCGCGCGGGTTGGGTCCATCAGCGACAACCGGTTGGGCGGCTGGCACGCCTATCGGGCCTCTAAGGCCGCGCTGAATATGCTGATCCGCAACTATGCGATTGAAATGGCTCGCAGCAATGACAAGATGATCTGCGTCGGTCTGCACCCCGGTACAGTGCAAACACCGCTTTCGGATCCCTTCTCCAAAAACGTGCCCGAAAGCGCGCTGTTCGAACCGGCGCACTCCGCGGCGTATCTGGCTCAGGTCATCGACGGCCTTTCACCTGACGATAGTGGGCGGGTGTTCGACTGGGCTGGAAAGGAAATTCCGGCCTGACCGATACCTGCTCTGGACTTGCCCGCCCCGTCCCCATCATGCGACAGTTGGGTGACCCTCAGCGCCGCGCGCTGCACGGGGGTCAAATGTGCCAGCTTGTCCAGAGGAAACTGCCGCCTTGAAATCTGTCAGGCTTCGCCTCCTTCTGCTTGCGCTTTTACCGCTCAGCGTGGTGATGCCGCTGCTTCTTGTCGTGGCGATGGCCCGGTGGAATGCGGATTATGACAATGTCCTGATCGTCAATGTGGAAAGCGACCTAAAAATCGCTGACCAATACCTGCGCCAGTTGAAGGCAGGCACTGGCGACGATCTGGCAGCCATTGCCGGATCTGCCCAATTCGCCGATATGCTGCGCGCGCCGCTGCATAATCAGTTGCGGTTTCTGGATCAACGGCGGCAGGCGCTCCAGCTCGATTTCCTGTATTATCTGCCGATGCGCAATATCGACGGCGATGCGCGTCGCTGGCCGGTGGTCGACCGTGCTGCAAAGGGTCAGCTGGCGTCTGAGATCGATATTTTTTCGGCGGCCGATCTGGACGTGATCTCTGCCGATCTGCGCGATCGCGCCCGCATACCGCTGATCGAAACCGAAGCTGCCGTACCGACCACCCGCCCCGCCGAGGATCGCGGCATGGTCATCCATTCTGCCGCCCCGGTGTCGATCAACGGTGGTGAGGGTGTGTTGGTGGCCGGGCGATTGCTGAACCGCAATCTGGATTTTATCGATACGATCAATGCGCTTGTGTACCTTGGTGACAGCCACAGCATCAGCCGTAAGGGCACCGCCACGCTGTTTCTGGAAGACACGCGCATTTCAACCAATGTGCGCCTGTTCGAGGACGTCCGCGCTCTTGGCACCCGCGTGTCGCGGGCGGTCCGCAACGCGGTACTGGGCGACGGGCAGACCTGGCTTGACCGCGCTTTTGTGGTGAATGACTGGTATATCTCGGGCTATCTTCCTCTGACGGACAGCTTTGGGAAACGGGTTGGCATGCTTTATGTTGGCTTTCTTGAGGCGCCATTTGCCGCGGCCAAGCTGTCTGCTTATTGGACCGTTGTCCTGTCCTTCCTATCGGTTCTGCTGCTGTCGGCGCCACTGTTTCTATGGCTGGCCAAGGGCATCTTTGCGCCCCTGGAACAGATGAGTCAGACAATGGGCCGGGTTGAGCGTGGAGATCTGGCCGCGCGCAATGGCAATGTCGGCCGACGTGACGAAATCGGTCAGGTCGCGGCGCATCTGGACAGCCTGCTGGACCAGGTTCAGGAGCGCGATCAGAAACTGCGCGATTGGGCGGAAGAACTGAACGAACGTGTTGATCAACGCACCGCAGAGCTGCGCGCCGCCAATGATAAGCTGGAAGCCACCTTCAAACAGCTGGTGATGAGCGAAAAGCTCGCCTCGATCGGCGAAATCACTGCTGGTGTCGCGCATGAGATCAACAATCCCGTCGCGGTGATTCAGGGCAACGTCGATGTGATGCGCATGACCTTGGGGGATGCCACAGCCGAGGTGGAAACAGAGCTGAGCCTGATAGACAACCAGATCCTGCGGATCACCGCCATCGTCGGAAAGTTACTGCAATTTGCCCGCCCTTCGGAGTTTGGCACCTTTGAAGAAAGCCTCGACCTGGCACCGGTGGTGTCGGATTGCCTGGTGCTGGTGGATCACGTGGTGACGAAACAGGCCATTACAGTGGACAAGCAATTCTCTGAAACCCCTCAGGTGCGCATTGATCCCGGCGAATTGCAGCAGGTGGTGATAAACCTGATCCTGAATGCCGCGCAGGCCATGACTGGCAGTGGCAGGTTGATGCTGACCCTCCGCGCCCAACAGCAAGGCGACATCCCCGGCGCCTGTCTGGAGGTCGCCGACACCGGTTCCGGCATCGCAGAGGAAGATCTGCGGTCCGTTTTCAATCCGTTCTATACAACCAAGCTGGGGGAAGGCACAGGTCTGGGCCTGTCGATCAGTCAGACATTGATCCAGCGGGCCGGTGGCATGATCTCTGCCGACAACCGGGTGCAGGATGGCCAGATCAGCGGCGCGGTGTTTTCGATCTGGCTGCCGGCGGTGTCCCCACAAGACGGGTAATGGGCAGCACGGCTACAGCCCCCAACCCGCGCATTTGCGATCGACGGTCTTGCGCGACACACCCAGCCTGCGCGCAGCCTCGGCCCGGTTGCCATCGCAGGCGTCCAGAACATGCATGATGTGGCGTTGCATCACCAGATCCAGCGTATCCATCGCCGCACTGCCCGTCACCCCACCGGTGCCTGCAAATTCCTCAGGGAATGCGCCAAGGATCACCGAGCGTTCGATAAGGTTGCGCAACTCCCGCACGTTGCCGGGCCAATCGTAGCGGCTGAATTTCAGCAGGGTATCCGCGTCAAGTTCAAGCGCGGGCATCGCCAGCGTGGTGGAAAACTGCTCCATGAAGAGCGCGGCCAGTTCCACAATATCCTCAACCCGCTCACTCAGCGGCGGCATCTGGATATTCACAACGTTGATCCGGTGGTACAGATCCGCCCGGAACCGTCCTTCGGCCACCGCCTGTTGCAAATCGGCATTGGTGGCAAACAGGAACCGCAGGTTCAGCGGGATGTCGCGTTCGGCACCAACCGGGCGGATGCGCTGATCCTCCAGCACCCGCAACAGGGCCGCCTGCACCTGCTCCGGCATCTGCGCCACCTCATCCAGGAACAGCGTCCCCCCATCGGCATAGAGAAACAGCCCGTCCTGACGGCGGTCCTGCGCATCGACCACCCCGAACAGCTCATGCGCAATCCGGTCTGGGGCGATGGCGGCGCAATTCACCGCGACAAAGGGTTTTTCCGCCCGGTCCGACAGCGAATGCAGCGTCCGCGCGGCGATTTCTTTGCCCGTCCCGCTGGCGCCCGTGAACAGAACTGGTGTGGGCAGAGGCGCCAGCCGGGTGATCATGTCGCGCGCGGTCTGAATGGCAGGGGATTTGCCCAACAGCCGCCCCCGTGCTGCCGTGCCTTCGGCTGACAGCGCATGCTTCAGCAGATAGTTTTCCCGCCGCAGATGTTTGCGATCCAGCGCGCGAGCCACGGAATTCAGAATCTGATTGGCGCGAAACGGTTTCAGCACGAAATCCGCGACGCCGACCCTTAGGGCCTGAATGGCCGTTTCCAGATCCGCATAGGCGGTGACCAGCACCGTGTCCGCAAACAGGCCGACCTTATGCTGTTCCTGCACCCATTCCAGACCGGTTTTCCCCGGCATGATATTGTCGAGGATGATCAGGTCGAAATGCGCCTGATCCAAGATGTTCGACGCCTCCGCAGCCGAGGCCGCCTGCTCCACCCGTTTGCAGCGGGGGGTCAGGATTTTGGTCATAAAATTGCGCATGCCAGGTTCGTCGTCGATCACCAGTATCGACGCACCGGCAAGGTTTTCCCCATATTCATCGCGGGGCGGTGGCGCGGTTGTCAGCACAGTCAATCCAGTCGAACAGAAGGTCCGGAATGCACCTCTTGCGAGGCAAATCCTGCCTGATCCAGCGCGAAATTCGCACCGGCGGCAATCACGATGATGGCGGCAAATCCCGTCAACATGGCTTTCATTTGGTCACTTCTCCACCTTGGTTGCGCGTTTCAGAAACGCAATCAAATCGCGCCGGTCCTGCGGATCGGTAATCCGCTGCATCGGCATTTTAGACCCCGGAATATAGTGATCCGGGCCCAGATCGAAGAGGGCATCAATCGTCGCCTCTCCCCAGATTATATCAGATCCATCAAGGACCTCTGAATAGCGGTAACCTGCCAGCGTTCCCGCCGGTCGGCCAAAGACATTATAAAGACTTGGTCCCGCCTTGCGGCTGGCTCCCGCGCCAAGCGCGTGGCAAATCGAACATTTGCGCATAAACTGCCGCTCTCCGTTGGGCATCGTGGCCGGATCCGTCAGGAACCCGCGATTGCCTGCCATCTGCGCCTCTGTCTCTCCCATCAGTGCGACTGGCCAGCCATAGGCCAGATCGTCCAATCCCGCAGCCCAGACCGTCTGCCCGTCCGGTGCAAACTCCAGTGCCCAGACCGGCCCGTCTCGGGTGGCGCGAAAATCTGCGCTGATGCGCCAGGTCTCCGTATCTACCATCATGATATAGCCCTGCCCGTCCCCAACGGCGAGCCGTGCTGTACCTTCGTGATATGCCATCGCCAAAATAGGCCGCCGTTCCAGCGTAAAATCTGCTACCGGATCGCCGGTCTGACTGTC
Source organism: Phaeobacter porticola (assembly GCF_001888185.1). Lineage (NCBI taxonomy): Bacteria > Pseudomonadati > Pseudomonadota > Alphaproteobacteria > Rhodobacterales > Roseobacteraceae > Phaeobacter > Phaeobacter porticola. Next base: position 755,434 of record NZ_CP016364.1, on the reverse strand, counting down.
AACAATGCGGGTGGCACCATCCACAGCCCCATAGGCCAGCCAATCCCCAGCCGGCCCCAGCACCAGCTGGTTGATGCCAAATCCCTGATCGATCAATCGGCGGGGCACGTTATCTGCGCCCTCGTACACAAGGATCTGCCCATTCATGGTGGCCGCGTAAATTGACCCATCCGGCCCAATGGCCACATCATTGACGCCGCTTCCGACCTTGATCCGACGTGCATCCCCGCCCTCCAGCGGCCAGAGTCCGATGTCACCATCCCAGCTGGCGGAAGCGAAATATCTGCGGTCAGGCGCGACCGCCAGGCCGCGAATCTTGCCCTGATGCTGGCCCAGCAGCTCTGCCTTGTCAGGATCGCCCTGCCAAAGGTAGAGCGCAAAATCATCCCCCCCGGTCACCAGCCGCCCCGCGTCGACAAAAGCCAACGCAGTAACTGCCGCTTCATGCGCCTCGAGCCATTGAGGCACGCGTTTGTTCCACAGGCCAACCGCATTGTCGAAACTGCCCGTCGCCACCTGCCCCTCCGGCGAAACCGCCAGCGCCATGACCGGGCCACCATGGCCCTTCAATGTGGTGAACTCATCTGCATCAGCGTGGCCGCCCGCAGCCATCAACGACAGCGCTGCCGCAGCGCACGTTACGCAAATCTTGCGGGACACATCGGCGAGTGCTGACATGTGGCGCGCCACCGCCGATCACTCTGCCGGTGTTGCGCCCTTGGCGCCACCGCTGCCCGCACCGCCGGGCGTGACTTCGCCCTTTTCACGCATCTCGTCCAACCAGAGAGAATGGTGCTGATGCGCCCAGGCTTCGTCGACATCGCCGTTGCCCATGGCGTCAAATGCACCTTCCATGCCAAGTGACCCGATGTAGATATGTGCCAGAATGATCGCCATCAGCACAAAACTGAGAACCGCGTGCCAGATCTGCGCCAACTGCATTTCCTCCTGCGGCGCCAGTTCAACCGGCAGCGTGCCATAGCCCACAAGCTGCGGCAGCCCCAGATCGTTCAAAATACCAAAAGTCTTGGCAAAGAGCTGGATTTCAAACGGGAACAGCAATGACAGGCCCGAGAGAGAAATAGAGGCGCCAAACACGATCACCGACCAGAAAATCAGTTTCTGGCCGAAGTTGAATTTCTTGGCCGGCGGGTGTGATTTGCCCACGATGCCGCCCATTTGACGGATCCATACCAGATCAGTCCGGTTCGGAATATTATGGGCGACCCACATGACAAACACCATGACCAGCGCCAGCATGAACGCCCAGGAGACGTTGTTATGTACCCATTTGCTCCAGATCAGCAGGCCTGCATTGATCTCCTTGCCGAGATAAGGCGCGATCACCAGACGACCAAACAGGCTGGTCAACCCCGTGAGGCCAAGCAAGATAAATGACCCCGCCAGCATCCAATGGGCAAAGCGTTCGATGAACTGAAACCGCGTCACGCTGCGCCCGGTTGCGGGCTCGTCAATGCGGATGCGACCGCGCAGCAGATAAAACAGGGCCAGCGCCGCAATAGTGCCCAGCAGCAGCCAGCCACCATAGGTGCGCAACGGCCCCTCACGGAAGGTCAGCCAGCGCATGCCACCATCCTGCACCAGCACGGTGGCCACATCGCCCCCGGCCGAGACCCTTAGGTCAGCTGCATTATAGCGGATCGCGCGCCACAGCTCAGGATCAGACGCGCCGCCAAGCGTGCCCAGCTGCTCGGTCAACCCGGCCCCCAGGGCCGCGGCGCCCGTGTCATCACTGCGAAAGCTGTCGTCGATCTTTTCCCCGCGCTGGCGCGCCAGAATATCCTCAAGCGTCTGCGCCCCGCCCGTGGCACTGCGGTCCGGCACAGTGTTCGTCGCAGGGGCATCCGGGGCGTTCTGCGCCGCAGCGATCCCAGCCATCAACGTCAGCTGCATCAGAATAGCAAAGGCGATGCGCAGCATGGGCCACACTCCTTCATGGGTTGTCTTGAAAACTGAATAAGGAAACAGGACGGCCCGCGCGGGCGGGCCATCCCATCATGTCAAAGAGGACTGTGATCAGCCGCCCTTCTGGTCATAGGCTGTCCCCCAGCCCCAGGCACCGGAGCCAAAGCCACGGGCCACCACACGTTCGCGGTAGACAGCGGAAACCACATCCCCGTCACCCGCCAGCAGCGCCTTGGTCGAGCACATCTCGGCACAGATGGGCAGCTTGCCCTCGGCAATCCGGTTGCGGCCGTATTTGGAGAATTCCGCATTGGAATGCGTCTCCTCAGGGCCACCGGCGCAGAAGGTACATTTGTCCATCTTGCCACGGCTGCCAAAGTTGCCGGCCTGCGGATACTGCGGCGCACCAAAGGGGCACGCGTAGAAGCAATAGCCGCAACCAATGCAAAGATCCTTGGAGTGCAGGACCACGCCTTCTTCGTTCTGATAGAAACAATCGACCGGGCACACCGCCATACAGGGCGCGTCCGAGCAATGCATACAGGCGACCGAGATCGACCGCTCGCCGGGTTTGCCATCATTGATGGTCACCACCCGACGCCGGTTGATACCCCAAGGCACCTCGTGCTCGTTCTTACAGGCCGTGACACAGGCGTTGCATTCAATGCAGCGTTCGGCGTCACAGAGAAACTTCGCTCTTGCCATATCTCTTTCTCCTTATGCTGCGCTGATCTTGCAGAGAGTACATTTGGTCTCCTGCATCTGGGTCACGCTGTCGTAGCCATAGGTCTGTGCGACGTTGCAGCTCTCGCCCAGAACATAGGGGTCAGCGCCATCGGGGTATTTGTCGCGCAAGTCCTCGCCTTGGTAATGACCGCCAAAGTGGAACGGCATGAAGGCAACGCCCTCTCCGACCCGCTCTGTGACCATCGCCATGACTTTGACTTTGCCGCCCTCCGGGCCTTCGACCCAGACCTGAGATCCATCCCGAATGCCGATATTGTTGGCATCACGCGGGTGCATTTCGACAAACATGTCTTGCTGCAATTCTGCCAACCAGGGGTTGGACCGGGTCTCTTCGCCGCCGCCTTCATATTCGACCAGGCGACCAGAGGTCAGGATGATCGGATACTCCTTGGAGACGTCGTTTTTCTGGATCGACGCATAGAGGGTCGGCAACCGGTAGGAATGACGGTCCTCATATGTCGGGTAGTCTTCGACCAGATCCCGGCGGTTGGTGTAAAGCGGCTCGCGGTGGATCGGCACCGGATCCGGGAAGGTCCAGACCACGGCCCGCGCCTTGGCATTGCCGAAGGGCGCACACTCATGGGCAATCGCAACCCGCTGGATGCCACCGGACAAATCCGTCTTCCAGTTCACCTTTGCAACCTTGTCGTCATAGTCCGACGGGAAGGGCGACATGCTTTGTTCCCCAACTTCATGGGTGTAGTCGGCAAAGCCGTCCACTCCGGCTGCCTTGGCGATGAACGCCCGCTCACTTGGGGTTAGTTCGGTATGCCAGCCCAGATCCTTCAGCATCTGATAGGTGAATTCGGGATAACCATCCTGAATATCCGACCCTGCAGAATAGACACCCTCGGCCAGAAGGTTGTCGCCATCCCGTTCGACGCCAAAGCGCGCGCGGAAGGTCAGACCGCCCTCAGACACTGGTTTGGACATGTCATAAAGGTTCGGCGTCCCCGGATGACCCATTTCAGCGGTGCCCCAGCAGGGCCAGGGCATACCGTAGTAATCCCCGTCAGCCGGACCACCAATGGCACGCAACGTTGTGCGGTCAAAGGTGTGTTGATTGGCCATATGCGTTTTCATCCGCTCCGGTGATTGACCGGTGTAGCCGATGGTCCACATACCCTTGTTGAATTCGCGCGTGATGCTTTCGACATTCGGGGTTTCGGCGTCTTCCATCTCAATATTGCGGAAGAACCGGTCACCCCAGCCGAACTTGTTCGCGAATTTGGCGATGATCACATGATCCGGCAGGCTCTCGAACAGCGGATCGACGATCTTGTCACGCCACTGCAAGGACCGGTTCGACGCAGTAACCGAGCCGCGGGTCTCGAACTGGGTACAGGCGGGCAGCAGATAAACACCATCGGTGCGATCATGCAGCACGGCAGAGACGGTGGGATACGGGTCAACCACGACCAGCATGTCCAGCTTCTCCATCGCCGTCTTCATCTCCGTCATACGGGTCTGAGAGTTCGGCGCGTGGCCCCACAGAACCATGGCCCGCACATTGTTGGGCTGATCCATGTTATCCTTCTCTTCAAGGATGCCGTCGATCCAGCGACTGACCGGAATACCGGTCAGGTTCTGCAGCGATTTATCCTTGCCGTCGGCCCCTTTGACGGAGTCAAACTGCGCCGACAGCCACTCACCATCCTCGCCCCAGACACGGCCCCAATGCGCCCAGGCGCCTTTGGACAGGCCATAGTAGCCGGGCAAAGTGTGGCTCAGGACGCCAAGGTCGGTTGCGCCCTGCACGTTGTCATGGCCACGGAAGATATTGGTGCCGCCGCCCGAGGTGCCCATGTTCCCCAGCGCCAGCTGAAGGATGCAATAGGCGCGGGTGTTGTTGTTGCCGGTGGTGTGCTGGGTGCCACCCATACACCAGATCACGGTGCCGGGACGGTTGTTGGCCAGCGTCCGCGCCACGCGCTTCAGCTGGCTGCCGGGGGTGCCTGTCACACGCTCGACTTCCTCAGGCGTCCATTTGGCAACTTCTTCGCGGATCTGATCCATGCCCCAGACACGGGTGCGGATGAATTCCTTGTCTTCCCAGCTGTTGTCAAAGATATGCCACAGGATCCCCCAAACCAGCGCCACATCGGTGCCGGGACGGAAGCGCACATATTCGTCGGCATGAGCTGCCGTGCGGGTAAAGCGCGGATCGCAGACGATCAGCGGCGCGTTGTTCTGCTCCTTGGCCTTCAGCACGTGCAACAGCGAGACGGGATGCGCCTCTGCCGGGTTGCCACCGATGATGAAGATGGCCTTGGAGTTATGGATGTCATTGTAGCTGTTGGTCATGGCGCCGTAGCCCCATGTATTCGCAACACCTGCAACGGTGGTCGAGTGACAGATCCGCGCCTGATGGTCGACGTTATTGGTGCCCCAATAGGCCGCGAATTTGCGGAACAGATAGGCTTGTTCGTTGTTGTGCTTGGCTGAACCCAGCCAGTAGACGGAATCCGGCCCGCTTTCTTCGCGGATCTGCATCATACCGTCGCCGATCTCGTTGATCGCCTGTTCCCAGCTGATACGCTTCCACTCTCCGCCTTCTTTCTTCATCGGGTACTTCAGACGGCGTTCGCCATGCGCGTGCTCGCGCACAGAGGCCCCTTTGGCACAATGGGCACCAAGGTTGAACGGGCTGTCCCAACCGGGTTCCTGACCGGTCCAGACACCGTTTTGCACCTCTGCCACGACGGTACAGCCGACCGAGCAATGGGTGCAGACGGATTTGATGGTCTCAACCGCACCGGCCGCTGCTGTCGCTGCATTGGCGCGGGTGACTGATCCACCTGTTGCGCTGATCGCGGCAAGGCCACCAATGGCCAGGCCGGATCCACGCAGAAACGCGCGGCGGTCAACAGAGCTTTCTGCAACCTTGGACAGGATACTGGTCCGCTGGGGGCGTCGCGCAACCCCGTTGGTCTTTTTCCTAAGCATATGTTCCTCCCTTGCTTCCCTTACGGGTTCGCTGGGTTATCGGGGGCCTTTGGCAGTCGGGCGTCACGCAACCAGTCGCCGGGGGCGTTCATACATCACCGGTGTGTCAGAACCGGAGGCTGTCGTAGTAGGCGCGGGTATGCGCGGTGTCCTGCATCACCTCTGATGTCAGGTCTGGCTCGGCCGCCTCGGCCGTGCCGCCGGTCGTTGCAACCGCCACCGCCGCAATCGGCGTTGTGGTCGCTGCCAGCTTGAGAAAGTCGCGGCGGCTGGTGGCCTCCTCGGTCTTTCTGGTCATGTGATCCTCCTCCTCAAATGTTTGGTTCACGGGGTTATGGGCCGGCGCACCGGCCCGGCTCAGGCGGATTGCTCCGCGCTCATCCGAAATCCTTCGGCTTCGATCTCCATGAACACCCGGCCCACAGCACCGACAGCGGCATACAGAACCGAGTTCTTGGCCGCCTCAAGATCAGAATAGAAATGACCGGCCCAAGGACCGATGTGTTTGTTGAAGAACTGTTTCTGGTCGCTCAGTGGTGCCACCGCGCCAAAGCGCCCTGCGATCAGCGCGCCCATCATCTCCATCAGCGAGGCGATGTTGTCCTCCGGCTCATAGACGTTCTGCGCCCGCGTCATGCCGCGCGCGGCCATGTCCTGCCGCAGGGCCGCCAGCGGTTTCTCATTCAGGAAACCTGTCAGATAGTAGCTGGCATAGGGTAACAATTCACCGCGCCCCAGGCCGATGAACAGCTTGTTGAATTCCCGCTCTGCGGCCGCCGGTTTGGTCAACCTGGCCAGCTTCGCCAGCGCATTGATCGCCGTGCCAAGATCGCTGTCATCTCCGGTCAGCGACGCCATCTGAGCCAGCAGCATCTCATCCGGCGGGGTCGCCAGCATCAGCCCCAGAAAGTTATAGAGATCCGCGCGCAGACGATCCTCGTCGCGCGGTGCCGCCAGTGGTTCGGCGGTTGTCTCTGTCTGGATTTGCTCGGCGGTCATAGGTGTCTCCTCAACACGCGTGGTCTTTGGGGCATCTCTTTGGGGGCCCTGCTGCCAGCGGCCTGCATCAGGCCGAAGCAAAGGCAGATGTGTTGCTGCAACATCATGTGACGGCCCCGTCGCCATGGGTTTCGGCTGCAAAACGAAAGCGCATCCGCCGCGTAGCGGTTGGCGCGGGTTCGAGGTCTGCGACCACTGCTACAGCCGCATCAGCTGACACCTGCGCGGTATCGTGCGGCTCCACCGCAACCGCGTCCTCGGCGGAGCGCAGTGCCGTCGTTGGCGCGCGCGTAGTAGACACTGCCACTGCGGTCTCATCACCCGGATCCGCCTCAATCACCGCCCCATCGACCTCTTGCACATAGACGGCCTCAGTCTCGTCAATCGCGGCCTCGGCGGTCGCGGCCTCTTCGGCTTGGCGCGCCAGCTCTTCAACATGGGCCGTCATGCCCTTGCCCACCTGATACGCGGTCTGCAGGTTCTCGATCACCATGGCGCTGTCGGTGAAATCCTCGCCGTAGTCCAAAAGGCCATCGACATTTGCGAGCACCGGATTGCTGGTCCACAACCGCCGCAGTGCGCGGGTGCGGAGGCGCGCCGGAATGGTCTCTTTCAGGAAAACGCTGAAATCATCGCCCCGCTGCATTTGGTCCGGATCCGGCAGGTTCAGCTCTTCCAGTAGTTCAGCGTCGCTCTTTTCTTCAAGCGCCTGCTCTTTCGCTGCGCGCGCAGCGGCCGCAGCCTCGACGATCTCTGCCTGCTGCTCTGCGGCGACCTTCGTGCGCCGTTGGGACCAGAAATCACCCCCGCTCATGACAGGCGCGCTTTCTTCATCATGGGCGACCGGTAAACATCGGTCAGCTGCGAAATGCGCGGATCCCCGATACCATCCTCATTCGCATCGGTTTTCACCCGATCCCGGCGACGTTTTTTGAACGGCTCATCATGGAAATGCAGCTGTGCGAAATCCCGCACCCAAGCAATCAACCCTTCTGGCATGGGCACTTTTTCAACAAGATCCTCGCCGTTGTCGGCATAGTCCTGCGCCTCATAGGGCGACGCCGTCACCAAGAGCACATCCAGCGGCCGCTCCTCTGATGCGCCATCGCGCAGGATTACATAGATGCAAGGCGGCTCAGCGGTCAGACCGTGCAAATAGGCCTCGGCCTCACTGCGGTGCAACTCAAGCGGCAATGAGGCGGCGTGAAACTCACTGATCTCACCCGCTTCACGCAGCAGCTGCCAATCCGCTGGTGCCGCCCCCGGCAGAACCGAGGTCACCTTCCACGACCAGCGCGCCCAACGCGTCACACCGGGCTGGCGCCGCACCACGACACCCAGCGGCATCACATCCGTCTTTGCATTGCGGTCTGCGATTTCGGTCACACCAAAGCCCTGTCGATGATTTCGCTACATCGAAAGAGTGCCGCAAGCCGCCCTTACACCGAAAGATAAGTTTTGCTGATTGCGCGATAAATCATCATCAATGGTCAAAATGGCCAGCCCGCTTCGGGCCTGTGGGGCATGCCGGACGAATAGTCTATTTTGACTGATTTACTCAGCTTTAACGTACCACGCTCCTATCCCCGTCAAAGTTGCGAATCACTTGGCTATCGAAGAGATCGGCGAATGGCTCTTGTCTCCGAATAGCGGTTTACGACCATGCTCAATCATGCCTAGTCTAGACCCTGGCGCGGCGGATTTCCGCCACTTTCACAGGCCACGAAATACGCGAGGAAATATGCCCAAGCATCTGATTTTATGCGACTGTTCTGGAACGCAAGCAATCGATTCCGAGGCATTGCATCGCAGCACTGGCCTGCCCTGCTCCAAGGTCCATTCCGCGCTTTGCACCGATGAAATTGAACAGGCTGCCGCCGCCCTCTCACAAGAGGATGCAATTATTTGCTGCGCACAAGAGTACCGGATTTTCGACGCCCTGACCGAGGAGATCGACGTCTCCGCTCCTACCTATGTGGACCTGCGCGATCGAGCTGGATGGACCGCAGATACCGCCTCAACACTGCCCAAAATGACCGCTTTGATTGCCGAGGCAACGCTTGCTCCTGCGTCTGCCAAGACAATCGACATCCATTCCGAGGGGCTGTGCCTGATCCTTGGTGCCCCTGATGTCGCTTTTGCAGCGGCGGAACGGTTGCAGGAAACGCTGGCCGTCACTGTCTTGCTGGACCGCACTGAAGAGCCCCCTATCAGCCGCGCCTATGACGTGATCACCGGCCAACTGCGGCGCGCCAAAGGGGCGCTGGGGCAGTTTTCCGTCACCATTGACGCCCTGCAACAACTGGATGTCACCGGTCGCAACTGGACGTGGGGTCCGGCCCGTGATGGCGGCCAGTCGGTCTGCGATATTATCCTCGACCTGCGCGGCGAAAACCCATTGTTTCCCGCGCCGGAAAAGCGCGAGGGCTACCTTCGCGCGGATCCAAAGTCTCCCACTGCTGTTGCCGAAGCCACGATGGCCGCCAGCCAATTGGTCGGCATTTTTGAGAAGCCGCTTTATGTGCGGACCGAGCCCCTGCTCTGCGCCCATTCGCGCGCGGGTCAGACGGGCTGCACCCGATGCCTGGATATCTGCCCGACCGGCGCGATCAGCACTGCTGGCGACCATGTCAGCATTGATCCGATGATCTGTGCCGGCTGCGGCTCTTGCGCCTCGCTCTGCCCCTCGGGGGCCATCACCTATGATGCGCCGCCGACAGATGCGCTGATGCGGCGCATTCAGACCCTGACCAAAACCTATCTTGACGCCGGGGGCCGCACACCTCGCTTGCTGGTGGTCGACAACCACGGCGGCGAGATGATCCAGCTGGCCGCCCGTTTTGGTCGTGGTCTCCCCGCTGATGTGATCCCGCTGACTGTCGAGGCCCTAAACAGCTTTGGCCACGCAGAGACGTTGGCGGCGCTGGCCGCAGGGTGTGGCGAGGTTGCCATTCTCCTCTCACCACGCGCCGAGCGCGACGTCCAAGAGCATGAAATCGCCCTCGCTGCGGCCATTGCGGGACCGCATGTCCATCTGTTGGATGTGGCCGATCCCGATGCCCTAAGCGATCACCTGTTTGACGTCGCAGCACCCCAGGCACAGGTCGAAACACAACAACGCCCGATGGGTACACGCCGCCAGATCACCCGCCAGGCCGCCAAGGCACTGGTACCTACTGCGGAAACGCTGACACTGCCCGAAGGCGCGCCCTATGGCGCGGTGCTGGTGTCCTCGGACAAATGTACCCTCTGCCTGTCCTGTGTGTCGCTCTGCCCATCCGGTGCGCTTGGTGACAATCCTGACCTGCCGCAGCTGCGGTTTCAGGAAGACGCCTGCCTGCAATGCGGTCTCTGCGCCACGATCTGCCCCGAGGACGCCATCACCTATGAGCCGCGCCTGAACCTCACCCCGGATGCGTTGTCACAGGTGGTCCTGCACGAGGAAGAGCCCTTTGCCTGTGTCGAATGTGGATCACTGTTCGGGGTGAAATCAACCATCGACAAAATTACTGAAAAGCTAGCCGGAAAACATTCGATGTTTGCAAACCCGGATGCGGCTCGGATGATCCAGATGTGTGATGACTGCCGCGTCAATGCGCAGTTCCACCAACAGAATTCTCCGTTCGCGGGCGCGGATCGCCCCAAGGTCCGCACAACCGAGGATTACCTCAGCAAGCGCAAGGACCATTGAGCCCGACGGACCAAGAGACGATGACGCCCCTATTTGTGCTCCAGCGGCGCGCCCAGATCCGCCGGGCTCAGTACGGCCACATAGGCCAGGATGTTCTCCAGCTCGTCCAGCGTGATCTCCACCGGGACAATCGGCGAGGGGCGCGTCTCGTCGAAGGGCGGCGTGACCTCAGCAACCTGGGTAAAGGCGGGGTGCGGGTTCAAGGCATAAAACGCCTGAAACCGCTGCTCCCAATCCGCAAGGCTGCGCAGAACGTAAAACGACGGTGTCGAACCAATGCTGTTGATCCGTCCGCCCTCATCCACCGCGTGACAGCGCCCGCAATGGATTTTGGACAGATCATACCCAAGCCCCGCGTCCCCCTCCCATGCGACCACCTCGACCTGTGCGGCGGCCTGTTCCGGCACTTGAAACATCTGTGTGCCACCGGGGGCAAAGGCTGCAAGCGTGCGCCTGCCCACCTCCGAGGTCAGCCAATCCGCAAACCGCTGCGCCCCTGTGTGATCCGGGGTGATCAGCTCCAGATGCCAAACGACGCCTTGGCCCGCCATGACCGGTTGACCAGTCGATCCCAATGCGACCTCGGCCGTGGCACCCGTATCGACCAGTTCAACGCGCACCTGCGTTTTCAGGGAAAATCGGGGCAGCATGAACCCCAGCACCCCGGTGTCGATCAGCGTCTGCGGCGCAATCAGCCGGACCTTGCGCGGATCACCCTGCGCCATGGCAGCCACCGGCTGCATCGAAACGGCAAATACCAGCAAGACCAGTATTCCCGCATATTTGCGCAAAAGAGTGCATACCCAGACCATATGAAATGCTAGGAAACCATCTACATCTTCGTCAAGAACTGTTGCAGCCGGGGCAAACGCCACCGAAGGCAACCAACCACAAACAAGGCAGCTTGAAACAAGCTGGTAACAGGAAGGAGCAACCCCGGCGTGGCCCTCACTCGTGAAATCGTCCTAGAAGCGCTCAAGACCATCAAGGACCCCGTGTCCGGCAGCGATATCGTCGCCGCAGGCATTGTCCGCGCGCTCAATATTGAAGAGGACACGGTCCGCTTTGTTCTGGAAATTGATCCGGCAAAATCCGACATCTACACGCCCGTGCGCGATGAGGCCGACGCCAAGGTGACGGCGCTGCCCGGCGCAGGCAAAGTCTCAGCCATGCTGACCGCCCATTCTGCAAAGGCCCCGCCGGATCTGAAGGGGAACAAACCGGCTCAACCCCAGGGTCCGCAGAAAATCCCCGGCGTTGACCGGATCCTCGCAGTTGCTTCGGGCAAGGGCGGCGTTGGTAAATCCACTGTTTCGGCCAATATCGCCTGCGCTCTGGCCGCTCAGGGACGTCGTGTTGGCCTGCTGGATGCCGATGTCTACGGCCCCTCGCAACCACGGATGCTGGGTGTCTCTGGCCGCCCTGCCAGTCCCGATGGCAAGACCATTCTGCCGATGCGCAACCATGGCGTCACCATGATGTCCATCGGCCTGATGACCAACGAGGATCAGGCGGTTGTGTGGCGCGGTCCGATGCTGATGGGCGCTTTGCAGCAGATGATGATGCAGGTGCAATGGGGTGCGCTGGACGTGCTGATCGTCGATCTGCCGCCGGGCACCGGTGACGTGCAGATGACGCTGGCGCAAAAGGCCCATGTGGACGGCGCCATCGTGGTGTCCACCCCACAGGACGTCGCCCTGATCGATGCACGCAAGGGCATCGACATGTTCCAGAAACTGAACGTACCGATCATTGGCATGGTGGAAAATATGTCCACCCATATCTGCTCCAACTGCGGACATGAGGAACATGTCTTTGGCCATGGCGGCGTTGCGGCCGAGGCCGAGAAACTGAACGTACCGCTGCTGGCCGAAATCCCGCTGCATCTGGACGTACGTGTGGCCGCTGATGGCGGTGCGCCGATTGCAGTCAGCAAACCCGACAGCGCGCAGGCCAAGGCGTTCCACGATCTGGCTGCCGATCTCGTCGCCAAGGGTCAGGCCTGATCCGGTGGCGGACATGAGCGAACTAAGCTTTCCGCCTCTGATGGCAGGGCTGGCCCTCAGCGGCGCGGAGGATCCCTTTGCCCTTGCCTGTCAGAAGGCGGTGCTGGGCTGTGACGCCGGGTTGGTCGTGCATAACCTCGCGCATGATCGTGTGCAGGCGGCTCTCGTCTTTGCGCCAGAGGTGGCGTTGCAGCAGGCGATGACCATGCTGCCTGTCTGCGGCATCGCACTGCAAAACGCCCTAGGCGCGCTGGCCCCGCCAGAGGTGGCGGTGCACCTGCAATGGGATGGCGGGCTGCGTATCAATGGCGGTCGTTGTGGCCGGTTGCGCGCCGCCGCCAGCACCACCACCCCGTCCGAGGTGCCAGACTGGCTGGTCATTGGCCTCGACCTGCCACTCTGGCCGCCGAGCGACGGGGAAACCGGCGATCGTCCCGAAGACACCGCGCTTTATGCCGAGGGCTGCGCTGATGTGGATGCCGGGCAATTGCTGGAAAGCTGGGCGCGCCACGCGCTGCACTGGATCAACCGTTGGGAAGACACCGGAGCAGAACCGGTTCACAGCACCTGGCGCGGGTTGGCGCAGGACATCGGCGAGACCATAACCCACGCGGGCCGGACCGGTACGTTTCTCGGGGTGGATGAGGACTTTGGCCTGCTTTTGCGGGACGAGACCACCACCCACATGATTCCCCTCACCACGCTACTGGAGACCCCATGATGCAGCTTGCCCGCGCCATTCACTTCGACGAAAGCGATCAGAACGTCTTTGCCAGCCCGGCCCGCACTGGCGAGTGGTGCATTTCCGGCGGGTTTGAGTTTTCCAACTGGGAAGAGGCGGATCTGACCGGCAAACAGCGCCAGGCCTTTGCCAATGGCTGGATGGGGCTGGAAACCGGCGGGCGCGCCACCTTTGTCGCGGTGACCAAGATCGAAGAGGGAGAATTGGCCACGCTCACCGATTTGCTGGCACAGCATTTTGTCAGCTACTATGGGGCGCCGAATGCGGACACCGCCCGCCCCGTGGCGGAGGAAGAGCTGGCCCATATGGCCGACCTCTGCGCGGATCACGCGCCCAACACCCTGCTGACCGTCATGCGCGAGCTGGCAGATGCCGGTGTCAAGGAAAGCTATCGCGCGATTGAGGCACAGGACGCAGGGCTGGAGCAGTTCGCCATTCACGTGACGGACGACTGAATGCGCACGGCACACAAGGAAAAACGCCGCGCAATCCCCGCGCGGCGTTTTCCATTTCATGCCCCAATCAGGGCGTAAATTCACTGCTGGGCGTTGAACACAAACAATGCTTCGCCATTGATCTGGTAGCTGTTGATCAGATCCTTTGCCTTGTCCGACACCAGCCAAGTCTCCAGCTCGGCCACCAGTTCCGTTTTCACATGCGGGTGCTTTTCCGGGTTCACCGGCAGATAGGCGTATTGATTGAACAGCACGGGATCGCCGGAATAGAGCAGCGCCAAATCGCCCTTGTTGGCGAAATTGAGCCAGCTTGCCCGGTCTGACATGATGTAGCCCCCCATGCCGGAGGCTGTATTCAGCGCCGCCCCCATACCTGCCCCCACAGCATTGTACCAATCGCCAAACCCTTCCGGGGACAGATCGGCAGAGTTCCACAGGCTCAGCTCTTTCTTGTGAGTGCCGCTGTCATCGCCACGACTGACAAAGGCCGCTTCCGAGGCGGCAATCTTCTGCAAGGCGTCGGCCGCAGAGCCTGCCTTTGCAACGCCCGCCGGGTCCGCCTTAGGGCCAACAAAGACGAAATCATTATACATGATCTCCCGGCGATGGGTGCCATTGCCCCCGGCCAGAAACGCCTCTTCCGCCTTTTTGGAGTGGACCAGAATGGCATCCACATCACCCGCTTCACCAAGGCGGATCGCCTGACCGGTGCCCACCACCAACAGCTGCACCTCCAATCCCAGATCGGCCTTGATTTCAGGCAGTAGAACCTCGGCCAGACCGGAGTTGTGGAAGGAGGTGGTCACCGCCAGCTTCATCTCCTCCGCCAGCGCAGCTGTTCCCATCGCCAGCGCGGCCAAAGCCCCCAGCATAATCCGTTTCATTCGACAATATCTCCTCTTAGAAATGCGCGTCCCTGTTCGGTATGCGGCCGGGCAAAAAACGCCTCCGCCGCTGAAAATTCGGCAATCTGGCCATGCAGCACGAACAGCACCTCGTCCGCCAACCGCTGCGCCTGTCCCATATTGTGGGTCGACATGATCAGCCGGGTGCCCGACGCTGCCGCTTCGGTCAGTATTTCTTCAATCTCGCGGGTGGCCCGCCCATCGAGCGAGGCACAGGGTTCATCCAGAAACAACAACTGCGGCTTACGAATGAGCGCGCGCGCCAGGGCCAGTTTCTGCCGTTCCCCGCCAGACAGCAGAACAGCAGGCCGTTGCAATGCATCCCCGCCAAGCCCGATCCGCTCGGCCCAGATCCCAGCCTCCGCCAGCGCGACCTTGCGCGACACGCGATTCAGCCGCAGCGGATATGCGATATTCTCCACCACCGAGCGGCGCATCATCACCGGTGTCTGGAAGACAAAGGCCTGGCGCCGCTGTGCCTCCGCCATAGGACAGCCCCAGCTGATCCGCCCCTGCCCAAGCCGCAGAATCCCATGCAGCATCTTCAGCAACGACGTCTTGCCAGACCCATTCGGCCCGATCACGATGGTCGTCCCCTGCCCATCCAGTCGTAAATCCACCGGGCCGATCAGCGTCTTGCCGCGACGACGCACCTGCGCGGTTTCGACCACCAGCGGGAAAAGAGTGTTCGCCCCAGTCACCAACGCCCCTCACTTTCGGTCTTGCCCAGCCAGTGAATGGTCAAATTCACCGCCACCGCCAGCGCGATCAGCACAAAGCCAAGGCCAAGCGCCATGGCAAAATCTCCCTTGCCGGTTTCCAGCGCAATTGCCGTCGTCAGTACCCGCGTGGCATGATCGATATTGCCGCCCACAATCATGATCGCGCCGACCTCGCCAATGGCACGTCCGAATCCTGCCAGCGCCGCCGTCAGCAAGGCCCGCCGCCCATCCCAGAGCAGCGTGCAGATCCGTTGGAATTGACTGGCGTTCAGGGAAATCAGCAGGTCGTGGTAATCGCTCCACAGATCCCGCAGCGACTGATGCGCAATGGAGGCCACGAGTGGCACAATAATGATCACCTGCGCGATGATCATCGCGGTCGGGGTGAACAACAGCCCCAGCACGCCAAACGGCCCGGCCCGCGACAGCATCACATAGACCACAAGCCCAACGACCACCGGCGGCAGCCCCATCAGTGCATTGAGCACTGCAATAGTTGCCCGACGCAACCGGAACCGTCGAACCGCCAACAAGGCCGCCAAGGGCAGCGCAATGACTGAAGCCACCAGCAACGCGGTCAAAGTGACCCGAAGCGAGCGCAGCGTAATCTCCACCAGATCGCTATCCAGCGTGACCACCAGCCAAAAGGCTTGGACCAATCCTTCCCAGAGATCAGACATGGAAGCGGATTTTCTCCCCTATGGGACCGGTCTTACCGCTTCCCTCTACTGCGTGTTGGTTCTGTGCAAACCACAATATCGAGCCGCCCAATAGACAAAAACGTCACCCATCGCGAAATTTGGACAAATTGACCCTGCCCCGTTTGCGCTGACATCACCGGACGGACACAAGGTCTCTGGCAGAAGCATCCACGCGGGTTGCCGATCCTGCCGGATTGACGCCGATCAAAGGCAGGAATTCCGCCCTTGATCGCAATTAAGTCGGGACACTTGCTTGCGTGCTAAATGCGAACATGAAACAAGATTTTCCCAAAGTGCCATCTCTGGCGCAGCTTTGAGGAAATGCCATGTTCGATCTGCAAACCATGCGCGATCAGCTCGCCAACCACTATGATCTTGCGCCAAATCCGGCTCTGGCCGAAGAGATGTCCGGGATCTACGCCAAGATGAACCGTGTGGTGAACCCGATCGACTGGGCCACCTACGCGCCTTATGTTGCGGCCATTCTGGCCCTCAAGAAAGAGCGCAACGCCGTCATTCTGGCACATAATTACATGACACCGGAAATCTACCACGGGGTTGCAGATGTGGTGGGCGACAGCCTGCAGCTCGCCATGGAGGCCACCAAAGTCGAGGCCGACGTGATTGTGCAATGCGGCGTGCATTTCATGGCCGAAACCTCGAAAATCCTGAGCCCCGACAAGATTGTGCTGATCCCCGACATGGAGGCCGGCTGCTCGCTGGCGGAATCGATCACCGCCGACGGCATCGCCGAGATGCGCGCAAAATATCCCGGCGCGCCGGTTGTGACCTATGTGAACACCACAGCCGAGGTCAAAGCCGCCTCCGATATTTGCTGTACCTCCTCCAACGCCGCCCAGATTGTGGCGGCGATGGAGAGCGATACCGTGATCATGACGCCGGATCAGTATCTGGCGCAGAACATCGCCCAGCAGGTGCCGCAGAAAAACGTTGTCTGGTGGGAGGGCTCCTGCATCGTGCATGAGCAATACACCGCCAAGGATCTGCGTGATTTTCGCGAATGGAACCCCGGCACCCGGCTGATCGCCCATCCAGAATGCCCGCCAGATGTGGTGAATGAGGCCGATTTCTCCGGCTCCACCAGCGGCATTATCAAATATGTCACCGACGAAAAGCCCGAAAAGGCGATGCTGATTACCGAATGCTCGATGGCCTCGAATATTGCCGATCAGCTGCCCGAGGTGGATTTTGTCGGCCCCTGCAACATGTGCCCCTACATGAAGAAGATCACGCTGGAGAAGATCCTCTGGTCGCTGCACACCATGTCCGAGCCGGTCGAGGTCGATCCAAAAGTGGCAGAGCAGGCCCGTGTGGCGGTGCAGCGGATGATTGATCTTAGCCAGAAGCTGGGGATCTGACCCTTGGACACCCCCGGTGCCAAACTGACCGATACGGCCGCAAATCAAGCCGAATCTCAGGTCAAGGTTCAGGCCCTGACCGAAGCCACCGCCAGCTGTGACACCGACCGTGTGATCATTGTCGGTGCCGGCATGGCCGCGCTCTATGCCGCGCTTGAACTGGCGCCGCGTCCCGTTCTGATGATCTCGCCCGAGACCCTCGGCGAAGGCGCGAGTTCCGCCTGGGCGCAGGGCGGTGTGGCCGCGGCGATGGATCAGGCCGACAGCCCCGCCGCCCATGCCAGCGACACGGTGCGTGCCGGTGCCGGAACGGTTGATGCCGAGGTCGCCGCCATGGTCACCAAGGTGGCACAAGATCACATTCTGGACCTGACCGAGCTGGGCACGCCTTTTGACCGGACCGCTGATGGTGGCTTTGTCATGAGCCGCGAGGCCGCGCATTCCGTCGCCCGCGTCGTGCGAGTCAAAGGGGATCAGGCCGGCAGGCAGATCATGGAAACCCTGATCGCCGCTGTGCGGGCCACCCCTTCGGTTCAGGTGCACGAGGGTACCCAGGCCGTCCGGCTGGAGGTGGCAGACGATCGCGTCACCGGCGTCTGGGTCAGTGACGCCAGCGGCACCTCGGTTCCCGTGCTGATCCGCGCCCCCGCGATCCTGTTGGCAGGCGGCGGATCCGGCGGGCTGTTTGCGCATACCACCAACCCGCCGCGTATTCGCGGCCAGGTTATCGGCTTTGCCGCCCGCGCCGGTGCCCGCATTGCCGATCCTGAATTTGTCCAGTTCCACCCCACCGCTTTTGATATTGGTGAAGACCCGGCACCGCTTGCCACTGAGGCGCTGCGCGGCGATGGCGCCACGCTGATCAACCAGGATGGCATCCGCTTCATGCTGGCCGCGCACCCGGACGCCGAATTGGCCCCTCGTGACATCGTCGCCCGCGCGATTTTTGCCGAAACGCAGGCTGGCCGCCGCCCGATGCTCGACACGCGCGAGGCCTTGGGCGCCGAGGTGTTGACCCGTTTTCCAACCGTCGCGGAAACCTGTGCGCGTGCCGGTATTGATCCCGTTGCCGACCCTATCCCCGTTGCGGTTGCGGCCCATTATCACATGGGCGGCATCGCCACCGACATGCAGGGACGCGCCAGTCTCGCCCATCTCTGGGTCTGTGGCGAAGCCTCTTCAACCGGGCTGCATGGTGCCAACCGCCTCGCCTCCAACGGTCTGCTGGAGGCGCTGGTCTATGCCCGCACCGCAGCGCAGGACATTGCCGAGGCGCTTGGACCTAACGCCACGGAGACAGAGCCCACGGAGACGGACACCCCGCCAGAAGTCTCGCTGAGTTTTGCTCCCGCCACCACTCCCGCTGCGCCAGCCAGCGCCATCGCTCGCCTGCGCGAGACGATGACCGCCCATGTCGGTGTGCGCCGGGACGAAACCGGGCTGAGAACCGCTCTTGTCACCATCGAACAGCTGCTGACAGAGCACGGTGACGATGAAAGCTTTGCCAATATGTGCGCCACCGCCACGCTGATCGCCGCCGCCGCATTGGCCCGCCGCGAAAGTCGGGGTGGCCATTTCCGCGACGACTATCCTGAGGCAGACCCTGCACAGGCCCATCGCACCCACATCACCCTCACCGAGGCCCGCGCCATCCGCGCCGCCGCCGCTCAGGATCCGACATGACCCCGTCTTTCGCCGCTCTCCCAGACCTGATCATCGAACCGCTTGTCCGCGCTGCCCTGCTGGAAGACCTTGGCCAAAGCGGTGATGTCACCACCCGCGCCGTGATCCCGGCAGAGACCACCTACGAGGCGCGGCTCAATGCGCGCGACACCGGCGTGGTGTCGGGTATGCAGATTGCCCGCATCGCCTTTCACCTTGTCGATCCGACGCTCAAGATCGAAACCTTGGTGCAGGATGGCCAGCCCTGCACTCCCGGCCAGACATTGATGACCATCGCAGGCTCGGCCGCGTCTATTCTGTCGGGTGAACGTGTGGCGCTGAATTTTGCGGGCCGCCTCTCTGGCATCGCCAGTCTGACGGCCTCCTTCGTAGCTGAAACCGCGGGCACCAAGACCCGGATCACCTGTACCCGCAAGACCACCCCCGGCCTGCGCATGGTAGAGAAACAGGCGGTTCTGCATGGCGGCGGCTACAATCACCGCTACGGGCTGTCCGATGCGATCCTGATCAAGGACAATCATATCGCCGCCGCTGGTGGCGTTGCAGCCGTCCTGCACGCCGCAAGGGCCAATGTCAGCCATATGATGAAGGTCGAAATCGAAGTCGATTCCCTCGCCCAATTGCAGGAAGTTCTGGAAACCGGCGGTGCCGATGTGGTGCTGCTCGACAATATGGACACGCCAACCCTGACGAAGGCTGTGGCGATGGCTAAGGGCCATCTGGTGACCGAAGCCTCCGGCAATATGCGCCGCGACCGTATTGCTGAGGTCTCCGCCACGGGTGTTGACTACATTTCCTCTGGTGCGCTGACCCATTCCGCGCAGACGCTGGATCTTGGCCTCGACTTCTGAGCCGACACACCGGATCTGACGCGCAAACGGGGGCGCTGAGGCCCCCGTTTTTGTTTCACCTGATGTATCTGCTCATCCCCCATCGGGAATGTTATGTGCCGCCTCGCGGATTGGGGTGGATGACAGCATGATCACGCTGCCCACGTCCAGATTGCGCACCTCATATTGCGCACCGCTGGCGCCCGTTTGCACATCTTCTGGCAGATGCGCGCAGGCCTCTGGTGTCATCGCGCAGATCACCACATCCCGCCCGGTCAGCTGCGTCAGACGGAAGGCCACCGACAGATCATGCTGCAGGCCGGACTTCTCCCCCGACGGCAGCGACAGATATGTACCACTGACATAGATCGGGCCATCCGCTGGCGTGATCTGCGCCACCATCTTGCGACTGTCCGTCTGCCAGGCCGTCACGTCGCGATGTTGCAGCACATTGAACGCCAGATAGATCAGCGCGACAAAGGCCAGAAGATTGCGCCCGATGCGGTCCCAACCCGCGCCGCGCGCTGCCAGCTCCTGCGACATGAGACCCAGGAGCACCGCATAGTAGAGCCAGACAAACCCGGAGACACGCGGCGGCAGGGTGATGCCGGTCTTGACCGTCTGTACAAAAATCAACCCCATCCCAAGGCAGATGCCCGCCAGCGGATAGATTGCGCGCCAGGGGTCGGATTTCCCAACCACCCAAACAGCCCAGCCGAACAGCGCCAGCTGGAACAGGGTCAGCGGCAGGAAGTGGAACGACACCAGCGACGCAGAGCTGGTCAGAAAACTCCCGATCAGGCCGATATTATCCATTACTGACACCAGATCATGGGCCGGGTTCGGCATCCGCCATTCGGCCATCGGGATGCCAAAGACACCGTGGAACAGATAGTTCAGCGTATAAATCGATGCCATCGCCAACGCGAAGCACAGGATGAACAATCCCAGCAACGCCGCCAGATCCTTGGCCGAGCGTTCGGTATCGGCGCGGGTCAGACAGAGGGCCAGCAGGAAAAACGGGTAGGTGGTATAGGCAGTCAGCGCCAGCGGCACAAAGGGCACCAGCAACCAGCGACAGGCCCGATCTGACAGCTGCGTGGTCGCCAGTGCATAGATGGCAAGGATCGCCATGCCGGGGATCAACGTATTGAACCACAGTGAAATCAACAGCGCCGGCGCAGACAGCCCGGCAATCAGCGCCACCGCACCCTTGCGCCATAGCGCCGCCCCGCTCCCTAGCGCATTATGCGCAAGGCATCCCAGAACCACCGCCCAAAGCGCATTGTAGATCAGGTAGTTGCCCCAGCTTGGCAGCAGAACCTCGCGCAGGTGCCACAGGTAGTTGACCCAACGCCCCTCGGTCAGGGTTTTAACATAGTAGGTCTCGGCATCGCCAAACAGCGCCGGATAGTCATCGTGACGGATCAGCGGATCCGGCAGTTGAAACGCCGCTGCAATCAACAACCCGGCAAAAGCCACAGCGATGGTCGCCAGCAACGGCCACGGCCCACGCCGGAGCGCCATCGCCGGGCTGTCAAATGTCATTGTCATCACTTCAAGCCCTGGGTCATCGCGGCATTCGCCGCGTCCGCTGTGCGCGCCTGACGTGCGATCACAGCAGCACGGGCCTGGGCAATCTTTGTCACCATCGGACGTGGCATCAACGAGACGACACCCCGGCGCAACCGCCAGCTCAGACTTCCCGCAAGCGGCACAGGCTGGCCCGCAGCGATCTCGGTCTTCAGCACCTCATCCGGCAGACCGGCTCGCCCCGCCGCGTTCACGTATAAAACCGTGTTATAGCGATACCAGGGTTCGACACCCTCTGCCGTCTTCAATGCCGGACGCACGCAGTCGAAGGCGCGATAGCCCTGTGCTGAAAATAGGTCCTGCCAGAATGACAGCGGTTGCTCATTGATGTGAAACTCTCCGCCCTGCCCTGGTACCGCCGCGGAAAACAACACACGATCTGCGTGACGGGTCAGCCCCGCTACCAGTTTGGCTGAGGCTGGTTTCGGCAAATGCTCTCCGACCTCCAGGCTTTGGGCCACATCAAAACGACGGCCAAGATCGAAATCCTGTGTCAGATCAGCGGCATGGTATTGCGAGGCGGGAATGGCAAGGCGGCTGCGATCAACATAGTCGCCGTCCACACCGGCGATATCACCGACCCCCGCCTTGGCCCATTCGCTGAGCCAGACGCCGCGCCCACTGCCCAGATCCAGCACGCTTTGTGCGTCAAGCCACGGCTGTACAACCTCAATCAGGGCCTGCGCGGAACTGCGCGCACCGGTGTCGATATAGTCATAGAACTCGTTTGAATAGACATGTGACATGACTGTCTGCTCCTGTTTACGCGCCGCGTTCGGCGTAGACCCAAATTTTGAAAAATACATAATTCTGCACCGGCAGCAGCAGGGCCGCGATGGTGGCCGCCATCCAGTCAGACCACCCCAGCATCGGCCCGATTATCCCGGTCACCAGCGCTGAGGTGACAAACCCAAGCCCAACCGTGCAGCCAAATCGCATCGCCTGATCCTGTCGGGCCAATTTCTGGCGAAAGGTCCAGACCGTCTGCCCGACGTATTGCGCCAATACCGCCAGACCAAAGGCCAGTGCGTTAGCCAGCCATGTTGCTAGTCCGATCTGCAAGAATGCCAGAAACAGCAGGACATAAATCGCCGCAACCGAGACACCCACAATGGCAAAGCGGATCAACTGGCCGAGGTCCTTCTGAACGACGGCGCGGATCATGACGCTTCTTTTTGGACGGGAGCCTTGGGCGTTGTTGTGATCGGTCGGCTTTCACTGGTGAAATCAATGGCATGGGCGGCAGGATGCCCGGTCTCCTGTGACAGGAAGTAAAGCGGCCGCTGTTTGCTCTCCATATAAAGCCGTCCGACATATTCGCCGAGGATCCCCAGCGTCAGCAGCTGGATCGCCGAGAAGAAAGAGATCGCCAACAGAACCGAAGCCCAACCTGCAACCGTGTTGAATAGGATCAGCGAGCCAAAGACATAGATCGCCATCAGCACGGTCACCAGCAAGCTGAAGAACGCCAGCCGCGTAGCCATTTTCAACGGTTTGGTCGAGAACCCGGTCAGCGCATCGGTGGCAAAGCGCAGCATCGCCTTGAAAGGATATTTCGTCTCGCCCGCCACGCGTGCCTCGCGGACATACTCCAATCCGATCTGGTGGAATCCGGCCCAGGCGAACATACCACGGATGAACCGTGCCCGTTCAGGCATCTTCAGCACCGCATCCAGCGAGCGACGGCTCACCAGACGGAAATCACCAGTATCCTTGGGGATATCCACATCGGACAGCGTATTGAGAAAGCGATAAAACAGATAGGCCGTCGCCTTCTTGAACAGGGTTTCGCCCTGACGTTCGGCGCGGCGACCATAAACCACGTCATAGCCGCGATCCATCATCATCATCATGTCGGGCAGAATTTCTGGCGGATCCTGAAGGTCAGCATCCAGCATGAAGATCCGCGCGCCTGTCGCGGCCTCCAGACCTGCGGTCAGCGCCACCTGATGGCCACGGTTGGCCGACAGGCGAATGCCCCGTACCACCGGATGCCGCCTATGCGCGGCCTCCATCGCGGCCCAGGTTTCATCGCTGGAGCCATCATCGACCAGAATGATCTCGGCCCGCTTCGCCCAGGGTTCGATTGCCTGCACCAACCGATCCACCAACAGGGGAATGGACTCTTCCTCATTATAGCAGGGTACAACAACGGATAGATGCACCTTCTCGCCCCAATTCTGTTTATCGTCTGCTCACAACCGGGGGACCATCCGCCCGGCATTCCAGCGCGATGAAAACATCTCAAGGGGGGTATTCTCACCCGAAATGGTTAACGCGCAGTTCCGTTTTTGGTCACAGAACGTGGCCAAACCGTGGCGAACTGGGGGTCAATCCGGGGAAAAACAGCGATTTTTAACAGGATTTGATGCGAAATCACAAACAATCGCGCGGCAGGCTTCGCGTCCATTCCTTAACGCAGACCTCAGTCTGCCCGGCACCTTCAGTGGCCACAACCCTGCGCCAGAGGTGGAAATCCTCCCGATCACCGCGCATCTCATTGTCGGTATCGACCTGCACCTGCCAGTCACCGCGCGCGAATGTAAACCGCCACTGGCTGGCAAAGGTGGCGCTGGCCGGATCATCAGGATGCACCGCATAGCGCATGGCGACATGGCTGCCGACCTCCATCCCGTGTACTGGATCAATGGCCGATCCATAGTCATCAAAGGTCTCCAGCACCTGCGTGCCGTCGGCCTCTTCATAGGTGTTGGATGTGCCGGATGGGGCGCGGGTGACCTCTGCCTGATAGGTCGGATAATCCCGCGCGGCGCTTGGCGCCTGCGCTTCGACCTCCTCAGCGACCAAACGTTCCGGCAGGATCAGCGCACATCCCTCCAGATGCAGGGTCAGCGCCACAGGTTCCGGGCTGGGCCAGACAATCGGCCAGTAAGACGTCGACAGCGCCAGCCGCAGCTTATGCCCTGCCCGCAGGTGATGCGCACATTCATTGAGGGCAAACTCCACCTCATACCGCTTGCCCGGCACCAGCGCCTCGGCACGTTCATGGCTCTCATCATGGCAGAGGTTCCGCCCACGGTAAGTAATGCGCTGCGACACGCCATTCGGGGCCACGTCACACAGCCGCGCCATCACTTGCGCCACAGGTTTGTCGACAGAGAACGCCAGCCGCACCCGCGCCCGCCCCAACAGCTCCAGCGGGATGTCCAGCGGTGCCGTATCGAAACAGGCCGACAGCGCATCATCGCTCGCCTGATCACCCGGCAGCTCATTGTCAATCCGCATGCCCGCGCAAAAATAACCCCCGGCGGCACCAAGGGTTGCCGGGTTAGACACCACAGCCTCTCCATCCTCCGGGACAGTCTGCAAATTGCCCTGCGGCCCAAGATGATGCGTCACCTCCTGCACATTTGGGGAGGGCCATGCGGTCTCAGCAATCCAGCGCCCCTGCCGGGGTTTGTTTTCCTTGGTCGGGTTGAAATGCTCCTGCATGTAGGTGCGATAATCCGGCAGAGCCTCTGCCCCACTGTCTGCGCCCTTCAGCCAGCGATCAAACCAGCGCAGCACCTCACCGTGGAAATCATGCGCCTCCAGCTTGGAAATATGCGCATAACGATGCTCCCAGGGGCCGATCAGTGCCTTCGCCGGGGCCTGCATATTGGCCGCCAAGGCAGGCGGCGCGTTCACATAGGCATCGGCCCAGCCGGTGATCGCCAGCACCGGCGCCGTGATCGCAGACCAATCCTCGCAGACCGACCCGTGTTTCCAGAAATCATCACGCTGCGCATGGGACAGCCAATCCGCGGCCATAAACGGCAGCGTCTCGATCCGCTCCACCCAGGCCTCGCGCCAATCCGGGCGCAGCTCGGGATCCAGCGGGCGGGTTTGATAGGCCAACATTTGCGACGCCCAATTGGCATTATCGCTGAGCAGGCAGCCCCCCATAAAATGGATATCATCGGCATAACGATCCACGGTTGAGGCCACGCTGACCACCGCCTTCAACGCCTCTGGCTGACGTGCGGCCAACTGCAAACCGTTGAAGCCGCCCCAGGAAATCCCGATCATGCCGATATTTCCGTCGCAATAGGCCTGCGCCGCAAGCCAGGCCAGCACCGCCTCGCCGTCGCTCAGCTCCTGTTCGGAATACTCATCGTCAAACAGCCCCTCACTGTCGCCCGTGCCGGCAATATCCACCCGCAGACAGACATAGCCCTCAGCCGCAAAAACCGGATGTGTGGTGGCATCACGCGGCGCCGTACCGTCGCGTTTGCGATAGGGCAGATATTCCAGGATCGCAGGATAACGCCCCTCTGCCGCTGGCCGCCACATCCGCGCCGCCAGCCGACGCCCATCTGGCAGCGGGATCCACAGATGTTCAACTCCAGTGATCTCCATCGCCATGGCGCGCCCTCTTCCTGTCTGGTTCAATCTCAAGCTGTTGCCGCCCACCCAATCGGTCGGCGATCCGGAGGTCTAGTCTCCCTGCGACATATCCTGCGCCACCGGCAGGATCGGTGCGGTTTTCTCCAAGGCCAGCTCCGCATCGGAAAACACCCAAGGGCCCCGCACACCGGGCACATCTTCCGGTGCGATCTGCATCTGGCGGTGCTTGATCTGCGGATCGTCAAACGCCTGCCCGATGGTGTTGATCGGCCCTGCAGGCACAGTTGCGGCCTCCAGCGCCGCCAACAGATCCGCCTGCCCCCATTGCGCCAGCGCCGCCGCCAGCATCGGCGTCAGATCGCCCCGGTTGGCCACCCGTAGCTGATTAGAGGCAAATCGCGGATCATCCGCCAGCCCCGCCATATTCAGCACCGCGCAAAGCCGCGCAAACTGACCGTCATTGCCCACGGCAAGGATCACATGGCCGTCACGCACCGCCATCACCTGATAAGGCGCAATATTGGGATGCTCATTGCCCATCCGGGTCGGGCTGGTGCCGGTGGCCAGATAGTTCATGTTCTGATTGGCCAGCACAGCCGTGGCACAGTCCAAGAGCGACATGTCGATGTGCTGGCCGCGCCCGGTGCTGTGGCGCTGTTCCACCGCTGCCAGAATGCCGATAGTGCCATAAAGCCCGGTGACAATATCGGTGATCGCCACGCCCACCTTCTGCGGCTCGCCCTCCGGCGCGCCAGTGATCGACATCAGCCCGGACATCCCCTGCAACAGAAAATCATAGCCCGCCCGCGCCGCATAAGGGCCATCCTGCCCAAATCCGGTGACCGAACAATAGATCAGACGTGGATTGACCGCTTTCAAACTGTCATAGTCCAGCCCGTATTTCGCCAGCCCACCGACTTTGAAATTCTCGATCAGAATGTCGGCACCCCGGATCAGCTCCAGCACCGTCTGCTTGCCATCCTCGGTGCGAAAATCCGCAGTGACGCAGGATTTGCCCCGGTTCGCCGCATAGTAATAAGCCGCCGTTTTGTCACCATCGCGCTCAATAAAGGGCGGTCCCCAGCGACGGGTATCATCGCCCTCGGGGCTCTCGACCTTGATGACCTCCGCCCCCAGATCGGCAAGCGACTGGCCAATCCATGGCCCTGCGAGAATACGGGCCAGCTCGACCACCTTCAGACCTGCAAGCGGTGTCATGGGCTCTCCTGTCAGTGCACCCGCAATGTGCGAGGCATCCCTCTGCCAAGGCACGGCAGAGTGTTCTGACAGAGACTTAGCCTATCCCTTCCCCTGCGGGCAAATAATTTGATCAAATAATGAGGGGGTTTACATTAGATTTCGGTCAGCCATGTGGGACTAAGCTGCCGTTCGCCGGTTCAGCTAGTATGGCTTCCGTGCAATTGCTGTCGCGAAAGCTTGATATCCGTAGAGTGAACCCAGTTCTGCACGGCGATCATGTTCTGCTACTAGCGCATCCGCTAAGTCTTTTCCAATGTCACCACGTTCAACCATTTGCTTTGTTGTAACTTCGACCCATGGTCGCATTTGTTCGCGCGATGTGACGACTCGGCTGGTCACATCAAAGCTGGCGATCTCCATGCCAGCGTTTGCAATCAAGGTCCTTAATTTTCCGACGATGAACGCGTCAGTGACAAATTCGCGGACAAATTCTTGGGCGCAAATATTTAGCGGGTCATTTGGAATGCTACTGAATGTGGATTTTGAAAAATCCGCGTCGCATATGACAAGCGATCCGCCAGCCTTTAGCACTCTAAATGCCTCAGCCAAAAGAGATTCTGGATGCGTCACGTGCGTCAAAACAGTGTGCATGACCACTGCATCAACAGTTTTATCTTTAATCGGTAGCGACGCCCCATCCGCAACCACGAATGATAAGTTGGAATGGCCGCTTGATCGTTCAATCGCTTCGTTTACAAAGCCCTTTGACGGCTCGTACCCTACGACCTTCGTCGGATGTGCCAATGTTGCGATGCGCCGTGTGACCGCACCGGCACCAGCCCCGACCTCGATGGTTAGACTGTCGGCGGCGAAAGGTAGACGGTCCAAATAGGACGCAACAATTTTCTCCATTGTGGGGTCGGATTGACGCACGTCCATCGCATCAGCGAACATTTTGACGAATTCAGGTCCAGCGGAATCCACGTCTTGAAAAGGGTCAGCCATCATCGCGCTCCCAATAGCCTAAATTCCCACGTTACAAGGAAAACTACGAAACTCAAAATGCTGCTGAGGGCTCGAAGCAGACCAACACAGCTTGCGGCCCTAACAACATATTTGGCGCAAGTTTTCACCGTGGATGCTCTCTCCCCGTGAACCGTCGCAACAGCAACTACAGCGCCAGCCCGCCCTGCCAGACTTGCTGCAGCTCCAGCGCGTTGTTCAGATGCAGCACGTCAGCGCGCGCGCCGGGTTGCAGACGTCCCAGATCAGATCGCCCAATCAGGTCTGCAGGCCGGGTAGAGGCCATTTCCAGCGCCGTCTCCAGCGGGACATCACAACCCTCAACCAGGATCTGCACCGCCGTTTCCAGCTTCAGATGGGCGCCCGCAAGGGTGCCATCAGCCAGCGTCAGACGGTTGTTATCACGGCGGATTTCGCGACCATTCAGCGTAAATCGGTCAATGTCGGAGCCTCCGGTGGCCATGGAATCGCTAACCAGAAACACCTGCCCCGGTCCGGTCTTTGCCGCCAGTGCCGCCCGTATCGACGCTGGGTGCACGTGCACACCGTCAGCGATCAACCCCGCTGACAACCCGCCAAGATCAAGCGCTGCGCCGACAACACCGGGTTCGCGATTGCCGAGCTGGCTCTGGGCATTGAACAGATGGGTGACGCAGCGCGCGCCCGCCGCAACCGCCGCCACGCAATCGGCATGACTTGC
Organism: Phaeobacter porticola; assembly: GCF_001888185.1. NCBI lineage: Bacteria > Pseudomonadati > Pseudomonadota > Alphaproteobacteria > Rhodobacterales > Roseobacteraceae > Phaeobacter > Phaeobacter porticola. The sequence continues at coordinate 726,839 of NZ_CP016364.1, read as the reverse complement.
ATCAGTATGGCCCAGCGACACCAGCACGCCGGCCTCGCTCAACTGCCGGATCTGCGCCGGGGTCGCCGCTTCGCAGGCCAGGGTCACCTTCAGCACCGGCAACCGGCTGGCCGCTGCGCATAACATCTCCAGATCGGTCTCGCTCATCGGGCGTATCAATGACGCATCATGTGCGCCCTTGCGGGAGACCGCCAGATGTGGCCCCTCCAGATGCAACCCGGCGATGCCCGGAACACCAGCAGCAATCGCCTCGACGGTCGCCTCAATCGCGCGGGCAACGAAATTCGGCGTATCGGTGATCAGCGTTGGCAGGATCGAGGTTGCACCAATCCTTGCGTGTGCTGCGGCAATGACCTGCAATTGCTCCAGATCGGGGGCGTCATTGAACATGACCCCGCCGCCACCATTGACCTGCAGGTCGACAAACCCCGCTGTCAGGATCCCGCCATCAAGTGCCGTAACCTCGACCCCCTCGGGCAGTTTGCCCATCGGCAGAACCGCCGCGATCTGATCGCCGCGCAATACCAGCGCAAAATCATCCTCCCACCCCACAGGGGTCAGAATACGCGCGCCAGTCAGCGCACGCAGAATATGCCGATTTCCGGTCATACCGTTTCCGTCACTTTCTTCAGGTGACGCGGTGCATCCGGGTCGATCCCGCGCGACGCAGCAAAGGCCTCGACCATCGCATAGAAAGACACGATCAGACTAATCGGGTCTGTCAGCGCATGATCGGTGCGGACATGGTCCACGCGTTGCGCCGCCGTGACCTTATCCGTGGTGGCAAAGACCTGCGCGCCCTTAGCCGCGATCTGATCGGCAATGCCCGCCAGCGCGCCCTCCGCCGCATCCGCCGCCGCAAAGCCAAGCACCGGGAACCCCTCTTCCACAATCGACACCGGCCCGTGCAGAACCTCCGCCGAGGAATAGCTCTCTGCATGCAGCTGGCAGGTTTCCTTGAACTTCAGCGCCGCCTCATTCGACACCGCCAGCGCCTGACCCCGGCCCAATGTGAACAGGGATGACCGCGCGCCGATGGCATCTCGCACCTCGGGCCAGTCAATCCGGCAGGCCCGATCTAATTGATCTGGCAACGTATGGAGCGCCGCCAGCAAGGCCTGATTGCGGTCCCATTTTGCCAGCAACCACAGCCCCGCCACCGCAGAGGTCACAAAGGTCTTGGTCGCCGCCACGCTCAACTCAGGACCTGCGTGAATGTCCAGTGTGTGATCCGACGCTGCCGCCAACGGCGAAGCCGCATCATTGGTCAAAGCCACAGCCAGTGCGCCGTCGCGGCGCGCGCTTTCGGCCATGGCGACGATGTCCGGGCTTTTACCAGATTGTGACACCGCAAGGCTCAATGCGCCCTTCAGCCGTAGTGGTGCCTTGTAGATCGAGGCAACAGAAGGGCCGACCGAGGCCACTGGCACGCCCAACAGAATCTCGCTGGCGTATTTCAGGTAGGTACAGACATGATCGGACGAGCCGCGCGCCACGGTGACCATGACATTGGGATCAAGCGCGTGTACCGCATCGGCAACCGCGTCGATGTCGGCATCGCCCCGGCTCAGCAACCGGTCGACAGCCGTCGGGATCTCGTCGATCTCGCGACGCATTTTGGTGATATCTGTCATGGTCCCCTCCTCAGGGTTGCCAGGTTAGGTCGTTCCAAGCCTCAGCTCGGCGACGAAATCATAGGCATCGCCGCGATAGATGGAGCGGGTGAACTCCACCACACGGCGGTTTCGCAAATAAGATGTGCGCGCGATGCTCAGCCCCGCCATACCAGGCTCAACCCCCAGCATCTGGGCCTCCCGCTCGGGCAGGTTGATGGCTGAAATACGCTGCAAGGCCCGTACAGGACGATTGCCGGACTGTTCCAGCACCTCGTAGAGCGACCCCTGGACGGCTTGCGGGTTAGGCAGGATATCAACTGGCAGCGAGGCCCGCTCAATAGCCATGGGTCGCCCGTTAGCGCTGCGCAGGCGGGCGATGCGCGCCACAGCTTCGCCAGACGTAAGCGCCAGCGCCATCACCTCCTCCGGCGACGGAGTGTGGATACCGCGCTCCAGCCACTCAACGCTGGTGTCATAGCCGCGCCGCTCCATATCTTCGGTAAAAGACGTCAGTTTTGACAGCGATTGCTCGACCTTTGGCGTGCCATCGGACACAAAACTGCCAGACCCCTGCCGCTGGACCACAATGCCGCGATCCACCAGATCCTGCATGGCGCGGCGTACGGTGACCCGCGACAGCCCGGTGAGTGTGGCAATCTCCCGCTCGGCGGGCAGCGGCGCACTTTTTGGCAGCAGCCCGCTCTCAACCCCGTCCTCAATCCGTTGGCGCAGCCGCACATAGCGTGGCCCTGCGGCGTCCTCCAACCAAGCCGCAGGTTTCAGGAAATCCTCGACCGTCATACCACCTCCTGCGCGATTTCGCGGGCAAATCGGCGTGACAGCTCCAGCGCGCCGTCCAGCGGTGAACCTTCTGCCCCGCGCAGGTAATCCGCCACATCCGCAGGCAGATAGGCGGCGTATTGCGCGGCGACACCCCCAATATGGTAAACAGGTTCCTCAGGCCGACGCCCCAGCGCCTGCAGCCCGTTGCACAGATACTCTGCGCCCTCCGCCATCAGCCGCTGACCCGCCGCATCACCCTCCGCCGCAGCCTTGGCCACGCGCGGCGCATAGGCGCCAAAGGCCACCGGCCGAGCGGTCTGGGCAAACCGGACGATCTTCGCTGTCTCATTGGAATAATCGCGCAAACAACTGCGTAGAAGCGGCGTCATCAGCTCAACCCCTTCAGCAGCCTGCAGGGTCAACTGCAACACACGCCGCCCCAGCCAACCGCCTGAGGCCTCATCCCCCAAAACCGTACCATGGCCGCCAATAAGGGTAACCTGACCGGCCACCTGACGCCCGAGGAACGACCCGGTGCCAACCCCGATGAGGCTGGCGGTCTCCTCTCCCAATGCGCCCACCACAGCGGGCATGCGGTCATCTTCCACCCGGACATGCGCCTGAGGCAGGGCCTCCGCGACACGTGCGGCAGACTCACGATCAATGACACCGGCCAGTCCGGCATAGACCGGTATCTGAGAAAACACCGCATCGGTCAGACCCGACTGCCGCTGCAAATCCGCCAATCCGGCACTCAGGGTCGCAACCGCCTGATCGGGCGCCGTATAAACATTGGCACTGCCGCCAGTCACCACCAGCCGCTGCGGCGGTGTCGCTCCTGATTTCAGCAGGGCAAAGCGGCAGGAGGTCCCACCTCCGTCCACGGCGATCAGATATGGAAAATGCGAGTCAGTCATGCAATACCTATACAATACCTCTTAATGAAAAGAAAGACCTATCGACCCGCCAGACAAGCCACAGGTATGCTTAGCCATTGATAAAAGGCGAAAAACACTGCAAAAAAATTAAATGGTAGACAAGTGGTATTGTATAGGTATTAAATACTTCTCATTCACCTGAGGGGGAGGAATCACATGGGATCGAGGAGCGATCAGCCACCCAAGGCCGGCACGTCTGCGCAGACAGAGGCACAATCTACGGCGCAGACAGAGACGCTGCACCCTGATGCTCAGGGGCTGGATCTGCGCGCCGATGCGGAGATTCTCGACACCCTGTTGGACGGTCAACTGCGTGCATTAGAAGCCGTTGCCAGCGCCCGCACAGCCATCTCGGCCGGTGCGGACCTGCTCACCAACAGCCTGCACAATGGCGGCCATCTGTATTACGCGGCCGCAGGATCTTCTGCCCTGATGGCACTGGCTGATGGCGCAGAGCTGCCCGGCACCTTCGGCATCAACGCCGACCAGATTTCCATTCATATGGCTGGCGGCATCCCTGCCAACGGGCGTATGCCCGGCCATACCGAAGATGACGACGCGGCAGGTGCCAAAGCCGCTGCGACTGTTGCCGCAAATGATGTGGTCATCGCCCTTTCTGCCAGCGGCAGCACCCCCTTTCCGATGGGCTTTGCCCGGACGGCGCAGGCCGCCGGAGCCAAGGTCATCGCCATTGCCAACAATGCCAAGACACCGCTTCTGAACCTGGCGGATGTAGCGATCTGCCTGCCCACCCCACCAGAGGTTATCGCAGGATCGACCCGCATGGGGGCCGGCACTGCGCAAAAGGCCGCTCTGAATATGATGTCGACCCTGGCCGGTATCCGGATGGGGCATGTGATGGACGGTATGATGGTCAACCTCATCGCCGACAATGCCAAGCTGCGCCAGCGCGCGATCCGCATTGTCAGCACCCTTACCCAGCAGGACGCAGAGGCCGCGGCCCGCGCGCTGGATCAAACCGGCGGTGCGGTGAAACCCGCTATTCTGCTGCTGCAGGGGGCCGCCTCACCCACCGCGGCAGAAACACTGCTGCGCCACAACAAGAACAACCTGCGAGCCGCGCTCGCACAGGTGTAACGGTCGGCCACGCGCCACCCAAGAGGTCACCAAGACCCTGATTAAAAATACCAAACATGCAAACTGGGAGATACTGAATGACACGGAAACTCTTTACCCTCGCACTGCTCGGCTCGACCATGATCGGCGGCGCCGCAGCTGCTGAAGACGTGACGCTGACCATTGAGAGCTGGCGCAATGACGACCTCGCCCTTTGGCAGGACAAAATTATCCCCGCCTTTGAAGCGGCCAACCCCGGCATCAAGCTGAAGTTCACCCCCTCTGCCCCGGCAGAATACAATGCGGTGCTGAACTCCAAACTGGATGCAGGCAGCGCCGGCGATCTGATCACCTGTCGCCCCTTTGATGCTTCGCTTGGCCTTTATGACAAGGGTCAGCTGGCCGATCTCTCAGATCTTGACGCCATGGGCAGCTTCTCCAATGTGGCCAAATCCGCATGGCAGACCGACGATGGCTCCGCGACTTTCTGCGTGCCGATTGCCTCTGTGATCCACGGCTTCATCTACAACAAAGACGCCTTTGCCGAGCTGGGCGTGAATGTGCCCGAAACCGAAGATGAGTTCTTTGCGGCGCTGGAAAAGATCAAGGAAGACGGCAACTACGTGCCTCTGGCCATGGGCACCAACGACCAGTGGGAAGCCGCCACCATGGGCTACAACAACATTGGCCCGAACTACTGGAAGGGTGAGGAAGGCCGTCTTGCCCTGATCGCAGGTGAGCAGAAACTGACCGATGATCAGTGGGTTGCCCCCTATGAGACCCTGTCGAAATGGGGTGCTTACATGGGCGATGGCTATGAGGCGCAGACCTATCCTGACAGCCAGAACATCTTCACCTTGGGCCGCGCTGCAATCTATCCGGCGGGCAGCTGGGAAATCTCCGGCTTCAACACTCAGGCTGATTTTGAAATGGGCGCCTTCAAACCGCCAGTCAAAGCGGCGGGCGACACCTGCTACATCTCGGATCACACCGATATCGCGGTTGGCCTGAACGCAGCCTCCCCCAATGCCGAGGCTGCCAAGACCTTCCTGAACTGGGTCGGCTCTGCTGAATTCGCCAGCATCTACGCAAACGCGCTGCCGGGCTTCTTCTCGCTGTCGAACCATGAGGTCGCGATGGAAGATCCGCTGGCGCAGGAGTTCGTCTCCTGGCGTGGTGAGTGTGAGAGCACCATCCGCTCCACCTATCAGATCCTGTCGCGCGGCACGCCGAACCTCGAAAACGAGACTTGGGGTGCCTCCGTCGCTGCGATCAAAGGAACCAAAGCTCCTGCTGATCTGGGCGCAGACCTGCAAGAGGGTCTGGCCAGCTGGTACGAGCCGCAGAAGTAAGCGCGCCACCACCTGACTGACCTGACACTCAGGCGTCCGGGCGGCCCCATGCGGCCCGGACCCGCCGACAGATGGGACACATCATGCAAAACACCCCTTATAAACCGCGCAGACGTTGGCATATCGCCGTTTTTCTGGCGCCCGCTGTGCTGGTCTACACCGCCATCATGATTTTCCCGCTGTTCAATACTCTGCGGCTCGCGCTTTACAGCGAGAGCGACCAGATCCGCCAATTTGTGGGCCTTGCGAATTTCGAGACCCTGTTTGGCAACCCCAATTGGTCGGAACAGTTCTGGAATGCGCTTGGCAACAACTTCTGGTTCTTCTTTGTTCATATGCTGGTGCAGAACCCTATCGGGGTGGCACTGGCGGCGATCCTCAGCCATCCCCGGCTCCGGTTTGCAGCGCTCTATCGTACCGCCATCTTTGTGCCGACCATCCTCAGCTTTGTCATCGTCGGCTTTGCCTGGAAACTGATCCTCTCGCCAATCTGGGGCATCACCCCCGACCTCTTGGACGCCATCGGCCTGAAATGGCTGTTCGCCCCGTGGCTGGGCAAAGAAGACTACGCGCTGACCACGCTGGCGCTGATCTCTGTCTGGCAATTTGTCGGCATCCCGATGATGCTGATCTACGCAGCCCTGCTGTCGATCCCCGAAGAGGTGATCGAGGCGGGTGAGGTTGATGGTATCACCGGCATGTCCGCCTTCTGGAAGATCAAACTGCCGCTGATCCTGCCGTCCATCGGGATCATCTCAATCCTGACATTTGTGGGCAACTTCAATGCGTTCGACCTGATTTACACCACCCAAGGCGCGCTCGCCGGGCCGGATTTCTCCACCGATATCCTTGGCACATTTATGTATCGCACCTTCTTCGGCTTTCAGCTGCAACTGGGCGATCCGCATATGGGGTCCGCCATTGCCACCGCCATGTTCGGGATCATTCTGATCGGTGTCTGTATCTATCTCTTCGGCATCCAGACCCGTCTGCGCCGCTACCAGTTCTGAGGATCCGATGATGCATAAATCCCGTTCAAACCCGTTCAACAGCATCCTTGCCCATGGTGCGCTGATCACCTACACACTGATCGCCCTGTTTCCGGTCTTCGTCATTCTGGTGAACAGCTTCAAAACCCGCAAAGCGATCTTTCGTGATCCGCTCGCGCTGCCCACGTCCGACACATTCTCGCTGGTCGGCTATCAGACCGTCCTGAAGCAGGGGGATTTCTTCCTCTACTTCCAGAACTCAATGATTGTCACCGTGGTCTCCCTCGCACTTGTGCTGCTGTTTGGCGCCATGGCCGCCTTTGCCCTCGCGGAGTACCGGTTCAAGGGCAATATGCTGCTCGGCCTGTACCTCGCCCTGGGCATCATGATCCCGATCCGCATCGGCACCGTCGCCATTCTGGAGCTGATGGTGGACACCGGCCTGGTGAACACGCTGACCGCGCTGATCCTTGTCTATACCGCGCAAGGGCTGCCGCTGGCGGTGTTCATCCTGTCGGAATTTATGAAACAGGTGAGCGACGATCTGAAAAACGCCGGCCGCATCGACGGGTTGTCGGAATACACCATCTTCTTCCGGCTGGTCCTGCCGCTGGTGCGTCCAGCCATGGCGACGGTCGCGGTTTTCAACATGATCCCGATCTGGAACGACCTCTGGTTCCCGCTGATCCTGGCCCCGGCCGAGGAGACCAAGACGCTAACGCTCGGCAGCCAGGTCTTCATCGGGCAGTTCGTCACCGACTGGAACGCCGTGCTATCCGCCCTGTCGATGGCGATCCTGCCGGTGATGGTGCTCTATGTGATTTTCTCACGCCAGCTCATTCGCGGCATCACCTCCGGGGCGGTGAAATGATGCTACCGCTCAACCCATCCCCCTGCCCGGCTGCAATGCCGGGCCGCGCCGGACCAGCCCCCCAAGATGGCAGACCTCTGTCATCTCTTGGTCCGGCGCACTCAATCGCCATGCAGCTGAACCGCCATTCAGGAGACAGCCAATGACCCGTGTTCTGATTGCAGGCCTCGGCAATATGGGGTTTTCCCATGCTCTGGCCCATCACCATGACGAAACCGCGCACATTGTCGGCCTCGTCAACCGCTCTGGCGCGGCCGCACAGGCCCCCTTGCAGAACTATCCGGTCTATAGCGATTTCCATCAGGCGTTGGCGCAGACCAAACCCGATCTGGTGGTCATCGCCACCTATTCCGACAGCCACGCGCCCTATGCCATCGCTGCGATGGAGGCCGGTGCGGATGTTTTTGTTGAAAAGCCGCTGGCCACCACGGTTGCCGATGCCCGCGCCGTAACCGATACCGCCCGCCGTCTTGGCCGCAAGTTGATGGTGGGCTATATCCTACGCCACCACCCCAGCTGGCAGCGTCTGATTGCCGAGGCACGCGATCTCGGCCCGCCTTATGTGTTCCGCATGAACCTCAACCAGCAGTCCGATGGGCCGACATGGGACACCCATAAGGCGCTGATGCAGACCACCTCTCCGATCGTGGATTGCGGTGTGCATTACGTCGATGTGATGTGCCAGATCACCGATGCCACGCCACAGCGCGTCCATGGCATCGGCCTGCGCCTGTCGGATGAGATCGCCGAGGATATGTATAACTACGGCCAGTTTCAGGTGAGTTTCTCCGACGGCTCCGTCGGCTGGTACGAGGCCGGCTGGGGACCGATGATGTCCGAAACCGCCTATTTCGTAAAAGACGTGGTATCCCCGAATGGTTCCGTCTCGATCACCGAAACAGACAAGAGCGGCTCGGACGATGTGGACAGCCATACCGCCGTCGGCAGCCTGATCGTACATCGCAGCACGCAAGGCACCCCGGACCGACGCATCGACCTGCCCGCAGAGCCCGATCACAATGCCCTCTGCGCCGCTGAACAGGCCCATATGCTGCGCGTCATTGCCGACGACCTAAACATGGATCGGCATATGCAGGACGCCGTTGCCTCGCTGGCGATCTGTCTGGCCGCCGACCAGAGCATCCGCAGCGGCGCGCCTGTCGATCTGACATCTGACCTGACAGAGGCCGAGGCCACAGCGCCCGCCTCTCCCTTTCTGACCCCGAAGACCTGAAGGATTTCCGCCATGACCGCCCTACAGCTTACCAATGTCTGCAAATCCTTCGGCCCAGTCGAGGTGCTGAAAGACATCAATCTCACCGTCGAAGACGGCGAATTTGTGGTCTTTGTCGGCCCGTCGGGATGTGGCAAATCCACCCTGCTGCGGGTCATCTCCGGGCTGGAGGATGCCACCGCAGGCGAGATCAGCATTGGTGGGCAGACCGTGACCACCACGCCCCCCGCCAAGCGCGGCATCGCGATGGTGTTCCAATCCTACGCGCTTTACCCGCATCTTTCGGTGCGCGAGAACATGGCGCTGGCTCTGAAACAGGAACGCCAGCCCAAGGAGGAAATCGCCGCCCGCGTCGCCGAAGCCAGCCGCATGTTGTCGCTAGAAGACTACCTGGACCGCCGCCCCTCCGAACTCTCCGGCGGGCAACGCCAGCGTGTCGCCATTGGCCGCGCCGTGGTGCGCGAACCTAAGCTGTTCTTGTTTGACGAACCGCTCTCCAACCTCGATGCCGCCCTGCGCATGAACACCCGTCTGGAAATCGCCCGCCTCCACCGCCAGCTGTCGGCCAGCATGATATACGTCACCCATGACCAGATCGAAGCGATGACACTTGCGGATAAAATTGTCGTGCTGCGTGATGGCCGCATTGAACAGGTCGGCACCCCGATGGAGCTTTACAACAATCCTGCCAATCGCTTTGTGGCGGAATTCATCGGCGCGCCTGCGATGAATTTTGTGCCGGCGCAACGCCTTGGTGGCAACCCCGGACAGTTCATCGGAATACGCCCGGAATACGCCCGCATCAGCCCGGATGGCCCGCTCACCGGCGAGGTGATCCACGTGGAAAAACTGGGCGGAGATACCAATATCCTGGTCGATATGGGTGAGGATCTCACCTTCACCGCGCGGCTCTTTGGCCAGCATGACACCAATGTCGGTGAGACTCTGCAGTTTGATTTCGATCCCGCCAACTGCCTCAGCTTTGATGAGGCAGGCCAGCGGATCTGAACCCAAGCCCCGCCTATCCGCAGTCACCACCGGTCAAGACGGCACTATTTGGGCTAGACAGCGCAAACTGCTATATTAGGGCGTTACAAATACACATGTTAGCGCTAACTAGACGTCAGCGATGCCCTTGAGTGATTCGCAACAGGGCAGAGATACCCGAGGGAGACGGACGATGACGCAGACCCAGACGCAAACCTGGCAACTTCTGGCACAGCATCGCGCGCAGACTGCCGATGTGTCCCTTCTGTCCCGCTTTGACGCACCGGATCGCTTTCAGGCCTTCTCGGCAGAAACCGACGGTCTGCTGTTGGACTATTCCAAAACCGCGCTCGACACCACCGCGCTCTCGCTTCTGGAGCGGATCACGGCCGAGGCCGGTCTTGCCGATCGCATCAGCCAGATGTTCCGTGGCGACAAGATCAACACGACCGAAGACCGCGCCGTGCTGCACACTGCCCTACGGGCACAGACCGATGAACCGATCAAAGTCGATGGTGACGATGTCTTGCCCGCCATCCGCCAGACCCTGCAACAGATGGAGAGCTTTGCCGAGGCGCTGCGCGATGGCAGCATCCGTTCCGGGACAGGCGCAAAATTCACCGATGTGATCAATATCGGCATTGGCGGCTCCGACCTTGGCCCCGCCATGGCAACGCTGGCGCTGGCGCCCTACCATGACGGTCCCCGCTGCCATTTTGTGTCCAACTTGGATGGCGCCCATATTGCCGACACGCTGAAGGGGCTGGATCCGCAGACCACATTGGTGATCATCGCCTCCAAGACCTTCACCACCATCGAGACCATGACCAATGCCCGCACCGCATTGGGCTGGCTGCGTGCCACACTGGGGGATGGCGCCTCTGCGCATCTGGCCGCCGTTTCGACCGCGCGAGACAAAACCTCAGCCTTTGGCATTGCCCCCGAACGGGTCTTTGGCTTTGCCGATTGGGTTGGCGGGCGCTATTCGCTCTGGGGGCCGGTGGGTCTGCCGATCATGATCGCCATCGGGGCCGAGAATTTCCGCCAGTTCCTGTCCGGCGCCGCTGCGATGGACCGCCATTTCCGCACCGCGCCGTTTCGCGAAAACCTGCCAGTGATGCTCGCCATGACCGGCGTCTGGCACCACAATATCTGTGGCTACGACAGCCGCGCTATTCTGCCCTATGACCAGCGTCTGGCCCGCTTCCCAGCCTATCTCCAGCAGCTGGATATGGAAAGCAACGGCAAGAGCGTCGCACTGGATGGCAGCCCCCTGCCGCACGACTCTGGCCCTATCGTCTGGGGCGAGCCCGGCACCAACGGCCAGCACGCCTTCTACCAGTTGCTGCATCAGGGCACCCGCGTGGTGCCTGCCGAATTCCTGATCGCCGCTGAGGCACATGAGGGGGATCTGACCGATCACCACCAGCTGCTGGTCTCCAACTGCCTCGCCCAATCCGAAGCCCTGATGCTGGGCCGTGCTCGCAAGGAGGCCCGCGCCATCGCCGCCAAACGTGGCTTTACCGGCGATGCGCTGGAACAGATGGCAGGCCACCTGTCCTTCACTGGCAATCGCCCCTCCGTCACCCTCGCCTACCCGAAACTCACCCCCTTTGTGCTGGGTCAGCTCATCGCGCTCTATGAACACCGTGTGTTCGTCGAAGGGGTGGTCTGGGGACTGAACTCCTTTGACCAATGGGGGGTTGAACTCGGCAAGGAACTGGCCGTCAGCCTGCTGCCGCTGGTCGACGGCTCCGCCCAGGCTGAGGCATATGAGGCCAAAGACGGCTCCACCCGGGGCCTTTTGTCGAAACTCACCCATCCGCACCCCTAGCCACCAACAAGACCGCCAATTTCCCCTTCGAGCTGTCAGAGAGAGAGCCATGGTTTCCCGCGTCATTCCCGTCCAGTCCTTTGACCTCGTGCTGTTTGGCGCGACCGGTGACCTTGCCCGTCGCAAGATCCTGCCCAGCCTGTTCCACCGCTTCCAGATCGGCCAGTTCTCCGACGATTGCCGCATTATCGGCACCTCGCGCAGCGAGATGGATCGCCACGGGTTTCAGGAGATGGTTGCCGACGCCATTCGCACCTATGGCCAGCCGGGCGAGACCAGCGACGACGAAATCGCCGCTTTTGTGGATCTGTTGCATTACACCGCCGTCAATGCGCGCGGCGACAACGGCTGGCAGGCCCTTGGCGATCTGCTGCGCGATGATGCTATCCGCGCCTTCTACCTCTCGGTCGGGCCCAGCCTGTTCCCCGATATCGCGGGCCGTCTGCGCTCCACCGGGATCGCCACGCCCGACAGCCGTATCGTGTTGGAAAAACCCTTCGGCCATGACCTGGCCTCAGCCCAGGCGCTGAACGCCGCCCTGCGCGCCAATTTCGAAGAACATCAGATCTACCGTATTGATCATTATCTGGGCAAAGAGACCGTCCAGAACCTGATGGCCCTGCGCTTTGCCAATTCGCTCTTTGAACCCCTGTGGAATTCCTCGCACATCGACCATGTGCAGATCACCGTTGCCGAGAGCATCGACGTCAAAGGGCGCGGCGAATATTATGACAAATCCGGCGCGATGCGGGATATGGTCCAGAACCATCTGATGCAGCTCCTGTGCCTCACCGCGATGGAGCCCCCCGCCCGTTTCACCCCCAACGCCGTGCGCGACGAAAAGGTGAAGGTGATCGAGGCGCTGAACCCCGTCGCCCCGGATCAGATCGCCCGTGGCCAGTATCGCGGCCCGGAGGGGGACTCCTACCGCGAACATGCAGGCAACCCCGCCAGCACCACCGAAAGCTTTATCGCAATGAAGGTGGAGGTCGCCAACTGGCGATGGGCCGGCACGCCGTTTTACCTGCGCACCGGCAAATGCCTGCGCGCCCGCGAGTCGGAAATCGCCGTGTTCTTCCGCGATCCGCCGCACAACATCTTTGCCGAGGACACCGGCACCGGCGGTATCAAGGGCAATGTGCTGGTGATCCGCCTGCAACCGGATGAGGGCATCACCCTGCGCACCACGATCAAGGATCCCGGCCCTGGCGGCATGCGCCTCACCGGTGCCAATCTCGACATGACCTTCGCCGACAGCCTGCCAGAGGCCGGACGCCCTCAGGATGCCTATGAACGGCTGATCATGGATGTGATCCGGGGCAACCAGACCCTGTTCATGCGCGGTGATGAGGTCGAGGCCGCCTGGGCCTGGGCCGACCCGATCATCGCGGGCTGGACCGACCACAGCAATGACACGCCGCAACCCTACGATCCCGGCAGCTCCGGGCCAGAGGATGCCCTGCTCCTGATGCACCGCGACAATCGCCGTTGGCGTGGCATCGGCTCCTGAGCCTGCCCGCCCGCGCTCCCGACACGATCCGACCAACCGGCACCTGACGACTGAAAGAGGCACCCGATGCGTTTGAACCAAACAGTCCGCGACGTCACAGACCGAATTATTGCCCGTAGCGCCAAACCCCGCGCCGCCTATCTCGACCGGATGCGCGCCGCCAAGGGCAAAGGCCCCGCCCGCGCCCATCTGTCATGCAGCGGTCAGGCCCATGCCTATGCCGCCACGGGCGAGGATCAGATGCCCCTCGCCGAAGGCACCGCCGGGCACCTCGGCATCGTCACCGCCTATAACGACATGCTCTCGGCACATCAGCCGTTTGAAACCTATCCGCAGCGGATCCGCGACGCCGTGCGCCGCGTTGGCGGCACCGCGCAGGTGGCCGGTGGCGTGCCGGCCATGTGCGATGGCGTCACCCAGGGCGAAGCCGGCATGGAACTCAGCCTGTTCTCCCGCGACACCATCGCCATGGCCACCGGAATCGCCCTTAGCCACAACGTGTTTGATGCCACTGTCTATCTCGGCGTCTGCGACAAGATCGTGCCGGGTCTGGTCATCGGCGCGCAGGTCTTTGGCCATCTGCCTGCGGTGTTCCTGCCCGCCGGTCCGATGACCTCCGGCATCTCCAACGATGACAAGGCCAAGGTCCGCCAGAAATTCGCTGCTGGTGAAATCGGGCGTGACGAGCTGCTGAAATCCGAGATGGCCGCCTATCACGGCCCCGGCACCTGCACCTTCTACGGCACGGCCAATACCAACCAGATGCTGATGGAGTTCATGGGCCTGCACCTGCCCGGCTCCTCCTTCGTCAATCCCGGTACTGACATGCGCGCCGCCCTCACGGAGGAAGGCGCCCGCCGCGCTCTGGCGCTCAGCGCGCTTGGCAATGACTACACGCCGGTCTGCGATATTCTGGATGAACGCGCCTATGTGAACGGCATTGTCGGGCTGATGACCACCGGCGGCTCCACCAATCTGCTGATCCACCTGATCGCCATGGCCCGCGCTGGCGGCATCATTCTGGATTGGCAGGATTTTTCCGAACTCTCTGACGTGGTGCCGCTGCTGGCGCGGGTCTATCCCAACGGTCTGGCCGATGTGAACCACTTCCATGCGGCCGGCGGTCTGGGCTATGTGATCGGCCAGTTGCTGAACTCAGGTCACCTCCACCCCGATACGCGAACGGTCGCAGGCAGCGGGTTGGAGAGCTACACCGCCGAACCCTTCCTTAGCGACGAAGGTCTGGTGTGGAAACCCGGCGCCGCCGAGAGCCTCAACGACAAGATCATTCGCCCCGCCAGCGCCCCCTTCCAGCCCACCGGCGGTCTGGCGCGCCTGTCCGGTAATCTTGGCACTGGCGTGATGAAAATCTCCGCCGTCGCGCCCGAGCACCGCATGGTCGAAGCCCCCGCCCGTGTCTTTCACGACCAGGACGAGGTCAAAGCCGCCTTCAAAGCCGGAGAGCTGGACAAAGGCGACATGATCATCGTTGTCCGCTTTCAGGGGCCAAAGGCCAACGGCATGCCGGAACTCCACTCGATGACGCCGTTCCTCGGTATCATGCAGGGGCGCGGACAAAAGGTGGCTCTGGTCACCGATGGCCGCATGTCCGGCGCTTCGGGCAAGATCCCTTCCGCCATCCATGTGGTGCCGGAGGCCCTCGATGGTGGTCCGATTGCCAAACTGCGCGACGGTGACATGGTGCGGGTTGATGCCCTCACAGGTACGCTAGAGGTCAGGGCCGAAGGCTTTGACGACCGCGAACCGGTGCTGGCCGACCTCTCCGCCTATCAGCACGGCACTGGCCGCGAGATGTTCGCGCTGTTCCGCAACGCCGTCACCTCTGCCGATACCGGCGCCACCGTATTCTCGACCCTGATCGGAGACTGACCCATGGCCATCACCCCACAAGACGCCAGCACCCGTGCGCGCGAGATCTGCCAACTGGCCCCCATCGTGCCGGTGCTGGTTGTCCATGACGTCGCCCATGCCCGCCCGTTGGCGGAGGCGCTGGTCGCCGGTGGCCTGCCCGCGCTGGAGGTCACCCTGCGCACCCCTGCCGCGCTGGATGTGGTTGCCGAAATGGCCAAGGTCAAGGGCGGCGTTGTTGGCGCCGGTACGCTGATCACGCCGGAGGATGTCACCCGCGCCGTTGCAGCCGGTGCGCAGTTCGGCGTCTCCCCCGGCGCCACCGATACGCTACTGGACGCGGCTGAGGCCGCAGGTCTGCCGATGCTGCCCGGTGCCGCTACCGCCTCCGAAGCGATGCGCCTGCTGGACCGCGGCTATGACATGCTGAAATTCTTCCCGGCTGAGGCCTCAGGCGGCGCCCCCGCGCTCAAGGCCATCGGCGCACCCCTGCCGCAGATCAGTTTCTGCCCGACCGGCGGCGTCAGCCCGGACAATGCAGATAGCTACCTGTCGCTGCCCAACGTGGTCTGCGCCGGTGGCAGCTGGGTCGCCCCGGCCAAACTGGTTGAGGCAGGCGACTGGGACGCCATCCGCGACCTCGCCCGCGCCGCCAGCCAACTGCCACGCTGACCTCAAACACACCAAACCAATAGCAAAACGCCGCCCAAGCCATGAGCCGGGCGGCGTTTTTTCTCTCCCAGGGGCGACTATCGCCTCAGTTTTCCAGCTCGCCCCGCCAGGGCGGATTGGCACCTGGGCGGGAAACGGTGACGGCGGCGGCCCGTGCGCCGTAGCCCAGACAGGCGCGCAGCTGCTCGGGATCCATCTCACCGCTGGCCGCATCCGCCAACACACCAGCCTCGGTCGCGGCGGCCATAAACCCTGCATTGAACGTATCGCCAGCCCCGACGGTATCCGCAACCACCGCCACCTGTGCGGGCACCTCGACCGTGGGGCCGGACCGCAGGAACCCTTTCGCGCCCTTGCTGCCCAGCGTCAGGATCACCAGCCCAGGTCCCATCCCGGCCTCTCCGGCAAGAATTTGGCGGATTTTCTCCTCAATCGGTGCATCGCCCGGATAGATCCAGTGCAGATCCTCGTCCGAGACTTTGACAATCCCGGCCCTCGCCACCATCGCCGCCAAGCGGCTGCGATAGGCCGCCTCATCCTTGGCAAACCCGGCGCGCACGTTAGGGTCGATCATAATGATCCGGCGTCCCCGTTCGCGCGCCGCCAGCGCTGCATAGGTCTCCGCCGCGGCGCCATTGCACAGGGAAATTCCGCCAAAGAACAACGTGTCCACATCCTCGGACAGCTCCGGCAACCGGTCAGGACGCAGGCTGGCCCCGGCGGAATTCTCGTCAAAGAAGTGATACTCCGCATGACCGTCACGCAGATGCACAAAGGCCAGCGTGGAGGGCTGATCGGACCGTTCTGCAAACCCGTGATCCACATGCGACGCCGTCAGCGCCGCCGCCAGCTGCTGGCCGAACAGGTCGCGCGACAGGCCGGTGAACAGGCCGGTTTTTCGCCCCAGCCGTCCCAGCGCAATCGCCGTATTGAACACCGCGCCGCCGCAATGGGGCACAAACCCGGTCTGCGCATCAGCGCCATCCACCACCGGCACAGCCCCGGCAACCGGCGCCGGGATCATGTCGATCAACGCCTCTCCACAACACAGGATCATTCTGTCTTACCTCTCCAGATCACATCCGCAGGCAGGGCCGCAGCAGTCACACGATCTGCATTGGCCAGGTCATTGCCCTCCGCCCGTGCTTCTGCCTCGGCGTCACTCAGCCCATGGGCCTGCCAGCGCGCCACAAGCCGCTCCCGCAAGATGTCACGCGGAACATCGACACGCACCGATACATCCCACAATGCCGCCAGATCGCGCCATCCCGGCGCGTCAAACATCAGATAATTGCCTTCCACAACGGCGACCTCAACACCGGCATCCACCCGTGCGGCACCTGCGATGGCAATGTCCCGCACGCGGTCGAACTCGGGGTAAATCACCTCGTCTTCTACCGCCATGGCCGCTATCAGACGCAGGAACCCCGGCTGATCAAAGCTCTCCGGGGCGCCCTTCCGTGCCAGCAGGTCCATCTCCGACAACAGCCTGTTGTCCAGATGAAACCCATCCATCGGCACCACCGCCGCTGACGTCCCCTGCGCACAGAGCGCCCGCACCAGCAGCTCTGCCAGGGTGGATTTGCCACTGCCCGGCGCGCCTGCCAGCGCCACCAGTCGCCGCGCGCGCCCTTCGGCCACCGGCAACGCCTGCACCTGCGTCACCAGATCTGCCAGTGATGTCATCTCCTGCGTCATGCTGCAGTCAGATCCTCGGATGGCACCTGCGCGCCGGTCATATAGCCGACCGCGTCCGACATGCTGTGCTGTTTGGGATCAATCACACACAGCCGCTTGCCCAGCCGGTGCACATGGATGCGATCTGCAACCTCAAACACATGGGGCATATTGTGGCTGATCAGGATGATCGGAATACCGCGCGATTTCACATCCTGGATCAGCTCCAGCACTCGACGACTTTCCTTGACGCCCAGCGCAGCAGTCGGCTCGTCCAGAATAATCACTTTGGAACCAAAGGCCGCCGCCCGCGCCACAGCCACGCCCTGACGCTGACCACCCGACAGGGTTTCCACCGCCTGATTGATGTTCTGGATTGTCGCCAAGCCCAGCTCGTTCAGCTTGTCACGGGCGATCTGTTCCATGCGTGCGCGATCCAGCTGCCGCAGCACGGACCCCCGCCAGCCGGGTTTACGCAGCTCACGTCCCATGAACATATTGTCAGCAATCGACAGCGCAGGTGACATCGCAAGCGTCTGATAAACCGTCTCGATCCCCTCTTTGCGCGCATCAATGGGCGTGTGAAACTGCACTCGACGCCCCTCCAGCCAGACCTCCCCCGCATCCGGGATCACCGCGCCGGACACCGCCTTGATCAGCGAGGATTTCCCCGCCCCATTGTCACCGATCACCGCCAGGATCTCTCCCGGCATCAGATCAAAATCACAATGATCCAGCGCGGTCACACGTCCGTATCGCTTCACCAGACCACGGGCTTTCAAAATAGGTTCCATCAGACAGACACCTTTCTGATCCATTGATCCACGGCCACCGCCGCAATGATAAGCAGGCCGATCAGCAGGTAGGTCCACTGTGCATCCGCTCCAAGAAGGCGCAGCCCAAGGGTAAAGACCCCCACGATCAGCGCGCCAAAAAATGTGCCCAGGATCGACCCGCGTCCACCAAACAGTGAAATCCCGCCGATCACCACCGCCGTGATGCTCTCAATATTGGCGAGCTGTCCTGAGGTGGGCGAGACTGACCCGATGCGCCCGATCATCGCCCAGCCGGCAAAGGCACAGATCAGCCCCGACAGCATATAGACCGAGATCAGCACCCGCGTGACCTTCACCCCCGACAGCTCTGCCGCCTCCGGATCGTCGCCGACCGCATAGACATGGCGCCCCCAGGCTGTGTGGCGCAGCACATAGGCCAGCAGAACCACCAGTATGACCATGAAGATCACGCCGTAGGTGAAGACCGCGCCGCCAATCTTGATTTTCTCGCCAAACAGCTGCAGCAGCGGCGCCTCGGCAGCGATGGTCTGGCTGCGGATGGTTTCATTGGCCGAATACAAGAAGTTGCTCGCCAGCACGATCTGCCACATGCCCAGCGTCACGATAAAGGGCGGCAGTTTCATCCGCGCCACCAGCCAGCCATTGATAAAGCCGCAGATGGTGCCGCAGATCAACCCACAGGCCACCGCCACCTCGGGTGGCAACCCATAGCGAAAGGTGAATTGCCCCATCACCACCGAGCTGAGCACCATGATAGCCCCTACCGACAGGTCGATGCCTGCGGTCAGGATCACCAACGACTGCGCGCAGGCCACAATGCCGACAATGCCCACCTGTTGCAGGATCAGCGTCAGCGCAAAGGGGGAAAAAAACTTGCTGCCCAGCAGCAGCCCAAACACGATCACCGACAGCACCAGCACGATCAGCGGCACCAGCGATGGGGTCACATGCAGCATATGTTGAAAGCGACTGATAAAGGAGGTCTCTCCCTGGTCGAAATCCGCAACGGCCTCGGGGCTGCCGCTGGCCGCCGCTTCATAGCTTTGGGGCGTGGTCATAACTCTCTCCGTAAAATCCGGCGTCCGGTGGGGCACAGGCACCCGCGACCAGAACGCAGCAGCAAAACAGGTCCGCAGCGGCGCAGAGGGGGCGATGTTTCCACCGCCCCCATGGCTCGCCTTGATGGTCAGCGTCTACTGACGCCGCTCAAGCTCTGTTCGGCCTGCCTCTATAGGGGGTCTGATGGGATCAACCCCAGCAGAGATTGGTCCCTTCGGCAGTGTCGATGCTGTCAACACCTTCTGCGGGCTGATCGGTCACCAATGCCACACCGGTGTCGAAGAACGCCTTGCCCGGTGTCGGTGCGGGTTTCTCTCCAGTGGTGGCCCAGGCGCTGATCGCCTCGATCCCCTTGGAGGCCATCAACAGCGGATACTGCTGCGATGTGGCCCCGATCACACCGTCCTTGATGTTCTGTACGCCGGGGCACCCACCGTCCACGGATACAATCAGCACATCATTTTCGCGGCCAATCGACTTCAGCGCCTCATAGGCACCTGCAGCCGCCGGCTCGTTGATGGTGTAGACCACATTGATCATAGGATCCTTGGCCAGCAGGTTCTCCATCGCGCGGCGACCGCCCTCTTCATTGCCTGCGGTGATATCATTGCCGACAATGCGCGGATCCGTCTCGTCGCCCCATTTGTTGGGATCGCCCAGATCAATGCCAAACCCCTGCAGGAAGCCCTGATCGCGCAGCACGCCCACGGTGGGCTGACTGACAGCCAGATCCAGCATCGCGATCTTGGCATTCGCCGCCTCATCACCCAGGCTCGCCGCCGCCCATTTGCCAATCAGCTCACCAGCCAGAAAATTGTCGGTAGCAAATGTGGCATCGGCGGAATCAATCGGCTCCAGCGGCGTATCCAGCGCAATCACCACCAGACCAGCGTCGCGCGCCTGCTGCACTGCCGGTACAATCGACGAGGTATCAGAGGCGGTCAGCAGGATGCCCTTGGCACCATCGGCAATGCAGGTCTCAATCGCCGCAACCTGGGTTTCATGGTCGCCATCCACCTTCCCGGCAAAGCTTTTGAGCGTCATGCCCAGCTCTGCCGCCTTGGCCTCGGCGCCCTCTTTCATCTTGACGAAAAACGGATTGGTGTCGGTCTTGGTAATCAAACAGGCGGTCACGCCCTCTGCCGCAAAGGCGCTGCCGGTCATGGCCGCAAATCCAATGGCGGTACCCAATAGTAGCTTCTTCATGATGTCCTCCCTCAGCATCACAATGAAAATAAACAAGACGGTCGGGCCGCCATGTCGCCCATAGAGGGCCGTGATTCTGGCCTCCCTGTCAATAAGTAAATCAACTTGACTTATTAAGGTGATATCCGCACTTTCCGTAGACCTCGAAGCGTGATTAGGGTCCGCCGCATGGAACAAGAGCAAGCCAGATCCCTGAGCGGCGGCGTCAATCAGACCGGCGTCCGCGTGTTCAATGAACGGCTGATCCTGTCTCTCCTGCAGCGCAACGGAGCGATGCCCGGCAGCGCGCTGGCCCGCGGCACCGGCCTGTCGCCACAAACCGTCTCCGTCATCCTGCGCAAACTCGAAACCGATGGGCTGCTAAGGCGTGGCGAGACCCAGCGCGGCCGGGTTGGCAAACCCTCGGTGCCCATGGGGCTCAATCCTGACGGCCTGTTTTCCTACGGGCTGAAGATCGGCCGCCGCAGCGTCGAGGTATTGCTGATGGATGTCTGCGGTGCGGTGCGCCAGCAGCTACGGCTGCGCTATCCCTACCCCACGCCGACGGTGGTCTTTGATTTCCTGCGCGACAGCATGCGCCAGATCGAGGCGGCATTGCCGTCAGAGCTGCACCCGCGCATCTGCGGTATCGGCGTCGCCGCCCCCTTTCAGCTCTGGACTTGGCATGCCCAGATCAATGCCCCGGCAGAGGCACTTGCAGATTGGCAGACGGTTGATTTCACATCTGAAATTGCGCGCTTCAGCCCCCTGCCTGTGCATGTTGTCAATGACGCTACCGCCGCCTGCCGCGCCGAACACATGTATGGCCGGGGCAAGGCCTACCGCGACTACGCTTATTTCTTTGTCGGCGCCTTTATCGGCGGCGGCGTGGTGCTGAACCACCGGGTGCTGGAGGGTAATCAGGGCAACGCCGGCGCGCTCGGCTCCCTGTCGACACTGGGCCCCGACGGACGGGAGGCGAAGCTCCTCGATCTTGCCTCCATCCACCTCCTTGAACAGCGCCTGCGCGATGCGGGCAAAGATCCCGGTCAGCTCTGGCAGCTGCCGATGCACTGGTCGGGATTTGACGCCGAGGTCACCCCCTGGCTGGATCAGGCCGCAGACGCCATCGCCCGCGCCAGCCTCGCCACCTGCGCAGTGATCGACTTCGAAGCGGTGCTGATCGACGGTGCCCTGCCCGACAGCATCCGCGCAGCCCTGGTCGAGCGCACCCGCGCCGCCTTGTCCAATCTCGACGCCCGTGGCCTGATCCCGCCCCACATTGAATGCGGCGCCATCGGCCCCAACGCCCGCGCCATCGGCGCTGCCAGCGGCCCGGTAATCTCACAATATCTTCTGGACACCAACTCCGTCTTCAACCTTGCCCTCTAGAGGCTCTGGAACGGGTCCGAAATTTACTGAATCTTGAGACAGATTTGCGAGATTTCTGCCAGCTTTGTCCAATCGGGCGAACCCTGTCAGAGGATTCCAGAATGACTGCCCTGCATCTGCCCACCACGCCCAACAATCCGTTGCTCAACCCGCAGGACGATCAGAGCACCGGTGCCATGCAGCTGCGACGTAATCATGTGCTGAACTTTGTCGAAAACGCCCGGTTTGACCCGGATGCAACCTACTATGACACCAGCTATGAGAACAGTCAGGCCCATTCAAGCCAGTTCTTATCCCATATGAAACAAGTGCTTGGTGCTCTGACACAGCGCTATCCCGCTGGCAGCACATTGGTGGAGGTTGGGTGCGGCAAGGGAGATTTCCTGACCCTCGCCCATCAGGCCGGACATTTCACCTGCCAGGGCTACGACACCACCTATACCGGCGACGCCGCTTATATTGAACAGCGCTATCTGGGCAGTAATGACCGGGTGCCTGCAGATATCGTTGTGCTGCGCCACGTGCTGGAACATATCCCGCAACCGCATAGGTTTCTGGCCATGCTGCACCAGGTCTTTGGCGACACGGATATCTATATCGAAGTGCCCAATCTGGACTGGATTTTGCAGAATAACACGTTCTTTGACATCACCTACGAACACGTGAACTACTTCAGTCAACAGGCGCTCGCTGCCCTGTTTGGCGGCAAGGTTCACGACGCTCAATTGTGTTTTGGCGCGCAATATCAATATATCATTGCCAACCTCGGCGACCTCGCCAATGGGTTTGACACGGCCTACACAGGCGACAATTGGCAGGACATTGGATTTGACGACCTGTTCCCTGCATTAGAGCGACAGATTGACCAGCTGGAGGCTCTGACCGGCCCCAAGGGCCACTGTTTTTTCTGGGGAGCCGCGACCAAGGGATGTATGTTTCTGTGGCACGCCAACCGTCTGGGGCGGTTGGTGGGCAATGTGCCCTATGCCGTTGATATCAACCCCAGCAAACAGGGGCGCTGGCTGCCCGGTTCGATCAAGCCGATCCACGGCCCCGACAAGTTCTACTCGGATGCCCGTCCCGGCGATATACTTGCGATTTCAAATCCTGCCTACCGGGACGAGATCGTAGCGCAACTGGTCAGCCGAAACCTGGATTTTGTTGAGGTCCGCTGTCTCTGACCGGCATCCAGAAACAAGCCCGAGCCCGCCCGCGCAAAGGATCGCTAGGGCGGATGTTGCTGCTTGGCACAGCACCGTGTGAAAATTGTCCCTGTCCCTGGGTCTAAACAGGATTTCAGATACAAAAAGGGCGCAGCCAATGCTGCACCCTCTCTTTCTCAAAACCAGCGAACCGACCTTATTTGACCCGGCGCAGAAACCCACCACGGGCCACTGTGATCAACAGACGGTCATGGATATCTTCATCCGTCTCAAAACAGTCGTTCTCTTTCAGATAGGCCTCAACCGCGGTGCGCGGGTTGTCGCCTTTGCCCCAGGGACGATCTGGATAGGTGTCGTCTTCCATATCCTCAATCAACGTATCGAAAACAACGCAATAGCTATCGACCGACGTCAGATCGGCATAGGCGCGCAGCTCTTGCAGCACATGGTCATGAGTGTGATTGCTGTCCAGGCAGATCAGCACTTTGTCGTAGCCTGCCGCGATCTCCTTCACCTGCTGTACGATCCCTGCATCAATGGACGACCCTTCGATCATTTCAATCCGCGAGCGCATCGGATGCGCATCAATTGCGTCACGATTGTGCGGACGGATATCAATATCGACACCCAGCACCCTGCGCTTTGACTGTGCCGGATCAAACATAGTCCCGGCTTCGATCGCCTCATGCATATCAAGTTGCGCCAACATGGAGGCCGAGAAGATCAGCGATCCACCATGGGCAATACCGGTTTCGATAATCAGATCCGGTTTGATCTGCCAGATCAGTTCCTGCATGGCCACAATATCCTGTGGATACTGGATAATCGGCCGTCCCAACCAGTGATAGTTGTAAGAATACTCGGCGCGTGCAGAGGCTCTCAGGAAGGCCATCGCAGAGGATTGCAATCCTTCGTGATTGCGCATGGAGTCGAGACGGGCGGGGATATCTGCGGCAAAAGTTGTCATATCTGGGCTCTCGTTTCAGGTCTTGGGAATGGGGATCAGGGGGCGCAATTCGTATTGGATTATGCAGCGCCAACCCTCTTGGCCACCACGTGATCAGGCGGGGCCGCATCGGTGTCACCCTCGCGCAGCCCGATCACCACGGGCGGGTCATCAGGGTTGCCGGGGCGCACGCCAAAGCGCAGCAAATCTCGGCGGCCATAGCCATCGGCAATCTGCTCAGCCAATGCCCGCACAGAAACCCCGCGCCCGCTGGAAATATTGGTTGCTCCCGTGCGCGCAGACAGGGCCTCTCGCACTAGCAGGCGCGCGGCGTCCCGCACATCCAGAAAATCACGTATCTGGTCACCGGCGGACAGATCCGCCGCCTCGCCCGCAGCCAACTGCCGGTGGATATAGGCGGTCAGCCGACGCGGATCCTCGCCCGCACCATAGAGATAGAACAAACGTGCCCAGAGAAACGACATGCCAGCCTGCGGCAACAGCTGCCCCAGTGACAGCGCACAGGCCGCCTTGGCTGCCGCATAGGGCGATTGCGGATCAAGCCGCGTCTGGGCGCTAACCTCGCCACCACGCAGATCATATTCCAGACAGGTGCCCGTGCCGACAAACCGCGCAACGCCTGCCTGAATTGCCCCTTCGGCAATTTGTAGCGTGCCGCAAAGGCAATCGAAATTGCGTGGTGATAACTGATATTTTCCCGGCTCGGCGTACCAGGCAAGATGCAGCAGCGTCTCGCAACCTGTCGCAACCTCGGTCCACCAATCTGCCGGTTGCGCAAAGACATCATCACATTCCACAACACTATCCTGCGGGCCAAGCGTGGCCAGCCGATCCACCGTGCCGCGCCGAATGACATGTCGCACGGGCACATTGGCGGCGTGCAGCTCTTGCGTCACCGCTCGCCCGACAAATCCGGTAGACCCTGTCAGCAGAAAATGTGGCTGATCCATCTCGGCCCCCTTCAGGCAAACTTACGCATCAGATCACCCTCGGTCAGGGCAACCAGCGCTGTCTGTGCTGCGGCAACATGCAGCGGATCACCCGCGTCGCCTAGGTTGAACACGATGTCAGAGGCCCGGATATCCTCAGCATCGCGTACCTCGCGCAGCGGCGCGCTGGCGATACCGGCCAGCGCCTCCATCGTGGCAGGTGGGCAGCTGCCAATGACCGCCACTCCTTCGGCCTGCAGCACGTCGGGCAACAGAACACAAATATATTGCAAAGCCGCCGCAAGCCGGATCTGGTCCATCCTATCTGCCAATAGCCCCGCCTGACCTTGCCCGCGCACCCGCGCCGCCAATGCATAGGTTTCAATCGGGTCGGCTCCTTGATTCATCCGCAGACGTAGTGCAACCAGCATCCGGTTGGTGATAATATTCTCCGCTTTGAGACGAAGATTCTGCGAATTTTCAACACCGCCTTGCTGCAACGCCATCCCAAATAGGTGCTCCAAACCGCCACGGTATTTATCCCACCCGATCTTCACTTCGTCGTGCCCCAGCCGCGCACGGTACTCACCGACAAAGTGTCGGCCAACAGACAGATAAAAGGGCTCATGCGAGAAAATTACATCCCCAAACCCCAGGTATTCACACGGCACCGTAAAGGCCCAGAACGCGATGTCATTGGCAACCGGTGTCAGATGTCTCAACGCCGACACACGCACAATTGAAATCTCGGCAAAAACACTGTGATCAAGGACATGCCGCAACAAGCCTGCGTAGTCGCCTTTTGCTATGCACATTGTTTTTGGCTGACAATAAAAGGGCCCCCCTTCGTCTCCGGTGACCAAATCGACGGAATTCCACGGCGCATACAGCGTTACCGCACTGGGCATCGCATCAAGCTGAGCAACGGCCCGGATCAGCGCCTCTGGCACAAGCCGATCGTCATCGGCGAGATAGACCGCATATTCGCCGGTCGCCGCGCGCATGGCTTTTTGAATATTGCGCAGCGCGCCAATGTTTTCTGACTGCGTCAGGCATCGCAGCCGCAGATGTCCCTGCATGCTCTTGATCACCTCTGGGGTCTCATCGTCGGAAGCATTGTCCGACACAATCACCTCGACCGGCCAAGGAAACAGCCCCATTTGTTGTTGCAGCGACTGCAACAGACTCTCTAGGTAGCGCGCCCGATTAAACGTTGGCACACAGATGCTCAGTTTGATGTCTGTCATGGTCAGCCTGCCTTGCTTGTAGACAACGGCAGTGCCGGGTCATATGCGGGTGTCACCGAGTGAGCCGCCGTCTGCACCGGTGCGGGACGCGGCATTACGGTCCAGAGC
This sequence comes from Phaeobacter porticola, assembly GCF_001888185.1. Taxonomy (NCBI): domain Bacteria; kingdom Pseudomonadati; phylum Pseudomonadota; class Alphaproteobacteria; order Rhodobacterales; family Roseobacteraceae; genus Phaeobacter; species Phaeobacter porticola. The sequence continues at coordinate 700,583 of NZ_CP016364.1, read as the reverse complement.
GTGGTGCCGTGCTGCGCGCTGATCCCGGTCAGATCGGCCGCGATTTCTTCACGCAGGTTCCATGGCAGGATCAACAAATGATCGGGCGGATTGTCCCGCAGATGGGTTGGCGAAACCACCGGGATATGCGCACCGGGCAGAAAACGGCCCTGTTTGAATGGCGCGGCATCCGCGATATAGCTCAGCAGCCGACGATCCACGCCGGCATAGTTAAGCAATGTGGTCCCCTTGGCCGCGGCCCCATATCCCGCAACCGTTTCGCCGCGGTCACGGCAGCGCATCAGAAAATCAAGCAACGCATGTGCCGCCCCATTCGCCTGCGCCTGAAGACGGCTGTAATACTCGACTGCGCCAACCCCGACAGAGGCACCAGCCTGCGATCCGCCCGCGCCCTGAGGCACCGTTGCATTCGCCTCGCGGCGCAGCATCGCAGCAACCGCTGCGTGGGTTTCGTGGCTGGCTGCGTCATGGCATGCCCAGACTCGCAGGCTGCCGCCATGGGTCGGTAACTTTTCCAGATCAAAAATCCGCAGGCCGACGCTCCCAAGGATCCGTTTGACCGTGGTCAACGACAGATACGAGAAATGCTCGTGATAGACGGTATCAAACTGTCCCTGTTCTACCAGCTCACACAAATGTGGAAATTCCAGCGAAATCACCCCTTCGGATGCCAGCAACGCCGCAAGACCTTGGGTGAAATCATTGATGTCCGGCACATGGGCATAGACGTTGTTGCCAACAATAAGATCGGCCCCACGTCCGTCACGCGACTTGCGCAATGTCTCAGCCTCTGCGGTGTTAAAGAAGGCCTGCCGGGTTTCAACGGCCTTATTGCGCGCCACATCAGCCGTGCTTGCCGTAGGTTCAAACCCCAGACAGGGAATCCCGGCAGCGACGAAATTTTGTAGCAGGTAGCCATCGTTCGAGGCGATTTCGACCACATAGCTCCCCGCTGTCAGGCCAAACCGCTCAATCGCGCCGTTGCAGAACCGCGTGGCATGATCCAGCCAGCTGCGCGAAGTCGAGGAAAAATAGACATATTCCGCGTCAAACAGATCTTCCGCCGCAGCGTAGTCCTCTGTCTGAACCAGATAGCACTCCGGGCAGAACAGCAATCGCAGGGGGAAATGGACCTCTGGCGCCCGCAATTGCGCGGTTTTTAGATAGGCGTTCGAAGGCGGGGCATGGCCCAGATCCAGAATATCTTGCGACAATTCTGTCGCGCAGTGTCGACACTTCATTGTGGCGCTCTCTCTTTTTGCAAATCATCTGTGACGCGGGAAAAACATGGCAGCGCCCTGTCCCTCTCAGACACCGCGACTGGCGTCAGGGGCCAATCAATGGCCAGATCGGGATCACCATAGTGCAGCCCAGCCTGATGGGCGGGGCGATAGGGGTGTGAATGACTGTAGTGCAGCATCACATCCTCACTAAGGGTCTGAAACCCATGGGCTATACCCGCCGGGATATAGACGCCATCGCCCAGCGCACCGTCCAGCGTTAGTGAGATCCAACGCCCGAAACTGGCGGACCGGGGGCGCATGTCGACCAGCACATCAAAAATCCGCCCTGTCAGACAGACCAACAGCTTGGTTTCAGCAAAGGGGGCGGTTTGATAGTGCATGCCGCGTAGGGTTCCCCTTGCGCTGCTGCGCGACAGATTGGTCTGCGCCCACTGGCTGACCAGACCGGCCTTGGCAAAACTCTCTGCGCAAAACAGACGGCCAAAGGCACCGCGCTGGTCGCGTGATGCGCTCCATCGCACATTGTAGGCGCCAGCCAGAGGCAGTTGATCCAAAATCATGCTGCGGCCTCAAATCTGGCGATCTGCGCCTCAGTGACCTCACGCGGGTCAGCACTGCTCTGCACCGCAGCATACCATGTCATTGTCTCGGCGACGCTGCGCTCAAACCCCCAGCGCGGCGCCCAGCCCAGGCTGCGACGCGCCGCATCGCTGCACAGGCACAAACGCCCGGTTTCGACCCAGTGCCCAGTACCGGACGTATCCTGTGTGACGGTCAGATCAGCATGTGGATAGGCCGCCTTGGCATGCGCGATCAAATCCGCCACAGATTTCTCCGCCTGCGCGTCGGGACCAAAATTCAGCGCAGGCGGCACGGCGTCCGGCGATCCCATAGTCGCGACCTCGGCCAGGCGAATATATCCGGCCAGCGGATCCAGCACATGTTGCCAGGGGCGCACCGCCGCCGGATATCGCAGATGCAGCGGTTGCTCTGCGACAATCGCGCGAACCAGATCCGGAATGATACGGTCCTCAGCCCAATCGCCGCCACCAATCACATTGCCCGCCCGCGCCGTGACAATGCGAATGTCCAGATCCTGTAGAAACGACTGGCGATAAGAGGCCACGAGCAGCTCGGTCGCAGCTTTGCTGGCACTATACGGGTCATGTCCGCCCAGCCGATCTGTCTCGACAAAGGCATGGCGACCCGCAACCGGCGCATAGACCTTATCCGTTGTTGCCACCACGACAGTCATTGGCGCAACCTCAGATCCGGCCATGTCCCGCAACAGTTCCAGCAGGTTCAGCGTCCCTGTGACGTTGCTATCCCATGTCTCGACCGGATCAACATAGGATTGCCGTACCAACGGCTGCGCTGCCAGATGGAACACCACATCAGGGCGATACCCCGCGAACATCTCTGCCAGCTGATCACGATTGCGCAGATCACATATATCGCCGGGAATCAGATCCGCCAGCCCCGCCTTATCGAACAGGCTGTTATCCTCCGCTGGCAACGCAAGTCCGCGCAGCTGCGCACCGAGCCGCGCCAGCATCAACGTCAGCCACGCGCCCTTAAAACCCGTGTGCCCAGTCACTAGGACCTGTTTGCCCTGCCAGAACCCGCTCACGCCCAGACCTTCCAGGGGGCCTTGCCCGTCTCCCACAGCCCTTCAAGATACATCCTGTCCCGCTGGGTATCCATCGCCGCCCAAAATCCGTTGTGTTTGTAGACCGAGAGCTGCTGGCGCGCTGCGAGCGCCTCGACCGGGCCTTTTTCCCAAATGGTGTCCGGCCCCTCGATACTGTCCAGCACCGACGGCTCGCAGACAAAGAACCCGCCGCTGACCCAGTGATGATCCCCTGCCGGTTTTTCGACAAAGCGGGTCGCGGTGGTGCCGTCGATCTCGATGCTGCCAAACCGGCCCGCCGGTTGCACCGCTGTCACGGTGGCCTCAGTGCCCTGCTGGTGATGAAACTGCACCAATGCCTGAAGGTCGACATTGGCCACGCCATCGCCATAGGTCAGGCAGAACGTTTCGTTCAGATAGGGGCGAACCTGGGCAAGCCGACCGCCGGTCTGGGTCATCTCGCCGGTGTCCAGCATGGTGACCTTCCAAGGCTCGCAATTCTTCTGCAACAGCGCCATCTCACCGGTCTGCATGTCGACGCAGATATCGGCATTATGCAGCATATAGTTGGTGAAGTATTCCTTGATCATGTAACCTTTGTAGCCACAGCAGATCACAAAATCGGTGAATCCCTGCGCGCCAAACGACTTCATGATATGCCAGAGGATCGGTTTGCCGCCGATCTCGATCATCGGCTTGGGCCGGAGATGACTTTCTTCACTGATCCGGGTTCCCAGACCACCTGCGAGAATAACGACTTTCATGCGTTCCTCATTGCGTTGCAGTTTCACCGCTCGCCTACGGGATGCCATGAAAGTGGTTAAGACCGGGTGAACCCGCCTCCGGTTGAGCAGCCATTCATCAAAAGAATTACAGCCTGCACCAAGGTGCGCGCGCCCATCAGGTCAGGAAAGACATCGGCGCGCAAAGACGTCGTTCAGATAAGACTGATCGTCGATCACGAACTGGGTCTCGCCGATACGTTCAAAACCCTGCGACAGGTAGAACGCTTTGGCGGGGGTATTTTCGGCATTGCTGGCCAGCCAGACCCGCGCCACGCGCTCCTCTGCGCAATGGGCCAACGCCGCGCGCAGCAAGGCAGTCCCAATGCCCCGCCCATGGTGGCGCGGCTGCACATAGAGCGTTGTGATCTCCACATCCGAACAGCCTGGCACAGGCCCCGGGCTGCCCCGGCTGATGCGGATATAGCCATCAATGCCGACCCTGTTCTGCGAGACAATAAAATGCTCCTGCGGGTTGGCCAGATGCGTCTCAAACTGCGCCGCCGTCAGCTCTGCCAGCGCATAATCGGCAAAGAACCCGCTCACCCCCTCACGCAGATAAGTGCCAACCCAGACCTCCATCGACAACGCCGCCAAGCTGGAGGCATCCGCCACATCTGCAACTCGCAGAGTGAGGTCTGGCTGGTCAGTCACGGCAATGGGTCCTTTCTTTCACTGGAAGTTGAGCGTGGGAATACGATGGGCAAAGCTCTGGTTTGGCGGCGAGGCGCGCGCCCGATCTGGAGGACGTATCACCATGGGTTCTGACGCACACAACATCGAAGCAACCGTAACAGTTCTAAAACAGGAAATGCTGCAAACGCGCCCTCCGGGGAAGAGGTTTGGCGCGGCCCGGCCTTTCAGCCGGGTAAGCGGCAGTCTACACCGTCAAATCTCCTCAACATCCATCACCCCGTCCAGTGACTTCAGCGCGCCTTTGATCTGGGGGTTGATGGGGAAGGGCTGGCCCAGATCCATCTCAACATCACCGGGTAGGTCGGGATCCTGCAGGTACATATAGACTTCCCCCCGCGAGGCGTTGCGGGCGGCGGATTTGGCGTCTTCCAGCACCTGTGCCACCGTCGCCACGGCCTTCGCGTCCGAGACATAGACCCGCAGCGAACTGCGCCCCGCATCGGCAATCGCCGCATCCACCGGCCCGACAGACCGCACCAGCAGTTTCAGCTGATCGCTTTCCATCGTGGCTTCGGCGGTGATCACCACCTTGGCGCCGGTTTCCAGAAATTCGCGTGATTTCTCCAGCACTTCAGAAAACAGCGTGACCTCATAACCGCCGCTGGTGTCCGACAGCTGGGCAAAGGCAAAGCGGTTGCCGCGTGCCGACTTTCGCTCCTGCCGACCGGCGACAATACCGGCCATCTTGGCCATGAACGGCCCGCGCTCTGCTTTGGCCGTGACCTCGTCCAGCGTCATCACATCCTTGCGTTTCAGCGCAGGCATATAGTCGTCCAGCGGATGACCCGAGAGGTAGAACCCAATCGCCTTGAACTCCTCCGACAGCCGCTCAGCAGGTAGCCAGTCCGGGGTGCCGGGCAGACGCGGCTCTGGCAGATCCTCCCCCGCCTCACCAAACAGCGACACCTGACTGGAATTGCGCTGATCATGCACCGCAGACGAATAATCGACCAATGCGCCGAGGCTGTCGAACACCCGGCGGCGGTTGGGGTCCAGCTGGTCAAAGCCCCCCGCCCGTGCCAGCATTTCCAGCGGGCGCTTGCCGACCTTTTTCAGATCCACCCGGCGGGCAAAATCAAACAGCGTGGCAAAGGGTTTGTCCTCACCGCTCTCACGCCGCGCCGCCGTCACAAGGCGCATTGCCTCGACGCCGACGTTTTTCAGCGCGCCCAGCGCATAGACCAGCTCCCCCTTGACCACGTTGAACGTCGCCTCTGAGCGGTTCACGCAGGGCGGCACATAAGGCAGGCGCAGACCTTTTTTGACCTCTTCGAAGTAAATCGCCAGCTTATCCGTCAGATGGATATCACAGTTCATGACGCCCGCCATGAACTCCACCGGGTGGTTCGCCTTCAGCCAGCCGGTCTGGTAGCTGACCACCGCATAGGCCGCCGCGTGGGATTTGTTGAAGCCGTAGTTGGCGAATTTCTCCAAAAGGTCGAACACCTCCGACGCCTTCTTGGCCGGAACGCCGTTTTCCGCCGCGCCTTTCTCAAACTTCGGGCGTTCGGCGTCCATCGCCTCTTTGATCTTCTTACCCATGGCGCGGCGCAGCAGGTCGGCGCCGCCCAGCGTGTAGTTCGCCATCACCTGGGCAATCTGCATCACTTGTTCCTGATAGACGATAATGCCCTGTGTTTCCTCAAGGATATGGTCGATCAGCGGATGCACCGACTGGATCTTTCGCAGGCCGTTCTTCACCTCGCAATAAACCGGGATGTTCTCCATCGGGCCAGGACGATACAGCGCCACCAGCGCCACGATGTCCTCGATACAGGTGGGTTTCATGCGCTTCAGCGCGTCCATCATGCCAGTGGATTCCACCTGGAACACCGCCACCGTCTTGGCCCTTGAGTAGAGGTCATAGGTGACCGCGTCGTCCAGCGGAATGGCGTTGATCTGGTTCTCCGCCCCCTCCGGCGGATCATAAAGCTGGGTGCCATCGGCGGCCACATGCAGATCGCGGCCCGACTGGAAAATCAGATCCATCGCGTTCTGGATCACGGTCAGCGTCTTCAGGCCAAGGAAGTCAAACTTCACCAGACCGGCCTGTTCCACCCATTTCATGTTGAACTGAGTAGCCGGCATGTCCGAACGCGGATCGCGGTAAAGCGGCACCAGCGCATCCAGCGGCCGATCGCCAATCACCACACCCGCCGCGTGGGTACCCGCTGATCGCAACAGCCCCTCAACCTGCATGCCGTATTTCAGCAGCCGGTCGACAACCTCTTCGTTCTCCGCCTCCTCACGCAGCCGCGGCTCTTCACGCAGACTGTCCACGATGGACATCGGTTTTACGCCCTCGACCGGGATCAGCTTGGACAGCCGGTCCACCTGACCATAGGGCATCTGCAAGACCCGCCCCATGTCGCGCACCGCCGCCTTGGACAGGAGCGCGCCAAAGGTGATGATCTGCCCAACTTTGTCGCGGCCGTATTTCTCCTGCACGTATTTGATCACCTCTTCCCGGCGGTCCATGCAGAAGTCGATGTCGAAGTCAGGCATCGACACCCGTTCCGGATTGAGGAAGCGTTCAAACAGCAGAGAATAGCGCAGCGGGTCAAGGTCAGTGATCGTCAGCGCATAAGCCACAAGCGAGCCCGCACCCGATCCCCGCCCCGGCCCAACCGGAATGTCGTGGTCCTTGGCCCATTGGATAAAATCGGCAACGATCAAGAAATAGCCGGGGAACCCCATCCCCTCAATGATACCCAGCTCGAAATCCAGCCGCTCCTGGTATTGCTCAACGCTCACCGCATGGGGGATCACCGCCAGACGTTGTTGCAGACCTTCATTGGCGATACGGCGCAGTTCAGCGACCTCATCATCGGCAAACTTCGGCAGGATCGGGTCGCGCATATAAGCCATAAAGGCGCAGCGCTTGGCGATTTCCACTGTATTTTCAATTGCCTCCGGGAGATCAGCGAACAGTGCCACCATCTCTTCCTGGCTTTTGAAATAATGCTGCGCCGTCAGGCGTCGACGCGGTTCAGCCTGATCGACATAGGCTCCCTCGGCGATGCAGATCATCGCGTCATGGGCCTCATACATCTCTGTATTGGGGAAATAGACATCATTGGTCGCAACCAAGGGCAGCCCCATCGCATAGGCCATCTCGATATGGCCGCGCTCGGTCTGTTTCTCTGCCTCCGGCTGGCCATGTTCCCCCGGATGACGTTGCAGCTCCACATAGAGCCGGTCCGGGAAAGTCGCCGCCAATCGCCGCATCAATTCTTCGGCCGCCGGGCGCTGTCCTTGCTGCAACAGGCAGCCCACAGGCCCGTCCGGCCCGCCGCTCAGACAGATCACATCCGCGCTATGTTCCGCCAACTCCTCTAGCGTCACATAGGGTAGCTCGCTGCCCTGGCGCAGATACAGACAGGAATTGAGCTTCATCAGATGCTCATATCCCGCCTCGCTTTGTGCCAGCAGCACCAGGGGAGCCGGCGGTTTGGGCCGCTCTCCTGGTGCCGGGTCCGAAAATCGCAGGTCCACTTGACAGCCCATGATCGGTTGCACCCCGGCGCCACTGGCTGACACGGAAAACTCCAGCGCCGAGAACAGGTTGTTGCTGTCGGTGACCGCAATTGCGGGCATCTCGTATTTCTTGCACAGATCCGGCAGCTTTTTCAGCCGCACCGCCCCTTCCAGCAAAGAGTATTCTGTATGGGTGCGCAGGTGAATGAATCGGGGAGAACTTGTCATCTGGCCAAGCTACCGGCAGCACAGCCAAGGTTAAAGCGGTTCCGCACCCAACCTACGTAGTTCGCGCAAAAGACCACGGCGCGCTCACCCGCGCCAGCGCTCCTGTCAGCCCCTCGGTTTGCCCCCGGCAAGGCGAAGACCTTCCAAATTGCCAAAAAATTAACCGCTCATTATTCCGCTTTATTTGAAAGTCTTATCAAGATCCGCCTGAAACCTGCGGCAATTCGGCATTAAACCCTTCAAAAATAACAGCATACACCGGCACACCGCAAGGATCTTGCGCCGCTGGCCCGCTCCATGGCAGAGTCACTTTTCCTTGCCAGAACAACAACCTGCTTTCTAGGCTACCGGCAACAAATCTACCAAGGCCCGCCATGTCTTCTACGTCGCATCGAAGGGATGGCACCAAGGGAAAACCAAAGTAACGCGACGGGTTTCTGACATGACAATCACCTTTCAACTGAACGGTGAAGAGGTCGCGCTGACGGAGGTCTCTCCGACGGCGACATTGCTGGACTGGCTCCGCGAAGACCGCGGTCTCACCGGCACCAAGGAAGGCTGTAATGAGGGCGACTGTGGCGCCTGCACGGTGATGGTCACCGATGACCATGGCGCCAAGCCGCTCAATGCCTGCATCCTGTTCCTGCCCCAGTTGCATGGCAAATCCATTCGCACCGTCGAAGGTGCCGCAGGTCCCGATGGCCAGCTGCACCCGGTACAAGAGGCGATGATCACCCATCACGGCAGCCAATGCGGCTTCTGCACTCCGGGGTTCATCATGTCGATGGTCACCGCTCATAAGAATGGTGCGCAGGATCACGACGACCAGCTTGCAGGCAACCTCTGCCGCTGCACCGGCTATGCGCCGATCATCCGCGCCGCCGAAGCCGCTGCTGAGGCTCCGGTGCCCGACTGGATCCGCGCAGAGAACTCTGTCACCTTTCCCGAAATACTCCGGGGGGAGGCCGCAGGCCGGGGGGCAGAGCCCCCTAAGCCAAACAGTGCTGAGCCCCCTGCGTCTCTGCGCCCCACCTCCGCCGACCAACTGGCAGCCGCCTATGCTGCCCGCCCGGACGCGACGCTGATTGCCGGCGCCACGGATGTGGGCCTCTGGGTGACCAAACAGCTGCGCGATCTGCGGGATGTGATTTTTCTGGATGGCTGCGAAGACCTGAAAGAGATCGCTGAACAGCCCGACGGCAGCCTGCGCATCGGCGCGATGGTGGATATGAACCGCCTGCGCAGCGCCCTCGCCGCGCGCCATCCGTCTTATGGCGAAATGCTGCGCCGCTTTGCCAGCCAGCAGGTGCGCGCCGCCGCCACCATTGGCGGCAATATCGCCAATGGCTCTCCCATCGGGGACAATCCGCCTGCGCTGATCGCCCTTGGCGCGACACTGCACCTGCGCTGTGGGGATGCCCGCCGCAGCCTGCCGCTTGAGGAGTTCTTTATCGACTACGGCAAGCAGGACCGCCAGCCCGGCGAATTTGTTGAGGCGATCACCCTACCTGCACGCCCGAAGGGCCAAACTGACGGCTTACGGGTTTACAAGCTCTCCAAACGGTTCGATCAGGATATCTCTGCCGTTCTGGGGGCGTTCAACCTGACAGTTGAAGACGGCCGGGTCACCGCCGCGCGCATCGCCTTTGGCGGCATGGCGGGCGTGCCCAAACGCGCCAGCCATGTGGAGGCGGCATTGGTCGGACACAGCTGGTCGGAAGCGGTATTTGCCGCCGCCAAGGCGGAATTTGCCTGCGATTTCACCCCGATGAGCGATATGCGCGCCTCTGCTGACTACCGGCTGGAGGCTGCCGCCAATATGCTCGCCCGCTATTTTGACGATCTGGGCCAGACGACCACCCCCACCCATGTGCTGGAGGTGAAGTAATGGCTGTTGCAAAACCCCTCCCCCATGACGCAGCGCGCCTGCATGTGACCGGTCAGGCGCGCTATGTCGATGATATTCCGGCGCCGCGTGATACGTTGCATCTGGCCTTTGGCCTCTCCACCGTGGCCCATGGTGATATCACCGCAATGAATCTGGATGCCGTCCGCCAAAGCGACGGCGTGGTTGCCGTGCTGACGGCGGAAGATCTGCCATTTAACAATGACGTCTCGCCGTCTGCCCATGACGAACCGCTCTTGGCCAAGGGCTCTGTTCACTATATCGGCCAGCCGGTGTTTCTGGTGGTCGCCACCTCCCATCGTGCCGCGCGGGTGGCCGCACGCAAAGGCCAGATCAGCTACGCCGAACGCCCGGCCCTTCTGACGCTGGAAGACGCGCTGGCCGCCAACAGCCGGTTCGAAGACGGCCCACGCATCTACAGCAAAGGCGACGCCGACAGCGCCATCCAGACCGCCGCGCATGTGGTTGAGGACACATTCGACCTTGGCGGGCAGGAGCATTTCTACCTCGAAGGTCAGGCCGCCCTCGCGCAGCCGCAGGAGGATGGCGGCATGCTGGTCAACTCCTCAACCCAGCACCCCACCGAAATCCAGCACAAGGTGGCCGAGGCCATTGGCCTGCCGATGCATGCCGTCCGGGTTGAGACCCGCCGCATGGGCGGCGGCTTTGGCGGCAAGGAAAGCCAGGGCAACGCGCTGGCCGTGGCCTGCGCCATCGCCGCACGCGCCACCGGTCGGACCTGCAAGATGCGCTATGACCGCGATGACGACATGACCATCACCGGCAAGCGTCACGCTTTTCACATCTCCTACCGCGCGGGCTTTGACGCCGAGGGGCGCATTCAGGGGGTGGAGTTCACCCATCTGGTCGATTGCGGCTGGGCGCAGGATCTGTCGCTGCCGGTGGCGGATCGCGCCATGCTGCACAGCGACAACGCCTATCTGATCCCTGCGATCCGCATCGAAAGCCACCGGCTGAAAACCAACCGCCAGAGCGCCACCGCCTATCGCGGTTTCGGTGGTCCGCAGGGCATGGTGGGCATCGAACGGCTGATGGATCACGCCGCCCACGCGCTGGGGCTGGACCCGGTCGCGCTGCGCCAACGCAACTATTACGCGCCAATGCAATCCCCCACCGCGCCCTCGGGCGATCCCCACGACAGTTCCGCCCCCGCACCGGGTGCGACAGGCGATCTTGCCTCTCGCGGTGCCCCGGCTGAGCCTGCCGATGTCACCACACCCGCCAAAGATGTGCAGACCACTCCCTATCATATGCCGGTGGAGGACTTCGTCCTGCACGAGCTGACGGCAGAGCTGCTGAACACATCGGATTATGCCGCGCGCAGGGCGGAAATCGCCAAATGGAACGCCGGGAACGATCGGCTCAAGCGCGGCATTGGGTTTTCCCCGGTGAAATTCGGCATTTCCTTCACGCTGACCCATCTCAATCAGGCCGGTGCGCTGGTGCATGTCTATCAGGATGGCTCGGTCCACCTGAACCACGGCGGCACCGAGATGGGCCAGGGCCTGTTTCAGAAGGTGGCACAGGTGGCCGCCAGCCGCTTTGGCATCTCGCTGGAGAAGGTGAAGATCACCGCCACCGACACCGCCAAGGTGCCGAACACCTCGGCCACGGCAGCCTCCTCCGGGACCGACCTCAATGGCATGGCGGTGAAGGCTGCCTGCGACACCATCCGCGACCGCATGGCGGCCTATCTCGCGGAGCGCTATCAGCAGCCGGTCGCAGCCGTGCGGTTTGAGGGTGATCGCGTTATCATTGGCAGCGAAGAGCTGAGCTTCGAGGCGGCGGCGATGGAATGCTACACCGGCCGCATCAGCCTGTCGGCCACCGGGTTTTACAAAACACCGAAACTGGAATGGGACCGTATTCAGGGCAAGGGGCGACCGTTTTTCTATTTTGCCTATGGCGCTGCCATCACCGAAGTTGTCGTCGACCGTCTGACCGGCGAAAACCGCATTCTGCGCGCCGATGTGCTGCATGATGCGGGCGCCTCGCTGAACCCCGCACTGGATATCGGGCAAGTGGAAGGCGCCTATGTGCAGGGTGCGGGCTGGCTCACAACAGAAGAGCTGGTCTGGGATCAGACCGGCAATCTGCGCACCCATGCGCCCTCCACCTACAAGATCCCCGCCTGTTCAGACCGGCCCGATGTGTTCAATGTCGCGCTTTGGAATGGCGAAAACCGCGAGGACAGCATCTATCGCTCCAAAGCGGTGGGGGAGCCGCCCTTTATGCTGGGGATTTCTGCCTGGCTCGCGCTCAGCGACGCGGTTGGGGCTTATGGGGGCGGCTATCCGGCGCTGAATGCGCCCGCAACGGCGGAAGAGCTCTGGCGCGCGGTGCGCCGCATCGCGCCGGGGGCCTGAGCGATGGGGTTTGATCTTCAGGATCTGCGCCGCGGGATTGCGGCCCATGGACCGGTGGTGCGGGTGGTGATTGCCGCCATCCGCGGCTCTTCCCCGCGTGAGGTGGGCGCCGCCATGCTGGTCTGGGACAACGGCCAGTCCGGCACCATCGGCGGCGGCGCGCTGGAGCATGAGGCGGCTGGGGCGGCTCGTGCCCAGCTGGCGACGGGGCGGATGCGACAACAGACCACCCGGGCGCTTGGTCCCGATCTGGGGCAATGCTGTGGCGGCTCTGTCACGCTGTGGAGCGAGATTTACCGCGCTGAAGACCTCGACAACCTCGACGATGAGGTGATCCTGCGGGCGCTGCGGGCAGACTCAGACGAGCCGCCGCTTGCCCTGCGCCGCAAACTGGCCCTGGCCCGCAGTCAGGGGCAGCGCCCCGACCCGCAGCTGAGCGATGGCTGGCTGCTGGAACCTGTGCACCGCCCTGAAACCCCGCTGTGGATCTGGGGGGCGGGCCATGTGGGCCGCGCCCTGGTCGATGTGCTGGCGCCGATGCCGGATCTGGATATCACCTGGGTCGATACCGGGCTTGAGCGCTTTCCCTCTGACATTCCTGCGACTGTCACCGCCGTGCCCGCAGCGGAACCTGCGGCATTGGTGCCCCATGCCCCTGAAAATGCACAGCATTTGGTGCTTACCTATTCCCATGCGCTGGATCTGGCGCTATGCCACGCCCTGTTGCTGCGCGGCTTTGCCTTTGCCGGGGTCATCGGATCTGCCACCAAATGGGCGCGGTTCCGCTCACGGCTCAGGGAATTGGGCCACTGGCCGGATCAGATCGCCCGGCTGACCTGCCCCATGGGCGATCCCGCCCTTGGCAAGCATCCGCAGATGATTGCGGTGGGGGTTGCGGCAGAGCTTTTGCGCCTGGGCGCCACAGACGAGTTGAAGAAGGACAGACGCGCGTGACCCAACCTCTCCTGAGCCTGCAAGGTTTGACAAAGGCCTATCCCGGTGTTGTTGCCAACGATACGGTCTCCTTTGATATCGGCGCGGGAGAGGTTCACGCCCTGCTCGGCGAGAACGGCGCTGGGAAATCGACGCTGGTCAAAATGATCTATGGCCTCGTGAAGCCTGATAGCGGCAAGATGCTACTGCGCGGGGAACCCTATACCCCCGGCGAGCCGCGCCAGGCCCGCGCTGATGGCATTGCCATGGTGTTTCAGCATTTTTCGCTGTTTGACGCGCTGAACGTGGCGGAAAATATCGCTCTTGGTATGGAAACCCCACCTGCGCTGCGCGATCTGGCGACGCAGATCCGCAAAGTGTCCGAGACCTACGGCCTGCCGCTGGATCCCTACCGCACGGTAGGCGACCTCTCTGCCGGCGAACGGCAACGGGTCGAAATTATCCGCTGCCTGCTGCAGGATCCCAAGCTGTTGATCATGGACGAGCCGACCTCTGTTCTGACCCCGCAGGAGGTGGAGATCTTGTTTGAAACCCTGCAAAAGCTGCGCGCTGAGGGCACGTCGATCCTGTATATTTCGCACAAGCTGGAAGAGATCCGCACGCTCTGTGATCATGCAACCATTCTGCGGCTGGGCAAGAATGTCGGTGAATGTGTGCCCTCTGAGACCTCGGCCCGCGATATGGCAGAGATGATGGTGGGCACAGCGCTGCAAACCCCGGAACGCTCCGGCCGCGCACTTGGCGAGGTGGCGCTGGATATCACAGGTCTGTCGGTGCCGGCACCGTCGGCCTTTGGCACCACGCTGAAAAATGTGCATCTGACCGTGCGCAAAGGCGAGATCCTGGGCGTCGGTGGTGTGGCCGGGAACGGTCAGGATGAATTGCTGGCGGTGCTGTCGGGTGAAACCACAACTGCGGCAGATGCTGTCACCCTGCATGGGGCACCGGTTGGCAATCTGGGCCCCGTGGCGCGTCGCCGACTGGGTATTCTGGCCGCCCCGGAGGAGCGTCTGGGTCATGCGGCCGCACCGGATATGAGCCTGACGGAAAATGCCATGCTGACCGCCGCCACCCGCGAAGGCCTGTCCAATCGCGGGTTCCTGAAATGGGGGGCGGCAGCTGAGTTTGCCAAACGGGTGATCACGGAGTTTGACGTGCGCACACCGGGCCCCGAGAATGCGGCCCGGTCGCTGTCAGGCGGCAACCTGCAGAAATTTGTCATTGGCCGCGAGGTCTTGCAGCGCCCTGACGTATTGGTGGTGAACCAACCGACCTGGGGCGTCGACGCCGCCGCAGCCGCCGCGATCCGCCAGTCCCTGCTGGATCTGGCAGCGGGCGGCACCGCCATCATCTGCATCAGCCAGGATCTGGACGAGCTGATGGAGATCGCCGACAGTTTTGCCGCCCTGAATGAGGGCCGGTTGAGCGCGCCGCGCCCCACGGCGGGTCTCAGTGTCGATGAGATCGGCCTGATGATGGGCGGCGCCCATGGGATGGAAGTGGCGCATGTGTGACGCTTTGACCTCCCGCCGAAGCGGTCTGCTGCTGGAGGCCGATGCCTCCGGCGGGAGTATTTTTAGAAAGATGACAAGATCCGGAGATCAAAACTCCGGCCAACGGGGGCATTGGGGATGATCCGGCTTGAAAAAAGACCGCAACCATCGCGGGTTTGGTCCATGGCCACGCCGCTGGTGGCGGTACTGGCAACAATGATGGCAGGCGGGCTGTTGTTCGCGGCCCTGGGCAAAGACCCGGCGGAGGCAATCCGCACGATTTTCTGGGAACCGCTGTTTGGCGAATTTGCCTTTTACTACCGACCTCAGCTGCTGATCAAAGGCGCGCCACTGGTGCTGATCGCCATTGGTCTCAGTCTCGGTTTTCGCGCCGGGATCTGGAACATCGGCGCCGAGGGACAGTACATCATGGGGGCGCTGTTTGGCGCGGGCACAGGCCTTGCGTTCTACCCCATGGAGGCCTGGTTCATCTTTCCGCTGATGGTTGTTGCCGGGGCTGTGGGCGGCTGGCTATGGGCCATAATTCCGGCGTTCCTAAAGACCCGTTTTGGCACCAATGAGATCCTTGTCTCCCTGATGCTGGTCTATGTGGCGCAGCAGTTTCTGGCGTCGATGTCCTTGGGGTTGATGAAAAACCCCGAAGGCTTTGGCTTTCCCGGCAGCCGCAACCTCAGCGAATACGCTAGCGCCAACAGCTGGATCGACCAGGATCTGGGGCTGCATTGGGGTGTTGCTGCGGCGCTGATCGCGGTGATCTTTGCCTATATCCTGCTCAATCGGCATATGCTGGGCTATCATATCCGCCTGACTGGCGAGGCCCCGCGTGCGGCCCGTTTTGCCGGTGTGAAACCTGCGCGGCTGATCCTGTTTTGCCTGGGCACATCCGGCGCGCTGGCCGGGTTGGCAGGCCTATTTGAGGTGGCGGGACCATCGGGGCAGGTCAGCATTGATTTCAACGTCGGCTACGGGTTCACCGCGATTATCGTCGCCTTTCTGGGCCGCTTGCATCCGGTGGGTATTCTGCTGGCCGGCGGGTTGATGGCGCTGACCTATATCGGCGGCGATATCGCGCAGTCCAACATGGGACTGCCATCCGCCGCGATCCAGGTCTTTCAGGGAATGCTGCTGTTCTTCCTGCTGGCGTTCGATTTGCTCACCAATTTCCGCATCACGCTGCGCAAGCGGGAGGTAGCGTGATGCCAAGGCCTGCATTCTGGTGGAGCCTCGCGGTATTGGGCACCGTCCTGCCCTGGCTGTTCTTTGCGTCATTCATTGCACAGCACGGCCTGTCGCCAGTTCTTTTCATAATGGCGTTGTTTGAGAATGGGGCTGCTGCGGGGTTTTCGACGGATATCCTGCTGTCGATCCCAATATTCTGGACCTGGTCCTTCTTTGACGCCAAACGCGAAGGCGTCGGCCTGTGGTGGCTGACCCTGCCTGCGGCCTTCACGGTTGGCCTCTCCCTTGCCTTGCCACTCTATTTTGCCCTGCGTGAAACGAGGAACGCCTGATATGGATCTCTCTGCAATCAATCCCGTCCTCCTTGTCGCCTCGCTGATGGTGGCGGCCACCCCGATCCTGATCGCTGCTATTGGCGAATTGGTGGTGGAGAAATCAGGCGTTCTCAATCTTGGTGTCGAAGGCATGATGATCACCGGCGCCATCGCCGGTTTCGCCACAGCGGTTGAGACCGGATCGCCGCTCTTGGGCTTTGTCGCGGCGGCCTTTGCGGGGGCGCTGCTGTCGGTGTTGTTTGGGTTTCTCACCCAGTTTGCCCAGGCCAATCAGGTCGCTTCGGGTCTGGCGTTGACCCTGTTTGGACTGGGTTTGTCAGCGCTGATGGGGCAATCCTATGTGGGGGTGAAGCCGCCACAAATGGGCGACATCCATATCCCCGTCTTGAGCGATCTGCCGGTGGTGGGTCCGATCCTCTTTGGCCATGATATCATCCTCTATTTCGGCATCGCACTGACCGCCGCTGTTTGGGCTTTGCTCAAGTTCTCCCGCGCCGGGTTGATCCTGCGGGCTGTTGGCGAAAACCACGACGCCGCCCATGCGCTTGGCTACAAGGTGGTCCGCATCCGCCTGATGGCAATCCTGTTCGGCGGTGCATGCGCCGGCGTTGGCGGCGCCTATATCAGCCTCATCCGGGTGCCCCAGTGGACCGAGGGCATGACCGCCGGCGTGGGCTGGATTGCGCTGGCGCTGGTGGTCTTTGCCAGCTGGAAGCCATGGCGCGCACTGCTGGGTGCCTATCTTTTTGGCGGTGTCACCGTGGTGCAGCTCAATCTTCAGGCCGCAGGCGTTGCCATCCCGGTCGAGTATCTGGCAATGTCGCCTTATCTGATCACCATTCTGGTGCTTGTCATTCTATCGGCCGATAAAAGCAGTGCACCGGCTGCACTTGGCCGTAACTTCCACGCCTCTCGCTAAGTGCCAGCGGGGAGCTGTCTTTTGGTTCGGCTTCGGTCGGACCACCACACATCAGATCGTGCAACGTCACGGCTGCAAGATAACCAACATGAGGGGACCCTTTGATGAATGTGAGCAAACTTCTGACCAGCGCCGCCATGGCCCTGGGCCTGGCCACCAGCGCGATGGCCGACGATCAGACCAAGGTCGGCTTTGTCTATGTCGGTCCGGTCGGCGATGGCGGCTGGACCTATGAGCACGATCAGGGCCGCAAGGCCGTGGTTGAGAAATTCGGCGACAAGGTCGAAACGGTCTATGTCGAAAACGTCGCCGAAGGCCCAGATGCCGAGCGTGTGATCACCCAAATGGCCCTACAGGGCGCGGATCTGATCTTTACCACGTCCTTTGGCTATATGGATCCGACCAACAACGTCGCCAAGAAATTCCCGAACGTGAAATTCGAACACGCCACCGGGTACAAGCGTGCCGACAATGTCTCCACCTACTCGGCCCGTTTCTACGAAGGCCGTGCGGTGCAGGGCCACATCGCGGGCAATCTCACCGAGAGCAATATCGTCGGCTACATCGGCTCCTATCCGATCCCCGAAGTGATCCGCGGCATCAACTCGGCCTATCTGCACGCCAAGAAGGTGAACCCCGATGTGGAGTTCAAAATCGTCTGGGCCTTCACCTGGTTTGACCCGGCGAAGGAAGCCGACGCTGCCAAGGTTCTGATCGAACAGGGCGCCGACGTGATCCTGCAGCACACCGACTCAACCGCGCCGCAGGCCGCCGCGCAGGCTGCTGGCAATGTCTATACCTTCGGGCAGGCCTCCGACATGGCCGAGTATGCGCCGAAACCCCGCGTGTCCTCAATCATTGATGACTGGGCACCCTATTACATCGCCCGCACCCAGGCGGTGATGGATGGCAGCTGGGAGAGCACCGACACCTGGCACGGTATCGGCGACGGCATGGTGAAAATCGGCGAGATCACCGATGCGGTTCCCGCTGACATCAAGGAAGAAGCTCTGGCGCTCAAGGCAAGCCTGGCCGATGGCTCCTACCATGCGTTCACCGGTCCGATCAAAAAACAGGACGGCAGCGACTGGCTGGCAGAGGGTGAGACCGCGGATGACGGCACGCTGGCGGGCATGAACTTCTTCGTCGAAGGCATTCAAGGCGATATCCCGCAGTAAGCGGTGCCACCTCTTCAACGATGTAATGACACGAAAGGCCCGCCTCATCCGGCGGGCCTTTTCCATAGATACCCCTCACTGCACCGGCAGAACACAGTCCCGCCTAGGCAAAGATCCTCTCGCCCGTCACCTTTCCATAAATACTCAAATTCCCCAGCCGCTGCCAAGCACCTCAGTCGCGGCGGAATACCCGCAGTGCCAGCAGCACCCGTGATCCAGCAGTCACCAGACAGAGCGCACCAAACACCCAGGCCAGCGGCGCAAACCACTGCGGCAGCAGGCACAGGAGAACAAAGAACCCGATGGTCTCCGCCCCCTCCAGCAGGCCTCCGGTGAAATAAAGCGTCTTCACGCCGCGCGCCGTGCTCTTCATCTTGTGCTTTTCCGCCAGAACCGCGTAGCCCAGAAAACTGGTGCCGTTCACATAGAACGTCATCAACAGGAAGGCGCCCGCCACCGCGTTCTGGGCCGGATCCGCCAACACAAAGGCGAGCGGCACCGCGCCGTAGAACAGGAAATCGCAGGTGATATCGAGATAGCCGCCAAAATCACTTGGTTCACTGGCCCGCGCCACCGCGCCGTCCAGACCATCGGCCAGCCGTGACAGCAACAGCGGCAGCAGCGCCAGCGCAAACAGGCCGCAGGCAATCATCACCGCCGCCACCAGTCCCAGCGCCAGCCCGGTCAGCGTGACCTGATTGGCGCTGATCCCGGCACGGGCAATCACCTGCCCCTGCGCGTTCAGCATCGGATCGATCAGCGGGCGGATTTTTGAATCAAACATACTCTCCCCTACCCCGCGCACCGGGGCTTTGCCACTCACGATTATGATAGGCGGAATGCGGGATTTCTCGCAGATATCTTTGCGCCAATATCTGACATTTTGCACTTTTGGTTGCGGCGCACTCGTGCCACGCTGCGGCGCATGAGCACCGATTTGATCAGCCTAGACGGCACCCCCGCCAGCGCCCTTGCCTTTGGCACCATGCAGTTTGGCGGCCGCGCCAATGCCGCGCAATCGGCAGCGATGTATGATGCCTGCCGCGCCGCAGGGATCACCCATTTTGATACCGCATGGGTTTATACCGATGGGGCCAGCGAAGAGATCCTCGGCCAGTTGATCCGGGACGCCCGCGACAGCCTGCTGATCGCCACCAAGGTTGCTTACACCGGCGGCGCAGGCCCTGAGAATATCCGCCGCCAGCTGGATCAGTCGCGGGCGCGTCTGGGGCAGGATATGGTCGATATCCTGTATCTGCACCGCTACGACGAAGAAACGGATCTGCGCGAAACGCTTGCCTCACTGGCCGAGCTGCGCGCGGCGGGGCAGTTTCGCTATCTCGGACTGTCGAACTTTGCCGCCTGGCAGGTGATGAAAGCGATTATGGTCGGGCAGGAGTTCGACCTGCGGCCCGCGATCCTGCAGCCGATGTATTCGCTGATCAAACGTCAGGTGGAGGTGGAAATTTTACCGATGTGCGGCGACCAGGGCCTGCATGTGGCGCCCTATTCCCCCTTAGGCGGTGGCATGTTGACCGGGAAATATGCTGGCGCACCGGCTGCGGGCAACAGCCGTGGCCGACTGGACGAGGATCCGCGCTACCGCGAACGCTATGGCCAGCCGTGGATGCAGGACACCGCCGCCGCCCTTGTGGCAGTGGCACAGGAGATGGAGGTTGATCCTGCCAGTCTTGCTGTGGCCTGGGCTGCCGCCTATGGGGACAATGTGACGCCCATCGTCTCGGCCCGATCAGTCGAACAGCTGCGCCCGTCCCTGGCGGCGCTTGATATCGACATGGGGGCGGATCTCTATGACCGGATTGCAGCCATAAGCCCGCGCCCCGCGCCGGCCACCGACCGACTGGAGGAACATACATGACCAAAGTTGATTATCTCGTGATCGGCGGCGGACTGGCTGGTCTCAGCGCCGCTGCCGCCCTTGCCCCACGTGGTGGCCGCGTCCTGGTGTTAGAGCGCGAAGAGGCGCTTGGCTATCACTCCTCAGGCCGCTCTGCCGCGATGTTTGAGGCCAATTACGGCCCCGCCCCGGTACAGGTGCTGAGCCGCGCCAGCGAGGCGCATCATCGTGCAAAGGGCTGCCTCAGCCCGCGCGGAATGCTCTTGGTCGGCGGCACCGATCAGGCAGAAATCTTTCAAACCGATTGCGCTGACCTCGGGCTGACGCCAATCACGGTTGCGGCGGCCTGCGAGATGGTGCCAGTGCTTGATCCCGAACAGGTCGGATTTGCAGCATACCACGATGCCGCGCAGGATCTGGATGCGGACCTGCTGTTGCAGGGGTTTGCACGCGCCGTACGCACCCATGGCGGTGAGATCCGCACCCGCGCCAGGATCATCGCCCTGAATCGCACCGCTGCGGAGTGGCAGGTCGATATCGTCGGCGATCAGATCACCGCAGGCACCATCATCAATGCCGCTGGGGCCTGGGCGGATGAGCTGGCCACACTGGCGGGCATTGCCCCGATTGGCCTGCAACCCAAACGTCGCTCCATGGCGCGACTGCCTGCACCGGGTGGTCACGATGTCAGCCACTGGCCGATGACCATGGGGGCCGGTGAAACCTGGTATGCCAAACCCGATGCGGGCAAGCTGCTTGTCTCTCCCGCTGAGGCAGATCCGGTGCCGCCCCAGGATGCCTACGCCGATGACATGGTACTGGCCGAAGGGCTGGCCCGCTACGAGGCAATGGTAACCACACCGGTCACCCGGGTCGAACACAACTGGGCCGGGCTGCGCAGTTTCGTGGCCGATGGTGTGCCCGTGCTGGGCCCGGATCCTGCGGAGACCCGTTTTGTCTGGTGTGCTGGTCAGGGCGGCTACGGTGTGCAGACCTCGCCCGCAGCCGGGCGGCTGATCGCCGATCTTGTCACCGGGCATCCCCCCGAAATTGACGCTGTAACCCTTGCATCCCTTAGCCCGGAAAGGCTGCGCTGATGGTTGTTCGCACGGTTCCCGGAGAGGCCTCAGTCGCGCTGTCGGATACAGGGGCCAAGCTGTTTGCCCCGTCGGCGGCGCGCAACCTTGACGCCATTGCCGATCTGCTGGCCCAGATCGCAACCGCACCAGAACACTCACACACCCGCCGTCCCCGCGCGCTGGAAATTGCCAGCGGCACAGGCCAGCATATGATCGGCTTTGCCCGCCGCTGCGCCCATCTGGACTGGCAACCCACCGACGTCGACCCGGCACGGCTGAGCAGTATCGACGCTTATGTCGCCGACAGTGGCTGTAGAAATGTCGCCGCCGCTCTTCAGCTGGACGCCACCGAAGCCCCCTGGCCTGCCAATATTGGGACCTTTGAGCTGATCGTGTTGAGCAATCTGTTGCACCTGATCAGCATACCGGAGGCCAAGAGCCTGATCCGCAACGCCGCCGATCATTTGGCCCCCGGCGGACAATTCCTGATATACGGCCCCTTTCAACGTGGCGGAGAGCTGACCAGCGACGGCGACCGCGCCTTTCACGCCAAGCTGACCGCCCATGACCCCGAGGTCGGTTACAAGGATGATTTCGACGTGATGGACTGGCTACAGGCCAGCGGGCTAGAGATGCGCAATGTGGTCGAAATGCCCGCCAACAATCTGGCGCTGGTGGCAAGACGTTAAGGTATCTTGAGGCCAGACGGCCGTTGCACGCGGCGACATCAGCGGGAGTGTGTGATCTTTTGGTGCCGGAACTTGCCGCTGTCTTGTAATAGAACTAGGGTCGATCCTTCGCCGCGATGCAACCCGCGCTGCTCGCCTAACGCGCGCGCACTCAGATCCAAGACACAAAGGTTATCATGACACTCAACTGGGCAATTATCGGCACCGGGTTCATCTCCAACAAGGCGATTGACGGCATCAAGAAAAGCGATGGATCGCAGCTATATAGTGTGTTTGGGCGGCAGCCTGATCTGGTTGCGGATTTTCAGGCGCGCCATGATATTCCCCATGGTCTGACGGATCTTGACGCGGTGCTGTCTGACCCGGCGCTGGATGCGATCTATATCGGGCTGCCAAACCATATGCATCATGTCGTCACCATGAAGGCGGCGCAGGCGGGCCTGGCCGTTCTATCGGAGAAATCGCTGACCACCACCATGGCCGAGGCCGACGCGCTGCTGGGCGCGGTCGCGGATGCGGGCACTTTCTTTGTCGAGGGGCTGATGTATCTGGCACATCCGCTTCTGGCGCGGTTTGTCGAGGTTCTGCGCGATGGTCGGCTTGGCGCGTTGCGTAGTATCAACGGGTATTACTGCGCCGACATCTGGCAATTCGTGAACCCCAAAGGCATGGGAACGCTCTATAATCTAGGGTGCTACCCGGCCTCTTTGCTACAGCTGACGGTACAGACGATGTGTGGCGACGACGCGTTTGGTCAGCGCCAGCTGCACGGGTTTGGCAATCTCAACAATGATGGAACGGTCTGCGACGCGGCCTGCTCGGTGCGGTTTGGAAACGGTGTTCTGGCCACGCTGCACTCTACCGACTCCTACGGGACCGGCAATGCGTTCACTGTGATCGGCGACAATGGCATTCTGAGTTTCGAAACCAACCCGTGGCAGCCCATCGAAGGTCGCAGCACGCTCAAATGGTCGCCATTTGACGGGGACGCGGAACTGATCCACGTCGAGGATCCCCATGACGCGTTCTATCACCAAACGAAGCTGGTCGAGCATCATGTCGCACGGTCCGACCGCGAAGCCGCGCGCCCGTCGCCCCGGCATCGTGACAGCTGGGAGATCATGGAGTTTCTCACCACTTGGGAAGCCTCCTGCCGCGCAGCCCTGACAGACTAAAATGGAGTTTCAGGACAGAACGCAAAAGCCCCGGCACATTGGCCGGGGCTTTCTTTTTAGAGATCCAGTCAGAGCCGCGTTGGCGCTGCCTGTGATCAGCCATTCATACGGATGGTTTCGTTCTTGGGATCATAGGGGCTGTCACAGGTCACGACCGCATCCCACAGCTTATCCTGCATCTTGACCTTCAGCTTGGTGCCTTCGACCGCGACGTCAGGTTTTACATAGCCCATGCCGATGGATTTCTCGAACGCCACCGAATAGCCACCGGAGGTGAGGCGGCCAACGCGGGTGACGCCGTCCTCAGCATAGAGCGCCTCATGGCCCCAAGGATCGGCATCTTCCGGCCCGTCGATCAGCAGGGTGCAGCATTTCACGCGCACGCCGGTCTCAACCAGCTTGTCTTTGCCGTGGAAGTCTTTCTCCTGATCAACAAAGCGCGGCAGGTCGGCTTCCAGCGGGGTCGCGTCGCGGCCCAGTTCGTTGCCAAACGCGCGGTAGGATTTTTCCTGACGCAGCCAGTTCTGGGCGCGCGCGCCAACCAGCTTCATGCCGTGCTTCTCGCCCGCTTTCTCCAGCAGGTCGAACAGGTAGTTCTGCATCTCGATCGGGTGATGCAGCTCCCAGCCCAGCTCGCCTGTATAGGCCACGCGGATCGCATTGACCGGGCACATGCCCAGTTCGATCTGACGGGCCGACAGCCAGGGGAACCGCTTGTTGGACAGCGCGGTTTCGGGGTCGGCGTCCACGATCACCTCTTTCAGCACATCGCGGGATTTCGGGCCTGCGATGGCAAAGACGCCCCATTGGGTGGTCACATCCTGGATCTCGATGTAGCCGAATTCTTCCATCTTGTCCTCGGCGGCCTTGCGCAGGAAGTCGGCGTCATACTCGGACCAGGCGCCGGCGGAGACGAGGTAGTAGTTGTTCTCGCCATTGCGCACGATGGTGTATTCGGTGCGGGTGGTGCCAAATGCGGTCAGCGCATAGGTCAGGTTGATGCGGCCAACCTTCGGCAGCTTGTTGCAGGTGAACCAATCGAGGAACTGGGTCGCACCGGGGCCCTTGACGACATGTTTGGTGAAGGCGGTGGCATCCACCAGACCAGCGCCTTCGCGGATGGCCTTGGCCTCATCCACGGCATGCTGCCACCAGCCGCCGCGGCGGAAGGAGCGAGCGTCGTGGTCAAAGTTGTCGGGGGCATCGAAAGGGCCGAAATAGTTCGGGCGTTCCCAGCCGTTGACCCAGCCAAACTGTGCGCCGCGGGCCTTCTGGCGGTCAAACGCAGGTGCTGTACGCAGCGGGCGGGCTGCCGGGCGCTCTTCGTCCGGGTGGTGCAGAATGTAGACGTGCTCATAACACTCTTCGTTCTTGCGCGCCGCGAACTCGGTGGTCATCCAGTTGGAGGAGTAGCGTTTCGGGTCGAGCGACGCCATGTCGATCTCGGCTTCGCCATCCACCATCATCTGCGCCAGATAGAAGCCGGTGCCGCCAGCAGCGGTGATGCCGAAGGAGAAACCTTCTGCCAGCCACATATTGCGCAGGCCCGGTGCCGGGCCAACCAGCGGGTTGCCGTCGGGGGTGTAGCAGATCGGGCCGTTGAAATCGTCCTTGAGGCCGGATTCGGCGCAGGAGGGCACACGCTCGGCCATCGCCATATACTGGTCGGCAATCCGGTCCAGATCCAGCGGGAACAGGTCTGCCCGGAAGCTGTCGGGCACGCCATGTTCAAAGCGCGCGGGCGCGCCGTGCTCATAGATGCCGAGGATCCAGCCACCACGCTCCTCGCGTGCATAGGATTCGTTGTCGGCGTCGCGAATAACGGGGTGCTCGGGGTTGCCTGCTTCGCGCCATTTGACCAGCTCGGGGTCCTTGTCCATGACGATGAACGTGTGCTCGACCGGGATCGCCGGCATCTTGATGCCCAGCATCTTGGCAGTGCGCTGCGCGTGGTTGCCGGAGGCGGTGACGACATGCTCGGCGGTGATCACGACTTTCTCGTCGCTCTCGATCAGGTTGCCGCCCTTCTCGATCATCTTGGTACAGGTGACTTCCCAATGGGTGCCGTTCCAGTGGAAATCGTCAGCCTGCAGCTTGCGGTGGATCTCAACGCCGCGCTGACGGGCGCCCTTGGCCATCGCCTGGGTCACATCGGCGGGGTTAATATAGCCATCTTCGGCGTGGTAGATCGCGCCCTTAAGATCGCCGGTCTCGATCAGCGGCCAGCGTTCCTTGATCTGATCCGGGGTCAGCCATTCGTAGTCGACATCGCAGGTCTCGGCGGTGGAGGCATAGAGCATATATTCATCCATGCGATCCTGAGTCTGGGCCATCCGCAGGTTGCCCACCACGGCGAAACCTGCGTTCAGGCCGGTTTCTTCCTCAAGGGTCTTGTAGAAATCGACCGAGTATTTGTGAATATGGGTGGTCGCATAGGACATGTTGAACAGCGGCAAGAGACCCGCCGCGTGCCAAGTGGAACCGGAGGTCAGCTCGTCACGCTCAATCAGCATGACGTCGTCCCAGCCTGCTTTGGCAAGGTGATAGGCGATCGAGGTGCCGACAGCGCCACCGCCGACGACCAATGCTTTGACTTGGGTTTTCATGGGCCCGCTCTCCGGAAAATGATGACTCGTTTGCAGGGAGTTATGCCTCGCCTGTAGATTTTGCGCCAAATCCATCCGACCCAAAACATGACAAAACCGACCTAGCGTCGCCCGGAATGCAGGTTTCTGCCCGCCCCCTGTCGGTTTTCGCGGTCATGGCCGCGATTTGCGGTTCGGGTTTGCACAGGCAACGCTGCGCATGGCTTTGGTCCGGTCGGGGCACTGCCCTGCCGGAGTATCGGTCTCTTAGGGTCTGATGCGGCCTTTTGCTCGGGGCTGATATACGGCCAGAACTAAAAGCAATAAGAAGTGGCGGCGCCGCCAGAAGCGGAGGCGGGACGGGACAATCTGCCCCGCACGCTGAACGTCGGTTGTGCGTGCCCCTGCCAAGGGCCCTGTTCCAAAGTGCCGGGGATGTCAGTCCCGGCGGTGATCGCGATCAGCTCAGATCGTGACAGTTTCAGATTGGGCAAAGGTAAGCCCACCGTGCGGCGACTTCGCAACGGGCCGTCCTCTGCACCTGCAAGGGCAGCGCCGTGAGTATTTCAGGAAAGGTGACAGAGCGAGGTCCAGCCTGTCACCTTTCCTGAAATACTCAAATTCCGACGTCAGACTGGCGCGCTGTGCTGTCGGCAGGCAGACCTCAAATCTCCAGAATCTTGCCGGGGTTGAGGATATTCTCAGGGTCCAATGCCGCCTTGATCGCGGCCATATAGCGGGTGGCCCCGCCCAGTTCCTGCTGCAGATAGGGGCGTTTGCCCTGACCGATACCATGTTCCCCGGTGCAGGTGCCCTCCATGGAGATCGCCAACTCATTCAGCCAGCCGACATAAACATCGGCGGCTTCCCGTTCCGCGTCGCTGTCCATGTCGATCAGCAGCAACGCGTGGAAATTGCCATCGCCGACATGGCCCACCATCGGCGCAAGGAGGCCCATCTCTTCGGCTTTCGCGCGCGCGGCGCTGACACATTCGGCCAGTTTGGAGATCGGCACACAGACGTCGGTGGAAATCCCCTTGGCACCGGGCCGCAGCTGCAGGCTGGCCCAATACATATCATGGCGCGCCTGCCAGAGTTTGCTGCGCTCCTCTGCGGTGGAGGTCGCCGCGATATCAAAACCGCCGAATTCCTCAGCGATCTGGGCGAAGGTATCCGCCTGTTCCACCACGCCCGCCTCTGAGCCGTGGAACTCCAGCAGCAATAGCGGCATTTCCGGCAGGTCGAGGCCGGAATAGGCATTGGCGGCGCGCACGCTCATCTCGTCCAGCAATTCGATCCGGGACACCGGGATGCCGTATTGGATGGTCATCATCACCGCGCGGCAGGCGTCATCCACACTGCGGAAGGCACAGCGCGCCGAGCGGATCGCTTCCGGGATGCCCTGCAGGCGCAGGGTCAACTCGGTCATCAGGCCAAGGGTGCCTTCGCTGCCGACCAACAGGCGGGTCATATCGTAGCCGGCGGAGGATTTCTTGGCCCTCTGCGCGGTGCGGATCACCCCGCCGTCCGCCATCACCGCCTCAAGCGCCAGCACATTGTCCTTCATCGTGCCATAGCGCACCGCATTGGTGCCAGAGGCGCGGGTCGCGGCCATACCGCCGAGCGAGGCATTGGCGCCGGGGTCAATCGGGAAGAACAGGCCCTGATCGCGCAGATAGGTGTTGAGCTGCTCGCGGGTCACCCCCGGCTGCACCACCACATCCAAGTCTTCGGCATGGACGGCAAGGATCTTGTCCATCCGCATCATATCCACGCAGATCCCGCCCGCGGGGGCGTTGACATGGCCCTCCAGCGAGGTGCCGGTGCCATAGGGGATCACCGGGACGCCGTAGTCGGCGCAGGTTCTGACGATTTCAGCGACCTCATCGGTGGAGGTCGGAAAGAGCACCGCATCCGGCGGCTGATTGGTGATCCATGTGGTGGTGTGGCCATGCTGTTCGCGGATCGCCTGCCCGGTCTGCAGCTGCTCACCAAAGCGTTGTTTCAACACGTCAATCGCCGCGTTGATACCGGCCTCATTGCGCGGCAATGTTGTGGCCTGCACCATGGTCTTATCCCCCTGAATAGGCGCGTGCCGGACGATTGCCCGGCACTTCACCTGTTAACTTACACAGCAGTGCAAAGGTCCAGCAATACCCAGTAGTCGGTAGCATATCGGTCGCCCGGCCGGATGTGGCCGGGCGACGATGTCACTCGCCAAGTGCGATGCCTTCGCGGCGTGGATCTGCGCCGCCTTTCAGCCCGTCACCGATTTCGATCAAATGCAGACCAGAGGTCAGGTCGCGGGCATTGACCTCAAACCCCATATCGGTGAGCGGCTGCGTCATATCCTCGGCGCTTGTGCCCGCCTCCACATCATAGGTGCCAAAGCGGTTCACCGCATGGGGCAGCGCCACCGCCTGCTGCACATCCATGCCCCAATCGGCCCAGGCGATGATCGTCTTGGCGACATAGCCGATGATGCGGCTGCCACCGGGAGAGCCTACGGCAAGCACCGGCTCGCCATCCTTCAGCACAATGGTGGGCGCCATGGAGGAGCGTGGACGCTTGCCCGGCTCCAGCCGGTTGGCAATCGGCACCCCCTCACGGTGGCTGCGGAAGGAGAAATCTGTCAGCTCGTTGTTGAGCAGAAATCCGGCCGCCATCAGCCGTGAGCCAAAACCGTTTTCGATGGTGGTCGTCATCGACAGCACATTGCCATATTGATCGACGACGGAGATATGCGAGGTTGAGGGCAGTTCAATCGACTCGTCATCGGCCAGCAGCAGCGCATGGTCAAATTCCGGCGCGCCTGCATTCACCGCCGGCAGGGCGTCATCGCCGCTGAGCAGCGTGGCGCGTGTTGCGAGGTAGTCCTGCGCCACCAGCCCCTGTGTCGGCATCGGCACGAAATCACTATCGGCCATGTACCGCCCCCGGTCGGCAAAAGCGAGCCGCGAGGCATCGCCGATCAACCGCCAGGCATCGGGGTTATCTGCGCCCAGTTCCGCCAGATCGTAATTGCCGAGCATGCCGAGGATCTGCCCCACGGTCAGCGCCCCGGACGAAGGCGGCCCCATGCCGCAGGCCTCAAACGCGCGATAGGCCACACAGACGGCGGGGCGTTCCTTCACCTGATAAAGCGCCAGATCCATCGCTGAGAGGACACCGGGATTGCCCTCGGCACCGCGCACCGCACTGGTGATCGCCTCGGCCACGGGGCCAGAATAGAACCCGCGCGCACCCTCCGCTGCGAGGCGGCGCAGGGTATCCGCGTATGCGGGGTTCTTCAGCGTGCTGCCCACCGCCAGCGGCGTGCCACCGGGCAAGAAGTAATCGGCGGTATCCGACCAGCGCGACAGGCGGTCGGCGTCTTTTTCGATCAGACCGGCCAGCCGGGGCGAAACGGCAAAGCCATCTTCTGCCAGGTCAATGGCTGCGGTGAACAGGCCGGGCCAGGCGGCGCGACCCCAGCGCCGATGCGCAGCTTCTAGCAAGGCAGGTGTTCCGGGGGTGCCGATAGAGCGGCCACCAACCACGGCATCGTAGAATTTCAGCGGCTCGCCTGAGTCGTCCTGAAACAGCGTCGGCGTCGCCGCCAGAGGCGCGGTTTCACGGCCATCCAGTGTTGTCACTTCGCCCGTGGCTGCATCATACCAGACCAGAAATGCCCCGCCGCCAAGACCTGAGGACTGCGGCTCCACCAGTCCCAGAACGGTCTGCACGGCCACCATGGCATCCGCAGCGGTCCCGCCTGCGCGCAGCACCTCTGCCCCCGCTGACACCGCATGCGGATTGGCGGCGGCAACCATCCAATTGTCAGCCTCGACCGGGGTGCCTTCTTCCTTGGCCTCGATGGCAGCCGCGACCTCCTCGCTGATTGCCGCAAACCCAGCATCTGCGGTTTCGGCGGCACCTTCCGGCGCGACAGCATCTGCCGCCTCCTGTGCCCAAGCGGGTGTTGCTGCCAGCAATATGCCGGCC
This sequence comes from Phaeobacter porticola, assembly GCF_001888185.1. Lineage (NCBI taxonomy): Bacteria > Pseudomonadati > Pseudomonadota > Alphaproteobacteria > Rhodobacterales > Roseobacteraceae > Phaeobacter > Phaeobacter porticola. Next base: position 670,784 of record NZ_CP016364.1, on the reverse strand, counting down.
CAGAACAGATGTTTCATAACGTCGCCTCCCTCAAGAAATGACGGGCTGCGTCAGCAACCCTAGAGCATGGACGGCACGACCTGATCCGGTGGCCGGTGACCGTCCTCGAATGTCTTGATGTTCAAAAGAACTTTTTCGCCCATCTCCAAGCGGCCCTCAAGCGTGGCCGAGCCCATATGCGGCAGCAGCACGACGTTTTCCAATTCACGCAGGCGTGGGTTGATATTGGTGCCGTGTTCATAGACGTCGAGACCCGCGCCCGCGATTTCGCTGCTGCGCAACATTCGGGTCAGCGCGTGTTCATCAATCACCTCGCCCCGCGAGGTGTTGACGATCACCGCATCCGGTTTCATCAGCTTAAGCCGCCGTGCATTCATCAGGTGAAAGGTCGACGGCGTGGAGGGGCAATTGATGGACAGTACATCCATCCGCGCCACCATCTGGTCAAGACTTTCCCAATAGGTGGCCTCAAACCGTTGCTCGATCTCCGGCCGCAGGCGGCGGCGGTTGTGGTAATGGACCTGCATCCCAAAGGCCGCTGCGCGTTTTGCCACGGCCTGACCGATGCTGCCCATGCCCAGAATGCCCAGACGTCGCCCCGCAAGCCGCCCCCCCAAAAGCGCCGTTGGTGACCAGCCTTGCCAATCGCCTTTTTGCATGACTGCAAGGCCTTCGGGGATGCGGCGCACCACCGCCATGATCAGCGCCATTGCCATGTCGGCGGTGTCATCCGTCAGCACGCCGGGGGTGTTGGACACCAGAATGCCGCGCTGGCGGGCGGTTGCCACATCAATATGATCAACCCCGGCGCCATAATTCGCAATCAGCTTCAGCCGGTCACCGGCTTGCCCCAGCAGCCCTGCGTCGATCTCATCCGTGACAGTCGGCACCAGCACATCGGCGTCCTTGAGCGCGGCGGCCAATTCGGCGCGGCTCATTGGGGTGTCGTCGTCGCGCAAGCGCACATCGAACAATTCGCTCAACCGCGTCTCGACCGGCTCCGGCAACCGTCGCGTTACGACAACACTCAGACGTTCTCTTGCCACTGCTGCTCTCCCTCGGCTTTGCAATTACTTTGACCTCATGGCATCGTGGCGCAGGACGCGGGCAGGCACAAGAACCCATCCCGCCCTCCGGCCTTTGTGACGCGGCTTTCTTTTTCAAAACTGATAGCACCCGGACATCAGATCCGGGGCAGATCAGCAAGGAATGCGCCGATTTCGGGTTGGTATCAGCAGGCAACAGACAGCGACAAGCAGAAGCGAGCAGGCAGTGAACATTTCGGCATCTTATCTGCGGTCCCGGTTGGCCGTGGTCGGCGTGATCCTGATTGGGTTGGCTGGGGCAATAACCCCCGCCGTAACCAATGCAAAAGAGGCGCGTGGCGCAGTGACCAATCTGCCGCTGCCCCGTTTTGTGTCGATGAAGGCCGCCGAGGGCAATGTACGCCGTGGCCCTTCCCTGACCCATAAGATCGACTGGGTGTTCAAACGACGCGGCATGCCGCTGGAGATTACCGCTGAATATGGCCATTGGCGTCGGGTGCGGGACCGCGACGGCGCGGGCGGCTGGGTGCATTATGCGCTGCTCTCCGGCGCGCGCACCGTGTTGATCGAAGAAGACATGTTGACGGTTCATGCCCGTCCCGAACCCAGCGCACCGGTCACAGCGGCCTTTGAGCTGGGCGTGGTGGCGCGTTTGGGACAATGCGATGTCAGCTGGTGTTCAATATCGGCCGGCGGCTATCGTGGCTGGGCCCCCAAGGAAAAGCTGTGGGGCGTGGCCCCGGACGAGCTGCGCGACTAACGCCCTCGCCGCATCAGGCAATGCCCTGCGCCGGGCGGATCGTCAGACTGGTGCCGCCAAGATCGCGAAAACTCTTTTGGCGGCAGGAAAACACCAGAATCTGTAGGTCATTGGCCTGAAGCGTCAGCGCATCAAACAGCGCCTCGATGCGGGCATCATCGGTATAGGCCAGCGCATCGTCGAGGATGACCGGAATGCCTCGGCCCGATTTGGCCAGGAGCCGCGCAAAAGCCAGCCGCACCATCAGCGCCAGCTGCTCCTGTGTGCCGCCCGAAAGCTGGGTCAGCTGTTCCTCTGCCGCGCCGCGCGCCAATTGGCTCGGCAACACGCTGTCGGCATCGAGTTGTAGCGCAGCTTCCGGCCATAGACGGCGCAACAGCGGCGTCAGCTCTGCCATCAGCGGACCAAGATACTGCGCCTGTGCGCCCGCCTGTGCAGCCTCAAGTGCCTGATCCAACCGACTTAAGGTGGCCACCTCGAACAGCAGCGCATCATGGGCAGCCTCGGCCACCGACAGCTGATCTGTCACCTCGGACAAATCTTCCTCAACCGCGTGGCTGGCATGGGTGCTGATGCGCGCCTCCAGAACGGCGAGATCACGGGCGATATCCTGGGCGCGGGCCTGTGCCGCCTCCAGCACCGTTCTGGCGCGCTGACAACTGGCGCGGATCTGATCAAGATCCGGGGCATCGGCGGCAAGGCGGGCGTCGGCCTCGCGGGCAGTGATCACCGCCGCATCAAGAGCAGGTTGCGCGGCCTGAAGCTGGTCCAACTGCGCGCGGGCCACTGCAAGGTCGCCAAGGGCCTGTTCGATCTGCGCCAGCTGCGCGATGGCCGCCTCTTCGGTGGCGCGGGCCGCATGGGTGATCTGGCGTGCCTCGCCGTCCTCGGCGCGGGCCTGTTCCAACAGCGCCTCGGCTGTGGTTTGCTGCTCTTCTGCGGCGCTAAGAGCGTGTTCCAGCGCGACGCGATCAGGCGTTGTTTCCGCCGTGTTTGAGTCTGCCTCTTCAGGATCTGGCTGTTTCGGCAAGGCACCCAACGCCTGCACCAACGCGCCGCGCCCTTTAGGGGCCAGGGCCGTGAGCGTGGCCTCGGCCTCTTGCACACGGGCGGCGGCGGCACTGCGGGACTGATGCGCTGCCTGCGCGGCCTCAAGACACTCATAGCCCAGATCTGACAGCGCCGTGGCCAGCGCGGTTTCCGCCTTTGGCAAAGCGTCGGCGTCCTGGGTGCGGGCGGGATGGATAGTTACCTGCGCCAGACCGGGCACCTCGAGCGTGCCCCCGTCTGGCAGCGCGACCTGTGCGCCCTGTGGCAACGGCGCGCCGTCCAACAGCAATGCCGGGGGCGCATCAGGCCCTGCCTCGTAGGTCACACTCAACGCCGCCGCAGCAGCGGCCCGGCTGTGGCGCGCCAAGGCAACGGCCTGTGCCAGCTGATCCATCCGGGCCAGCGCAACCGCATCAGGTCCAAGACCGGCTTGCTGGCGATCCACCTCGATTGCCGCGAGGAGCGTATCAACCTGTGCAAGCCGCGCCTGCTGTTCCCGACGCAGACCGGCGGCATGTTGCGCGGCCTCGGCCCGCAGGGATTTTGCCACAGCCGCGCGGGCCACCGTAACAGCGCTGCGGGCCGTCGCGGCACCGGACTGTGCTGTAGCCAGACCCGTTGCAGCCTGAGACGCGCGCTGTTGCGCCTGAACACGCAGGTCAGTGGCCTGCGTGCGGGCGGTGGCCGCACGAGTGTGATCCGCCAATCGGGCAGCAAGGGTTTCGCCGCGCGCGGCCTGCGCGTCACGGCGCGACACCGCCAGATCCAACGCCCGACCAGCCTGTTCGCGCTGTTCCTGATGCCGTTCGGCAGCGGCAAGAGCCGTTTCCGCCGCGCGAAGCCTTGACTGGCGCGCCTCTGCCGCCTCTGGGGCGGTCAACTCGCTCTGTTCGCGGCGCAGGGTCTGGCGCTGGTCCAGCAACTGGCGCAGGTCCGCAACCTGCGCGGCAAGGGTATCGCGCCGTTCCGTCAGATTGGCAACGCGGGTCTCGACCTCGGCCAACGGGCCGCCCTTGCGGGCCCCGCGGCTGGTGACCAGACGGTCGAGTTCGGCACGCAAGCGTCGCCGCAGCACTTCCATCTGCTGGCCGCCGGTCACGGTCTCGATCTCGCCGCTGAGCGAGGACATCAGATCACGGCGCGCATCCAGCGTCTCCTTGGCATCGGAGAAATCCGTCAACCCCTGCCGCACCCAAAGCATCCCCACCGGGCCATCTTTGGGCGGAGAGATGAGATCACGCAGCCAAGCCTCTGCCGCATCGGCCTGATGCAGGAGCGCGCTGTCACGCCAGATGCGCACGCTGCCCTTCCCCGAGGCCTTGGTAAAGATCTTGGCAATGCGATAGCTGTGCCCCTCATGGGTCAGCGTGACCTCAATTTCCGGGTCGCCTCCCGCATATGGAGCCAGCGCGCTGACCTCCTTTTTCCAGGATTTTGCATCGTGGAAGAACAACGCATGCAGCGCGTCGAAGATGGTGGATTTGCCTTGTTCATTGGGCGCGCTCAGGAGGTTGAGACCAGGAGCAATGCCGGTGATTTCCACTGGATCAACAAAGCGGCGTACATTGGTCAACCTGATTGATGTCAGCTTCATTCCGCACCCTCTCGCACAAAGGCATAAAGCCGATTGAGCGCTGCGGCGGCGACATCGCGGTCCTTTTGCGAACGGGCGGCATCGGCGCTGTCCTGCATCAGGGTTTCGGCGGCGACCCGCAAGGCCCCGCCGGTGGCAATCTGATCCAGATCCTCGGCTCGGTGTTCCATGCGCAGCCCCTCAGTCTCCAGCGTCAGATGGCAGAAAGCGGGGGCGTGGTGATCAATGCAGGCACGAAGCTGCATATGCTGTTCAGCGGTGACCCAGCCACGGGCGCGAATGCGGATCAGACAATCGGGCCATGCGGTTTCATCGGCAGGCAGCACCGCATCGACCAACGCGGCGACATCCAGTCCCGGTGCCAGATCAAGCGCCAGATCCTGCCAGTGGTACTGTCCAACCTCAATCTGGCGCAGCTGTGGTGGTTGGCCCGGTCCCGGCAAATCCACCAGAAGACAACTGCCGCGCCCCGGATGTTTGAAACGGTCCCGCTCCGGCGTGCCGGGATAACGACTGTGGGCGTTCAGGGTGAAATCACCGTGCCAATCGCCCAGTGCCAGATAATCCAGCCGGGCACTGCTGGCGCGGGTGGTGGCAATTGTCTCTGCCCCGTTTTGATCACGGTCGAAATCCAGCACGGCTCCATGGGCCAGACCAATACGCAGATGCCCCTCCGGCGTCTCGGCGCTGTCCATCCAGGTGGTGCGGTCCTGCCCCGCAAAGCGGCGTTCGCAAGGGCTGGCCAGCAGGGTGGCCCCCGGCGCCATCTCAACCGGGTCAGGCTGCATTAGCAGGTGGACATTCTCCGGGACGTGACGCGCCATTTCCGCCCAGAGCGGTTCTGCCGCACCACTGTCGTGATTGCCGGGGATGATCCACCATTGCACCGGATCCGCTGCCGCCATGGCCGCCAGCGCTTGCCGGATCACCCGCGCCGACGGGGTTTCTGTATCAAAGAGATCACCCGCAATCAGCACATGTCCGGCGCCCTCGGTGGTGGCGACCTGCGCCAGCCGTGCCAATATCCCCTGCCGCGCCTGCTGCAAGGCGGCGCGGGTTTCCTCGTCAAACTGGCCAAAACGCTTGCCCAGATGCAGATCAGAGGTGTGCAAAAGGCGCAGGCGGGTCATGCGAGGCGAGTCCTTTGGTCAGGGTGGCTGAATTGGGTGGTTTTTGATGAGTGGATTGCAGAAGTGACAGAGCCGCGCGAGGGCGTCAACGCACTGTCTGCCGGTGCACAAGAATGAGATCGACAGGTGCAGAGTTCCTGGGGCGGATTGACAGAGCCACGACATCGCGTCAAAAATATTGGAGATTTTGCAAAATAGGGATCAAAGCATGTTTGGTCGGCGGCCCAGCGCTGAAGATGACACGGTTGTGGCGGTGCTTGCGGCGGCGCTGCGGCGGGACATCTCTTTTGGCGTGTTGCGGCCGGATCAGAAGCTGAAAATCGAGGCGCTGCGCCAGAACTATGGCGGCTCCAACCATTCGATGCGCGAAACCCTGCGGATGCTGAGCGCCGAGGGGCTGGTGGAGGCCACCGCCCAGCGCGGCTTTCGCGTGACCTCGGCGACCGAGGATGATCTGCGCGATATCCTGTTGATGCGGCTGGAGATCGAACGGCTGGGCTTGCGGATGGCCATGCAGCAGGGCGATGTGCCGTGGGAGGGCCGGGTCATGGCCAGCCACCACGCGCTGCGCCACATTGAAGAGACGGTCTCGCAAAGCGTTGATGATGCCACGGCGTTGGACTGGGACATCGCCTGTCGCACCTTTGCGGCGACGCTGGTGGAGGCCGCACATTCGCCGCGCCTGACGGGCATGCAGCTGAAATTCTACGATCAGTCCCGCCGGTTCCGGCTTGCGCTGCTGCGCGAGGGCCGTTTGGACTTTGCCATCCGTGCCCGTCAGCAACAGGCGTTGCTGGAGGCGGTTCTGGCGCGCGACACCGAGGCCGCGCTGACGGCGCTGGAGGCATATGTCACAGCTGATCTGGGCTGCTGAGCACCGAACATCAAAACCAGAGATCAGTCGCGGGCCGCAACGGTGCCGCAGCACATTCAAGAGGGAGGACTTGAGACATGAATAATTGGACACGCCGCAGCACGCTGGCAGCCCTTGGTAGCGTTGGCGCCCTGGCCGGGGCTGGCCTTGCGACACCGGCCTTGGCAACGCGGCGCAAAATCGTGCTGGGGGCGTTGCGCTTTACCAGCCATTCCGCCAGCTTTATTGCGCAGGAGCGTGGCTATTTCGCCGATGCAGGGCTGGATGTGGAACTACGGTTTTTCCAGGCGGCGGCACCGATGTCGGTGGCGATTGCGTCGGGCGACGTCGACTATGCCGTCACCGCGATGTCGGGCGGGCTGATCTCGCTCGCGGACAAGGGCGCGATCAAGGTGATCGGCGGTGCCCTCTCCGAGGAGCCGGGCATTGACGGGCAGAAGATCCTGGTCTCAGACGCGGCCTATCAGGCGGGCATCACCAGCCCGGCGGCGCTGGATGGCAAAAGCTTTGGCATGACCACAGCGGGATCGTCGTTCCACTACATGGGCTCGCGGATGGCACAGAAGGAAGGTGTATCGCTGTCCTTCAAGCCGTTGCAAAAGGTCGGTGCGATCATCGGCGCGCTGAAATCAGGGCAGATTGATGCCTGGTCGATCGTGCCCCATATCGCCAAGCCGCTGGCGGGATCGGGTGCGGTGCATATCATTGGTGATGTGGCGGACTATCTGCCCGACTATCAGGTGACGACGGTGTTCACCTCGGCCAGCAACGCCAGCGGTGAACAGCAGATGACCGGCGATTTCCTGAGCGCCTATAGCCGCGGAGTGGCGGATTACAACGCCACTATGATCGACCGGGCCAGCGGTGATGCAGGCGTCGATCAGATGGTCGATCTGATCCACAAATATGTCTACGCAGATCGCCCCCGCGAGAAAGCCGCCAAGTCGATCATCAACGGCACCATGCGCCTGAACGAAGGCGCCGCGATGAACACCAAATCGCTAGCGGATCAGCTGGCCTGGTTCCAGGCGGAGAAGCTGGTGGATGCCGATATCTCGCTGGAGACGATCATCGACTCCAGCTACGTCGACAGTATCGGCTAATCCTGCGGCCGGGGCGTCCTGCCCCGGCACATCCTCTTGCGGAGCAACATCATGGATATTCGCCTGTCAGCGGTGGGTCATGCCTATGACAATGTCGCCGTTCTACGCGACATCACGCTGGATATTCCCAGCGGCAAGATCGTCTGTATCGTCGGCCCCTCTGGCTGTGGCAAATCCACCCTTTTGCGGTTCATCGGCGGGCTGGAACGCCCCACCCAAGGCGAGGTCTTGCAGGTGGGGCAGCCGCCGGAAGGCTGTCTTAATCCGCTGACCTATGTGTTTCAGGATTTTGCCCTGCTGCCCTGGCGCACGGTCCGGGGCAATATCAGTCTGGTGCTGGAGGATCACGGCATTCGCGGGGCGGCGGCGGCGCGGATCATTGACGATGTCCTAGCGCGCACCAAGCTGAGCGATTTTGCCGGGGCGCTGCCCAAACAACTGTCCGGCGGCATGAAGCAGCGGGTGGCGATTGCGCGGGCATTGGCGGTGAACCCGGCAGTGATGCTGATGGATGAGCCGCTGTCGGCGCTGGACAGCCAGACGCGTGAATTGCTGATGGATGATCTGGTGGCGCTGTGGACACGCACGCCCTTCACCGCCGTCTATGTGACCCATAATCTGGCCGAAGCGGTGCGTCTGGGCCATGCCATCGTGGTGCTGTCCCGCCGCCCCGGTCAGATCCGAGAGATCGTACATCTGGATACACCGCTGGCCGAACGTGCGTTCGGCGATGCCGATCTGGAACAGAAACAGAAATACCTGTGGCAGCTGATGCGTGACGAGGCGCGGGCGGCAGATGCGGAGCTGATGAATGTCTGACACCCGGATGGCCACTCTCCCGCCTGTCCCCAACACGCAGACGCCCCACCCACATGCGCCCGTGCGCCCGGTCCAGTTTCGCGGCGGCGGCTTTGCACCACGCGGGGCCCGCTGGGTTGGGGCGCTGGTGTTTGTCCTGTTGCTGATGTTGGCAGAACTGGGCACCCGTCAGGGCTGGATTTCCAATCTGACCCTGCCGCGCCCCAGCGATGTGCTGGCAACGTTGCAGGAGCTCTATGTATCCGGCCTGCTGTGGACCCATGTCAGTGTCTCGCTGTCGCGGCTGGTGGTTGGCGCCGCCCTTGGGGCCAGTGTCGGCGTTGGGGTCGGGCTGATGATCGGGCTGTTTTCCTATGTGCGTGCCGGGTTGGTGCCCTTGGTGGCCGCGCTGTTCCCGATCCCGAAAATCGCGCTGCTGCCCTTGTTTGTGATCTGGTTCGGCATTGACGAAGCCTCAAAATACGCGCTGATCGCCTTTGGCACCTTTACCCCTACGGTGGTCGCCACCTATGGCGCGGTGGACAATGTGGACCGCACCCTGATCCGCATGGGGCAAAGTTTCAACCTGTCGTGGCTGTCGATTGTGCGCAAGATCGTGCTGCCGGGGGCGATGCCCGGTATTCTGTCCGGCCTGCGCATCAGTCTAGCGATTGCCATCATCCTGCTGGTGGCGGCTGAAATGCTCGGCGCGGAACATGGCATCGGCGCGTATATTCTGGAGGCCGGGTCGCTCTATGATCTGGAACGGCTGTTTGCCGGTGTCGCCATCCTGTCAGTGCTGGGCGTGCTCGTCAGCAGCCTGATTGGGCAGGTAGAACGCCGCCTGTTGCGCTGGCGCGGTTAACGATGTGCGAGTCGCCAATGCGGGACAAATTGCCCATATTGGCGGCATATCACCCCAATAATCTCAAAAGCGCGGCAATCTGCGCCCTACAAAGCCCATGCCGGCAATTGCACCTGCGCGCGACCTGATTTACACGGGGGACCATATGAATGGCTGTTGTCCGTGCGGGCTGCCGGTCTGTGAGAGCAGATCTGACACATAATGACCGCCCCCGCGCCCAAGCTGGACCGCAGCACCCCGTCCATCCGGTGCAGCGTCAATCGCTCACCCAAGTTTCCGATATCGCTGAAAAAAGGTTGTGGAATATGGCAGAAAATTCGACCCCCGACATTTTGTATACCATCGTAGACGAAGCCCCCGAGCTGGCCAGCGCCTCTCTGTTGCCGATCATCCGCAGCTTTGCCGCGGCGGCAGGTGTCTCCGTTGGGACCAAGGACATCTCGCTGGCGGGCCGTATCCTTGCGACCTTCCCCGAAGCGTTGAGTGACGCCCAGCGTCAGAGCAATGATCTGGCCGAACTGGGCCAGCTGGTAAAAACGCCTGAGGCCAATGTCATCAAGCTGCCGAACATCTCGGCTTCGGTGCCGCAGCTGACCGCCGCGATTGCCGAATTGCAGGCGCAAGAGTTTGGCATTCCCGACTACCCGGCAGATCCTGCGACGGATGCAGAAAAAGAGATCCGCGCGCGCTATGACACCATCAAGGGTTCGGCTGTGAACCCGGTGCTGCGCGAAGGCAACTCGGATCGTCGCGCCGCCCGCGCGGTGAAGAATTTTGCTCAGAACAACCCGCATTCGATGGGCAAATGGTCCGCAGACAGCAAGACCAAAGTGTCCTCGATGCTCGGCAATGATTTCTACGCCAACGAAGTCTCCGCCACCATCTCTGCCGCACAGGCCGGTACCGCGAAGATCGAGTTCGTCGGCAAGGACGGCGCGGTCACCGTGCTGAAGGACAGCTGGCCGCTGGAAGAAGGCACCGTTGCCGATGCAACCTTCATGTCTGCCAAGGCGCTGTCGTCCTTCCTGAAGGATGCCATCGAGGACACCAAAGCCGACGGTACCATGTTCTCGCTGCACATGAAGGCCACCATGATGAAGGTCTCTGACCCGATTATCTTTGGTCACGCGGTGAAGGCATGGCTTGGTCCGGTCTGGGATAAATTCGGCGCTGAAATCGAAGCGGCTGGCGGCTCTGCCAATTCCGGCCTTGGCGCGGTTCTGGCAACCATCGACGGCCTGCCCAATGGCGATGCGATCAAGGCCGAGATCGCCGCGCTGGACCGTCCGTCGATGTATATGGTGGACAGCGACAAGGGCATCACCAACCTGCATGTGCCGTCCGATGTGATCATCGACGCCTCCATGCCTGCGGTGATCCGTGCCGGCGGCAAAGGCTGGGACGAAGCGGGCAACAAGGGCGACACCAACTGCGTGATCCCTGACCGCTGCTATTCCACCGTCTATGACGAGAGCATCAACTTCTTCAAAGCCAATGGTGCGCTGGATGTGACTACTGCCGGTTCCGTCGCCAACGTCGGCCTGATGGCGCAGAAGGCTGAGGAATACGGCTCGCACCCGACCACGTTTGAAGCGCCTGCCGATGGCACCATCCGCATCGTGCTGGCCAATGGCGAGACGCTGCATGCGCATGAAGTCGAGGCCGGTGATATCTGGCGCTCCTGCACCGTGAAAAAGGCCCCGATCGAGAACTGGATCGAACTTGCGATGGACCGTCAGCGTCTGACCGGCTCCGAAGCGATTTTCTGGCTGGATGAGAACCGCGCCCATGACGCAGAGCTGATCAAATACGTGACGCCCGCGCTGGAAGCGGCAGGCAAATCCGACCTGTTCCAGATCATGGCCCCGCGCGAGGCAACAGCCCAGTCGCTGAAAACCATCACCGCAGGCAAGGACAGCATCGCCATCACTGGCAACGTGCTGCGCGACTACCTGACCGACCTGTTCCCGATCCTGGAACTGGGCACCTCGGCCAAGATGCTGTCGATTGTGAAGCTGATGAACGGTGGCGGGCTGTTTGAAACCGGGGCCGGTGGCTCTGCGCCCAAGCACGTGCAGCAGCTGGTTGAAGAAAACCACCTGCGCTGGGATTCCATGGGTGAGTTCTGTGCCCTGGGTGAATCGCTGAACTTCCTCGCCGACAGCAAAGGCAACGCCAAGGCTGGCGTGCTGGGTGCTGCTGCCGAGGCGGCGACGCAGGGCATTCTGGATCACAACCGCTCGCCCTCGCGCAAGGTGGGTGAGCCGGACAACCGCGCCAGCCACTACTGGTTTGCCCGCTACTGGGCCGAGGCGCTGGCCGCGCAGGGTGACGACGCCGAGCTGGCCGCGCACTTCGCGCCCATCGCGGCTGAACTGGCCGCCAAGGAAGAGGCGATCCTCGCCGAGCTGGCAGAGGTTCAGGGCAAGGCTGTGGATCTGGGCGGCTATTTCCACGCCGATCCGGCAAAAACCGCCGCGGTCATGCGCCCTAGCGCCACGCTGAACGGCATCATCGGCTGATCACGCATTGGCGTGATTGGGGCGACATACTGCCCTGAAATCATAAAAAACGCCCGGAGTGATCCGGGCGTTTTCTTTTGTGGTTAGGCTGTTAGGCCTGTGTCAGACGTCAGCCTGCCCAGCGCATCTGCTCTGCGGGTGTATCCCGTTTGGTTCTGGCGGCAGCAACCAATGCGCGGAATAGATTCAAGTGAGCCGCACGGTAGAACAGATGCTCCGGGTGCCACTGCACGCCTACAGCGAACCGCCGCCCCGGATCCTCAATCGCCTGCACCATGCCGGACTGATCGCGCCCGGTGACACGCAGCCCCTGCCCCAGGCTGCTGACCGACTGGCTGTGCAGCGCATTGACCTTCAGCTCAGACACCCCGAGAATACGCCGCAGTGTACTGTTGTTGGTGATCGTGACCTTCTTGCGGGGGAGCACGGTCTTGTAGTTTTCCAACCCGTAGAAGGCATAGGCGTCCTGGTATAGTCGCCCGCCGCGCGCCACGTTCAGCATCTGCGCCCCGCGACAAATCCCCAAAAGGGGCACATCCTGCCGGGACGCCTCTCGCACGATGCCCGCCTCCAGCGCGTCGCGGTCGGGATCCAGTCGGACCTCGGGCATGACCTGACCATTATACAGCGTCGGCGCAATGTCATCGCCTCCGCCAATGACCACAGCATCCACCGTGGCGAGATCCGCATCCCGGTTGCTTTGCCAGCGCACAGGACGGCCACCAGCCAGCCAGATGTTCAGGGCCATCAGGGGAAAGATCCGCCAGCCGCTGCGGCGCGACACGGTGACTGCAATGACCGGTTTCATGCGGCATCTCCTCGTGCTGCGGTGTTCAGAACCTCGGCCGCGTGTTTGGCCCATTCGCGGTTCAGCAGCTGTTCGCAGCGCGGGCGGCTCCGCCAGGCCTCGATCAACTGATCGAGCCGACCGTCGCGGGCAATCTGTTCCAGCTCTGCCCAGCGGTTCCATTCATAGGTGATCGACCACCCCGACTGCCCCAGACGGCAATCCGGCAGACGATAGTGATAGGCCGGGCGGGCGGCGGTTTTATCATCCTCGCCCAGCGCGGAGCGCACGCGATCCGGCGCGTAGTCGGCCAGCAGTGGCAGCAGATCCAGCGCGTGGTTTCTATCCGCCGCATGGTCGAGATAAAGAGTGCAGAGCGACTCCATCGTCTGTGGCGGGTGCTCACAGAGGACATCGATCAGCGCCGCCGGATAGGGCGCGATAAAGGGCTGCACCCGGCGCGACACGTCGATGCCCGGACTGCGGCGCAGCACCGGATCCAGCAGAGCAAAGGCGGTAAGCACCGGTACGATGTGATCCGCCGTCATATCCGCAACTTCGACGTTCAGATGTACGCCAAAGCCGTTCAGCATACCGTCTTGCGTGCCCGTGGCCCCGGCCTCTGCCAGTTTTTCACACAGGCGATCAAGCTGTGGCAGTTGTGCCTGAGTCAGCGGCGGCGTGACGATCTCGACAGGAATCAGCGGCTCCGCAACCGAGAACAGGGCCTTTCCCAACCCCTCCACTTCGGTGCGGTAGCGACTGTCGAGATAGACTTCGATGTCGCCGAGTTCGGTATCCTTGACGTGAGGGTTCGGCTCGCCGGCGCGATCTTCACCATGGATGTCGCCGCCAAGCTGTTGCTGTGTGATCACTTGTGCCTCGGCAGAGGTAAGGCCACCGAATTCGATTTCTACACCGACCTTGCGCGCCCCGGCGGCCGTCCGCGCCTGTGGATCGCCTGGTAGGGGCATCACATTGCATGCAGCATCACTCGCTGATCCGCTTTCGGGGGCAAAACCCGCCCCAACTCTGACCTCACTCTCAAACATCTGCTACTCCGTGATGGTGTCCTTGTGGAAACGTCCCCATCCAGGAATAGTTCCACAAAGACACTCATAGGTTGTTTAGAGTTTTATTGAGGTCGCGCAATACCACCCGTTTGTGCTGTTGCATCCGCCAAGATCGTTTAGGGTATGGATCAGATCAGCAGCATCCAGGCCGCAACCGCCGCCAGCAATAGAGCAAAACTGCGGTTCATCTGTCGCGCAAGGGGCTCGCGCGCGAACTGACGGGCCAGCCCGTCGCCAACCAAAGTCCAGATAGAAAACGCCAGTAGATTGTTAAGCGTGAACACAAGTGTAATCACCGCCACCCGCGCCAGATCCCCCGTGGCAGCGTTGATCGTCTCAGGGTTGCCCGCTGCGCCTGCGTCACCGGGTGGCAAAAACTGACTGAACATCACCGCAATGATCACATAGGCCTTTGGGTTGAGCAGCAGCAAAACCGCACCATCCCGAAACCGGGCAGGACGTGCCTCAACTGAGGCCCGCAGCCCTCCGGCCCGCCACAACCCCCAGGCAATCCACAGCATATAGCCGGCGCCTGCCCATTTCAGCAGCTGGAACACTGCCGGAGAAGAGATCAGTGCCGCCAACAATCCAGACCCGATCATCAAGGTCACCATTGCGGTTGCGATATGGTAGCCCAGCGTCGCGGGCAGCGTCGCCCGGAAACCAAAGCGCGCGCCATTGGCCGCAAAGAACAGATTGCCTGGGCCCGGACTATATGCCAGCGGAAACAGGAACAGCAGCAGGGCAAACATCGTCTCAATAGTCATTTTCATATGGTCCTTTGGTGCATTCTGCTGACCCGCTCTAGACTCGCAGCCGCAGATCAAGCGACCCGTTTCCTGCGTAAAAACGGCCCGCGTGCGGGAACCCTCTGACCTGTGGTGACGTTCCATCTTCAGTTATGCGCTCCAATGCGCCCGGACCGATGCGTCATTGCAAGTTGCCAATACGCGTATCGGACCGGTCAATGGTCACGCGCGCGCTCAATCAAAGGGAGAGCCCACATGCCATCCATCTATGACGCCATCAAACAGGATCATGACACCCACCGCGAGCTGCTCAGGTCCATTCAGGACAGCAAGATCGAGGCGCGCGGCAGCCTGTGGAAACGCTTTTATGAGGACGTCAAAAGCCATGCCGCAGCTGAGGAAGAGACGTTCTATTCCAAACTGATCCGCCAGACCTGGGGCCAGGATGCGGCCCGGCATTCCGTGCATGAGCACCAGCAGCTTGATGATCTGATGGAAGAGCTGAATGTGATGAAGATGTCGTCCGATCTGTGGATGACCAAGTTCGAACAGCTGAAGCATGACTACGAACACCATATGGACGAGGAGGAAAACGAAGTGTTCACCCGTGCCAAGAAGGTGATTTCCGATGAGGCGATCGAAGGCTACGGCACCCGCTTCCGACAGCGCAAGGAAGAAGAGCGCGACCTGATCGACGAGAAGCGCGAAGACAGTCTGGAAGACTGATCAATCGCTACATTGGCAAGCGACAACCTACGCGCAGTGTCGGTTGCTCGGTACATAGCGTTATCCAGGCCACGGATAGGTACAAATGTCACAGGGGGCCGCAGCCGCGCGGCCTCCCTGTTTTTGTGGCTTTGGGCACGGAACGCAGCGCAACCCGTTCCAAACGCGGGATCAGAGTTGCGCAGCGACGGCCAGCGTCGCCATTGCGGGCAGGGTCAGCAGGGCTTTTGCCGCATCGACGCGCGCCTCTGTATAGTACCCCGGCTCATGCAGAATATTGATGGTCGCAGCAAGTTCACCCCCGATCAGCACCGGCAGGTTGATCACCGACCCGCAGCCCAACGCCCCAATCAGCTCCGCATCGGGGAAGACCTGATCGATCTCTTCCAGCGTATTCGCAACGAAACAGCGGTGCTGGCCATGGACGATCTCGAACCAGTCATTCATTTCAATCGGCTTGGTGCCGGAGGTCGGGTAGTTCTCGGGATCATCGGTATAGGTGCGACAGGCCAGCATGGATGCCATATCCACCGTCATCACCGTGAACAGCTTTGCCCCAACCGTGGCTTTGGTCACCGCGCAGAGGGCATCATACGCAGCCTCGGCAGTTGTGGCGGCGGCCAGTGCGTCGGTGAAATGGCGCAGTGCCTCTGTCGACAGGGGTGCAGACATGGTCTCTGAGATATCTTCCGGCAGTCTATTGTCGGGCATTCTGTGGGATCCATCTTCTCGGGTAAATTGTCACGCGGTCGGCTCCGCGCCACCGCTGGCGGCATAGAGTTGCTGCGTATAAGCGTCATTAAAGGCACCATCATGCAGCGCCTCAGCTGGGGCAATCTCAACAATGCGCCCCTTGTTCATCACCGCCATGCGGTCACACATGAAGCTGACGACCGGCAAGTTGTGCGTGACCATTAGATAGGTCAGCCCCTGATCGCGGCGCAGCGCCTTCAGCAGGTTCAGGATCTCGGCTTGCACGGACACATCCAGCGCCGATGTCGGCTCATCCAGCAGCATCACCTTGGGTTCCAGCATCAAGGCCCGCGCAATGGCAACCCGCTGGCGCTGCCCACCGGACAGCTGATGCGGATAGCGGAACCGGAATCGCTGGTCGAGGCCAACTGCGGCCAGCACTTCTGCGACGCGGGCGTCACGCGCGCCGATGCCATGCACCCGCAAGGGCTCCCGCAGCACCCAGTCGACCGGTTTGCGCGGGTGCAATGAGCCATAGGGATCCTGGAACACCATCTGACAGGTTCGGGAAAACGCGCGGTCAATACCGTGGCTGCGTGGCTGGCCCAGCACCGAGATGTCCCCTGTCCAATCAGGGGCGAGCCCCGCGATGGCCTTCAGCACGGTGGATTTTCCGGAACCGCTTTCCCCAACCAAGGCAAAGCTTTCCCCTTCGGCGACGTCGAAACTGACATCCCGCACCACCTTGGTGTCGCCATAAGAAATATCGAGATTTCGCAGAGATATCGCTGTCATGTGCCGCTCCAGCTTGATCGGTCCAGCACAGGCAGCGTGTCGCGGGTTTCCTTCATCCGGGGCACCGCTGCCAGCAGACCTTGAGTATAGGGGTGGCTGGCCTTGTGCAGATCAGCGGCGGCGCAGCTTTCGACCACGCGACCGGCATTCATCACCATGATCCGGTCACAGTAGCGCGCCACAAGATTGAGGTCATGGCTGATCAGGATGAGGCCCATGCCCTTGTCCCGCACCAGATCATCAATCAGATCCAGCACCTGCGCCTGCACCGAGACATCCAGCGCCGAAGTCGGCTCATCCGCGATCAACAGATCCGGGCGCGGGATCAGCATCATCGCGATCATCACCCGCTGCCCCATGCCGCCGGACACCTGATGGGGATACATCTGGGCCACCAGTTCGGGGTCGTTGATGCGCACCGCCTCCAACATCTCCAGCACACGGGCGCGGGTGTCGCGGCGGCTGAGACGTTCGTGGACATCCAGCGCCTCAGCGATCTGTGCGCCGATGGTCATCACCGGATTGAGCGAGAATTTCGGATCCTGCATGATCATCGAAATCCGCGCGCCACGGATATTGCGCATCTGGCGCTCGCTGAGGGATTGCAGGTCCTGCCCCTCCAGTGCCAGCCGATCCGCCGTTGTCTGGCCGGGGGTGCGGATCAGCCGCAGGATGGCGCGGCCGGTCATGGATTTGCCCGATCCGCTCTCGCCCACGATACCAAGGCGTTCGCGGCCCAGGGTCAGGTTCAGCCCCTTGACCACCTCAACCCGCCCCTTGGGGGTCGGAAAGCTGACGCGGAGATTTTCAACCTCCAGCAAGGGGGGGGATGTGGATTGGCTCATGACTTGCCCCCCTGTTTCGGGTCCAGCACATCGCGCAAGCCATCGCCAAGGAAGCAAAAGCCGAGGCTGACCACGATGATGGCAATGCCGGGCATGGTCGCCACCCACCATTGGTCCAGAATAAACACCCGCCCGCGCGAGATCATCGCGCCCCATTCTGGCAGCGGCGGCTGCGCACCCAGCCCCAGAAACCCAAGACCCGCCGCCGTCAGAATGATCCCCGCCATGTCCAGCGTCACCCGCACAATCATCGAAGACGTACACAGCGGCAGCACATGGTGCAGGATGACCCGGCTGTGCGAGGCCCCCAGCAGGCGCGTCGCGGCGATGAATTCGGCGTTGCGGAAGGTCAGCGTTTCGGCCCGTGCGATGCGGGCATAGGCAGGCCATGCGGTGATGGCGATGGCGATGATGGCGTTTTCGATCCCCGGCCCCAAGGCGGCGACAAAGGCCAGCGCCAAGATCAGCTTGGGCATCGACAGAAAAACATCGGTGATCCCCATCAGGATCCGGTCTACCCAGCCGCCGAAATAGCCTGCGATCGCCCCGATGATCAGCCCCAGCGGCGCAGAGATCACCGCCACCAGTGCCACGATCATCAGCGTGATGCGCGCGCCGTAAACCACGCGGGAGAAGATATCCCGCCCCAGCTCATCCGTGCCCATCCAATTGGCCCAGGAGGGCGGCAACAGGCGCGAAGATAGGTCCTGCCCCACTGGGCTTTGCGGTGCGATCCAAGGCGCAAAAGCCGCCGCAAGAATGAGGATCGTGATGATCACCGCCCCCAGCACCGCCAGCGGATTGCGCATCAGTGCGAGGATCATGCGATAGGCGCGCCCTGCGGTGGCCTGTGTCCGCGTGGCGGGCGAGTCGTCCAGCAACCAGTCGCTGCTCAGCATCACAGACTCCTTGGGTCGAGAACCCGGTACAGCACATCCGAGATCTTGTTGATGAAGATGAAGACCGCGCCGATCACCAGCGTCGAGCCAAGCACGGCGTTCATATCCGCATTGAGCAGCGCCACGGTGAGGTAATTGCCGATGCCGGGCCAGCTGAATACGGTCTCAATCATCACCGAACCTTCCAGCAGAGCAGCATAAGAGAGGCCAATCACCGTGATCAGCGGCACCCGGATCGGTTTGAACCCATGCACCCAGATCACTTTCCATTCCGGCACGCCTTTGACGCGGGCGGTGGTGATGAACTCCTGACTGAGCTGGTCCAGCATGAAGCTGCGGGTCATGCGCGCGATATAGGCAAGGCTGAAAAACCCGAGGATGGCCGCAGGCAGCACCAGATGCGAGAGCGCGTTCCAGAACACCTCGGTGTCGCCGACCAGCAGGCTATCGACCAACAACAGGCCGGTGACCGGATCAATCAATCCATCATAGAAGATGTCGACCCGCCCCGGCCCAGCGACCCAGCCCAGACCCGCGTAGAACACCGCCAGTCCAACCAGCCCGAGCCAGAACGCAGGCACCGAATAGCCCAGCAGCGCAAAGACTCGGATGATCTGATCGACCCAAGTGCCCTGCCGCGCGGCAGCCCAGACACCCATGGGCACGCCCAGTATCACGCCAATCAGAATGCCAAGCGTGGCCATCTCCAGCGTGGCCGGGAACACCCGTGCAAGATCAGAGACAACAGGTCGGTTGGTGGAAACCGAGCGCCCCAGATCGCCCTGAAACACATCCCCCACGTAGGAGAAAAACTGCATCACCAGCGGCCGGTCCAGCCCCATGGCAACCCGCGCCACGTCATATTGTTCCTGTGTCGCACGATCCCCGACCACCGACAGCACCGGATCAATCGGCACCACACGGCCAATGAAAAACGTAATCGCCAGAAGCCCGAGAAAGGTCAGCGTCGACACGATGGCAAAACCCGCAAGCCCTTGCCCCCAGCGCAAAATTGCGCGCCCCGATCTTGCTGTTCTGGTCAAGATATCCTGCCCTCCACCTGGCCGTAGCGCACGGCGCGCTGCCGGCAGAGTACCGGCAAATCCATCTCCGGCATAAATATTATTTTTCGCAAAAGCAAAAAATTTTTTGCTTCACAATAATTATTTTCCTAAGCTGGGCAAAAGAGGATTAGACCGAAAGCCGCCAATGCCCCAGACCAGCGCCACCCCCAAACCCGCCAAGACCCGCAGCAGCGCAGGCCCTATGCTGGGCGCGCTGATCCGCAAGCGGCGCAAGCAGATGGGGCTGACGCTTCAGGCGTTGTGCGACACAGCCGGGGTGTCGGTCGGCTATCTCAGCCAGGTGGAACGCGACAATGCTACCCCCACGTTGGGTACGCTGGCACAGATTGCGTCAGCGCTGGAGGTGGGGCTGGAGTATTTCATCGCCACGCCCAAACCTTCGGATGCGCTGACGCGGGCGACAACGCGCACACAGTTTTCGCTGGCGGGATCGTCGATCACCTACGAGGCCCTTGGCGCGCAGTTTCCGGGCGCAGAGCTGTCCAGCTACATCCTGCATGTACCACCCGGATATGTGTCTGAGGAGGTCAGCCATGAGGGTGAAGAGATGCTCTATGTGCTGGAGGGCGAGATTGATCAATCACTGGATGGGCAGGTGTTCCGTCTGCGGGTTGGGGACAGCCTGCATTACAGCGGTCTTACCTCACATTCCTGGAGCAATCCCACCGAAGAGACCGCGCGGCTGCTGTGGACCGGTACGCTGAGCGTTTTGCACAGCAAGAACACCCCGAACCTGCCGTGACCGGGACCGCTCCCCAGTGGGCAGAGCCAATGCGGCAGACAACAAGACATTAAAACAGGGAGACACTGACATGAACCTCGTGAAATCCGCCTTGCTGGCCAGCGTGATGGCGCTGCCTCTGGCGAGCAGCGCTATCGCTGACACGCCTGCCAATGCGCTGATTGTGGCGCAGAACATCGACGATATCGTCGCCATTGACCCCGCACAGGCCTATGAGTTCACCTCGGGTGAGCTGGTGACAAACCTCTATGATCGCTTGGTGCAATATGACGCCGAGGACCCCACCGCGCTGGCGGCGGGTCTTGCCAGCGACTGGGAAGTCGACGCGGAAACCAAGACCATCCGCTTTACCCTGCGCGATGATGCGGTGTTCCACTCTGGCAACCCGGTGCGCGGTGAGGATGTCGTGTTCTCACTGGCGCGAGTGATCAAGCTGAACCTGACCCCGGCCTTTATTCTGGCGCAGCTGGGCTGGACGGCTGAGAATGTCGATCAGATGGTGACGGCCGACGGCAATAGCATCACCATCAAATACGAAGGGGATTTCTCCCCCGCCTTTGTGATGAACGTGCTGGCCGCCCGCCCCGGCTCGGTGGTGGACAAAGAGGTGGTGATGGCCAATGCCGTGGACGGCGACATGGGCAATGGCTGGCTGAATGAAAACGCCGCCGGCTCCGGCCCGTTCAAGTTGCAGGGCTACCGTCCGGCGCAGATGGTGCGGCTGGCGGCCAATGCGGATTACTTTAAGGGCGCGCCCAAGATGGAGAGCGTCATCATCCGCCATGTGGCCGAAGCCGCCACGCAGGAACTGCTGCTGGAATCCGGCGATATCGACATGGCCCGCAACCTGACGCCCGATCAGATCCGCGGCTTTGACAGCGACGCCATCAAGGTGGAGACCTACCCGCAGGCGGCGGTGCATTTCCTGTCCTTCAATCAGAAGACCGACAGTCTGACCGACCCCGCCGTCTGGGAGGCCGCGCGGTATCTGGTGAACTACAAGGGGATGACCGACACCATCATCAACGGCCAGATGGAGATCCATCAGGCGTTCTGGCCCAAGGGCTTTCCCGGCTCCTACGATGAGACCCCGTTTGGCTATGACCCGGAGCGGGCC
Source organism: Phaeobacter porticola (assembly GCF_001888185.1). Taxonomy (NCBI): domain Bacteria; kingdom Pseudomonadati; phylum Pseudomonadota; class Alphaproteobacteria; order Rhodobacterales; family Roseobacteraceae; genus Phaeobacter; species Phaeobacter porticola. Next base: position 649,531 of record NZ_CP016364.1, on the reverse strand, counting down.
AAATCCATCCTCAGCGACGCCGGGATCGAGACCCCGATCACCGTATCGCTGGATGTGATCAATGCGGCCCCGTTTACCGATATGGCGCAGTCCCTACAGGCGAGTTTTGCCGACGCGGGGATCAACTTTGAAATCCTGCCCGGCACCGGCAGCCAGGTGATCACCAAATACCGTGAGCGCAGCCATGAGGCGATGCTTCTGTATTGGGGCCCGGATTTCATGGATCCGCATTCCAATGCCAAGGCTTTCGCCTATAACTCCGACAACTCGGACAACAACTATGCGGCCACCACCACATGGCGCAACGCCTGGGCGGTGCCGGAGGATATGAACGCCAAGACCAAGGCCGCCCTGACCGAGGCGGATCCTGAAAAGCGTCTGGAGATGTATCGCGAATTGCAGGCAGAGGTGCAGAAAACCTCTCCTATCGTGATCATGTTCCAGGCCGCCTATCAGGTGGCGATGGATGCGGATGTCTCCGGCTATGTGAATGGCGCGACCTCCGATTTTGTCTTCTACCGTCTGGTGGAAAAGAACTGATCCCCCGGCGTCACTTGGCGCTTTCGCCTGCTCCCCTTATCCGGGGGCGGGCATCTGGGGCCGGTGCTGACATGAGCCGGCCCTTCTTTTCATCTTCCGGCCCGATCTCCCGCCACCGATGGGGCCGCCCGCGCTACAGGACATATGACCATGACCACGCCCCCCTTTGCAGACCGGCTGACCCGGCTGCGCCACCGCATGACCGAGACCGCCACCGATCTGGTGGTGCTTGGCCCCTCAAGCCATATGATGTGGCTGTCAGGTGTGAACCCCCATGGCGACGAGCGGCCCGTGCTGCTGATGGTCAGCCAGAGCCACGCGGGCTTTCTGATGCCGGGGTTGAACGCTGATGCGGCGCGCACATCCACCGATCTGCCATTTTGCTGCTGGTCGGATGATGACGGGCCGGATGCCGCGCTTACCGGGCTGCTCCATGACTGCGGCGCCACGGCTACTGGTCTGTCGGTGGTGCTGGATGAAACCATGCGCGCGGATTTTGCCCTACGGGTTCTGGACGCGATGGACGCGCCCAAACGGCGTTTCACCGATGATACCGTTGGCCTGTTGCGCGCGATGAAGGACGACGCCGAATATGCCGCGCTGAAGGCTGCACATCTGTTGAATGATGCCGCCGTGACCGAGGCGTTTTCCCGCCTTGAAGAGGGCATGAGCGAGCTGGATGTGCAGGCGATCCTGCATGCCCATTACAAGGCCCATGGCGCAACCCCTGAGTTCACCATTGTCGGCTTTGGCGCCAATGGCGCCTTCCCGCATCACCACACTGGCGATACCAGGCTGACCCGCGACATGGCCGTGTTGATCGACACGGGATGCCGGTTGAACGGCTACCCTTCAGACATGACCCGCTGCGGCTGGTTCGGCACGCCGGAAGCCGAATATGAGCAGGTGTTTGAGGTGGTCGAAGCCGCAGTTCAGGCCGCCGTTCAGGCCGCGACACCCGGCGTACGCGCCAGCGAGGTCGACCGTGCCGCCCGCGACACCATTGCTGCCGCCGGATATGGCCCACAGTTCCTGCACCGCACCGGCCATGGGCTAGGTATTGATGTGCATGAACCGCCTTATATCACCGCCACCTCTGATGTTGAGCTGCGCGCAGGCAATGTGTTCTCGATCGAACCGGGGATTTACCTCAAGGACCGGTTTGGCGTGCGGCTGGAAGAGATTGTGATCCTGCGCGAAACCGGCGCCGAGATCCTGTCGGAGATGCCGCGCGACATGCAGCGGCGCTAGGTGGCGATACGCTGGTGTCACCCACACAGTAGCATATTTGATCTTACGAATTGTCTGACGCGCTGATGGCGTGTCAGATGACACGATACCCAATTGCACACGCAGACCCGGTGCAATCCTGTGGCTTTGCCTGTGTCCGTCGTCTTAGAAGCAACTGCTTTCTGAAACAGCTGGGGTGAGCACTGATCAAAGCCGGTCAATCCGCATCTCGATTTCACATTCAGAACACGTGGCCTGCCCTGTGAACCTGTGCGATTGCATTTCCGAGGTCTGACCAACTGGTAAAATCTAGCGCAGTGATACCTACTACGTGTCCCAAAGGTGATCAGCGCCAAGGGGATCTCGGCAGTCGATGGCTAGGTGATATTTTCCGATCTTGCCATTTGTTATCTTATAACATATCTAATTCGTAACGATGGAGACTGATTGATGAGAACGCATGCGGCAGCTCAGAAAAAGGATGTTCTGAAGGTCCTGACTGCATCTAAGAAGTCGATGACTGCGTGTCAGCTTCTGGAGCGGCTTCATATTGGCAAAACCAGCATGGCGACCGCTGCCGTGTACCGCAGCCCCACCGCCCTCCTCAATCAAAACGCTTTTCTCGCGACGTGTCACATCGTTGAAATTTACGGGCACGTGGACCCTCCCGGCCTGATCCTTTTCAATGAAGTCAATACGGATGTATTATGAAACAAGCACTCACTCTCCTCGCTCTTATTGCTGCCGCACCGGCACTGGCAGAGAATACACGCCAGCTTGAAGCCCATGAACATGGCGTTGGCGCACTGAATATTGCGATAGAGGAAACCACCGTTACAATGGGATTTCATGCCCCTGGTGCTGACATTGTAGGGTTTGAATACGCTGCCGAAAGCGAGGCGGATCATGCCGCTATTGATGCGGCTCTTGCAACATTGAGCGCCCCGCTTGAGCTGTTCATTCTGCCGGATGCTGCGAGTTGCACCGTCGCCGACGCACATGCCGCGTTGGAAAACGAGGATCATCATGGCGACCACGACAAAGACCATCACGATGAACACTCGGACGAAAACCACGACGACCATACTGACGGGAAGCATACTGAGGAGGACCATGCTGAGCATGACAACCACGCACAGGAAGAGCACGCAGAGCATGACGAAGCATCCGGCCACACCGAATTCCATGCGGAGTACACGCTGACCTGCGAGACCCCTGCGGCGCTGAGCGAAATCAACTTTGCCTACTTTGAGATTTTCCCCAATGCACAAGAGGTTGAGGTGCAGATTGTCACATCATCCGGGGCAAAAGTGTATGAAGTGAAGCGGGGCGCGCCCGTCCTGAACATGGGACAGTAGGCGCAGGTGGCGATGCCCGTTCTCAATCTGTCCAATATTGGCTACCGCTGGCCGGGACCGTCGCCATTTGCGTTGGCGGTCCCCGAACTCTTGGTTGCTGAGGGTGAAACAGTTTTACTACTCGGCGAGAGCGGCTCAGGGAAATCAACACTTTTGTCGCTCATCTGTGGCACGATCTTGCCGGATCGCGGTCATGTTCATATTGCGGGAGTCGATGTGACAGGATTGTCGGGCGGGGCGCGCGACAAGTTCCGGGCCGAACAGATTGGGGTGATCTTCCAACAGTTCAATCTGCTGCCTTTTGGGTCTGTGACAGACAATATCCTCCTGCCGCTTCGCTTTGCGCCGAAACGGCGCAGCCGCATAGCTGATCCACTCGCAGAAGCCACGACCCTGTGCATTTCACTGGGCCTGCCTAAGGACATCATCCATGCCAAGGCCAGCACCCTGAGTGTTGGTCAACAACAGCGTGTCGCGGTTGCGCGCGCGCTGATCGGACACCCGCCGTTGATCGTTGCGGATGAACCCACCTCGGCGCTTGATGCGACCAGTCAGGCGGCTTTTCTTGATCTGTTGTTCGCACAAGCTGACGCCCATCAGACCGCGCTGTTAATGGTCAGCCATGATCCGCGGCTGGGCGAACGTTTTGACAGGGTGATCCGGATGGACGACATTGCACAGATTGAAAGGGCGGCGGTATGATCCTGCGTCTGGCTATCGCGTCGCTCTTTGCGCGAGCACTAACTGTTGGCATGACGATCCTTGCCATCGCCTTGTCGGTGGCGCTTTTTCTGGGAGTCGAAAAGGTACGCACCGGGGCAAAATCCAGCTTTGCCGATACCATTTCGGGAACGGATCTTATCATGGGGGCGCGTTCTGGGTCGGTACAGCTTTTGCTTTACTCCGTCTTTCGCATTGGCAACGCGACCAACAACGTCACATGGGAGAGCTATCAGGATATTGCCGCGCAGCCCCATGTCGACTGGAGTGTTCCGATCTCACTCGGCGACAGTCATCGTCAGTTCCGGGTCATGGGAACCTCCCAGGCCTTTTTTGAACATTACAAATATCGGCAAGGCAGATCGCTGGCGATCACGGATGGCGCAATCATGGACGATCTTTTTGATACCGTGATTGGGGCTGATGTTGCAGCAACGCTGGGGTATCGCGTGAATGACCCGATTGTCGTCGCCCATGGGCTGGCCTCTTTTACCGAGCACAAAGACCAACCGTTCCGTGTGTCCGGTATTCTGGAAAAGACCGGCACCCCCGTTGACCGCACTGTTATTGTCAGCATGGAAGCAATTGAGGCGATCCATGTGGATTGGCGGAGCGGCGCGCAGATCCCCGGCCAGTCCACACCAGCGGATGAGATCCGTAAAATGGACTTGACACCCGGGTCTGTGACTGCGGCCCTTGTCGGCGTCAAAAGCCCGTTGCAGACCTTTGCACTACAACGGGCAATCAATGACTACCCCGAAGAGCCCCTGTTGGCGATCCTACCTGGTGTCGCCTTGCAGGAACTTTGGGGAATTGTCGGCATTGCCGAAACCGCGCTTTTGGCTGTCTCAGCCATGGTGGTGGTCACGGCGCTGATCGGTATGATGGCCACGATCTTTTCCAGCCTCAATGAACGCCGCCGGGAAATGGCGATCTTTCGGGCCATGGGCGCCAGACCCTTCACGATCTTGAGCATGCTGGTTCTGGAGGCGATGATGATGGCGGCCGTTGGGGCCTTGCTTGGTTTGGTGCTACTATATGTTGGTCTGATCATTGCCCAACCAATCCTGGATGGTGCCTTTGGTCTATGGTTGCCCATCGAGGCCCCCACCGCCCGGGAATTCTGGGTTGTCATTGGCGTGGTCGGGGCTGGCGCAATTGTGAGCCTTGTCCCCGCGTTGCGGGCTTACAAAATGTCTCTTGCTGATGGCATGATGGTGAAAACCTAGCGCCACGAATGAGGTCGATACGATGTTAGATCGCAGAACCGCACTGATGCTGTTGTCTGGGCCTGCCTTGGCCCCCAACGCCGCATTCGCCGCCTCCCCACAAGAAGTGGCCTGGGACGACCTTATCCCCCCCGGCCTGCCCTACCCCGAAATCATTGGAGAGGGCGAGCTGGACGAGGCCAAGGATATCTGGAACCCCATCTATGATGCCAATGGGGTCAAACTGAACGAAGATCTGAACGGGCGATATATCAAAATGCCCGGGTTCATCATCCCGTTCGACGTCAGCGCAAAAGGTGTGACCGACTTTATGCTGGTGCCCTATGTTGGTGCCTGCATTCACACACCGCCACCGCCCGCAAACCAACTTGTGATGGTCACGGCCAAGATCCCCTGGCCAGGGGATCAACTTTGGGATCCGGTCTGGGTCACAGGGGTCCTGCGCACGCAACTTCAATCAACCAACCTTGGCCAGACGGGTTATTCCATCGTGGCGGATGAAATGGAAGTTTACGAATGGTGACCGGCTGGCCTTCGGAACATACCGCTCATGGCCAGCCGGCCCGTTAAGGTTGAGCCTAGCAAAACAACGATGGTCAGCACCGAGGTGAAATCGTTGCTTTATCGCGGGCCAGCGTTCGGGATTCGGCGCGGCTCAGCGACCGTAATGCCTCCTCGTCTGACAATCCTTTTGCCCTGGATTTCGACCATATGCGCCGCGCGGATGCAGGCGACCAGGGCAAGGCCGCCTGCGAGAGCCACTGTCGGACCGGAGCGGGAAGCCTGTCGAATTCGGTCATGGGGTCACCCAATCGCCGTTTTCTGCGCAGGCTGCTTTCCCCCAGGTTTCTGCTCATGCTGTATCTTCCCGGTCGAATACGGGATCCAACACCAGAACAAGACGGGTCTCGCCGGAGCCTTCGATCGGGGGTGAGCGATGCAGGACGCCTGCGGAAAACGCTCCGGGCCAAAGCGAGCCGCGCAATAGAATGGGGCTGCCGGTCTGAACGGTAAAAACGCGTTTTGGCGCGCGTCCGTCCATTGACACGCCGTACTGTGTGCCGGTTCCGCGATAGGTGCAAACCAGACGGGCCGTAGTCGCGTCAATGTGGAATTTGCGGCAGGCGTCTGTGATCACGACGTCCAATCGTAGCCGCAGGTATTTGACCGACATCAAGTCCGAGAACATGTCTGCCAATGCAACGATGTCATTCTGAAGCCAATCTCGTTCCTGCCCGGCAGGAAGGCCGGATTTATCACAGAGCTGCGTGACAACATCGGCCACAGCGGTTGCGGGCAGAGTGACGCGCCCCTGAGGCAGATGCTGAGGGTCAAGGCCGTTCAACCAGCTTTGGATATCCCGTGGCGTCTGCCGACGCCAAATGGCAGCAGCTTCTCCGGCTTGCAGGCATGCGTCAAAGGCGTCTGCATCCTCCACGATCTGCGCGCCCTCGATGCGATCTTTTTCGGACCATCTGACCAGAGTCATGCGGCATCCTCTCCGCGATGCCAGATCGGGAATGGGTCCGGGTAGGACGGCAGATCATCCGGGCCAGTCACGGCAACGGACGGAACAAGACATTTGTCCAATCGCGCCTTCAGCGCAGCCCAGTCGATTCCCGCTCCGATAAAGACCAGTTCCTGACGGCGATCGCCCCAGGGTTCCTGCCAATGGGCCTGCATATAGGTTTTTGCGTTGTCATGGGTCGGTCGCCGCGCCTCCGGGACCGAAGCCCACCATGTCCCCAAAGGTTTGATGCTTGATAGCGCCCCAGCCAGAGAAAACTCCGCCACCCAGTCAGGCCGCGTTGAGATCCAGAAATGCCCCTTGGCCCGGATCACACCGGGAAGATCGCCATTCAGAACCTCGAGGATGTGTTCAGGAACAAACGGAAGCCGTGCCCGGTAGACGAATGACGCGACGCCATATTCCTCTGTCTCTGGAACGTGTTCGGCAAAGCCGTACAGCTCCTTTGCCCACATCGGGTGCTCATGCGCTTTCTCAAAATCGAACAAGCCTGTGTCGAAAATCTTTTCGGCGCCAACAACCGAGCGATTGGTTTCCACGATCTCCGCATCAGCGTTCAGACTTCGGATGATCTTGCGGGCCGCATCAACCTTTTCAGCGCCCGCATCCTCCACCTTGTTCAAAATGATGACATCCGCGAATTCTATCTGGTCGGTCAGCAAATGTACGAGCGTGCGCTCGTCCTCCTCCCCCATTGTTTCACCCCGGTCGTGAAGGAAATCATGAGACGCGTAATCATGCAGCAGGTTTGCCGCATCGACGACAGTTACCATAGTGTCGAGCCGCGCAACATCAGACAGACTGTGACCAAGCTCGTCACGGAAATCGAAAGTTGCAGCGACGGGTAACGGTTCGGAAATGCCAGTAGACTCGATCAGCAGATAGTCAAAACGTCCTTCGGCCGCGAGGCGACGCACTTCGTCCAGCAGATCGTCACGGAGGGTACAGCAGATACAGCCGTTCGACATCTCGACCAGCGTTTCGTCGGTTCGGCTAAGCTCGGTGTCCGCCCGCACAAGATCCGCGTCAATGTTCACTTCGGACATGTCATTGACGATGACAGCAACCCGGCGGCCCTCCCGGTTGTTCAAGACCTGGTTCAGAAGTGTCGTCTTGCCTGCTCCGAGAAAGCCGGAAAGAACCGTGACGGGAAGGCGAGGATCTGTCATATGGCGCTCCATTGGTTGCGTTGATTTTCACGCAACTTACTCAGTTACCAAATAAACGCAACTGTCAAAGTTACGTTTAACAGCCGTTTGGAGAAAAGCCGCCAATGAAGCGAAATTCTCGCCTGTCTCTCGCCCTGCACACGCTCAGCCATATGGCCGGGGAACCAGATCGCATACGAACATCTGCCGACATTGCAGAGCACGCTGGAACAAACCCTGTTGTTGTTCGCCGGGTCTTGGGGCGTCTGCGGGAAACTGGCCTGCTGACGTCTGAAAAGGGTCACGCAGGCGGGTGGCGTCTGGCCCGCGAGCCGCAGGATATAACCCTCGCAGATGTCTATCTCGCGTTGAATGAACGCTTGGTCGCCGCAGATGAGGCCAGCGATGCAGCAGCCTGTTCGGTCGAGCACGCACTCCAGAAACGGGTCACCAGCGTTCTTGAGGAGATCGAGCAGAGCCTGATCGAGAAACTCGGGGACATCTCGATCTCTGAAATACGTGAGACTGGGTGACCCGGTAACATGTCCAGGGTTCCAAGGCAGCGTGCTCTCAGTGGGACATAGGAATGAAACGGCCCTGACTGCGTCACCTCCAGCATTTGATATATATTAAAAATTACATGACGATTTCCAAATCTGGCTTGAACACTGTTTTGCACCTTAACACTGCCTTGCCGACCACAGTTCGCTGCAAGCGCAGTTCAGGCGCATTGCCGCATTTGGCTGTTGATCCTGACAGGCTGTCGGTTGTGCCCAACATCCTCAAAGTGCTGAACCCGCTTTTCATTGATGACCTAAACACGAAGCTTGAGGCAGCAGGCGACAACAAACGCTAGCTCGACAATCTGCGCACACGCATGCCGAAAACCGCGTCTTTGATCCTGCCTGTGGGTCGGGCAACCTCCTTGTCATCGCCTATAGCGAAATGCGCAGCATTGAAACCAAGCTCCCCTATCGTGGCGATGCGGGTCCGCTGAACCTTCTAATCGACAGCACTGGTATCAAGGCCGAAGGTAAAGGCGAATGGAATGCCCGCAAGCACGGCGGTGCGAAACGGCGGATCTGGCGTCAGGTACATATCGGGGCCGACGAGGAAACGCTTGAGGTCCGGGCGGTCGAGATCACTGGCGGTCGAGATCATGGGCAGCAACATTGGTGACGCGCCCGTATTGCCAAAACTGCGGGACCAGGTCCCGCCTGATCAGGAGATCGGCAGGGTCATCGTCGACGGCGCCTATGACACCCGAGAGTGCCACGACGCAATTGCCGCTCGAAACGCCGCCGCCGTCAGCCCGCCCCGCAAAAACGCCAAGCCATGGAAGCCGACGAGCCTCCCAACTTCGACAGTTTAACGCGTAAGTGATTGATATTGTTTAGGATGGATACTCATTTTTGCCACAACATGGCGGTGTCAGAAGGGTGTTTTCAGGTCTAGGGCAGTGAAGAGGTCGAGTTGCTCGGGTTGCTTTCGGGTGAATGTTGTTTTGATTGTGGGGCCAATGCGTGCCACATGCTGCTGAATACGTTCGAGAAGATCGAGCGCGGTTCTGGGACTTGCGCTGTGGCCTTTTGCTTTCAGGCGCATGCGCATGACGCGGTAGAGCAGGAGCGCCAAAAAACAGATCAGGGCATGGGCCCGGATACGGTCGGGCAAGCGATGGTGAACCGGCGCGATCTCGATGTCGGATTTTAGCACGCGGAAACCGCGCTCAGTATCTGCGAGACCCTTGTATCGAGCGACAGTTTCGGAAGGCGTGAGGTCTGGGGCGTTAGTGATCAGCGCAAGCTTGCCGTCGAAGAGCTCCGCCTCGGCGATGGCGTCGTCATCGACTGACCAGCTGAAGCGGTCAGCATTGAGATCAGCCTTGAGGAAGCGCGTGAGGTCCGCCTCTGCAACAGCCCGGGTGAAGCGGCTATAAGCGCCGCGGTCGGAGGCGCCGCGGCCCTTGGTGGTTTCGCCTGCGTCCTGAGCATCGAGCTTCCCGACCATCTTTTCGGCCATGGCTTCCAACTCGGCGATGCGCGCTCGACGCCGGTCACCTTGTTCAGCGGCACGCACAGGATCATGGGCGACGATCAGGCGCTGACCTGCAAAGCGATCCTCGGCCAACCCGTCTGTTTCAAACGCCATGTTCCGGAAGGTCTCGACCAGGTCACCGTAGCGGCGTGCGGGGACGGCGAGGATGAACTCCAGAGTACGCCCACCTTGCTCGGCCAGGGAGGTCAGGGCATCAATGTTATCGAGGCTCAAGAGACCACGGTCAGCCACCAGGATCACCCGTTCGATGGGGAAGCGTTGAAGGACAGCAGCCAGCATGGCCTGCAGTGTCTTGGTCTCGGCCACATTGCCCGGATGCACGGTGTGCATGAGCGGTAGTCCCTCAGCGGTCTGTACGACGCCCAGAACGAACTGGCGGGCGATACCACCTGTTTCCTTGTTCATGCCAAAGGCACGCATGTCGTCATCGACCTTTGCCTCACCGTGGATGCGCACCGTGGTCAGGTCGTAGAAGACGACGGTCAGATCGCGATCGACCAAGGGTCTGATCTGTTTGGCCAGTTCGGCCTCCACGTGGTCGACCTTGTCCATGAGCGCGTCCATGGCGCGCAGGAGATGCTGATGGGTGACGGTTTCAGGCATGCCTGACATGGCGACTGTCTCCAGCCAGCGCAGACAGCCAAGCTTGCTTGTGGGGTCGCACAGGCGGTTGAAGACCATGGCGCGAACGAAGCCCAAGTCCTTCCAAAGCTCATGCAGAGCAAAGACGTTCCCATAGGCCTTGGAGCTTTCGATCTCGACGGCAAACGCTGTATTGTCACTTCGTCCAATGGACCGATTTAAGCCGTTGATCAGAGGGTCAAGCTTGGCAGGGCTTAGATCCTCAAGCCGCCCGAGGTTCGCAACGACCCGGTGGCGGACCTTACCCTGCTCATTGCGATAGCCCTCAACCAGTTACAGGTACTGGCGCCCACCGGATCTCGTGATCTTCGTATATATGTCGCAACATTATGCACGATTTGTCGATGTTTCAATCGCTTCATCTGACACGGCGTGCCACAATAAGACTTGCGCCAAAATCTGGCCTTCTACACGCGGACAGCCTTTATTTCATTGACAGTCACACCATGAAATCAGGAGCAAATTCAGGGCGAACTGTCGAAGTTCGGGCTGCTGCATCTGTGCTTCTGTAATTTTTCGTGTGGCGAGCGGGCTTCGCGCCCTTCCAGGCGTTGCGTTTCGGTCACGGTGCCAAACGTATCCCTGTTTGCATCCGTGGTGCTTGCATCACGGCATATTCCAAACGCAGAGAGCCACCCTGAGGTGGCCATAAGCATCTGTTATTTCTGTGTAGATTTGGTTGCGGGAGTAGGATTTGAACCTACGACCTTCAGGTTATGAGCCTGACGAGCTACCGGGCTGCTCCATCCCGCGACAGTTTGTTTGGGCTATTGCTTACGCTATTTGAGCCCATTTGTTTGTCCTATCGCCGATCGTTGCGGTTGAGGACTATTGCAGTATTGCGGGTAGCACTACTGCGTTTCCCCTTCAGGGTTATTTGGTCTGAAGGGTATTCTTTAGTAGTATCGTTTTAGAGTTATGGATTTTACTAGGTTTGGCGGTGACCTACTCTCCCACGCCTTAAGACGCAGTACCATCGGCGCAACAGTGCTTAACTTCCGGGTTCGGGATGGGACCGGGTGTTTCACTTGCGCTATGACCACCAAACCGAGAAAAATCCATTTTTCGACGATCTATTATGAGATCGTCGAGATACAATCGACATGAAGTCCAAGTTTTGTGTTTTGCTTTTGGTTCTTGTGTCACTGTCTGTTACTGGAACAGATCAAGCCTATCGGGCGATTAGTACCGGTCAACTGAATGCATTGCTGCACTTACATCTCCGGCCTATTGACGAGGTGGTCTACCTCGGCCCTCAGGGATACCTTGTTTTGAGGGGGGCTTCCCGCTTAGATGCCTTCAGCGGTTATCCTGTCCGATCATAGCTACCCAGCACTGCTATTGGCATAACAACTGGTCCACCAGTGGATCGTTCACCCCGGTCCTCTCGTACTAGGGGCAACTCCTCTCAAGTATCCTACACCCACGGCAGATAGGGACCGAACTGTCTCACGACGTTCTAAACCCAGCTCACGTACCTCTTTAAACGGCGAACAGCCGTACCCTTGGGACCTGCTCCAGCCCCAGGATGAGATGAGCCGACATCGAGGTGCCAAACACTGCCGTCGATATGGACTCTTGGGCAGTATCAGCCTGTTATCCCCGGCGTACCTTTTATCCGTTGAGCGATGGCCCTCCCACTTGGGACCACCGGATCACTATGGCCGACTTTCGTCTCTGCTCGACTTGTCAGTCTCGCAGTCAGGCTGGCTTCTGCCATTGCACTCAACGAGCGATTTCCGACCGCTCTGAGCCAACCTTCGCGCGCCTCCGTTACGCTTTAGGAGGCGACCGCCCCAGTCAAACTACCCGCCACGCAGGGTCCCGGATCCGGATAACGGACCGCGGTTAGATATCAAGAGTGCGAAGGGTGGTATCTCAAGGGAGGCTCCACCGGAACTAGCGTTCCGATATCGATGCCTACCACCTATCCTGCACGTCACAATCCTGATACCAGTGCGAAGCTGTAGTAAAGGTGCACGGGGTCTTTCCGTCTAACCGCGGGAAGCCTGCATCTTGACAGGCAATTCAATTTCGCTGAGTCGATGTTGGAGACAGCGGGGAAGTCGTTACGCCATTCGTGCAGGTCGGAACTTACCCGACAAGGAATTTCGCTACCTTAGGACCGTTATAGTTACGGCCGCCGTTTACCTGGGCTTCAATTCGGAGCTCTCACCCCTCCTTTTAACCTTCAGGCACCGGGCAGGCGTCAGACCCTATACGTCGTCTTGCGACTTCGCAGAGCCCTGTGTTTTTAATAAACAGTCGCCACCCCCTGGTTTGTGCCCCCAGCTCCAAGTTGCCTTGGAACTGGGCCTCCTTCTCGCGAACTTACGGAGGTATTTTGCCGAGTTCCTTCAACATCGTTCTCTCAAGCGCCTTGGTATTCTCTACCAGTCCACCTGTGTCGGTTTAGGGTACGGTCTCATGGAGGGCTATTTCCAGGAACTGATCAGCAGCCCATTCAATCCGATAAGGATGAACTACCTTCACAATCCGTCACATCCTCCTGGCCTAGGAATATTAACCTAGTTCCCATCGTCTACGCATTTCTGCCTCGACTTAGGGGCCGGCTTACCCTGCTCAGATTAGCTTTAAGCAGGAACCCTTGGACTTTCGGCGAGAGTGTCTCTCACACTCTTTGTCGCTACTCATGTCATCATTCTCGCTAGTGATCTCTCCACGGGATCGCTCACGCGCCCGCTTCATCGAAAGCCTCGCGTCTCCAATGTGCCCGAGGACACTAAGGAGACATGAGACTATGTCACACTACGCTCTGCTACCATGCACTATGTGCATCCTAAGCTTCGGCTCATGGCTTGAGCCCCGTTACATCTTCGCCGCAGGACGTCTTAATTAGACCAGTGAGCTGTTACGCTATCTTTAAAGGATGGCTGCTTCTAAGCCAACCTCCTGGTTGTTTTGGACATCCCACCTGCTTTCCCACTTAGCCATGAATTAGGGGCCTTAGCTGTAGGTCAGGGTTGTTTCCCTCTCCACTACGGACGTTAGCATCCGCAGTGTGTCTGCCATCTAGTACTCCCGGGTATTCGGAGTTTGGTTAGGATCAGTAAGCCTGTGGGGCCCCATTACCCATCCAGTGCTCTACCCCCCGGGGTATTCGGATGACGCTCTACCTAAATAGATTTCGCAGAGAACCAGCTATCTCCGAGTTTGATTGGCCTTTCACCCCTAGGCACAGCTCATCCCGATCTTTTTCAACAGATGTGGGTTCGGTCCTCCAGTGCATGTTACTGCACCTTCAACCTGGCCATGCCTAGATCACTCGGTTTCGGGTCTGATCCCACAAACTCATTCGCCCTATTAAGACTCGCTTTCGCTGCGCCTACACCTAACGGCTTAAGCTTGCTTGTGAGACCAAGTCGATGACCCATTATACAAAAGGTACGCTGTCAGCCCTCAAGGGGCCTCCAACTGATTGTAGGCGTTCGGTTTCAGGTACTGTTTCACTCCCCTCGTCGGGGTGCTTTTCACCTTTCCCTCACGGTACTGGTTCGCTATCGGTCAGTAAGGAGTACTTAGCCTTCGAAGGTGGTCCTCCGATCTTCAGACAGGATTTCACGTGTCCCGCCCTACTTAATACGTCCTATCATGCTTCATATACGGGGCTATCACCCACTATGGCTGTGCTTCCCAACACATTCTATTCACACTCAAGGCTCGGCTGGTCCCCGTTCGCTCGCCGCTACTAGGGGAGTATCATATTGATTTCCTTTCCTCCGGGTACTTAGATGTTTCAGTTCCCCGGGTTTGCTCTTAAAACCCTATGTATTCAGGTCTTAAGTACCTGATTAAGCTCATTATTGATGTCCTACCGCTTCGCTACTTGAGGACAGGCCTCTCATAGCAAACTGCAGAGTCACAATAACAAACTGTCAGGTGGGTTCCCCCATTCGGAAATTCATGGATCAAAGCTTATTCTCAGCTCCCCATGACTTATCGCAGAGTATCACGTCCTTCATCGCCTCTTACTGCCAAGGCATCCACCAAACGCCCTTCTCGCGCTTGATCTGGTCCAGAAAAAGACAGTGACCTGCCACGCCGCAGAAGCTGGTAAGAAACTACGGCTTTATTCTGAACCAAAAGCATTACTTTCCCGCTCACTTCATAAGAAGTGAACAATGGCTCATAAACCTTGCGGAATATGAACCGGGTTAGTGTACTTGACTTGGACAACACTGTGGTTTCAATCCGGCAGACCTTCGCGCGCCCGAGGAAAAGGGCGGAATGCAAAGGCTCGCATCAGACCACCGAAGCAGTCATCAGCACCAAACTGAGGTCGATCCCTTACGCGGGTGACCAACAGTGTTGTTGATTGTATCTCTCTAAACGATGTCAATGTGATCAACCTTCCCGAAGGAACATCGATCCGGTCCGATTGGACGGTTAAACATCACAGGATGCTTAACGATCAAATCGTATACTGAAGAATGGTGGGTCGAGGAGGACTTGAACCTCCGACCTCACGCTTATCAGGCGTGCGCTCTAACCACCTGAGCTACCGACCCATTCTATGTAGGGCCTTCGCATGAGTGGTGGAGCCTAGGAGGATCGAACTCCTGACCTCCTGAATGCAAATCAGGCGCTCTCCCAGCTGAGCTAAGGCCCCTTGCTGATCCTGCCAAAGGGCAAAATCATGACAGTTCTGAAGAGATATGAGGACGGCCTGGTCCGGATGTGATCAGTTTTGATTACTGATCTTATGCTAAGTGTATCACGAGACAGAGCAAGCTCTGATCTAGCTAGATACATCCTTAGAAAGGAGGTGATCCAGCCGCAGGTTCCCCTACGGCTACCTTGTTACGACTTCACCCCAGTCGCTGAGCTCACCGTGGTCCGCTGCCCCCTCCGAAAAGGTTGGCGCACGGCCTTCGGGTAAACCCAACTCCCATGGTGTGACGGGCGGTGTGTACAAGGCCCGGGAACGTATTCACCGCGTCATGCTGTTACGCGATTACTAGCGATTCCGACTTCATGGGGTCGAGTTGCAGACCCCAATCCGAACTGAGACAGTTTTTTGGGATTAACCCATTGTCACTGCCATTGTAGCACGTGTGTAGCCCAACCCGTAAGGGCCATGAGGACTTGACGTCATCCACACCTTCCTCCCGCTTATCACGGGCAGTTTCCCTAGAGTGCCCAGCCGAACTGCTGGCAACTAAGGATGTGGGTTGCGCTCGTTGCCGGACTTAACCGAACATCTCACGACACGAGCTGACGACAGCCATGCAGCACCTGTCACTAGGTCACCGAAGTGAAAGCCAAATCTCTCTGGCGGTCCTAGGATGTCAAGGGTTGGTAAGGTTCTGCGCGTTGCTTCGAATTAAACCACATGCTCCACCGCTTGTGCGGGCCCCCGTCAATTCCTTTGAGTTTTAATCTTGCGACCGTACTCCCCAGGCGGAATGCTTAATCCGTTAGGTGTGTCACCGACAAGCATGCTTGCCGACGACTGGCATTCATCGTTTACGGTGTGGACTACCAGGGTATCTAATCCTGTTTGCTCCCCACACTTTCGCACCTCAGCGTCAGTATCGAGCCAGTGAGCCGCCTTCGCCACTGGTGTTCCTCCGAATATCTACGAATTTCACCTCTACACTCGGAATTCCACTCACCTCTCTCGAACTCAAGACCAGGAGTTTACAAGGCAGTTCCAGGGTTGAGCCCTGGGATTTCACCCTATACTTTCTGATCCGCCTACGTGCGCTTTACGCCCAGTAATTCCGAACAACGCTAACCCCCTCCGTATTACCGCGGCTGCTGGCACGGAGTTAGCCGGGGTTTCTTTACCAGATACTGTCATTATCATCTCTGGCGAAAGAGCTTTACGACCCTAAGGCCTTCATCACTCACGCGGCATGGCTGGATCAGGCTTGCGCCCATTGTCCAAGATTCCCCACTGCTGCCTCCCGTAGGAGTCTGGGCCGTGTCTCAGTCCCAGTGTTGCTGATCATCCTCTAAAACCAGCTATAGATCGTAGACTTGGTAGGCCGTTACCCCACCAACTATCTAATCTAACGCGGGCCGATCCTTCTCCGATAAATCTTTCCCCCGAAGGGCGTATAAGGTATTACTCACCGTTTCCAGTGGCTATTCCTTAGAGAAGGGCACGTTCCCACGCGTTACTAACCCGTCCGCCGCTCACTCCGAAGAGTGCGCTCGACTTGCATGTGTTAGGCCTGCCGCCAGCGTTCGTTCTGAGCCAGGATCAAACTCTCAAGTTGAAACGCACTTACATGCGTATCCTTGACGTTCGAACCTCTGCACATCTTTGAATGTCCTACCGCTAACGCTACTTGAGGACGGGCCTCAAACAGCACGGCTTCGAACCCGGCTAGGAACTCGAAACGAACATCCAACATTCTCTGTTTCTCGTGCTTCAGTACCAAAGGTACAGAAAGCCGACAAACAGTGAAGCTGACACTTTATTATCGCGCAACCACATCGCTACTAGAGCGAAAGGCCTTGCTAAAAGCGTTGATATGAAGAGGTTGATCCATCGAATGAACCAAACCGCCCACATATCTCTTCAGATTTCATCAATGTCAAAGAGCATACACCAAGAGACAATAACCAACAGATGCGCCACTCTCATGACGCGCCCGCCAACCAAATCTCCAAAATGTCCACCGTCTCTCCGATGTGTCCGACCGTCTCTCCAGCCCGTCCCAGCGTCTCTCCGCCGCGTTTCCCGTCCAATCCAGCGTCGCCGCCGTCCCGTCCAGTGTGTCCCCGTAGCGCCTCAGCGCCGCCGGTGAAGGGGGTTCTAAGGCGAGTTACACAAAGCCGCAAGCTGTTTTTTGACATTTTCATGAAGTTTTGGAGAAAGTCAAATATTACACAACAAAATCAAATATATACGTACTTCGTTTTTCGTAAATTAATGCGCATAACAAGCCGGATCACTCGATTTCCTTGGATGGCATATCAACCGTGATGTCAGGCATCATCTACATATAGGGGTCAGGCGTCTCTGAGCCACTAATAGCACATCGACTCGTCGCCCGCTGACTCGGATTCGCAGCATCTCAACACAGAGAGATTCCCGATTCATGGCGCAAAACAGGGGGTCTTTACCCTAGGCCTAGTGAAAGGCGCTGAGGTCGTTAGGTCACTATCTACAATTTGGGTTGTGTCTGCGCCGTCTCATACGCTTTGATGGCCGAACCGCAGGCGCAGGCAGCCAAGACCTACGTCAATGCGGCAGCAACAGCGCAACCACGGGACCAAAGCAGTGGCTATGACAGATCGAGACCCCTCCTCTTTGCGGGCGGCACCCGCTGATAGGATGTCCTCCCCGCCCTTGGCAGATAATCTAATGAGGCCCCGCCCAAGCAACAACGGGTTTCGCATGCTGTTGCGCCAGACGACCCGTGCCGAGCATGATGCCGCAGAACGTGCCTTTGCGCCCTTTCATGAGAGCCCTTTGCCGCATCTCGCCTGGTTTTTGAACTGTCAGTATACCGCACTGCACGCTTTGGCCCGGGCCTGCGACAGCGCAACAGGGCATTCTGCAGATTTGCTGCCAATGCTGACAGAGGCCTTGCGCGCTGATTGCACCACACATTGCACCGCTCCGGCGGACCTCGCCAGAAGCGCGCTGCCAAACCTGCACCCGCTGGCGGTCGACTATCTGGTGCTTGGTTCGCGGCTGGGCACTGAGGTTCTGCGCCGCCGCCTGTCGGATGCCACTGGATGTGCCGCCCTGCCCTGCTATTTCGAGCCCCGTGACCATCTGATGCCTTGGCGGGCAGCCTGCGAAGACCTGGACGCGATCAAGACAGACAGCACGCTGGCAGATAAAATCGTGACAGATACCCGCAGCGGGTTTGAGCTATTTAATATGGCGGCGCGGATCAATCCGCTAAAGTCACCCAAGACGCTACCCAATTCATACATAAAAACGCGATAACAAAGGGCCTGTATAATGGCTTTGGAACAAACTCTTTCCACGACGACACTCACCAATTGTGACCGTGAACCGATCCATCAGTTGGGCCGGGTCCAATCATACGGCGCGCTGATTGCGGTTTCGACCGATTGGATCGTGCAGCACGCATCAGATAACCTTCAGGAGATACTCGGCACGCATGTGAGCGACGCCATCGGCCAATCACTGGGCGATTTGATCGCCGAAAATGCCTTTGCCCGCATTCGTCGCGATCTGAGCGCGCTGGAAGCCCCAAACAGCACCCTGCGGCTTTTCAATATTGTTCTGAAACACAGCACCCAGGCGTTTGACGTCAATATTCACCAGAGCGGCCGTCATCTGATCATCGAATTTGAGCCAAAGTTCGAGCGAAGTGACCGGGATGTGATGTCCGAAATCTACCCCCATTTCAGCCAGCTGCGCCGCGATGAAGATATTGCCCGCCTGGCACAGGGTGCCGCCCGCGGGTTGCAGGCGATTTCCGGTTTTGACAGCGTCATGGTCTATCAGTTCCAGCCCGATCACTCAGGTCAGGTTATTGCCGAGGTTCGCGCTGATCGCACCAAGAAATACGAAGGCATGTTCTTTCCAGCCTCTGACATTCCAGTACAGGCACGCGCATTGTACAAACGGTCCCTGCTGCGGCTGATTGCAGATGTCGACGATGAAGGTGCTCCGATAACGCCTGGTTTCAAGATCGACGGTGCGCCGTTGGACCTGTCCTTGGCTGTCACCCGTGCCGTGTCCCCCATCCACCTGGAGTATCTGCGCAATATGGGCGTGCGCGCGTCAATGTCGGTATCGATCATGAAGGACGGTGAGCTGTGGGGGTTGTTTGCCTGCCACCACCACCGACCCCGCTACATCGACTACGAACGTCGCACCGCGATCGAGATGTTCGCGCATGTGTTTTCATACGAACTGAGCCAGTTTGAGAGCAGCCAGCGCAGCCGTGAAGAAAAGAACATGAACCGGTTGCAGACCCAGCTGATGGCAATGCTGGCGGATGGGCGCCCGTTCAAGGACAGCCTGATCTCGGTGTCGGACGATATTCAAGATGTCATCCCCCATGACGGTCTCGTGCTCTACTCCGATAACGAGTTTCACGCGGTCGGCACTGCGCCCACTGCCGACGAAACCCGGTCCTTGGCCCGGAAGCTGGATTTGACGATTGGGGCGACGGTCTTTTCGACAAACCAGTTAGAGAGCCTTCACGAACCAGCGCGCGAGTACATTGATCGCTGTGCCGGCATTCTTGCGATCCCGATCTCAAAACGACCACGCGATTACCTGATCCTGTGCCGACGCAACATCTCGCAGACCGTGGATTGGGCAGGGGATCCGACCAAACCGATGGAAATTGGCCCAAATGGTGTACGGCTGACCCCGCGCAAGAGCTTTGAGCTCTGGCAGGAAACCGTCGAATGGCGTTCCGCGCCCTGGAATGAGCACACCCAGCATGCCGCCAACCTGTTGCGCACCGTGCTGCTGGAGGTTTTCCTTAAGGTGACAGAGGCTGCCAATGCCGAGCGCGCGCGGGCACAGGAACAACAGCAGTTGTTGATCTCGGAACTGAACCATAGGGTCCGCAATATCCTTAACCTGATGCGCGGGTTGGTGACCCAGACCAAGGGCACAGCCCGCACTCTGACCGAATTTACCGACAACCTTGATGGGCGCATCCACTCGCTCGCGCGGGCCCACGATCAGCTGACCAACGAACAATGGGAACCGGCATCTCTGCAGGCCCTGATCAAATGTGAGCTTGAGGCCTATTCCTCCGGGCGCGCCGACGAGGTGGTTATCAGCGGGCCAGACGCGCTGATTGCGCCTCAGGCTTTCACCACGCTGGCGCTGGTGCTGCACGAAATGACGACCAATTCGGTGAAACATGGCGCGCTCAGCAACCATGTTGGCCGGGTCGAAATCACCCTGAAGGAAGAGGACAGCGGCGCGCTGCTGATTGACTGGGTTGAGCGTGGTGGCCCACCAGTCTCGCCCCCATCTCGGCGCGGCTTTGGCTCAACCATCGTCGAAAACTCGATCCCGCACGAATTGAAGGGCGATGCGACGGTCCACTACAAGACTACCGGTCTGGAGGCACATTTCCGCATTCCGACCCTTCACTTGCGCGGGATCCAACATGACAACTCCCGGATCTCTGACACCGTCCTTGTCGACAATGGGACCAAAGGCGCCCCCGTACTAAGCGGTAAGGCATTGGTGGTTGAGGACAGCTTTATCATCGCGATGGACGTGAGCGCCATGCTGGAGGATATGGGTTTCTTCGAAGTGGTCAGCGCGTCGAGTGTTACCAAAGCGCTGGATAAGCTGGCGGACGGCGGCATCGAATATGCCGTGCTGGACGTCAATCTAGGGTCCGAACAATCGGTGCCCGTCGCCGAGGAACTGGCACGGCAGAACATCCCCTTTGTCCTGACCACCGGCTATGGCGAGGTGCAGACAATCATAGATATCTACCCGCCCTGCCCCATCGTGCAAAAACCCATCTCTGAAAGGGCGTTGGCGACTGCCCTCATCCGTGCGGCAGAGACGCTGCAAGGCAAAGGCATCTGATCCCCGGCGAAACCGTACATTTAGATACGGGACGGGCAGCGCGATGGAATGCGCGGCCCGTTCTCGTCTTGGTACCATCCTACCCACCTCAAATATGCAGGTCAGAGATCGACCTCGATGACGCCGTCTTTCTTGGCCGCGCGTGACTGGCACAGGATCACCGCATCCTGCTGCTGCGCCTTGGACAGCACGAAATCGCGGTGCTCTACCTCGCCCGCCACCAGGCCGCATTTGCACACCCCGCAGATCCCGTCAGAGCATTTCACATCCACATGGACGCCGTTCTCCGCCAGCACATCGGTCGCCGTCTTATCCGCGGGCACCAGCAATTCGCGCCCTGATCGCGCCAGCTTTAGCGTAAAGGGATGGTTTTCATAGTCTGGCATCTCGGGGACCGAGAAATACTCCAGATGACGCGCGTCTTCCGGGAAGCCTTGCCGCTCTGCCGCCTCCATCACGCCGCTCATGTAACGATCGGGTCCGCAGGTGTAGGCATGCCAATCGTTCCGATACCCCGCCAGCAGTTTATCCAGATCCGCCCGGCTGCCCTCATCCGAGACATGTACCCGCACGTGATCTGCCCAGGGCATCGCTGCAAGATCGTCGAGGTAGCCTGCATCCTTGCGCGATGACACTGAATAATGCAGCTCAAACGGCTGTCCCAGCGTGTGCAGGCGATGGGCCATCGCGATCATCGGCGTCACCCCGATGCCGCCGCCCATCAGAAAGCTGCGGCTCGCGCTCTCAACCAGTGGGAAATGGTTGATCGGTTTGGAAATAAAGACCTTGCGCCCCTTTGCAAAAATTCGGTGCAGCAGCTTTGAGCCACCCCGCCCTACATCCTCGCGTAGCACTCCGATCTGATATTTCGACCGATCCGCCGGATCGCCGGACATGGAATACTGCCGCAGGAATTCAGGCGCGACCACGATGTCCAGATGCGCCCCCGCCGTCCATTCCGGCAGGGGGCTGCCATCCAGGCTCTTGAATTCATATTTGGTAACGCCGCCGCTCATGACCTCCACATTGGAGACCTCAACCCGCAACACCGGGCTGTCGTCGTCATTGGTATAGATGTGATCCCAATCGCCGGTTTCGCCCCGCGCCCGGCGGGCTTTGTACTCCTCGGCGGTGATCATCGCCTGATAGGCCTCGATCCCCGCCTCCCGGTCCATTGGGAACGGATAGGGCCAGGGGTGCGGTGCCAGATTTGCCGGGTACACGGCCAGCGTCTGATCCTCATAGTGCAGATCCAGATCCTTTTGCAGCGCGCGTGCATTGACCGGATGGCGCGTTGGGCGATAGCCGCCGTCTTCCTCCAGCTCCAGATCCCACCACCATTTTTTTGCCGGGTTCATCTCGCCATTGCCAACCATATCGTCCAGTTTGGCCAAGGCGGGGGCTGCCGCAGGCATGTTCATCGCCGCCCAGCGAAACGGCTTTTCCTTGAAAATCCCCTCAAGGTTCCACGGGCAGGTCTTCATGCAGCGTCCGCACATCGCCCCACCGGGCGTGGTGATGCGGTAGGTGGTGCATTTCTGGCTATCAGATTTCCAGATTTCATAGCCGTTGAACATCCGCTTTGGTCCGGCTGTGATCGCCCCAGACGGGCATTCACGGGCACATTTGTTGCAGGACTCACAAAACGTTTGAATGCCGAAATCAATCGGCTTGTCATGCGCCATCGGCATATCGGTGGTCACAACCCCCGACTTAAGGCGCGGCCCGAGAAAAGGGTTCAGGATCACCTCGCCGATGCGACTGACTTCCCCCAGTCCCGACAGCAGCAGCAAGGGCGGCTGCAACACCTCGCCATCCATCACCGTATGGGCCTTCGCCTTATAGCCGAGGTTGCGGATCTGCCGCGCAATCACGCCACCCAGCAGCGAAAACCGCAGGTAGGCGCGCATGGACTGCGCCACCGCAATCCAGTCATCCCCCGATGTGCCTTCTGTCGTGTCAAAGCCCTGATCAACGATCATCGAAATCGCCTGATCATGTTCGGGGTGGATTTCGGCACCGGTGGCGTCATGGCTGTACCAGGTCCAGTCCGGGCAGCGGCTGATCCCGACGGCATCAATCCCCAGCCAATAGCTCGCCGCCTTGATATTGGCGGCGTTGCGCTCCGCATCTGTGGGGCGCGCACCGTTTTCGGCAGAGGCCCCGTCCTGTAACAGCACGAATGCCCCCAACATCCGCCGCTGCGCCATCGAGGGCGCGGCCTTGCGCACGTAAAACCCGCCGGTGGCCGCCGCTTGATTGGTCTTGCCCATGTCGCCGAACTGGCTGCGGGCAAACATATCGGTGCGCTTTGGCACCCGTGCCACACGGGCCTCATCTATATAGGTGGTGGGATCCGCGACCCGCTTCAGCGTCTCAAACGGATGCGGCCCATCGCGGAAATCGCGGCTGGCAAAGGGATCGCCATTCAACGCCGACCGGGCAGAGCCTAAACCAAGCCACCATTTTGGCCCCTTCACCTGCATCACCGGTTGCAGATCCTGCGGCAACAGCGGCCGATCCCGGACCAGATCGAAATCGGTGGTCACAACTGCCACACCAAACCGCGTGCCCAGATAGGGGTTCACCAGCTTGCCGTCTTCGACCGTGGCCAAACCTGCCGCAACGGTCAGCTGGTTCAGGTCCACATCTGACGATGTGCCGGTATGCGCCTTCGCATCCCAACCCAACAGGCGGATGTAATTGGCCAACACCACAGCCGTTTCCGAGGCCCGCAGACAGGCGCGATGGGTTTCGGCCCCGTCCAGCCAGTCGCAGCCCTCTTCCTGCGGGCGGGGATCGCGTGGCATTTCATAGAGAAACACAATCGCATGGCTGTGATCACCAATCGTGGTTGGCGGCGCCACCATTGCGTCCTTCAGGTCGGCCATGATCATGTCGATGCCAGAGGCCAGCGTCTTGGTCTGGCGGGTCTTCAGATCATGGGACAGCCGATCAATGTCCGGGTTCCGATAGGGCTGTGCCAGCCGGGCCGATGCGGGCAGCGGCCCGACCCCGACCATGGCGGCATCACAGAAATAGCCAAAGGCCTTGATATGATCCGCCCGTTCCTGCGGGTGATCGGGGCAATCAGCGCGGGCCTTGTTCACCAGCCCGTCCCGGATTGCATCCATCATCGCCTGATACTCCCCCATCGCATTGACGATTGAGGCAGGCATACCGGGACGTCTGAAATTCAGCGGCTGAAACGGCGGCACTGCCGCGAGATCCGGCATCGGCCCCGGCTGCACTCGCTCCATCGGAAACGGTCCCATATGCATTGGGCGGGACCGGGTCGAAAACAAACGGAGAGACATAGGCGGATCCTGTTGCGGCAAAAGGCTGCCACAGGTTTAGCCCAGAAATCCGCTCAAGGGATAGGCTCCAACATCCAATTTTAAAACATCTTCAGCTAATATTCTATTTTGAAACGAAAAAATAGTCATCCAATCTGTTTTTCACGACAGGTTCACCCCCGACGCCCATCGAAGGCGCGAACCTCGATTCCGCCCTCGGACAGCGAGTGCCGCACCGACCGCGCCAACTGCACGGCGGTAGGTGTGTCCCCATGCAGACAGATGGTGTCGATGGCGGTTGGGATGCGCGCACCGCTTTCGGTGATGATCGCGCCTTCCTCCACCATTTGTAGGACGCGCGGGCCCGCGATATCGGGATCGTGGATCACTGCCCCCGGCAGCGACCGGTCAACCAGTGTGCCGTCATCTTTATAGGCCCGATCCGCAAAAATCTCACCGCACCAATTACAGCCCAGCTCCCGCACCACCTCTTCCATGGCGGTGGCGGCCAGCACCATGATGATCAGATCCGGGTCCAGCTCCAGCGCCGCCTCATAGCAGGTCAGCGCCATGGCGGGATCAACGCAGGCCATATTCGACAGCGCCCCATGCAGCTTCAGATGCCGTACTTTGGTACCTGCCGCGCGCGCCATGCCCTGCGCCGCGCCCAACTGATAGCGGATCATATTGGCCAATGTGACGGGCGGCACCTGCATCCTGCGACGGCCGAACCCTTGCAAATCGTCAAATCCGGGGTGCGCGCCGATGCCAACCCCATGGTCGCGCGCCAGTGCCATAGTCGCGGCCATTACATCCGGGTCGCCCGCATGAAACCCGCAGGCAATATTGGCCGAGGTCACCACATCCAGCAGCGCGGCATCATCACCCATGGTCCAAGGGCCATAGCTTTCGCCCATATCGGCGTTCAGATCGACGCTCTTGCTCATGTCTTAGCTCCGGTTTCAAAAGGATCCGCCTCAGCAGAGATAACCCCGCCGAT
The DNA here is from genome assembly GCF_001888185.1 of Phaeobacter porticola. NCBI lineage: Bacteria > Pseudomonadati > Pseudomonadota > Alphaproteobacteria > Rhodobacterales > Roseobacteraceae > Phaeobacter > Phaeobacter porticola. Next base: position 624,254 of record NZ_CP016364.1, on the reverse strand, counting down.
CAATTGATAGGACAGAAGATCACCCATATCAGCCGGGTCGCGCAACAGAGGGCGACAGGCAGAAGGCAGCCGTGCCACCGCAGCCTCATGCGCGGCCTGCTGTGCCAGCCCCTCGTCCAGCGAAACCCAGCGAAACCGCAAGGCCGTCCCTGCAGCAGCCTGCGTCACCCGTGCCAGATCACAGGGCAAGACGGTGCCGATGCGGGGGTAGCCCCCGGTCGTCTGCGCCTCGCGCAGCAACACAAAGGGCTGACCATCGCCGGTCATCTGCACATCTCCCGGCACGATGATTTCTGACAGGACATTCAACTGCCCCTCAGCTGCGAACCCTTCACCCTCTGACATCAACTGCAAGGCCATGCGACTGGCGCGGCGGCCCGGTGTGAAAACCGTCTCTGCAAAACGGCGGCGCACCTCGGGCGGGAACAAATCAGACTGAAAACTCTCGACCAGCCGCAGCTCTCCGCCAGAAAACCGGTCCGCCACGGTTAGGCCCAGCCCCGTCACCTGCCGCGCTGCCGGGGTGATCTCATCGCCGACCGGCAGGGTATCGCCCTCAGCAACTGGCGCGCCAAGAGCGGCCACCAGATGAGCCGCGCGCGCGCCAAGCCGCTGCGGCGTCGCAAAGCCGCCGCCCACATGCAAATAGCCGTAGACGCCCCGTTTTGCGGCACCGATCTCCAACCGCTGCCCCGGCTCAATCCGGTGCGAAGCATTCCAGACCAGCGGCGCACCATCCAGCGTTGCGGCCATCTCAGCCCCGGTCAGGGCTATGCGCATAGGCTCACGTGCCTCAAACGATCCACCAAACCCTGCCATTTCCAGCGCGGCCATGCCGCCATCCTGACGCAGAAGCGCGGCACCTTCGGCGAGGGCCTGCATATCTGCCGCCCCACCCTGTGACATCCCCTGCCCCAGATAGCCCGGTCGGCCACAATCCTGCACCGTACAAGAGAGACCGATGCGCAGAACTTTCAGCGCTCTCATGATGTGACCTCGCTGACAATTGCGCCACCCTGCTCGGCACCGCCATCACACAACCGCAAAAAGGCATCTTTGCGAACCGGCTCAAACTGCAACTCATCGCCCGCGCGCAGGGCAAAGGGATTGTCTGCACTGGGCTGAAACAGCCGCAATCCGGTCTGTCCCACATGTCGCCAGCCGGTCGGGGATGCCGTTGAAAACAGCACGAACTGACGGATCGCCACCACCAGCGCCCCTGCGGGCACCTGTGGCGTAACGCTGGTCTGACGTGGAATATCCCAGTTCTCTCCTAAGGTGCCCAGATAAGGCTGACCCGGCGCAAATCCGATCGTCAATACCCGCACCCGCGCGCCACCCAGCTGCTCAATCGCCTCAGCCTCGCTAACCCCGGCGGCATCTGCGGCTTCGGCCAATTGCGGTGCAAGATCCGTGCCGTAAACTGTCGGCACCCGCCAGAACCGCCGCCCCTCGGGCAGCGGCGCACGCCGCCAGTCCTGACGGTCCACCAATGCCGCAAGATCAGCGCGCATCTCATCATGCGAGCGCAACGCCACATCAAACCGCACAAAGACCGAGGCCAGAGACGTCGCGGTCTCAATCACTCCCGGCAGAGACAAATCATTGACAGCACTGCGAAACGCCAAGGTGGCGCGATTGGTCGCCTCGTCCAGCTGATCACCGAAACTGACCAGCATACCTGACAGCCCAACGGTGCGGATAACGGGATAGAGCGGGGATTCCTGACGCGACATGGGGCCTCCGAACAGCGAGCAATCGGGTATCACCCCGACACATGGGGTGCGATTTTCGCCACAGGGTTGCGCTGCAAAGCACCGATAGTCAACCGACCTTTGGCCGCTCGACCACACATCTCACCGCAAGGTTATCGCGTCCCACTGACGGACCGGTGATCACGCTTATGCCGGGTACCGATCAGGCCGCCATCGCCGAGGCAAATGGCAGATCCATAACCTCACCGCCCTCAACCACCAGCGCGCGGTTTTGCTGCACCTCTATCCAGCTGCCAGTATCACTGTCCAATGGCTCAGAGGTGACAATCACCCCTTCCTTATAGACCCTATAGTATAGGCTTGGCGCATGCCGGTCGGACGCATAGCGCGCCGCATAAAGACGGGTACCATCAGACCAGCAGGCACCAAAGCGCATATGCGGCGTGGTACCATTCTCGCGCGAGACGGCCTCTACCTGCTGCACCGCTCCGGCCACCGCGCCGATGGGATCCGCGTCCAGCCCCAGACCAAGGGCAATCAGGAATATCGCCTCACTCTCAGTGCCACCGAGACGGTGATTGTAAAACGCATCAGGGATCATCGTATCCAACCGTTTGCGGAACTTCATATGCCCGCCTGCCTGACCATTGTGCATAAAGCTCCATTTGCCGCTGGCAAAAGGGTGGCAATTGTTGCGCGAAGTCGCGGTTCCGGTGGAGGCGCGCACATGGGCCAGAAACAGCCCTGTCTTGGTATGCCGCGAAATCTGCGCCAGATTGGGATCGGACCAGGCCGGATGCGTGTCCTTATAAAGACACGGCTCCGGGCGGTCGGAATACCAAGCCATACCAAACCCATCCGCATTGATCGGCGTCTTGCAGATCAGCGCATTCCGGCATTGATGCACCAGCGAATGTTCCGGTACAAACACCAGATCTTCAAGGTAGCGCGGGGCCCCGTTCCAGGCGAGCAGACGGCACATTAGGCCACCTTCGGCGCAAAACGCGCAGTAGCGGCATCGACGTTATACCCCTCACAAAACCGCTGCGGATCCTGTGCGAGGTCGCGCACCGCGTGGATGATTGCATCGGCTTTCTCATCGCTCAACGTCGCGGAGAAGTTGAGGCGGGTCCAGCCCGGTTTCTCAATCTCCTGCCCGCCCAGAATGGCCGCGCGCATAGCGCGGGACTGCACCTGTCCGATGTTCAGCAACCGGTGGGCATATGGCCCCGCACAGGCGCAGCCGCCACGGGCCTGCACCCCGTAGTGATCCGACAGCATCCGGGTGAACAGCTGTTGGTGTATTGGCGCTCCGGTCTCGGGATCCTGCACCTGAAACGAGAAGATCGGCAGCTTCTGCCTTGCGTTCGGATTGCCGAGGATTTGCAGATTGGGCAGATCCTGCCAGGCCGCCAGCGCCCGCTGCCGCAGCTCCTCCTGCCGCTGGTCCATGAAGGCCTGCCCCATCGCCTCCTTCACCAAAAGACACAGCGCGGCCCGGATATCGCCCACGACATTGGGCGTGCCCGCCTCTTCCCGCGCCGCCAGATCATCTGCGTAATCATGCCGCCAGGGGGAGACAAATTTCACGGTACCACCTCCGGGCAGCGTCGGGCGTGTACTTGCCACCGCAGCCTTGCGCAGGATCATCACACCAGACGCACCCGGCCCGCCCAGGAATTTATGGGCGGAGAACACAATCGCGTCCTTCTCGGCATCTGTGCCCGCAGCCATATCCATCGGCAGATAAGGGCCACCACCGGCGTAGTCCCAGACCACCCGCGCACCGTACTGGCGCAGCAGACGGCTGACCGCATCGGAGTCGGTGACAATCCCTGTCACATTTGATGCCGCAGAAAACGCCCCCACGATCAGGCGATCGCCGCCAGTCTCGCGCTGCAACACAGCCTCCAGCTCCGCCATGTCTGGCCCGCCCTCTGCGGCTTCGGCAATCTCCACCACCTCGGCACCGCTTTCGCGCCACGGCAGGATGTTGGAATGATGCTCATAGGGGCCAAGGATCACCAGAGGCGTCTGCCCCGCAGCCACTGCGCCGGAGACCCCCAACAAATGCACCAGCCGATTGAGGCCCGCCGTCGCGCCAGACCCGGTAAACACCGTGGCAAAACGATCATCGGCGCCGCAGATCCGCGCAATGGTCTGCCGTGCGGCGCTGCGCAGCCGGGTCATGAAGCTCCCGCAATAAGATGCCTCGGTGTGGCTGTTGGCATAGAACGGCAGCACCTCCGTCAGAACGAAGTCCTCAACCTGGCGCAAGGCCCGGCCAGAGGCGACGTAATCGGCGTATATCATCTTCACCGGCCCGTTCGGTCCCGGTAGTTCCGCCCCGTCACCAATGACACCGCCCCGCAGGCGGTCCAGACACTCAGCCCCAGCAAGTGACGCGCTGAAGCGATCAAGAAGGTCGGCAGGGGCGAAATTTGTGGTCATTTGAACGGTCCTCTTGCTGTGCTGCAAACACTTTACCAAGTAAGACTGGTGAAATTTCACTCATTTACTGCAATATATACAAATTATTCCAAGATTTTGACCCTAAAATTACGCCAATAACCGATCAAAATCCATAAATTGAATTCCCGCCCCCCGAGCTGATCGACGCGTGCCGGGTCGCCTGAGATCCGACATCAGCGGATTACTCCCCAGGCAGCACCTGACCCAAGGCAACCTCCAGCTTGTCTGTGATCTCGCCAATCTGATCCTCACTCAGGATAAAGGGCGGCGCGAGCAGGATATGATCACCATTGCGCCCGTCGCGTGTTCCCGCCATCGGATAGCAGATCAGCCCGGCCTCAAACGCCGCCTTCTTCAGCTTGCCCGCAACACCAAGTGCGGGATCAAAGGGCATCTTGCTGTCACGATCTGCCACCAGTTCGATCCCTCGGAACAACCCACGCCCACGCAGATCGCCCACATGCGGATGCTGACCAAAGCGCGCAACCAGCGCCGCGTGCAACGTCTCACCCATCTCGGCACTGCGCTGCACCAGCCCGCGATCCAGCAGCGCCCGCACCACCGCCAGCCCCGCCGCTGTTGCCACCGGGTGGCCAATATAGGTGTGGCCGTGCTGGAAAAAACCGCTGCCGCCTTCAATCGCGTCATAGATCTGGCGACTGCACAGCATCGCGCCAATCGGCTGATAGCCAGCGCCCAGCCCCTTGGCGATACACAGGATATCCGGCGCAACACCATCCGCCTCGCACGCGAACAAATGACCAGTCCGCCCCATGCCGCACATCACCTCATCCAGAATGAGCAACACGCCGTATTGGTCGCAGATTTCGCGGATACGCTTGAAATAGCCCTCAACGGCCGGCACCGCGCCGGATGTCGCCCCGACCACCGGCTCCGCCATAAAGGCCATGACCGTTTCTGGCCCAAGCCGCAGGATCTCCGCCTCCAGCTCATTGGCCACACGCTGACCATAGTCATAGCGGCTCTCGCCGTCGCCCCGATCGACATATTCATAGCAGGGCGCGATATGCGAAATATCAATCAGCAGCGGCGCAAACTGCTGGCGTCGCCATGCGTTGCCCCCCGCCGCAAGCGCCCCCAGCGTATTGCCGTGATAGCTTTGCCTGCGCGCGATCACGTGACGGCGCGCGCTGTCGCCACGCTCCAGATGATACTGCCGCGCCAGCTTGATCGCGGCCTCCGTCGCCTCTGACCCGCCGGAGACGAAATAGACCCGGTCCAGATCCCCCGGCGCCTGTGAAATCAGCAGATCCGCCAGCGCCTCTGCCGGTTCCGAGGTCATGAACCCGGTATGGGCAAAAGCCAGCTTGCCAACCTGCGCCTGTATGGCGGCAGTCACCCCGGCGTCGGAATGCCCCAGACAGGACACCGCCGCGCCGCCCGAGCCATCGAAATAGCGTTTGCCATTGGCATCAATCAGGTAGCAGCCGTCCCCTGCAACGGCGATGGGCAGATCGGCTTTGGTGTGGCGAGGGAAAACATGGCTCATTACTGGGGTCCTTTATCCTCGGAAACAGACATCACAAGCGGGCGATGCCCCGCCGCGCGGGCCAATGCGACAAAAGCCGCGACAGAGGCCGCGTTGTCAGGATACTCTGATCCATCCGCAGCCTGGGTATTGTTTTCAAACCCGATCCGCAGCCGCCCGCCGGCCTCAAGCCCTGCCAGCAGGCAGGCGTGTTCCTGCCGGCCAAAGGCGCAGAGCCCCCAGTCCAGATCCAGATCCGCAGTTGCCGCCAGAAACGGGTGCAGCTCCGCCGGATGGGCCAGGCGCGGCGGCGCATATTGGCCCAGCACAAAAATAGCCGACCGCATCTGCGTCGGAATATCCCCGCGCGCATAGGCCTGACGCAACGCCGCGATGCAGTCGGCACCGTATAGAATATGCTGCACCTCAGTCCCCGCCTCCGCACAGACCGCATAAGCCCTCGATGCCAATCGCCAATCCCGCGCCATCTCTCGGATAGACACAGAGGCCGCCGCCGGACGCAGCGCCTCCAGACAGGCCAGCTGATCGGCAACGTCAAAAACCCCGGCACTCTCGGTGGTGATCTGGATCGCCATGCCCGGCGCGGCCTCGGCCACCGCCGCGATTGCCGCGCGGTAGCGTCCCGCATCCAGCGAATGCCCGCCGTCCCGGTCGCGCACATGCAGATGCAGCGCATCCGCCCCGACCCGCTGGCAAGTCGCCGCCGTCGCAGCAATCTCCGCAGTGCGCACCGGCAGCCCTGCATGATCCGCCTGCCGCCGCCGCGCCCCATTGGGGGCCACCATCAAATGATATGTCGTCAACGCTTCGCTCCGCCTGTGTCACTGCACCGATCTGGCGCATATCGACGCACGTTCTCAATCCAACAAATCCAGAACAAATGTTTTTTACCACAATCATCCGCCAGCTCCGCGTCTGGAGCTAAATTGCGCCGGCAACTGGACCTAGAGCAAAACGTAAATATAGCGTTTCGTGGGTACAGGGCGAGTCTGGCCAGCCAATCCATGGCAGACCGCATTTTCGAACAACTTGGAAAGGGCATGTCATGGATGGCACGTTCAATGAAAACGACCTGAGCCGGGTCATCGCCGCCGATAAGGCCAACGTCTGGCATCACCTGATTCAGCACAAGCCTTTTGAAGAAAACGACCCCCGCATCATCGTCGAGGGCAAGGGCATGCGGGTCTGGGACCAGAACGGCAAGGAGTGGCTCGACGCCGTTTCCGGCGGGGTCTGGACCGTCAACGTCGGCTATGGCCGCGAGGAAATCGCCAAGGCGGTCTATGACCAGCTGATGAAGCTCTGCTATTTCGCCCAGTCGGCAGGGTCCATCCCCGGTGCGCTGTTTGCCGAAAAGCTGATCGGGAAAATGCCGGGCATGAGCCGGGTCTACTACAACAACTCCGGATCTGAGGCGAATGAGAAAGCCTTCAAGATGGTGCGCCAGATCGCGCATAAGAAATACGGCGGCAAGAAAACCAAGATCCTCTACCGCGACCGCGACTACCACGGCTCCACCCTTGCGGCGATGTCCGCAGGCGGCCAGGAAGAGCGCAATATGCAATATGGCCCCTTCGCGCCCGATTTCGTGAAAGTTCCCCACTGCATGGAGTACCGCAAGCACGAGCTGGGTCTGGAGCATCTCTCCGGCAAGGAGTTCGGCATTGCAGCGGCCAACCAGATCGAAGAGATCATCCTGCGCGAAGGCCCCGACACCGTCGGCGCGCTCTGCCTTGAACCGGTGACCGCGGGCGGTGGCGTCATTGAGGCGCCTGAAGGCTACTGGCCGCGGGTACAGGAAATCTGCAAACAGTACGACATCCTCTTGCATATCGACGAAGTGGTCTGTGGCGTTGGCCGCACCGGCACTTGGTTTGGCTATCAGCACTACGGCATTCAGCCCGACTTCGTGACCATGGCCAAAGGTGTGGCCTCCGGCTATGCGGCGATTGCCTGCCTTGTCACCACCGAAGCGGTCTTTGACATGTTCAAGGATGACGCCAGTGATCCGATGAACTACTTCCGCGACATCTCCACCTTTGGCGGCTGCACCGCCGGCCCTGCGGCCGCACTGGTCAATATGCAGATCATCGAGGATGAGAACCTGCTCGACAACTGCACCGCCATGGGCGCGCGGATGAAATCCAACCTTGAGGCGCTGATGGAGAAACATCAGGTCATCGGCGATGTCCGCGGCAAGGGTCTCTTTATCGGTGCGGAACTGGTTGCGGACCGCGACACCAAGGAACCGGTGGACGAGAAACTGGCGCAGGCGGTTGTGGCCGAATGCGGCAATCAGAACGTCATCATTGGTGTGACCAACCGCTCCATCCCGGGCAAGAACAACACCCTCTGCTTCAGTCCGGCGCTGATCGTGACACCCGAAGACGTGGACAAGATCACAGATGCGGTGGATGTGGCCCTGACCAAGGTCTTTGGCTGATATCTCCAGATCGGGCCATCTGGCCTGATCGAAAAGTTAAAAGGTGGCCCTTTGAACCGGGCCACCTTTCTTGCATCTCTGGATTGGATATTTCAGATCAAAGGTGCGCAACCATGTGGGCTTCTCCGCTCCCCCTGACGGGCAAAACCGTCTCCCTCACCCCGCTTCTGCCCGACCACGCCAGCGATCTGGCAGAGGCTGCCGCCGACGGCGACCTGCACCGGCTGTGGTACACGACAGTGCCCGCGCCGCAGGATATCGGAACCGAAATCAATCGCCGCCTTGCCCTGCAAGACAGCGGCAGCATGGCCCCCTTCGCCATTCTCGACAGCACCGGGCGCGCGGTCGGCATGACCACCTATATGAACATTGATGCCGCAAACCGCAGGCTGGAAATCGGCTCCACCTGGTATCGCACATCGGTGCAGCGCAGCGGCATCAACACCGAATGCAAATTTCTGCTGCTGAGTCACGCCTTTGAGACCCTTAATGCCATCGCGGTGGAGTTCCGCACCCATCGCCTCAACCGTCAAAGTAGGGCTGCCATCGAACGGCTTGGCGCGCAGCTCGACGGGATCCTGCGTGCTCATATGATACTGGCCAATGGCACCCAGCGTGACACGGCGGTCTATTCGATCACCGCCTCCGAATGGCCAACGATCCGCGCCCATTTGCTACATCTGCTGGGCAGATGACGCCCACCCCAGACGCGACAGCGCCGCGCAGATGCGCGGCGCTTGGCCCAACGGGTGTCAGGCATCTCAGATGTCGCGCACCGGACGGGAGCATCCAGCCCGGTCCCGGCTCCTCAGACCATCTGAAACAAGATCCCAGACAGGATCGCGCCGGTGATCCCCAGCGCCAGATAGGTGGCAAAGACCTGTGGCTTCACCAGCGACCAGACCGCCGCCATCGCCGGGATCGAACTCACTGCACCCGCCACCATGAAGGCCATCGCGGCACCCGCGCTCATCCCTTGGTCCATCAGCCCCGCCAGCAAGGGTGGCGCTACATAGGAGTTGAGATAAGCAGGCATCCCCACCAGTGCAGCGGTGGCAATCGGCAGGAGCCCCTCCCCACCAACCAAATTGGCAATGAGATCCGCAGGCACATAAGAAACCAGCAGCGCCTCCAGCACATAGGCCAGCGTCAGCCATTTCACCAGAAACAGGCCATTGCTGATGAATTCCTGCCGAAACTGGCTGCGCCGCGCAGGTTCCCGCCAAAAGGCCCAGACCGGCGCCTCGGCCTTCGGCGCCCCACAGCCACAGCAGCCTGAGGTCGGCGCCTGCCTCAGTGGGCTGGCAAAGGCCCCAGCCCCCCGCAATGCCTTGATGACAAAGCCACCAAACAGCCCCAGCGCCACCGCCGCCACCGCCTTGGCAATCGCAAACGGCCAGCCGAGCGCCCCAGCCGTGATCAGCAGCGTCGGCGGGTCGATCAGGGGCGAGGCCAGCCAGAACGCCATCACCGCAGACAGCGGCGCGCCCAGCGCCAGCAGACCCGCAATGAACGGAATCACCTCGCAGGAACAAAACGGCGCTAACCCGCCAAAGACCGCCGCGAGAAAGATCATCCGCACTTCGCGCCCTTCAAAGGCCCGCGCCACCATCACCTCGGCCCCCGTCGCCTTGAGGTAGGAGAGCAACAGCACCGCAAACAGAATGTAACGCCCGGTATGCAGCAACGCCGCCCCGGCGAACCGGATGACTTCCGCCAGATTGCCGGGATCCAGCACAGCCACCGCCAGCAGGATCGCCACACACAACGCCCATGGCGTTTTTACCCCTCGCGCAATCAGCCCCAAGGAACGCGGATCTTGTGTCAGCTCAGCCATCGTTTGCCACCTCCCCAACAGAGACATCATCCGCGCAGCACTCACTGAGGATAAACCCCGCCAGTTGCTTTAACTGGGCATAATCTGCCGTATTGTAGGTGCTGCGCCCCTGCTTGCGCTGCAGGATCAGCCCCGCGCTTGCCAGCAGTTTCAGATGATGGGCTAATGTGGACGGCGCAATGCCCGTGCGGGCCTGAATATCCTGCACCATCAACCCGCCTTCGCCCGCGCGCACCAGACAACGCAACACCGCCAGCCGCGCCTCCGACCCCATCGCCGCAAACCCACCCGCTGCATGTTCCCATTCCATAACGCACCTCTTGGCCTCATCCTGGCCTCAAATGATTCTATAAAACTAGTTATATAGAATCATTTGAGCGCATCAAGCCATCTTCTCGATGAATCTAAATCTGAACGTGTATGTGGTCGTCATGGCGGGCGGCACGGCAGCCCTGAAACCTGATTTTGCGAAAGTCTGTGCCCATTCTGTCCTTTAGATGAGGCTCAATAAAAACCTTCTGAACCCGTGGCTCTTCTGCCAGCGTCCTCACCAGAAAAAATGTTCTGCCCTCGCCAAGAGTTAGATCTCGCCAAAACCCCTGTACCCAATCAAGATCCCAGCGCAGTGACAACCAAGTGTTGCGACACTCAGTCGGTCCAGATTCAAATGCAAAATACCCAATCGGCGACTGTACCGCCCCCGGAACAAATCCACCTTCATCGCTATAAAAGAACGCCAGATCCACTTTCTCTCCGTCATCATGCGAAAGATGTGGCAGCAGTGGGAAACCATCCCAGAACGGAAAGTTGGCATCTAATACAAGTGTAACCGTGCCGGGGTACTCCCGCGCAACCTCATCCGCATTGTCCTGCAACACCTCAAGCAACGCGGGCGACACATAGGTTCTGTTCAAGGCACAGTAAAACCAGGACTGCACTTGCAGGTTGCCTGATCCAAAACAGCTGAGCGGTGTTCTGCCAAAGGCTGGGGCCGTGTACTGCGCCCCAATACTGAACGCCACATAGACAATGACGAAGACAAGCAGGGATCTGCGGAACAATCTCGACACAAACCAAGCGAGCCCGCCGATCTGAGTAACCACAGTCAAAAACAGAACAATCAGGCCGTGAACAACAAACTTCATCATGAGTGGAACATGCCCAACGCCGGTCACCGATTGCAATCAAGATCGATACCGACAAGATTCTCACTGCAAGATACCAAAATGCGTAAGTCCAGATTGCACCCCGTTTATATCCAGCCTACAGTGATGCATGGCTATCTCTGTCGACACCTTCTTTCTGACCCCTGATGCGCAAGGCACCCTGCAGGCGCAGATCCAGGAAATGATTGCCGAGGGCATTCTCTCCGGCCGCCTGCGCGTGGGAGAGAAACTGCCGTCCTCGCGCAAGCTCGCCGCGCATCTGGGCATCAGCCGGATCACCGTGACGCTCGCCTATACAGAGCTGTTGGCAAACGACTACCTCACCTCGCGCGGGCGATCGGGGTATTATGTGTCCGAGAACGCGCCGGTGCCGCCGTCGTATTCTCCGTCGCAGAAATCAGCCGATACCGTGGATTGGTCCGCGGCGATGGTCCAGTGCTTCAGCGGTGGCGACACCCCACGCAAGCCGCAGGACTGGCGCGATTATCGTTATCCATTCATCTACGGTCAGGCCGATGCTTCGCTGTTTGATCATGCCAATTGGCGGCTTTGTGCTCTGCGCGCTTTGGGGCAAAAGGATTTTGCCGCCCTGACCAATGACTATTTCGATCAGGATGATCCGCTGCTGGTCGAATACATCGCCCGCCACACGCTGCCTCGGCGCGGCATCTCCGCCCGCCCCGAGGAGATCCTGATCACTCTGGGGGCGCAGAATGCCCTGTGGTTGGTGGCACAGCTGTTGTTGGACAAAACCCGCAAGGCAGCATTAGAGGACCCGACTTATTACACCCTGCGCGATCAAGTGGTGCACCGTCGCTGCGCGATTGACTGCATTCCGGTGGATCACGATGGCCTGCCGCCCGAAGCCATAAGCAGTGACACCGATGTGATCTTTACCACCCCCAGTCACCAAAGCCCGACCACAGCCACCATGCCGATGCCGCGGCGCAAGCAACTCTTGGACCGTGCCCGCGAGATTGACGCGGTGATTGTCGAAGACGATTACGAATTTGAGATGTCCTTCCTTGGCGCGCCCTCCCCCGCGTTGAAATCGCTGGATGCGGATGGCCGGGTTGTCTATGTCGGCAGCTTCTCCAAGTCGCTCTTTCCGGGGTTGCGCCTTGGCTATCTGGTGGGCTCCGAACCCTTTATCCGGCAGGCCCGCGCCCTGCGCGCCAATGTGTTGCGCCACCCGCCTGGCCACGTGCAGCGCACCGTGGCCTATTTCTTGTCGCTGGGCCACTACGACGCCCAGATCCGCCGCATGGCCAAGGTTCTGCACGATCGCCGCTGCGTGATCGAAGAGGCCGTAAACCACCACAACCTCAGCGTGGCAGGGGTTGGCGTCTATGGCGGGTCATCGCTCTGGATGCGTGCAAATGACGGCGTCGACACCGCCGCCGTAGCCCAATACATGAAGGCGAAAAGCGTTCTGATTGAACCCGGCGCGCCCTTCTTCGCAGCAGAGCACCGCAAGCAGAATTATTACCGGCTGGGTTATTCGTCGATCCCATCAAACCGGATCGAGCCGGGGCTGGCCTTATTGGCCGAAGCCTTGCACCCCAACCGTGCAAAGGCAGGTTAGCCCGCCTCAACTGCGCTTTGACATGCGCCCACGCAGATCCGGCTTGGCGCCGCGGCGCAGCATTTGGCACCCCATCACATACTGGTACTAAGACGGGATGGGAACTGGCCCTAACCCGGTCTCTCAGAGCGGAATACACCGGATTTATCCCGGCCCCCGTGCCGGCCCTTTTGGCATCTCATCAGGAGAACACGCGATGAAAATGACCACCGAGGAAGCCTTTGTAAAAACACTGCAAATGCACGGCATCCAACATGCGTTTGGCATCATCGGCTCGGCCATGATGCCGATTTCCGACATCTTCCCGCAGGCTGGCATCTCTTTCTGGGACTGCGCCCATGAAGGCTCCGGCGGCATGATGGCCGATGGTTACACCCGCGCCACCGGCAAGATGTCGATGATGATCGCGCAGAACGGCCCTGGCATCACCAACTTTGTGACCGCCGTCAAAACCGCCTATTGGAACCACACTCCGCTTTTGCTGGTCACCCCACAGGCTGCAAACAAGACCATTGGTCAGGGCGGGTTCCAGGAAATGGAACAGATGCGCATGTTTGCAGACTGCGTGGCCTATCAGGAAGAGGTCCGCGACCCCTCCCGCGTGGCCGAAGTGCTGAACCGTGTCATCATGAACGCCAAACGCGCCTCTGCCCCTGCGCAGCTGAACATCCCGCGCGACATGTGGACCCAGGTCATCGACATCGAACTGCCCGCAATCGTCGAATTTGAACGCCCCTCCGGCGGCGAAACCGCCGTCAGTGACGCGGCAAAGCTGCTGTCTGAAGCCAAGAACCCCGTGATCCTGAACGGCGCTGGTGTGGTTCTCTCCAAAGGCGGCATCGCCGCGTCGCAGGAGCTGGCCGAACGCCTGGATGCCCCAGTTTGTGTTGGCTATCAGCACAATGACGCCTTCCCCGGCTCCCATCCTCTGTTCGCGGGTCCGTTGGGCTATAATGGCTCCAAGGCGGGTATGGAGCTGATCAAGGAGGCCGACGTCGTCCTTTGCCTTGGCACCCGCCTGAACCCGTTTTCCACCCTGCCCGGCTATGGCATGGAATACTGGCCCGCCGACGCCAAGATCATTCAGGTCGACATCAATCCCGACCGCATTGGTCTGACCAAGAAGGTCAGCGTGGGCATCATCGGTGACGCCGCCAAAGTGGCCAATGGCATTCTCGCCCAGCTAAGCGACAGCGCTGGTGACGCAGGTCGTGAAGAGCGCAAAGCCCTGATCGCCCATAAGAAATCCGCATGGGCGCAGCAGCTCACTGAAATGACCCACGAAGACGACGATCCCGGCACCAGCTGGAACGAACGCGCCCGCGCCGACAAACCGGAGTGGATGAGCCCCCGCATGGCCTGGCGCGCGATCCAGTCCGCCCTGCCAAAAGAGGCAATAATCTCCTCCGACATTGGCAACAACTGCGCCATCGGCAACGCCTACCCCTCGTTTGAGGCCGGCCGTAAATACCTCGCCCCCGGCTTGTTCGGCCCCTGTGGCTATGGTCTGCCCGCCGTTGTCGGCGCCAAGATCGGCTGCCCGGACACCCCTGTCGTGGGCTTCTCCGGTGACGGCGCCTTTGGTATCGCGGTGACCGAACTGACAGCGATTGGCCGGGGCGAATGGCCTGCCATCACCCATATCGTCTTCCGCAACTACCAATGGGGCGCGGAAAAACGCAACTCGACCCTCTGGTTTGAAGACAATTTCGTCGGCACCGAACTGGACGAACAGGTCTCCTATGCCGGCATCGCCAAGGCCTGCGGTCTTGAAGGCGTTGTTGCCCGCACAATGGATGAGCTGACTGCCGCGCTGGCGCAGGCCATTGAGGACCAGAAGAACGGCAAGACCACCCTGATCGAAGCCATGATCAACCAGGAACTGGGTGAACCGTTCCGCCGTGACGCCATGAAGAAACCCGTCCGCGTGGCAGGCATCGACAAGGCTGACATGCGCGAACAGCAGGTCTGAAATCAGTGCCCCTGCCTTTTGATCTCTCATCAGGACAGGGTCTCTTTCTGGCCGTCGCATTGTTTGCGGCGGCCATCATTCGCGGCTACTCCGGCTTTGGGTTCTCCGCGATCTTTATCATTCTGGCCACTTTGGTGACCAACCCGCTGCCACTGATACCGGTGGTGTTCTCCTGTGAAATCGCCATGACCGCCTTTCAGGCCCGCGGCATCCGTCCCCATATCGACTGGCGGCGCGCCCTCGCCCTGTTGGGCGGTGCCGCAGTGGCGACCCTACCCGCCGTGGCGGTGATGTCCCGTCTTGATCCTGGTGAGGCGCGGCTGGCGATCTCTGTCATGGTGCTGGCGCTCAGCCTCCTTTTGCTCAGCGGTTGGACCCTGGCGCGGCCGATCGGCGCGGTGGGGCATGGCCTAGTCGGCATTGGCGCCGGCATGGCCAACAGTGCGGGCGTCGGCGGGTTGCCCACAGCCGCGTTTCTAACCGCGCAGCCCATTGATCCGGCAGTATTTCGCGCCACAATGGTGGTCTTTCTCACAGGCATTGACCTGATGGCTTTGCCGGTAATGGCCGCCCACGGGTTGACCGGGGCAGACACGCTCTGGGCGGTGATGCTGGCCTTTCCGATCCTTGGTGCCGGCGTGTGGTGCGGCTCGCGCGGCTTTGCCCTCGCCTCGCCTGCGCTGTTCCGCCGTTACGTCGTTATCCTGCTGGCAGGGCTGGCGCTGCTGAACCTCGCAAAGGGGGCGCTATGAGCAGTCGTCGCACCTCCGCTACGGATATTCTTGTCCTGAACGCCGGATCCTCTTCGATCAAATTTGCCGTCTTTGACGCCCAACTGACAGAACGTGTCGCAGGACTGGCCGAGGGGATCGGCACGCCGCAATCGCGTTTGCGCATCGCCGACGCCAGGTGTGACACCCAGTTCCCCACCCACGCCGAAGCGCTCGCCGCCATTCTCGCAGCGCTGCCGGACCACGGGCTTGACCCGACACAGCTGGCCGCCGTAGGCCACCGGGTCGTGCATGGCGGGCGCAAGCTGACCAAGCCACTGCGCATCACCGCAGAGATCCGCGGTGAAATCGCAGACTGCACGCCGCTGGCCCCGCTGCATAACCCCCATAGCCTTGCCGCGATTGACACGATGGCCGCCACCGCCCCCGATCTGCCGCAGTTTGCCAGCTTTGACACCTCATTTCACGCCACCAACCCCGAGGTTGCAACGCGCTATGCGATCCCCCGCGTGGAAGAGACCAAGGGCATTCGTCGCTACGGGTTTCACGGTCTGTCCTACGCCTCGCTGGTGCGGCGCCTGCCTGAAATTTCCGGCGCCGCCCTGCCCTCGCGCCTGCTGGCGTTTCACCTTGGCAACGGCGCCTCGCTTTGTGCGATCCGCAATGGCCAGTCCGTCGCCACCACCATGGGCTATTCGCCACTGGATGGCCTCACCATGGGCACGCGGTCGGGCGGGATTGACGCCAATGCCGTGCTGCGCCTGGTCGAGGACAACGGGCTGGAGCGCACCAAAGCGATCCTGAACAACGAAAGCGGTCTTCTGGGTCTCTCTGGCGGTAAATCCGACATGCGCAACCTGATGCTCGACCCCAGCGCCGACAGCGCCTTTGCGATCGAACATTTCTGCTACTGGAGCCTGCGCCACGCGGGCAGCCTGATTGCCGCGATGGAGGGGCTCGATGCCATCGCCTTCACCGGCGGCATCGGTGAAAACGCGGTGGGTGTGCGCGCCCGCATTCTACGGGGTCTGGAATGGATCGGCGCGCGTATGGATGTGGATGCCAACCACGCCCGTAAACCGCGCCTGCATGCGGGCAGCTCCAAGGTGGCAATCTGGGTGGTCGAGGCCGAGGAAGAGCGCCAGATTGCCATGGATGCCCAAACTCTGATGGGGACGCCATGATCGCCGCCCCCGTCCTCCTGTCATCTCACGTGCCGGATCAGATCTGCGCCACCGTCAACACCGTCGCCGCCACGATATCCTCGACCGAGGCACCTCGGCTCAGATCGCAAACCGGCTTGGCAAAGCCCTGCAGGAACGGCCCCAGCGCCTGCGCGCCGCCCAATTCTTGGCAGAGTTTGTACCCGATGTTGCCCGCATCCAGCGTTGGGAAGATCAGCACATTGGCCTCAACCGGCGCGATGCCTTTCTTCTCGGCAATCGCAGTGTTCAGCGCCGCATCTGCCTGCACCGGGCCTGCAAATCCGCTGGCCTCTGCCGCCGCGCGCACCAGTGCCACACTGTCGCCATCGCCCGAGGTGCCGGTGGAAAACGACAGCATCGCAACCCGCGCAGACCCCAAGAGCGCCTCAGCCGAACGCGCAGAGGCCCGTGCAATATCAGCCAGTTGCGCTGCATCCGGCGCGACATTCACCGCGCAATCGGCAAACACCAATTCGCGCCCATCGGGAAAAAGCATCAGAAAAAACGATGACGCGGTACTAACACCTGCATCCAGTCCGATGCCGATGCTGGCCGCCTCAATCACCCGGCGCGTGGGCACATCCGCGCCCGCCACCATCGCATCCGCCTCGCCCGCAGACACCATCGCCGCCGCGCGGTACAGGGGTTTGGAGAGCATCCGCTTGGCGATGCCTTCCTTCATGCCGCGTGCGGCCACCAACACCTCCACATGCGCCGCAGACACCGGCGCCAAAGGCACCGCCTCCACCAGCCCCTCACGGGTCAGCTGGTCCACCGCAGCCGCCACTCTGGGGTCGTCCATTTCGGGGAACACCACCCGCGCCCTGCGGTTGCGGGCCAGCGCATATGCCTTTTCAAGTACAGTCATTTTGATCTCCCTTGCGGGGAAAGGAGCCAGCAATGAGCGATAACGTCAAGATCAACCGCGGCCTCAAGGGGATCTACTTCGAACGCTCCGGGGTTTCCGACATTGATGGCGCCAAGGGGGAGCTGAGCTATCGCGGCTATTCGATCCATGATTTGGCCACGCATTCCACGTTTGAAGAAGTCTGCTACCTGCTGATCCACGGCGAGCTGCCCACTGCCGAGGAACTGGCCGGTTTTGACGCCGCATTGAAAACCGCCCGCGTGTTGCCTGCACCGGTGCTCGATATCATCCGCGCCACCAAGGACGGCCACCCGATGGACGTGCTGCGCACCGCCGTTTCGGCGCTTGCGGCGCTTGATCCAGACAGCCAGAAGGTCGGCGAAGACGCCTTTATCGCCAATGGCATCCGCCTGATTTCGCAGGTGCCGATCATCATCGCCGCCCATGACGCAATTCGAAACGGGCGCGCGGTGGTCGCGCCCGACATGGATCTCAGCCATGCCGGCAACTGGCTGTGGATGCTGAAGGGCGAAAAACCCACGCCCGAGGCGACCCGGCTGGCGGATGTGGATTTCATCCTACATGCCGAACATGGTGCCAATGCCTCCAGCTTTGCCGCGCGCGTCACCATCGGGACAGAGACCAACCTGCACGGCGGCATCGTCACCGCGCTGTCCACCCTTGCAGGTCCGGCCCACGGCGGCGCTGCCGAGGACGTGATGAAGATGGTGCATGAGATCGGCACGCCCGACAAAGCCGCCGCCTACGTAAAGGCCAAGCGCGCCGCCAAGGAGGCCGTCACCGGATTTGGCCACCGCGTCTACCGCAAGGAAGACCCCCGCGCGCGCCACATGCGCGACGGCGTGCGCCAGCTGGGCGCAGAAATGGGCGCGCCGGAATGGTATGAAATCCTGCAAGCCGTGGTCGAGGCCATGCAGCCCTATGCGCGCCACGGTTTGAACGTGAATGTCGATTTCTACTCCGGCGTGATCTACCAATTGCATGGCATCGCGATGGATCTCTACGTGCCGATCTTTGCCATCGGGCGGATGCCCGGCTGGATCATCCAATGCATCGAACAGCAGCGCGGCAATATCCT
The DNA here is from genome assembly GCF_001888185.1 of Phaeobacter porticola. NCBI lineage: Bacteria > Pseudomonadati > Pseudomonadota > Alphaproteobacteria > Rhodobacterales > Roseobacteraceae > Phaeobacter > Phaeobacter porticola. Next base: position 605,651 of record NZ_CP016364.1, on the reverse strand, counting down.
GATCCGCCCGCTGACCCTTTACAACGGGCCGGAACCCCGCGCCTATATTCCAATAAATACGCGCTGATCCGCGACACTCCGCGCCACACCAAATAACGCCGCCCGGCCCATGCAGGCCCGGCGCATCATCAAACAGGGACACCATGGCACATACCCAGCCCCAGCTAGACACCTCGCCGCCCGTATCGGACGAGATCCGCCAGACCACCTGCTACATGTGCGCCTGCCGCTGCGGCATCAACGTCCACATGAAGACGGATGAGGATGGCCAGAAGAAAGTCGCCTATATCGAAGGCAACCGCGATCACCCGGTGAACAAGGGCGTGCTCTGCGCCAAAGGCTCCGCCGGCATTATGCAACACAACGCGCCCTCGCGCCTGCGCGCGCCGATGAAACGCGTCGGCCCGCGCGGCTCCGGCAAGTTCGAGGAAATCTCCTGGGACGAGGCGCTGGACATCGCCGCGGGCTGGCTGGAACCGATCCGCGAGGATAACCCGGAAAAGCTGGCGTTTTTCACCGGCCGCGACCAATCCCAAAGCTTCACCAGTTTCTGGGCGCAGAACTTTGGCACCTGCAACTATGCGGCCCACGGTGGGTTCTGCTCGGTCAATATGGCCACCGCCGGCATCTACACTATGGGCGGCGCGTTCTGGGAATTCGGCCAGCCCGACTGGGATCATACCAAGCTGTTCATGCTGTTTGGCGTCGCCGAGGACCACGACAGCAATCCCATCAAAATGGGCATCGGCAAGATCAAGGCGCGCGGCGCGCGGGTCATCGGCGTCAACCCGATCCGCTCTGGCTACAATGCTGTGGCTGACGATTGGGTCGGCATCACGCCGGGCACCGACGGGCTGTTCATCCTGGCGCTGGTGCATGTGCTGATGAAGGCGGGCAAGATCGACCTAGAGTATCTCAGCCAGTTCACCAACGCGCCGGTGCTGGTCAATCAGTACCCAGATAGCCCCGACTATGGCCTGTTCCTGCGCGATGACCATGGCGCGCCCCTGGTGATCAACCGCACCACCGGCAAGCTGGCGCCCTTTGACATGCATGGCGTGCGCCCCGATCTGGGCGGCTCGTTTGAACTCAATGGCAACACCCATGTGTCGGTGTTCCAGCTGATGGCCCAGCGCTATCTCAGCGACGACTACGCCCCCGAAGCCGTGGCCGAGCGTTGCGGCATCCCCGCCAAACGCATCCGCGCCATCGCCGCCGAGCTGGCCCGCGTCGCCTTTGACGAGGCGTTTGAGCTGGACCAGGAGTGGACCGATTTCCGCGGCGAGACCCATAAAACCATGAAGGGCCGCCCGGTCGCCATGCACTCCATGCGCGGTGTCTCGGCCCATGCCAACGGGTTTCAGACCTGCCGCGCGCTGCATGTGTTGCAGATCCTTCTGGGCACGGTCGAGGCCCCCGGCGGCTTCCGCTTCAAACCGCCCTACCCCAAACCGGTTGAGGCGCATCCAGCGCCCCATTGCCGCGTCACCCCGAACAAACCGCTGGACGGCCCGCATCTGGGGTTCGTGCACGGGCCGGAACATCTGGCGCTGAAAACCGACGGCAGCCCGGCGCGCATCGACAAGGCCTTTACCTGGGAAAACCCGATGTCCAGCCACGGGCTGATGCATATGGTGATTTCCAACGCCCATGCCGGTGATCCTTACAAGATCGACACGCTGTTCATGTATATGGCGAATATGTCGTGGAACTCCTCGATGAACACGCGCGGCGTGATGGAGATGCTGACCGATACCGATGACAACGGCGACTATGTGATCCCCCGGATCATCTATTCCGACGCCTATTCGTCCGAGATGGTGGCCTATGCCGATCTGATCCTGCCCGACACCACCTATCTGGAACGCCACGACTGTATCTCCCTGCTGGACCGTCCCATCTGCGAAGCCGATGGCGCGGCGGATGCGATCCGCTGGCCTGTCGTGGAACCTGACCGTGATGTGCGCGGTTTCCAAACCGTGCTGGTGCAGCTGGCCAACAAGATGAAGCTCCCCGGCTTCACCCATGAAGACGGCACCGCGAAATGGCAGGACTACGCCGACTATATCGTCAACCACGAGCGTAAACCCGGCATCGGCCCGCTGGCGGGGTTCCGGGGCGAAGACGGTAGCAAGGTTGGCCGGGGTGAGGTGAACCCCGAACAGCTGAATAAATACATCGAAAACGGCGGTTTCTTCGTTGAGCATATCCCGGCAGAGGCCAGCTATTTCAAACCCTGGAATATGGCCTATCAGGATTGGGCGGTGAACCTCGGCCTCTTTGACAGCCCACAGCCCTATCTGTTCCAGCTCTACGTCGAACCGCTGCGCAAATTCCAGCTGGCCGCCGAAGGCCACGGCGAACGTCAGCCGCCCGAGCACCTACGCAACCGCATCAAAGAGACGATGGACCCGCTGCCGATCTGGTATGAAACCGACCAGCAGGGCAACGACGGCTTCACCGTCAACGCCCTCACCCAGCGCCCGATGGCGATGTATCACTCCTGGGGCACGCAAAACGCCTGGCTGCGCCAGATCCACGGCCGCAATCCGCTTTATGTGCCGACCAAGCTGATGCGCGAAAACAACCTCAGCGATGGCGACTGGGCCAGGGTCACCTCCCCCCATGGCGAAATCACCGTGCCAGTGATGGAGATGGCCGCGCTCAATGAAAACACCGTCTGGACCTGGAACGCCATCGGCAAACGCAAGGGCGCCTGGGCGCTGGAAGAAAACGCGCCGGAAGCCACCAAGGGCTTCTTGCTGAACCATCTGATCCACGAGCTGCTGCCGCCCAAGGGCGACGGGCTTCGCTGGGCCAATTCCGACCCGATCACCGGTCAGGCCGCGTGGTTCGACCTTAAGGTCAAAATCGAGAAAGCGGCCGCGCCGCAGGATCTGAGCGAAAGTCAACCTGCGGTAGAGCCTCAAACCTCACCGGTGGGCACCGGTCCCAAGGACCTGACATGGAAGGTGGGCAAATGATCTGGCCTTTCAAACGCACCCAAATACCAACGCAGCCCCCTATGTTTGAATTTGAGGTAACCTGCGAAAACTGCAACATCCGCCATGCTGTGACGGATCCAGATTTAGATGCGCAGATCCAACACGCCTGCGTGCAAATTGACGAGAAGATGACCCTCCTGAGACGCGACTTTGGCATCGGCAATGGCCAAGGCACCTGGGGGTACGACGAAGACGTTGGCCTTCTTGAGTTCCATTTCCCGGGCGGCGGCATCGTGGAAACACCGTTGTCCTACATCGGTAGTTGGTTCGCGCCCCGCGAGGAGTTTCTCTGGGCCTGGGGCAATCCGCATTTGGACACGATGCGCACAGAGGTTGCTTCACGTTGCTTTGACTTTGGTCAAGCCAACAACCATCAGGTTCTGATGTCCCAACCGGTTTGGTGCTCTTTGGACAATGCGTGGCACTTGGCGAAACTGGCGGGCAACCTCACCAAGGTCGAGGGGATTTATTCCGCGCTTGTCGACGATAATTTGCGATTTTTCTGGGCGATTACAGATCCGAAATGGAGGGTCCTGCAATGACCGAGCTTCCCACCAGGACCGACCGCAAGATGGGTCTGGTCATTGACCTTGATACCTGCGTCGGCTGCCATGCCTGTGTGATCTCCTGCAAGGGCTGGAACACCGAAAACTATGGCGCGCCGCTCAGCGATCAGAACGCCTATGGCGCCGATCCCTCGGGCACCTTCCTCAACCGCGTGCATTCTTACGAGGTGCAGCCATCCCCCTGTGCCAGCCAGCCCAACCCGGCGGCCCAGCTGGTGCATTTCCCGAAATCCTGCCTGCACTGCGAAGACGCCCCCTGCGTCACCGTCTGTCCCACCGGCGCCAGCTACAAGCGGGTGGAGGACGGTATCGTGCTGGTCAATGAATCCAACTGCATCGGCTGTGGCCTGTGTGCCTGGTCCTGCCCCTATGGCGCCCGCGAGTTGGATCTGGCCGAAGGAGTGATGAAGAAATGCACGCTCTGTGTGGACCGGATCTACAATGAGAACCTCGAAGAGGTGGACCGTGTGCCGTCCTGCGTGCGGACCTGCCCGGCAGGCGCGCGCCACTTTGGCGATCTCGGTGATCCTGACAGCGATGTCTCCAAACTGGTGGCAGAGCGCGGCGGGATGGACCTGATGCCGGAAATGGGCACCAGACCCGTGAACAAATACCTGCCCCCCCGCCCCAAGGACCAGATCGAGGACCAGATCGACATTCTGGCCCCGCTGCTGGCCCCCGTCGCCGAAGATCCCAAAGGCTTCCTTGGCTGGCTGGACAAGGCGCTTGATAAGCTGCCGGGACAAACTTCGGGGGGGGCAAGCTGATGCATCCGGCACCATCCGTTATCCTCTTCACCACCCTCTCTGGTCTCGGCTTTGGCCTTCTGGCCTTTCTTGGCCTCGGCAAACCTGCGGTGACGGGCTGGGTGGCCTTTGTGTTCTATGCCATCGCCTTTGGCTTTGCGGTGGGCGGGCTACTGGCCTCAACTTTTCACCTTGGTCGGCCGGAACGGGCCTGGCGCGCTTTCACCCAGTGGAAAACCAGCTGGCTCAGCCGTGAGGGCATCTGCGCGGTTTCGGCCCTCATTGTGATGGGGCTTTTTGCCTTTGGCGCGGTGTTTCTGGACACCCATTGGTGGGTGCTTGGCTGGATCGGCGCGGCGCTGTCGCTGGCGACAGTCTTTACCACCTCAATGATCTACACCCAGCTCAAGACCATCCCGCGCTGGAACATGTCCCTGACGCCGGTGATGTTCCTGTCCTTCAGCCTTGCGGGCGGGTCACTGCTGGCCGGGGCCGAGGCGCTGGCGCCCTGGTTGCTAGCCATCGCGGGCTCGGTACAACTGGCTTATTGGGCCAAGGGCGATCAGGCTTTTGCCAGCTCCGGCACCAATATAGGCACCGCCACCGGCCTTGGCGATCGCGGCACCGTGCGCGCGTTTGAGCCGCCCCATACCGGGTCCAACTATCTGCTGCGCGAATTCGTGCATGTGGTCGGGCGCAAACATGCGCAGAAACTGCGGGTCATTGCCTTTGCCCTTGGCTTTGCGCTGCCCTTGATCTGCCTGATCCTGCCGGTTGAAGGCCTGATGGCGAAACACCTGCTCGCAGGTATCGCCGTACTGCTGCACATCGCGGGCATCGCTGTTTCCCGCTGGCTGTTCTTTGCCCAGGCCGAACATGTGGTCGGGCTTTATTACGGCAAGCGTTGAGCCATCCCAAACCCACAAGGATCAGGGCGCCCCAGCGGCGCCCTTTTTCATGGGTCACATCTTTTTTCAAAAAATGTCACCGTCCATGTCACAAACCCGCCCGCTGCCTCGTCCTGTTTCTGAACCCATCAGAAAGGACCAAACCTATGACCCAACGTCTCGATTATTTCTCTGTCGCCGGGGATCTGTTCAAACCGATGATGGAGCAGGAAACCCTGTTCAAAAACAGTACGCTGGAATTCAGTGTGGTGGAACTGGTGAAGCTGCGCGCCTCCCAGATCAATGGCTGCGCCTTCTGCATCCATATGCACACCCATGAGATGCGCGCCCATGGCGAGAGCGAGGACCGGATGCATCTGCTGAACGCCTGGCGCGAATCGCCGCTCTACACACCCCGCGAACGCGCGGCGCTGGCGTGGTGCGAGGCGCTGACACGGGTAGAAGCCACCGCCGCACCCGATGCCGACTATGACGCCGTGGCAGACCTTTTTGAGCCGCGCGAACAGGTGCTGCTGACCCTGCTGATCGGCGCCATCAACAGCTGGAACCGCATTGCAATCGGCTTTCGCAGCGCCCACCCTGTGAGCGAGAGCACAACAGGGGCCAACGCGGCGTGACAGCACAGACCAAAGACACAGGAACCGATGCGTTTCTGACAGCGCGGCCGCGATTGTTCGCGGCCGCCTACCGGATGCTTGGAAGCGTGACCGATGCCGAGGATATCCTGCAAGACGCCTATCTGCGCTGGCAATCCGCACCCAAGGGCGAGGTTCTGGACCCGACCGGGTATCTGATGCGGATCACCACGCGGCTCTGTCTCGATCAGTTGAAATCAGCCCGCAAACAGCGCGAGACCTATCCGGGGGAGTGGTTGCCGGAACCCGTGCTCACCGATGATGCGACCGACCAGTTGGATCATGACGTTTCGGTTGCGCTTCTGCTGGCGCTGGACGCCCTCTCCCCGCTGGAACGCGCGGCCTTCCTTCTGCATGATATCTTTGACAGCTCTTACAGCGATGTGGCCTCCGCGCTGAACCGCTCGCCCGAGGCCTGCCGCCAGCTGGCCACACGCGCGCGCCGCAAGGTGCAGGCCTTGCGACCGGAGGCCCCCAGCCGCCCAGACCAAGGCGAGGCGCTGACCGAGGCGTTCTTTCGGGCCTCCAAAACCGGAGATATGACCACCCTCACCCGATTGCTGAGCGAAGATGTGCAACTGATCTCCGATGGCGGCGGCAAGGCGATGGCGGCACTCAACCCGATCTATGGACGCGACAAGGTGCTGCGGCTGCTGGCCGGGCTGGCCCGCAAGGCCCATCACACAACGCCAGATCACTGGCGCCTGTGCCAGCTCAATGGTCTGCCCGCCATTGTGAGCCGGGGTGAGGATGGCATTCTGCAAGCCACGTCGCTGGACATTCGCGCGGGCCGGATCACCCGCATCTATGTCACCCGCAACCCGGATAAGACGCGGCATCTGGCATCTGTGCTGGGGTGACCCGCCGTTGCAGATACGGCGCGCGCCCCGCTTACCGTTGATACATCTGGCGGCACTATCCTGTTCCGGATCGCGATCACCTCCGGGCTTTACGTCCCCGGACACCATGGAAACCGGCCCTGTTGGCAGTGATGCCGCCAGGGTTCGTGCAAAACAGTTTGGCACCGGGGCAGTGACGCGCCCCGCAAATTCCAGCCTTTCCCGGGATCGCCACCGGGGCGGCGCCGCCTTTTTATTTTCGACAGATCTGGCCCTGGGGATGTGACCCTAAACCGCCAGTTAGAGGCATACGACAGCCAAAACGAAACAGACCGGAACGCAGCAGCGTCCCGGTCCGAAAAAACATGTCTATTGGCGGTGTCCTGCGCTTACAGCAGACCTGCATGCGCCATGGCGGCATCAATCGCGGCCTTGGTGCTATCTTCCAGACCAGTCAGCGGCAGGCGCACCTCTTCGCTGCACAGACCCAATTTAGACAGGCCGTATTTTGCCCCGACCAGACCCGGCTCAATGAAAATCGCCTCATGCAGTGGCATCAGCTTGTCCTGATACTCCAGCGCCAATGCGTAGTCACCGGCCAGCGTCGCCGCCTGGAATTCCGCGCAGAGTTTCGGCGCCACATTGGCTGTCACCGAGATGCAGCCAATCCCACCATGGGCGTTGAAGCCCAGTGCAGTGGCATCCTCGCCAGACAGCTGGATGAAATCCGCACCGCAGGATGCACGCTGCTGCGACACACGGGCGATATCGCCGGTTGCGTCCTTCACGCCGATGATGCGTTCCAGCTTGGCCAGTTCCCCCATGGTGGCGGGGGTCATGTCGATGACCGAGCGACCGGGGATGTTGTAGATCACAATCGGAATATCGGCGCAGTTATGCAGCTCGGTGAAATGCGCGATCAACCCGCGCTGCGTGGGCTTGTTGTAATAGGGCGTCACCACGAGTGCGGCATCGGCGCCCACCTCGGCGGCGAATTGCACAAACCGCTTGCCCTCAACCGTGTTGTTGGACCCGGCCCCGGCAATCACCGGCACCCGGCCTGCCGCGATCTTCACCACCTCGGCAATGACGGTTTCATGCTCTTCATGGGTCAGGGTCGGGCTTTCGCCGGTAGTGCCCACCGGCACCAAAGCGCTGGATCCCTGATCAATGTGCCACTCGACCAAACGTTTGAGCGTATCCAGATCCAACTCGCCGTTGGAAAACGGGGTGACGAGGGCTGGCATAGAGCCTTTGAACATGGGCACGCTCCCTTTGCTGTTCGTGCGGGCGCGATCATGCGCCGCCTTAGGTGATGGACATACCGGGAATTTGAGTTGATACCAGCACGTCACGGATTATCGTCATTGGCTCTATCCCCGGAACGTTGGAAAATGCAAGAGATGACACGCATTCTGGCCCTTATTGCCCTCATTTCCGCCGGTCTGAGCGGCACAGCTGCCATGGCCGTGGACCTAAGCCGCGCGCTGGAGCTGATGCGCTCGGAAAAATGGAGCGAGGCCGGGCGGAGTGCCGGCCACGAAGCCACCGTCGCCCGCGATGTCATCGAATGGCACCGCCTGCGCGCCGGCATGGGGTCGGCCTCCGATGTGATGGCGTTTCTGGCGCGGCGGTCGGACTGGCCGGGGCTGGCGCTGCTGCGGCGCAAGAATGAGCCGGAGATTGCCAGCGCAGGTCGCAAGACCATCCTTGCCTTTTATAGCGACACCCGGCCACAGACCGCCGAAGGCGCGCTGAGCTATGGCCGCGCACTGATCGCAGCCGGACAAAAGGGCGAAGGCGAGGCAGAGCTGGTGCTGGCCTGGCGCACAATGCCCATGGGGTCGGTCATTCAGGACGATTATCTGAAACGCCACGCCAAACTTCTGGCGCCGCATCACGCAGCCCGGCTGGACCGGCTGCTGTGGGACAGTCACAAGGTCAGCGCGCGGCGGATGTTGCCGCTGGTCAGCGCCGATCAGCGCAAGCTGGCAGAGGCGCGTCTGGCCCTGCAAGAGGTCGAACCGGGTGTGGATGGCAAGATCGCCGCCGTGCCCGACGCGCTGAAGGATAACGCGGGCCTTGCCTATGATCGCTTTGCCTGGCGCGACCGCAAGCGGCGCCAAGAGGATGCCATCACCCTGATGATGGACCGCAGCACCACCGCCGAAAAACTGGGCGAGCCGGCCAAATGGCTGCGCCGTCGCCGCGATCTGGCGCGGCAGGACATGCGTGACGGCAATCACGAACGCGCCTATCAGCTGGCCGCACATCACTTCGCGCCCGAGGATGCGGGCTATGGCTACTCCGATTGCGAATGGCTGGCAGGTTATATCGCCTTGCGAAAACTGAACGACCCGGAACTGGCCGCCTACCACTTCGAACGGTTCCTCGCCTCTGTCGAAAGCCCGATTTCGGTGGGTCGTGGCGGCTATTGGCTGGGACAGGCCTATGGTGCCCATGGCGATATTGAGAAAGCCCATGCCGCCTATGCCAAGGCGGCGGATTATCAGACGTCTTTCTACGGGTTGTTGGCGGCAGAGGTTCTGGGCCGTCCCTTTGATCCCGATCTGATCACCCCGCCGCAGCTGCCCGACTGGCGCGCGGCCAGCTTCCTGAACTCCACCGTGGCAGAGGCCGGGCTGTTGCTGTTGCAGACTGGCGATCTGCCCCTGGCCGAGCGCTTCCTCACCCATCTGGTTGAGGGGCTAAACCCGATTGAGGCACGCCAGCTGGGCGAAATGGCTGTCAGCATGAACAAACCACATCTGGCAGTGATGATCGCCAAACGCGCTGCGCAGACCGGCGAAGAGCTGGAAGCGGCCTATTTCCCGCTGCATCCCGTCGCGCAGAAGGACCTGCCGATGGCCAAGGAAATGACCCTTGCCATTGCTCGCCGCGAAAGTGAATTTGACCCCATCGTGATCAGCCACGCCGGTGCGCGGGGATTGATGCAGGTGATGCCCGCCACCGCAAAACTGGTGGCCTCGAACATGGGCATTCAGGGCAATCACACAACCACGCGGCTGATTTCCGACTGGTCTTATAATGCGCTTCTGGGCAGCAATTACCTTGCGGATCTGGCGGGTGATTTTAACGGCAATGTGGTGATGATGGCGGCGGGCTATAACGCCGGCCCGCATCGCCCCAAGGCCTGGATGGAGCGTTATGGCGATCCGCGTGGCGGCACGCCGGGGATTGTCGACTGGATCGAACACATCCCCTTTAATGAGACGCGCAACTACGTGATGCGCGTCACCGAGAGCCTGCCAGTCTATCGCGCGCGCCTTGGCAAGACACCGCTGCCGGTGCCTTTCTCCAAAGAACTGGCCGGCTCAACCCTTAACGCGTTCGCGCCATAGGGTGAACAGGCCGGCCGCCACGATGATGGACGCACCGATGGCGACATTGGTGCGGATCACCTCGCCGAAAACAATCACCCCAAGCGCCGCCGCCCAGATCAGGTGAAAATAGGCAAAGGGCTGCACCGCGCTGGCCTCGGCCATCTCATAGCATTTGATCAGCAGCCAATGCCCGGTCACACCCGTCAGACACAGGATGCCCATCCACATCCAATCGCCCTGACTCATCGGCTCCCAGTACCAGATGCCGACAAGGGTCATCGCCACCATGCCCGCAACCCCGGTCCAGAAGAAACTGGTCGCCGTGCTGTCGCGCCGCGCGGCATAGCGGGTGATCAGACCATAAAGCGCAAACATCAACGCCGAGACAAATGGGATGATCGCCAACGGGTCAAAAATACCGATGCCGGGTTGCAGGATGATCAGCACGCCAATCAGCCCGACCGAAATCGCCGCCCACCGCCGCCAGCCCACCTGCTCCCCCAGCACCGGCCCGCTCAGGGCCGCCACCAACAGTGGATAGCAGATAAACACCGCCACGCTTTCGACCAGCCCCAGTACGGTAAAGGCATAGACCGCAACGCAAATCTCCGCGACCAGCAGCACGCCGCGAAAGATCTGCAACCCCAGCTGATCGGTGCGGGCTGTGGCGCGAATACCCCCCGGTGCGCGCGCCGCAAGCGCGATCACAAACAGCGCAAAGAACCAATAACGCACCATGATCACCATAAAGGTGTTATACTCCCCTGCCAGATGCCGAGAGATCCCGTCCTGCATCGCAAAGACAACGGTGGCCGCGATCATCAACAGAACGCCCGCCGAGACGTTGTTCTTTTGGGTCAACTGCGGAGGACGCGGCTCAAGTATTCTGGCGTCGGGGCGCATGGTCATCGCAATCGTGCCTTTGTCATATGCCGCTTGCGCCCGAAACCGGGTGTGCGGGAAACCTCAAATCCGGCAGTCTCCAACCCACGGCGGACAAATCCCGCTGCGGTGTAGGTTGCCGCCGTACCGCCAGCGCGGGTGTGCCCCGCGACAGCGGCGAGCAGATCATCCTGCCACAGCTCCGGGTTTTTGGCCGGTGAAAACCCGTCCAGAAACCATGCGTCTGCCGCCCCTGTCCACTCCGGCAGCGACATGCGGGCGTCGCCGGTGATGACATTGACGCGCAAATTGCCCAGGTCGCACAGACCTGCACCACGCCAGACCGCCAGAAACCGCGCGGCCCAAGGCGCCACCTCGGGAAAGGCTTCCAGCGCGCGGGCCATATCATCCGTCGCCATCGGGAAGGCTTCAAAGCTGGTGAAATGCAGCACCGCTGCGGTGTCATAGTCCGCCTGCGCCGCCTCCCACGCGCGCCAGGCGGCGAACAGGTTCAGACCGGTGCCAAAGCCCAACTCGGCAACGTGGAAATCGGTCCCCGCCTCTGCGGCGCTGGCAAACCGCGTGGCCAGATCATTACCGTCAAGAAACACATGCCCGGTCTCGGCCAGCCCATCATGGATGGAAAAATAGGGATCGTCGAACTGATCGGATACCGGAATGCTGCCATCCCGCCAGCTGAGCCGCGCCTGCTGGTCTGCCATGCTATTATCCCCTAAATGATGCGGTGGAACGCCGCGACACTGGCGAAAGGGTGCGAAAATGGCAATGGCAGATATCACCGTCCGGGGCGCCGGGATCTTTGGGCTTTCCATAGCCTGGACCTGCGCGCGGCGCGGCGCATCCGTGCAGGTGATCGACCCCTTTGGGGCGGGGGCCGGCTCCAGCGGCGGGCTGGTCGGGGCGCTGGCGCCGCATGTGCCGGAGAACTGGAACCCAAAGAAGCACTACCAGCTGGAAAGCCTGCTGATGGCCGAAACCTTCTGGGCCGAGGTTGAGGCCACCGGCGGGGTCTCCCCCGGCTATGGTCGCACCGGACGGCTGCAACCGATCAATGATCAGCGCACATTGGATCTGGCGCATCAACGCGCAATAAGCGCCCGGAACCTGTGGCAAGGGAAGGCGGACTGGTCTGTCATCGCCACCGCAGACGCAGGCCCATGGGTGCCGCCCAGCGCCACCGGATATGTCATTCACGACACGCTGAGCGCCCGGATGCACCCCCGCCGCGCCTGTGCCGCACTGGTGGCGGGGCTGGCGGTCATGGGGATCACAGTACAGACAGAGGCGCCCGATCAGGGGCTTGTGATCCATGCCAAGGGTTACGCGGGCCTGCAGGAGCTGAACCGGATGCTGGCAGGTCCCGACGGCCCGGCGGCAGGCAAGATAGTGGGCAATGGGGTGAAGGGTCAGGCGGCTCTGCTGCGCTTTGCCGAAGGCCCGAAGGTGCCACAGCTTTATGCCGATGGACTGCACATCATTCCCCATGCTGATGGCACATTGGCCATAGGCTCCACCAGCGAGCGTGAATTCGAGGATCCCAGCAGCACCGATTCTCAGCTTGACGATGTGATTGAGCGTGCGCGGGCTGCCCTGCCGGTGCTGCATGGGGCTGAGGTGATCGAACGTTGGGCCGGGGTGCGCCCCCGCGCCCGCTCACGCGCGCCAATGCTGGGGGGCTGGCCGGATCGGCGCGGACATTTCATCGCCAACGGTGGCTTCAAGATCGGCTTTGGCATGGCGCCCAAAGTGGCCGAGACCATGGCCAATCTTCTGCTGGACGGGCAGGATAATATCCCCGATGGTTTCCGGGTCGAAGATAACTTCTGAATGCCAGGCCAAGGGGCAGAGAGATGATCGCCTATATCACCATCGGTACCAATGACATGACCCGCGCACGGGCGTTCTACACCGCGTTCCTGCCGGCACTTGGCTATGATTTCAGCGAAGGGTCCGACGGCCTCAGCTTTGCCCTGCCGGTGCCGGAGGGAGAGGTTCCGACCGCGCCAGATGTCTATGTCAAACACCCGTTTGACGGTGCGCCTGCTGCGGCGGGCAATGGCATGATGGTGGCGTTTGAGGCCAGCACGCAGACGCAGGTGCGGGCCCTGCATGCAGCCGCAGTGGCGGCAGGCGGAACGGATGAGGGCGCGCCGGGGTTTCGCTCGGCCTATAGTGCAGGGTTCTACGTCGGTTATCTGCGTGACCCGCAGGGCAATAAGATTGCCCTGTTTTTCAGCAACCCGGATGAGCCGGGCCGTGACGGGTAGCCATTGCCCGCCCTAGCCCATAAGGCAACAGGCCCGGAGTGATCGCACACACAGGGCCTGTTGGGGCTCATCTGACTTAGCGTGCGATTTCAGCCCGCAGCGCTGTCATCAGCGCCTCAAGCGTTTCGGTATAGAGTTCGCTCAGCAGGCGGCCGCCTTCGTCGAACTCCGAATGCGATGCCGCCAGATGCACCTGCGGTGCAGTCAGGACGCGGGGCTGGAATGGAACCAGAAATGTGCGCAGCAACATCTGGGATTTCTCACCGCCGGCGCGGCCCGCAGCGGCGGACATGATGGCGACGGGTTTGTCCTGCCAGGGCTTGTTGCTGGTGCGGCTGACCCAATCGAGGGCATTTTTCAACACACCTGACGGCGCGCCGTTGTACTCAGGGGTCGAAATAATCACCGCATCCGCCGCCCCAATCTGATCCGCAAGTGTCTGAACGGCTGCGGGAATACCGCTCGCCTGTTCATCATCGCCATCATAGAGCGGCAGATTGAGATCCGCTTCTGTCACCTCGGCGGGGCCAAACAGGCGCGTGGCCTCAGCCAGTAGTTTGCGATTGGTGGCCCCTGCGCGCAGCGAGCCGGAGATGGTGAGGATTTTGGGATCGGACATGGAAGGATGCCTCTTTCGGTTGGGAATGTCTGTCTGGCCCCAACCTATGCCGCTTCGGTCACAAGAAAAGCCCAAAGCCTGCGCACTGACTGTGCAAAAGCTCACAATACGCACAACGTAACGTTAGTTTTGCACATTTTCGCACAAAAAAGGACCGCACCCTGCGGCGCGGCCCTGTTGTCTATCAGACCTTAACAGTGAGGCCGGAAATCAGGCGCCCTGCGGGATCACCACGATTTCGACACGACGGTTGCGCGCCTTGCCTTCAGCGGTGAGGTTCGACGCCACCGGCTGGCTCTCACCGCGGCCAATGATCTGCACGCGGTTGTAGGGCACGCCACCGGCTTGGATCTGGTCGGCAACCGCATTGGCGCGGCGCTCGGACAGGCCTTGGTTGTAGCCCGCGTCGCCATCACTGTCGGTGTGACCGATCACCTGCACCTGGCTATTGGGATAGCGCACCAGGCTGCTGGCCACTTTGTTCAGATCAGACCGCACAGCGGGCGAGACCGCCGCGCTGTCGGTGGCAAATGTCAGGTCATTCGGCAGGGACACGATCAGACGGTCGCCAGTGTTGACGATGGAAATGCCGTCGTTGGAGATCGACTGGCGCAGCTCGCGCTCTTGTGCGTCCAGCTGGTTGCCGATCACGCTGCCAGCAGCAGCACCGACCAGCGCGCCGGTGACAGCACCCAGACCACGGTCGGAATCATTGGCAGCAGCGCCAACGCCCGCGCCGATCAGGCCGCCAATCAGCGCGCCATTCTGCGTTTTGCTGCCAGGGGTCCCGATGGTTGCGGGATCGGTACAGGCGGTCAGGCCAAGGCCAGCGGCCACGATGGCGGCGGTGGTAAGTTTCATCTGAATCATCAAAATCTGCCTTTTGCTTGCTCAATCCGGGCGGGGCCCGTGCTGCGGAGAATATCGTGCTGCGGCGCGTTCATCACAAGGTAACGTCTTTTCTGCTCGGCGAAAACCTGCCGAATCTCTGCTCTAAGTTGAGGCGACACCCTCTTCATCGCCAAACACGCCACCTCCCTGATCGATCCACAGCTTGCGCAGCATATCGGCCTCTGTCGCAAAGCTGTCGTCCAGCAGATCAGCACAAAGCATCCGGTCGGTGCGAAAGTGACGAAACCCGCCCCGCAATTCGCACCAGGCCGCCAGCAGCGTGGTCTCGACATTGTAGATCAGCGCCAGCGGACGCAGGACTCGCCGGGTTTCGCCGCTGTCAGGGCCAAGATAGGTCAGCTGCAGTTTACGGCTTTCGCGGACCGCCTGACGCAGCAGCCCCTTAGAGACACAGCCCTGTTCGGGATCATCCTGCGGTGGGCCGCCCCAAGGCGCCACCTGCAGCCGATCCCCGGGGGAGCGGCATTCCATCACCTTGCGACAGACCCGTATGGCGGCCTCCTGCAGGGCGCCATCGCCGGTTCGCATCAACAGGGACAGGCCGACATAAAGCGCCTCCAACTCCTCCTCATCGAAGTTGAGCGGCGGCAGATCATAGCCTTTGCGCAACATATATCCGATGCCCGCCTCCCCCTCGATCGGGGTGCGCATGCCCTGAAGTGCCGCGATATCACGGTAGATCGTGCGTTTTGAGACCTCAAGCTTCTCCGCCAGATCCTCGGCCCGGATCGGGGCGGAGGCGGCGCGCAGGATTTGGATGACTTCGAACAGGCGACCGGTGCGTTCCATGGTCTCTCTCCACTGACAGGCTGCTGACACCTTAGCACAGGCCGCTGACAAAGCGTGTCAGTAGCGTTGTGGTGTTCTGGGTTCAGACAGAAGGAGAGACACCATGTTAACCTATGACTGGATTGTTCTGATCACGCTGGGCAAAGACAAATGGGAGGCACAGCGCCAGTTTCCCAAATCCTATGAATTGGAGCGGGATGCTGCTCAGATCCGCGGTGCGGCTCAGGCAGCGGCAAAGGCCGCCGCGCGGGCCGAGACAGAGCCAACCGCCAAGCGCCCCGGTCTGCTGCGGCGCCTGTTTGCGCGACGCGCGGGTCAGGGCGCGGTAGGTGCGGGTCAGGCCGCGCCGTCCTGCTGCCCCTCATCACGCGCGGCCTCATAGGCCAGCATCGCGCGTTTGACCGGCAGGCCCCAGTGATAACCGCCAAGAGCGCCGGATTTGCGCAGGGCGCGGTGACAGGGGATCAGCCAGCTGACCGGGTTGCGTCCTACCGCCGTACCGACGGCGCGCACCGCACGGGGCGCGCCGATGGCATGGGCGATCTCGGAATAGGTGGTGACCTGTCCCGAAGGAATACGCAGCAGCGCCTCCCAGACCTTGATCTGTAGCGGCGCGCCGATCATATGCAGAGCGGCCTCGCCCCGCTGATCAAAGATCGCCTCCACCATCGCGCGCAGGGCCATCGGATCCTCGACAAAATCAGCGTCGGGCCAGCGGCTGCGCATATCGGCCATGGTCGGCTCTGCCCCGGTTTCCGCCGCAAAGCCCATGCCACAGATGCCTTTCTCCGTGCCCATCACCAGGACCAGTCCGAAGGGGCTGTCAAACCAGCCCCAGAGGATACGCAGACCGGCCCCCTTGCGGGCGTATTCACCGGGGCTCATCGCCTCCCAGCGCAGGAACAGATCATGCAGACGGCCACTGCCCGAAAGACCGACAGCATGGGCCGCCTCCAGCGTGGTGAAATGCTCCTGCAACAGGGTCTTGGCGTGGCCAAGGCGCAGATACTGCTGGTAACGCTTGGGGGAGACGCCGACCCAGGCCGAGAACAGGCGTTGAAAATGCGCCGGGCTCATATCCATGGCGGCGGCCAGTTCGGCAAGGGTCAAAGCCTCGCCGCCCTCGTCAATCAGCTCAATCGCGCGGCGCATGACGCCGTAGTGATAGCTCTGCTCGCGTGTTTGGATGTTCATGGGGAGCCCTCCCGACCTGTGTTCCTATCCCCAGTATAGGGACAAGCCCTGACTGCGCGACCCGGATCTTGCGAGAACAACGGACTATGGGCCGGTGACCACAAGGTAACGCTTCGCTCACCTTTTGCGGCTTTTCTGTTTGCGCCGGGGGGACCTGCGCGGCATTAAGGTCCGCGATGGCAAAGCAACTCGATTATCACACTCTGCGTGAGATCTTCACGCGGTTTCAGGCAGCGGATCCAGAACCCAAGGGCGAGCTGGATCACGTCAACGTCTATACTCTTGTGGTGGCGGTAGCGCTGTCGGCGCAGGCTACGGATGCCGGTGTCAACCGGGCCACCCACGCGCTGTTTCAGATCGCGGACACCCCGCAAAGGATGCTGGATCTGGGCGAAGAAGGCCTGATCGAGCATATCAAGACTATTGGCCTATACCGTCAAAAGGCCAAGAATGTGATCAAGATGTCGCGGATTTTGGTCGAAGACTACGATGGCATTGTGCCCAATTCCCGCGCGGCGCTGCAATCCCTGCCCGGTGTCGGGCGCAAGACCGCAAATGTGGTGCTGAACATGTGGTGGCGCCAGCCCGCACAGGCGGTGGACACCCATATCTTTCGCGTCGGCAACCGGGCGGGCATTGCGCCGGGCAAGGATGTCGATGCGGTCGAACGCGCCGTAGAAGACAACATTCCGGCAGATTTTCAGCTCCATGCCCATCACTGGCTGATCCTGCACGGGCGATACCATTGCAAAGCTCGCAAACCGATGTGCCCCACCTGCATCATCCGCGATCTCTGCCAGTTTGAGGACAAAACTCTATGAAAACATACCAGCTCGTCGGGATCGGCAATGCCGTTGTGGACGTGATCAGCCAATGCGACGACAGCTTTCTGGAGCATATGGGCATTGAAAAAGGCATTATGCAGCTGATCGAACGCGATCGCGGCGAGGTGCTCTATGCGGCGATGCAGGAACGTGTCCAGACGCCCGGCGGCTCGGTCGCGAACACCATCGCTGGTGCCGGGGCGCTGGGGCTGGAGGCCGCGTTTATCGGCCGGGTGCATGACGACGCATTGGGACGGTTCTACGCGCAGGCAATGACCGATGATGGCGTGGATTTTGTGAACCCGCCGGTTGCAGGTGGCGAGCTGCCGACCTCGCGGTCGATGATCTTTGTCTCCGGCGATGGTGAGCGGTCGATGAACACCTATCTGGGCATCTCCTCCGAACTGTCTTCGTCAGATGTGCCGGACACGGTGGCCGGCAAGGCGCAGCTGATGTTCCTTGAGGGCTATCTGTTTGACAAGGACAAAGGCAAAACCGCCTTTATGGAAGCGGCGCGGGATTGCCGCGAGGGCGGCGGCAAATGCGGCATCGCGATTTCCGATCCCTTCTGTGTGGAACGCCACCGCGCCGATTTCCTGTCGCTGATCGAAAACGATCTGGATTTCGTGATCGGCAATGAGGCCGAGATCAAATCCCTGTTCGAAACCGACGATCTGGAAGAGGCGCTGGCCAAGACGGCTGCAATCTGTTCGCTGGTGGTCTGCACCCGCTCGGGCGATGGCGTCACCGTGGTTCAGGGCGACACCCGTGTGTCGGTGCCGGTCGAGCGGGTGGTGCCGGTGGATGCCACGGGTGCGGGTGATCAGTTTGCGGCCGGGTTCCTGTTTGGCATGGCCAAAGGGCTGGATATCGAGACCTGTGCCAAGATCGGCAACGCCTGCGCCGCCGAGGTGATCAGCCACATCGGCCCCCGCCCCAAAGCGGTGATGAGCCAGGTGCTGCGCCGCGAAGGGCTGCTCTGAGACGGGACATCCCATGCAACGGATATGATAAAGCCGCCCCGGAGCAATCGGGGGCGGCTTTTTCCATCGGTGAACAGCATTGGCTGTCCCGGTTGGGGGGCTGGCCGGGGTCAGGCGTTGTCGGCGGAGGTCAGCGCCTTTGACAGCAGCTCCGTCAAAACCGTCTGCTCTTCCGCACCAAGACCATCAAGCAGGCGCGCCTGTGTGGCCACATGGGCCTCGACCACCTCATTGATCAGGCGCAGCCCCTCCGGGGTCAGCTCAATCAGAAAACTACGGCTGTCCTCGGGGTTGACGCTGCGGGCCACCAGCCCTGCATCCACCAGCCGGTCAATGCGGTTGGTCATGGTGCCAGAGGCGACCATAGTGGCCTGCAACAAATCCCCCGGCGACAGGCAATAGGGCGCACCGGCGCGGCGCAGGGTGGCCAGCACGTCGAACTTGGCGCCGTTCAGATCATACCGCGCCCAGGTTTTCTGCATTTCTTTCTGATAGGCCTGCGCCAATCGCCCGACCCGCCCGATGACGGCCATCGCCGATACATCAAGGTCGGGGCGTTCCCGCTCCCATTGCTGGGTCACAAAATCTACATGGTCCATGTCGGGAGGTTTTACCGGACGATATCTTGACGTCAAGAAAAATCACTATATCTTGATGTCGAGAAATCTAAAAGGAGCCTGCTATGCAGAGCCGTGATCTGATCCTTACCGCGCTGGCGCCCATGATCTGGGGCAGCAGCTATATTGTCACGACCACCCTGCTGCCCGGGCAGTCGCCGTTGCTGGTGGCCCTACTGCGGGCTTTGCCTGCGGGGCTGTTGCTGATGCTGATGGTGCGGCAACTGCCGCCGCTAAATTGGGTGCCGCGGTTGTTGGTGCTCGGGGCGCTGAATTTCTCGATCTTCTGGAGCCTGCTGTTTGTCGCCGCCTACCGCCTGCCCGGCGGGGTTGCCGCGACCCTTGGCGCGGTACAGCCGCTGGTGGTGGTGTTCCTGTCGGCGCTGATGCTGAAGACGCCGGTGCGGACGGCAGCGGTGCTGGCGGCGGGCCTCAGCATTCTGGGCGTGGCGCTGCTGGTGCTGACGCCGAGCGCACAGTTGGACGGGATCGGTGTCTTTGCCGGGCTCGCCGGGGCCATTGCGATGGCGGCTGGCGTGGTGCTGAGCCGCAAGTGGCAGCCGCCTGTGTCGCTGCTGACCTTCACCGCCTGGCAGCTGACGGCCGGCGGGCTGTTGCTGATCCCGGTGACGCTGTGGTCCCTGCCCGCCGTGCCGCAGCTGAGCGGCGAGAACCTGCTCGGCTTGGCCTATATGAGCCTGATCGGCGGCGCTGCGACCTATGTGTTGTGGTTTCGCGGCATTGCCCGACTGGAACCATCGGTGGTGTCGCTTCTGGGGGTGCTCAGCCCGCTGTCAGCGGTGGTGCTGGGCTGGGTGTTTCTGGGCGAAGTGCTGACGGCGAAACAGGCGATTGGCGCGGGCCTTGCGCTGTTCAGCCTGTGGCTGGGGCAAAGCGGCTTGCGCTGGCGCAGGCCGCGGGTGGCCGGGGCCTGAGGCCCTGCCGGATGCGCAAGACCGAAGCCGGGACCGGGTTAGCGTTCAGACCAAGGGGTGCAGGATGTGCCCGCGTGGCAGGCCAGCACCTCCTCTCGGGCGGCACCATCGGTGCCCCCGAAGCCAAAGCCGCCACAGGGATCCATCCGCAGGACATAGCCATCCGCGCGCTGTTCCAGAAAGGCCAGATAGTCCACGCCATCCGCTGCGCCAGCACACCACGGCCCAAAGCACAGGATCTCCAGCGTGATCGGCAGATCAACCGGTTTCGCAAAGCCCTGCGCCGTCATCAGCTTGCCTTCAATCCGCGCCGGAATCAGGCTGCGCGGCGGCGCGTCATTGGGATTGTTCTGCGGGGCCTTGGGCAACGCGCCCTCGTCCAAGCTCAGCACGCCCTCGACCACGACATAGATCTTGTCGGATTTTGCGGCCTCAAGATAGGCGTCCGACGGCCCCCACGGTAGACAGCTGAGGGCTGTGGCAGGCCCCGCCAAGGTCGCGATGAGCGCGACGGAGATGGCAGCTGGCACGATGAGACTGCGAAGAGGCGGCATCAGAACATCCTTTGTCAGACGGGAGGTCAGTCCGAACCATCATAGATGGTCCTGAAACTCCTGAATAACCCGTTCGTAAACCTCGCGTTTGAATGGCACGATCTTGCCGACCAGCTGATCAACCGGCTGCCAGCACCAGGCGGAGAATTCCGGGTGGTCGGTGGCGATATTGATCTGATCATCGCGCCCGAGAAAGCGCATCAGATACCATTTCTGTTCCTGTCCGCGATATTTGCCGCCCCAAAACTGCGGCACCACCTCGGCGGGCAGATCATAGGGCAGCCAGCCGTTGCTTTCGGCGATGATCTCAACCAGATCGGCGGTGACGCCGGTTTCTTCCTCCAGCTCACGCAGGGCCGCCAGCCTGGGGTCTTCGCCTGCGTCAATTCCGCCCTGTGGCATCTGCCAAGCGTCCTTGTGCCGGTCCATGCGCTGGCCAACCCAAACATCCCCTGCCGCATTGATCAGCATCACACCCACATTGGGCCGATAGGGCAAGGCGGCGATTTCTTCGGGCGTCATCAGGCTCTCCTTGGTTGGATGCCCCCTTGTGCACCTGTGCCCCAGCGTCGTGCAAGAGGTTGACGCCGCGTCCAAAGTGACAATCCCTTTCAGGCTGGGCCATTTTCGCGCAAACCAAGACAGAAGACTTACCAGAGAACTACCAGGGAGAGTGTCATGACTGCGTACCCGAAAATGTTGGCGCCGCTGGATCTCGGCTTTACCACGTTGAAAAACCGCGTGCTGATGGGATCCATGCACACCGGGCTTGAGGAAACCAAAGACTGGAACCGGGTGGCCGAATTCTATGCTGACCGTGCGCGGGGTGGCGTGGCGCTGATGGTCACCGGCGGTATTGGTCCGAACCTCGAAGGCTCGGTTCTGCCGGGCGCGGCGATGATGACCAGCGATCAGGATGTGGAGAACCACAGCATCGTCACCAACCGCGTGCATGAGGCCGGGGGCAAGATCGCGATGCAGATCCTGCATGCGGGGCGCTATTCCTACGGGCCAAAATGTGTTGCCCCCAGTCCGGTCAAATCTCCCATCTCTCCCTTCCCGCCAAATGAGCTGGACGAAGAGGGTATTGAGAAGCAGATCGCGGATATCGTGAATGCCGCCGTGCTGGCGCAGCAGGCCGGTTATGATGGCGTTGAAATCATGGGGTCAGAAGGCTATTTCCTGAACCAGTTCCTGGTCACCCATACCAACAAACGCGAGGACCGCTGGGGTGGCTCCTATGAAAACCGGATGCGCCTGCCGATTGATGTGGTGCGCCGCACCCGCGAGGCGGTGGGAACGAATTTCATCATTATCTACCGCCTGTCGATGATTGATCTGGTGCCCAATGGCTCCACCTATGACGAGGTGGTTCAACTGGCGCAAGAGGTCGAGAAAGCCGGGGCGACCATTCTGAATACCGGCATCGGCTGGCATGAGGCACGGATCCCGACAATTGCCACATCTGTTCCCCGCGCGGCCTTTGCCTGGGTCACCAAAAAGCTGATGGGCAAGGTCGGCATTCCGGTGATCACATCGAACCGGATCAACACGCCTGAGGTCGCCGAACAGGTGCTGTCCGAGGGTTGCGCCGATATGGTGTCGATGGCGCGACCAATGCTGGCGGATGCGGATTTTGTCGCCAAGGCTGCCGAAGGCAAATCCAACCAGATCGCGCCCTGCATCGCCTGCAATCAGGCCTGTCTGGACCATACCTTTGGTGGCAAGCTGACCTCCTGCCTGGTGAACCCGCGCGCCTGTCACGAGACCGAACTGGTGCTGACGCCTGCGGAGAGCGTGAAGGCAATCGCCATTGTCGGTGCGGGTCCGGCAGGCCTGTCCACCGCACTGGCGGCCTCGGAACGTGGCCATAAGGTGACGCTGTTTGACCGCGCAAGCGAGATTGGCGGTCAGTTGAATATGGCCAAGCAGGTTCCGGGCAAGGAAGAGTTCTGGGGGCTGGTCGATTGGTATCGCACCATGCTGGCCCAGAGCGACGTGGCGTTGGAATTGAACCGCGAAGTCTCTGCGGGCGATCTCAAAGGCTTCGACGAGGTGGTGATTGCCACCGGTGTGGTGCCGCGCGATCCGCAGATCCCCGGTCAGGATCGCGCCAATGTGGTCGATTACATCGACGTGCTGCGCCACAAGGCCGAGGTCGGCAAGCGGGTGGCGGTGATCGGGGCCGGTGGCATCGGCTTTGACGTGTCGGAATTCCTGCTGCACGCAGGCGAAAGCCCAACCGAGAACCTGCCTTTGTGGATGCAGGAATGGGGCGTTGCCGACCCCGCCGAGCATCGCGCTGGTCTGGCCCCCGAAGGCCCGCAACCCGAAGCGCCGGCGCGTGAAGTGACGCTGTTGCAGCGCAAGGCGGAGCGTCACGGCAAACGGCTGGGCAAGACCACTGGCTGGATCCACCGCGCCGCGCTGAAGATGAAGGACGTGAATTTCGTCGGCGGCGTGAACTACGAGAAGATCGACGACGAGGGACTGCATGTCAGCTTTGGCGAGGCGCGCGAGAACCCGACCGTGATTGCGGCGGACACCGTGGTGCTGTGCTCGGGCCAGCTGTCGGAACGCTCCCTCGCCGACACGCTGGAGGCACAGGGCACCGCCTGTCATGTGATCGGCGGCGCGGATCTGGCCGCAGAACTGGACGCCAAACGGGCCATCAATCAGGGCACACGGCTGGCCGCCAGCCTCTGATCCGGCACCGTTTAGCTCCCTTGTAAGTCTTGCGACCCTCGCCGCCTGTGGTGGCGGGGGTCGTTTGCGGTTGTGGAACCTCCGGCGCCCAGTGACGTTTTGTCCGTGAACGGCGCCGCCCCTGCGGCGCGATTACCGCCACGACGAACAGGAGAGTTTCATGCCCCGTATGACCGACGCCAAGATCCTGATGATTGCCACCCATGGGTTCGAACAGTCCGAACTGGAATTTCCGCGAGATCAGCTGCGGGTCAAAGGGGCCGACGTCTCGGTTGCCAGTCTGGACGGCAAGGCGATCAAGGGCTGGGAAGGCGATGATTGGGGCCGCGAGGCCAAGGCCGATCTGGCGCTGAAGGCGGTCCGTGTCGAGGATTACGACGCGCTGGTCCTGCCCGGCGGTCAGATCAACCCAGATCTGCTGCGCATCAATGACGATGTGATCGAGCTGATCAACGCTTTCTACGATCAGGGCAAGGTTGTCGCCGCAATCTGCCATGCGCCCTGGCTGCTGATCGAAGCCGGCCTGGTCAAGGGCCGCACCATGACATCGTTCCAGTCGATCAAAACCGATATGATCAACGCCGGGGCCGATTGGCAGGACGCGGAGGTCGTCGCGGACAACGGGATCGTGACCAGCCGCAACCCCGATGATCTGAAGGCATTTGTCGGCAAGATCGTGGAAGAGATCGAAGAAGGTCGGCACCCGCGCTGATCCGACGACTGATCAAAGGTCTACCTCTACAAAGGCCCCGGTTCGCAGCCGGGGTCTTTGCCGTAACGATCAAGGGCGGCGCAAACCGCCACAGGCGAGGCAGTTCGTGTCGTCCGGCAAGGTGATCCGATCAACAAGCACGGTGATAGCCTGACCGCTAAAGGCGGCGCGCATCTGGCGCACGTCAAGCTCGTGGATCCCTGTTGGCACGTCCAAGGTCAGACGGACGTCGCCCATGGGTAACCCATCGGGACCGACAGCTATGCCATCGACATAGAGGTGATATGCGCCTTCTGCGGGCACCCGGAGATCAACCGCGATAGGCGATGCGACGATATCCCCATCCCGGGGCGACAGGATCGCCGCGCCGGGTATCCGCGCCTCTTCCGCCCCAACAAGAGAGGTGAAAAGGGCCATGCCGATCGCAGCGCAGCCCCAGAGGCATAGCCTGCGTGCCTTGTGTTTCACGTGACAACAGGATCGTGGACCGCGCGGGCGTCGGCGGGGGCTTCGTCGCGCCGGTCCATGCCGTAGTCACGCAGCACGCCTGCCACCCGCAGACGGTAGTCGCTGAACACGCTCTCTCTGCCCTCGGCCTGCCCGGCGCGGTGGGCGCTGAGGCGGCGCCAGTTGGCCACGGCTTCCTCGCTCTCCCAGAAGGACAGCGACAGGAGTTTGCCCGGTGTCGTCAGGCTCTGGAACCGTTCGACGGAGATGAAGCCTTCAATCTCCTGCAACAGCGGTTTCAGATCGGCGGCGATCTCCAGATAACGGTCCTTGGCCCCGTCCTTGATTTCAACCTCGAAGATAACGGCAATCATCCTGTGGATCCTTCCGGGTCAGAGACTTTTTTCAGCCAGGTGCGGTCCTCACGCAGGATAAAGCGGCGCTCCTGGGCGAAGGCGTAGTTTTCACGCCCCAGCGGGTCGGCTGCGAGGCGCGCGCGGTAGGCTTCGTATTCGGCAAGGTTTGCCACATCATAGATGCCATAGGCCAGCGTTGATGAGCCCTCATGCGGGGCGTAGTAGCCGATGAGATCCGCACCACATCGCGGAATTGCCTGCCCCCAGTTGCGGGCGTAGGTGGCGAAATCCTCACGTTTGGTGGGGTCGATATGGTAACGGATGACACAGCTGAGCATCAGGGGCGTCCTTTGCTGGAAAATACGCCCCCGGTCTAGCAGGCAGGATGCGGGGAATGCTTCGCCCTGCACCGAAGTGTCCCACCCGCCTTATAGGCCTACTCGACCTTGATGGTGATTAGTTCGGAGACGATGGGTGTCGAATGTGGGACGTGACCGTAGTCGCCCATCACCAACTGCAGCGTATGTTCACCCGGTGCCAGATCCAGCGTGGTTTCGGTCTGTCCGCCGCCAAAATGGATGTGGTTTTCATCCGATGGCAGGCCGTAGGACAACTCATCCGCACCGTCTTCGCCCTCCCCCAGTGGCGGGCGGTCGATCAGCAGGTGGTGATGGCCGGTATTTTCCTTCTCGGTGCCCGCCGGGGCCACGCCCATGCCGCGCAGGCCAAAGACCACCGTCACCGGTGCGGACACCACCTCACCATCCTTGGGGGTCACGAAATAGACTTCGGCCCCATCCGGCGCCGGAGTTTCGCCACCCGCAAGGGCCGCAGAGACGGGCAAGGCACAGGCCACCACAGCCGCCAGTGAAGATCTGATCATCGCATTCATAAGATGTCCTCCCATTGGTGTAAGCCCCTCTCAACATAGTGGCTTCGACCACTATTGCGATATTCGGGCAGAGCTGCAGGTGTTTCCAGCTGGTAAACTATGGGTGAATAACCTCGCAATTATCCCATCCCTGCCCCGTTCTTGCCCGATTTCACCGCGAGAAATAGGGGAACTCGGATGGATAAGGACGCGAACGCCATGGATCGACTGACCGAAATGGAGGCCTTTGCCAATGTGGTGGATCAGGGCGGATTCACCGATGCGGCAAAGAAAATGGGGATATCCAAATCGGCGGTATCCAAACATGTGTCCAGCCTTGAGGCCCGGCTGGGCGCGCGGCTGCTGAACCGGACCACGCGGCGGGTGTCCCCCACCGAAATTGGGCTGGCCTATTATGACCGGGCGCGCCGTGTCCTAAATGATGCCGGCGAGGCGGATGCGCTGGTGACCTCGATGCAATCGGCGCCTTCCGGGCTGTTGCGGATTTCGGTGGCGACGGATTTTGGCGTCAACCACCTGTCGCCCGTGTTGTCGGACTTCCTGCGCGATTTCCCCGATATCACCGTCAATATGGTGCTGAACAACCGCTATGTAGAGCTGATCTCTGAAGGGTTCGACATGGCGCTGCGGATTGGTGAGCTGGAAGACAGCTCTCTGCGGGCGCGCAAACTGACCGAAACCACCAAGCGGATGATCGCCTCCCCCGCCTATCTGGAGAAATTCGGCCGTCCGCAGAAAATCGACGATCTGAACATGCACAAGCTGCTGCATTATTCGAACCAGTCGAGCGGCAGCATGTGGAAGATCACCGCGCCGTCGGGCGAAAAGCGGCAGGTGCGGACCTCCGGCTGGCTGTCGGTCAATGACGGGCAATCGCTGCTGAATGCGGCCATTTCCGGTCTGGGGATCGCCTATCTGCCAAGCTACCTCTACTCCGACGCCATGGCCGAGGGGCTGGTCGAGGACGTCATGCCCTCGCTGCCGATGGAGACCCAAGGCATTTATGCGGTCTACCCTCCTGGCCGTTTCACCCAGCCCAAGGTGCGGGCCTTTATCGACTTCCTCGCCAATGCCTTTGCCGACAAGGATGGCATCACCTGGTGAGGCGCGCCTCTTTGGGATTGGACAGGACCCGGCCGTTGCGCCGGGTTTTCTGTATCTATCCGAAAGACCGAGTTGGACCGCACCACATCAACGTCTGATCAGCACCACCTCAACCCGGCGATTGGCCTCGCGCCCCTCGGGGGTGAGATTGGTGGTCAGCGGCGCCATGAAGCCCGCGCCTGCCACCGCGACCCGTGCACGGTCAACCGCGCTATCGGCCAGCAGGCGGCGGCGCACCGCATCGGCGCGGCGTTCAGAGATCGCGATATTCTGCTCCAGCGACCCCACCGTATCGGTATGCCCGACCAGGAGCACATCAAAATCCGGATTCTGGATCAGAAACTCCGCAAGGGCCGCAAGGCTGTCATAGGGTTTTGCCCCCAGTGTCACGGCGCCGGTTTCAAACTCCAGGTCCGCCAAGACCGCCCGCCCGTTGCGGCGCAACCCGGTGATCAACTCTGCCGCGCCAATGAGTGGCAGCGCGACGGTCGGGGCTTCGTCGGTGCCGCCGCTTGCCGAAGTGGTGCCCTCTGCGATGACCGGCGTGCTGACACCTTCGGGCGTGACCTCAATCACCTGCACAAAGGTGGCGTTGCCGGAGCGCGAGACCAAGAGAGTGACGATCCGCCCGTCGGGATGCTCGGCAGAGAGGAAGCTGTAGTTGCTAACATCCACGGTCATGTCCGGGGCGGGGATCACCTCAATATCAAAGCGGAAATCAAAACCGCCGCAGCTCCGTGCGGGGCATTGATAAAGCAGCTCATACCCGGCCTCGACCAGCTGCGCGCGCAGCGGTGCAAGCACTTGCAACACCGTGGCATCACCGGAAACCCGCCAACTGCGGCGCAGGATCTGCCCCTCGACCTGGCGTTCGGGTACGCCGTCGTCGCTGGCGGGACCGAGCGGCACCGCATAGCTGCCAAGGGCGGTGGCGCGCTCGGCCAGCTGGCGTGCGCCGGGGGGTAAATTTACCCCCTGCGAAGCGACCACCGATGGCAGGGCCGCACAGAGCAGCCCCGCCACCGCAGGCGTCAGCCGCCGGGCGGCAAAGACAGCGCGACGGATCAACGGTTCTGCGCGTGATAGGCGTCGTTGGGCACCATGCCGGTGGCGCTGGCAACCCGATTGGACATATTGAAAAAGCCGGTCACATTGGCAATGTCCCAGATATCGCGGTCGCTGAACCCGTGGTCGCGCAGGATCTTGCGGTCGGCCTCTTCGATCTCGGCGCTGGCCTTGGTCGCCTTGGCCGCGAAATCCAGCATGGCGCGCTGGCGGGGCTCCAGCGGCGCGACGCGGTAATTCATCACCAGCATTTCACCCAGTTTGGGGTCACCAGACAGCTGGCGCACCGCTGCGCCATGGGCTGCGAGGCAGTAGAAACAGCTGTTGATGGAAGACACGACCACCGCGATCATCTCGCGTTCCAGCTTTGACAGGCCGCTGTCCGCCAGCATCAGGTCGTTATACATCCCGGTAAAGGCGTTGAGCTTGTCGATGTCGAACGCATTGGCGCGCAGCACATTGGGCACCATGCCCAGCTTCTCCTGGCAGATGTCAAAATACTTCTGCGTCTCGGGCGGAAGCGGGTCCACCATCGGCAGGTCAAGCGCTGTGGGTGCGTCGGTGTCGCGAGTCATGGGTTACACTTCCTTTGGATTGTGCCGATAGTGGTAACGCCCGGCGCGCAGCATGCCAAGTGAGGCATATAGACCGTTTGCCCCGGCGTTGGCCTCGGTGCAGAGAACCGCCAATTCGCGTGCGCCCTGATCGGCGGCCCATTGCGCAGCGCGGTGCATCAGCCAGACGCCCATACCCCTGCGGCGTTGTTGTGACAGGATTTCCAGCGCGTGGACCATGGCGATGCCATCATGGATGGCCACAAAACCGGTGCCGCCCGGAGAATCGTCACACCGGCCCAGCAGCGAAGTCTTTGGCCCCGCAACCCGTTGCATCACGGCGAAGCGCTCGGGACCGATACCGCCTGCGGCCCAGATTTCATGCTGGATCGCCAGCGGTTCCCAGACGCAGAAGGCTGTCACGGGCGGGATTTCAACATGGCAGAGCGATTCGACCGGACAGGTCCAGAGCACCACTGGATCCTTGATCACATAGCCCCGCGCAGCGAGTTGCGCATCAAGGGCGTCCTGACCATCGCGGATCATGAACAGATGATCCTGCCCCATACCGCCCATGGCCTGTTCAGCCGCGGTGATTTCTGCGTCGCTTGCGTGACCTGTGATGACAGTTGCTGCGGAGACACGGCTGCCACCGCCAGCGCCCCGGCGCAGGGTTACAGGGCCAAGCTGCCGTATTTCAGCGGCGGGCCATGTGTGGTCGGTGACGTCGTAATACTTGGGGTCGGTCAGAGAGTGAGCAGTCGTCAAAGATCAAGATCCCGCGCCAGCGCTGTGATCGCGGCATCCACCCGCGCACCGTCAGCGCCCCGAACCACCACATTGGCGCCAAAGGCACCGTTTTGTTGGAACGGGTAACAGCCGATGGAGAGGTCATCATAGGCCTCGGCAATGGCGGTCAGGATGGGGGCGATATCGCCCTCGCCCCGCTGCACACGCAGGGTCTGCGACAAGAGCGGCGCGCCGCCCGTGAGCGTCGGCAGGACCGAGGCGACCATGGCCTGAAACACGCTGGGCACCCCGGCCATCACATGCACATTGCGCAGGGTGAAACCGGGCGCAGTGGAGACCGGGTTTTCGATCAGTGTCGCGCCATCGGGGATCCGAGCCATCCGCAAGCGGGCGGCGTTCAGCTCCTGCCCGGATTTGTCGTAATGGGCCTGCAACAGCGCACGGGCATCATCGCGCACGTCCAGATGCGCACCAAAGGCCTTGCTGATGCAATCGGCGGTGATGTCATCATGGGTGGGGCCGATGCCGCCGCTGGTGAAGACATGGTCATAGCTGTCAGACAGCGCCGTCACAGCCGCGATGATCGCGGACTCGTTGTCGCTGATCACCCGCACCTCCTGCAGGTCGATGCCATGCTTTGTCAGTTCACCGGCGAGGTAATACATATTGGCGTCACGGGTGCGCCCGGACAGAATTTCGTCTCCGATCACCAGCATTGCGGCGGTTGGGTTTGCCATCTGCGCTCCTCCTCTTGATCCAATGATAGCGCAGGTATAGGCCCAGTCACATGCGCTTTCAAACCCCTCTCCTGCCCGCCGTGCTGATCCGACGCTACAAGAGGTTTCTGGCGGACTGCCAGTTGCCGGATGGGCGCGAGGTGACTGCCCATTGCGCCAACCCCGGTTCGATGCTGGGGCTGGCCGAGCCTGGCAGCCCGGTCTGGCTGGAGCCGAATGACGACCCGAAGAAAAAGCTGAAATACGGCTGGCGGCTGGTCGAAGTTGCCGGTGGCACCCTGGTGGGTGTGGATACATCGGTGCCAAACCGCGCGTTGAAATCCGCACTGGAGGCGCGCCAGATCGCAGCGCTGTCGGCCTATGAAACGGTCCGGGCCGAGGTGAAATATGCCGAGAAGAGCCGCATTGATTTCCTGCTGAGCCAGCCCGGCCTGCCCGATTGCTATGTCGAGGTCAAAAGCGTCACCCTGTCGCGCCAGCCCGGGCTGGCGGAGTTCCCCGACAGCGTCACCGCGCGCGGCGCCAAACATCTGGGCAACCTGGCGGATATGTGCCGGGCCGGACACCGGGCGGTGCTGCTCTATCTGGTGCAGCGCGAGGATTGTGATCGCTTTGAGATTGCCCGCGACATCGACCCGATCTATGCCGCCGCTTGGGATGCGGCGGCGGCTACCGGTGTGGAGCGTCTGGTGATCAGCACCCACATCAGCCCGCAAGGCGTTGAGATTGCGGGCGTGATCGCGAGCTGATCCCTCAGGCAGCGGCCTCGTTGCGGTTTGCAGCGCTGTCCTGCTGATCGCCGTCTTCTGAAGCCTGCTGCGACGCATCAGGGCCTGCCTGAACCAACGTGCGGGTCGGGAAGGGAATATCAATTCCTGCCGTGTCCAGTGCCTCTTTCACCTTACGTTTCATGTCGGCCTGATACTGGAAATACTCCGCCGCATCGACCCAGACACGCACCAGGAAATCCACCGAGCTGCTGTTGAGATTGTTGACCTGGATGAATGGCTCCGGCTCTGCGTGCGAGCGGCTGTCGGACATGATGGTGTCGCGGATCACCTGTTCGGCGGTGGCAAGATTGGCACCGTAACCCACACCGAAATTCCATTCAGCCCGGCGGGTGTCAAACTCGGAATAATTGGTGATCGTGTTGCCCCAAACCTCGGAGTTGGGGATTATCACCTTCAGGTTGGAGAGGCTGGCGATCACGGTATTGTTCAGGGTGATTTCCTTCACCGTGCCCATTTCGCCGTTCACTTCGATGAAATCACCCAGCTTGAACGGGCGGAACAGGATCAGCATGATGCCGGCCGCGACATTGGACAGCGCGCCCTGCATTGCCAGACCAATGGCCAGACCCGCGGCACCGATGGCGGCAATAATGGAGGTGGTCTGCACCCCGAACGTGTTCAGCACAAACAGCACCGCAAAAGCGAGGATCACATAGCGCGCCAGATTGCCGAGGAAGTGGAACAGGGTCACATCAAGGCTGGCATGGCTGTCGCCGATCTGCACGATCCGGCGTTTGACCCAGCTCGCTACAATGAACCCGGCAAGCAGAATAACGGTGGCTGCAAGCACGCTGCCCATGGCCTGGGCCAGAAATTCCAGCGTGACCAAATCCGCCAGCGATTTTCCATTGTAGATTTCAGTCTGCATCAGGGCATTCATGCTGTCCATGGGTGCGGGGTCCTCCGTCGTGCGATTGCAATTCGTCAGGGAGGGAACGCATGCCACCGGGAAAAAGTTCCCGGCAGGCGGCCGTGCCGGCTCTGGCCCTTTTGGCGCGAACCGCTTACATAGCTATGTCAAAGACACCCGATGGAGCCTCATCTGATGAGATCGAAAGACGGCCGCACCACAAAAGACGGCATCCGTATCTATGAACCCGGTGATTTCGCGGGAATGCACGCGGCCGGGACGCTG
The DNA here is from genome assembly GCF_001888185.1 of Phaeobacter porticola. Taxonomy (NCBI): domain Bacteria; kingdom Pseudomonadati; phylum Pseudomonadota; class Alphaproteobacteria; order Rhodobacterales; family Roseobacteraceae; genus Phaeobacter; species Phaeobacter porticola. The sequence goes on along the minus strand of NZ_CP016364.1, from coordinate 573,762 downwards.
GCCGCCCGGATCCTGGACGATATCGCTCCGCATGTGGCGCCGGGGCAATCCACCGGCGAGCTGGACCGGATGATCACCCAGATGGTGGAGGACGCAGGCGCGACCTCAGCCACCATCGGCTACAAAGGCTATCAGCACGCCAGCTGCATCAGCGTGAACCATGTCGTTTGTCACGGGATCCCCGGCGACAAGAAGCTGAAGGATGGCGACATCCTGAATATCGACGTGACCGTCATCGTAGATGGCTGGTTTGGCGACACCAGCCGCATGTATGTGGCGGGCAAGCTATCCCGCAAAACCGAGCGGCTGATCCAGGTCACCCATGACTCCCTGATGAAGGGGATCGAGGCGGTGAAACCCGGCAACACCTTTGGTGATATCGGCCATGCGATCCAGTCCTATGTGGAAGCACAGCGCATGAGCGTGGTGCGGGATTTCTGCGGCCACGGCCTGGGGCAGGTATTCCACGCACCGCCAAATGTGCTGCATTATGGCCGCGCAGGCTCTGGCCCGGTGCTGGAGGAAGGCATGTTCTTCACTATCGAGCCAATGGTCAATCTGGGTCGGCCTGAGACCAAGATCCTTGCTGATGACTGGACCGCCGTGACCCGCGACAAATCGCTGTCAGCGCAGTTTGAGCATTCGGTTGGGGTGACCGCTGATGGGGCTGAGATCTTTACCCTGTCACCCAGCGGGAAGTTTCATCCGACCTACGGTTAAGCAACGCAGGCCACGCAAAAATCAGGGGAGCAGGCTCAAGACCTTGCTCCCCTTTTTATGTCAGACTGTCTGTACTGATCAGAGCTTGCAACGTTTGCGCTCTGCCAGAGCCACCAGAACCTCGTGACGCTCGTTCGCAGCTTCAAGCGCCTGCTTGGCGTTGGAGTGGTTGCCGATAACCGCCGGCCAGAACAACAGCGCGGCTGCGATATTCTCGCCGGACATGCTCTTGCCCTTCTTGGCTTCTTCGCGGATATCTTCCAGCTGGTTCAGCTGCACCTCGATTTCGGTGCAGGTCAGCTTGGCATCACCCACCTGCGTTTTGGTGACAACATCGGGCGATACGCAGGCCGACAGGGCCAAGGCGCTGGCGAGGGCCAGGCCGATGCGGAGATTGAGTTTCATATTGTGTCCTACTTCAATTCTGAGCATCTGAAATGAGATGCTGAACGGAACGATAGATCGTCCGTTTCCCAAGCCGAATATGGCCAACATGGGTGCGTGTAAATCCTGCGGTCAGACTGTGGGGAGTTCCGCCAAGCAATACGCATAGATTGCTGTGAAAATGTCGCACTCTACCTGAGAGTACTATTAGGGAAGCAGGCCGATCAGACGCGGGACGTCTGCCATGGTGGTAATATGCTCGGCGTTGTGCGGTGTGAGGCGGCGGCCCGTGCCGTGCGGATCAAAGCCGAGGCAGCGCATGCCCGCGCGGGCGGCGGCGATGGCGCCGTTTTCGCTGTCCTCGATCACCAGACAATCGCGGGCCTGCACATTGAAATGGCAGGCCGCAGCAAGGAACAGATCAGGATCAGGTTTGCCGGTCTTGAGCGTATGGGCAGAGAACATGGCGTGAGGATGGAACAGATCCCAAAGACCGTTCTGGCCAAGGGTGATGCGCATCTTTTCATCGCTGCCGTTGGAGGCCACACAAAAAGCGATGCCCCGCGCTTGCAAGAGCGCCAGAAGATCAGGAATGCCGGGAACCAGGTCCACGCCCTGCCGCAGGCGGGCGTAGGTTTCTCCGTAGACCTCATCCACCCAATTTTCAGGCAGGTCCGCGCCACGGGCGATGGCCTTGGTGCGCACATCTGCCATGGTGCCACCGACAAAGAGATCCATACATTCTGCAAGTGACAGCTGAAGCCCGTGGCGTGCGAGGTTGTCGGCCAGCACCTGATTGCTGAGCGTTTCGCTGTCGACCAGCACGCCGTCACAGTCGAAAATCACCAGTTGCGGGGTGGGGTATGTGATCGGCATGGTGCTGTCCTTTTGTGCTGATGCTCAGCTCTCGCGCCACAGAAGGGTGACATGCGTATCACCGTATTTGCGGCTGTCGTGCAGAGTGAATCCTTCGGGGGGCTGCATGGGGCTGCTTTCTTCCCAGACGACTAACGCATCCTCGGCCAGCCAACCGCCCTTGGTCGCCGCCGCCAGTGCCTTTTGCCCCAGTGATTTACCATAGGGAGGATCGAGGAAGATCACATCACAAGGCGCGCCATCATTCACAGGCAGGCGGGTGGCATCGCGGCGGATGAGACGGGCGCGATCCTTGATGCGCAGCAGGTCGATGTTTTTGGTGATCAGCCCCTGAGAGATGCGGCCATCATCCACAAACACCGCATCCGCCGCACCGCGCGATAGCGCCTCAAGCCCCAGGGCACCGGTGCCCGCAAACAGATCCAGCACCCGCAGCCCGTCGAAATCGACCAGATGCGACAGCACATTGAACAGGCTTTCGCGCACCCGGTCGGTGGTGGGGCGCAGATGGGCGCCTGCATCCCCCTTGCCCACGCTGGTGAGCGCGCGGCCTCGGAAATCTCCGGCGATGATCCTCATGCGCGCAAGAGCGGTTTCAGATCCGCCTCAGGGTCAGCCACCACGGTTTTGTCGGCGGTGCGCCCGGCCTCGATCAGACGCTTGGCGACCATATAGGCGCGGGGATCATTCATCGCATCCACCGCCACCAGCTGATCACCGGTGTAGTACCAAAAGGACATGGTGCCATCCTGTCCCGCGCGGGTGACGACATTGTCGTAGCCGGTGTTGAGGCCCGCGATTTGCAGTTTGACGTCGTATTGATCGGACCAGAACCACGGCTTGGCCACATAAGTCTCATTCGCGCCAAGCATATTGCGGGCAGCGACCTCTGCCTGATCAATGGCGTTGGGCACGCTTTCCAGACGGATGCGGTTGCCGCGATAGGGGAAAGATGCGCAATCCCCGGCGGCCCATATGAACGGATCCGAGGTACGGCCCTGCGCATCCACCTTGATCCCGTTCTCCAGCGTCAGGCCCGCCGCCTCTGCCAGATCGCATGCGGGGGTGATACCAACGCCGACAATGACGAAATCCACCTCAACCGTTGAGCCATCGCTGAGCACGGCGCGGCTGACGGTGCCATTCCCGCCTTCCAGCCGCTCCAGCCCGATGCCTTCGCGGATATCGACACCGTGGCCCGCGTGAAGCGCGCGGAAGTAGTCCGAGGTTTCGGGGGCTGCAACACGTTGCAGGATACGGTCGGCCATCTCGACCAGCGTGACGGAGACCCCGCGTTTGGCACAGACGGCGGCTGCCTCCAGCCCGATGTACCCGCCGCCCACAATCAGCGTGCGCGCACCGTCTTTGACCACGGGCGCCATAGCGTCCACATCCGCCAGACCGCGCAGCACGTAAACGCCGTCCAGATCGCCACCAATGGCGGCAGGCAGACGGCGCGGGCTGGACCCGGTGGTGAGCGCCAGCTGGTCGTAGTGCAGCACCTCATCCGCGAGGGTCACGGTCTTGGCCGCAGGATCAATGGCCTGCACCTGCTGCCCCAGTCTGAGGGTGATATTGCTATCGGCATAGAAACTCTCAGGCCGCAGATAGAGCCGCTCCAGCTCCAGCTCACCCAGCAGATAGGCCTTCGACAGAGGCGGACGCTGATAGGGTACGACAGGTTCGCTGCCGATCAGCGTAATCTCGCCCTCAAAGCCCTGCTTGCGCAGCTGGGCCACCAGCGAGGCGCCGGCCTGCCCTGCCCCGATCACGACGAAATGGGTCATGGTTCCCCCTATCTTTCTGCTGTCCCGGTCTGCGGCTGCTGGTTGTCACACGCCTCTGGCATGCCTGCTGCCCGACCCTATATGTGTGGGGATATAAAACACAATCACGGGAGAGGAACAGATCATGATTTCCGTTGGAGAGGCCCTGCCTGAGGCGACACTAACCCGCATGGGGGCCGAGGGCCCTGAACAGGTAAGCATGGCCGAGCTGACCAAAGGGCGCACGGTTGCCATTTTTGCGGTGCCGGGCGCGTTTACCCCGACTTGCCATTCGGCCCATGTGCCCAGTTTCATCCGCAATAAGGACGCGCTGGCAGCCAAAGGCGTGGATGAGATCCTCTGCATTGCGGGCAACGATCCCTTTGTAATGCAGGCCTGGTCAGAGGCGACCGGGGCCGGTGCTGCCGGTATCACCATGCTATCGGACGCCGAATGCGGCTTTACCGATGCGATCGGGATGCGGCTGGACGCGCCTGCGGCGGGTCTGATCGGGCGGTCGCTGCGCTATGCGATGCTGGCACGCGATGGCAAGGTCGAGGTCATGAACGCCGAAGACAATCCCGGCCAATGTGAGCTGTCTGCGGGCGAGGCGCTGCTGGAGGCGATGGGCTGATCCGCAAGGAACAATAGACAAAGGCGCGGAACCAAGCCGCGCCTTTGTCTATTCACATCTGTCGGGTGGTGGCCGCTAAAGGCTTTCCATCTTGCGGGCGAGTTTTGCATCCAGCGCGCTAAGGCCACCGACATCATGGGTGGTCAGGGTCACGGTAACGGAGTTGTAGACGTTGCTCCACTCCGGGTGGTGATCCCATTTTTCGGCCCATATTGCGGCGCGGGTCATCCAACCGAAGGCATCGACAAAACTGTCGAATTTATAGGTCTTGGTGATGGCATCGCGCCCCTCAACCACCTGCCAACCGGCGCTGAACAGCGGATCCAATAGTGGGCCACGGGTGGCGTCTGAAAGTTTCTCGGTCATTGTTGCTCCTCCACATGGGGTTTGCGGAACGGTCCATAGTCCGTCAGGATCTCGATTTCTTCTTCGATGGCGCCGCGTTCTGCCTCCAGATAGCGAGCAATGGCATCGGCAAATCCCGGATCGCCCACCCAATGCAGGCTATGCGTTTGTGTCGGCAGATAGCCACGCGCCAGCTTGTGTTCGCCCTGCGCGCCAGCCTCTACCCGGCTCAACCCACGCAGGATAGCCTGTTCAATCGCCTGATAGTAACACAGTTCGAAATGCAGGCAGGGGTGGTGTTCGCGGCAGCCCCAATAGCGCCCGTAAAGTGTCTCGCGGCCAAGGAAATTCAACGCTCCCGCGACCGGTATCCCGTCACGTTCGGCGAGAATCAGCACCATGTCGTCAGCCATGGTGTCATGCGCGATGTCGAAGAAGGCGCGGCTGAGATAGGGCGAGCCCCATTTGCGCGCGCCCGTATCCTGATAGAAGGTCCAGAAGGCATCCCAATGTTCGGGGCGCAGATCGCTGCCGTGATAAGCGCGGATCTCACCGCCAAAGCCTAGCGCCTGCGCGCGTTCCTTGCGGATGGTCTTGCGCTTGCGTGACGAGAGTGCGCCAAGGAAATCGTCAAAACTACGGTAACCGTCGTTCAGCCAGTGAAACTGTTGCGTGACACGGGCCATCAGCCCCATCTCGGCGCCCATCTGCGCCTCATCCTCGGTGCAGAAGGTCACATGCAGGGAGGAGACGCGGTTGTCCGCCGCCAGTTGTACAGCCCCCTGCACCAGTGCGGACTGGCCCAGCCCTTCGAATTCCGGCTTTACCAGAAAACGCCGCCCTGTGGCGGGGGTAAAAGGCGCTGCGATCTGCAGCTTGGGGTAGTAACGCCCGCCCGCCTGCTCATAGGCATGGGCCCAGTTGTGGTCGAAGATATATTCGCCCTGACTGTGGGATTTGGCGTACATCGGCGCGCAGGCGATCAACACACCGTCGCGGCGCGCAGTCAGATACTGCGGCTGCCAGCCGGTGCCGCGCCCGACGGAACCGCTGTCCTCTAGCGCGGCAAGGAACCGGTGCGTAGTGAAGGGATCCAGCGGGGCGCCACCATCGGCAGCTTCGGGACAGGCGCAGGCGTCCCACTCTGCCGCATCCAACTGCGACAGCGCGCCGAGCACCTCGATTTCGATCTGCGCCTGTTTCATTCAATGCCTCCGCGACAGACAGTATCTGTGTCCATCGCGGCGCGGTTCAAGTCGCAAAATCAGAAAGATAGCGTTCGAAGGTCACATTATGCGCGATTTTGCGCGCCTCGGTTTCCATCTCGGCCGAGGTCACCGTCCAGCACAGGATCGGCACGCCCATGGCGCGCAGCTCTGCAACGCGCTCACGGGCAAGGTCCTGCATCTCGTGGCTGATGAAACAGGCCCCAACCCGGTCAAAGTCCGGGATCGCGCGCAGATGGTCGCAGGTCTCTGCTCCCAGCTCGGTCCACTTAACCGGATCGTAGCCACTTGTTGTGATGCCGCGCGGCAGCTCCGGAGCTAACTTTGCCAGCGCGGCCACCGAATGCGGGTTGAAGGACATCAGCGCCACATCACCCTTGTAGCCCTGCAATTGTTCCACGGTATCCCGCTCCAGCGCGCCAACATTAGGCCCCATATTGCCGTCCTGATCTTTCAGCTCTATCAAGAGTGGCACGCGCCCATCGACCAGGTCGAGGATCTCGGCCAGATCGGGAATACACTCGCCGTCGCCGCCCTTGAGAGGGATGGAGCGCAGCTGGTCGCGGGTGTGATCGGCAACAAGCCCCGCACCCTCGGCCAGCCGTTCCAGATTGTAGTCGTGGAACACCATGGCGCGCCCGTCCGAGGACAGTTGCAGATCCATTTCCACGCCGTAGCCAGCCTTGATCGCGGCCAGTATGGCCGCGCGGCTGTTTTCCGGGCGACCATCGCGTACGTCGTGCAGCGCGCGATGGGTGATGGGCTGGCGCAGGAATGCGGCAGGCAGATCAGAGGTCATGAGATCTGAAACACGCCGTCGATTTCCACTGCCACGCCCAGCGGCAGCGAGGGCGCGCTGACAGCGGCACGGGCATGACGCCCGGCATCACCCAGCACCTCGACCATCAGGTCAGAGGCCCCGTTCACCACCTGCGGCTGGTCAGTGAAGCTGTCGGTGGAATTGACAAATGCACCTAGTTTCACAACGCGCTTCAGACGGTTCAGATCACCGTCACAGGCGGCTTTCAGCTGCGCCAGCAGCGCGATGGCGCATTGGCGGGCTGCCTTTTGACCAGCGGCCACATCCATATCCGCGCCCAGTTTACCGGTGATCAGACCCTCAGGACCGGCAGAAATCTGGCCGGAGATATAGACCATATTGTCCACCACTACATAGGGCACGTAGTTGGCTGCAGGGGCTGGTGCGCTTGGCAGTTGAATGCCCAGGTCTTTGAGTTTGGCTTCGATATCCATGGGGGTGGTCCTTTGTGTCAGGTTTCGCGGAACGCTAACCGGGAAGCGGCAGGGCGGAAAGCAAAAAACCGCCCCCGTAGGGACGGTTTTGCGACGCTTGCCCATCAGGCCGTGAAATCGGGTCAGCTCTCTCGGAAGGCGCGGACAAAGTAATCCGACAGCGGTTTGACCAGATAGGCGAGCGGGGTGCGGTCCGCCGTGCGGATATAGCCCTCAACCGGCATGCCGGGGATCAGCACCGTATCGGCGGGCAGGGTTTCCAGCTGACCGGGATCCAGCTCAATCTGGGTGCGGTAGTAGGAGAGTTTGCTATTGGGATCCTCAAACGCATCAGCAGAGACCTGCTTGACCGTTCCGAACAGCTCGGGTGTGGAACGCTGGTCAAGGGCCGGGAACCGCAATGTCACCGCCTGCCCAACAAAGATCTGATCCACATCCGTGGGGGCAACTTGCGCAGCAATCACCAGCGGGCGGTCCTGCGGCACAAGATACAACACCGGATCCGCCGCCCGGATCACCGACCGCGGCGTGTGCACCTGTAGACCATAGACGATGCCGGAGACCGGCGCGGTGATATCGAGCCGCGCCAGCCGATCTAACAAAGCACGGCGGGTCTCGGCCAGCTCCAGTTCTTGATAGCGCAGGTCGCGCAGACGGGTGATGGCCTCTTCGCGCTGCTGGGTCGCCAGTTTCAAAATCTCGATATCAATCTCGGTGATGCGCCCCTCGGCCTGGGCCTCGGTTGCGATCAGCTCCCCCAGGGAGCCCTGCAAATCGGCCTCAGTCCGCCGCAGATTGAGGACGGTGCCCGCCTGTGCCAGGCCCCGGTCCAGCAAAGATTGCTGATTCGAAAGTTCCTGCTTGATCAAAGAGAGTTGGGTGCGGCGCGAGTCCTGCTGCGCAAGCACGCCCGTGATCTGATCCTTGATCTGGGATCGCCGTTTTTCCAGCTGATCAATCTCGCGCGCGATAGAATCTTTGCGGGCCTGAAACAGTCTCATCTGGCCCTGCATGAGATCAGCGACCTCGGGCTGGGTCACTGCCAGATCGTGCAGTTCGGCATCAAATTCAACTGTCTCTGCGCTGTCACGTTCAGCATCAAGACGGGCGCGACGCGCCATCAGTTCAAACAGCTGACCTTCCGTGATGACCAACTGCGACGTCAGCTCTTTGGCATCGAGACGCAACAGAACTGCGCCTTCGTCCACGGTATCCCCCTCCTCCACCAGGATTTCGCGCACGATGCCCCCATCCAGATGCTGTACCACCTGACGGTTGCGATCGACCTCGATCCGGCCAGAGGCCACGATGGCCCCCGCAATCGAGGTGGCAACGGACCACGTGCCAAAACCGCCGAGCAAGATCAGCATGCCGATCAGTCCAATGATCATCGGGCGACGGGCGGACCATCTGGTATCACTTGTCATCGTACGCCTCCGGCTGTCGCCTGCTGGATGGATTGGTGGTTCGACACCATTTCTTTGAGCACCTTATCCTTTGGACCAAAGGCGGTTTGAATGCCTTGATCAATCACCAGCAGCAGATCACATTCCTGAATAGCGGCCGGACGGTGAGCCATGATCAGCACAGACCTGCCGTCGGCCTTTAGTTGTTTGATGGCCCGGTTCAGCGCCACCGATCCGTCATTGTCGAGATTTGAGTTCGGCTCATCCAGAATGACGATCACCGGATCATCGTAAAGCGCGCGCGCCAGAGCGACGCGCTGCATCTGCCCCCCGGACAAACGCCCGCCACCGGCGGTGATGTGGGTGTCATAGCCGTCGGGCAAATGTACGATCATGTCATGGGCGGCGGCCTTTTTTGCAGCAGCGACCACCTTGGCCGAATCTGGTTGCGGCATGAGCCGCGCGATATTCTGTGCAATGGTGCCCTCGAACAGCTGCACGCGCTGAGGCAGATACCCAATGTTCTGGCCCAGCACTTCGGGTGCGTATTGGTCCAGCGAGGCACCATCCAATCGCACAGTCCCCGCCGCCGGCCGCCACGCGCCTGTCAGGGCACGTGCCAGCGTGGATTTTCCGGACCCAGAGGGGCCAATCACGCCAATCGCCTGCCCCGGCTGCACCCGAAAGCTGACATTGCGCAGCTGCGGACGGCTGTCGCCGGGCGGGACCACGGCCAGCGCCTGCACCTCTAGATTTGCATTGGGTTTGGGCAGTTCCGTGCGCTCCGGCTCTTCCGGGACTTTTTCCAGCAATTCGCCCAGATTCCGCCACCCCTTGATCGCCCTTTGCACCATCGCCCATTGGCCAAGCGCCAGTTCGATTGGCGCCAGCGCCCGCCCCATCAGGATGGAGCCCGCAATCATCGCCCCCGCGGTGACCTGATTTTGCAGCACCAGATAAGCGCCAAGCCCCAGCATCGCCGATTGCAGGAACAGACGCAGTGTCTTGGTCAGGGTGGTAAAACCGCCGCCGACATCGCTGGCGCTCACACTGTCGACAAGGGCGGCATCGCGGCCGGATTTCCAGCGATCAAAGGCAGCGCGACGCATGCCCATTGACTGAATCATCTCCGCCTCTGTGCGGATTTCCTCAGACATGAGGTTTGCGCGATGGCCCGAGATCCCGGCCTGCATCTGCGGCCTGCGGGACAAAAGCTGGTTCAAGACAGCGATGGCAATCAGAACCGCCCCGCCCCCCAGCGCCAATAGACCCAGCCAAGGGTGGAACAGCGCAATGCCAAACAGGAAGATCGGCGTCCAGGGCAAGTCAAACGCGGCCCCCAGCACCGGAGAGGCAATCAACCGCTGCACCGATTCCAGGTCGCTCAGCCCGGTTTGTGCCACAGGATCCGGCGCCACAGCAGATCGGCGGATCATTGCGTCGAACACGCGCTGATCTAATCCAGCCTGAAACCGTGCGCCAACACGCGCCAAAATCCGCCCGCGCGCATAATCCAGCACGCCCATGGTGCCATAAAGGAACACCACCAGCAGTGACAGCGCGATCAGCGTTGCCACCGAGCGGCTGCCCAGAACCCGGTCATAGACCTGCATCATGTAAAGTGGGCCGGTCAGCATCAGCATATTCACAAAGAAACTGAAGATCGCGACCGCCCAATAAAGGCTGCGGCTGCGCTGCCGATGGGCGCGCAGTTCCTCGGCACCGGTCTTAAAAGAGGTTTTCGTCATGAGAGGCCTGCAATTCCCTATCGATATGCTCTATGTATCAGCCAAGCGAGCAGAAAACCGGACCATATATGTTCCAAATCTGCCACAACAGTGTAAACAAACCCAGCTTCTGACTAGGCAGAGCTGAGAAACTTTATAAGTGGGTCTCAACTAAGCCCACTGCTGATAGATCGGACACTCAAGCGAATGACCTTCCCGCTGCGACCTTTATTATTGATAACCTTGGTTACTGTTACGTCGGCACTGGCAGGCTGTGCAACCCAGGATAGTGTTTCGCGCACCTCGGGTGAGGTATTCGACCCCTATGAGAACACCAATCGGTCGATCCACAATTTCAACCGCGGCGTTGACCGCTTTGCATTTCGCCCTGCGGCCAAAGGATATGTCGCCGTGGTGCCACCGGATATGGTCACCAGTTTCAACAACTTCGCTGAAAACCTGTCGATGCCGGGCCAGGCCGTAAACGCGCTGCTGCAAGGCAACCTAAAGGAATCCGGCATTGCGATGTCGCGCTTTGTTATCAACACGATCTTTGGCATCGGTGGTCTGGGCGATCCGGCCTCTGACTTTAATGTACCGCGGGTTGACACCAACTTTGGCGAGACATTGCACGTCTGGGGTGTTGGCGAAGGCGCATATGTGGAACTGCCGTTCTTTGGCCCCTCCACCGCGCGCGACGGGGCCGGCATTTTGGTGGATTTCTTCACCAATCCGATCAGCTACGCTCGGCATAATCCAGCCGACAACATCGGTATCTATGCCGAGGTGGTGCGTCGTCTCGGGGATCGTGGCACATATTCCGACACCATCGACTCTATTTTGTACGAAAGCGCAGACAGCTACGCCCAAGCGCGGTTGATCTATCTGCAAAATCGCCGTTTTGAGTTAGGCGGCGATCAAAGTGAATATGAAGGGGTCTATGGGGATCCCTATTCAGATCCGTATGAGGACATCTATGCCGAGTAATTTTCTGACCCGCCGCAGTTTTCTGACCACGGGACTTGCCTTTGTAGGGCTCGCCGCCCTGCCCGGCAAACTGCTTGCCCTGAGCGAAGCAGGCGCACGCAGCCTTGTCGACAGTGTTGTGGGTGACATCAACAAGGTGATTGCATCAGGTAAATCCGAAAGCGCAATGATCCGCGATTTCGAGAAAATCTTTGTGCGTTATGCCGATGTGAACATCATGGCCCGCTATGCGCTGGGTGTCGAAGCGCGCAGCGCCAGCGCCTCTGAACTGCGCGCCTTTACCGGGGCCTTTCAGAGCTATATCTCGCGCAAATATGGCAAACGGTTCCGGGAATTCATCGGCGGGTCTGTCGAGGTTCAGTCAGCCCGCAAGATTAAAGCAGGCTATGAGATCAAATCGCTGGCCAAGCTGAAGGGTCAGGCCCCATTTGAAGTGACCTTTCTGGTGTCTGACAAATCCGGCCGCGATAAGTTCTACAACATGTTCATCGAAGGTGTGAACCTGCTGCTGACCGAACGCACCGAAATCGGTGCCATTCTTGATCGCAACAGGGGTGACATTAACAAGCTGACCGCCGAGTTGAAGCGGTTGAGTTGAGAGGCTGACGTCTCAAGCATTGATCAGAGTAAAAAAGGGGCCAAACGGCCCCTTTTTTCATATCAGATTTTCCATCAGACGCGACACCGCACAGCGTTTGCGCACCGCACCGTCATCTGGTCGGTAGGTCTGAAACCCCATGGCATCATAATACGCCTGCGCCCTGAGATTGTCAGCGCCGATGGTCGCCTCGATCCAGCTTAGCCCCGCCGCTTGAGCAGCGCGCAGGTTGTGGGCGAAAAGTGCCTGACCGATGCCCTGCCGCCCCATATCGAGCCGCACATAGGTTCCGATGATGCCCCAGCCCGGTTCAACCTCATAGACGTTGCCGGGAAGCGCCAGTCTGAGAGACTGAAACCCGACAGCTCCGTCAGGACCTTCGCAGACCGCACAGTCGACCCGATCAGGATGACCGATATAGGCGGCCAGCACATGCGCAGGGTCTCCGGGCCGGGTGCTGTTCCAATCGGTCAACACCTCCGTCAGCACCATGCTCATCCCGGTTTCGTCACCGGGACGGGCCGATCTGATGGTCAGGTGATCCGCTAGAGGCATATCTGATCAGTTCCCGAAGATATCGCGCAGCAGGCCATCCACTGCACGACCCAGCTCCTGTCCGACATTGGGGCGCTGGCGGCGTTGGGGCTGCGGTTGCGGCGGCGGGGCGATGGGTTTGGGTGCAATCATCGGCAGGGGCTTGGGCGGCAGCCCGTCATGCACCCGCACCATGACCTCGCGCCAGATATCAGCGGGCAAGCCGCCACCCGTCACACCAGAAAGCGGCGTGTTGTCGTCATAGCCCATCCAGACACCGGCCACGTAATCGGCGGTGAAGCCAACGAACCAGGCATCGCGGGCGGCCTGAGTGGTGCCAGTCTTGCCTGCGGCCTGCCAACCGGGGATTTGGGCGCGACGACCGCTGCCTTGTGAGACCACCTGCTCCATCATCCAGATCAACTCCCGCGCCGCCTTGGTCTGGATCACCCGCTCCCCAAGACCGCCACTGGCCCCCATCATCGGTGTATTGTCACCGATCAATGTCAGCTCCGTCACCCCGTAAGGGGTCACCGATGAGCCGCCATTCAGAATACCGGCATAGGCCCCTGTCATGTCGATCAGCGTACTTTCGGAGGCGCCAAGCGCCAGTGCCGGACCTGCGGCCAGTTCACTATCAAGCCCGAAATCACCGGCGACACGGCGCACCAGATCGCGGCCCACGGCCTCGGAGACTTTCACCGCCGGAATATTCAGCGAGTCGCGCAAAGCCCGCGCCAATGTCACCTCGCCATAGAATTTCCGGGTGTAGTTCTTGGGGCACCACTGGCCGGAGCCAGGTACATCCAGGCAATATTGCGCGTCCAGAACCCGGTCGAGCGGTGAATACCCCAGCTCCAGCGCCGTGGCATAGACAAAGGGTTTGAAGGCCGATCCGGTCTGACGCTTGGCCTGTGTGGCCCGGTTGAAAACACCAGAGACACGGGACTTGCGCCCGCCAACCATGGCGCGGACTGCGCCATCCGCGCTCATCACCACGATGGCGGCTTGCGCCTTAGACCCCTTGCGGACCTTGGTGTCAAAGACGTGATTCAGCGCGTCCTCGGCTGCGCGTTGCAGGCGCTGGTCAATGGTGGTGCGTATCACCACATCTTCGGTTGTCTCACTGCCGAAGAAATCCGGGATGGTATCCATCACCCAATCGGCGAAATACCCCCCGGCGCGGGCGGCGGCGGCCTCGCTCAGCACGGCGGGGCTGTTTTGTGCCGAACGCATTTCAGACGTCGTCAGATAGCCCTGTTCCTGCATCAGCCGCAGCACGGTGGCGGCGCGATCCTGTGAGCGTTGCAAGTTGTTGGTTGGTGCCAATGTCGACGGCGCGGTCAGAAGGCCCGCCAGCATCGCGGCCTCAGACGCATCAACCTGATTGGCAGATTTGCCGAAATAGCGCTGCGCTGCCGCCTCTGCACCGTAAGCACCCCCGCCCAGATAGGCGCGGTTCATATAGATCGAGAGAATCTCATCCTTGGTGTATTTGGCCTCCATCGCCATTGCAAAGATGGCTTCCTTGGCCTTGCGCCAGAGCGAGCCCTGGCGGCAGTCACGCTCATAAGCGCGCTCGCTCTCCCATTCCGTCGGGTCGTAAACCACACCAAGACAGAGCAGTTTGGCGGTCTGTTGGGTGATGGTGGAGCCACCATGGCCGGACAGCGGACCACGTCCCTCTCGCAGGTTGATGCGCACAGCACTGGCGACACCGCGTGGAGACACCCCGAAGTGCCGATAGAACCGCTTGTCCTCGGTCGCGACGATGGCGTTTTTTAGATAGGGCGACACCGTGTCACTGGTGACCACGCCGCCGAATTGATCTCCGCGCCAAGCGAACACCTCGCCATTGCGGTCGGTCAGGGTGACAGAGCCTCGCGCGCGCCCGTCCAGCAGCTCGGCAACCTCGGGCAGTTTCATGTAGTGATAGCCTACAGCCAGCGCCACCAGCGCGGCAGAGATCATGCCAATGCGCCAGGTAAATCCCCAGGCCAGGCGAAAGGCCCAGCGGAACGGAGCCAACACCATCGCCAGCAGCTTGCCCAACAGGGTCTTGGGCTTTTGCGGTTTGCGCGGTCCCCTGCCACCACCACCGCCGCCTTTACGGCCGGAACGGAACAGGCCGAACCAACCCGATTTACGGGGTTTCGCGTTCGATTTTGGCCGTGGTTTCGACTTGCGCGCAGTGCCATTGCCCTGCGTGCCACGCCCAGCTGTCGCGTAGCGTTTGTCTGCGACCAGAGGTCGACGCCGCGTTCCTTGTGCCATCTTCCAGATCCTGCCCGGTTTGCCCGTTTTGCGGACAATACCCGGTCTGCTCTGCTTTGTTGAGGGGCAGTTTGCGCGCAATTCCCCTCTCTCTGCCGGGTGTTTTTTAAGCGCAACGGCAAAAGAACGCCTATTTTTTCATCCTCCCCCCGCGGCAGCCCCCGGAAACAGGGAGGTGAATGTTCCACCGACTCGGTTCAGCGGATTTTCTGCACCTGCAAAGAGTTCAGGCGCAGCCATCACGACAGGGGTTCAGGGATGAAAATGATCATAGCAACCATCAAGCCGTTCAAGCTGGAGGAGGTTCGCGAAGCGCTGACATCCATCGGCGTGTCCGGCTTGATGGTCACCGAAATCAAAGGGTTTGGCGCCCAGGCTGGCCATACCGAGATTTACCGTGGCGCGGAATATGAGGTGAATTTCGTACCCAAAGTACGGCTGGATCTGGTCGTGCCATCAGGACTGGCCGATCAGGTCGTCGACACCATCACCCAAACAGCCCGCACCGGCAAAATCGGTGACGGCAAGATCTTTGTTCTCGACGTTGAGCAGGCAATCCGCGTGCGCACCGGCGAAACCAATCACGACGCGCTGTGAAGACGCGCAAAGGAAGGAAATCACTTATGCGTAAATCAACCCTCTCCCTTGCGGCCCTGACGGCGCTGATCCTGCCAGGTCTTGCTGTCGCGCAAGAGGCTGCAGCCGCCCCGCCTGCTGGCGCTGCGGCCACCGACACGGTCTTTATTCTCAACTCGCTGCTGTTTTTGATTGGTGGCATTCTGGTGTTCTGGATGGCGGCCGGTTTCGCGATGCTGGAGGCTGGTCTGGTGCGATCCAAGAACGTAACCATGCAGCTGACCAAGAATGTCGCGCTGTTTTCACTGGCCGCGATCTTTTACTATCTGATCGGGTATAACCTGATGTACCCGTTGGGGAATTGGTCTGTGAACGGCGTCCTGTCTGGGGTCTGGGGTCCCGGCGTGCTGGAGGCGGTCGGCCTTTCATCCGAAGCTGCGGATGATTATTCCTATGCCTCAACCGGGTCGGATTTCTTCTTTCAGCTGATGTTCTGTGCAACCACGGCGTCGATTGTGTCCGGCACGCTGGCAGAGCGCGTGAAGCTTTGGCCGTTCCTTGCCTTTACCGTGGTACTGACAGCCGTGATTTACCCGTTGCAAGCCAGCTGGAAATGGGGCGGTGGTTTCCTGGATGAAATGGGTTTCCTCGACTTCGCAGGCTCCACTGTGGTGCATTCCGTGGGCGGCTGGGCTGCGCTGACCGGCGCGCTGATCCTCGGCCCGCGTCTGGGCAAGTACAAGGCAGGTAAAACCATCCCGATGCCCGGTTCCAATCTGGCGCTGGCCACATTGGGCACCTTTATTCTGTGGCTCGGTTGGTTTGGCTTTAACGGTGGCTCGCAGCTGGCGATGGGTACCGTGGGAGATGTGGCTGACGTCAGCCGGATCTTTGCCAATACCAATGCCGCCGCTGCCGGCGGTGCCGTAGCGGCGCTGATCCTGACCCAGCTGTTGTTCAAAAAGCCTGATCTGACCATGATCCTGAATGGCGCGCTGGCCGGGCTGGTGTCGATCACCGCAGAACCGCTGACGCCCAGCCTTGGTATGGCGACCCTGATTGGCGCAATCGGCGGCATTATTGTGGTCTTTGTCGTGCCAATGCTGGACAAGATGAAGATCGACGATGTGGTTGGCGCCATCCCGGTACATCTGGTCGCCGGCATCTGGGGCACCATCGCCGTCGTGCTGACCAATCCTGAGGCAAGCCTGATCACCCAGCTGACCGGTATCGTGGTCGTCGCCCTCTTTGTGGTGATCAGTTCAGCTGTCGTGTGGCTGATCCTGCGTGCTGTGACAGGGATCCGGGTTGGCGAAGAAGATGAGGTGAACGGCTTGGATATGGCGGAGCTGGGGATGGAAGCCTATCCTGAGTTTTCGCCCAGCTAAGCAGACCCAAAAAACAAAAATATGGCGCGGCCTTTCGTGTAAGGGCCGCGTTTTCATTTGCGCCGAGCGAACACGGCGCAAAAAACGCGCCCGGATCGGGGGCGCGTCTTGGTGTTTCTCAGGTATCAGACCGCAGGCTTAGACGCCGGCGTCAAGGATCGCCTTGGCGAGGATCGGCACGGTCTGCTCATTCAGGCCCGCGATGTTCATACGGCTGTCACCAACCATATAGATGCCGCTGTCTGCGCGCATTTTCTCGACCATCTCCGGCGTGGTGCCAAGCAGCGAGAACATGCCGCGATGTTGGGCAAGGAAGCCAAAGCGGTCAGATCCGGTCAGGCGTTGCAGCTCATCCGCGAGTTGCTGACGCAGTGCCAGCATGCCCAGACGGGTCTCTTCCAGCTCTGCCGCCCAATCGGCGCGCAGGGCGTCATCATTCAGGATCATCGACACCAGACGCGCGCCGTGATCCGGCGGGAAAGAATAGTTCTGGCGGTTGAGGAAGGCCAGCGTGCCCTGATTCAGCGCCTGTGCGCCGCCGTCCTGAGAAACCGCCATCAGCAGACCTGTGCGTTCGCGGTAGATGCCGAAGTTCTTGGAGCAGCTGGCCGCGATCAGACATTCCGGCGTATTGGCCGCGACATAGCGCACGCCCTGTGCGTCCTCTTCCAGACCGTCGCCAAAGCCCTGATAGGCAATGTCGATCATCGGGATCAGACCACGCTCGTTCAGGATGGCCACGACTTCCTGCCACTGCACCATATTGAGGTTGGCACCGGTCGGGTTGTGGCAGCAGCCGTGCAGCAGCACCACGTCACCCTTGTTGGCCGTCTTCAGGTCCGCGATCATGCCGTCGAAATCAACGCCGCAGGTTTCGCGGTCGAAATAGCGATAGGCGACAGTTTCGATGTTCAGATAGTTCAGGATCGAAATGTGGTTCGGCCAGGTCGGGTTCGACACGAAAACACGCGCGCCAGGGTTGGCCATCTTGATCAGTTCAAACGCCTGACGCACAGCGCCAGTGCCACCGGGCGTGGCTGCGGCGGCAACATTGGCGCGTTCGACACTATCGGCCAGAATCAGCTTGATCATAGCATCGGAATAGGCCGGATCCCCGGCCAGCCCGACGTAGGATTTGGAGGTTTGCTCTTCCCACAGTTTATGCTCGGCGGTCTTGATGGCGCGCATGACTGGCGTCACCCCTTCGGCGTTTTTGTAAACGCCAACACCAAGGTCGATTTTGTTGTCGCGCGGGTCGTCGCGATACATCTGCATCAACGCCAGGATTTTATCCGCTGGCTGGGGTTTCAGGGTTTCGAACATCAGGTCTCTCCGGTTGCAACGGGAAGGGTCGGGAAGGCGCCCCACTCTGTCCAGGACCCATCATAAAGCGCATGATCGGTTTTGCCGATCCGCTCCATAGCGAGGCTGAGGACGGCAGCGGTAACACCGGACCCACAGGTGGTGATGGCTGGTTTGCTGAGATCGACGCCGGCTGTTTCAAACGCGGTGCGCAGGGCGTCTGGCGCTTTCATCGTTTGGTCGGCGTTCAGCAATTGGGTATAGGGCAGGTTTTTGGAGCCGGGAATATGGCCCGAACGCAGGCCCTGGCGTGGTTCTGCCACCGCGCCGCGAAACCGTTCAGCGGCGCGGGCATCAATGATCTCATGATCGCCCAGTTTGGCAGCCGACGATACCTGTGTGACGTCCCGCAGCAAATGGTTCTGCACCCGCACGGTCATGTGGCGATCCCGGATCACTGGCGGCAGATCCTCAACCGGGTTGCCTTCGGCCTGCCATTTCGGCAAGCCACCATCCAGCACCGCGATATTGTTCTGCCCCATCAGGCGGAACAGCCACCACACCCGCGCGGCCGACCGCAGGCCGGTGCCGTCATAAACCACCACCTGATGGCCGTCACCAACCCCCATCGCGCGCAGGCGGGACATGAATTTCTCAACCGGGGGGACCATATGCGGCAGGTCTGAACGGTTATCGGCAATATCGTCGATGTCAAAGAAGCGCGCGCCGGGAATATGAACGGCATCATATTCAGTTTTGGGATCGCGGTCCTCATGCGGCATGTACCAGGATGCATCAAGGAGCCGCAGATCAGGGTCCTTTAGATGCGCAGCAAGCCAGTCTGTCGACACAAGCGTTTTAGGATCGTCCAACGTTTCCGTCTCCCCTCATATGTGCTGAGGCATCCGTACATCCGACCGGACAGAGTCGCAAGAGAAGCCAGACTGTTAGCGCAATAATCTGTCCCGATGGGCACCCCTAGCCGCAAGGCCAAGGCCAATCAGCCCACAACTCGTAAGCCGTGATACGGTGTTGATTGCAGCGCGCCATGTTGCGGCTTGGCCTTGCCTGCCGGAAACCGATGGGCAAAGGACAGTGCGGCGCGTATGACGTGCGGGTCCATCCAGCCCCCGGTCAGATCCGCCACGGCGTCGCGCGCGGGGGCGGTCTCATCCCGGCGCATGTGGTGCAGCATCCGCAGAAACGCGGCCTCATCCGCCGTTACAAGATTTCGCGTTTCCAGATCCAATGCGTCGAGGCCCTGATACGTCTCGGCCCGCAGGTCATGCAGACAGCGGATCACCTTAAACAGCGCATTGGCCACCGCCAGACCAAAGGTATCGCCCCAACGCTCTGATGCAGTGCAGTAGGCCAACTGCCAGGCTTGGCTCTCGGGTCGACGCAGGCAGATCGTGAAATGACGCAGCGGTGACAGTAAGGCAGCTTCAAATGCATCCAGCCTCAATTCCGCAAGGCTGATGGCATTCGAAAGGGTCACGCCTGAGGGGGAATCGGCTACGGTTGGCAGCGGCCCACATGTCATCATGGCGTCAGAAGTTACCTCGGTCATCGGGTCTCATCCTTATTCTCAATTCTGGTATCACAACTGTTTACCGGGCCTGACTGAAGGATGAGTCTGCTGGGCAACATGTATCTGACTTATTTAGTCAGATACCGCAACCGTAACAGAAGGTGCAAAATGAGCGGAGCAAAATGACCAAACAAACCAACCCATGCCGCGCTGCACGTCTGCAAGCCGTCGATTGATCATTTGGCCTTGGTGGCGGCTGGGATCAGCTGTGATCTTTTAACAGGCGCTGCTTTTGACGCGACCAATCGCGTTTGGCCTCGGTCTCGCGCTTGTCGTGGTTCTTCTTACCCTTAGCGATACCGATCTTCATTTTGGCCAATCCACGGTGGTTGAAATACATCACCAGCGGCACAAGCGTCATGCCCTTGCGTTGGGTCGCATTCCAAAGAACCGACAGTTCCTTGCGCGACACCAGCAGCTTACGACGGCGACGCTCTTCATGTCTGAACATTTTCGCCTGTTCGTAGGGCGCAATATAGGAATTCACCAGCCACAGTTCGCCATCTTCAACCGTGGCATAGCTCTCGGCGATATTGGTGCCGCCAACACGCAGGGATTTGACCTCGGACCCTTCCAGAAGGATCCCGCATTCCAGATCGTCTTCGATCGCGTAGTCAAACCGTGCACGGCGGTTTTCGGCGATCACTTTGTAATTCGGGTCTGATTTTTGCTTGGCCATGGGTCGCAGATGTAAGGTGCCGACGGCAGAGGTGCAAGATGGTGATGCAGGCGTTTGTCCCGCAAGGCAATTTCGCCGAGCAGTTCGGGGCAGGACCAAGGGCTGCTGTCTGATCTCTGCCCTGCCAGTACCGCTTAAGCCGGTTGACGACGGTTGCTGCGCAACAGGGTGAATCCACCGCTGACAACGATGACCGTACTGCCAATAAGGGTCCACAGATCTGGCCGCTCGTGGAACACCACAACTCCCAGCACCATGGCAAAGATCAGCCGCGTGTAGCGAAACGGCGCGACAACCGAGATCTCGCCGGTGCGCATGGCACCCGTCAGGGCCTGATAGGCCACCACACCCACAAGAGTCGCAGCGCCCAAAGCCAGCCATGTGGTCACATCGGGCATCACCATCGGCGCGCCAAAGGGCTGTGCGATCAGGCCTGCGACCACCAACATCGCAAAACCCGCCAACCCCAGATGCGCGTTCGACAGCCCGACCGGTGCGGCCCGTGTGGCAAGATCCCGTCCGGCAAACCCCAAAGTGCCCGCCACCGCAAAGAGCGAGGCCAGCTCAAACCCGCTGGCGCCAGGACGCAGGATCATCAGAACCCCGATGAACCCCGCACCAATCGCCAGCCAGCGCCGCAGACCTACGTGTTCATTGAAGAACACAACCGCCCCGGCAGAAACCACCAGCGGTGTTGCCTGAAGGATCGCTGACGCCGACGACAAGGGTGTCAGCGCAATCGCCAGCGTATAACAGAGCCGCCCTGCCACCTCGGCAATTGAGCGCACCACCAGCGCGCGCGTGCGAAACACCGGGCTCCACAGTCGCTGCCCCTGCGCACGCGCCATGATGGCAAAGATCGCCATGCCGCCCATTCCAAACAAGATCAGGATTTGCCCAACTGGCAGGCTTTGGGCTGCGGATTTAATAAACATGTCTTCCAGCGCAAAGGCTGCCATGGCCAACACCATCAAAAGACTACCGCGCAAGGTGTCCATAGTCCTATTCCCCCTGAAATGGCTTCGTCGCAAAATCCGGTTGCGCCCCGCATCCAAGATTTGCCTTGGCGCAAGGCTCTGAAAATCAACGCAATCAATAGATGACCAAGCATTAGGCCGGGTGTTAGCGCTGCACAAGCCATGTGGCTGCGGCCAATTGAACCGCCCCCGTGCCCGTCTTTCAGGCTATCCCAGCCACTTGGCGGTAGTGGTGCATGTTCAAAAACGCCGCACCACTCTCGCCGCTACGATAGCCATGGGGTTGATCCGCCGCAAAGCGCAGCCCTTGTCCAGCGTCGAGCGGCACCCACCCCCCATCCCGCAGCACTTCCATCGCGCCCTCCAGCACAAAAACCTCTTCGGTGACGCCCGTGTCATGGGATTGCGACTGGTGGCACTGGCCCGGCCTCAGGCTGACGTGAAAGGTCTCGGCCCCCAGTACAGGGTCAAAGGGAAAAACCATCTTGACCGCGATAGACCCCGGAAACTGCACCGAGCGGAAGCTGCGACCGCTCGCCCCGGCGGGCTGTGATGCATCTCCAATCAACGCGGTCAGGGGCAGGTGAAAGCCCTTGGCGATTTTCCAGAGCGTCGCAATCGTTGGACTTGATTCGCCGCGTTCAATCTGACCCAGCATGGCCTTGCTCACGCCAGTGGCCTCCGCCGCCCTGGACAGACTGAACCCGGCACCATTGCGAATCTCCCGCAGGTTCAAGGGGATGCTGTCGTCAGTCATGGTCCACTGTTGCCTCGTACCGGTGCCCGTACCGGGCCTACATAAAGGTCTTGTGCGTTATAACGCACAAAGTGTACTGTGCGCTATAACGCACAATGCCATTCGTACCCGATCCGACGCCAGAGGAAAACCCACATGCTCAGAGACCTAAAGCTCTCTCACATCGTCTCTGGTGCCGTGGCGGTGTTGGTCGGCTATACGGGGTCTGTTGCGATTGTCTTTCAGGCGATTGAGGCTGTTGGAGCAACTCAGGCCCAGGCCAGCAGCTGGATGCTGGCATTGGGATTGGGCATGGGCATCACCTGCCTGATCCTGTCGTTACGCTACCGGATGCCTATCCTGACCGCCTGGTCGACGCCTGGCGCGGCCCTATTGGCGGTCAGCCTGGATGAGGTGTCGCTGGACCAGGCGATCGGGGCCTTTGTCTTTTGCGGGCTGCTGCTGACCCTCACCGGTGTGACCGGCTGGTTTGCTGCCCTGTCGCGACTGATCCCTGATGGCCTCGCCAGTGCTATGCTGGCCGGAATCCTGTTTCAATTCGGCCTCTCTGCCTTTACCGCGCTAGAAACTGACACGGCTCTGGTGGCGATCATGGGCGTGACTTTTCTGCTCGGGCGGCGTTTGCTACCGCGCTACACTATTCCTGCGGTACTGGCTGTGGGCACGCTTTGGTGTACCGCAACTGGAGCTTTTGGAGATATCAGCCGTCTGGATCTAACCTTGGCACGGCCGGAATTTGTCATGCCCGCCTTTTCGCTACAGGTGCTGATTGGCATTGGTCTGCCGCTATTTGTGGTCACCATGTCCTCGCAGAATATGCCAGGCGTCGTGGCGCTACGGACGGCAGGCTATCAGCCGCCGGTCTCTGCCAGCCTGACGGTCACCGGTGTTGCCACGCTGCTGCTGGCCCCGTTCGGAGGCTATGCTTTCAATCTCGCCGCCATCACCGCAGCGATCTGTGCCGGACCCGAGGCGGATGACAATCCAGACACCCGCTATCTGGCCGGTGTCATGACGGGGATTGTCTATATTCTGGTCGGGCTCGGCGGGGCCACAGTGATCAGCCTGTTTCTTATCGCACCCAAGGCCCTGATTGCGACGGTGGCAGGCCTCGCACTGTTGTCGACCATCGGCAATAGCCTTGCGGCCGCCCTTGGCGAGGCCAGGGGCCGCGAGGCCGCCCTTATAACCTTTATGACGACTGTTTCCGGGATCAGCTTCTGGGGGATTGGCGCGCCATTCTGGGCCTTGGTGCTGGGACTGGCTGTGAATCACCTGCTGTCACCCCCCAGCACGCCAACCCCGGCAGCTGGTGCTGACCCGGCAAATCGGGCTGACAACAGCCCCCCGGATAAGGTGGAAGTCGGCGATCCACCGCTTGATGACAGGCGTTTCCCCCGGCAGACCCCGTAAAACACCGCATAAACCGCCTGAATATTACCGAAGACCGCCCCGGCATGTTGCCTTTATTGCGCAAATCGTGTCCCTGAGGGGCAAAGACAAGGGAACCAGCCAGATGCCAATGTACCGATCCAGAACCTCCACCCATGGCCGCAATATGGCAGGCGCACGCGGCCTGTGGCGTGCCACCGGCATGAAAGACGATGACTTTGGTAAGCCAATCATCGCCATCGTGAACTCCTTTACGCAGTTCGTGCCTGGCCACGTCCATCTCAAGGATCTGGGCCAGATGGTTGCCCGCGAGGTAGAAGCCGCTGGCGGTGTTGCCAAAGAGTTCAACACCATCGCGGTGGATGATGGTATCGCCATGGGTCACGACGGCATGCTTTACTCGCTGCCTTCTCGCGAAGTCATTGCGGATTCGGTCGAATATATGGTCAACGCCCATTGCGCCGACGCGATGGTCTGCATCTCTAACTGCGACAAGATCACGCCCGGCATGCTGATGGCCGCCATGCGTCTCAATATCCCGGCGATCTTTGTCTCCGGCGGCCCGATGGAAGCTGGCAAGATCGACATCGCCGATCTGGACATGAAGAAAATCGACCTCGTGGATGCGATGGTCGCCGCTGCAAGCGAGGATCTGACCGATGCGCAGGTCAAGCACATCGAAGAAAACGCCTGCCCGACCTGCGGGTCCTGCTCTGGCATGTTCACT
The DNA here is from genome assembly GCF_001888185.1 of Phaeobacter porticola. NCBI lineage: Bacteria > Pseudomonadati > Pseudomonadota > Alphaproteobacteria > Rhodobacterales > Roseobacteraceae > Phaeobacter > Phaeobacter porticola. The sequence goes on along the minus strand of NZ_CP016364.1, from coordinate 549,642 downwards.
GCCAATTCCATGAATTGTTTGGCGGAAGCGCTGGGTCTGGCCCTGCCCGGAAATGGCTCAACCCTGGCGACCCATGCGGATCGCAAACATCTGTTCCTTGAAGCAGGTCGCAAGATTGTCGACATCACCAAGCGCCATTACGTGAACGAGGAAAAAGGCCTGCTGCCCCGCGAAATCGCCAGCTTTGAGGCGTTTGAAAACGCAATGAGCCTAGATATCGCCATGGGCGGTTCGACGAATACCGTTTTGCATCTTCTGGCCATCGCCAATGAGGGAATGGTTGATTTCACCATGACCGATATGGACCGCCTGTCGCGCAAGGTGCCCTGCCTCTGCAAGGTGGCCCCCAACACCGAAAACGTCCATATGGAGGATATTCACCGGGCCGGTGGGATCTTCTCAATCTTGGGTGAGCTGAGCCGTGCGGGCCTGTTGCACAATGACTGCGGCACTGTGCATTCCAGCAGCATTGGCGAAGCCATCGGCAAATGGGACATCAAGGTCGCCAATAACCCGGAAGCCGAAGAGCTGTTCAAGGCGGCCCCCGGCGGCGTCCGCACCACCCAAGCGTTCAGCCAGTCCAACCGCTACAAGGAGCTGGACACCGACCGTGCAGGCGGCGTGATCCGGTCAAAAGAACACGCCTTCAGTCAGGATGGTGGCCTTGCGGTTCTGTTTGGTAATATCGCCCGCGATGGCTGCATTGTAAAAACCGCCGGTGTGGATGAGAACATCCTGAAATTCACCGGGTCGGCTTATGTCTGCGAAAGCCAAGATCAGGCGGTGAGCGATATTCTCACCGGCAAGGTCAAAGAGGGCGATGTCGTGGTCATTCGCTACGAAGGCCCGCGCGGCGGTCCTGGCATGCAGGAAATGCTTTACCCGACATCCTATCTGAAGTCCAAAGGCCTGGGCAAAGCCTGCGCACTCTTGACCGATGGCCGCTTCTCAGGCGGCACCTCGGGCCTCTCCATTGGCCATGTCTCACCCGAGGCCGCTGAAGGCGGTGAAATCGGTCTGGTGCAACAGGGCGACAAGATCGAGATTGATATCCCCAACCGGACCATCCATCTGGCGGTATCGGATGAGGAGCTGGCAACCCGCCGCGCGGCGCAGGATGCTGCGGGCTGGAAACCGGTAAAGCCGCGCAAGCGCAAAGTCTCCAAAGCGCTCAAAGCCTATGCGCTGCTCGCCACCTCCGCCGCCAAAGGCGCCGTACGCGCGCTGCCCGGCGAGGATGACTGAGAGCGTCTAAGATAACCGATACGATACGGGGGCGGGCATCATGTCCGCCCCTTTTTCGTCGGACGCAACGAAGGTTACGACGCGCGCGTCTATTCTTGGCGCACAAACAGATATCCGGGTTTTGCATAGTCCTTTGTCCATTCGCGCGAATGATGCGCAAAAATAGCTGCGAACCCCTCCATGTTCGCAGCCTCATCGGCAATCAGCACCCAGCCCCCCGTCACCACGTGATCCAGCAGCTGTTTCAGGACAGCCCGTCGCGGGGCCTCCGGTAACATATGCAGGGTTCGGTCCAGCAGGATGATGTCGAATATACCATCCGGCGTATAGCGGGTGATATCCGCGACAACGCCCTCAATTGACAGGTTTTCGTTCGCCGCAGCTGCGACAAGATCACGGATCCCATTGGCTGAAAGATCGACGCCAACAACCCGGTGCCCCCTCCGCGCGATGAACAGCGCATCCCTTCCCTGACCACATCCCAGATCTAGGATCCGCAGACCCTCGCCCGCGTCTTGATTGAAGAACTGCACGAACGCAGGGCTGGGATCCCCTAACGCGTCCGGCGTCTCTGCGTATAATTTGTCATAATTGTAAACCATAGAAGATCAGATAACGGTTACTCACCTGAATGGCTAAGTGAAATATTTCGTGATCAGCGTCACCAGGACACGCAGTCAGCGCGCCGCGGATCCGCCCGACCGCAGTGTTGCGCCCGCCGTTGATCCACATTAGCCAGATGCTCCCGGTTCAAAGCACTCGCAGAACATCCATGACAGTCTGGCGCCCTGCCCAATAAATTTGCGCAAAAAACCGTTGACCTATGCTGGTACAAAGACCGGCTACTGGCCGCCGAGGCCGCAACCGGAGACGGTCACATCAAGGGCGCACGTCCCTTGGGCGGCCCTGTTGAGTTTGGCAAAACCTGGCAACAGGCGCTGCGACGGAAATTTCAGGAGGAACTGGGGTGCGGGTGACCACGGGCGGCGCGCCTGTGGTGCTAGAAAATATCTATCAGCACGAAGGCCAGACCGGTCATGAGATCATCTTCGCCACACATGTCACCTGGCCAGAGACCCCGCATCTGGCAGGCGATCTGATTGAATTTCAAAAAGGCAACGGCCAGGCATGTATCGCCAGATGGGTCCATCCAGATACGCTGGAGGCTGGCGGGACTGAGCGGTTTCCAACCGGGTTGAATACCCACCTGCAAGATCTGGGATCGCCGCCCCGCGCATAAGGCACGAAACCTATCACCTTTCCCAAAATACTCCCGCCGGAGGCGCGCCGCGCCAGCGGCGCCAGGCCCAACCGGGTCAGATCATGCAATGATCGCCACCCCGGGCGGGAGCATCGCGCGGCTTGGGATCACTCACCCAATTTGGCGTGCACCTCATCAAGGTCGATCTCACCCACCGGCATCTTGTTGGCGGGGTTTTCAAAGTCATATTTGAACACTTCGAAATCCCGCTTGTAGATTTCATAGACCAGATGCATCGAGAGGTCGTCGAAATAGTCTTCGACCGGATGGGCGCGTTTGGGGCCGTGGCCTTCGCTTTCATTGAAACGGGGGATCTGGGTCAGATCCACCTGATGCGGCGTCTCGATCGCGTCCAGCACATCCTGCATGCCCTCGTTGAAGGCTTCGGTCCAGATCACCTTGTCGTACCGGCCACCATTGCAAATGAACGTCGAAACATGGCCCGAGGTTGCAGACCAGTGGATATCGGGGTCCATCGGACGACGGAATTTCACGGTATCGCGGACAAACAGCAGAAAGCGGCGAAAGCTCTTGATCTGGTCAAACTCCTGTTTGCCGTCCTCTCCTCCGACGTCGACTCCATAGTCGTAGGTCAGACGTGGCACCAGGTTGCCGCGATAACGTTTCCCATTACGTTGGATGCCGCAAATCTTGTCGAAAAACGAGCTCAGGATCCGGGTGTAGGGATTGCGCACGCAGGTAAAGGCGTAGGTATTCTGCGCTTTCACATTGCGGGCGATCGTCGATTGGCTGTTTTCCAACGCCCATTTGTGCAGCCCGCCGGTTGCATCATGGATGTCGCCGTCGAAGAACCGCCCGTGATCAGAATAATACATGATCTGCCCGATAGTGGAGCAGGCGCATTTGGGCACCACGCGATAGATCACGCTTTCGCTCTCTGTCATCCAGGTGCCTGGAAACCCCATCTGCCTCTCCCCGTCCCCATGCGGCGCAATTGCGCCTCGTACTACTCTAGTCGTTAAAAGCGAAATAATGCGGTTTATTCAGTGAGAATTCGTCAGTATCAAGGAAACAATCAATCAAAATAAGACATTGGGGCGCTGTCATGGCAAAAATCGCATATGTTCTGCTGTGCCATAAGGACCCAGAGGCGATTATTCAGCAGGCGGCGCGACTAACCGCGGCTGGTGACTATATGGCGATCCATTTCGATGGCCGATCATCACAGGCAGATTTTGCGATGATCCGCAAAGCGCTGACCACCAACCCCAACGTCTGCTTTGCTCGCAAGCGGGTCAAATGCGGCTGGGGCGAGTGGTCGCTGGTACAAGCGACACTGAACGCCCTTGAGAGCGCTGTGGCGTCCTTTCCGCGCGCGACCCATTTCTACATGGTTTCAGGCGATTGCATGGCAATCAAGACAGCCGAATATGCCCATCGCCTGCTGGACGCGCAGGACAAAGATTATATCGAGAGCTTCGACTTTTTTGAAAGCGACTGGATCAAGACCGGCATGAAGGAAGACCGGCTGATCTATCGCCACCTGTTCAACGAACGCACACACAAGCGACTGTTTGACCTGAGCCATGGCATGCAGAAACGGTTTGGCCTGACACGACGTCCGCCCGTAGACGTGCAGATCCAGATCGGTAGCCAATGGTGGTGCCTGCGGCGACGCACCGTGGAATGGATCCTCTCCTTTCTGGATCAACGACGCGATGTTGTACGGTTCTTTCGCACCACCTGGATCCCGGATGAGACCTTTTTTCAGACGCTGGTGCGCCATCTGGTTCCAGCCACGGAAATCGAGTGCCGGACTCTCACCTTCCTGATGTTCTCCGACTATGGGATGCCGGTGCAGTTCTACAATGATCACTACGACATGCTGATGGGGCAGGATTTCCTCTTTGCCCGCAAGATCAGCCCCGAGGCGCAGGAGCTGAAATCCCGTCTTGGCGCGCTTTATGCCGAGCAGGGTGTTGAATTCCAGATTTCGAACGAAGGGCGCAATCTATATGGGTTTCTGGCGAAGCGCGGGCGGAACGGGTTGCGCTTTGCGCCACGCTTCTGGGAAACCGAAAGCACCTTGGGACGCGACCGCGAGCTGCTGATCGTTACCTGCAAAAAATGGCATGTAGCCAAGCGGTTGGTCAATCGCCTGCGCGATGTCAGCAATATTCCGGCACTTGCCTATCTCTTTGATGAGGAAGGCACCGATATGCCTGATCTTGGCGGAATCGAAGCAACCCTGTGGAAGCGCACCCGACACCGCCGTGCGCTGGTGAGAATGCTGTTTGACTACTACGAGACCGACAGGCTGGTGATCTGCCTTGATCCGTCAGCGCTGGATTTGATGCAGGATTTCTGCGCCGATCGTGCCGTCACGCGGATCCTGCAGATCGACTGTAGCCTGAGCGATGCCTATTTGACTGGTCACGCTGAACGAATTGGGTTGGCCGGCCAACAGACATCGTCCCTCGCGCTTGAGCGCCTGTTGCCAACCATTCGCAATGATATCCAGCACGAGGCCGACCGCATTCGCGATGTGGGTTTTGACCACCACGGGCTGATCCGCGAAAGCGACAGCGATGAACAGATTGCCGAACAGCTGATGCCGTTCTTTGCACTGGATCACGATGCAGCACTTACGCTGGCGCGGACGGAACATCTTTTTACGGACTAGGGCAGACGCGACGCTTGCCCCAGCCGGTGATTGGTGTGCCTGTGAGCGGCGTCTTGGGTTACGTCTGTTTCCAGCTATCTAGCCAGCGCCGGAACCGGCCACGCCGCTCCGAAAGCGCATCACCCGCAGCGTAAAGGCTGTCTTCGACATTCTCCACCATCGGATCGATCCGCGCCCGGCGGAAGCGGCGCCAGCGCACATAAAGCGCCCAGACCACAGCCGCTAACATCGTCAGGAAGATGATATTGAACCAATTCACCTGGCTATACTCCGGCCCGTCAACTGGCTTCACCGCGACCGCATTCGGGAAGATCGACAGGAATTCATTGCGCCAGCCATAGTGGCGCAGCAGCACCCACTGCGGATCAGCCTTAGTGGACGCAAGATCGGTCAGCTCGGCTTGCAGGTTGGAGCTGTCCAGCTTGAAATACGGCGGCCAGCCCCAGCCGGTGTCCTCATTGCGGTAGACGATGGGGCGGCCATTTGGCAGGAACGCTTCCACGAAGCGGACATCGCGATTGACGCTGGTCGCGCCTTCCTGTGCCGTGTCCTGCTGTGCCCAGAAAATCGAGTTTTCGCCGAAATCAACCCGGCGCACCTCAGTCTTGACCACGCGCACCACATCATTCTGCGGCAGTGTGTAATGCAGAAAGGCCCCTGCCAGCAGCCAGATGGTGAGAATGAACACCCATTTGATATAACGCATCTCAGCGACCTCACATGAAATTCATGACATAGACCAGAAGCGCAATGGCCCCCAGCGGCACGACATAGACCAACAGGATCAATCTGCGGCGCAGTGACCTGTCATATTGGTGCAACCCGCGCTGGATGAAGGCGGAACGGTCTCCGGTCAACCCCTTCTCGGCCCAACGACGTTTCAGCTTGGCACGCCGCACCTCGCGCGAATAGAGCGAGACAATGCCGTAGATCACTGTCAGCACCACCAGAAGGATCGCCATCAGGCGCAGAAAGGCAAACATCAGCGGCGCCCCCTGTTGCCAGATCTGCTGCTGACAGCCCCCCAGGGGCCGACCCGTTCAACCAGACTGTCCGTTCGGCGCTGTTTTGGTCGATCCTGCGCGCCCGTGCTGCGCCCGCTCATATCCGGCTCATGGCCAAATAGCGCCGCCCGCGCGCCTGCCTTGTCCATCGCATATTCACGCGCGAGGAAGGCGACGACGTGGTCCTTCTTCGCCTCCGGCCAGTTGCGATACTGATGATAAAACGCTTCCTTGTGGCAGATGAACAGCTGGCGGAAATCCAGCGGCGTCAGCTCTGCCAGCAGCATATTGACCAGATCGCGGTTCGGCGTGTTGGTGGCCCGCAGGCAGTAGAAATAGGCCGGGTGATCCGATTTTATCCGGGGCCATTTGCCGCCGCTTTCGGCCCAGCGAACCATCGCTGCCATGCCTTCGAACTCCGCCGGCAGCTCGCTTGCGTGGCGGGCTGCCATCCGCCGCAGATCGCTGCGCGACAGGCCCGAGAGGTCCATCCCCTTGTCCGCCAGCACACTGATCGCCAGAAACCCCATCTTCTGGCGCAGGATCGCCGCGCCATCGACGCCGCGCGCACGGATAATCGGCTCTACCAGCCCGTTCAGTTCCAGAAATTTGGCAACCGAATTGCCCTGCGTCCGGTCAAACACCCGGTCCAGCGGCACGCCTTCGGGTTTTTCCCCACTGGCAATCAGGGCCGGGTGCTCGACATCCTGAAACACATAGAGCCCGCCAAAATGCGCGGTCCAGAAATTCTGCTGCTCAAACACCTCGTGCTTCAACCGCACAGGGTTGCGGGTGACATCGCCGGTTTTTTCCGCCGTCGCGATCATCTCAGCGATCAGCGCATCGTCAAACCAGCCGTCCTCCTCGCTCTTGAACCGGTCCACCAGTTTGGCCAGTTGATCGGCCTGCCGCAGCGTGCCCTTTGTGGTGTCCGCCTCGACCCTGACCTGCCGGATGTCAAAAAGCTGCGCGGGCGTTGCGACCTCAAACACCGAATTGACCAACTCACCCGCCACCGCATCGGTCGCGGTCAGCGCAAACAGCTGGCTTTCATTGGCCGCAATGAACCGGCGCAAGATGTCCCGGCTGGTGGAGAATTTCACATTCAGAAGCGGGCAACGCTTCTGTTCGGTGCTGAGGAGAATGAACTGCCGGTTCACACCCGCATGGTTCAGATAGTGGTCATCCCCCAGCTCATCCCCGATCTCAGGTGAGTAGCCCGAGATATCGACGTGGAAATCCGTGAGAGCCGTAGTCTTGCCGGTCAGATGCTTCAGCGCGCGATTGTACCGCTCCACCAGCGCGGGCGAGGCCACATGGAAGAGATTGCCGAACATCAGGCCAGCTTCGATGAGGCGCTTCATTGGGCTTGCTCTGGATTTTCAACCTGAGTGTCAGACAACTCTGTAGAATGAGCATTCCATGCAGAAAGCATCCACGCAGGTAATTTATCATGACGCTCAACAGCGACGCGAGCGTTTGCATATGGCATGTGAGGAGTAAGAACCGTACGGACAACCAAATTATCCCGATTCACTTGTACAGGGGCAATTAAGTCCGGCGCTTCAGTAATGTTCTCTCTACTTTGCAAGTAAAGAGGAGCTAAGAAGCTCATAGTACCGAAATAGTAGTAAGAAATCTCAAGGTTACTGTTTAGCGACCACTGGATTGCTCCTGAGATTGCACACATCTGAGCTACTGGCGGCGTGTCCCGTAGGAACGGGACGCGATCTGCATTGTCTCCAAGAATATGGTCATGCAACATAACAATTTCTGATCCCTTATTTATTTCCGGAACTGCCGGGATCTCAGGAGGCGATGGGAAGTTAGGCGCGGACGGATTCGTGCCGGCGTATTTGCAATACAAAAGTTGGTCAAACGGTCCATCGTTGCGCTCGAACACCAAGTAAAGAGGTGTTCCATACCTTGTTTGCAGGTGGCCCGCTGAGAAGAAAATTTGATCCTCAGACGTCGAAAAAGCTCCCTGTTCAATTGCCCATGGGATGTGAACTGCGAGATATTTTTCGAGCGCGAAGTTACTACGCCCCCATTCCTCAGTAAGCGCTTGGTCGGCAAGACGCTGCAACAGTTCCGGGGCAATAAATGCTAGTCCCCGAAACCTTTCAACAACCTGCGCTGTTGCAGAAGTACCAAGAGCTCCAAGCATTTCTTCGCGTGTAATCATTTACCCCTGCCCCTCCAGATACCGCCGCTTGGCCTCTTCCTGACGCCCGAAATCGCGCACCATATTGTCAATCGCCACTTCATCCGACTTATCGGCATAGCGGAACTCACTATCGGCGTAGCGGTTGATCTCCTGCACCACCATGTCGATGGTGATCGGCACCCGCAGTTCACCAATCATCGCGGATTTGGTGTCGTAATCCTTGAACAGGAACAGCTCGGGGTTCTCCATCCAGTCATCCGGCAGTTCAAAATCCATCGCGCGCACCTTCACCGCATCGGTGATGTTTTTGATGGCGCGGCCGGTGAAGCGTTCGTCCGCCTGCTGGATCGCCTTCAGATAGGTGCCCAGCTTGGCAAGGCTGTCCAGTTCCCCAATCTGATCCTGGACGCGGCCAAAGACCTCTGCCAGCCCCGGCTCCTGCGGGCGGTTATGCGCCTCAAACGAGCGCGCGACCGCCTGTTTGATCTCCTGCGCGCCGTATAGGTTATGATCGCCAAGCGGAATCTCGTGGTTTTTGCCCATCAGCAGGGTCAGGATATCAATGTAATCCTCCCGCGTCTGCGGCCCGTCCACCAGGAACCGCGCACCCGCTCGCTGGCGCAGCGCGTCGTCGACATTCTCCGGGTAGTTGGAGAACATGCCAAAGGTGCAGTTGCCACGCACCACGGTGTTGGCGCCGGCAAAGGCCTCCATAAACACCGCAGTGACCTCCTGCTGGCCCGCGCTGGACTGCCGGTCGCCACGCTTGCCCGCGATCTGGTCGATGTCGTCGATGGTGCCAAAGCCGATGACGCCGGGGTCGAGCACATTCTGGATGAAGGATTTGGCGTTCTGCCCGGACTTGCCCTGATAGCTGTCGATATTGTCGATGCCGAAGTTCTGGTAGCGGAAGGCATAGCCCGCATTCTGGCAATAATCATGGATGAGGCCCGCCATCATCTGAATGAGCGTCGTCTTCCCCGTCCCCGGCTTGCCATCCCCCATGAAGGTGAAGATGAAGCCGCCCATCTCTGCAAAGGGGTTCAGACGGCGGTCGAAATCATAGGCCATCAGCATCTTGGAGAGCCTTAAGGCCTGGTATTTGGCGATATGGTTGCCGACCACCTCATGCGGTTTTTTGAATGCCATGGTGAGCGTTGTGGACTTTGCCTTCGCTGCCGGTTCAAAGCCGCTGATGGTCAAATCATCCGCCTCCACCCGCCAGTCTGCGGCGGTGAAACCTTCCAGACGCGGGGCGGATCGAGCGCGTAAAGCCGCCTTCTCCATCAGCTGTTCAGCATAACCGGCCGTGGCTGCAATCAGATGTGCATCATCGGGGGCATGCTGCGCCAGCTTCTGGTCCAACTCCCACAGCGCCCCGTGCAGGGCCAGTGGCGCGTTGTCCGTCAGCAGCTCCTCCGCCTCGCCCACCTCGGCCTGCGCCTCAGACCCGTGCGGTGCCAGCAGATAGGCTGCAGCATTGGCAAACACATGCGCTGCAATCAGCGCCTCCGCCGCCAGCAGTTCGGTGAACTCCCCTTTGCGCGCAGCGTCCAAAGACCCCGCCAGATTGGCCCGTTTCAGATCCGCGAGGCCAGAGACATCCGTATAAGCCTCGCCCATCGCCAAGGAGATCGCCAGCGCCCGGCGCAAGGCGTGCTGCAGGGTCGCCTGCAGCGGCGAGGTCAGCGGATCATCGTCATCCGCCGCCTCGATCCGGGCGATCAGATGCACGCCATCAGGCCGCGCGGTGGAACGGGTCACCAGTCCCGGCGTGGTCGAGCGGAATCGCCGCCGCGTGCCAATCCCTACGGATCGCTCTGGCGCCTTACCCTCGACCGCAGGCTTGGCAATGCGCGGGGTATGGTCGAATCCTTCCAGCATCGCTCCCGCAGCGGCGTAGTGCTTCCGGATATCCTCTTCCCGCAGTTCCATCTGATTGCCTGAAATGCTCATTTCTTCCTCTCAATCCGTATCATCGCAGGCGAAAAAACCCGGCCCGCTTTCACCTTTCAAAAATACTCCCGTCCCGCTGCCCAGCAGGCGGCTTCGCCGCCGAGAGGGGAGGCTCCGCAGTCGGCAATTCAATACCGCAGCACCTGCCCTACCTCGCTCACCACGAATTTCTGCACATCGGCGAACCCCGGCGGGCCCAGCTCTGCCAGCACCTGGAACGGGCGCTGCGGCAGGATAATGGCGCGCTGGGTCCGGGTCGCCCCGGTATCCGCACCACGCCCGCCAAAGGGGTCGAGCGCGAATATCTCCCTCTCTACAGTGCCGAACCAGCCCGATCGCTCCTCGCGCACCTCTTCGCTCTCCAATTCCTCCAGCGTCCAGGCCAGGGCCCAATCCTGACCCGCTGGCGCCTCCGCCTCCTCCAGCACCCGGTGCAGAGGGCCGGATTGTTCGGTGTAGGCGGAGGAATACATCGGGCCAACATGAAAGCGGCGCAGATGCTTGGGGTGGAGATCGTCGAAATCCTCGTCGAACCCTTTGGCAATGGTCACCAGCTTCAGCCCGGCCAGCGCCTGCGCCATCAGATGCGCCTGCACTTCGGGCCAGCGGCGTTCGTCCTTGGGCAGCGCCACCTTGCCACTGTCCTCCAGCTCCATCAGGTAGATCACCGGCAGGTTCACCTGACTGTCATAGGCCGCCCAATGTAAGAGGAACCGCCGACGCCGCTCGCCGATATTTTCCAGCCATTCACAAACCGGGTCGTTCTGGGTCCAGAACAGCTGCCCTTTCAGCAGCTCCTCATAATAAAGCCGCTGCGACAGGGCGAATTGCAGCTTCGACGGCACCGCGCGGTCCGAGATTATAGTCCGCACCATATCGTCCTTCAGCTGCGTCTCGCTGGCCATATTGGCCAGATGCCGCTCCGCCTGCTGGGCATCATTAGCCATAGTCATCAGCTCGGAGGCGACCGGAAAGCCGCTGTCGCGCTTGTCCATCGCCAGACTGCCAAAAAATCGGCCCGTATTACGCCCCGCCATCAGGTATTTCATCGACAGCGCGCGGAAAGTGAAGTTCAGCCGCATCAGATAGGCGGTCAGCACTTTCACATCGGATTTCGAGAGCCGCCCCTCCGCCTGCATCGCTGCCGCCACCCGGGTTAGGTGCCGGATGATACTCTCGAACTTCTTGAAATACCGGCGCGAGGCGAAGGTATCACTGAGGCCCGCGTGGTCGTGGGAGGGATCGGTCATATCAAACCTCCGGGGTGCGCAGTGGCCCGGATCGTGCCCGCCCCGCCCCCATCAAACCGCAGGTTTGCCTCCGGCAAAACGGCGGGTGCGGTTTGCCCCTCCCTTTGGGCCCGGCGCGATCCTCTGCGCCGAAATTCACTGCTGAATCTTTTCATCCATCCAACTTTCATATCGCGCGTACCAAATGGTCAGACCCGGCACCCAAAAGCTGAACACTCGCAGCAGATACCGTATTCCCCGCAACAGCTCCGAAGACGCCAAAAAGCCAATCGCAAACCAAAGGCCCCAGCTTCCAAATCGGGTGAAACCAATTACGAATAAGCCCGCAGCAGCAAAACCGGCAACGATGGCGTTTATCAGAAACCGCTTCTTGAGCCGCGCTTCCCGGGAACCCGGCCGGGCATCACCAAGCAGAGAACGCCTTCGGTACATCACCCCCCGTAAAGGTTTTTGTCGTGCTTCTCGACAATCCCAGCAAACCGGCGGGCAAAGCGTTCATCGGCCTTGGCCTTTTTCTCCAGCACGTCTCGGGCGAACACCATGTTGTCCTCGTGGCTTTCCAGCATATCGGCCATCTTCTGGTTGGTGGCGGTGCCGATCGCCGCCATTGCGGTCTGGGCTTCCTTGTCAGTCTGCACGCCGATCTCGTTGATCCTATGCGCCACATCCTGCTGCTGTGCGGTCTTCAGCGATTTGGTCAGCGCGTCATACAGCACAACCCGCTGCGCCGTGTCTGTCTGCAACTTATTGATCAGCACCATCTGCGTCGCCGCCTGGTTCTGCAGGGAGTCGACCCAGGTCTTGCCCTTCTCGATATAGCGCTCCAGCGTCTGGGATTTAGCGAGTTTTACCTGCTCGTCCTGCACCATTGCATTATACTTGGCGTTCAGATCCGCCAGTTCGGTTTCCAACTTGGTGCGTGCGGCGGCATCCTGCTCGACCGAGATCTTGTTTTCCAGCTCAATGATCTGCGGGTCCAGCGCCACGATACCCGCGCGGACCGCCTCCAGCTCTTGTACGGTGAACTCGCGGTCGTCCAGCGTGGCCGACAGGTTCACCTGCACCTTCTCGCGCTGATCTTCCAGCGTCGCCAGCTGACCTTCCAGCAGTTTTACGATGACATCCGACTTGGCAATCAGATCCTGCAACTTGTCGTCGATATTGGCCGTACGCATCCGTTCCTGGCGCATCGAATCCGATTTTCCGCGGCTGAAAAACCCGACAAAGCTCTCCCAACCGGTTTTCGAACGCATCTCGTCGAAATCCTTGGAGAACGCGGTGGTCACATCATCCAGACCCATGATCAGCTCGGCGATATTGGCGTTCATCACCTCGGTATGGGCGTGCACGTCATCCAGCGTTGCGTTCTCAATGTCGATGCTGGCGTCTTCTCCGGCAGAAATCTTGGCGCGCGCGGTTTCGATCCGCGAGGTCAGCGCCGTGATCTTCTGTTGCGACTCGCTCACCTTGGCTTGTGAAGCCCGCACCATTTCGTCAAATTGTGATTGGCTCATTAATGTGCCCTTTCTTCAATATCTTGTATTACATATGGATATGTAACGATGATTTACATCCCCTCTTGGGGAGAAAACCCGACATCCACACACCCATTTTGGTCAGTTTTGCAGAGAGGCCTAACAATTGAAAGCTCGGCTGAGCCGGAAGCGGGCTCTGCTGGTTCTGATACAGGTATGGCGGAACTGCCAAAGACCTCAGATCTGTCGCAATGGTGGATTAGGCTGGGACAACTTTTTTGGATAGCACCAAGAAAGTCATCAGACCAAACGGTGGCAGTGGCTGATGATGTTCGACCGACAGGTGATCTTCGCCCAACACAGTATCAATTTCAAAATCGGAATGCCATCCGAGCACATTGGCAAAAGGAGCTGAGACACGTTCAAGAAAGGCAAGGACGCCCTGATCACGCAGGAAGTGGTTGGTGATGACCACCTTGCCGCCCGGCTTTAGCACGCGAGCAATCTCCCCCATGACCTTTTCCGGATCGGGCACGACCGACAACACATGCATCGCGCAGACGGTGTCAAATGTGGCATCGGGGAAATCGAGCTGTCGCGCATCCATCTGGCGCAACGCCTCAACGTGTTGAAGGTCGTTTTCTGCAACCCGCTTCTTGGCCTTGCGCAGCATCTCTTCGCTGAAATCAATGCCCGTAACCATCACGTCGGATTTGTACAAAGGCAGCGACAGGCCGGTCCCCACGCCCACCTCTAGGATGCGGCCGCTGCGATGTTCGTTCACATAGCCAACGGCGCGGCGACGTCCTACGTTGGTGAGCGCACCAAACGTTCGATCGTAAACTGGTGCCCACCGGGCATACGACGTTTCAACGGCCTTGATATCCAATTATCCACCCTTACGATTTTACACGCCGGTCTCCGGCGTTTTTCTTTTTAACAACCCCCAGGCCACCATTGCAGCATACCCAAGGCACAGGATCACAAGTGTTATCCATGCGTAAATCAGGACGGCTGCCCCCGCAAAGGCAAAACCAACCAAGAAGTACTTCACGTTTTCGCGCGAGATTTTGACCGCTTTCAGCGACCACGTTGGTACATGGCTGATCATAAGCAGCCCGATGACAACCATGTGAAGGCAGATCAGAATATCCGGCACCACTGGTGCATCGGCAAAAGCAAAGGAAATGAACATGGGCAGCATCGCCAGCAGCGCCCCTGCCGGGGACGGCACGCCCTCAAAATAAATACTCTTGGCGACAACTTTTTCTTCGGATTTGCTGGACACGTTAAACCGTGCCAACCGCACCACGCAACAAACCGAGAACACTAGCACGGCCAGCCAGCCCAGCCCTCGCATATCCTGCAACGCCCAGTAATAAATCACCAACGGTGAAGCGACTCCGAAGTTGAGAAAATCCGCCAGCGAATCCAGCTCTGCGCCCATCTTGCTGTCACTGCGCAAGATCCGCGCCAAGCGACCATCGAACCCATCCAGAATGGCCGCCGCGAGGATCAGTTGCACGGCCAATGTGTAGTTGCCCTGCACCCCAAAACGGATTGCTGACAGCCCGGCACAGATGGCCGCAATGGTCATCATGTTTGGCAGCAGCTGAATCAACGCGTATTCGGATTTTCGCTTTTCCGGGGTGTGGTGCATATCGGTGGATTTTCCTTTTAGACGGCAACGGCCCACCGCAGTCTCTGCGACGCTGGACCTGTGCAATCGCGACCATGGCAAACATATGCCCGAAGGGAAGCCTCGGCGCAACGTCTGCGCAACACAACAGATCGGGCATGTTACGGCGCGCGGTCGGTAACGCCAATGTTATTCTGGGCCGCAGCGGTGCCGAAAAGAAAAATGGCACCGTGTCTCTCACGGTGCCACGCCCAACTGTGAGGGTTTCTCTTGGGGAGAGACCATGAACAGGCGGGAGCCACCCGCCTACCCATCTCAGCCTATCAGGCTCAGTTATCCGACAACGTTAAAGTCCGGCCCATAGGGGTACTTGGTGATGTTCTCATTGCCGTCTTCATGGATAATCAGGATGTCATGCTCGCGGTAGCCGCCGGCGCCAGGCTGGCCGTCCGCTATGGTCAGCATCGGCTCCATCGAGATCACCATCCCCGGCTCCAACACCGTGTCGATGTCCTCGCGTAGTTCAAGCCCCGCCTCACGACCATAATAATGCGACAGCACACCAAATGAATGACCGTAGCCGAAAGTGCGGTATTGCAGCAGGTCTTGTTCTTCAAAGAAGGCGTTGATCTGATAGGTGATTTCCGCGCAGCTCGCGCCCGGTTTCAGCAGCGAGATGCCCAGCTCATGGGCCGCCACATTGGCCTCCCAGATACGCAGGCTTTCGGCATCCACTTCACCCACGAACATGGTGCGTTCCAGCGCGGTGTAATAACCGGAGATCATCGGGAAGGTGTTCAGAGACAGGATATCACCGCGTTGCAGCTTGCGGGCTGTCACCGGGTTATGGGCCCCATCGGTGTTGATGCCGGACTGGAACCAGACCCAGCTGTCACGGTACTCCGCATCCGGGAACCGCTTGGCAATTTCCAGTTCCATCGCGTCACGGCCCGCCATTGCCACATCAATCTCACGCGCGCCTTCCTTCACCGCATCGCGGATCGCAAAACCGCCGACGTCTGCGACGGCAGCTCCGGCCCGGATCATGTCCAGTTCCGCAGCCGATTTACCCATCCGCTGAACCATCGTGGGATGGTACAGATCAACCAAGCTGGACGGCTTAAGGAAGCTCTCCAGTTTAGCTTTTTGCAGCAGGGTCAGGTGATCGCTCTCGTAGCCGACAACGGCACCATCGCCTGAAACCGACTTGATCGCGCGCCAGAAATTGTCGCGCTGCCAGTCGGTATAGGTGATGTTGTCGCAGAACGACCGGCGCCAGGGCTGGCCTGCGTCAATGCCGGCTGAAATTGTCACAGCCTCGGACGCGGTCACCACCATGCCATAGGGGCGACCGAAGGCGCAGTAGGTGAAGCCCGAATAATACGAGATATTGTGCATCGAAGTGAAGACAGCGGCGGTTACGCCAGTCTCTGCCATGATTTTGCGCAGACCTGCGATCCGCGCCTCATATTCGGAGACAGCAAATTGCAGCGGCGCCTTTTCACCATTGTGAAAACGATACATTTCAGGACGTGCAGTCATAGTCGACCCTTCCATCTTACAAGAAAGGTCCCGGCGTTCAGGACGGTTTGAGTGTTAGGGCAGCATGAATTCCATGCGGCGACGCCATCGCCTGGCCCTTGGCGTAAAAGATGCGGCAGAGCTATAGAACTGGCAAGCCTGAATCTCCGCTCGAAGTGTCGAAAACGACAAGAGCCGCATTTTTCTACGGCTCTTGCCGTCTATTTGACCAGCACTGCGACCAGATCGCTGTCCGGATCCGCCAGAGGCTCAATCACGTTGAAATGGTGTTGCCCCAACGCAATGACATGATCCGCGCCCCAGGCCTCTACCAGCCAGACCGCCTGATCCAAGAATGCGGGGCGTTCCTCTCCGCCGACCCAGACCGTGACCTCTGCCGGGTAGCGATCTTGCATATCAATCGGACTTTCGGCGGCGGCACCGGCTGCGTCCAGCTTGAATTTGGTGTTCATTGTGGTGCGCAGCAAAGGCCGCAGGTCGGACAGCGGCGAGATTGGCACAACTGTGCTGATCCGCGCGCCGATCTCTTCGGGCAACAAACCCCGGTCCAACATGCGCGCCACCAGATGACCGCCTGCGGAATGCCCTGCAAGCGATATCGGGCCATCAACCTCTGCGGCGATTGCGGTGACAGCCGCAGTGATCTGCTGAGTGATATCGGCAATCCGCACCTTTGGGCACAAGTCATAAGACGGCATGGCAACCGCATAGCCATGTGCCAAGGCACCAACAGCGAGATGTGACCAGCTGGATTTATCAAACGCCATCCAATAGCCACCATGCACGAAGATCATCAGCCCCTTGACAGCATCTTCGGGCAGAAACAGATCATAACGCTCGCGCGCGCCCTCACCGTAAGGGACATCCAGTTTTGTGCGCCCGCGTATCGCGTTGCGGAAATCCTCGGCCGAGGCCAACCAGCGCGGCGGATAGCTGTCAGCATTTTCGATGTAGGCGCCATTTGAATACGCGTCGTCGAGCTCCATGCCCAATCTCCCTGTTCTTCTTGTTGCCGCTACCTGACAGTCTGGCACAGAACATGTCAAATAACCCGGCCCGTGCAGAACATTGATGTGGTGCCCACCTTGCTCCTGAATTTGATCAAATTCTGGACTCACCTATCTTTCTGGACATATCAAGTCACAGCTGATTTGCATTTCGCAAATGACATACGGGAGGCCCGCAATGCTCGACGCAACCACTGATCTGAAATCACTGCTCACTGATCCCAGCCTGCTGGAACCGCGCGCCTATATTGGCGGCGGTTTTGTCGATGGCCAGGATGGCACATTCGAGGTGAAAAACCCCGCGCGTGGCGATGTGATTGCCAATGTGGCCAACGTCAGCCGGTCGCAGGTGGCAGGCGCCATCGCGCAGGCTGAAGTTGCTCAGAAGGATTGGGCCAAATGGACCGGCAAGGAGCGTGCCAATGTTCTGCGCAAATGGTTTGATCTCATGATGGAGAACCAAGAGGATCTGGCCATAATTCTGACCGCCGAAATGGGCAAACCCCTGGCAGAGTCGCGCGGTGAGATCGCTTATGGCGCGTCCTTCATTGAGTTCTTTGCCGAAGAAGCCAAACGTATCTATGGAGAGACCATTCCCGGCCATCAGCGCGACAAGCGCATCACGGTGCTGAAGCAGCCCATCGGGGTGGCCGCCTCCATCACGCCCTGGAACTTCCCCAATGCGATGATCACCCGCAAGGCCGGGCCGGCACTGGCGGCGGGCTGCGCCTTTGTTGCGCGGCCTGCTGAATTGACGCCACTGTCCGCGACCGCGTTGGCCGTGCTGGCAGACCGTGCGGGCCTTCCGGCGGGCGTGTTCAATGTCGTGAGTTCCTCCAATGCCTCTGAAACAGGTAAAGAGTTCTGCGAGAACAACGCCGTGCGCAAGCTGACCTTCACCGGATCTACCGAAGTGGGACGCATCCTGATGCGGCAGGCGGCAGATACCGTGATGAAATGCTCCATGGAGTTGGGCGGCAACGCACCGTTCATTGTCTTTGATGATGCTGACCTCGACGCCGCGGTCGAGGGCGCGATCATGTGCAAGTTCCGCAACAACGGCCAGACCTGCGTCTGTGCCAACCGGATCTATGTACAGGCGGGTGTTTACGATGCCTTTGCTGCGAAGCTAAAGGAAGCCGTGGCCAAGATGACTGTTGGGGATGGTCTGGCAGAGGGCACCCAGTTTGGCCCCCTGATCAACCAGAAAGCCGTCGAGAAAGTGCAGGCGCATATTGCCGACGCAAAGGAAAAAGGCGCTGAGGTGATCCTGGGCGGCAATCCATCGGAGCTGGGCGGCACATTCTTTGAGCCGACAATCATCACAGGCGCCACACAGGACATGGTATTCTCTCAGGATGAGACCTTTGGCCCGATGGCGCCGCTGTTCAAGTTTGAGACCGAAGACGACGTGATCGAAATGGCCAATGACACCATCTTTGGCCTGGCCTCCTATTTCTACGCCAAGGATCTGAGCCGCGTCTACAAAGTGGCCGAAGCGCTGGAGTACGGTATTGTCGGGGTCAACACCGGCATTATTTCAACCGAGCTGGCTCCCTTTGGTGGCGTCAAACAGTCGGGCCTTGGTCGTGAAGGCAGCCACCATGGTATCGAAGACTACCTTGAGATGAAATACATCTGCATGTCTGTATAAAGCTGGATGAAGGGCTGCGGCGGGTGTCCCTGCCGCAGCCACCACATCACTAAAACTACATCAAAGCGTCACAAAACCTTGATGCAGACCCGTCAGGAGCAAGGCAGTCAATTCATCCATACTGGAGCTGCCGATGTCCACGCGCCTTTTGTGCCTGACCTCTGCCCTCGCGCTCACCGCTGGTATCGCGCAGGCAGACACTTCATTTAATCGTATCGCGTCCTTTCCCGTGGTCCAGAACATGGCCGCAGGTGAAGACATCACACGCGAAAGTTCTCCCGAAATCATCGACGCGACTGCGGATGGCATGACGCTGGTCTATACCGACAGCCCGCTGGAGGCTCTGGGCCTGATCGACATCACCGATCCTGCGAACCCGGCCCCCAAGGGCAATATCGCGCTGCCGGGCGAGCCGACCTCCGTCACGGTAATCGGAACCACGGCGTATGTCGGTGTGAACACATCCAAGAGCTACACACAGCCCTCCGGCCTGTTGAAAGCCTTTGACATCCGCACTGGGACCGAGACCGGCTCTTGCGATTTGGGTGGTCAGCCCGACTCGGTCGCAAAATCCAAGGATGGCGCCTTCCTCGCCGTTGCGATTGAAAACGAACGTGACGAAGATCTGAACGATGGTCTGATGCCGCAAATGCCCGCAGGCAATCTGGTGATGATCAACACCGCGGACGGCGGCTTGGATTGTGCCTCTATGAAGGTGATCGGCCTTGCGGGTCTGGCAGAGATTGCCAGCGACGATCCCGAGCCGGAATATGTCTCTATTAACGGGCTTGGAGAGACGGTAGTCACTCTTCAGGAAAACAACCATCTTGTTGTCCTGTCCAAGGATGGCATGGTCCTGAATCACTTCTCGGCCGGGGCGGTTGATCTTGAAGGTATCGACGCCACGGATGAACGCGGCGCGCTGATCTTCACCGAAAGCCAAGAGAGCCGCCTGCGTGAGCCTGATGCGGTGACCTGGATTGATGACACCCATTTCGCCACTGCAAACGAAGGCGATTACAACGGTGGCTCGCGAGGCTGGACCATCTTCAACAAAGACGGCACCGTCGTTTATGACAGCGGCACCTCCTTTGAACATGCCATCGTGCAGATTGGCCACTACCCGGACAAACGCTCTGATGCCAAAGGCGTCGAACCCGAAAGCGTGACCTTCGCTGAATTCGGCGATACGCCCTATGTGTTTGTCGGCGCCGAGCGGGCATCAGTTGTTGGGGTCTATGATGTGACGGACCCCACCAATCCGGTTCTAACCCAACTGCTGCCGTCCGGTGTCGGGCCAGAAGGGTACGCCGTCATCCCTGAACGTGGTCTGCTGGTCTCGGCCAATGAAAAGGATCTGATCGAAGACAAAGGGGCACGTGCCCATGTTATGCTGTACGAGCTGCAAAATGGCGCCCCCACTTACCCGCATCTGACCTCAGAAGGCGCGGATGAGCTTATCGGCTGGGGCGCGTTATCGGGCATGGTCGCCGATGAAGATGGCATGATCTATGCCGTCAATGACAGCTTCTATGGCTTCCAGCCTTCGATCTTCAAAATTGATCCCAGCCAGACGCCTGCCCGTATCGTCGACGTGATCCGCATTCATCGCCAAGACGGCAACCCGGCCCAGAAACTGGATCTGGAGGGCATCACGCTGGACGGCAAAGGTGGCTTTTATGTTGCTTCCGAAGGGCGCACTGATCGGGTGACACCACATGCCATCTATCACGTCTCCAAAGACGGGTTCATCAAAGCCAAAAAGGGCGAGATAGGTCTGCCAGCCGAGCTGATGGCCGTCGAGCGCCGCTTTGGCTTTGAAGGCATCACCAAAGTGGGCGACACGCTCTGGATGGCCGTTCAGCGGGAATGGAAAGATGACCCGAAAAACCACGTCAAACTGGTGTCCTACAACCTGGAAACCAAGGAATGGGGCGCGGTTCACTATCCCAAGGCAGAGCCTGACACCGGTTGGGTAGGGCTGTCAGAGATCGTGGCCCATGGCGACTATGTCTATGTCATTGAGCGCGACAACCAGCATGATTTCCGCGCCGTCACCAAAAAGGTCTACCGCATCCCGATGACTGAAATGCAGCCAGCACAGCTGGGCGGTGATCTGCCGATCGTGCAAAAAGAACTGGTGCGCGATCTGTTGCCGGATCTGACCTCCACCGGGGGCTATGTGCTGGACAAAGTGGAAGGCCTAGCCATCACTGCGGATGGAGAAGGGTATATTGTGACCGACAATGATGGTGTCGACGATGCCTCTGGAGAGACGATGTTTTTCTCCATCGGGAAAATGGGTCAGCCAGAGGTCAACTGACCCTTTCCCCCGACCAGATATAACCAAAACAGCCCCCCGGTCGCTCCGGGGGGCTGTCGTGTATAAAATTGTCAGATCCGAGTGATCAGAACAGGATCAGTTGACTGTCTTAGCGTCCAGCTCTGGCGTCCTGCCAGAGGCAATCTCGATCCGCCGCGGTTTCAGTGCTTCGGGCACTTCACGCTGTAGATTGATATGCAGCATACCGTCTGAATGGCTGGCACCCGTGACACGCACATGATCAGCTAGGGTAAACCGACGCTCAAATGCGCGGGTGGCGATGCCGCGATGCAGATATGTGCGCTCGCTGTCATCGTCGGATTTCTTGGCCGAGACCACTAAGGCGTTTTCCTTTACCTCGACACCCAGATCAGCGTCAGAGAAGCCGGCAACGGCGATTGAGATGCGATAGGCATCTGCGGCGGTTTTCTCGATATTGTAAGGGGGGTAGCTCGGCTGCGCGCCATCAGAAGTAAGTGCGCGATCCATCAGGTCGGCAATCTGATCAAAGCCAATGGAGGCGCGGTGCAGCGGGGCAAAATCAAAACTACGCATGTGTCATCCTCATTCGTGAGCGATTTCAACGTGCCCTCCCAATCGGGACGGGCGTCTGAAGCGTCGGACCCCGATCATCGGCGATCCGAACAGTGTTGAGATAAGAGCTGTTTTTTCCGGTTCAAGGGGGACGCATACAGTTGGTATTCAGCTGCTTCGCAATCAGCGTTTGATGAATTTCGCGCCCGTGCTCTGGCGTCTTTCGCCAACGATGACCCGTCCCACCCCAGGAGGCATCTGCCCGCCAATCCGGCGGCCCGTCAGCTGTGACTGCAACAACGCCAGCTCCTCTGCCAATGCGGACCCCAGTGCGACCTGCTTGCCGGAAACCTCAGCCTTGGCCGACACCACCGACACAATTTTAGGGCGTTCACCGTCAAAGGAAAACACTGGCGCCCCGGAGGAGCCGTAGTCCACATCACAAGACATCACCAACACACCCTCCTGGCGGGACATTACGGCACAGACATCTTGTAACGATGGCGCTTCGGATCGGTCATGAGCATAAGAGACAACCCCGATCCGCGCGCCTTTTTGGGGGCGCTCATCAGTTTCAAACGGGGTCACGGTGGTATTGCGAATGGGCCGTTGCAGCTGCAAAAGCGCGATATCATTTCGGACGCGGTCGGTCGAGATCTCACCGTCATAGATATACCCGGGATGAATAACAGCCTGACGGACGCTGCGATAGGCTGATGCGCGCCCATTGCGCCAGCCGGCCAAGAATTCGATTGTCTGAGGCGCAATTCTCGCCCGGCTGTCGCGATCAAACAGGCAATGCGCTGCGGTCAGCACCAGATCTGGCGCGATCAGCGCGCCGGTGCAAAACCCCTCGCCATTGACATCCAACCGCCCAACCGCCTGCCAGTCACGGCCCGCTTCCGTGGTCTCCAGCCGTTGCAAACCACTGTCTTCAGCCATGGCGCCACTGGCCAAGGCCACATTCATCAAGGCCACACCGGACAAGGCAACTGCCAGTGACGGCAACAGCTGCCCAATCCGTTTTCCTGCAGTCATTTCCAGCGGCCCCACGTATGATTTTATCCCCTAAAGACTATGCTTTGGTTTGGGCGAAATTACGGCAGTCAGACCAAGAATGCACCTGCAGAGTATCTGACTCCGAGCAGCTTCTCGCCTATGGCGTCACCGTAGTATCGGGACTTCGCCCGCGCGTGCACTGCTTGTTGTATTGCCTGCATCCAGCGCGCGTGGCTTGGGGCCACCAGTGGCCCAGTCCAACAGTTCGACCGTGTGCGTAATCGGAAGCTCAGTGCCGGAGCCGATCTGCATCATGCAGCCAATGTTGCCAGCCGCGATGACATCTGGCTGTTTGGCCTCCAGCGTCTTGATCTTGCGCGCCTTCAGCTCAGTCGAGATTTCCGGCTGTAACAGATTGTAGGTGCCCGCCGACCCACAGCAGAGATGGCTGTCCGCCGGTTCCACCACGGCGAAACCAACCCGTTTCAGCAAGGTTTTTGGATGTGTCTTGATTTGTTGGCCATGTTGCAGCGAACAGGCCGCGTGATAGGCAACAGTTAACCCACGCGCCTCACCTGCGGGCAGATCCAGTTGCATCAGTAACTCTGAAACATCCATCGCCACACCTGAAACACGGGCAGCCTCTGCGGCCAGCGGATCATTGCGGAACATATGGCCGTAGTCCTTGACCGTTGTGCCGCACCCAGAGGTGTTGATGACAATCGCATCCAGCCCCCGCCCATCCATCTCAGCCGTCCAGGCACGGATGTTGTTGGCAGCGCTGGCATGGCTTTCGTCCTCACGCCCCATATGGTGGGTCAGCGCGCCACAGCAACCGGCCCCCTTCGCCACAACCACTTCGCAGCCGAGCCGGGTGAGCAGGCGGATGGTGGCATCATTGATATCGGTATTTAGCGCCTTTTGCGCGCAGCCCGTCATCAGCGCCACGCGTTTCCTGCGCGGTTGACTGGCTGCAAAACTCTGCGGGTCATCATTCCGGCTGACGGGCGGGATGGTTTTCGGAACCATATCCAACATCGCCCGCAAGCGCGCATCCGGTATCAATCGTTTAAAGGGCTGTGCCAGTTTAGCACCGATCAAAGCCAGCCTAAACCGACCCGGATAGGGCAGGATCCGCGCCAATAACCAACGCAAGGCACGATCCCCGAGGGGGCGCTGATAGTGTTTGTCGATATAGGCCCGCGCATGATCGACCAGATGCATGTAGTGCACCCCCGATGGGCAAGTGGTCATACAGGCAAGGCAACTTAAACACCGATCAATGTGTTTCACTGTCTTCTCGTCAGGGACACGCTCGTTTTCTAGCATATCCTTGATGAGATAGATCCGGCCGCGCGGGCTGTCCAGCTCATCGCCCAGAACCTGATAGGTCGGGCATGTGGCGGTGCAAAACCCGCAATGGACGCAAGAGCGCAGGATTTCATTGGCGCGCTGTGTACCGGGATCGCGCAGCTGATCTTTGGTGAATGTCGTCTGCATAGCCTACCCCATCAATCCCGGATTAAAGATCCCCCGCGGATCAAACTGTTGTCGCAACGCCTGCGATATCCCCGCCAACGGAGCGGGTTGTGGCTGAAATTGCCCAAGGGCGCTGCGCGTCTCTGCCTCAGCCCGCACCAGCGTTGCATGGCCCGGAACATCCAGTCGCGCCCGTAAATCAGTGCCGGCGGGCACCAAGGCCCAGATCAACCCACCACCCCAGTCGAACAGCAGCCCGTCCGCGCACAATTTCGGTGCCAGTTCCACCGCATCCGAGGGTTTGACAGACAGCCGCCAGACATCGCCGGATCGACCGTGAAACGCCGCGACATCCCGCACCCCGCGCCAGAGCTGCGCTGATCCATCCAGGCTGCTGTCAGCTGCGCCAAACCTGGACAATGCCGCCTCCAAGGCCTCCGCCCTGTAGGCGACCGAGGTCTCAAAACCTTCAACCCTGATGTATGTGCAGCCTCTCTGGGGATCATAGGCTGCCCCGGTCACATCATAGGGTGATCCAAGCGCTGCTGACATTGTGGCAACAGCGCCAGCTAAGTCAGCACATTCGACAGTAACTGTCGCTGAGGCCTCGGCACAGGGCAACACCTTCAGCGATACCTCGCTCAGTACGCCAAGCGTGCCTTGCGCCCCGCACATCAGCTTTACCAGATCGTAGCCGGTTACGTTCTTCATCACCCGACCGCCATTTTTCGCCACGTTCCCGTGACCATCCACAAAGCGCACACCAAGCAGAAAGTCCCGTGCTGCCCCCACCTGAATACGGCGCGGCCCGGACAGATTGCTCGCAAAGACCCCGCCAATGGTCGGCGTACCATCGGTGCCCAACAAACCCCGACAGTCCATCGGTTCAAACGCCAAACGCTGGTTCTGCGCCCTCAGCAGCGCCTCAATTTCTGAAACCGGCGTGCCCGCCTCTGCCACCAATGTCAGGGCGCCGGGCTCGTATAAGGTCACCCCCGACAGCCCTTTGGTGCTAAGCATCTCACCGGCTCCTCCCAGACCTTGGGTATCTCCCCCCTGGATACTAATAGGCGCGCGGGCCGATCCGATCATTTCGGCCAGTTCGGCCTCGCTCTGCGGTGTCATCATCTTCATCTTTCACAAATATCCCGAGGTTTGAGGCAGGCCCCAATCACTCAGTTACCAGCGTTGGGCTGCGCCGACTTGCCGTGGTTGACAGCGGGAACACCTTAGCCGGGTTCAACAGCCATTTTGGGTCGAACACATCCTTCACCCGCAACTGCGCCTCTAGATCGGTTGGCGTGTACTGATGCAGCATTAGATCGCGCTTCTCGATCCCGACGCCATGCTCACCAGTCAGACAGCCCCCTGCCTCGACGCATAGTTTCAGGATTTCGGCACCAAAGGCCTCGCAGATTTCCAGATCACCGGGCTTATTGGCATCAAACAGGATCAGCGGATGCATATTGCCGTCGCCTGCGTGAAAGACATTCGCAACATCCAGGCCGAATTCCTTGCTCATTTCCCCAATGCGGCGCAGCACATAAGGGAGCGAGGTCACAGGGATCGTGCCATCAAGGCACATGTAGTCGTTGATCTGCCCCATCGCACCAAAGGCCGATTTGCGGCCCAACCAGATGCGGGCGGCTTCGTCGCTGTCGCGTGCCTCGCGCAGTTCAACCGGGTTGTGAGATCGGGCGATCGTAGTGATCAACCCCAACTGATGGTCGATTTCGGCGGCGCTGCCTTCAACCTCAACAATCAACAGCGCCTCGCACATCGGATAACCAGCCTTGGCAAAGGCCTCGCAGGCCTCGATGCAAGGGCGGTCCATGAACTCAATCGCCACCGGCAGAACGCCCGCTTTGATGATGTCACTCACGCAGGCCCCTGCCACTTCATTGCTGTCATATCCGATAAGAACGGGCCGCGCCCCTTCGGGTTTGCGCAGGATCCTGAGCGTGGCCTCGGTCACCACGCCCAACTGCCCCTCACTGCCGCAAATTACACCAAGCAGGTCCAGCCCCCCCGCATCTAGATACCCACCGCCAATTTCAACCACGGTGCCATCCATCATCACCATGGTGACGCCCAGCAAATTGTTGGTGGTGACACCGTATTTCAAGCAATGTGCGCCGCCAGAATTCATCGCGATATTGCCGGCAATCGCACAGGCCAATTGCGAGGACGGGTCAGGTGCGTAAAAGAAATCTTCTTCCTCTACCGCACCAGAAACGCTGAGGTTGGTGCGGCCGGTCTGTACCCGGATGATCCGATTGTCGTAATCGGTGTCCAGCACCTCGTTCATCCGGGCGACACCTAGAATAACACAATCGGCTGTCGGCAGCGCACCACCTGCCAGCGAGGTCCCCGCCCCGCGCGGAACGACCGGCACGCCTGCGGCATGGCAGATCCGCAGAATATCCGAGACCTCCTGCGTGCTACGCGGCAAGGCCACCAGCATCGGCGGGCATTTATAGGCCGTGAGCGCATCGCATTCATAGGCGCGGGTCTCAGCAAGATCATGGACCAGCGCATCCTGCGGCAGAACGGCAGACAGCCGCGAGACCAGATCGGCCTTTTGCGCCAGAATGGCAGGATCCGGGGATGGCATTTCCATGGGGCTCTCCTAGGATCTCTAAATTTGGTAAATTAATATTACCAATTTTCACATCTGGCAAGCCTGTTGTTCCCCAGCTAGGATCGGGGCATGACCATACTCGACCGTATCCTGCTGTTTTCACCCGCTGATCTGGCCGCCTGTTTTGTGCTGATTGCCTGCTGGCTGGGCATTGGCTGGCGCATTGACAATGCCACAGCGCAACACCCATCGGTCTCGGGCCTGATGGCCCAATTCCGCCACGCCTGGATGATCCAGATGGTGCAACGCGACCCACGAATCTTTGATGCACAATTGATCGCCAATCTGCGGCAGGGCAGCGCATTTTTCGCGTCCGCCTCCATGATTGCCATTGGCGGCGGGCTGGCACTGATTGGCAATACGGATCAGCTGGCTGGGGTGGCCCAGGATTTGAGTCTGGAGAGCGTGCCGGCCTTTGTCTGGGACGTTAAGATCCTGACGATCCTGCTGCTACTGTCCAATGCATTTCTAAAGTACGTCTGGGCCCATCGCCTATTCGGTTATTGTTTTGTCCTGATGGCAGCCGTACCCAATACCGACAAAGACCCCCGCGCGTATCCGCGCGCCAATCAGGCGGCAGACCTCAGCATTACGGCCGCACGGAGTTTCAACCGGGCGATGCGGTCAACATATTTTGCTCTGGCTGCGGCGGCCTGGCTGATTGGTGCCTGGGCTTTGATCGCCGCATCGGTTGTGACCTGCGCCGTGCTTTACAGGCGTGAGTTCGCCTCGCAATCGCGGACCATCCTGCAACGGGTTCCGGCGGAAACAACACCTCCCAAAGCGCCGGTCAGCACGTCTTCTCACACGCAGTTGTGACCATGGTTTCGTGTCGACTCACCTATGCTGTTGCCATGCTCAAAGCCGCGCCCACTCTCCTTGTCGCTTGCCTGCCCCTTGCAGCGCTTGCCGATGGTCCGCAGGTAACTGATGCGACCGCACAACAGACCGGCGGCAGCTGGCGTATCGACGTCACGCTGAGCCACCCGGATACAGGCTGGAATCACTACGCGGATGGCTGGCGTCTGCTGGATATGGAGGGAAATGTGCTGGGCCTGCGTGAATTGGCGCATCCGCATGTGAACGAGCAGCCCTTCACAAGGTCATTGGCAGGTGTGACATTACCGGAGGGGCTGGACGCGGTGCTGATTCAGGCCCGGTGCAATGTCGATGGCTGGTCAGAAGCAACCTACATTCTACCTCTGGCCTGCACGTCCTGTTGATATGCTGAAAAGTACCGGCCGGGTAGACAGGCCGCCCCGCCCTAGACCCTGTGATACGGGCTGCCTGCCAGAATGGTGGCGGCGCGGTAGACCTGTTCTGCCAACAGCACACGGACGAGCATATGCGGCCAAACCATCTTTCCCAGTGATACGGAAAAATCGGCCTCGGCGCGCAGGCTGGGATCAATCCCATCTGCACCGCCAATAATAAAAGCAACGTCCTGGCGTCCGGTATCGCGCCAATCCGCAAGACGGTGGGCAAAATCGGGTGAGGACAGAAGTTTGCCGCGCTCGTCCAATGTGCAGATGACAGCCCCCTTGGGGATTGCCTTACGCAGCAGCTCCGCCTCGGCGGCCATACCTGCGTTTTTCTTATCTTCGACCTCGATGATGCGGCACGGTCCCAGACCAAGCGCACGACCGGAGCGGTCAAACCGCTCCACATAATCGTCGATCAGCTGCTTTTCCGGGCTGGCCCGCAGGCGCCCGACCACACAGAAATGAAGTCGCATGAGGGATCTTTCGATACTGGCCCGCGCCACATGCACGGGCCGATCTAATCAGAACAAAATCCAGATTGCGGATCAGTTCTCGCTCTGGGCAGGTGACGCGTTCGACGGCAGCCACATTTTCTCAAGCTGATAGAATTCGCGCACTTCCGGGCGGAACAGATGGACGATGATATCGCCGGTATCGATCAGCACCCAATCGCCGGTATCTTTACCTTCGACTTTGCAGATCATGCCATAGTCCTGCTTCAGACGATCAGCCAGCTTTTCGGCCATAGCTGCCACCTGACGGGTCGAGCGACCTGTGGCAATGACCATATGATCGCCGATAGCCGTTTTGCCGCGCAGGTCGATCTGCACGACATCTTCGGCCTTGTCGTCATTCAGCGAGGAAAGAACACGCGCCAGCAGCTCGTCGCTGGTTGGCAGTGATGTGGTAGCCATTACGGCCACTCCGCGGCCAGCATTTTGGGCCGCCTGAGGTTCGGGTGACAGGACATTGTCCTCCTTGTAGCGCGCCGCCGGTCCCCCGGCGCTGGGGTTGTGTTAATGTAGCAAGCCAGATGTGGTTTTTCAATGAACCATGATGGTCGGCTGCCATGCACAGCGCGCAGGCGTAAAGAGATCACAAATTGACGGTCATATAGGTCAGATTTCAGTCCCGATCCGGACTACGACCGACATCCTCTTGCGGCCCCGACACCCTATCTGACATAGAGACCGGCAGATTTTCGTTCAGTACGCGCACCTCACGCTGAGGGAACGGTATAGAGATTCCAGCGCCTTTAAAGGCATCCCAGAGCGCCAAATAGACATTTCCACGAATATTGGTCAGCCCGCCGGTTGGATCGCTGATCCAGAAGCGCAGCACATAATCCACACTGCTATCGCCAAATCCCACGATATGGCAGACAGGAGCGCGTTTGCCGCCGCTCAACACCCGGCCGACTGTTTTTGTCGCCTCAATCGCAACACGGCGAACCTCATGCGGGTCGTCGTGGTAGCCGGTGCCAAAGTTCAGATCCAACCGCACGAATCGGTCAGAGTGGGACCAATTGACGACCTGACTGGTGATAAAGTCCTCGTTCGGGATCAGATACTCGCGCCCGTCACGGGTCACCACCGACACGTAGCGCGCGCCCAGCGCATTGATCCAGCCAAAGGTCTCGCCCAGCGAGATCACATCTCCCGGTTTGATCGACCGGTCCATCAGAATGATGATGCCAGAGACCAGATTCGACACCACTTTCTGAAGGCCGAAACCGATCCCAACACCAATCGCACCAGACAAGACCGCGAACCCAGTGAGGTCAAAACCGATGGCACGAATGCTGAACAGCAGCGCCAAACCATAAAGAACCACCTGCACCGCCTTGCCCATCAGTACCTGCATCGACGGCGAGATATCCTCGTTCCGGCGCAGCCCACCTGTGGCTGCCTGGGTTCCAAGCCGCGCCATTGTCAGCAGGATCGCGCCCATCAC
This sequence comes from Phaeobacter porticola, assembly GCF_001888185.1. Classification (NCBI taxonomy): domain Bacteria; kingdom Pseudomonadati; phylum Pseudomonadota; class Alphaproteobacteria; order Rhodobacterales; family Roseobacteraceae; genus Phaeobacter; species Phaeobacter porticola. The sequence goes on along the minus strand of NZ_CP016364.1, from coordinate 519,607 downwards.
ACAGGCCTTTAAGACAGCCAGTAAGGACAGGTGCATGGAGCCGATATCCAATGCAACACCGTCAAGAAACTGTGCCACATCATCAACAAGGTTGAGCGCAACCAAGGTGGCGTAAATCCACAGCGACCATGTCACGAGACGGCGCAATGTCCTGTTATGCACCAGCCGCGCTAGAAAGCCGATAATGAGCCATGCGACTCCCAGTGTCGCTGCGACGCCAATGAGGTAACTTCGCGACGGCCACGTCATCTGCTGCATGGCGAGATAGGTTCCCCAACACAAAACAACAAAATATATCAACGTGATGCGCCGCAAGACCTGAACCAGCACGCGCAACCGCCATTTGGGCCAACCACTGCGTGATCTGGCCCAGCGGTCCCAACCCGGTTGCGTCAACAACCGTAGCATAAAGGCCGTCGCCAGAAGACCAAGAATGATCGCAAGCTGGTACTGCCGCCAACCGGGGGTGAGCCCCAGCTCCAGCACCAATAGGATCTGACCCCACAGGGTGCTAACCGTTTCTGGCACTTCTAGTTCATCCATTGGCGCGCCTCCTATCTGGCAGGATGCCGACACCGCCGCAGGGATGGCAAGGGGAAGAGGCCCTGCAATCAAGGATCCTGATGTTTTTGCAACGCCGCACACCGAACGTCCGTGAGGACAGGGCCACGGTATGCTGCAATCAATGGCACACCTCCGCCCGGCCTGTGGCACCTGCGACCCCCGCCCTCCGGGCCAACATCAGAACGAATCTTGATTGCCGCGGCCTGGCAGGGTATCCCAGCGCCTATGACCTTCGTTTTGGCCCAAAAGATCGAACTGCAAGATCGCGCCCGCCTGCGCGAGCGGTTCTATGGTGCCGCCCGCACGGTCCTGGCGCGCCTATAAGGCTGCTGCCCAGCCCTTTGCCAGCATACTCCAAAAAACACGGGAGAGGACCTATGTCCCCCAAGACGCTCTATGATAAAATCTGGGATGCGCATGTCGCGCATGAAGCAGAAGACGGCACTTGCCTGCTCTATATTGACCGCCACCTGGTCCACGAAGTGACCTCGCCGCAGGCCTTTGAAGGTCTGCGCATGACCGGTCGCAAGGTGCACGCGCCTGACAAGACCATCGCCGTACCGGACCACAACGTGCCAACCACACTTGACCGTGCCAAAGGCATCGAGAACGAGGAAAGCCGCATCCAGGTTGATGCGCTTGACAAAAATGCCCGCGAATTTGGCGTTCATTACTATCCGGTCCATGACGTTCGTCAGGGCATTGTGCACATTGTTGGCCCAGAGCAGGGTTGGACCCTGCCCGGCATGACAGTTGTTTGCGGCGACAGCCACACTGCAACCCACGGCGCATTTGGTGCGCTGGCGCATGGCATCGGTACGTCTGAGGTAGAGCACGTGCTGGCCACCCAGACGCTGATCCAGAAAAAATCCAAGAACATGAAAGTGGAGATCACCGGGAAGCTGAAGCCGGGTGTCACCGCCAAGGACATCACTCTGGCCGTCATCGGTGAAACCGGCACCGCCGGTGGTACTGGCTATGTGATTGAGTATTGCGGAGAAGCGATCCGCGATCTTTCGATGGAAGGCCGCATGACCGTCTGCAACATGGCGATCGAAGGGGGCGCACGCGCCGGGCTCATCGCCCCGGATCAGACCACTTATGACTACGTCAAAGGCCGTCCGCATGCCCCCAAGGCTGCCCAGTGGGAAGCCGCGCTGAACTGGTGGAAGACGCTTTACACCGACACAGACGCACATTTCGACAAAGTGGTTACCCTGAAGGGCGAAGACATTCAGCCTGTTGTGACCTGGGGCACCTCGCCCGAAGATGTGTTGCCAATCACCGGAGTGGTCCCTGCCCCCGAAGATTTTGAAGGTGGCAAGGTCGAAGCGGCACGCCGCTCAATCGAATACATGGGGCTGACCCCTGGCCAGAAGCTGACAGACATTGAGATCGATACCGTCTTCATCGGCTCCTGTACCAATGGCCGCATTGAAGATCTGCGTGCTGTGGCCGAGGTCGTGAAAGGCAAGAAGATCAAGGACGGTATGCGTGCGATGATCGTTCCGGGCTCCGGTCTGGTTCGGGCACAAGCCGAAGAGGAAGGTCTGGCAGAGATCTTTGCCGAGGCCGGTTTCGAATGGCGCCTTGCGGGCTGCTCGATGTGTCTGGCGATGAACCCTGATCAGCTGTCCGAAGGTGAGCGCTGCGCCGCAACCTCGAACCGCAACTTTGAGGGCCGTCAAGGTTACAAGGGTCGCACCCATCTGGTATCGCCCGCTATGGCCGCTGCTGCCGCATTGACCGGTAAGCTGACCGACATTCGCGAGTTGATGTAAGGAACACGCACAATGGATAAGTTTGAAAAACTCACCGGCGTCGCCGCCCCCATGCCGCTTGTCAATATCGACACTGACATGATCATCCCCAAGGTGTTCCTGAAATCCATTCAGCGCACCGGGTTTGGCAAGAACCTGTTTGACGAGATGCGCTATAATCGCGACGGGACCGAGATTGCGGATTTCGTGCTGAACAAAGCACAGTATCGCGACGCGGAGATCCTTGTGGCCGGCGACAACTTTGGCTGCGGCTCCTCGCGTGAGCACGCACCCTGGGCGATTAAGGATTTTGGCATCAAATGCGTGATCTCCACGTCATTTGCCGACATCTTTTACAACAACTGCTTCAAAAATGGCATCCTGCCGATTGTGCTGCCACAGGCACAGGTTGAGCTGTTGATGAAAGACGCGGAAAAGGGCCAAAATGCCCGCATGACCGTGGATCTGGAAGCGCAGGAAATCACAACATCTGATGGTGAGGCCGTGAGTTTCGATGTCGACAGCCACCGCAAGCATTGCCTGCTGAACGGTCTGGATGACATCGGCCTGACCATGGAAAAATCGGCCTCCATCGCCAGTTTTGAAAGCAAGGCAGCGCAAGAGCGTCCCTGGGTCTGATCCCACAGTTCAGTGCTGACCACCAAGCCGCCCCATCGGGGCGGCTTTCTTTTTGCCACCGCAAAGATCATGGGAGCGCTCAGAAAAATCCGTTGCGGGCGATCTCTAGAATCGTGACCCATTGGTCACTTCACTGTGTAGCTGCGCCCAACACATCATCTTGTGTCAGTAGCGCGCCCACCAACAACCTATCCTGGCTCTATGATGCAATCCGGCACCACCTACCAGTAGAAAGCGGTGGGTTTTCTGCTCTTAGGACGTACTGCGCTTGAGCGGAAAGCTGCCAACCGGCAAGAATAGGGCAAAAATGAGGCAGAGCGCTCTGGGACTTTCCGGGGGGCTTCAAATCTGGAAACAGGGAAACACCCGGTCCAGTTTGAAGGGAACGAAGCAACGTGTTGGCACGGATAACAGGCGCGGCTTTCCGCGGCATCTTTGTTGCATTGCTGATTGCAATGCCATCGCTGTTGTTGCCGGACTCAGCGACCAGATCCCCCGAAGTAATTGCCTTGCTTGCGATCCTCGCGGCAGCTCTGACCTTTGCTGAATATTTTTCAAGCTACCCCAGCTTTGTTGAGTTTCGCGAAGCCCCACCCTTGAACCGCATGCGGTTTATCTCTTTGGCTCTGATGGTGATCCTGATCAGCCTTCTGGTCCGTCATCCGATGGAGGCGACCGCGCTCACATCGTTGGTCAGCGGCCTCGCGTATTGGTTGGGAAATGTGCTGAATTTCGCTTTTTCCCCGGTGCAGTTGGCCGGCCTGATGATGCCTGCACATGTTGCGCCCAACCTGGTGGCACAGGTGATGGCAGCCGCGGCGTTGGCCTATGTTATTGCTCTCGTCACGATCATAAGTTTCGTGCTGGCGATACGGCTACAGGATTGGCCGCTTGGCAGTGGGCCATTCAATGTCTGGATCAACCTCCCCCTGTTTGATCCGACAACCGGGGGTGATGTGGTCAATCGCCTGCAACGCGATGCCCATATCAACATTATCGGCGGCGTTCTGTTGCCCTTTGCGATCCCGACAGTGATTAAGCTGGCGGCGGGCATGGTGGATCCGGGCTTGCTGTCCGCCCCCCAGACGCTGATCTGGGTTATCTCTGTCTGGGCCTTTGTGCCTGCCTCTATGATCATGCGAGGATTGGCTATGCTGCGGATATCAGAGCTGATTGCGCAAAAACGGCGCGCAGCCTACGCAAGTTCAGAGGCGTTGCAAACCGCATGAGGTCACTGCCCCCCCTTGTGCTGGCCTTTTGCTTATCCTTAATCTGCTGTGCCGAACCTCTTGCGGCAGAACCGCTGCGCGTCGCCAGTTTCAACACTGAACTCTCCCGAAAGGGGCCAGGTCTGCTGCTACGCGATCTGCAACGCGGTGAGGACCCTCAGGTCGCGGCGATTCTATATACGTTGCACGTCGCCAACGCTGACATATTGGTCCTGCAAGGCATCGACTGGGACTTTGACGGGCGCGCAGTTTCGGCATTCGCCAGCCAGCTCGCCAAGACGATGGCCCCATACCAGCACATCTACGCGCCACAACCCAATACCGGCGTGCAAACCGGGTTGGATATGGACGGCGATGGGCGCTTTGGTAGCGCAAGGGATGCGCAGGGCTATGGTGATTTCACCGGCCGAGACGGCATGGCGATACTGTCGCGGTATCCCATCCTGCGGGCAGAAGCACGGAACCTCTCCGATCTGCTTTGGCGAGATCTTCCAGGAGCAATCCTGCCCACCAATTCTGATGGCAGCCCTTTCCCCAGCGCCGCCGCACAATCCGCCCAGCGTCTGTCCTCAACCGGGCATTGGGTGGTCCCTATCATGCTGCCAGACGGAACACGCCTATCCATTCTGGCTTTTCAGGCGACACCGCCTTTGTTTGATGGACCCGAAGACCGCAATGGCCTGCGCAACCGGGATGAAATTCGACTGTGGCAGGTGCTGCTGGATGGCGAGTTGGGGCCTGCGCCAACGTTGCCTTGGATCATTGCAGGTGGTGCAAATCTGGATCCGGCGCGCGGTGCTGGGCTACGTCAGGCGATCATTGATCTACTCACTGATCCACGGTTGCAGGACCCGAAGCCGCGCGATTTCGACGGCCACCTTGCGACCGTAGACTGGGGAAATTCCAGACGAATGCGCGTGGACTACCTCCTCCCCTCAGATGGGGTTTCAGTGCAACAATCCGGGGTCCTCTGGCCAGAATCGATCACAGAAGGAAACCGACCCGCCAGCCGTCATGCACTGGTTTGGGTCGATCTGGAGTTTTAGTCTGACAGGTGCCAGAAGCAGCCACGGCTTCCCCTTAATCGCCATAAAAACAAAGCTCTCACATGCTATCTGCGCTGCAATCATTGACCCAACGGCGATGTGCCGTTACCCCCATTTTTAGCGATTTCAAGGAGTATCCGCATGTCCAACCCATCGATTCTGATTCTCCCCGGCGACGGGATCGGCCCTGAGGTAATGGCCGAGGTCCGCAAGGTCATTGGCTGGTATGGCGAGAAGCGTGATCTACAGTTCGATGTGAGCGAAGATCTGGTGGGCGGTGCCGCCTATGATGTCCACGGCAAGCCCTTGTCGGACGAAACCATGGCCAAAGCCCAAGAGGTTGACGCAGTGCTGCTGGGTGCCGTCGGCGGACCGAAATATGACGATCTCGATTTCTCGGTCAAACCTGAGCGCGGCCTGCTGCGCCTGCGCAAAGAGATGGACCTTTATTCCAACCTGCGTCCGGCGCAATGCTTTGATGCGTTGGCGGATTTCTCTTCGCTGAAAAAGGACATCGTTGCCGGTCTCGACATCATGATCGTGCGCGAGCTGACCTCTGGCGTCTACTTCGGTGAACCCCGTGGCATTTTCAAAGAAGGCAACGAACGCGTTGGCATCAACACCCAGCGTTACACCGAGAGCGAGATCGAACGTGCCGCACGATCCGCATTTGAATTGGCGATGCGTCGGAACAAGAAGCTCTGTTCGATGGAAAAGGCCAATGTGATGGAGTCCGGCATTCTGTGGCGAGAGGTCACAACCCGCGTTTCCGCCGACTACCCCGAGGTCGAGCTGTCGCATATGTACGCCGACAATGGTGCCATGCAACTGGTGCGCGCGCCTAAGCAATTCGACGTTATCCTGACCGACAATCTGTTTGGCGATATCCTCTCTGATTGTGCGGCGATGCTGACCGGTTCGCTGGGCATGTTGCCCTCTGCCTCACTCGGGGCCCCGATGGCCAATGGCCGTCCCAAAGCGCTCTATGAACCCGTACACGGCTCTGCCCCCGACATTACAGGTCAGGGCAAGGCAAACCCGATCGCCTGCATCCTCAGCTTTGCAATGGCGTTGCGCTACAGCTTTGATCAAGGCAGCGAAGCCGACCGTCTGGAGGCCGCCGTCGAGCAGGTGCTAGCCGATGGCCATCGCACCGCCGACCTGCTGGGCGAGGAAGGCGTTTCGCCGATCAGCACCTCTGAAATGGGTGATGTGATCGTCGCCGCGTTGGACGCCAGCCTCTGAGAACTAGCGAAGCAGGCAAATCACCATAGGGGGCCACCGCCGGCCCCCTATTACCCCTAGGCCTGTTCAAGGCTAGGCCAGACACTCCGCGTGTGAAACCGCTAAACTTCTGAGTTTCAAGAGACTACTACTTTTTGATTTTTTGTATTCCACTAGTAACGTTAGCGCTATAATTGCTGGTAACCCCTAGTCGGCCTCGCACCTACCGGATTGCTCATGAACGTCAAAGCCGCCCTTCTTGCCCTCTTGGCCTATGCGATATTTTCGACCCATGATGTGGTGGTCAAGGTGCTTGGCGCGGACGTCTCGCCGGTGCAGTTGGTGTTCTTCAGCAGTCTACTGTCCTTCCCGCTCTTGGTGCTGATGCTGATTAAGGATGTGACCCCTGGCCATCTACGCCCGGTGCATCCCTGGTGGATGGCAGCGCGATCCGCAACCATGGCGGTGATCCCGGCCTGCGCTTTTTACGCGTTCTCCGAACTGCCTTTGGCCGAAACCTATGCGCTGCTGTTTGCCACACCGCTGCTGATCACCTTGCTGTCGATCCCTATTTTGGGCGAGAAGGTCGGTCTGCCCCGCCTTGCGGCGGTTGTGGTTGGATTTATCGGCGTAATGGTTGTCTTGCGTCCGGGGGCGACCAGCTTTGGCTATGGCCATGCCGCGGCACTGTTTGCGGCCTTTTGTGCCGCGTTCCAATCAGTCGTCTTGCGCAAGATCAGCAGCGATGAACGCCGGGTGGTATTGATGATCTATCCGATGCTCATGACGTTTGTGGTTATGGGGCTGGCGCTGCCGCTGGTCTATGTCCCGCTAGCGGGCATAACCTTTGGCGGGATCGCTATTGTTGCACTGTTCGGGTTCTGTGCGACGCTGCTCACAGTAAGTGCCTATACCATTGGCGAGGCCGCCATTGTCGCCCCGATGCAGTATTCCCAGATCATCTGGGCCACCATTTTTAGTGTCGTCCTGTTCGATGAAACAATTGATGTCATGACGTTGGCCGGGGCTGCAATCATCATTGCCAGTGGCATTTTCATCGTCCTGCGCGAGGCCTTTGGCGGTCGCTCAGACAACACCCCCGTTCTGCGTACCAGAAGCCGTGGCTACACGGCTGGCGGTACAAATGTCTCACTCATTCTCAAGCGGCGAAGCCCAGAAAATCACACGGAATAGGGCTTGCGCATCGACCATCTGAAGTGTAATTCCGCGCCACGGTCGGAGCGTAGCTCAGCCTGGTAGAGCACTGTCTTCGGGAGGCAGGGGCCGGAGGTTCGAATCCTCTCGCTCCGACCAAATATAATAAGGCGCCCAAGGGCGCCTTTCGTGTGATGAAAGACCAACACATATTGCGACAGGACCACGCAAGGGAAGCCCCTGCGTCATTGAATATCATCCGTCGTTTTCCGCAAAGCACATGAAGAGCCCCGCGCCACCGGTCGAGGCAAGGGCCTCCATTGAGCAACCGCGCGTATCATGGGCTGCATTCCAAGATGTATTCCCCCCACCATGGCGGTCATGGTGCCCAACTGTGGCGCTGCCCTCTCCGGAACTGGTCCAATTGCTGCAAGTCTTGTCCTCTGTGACCCGCGGGAAGTAGGCCGTCCCATCCGCCATGGTTCCAGTCAGCAGATCATGCACATTCGGGCTATCACCGCGACCATTTACAAGATTGCCACTTTCATCCAGCCCGGTCGATTTGACGATATTAGGGCTCAGATGCAATTCATCCAGATTGGCGGCGATCTGCACACCTTTGGCGTTGTGCCACGGGCCACTGCCAATCCGGTCCCTTGCAGAAATCCCCCGCTTGCCGTCTTCCTGCGTACTGAGATAGGCGCGCCAGGTCTTGCCGGTTACACCCGCCGCCTGAGCCAAGCTGGCACAATGAGCATCGGCCCCGTCCAACCCACCAAGATCACCGCCTTTGCCAGAGCCGACGCTGGTTACAAAAAAGCTCATTGATGTATCCTGAGCGCTGGTCAGCGGGGCAGTACCCACGAGAAGAGGCACCGCTAGCAGTACGGCTTTGGTGAATGTCATGTCATCATCTCCTTTGTTGCATAGATCAGGCAGAGAACGTTCACATAGATCGTCAGGTAGCTTCAGGCAGTGACGTCGCGATCGACACGCCAAGCGTACATACTCTGCAATTCAATTGTTCATGATAGACGGGTCGGCAGGATTATCAAATTTTGCTGCCCGTTGGATGCCCAATACCGGTAGCAGGCACATGACATGCTGAATAGACCACTGGCAGCCGCGATACTCTTCCCCGACCTCATGCCGCCACCAACACCGCTGCCACAACGAAATCGGGCCGTACCAAGGTTTGCCAAGGTACAGCCCGTCCCAAAGCCTACAGGCGTCAGATCGGGTCCGGCGGCACGGGGTCACTGCGGGTACCCCGCATCGTCGGCATCAGGCTTGCAAACGATCCAGGAAATGCGTGAGCGTGGCCTTTTCTTCGGTGCTGCATTTTGCAACGCGGCTGCGCCACAGCGTGGCTTGCGACCGCAGGACCAGCCCATCTGACATGAGTTTCAGGTGGTTCGCCCGAAGGGTTTCACCAGTCGAAGTGATATCAGCGACCATTTCCGCAGTCTCGTTCTTGACCGTTCCTTCGGTGGCCCCTTGGCTATCAATCAACTGATAGTCGGCAACGCCCGCATCCGTGAGGAATTCCCGCACCAGACGATGGTATTTGGTCGCAATGCGCAACCGGTGACCATGCTGGGCGCGAAACGCAGCTGCAACGGCATCCAGGTCATCAATGGTTTCAACGTCGACCCAGACCTGAGGGACCGCCAGGATCAGATCAGCATGACCAAAGCCAAGCCCCTCAATCTCTTCAACCTGTTGCTCCCACAAAGGCAGTTTTTCCTGTACCAGATCCGTGCCTGTAACACCCAGGTGGATGCGCCCCGCGGCCAGTTCCCGTGGGATTTCCCCAGCGGACAGCAGCACCAGATCGACCCCCTTCACACCATCGACGGCGCCGGCATACTCGCGGTCGGACCCCGTGCGCGACAGGGTGATATCGCGCTTGGCAAACCACTCAAAGGTTTTCTCCATCAGCCGCCCCTTGGACGGCACACCAAGCTTTAGGCTCATGACTTCACCCCTTGCAAAAGCAACATCAGATCCGGGCGAACAACGCCGCCCACGGCTGGGATCTCTGCGCCCTGCCCCAGTTGGCGGGTCAGCGCATCGTAGCGCCCACCACTGGCAATCGCGGGGAGGTCCGGGCGGCTCTCGGCAGCGAAGCCAAAAACAAAGCCGTCATAATACTCCATTGAGGTTCTGCCATAAGAGGCCTCAAAGTCGAGGTTATCAACGTCAATGCCGCGCGCCTTCATTGCGGCTGTGCGCGCGTCAAGACGGTCTAATGCCGAGTTGATGGCTGGCAGATCCACCGCGATATCGCGCAGCTGTTCAGATGCATAGGGAATGGTCTCGCGCACGGCCATCAGAGCCTCTAGCGCAGTCAGCTCATTCTCAGCAATTGGCGGTGCCGCTGCATCAGCACGCAGCGCCTCGACACGAGCGTCGATTTCGGCGATGCGGCGCTTGCCGATGGCAGGCACCTGCCCGGTCAGCACGCCTTCGGTGGACAGCAATTTGCGACGACTTTCAGCGACAGGGCTACGACCTGCGAATTGGTCCAGCATGGCGCGGAACCTGCGAGGCCGCCAGATATGGCGCATCAACGCAGCTTTGCGCAGCGCTGTGGTGTTCAACCCCTGCACCGCCGACATCAAGATACCAATATCGCCCGTTGCCGCACGCACCGACAGATCGCGCAATTGCAGCGCAATCAGGGCAAAGACCTCTGCATCGGAACCGGCGGGGTCGTCGCGCTCAAAAACCTCGTAGCCAACTTGAAGATATTCATTGGCGCGATCCTCGTCATGTTCCTGACGGCGGAATACATCGCCCGCATAGGTATAACGCGCAGGCTCTGCACCCTCACGCATATGCATCTGCACCACAGGTACCGTGAAATCGGGCCGCAACATCTGTTCGCCGCGCAGCGCATCCGACGTCACATAGGCACGGGCGCGGATATCTTCGCCATAAAGATCCAGCAAGGTTTCGGCCGGTTGCAAAAAAGGCGGTTCCATCAACGTGGCGCCGGCCGCTTCAAAGCTCATGCGCAGCCGGGCGGCAAGCGCGAGCGCGTTCAATCTGTCGGTCATGGCCTAGCCCTGCCCTGCAAGGATTTGGCGCACTTTTGCGACCAGATCACCACGGGCCACTTCGAACTGGCTGGGGCGTTCTTTCCATTCTTCATGCGTGGCGTTTTCGGCGATCTTTGCGCCCAGAATCAGGTCCTTAATTTGTACTACGCCGCGATCTTTCTCTTCACCGCCCTCAATCACCGCGACGGGAGAATTACGCTTATCCGCATATTTCAGCTGGTTGCCAAAGTTCTTCGGGTTGCCCAGGTAGACTTCGGCCCGGATACCTGCGTTGCGCAGCTCCGCCACCATCAACTGATAGTCGGCCATACGATCACGGTCCATCACAGTGACTACGACAGGACCGGTGGGTGTTGCCGTGATCCGACCCTTTTCGCGTAAGGCAGCCAATAGTCGGTCAACACCGATGGACACGCCCGTCGCAGGCACTTCCTGACCCGTAAACCGCTTAACCAGATCATCATAACGTCCACCGCCCGAGACCGAGCCGAATTGCCGCTTGCGGCCTTTTTCGTCCAGAATCTCAAAGGTCAGCTCGGCCTCATAGACTGGACCGGTATAGTATCCCAGTCCGCGCACGACCGACGGATCAATGTCGATACGATCAGCACCGTAGCCACCAGCGGCCAGCAGATCGCCGATCTGCTCCAGCTCGCCCACGCCCTCTGCACCAATCGTGCTGCTGCCAACCGCCTCACGCAGGTTGGCAAGGGTCTTGGCCGCATCCACCCCTTTGGAGGTCAGGAATGCCAGCACCGGTGCAGCCTGATTGTCCGACAGACCGACACCGTCGATAAACGCACCCGAGGCATCAAGCCGGCCTTTGGTCAACAACTCACGCACGCCGGCCTCACCCACTTTGTCGAATTTGTCGATTGTGCGCAGCACGTCGTCGCGCTTGACGTCACCGGCTTCCAGTCCCATCGCCTCCAGCACGCCATTCAGAACCTTGCGGTTGTTCACCCGCACCAGATAATCACCACGCGGGATGCCAACTGTCTCCAGCGTGTCCGATAGCATAGCGCAGATCTCGGCATCTGCCGCCATAGAGGCGGTACCAACCGTATCAGCGTCACATTGATAGAACTGACGATAGCGACCCGGCCCCGGCTTCTCGTTGCGCCAGACCGGGCCCATCGCATAACGACGATAGGGGTTGGGCAGATCGTTACGGTGCTGGGCATAGACCCGCGCCAATGGTGCAGTCAGATCGTAGCGCAGCGCCATCCAATCACCATTGCCGCTTTCGTCGTATTCCTGCCAGGCAAAGACGCCTTCGTTGGGACGATCCACATCAGGCAGAAACTTGCCCAGCGCCTCAACGGTTTCCACGGCCGAGGATTCCAACGCTTCGAACCCATAATGATGATAGACACCCGCAATGGCGCGCAACATTTCGCTACGCTGGCTCACCTCTTCGCCGAAATAATCACGGAAACCCTTGGGCGTGATCGCCTTGGGGCGGGGCTGTTTCTTGACTTTGGCCATCTTGGCCTCCTCGGGGTGTCAAATGGGTCAGATACTCGCCCGGCGGTCTAGCCCAAGGGCGGCCTAACAGCAAGTCAGCAGAGCGCGCAGGTCTGGTGTGACTGCCGCGGTTAACCGGATATCCATGTACCCGATGCCCCCCGTGACACGGCCAAGCATGGACCCCGCATGCAACTGCCCCTATGACAGCCGCAGAGCCGAAGGGAGAGACCGATGCAACATCTCGAAGAACAGATCGCCCACCTGACCCGCACAGTTGATGAGCTAAGTGACGTGATCAACCGTCAGCAATCCGAGATCGACCAACTGACCCACCGCGTTGCGATGCTATTTCAGCGCGAAGCCTCTCGCGAGCAGGACGGCGGCGGCGGGGTGGTCATCGGAGACGAACGCCCGCCACATTATTGATCCTGCCACCACCCGGTTTGCGCCTGTCAGCGATCCGCTGCGCCCCCCGATGGCTTGAACGACAGCAGTCGCAGCGCATTGAGGGTCACAAGAACTGTCGCGCCCGTGTCTGCCAGAATAGCTATCCACAGACCCGTGATCCCAAACACCGAGGTTACCAGAAACACGCCTTTCAGCCCCAAGGCCACGGCAACGTTCTGACGAATGTTTCGCAAGGTGGCCCGTGATAGACGGATGGTGCCGACCACGTCAGCCACACGGTTGCGCAGGATCGCAACATCGGCGGTTTCCAAAGCAACATCGGTGCCCGATCCCATGGCAACGCCGACCTGAGCGGTCGCCAAAGCCGGTGCATCGTTGATACCATCACCGACCATCATAACCTGCGATTTTTTGGTGAGGCCCCGCAGCGCATCGACCTTGCCCTGCGGCATCAGTTCAGCCCGGTGATCGATGTCCAACTGTCCGGCAATCGCCGCCGCTGTTCGAGCATTGTCACCGGTCAGCATAATTGGATGGATTCCCAGTTTTTTCAGCGCGGCAACCGCACCAAAGGCATCCTCGCGCGGTTCATCCCGCAGCGCAATCAAGCCATAACAGACCTGATCACTGAACAACGCCACAACGGTTTTCCCGTCAGTTTCCATCTTCTGCGCCTTGGCCAAAGCATCATCATCCATCACGCCGCAATCGCCCGCATAACGTGGTGAGCCGACTGTCAGCCGCACACCATTGACCTGCGCAGACGCGCCTTTACCCGGCATTGCATGAGCGTCTTTGGCGACTTGGATATCCAGCCCCACCCTGTTGGCATGGTCCAAAATCGCCACGGCCAGCGGGTGGCTAGAGCCGCGCTCCACTGCAGCGGCACGCGACACCAAATCGTCCTCATGACCCTTAATAACAACAATATCCGTCACCTGCGGGCGTCCGCGGGTTAGCGTGCCGGTCTTGTCAAAAGCGACATCAGTGGTGCGCGCTGCGGCTTCGATAACGGCACCGCCTTTCAGCAGGATACCGTGGCGCGCACCCGCTGACAGGGCAGAGGCAATCGCCGCAGGGACGCTGATCACCAGTGCACAGGGGCACCCGATCAACAACAGCGCAAGGGCGCGATAAATCCACGTACCCCAATCCAAACCAAAGGCCAGGGGCGGCACCACAGCAATCAGAAAAGCAATACTGACAATAATCGGCATGTATATTCGGCTAAAACGATCAATGAAACGTTCCGTGGGCGCACGCGCGCTCTCGGCTTCCTCAACCAATCGGATGATCCGGGAGATGGTATTATCCGATGCCGCCCGGGTAACCCGCACCCGCAACACGGCTTCGGCATTGATCGAGCCCGCGTAAACCTCGGCGCCCGGCTCTTTTAGACGCGGCACGCTTTCACCGGTGACCGGGCTTTCATCGACACCTGAGATCCCCTCGATCACCTCGCCATCGGCAGGTACACGATCACCGGGGCGCACAACCACGATCTGTCCCGTGTTCAAGCGATCTGCGGCGATCTCTGCTAAGCTGTCCTCCTGCTCAAGAAGTGCTGTTTTGGGGACCAGCTGCGCCAGTGCCCGAATACCATCGCGGGCCTTATTGGCAGCAACCCCTTCCAACATTTCACCCACAGCAAACAGGAAGACAACCAGAGCGGCCTCTTCTGCCGCCCCGATAAAAAGCGCCCCAATAGCCGCGATCGACATAAGCATTTCAATGGTGAATGGCATACCTGCGCGTAACATCGCCAAGGCGCGGCGCGCCACTGGTGTCACGCCAATCACTGTCGCCAGCATAAACGCCACAAGCCCGACCGTCGGTGATGCCAGCAACTTGATTGCCAAGGCCAGCGCCAGCAACATCCCTGTGCCCAACAACAGTTGCCCCTTGCCACTGCGATACCAGGGCATTGTCTCTTGGGTAGTTGCGCCTTGGGGTTGGCCCTGCGCAGCCCCCCCCCAGCAGCTGCCTGCGCTGTCTTCAGTGGTCATGCCATCCGCGCCACTGCGTTGACTGACACCAAAACCCAGCCCGCGCACAGTCTTTTCAATGACGCCAGCCGAACCCTGCTGCGGATCAAGTTCCACACGCAATCGTTCCGCCATCATCGCCACATCAACGGTCGTAACGCCCGGCAACCGCTCCACCGCGCCGCGCACTTTTGCAGCGCAGGAACCACAGTCCATTCCAGTAACCCGCCATTCCAACTGCACGCTAGCCTCATTCGCCATATCGGGATCCACCTTTTCTGCGCAATACTTGAGTCAGCCAGTTATGTAATTGCTACAGCGGCTAGAGCTTCAAGAGATTTCTTTAGAAAAACACCTCGAAGCCCATGCGGATCATACCCATGCCGCAACGGCGTTCTTGGGAAACTGGGCGATACCGTTAGGCTATGCCTCGGCGACCCACGCCACATGATGATTACGACCTAAGGGGGCACCCCGTGCTACAAGGACTTCGCATTATTGAGATTGAGGGCCTTGGCCCCGCGCCCTTTGCCGCGATGATGCTGGCGGACCTTGGCGCGGATGTGATCTGCGTCCACCGCAGAGGCGGCGCTGACGCTGGGCTGCTACCGTCGAACCCCATCATCGACCGTGGCAAACGTTCTATCACGCTGGATCTGAAATCCGCCACTGATGTGGAGACGCTGTTGCAACTGATCGAAAGCGCTGACGGGCTGATCGAAGGATTTCGCCCCGGCGTGATGGAGCGCCTTGGGCTTGGTCCATCTGACTGTCACGCGCGCAATCCTGGCCTGATCTACGGGCGTATGACAGGCTGGGGTCAGGACAGCCCGCTATCACAGACCGCGGGCCATGATCTGAACTACATCGCTCTGTCCGGAGCGCTCTGGTATGATGGTTTGCCGGACGCGCCGCCACTCAGCCCACCGACGTTGGTTGGCGATATTGGGGGAGGTGCGCTGTATCTGGTGGCAGGCATGCTGGCGGCTGTTCTGGCCCGCGATCGTAGACAGGCAGGTGCAGATCCGCGCGGCTGTGTTGTCGATGCCGCGATTTATGATGGTTCTGCGCATATGATGAACCTCTTGATGACCTTACAGCAGGCGGGTCATTTCGGCGCTGCGCGCGGCCAGAACTTACTAGATGGTCCGCATTGGAGCCGATGTTACACCTGCGCAGATGGAGGACACATTAGTGTCCAATGTCTGGAACCGCAATTTTACGCGGAGTTTCTGAGACAGCTCGGGCTGCAGGAGGATCCAGCGTTCACCCGCCAGCATGACAAAACTCTCTGGCCAGTGCTCGCCGCCCGATTGGCCGGGATTTTTGTCATGCAAACACGCGATCACTGGGCAGGGTTGTTTTTCGGCAGCGATGCCTGCGTGGCGCCCGTCCTGTCGCCATCAGAAGCAAGTAACCACCCGATGAACCAGCGCGGCACCTGGGTCATGGGTGGCACTGGGCTACAAGCAGCGCCTGCGCCGCGATTTTCTGGTCAGGCAAACTGGACTGCCCCGCCAAGCCCAACACGCGGCCAGCACACCGGCGAAATTCTGGACGAACTGAACCAGAAACAGCGCTAAGATCAGCTGTCTTTCTTGGCCCCTTCGGCAGCCGCCTTCATCCGGGCCAGTAGCTCGGCTTTGGTTTCGCGCGCGCCATATGGGTTTTTCGTGCTGCCCTTCGCGTTATGCTCTTGGTGACGTGGGCGGTTTTTGCCCTTTTTGGCAGCGCCCGTTTTCTTGTAGTCCATCGAAATGCCCTTTCGGCCTGATCGGAATACGCGCTGATGCCGTAGTTGGCACCGGCGCGCAAGGTGGCAGTGGCTTATCCGCCGCGTACAGTATCAATCATCAGCTGCACATTGTCCGGGCTCGCGTCCGGGGTAATGCCGTGACCAAGATTGAAGATATGCGGTCCTTTACCAAACGCGGAGACGATACGACGCGTGTCATCGACAAGCTCCTGTCCACCGGTGACCATGTGGCGCGAGGCAAGATTGCCCTGCACGCAGCCATCGACCTGTACATGGGCTGCGGCCCATTCAGGATCCACCGAGTTGTCGAGCGCGACGCAGTCAACCCCCGTAGCCTTGGCAAAGCCCACGTATTTGCCGCCAGCTTCACGCGGGAAACCGATCACCGGCACCTCCGGATGGCGCTGTTTCAGCTCAGACGTGATCTGACGGCAAGGCTCAAGCGCGTATTTCTCGAACGCATCCCCTGACAGCGAGCCAGCCCAGCTGTCAAAGATCTTGACCACTTCTGCACCTGCTTGGATCTGCATTGACAGATACTCAATCGTCGCCTCTGTGATGCGGGCCAACAAGGTCTCAAACAGCGGGTTATTCTCCTGACGCAGCAGATGCGCAGGCCCCTGATCTGGGGTGCCGCGCCCGGCAATCATATAGGTCGCGACTGTCCAAGGCGCGCCAGCAAAGCCGATCAGCGTGGTTTCCGACGGCAGGGCCGAGGACAACAGACGCACGGTTTCATAAATTGGGCTCAGCGTCTCGTGGATGTCACTGACCGGACCTAGTTTGGCAAAATCAGCCTCGGTGGTGATAGTCGAAAGGCGCGGGCCCTCGCCAGTCACAAACCATAGATCCGCGCCCAATGCCTGCGGTATCAGAAGAATATCCGCAAACAGAATCGCCGCATCGAACCCATAGCGACGGATCGGCTGTAGAGTGACCTCCGTCGCCAATTCCGGGTTGTAGCACAGCGACAGAAAGTCGCCGGCCTCGGCCCGCGTGGCCCGGTACTCTGGCAGATAGCGGCCCGCTTGTCGCATCATCCAAATGGGCGGAACGTCCTGTGTCTCACCTGCCAATGCGCGTAGCAGCTTTTTCTGTTCGGCCATAATCACCCTCATTTCATTGTTGCATCTGAGGTCTAGCCTTGGCGGCAAATTGTCAAGGGCAGCAGGCGCGGTGCTTGTCATGGCATTATGTCGCGATTAAGGGTCAATATATGACACAGATCGACCTGCCCTCCCCCGCTTCGCCCCTGAAAATCGGCACACGCGGATCACCGCTGGCGCTTGCCCAGGCCTATGAAACCCGCAGACGGCTGGCGGCGGCGTTTGACCTCCCGCATGATGCCTTTGAAATCGTCGTCATCAAGACCACCGGCGACAATCAGGCCCTGATCGCGGCGGACAAGCCATTGAAAGAGCTGGGGGGCAAAGGTCTGTTCACCAAGGAGATCGAAGAGGATCTTCTGTCTGGTGCAATCGACATTGCGGTTCATTCGATGAAGGATATGCCGGTGGCTCAGCCTGGTGGGCTTCTGCTTGATACCTATCTGCCGCGCGAAGACGTCCGGGATGCGTTGATATCACCAACATGCGGCTCACTTCAGGATCTGGCAAAAGGGGCTGTGGTTGGCACCTCTTCACTGCGTCGCCGTGCCCAGTTGCTGCATCGTCGCCCTGATTTGCACGTCGTGCAGTTTCGCGGCAATGTTCAGACGCGCCTGCTCAAACTCTCCGAAGGTGTTGCAGAATGCACCTTCCTTGCGATGGCTGGCCTAAATCGTCTCGCAATGGCAGATGTTCCTGCCACCGCGATTGAGGCCAGCGACATGCTGCCCGCTGTTGCACAAGGCGCCATCGGCATCGAACGCCGCGTCACTGACCGCCGCGCGGGTGATATGCTGGCGGCCATACATGACAGTCAAACCGGCGAACGGCTCGCAGCGGAACGGGCCTTTCTTGCTGCCTTGGACGGATCCTGCGAGACCCCAATCGCAGGCCTCGCAACGCTGGATGGGACAACCCTACGGCTGCGCGGAGAAGTCTTGCGCGTTGACGGTTCTCAATCCCTGACCGACGACCAATCCTGCCCAATTGAAGATGGCGCTCAGCTTGGCCGAGAGATGGCAGCCGAACTGCTGGCTCGTGCTGGCACCGGGTTCTTTGATTGGAAGAATTGATCCATCACCGATGCGCCTGACTGCCTACATCGCTGTGTCATGCGAGGCGCCGCCTCGCGCTCCGGGATATTTTCAGCCAGAAGATAGCACATTCACGGCAGAAGCTATGCCGTTGTCACTTGTCCGTTTTGCCCCTGAGATCTGGCCTGACCGACTAGATCTGACCTGACCAACGCAACCAGCGTTCAGGGCCGCCGCCGAAGACGTTTAGGTCGACATTTCCATTGATTCCCGGTACCCGCCCGGTGCCCGTATATTGCCAAAACCGCCAGAGCGCGCCGGAATAGGTGACATGTGGGTGGTCCGCAACAGAGCGGAGCCAGAACTCTGTCCCGGGCAGCCGCCCGATCCCGGTGTCACGATAAAAGTCCACTGTGGTATAGAGCACGGGACGGCGCCCATAATGCGCCTCAAGGATATCAAGAAAACGGTCCGCCTCGGCGCGGATCTTGCTACCGGAGGGGCGTTTCGTGCAGGTGCGCGACTGTGGCGTCCATTCCATGTCCAGAACATGCGGCAGTGCCTTGCTGTCACGTGGCACGTGGCGGATGAACCAGCGGGCCTGTTCAGCGGCAGGGCGACAGAAGTAGAAATAATGGTAGGCACCACGCTTAACACCGGCCTGCCGAGCTCCCGTCCAGTGGTCACGGAATTTCGGATCCGCCAGATCGCCGCCCTCAGTCGCCTTGATATAGGCAAAACTGATACCCGCCGCCTTGGCCCGACGCCAGTCGATGTCCCCCTGCCAGCGCGAAACATCAATGCCATGGATTGGGTAAGACCAGGGCGTGCGCCCCTCCCAGGGGTGCGGGTCATTGTCGGCGAATTTTGGATTGGTGATCAGCTGTGCCCGCGCCACCGCCAACGTTGTTGAGGTTTCACCAGCCACAATTGGCTGACCGATCGGGGGCGATGGTGCAACAACCTGAGCGGCGCGCGGCGCGCAGGCGGCCACCATCAGCACCAACGAAATCGCCCGCCACACTCTGCCCATATCTGCTCCACCTACCTCGCGCGATTGGCTGCGCTTTGGTCTAGTAAAGCCTGCCGCGGCCGTAAGAGCAATCACCAAGCCAGACGCAGCGCGCGATCAGCGAAAGCGCGCGAAATCAGATCCATTTCGCCATTGGCGGCAGGCTCATCAGCACGGCGTTTGCATCATGGCCGGTTTCCAGGCCAAATTTCGTGCCGCGGTCATAGACAAGATTGTATTCGGCATAGAGCCCGCGATGCACCAGCTGCCTGTCCTTTTCGGCGCTGCCAAAGTCCAGCAAACGACGTTTTTCGACCAGCGGCAGAAAGGCGGGTAAGAAGGCGCGGCCGATATCCTGCGTCAGAGCGAAATCCGCCTCCCAGTTGCCGGTGTTGCGATCATCCATGAAGATACCGCCAACGCCCCGGGCGCGATTGCGATGGGGGATGTAGAAGTATTCATCTGCCCAGTCTTTCAACTCAGCATAGAGACCGTCACCATGTGGTGCCAAATGCTGTTCCTGCGTGCGGTGGAAATGCGCGGTGTCCGCATCGTATTCAATGCAAGGATTCAGATCCGATCCTCCGCCGAACCACCAGGCATGTGGTGTCCAGAACATGCGGGTGTTCATATGAACGGCGGGTGCATGAGGATTCTGCATATGGGCAACCAGGGAAATACCCGATGCCCAGAAACGTGGATCCTCTTGCATTCCCTCAATCCCTTTGCGGGCGGCCATCGCGGTTTGGGCGCGTGTTCCAAGAGTGCCGTAGACCTCGGAGATATTGACGCCGACCTTTTCAAACACCCGACCGCCGCGCATCACGCTCATCAGGCCACCGCCCGCATCGCTGCCATCCTCGGCAGTGCGCTTTGTCTCGCTGATCTCGAAACGGCCCGCTGTCTGATCACTGAAGGGACCAGTGTCGTGGCTGTCTTCTAGCGCTTCAAAAGCTATCACGATGCTGTCGCGCAGGGATGTAAACCAGGCCGCAGCGCGGGCCTTTTCGTTGATCATGTCATTGCTCATCTGGAGACCCAATACAGCATAGGTGGAATATAGGCGTTAGTGGACCGGCACCGCTACAGTGTCCAGAAGCGTCCGCCCCCCATCCAACGTAACAACCTGTCCAGTCATAAACGCGGCGGCATCCGAGGCCAGAAACTGCGCCGCCTCGGTCAATTCATTGGGAGAGGCGATCCGCCCCAGCGGCGTATGGCGCTCGATGTCCTGCCGGAAGGCACGGTTGTCCTTGAGCGTGGCCTGCATAGACGCGCTCATGACTGAGCCGAACGCAATCGAATTCACCCGAATCCGATGGGGCGCCAGAGAGACGGACAACGATCGGGTCAGCTGATCCAGCGCAGCAGAGGCAACGCAATAGGCCATAAGTTCAGGATGAGAGCGGCGGGCGGCGATGGACGACAGATTGATGATCGCCCCATTTGGACCGTTGCTGTCCCGCTGCTCACCCTGTTTGATCATGCGGCGTGCCACCTGCTGCGATAGGCGCATGGTGGGCAGCAATGTCTGGTTCAGCAGCAATTCAAGCGACTCATCCTCGGGATCCAGAGGGTCCGTCGTCACCACCTGACGCGCACCATTCACCAGGATATCGACCTCATCAAAGGCGTCTATGGTCGCAGACAGCAGATTGGCAATGGTCAGGCGTTCGCGCAGGTCACCTGCAAAATAACGGATATTGCTTTTGTCCGCCTGGGTGCCCAACTCGCTTAGCAAGGCAGTCTCATCAGTGTCGGCAAACATGACATTGGCGCCAGCGGCTGCGAATTGCTTGCCAATTGCCAAACCGATGCCACTGGCCGAGCCGGTGACGATGGCCGTTTTGCCAGAGATGGAAAAAGACATGAATGACCTCCGTCAGGATCAGCGAGGCAGATGATCGCCCCTTTTGTCAGCAACCTAGACTGCCGATCATGACAAGGGAACCACCGTTTCCCACGCCCTGACTTCACCGGCGGTGGCGGCGGGGACGGCTGGCGCGCAGCACCTTGAACCGGTTATCACCTGCGATCTCATCCAGTGTTACAAATTGCTCGGTCAGTGTGGTTTCATAAGGCAAATGCCGATTGGCGACGATCCACAGGACCCCTGCAGGGGCCAGCATACCAGATGCCGCCGTAATAAAGGCCTGTCCCAGCGACGGCTCGGCGGCGCGCGCGGTGTGAAACGGCGGGTTGGACACAACGCAGTCTACCCGCTCCGGCGCCTGCCAGGCGCGCGCATCGCTCCAATGGAACTGTGCCCGCGGATCGCTGACGTTATGGCGCGCACAATTGAGAGCATTGTGATCCGCCTCCACTAGATGAAGCGTGCGCACTGTCTCACATCTCAGGATCTCAGCCGCGAGATACCCCCATCCAGCACCAAGGTCGACCACAGTACGACCCAGTTTCTCGGGTAGCGCTGCTGCGAGCAGGGCAGAGGCGGGATCAATGCCATCAGCAGAAAATACACCCGGCGCGGTCTGAAATCCGCCGTTGATCTGTGATGGCTCCATCTGCCAATCACTGAGATCAGCGGTCGCCCCATTGAACCAAAAGGCCTTACCATGCGCCTTTGAAATCGGCGTTGAGACCTCAGTTCGGGCGCGCAGCGCTTTCAGCGCCGAATCGATCCCTTCGGTCTTGCCACCATCCACCAGCACAGGCCCATCGCAGACAGCCGCCGCATTGGCAAAGAGACCGCGCATCAGCGCCTTGGCCCGCGGCAGAAGAACAAGCCCGGCGGCAAAGCGTTCATCCGAGGGCAGTTCGGCGACACAGTCATAGCCTTGTGCGGTAAACGCTGAATGATCTGGGGCGAAGGGCTGGACGATCAGCATGCGTTCTTTTGGAAGGGCAGACAAATCCAGGTCTGATGAGGGGTGGAACACCACAATACGACCGACGTCGGGCACGGAGAACCCGCCCGTCTCGACCGCCAGGGACAGGCGAACAGACATCTAATAGCCTCTTATTATTCTTCTTTTTCCATCGTACACTGCAATGGGTGCTGATGGCGGTGAGCAAAATCCATGACTTGCCCGACCTTGGTTTCCGCAATTTCATGACTAAAGACACCAACTACCGCGACGCCTTTTTTATGCACGACCAGCATTACTTCAAACGCCTCGGCATGGGTCATGTTGAAGAAACGCTCCAACACCATCACCACAAATTCCATCGGCGTGTAGTCGTCGTTCAGCAACAGCACCTTGTACCGCGGCGGACGCTGCGTTTTGGGCCGTGTTTTGGTCATGACACCGAAGTCGGTGTCATCATCTGAATTGTCCGACATCATGACTGGCGTAAGCAGCATTACACAGAGTTCCGATCGTGGATGGATTTTGGTGTCCCGCTTATATAGCCTTTCCTGTGGATAGGAAAAGGGATTGAGCGTGTCCGATTGACCCGAAAATTGACAACAATTGGCTTCGATGCCGACGATACCCTCTGGCACAATGAACGATTCTTTCGCATCACGCAGGATCGCTTTGCTGAGCTGTTGATGGATCACGTTCCTGATGCGCTTGATTCTCACACCTTGGGTAAGCGGTTGCTGGCAGCGGAAAAACAGAATTTGGGGCGCTATGGCTACGGCGTAAAGGGCTTTACCCTGTCGATGATCGAAACCGCGATCGAGGTGACCGAAGCCCGTGTGCCTGCCAGCGTCATCCAAGAGCTGATTACAGCGGGCCAGATGATGTTGTCCTACCCGATTGAGCTGCTGCCAAGCGCACGGGCAGCGGTTGAAGCAATGGCCGACAGCCACCGGGTGGTGTTGGTGACTAAGGGCGACCTACTGGATCAGGAACGCAAACTGGCGCAATCGGGCCTCGGGGATCTGTTT
This sequence comes from Phaeobacter porticola, assembly GCF_001888185.1. Lineage (NCBI taxonomy): Bacteria > Pseudomonadati > Pseudomonadota > Alphaproteobacteria > Rhodobacterales > Roseobacteraceae > Phaeobacter > Phaeobacter porticola. Next base: position 496,301 of record NZ_CP016364.1, on the reverse strand, counting down.
CACGGGGTGGAAGTCGTGTCGGAAAAGACACCCGAGATATATGTCGATATTTTCGCCCACCATGGCGACGGCCCTGAACACGCAATGATGGTGGGCAATTCAATGCGCTCCGACGTGGTCCCCATCATTGAGGCCGGTGGCTGGGGCACCTATGTGCCACATGGGCTGGTCTGGGAAGTCGAATATGCCCCTGCCCCGAACCACAGCCCGCGATATTCCGAGATCACTGACCTAAGCGCACTCGCCAGTTTGGTCGCCGAGATCGGCTAGGATCTGCATGTATTCTTTCATCTTATCAAATACGGACTCATAGATGCCTCACGCCGAAATCAAATATTCCAATGATCTGGAGCTCGATATCCCTGCAATCCTTGCCGAGATCGAACAGGTCATTCTTTCACACGATGACGGCGCAGGGGATTGCAAGGGACGAGGCTATCCGACGGATGTCTACCACCACACCCATGTTGCTGTGAAAGTTTCCGCATTGGTGAAGCCGCACCGCGATGCCGCATTCTCAAATATGTTGCTGCAGTCCCTCAAGGCAGCGATCACAGCGCGAATCCCCGTGGCGTGTGCGTTCTCAATTGAGCTGGACTATTTTGGGCCATTCTACACAACAGGCCAACACCAGCCCTGATCAATGCCCGATGAGGGACCATTACCGCCTGCAATGTCGCCAGTCGTGCCGACGCGACCCTCCACGCTGTTGCAGCAGAGCACCAAACCCAAGCGCACATCCGCCAACGGCTGTGCCTTACGCAAGTTTTTTCGCTAACACTTCCTTAACCAACCGCCGATCTAGTAGGCGCCTTAATGGTGACCCACTAGATGTCGGACATCGCATCCCAAACAAGATTTTCCCTTAAAAACCTCGCGGTTTATTCCGTGCCGACCCTGTGTTACGATTTTTTAATACAGGCAAAAACGTCAGTCGGAAAACCGGCGGCAAGAGGCAAACATGGCAGATATCGTGCAGGTCAGGCGGACTCCGCTGACCCGCGCACAGCGGGCGTATTGCCGGCTGGGGCGTTGGGTCTTGGGACTGGTTATTCTCCTATCGATGGCCGCAACCGCGCCGCCCGGTGCGATGGCCGCACCTTATGCGGCTATGGTTATCGACGCGCGCACCGGCGAAGTCCTGCATTCGCGCAACGCAGACACCCGGCTGCACCCCGCCTCTCTGACCAAGATGATGACGCTATACATTGCGTTTGAGGCGGTTCGCAATGGCGAGATCAGCCTTGATACCAAGGTCAAGATCAGCCGCAACGCCGCCTCCGAACAACCCTCCAAACTGGGGCTGAGGACCGGTCAACGCATTGCATTTCGATATCTGATTCGCGCCGCCGCCGTAAAATCCGCCAATGACGCCGCAACAGCCATCGGTGAGACACTTGCAGGATCCGAAGCCGCCTTTGCCCGTCGTATGACCCGTACGGCCAAGGCATTGGGCATGTCGCGCACTACGTTCAAAAATGCGCATGGCCTGACCCAAAAGGGGCATATGTCCTCGGCCCGCGACATGACCACACTAGGGCGGCATCTGCTGTACGATTATCCAGAATACTACAACTTGTTTTCCCGCAAATCGACAGACGCAGGCGTGCGTCAGGTCCCCAACACAAACCGCCGTCTGCTGGCGGCATACCGGGGGGCAGATGGGATCAAGACCGGTTATACACGCGCTGCCGGCTTCAACCTGGTTGCATCGGCGCAACGCGGCAATGAACGGGTGATCGCCACGGTATTTGGTGGCAAATCCTCAACGTCGCGCAATGCCAAAGTGGCCGAACTCCTGGACCTCGGTTTTCGCCGCGCACCCACTCGCGCCAAGCTGCGCCGCCCCGCCCGTCCAGCTTATCAGGGTAACAAGGGTCTTGGCGCGCAGCTGGCAAGCTCTGGCGAAGAGGCCCCAAGCCAGGGCGCAGGTAAGACCATTCGCGTAACAGGATTGGTAAAAACCAGTCTACGCCCCAAAAGACGTCCAGCCGCCGTAACACCAGAACCCGCAACCGTGCTAGCCGAGGTCCAGACAGCTGCACCTGCAACAGACGACGCAACACCCGATACCACGGCATCAGCCGTAGAGGCCGCCCCCAAGCTGGACCGCGACATCCTACAGGCCAGCATCACCGCCGCCATTGCCGAAGCAGAAGTGATCGCTGCCGTTGCCGAGCAGAGCAGCCCCCCCACTGCGAAGCCCCGCCCCTTTGTCGGCCTGCGCCCCATGGCACGCCCCGCAAAACTGGCCGAAAGCCAAGTGAACAGCGCGCCTGAACCGGTGGTTGTCACCCGGCTTTCGACCTCAGGCGGGCGCTACTGGGGCATCAACGTAGGACGCTACGGCAGCCGTTATCAGGCCGAAAAAGTGTTGCTACGAACCGCCCTTGCGGAGATGGCAACACTGGACGGCAGTCTTCGTAAAGTTGTGAAAACACCTCGTGGCTTTGATGCCAATTTTCTTGGCATGACCAAAGAGAGCGCGGCCCTCGCCTGCCGCCGCCTCTCTGCCCGCAACATCACCTGCGACACGGTCGGGCCATCCTGACAGAGGGTCACAAAGCCAATAAAAAAGGCGCCCCGGGGGCGCCTTTTTTGTATGCGGCATGAATCTGTCTTACCGATTTCAAGGCTTTGGGTGATCATCCCACTCATCATTCAGGATTCGGCGCGCGTCCCCTTCTGGGTCGTCATATTGATTTGACCGCACGGTATAGAGAAACCCAACAAGGCCAATGCCCCCCAGGAACAGCGAAATCGGTATCAAATAGGACAGAACGCTCATAACAGGTCTTTCGGGCTGGACGGCTCACTGCGCCCTTAGCGCAGACGCAACGCATTTAGAGATACAGTAATGGAGGAGGTCGACATCGCCAAGGCTGCGACCAATGGCGTTGCCAACCCGGCCACTGCCAGAGGGACCGCAATCACGTTGTAGAGCGTGGCGATACGGAAGTTCTCGCGGATGCGGTAGGTTGCTTTTTGCGCAACAACACAGGCCTCGGCAATGGGGGCCAGATCCTGCCCCAACAACACGATATCCGAGGCCACGCGCGCAGCATCCAACGCCGATGCAGGTGAGATCGACACATGTGCAGCTGCCAGTGCGGCGGTATCGTTCAAGCCATCACCGACCATCAACACCCGCTGCCCCTGCTCTGACAATTCAGCCACACAATCGGATTTGTCCTGTGGCAACGCCGATGCAATCCAATGCTGGATTTTCAAGCGTTCTGCCAGATCGCGAACTGCGCCTTCAGTGTCACCAGAGATCAGCCAGACGTTCTTGTTCGCCTTCTGCAAGGCCTCGACAGCCTCAGCCGCACCAGGGCGCAAGCTATCAGAGAACGTCAACGCCTGTGCCCGCCCCGCGCCGCTGTCCAGATAAGCCGCCGTTTTGGCCCCTGGTTCCGCACCGACCCACGCAGCACGCCCCAGACGCACCTGCCGATCATGGTATGATGCTTCGGTGCCAAAACCCGTTACCTCTTGCAATCCGGTAACGACAGCGGGCCGAACCCCCGCCTGCTCTGCTGCGCGGCAGATAGCTGCCGACAGCGGATGATCTGATCCCAGTGCCAATGCATAGGCAAGCTGTTGATCCTGAGGTGACAGCAGGGCGAAATCGTCACACTGCGGCGTGCCATTGGTCAGCGTTCCAGTCTTATCAAAAACCACCGTATCGACTTCTGCCAGCCGCTCGAGCGCGGTGGAATGTTTGATCAGCATGCCTTTTTTGAACAACCGACCTGAGGCAGCGGTGGTCACCGCCGGAACCGCCAGACCCAACGCACATGGACAGGTAATAATCAATACGGCTGCGGCAATATTCAGCGCCACGCGCAGATCAAAGGTAAAGAGATACCAGCCCAGGAAGGCCAAGGCCGAAAGGATGTGCACCCCTGGCGCATACAGTTTGGCCGCGCGATCCGCGAGCGAGGTGTAACGCGAACGGCCAGATTCAGCGATAGCAACCAGATCGGCCAATTGATGCAGCGAGCTTTGTGTTCCAACAGCTGTGGCACCCACGACGAGCGGACCGGTCAGATTGACTTCACCTGCCGAAATCAGACTGCCTGCCTCTGCAAAAACCGGCAGCGTTTCGCCAGTCAGCAGGGATCGGTCCAGTTCAGACTGCCCCTCCAGCACGACGCCATCCACGGGCATTCGCCCACCGGGACGCACAAGAATATGATCATCAATGACCAGATCTGCGACCGCCACTTCCACCGGTTGTCCCGCCGAATCCAGACGCAGTGCACGCGGCACCTCCAAGGCGGCCAGTTCCTCCGCAGCGGACCGAGCGACCGCGCGGGTGCGATGATCCAGATACCGCCCGGCCAGCAGGAAGAAGGTCAACGTCAGCGCTGCATCGAAATACGCATGCTCTCCGGAAAGGGACGTCTCCCACAGGGAAGTCAGCAGGGCCAGAACAATTGCCAGAACAATCGGCACGTCCATATTCAACCGCCCCACCCGCAGGGCCTGCCAGGCATTGCGGAAGAACGGCTGCCCAGCGAACAGGATTGCCGGGAAGGTGATCGCCGCAGAGATCCAATGGAACATATCGCGGGTTGCGTCGCTCGCCCCGGACCAGACCGAAATCGACAGCAGCATCACGTTCATGGAGGCAAAGAAGGCAACAGCCAACCGCATCAATAGCTCACGACCGGCCTGATCTGTCTGGGTTGCATTCAGCGCGGCGAGGTTCAACTCATGCGCCTCGAACCCCAGGCGCTCCAGCACCGGCACCAGATCCAAGGCGCGCACCTCGGGGTCCGCCTCAATCAGCGCGCGTTTCAGTGTGAGATTCACCCGCGCGCTCCGCACGCCCGGCACCGCGTTCAGTCCGCGCTCAACGGTTGAGATACAGGCCTGACAGTGGATGCTAGGCAGTGACAGCGCCAGACGCGCCTCCGTTGGCGCCTGCTCTATTGTACCATTTGGTGCAGCAACGCAGCCCGGACAGGCAGCAAGCTGGGGGCGGACGGCGGTGCTCATCGTTTACCGCGCCACATGCAGGATGACACGCTGCGTAAACTCCGTACCGTCCTCCGCCCGCGCGACCATTCGGATGTTCCAGTTTCCAGCGCTCAACTCTGCAGGGGCGACATAAGCCGTGCCGTCGAACCGAAAATCAGGTGTCTGGTCGTCCTTCACATGGGTCGCACGGCCAAGGGTCGCGCGCAACGCGGCGACCTCAACCGGGGCACCATCGGCATCGGTGACTTCCAGTTTCACTTGATCGCCGACAGCCGAGGCATAGACCGACCAGCCCAGTGCCTGCTGCGCATCGCGGCGGGCATCAAAGCTCTGGCTGGCGACATAGCTGTTCTTCACTTCAAGCCCCGGAAAGGTGCGAACCGCATTGACCGCCAGCGCAATATTGACGCCGATGATCACGCTGAAGGCACCGCCAAAAACCATCAACATATGCCAGCCGGTGAATTGGCGTGTTGGCTTGTCCTCGGTCATTGTCCGCTCCCGCTTCCGTTAAAGCTGCTATCCTTGTGCGCGCGCTCGCCATTGTCGATATCTGTCACCCAGATCCGCACCGGTGTGCTACGCGCCGCCGCTGCGTCTGCCGTTTTAGGCGCCACGATGTAAACCCGCTGAAGAAAGCTGGTGTCGGCGGGCACAGTGACAATAGTATCATCCACACCTTCCAAGGTCAGCCGCATATCAGGCGTCCCCTTGATCGACAGCTCAAACGGACGCGGCTCGCCCGATTTGTTGCGCAGGCGGACATCATAGGTATTGCGGATTGAGCCATCAGAAAGCGTGACAAAAGTTGGGTTGCGGACAGGGGCAACCGTCAACTCTATATCGGAGCGGATGAACAACGCAAATATCAGGGCAAGGCCGACAGCCCCCCAGAGCGTTGTATACATGATCGTGCGCGGGCGCAGGATATGTTTCCAGATGTTCTTTGGTGGCTGTCCAGCGCGTTCATTTGCCTCGTCGCTCAATGCCATATAGTCGATCAGGCCACGTGGTTTACCGATCCGCTCCATGACATCGTCACAGGCATCAATACACAGCGCACAGGTAATGCACTCCATCTGCTGACCGTCGCGAATGTCGATCCCCATCGGGCAGACATTCACGCAGGCCATGCAATCAATGCAGTCGCCATGCACCAGACCGGGCTCATCGGTCTTGCGAGGCTTGCCACGCGGCTCTCCACGCCATTCGCGGTAGCCTACGGTCAAGGTATCCTCATCCATCATCGCCGCCTGAATACGCGGCCAGGGACAGGCATAGATGCAGATTTGCTCTCGGGCAAAGCCCCCGAAGAGAAAGGTGGTGCCGGTCAAGATTGCCATTGTGGTATAGGCAACGGGATGGGCGTTGCCCGTGACAAGATCCCAAAGCAAAGTCGGCGCATCGGCAAAGTAAAACACCCAAGCCCCGCCGGTCGCCAGGCCAATCAACAGCCACGCCACCCATTTGGTCACCCTCAGCCGCGCCTTTCTGAAATCCAGATTTTTCTGGCGGTGCAGGCGCAGTCGCGCGTTTCGATCCCCTTCGATCCAGCGTTCCACCAGAATGAAAAGGTCGGTCCAGACAGTTTGCGGACAGGTGTAGCCACACCAGACACGGCCAAGCGCCGACGTAAACAGAAACAACCCCAGCCCGGCCATGATCAGCAGGCCGGCGACGAAGTAGAATTCATGTGGCCAGATTTCGATCCAGAAGAAATAAAAGCGCCGGTTGGCCAGATCCAGCAAAACCGCCTGATCCGGAAGTGCCGGACCCCGGTCCCAGCGGATCCAGGGCGTCAGGTAGTAGATCCCCAGCGTCACCGCCATGATATACCATTTCAAGTTTCGAAACGGCCCGGACACACGCCGCGGGAAAATCGGTTCTCTGGCGGCATATAGGCTGGGGGCGGGGTCGGAATCGCTCACGGACTCACTCCAAATCTTGCATTGTGCTGCGGTTGTCCCAGATACGCGACTGGCGAACCTTGACGTGGATCAAACGCATATCATGAAAGCATCTTTGCCTTTGCGCGGGTGCCGTCAACGGGGCGTGGCATTCTGCCCACATCGCCTATATTCACATTTAGTTGTTTAAAAACATACGGATAGATTGGATCTCATCTATTACTCCGCGTCGCCAAGTCGCAGATGTGACACCAAAGCGCAGGTCAAAATTGCACACAGTTTCTGCTCTGCAATCAGTCTACGATGCCAGCGCCGCGCGCGATAGGCTGTCCGTGATCAAAGAGAGCTTCACCGCGGCAACACAAGAGAGGGAAAGGAAAAAAAGCGTCGGCTTTCAGGAAACGCGCGAACAGATCAAAAGCCGACGCTTGCCCCAAGCCCATAAGTGGGTCTGGGGATAGGTGGCCACCGAAGCGCAAGAAGGCAAACCAGCGGCATTGTCTAGTTTTCTCAGATTAGAGTGCTGCGGATCAGATGTATTTGATACGGATCAAACCCCTGCCAAATTCTGATACGCGCCAGTTATTCCACCCCAAAGACCCGCTTACGAATGCTTGGGTTCAACGTAGCCTCCCCGCCTGGCAACTTTGGCACCAACCCGCGTCGGATCAGGGCGACCCGCCTGTTCATCCAATGCCGGATGCCGTTTCGATATAGCCATCTGCGTAGCCCCGTCAGTGCCTGTTGGTGGTGGGCGTAGAACGCATCCGGGCTCTCAAACAAGCCAAGATCGGCGTTGATGCCAGTCTTTTGAATATACGTGTCCTGGCCGTGCCAAACAGTTTGCGGGCTCTGTAGGCAATCCGTCCCAGCGCCATAGGCACAAAGCGAGTTCCGTCCTGGGAAAGCCGCCTGAAGCGCCACCAATACGCCGTTATCGAGAATGAACCCCTCAAGATTGATCCACCGCCCGTCCAGCCTTACTTCAACCCAGGAGTGAAGAATATTCTGCGGCGCCATCCAGTAAACCAGTTCAGGCACTACGCCGCGTTGTAGGCTCTTATCGATGGTGAAACCGTGCAGTCGGCAGGGAATACCCAAGCCCCGCAGCAGTGCCATTAGCAGCGTTGCCTTGGTGTTGCACTGACCGTAGCCATCCGCCAGCACCTGAGACGCCCTGCGGGTGTCGGACATATTGTAGCCGAACAGGATCTCGTTGCTGACAAAATCATAAGCCGCGCCGATCCGTTCAGAAGGACGCAGCCCCAGCCAGCCTCTTTGACTAATCAGCCTCACGATAGCAGGGCTGCGAAAGTCCAGCATGGTGGATGGCGTGAGGTGTGCGACGTCAGACATGGTGTATCCTTTTTCCAATGCCCGACACGGCTACACCCTATAGTAACTGTAGCTTCAAGAAGGAAATCCCCCATCTTCAATCGCCGTACACAATTAAGAATGGGGCCGCCCAAAGGCAGCCCCATTTACTGTGAAAAAACGGGCAGCTTGATTATTCGCCGCCACCCAGTTGGTGGACATAGGCGGTCACGGCGCGAACCTGCGCCTCTGTGAGGCGGGTATTCCAGTTCGGCATCACACCGTAGCGCGAATTATGCACGGTCTCGGTCAAAGTGGCGTAATCACCGCCATAAAGCCAAATCGCATCCGCCAAGTTTGGCGCGCCTTGTTCGCGGTCTCCTGTGCCGTCCTCAGCATGGCAAGAGGCGCAGTTATCTGCAAAAATAACCGACCCGGCCGCAACCTGAGAGGCATCCTGCGCCTCGCCGGACAGCGACATCACGTAGTTGACGACCTGGCTGATCTCGTCCTTCTCCAGCAGCTCATCACGACCGAAGGCAGGCATTTCAGAGTAGCGCGCGTCATCGCTTTCCTCATTGCGGATACCATGGGCAATCGTTGTATGGATGTCTTCCATTGATCCGCCCCAAAGCCAGTCATCATCCAAGAGATTAGGATAGCCCTTGGCACCGGCGGCACCGGCACCGTGACACTGCGCACACCAGGTCTTGAACACCGCAGAACCAGCCGAGACCGCATAGCCGTTCAACTCGGGATCGGTGGTAATAGACGCCAGCTCAATCTCCTCCAGACGGCTGTTGATCGGGGCGTTGGCCTCATTCACGGCTGCGATTTCTTCTGCGACCAGCGCTCGGGAATTCCAGCCCAGCACACCAGCCGTCGCCGATTGAATCCCCGGCCAGGCTGGATAGGCAACAGTATAACCGATGGCCCAGATAATGGTGGCATAGAAAGTCCAGAGCCACCAACGCGGCATCGGATTGTCGAATTCTTCGATCCCATCCCAACTGTGGCCGGTGGTGTTCGGATCGTCCTCGAACTTCTTCACTTTCTTGCTCATGACCGCGCCTCCTTGGCTTTACCCATTTCTGGGGCGGGTTTGTCTTCATGCCGGAAGGGGATGTTAGCGGTATCCTTGTAAACCTTGGTGCTGCCGGGGCGAAACGCCCAGACCACCACGGCCAGAAAGAACACAAACAGGAAGAGCAGCATCCAGCTGTCGGCGAATTCCCGAAGCAGAGTATAAATGTCCATGTCTGCCTCCAATCAGCGGTTGGCAACGGGGGTAAAGGTCGAGAAATCAACCAATGTCCCCAGCATTTGCAAATAGGCGATCAGCGCATCGGCCTCGGAGATCCCCGGTTGGCCGTCGAAATTGCGCACACTGACCTTTTCTCCGTAGCGCTCCAGCAGGCCGTCGTAGTCGGCATCTGGATCGCTCTGCGCTCGGAAGTCTGCCTGCGCGTTTTCCAGCATCTGATCGGAATAGGGCACCCCAACAAAGGCATTTGCCGTCATCACATCGCCGATGTATTTTCCATCGATCCGGTTGCCCTCAAGGAAGCCATATTTTGGCATTACCGACTCCGGCACCACTGACTGCGGATTGCGCAGGTGATCCACATGCCATTCATCTGAATAGCGACCACCCACACGGGCCAGATCCGGACCGGTTCGCTTGGACCCCCACTGGAACGGGTGGTCATACATCGACTCTGCCGCCAGCGAATATGGTCCATACCGTTCGACCTCGTCCCGCATTGGGCGGATCATCTGGCTGTGACAGACATAGCAGCCTTCACGGATGTAGATATCACGCCCGGCCAGCTCCAGCGGGGTGTAGGGACGCATGCCCTCCACCTCTTCGATGGTGTTTTCCAGCCAGAACAGCGGCGCGATTTGGACAAGACCACCGATGGTGACAACCAGGAAGCTGCACACCAGAAGGAGGGTCGCGTTGGTCTCGAGGATTTTGTGCTTGTCGAGAATTCCCATTGCTCGGGCCCTCCTTATTCAGCGGGAACTGCGACGGTCAGGCTGGCCTCTTTGGCCGGCGCGCGCCGTACAGTCATCCACAGGTTGTAACACATGACGAGAGCACCAGCGAGGAACATGACCCCACCCAGAGCGCGCACCACGTACATCGGGAATTTCGCAGCCACCGTGTCGGCAAAGGAGTTCACCAGGAACCCGTTGGCATCCACTTCGCGCCACATCAGGCCTTCCATGATGCCGGTCACCCACATGGATGCCGCGTAGAGAATGATGCCAATGGTGGCCAACCAGAAATGCCAGGACACCAGGCTCAGGCTGTAGAGACGCTCACGTTTCCACAGGACCGGCACCAGGAAGTAGAGCGCACCAAAGGTGATCATGCCGTTCCAGCCAAGCGCGCCGGAGTGAACGTGACCAATGGTCCAGTCGGTATAATGCGACAGCGAGTTCACGGCGCGGATCGACATCATCGGACCTTCAAAGGTGGACATGCCGTAGAAGCCGATAGAGATTACCATCATTCGGATCACCGGGTCGGTGCGCAGCTTGTCCCAGGCACCCGACAGGGTCATCAGACCGTTGATCATACCGCCCCAGCTAGGCATCCACAGCACGATTGAGAACACCATGCCAAGGGTCGAGGCCCAATCCGGCAGCGCGGTGTAGTGCAGGTGGTGCGGGCCAGCCCAGATGTACAGAAAGATCAGTGCCCAGAAGTGGATGATCGACAGCTTGTAACTGAACACGGGGCGTTCTGCTTGCTTCGGCACGAAGTAGTACATCATGCCAAGGAACCCCGCAGTCAGGAAGAAGCCCACAGCGTTGTGGCCGTACCACCACTGCACCATTGCATCCTGCACGCCCGACCACATGATCACCGATTTGGAGCCCCAGATGCTGACAGGGATCGTCATGTTGTTGACCAGATGCAGCATCGCCACGGTCACGATGAACGCGAGGTAGAACCAGTTGGCTACATAGATATGCGGTTCTTTGCGCTTGATGACGGTGCCCAGGAACACAGCCAGATAAGCCACCCAGACAATGGTCAACCATAGATCAACATGCCATTCCGGTTCCGCGTATTCCTTGGACTGGGTCGACCCGAACAGATAGCCGGTCGCCGCCAGCACGATGAACAGCTGATAGCCCCAGAACACAAACCACGCCAAGTTACCGCCCCAGAGACGGGCGGCCGAGGTGCGCTGCACCACGTAAAATGAGGTCGCAATCAGCGCATTGCCACCAAAGGCAAAAATCACCGCCGAAGTATGCAGAGGCCGCAGCCGCCCGAAGTTGGCCAGCCCCTGCGCCCACTCAAAGTTCAGGACCGGAAAGGCAAGCTGGAAGGCGATGAAGACACCCACCAGAAACCCGACCACGCCCCAGAACGCGGTTGCCACCACACCGGCGCGCACCACACTATCGAAGTACTCTCCCTGCAGCGACCCCGCAGCGAGCACTGGTTCATCCGTGCGCCGAAGAGTATGGAGAAACAGCCCGGCCGCTACGACCATGATGATGATCGCATGGACCTGGTAGGCCACGTCCCGCGCGTAGTTGGTCGCGATCATCGCAAAGAGCGTGACCAAACCAAGCGCAATTAGCTTGATATAATTAGACATCTTGCGTCCCTTTTCCTTGCCCGCCGCGATTCTCTGGCCCGCGTCAGACAGTTTTTTCTGAGCCTTAAATGCAAAACTGCGCAGAACAACGCCTTGATCTGTATCAAGACAGTTTGCCGCAGAATATGAGATGCACTTTCATAATGACGCAACTCGCGGCACAACCACAAGTTCGTTGCAGTCGCCCATACACATGCGAGGTTAATATGTCCTACAAGACACTGCTGACTGTTCTAACGACCCCAGCGAACACCGAGGCACAGCTAGAGCAAACCATCGCACTGACCCGTTTGGAAAATGGTCACGCAGACGCGCTGTGCTTGGGTGTGGATCGCACACAAACCGGATATTATTACGCAGGTGCCAATGCGATGGTGCTGCAGGAAACGCTCGCACGCGCAAAGGAAGAGGTTGCCACGATAGAGCAGACCGTCACCAGACGTATGGAGCGGTCCGGCGTCAGCTTCAACGTCGAAACAGGCGTTGCGCAAATGGCCGATATTGGGCGCCATGTCGCCCGTCTGGCGCGCTTTTCGGATCTCGTGGTGTTGGGTCAGCCTTACGGCAAGGATCGCCCCGCCGAGGCGGAGGCCATCGTCGAGGCCGCGTTATTCGAAGGGCGCGCGCCTGTACTTGTGGTGCCTGATGATTGCCCCCTGCCCGACCAACCAAAAACTGTGCTGGTCGCCTGGAACGAGAGCATTGAAGCCATGACCGCTATTCGCAAAGCCCTGCCAATACTGCGGGCTGCCGATGTGGTGCGCGTGGTGGTGATTGATCCGCCACAACACGGGCCAGAGCGATCAGATCCCGGTGGGCTGTTGTGCCAAATGCTGTCGCGTCAAGGAGTCAAATGTGAGATTGATGTGCTCAGCAAGACCATGACCCGCGTCTCCGACGTGTTGAACCGACATGCGGTCGATACAGCGGCAGATCTGATCGTGATGGGGGCCTATGGGCATTCCCGCTTTCGCGAAGCTATCTTGGGTGGCGCGACCCGAAATATGCTAGAACGGGCCAAGGTTCCGGTTCTGATGGCGCATTAAGCGCATCAAATCAGTTGCGTAACCAATTGGGGCCACGCAAGTGGCCCCGGACAATTGCTGTGGCCACTTATGATCAGATCAAATCAGATAGCCGCCGTCGCTGTCATCCCCAGCCTCGTCCATCAGGCGGCCCATGTCAGGCACGGTCACATGGCGCTTACCCTCCAATTCGATCACACCGTCCTTACGCAAGGCGGAGACCTGACGGCTGACAGTTTCCAACGTCAGCCCCAGGTAATCTGCCATCGCTTCGCGGGTCAGTGGTAAATCGAACACCCGACGATTGCTGTCCTTATGGAGCTGCAACGATGCATCACGCCGCGCCAGGATCGACAGCAGGCTGGCAATCTTCTCACGCGCAGTCTTACGCCCCAGAACCAGCATCCACTCTCGCGCCGCGTCCAATTCGTCTAGCGTCATCTCCAGCAGACGATGCGCAACATGCGGTGTCTGGGACATCATTTCTTCAAATGGTTTCTTGCGAAAACAACACATGACTACAGTCGACGTCGCCACCACGTTATAGGCCGCAGTGTCGCGCCCTGGGCGGCCAACAAAATCGCTGGGCAACAACAGGCCAACCATCTGAGTGCGGCCATCCTCCATCGTCTGCGTCAGGGTCGCGATGCCCGACACAACCGAACCCACGAAATCCATCCGATCACCGGACCAGGTAATCGGCTGACCTGCCTCATACGTGCGGTAGTATTTGATCGAATCCAGAACGTCCAATTCATCCGCATCACAGCGCGCACAAACGGCACGGTGACGAATGGGGCAATCACCGCAATTGACGTTCTGAATGGTAGGAGCGTTCATGGAGATGTCCGATTTGATTTGCGCTGAGGCGAATGCCAACCTGCGGGCACCAGACTAAACCGAAGGGCCGTAAATCACAATTGGCGACGCGGGGATTATTCGATGTCGGCGGGCTCTGATCTGACCCGAATTTCGGCCTGCGTGGCGAATAAAGACATCTATTTTTATCCATAATTTCAAATATCTGCCAGGCGGCTCATCACGCATCATAACCAAATCCGACATGTGCCAAACTGTCGCGAAACATCATGTGGGTTCACCGCCACATCTTTTAGTCTGGCGAAGGCCGGTGCCCGATAGATCCGGGTAATATTTTCAACCGAGTGCATTATGGCTAACGTTTAGCCCGCCGCAGCAAGCAACTGCCGCGTATATGGGTCTTTGGGATTGGCAAACAGTTCCGCTGTGGGCCCGACCTCTACAACATCGCCCTGTTTCATTACGATCATCTTGTGCGACATGGCACGCACTACGTTCAGATCATGTGAAATGAACAGATAGGCCAGCCCGTAACGGTCCTGCAGATCGCGCAGCAAATTGACGATCTGCACCTGCACAGTCATATCCAACGCCGAGGTCGGCTCGTCTAGGACAACCAGTTTGGGTCGCAGAACCATGGCCCGCGCTATGGCTATACGCTGGCGTTGACCGCCCGAAAACTCATGCGGATAACGGTCCATGAATGCCGGATCCAGCCCGACTTCGGTCATCACCTCAGCAACCAGATCACGGGGGTCGCGGCCCTGGTCCAGCTTATGTATCGCCAGACCCTCGGCGATGATCTGGGCACAGGTCATACGCGGACTTAGCGACCCAAATGGATCCTGGAACACGATCTGCATGTCCGCACGCAGCCGACGCAGATCGCGTGTCGACCACTGGCGCAAATCTTGCCCTTGGAACTGCACGCTGCCTTCTGATGCTATCAATCGCATGATCGCCAGTGCCAGGGTGGTTTTCCCGCTACCACTTTCGCCAACGATTCCCAGCGTCTCACCAGCACACACGCTCAGCGAGGTCGGGTTGACCGCCTTGACGTGACCCACGGTGCGTTTTAGCAGCCCCTTTTGAATGGGAAACCAGACCTTCAGATCTTCGGTCCTGACCAGCTCCTGCGCTGCGACGGGCACCGGTGACGGCTGCCCAGTTGGCTCTGCATCAAGCAGTTTTTGCGTGTATGGGTGCTGGGGATTGGCAAAAATCTCAGACGTCGGCCCCTCCTCGACGATTTCTCCCCCCTTCATTACGCAGACGCGGTCCGCAATGCGGCGCACAATGCTCAGGTCGTGGGTAATAAACAACAGCCCCATGCCTTCGCTTGCCTTCAGGTCGGCCAGCAGCTCAAGGATTTGTTGTTGAATTGTGACATCCAGAGCGGTGGTCGGCTCATCTGCGATCAGAATGTCCGGCTTGTTCGCTAGCGCCATCGCAATCATAACCCGCTGACGTTGCCCACCCGAAAGCTGATGTGGATAAGCACCCAGCCGGGTTTCGGCGTCTCTAATACCCACACGGTTCAACAACTCGATGATACGGGCACGGGCTGCGACCCCATCCAGTCCCTGATGTAAGGCCAACGATTCAGCTAACTGTTTTTCGATTGTGTGCAGCGGGTTGAGTGAGGTCATCGGCTCTTGAAAGATAAAGCTGATGTCATTGCCCCGGACCTGACGAAGACGTCGGTCATTTGCGCCCACCATCTCTTGCCCGTCATAGGTGACAGAACCGCTGACAGTGGCACTATCGCCGAGAAGAGAGACGGTAGACAGCGCCGTCACCGACTTGCCCGACCCGGATTCCCCCACTAACGCGACAGTCTCACCCTGGCCAACAGAGAAGGAAACACCGCGCACGGCCTCGGTCACTTTACCATCCTGACGGAATGATACGCGCAGGTCTCTAACTTGGAGCAACGGGCTCATGAAAACGTCTTTCTCGGATCAAACGCATCGCGCACGCCTTCAAAGATGAAAACCAGAAGCGACAACATGATGGCAAAGGTGAAGAACGCGGTAAAAGCCAGCCAGGGCGCTTCAAGGTTTTGTTTGGCCTGCAATGTAAGTTCCCCCAGCGATGGGGCTGAGGACGGCAGACCAAAGCCGAGAAAATCCAGCCCCGCCAATGTGCCGATGGTACCAGTAACGATAAACGGCAGGAAAGTCAGCGTCGCAACCATCGCATTGGGCAACATATGACGGAACATAATGGTTAGGTTCCCGACCCCCAGCGCCTTGGCGGCGCGGACATATTCCAGATTGCGGGCCCGCAGGAATTCGGCACGAACCACGCTGACCAGCGCGGTCCAACTGAACAGGATCATCAGGATCACCAATAGCCAGAAACTGCGGCCCAGGATGGCGAACATGATAATAATGACATAGAGCTGCGGGATAGATCCCCAGATCTCTATCACACGCTGAAAGATCAAGTCGAGCCAGCCGCCAAAGAAACCCTGAACCGCACCCGCCGCAATACCTACCAGCGTTGCAGCGCCGGTGACCATCAACGTGAACAGGATCGACAGACGGAACCCATGGATCACCCGTGCCAGCACGTCACGTTTGGTGTCATCGGTGCCCAAAAGGTTCTGCCCATTGGGCGGCAGAGGCGCTGCACCAGGCCGATCCACTGTGGTGTTGAATGAATAGGGAATCGGCGGCCAGATCGCCCAGCCTTCTACAAACCCTTTCGCCGCAAATACACCCGTCTCGATTTGTTGCAGAATACCCTCAGGATCATCAAAACAGTCCTCGACACCGCCAGAGGCAATCAGGCATTTCACTTCCGGATCTCGGTAGGCCGCCTCTGTCTGAAAGTCTCCGCCAAAGGCCGTCTCCGGATAGAAGTTAAACACCGGCGTGAAATATTCACCGCGGTAGTTCACCAACATCGGCTTGTCGTTGGCCACAAACTCCGCAAACAGCGAAATTCCAAACAGAATTGAGAAAATCCACAAAGACCAAAAGGCCCGGCGATTGCGGCAGAAGTTATTCCAGCGACGCCGGTTGAGCGGAGACAAAGCCATCGGTCAGCCCTCTCTCTTTTCAAAGTCGATACGCGGATCAACGATCACATACATGATGTCCGAGATGATCCCCACAACGAGGCTCATCAGGCCAAAGATGAATAGCGTGCCAAAGATCACAGGATAGTCGCGCGCCACGGCCGCCTCAAAACCCAGCCGCCCCAGACCATCGAGCGAGAAAATTGTCTCGATGATCAGGCTTCCTGAGAAGAACACACCGATAAACACTGCCGGAAATCCGGCAATAACAATCAGCATTGCGTTGCGGAACACATGACCATAGAGCACGCGGCTCTCGCTTAGCCCTTTCGCACGGGCCGTCATCACATACTGCTTTTTAATCTCATCCAGGAACGAATTCTTGGTCAGCAGTGTCAGCGTTGCAAAGGCCGAGATGGTCGAGGCCACCACCGGCAGAGTAATGTGCCAGAAATAATCGGTGATTTTGCCAAACAGGCCGAGGTTGTCCCAGTTGTCAGAGGTTAGTCCCCGCAGTGGAAAGACCTGCCAATAAGACCCACCAGCGAACAAAACCAGCAGCAAAATCGCAAACAGAAATCCGGGAATAGCATAGGCCGCAATGATCACGCCGCTGGTCCAGGTGTCGAACCGGCTGCCATCGCGAAGCGCCTTACGGATACCCAGTGGTATTGAAATCATATAGGCGATCAACGTCGACCACAGGCCCAATGAAATCGATACAGGCATTTTTTCCAGAACCAGGCTCATCACGTCGATCTTGCGAAAATAGCTCTCGCCAAAATCAAACCGCATATAGTTGCCCAGCATCAGAAAGAACCGCTCTAGCGGCGGTTTATCCAAACCGTATTGCTGTTCCAGTTCCGCGATCAGCTCTGGCGGCAGGCCCTGACGGCCTGCATAGCTGTCGTTGGCGGCTATGGCTTCGCCGCCTGCGTCACCGCCGCCGCCAGCGAAGCCTTCGAACACGTCGCCGCCGCCTTCTAGTTGCGCTATCATCTGTTCTACAGGGCCACCCGGCACGAACTGCACCAGCGCGAAGTTAATCACCAAGATTCCGAATAAGGTCGGAATCACCAATAGAAAACGTCTGAGGATATAGGCTGCCATGTCAGGCGCTTACCGCAATGCGCCAGAGGATTTCAATGCCGCTTCTTTCTTGGTGTCGACCCACCAGACATCGCGCAACCCCAGATCGAATAGAGGCAACGTTTCTGGTTGCTCATAAAAATTCCAATAGGCCACCCAGTTCACGCCCAGATACCAGGTCGGCACCATGAACCGCTTGGCCCGCAAAACGCGATCCAGCGCGCGCACATTGGCATAAAGCTCTTCCTGATCTTCTGCCTTGACGATGGCTTCAATCAGCTTGTCCACCGCCGGATCGGCCATGCCAGCTGGGTTGAAAACCGAAAATTCATGCGCATCAGACCCAAACTGCTGATACAGTCCGGTGGAGGGCTGCAGGTACTTTGGATAGGCATACGTGATCATATCAAAGTCTTTTTCCCGGCGACGGCTGGTGTATTGCGCATAGTCGACACGGCTGGATTTTGCGTCCACGCCCATCTGGCGCAGGTTCGTCACATAGGGCTGCACGATACGTTCAATGGTCGGAGAATCGATCAGAAACTCCAGCGTTAGCAATTGCCCCGCGTCGTTGCGGCGCAGACCATCTCCTCCGACACGCCAACCGGCGTCGTCCAGCAGTTTCATGGCGCGGCGCAGGTTTCGCCGATCTGCGGGACGATCTGGCTTAGAGCCATGTGCCATCACCGGCTCGTTGGTCAGCAGTGCCGGGTCAATCAGATCCCCCAATCCCTCAAGCACTTCCAATTCGCGCCCTTCTGGCAGGCCCTTGGCCTCTAGCGCTGTATCCTGCCAGAACGATTGCCGCTGTGCGAACAATCCGTATTGCAGGCTGTCATTTGTCCATTCGAAATTATAACCAAGTTGGATCGCCTCACGCACGCGAGGGTCCTGGAATTTGGGGCGCAACAAATTCATCACGAATCCGCTGGCCGCAGGCACGTTCCCATCGGCAAACTCGCCTTTGATGACATTTCCCGCTTTTACCGCATCAAACTCATACGCTGTTGCCCAGCTCTTAGAACTGTTCTCGGGGCGCATGGTATAGATCCCCGCCTTGAACCCCTCCATCGCGGCAACGGTGTCACCGAAATACTCGATACGGATGCGGTCATAGTTGTGGCGGCCAACATTCACATTCACATCGTTACCCCAATAATCGGGATTACGTTTATAAACAATGCGCTGATTAACATCCGCCGTTTCCAGCACATAAGGCCCCGACCCGATGCCGGGATCCAACCGAGGTTCATCCAATCGGCGGTTTTCAGGATCAGCCTCGAACCAGGCCTTGGAAAACACCGACGTACCCGCCACCTGCGTGATCATGGCTCGGCGCGGAAAATCCGGCGAGAAATAGAATTTCACTCGATGCGGCCCCAGCACTTCGGCCTTCGGAATGCGTTTTTTCACGGCCTCTGCATAGGATTTCAAGCCCTGCTCCAGTAGCAGATTATGGGAAAAGACAACATCCTCGGCGGTGACAGGCGTGCCATCGGAAAATCGCGCTTCGGGGCGCATGTTGAAGATCACCCAATCCTGGCTTTCGGGGTACTCTAGGCTCTCAGCCAGCAGACCATAATAGGATCCCGGCTCATCATATGAGCCAATCATCAGCGATTCAAAATGATCCGCCGACATCGCCCCACCTCGACCTTTACGGGTGTAGGGGTTCATACTGTCAAACGTGCCGACTGCGGACAGGGACAGCTCTCCGCCCTTTGGGGCGTCAGGGTTCACATACTCAAAATGACCAAAGCCGTCGGGATATTTCAACTCTCCGAATTCAGCAAAACCATGGCTCTTGATCACCGTTTCTTCGGCGTGCACCGTTGTGGCGGCAAGCGCCAGCATGGTCAGCGCTGCCAAACCGGCAAGGAAAGCCTGAAAAAGCGGTTGCGGATCAATCACTCGGGCCGAAACGGCACGGCGTGGCGTGGTGAGAGTCGTCATCTGCCAAAACCTCCATTGTCCGGCGTTTGATGCCAGGATCATTCTAAGAACCAAAGCTAAGCGGCTGCCCCCCTAACATTCAAGTTCAGATTGGCTGAATTTCCCGTGTGTCAACCTTTGGCAAGGCATCAACACGCCGAGCCAAGCATCACAACTGCGACAAAAGGGCTGTAAATGCAAAAAGCCGCACCAGGTGGCGCGGCCTTTTGATGATCGCGTATGGCGACCTAAATCAGTCGTCGAGGCTATCGAGGTAGGCGATCAGGTTAACCCGATCTTTCTGCTTCTTTAGCCCGCTGAAGCTCATGGTGGTGCCCGGCGCGTATTGCGACGGTTTGGTCAGGAAGGCATCCAGCTCTTCTGCGGTCCATTCGCCGCCAAGACCGGCCAGCGTCGCAGAGTAGCCAAAGCCATCCGCAGCAGCGATCGGACGATCAACCACCCCATAGAGATAGGGACCGGTGGCGTTTTCACCGGCTTCGAGTTTGTGGCAGGAGGAGCATTTCTTGAAGACCTTGGCACCTTTGCCAACGTCTGCCGCGGCCATCAGTTCACCAAAGTCTACGACTTCAGCAACTTCTTCCGCACCTGCCTCTTCCACTTCAATCACATAGGACGCCTCGCCGTGGGTATCCGTGTGATAGAGTTCCTCTGCGGCCCATTTGCCAAGGAGGAACACGAGGAGCGCGCCGCAAACGCCTGCGGTCGCTTTGGTAAGGGTCATCGTGTCAAACATGATCGCGAGTCCATTTCAGCTATCTGGGAGGGTGTCTAAGGCTTCCCCTCTCAAGTGGCAAGGTATAGACAGCGCGACGAAACGCCCGTTTTTTGAAGTTTTGCACGGATGTCGCAGTTATGACCCAGAGAATTGCCATTCAAGGGGAGCTTGGCTCCTACAGTCACGAAGCTTGCCGCAACGAACGTCCCGATATGGACGTGCTGCCTTGCCGCAACTTTGAAGACGCAATCGACGCCGTCCGCAGCGGAGACGCAGAGCTGGCAATGCTGCCTGTCGAGAATTCTACTTATGGGCGCGTGGCGGACATTCACCGGCTGTTGCCACATAGCGGCCTGCATATTATCGACGAAGCCTTTGTGCGGGTCCACATCAACCTATTGGGCGTGCCCGGCGCGCGTCTTGAAGATATCAAGGAAGCCCATTCACATCTGGTCTTGCTGCCGCAGTGCGCGCGTTTCCTAACCGAAAACAAGATTCGCGGCCGCGTCAGCCCTGACAACGCCCGCGCGGCGCGTGACGTGGCCGAACAGGGCGACAAGACCCACGCGGCCCTCGCAAGCGAATTGGCTGGTGAGATTTATGGATTAGAGGTGCTCGCCCGTCACATCGAAGATCACGGCAACAACACCACGCGGTTTGTGACAATGTCGCGCGAGCCGAATCTGGAACGTCGTGGCAACCACGGCATGATCACCAGTTTCGTATTCCAGGTCCGCAACATTCCTGCCGCGCTTTACAAGGCTATGGGCGGCTTTGCCACCAATGGAATCAACATGACCAAACTGGAGAGTTACATGGTCGACGGGTCTTTCACCGCGACCCAGTTTTACGCCGACATCGACGGCCACCCAGATGACGCCAACGTGCGGCTGGCTATGGACGAACTGGCCTATTTTACCACCAATATCGAAATTCTGGGTGTCTACCCCGCCAACGACGACCGGTTCTGAACGGCAGCACAACAAGTGCTGATCACCGGTCGTCTGGCGTGAAAGCCGTTACGTCAAACGGCTCATCCGTTCCTCGGTCTGGCGTGCAAATTCTGCCACCCGCTTTTTGAATCCGCGATTGAGCCGTGTCTTCGCCAATTTCAGCGATTGCACCAGCAAGCGCCCCGCCAGGGTTTTAGGCGCCAAAGACAACGCCACCGACAGTCGGGTCCGCTGCGGCGAAAGAGCCACCAACTCGACCTCCATCGCTCCGTCCAGACCGCTTCCTGCGCCGCTGATGATCATCTGGGTGACAGGCTCATATCCCTCCAGCGACAGATGCAGATTGCGCTGTTTGCCACGAAACTGAAACCAGACATCCCAGGCCAGCCCTTTGTCGGGACGCTGCACATCCCCCAAACACTGCACATCAACACCCCGGCGCAGCGCCATGCGTTCCATGCTCTCAAAATCAGTAATTGCTTGAAAGACCTCAGCAATCGGCGCTTCTATATCTTCTTTGCTGGAAAAATCCATTTGCGTCCTGTCATTGCGCCCGGCAGGTTTCAGCCGTGAAGGTCTTAAGGTTGGTAGCCACTATTCGTCTCAATCCAGCGTATCTGCAAGCCAGTTTTGCAGCAAAAAATGGGCAATTGCCCCATTGCGCGGCTTTCTAATCTCTGGGTGCACACCTTCGAACACAGTCATCATGTCCTGCCGCGAGACCCAAATCGCATCCTCAATTTCATTGGGATCGATATCAATGTCGCGTGTCAACGCCTCACCCGCGCAGCCAAACATCAATGACATCGGGAACGGCCAGGGTTGGCTGGACAGATAGCTGACTGCACCAACCTTAATGCCGGTCTCCTCATCCGTTTCGCGTCGCACCGCGGCCTCCAGCGTCTCTCCAGGCTCAACAAAGCCCGCCAACAGCGAATACATCCCCTCAGGCCAGCCCGGTGATCGCCCCACCAGAACGGCATCCCCATGGGTGATCAGCATGATCACCACCGGATCGGTGCGCGGAAAATGCGCGGCTCCGCAGCTGGGACAAATCCGCTGCCACCCCGCTTGCGCCATATCGCTCTTGGCTCCACACTTGGCACAGTAACCATGGCTCTGATGCCAGCCGAACACCGCACGCGCTGTCGCCGCCAACTCTGCCTCTTCGCGGCTGAGATGTGCCATGATGCGCCGCAACTCGGCAAAGCCGGTGTCAGACGGCAGATCAGGGTGCTGTTGCTCGCTGACATCCACAAAACCGCCCAGCGCAGTATCGTCCAGATTGTCGGGTTGCCATGCGCTGATATCCACGGCGAACCGCGCCAGACCCGACTCGCAGCGCCCGAGAAACACGGCATCAGCTGCTAAGTTACTGACCAACGGGTGGCCAGACATAACCCACGCGAGGGCGGCTGGAACGGACAAAGTGCCCTCATCTTCGCCCGGAATGCGGCACAGCGGCTTTCCGCGCCAAATCAACAATATACGGCTGTCCATGCCTTGCCATAAGTCCGCCAAACCCGCAGCATCATCCCGTAGTTGCGCTGCGCGATCCAGACCGCTGCCACCAAATGTTACCTGTTCTGCCTGCCGCATCGTTTCAGTCCATTGTTGTCCGCTGGTATGATCGGCTCGACCTGACCGAAGTCACCGGCCTGATACACCTCAAAGCTGCATTAATGTTTCCCGCGCACCACAGTCGCCAAGAAAATCAAATTGCTGGTTCAAACTTGAAAACCGGAATTCCGGCATATCTCAAGAGGAAATTCGCGCATTTAAATAGAATTCTTAGCAAAAAGCGACTTTCTAGTGTCACATTTGATTGCTTCAAAGAGCCCGACAGGCTTGTTAATAAATTCGCAACCAACGCCAAGCCGGGATTCACCGTGAGATCTTTAAGAAACGAATATGACAGGAGCTGATCAAACCACGGACAGCAAGGTTAGGTCTCTGCGCATTCTGGCGACGACGGATCTGCATGCCAACTTGTTGAGTCATGACTATTATTCAGATCAGCCTGATCCGGCCTTAGGACTGTCACGGGTCGCCACACTCATTGTTCAGGCACGCAAGGAGGCCGCAGCCGCGGGGGCCGCAACTCTGCTTATTGATAATGGCGATAGCCTCTACGGCACCCCGATTGCAGAGCGGCCGATGCAGCTTGGCGATACGCAGCCCGCACCGGTTCCAAGAGCGTTTTCAATGATGGGCTACGACGCCATCGGATTGGGCAATCATGACTTTGATTTTGGCCTTGATCAGTTACAACAGACGTTGATGCAGATCTCCTGCCCGGTTCTTTGCTCCAATATGCGCTCAATAGACCCGCAGGTTTCTCTGCCCTTCTGCAAAACCACTGTACTGACGCGTGAGCTGCCCGATTCTGGCGATGCCCCCCCCCTGCGGATCGGATTACTTTCGGTTCTACCAGTACAGACCCTGAAATGGGCAGCGCATCTTCTAAAAGGCAAAGTCGCCATCGAGGATATGGTGCAAACCGCAGTCCAGCAGACCGCCACGTTGCGGGCCGAGGGGTGCGACATCGTCATTGCGCTGGCGCATACCGGGATCGGCCCCCAAAAGGCCGCCTACGGTATTGAAAACGCCTTACATCCGCTCGCAGATTTGGGCGTGTTTGATGCCCTTATTGGCGGGCACACCCACCTGACATTGCCGGATTCACGCCATCCTGTCTCCGCTCCGGTGGTGATGCCCGGCGCTTATGGGTCACATCTTGGAGTTATCGACTTGCGCGTCGCCCGAAGCGACACAGGCTGGAGCGTGACAGGTGCAACCAGCACCCTGCGCCCGATTGCCAGACGACGCAACATAGGTGGATCTTACGGCGGGCTGAATTCGCTCGCCGAAGAACATCCCGCGATCGTCGAAGCACTGGCCGCAGATCACGCCGAAACGCGGGTCAGAATGGCCCAACCAGTCGGCAGTACCAGTCGGCCTCTGCATTCCTATTTTACGTTCCTCGGCCACGACCAAGCTCTCGCACTAGTCGCGACGTCGCAGGCCGCTGCCGTGCGTCCCGCGCTTCAGAACACAGTGGCCGGAAATCTGCCACTGCTCTCGGCCGCTGCCCCCGGAAAATTCGGTGCCCGTTCCGGCCCTTCAAATTACACCGATGTGCCTATGGGGCAGATGCATATGCGGCATATCGTGGATATCCAGCCCTTTCCGAATGAACTACGGGCCGTCGTATTGAATGGCGCCCAGCTGCGCGAATGGCTGGAAATGTCTGCTGGGCTGTTCAATCAAATCGCTCCCGGCACCTCTGGCGGGCACCTATTAGACGAAGATCGAGCCGGTCACAATTTCGATGTAATATTTGGACTGCAATACGACATTGATATCTCTACACCAGCGCGATTTGGCAGTGATGGAGAGCTCGCACATCCTGACAGCCACCGGGTGCGCAATCTGAGATGGAAGGGCGGGCCGGTACGAGACAGCCAGCATTTCGCCATGGCAGTGAATAGCTACCGCATCGGTGGCGGAGGCAATTTCACCATGGCCCAGGCCGCCACCCGATTGCCAATACCTCCAATGCGGGTTCGAGACACGATTTGTGACTATATATCGGGGCGATTGCCCCGCGACCCACTCGAACAGTCCCCCTCTCCCTGGCAGCTATTCAACCATCCCTTCACCGAGGCGGAGATTTTTACCGGCCCGGGCGCACGTGCATATCTGTCCGAACTCGATCCTGCGCGCTACAGCCTACATGGAACCACACAGGATGGTTTCTTGCAGATCGGTTTCAAGCTCTAAGACCAACCGACACCGACCCCGCTCCAGATTGAAGGCGCGACGGGCTTGCCATTCTCTGCGCGCCTGCCTATATCGTGCAGTGAGAGGTTGGCGCGGGCGAGCGCCTCGCCAACCTGGTCAGATCCGGAAGGAAGCAGCCACAACGAGCCCCGCTTGGGTCGATGTCCAACCTCTCACCTAACCTTTCCATTTTTATCTGCGTGCTTGCGTTGCCCCTTGCGGTAGCGCTGTGATCCATGATGCTACTACGGCCGGGCGAACTCCAGCATGTTGTTATTCCCTAAGCGTCAAATACTACATTTGGGCGAAACTTCGGAATGGGGTCCGAAACCAGCTCAACGAAACACTTGACGACTCGGCTCCACTACCGCTAGCCGTTGGGCAGATGGTTCTTGTGCCGCAGCAATGCGGGCAGGATGAAAAGGGAACACGGTGAGGAACGGCGCATGCCTGACCAATGCCGCGACTGCCCCCGCAACTGTAAGCGGTGAGCAACCTCGGAAAACGCCACTGATGCTAAAAATCCTGACGGGTTCGCGAGCATTGGGAAGGCCTGGGATTGTGATGAGCCGCAAGTCAGGAGACCTGCCATCTGACGAGAAACTCAAAACCGGGCGGGGTGTCCTGGCAGGGTCTGCACGTCCACCTTTTGGCCTGCCAGCTCCTCCGGTTCATTCCCTTCCACGCGCGGAGGGCGCCATGCACTGGACCGATACAACACATAGCTACACACTGAGCACCTGCAAGCACCTAGGGCGCCCCTGCCCCGCTGCGGAACACATGCTCTCCCGACTTGCAGCTGCCTTGGGACAGGCCCGTACAGTTACTGCGGATGATTTTGAAGTCGCGGGCAATTGCGAGCTGACCGCCTGCGATCATCCCTGCCAAGCACGTTTCACCGCCAATCATGAACGTATCCGTATTTACTGTGGGGTTTCGCCTGAGGCCGAGCAGAGCGGTCTTGACCGATTTGCGGATGCGCTTTTTGAGGGAACCAGAGACAGGGGATTTATCGCCAAACGGCCCGAATACCCCTATGCTCTTGCCCAAGCGGTTCCTCTGCATCCCCAGACGAGCCGAACTGCCGCCTCGCAGCAGTCTCTTTCCGCCTAGTGACGGACCAGCGTCGCGCCTCGCGCGGCGCTACGTCCGCCGTTGCAGCGTTCAATTTCCGGGAATCCGCCTCGGTCCATAGGCCCAGGCCATTTGCGCCTCTGTCTCGATGGCACATGGCCTGACTGCCCGCAGCCGTGCCAGTGCCACATCCGGCCGTTCACCGCATTCCGTCATCAGCCGCAACACCGCCATTCCAGAGCGTCCGCAGCCTCCACGGCAATGGATCAGCACTCGACCGCCACCAACCAACGCCTTGCGCGCCAGGTGGCTCGCGTCTGGCCATCGGCTCAGGATATCCGGCGGTGGGGCGCAGAAGTCTGGAATCGGCAGGTGGATCCAACGGCAGCCTATGCTCTGCAGGTCAGCGCCAATATTGTCCGCGCCAACTGCCATATGCTCATCGTCCGCGGTCATGGATATGACCAATCCCGGCTGCCATTCCCGTATATGCTGTATGTCAGCGTCGTAATTACCGCCTGCACCGGGCAACTGGCAAAGCGCCAAGATTCCATCCGCTACCGACAGCGCATGCAGCGTCAGCGGCATGGCGCTCTGCGCCGCTGACGCATCGGGTCCAACGCCGCTTCTATTTTCAGATAACGATCCATCCTCCATGGTCAGCCCCCACTGCCAGTTACACCACCAACAATCCCCCCGGACGATTACAGCCATCAATGTATCCGCCTGCCCGCTCTGCACCTAATGGTTTCTGAAACCACTGCTGCCACTGCTGTTCATCCCTTATGGATTACCATCAGCGGTGGACGCCACGCTTGGGCTTCCCTACTTTACGGGCAGATCAATGACCTACCCCCGAATCTTGCACGAGACATCATGAGCGACACAGCAGGCGACACAGCAGGCCAATCAACCGGTCAATATCAGGTTCTGGCCCGCAAATACCGGCCCGAAACCTTTGCCGATCTGGTCGGCCAGGACGCCATGGTGCGCACGCTAAAAAACGCCTTTGCAGCGGACCGCATCGCCCAGGCCTTTATCATGACCGGCATCCGGGGCACCGGTAAAACCACCACGGCCCGCATCATTGCCAAGGGCATGAACTGCATTGGTGAGGATGGCAACGGCGGTCCGACAACCGAACCCTGTGGCAAATGCGAACATTGCACCGCCATCATGGAAGGCCGCCATGTCGATGTTATGGAAATGGACGCCGCCAGCCGCACCGGTGTTGGTGACATCCGCGAAATCATCGATTCGGTGCAGTACCGTGCCGCCTCCGCCCGCTACAAGATCTACATCATTGATGAGGTCCACATGCTGTCGACCAGCGCCTTCAACGCGCTGTTGAAGACGCTGGAAGAACCGCCCGCACATGTGAAATTCATCTTTGCCACCACGGAGATCCGCAAGGTACCAGTGACGGTGCTGTCGCGCTGCCAGCGGTTCGATTTGCGCCGCATTGAACCTGAGGTAATGATCACCCTGTTGCAAAAGATCGCAGGCGCTGAGAATGCCCAAATCGCCGAGGATGCGCTGGCCCTCATCACCCGCGCCGCCGAGGGGTCGGCCCGTGATGCCACCTCGCTGCTGGATCAGGCGATTTCTCATGGCGCAGGCGAAACAACAGCTGATCAGGTCCGCGCCATGTTGGGACTGGCGGATCGCGGGCGGGTCCTTGATCTCATCGACATGATTATGCGTGGCGACGCGGCTTCGGCCCTGACTGAGCTGAGCGCGCAATATGCCGAAGGTGCCGATCCGCTGGCAGTGCTGCGCGACCTAGCCGAGATCACCCATTGGGTGTCGGTGGTGAAAATCACACCCGATGCCGCCGAAGATCCCACCGTCAGTCCGGATGAACGCGCCCGTGGCAGCCAAATGGCCGAAGCGCTGCCGATGCGCGTTCTGACCCGGATGTGGCAAATGCTGCTCAAGGCGCTGGAAGAGGTCGCCGCCGCGCCCAATGCGATGATGGCAGCAGAGATGGCGGTGATCCGGCTGACCCATGTGGCTGACCTGCCAACACCAGAACAGTTGATGCGCACATTGCAGGACACGCCCCCACCGCCGCCCACGGGCCCCGGCGGCCCGGGAAACGGTATGGCGATGCCACAAGGCGGTGGCCACCAGCAAGGCGGCCAGTACAATGCCCCGCAAGGCGCGCAGCAGGGCAGCTTCCCTGTTGGCCCCAGCGGAGGCGCGACCATGTCGAACGGCAATGGTCAGGCCGTGGCTCTCGCGCCGCAGATGGATCAGGCATTGGCCCGTTACCCCAGCTTTGAACATATCGTGGAGCTAATTCGTGTCCGCCGAGACGGCCTTTTGCTGGAATATGTGAAAACATACCTGCGGTTGGTGTCCTATCAGCCCGGCCGGATCACTATTCAGCCCACCGATGACGCGCCCAAAGACCTCGCACAGCGCCTTGGCCAACAGCTGCAAACCTGGACCCAGGCGCGCTGGGTCATTTCCCTCGCCAATGAGGGCGGCGGCGAGACCATCACCGAACGCGACAACGCCGCAGAGAACGCCCTGCGCGCCGAGGCCAGCACCCACCCGATGGTGCAGGCCGTGCTGGAGAGTTTCCCCAAGGCCAAGATCAAACGCATCCGCACCGCCGAAGAGCTGACCGCAGAAGTCGAGGCAGAGGCCCTGCCCGAGGTCGAGGACGAATGGGACCCCTTCGAGGAAGAGTGACATCGACGGCAGGCGCGCTGCTGACAGGTTTGCCCGGCTCCGCACTGGCCGAAGTCTGTGACAAAACGCGCCCCGCCTGGGTCCGCACTGACGACCCGGCCACAGCTTGGGATGAACTACTGGCGCTGTCCAGCTTGCCCATCACTTTGGCTCTGTTTGCATTGACAGGCATCGCTCTGGCCACACGTAACCGTGCCTCCTTTGTAATCTCAGCCCTGCTCTGGGCGAGTATGGCATTTGTAATTGCTATCGACCGGTACGAAAACGCGCTTGATGATGTGCAATACTACGCCATTGTTGAAGGGTGCTTAGGCTCCCCCCACTTGTTCATCGGCCTCGCAATTGCGATATGTGCGGTGATGACTTACGGCGCGCTGCGCCCTCGCACTTAGGAGAAAACAGATGCTCAAAGGCCTCGGCGGTCTTGGCGACATGGCCAAGATGATGAAATCGGCACAGGAACTGCAAGGCAAGATGGCGCAGATGCAGGAAGATCTGCACAATGTCATGGTCACCGGCGAAGCAGGCGCTGGCCTTGTGAAGGCAACCGCATCGGCCAAGGGTGACCTTAAGGCATTGGATATCGATCCGTCGATCTTCAACGGCGACGACAAGGAAGTGGTCGAAGACCTGATCCTTGCCGCGATCAAGGATGCCCAGGCCAAAGCCGCCGAAAAAGCGCAGGAAGAAATGGCGAGCCTGACCGAAAGCATGGGCTTGCCCAAGGATATCAAACTGCCGTTCTAAGACGGAATCCTTATACCCTCAGCATCAGGCGGCTTCGGCCGCCTTTTCTTTTGGCGGGTCGCCATTTCAAAACAAACCCCGAACATTTTGTCGCCCGCCCTTGCATTCCGCCGCGGCAATCAGCCTATATACCTGTGCAAACAAGAGTATCAGCATGATCAAGAACTCCACCACTGATATCGAAGACCTGATTGCCTTGATGGCCAAGCTGCCAGGGTTGGGGCCGCGTTCTGCCCGTCGGGCGGTGCTGCACCTGATCCGCAAACGCGCCCTGCTGCTGACCCCATTGGCCGAGACCATGAGCGAGGTCGCAGCCACCGCCCGTGAGTGCCTCAACTGTGGCAATGTCGGCACCAGCGATCTCTGCACAATTTGTGAAGACCTGACCCGCGCCAACGGCGAGCTCTGCGTGGTGGAGGAGGTCTCGGATCTTTGGGCAATTGAGCGCGCAGGCGTCTTCAAGGGGCGCTATCACGTGCTGGGTGGGACGCTGTCAGCGCTGGATGCCATCGGCCCCGAGGATCTGCGCATCCCGCGTCTGGTCGACCGCGTACAGAGCGAAGCAATCCGCGAGGTGATCCTGGCACTCAACGCGACCATCGACGGTCAGACCACCGCCCACTACATCGCCGATCAGCTGCACGGTCAAGCGCGCCTGACGTCGCTGGCACAGGGTGTGCCAATCGGTGGAGAACTGGACTATCTTGACGAAGGCACCATCACCGCTGCCCTGCGCGCCCGCAAGGACATCTGATCAGCTCGCGCGCTCACAACTGCCAGCCAACAACTCACTGTGGCTCAGTACATCAGGTTGTTTCAGGCCCGAAACCCATCAAAAATCTCGGCATTGCAACAGCCGTATGCCTGTGGACCGAGCCTGATATTGCAAGAGATGAATGGTGGCGTGGGGGAGACTCGAACTCCCGACCTAACGATTATGAGTCGTTCGCTCTAACCAACTGAGCTACCGCGCCGTCGGGGTGCGAGGTACGCCAGCCACGCGCGCGCGTCAAGGCAGAAATGTCATAAAAATGCAGTGATCCGCGTTGGAATGCGATTTTTTCGATATGGGAGAATATTGCACATCAGAATGTGCCTTGCGCCTGACAAATTTGCGCCAACACCTGCCCCAAGGGCAGGAACTTAAAAAGAAAAAAACCACAGAGCGCGACACGCTCTGTGGCCTTTATTTAGTTTTCCACACCGGTTTACGGTGTGAACATATCAGAAGCGCGGATCTGCGTCGTCCTCGTCTTCATCATCGTCGCCACCTGCAGGCAGGTTGAAGAAACTATCAGCATCGACGATCTTTTCTTCTTCCTCGCTCTCAGACCGATTGTTGCCACCCAAGGTAAAGGTCTCCAGACCTTCGATCGCAGTGGGCATCCGGGATTCGGCGTCCATCTCCAGAGATTGCTCGGTCGATACCAGCTTGCGACGTTCGTCATCGCTCATCACGCCGCCTTCGGCAGCTTTCTTGGCAGCGGCCTTTTGGACCGCAGCGTCCAGTTCGGACTGCTTACACAGGCCCAGCGCAACCGGGTCGATCGGCTGAATATTGGCAATGTTCCAATGGGTCCGCTCGCGGATCGCCTGAATGGTCGGCTTGGTGGTGCCAACCAATTTCGATACCTGACTGTCCGACAGCTCAGGATGAAATTTGACCAGCCAGTAGATCGAGGCCGGGCGATCCTGACGTTTGGACAAAGGCGTGTAACGCGGGCCGCGGCGCTTCTCTTCGCCAGCAGCAGCAGGGTTAAACTTCAACTTCAGCTTGTGCAGCGGGTTTTTCTCAGCCTTGTCGACCTCTTCCTGCAGCAACTGATTGTTGGCAACCGGGTCAAATCCCTTCACGCCTGTGGCAACGTCGCCATCGGCAATGCCTTGGATTTCCAGCTCGTGCATACCAACAAAATCGGCGATCTGTTTAAAGCTGATCGTCGTATTGTCCACCAGCCACACGGCGGTCGCCCTAGCCATCAACGGTTTTGCCATGCGCTCATCTCCTTAAAACACGTTATCCCCAGATACATCTTTCCCGTCGCCTGAAAGAGGCTTCCCCGATTTGGGGCGGTTTCCGTTGTCGGGGAACTTCACTTCTATATAGTCGCGTTGTTTCTATAAGGAAAGAGGCGAATGCGCAGGATCAAACAGGCTCTCATGGCGCTGGTTATTGCAACCGGCGGGATCGGGCTGGGCACCCTGACCGCGACCACCGCACAGGGGGAAGGCGAGATAGCCGGTCAGTTTGACTACTATGTGCTGAGCCTCAGCTGGTCACCAAATTGGTGCGCACTGGAAGGAGACGCCAAAAGATCAGAACAATGCAACCCGCGCGTAGATCACGGCTGGACCCTGCATGGTTTGTGGCCCCAGTTTCATCGTGGCTGGCCCAGCTACTGCCGCACCTCCGAAGCCCCGCCATCACGCCAGCAGACCCGCGCGATGGCCGATATCATGGGAACACAGGGGCTTGCCTGGCATCAATGGAAGAAACACGGCACCTGTTCCGGTCTATCGCCCCGTGACTATTTCACCCTGTCTCGTCGCGCTTATGAGCAGATCAACCGCCCTGCCGCCTTTCGCAAGCTGCAACAGCAGGTGACCCTTCCGGCCAGTCTCGTTGAACAGGCATTTTTGCAGGTCAACCCCGATCTCCGACCAGATACACTCACCATCACCTGTCGCGACGGTCACATCCAAGAGGCGCGCGTTTGCCTCTCCCGAGATCTGACCCCGGTGCCCTGCGGCCGCGACGTGATCAAGGATTGCACCCGCAAAAACGCCATATTTGAACCGATCCGCTAGCACTACTGGACTGAGACCAGACCACCCCGGCCCGCCAACCGGCGGTCACATTCCACCCTCTCACCTTAGTGATCAGATTTGCGTTAGTTTTATGCTACTCTTATCCTACGCACCGCCTTCGGTCGCCACAGATCCGGACCTGTTCCGCCCGACCCACCCCTGCGGTGCGCACAGCATTTGCTGAGAGGAAGGATCATGGAACGCACTATCGGAAACCCTATTAGTTGGCTTGCCAAATCACTTGGACTGACCGGCGCGCATGTCTCAGCTTCGGTTGATCACCTAGGCAGCGACAAGATTGCCTCAATGCCAAAGGTACTGCAGCTTGATTTTGCGGACCTGCGGGCTGCCTTGCGGGCCGGATGGCATGATTTTGGTGCCTGCCGCAGCGACGCCATCGCGCTGGTGTTTCTCTACCCGCTGATCGGCATTGCGCTGGTTGTTCTCAGTCTGTCAATGAACCTGTTGCCGCTGATTTTTCCGCTGATTTTGGGATTTTCCCTGATCGGTCCGGTTGCTGCCGTCGGTCTCTATGAGATGTCGGCCCGCCGCGAAGCCGGGTTTACCCCCAGTTGGATGGATGCATTCTCCGTGCTGCGCTCGCCCGCGTTTTTATCGATTCTGGCACTGGGGATCTATCTTGCGGCATTGGCCGTCTTATGGCTGATGATTGCAGCGGCGATCTACAACCGTACCCTTGGCCCTGAGGCACCACAGTCGTTTGCGGTTTTTGCACAGGATATCTTCATGACCGCGCCGGGATGGGCAATGCTTCTGATTGGCGGCGCCGTCGGTGGATTGTTTGCCTTTGTCGCGCTTGCGGTCAGCCTGGTGTCTTTTCCGCTGCTGCTGGACCGTCACGTCGGGCTGCCCATTGCGGTCGCCACGTCGCTGCGGGTCGTGCGGCAAAACACGGTTGTCACACTGACCTGGGGGGCCATAGTGGCCCTGTCATTGCTACTGGCTGCCATCCCGATGTTTGCGGGCATGATTATTGTGGTCCCGGTACTGGGACACGCCACCTGGCATCTCTACCGCCGTGCAGTGGCTTAAGATGGCCAAACCGATGCGTCTGTAGCCAATGAAACCTGATGCCGATGTAATAGAGGCAGATCACTCTGCCCCTATCTTGTCGTATCGGATGACGAATTCCAAAGCGCTAGATTAGACTGCGTCACCAACCTCCAGGACGATCTTGCCGATATGGGTCGAGCTCTCCATCCGGGCATGGGCCACTGCCGCGTCAGCCAGTGCAAAGGTCTGATCCATCACCGGTGCCATTTTGCCCGCCTCGATCAGGGGCCAGACCACTTCGCGCAGATCTTGGGCAATCTGTGCCTTGGCCAGATCACTCTGCGGACGCAGGGTCGACCCGGTCAGCGTCAGCCGTCGCGCCATGATCTGGGCAAAGTTCAGCTCTACCTTTGGACCAGACAGGAACGCGATGTGAACCATCCGACCATCATCCGCCAAGGCACGAACATTGCGCGGGATATAGTCACCGCCCACCATGTCGAGAATCAGATTCGCACCACCCTCAGCCTTCATGACTTCGACAAAGTCCTCATCGCGGTAGTTGATCGCGCGCTCTGCGCCGAGCGTCAGGCACGCCGCGCATTTTTCATCAGATCCAGCCGTGGTGAACACCCGCGCGCCCAGTTGGGACGCCAGCTGGATCGCCGTTGTACCAATCCCGGATGAGCCGCCATGCACCAAGAATCGCTCGCCTGCCTGCAAGCCACCACGCGAAAAAACGTTCGACCAGACAGTGAAGCAGGTCTCGGGCAAACATGCGGCCTGTTTCATCGACAGGCCCGCAGGCACGGGCAGACAATGCACCGCCGGAGTCGCGACATATTCGGCATAGCCACCGCCCGGCAGCAGCGCACAGACCAGATCTCCAAGCGCAAGATTGCTGACACCGGCCCCAACGGCCACCACCTCGCCCGAGGCTTCAAGACCCGGCAGATCACTGGCCGTAGGTGGTGGCGCATATTTTCCGGCACGTTGCAACGCATCAGGGCGATTGACGCCTGCATAGGCAACCTTCAGCACCACCTGGCCGTGGTCCGGCAAGGGCACAGGGCGTTCGCATTCCCGCAAGACATCAGGGCCGCCCGACTCCCGGATCTCAATCGCACGCATCATTTCGCTCATTGACATTCCCTCTGCTGTTGTAAATGCCTAGCAAAGGAAAGCTGCCAGTCAAAGACGCTTAGGCTTCGCAGGCCGCAAAACGTTGCGCGGTTCAGCTGCGCGGCGTGGTCCAGCGACCCGGCAGGTCATCGCGCGCCGTTGGTGCCTTGATCTTCTGTGCCAGCCAATTTGGCCCGGCGAGCAGCGGCTTGAGCAACGGATTGGATTGCACCTGAGCCTTAAGCTTTTCAAATTGCATCACATTGTCGATACGTCGATTCAAAAACTCCCAACTGGCCTGATGATCCAGGCTGTCGTCACCCAGCCAATAAAGAACAGTGGAGGAATACACCCCCGCCAGCGATCCGCGCTTGGTGTACCAGTTTATATCTTCCGACGCGTCGCCCAGCGCGGTCCAGATTTCATCGACCGTGCCCCAGATCAGCCGAACCCCGTCACCTGCGTATTGCGGTAGGGAAAACAGCGTGGTGCCGCGTCGCACCGCTTCCTTGTCGTCCACCACTTCAAGCCGCAGCCGGACGGCCCGCGCGATTTTGTCGCGAAACCGCAGGCCGGTCATATCCTCATCCGCCAAGCGCTCCAGCATCAACACATCGCCGCGCTTGTGAAAGGCCACGGCCAGATCCACCGCGCCGCGTGGACAAAGCACTTCGGCCAGTGTCGAATCGACTCCGGCATCTGCGACCGCTGCGGCAAAGCTCGCAGCGCTCCAGCCATCAAACGGCACATGCATCAGCGCGGCATCCAGAAGCTGATCAATGACATCTTCAGCGACAGGGGCAGTGTTGTGCTCAGTGGTCATCATAAAGCCTTCCGATTTTTCTTACTTAGTATCTGTTATATGCCAGAATGAAACCGGGCCAAACGCCTCAGGCCCCTGTTTCACCGCCCAACCACCGCTGACTGTCACAGTGCGAAGTCATGTGCCGAACACTGGACAAGCTAGTGCGACCTTGCTATATGGCCACTTCCTGCAAATCCTTGCAACTCAACTTAGAAAGGTGGTGAAAACCACATGCAGGTTAGTGTTCGCGACAACAACGTCGATCAGGCGCTTCGTGCCCTGAAGAAAAAGCTGCAGCGTGAAGGCGTCTTCCGCGAAATGAAGCTCAAGCAACATTTCGAGAAGCCGTCCGAGAAAAAAGCGCGCGAGAAAGCTGAAGCGATTCGACGTGCCCGTAAACTGGCACGTAAGAAAGCACAGCGCGAAGGCCTCCTCTGAGCTCTTCGGTCCGCAGTTCTGGACGCAATTGACGACCCCCGAGGCTTAGCCGCGGGGGTTTGTCGTTTTCGGCCTCCCCACAAATGGCGAGTGCGACAATCCGCCACCTATAAAATTAGTATTTTATCAAAAAATACACGTAAAGCGTGTGTTCGTTTCGATAATACTGCGCTACTCTGGTTAATGTACGGGCCAGTCTGAAGCGTTTCCCCAGTAGCTGCCCGTTCCATCGGATCTGGAACACCCGATGGTCTAACCCGGAGCAGGCAGCGTCTCCCCCCCATCAGGCGCTTGCCTTACCCCCATAAAACCAAGGCATTTGCCGCTCCGGGTTCCTTCTTTTCAGAACTTAGACCTCTCGTGCAATATCGGGCCATAGCGTGCAAGCCAGGGTCATCACCGCACGGGCGCCACGCCTTCAGGTGTTAACCATATCAGCACGCGGGACAGGCACCCATTTAACCTGAGCTCAGCGGTCAATAGATTTTTGGCACATAGAGATCATCTGGCAGCACCTGACGTTCGTAGTCGGGCTTATACTCTCGGTCCGGAAGAGAGACGCGCTCGCTTGGAACGTCACGATAGGGGATCTTCGTCAGAAGATGCTCGATACAGTTCAAACGCTCACGCTTTTTGTCGTTGCCTTCAACAATATACCAAGGTGCCTCGGCGATATTGGTTCGCTCGAACATATCTTCCTTGGCCTTCGTGTATTGCTCCCAACGAATGCGGCTTTCTAGATCCATCGGCGACAGCTTCCACTGCTTCATCGGATCGTGGATACGCATCATAAAACGCAGCTGCTGCTCCTCATCCGTGATGGAAAACCAGTATTTCAATAGAATAATCCCGGAGCGCACCAACATCCGCTCAAATTCGGGAACGTCCTGAAAGAATTGTTCGACCTGGTCGTCGCTGGCAAAGCCCATCACCCGTTCGACCCCCGCCCGATTGTACCACGACCGGTCAAACAGGACGATCTCACCCGCGGCAGGCAGATAGGGCACATAGCGCTGGAAATACCACTGGCTCTGCTCACGGCGGCTGGGCGCAGGCAGCGCCACGACCCGCGCCACCCTCGGGTTCAGACGCTGGGTGATCCGCTTGATCACGCCGCCCTTGCCGGCACTGTCGCGGCCTTCAAACAGGATACAGACCTTGGCACCGGTATGCTGGACCCAATCCTGAACCTTGATCAGCTCAGCCTGCAACCGCAGCAAGTTGCGAAAATAGACCTTGCGATCCAGCATCTCCGGATGCTGCGAGCGATAGATCTTGCGCAATTCCATCGACAGCATAGGCTCGGCGAATTCGATCTCGAAATCCTCGTCCAGCGTGTCCTGAAGTTCGGCGTCCAGCCAGTCAAAGGAATCAGGGTCATGGTCGCTGGTCACACTAAAGCTCCTTGGTCGATCTGTGGTCAGTCACGCGGCTGTAGCAGGCGGATGTGATCGTTTCGTGTCACAGTCAGGCAAGCGATAAGTGCTGCTAGCCCCACCGGCCCCTGAAAGGGCCAACGCATCCCGCACGCCACGCGCCAGCCGGATCGGAACAGGGAATCGAATATTGGCGGCAGACGCAAGGGGGCATGCTGCCCGCGCGGCCAATTACCCGCGATGATCGCTCAAAATCATGTCAGCTGCCTTTTCCGCAATCATGATCGTCGGCGCATTGGTGTTGCCACTGGGAATCATCGGCATCACGCTGGCATCAACCACCCGCAGGCCGCCAACCCCGCGCAAACGCAGCGCGTCGTCCAACGGGGCCGCCTCCTCCGCGCCCATCCGGACCGTGCAGGTCGGATGAAAGATGGTTGTCCCGATCGCGCCTGCCGCCTGCATCAGATCCGCCTCATCATCCGAACCGCCGCCGGGTTTCAGCTCCTGCGGTGCATAACGCTGCATGGCCCCCTGCCCCATGATCGCCCGTGCCTGTCGAATCGCCGCAACCGCGACCTGACGGTCGCCTTCGGTCGATAGGTAATTCGGCGCGATGCGCGGCGCCTGCATTGGATCCGCGCTGGTTATCGCAACCTCGCCCCGGCTTTCAGGGCGCAGGTTACAGACGCTTGCCGTCAACCCCGGAAAATCATGCAGCGGCTGACCAAAAGCCTCCAGCGTCAGAGGCTGGACATGGTATTCCAGATCCGGCGTCGCCAGATCCGGGCGCGAGCGGGAAAACGCCCCTAACTGACTGGGGGCCATCGACATCGGACCGGACCGGCGCATGGCATATTCAGCTACAATTTTTGCCTTGCCGATCAAAGAATTCGCCAGCGTATTGAGTGTTTTTGCCCCTTTCAGCCGCCAGGCGCAGCGTAATTGCAGATGATCCTGCAGGTTCTGACCGACCTCAGGCATGTCACGCTGCACCGCAATCCCGTGGTCGCGCAGCAGGTCTGCCGGACCCAGACCAGACAGCTGAAGGATCTGCGGGCTGTTGATGGCCCCGGCCGACAGCAGCACCTCACCACCGGTCCGCGCTGTTTTCACCGCGCCACCCTGACTATATTCCACCCCCACGGCACGGCCATTCTCGATCAGGATGCGCCGGGTGTGGGCGCCGGTCTCTACCTTCAGGTTTTCACCAGTCGCCGTGCGCAAAAACGCCTTCGCGGTGTTCATCCGCCAGCCGCTCCGCTGGTTCACCCGGAAATAGCCAACGCCCTCATTGTTGCCGGTATTGAAATCCGTAACTTTCGGCAGGCCCCATTCGGCGGCGGCCTGCATCCAATCATCCAGTACTTCCCAGTGCAGACGTTGATTCTCCACCCGCCACTCGCCGCCGACCCCGTGCATGTCAGAGGGGCCGTCGACGTAATCCTCGGACTTCTTGAAATAGGGCAGGACATCATCCCAGCCCCAGCCAATAAGGCCGCGCTGGCGCCAGCCATCATAATCCGCCGCCTGTCCGCGCAGGTAGAGCATTCCGTTGATGGACGAACAACCGCCCAGAACCTTGCCGCGCGGATAGATCAGCGCGCGCCCATTCAGACCGGCCTCCGCCTCTGTCCGATACATCCAATCGGTGCGCGGGTTGTTGATGCAATAAAGATATCCCATCGGGATATGCACCCAGTGGTAATTGTCTTTGCCACCCGCTTCTAGCAGCAGCACCCGCTGACCTGCCGCGCTCAACCGGTTGGCCAGTACGCAACCCGCGCTGCCTGCCCCGACAATGATATAATCCCAGTCCATACGCCCCCGCCCGCGACAATCCTGCCGTCTTGTTCTGCCGGGGCAGTCTTTCCCAGATCCCCTCGCCTGACAAGCCACGCGAAGACCCGCGCGGGCACGTGTATCAGACCGGCAGCGCCGTGGTTTTGAACACCGTGCGTAGCGCAAAGGAACTTTGCATCTGGGCCACACCAGGCAGTCGCGTCAGGTGCTGGCGATGGATGCGGGCAAAATCATCGGTGTTTTCAGCCACCACCTTCAGAATGTAGTCCGCAGTGCCTGCCATCAGATGACACTCCAACACATCCGGGATACGCGCCACTGCCTTTTCAAAGGCGTCCAGCAACTCATCCGCCTGACTTTGCAACGTGATCTCCACAAAGACGGTCGCCGGCAGGTTCATCTTGCGCGCATCCAAGAGAGCGACGTAATTACGGATATACCCGTCCGTCTCCAGCCGCTGCACGCGCCGGTGACAGGCCGATGCCGACAGGTTCACCTGCTCGCTCAGCTCGGCGTTGGATATCCGGC
Organism: Phaeobacter porticola; assembly: GCF_001888185.1. Taxonomy (NCBI): domain Bacteria; kingdom Pseudomonadati; phylum Pseudomonadota; class Alphaproteobacteria; order Rhodobacterales; family Roseobacteraceae; genus Phaeobacter; species Phaeobacter porticola. The sequence goes on along the minus strand of NZ_CP016364.1, from coordinate 456,691 downwards.
CCTGCTTCTGCAACACCTGCAAGATGCGACGATCCGTGTGATCAAGTGACATATAGTGAAAGATCCTTCGATGAGGGGTGAACTTATTCGAAGAACCTTCGATATGCACCTTTTTATTTCGCCTAAAAAAGCAGCAAATCTCCCCCTTACTGCGGCACAATAACGCAAGCATGTAGGAGGAGTGATTACATGAAAATCGGATGCCCCACAGAGATCAAGCCCCAGGAATTCCGCGTCGGCATGACGCCGGACGCCGCTCGTGAAGCCGTAAACCATGGTCATACCGTCCTGATTCAGGCCGGTGCCGGGATGGGCGCAGGCTTCACCGACGAAGACTATACCACCGCAGGCGCCGCAATCATCGACACCGCAGAAGAGATCTTTGCCACCGCCGATATGATCGTGAAGGTGAAAGAACCGCAGGCGGTTGAGCGCAAGATGCTGCGCGAAGGCCAGCTGCTGTTCACCTATCTGCACCTCGCCCCCGATCCAGACCAGACCCGTGATCTATTGGACTCCGGTTGCACCGCGATTGCCTATGAAACCGTGACCGACGACCGTGGCGGCCTGCCTCTGCTGGCTCCAATGTCCGAAGTTGCCGGCCGTTTGGCTCCGCAAGTTGGTGCCTATACCCTGCAAAAGGCCAATGGCGGTCGTGGCGTCCTGATGGGCGGCGTCCCCGGCGTGGCCCCGGCCAAGGTTGTGGTGATCGGCGGCGGTGTCGTTGGCACCCACGCAGCCAAGATCGCCGCTGGCATGGGCGCAGATGTCACCATTCTCGACCGGTCCCTGACCCGCCTGAAATATCTCGACGATATCTTTGGTCGTGACTTCAAGAACCAATACTCCACCGCAGGGGCCACCGCTGAGCTGGTGCGTGATGCAGACATGGTGATCGGCGCGGTTCTGATCCCCGGTGCCGCGGCCCCCAAACTGGTGTCTCGCGCACAACTCAGCGAGATGAAGCCCGGTGCAGTGCTGGTGGATGTCGCCATCGACCAGGGCGGCTGCTTTGAAACATCGAAGGCCACCACCCACGCCGACCCAATCTATGAGGTCGACGGCATCATGCACTACTGTGTGGCCAACATGCCGGGTGCTGTTGCCCGCACCTCGACCCAGGCCTTGGGCAACGCCACCCTGCCATTCTTGCTGAATTTGGCAAACAAAGGCTGGAAACAAGCCTGCGCTGACGATCCGCATCTGCTGAACGGCCTGAACGTCCATGCTGGTAAGCTGACCTATTTCGCGGTCGGCAAGGCTCTGGGCATCGACGTTGTCTCCCCTCAGCTGATGATCAAGTAACACCTCCCGATCACTTGGTATCAGCCAGCGCAAGGCCTCGCAGACGCGGGGCCTTGTCTCATTTTTGGGGGATGGGAAAAAAACTGCGACCTCCACTAGACAATCGGTCTAGTGATCTTATGTCTACTCGCATGAGTGACACCCGACTGCATATTCTGGACACTGGACGCGCACTGACGGCGCAGCGCGGCTATACCTCCGTCGGCCTGACGGAGCTGCTTGCGACGGCACAGGTACCCAAGGGGTCTTTCTATCACTACTTCTCTTCCAAAGAGGACTACGGCTGCGCCCTGCTGCGTCACTACGTCGACCAGTACCGGATTGAGTTGACGCCCACGCTGAACAACCCGTCGCTGACAGGGAGCGATCAGGTGCTGTCCTATGTCACCGCCTGGCAAGAGCGGCAGAGCTCGGACATGGCCGGTCAAAAATGCCTCATCGTCAAACTGGCCGCTGAAATCGCGGATCTCTCCCCGGCGATGCGCGGCATCCTGCAACGGGCCGTTGAAGGCATTACTGCCCGGCTCGCCGACTGCCTGCGTAAAGGTCAGCAGGACGGCTCTCTCAGCCCGGACGTCGACCCTGTCCAGACTGCAACATCCCTCTATCAGATCTGGCTTGGGGCCAGCCTGATGGCCCATCTGTCACAGGACAGCACCCCGTTTGACACCGCCATGGTCCAGACCCGGACCATGCTTCCCCCGCCCCGGCAAACCTAGCCAGTCAGAGCCGTTCTGGCGCAAATGCTTGCCGTCAATAAATTTGCCGATCACTAGACGATCGGTCTAATTCCTTCAGAAAAGGATCCAAACATGACACAGACATCCACCACCAACCGCCAGTTCGTCCTCGCCGAACGCCCCAAGGGCGAGCCGACAGACAGCACTCTGCGCCTAGACACCACCGAAGTGCCCACCCCAGGCGAAGGCCAGATGCTGCTGCGCAACGAGTATCTGTCACTGGACCCATATATGCGCGGCCGGATGAGCAGCGCGCCCTCTTATGCCGCCCCTGTCGAAATCGACGCAGTCATGGTTGGCGGCACCGTGGCCGAGGTCGTCACCTCCAACGTCAAGGGATATGAAAAAGGCGACTGGGTCGTCGCATTCGGCGGCTGGCAGGACTACACGCTGTCGGACGGCACCGGCGTGATCAACATGGGCAAGACCCCGCAGAACCCCTCCTGGGCGCTTGGTGTTCTGGGCATGCCGGGCCTCACCGCTTGGGCGGGTCTCACCCAGATCGGCCAACCCAAAGAAGGCGAAACACTGGTTGTCGCAGGCGCCAGCGGCCCGGTTGGCGCAACCGTCGGCCAGATTGGAAAAATCCTCGGCCTGCGCGTGGTCGGCATCGCCGGTGGGGCTGAGAAATGCCAGCACGTCATCGACACTTTGGGCTTTGACGCCTGCATTGACTACAAGGCAGACGGCTTTGCTGACGACCTCGCCAAGGCGGTTCCGGATGGCATCGACATCTATTTCGAAAACGTCGGCGGCGCTGTCTTTGACGCCGTGATGCCACTCCTCAACCCCTCTGCCCGCATCCCGCTCTGCGGCCTGATTTCGCAGTACAACGCCACTGCCCTGCCCGAAGGTCCCGACCGGATGAACTATCTGATGGGCCAGCTGCTGCGCAAACGCATCACCATGCGCGGCTTCATCGTCTTTGACGATTTCGGCCATCTCTACCCGGAATTTGCCAAGCAGATGACCGGCTGGGTGCAGGAAGGCAAAGTGAAATACCGCGAAGAAATGATCGAAGGCCTGGAACAAGCGCCCGCAGCATTCGTTGGTCTCTTGAGAGGTGAGGCGTTTGGTAAGCGCGTCATCCACCTCGCTGATTGATCCCAGACTGATAAGCAAAGGAAACGACCGATGAAAATTCTCATGGTACTCACCTCGCATGACACGCTCGGGGACACAGGCGAAAAAACCGGCTTCTGGCTGGAAGAATTCGCTGCCCCCTACTACGTGTTCAAGGATGCAGGGGCCGAGATCATCCTGGCGTCGCCCAAGGGCGGCCAGCCACCGCTCGATCCCAAAAGCGACGATGAAAGCGCCCAAACAGAGGCAACCAACCGCTTCAAATCCGACGACACCGCCCAGTCCGCTCTCGCAAACACCAAGGTGCTGGCCGACGTGCAGGACGCAGGTTTCGACGCGGTCTTCTACCCGGGTGGTCACGGCCCGCTGTGGGACCTGGCCGAAGACGCCGACAGCCGCCGTCTGATCGAAGGCTTTGCCCAGAGCGGCCGTCCGGTTGGAGCCGTCTGCCATGCCCCCGCGATTTTCCGGCACACGCAGGGTACGGACGGCAAACCGCTGGTCGCGGGCAAGCGCGTCACCGGCTTCACCAACACCGAGGAAGAGGCCGTCGGCCTCACCGATGTGGTGCCCTTCTTGGTCGAGGACATGTTAAAAGCCAACGGCGGCCTTTACGAAAAACAGAATGATTGGGCTGAATTTGCCATCATCGACGGCAAGCTGGTCACCGGCCAAAATCCGGCCTCGTCAGAGGACGCAGCGAAAAAACTGATGTCGCTGCTGTAACGGCCGCTGAGATCTCGCCAACAACAAGGCCGCCCTCGGAAACCGGGGCGGCCTTATCTATGTCTTTCGTAACAGCGTGATCAGATCGCCGCGTTCATGCTCTCTTCCAGATAGATCTCGCGCAGGCGCTTGGCGATCGGACCCGGTGTGCCATCGCCCAGCGCTACGCCGTCGATCTCAACCACCGGCATCACAAAGGCGGAAGCCGATGTGGTAAAGGCCTCATCCGCCTCTTTCGCTTCCTCAATTGTGAACAGGCGCTCTTCGATCTTCAGCTGGGCCTCCGCTGCCATGCGCAACACCGCCTTGCGGGTAATGCCGTGCAGGATGTCATTGGACAGCGGGCGGGTAACAATCACGCCATCCTTCACGAAATATGCGTTGTTGGAGGTCCCTTCGGTCACGTGACCATCTTCAATCATCCAGGCATCATCGGCCCCGGCCTTCTTGGCCATCATCTTGCCCATGGACGGGTAAAGCAGCTGCACGGTCTTAATGTCGCGACGGCCCCAGCGAATATCCTCGATCGAGATGATCTTAGCGCCCTTGCGCGACGCCGGGCTGTCCGCCAGGCCGGGCTTGTTCTGCGTGAACAACACGATGGTCGGCGTGGTGTCCGCCGAGGGGAAGACAAAATCACGATCCCCATCAGAGCCACGGCTGACCTGCAGATAGACCAGCCCCTCGTCGATACCGTTCAGCTCCACCAGCTTACGGTGGATTTCCAGCAGCTCTTCCTTGCTGCAGGGCTCCGCCATCTCCAGCTCATCCAGCGACCGTTTCAAACGCACGGCATGGCCTTCAAAATCAATCAGCTTTCCGCCCAGTACCGAGGTCACCTCATAGACAGCATCTGCCATCAGAAAACCGCGGTCAAAAACCGAGACCTTGGCCTCATCCTCCGGCAAGTAGTCGCCATTTACATATACGGTACGGGTCATAGTGCTCTCCTTAGCCCCACAAGGCCGCTTCCGGCGGGTGCACGCCGTCTGCGTCAAATTTCAACGGTTCCGCACGGTCTTCGGCCAACAGAAGCGGCCCGTCAAGATCGGTGACCACCGCCCCCTGTGCCACCAGTGTCGCAGGTGCCATGGCCAGCGAAGATCCGACCATACAGCCCACCATCACCTCAAAGCCCCGCGCCAGCGCCGCATCGCGCAATTTCAGCGCTTCGGTCAGACCGCCGGTCTTGTCCAGCTTGATGTTGATGACGTCGTACTTCCCCTCCAGCGCGGCCAGGCTCTCACGGTCATGACAGCTTTCATCTGCACAGACTGGCACTGGACGCTCCATCCCAAGAAGGGCAGCATCCTCCCCCGCAGGCAGCGGCTGTTCCACCAGCGCCACCCCCAGTCGCACCAGATGCGGGGCAAGGTCAGCGTAGACCTCGGCGCTCCAGCCCTCGTTGGCATCGACAATGATGCGCGCCTCCGGGGCTCCAGCGCGCACAGCTTCCAGGCGGGCCATATCGTCGGCAGTGCCCAGCTTGATCTTCAACAACGGGCGATGGGCATTCTTGGCGGCCTGCGCCCTCATGTTTTCAGGGCTGTCCAGCGACAGCGTATAGGCGGTGATCTCGGGCTTTGGCTCCGGCAAACCTGCCAACTCCCAGACCCGCTTGCCTGCCTGCTTCGCCTCCAGATCCCAGAGCGCACAATCAACCGCATTACGCGCAGCACCCGCAGGCAAGAGCGATTGCAGCTCTTCGCGGCTGAAACGCTCTGGCAGACTTTCAATCTCGGCGGTCACACTCTCTAGCGTCTCACCATAGCGCGCATAGGGTACGCATTCACCACGACCGGTCACACCGTCCTGCTTGATACGCACGGTCAGCACCTTGGCCTCGGTGCGTGATCCTCGGGAAATGGTAAAGACCTGCGCCAGCTTGAAAATATCGGGTGTCACGCTGATCTGCATTTGTCTCTCCATAACTACGGTTGTTTTCTTTGTCTAAAGAACCGGAAAAGGCCCAAAGGACACCCGCACGGCCGGGCACCCCAATGTCATCTTTCCAAAAATACTCCCGCCGGAGGCTCCGGCCCCTTCGGCCCACCCCCGGCGGCAGCAGGGGTTAGATCACACAGCGTCCAGCGCGTCCACCAGACGGCCCGCGCCATGGCGATAGGGATCCACAGCCGGCAGCCCCATACGGGCCTCAACTTCGGCGAGATAGGATTTCGCTTCGTCTTCGCTCAGGTGCTGGGTGTTGACCGAGATACCCACAACTTTGCAGTCTGGATTGGACACCTGCGCCAGCGGCAGCGCCGTATCGCGCAGCTGTTCAAGGCTCGGCAGCTTGTAGCCCGGCAAACCCCGCATATGCTCACGGGTCGGCTCATGACACAGGATCAGCGCATCCGGCTGGCCACCATGCACCAGCGCCATGGTCACACCGGAATAGGACACGTGAAACAATGAGCCCTGCCCCTCGATCAGATCCCAGTGATCGTCCTCATTGTCCGGGGTCAGATACTCGATGGCACCGGCCATGAAATCGGCAATCACCGCATCCAGAGGCACACCGTGGCCGGTGATCAGGATACCTGTCTGACCCGTCGCGCGGAAGGTCGACTTCATGCCCCGCTTCTGCATCTCGGCATCCATCGCCAGCGCGGTATACATTTTGCCCGCTGAACAATCGGTGCCAACAGCGAGGCAGCGTTTGCCGCTGCGCTTAACGCCATTGGCGATCGGATAGCCAACGGTCGGCACGCGCACATCATGCAGCGTACCACCATGGGTCTGGGCGGCCGCGACCAGATCCCCCTCGTCCCGCAACAGATTGTGCAGACCGGACGCTAGATCATAGCCCATCTCCAAGGCTGCAATCAGCACCTCTTTCCATGCCGGAGAGATCACGCCGCCACGATTGGCAACGCCGATCACCAGCGTTTTGGCACCCGCCGCCTTGGCCTCGACCAGCGACATATCGGTCAGACCAAGATCCGCGCCACAGCCAGGCAGGCGGATCTGACCCACGGCGTGGTCAGGGCGCCAGTCGCGAATACCGATGGCCACCTTGGCGGCCAGCATATCGGGCGCATCACCCAGAAACAGCAGATATGGGGTCTCGATCATGGCGGGGCCTCCTCAGGAATAGTCGAGTTCCGCGCGAGTGTAGGAGAGCGCGCCCGCGAGAGGATCCCGAATTCTGCGCAACATTTGAAAATTGACGCATGAATCTTCGAACTGAATGAGAAATACCAGAAGATCCTCCCTATCAAGGATGATATACGCCCGTTCCTTGCTTACACCCTCACCCGGATCGATCCCCACAGCATCTGTTTCTGCACGCGCAATGCTGCGGCTGCACAAAACGCTTGCAGCTCTCCTTGAAACTTAATACCAAAACAACAAGAAATTACGACACATCATTACCCAGAGGTCGACAACATGAGCTTTCGCATCCAACCTGCCGCCCCGGCCCGCCCGAACCGCTGTCAACTGTTTGGCCCCGGCTCCAACACCAAGCTGTTTCCCAAAATGGCGGCCTCCGCAGCAGATGTGATCAACCTCGACCTTGAGGATTCGGTCGCGCCCTTGGACAAGGACGTGGCCCGCGCCAATGTGATTGAGGCCCTGAACACCGTCGACTGGGGCAACAAATACATCTCCGTGCGGATCAATGGGCTGGATACGCCTTATTGGTACCGCGATGTGGTCGATCTTCTGGAGCAGGCTGGTGACCGGCTGGACCAGATCATGATCCCCAAAGTGGGCTGCGCCGAAGATGTCTATGCCGTTGACGCACTGGTCACGGCGATTGAACGCGCCAAGGGCCGAACCAAACCGATATCCTTCGAGGTGATCATCGAATCGGCCGCCGGCATTGCACATGTTGAGGCCATCGCCGCCGCCAGCCCCCGCCTGCAGGCCATGAGCCTCGGGGCTGCAGACTTCGCCGCCTCCATGGGCATGCAGACCACCGGCATCGGCGGCACGCAGGAGAACTACTATATGCTGCGCGCGGGCGAAAAACACTGGTCCGACCCCTGGCACTGGGCGCAGGCCGCCATTGTCGCCGCCTGCCGCACACATGGCATTCTGCCGGTTGATGGCCCATTTGGGGATTTCTCCGACGACGATGGCTACATCGCTCAGGCCAAACGCTCCGCCACGCTCGGCATGGTGGGCAAATGGGCCATCCACCCCAAACAGATCGCGCTGGCCAATCAGGTTTTCACCCCCTCGGATGAGGCCGTAGGTGAGGCGCGCGAAATCCTCGCCGCCATGGAGCAAGCCAAGGCCAATGGCGAAGGTGCCACTGTCTACAAGGGCCGTCTGGTCGATATAGCCTCCATCAAACAGGCTGAGGTGATCGTGGCCCAATCGGAGCTGATCGCCCAGAACGGCTAATGATTTGTAAAACCGGGGGTGCGACAGTGCCCCCGGAAGAACAGTAATCCGTCAAGATGTAGGCAAAGGCAGGCGAAGCACATGGTCGATCTCACCCTGATTCATACTGCCGAGGTCCATGTCGCCAGCTTCGATGCGCTGGCGGGCGCAGCAAAGCTGCATCATATCGTCCGTCCCGGCTGGCTGGAGCGGGCACAAGACGGCATCGACGACGCGCTTCGCCGGGAAATCACCGCCGAAATCCAGCGCCTGACCGGCCCTGTCCTCTGCACTTGCACCACATTGGGAGAGTTGGCCGAAAGCGCCGGCGCCACCCGGCTCGACTGGCCGATGATGCAGGCTGCGGCGCAGATCGGCGGACCGGTGCTGATTGCTTATTGTCTGGAAAGCACGCGCGCGCCCTCTACGGCCCTGTTGGAGCGCGCCTTCCGCGACCTCGGCAAATCAACAGAAATCCGCACCCTGCCTCTGACCGGTCTCTGGCCACATTTCACCGCAGGCGATACCGATCTGTTCCACAAACAGATCGCCACCTGGGTCAGCACCAGCCTCGCCTTGGTGGCCGATACCTCCTGCGTGGTGCTGGCGCAGGCCTCCATGGCCGGAGCTGCCGCCTTGATTGAAACAGAGATTCCGGTGCTGACATCCCCCGCCATCGCCATGCAGAACCTCACAGGCGCGGACTGACGTCAGCCCCGTCACCTTTCCCAAAATACTCAAAAAACGCCGCCCCGGCTTTCAGGCCCGCATATCCTTGGGCGATCCCATCACCACATAGGTGGTGATTGAGGTCACATAGGGAGATGTCCCCAGAATGTCGGTATGAAACTGCTTGTAGCTGGGCAGATCCGCACATTCGACCCGCAACAGATATTCGATGGTTCCGGTGATATTGTGGCACTCCACGACCTCCGGCGCCCGCCGCATGGCCACCTCAAACGCCTCTTGCGCTTCTTTGGTGTGCTCGCCCAGACCCACCCCAATGTAGGTGACGAAGCCAACGCCCATCGCCTGCCGGTTCAACACCGCACGATATCCGGTGATGATTCCGCTGCGCTCCAGCTCCTGCACCCGACGCAGACAGGCAGAAGGCGACAGCCCCACGCGATCCGCCAGCTCAAGATTGCTGATCCGCCCGTCGCGGTTCAACTCCTGCAATATCCTGTCGTTTATTTGATCCAGCTTCGCCATTTGTTGCAAAACATGACGATAATTCGTAGAGAACGCAATTTCATTCGCTCAAATGCCCTGCATTTTCATCGCCATGACTTACGAACTCTTCCTCGCCCTCGCCGCCTTTGTCTTTGGCACTGTCTTCACGCCCGGACCCAACAATCTGATGCTGATGGCCTCCGGTGCAAATTTCGGCTTTCGTCGCTCAGTTCCGCATCTCACCGGCGTTGCAGTCGGTTTTCCGTTGATGATTCTACCGGTCGGCCTCGGGGTGATGCAGCTGTTTGATGCCTTCCCCGCGCTCACCTGGATCATGACGGCACTGTCGGTGGCCTATATGCTGTGGTTGGCGTGGAAAGTCGCCAATGCGGCCCCGCCGCGCGATGGCGAGGCGCAGGGGACACCGCTGAGTTTCCTTCAGGCCTGCGCCTTCCAGTGGGTCAACCCCAAGGCCTGGGCGATGGCCCTTGGCGCAATCACCCTTTATGCGACCAGCCGCGATGTGACTGCCATTCTCTGGGTCTCCGGCACCTATCTTCTGGTGGGCAGTTTCTCGGCCTCGACCTGGACATTGCTGGGCCAGCAGCTGCGTCGGCTGCTGACCCGCCCCGCACAGCTGCGGGCTTTCAACTGGACCATGGCGGCCCTGCTTCTTGCGTCGCTGGCCGCGATCCTGCTGCAGCGCTGAGCGTCACTTCAGCGGCAGGCAGATCTCCGTCAACAACTCCTCCGGTGCGACCTGATGCGGATCATTGAGATAGATCTCATAGCAGGGCGCATCGGCGGGTTCCTCGCCCGACTGTGGCAGCCACGCTCCAAACAGATCGCTATAGGCGGCATGGATGCCGGAATACGGCCCCTTGTAGGTCATCACTGCGGTCTTACCACCGGGCAGAGCCACCTCTTCCATATCCTCAGGCAGGGCGACCCCCTCAGCCGTGCTTGCCCCGGCATAGCTGCGCAGCTCGGCATCGGGGACTGTATCGGGACTGTCGAGATAGACGCCGATCATCTGGCGCATCTGCGGCCAGAGATTGCGCGCCGTGCACAGCGCTGAGAACGCCTCAAAGCTGCGGCCGATCTCACTATAGGCCCCCTTGTGGGCCAATGCGGCCAGGGTGCGGGCGGGTTCATCGCGAATGGTGGTGGGGAACATAGGGTCTCCTTGGGACATCAGGTTGGGATTGGGCGGCAGAAGACGGCCCTTCCTGCGAAAGGCCGCGGGTGACGCCCCATAGCTCTCGGCAAAGACCCGCGCGAAAGATCGCGTGTTGGGATACCCTGCGGCGCGGCCGATGCTCTCAACCGGGGCTGCGCCCTGCACCAGCGCTGTTGCGGCCAGATGCAGCCGGATCCGGCGCACCGCCTGCGCGCAGGTTTCCCCGGTCAGGGCGCGAAATACCCTGTGCCAGTGAAACCGCGACATCGCCGCAACATCCGCCAGCGCATCCAGCGACAGATCCCCCTCCGGGTTGTCGTAGATATATCCCAGCACCCGCAGAATGCGGTCCTCATAGGAGTTGCTCATGGAAAACGTCCCTCTTCTGACCCGATTTGAATGCCATAGTAGCACTTCACAAATCTTGCTGAGTTGCATCCGTCGGCCCTTGGGGCCATATATCGGGCAAACCGCTCGAGTGAGACGACATGACCCAGTACATGGATTTTGAGAAACCGTTGGCCGAAATCGAAGGCAAAGCGGAAGAACTGCGCGCCCTGGCACGGGCAAATGAAGAGGCTGATCTGACCGATGAGGCCGCCGCCCTGGATGCGAAGGCGGCGCAATTGCTGATCGATCTCTACAAGGATCTGACGCCTTGGCGCAAATGTCAGGTGGCCCGTCATCCGGAACGCCCCCATTGCCGCGACTATATCGACGCGCTGTTCACAGAATATACACCGCTGGCCGGCGACCGGAACTTTGCCGATGATCTGGCTGTGATGGGCGGATTGGCCCGGTTCAACGATCAGCCCGTGATGGTGATCGGCCATGAGAAAGGCTCCAACACCAAGGCGCGTATCGCCCATAACTTCGGCATGGCCCGCCCCGAAGGGTACCGCAAGGCAATCCGCCTGATGGAAATGGCCGGCCGGTTTGGTCTGCCCGTTGTGACCTTGGTCGATACCGCAGGTGCCTACCCCGGCAAAGGGGCCGAAGAGCGCGGCCAGTCCGAGGCCATCGCCCGCTCAACCGAAATGTGCCTAAAAATCGGCGTGCCGCTGATCTCCATCATCATTGGGGAAGGCGGCTCTGGCGGTGCTGTGGCCTTTGCCACGGCCAACCGCGTGGCGATGCTGGAACATTCCGTATACTCTGTGATCAGCCCCGAAGGCTGCGCGTCTATCCTCTGGAAAGATGCCGAGAAGATGCGCGAAGCCGCAGAGGCCCTGCGCCTCACCGCCCAGAACCTCAAGGAACTGGCCGTGGTGGACAAGATCATCCCCGAGCCGCTCGGTGGCGCCCACCGCAATGCTGATGCCGCCTTTGAGGCGGTGCGCGGCGCGCTGTCCGACATGCTGGCAGAGCTGGACGGCAAGGACGCCGCCGCCCTGATCAAGGACCGCCGCCAAAAGTTCCTGGACATCGGCTCCAAGGGGCTGGCGGCCTAAGGCCACCTGCAACGCTCTGATTTAAAATGAAACCCCGGCCTTTGCGCCGGGGTTTTTTGCTATTCCTGCCTGCCCTGAGACACTCAAATTCGGAACAATACTGCGGTGTTGCGCATTTAACCAGTAAATGCCCTTTCTCAGGGTCAGGAGCGCCATCATGTCAGACCGCCTGAAATCAGGGCGCGCAAATCGCGCCCTGCCCTCGCAACAAACCCGCAATGAGATCCTTGACCAGATCAACCCCGATGACTTCTCTTGGGCAATACCCATTATGCGTGCAGGCTACGGTGGTCGGGCGCTGGTCTATCTGACGATTTCCGGTACATCGCTCTGGTCGATCTGGCAGGGCGGCGGTGCAAAAGGCACCACGGAAGCGCTGGAATGGCTGGATGGTGGCTGGGGTACAATTGTACTACTCGCAATCATTCTGGGATTGGCAGCCTACGCAGTCTGGCGTGTGGTCGACAGCGTCTGGGACCTCGAAGCATACGGGGCTGGTATCAAGGGCCTGATCGCCCGCACGGCGATGGTGGTGACGGGTCTCGTCCACTTCATCATGGCGGGGCTTGCCGTCACAGTTTTGATCGACCATCAGTCCGGTAGTGGCACCGGCGGTGATAAGATCGCACAGCTTGCGTCGTCGCCGGTCGGCGCGATCCTCCTCGGGGTGGCTGGCCTGCTGACGCTGGGTGCAGCGGGTTACTACCTTCACAAGGCATGGAACGAAGGCTACCGAACACATCTCAAAGCCAACGCGACCACCCGGCGCCTTAATACACCCTTGAAAATCGGTGTCGCTGCGAACGGCGTGGTCATCGGCGTTATTGGCGCATTGATCATTAAGGCCGCCATGTCGGCCTCTGCCGACAATCCAGACGGTATCGGCAGCGTATTTGACTGGTTACGGGGGCAGGTCTTTGGGCAAGTCCTCGTCACCGCCCTCTGTATCGGCCTCTTGGGCTTTGCCTTGTTTTGCTGCGTCAACGCACTCTATCGCGTCGTGCCAAAGGCCAGTGATCGCGGGACAAAAACGCTGGGCGATGCGCTTAGCGGCAGCTGACTGCGCGACCTACCCCGCCAGCAACCGCAGCCCTTGGGTCACATCAGACCGCACCGCCAGCCGCAGCCCCGGCTCATCCCCGGCTTTCAGCGCAGCAATAATCAGCTTGTGGTTCTGCGGCGGCTCGGTTCGTCGCAGACGCCCGTAAAGCGCCCGCATGGTTGGCCCCAGTTGCAACCAAACGGTCTCTGCCATGGCCAGCATCGCCGGTGCCTGCGCACGCAGATACAACGTTCGGTGAAACTCCAGATTCGTACGGATGTAGCCGCAGGCGTCGCGTTTCGAGATCATCTCGGCCACATTGGCATTGATGCTCTGCAACCGGTCGATCAGCGCCATATGCGCCCGTGGCAGGGCGCGGCTTGCCAGTTCCACCTCAATCAAGGCACGCAGAGCGGCCAGTTCCTCGATCCGCTCATTGGTCAGCTCGGGCGTCGAGACCCGCCCTGAAGAGGACAGGAACAAGGCCCCTTCAGCCACCAGACGTCGGACCGATTCGCGGGCAGGTGTCATCGACACCTCAAACTCCCGCCCGATGCCACGCAGCGTCAACGCCTGTCCGGGCGCGACCTCTCCATGCATAATGCGGGTGCGCAACGCGCGATAAACACGGTCATGGGCGGATCCCGTGGGCGGTTCAGCGGTGGGGCGAATGGGATTGGACATGGCGGATCTTGTGATCACAAATACAGCCACCGTCAACCGAAACGTGCATCATGTCACCAGAGCCGATTTATGGTGCGCTGAACCGAAAGCGATGCAAGTGATTGCCTTCGCGGCGCAGCCAGTCCCGTGCGCCATCGTAGTTGCCATAGAGCTGCTGCACGACCGCCCAGAATGCGGGCGAATGATTCATTTCAGCCAGATGGGCCACCTCATGAGCCGCAACATAGCGCAACACCTCCGGCGGCGCCAAGATCAGGCGCCATGAATACATCAGGGCCCCATCGGATGAGCAGGACCCCCAGCGGGACCGGGTGTCGCGCAGGCTGATCCGGCTGTAGCTGCGTCCCAGCACCGCCGCGTAGCCGTCAGAGGCCCCGGCCAAGCGATCACGGGCCAGCTCTTGTAGGTATCGCTGGATACGCCGCCCTGGGTTCGCGCCTTTTTCGGCACCGGGCACGATCAGGCTGCGCGCCTCCAGCAATACCCGGCGGCCGGGCCCTGCCACCACCTGCCGTGGTCGCCCGTCGATTGGCAGCACGCAGCCATAGTCAACAGCTATGCTGTCCGGGTGTTTCGACAGGTGCTCCCGGATCCAGCTTTCCTTCTCTCGGGCGAAGGCCAGCGCCTCGCGATCAGGCACCCGAGAGGGCAAAGTCAGCGTCACCCGTCCATCCAAACCTGAGATCCGCAAACTGATCCGGCGCGCCCGCGCCGACCGGCGCAGAGTCAGCGGCACCGGTGGATTTCCGGGCAGATGATGATCAGCCATTACGGCCCCCCTTTTTGGCAAAGGCTTTGACAGCACCCCACGCATATGGCAAGGCACCTGAATCGTCGAACCGACTCAGCAGAAAATCAAGGGGATCCACATGCCCAATGAAGAATGGGGTGTAAAGCGCGTCTGCCCGACAACCGGCAAGCGCTTTTACGACCTGAACAAAAACCCGATCGTCAGCCCCTACACCGGTGAGGTTGTCGAACTGAACAACGGCAAAAGCCGCATGATCGAAGCCGACGCCGAAGATGCGGCAAGCCGCAAAGCCAAGGAAAAAACCGACGGCGACGACGCGGTGCTTGATGATGATGAAGACGTCGATCTGGATCTGGGCGATGACGTCCTGGATGATGACGACGACGAGGACAATGTCTCGCTTGACGAGATTGCCGACGTCGCCGCCGAAGACGACGATACCTAAGGCCATACGGCCCTTGGGGGAGGTGCTGCCACCTCCCCCGGATCCCCATGTTTCAGGTGTCGAAAAAATCTCGGATGATGGTGCATTTTCCGCTTGCGGCGCGCGCCAGCCTCCCTTAAATCACCGACACACACCGCGAGACGGCAACGACACGCGGATGATTTGGGGCCTTAGCTCAGCTGGGAGAGCGCCTGCATGGCATGCAGGAGGTCAGGAGTTCGATCCTCCTAGGCTCCACCAAATCACTCTTGAAAAGCACCAGATAGTTTTGCCTTTCTCGTTAGAGGATTTACCTCTGTCGTGCAGACAGGTGCTGTTTTCCCTTCAAAAATCTATGCTGCTTTGATCCGCGCTTTTTCGGCGTGTTGATCGCTTCGCGGCCCTCCCCTTTGTCAAAACCGAGGATGGCCCATGAGCGACCATTTCTTCGTCGTGACGGGTGGCTCCGGTGCGGGCAAGACCAGCCTCATCACCGGCTTGGTCTCTCGCCGCACCTTGCACGAATGTCAGGAAAGGGTTGAAAGCAGCCCAAAACACTCGCAGCACACAGGACAGGCCTGAATGACTGCGAAGGGCCCTGACCGGGCATTTGCCGCGCCAGGCGTGAATGGCCGCTCTATCTCTCTTCGTAACGATCAGGGAAACGCTGCTCTGGCGTAGTTTGCAAAGCGTCCGCCAAAGCCTGCTCGATCTTTGCAGGCCGGCACATTCTCTTGCCCACCAAGGTGACAGCAGAGTCAGTCACGCCCAATTCGCGGGCGATCTTTGCGAGAGAGCTTCCCCGGACTCGAAGATCGGCCTTGAGGCGTTCATGTCGATCCAAATGTTGTTTTGTGGGCTGACGCATGTTGACACAATGACGCAACGCAATTTTTTGGACAACACGGAACGTTAGCGAGCAGTTTTCTGATTTTGGGTCACTGTGGCGGCGAAAGAATTCGGCCGGTACTCTGTTGGGTCAATGTCGTGACGGAAAAGTCAAAAACATCTGACATTCAACAAGAATTTAGTGGCGGACCGAGGAGGATTCGAACCCCCGACCCCTTGATTCGTAGTCAAGTACTCTATCCAGCTGAGCTATCGGTCCACTGCGGCGGGGTTTAAGGGGAGTGGCGCATGGGTGCAAGCCTAAAATGTCAGCCTGTCGCAGGTTTTCGTATTTTTACGCATCCGGCGCGCCTTACAGACGACAAACCCTTAGAGGGTCCCGTCGCCCTTGGGCAGACATATATCAAACACGGTGCCCTCTGGTCCAGTTTCGCGCAAAACCACCATGCCGCCATGGCCGCGCGCCAGCTCATCGGCGATAGCAAGGCCCAGACCGGTGCCGCCTTTGCGGATACCGCCCTGAAACGGGGTAAAGAGATTCTCGCGTGCCTTTGGCGGCAGACCGGGGCCAGTATCCGCAACGGAGATCCACCAGGTTTCGGTGTCTTCGCGGGCAGAGAGAGTGATCTGCCCCTCTTGCCCCGTGGCCTCGATCGCCTGACGCGCGTTGCGGACCAGGTTCATCACGATCCGAAACAGCTGTTCGGGATCGGCCCGCAGGCTCAGATCCACAGGCACCTCATTCAGGAAACGGATCCGCCCCTCTGTGCCCCCTGCCAGGCTCTCGCTCTCCAGAATATCCTCGACCTGCCCATACAGGGACACGCGGCCAAAGGTCGGCGCCGGTTCCTCTGCCCGGCCAAACGCCAGCGTCCCCTCGCACAGCGACACCGCACGGGTGATCGAATTCACCAGCTTGGGCGCCAAGCGACGAACCAGCGGGTCTTCACTCATCTCGATACGGTCGGTGAACAGCTGCGCTGACGTCAGAATATTGCGCAGATCATGGCTCACCTTGGCCACCGCACCGCCCAGCTGCGCCAGCCTCTCGCGCTGTTTCAGCGCCTGGGTCAGCTCTGTCTGCAACTGCATCAGTGCCTCTTCGGCCTCGCGCAGCTCGCGCACCCCGGCACTGGGGTGAATAATGCCGCGGGCGTCCTCCGGTGCGGCGGCATAGCGCTGCATATAACCGATGACACCCTTGATCGGCTTCACCATGAACCGGCGCACCGCCGCAAAAAGCAGCACTGCGGTAAAGATGGAGATCACCGCCGACAGCAGCAGAATGCGCAGCCCATAGTCGATCATCGCATCGCGCAGGTCTTTGGTCTCAATTGTGATTTCGATCAGCAGCCCTGCATCACGCACCGGCGCGCCGATCACTCGGATAATCTGGTTTTCCGGGGTGACCAGCCGCTTCATGGCGTGGCCGATCAGCGCAAACGGGCTGCTCATCCGCAAATCATAGGTGCCGGAAATTGGCGAAGGGATCGGCGAGGACAGCACCAGTTGACGCACCTCATCCCGCCGCAGAACCACGTTGAAAACGCCCGCGTTTTCCAAGAGCTCTGCCTCCAGCTCAGTCTCAAGCATATCATCTGCAAGCAGTGCCAGCGACGCAATCTGCGCGCGTTCCAGCCGGTCTGCCAGATAGTCGAGCCGGAACCGAGAGATGGAGGGCACAAAGATCAGGATCTCGGCCAACATCACGAAGACCGTGGTCAGGATCAGGAATCTGCCTGAAAGCGTGTTGAGCATTCAGCCCCTTCCGGCGTTACGGGAGCCAGCGCTGCACAAATTGCACCACTCGTTTCACCATTGGACTATCAAAAAGCCGTGGCGAGAAATAGGCCCCTGCGACGCGTTTATTCACCTCCGATATGGTGGGATAGGGGGCCACCATCCCCGCGACCTGGCTCATCTTCAGATTATTGGCGATGGCCATGGACCACAGCGCCACCAGCTCCCCCGCCTGATGCCCCACAACAGAGGCCCCAACGGGACGCCCCTTGACCACCATCACCTTGATCAGGCCTTTGCTCTTGCGCTCTGCCAGCGCGCGGTCGTTGTGGTGATAGTCAAACCGTGCAACCTCCAGCCGGTCGCCGTGTTTTTCGCGTGCTTGCTCCTCCGTGAGGCCAACCTGCGCCAGTTCCGGTGCGGTGTAGGTCGCCCAGGGAATATGATTGGTTTTGGCCTTGGACGGTAGCCCGAACAGGATCGAGCGGATGATCACCCCGGCATGGTAGCCGGCCACATGGGTGAACTGCATCCCACCGGCCACATCACCAATGGCATAGACCCGACGGTTGCTGCTGCGCAGACTGTCGTCCACCACCACGCCTGCCCGATTGGTCTCAACGCCTGCGGCCTCCAGGTTCAGCTTGTCGATATTGGCCTTGCGCCCGACCGCCATCAGGAGATGGCTGCCGTCGAACACCCGGCCATCCTTTGCTGTAACGCGAATGCCGCCACCCTCGGTGGAGGCAATAGTCTCAGCCTGCGCGCCCTCGGCGATCTCAATGCCTTCACCGCGCAACTGGTCCAATACGATGGACGCAAGCTCAGGATCATCCTTGCCCAGCGCCCGGTCACCCTCGATGACGGTCACCTTGCTGCCCAGCCGGATATGGGCCTGCGCCATTTCCATACCGATGGGGCCGCCGCCGATAATCAGCAGATGCTCTGGCCGCTCGCGCAGGTCAAATAGCGTTTCATTGGTGAAATACGGCACATCAGCCAGCCCGTCGATTGGTGGCACCAGGGGCGAGGACCCCGTAGCGATCACAATGCGCCGGGCGGTAATACGATGCTCTCCGGCCTCGACCACGCGATCATCGACAAACCGGCCATATGCGCGAATGACCCGCACGCCAAAGCCTTCAAACCGCTCCTGACTGTCCACGGGCGCGATGGTGGCGATCACGTCCTGCACGTGATCCTTGGCAGCAGCGTAATCCACCACCGGCATCTGATCCGCAACCCCATAGGCGCTGGCATGGGCCTGACCATAAGCCACCTTGGCACTGGCCAGCAGCGATTTGGACGGCACGCAGCCATAGTTCAGGCAATCGCCGCCCATCTTGTGCCCTTCCAGCAGCACAACGTCGGCGCCCATCTGGCTGGCTCCAGCGGCAACGGACAGACCGCCTGACCCGGCGCCGATCACGAGAAGATCGCAGGTTAGCTCTTGCATGGTCACTGGTCCTTTCCGGGGGTTGCCGGGCGGCGTTTCTTCAGCAGGATGGGCAGGGTCGCCAACACACACAGGCCAAGGATCGGCCCGATCACAAACGGCTCCCACAGGATCGACAGATCCGGCGTCTCGCCCCGGTCAAACACCGCGCCAAGGCCCACACCAATCCAGGTGAACACCACAGCACCGGGAATGATGCCCACTGCCGTCGTCCACAGAAAATTGATCAGCTTCACCCCGACCAGCGCGGGCAGCAGATTGGCCACAAAGAACGGGACCGCAGGCACCAACCGCAACAGCAGCAGCACCTCGATCTCATTTTCCCGCAGCGCCTGCTTCAGGGTCCGAACCCGCCCCTCCGCAGCTTCCAGCCGGTGGGTCAGCATCGCCCCAAGCCCCCAGCGCGCCGCTAGAAAGATGCCAACAGCACCGATCGTGGCCGCCAATACATTGAACACCGTGCCCGCAACCAAACCAAACAGGAACCCGCCGGTGACCGACGCCACAGCCGCACCGGGCAGCGAAAATACCACGATCACCACATAGGCCAGCACAAACAGACCAACGAGACCCAAATAATTGTCATCGCGAAACGCCATCAGCGCCACCCGGTTGTCGCGCAGCGTCTCAAACGTCAGATAATCACCAAGGGTCATCGCACCGATCACCGCCACCACCAGCACCAGCGCCAGTGGCAGGAATCGTGTCAACGCAGGAGTCTTCTTGCCCCGCTCTCCCGATTCGCCTGCCGGGGCCACGCCCTCAGAACGATTTGCGATATCTGGTTGGTCGGACTGATCGGACATCTTCTGTAAATCCTGCTGTCTTGGGCCATAGCTGGCCAGTCATATTCTGTTCCGCAGCTGCGGTTGGGGGCTGGAGGGCACCACCGCCGCAGACCTTTGTCTCTGGCTATCCGGTAAATAGGCCCTGTACGAGCATAGACGCCGCCTCTTCACGTCCGCTTGATCATCCCCTGCGAAAAAGTGAGCCAAACACCAATCTGCCCCCTGTCTGTTACAATTCTCTTCTGCTAGAGAGCCTCCAGCATCCGGTTTTCATGGAAATGTTGCATTTCGCGCAGAAAACAACCGCGTTGGGGTTTGACTCGCAGGTCATTCCCTTCTAGAGACCGGGCTTCGAGATAGACCCCCGGGTGGCCGATTCCGCGCCGTCCCGATGTAAACAGTTGGAGACCGGAGCGATGAAACGCACCTATCAGCCTTCGAACCTGGTTCGCAAACGCCGCCACGGCTTCCGTGCGCGCATGGCCACCAAGGCAGGCCGCAAAATTCTGAACTCACGCCGCGCACGCGGTCGTAAGTCGCTGAGCGCGTAATCGCGCCCAGTTCTGTTCAGACAGACATGACACCGCCGGAGACCCCCAAGGATGGCCCAGCTGCCCAAGGGACCAGGTCTCCGGCGGTGTCCGTTTGCGCATCTGATACCTTGGTCTGTCCCCTTCCCCGCCCGCAACCTGATGTGATCGCCAAACGCCGCGACTTTCTCGCGGCGGCGCGCGCCCGTCGTCAGGGCACCAAGGGGATGATGGTTCAGGGCCGCAAACGCCATGCGGAGGATCCCGTCGGCGATGGCATTCGCATGGGCTTTACCTGCTCCAAAAAGGTCGGTAATGCAGTGGCCCGCAACCGCGCCAAACGCCGCTTGCGCGAGGTAGCTCGGATGATTCTGCCAATCCACGGCCGCACCGGCTGGGACTACGTGCTGATAGGCCGTGCAGGCGAAACCGCTGACCGCCCGTTCGACGATCTGAAAAACGATCTGATCTACGCGATGAAGAAAATTCACGGCAAGTAATCACAACAGGCAAGGCCCACACCTTCCGTTGCTCCTCACTCCGCAGCCGCGACACCCCCGCAGATTGCTATAGAGCGCCGGCGCGCCTATCTAGACGCCATGACTCCACTCGCCCACCTCTTTGCTTTGCCCGTACGCGCCTATCGGCTGCTGTTCAGCCCCTGGGTTGGCTTCAACTGCCGTTACCAGCCCACCTGCTCGGCCTATGCGCTGGAGGCACTGGAGAAACACGGCGCCATTCGGGGCGCTTGGCTCACCGCGCGCAGAATCGGGCGCTGCCATCCCCTTGGTGGGGATGGCTACGATCCGGTTCCCGGCTGTGACCCCGACCATGACCGGGCCAAACAGGACCCGACTGCAGGCCCCAGGTAACCCGCTCAGAGCTTCTCAAAGAAAATCGTAACTTCGCCCAGCGTGACGCCATAGCGGCTCATATATGCTTTGTTCAGCAACCTGCCGTCCTCCAGAAGCCACATCCAGTCATCAAACGTCACCCGCATGGTGTCGCCACCGGGCACTGGCAGATCAATCGTGTAACCCCAGTTGAAGGTATCACCACGCTCTTCCCCCTTGGCGATGCCCTGCACCCCATCAGCACTGCCTTCCCAGGTGTTTTCGCCCGTTTTCGTCAGGGACCAGATCCGCTGCTCGGTACTGCCATCGGCATAGCGGAAACTCTCGGCCAGCGTCAGCACACGGCCATCCCACTCGCCAGTGATCTCTACTTTGAACCGCCGCCGAACGGTTCCAAACCGATCTTCGAACTGGCCATATGCGACGGTTTTACCTTCGAAATATTCCTCCAGATTGAAGGTCTTATCGCTCAGCTTATCATCGCTCAGACTGGGCCGCCCGCAGGATGCCAGCGCCGCAACAGCTGCCGCCCCCGCGCCAAGAGCTGCCCAGCGGCCAAACCGAAACCGGCGTGGTGTTTGTGTCGCAATTGCCATATCTCACACCTCATCTTTGTCTTGTTTCTCTTGCCCTTGGCTACGCAACGGCCCCGGCTTTGGATGACTCTGCCAAATGAGGCAGTCCCCCAGGCCGCCGTTGGAATCTGCATTCGGGGCCTTTTCTTCTTGGCAAAATGCCGATCCTCGGCTAGGGCGCGCCCATGCTTGATGATGATCTGGACGATATCCACCCGCTGTTTACAGGCGCGCCCTCAACCACTGAGTTCAAGAAGCTCCGCAAACGAATCGTGCGCTACGCGCGCGAAGCGATTGACCAATACGGCATGGTGGAACGGCGCGAGGACGGCAGCACACCGAAATGGCTGGTCTGCCTTTCTGGCGGCAAGGACAGCTATACCCTGCTCGCGGTTCTCTATGAACTGAAGTGGCGCGGCTTGTTGCCGGTGGATCTTCTCGCCTGTAATCTGGATCAGGGCCAGCCCGGCTTTCCGGCAACTGTGCTGCCGGAATTTCTGGAAAAAATGGGTGTCCCACACCGCATCGAATATCAGGACACTTACAGCATCGTGATGGATAAGGTCCCGCAGGGCCGTACGTTTTGCGCGCTCTGTTCGCGTCTGCGGCGCGGCAACCTCTACCGGATCGCCCGCGAGGAGGGCTGCTCTGCTGTGGTGCTGGGTCATCATCGCGACGATATTCTTGAAACCTTCTTCATGAACCTCTTCCACGGAGGTCGTCTGGCAACCATGCCGCCAAAGCTGGTCAATGAAGAGGGCGATCTGTTTGTGTTTCGCCCCCTTGCCCATGTCGCCGAGGTGGATTGCGAAAAATTCGCCAAGGCATTGAATTATCCGATCATCCCCTGTGACCTTTGCGGTAGTCAGGACGGGTTACAGCGCCAGCAGGTGAAACAGATCCTAGACGGGTGGGAATCAAACAGCCCAGGACGCCGTCAGGTTATGTTCCGCGCGCTGATGAATGCACGCCCGTCACATCTACTGGATCCAAAGCTTTTCGATTTCTCCGGTCTTATGTTGAAAAATAGCGATTACGGGGGCGATTCAGGCGAAATTCCCGATTTGCGTTAACTTGGCGGTCAGACCGCGGCTCTAGTCTGTAGCAAGCACCACATGCCGTAGGTGAAAGGTCTACAGATGACAAAATCGCTGTCGCAGACGATAACGCAGGTCAGAAAACGGATTGCCCCGGTGCTGCTGGGGCCGCCACTGCTTGCATTTCTGCCAGCTCTCACCCTGGCTACCTTCTGGATGGGGGGCGAGGCCGCATTGCTGGCCGTCGCTCTGGGGCTGCCCCTGATTTTTGCGGTCTCAGGCGGTTTTAGCTATTTTCGCCGTCCGGCCATGCCACGCGACAGCCTGACCGGCATGATGATGCGCGACGGCTTTAATGAGGTCATATCCGAAGTTTACGACAGCGCTGCGGACACCGGTCTGCGGTCCGCCGTATTTGTGATCGAACTGGATGATTTCAAGGAATTGGCGCAGCGCCATGGTCAGGAAACCGCAGATCAGCTGGTGAACCGGTGCGGCGACCGGATCCTGTCGATTGTGCGTCCACAGGATTATGTTGCGCGGATTGGCGATTCCCGTTTTGCCATCTGCCTTACTCCGGTCCTGCAGATGGATCTGGAGCTGTCCGTGCAGATGTCTGGCAGGCTTCAGGCTGCAATCGAAGAACCAATCGCCGTGGACGGCGCCTCGCTGTATGTCTCCTGCTCCATCGGCTTTTGCTTACACAGCCGGACGCCGAAACCCTCTGGGAATGATTGGCTGGGGGCCGCCTGCACCGCGCTCTTGGATGCGCAGAACAATGGCCCCTCCGGCATGCGCGCCTTCTCGCCCGAAATGGATCAGCGCAGCAAAGCGCGTGGCGATATGATGGACGAAGTCACCGAGGCCTTGGAAAATGGTCAGATCCAGGCTTGGTTCCAGCCACAGATCTGCACCGACACCGGCCGCGTCTCCGGGTTTGAGGCACTGGCCCGTTGGGCACATCCTGTGCGCGGCATGATTCCCCCGATGTCCTTCCTCCCCACGCTGGAAAGCGCGGGTCTGATGGAACGCCTGAGCGAAATCATGCTCTACAACGCTCTGACAGCACTTAAAGCGTGGGATGCCGCCGGTCTGCATGTGCCGTCTGTGGGGGTCAATTTCGCCACGGATGAGCTGCGCAATGCCAACCTGGTTGAGCGCATCCAGTGGGAGCTGGAACGTTTTGGTCTCACCCCTGACCGGCTCTGTATTGAAATCCTCGAAACCGTCATGACCGATCGCCCCGACGATATGATCGTGCGCAATATCGCGGCCCTTGGCAAAATGGGCTGCGGCATTGATCTGGATGATTTTGGGACTGGCCATGCGTCGATTGCCGCCGTGCAGCGGTTCCGAGTGTCGCGGATCAAGATTGACAGATCCTTTGTGATGAAAGCCGATCGTGATCCTGAGCAGCAGAAACTGATCGCTGCCATCCTGACCATGGCCGAGCGTCTCGAGCTCACCACCCTTGCCGAGGGGGTAGAGACCGTGGGCGAACATGCGCTGCTATCACAGCTTGGCTGCGATCACGTGCAGGGCTTTGGCATCGGTCGCCCGATGCCCTTTGATCAGACCCTGGATTGGATCACGGCCCATGAGGCCAAACTACAAGACGCCCCCACGATTGGTCGTCAGGGCAATTGATGGCGCAACAGGGCAGATAATTGCTGAATAGCGGCAGACGCAAACAGCGTCTGGCCCTGCGCCATGCCCGACCAATTCACCACGGTTAGTAACATCGTCTTAGCCGACAGTTTTTGGACAACCTTAGGTTTCTTCAACTGACACCAGTCATTTCACATGCCTCCGGTCACGATGCCGCCTGCGCTCTGTCCGCGTATCATGCTTGTAGGCGGGTTTCTGTGCGCCATCGCTGACGGCCGGGCCTGCCCATTACTCTGATCAACCAGCAGACGCGGGATATCTCCTGTCTGCTCATCTGGGCGCAGTGCGCCTGCGGAATGCGCGTGCCAGGTGAGATTGGCGTTGTCCTCTGCATTGATTTTTCCCGTCACTGACGTCCTTGTTGGCGCTGTCATCACCGCCCGTCTTGCGGTTTTCCAGGGTCGATTTTGGGAAATAGCCCCTCAACGACGCTGCAGGGCCAGCTTGGGGGCGATTCCGCTTGACCTTTGGGGGCCATCTCTGTTGAACCACACCCTGTCATTCCATGCACGAGGTGGCAGTCCCAAATGGACGATCAGAACAAGAACCTTCTTCTCGCAACCGCACTTAGTTTCCTGGTGATTCTGGGGTGGTACGTCTTTTTTCCACCGCCAGAGCCGCAGCCGCAGCCTGATGCCGTTATCACTGAAACCGCACCTGCGGGCGACGTGGTGGCCGCGCCAAACGCTGCCAGCCCTGTGGCCGGCACGGATGGGGCCAGCGTCACCGCCGAGGCAAAGGCCGTCGCCGATGCGCCGCGCCTGACCATCGACACGCCGCGCGTTTCCGGCACCATCTCCTTGCAAGGCGGTCGTCTCGACGATCTGTCGCTCAAGGATTATCGCGTTTCTCTGGAAGCGGACGCCGCAATCGTTAAGATGCTGTCCCCCGCTGGTGACCCCAACGCCTATTACGCGCTCTATGGCTGGGCCCCCGGCAGCGGTCTGGGTCCCGACGATGTGCCCGGAGCCAACACCCTGTGGCAGGCCGAAAGCGACGCGACCCTGACGCCGGACAGCCCGGTCACCCTGACTTGGGACAATGGCAAGGGCCTCACCTTCAACCGCACCATTGCGGTCGATCAGGATTATCTCTTCACCATCACGCAGTCGGTGACCAACGCCTCTGGTGGGACCGTGGCACTGGCGCCTTATGGCACCCTGGCCCGCCATGGCGAACCGCAGGATCTGAAAAACTTCTTCATCCTGCATGAAGGTGTGATTGGCATGGCCGACGGCACCCTCGCCGAAATCGACTATGACGACATGACCGATTTCGAGATTGATCCCCGCACGGGTGCCCGCGCCGAAGTGACCCAGATTGAGGGCAACGGCTGGATTGGCTTTACCGATCATTACTGGATGTCGACCCTGGTACCCGAGCCGGGTCAGGCCTTCCGCTCCATCGCAAAATTCGATGAGCGTCGCGAGATCTACCAGACCGATATTGTGCTGCCGACCGTCTCCGTAGCGGATGGCCAAACCACTGAGGCAACCACCATGCTGTTTGCTGGCGCCAAGGAATGGGCAACCATCCGAGGCTACCAGAAAG
The DNA here is from genome assembly GCF_001888185.1 of Phaeobacter porticola. Classification (NCBI taxonomy): domain Bacteria; kingdom Pseudomonadati; phylum Pseudomonadota; class Alphaproteobacteria; order Rhodobacterales; family Roseobacteraceae; genus Phaeobacter; species Phaeobacter porticola. Next base: position 430,749 of record NZ_CP016364.1, on the reverse strand, counting down.
ACGGCATCGAAGGTTTCCTCGACAGCATCGACTGGGGCTGGTTCTTCTTCCTGACCAAGCCGATCTTTGCGGTTCTACATTGGCTGAACGCGTTGATTGGCAACATGGGCTGGGCGATCATCGGCTTGACCGTATTGATCAAACTTCTTGTCTTCCCGCTGGCCTATAAATCCTACGCCTCCATGGCAAAGATGAAAGAGCTGCAGCCGCGGATGGAGGAGATCAAGGAAAAATTGGGCGATGATCGTCAAAAGCTCCAGCAGGAGATGATGGCGCTCTACAAGAAGGAAAAGGTCAACCCAGCGGCCGGCTGCCTGCCGATCCTGATCCAGATCCCGATCTTCTTCTCGCTCTACAAAGTGATCTTTGTCACGCTGGAGCTGCGTCACGCGCCCTTCTTTGGTCCATTTCAGGATCTCAGCGCCCCTGATCCGACGTCCATCATGAACCTCTTTGGCCTCCTGCCGATGGCAGCCCCGGTCGAGGGCACATTGATGGCCACGATCTTTATTGGGATTTTGCCGATCCTCTTAGGTATCTCCATGTGGTTGCAGCAAAAACTGAACCCGGCGCCCACGGATCCGACCCAGCAGATGATCTTTGCCTGGATGCCTTGGGTCTTCATGTTCATGTTGGGTGGTTTTGCCTCTGGCTTGGTGGTTTACTGGATTGCGAACAACACCATCACCTTTACGCAGCAGTATTTGATTATGCGCACCCATGGCTACAAACCGGATGTGTTCGGCAATATCAAATCCGGCTTTAAGAAAACGCCAAAGGCAGACAAGAAATGAGCGAAGGCATCACTCATATCTGGCGGCACCCGATCAAATCACATGGTCGGGAGCCGCTAGAGAGCGCCTCTTTGGTCGCCGGGCAGTGTCTGCCCGGCGATCGCGTTTGGGCGGTAGCCCATGAGGCCTCCAAGGCTGACGGCAGCGCCTGGGCGCCCTGCGCCAACTTCAGCCGCGTCGCCAAGGCGCCACAGCTGATGGCGGTTGAGGCGCGCTACGACGAAGCCCAAGGCCATGTGACACTGTCCCATCCGACGCAGGATTCGCTGACCTTCAGCCCCGATAGCGCGGCTGACCTACCGCGATTTCTCGACTGGGTCCGCCCCCTGATGCCCGAGGACCGCGCCGCCTCTGCCCGCATTTTGCGGGTGCCGGGACGGGGCATGACCGACAGCCCGTTTCCGTCGATCAGCCTGTGCAACTGGGCCTCTCACCGCGCAGTGGAAACCGCCATTGGCCACACGCTGTCGCCGCTGCGCTGGCGTGGTAACATCTGGTTCGACACAGGCAACGCTTGGGACGAAAACAAATGGATCGGGCGCGATGTGCAGATTGGCGAGGCGGTGTTGACAATCCGCGAACGCACCGTCCGCTGTCTGGCCACCACGACCAACCCCGAGACCGGCCAACGCGATGCAGACACGCTGAAAATGCTGCGCGACACTTGGGGTCACCAGGACTTTGCTGTCTATGCAGAGGTCATCAAAGACGGCGCGATTCGCGTCGGCGATAGCATAAAGGTGCTCTGATGCAGATGCCGTTCCCCCTGGCCGATACGCCGGATGAAATCATGACCGAAAAAGGCCGCAAACTGTTTGCCGGCCAGTCGGAATTTGTCAAAGGCGTGGTCGCCATGTCGGGCCTGCCCCCTGCCGACCGGATCGAAGTCTGTTTTGCGGGCCGCTCTAACGTCGGAAAATCCAGCCTGATCAACGCACTGACCGGCACAAAAGGTCTGGCACGTGCCTCCAACACGCCGGGGCGGACGCAGGAAATCAACTATTTCACCCAAGGCCCTGAGCTGTATCTGGTCGACCTTCCGGGTTATGGCTATGCCAATGCCCCCCTGCCCATCGTCGAGAAATGGCAGCGGCTGCTCAAACAGTATCTCTCGGGCCGTCAAACTCTGCGCCGTGCCTTTGTGCTGATCGACAGCCGCCATGGCATCAAATCCGTCGATGACGAGATCATGACCCGACTCGACAGCTCTGCCGTGACCTTTCAATGCGTGATGACTAAGGCCGACAAGGTCAAGGACAAGGACCGCCCCGCGATCATGGATCAGGTGCGCAAGGCGCTGTCAAAACACCCGGCTGCCTATCCAGAAATCGTACTGACCTCATCGGAAAAAGGCGACGGTATCGCCACCCTGCGGTCGATCATCTCGGGGTTGGAATAACCCCCGACCTCGGCATGCAGCTGTATGACCAAAAACGCCCCCGCGATCTGTCGATCCGGGGGCATTTTAAATGTCTATACCGCAGGATAGAGCCGATATCAGACGTGCTGAGCGCCGTTCACCTCTATCTCCGCCCCGGAGATATAAGAACTTTCGTCCGAGCAAAGATAATAGATCGCTGCGGCTACTTCTTCTGGCTGGCCCAACCGTTGCAGCGGCAGTTTCTCAACAATCTTATCGGTACCCGGCGACAGGATCGCAGTTTCCACCTCGCCCGGTGCGATCGCGTTGACACGCACGCCCAGCGGGCCGAAATCATGCGCCATTTCGCGGGTCAGCGCGGCCAGCGCCGCCTTGGAGGTCGCGTAGGCAGCGCCCGCAAAAGGATGCACCCGGCTGCCGGCGATAGAGGTCACATTGACCACCGACCCCTTGGCCGCCGCCAGCTCATCCTTTAGCCCGCGCGCCAGTACAACCGATGAGAAGAAGTTCACGTGGAACACCTTGCCCCAGGTCATCAGGTCGGTGTCCAGCGTGCTCAGCCGCTCCCCCTCCGGCCCCTTCGGCGAGACCCCGGCATTGTTGACCAGCGCGTCCAACTTTCCCCCCAAGAGTTCCTGAATTTCACCCACCTTATTTATCGTGTCCGTCGGATCGGACAGGTCAACCTGTATGTGGTTCTCCTCTCCGCCGCCCCAGGGGCATTCCGCCGGGAAAGGTTGACGCGAACAGGTAATCACCCGCCAGCCTTCGGCATTGAACCGCTGCACCGTCGCGTGGCCAATGCCCCGGCTTGCCCCAGTCAACAAAAGGGTTTTCTTGCGCATCTCACCATCCTTGGCCCAAAGCCACTACCGAGATTCCATCTGACTGTCAGACGATCCGTACCGCATCATCGGCACGTTACGGCAAACCTAGCACCCCAACAGGCAACCGCAATGGGGTGAATACGCCGCCCGATGCTTGGCACAGCGGGCAGAACCGCGTAACACAAGTGCCATGGCACAGCCGTGCGCGCTGCCCGCTTCTGCCAGTTCCAGGGATTGCAATGATGAAGAAACAAGATATGAACCGCGATTGGATTGCCACAGCCGAGACCCTTTCAAGCGCCCTGCCCTATCTGCAGCGCTACGACGGTGCCATTGTCGTGATCAAGCTGGGCGGTCACGCCATGGGCAGCGACGAGGCGATGGACACTTTTGCGCGCGACATCGTGCTGATGCGTCAGGTCGGCGTGAACCCGGTGATCGTCCATGGCGGCGGCCCGATGATCAATGCCATGCTGGACAAGTTGCAGATCAAATCCGATTTCGTAAACGGCAAGCGGGTCACAGATGCCGCCACCATGGAAGTGGTCGAAATGGTGCTCTCGGGTGTGGTCAACAAGCGCATTGTCCAGGCCATCAACCGTCAGGGCGGTGCCGCCGTCGGTCTGTCGGGCAAAGATGCCAATCTGATCACCTGCACGCAGGCCAATCCTGATCTGGGCTTTGTCGGCACCCCGACAAAGATGGACCCAGGCGTGCTGCGGCATCTCTTTGAACAGGACATGATCCCGGTAATCGCCCCCATTGGTGCGGGCCCCAAGGGCGAAACCTTTAACATCAACGGCGACACGGCAGCTGGGGCAATCGCCTCGTCGCTCACGGCAGATCGGTTGCTGCTGCTGACCGATGTCTCTGGTGTGAAAAATGGTGACGGCGAGGTGGTAACAGAGCTGAAGGCCGCCGATGTCGAGACAATGACCCGCGATGGCGTGATCATAGGCGGTATGATCCCAAAGACCGAAACCGCGCTTGCCGCAGTGCGAAGTGGCGTGCGCGCCTGCACCATCGTGGATGGCCGCGTACCAAATGCGGTCTTGCTGGAGCTGTTCACCGACCACGGTGCCGGCTCCATGATCCGCCCGTAAAGCAGTTCAGATGACTGCCCCAGGTGGGTCGGCGTTTCCCTTGTCAGCTTTGTGCGTGGTTTACGGCAGCGAAATCCCGATAGGGAAACACGCCCGCCTGCGCTAGACTGGCACGATGACCAGCCCCCCGTGCCCGGAATCGGTCGCTGCGGATCGCTCCGTATCGATGGCCGATGTCGACCCTAACAAGACCGCACCAAACTACGCCATGCTGCAACAGGCGGCCACGGCGCATGGGCTGGATATCTACGGTGGCTTTCACCCAACAGCAACGCAGCGCCGCGATATGGTCGAGATCCCGACCTCACAGACAGCGCCCAACCCTGCGCTGCAACAGCCTGCGGGTAGCGGCACAGGTACCGACGCGTGTACGGGTGCGCATTCAGGCGCATATCCAGGCATGGACACCAGCGGCGGAACGTTGATCCTGCTGGGCACTGGGGCGTCTTATTGGGCGCAATTCACCGCCAGCGCCGAGTATCTGGACACCGCCCCAAACCCCGTAGATCGCTGGTCCAGCCGGGTCATCGGAGATCTTGCATATCGCCTGGGGGCCACGCCCTACTACCCCTTCACCGGCCCACCCTATGCTCCATTTGTCGCCTGGGCGCTGGCCTCTGGCCGCAGTTTCACATCTCCGTCGCAGATGCTGGTGCATGATCACTACGGCATGATGATTTCCTATCGCGGCGCGCTATATTTCGCGTATGACATTGATCTCCCGACTCCGCCATTGGCACAGGCCCCCTGCCTGAGCTGCGCGGATCAACCTTGCCTGACCACCTGCCCCGCTGAGGCGCTGGAGAACGGCGGTCCTTACAAACTGGCAGCCTGCCACGACCATCTAGATACCACCGCCGGGACCAGCTGCCTGTCCTACGGATGCCGTGCCCGCTGCGCCTGTCCGCTGAGCACGGGGGCCAACCGCACCCCGGCCCAATCCGCCCATCACATGAGGTATTTCCACATAAAATGACCTGTACGCTGATCCTGACCCGCCACGCCAAATCCGCCTGGGATACAAGCTCCCCCAGCGACCACGCCCGTCCGCTCAACACCCGCGGCCGCCATTCAGCCGCTGCGGTTGGCAGTTGGTTGCGCGAAATTGGAATGATCCCGGATCAGGTGATTTCGTCCTCAGCGCAGCGCACCCGTGAAACCTGCGAGCTTATGGAATTGGGGGTACCTGCGGTGTTTATCGAACGGCTCTATCATGCCAGCGCAGAGATCCTGTTTCAGGTGCTGCGCGAAGCAGAGCATAAGACCGTTCTGGTGCTTGGCCACAACCCCGGTCTGGCGGCCTTTGCCCATTCGATCGTCTGCCACCCGCCAGATCATTCACGCTTTGACGATTTCCCCACCGGTGCCACAATGATTGCCCGATTTGACATAAACACTTGGTCTGATCTGACCTGGAGCAGCGGCAAGGTGGCTGAATTCACCGTTCCGCGTGAATTGCTGGGCGCCTGACAACGCTGCACGCGCAGGCTCCCGCCTGTCCCACCTGTCCCGGCTGCATGAACATGCCTCCGTTCCCGTTGGGCCAAGCGCCGCTAGCGCGGCGCATCCCCCACCTGTGGCATCCTGTCGATCCCACGCGGGAACCCATACGCTTGTTCTCTCTGGTTTCCTTTAGCGTCAAGCGGGCTGAGACCGTCCTAAATGGAGCCCGAAGATGAAGGCTCAGCTTGGCATCACTGATGCGCTGGCCTCTTGCCATACCGCCACGGTTGCGGGCTATGTGATCGAAGGCCACGTCCCCGCAGGGGATATCACCCGCCTTCTCGCCGAACGCCCCGATGCCTTAGGCCTCAGCGTGCCCGACATGCCGATCGGCTCTCCCGGCATGCAGATGGGCGACAACACCGAACCCTTCACCACGCTGTTGATCCAGCCAGATGGCAGCAGCGAGATGTTCGCGCACCACGGCTAAGACCCCATGCAACCGCGCCCCGTCATCTTTCCGGTAAATACTCCGGGGGTCAGGAGGCAGCGCCCCCTGCCAGAGCCGTAAAACAAAAAGGCCGGGCAAATGCCCGGCCTTTCCAATGTCATAGCAGGTGCCCCTCAGTGACCAAGGATCTGGCTGAGGAACAGCTTGGTCCGGTCGCTCTGGGGATTGTTGAAAAACTCTTCCGGCTCATTCTGCTCCACAATCTGACCTGCATCCATAAAGATCACGCGGTTCGCCACCTGTCGGGCAAAGCCCATCTCATGGGTCACGCAGAGCATGGTCATGCCCTCTTCCGCCAGCTCGATCATGGTGTCGAGCACCTCTTTGATCATTTCCGGGTCCAGCGCCGATGTTGGTTCATCGAACAACATGATGCGCGGCATCATGCACAGGCTGCGGGCAATCGCCACACGCTGCTGCTGACCGCCGGACAGCATGCCGGGATACTTGTGAGCCTGCTCGGGGATCTTCACCTTTTCCAGGAAATGCATCGCCCGCTCTTCGGCCTCTTTCTTGGGCGTTTTACGCACCCAGATCGGCGCCAGCGTGCAGTTCTCCAGAATGGTCAGATGTGGAAACAGGTTGAAGTGCTGGAACACCATGCCAACCTCGGACCGGATTTTGTCGATGTTTTTGAGATCATTCGACAGTTCGGTGCCATCCACCACAATCTTGCCCTGTTGGTGTTCTTCCAGCGCATTCAGGCAGCGGATCAGGGTGGATTTTCCGGATCCCGACGGGCCCGCAATAACAATCCGCTCGCCCTGATTGACGGTCAAATTGATATCACGCAGCACGTGGAACGAGCCGTACCACTTGTTCATATTATTGATTTCGATAGCAACCTCGTCGCTCACCTGCATTTTGGAGCGGTCGATTGCGCGGTCGGTCATAAGTTCAGACATATGTTGAACTCCTTAACGGTGGCCAGTCTGAAGCTTGCGCTCCAGATACATGGAATAACGGGACATGGAGAAGCAGACGACGAAGAACAGTGCTGCGATAAACGCGAAAAGTTCCCAGTAGACGCCATTCCAGGCGGTGTCTGCACGGATCGCGCTGGCCAGCCCGATGACGTCAAACAATCCGATGATCGACACCAGCGTGGTGTCCTTGAAAATCCCGATGAAGGTGCTCACGATGCCCGGAATAGAGATCTTCAGGGCCTGTGGCATGATGATCAGACGCTGCGCCTGCCAGTAGTTCAGACCCAGACTGTCCGCGCCTTCATACTGGCCTCTTGGCAGGGCCGCCAGACCCCCACGGATCACCTCTGCCATGTAGGCGGCAGAGAAGAGAGTCATCATGATCATCACCCGCAGGATGATGTCAAAATTGGTATTCGGCGGCAAAAAGACGTTGAGCAGCAAGGACGCCACAAACAACAGCGTGATCAATGGCACACCCCGGATGAACTCAATGAAGCCAACACAGAGGTATTTGACAACGATCAAATCCGACTGGCGGCCCAAGGCAAGAACAACCCCGATTGGCAGCGACACACCGATGGCCACAACCCCCAACAAGATCGCTAGCATAAAGCCACCAAACTGGCGGCTCTGAACCGGCTCCAACCCGATGGGTAGAATTGCGGACAATCCATCAGCCACATAGGGGGCCAACAGGAACCACCACACCACGGCAGCCACCACACCAATGATCATCGATACCAATTCACCAAGGGCAAGCGCGCCTTTCTTGATGATGAAAAAACCGATGACAAAGCCGATTGCTGCGGTCAGCGGACCCCAGATCGTGCCACCCCACATCAGGAAAGGCATGATGAACGGGTAGGCCGCTGTCAGGATCAGCATCTTGGAAGATACCCGATCAGAGAACAGGATTGGGCTAAGCGCGCCCATCAGCAGCACCAAGGCCAGGATTGGCCGCCAGCGCAGGTCCGATGTGCCCTCGATCGCTCCACTCGGATAAAAGCCGAACAACAGCTGGTTCCAGCGTTCCTTGATCACGCCCCAGCAGGCGTGGCCATGAGTGTCACCCCAGCTTTCGCGCATGATTTCGCGGCATTCGCTCAGCGAATCTGCGTTCCAAACGGATTGAAAGACCCACGGTAGCACGCCAGAAAGCACGTAGTAGATCACCCCAAGCGAGACCAGTGTCAGGGCAGAGTTCAGCCAACCCGAGAACAGATTGTGACGGACCCAACCAACGGGTCCAACTTCGGACGCCGGCGGGGCCTGTTCCGGAAGCATGGTGTCGCGGACAAAGGCGACGGTATGTGCATGTGTTCCGCTCATCTCAGCGCTCCTTCAGCTTCACGGCTTCGTTGTACCAGTTCATCACCGCTGAGATACTCAGACTGATGGCGAGATAGACCAGCATCAACATCAGAACGCATTCCAGCTCACGCCCGGTCTGGTTCATCGTGATACCGCCAAGGGTGCCGGTGATATCCATATATCCCACGGCAATCGCCAACGACGAGTTTTTGGTCAGGTTCAGATAGTTTGAAATTAGCGGTGGAATGATCACCCGCAGGGCTTGCGGCAGGACCACCAGATTCATGGTCTTGTTTGGACGCAGACCCAATGCGGCGGCCGCTTCGGTCTGGCCTTTGGAGATCGCCAGAATACCCGCCCGCACGATTTCTGCGATAAACGCGGCTGTGTACAGGGACAACGCCAGCCACAAAGCAAGCAACGAGTTGCGTAGATGGGTGCCGCCCTTGAAATTGAAGCCCTTCAGCTCGGCGTAGCCAAGATGGAACCCCAGCGCCAGCAGCAGTGCTGCAATCGGCAGGATCAGCACAGCCGCGCGGGTGTGCCAGGTTCTTGGGCGGTCGCCGGTGGCCTCTTGAATGCTGTCGGCCCGCTGGCGGATCTTCATCGCGGCAAAGATGCTCAGTCCCAGCACAATCAGAATCGCAATCAGATCGATGGAGACATCAAAGCGCAGACTGGAATTGCCAAACAGGTGAATGTCCCCAAGTGAGCGCGAAAACAGCGGCTCGGGCAGATAGGTGCCGCGATTGGTAACAACGACGGCACCTGTGTCCAAGCCTTTGTAGACCTTGGGATGCGGCGTCGATTCGGTGACAATGGCAAAGATCAGAACGATCCACAGCAGCACCGGCACATTGCGGAACATCTCGACGTAGACCGTCATGATGCGGGCAACCAGCCAGTTCGACGACAGGCGGAGCACGCCAACGACAACGCCGATGATGGTGGCAGCAATGCAACCGAGGACCGCAATCACCAGCGTGTTCAGCAGGCCAAGAAAGGCCGCGCGCATGTGGCTGTCCTGGTTGGAATAATCCAGCAGGCGCTGGTTGATGTCGTAGCCTGCGGTTTCGCCAAGGAAACCAAAAGCAACGGGCTTGCCCAGCGTGTTGAGGTTGATGATGGCATTGTTGATCAGCCAAGCGGCCAAGAGCATGAACCCGAACATTGCAACGACCTGGATGGTCGCCGAACGGTACCGGGTATCATAAAGGAGCATCGACAGTCGGAACTGCTCCTTTGGTGGGTCCGTGAGAGTTGACATGTATTAGTGATCCCCGTGGCTTATAGGTCAACTGATCGGCGGGGTTGGTTCCCTGCTCGCGTCAGACCTCAAGCGTTTTTGTTAGGATAGGTCGGTAGGAAAAAAGGGCGCAGGTTGGTCCTGCGCCCTTTCCTCAGTCGTTCTTAGCGGAAGGGCGGTGCGTAGAGCAGGCCGCCTTCGGTCCACTGTGCGTTCAGACCGCGTGCCAGACCAATCGGAGTGTCTTCGCCGATGTTCTTCGCAAAGACTTCGCCGTAGTTGCCGCCAGCGCCGATGGCGTTTTTCGCCCAGTCAGCCGACAGACCCAGCATCTCGCCCAGGGTACCTTCGGTGCCCAGCAGACGGTTGATTTCCGGATTCTCGGTACCAGCAGCCATTTCGCCGATGTTGGCGGAGGTCACGCCCAGCTCTTCAGCTGCAACCAGTGCGTTCAGGCTCCAGCGCACAACGTCGCCCCACTCGTGGTCGCCGTGACGAACCAGCGGGCCCAGCGGCTCTTTGGAGATGATTTCAGGCAGCAGAACATGCGCCGAAGGATCATCGAAGGTCGCGCGGGTTGCCGCCAGACCGGAGGCGTCGGTGGTGTAGACGTCACAGGCCCCAGCCAGGTACTGCTGCTGTGCTTCAGCGTTGGTTTCGATCGGAACCGGCTCATAGCTGATGTTGTTGGAGCGGAAGAAATCCGCCAGGTTCAGCTCGGTTGTGGTCCCGGTCTGGATGCAGACGGTCGCGCCGTCCAGTTCCTTCGCGGAGGACACGCCCAGTTCCTTGGGAACCATGAAGCCCTGACCGTCGTAGTAGTTCACACCGACGAATTCGAACTTCAGGTCAACGTCGCGGCTGAAGGTCCAGGTGGTGTTGCGCGCCAGCATGTCGATCTCGCCAGAGGCCAGAGCGGTGAAGCGGGTTTTGCCAGTGGTCGGCACGAATTCAACGGCGGTCGAGTCGCCCAGTACAGCCGCAGCAACCGCGCGGCAGACGGCAACGTCAAAACCTTCCCATTCGCCATTGGCATTGGGCGCTGCAAAGCCGACCAGACCAGTGGTCACACCGCAGTTCAGCTTACCACGCGCCTTGACGTCGTCCAGCGTCCCCGCAGCGGCGGCACCGGCGGCCAGACCAGCAATAGTCAGCGCACCCAAAATTACCTTATTCTTCATGTTTACCTCTTCCTGATTGTCCGCCTATTTGGCGGCTCTTTTTGCCCGGCACCAGCCATGCCGGAGATAGGTGTTGAAACAGGATTTTCCCCATTTCGCGACCAAGTGTGGTCGCATTCATCAACAAACGTCAAGTGCGGGATCAGGAATTTCGATGGCCGTATAGAGAACATTTTCGTGGCCGCGAACGAATTTTGCGGCAACGTCGCGTTTTGGGTAATTAATTGCGCTATCAGGAAAAATCGTAGAACCGCTTAGCGTGCAAAAACGCACGGCGCTTCAGGTCAGCGGTGGCCTGTGCTTCTTCGTCCTGCCCCCACTGCTGTTCCTGCCACAGCTCGTCCAGACGCGAAATATCCCAGATTTCCGACGCCTCACGCCAACCCTTTGTGGCGGCAAACCCCAGGATCAGGGATCCCGACATCGCCACCAGATCGTGAAAGGCGGCCAACTGAAACGGTGTCATTTCATGGACTAAGCCACGTAAATGGTCCAAAGCCGCCGGATCTTGTGGCGTATGCAGGACGCCGCTACGGGGTTCAAGCCGGACACCAAGTGCGTCGGCTGCCCAGTCGAGTGCCGGATCCCAGATCTCGGATTGACGCAACACCAATTCGGTCGGCATCTCGGCGCGATAGCACAAAAGGTCAGAATCGCCATAATCGGCCAACATATCGGCCACCGCAGCGTGCTGATGTGTCACCTTGTCAATTGCGGCGTTCGCAGACCGGGTCACGGGCATCATGTTAGGGTTAACTGATTCGGTTTGCGCATCCCATTCGACGGCAATTGCCTCGGCCATTGGGCGGCTGGGAACCGCGAGCACCGCTTTTGCCGGTGTTTTCACGCGGCGCCCATCCAGCTCCACCGCAAAACCGTTCTCCGTCTCGGCCACCGAGACAGCTTTCCAGAATCGTTTCTGTTTCCACTCGCTCATATCGTCAGTCTTTCCAGATGTGCTGCAACAGCGGTGCCAGATCGGCAAAGCTGTCGATAATGTGATCCGCACCCAGCTGGTCAGCGGGATGAAATCCCCAGTCCACAGCGATGGTATGCACCCCCGCCGCATGCCCCATATCAATGTCAAAGCTGGTGTCGCCAATCATCACAGTATTCGCAGGTGTCACGCCCGTGTCAGCCATCGCCCGCTGCACCATCGAAGGATGCGGCTTTGACGGGTGGTGATCGGCACATTGCCGGGTCACGAAACACCGCAGCTGATGCGTCTCGATCAGCGCATCCAGCCCGCGCTGTGATTTGCCGGTGGCCACACCCAGCAGATATTCAGGCACCGCGTTCAGCTCCGCCAGCACCTCTGCCGCCCCGGGGTAGAGCGGCGAATGCCCGGCGCCCTTGGTAACGCGCGCCCGGTAATACGCATCCTTGTATAGCTCGACCACTGTGTCCCGCGACTCCGGATGCAAATCAGGGGCCAACTGTGCGACAGCCTCCGGCAATGAAAGGCCAACTATCGAAAGAATATCCCGTTTCGCGGGCTTTCTTTCATACACCTCGAAAGCTTCCTGCATGCACTGAACAATGTCACTCTCGCTGTCCGCCAGCGTGCCATCCACATCAAAAAGGATCAGACGCAGATCACCGCTCATCGTCATGGACCTCGCTATTGCAGGCTCTCAAACGGATCTTCTGCCGCCAGATCTTCGGACCAGCCAAAGGTCTCCCAGCTGTCCTTCATGTGGTCGGGCAGCGGCGCTGTGATCGACAGCTGTTTGCGGGTCACCGGATGTTCAAACGCCATGCGGCGGCAATGCAGGTGCAGCTTCTTGGAGATGATCCCGCCCAGCTGTGCGCCCCAGCCATCGCCAAGGTTTTCCTGGCTGGATCCACCATATTTGCCGTCACCCGCAATCGGATGGCCGATCTCGGCCATATGCGCGCGCAGTTGATGCGTGCGGCCGGTGATCGGTTCCATTGCAACCCAGGACGCGCGGCTGGCGACACGGAACAGCGTGGCATATTGGGTATGGGACCGCTTGGCACCGGGGGTCGAATCCACCTCATTGGTGTGAATGGCAATCATCTTCTCACCCTCACCCGATTTGCCGTGGCCCGGGGCTTTGACCAAGCCACATTTGATCTCGCCCAGATAGGGCGTTGGGACACCCGCCACCAGCGCCCAATAGATTTTGCGGGTGGCGCGATGCCGGAAGGCCGCGGTCAGCGACTGTGCCGCCAGCCGGGTGCGCGCCAGAACCAGCACGCCGGATGTATCCTTGTCCAGCCGGTGCACCAGACGCGGTTTTTCGTCGGCATCAAACTGCAACGCAGCGCTCAGCCCGTCGACATGTTTGGTGGTGCCGCTGCCGCCCTGCACCGCCAGACCTGCGGGTTTGTTCAGCACAATCACTGCGTCATCTTTATAGATGACACAGTTGCGGATCATCTTGGCGTCGGCCTCAGAAATCCGATACGTCGGCGCCGCTGCCGGTTTTAGATCGCTGGCCCCCAATGGTGGCACGCGCACGGTCTGCCCTGCCTCAACGCGAGAACTCGCTTTGACCCGGCCACCATCCAGGCGCAGCTCACCCTTGCGGCACATCTTTTCAATGCGGCCCTGGTTCACATGTGGGAACAGGCGGCGCAGCCACCGGTCGATGCGCTGGCCTGCGTCGTCTTCACTGACGGTGATCATCTGTACGCCGCTCATGCGAACACTCCTCTGGCGGCCCATAGGCCGAAAAATAGCCCGCCGACCGACAGGCCGACAGACAAAAGAACATAAAGCGCCGCCTGCCCCAGCGTGCCGCGCTCAATCAGATTAGCCGTCTCAAGCGAGAAAGCCGAAAACGTGGTGAAACCGCCCAGAAGGCCGGTCATCACAAAAGGGCTGAGATGTGTCAGACCCTTATGGGCGGCGGCAGCCACAAAGGCACCCATGACGAACGACCCGATCACATTGATCATCAGGATCGCCAGAGGGAAATCCCCCACCCCAAAGAGCCGCACAACACCCAGCCCGGTCAGATAGCGGCAGGCAGCACCGATCGCGCCGCCCAAGGCCACATATAAAACCGAAAAAACCATCAACGGTCTGTCGCCGGCTGGCGCTTGGATGTCAAGTTTTGCGCAAGCATGGCAGCATTGCAGCCCCGGAGCAGGCCCTGTCACCTTTCCGAAAATACTCGCGCCGCAGGCACCGGCTTTGCCCGTGCAAAGTCGGATCAACTGTTCCGCTTGGCGCGCAGGTTGGCGAAATACTCGGTCCGGCGCTTCAACTCACGCTCGAACCCGCGCTCCACCGGCTGATACAGCTCCGGACGCGGGACGTCATCAGGGAAGTAATTCTGCCCAGAAAACCCATCTGCTGCATTGTGATCGTAATCATACCCCTCGCCGTAGCCCTGCGACTTCATCAACTTGGTCGGCGCATTCAGGATATGCTTCGGCGGTGGCGCACTACCGGTCTGTTTCGCCAACCGCCGCGCCGCCTTATAAGCCATGTAGCCGGCGTTGGTCTTCGGCGCGAGGGCGAGGTATATTACCGCCTGCGCCAGCGCCAGCTCGCCCTCCGGGCTGCCGAGACGCTCATAGGTTTCCCAGGCCTGAATGCAGATGCCCTGCGCCTGCGGATCAGCCAGCGCGATATCCTCGACCGCCATCCGGGTCAGGCGGCGGGCCAGGTATCTGGGATCCTCGCCGCCCTCCAGCATTCGGGCGAACCAGTAGAGGGCGGCATCCGGGTCCGATCCCCGCACCGATTTATGCAGGGCGGAAATCAGATTGTAATGCTCATCGCCGGATTTGTCGTATTTGGCAGCCCGCCGCATCAAACGAGTCGCCAGTGCCTCGCGGCCCAGCGGTGTCTCCACCTTCCACGCGGCGATCTGTTCGATCAGGTTCAGCAGCGCACGCCCGTCGCCATCCGCCATCCCCTGCACAGCATCGCGGGCGTCAGGCGTCAGCGGCAGGGCGCGGTCCAGTTCCTGCTCGGCGCGTTGGGTCAATCGCTCCAGATCGGCCAGACTAAGGCGTTCCAGAACCAGCACCTGCGCCCGGCTCAGCACAGCGGCGTTCAGTTCAAACGACGGGTTCTCAGTCGTGGCCCCGACCAGCAGGATTGTCCCATCTTCCATATATGGCAGGAACCCGTCCTGCTGGGCCTTGTTGAAACGGTGGATCTCGTCGACGAACAACAGCGTGCCCTGCCCGTTCTGACGGCGAATCTTGGCAGCCTCAAACACTTTTTTCAGGTCCGGAACGCCGGTAAAGATGGCTGAGATCTGCACAAAATGCAGATCGGTTTCGCAGGCCAGAAGCCGCGCGATGGTGGTTTTGCCCACACCGGGCGGCCCCCAGAAGATCAGCGACGACAAAGACCCAGATGCCAACATCACTCCCAAGGGTGCCTCTTCCCCCAGCACCTGCGCCTGACCGATGACCTCAGCCAATGTCTTGGGCCGCAGACGATCCGCCAACGGGCGGTTCACCTCTGACCGGGGATCCGGCTGCGGCGTTACATCACCATTGTCAAAAAGGTCCGCCATGATCAGAGCCGGTAGCGCAGGGATACGCGCTGGCCTTGCCGGTTGAGATCGACCTTCATCCAACGCCCGGCATTGGCCAGCACCTCAGAGACATCCGCAGGCATTCTGATCTGCTGATTGTTGATACCCAGAATGATATCGCCCGCGCGCAGACCAACACGACCGCCATAGGCACCAGGATCGGTGATCACCACGCCATCTGCCGACATCGGCAGCTGGAAGCGCAGGATCGACAGCGGATTGATCCGCGCCACCGTGAGACCAGGCAGCGGGCTGCCGTCCTCCAGGCTCAGCGGGTTAGCGGGCGGTTCATCCGGTGCCAGCATCATCTCTACGGTCAGCACGTCGCGTGTACCAGTGCGCAGTCGGGTGACCTCTGCCGTGTCGCCAAGCCCGGTGACCGACATGCGGAACACCATCTCCGACGGAGAGTTCACAGCCTCTCCCGCCACATCCAGAATGACATCTCCCACCTCAAATCCGGCCTTGGTAAAGGGGCTGGAGGGGTGAAGTTCAGAGATCACCATCCCCTCCGGCAGGTCCATCCCCAGCGACGCGGCAAGATCCGCATCAACCGGTTGCCCCATCATGCCAGCCCAAGGGCGCTGGAATTCCTCGGCCCCGTCATGGGCCTGCCGCATGAAGGCCCGCACCAGATTGGCCGGGATGGCAAAACCAATCCCGTTAGATCCGCCTGAACGGGTCACGATACGTGTATTGATCCCAATGAGATCGCCGTTCACATCAATCAGCGCGCCACCGGAGTTGCCGGGATTGATTGGCGCGTCGGTCTGGATGAAATAGCCAATCCCCTCACCCGTGGCGGCACCGCTGCGGGCAAGACCAGAGACGATCCCGCTGCTGACAGTTTGTCCAACACCAAAGGGATTGCCGATGGCCAAGGCCAATTCGCCCACCTCGACCCCGTCGCTGTCACGCAACTCAAGAAAGGGGAGGTCCTCTGCCTCTTCCAATTGCAGAATGGCAAGGTCGCTGGCCCGGTCCGCCAGCACCACCTGAGCGGCATATTCCCGTCGGTCCGTGGTCACCACGCGGATATCCGTCGCCATGCCAACCACGTGGTAATTTGACACCACGATGCCGCCCGCCGACAGGATTACGCCAGAGCCAAGCGAGTTCTGCACATGGCGCTGAGGCTTCGACAGGCCGCGAAAGAAATCATCAAAGAACGGGTCGTTCATGAAGGGCGTGCGACGCTGCTCCTGCACGATCTTGGCATAGATGTTCACCACGGCCGGTGCCGCTTGTTTCACCAAAGGCGCAAACCCCAGCGAGATTTCGGCCTGCGACGTCGGCACGCGGGTTTCTGCGATGGCGGGGCTGCTGTGAGTGGCCAGCAATAGGCCAACTGCGGTCAGGATTGCGCGGAACATGACACCTCCGATGTTCTTGTGATCAAGATATGCGGACCACTGCGACCTTTTACAAGATAGGGTTTTCAGGGGAAAAATAACCTGTCACGCCCCCGAACCGCAAACCCATCGCGCGGTTCCAGTGCACGGGCGAGGCGTCGACAACGAAAAACCCCCGCCCTGTTGCCAGAGCGGGGGTCAGGTCCGGTCGAAACCGAGATCTCTTATTCGTCAGCGGCAGCTTCTACTTCGACGAGGCGAGCCTTGTCGGCAGCACCTTTTGCATCGCGATCACGATCAACGAATTCGATGATTGCCATCGGTGCCATGTCGCCATAGCGGAAGCCGGCTTTCAGGATACGGACATAGCCGCCCTGACGGTCTTTGTAACGCGGGCCCAGAATCTCGAACAGTTTCGCGACGTCCTTGTCCTGCTTCAGCTTGGACGCGGCCTGACGGCGGGCGTGCAGGTCGCCGCGCTTTGCCAGAGTGATCATCTTTTCGATGATCGGGCGCAGTTCTTTTGCTTTGGGCAGGGTTGTCTTGATCTGTTCGTGCTCGATCAGCGAGCCGGCCATGTTGGAAAACAGGGCTTTACGGTGCTCATGAGTACGGTTCAGGCGGCGGTAACCACGTGCGTGACGCATTTTGATATTCCTTTGATCTGCGTTTTTGCTTTGTCAGGCTACTGATGCGTGTCAGCGGCTCACCTTGGGGCATATGCCCGATTGTCCCCGGCCAAACCCGGGCATTACGGGCGGCCCGTGAGCCGCCCAATCTTTTAGAAGCTGTCTTCGAATTTCTTAGCCAGATCTTCGATGTTGTCCGGTGGCCAGTCCTCAACATCCATGCCGAGGTGCAGACCCATACCCGACAGCACTTCTTTGATCTCGTTCAGGGACTTGCGGCCGAAGTTCGGCGTGCGCAGCATTTCTGCTTCGGTCTTCTGGATGAGATCGCCGATGTAGACGATGTTGTCGTTTTTCAGGCAGTTTGCAGACCGCACGGACAGTTCCAGCTCGTCCACTTTCTTCAGCAGAAGCGGGTTGAACTCGAGGCCATCATCATCGTCCTGACGGTTGGCCGATTCCGGCTCGTCGAAGTTGACGAAGATCGACAGCTGATCCTGCACGATACGGGCCGCATAGGCGACCGCGTCATCAGGCGTGATGGAGCCGTCTGTTTCGATTTTCATGGTCAGCTTGTCATAGTCCAGAACCTGACCTTCGCGAGTCGGCTGAACGTCATAAGAGACCTTCTTGACCGGCGAATAGATAGCGTCGATCGGGATCAGACCGATGGGCGCATCTTCGGGCTTGTTCTTGTCGGCAGAAACATAGCCCTTGCCGGTGTTGACGGTCAGTTCCATGAACAGATCCGCACCATCGTCGAGGTGGCAGATCACGTGCTCACGGTTCAGCACTTCGATGCCAGCGGATTCGGAGATGTCACCGGCGGTAACAACTGCGGGGCCTTTGGCATTGATCGAAAGCCGCTTTGGACCCTCGACTTCCATGCGCAGCGACACACCTTTGAGGTTCAGGATGATGTCGGTGACATCTTCGCGAACGCCGGCGACGCTGGAGAATTCATGCAGGACGTTGTCGATCTGCACGGAGGTGATGGCGGCACCTTGCAGCGAGCTCATCAGAACGCGGCGCAGCGCGTTGCCCAGCGTCAGACCAAAGCCGCGCTCAAGCGGTTCAGCCACAACTGTGGCCTGGCGTGCGGGATCATTGCCCGGCTTCACGTCAAGCTGTGTCGGCTTGATCAGTTCAGCCCAATTCTTGTGGATCATGCGGTCCCTCCATTCCTGTCTATACCTCATGTCCGAAGGTACAGACGCCCGAGGTTTCAAATGGCGTACTGGGGCCCTGCAAAAATCGCAAAGCCCCAGCAAAAATTAGTATCGCTTAGACGCGACGGCGCTTCGGCGGACGGCAGCCGTTGTGGGCCATCGGGGTCACATCACGGATCGAGGTGATATTGAAGCCCACTGCGGCCAGGGCGCGCAGTGCGGATTCACGGCCAGAACCGGGACCCTGAACTTCGACTTCGATGGTTTTAACGCCGTGTTCCTGCGCTTTTTTGCCTGCATCTTCAGCAGCCATCTGAGCAGCATAAGGAGTCGATTTACGCGACCCTTTGAAGCCCATGGTGCCTGCGGAGGACCAGGAAATCGCGTTGCCTTGCACGTCCGAGATCAGGATCTTGGTGTTGTTGAACGAGGAGTTCACATGTGCAACGCCGGAGGCGATGTTCTTGCGCTCTTTGCGCTTGGTACGAGTCTTATCGCGTGCCATTGATCAAACCCTCCCTTATTTCTTCTTACCAGCAATGGCCTTAGCAGGGCCTTTGCGAGTACGAGCGTTGGTGTGGGTACGCTGACCGCGAACGGGCAGATTACGACGATGACGCAGACCGCGGTAGCAACCCAGGTCCATCAAACGCTTGATGTTCATCTGAGTTTCACGACGCAGGTCGCCTTCAACAGTGAAGTTGGCGTCGATGTGCTCACGCACGGCCAGAACTTCAGCGTCGGACAGCTCGTTTACACGACGGGTAGCGTCGATGCCTACGGCTTCGCAGATGGCTTCAGCAGAGGTTGTGCCAATGCCAGTGATATAGGTGAGGGCGATGGGTACCCGCTTTGCAGTGGGGATGTTTACGCCGGCAATACGTGCCACGTGTCACTTTCCTTTTCGTTGCGGTTCCGTAGCGCCGGAACCTTTTTTCACAACGCTTGACCTTGGCAGTGTCGCCCATGGGTCCAGCATTTCGAGGTGTTCAGGCGGCAAAAAATACGCACACCCGGGATGATTCCCATAAGGGATGGGGTTCCCTATGTGGAAATTGCACTATGGTCAACCCGACAGGAAGACTGGGGCCGAAGTTTCCCGCAAGGTCAACCTCTGCCCTCTCCATTTGCAGTGATTTTCACCACATGCGGACAGAAAACGCCCCATGCCAGGGCACGGGGCGTTTGGATATTTGCAGATTTGGGGCCAGCTTAGTCGCCCATGATCCAACCGAGATTCTTGCGAACCTCTTCGATGGAGGCGAGACCGTCGAGACGCTGCAGACTACCCTTAGCGTAGTAGTAGCCAATGAGCGGCGAGGTCTTTTTGTAATATTCCATCAGACGGGTGCGGAGGCTTTCCTCGTTGTCGTCCGGGCGGCGCTTCTGGGTGGTACCATCGCAGTTGGCGCACTTGCCATCCGCAGGCCAGGGCTTGGTCTCGTCGTGATAGACCTCACCGCAGTCACCACAGGTAGAGCGACCGGTGATCCGAGCGACCAGCGCGGAATCATCCACCTGCATCTCGATCACCGCGTCCAGCTTCTGCCCTGTCTCACGCAGCAGCTCCGCCAGCGCATCGGCCTGCGCCAGGGTGCGCGGGAAACCGTCGAAGATGAAACCGCCCTCAGCCCCTTCTTCGATCTTTTCGCGGATGAGACCAATGACAATGCGGTCGGTGACCAGTTCGCCACGGGCGATCACCTCGGCAACGCGTTTGCCCATCTCGCTACCAGAGGCCTGCGCATCGCGCAGCATGTCCCCGGTGCTCAATTGAACCATATTGCGTGATTCAACCAGATAACGTGCTTGTGTTCCTTTGCCCGCGCCGGGCGGGCCCAGAAGAATAATATTGCTCATCGGCGTGCAGGTCCCCGTCGTGTCCGTTTCTTATTGCGACCGCGCAACTGGCTCTTTTCAATGAGACCTTCGTATTGATGCGCAAGCAGGTGGCTTTGTGCCTGTTGAATGGTGTCCATCACAACAGACACCACAATCAACACGGACGTACCGCCAAAGTAAACCGGGATTGCCAGCTGACCGCGCAGGATTTCCGGCAACAGACAGACAGCCGCCAGATAGGCAGAGCCCAGCACCAACACGCGGTTCACGACATATTCCAGGTATTCAGCGGTTTTCTTGCCGGGACGAATGCCAGGAACAAAGCCATTCTGATTTTTCAGATTGGTCGCAACTTCATCGGGTTTAAAGGACACGTTGAAGGTGTAGAAATAGGCAAAGAACACGATCATACCGACAAAGAACAGCAGGTAGAGCGGCTGACCGGGTCCAAAATTGGCCAGCAGCCAGGACATGATCGGCCCGCTTGTGCTGCCCGCAGAGAACGTCGAGATGGTTACCGGCAACAGCAGCAGCGATGAGGCAAAGATCGCCGGAATCACGCCAGCCGGGTTGACCTTGACGGGCAAATGGCTGGAGCCACCGTCATAGACCTTCATGCCGACCTGGCGGCGCGGGTATTGGATATGGATCTTGCGCAGGGCGCGCTCCATGAACACCACGAACATGATGATGGCGATCATCATCAGGATCACTGCAATAATCACCGCGGGGCTGATCGCACCAGAGCGGCCGGAAGCCAGGAACTGGGCAATCGCGGCAGGCACTTCGGCAATAATGCCGACGAAGATGATCAGCGAGATACCGTTACCAATGCCGCGCTGGGTGATCTGTTCGCCCAGCCACATCAGGAACATGGTGCCCCCCACCAGGGTAATCATGCAGGCGAGGCGGAAGTACATGCCCGGATCCGTCGCCAGATCCCCCGATTCGAGCGAGACCGCCAGACCATAAGCCTGCGCTGTCGCCAGAAGCACGGTGCCGTAGCGGGTGTATTGGTTGATCTTCTTGCGGCCCTGCTCGCCCTCTTTTTTGAGCTGTTCGAGAGCCGGGACCATCGAGGTCAGCAGCTGCACAATGATCGACGCCGAGATATAGGGCATGATGCCAAGTGCAAAGATGCCCATACGGCCAAGCGCGCCGCCGGTGAACATGGACACCATGCCCCCGATGCCCTGCCCTGCCGAGGTCATGAACTGGCGCAGAGCATCCGCATCGATCCCCGGAACGGGAATATATGTGCCCAGGCGGTAGACAATCAAAAGCCCGAGCGTAAATAGGATGCGGTTGCGCAGATCCGTGGCTTTGCCAAGAGCGGCCCAGCTGGTGTTCGCCGCCATTTGTTCTGCTGCTGATACCATAAAAAAGGTCTCTTCTTGCGAAAACGCCGCCCAGGGCCGTTTTCCGGCTCGGGCGGCGTTAATGGAAAACTGAAGACTATGTAAGCGGCATCGACGCCGCTCACAAGCTGTTACTCAGCTGCGGCCGTGTTTGCCACGGTCAGAGCGCCACCGGTCTTTGCGACTGCGTCAACGGCGGCCTTGGAGGCACCGGTCACAGTGATCGTGGCCTTGGCGGTGAATTCACCCTTTGCCAGAACGCGGATACCGTCCAGCTTGCGGCGTACCAGACCCGAAGAGATCAGGGTATCTTCGGTGATGGAACCGGCTTCCAGCTTGCCATCGTCGATGAATTTCTGGATCAGGCCCAGGTTCACAACTGCGTATGCCTTGCGGTTCGGCTTGTTGAAGCCGCGCTTAGGCAGACGTTGGTAGAGGGGCATCTGGCCACCTTCGTAACCATTGATCGAAACACCCGAACGGGATTTCTGACCTTTGATACCACGGCCACCCATTTTACCTTTGCCGGAACCCGGACCACGGGCAACGCGCATACGCTTTTTGGTGGCGCCTGGATTGTCGCGCAGTTCATTGAGTTTCATATCGCTTCTCCTTTGCCGGAAGTGCCCCCGAAGCGGATTAGGGCAGACACGGCGTTTTTTGGTTTTCTGATTCTGTGGCCCGCAGGACCACCGGGGGCGTATAGACCCGATGGAGCAGGGGATCAAGGGTGGCGCGGAATGCTGTTGACCTTTCGCAGATTCATAGAGAGGATTTCTGTTATTTGACTGAGACCGACACATGAGCAACTTAAAGAAATTTCACGAGACTTGGAGCCACCCTGATTCTCATCCAACGAGCATTAATAAAGGCGACCTGGAGGCTCTCGAAGACAATTTAGGCGTTGCATTGCCTGCAAGCTACCAATCCCAATTGCTGGAAGTCGGATTGCCTTCATCGACTATAAAACTCTGGGAATGGCTGAGTGAAAAAGATGACCGGCATTTCAGATGGCTCAATCGGTTCCCGCTTTTAACCCTGATCCTTCCGGAGCCCGCGCCTCACTTGGCAGACTTCCACCATCCCTCTGACGCGCAAAAGGCACTGGCGTGGCGTGAAGCCGGTATGCCGGAAGGCCTTCTACCTTTTGCGTATGACAGCTCCGGGAGCCAAATTTGCTTCGACATGGAGGCTTTGCGCGGCGGATCCCGTCGGGAGTCTCCGGTTATGTTTTGGGATTGTTACTCCTTGCACACGATAAAGCTCTCTAAAAGCTTCGACGCGTTTCTCAAGCTATACTTACCCTGAATCCGAATGCACCTCCAGCCCGCCAAGGCTTCTGCCCTGTCGTTTGCTGCTATCGCAGGTCTGTTGCGGTGTCCGTTGCGTCTGTGGCCGACCGATAAAGGGTGGCGGCGCCGCCGGGGTGTTTGGGACGGGATCTCTCCCGTGCGTGGATAATATTATCGTGCTCCCCGGCTGCCACGCCGGGGCCCTGGTCATCGGTGCCGGGGGTGTCAGGCCCGACGAGTGATCGCGATCCTGAGCAGAATGCCACTGGCGCATGAACGGATCATGGAGCGGGCGGGCGCTGGGGTCGCAACGGCGAGCTACTGGCCAACACCGGGCCTCTTATTGGCACCGCCACCTCAGAAACCAAAAACGCCCCCGCAAAGCGGAGGCGTGTCCAGTCCGGCCCCTGAGGGAGGAGAAAGAGCCGGTCCGAAGCTTGGCGCCATGGCTAACTTGGGTTGGACCCAAAACACCATTTGCGCAAAAGACGGGGCTTAGTGACCGTAGGCCTGCGCATGGGCGATCTGCGCGATGTCGCAGCGGCGGATACCAATGTCCGCCAGATCACGATTGGAGAGGCTGTCCAGCTCTGCATAGGTGCGCTTGTATTCGGCGCGACGGTCCCAGCTGTCTTTGACCTCTTCTGCAAAACCGCGCAGGCGGGCGAAGAGGTTGAAACCGGTGTGAGTTGTGTTGATGACATGTGCCATAGTGTTAGTCCTTGTATCTGACCGGACGAATTTCCGGTTGTTCTTGATGTGTCTGTTTCAGTGACAAGGGAGAGATAGGTCTAAATGTTTGCGCAAACAACTGACAGGTCGGTCTGCCCGCTATGCACCCCAAGCATGGGAGATGACTCAGATCTTAACGCGCGCCGGGCTGCCATGGCTGCGCAGTGTCTGGCGATGGACACCGACACTCGGGGCAAACGCTGCCGCTAGCCGACCCTAACCGAAAAGCACAGGAAGACCCGCATTTAGGGCATCTGATCGGGCGTTTGCTGCCCTTTTGGCGACTGTTATGAGGGCTGTTGCACCAGGCACCCCCGGAAAACATGTCAAAATCAGCTATCAAACCGCGCCAACGGCGATCCGGGCTGCCCAACGGATGCAGGGGCTAGCCTCTGGAACCTCAGACTATCCTTTCGTGTCGTTGATGCAATTTGAGACAAATGGCAAATTGAGAACAACGAAAACATCAGCATCAAGGAACACAGACATGGCACTCTTCAGCACACTCATCGGGGCAACCGCAACCGTCACCGCAGTTGCAAGCGGCTACATCGGCTTCTCCACCACCGTCGTGGCCGTTCTCGTTCTTTACCCCATGGTTGCCGAAGTGGCGACACGCCTGATCCAGTCCGCAATTGAGCGCCGCGACGCTGACGAGACTTCGGCCGACCTTCCTTACTATGACGCCCGCACCTACTTTGGCTGATCTATGACGATCACCAACGACCTAGGGCCTATACCCTGACAGCAAACTAAACCAAGCCCAACGATTTCACTGGCATAATGCGTCCGCTTAGACTGAGACCCATCACAGACCCCGGCTTTCATTGCTGATGTTGACAGCAGGAGGTTGAGATGGGGACGGTTCATCGCCCTTACGCGCAGAAATCGACGGCATCTGTACCGGCCTTTCGACACGTTTCCACATTTGCCCTGCGACAGCTCTCCCTGCCGCATCGCCAGCTGGCGGGACCACCCCCAGATAGAACCAGCCCCCGATGCTTCTGGACAAGCTGCCACCACAATACGGCTCAATCAACAGCGCCCATTTGCAGGCATCTCCCTCAAATCTGAGCCGTTCTATACTGCGCACCACGCCTAAGGATCACCCAGGCAACATATTGAAGCGCAGATGAAAAAAGCGCCCCGAACGGATCGGGGCGCTTTTTTGTTTTCGTTCACTCGAAAGAGGCTTAGTCGCGCTCTTCGATGATCTCCACCATGTGGGAGATCTTGCGAACCATGCCGCGTACGGAAGGGGTATCTTCCAGCTCGCGGGTTTTATGCATCTTGTTCAGACCCAGACCGATCAGCGTGGCACGCTGGTCTGCGGGGCGGCGGATCGGGGAACCGATCTGCTTCACAACGATGGTTTTAGCCATGAGTTCGTCTCCTTACGCTTCAGCAGCTTCGGCAACCGGTGCATCATCCCGCTTAGGGAGAATGTCGGCGACCTTTTTGCCACGACGCTGAGCAACCGAACGGGGCGACTGCTCTTTTTTCAGACCGTCCATAGTGGCGCGGATCATGTTGTAGGGGTTCTGCGAACCGATCGACTTCGAAACAACGTCTTTGACGCCGAGCATTTCGAAGACAGCACGCATCGGACCACCTGCGATGATACCGGTACCTTCAGGTGCGGTACGCATGACAACTTTGCCTGCGCCGTGACGGCCGTGCATGTCGTGATGCAGGGTGCGACCTTCTTTCAGCTGCACGCGGATCATCTGACGCTTGGCCTGCTCGGTGGCTTTACGAATGGCCTCGGGGACCTCTTTCGCTTTACCTTTACCAAAGCCGACACGGCCTTTCTGATCACCAACAACCACAAGAGCGGCGAAGCCAAAGCGCTTACCACCTTTTACGGTTTTCGACACCCGGTTGATCGCGACCAGACGGTCAGCAAATTCCGGTGTTTCTTCTTCGCGGCGACCACGGCCCCGGCGATTTTCACGTTCTGCCATGAGGCAATCCTTTTCAAAGTGGCGCACTGTAGTAGCACACGCGCCTATTCTTCCAATCCTGGTGACCCTGAATACACATCCAGGGTCCCGGATCATCGGGGCGGCCCCGAAAGGCCGCCCGCATGAGATTTAGATCTTCAGGCCGCCTTCACGCGCAGCGTCGGCCAGAGCCTTCACCTTGCCGTGAAACAGGAAGCCGCCACGATCGAAATAGGCCTCGGAGACGCCAGCCGCCTTTGCGCGTTCGGCGATAACCGAACCCACTTTGGTGGCTGCTTCGACGTTGTTCTTGCCAACGTGACCCAGGTCTTTTTCCAGGGTCGATGCCGAAGCGAGGGTCACACCACGTACGTCGTCGATCAATTGAACAGAGATGTTCTTGTTCGAGCGGTGTACGGACAGGCGCGGACGGCCTGCGTTGACCTTGCGAAGCTTGTTCCGGACGCGCAGCCGGCGCTTCAGAAACAGGGTACGTTTCGTATTTGCCATTTTGCTGGTCCTTACTTCTTCTTGCCTTCCTTGCGGAAGATAAACTCGCCTTTGTAGCGAATACCCTTGCCTTTGTAGGGCTCAGGACGACGCCAGTCGCGGATTTTGGCCGCAACTTCGCCGACGAGTTGTTGATCATTACCTTCGACAACGATTTCGGTCTGCTTAGGAGCGGTGATGGTGACACCTTCCGGAACAGTGAAATCAACATCGTGGCTGTAGCCCAGGTTCAGCTTCAGGACATTGCCCTGCATCTGAGCCCGGTAACCCACACCCTGGATCTCCAGCTCTTTTTTGAAGCCGGTGGTCACGCCTGCAACCAAGTTCGCGACCATTGTGCGGGACATGCCCCACTGCTGGCGCGCGCGCTTGGATTTGCCGCGGGGATCCACGTTGACGACATTGTCGTCAACAGTCAGAGTGACGTCGTCGGTCGCGGTGAAGCTACGGGCGCCCTTGGGGCCTTTGACTTCGATGGTCTGGCCGGACACAGAAGCAGTTACGCCGCTGGGAAGTTCGACCGGTTTTTTACCAATACGGGACATCGTGGGGCCTCCTTAGAAGACGGTGCAGAGCACTTCGCCGCCGACGTTGGCTGCGCGTGCGTTTGCGTCCGACATCACACCCTGGGGGGTGGAGACAATCGACACACCCAGGCCCTGACGGACCGACGGGATGTCATTGACGCCCATGTAAACGCGACGACCGGGTTTGGATACCCGCTTCAGTTCACGGATAACAGGTTCGCCGTCGAAGTATTTCAGGCTGATTTCCAGAGCCGGATGGCCCTTTGCATCAGTCCCGGACTCATAGCCCCGGATGTAACCCTCTTGCTTCAGCACATCCAGAACCCAGGCCCGCAGCTTGGAAGCCGGGGTCAGGACGGTGGATTTGCCACGCATTTGCGAGTTACGAATACGGGTGAGCATATCGCCGATAGGATCGTTCATATCAGTCTCTCCCTTACCAGCTCGATTTCACCATGCCGGGGATCTGGCCATTCGAGCCCAGTTCCCGCAGCGCGATCCGGCTGATCTTCAGCTTACGATAGTAAGCGTGAGGACGGCCGGTCAGCTGGCAGCGGTTGTGCAGACGAGTTGCCGACGAGTTACGCGGCAGTTTCGCAAGTTCGAGGCGCGCTTTGAAACGCTCTTCCATCGGCTTGCTTTCATCAGCTGCGATTTCTTTCAGCTCGGCACGCTTTGCGGCGTATTTTGCCACCAGGCGTTCGCGCTTCTTCTCGCGTTCGATCATGCTTTTCTTAGCCATGTCTCTTCCTTCCCGCGCTTAGCTGTTGAAGGGCATGTTGAAAGCTTTCAACAGCGCCTTTGCTTCCGCGTCGGTTTCCGCGGTGGTGGCAATCACGATGTCCATACCCCAAGGTTCGTCGATCTTATCGAAGTCGATCTCAGGGAAGACCATGTGCTCTTTCAGACCCATGGCATAGTTGCCACGGCCGTCAAAAGACGTGCCCGGAACGCCGCGGAAGTCGCGGATACGGGGCATCGCGATGGTGGTCAGACGGTCGAGGAATTCGTACATCCGTTCGCCGCGCAGAGTCACTTTTGCGCCCATCGGCATGCCTTCGCGAACGCGGAAGCCAGCAATGGAGTTCTTTGCCACGGTTGTCAGTGCTTTCTGGCCCGCGATGAGGGTCAGGTCAGCCTGAGCAGACTTGGCTTTCTTGCTGTCTTTCACGGCGGCACGGCCACAGCCGATGTTCAAAACGATTTTCTCCAGCTTGGGGATCATCATTTCGTTCTTGTAGCCGAACTCTTCTTTCAGGGCGCCACGGATGGTGTCCTTGTAAAGAGCTTTCAGACGCGGGGTATAGGTTGCGGAATCAAGCATCAATCACGTCCCCCGTGGTTTTAGCGAAGCGCACTTTCTTGTCGCCTTCCATGCGGAAGCCAACACGTGTTGCTTTGCCATTTGCGTCCAGCAGGGCCAGGTTCGACAGCTGGATCGGCAGGGCTTTGGGCAGACGGCCACCTTGGTCAGACTGGGTCTGACGGGTGTGGCGGATTGCCGTGTTCACACCATCAACGATGGCTTTGCCAGCTTTGGGATCAATGGAGGTAACGGTACCTTCTTTGCCCTTGTCTTTGCCAGCAAGCACGATGACCTTGTCGCCTTTGCGGAGTTTAGCAGCCATAGTTACAGCACCTCCGGAGCAAGCGAGATGATCTTCATGAAGTTTTTCGCACGAAGTTCACGAACAACCGGGCCGAAGATACGTGTACCTACAGGCTCGTTGTTGTTGTTCAGGATGACGGCGGCATTACGATCAAAACGGATCGCAGTACCATCGGCACGACGGACTTCTTTGGCGGTACGTACGACGACGGCCTTGCGGACGTCCCCTTTTTTTACGCGACCGCGCGGGATGGCTTCCTTGACCGAGACGACAATGATGTCGCCCACGGATGCGTACTTACGCTTGGAACCACCCAGAACCTTGATGCACTGAACTCGGCGAGCGCCAGAGTTGTCAGCAACATCCAGGTTTGTTTGCATCTGGATCATGTGGTTTCTCCCGACCTTTGGGGCGCCGATGCGTGGCGTACTCCCCCAGGGTTTCGACTAACTGTTAAGTCTAGTCGCCAGGAGTCTCGAGATGAGACTCTTAGGCTTCCAGAACTTCCCAGCGTTTCGTTTTCGATTTCGGCGCGCATTCGATGATGCGTACGGAATCGCCGACCTTGAAAGCGTTCTTTTCATCGTGAGCCCGGTACTTCTTGGACTTACGGATGGTTTTCTTAAGAACAGGGTGCGTGAAGCGGCGTTCAACCGAGACAGTTACAGTCTGGGCGTTTGCGTCGCTGGTCACAGTGCCTGTGAGAATACGTTTGGGCATCTGTCAGGCTCCTTATTCAGCTGCCGCAGCAGCTTTTTGGTTCAGAATGGTCTTCACACGGGCAGCATTGCGGCGGGCCGCTTTGATGCCGGAGGTGTTTTCCATCTGACCGGTTGCCTGCTGAAAGCGGAGGTTAAAGCTTTCTTTCTTCAGGGATGCGAGCATATCGCGGAGTTCATCCACGGTCTTGTCGCGCAGATCATTGGCGTTCATCGCCTTTGTTCCTTGTCCTTAGCACCAGAAGGCCCCTGAGATGGGTAACCTTGGGTCTGGTGGGTTATGTCATCCACGTCGCATGACGTGGCAAAAAGAATCACCAGCCCCAAATCCACGCAGGACAGGGGTCAGGCGATGGGTCCACTTACAGGAGGTGGGCGGTCGGAGCAAGGGAGAAGTTTGCGACACCGTTTGCACCCGGTCGCGGCGCTTAGCGCAATGCCCGTACCCGCGTTAAGATCGTATCAAATTGCCACCCGTTTTGCAGCCGCGCAAGCCACAGGCGTTTGCTTTTTCCGGAGATCATCAACGCGCGCCGCCTGACCTTAACACGCTGGATATCCTGAATGCAGATCTGATCGAGAATGCCTTGCTTTTCGACAATCAACACGCGCCGCGTGGTTATGATGTAGGTGACCGAGCGAAAGGCACGATGGATGAACAGCCAGATCACCAGCGCCACCGGCGCGCAGAGAACGATGACGATCATCTCGCTCAGCGTTGGCGCTATGCGGGCGTGAGTGGCGTGAACGAATTGTTCACCGGCAAGAAGATCGATTGCCGCGTGATCGTACATTATGCGTACCTAGTGTGATACACCTTGGGATGCATCCGCTGCCCCCCCTTAAACTGGGGCGCGTTAAGATGCCCGATCATCAGCGAGATGAACGCACCCACATGCACCACCATGATCGCCTTATCTTTCCACATCGCGCCAACAGCAAACCACAGGAAGATACCAGCGAAGAAAAAGTAGACGTTCCACGGCGTCATATTGAGACCGGTCATTCCATAGCCAACCAGCTGAATAGCGGTTGCAACCCATTTAACGATATCAACGGTTTTCACGTCCGATCACTCCCAACGGTAATTAAAGCTCACCGAGACTCGCTCGTCTTCGGCCATGTTCATGGGCACCTCGTGGCGGATGAAGCTCTCCCACAGGAGAACATCGCCGACGGCGGGCGTCTGGTAAACAAATGTCTTCAGCTCTTGGCGGCAATCCTTCTGACGCGGGGGGTGCGCCATCATCATCGCGTGGCGCGGGTCTTCCAGTTTCAGGGCTGAGGCACCATCGGGCATGGAAACATAGGTGGTGCCGGAAATCACCGAATGGGGGTGGATGTGGCTGGCATGGGTGCCGCCTTCAGGCAGGATATTGATCCAGAGATCCTCCAGCACCAGCGCGCGCCCATCAAGGTCCAGCTCCAGATCCTTGGCAAAGGCTGCGACATGCAGATCGAGCGTTTTCACCAAATCGGCAAAGATTGGAAAACGCCAGGGCAGATCGGTGAGCGAGGCATAGGACGTATAGCCGGGATAGCCGTTCTCCTCGCACCAGTCCTGGCCGGCCTCGTCGTCCTGGGCGATCACGAAGCAAGAGTTTTCAAGTTCACCGGCATCGACCTTGGGTCCGTGCTCGGACAGGGCTGCGCGGTAGAGACGGGTTACGAAGAGGGATTCTATCTGTGCCATGCCCCCTCTTTAGCCCAGCTCCGCAGCGGAACCAATGCAGCATTCCCGACCACTTGCTCTTTGAAATCCGCCGTCCTAGCCTCGGAAAAATATGTGTATTGAGGGCAACCATTTGGCGCAATCACCGTTCAGCTACCCCGGCGATGACGACACCCCTTACCTGCAGCACTTTGACGGTAAGTTCACATCCGTTTTTGTTGCCCTAAACCCGTTTCTAAAACTCCCCGATCATCCGCCTTGGCAAAATGGGGAATGGCAGCCAGACAGTACCGTTCTAGCTGCCAAATTGAAGGGGGCCTCTTGTGGAGTTTCTTGGGCGGAGATCGCATTGCTTTGCGACTTCTCCTCCCCCTCACAAGTCAACCGGGCCCTGAGACTGACCGGATCAAAACGTATCTCTGCCAAATATGCAAACCCTGGCGACACTGCCCGGATGCTGGAGATCTGCGCCACACAGAATATACACCTTCCAGATGAAGGCTGCTCATCGCCCCTTCTGGAACTTTCAATGGGTTCCTTTGCGCAGGCCCTTGGCCAAGATAGGCTGATAAGTGCCGGTCACTTCGGGTCATCACCAAATAAAATACAAGCCCTTGATCTACTGGACAAACAGCAAGGGTGCATAGAGCTCTGGTCAGTGGATAGGTCGCTCTATTGTGCGATCAACATCGACTATCATTATCACCTGATCTGTCAAACCGATGAGAGCCTGAGGCTGGCCAAACCCGAGGATTATTTCGAAGGCTTCTATGCCGATACCACCACCAATGACTTTTGGGGTATCGGAGATTTCTCCGGGGCAGAACAAATCTTGTAAATCTTCCCGCTGGCCCCTCCATACGAGAAAGCCCCCACCGATTTCTCAGCGAGGGCTTCAATCTATTTTTTGCGTTAACCGGGCTTACCAGTCTTCGCGAACCACGACGCGGGTCTTGACCGGCAGCTTCATCGCAGCCAGGCGCAGAGCCTCACGTGCGATGTCGTCATTGACGCCGTCGATCTCGAACATCACGCGACCAGGCTTCACTTTGCAAGCCCAGTAATCCACGGAACCCTTACCTTTACCCATACGAACTTCGACGGGCTT
Organism: Phaeobacter porticola; assembly: GCF_001888185.1. Classification (NCBI taxonomy): domain Bacteria; kingdom Pseudomonadati; phylum Pseudomonadota; class Alphaproteobacteria; order Rhodobacterales; family Roseobacteraceae; genus Phaeobacter; species Phaeobacter porticola. The sequence continues at coordinate 399,034 of NZ_CP016364.1, read as the reverse complement.
AGAGGTAACCGGAGTGTCCGGGAAGATCCGGATCCATACACGACCCTGACGCTTCATGTGGCGGGTCATGGCACGACGAGCAGCCTCAATCTGACGCGCGGTGACGCGCTCAGGAGTGGTTGCCTTCAGGCCATAGGTGCCGAAGTTCAGGTCCGAACCGCCTTTTGCTTCGCCGGAGATCCGGCCTTTGTGCATTTTGCGGAATTTAGTACGCTTTGGTTGAAGCATGTCATCTCCTCCTTAGCGACGACCGCCTGCACCGCGAGGTGCCGGGCCGTCCTGGAGTTCCTGTGCTTTACGGTCACGTGCCTGAGGATCGTGTTCCATGATCTCGCCTTTGAAGATCCAGGTTTTGATCCCGATGATCCCGTAGGGGGTCATGGCTTCGTTGTGAGCGTAATCGATGTCGGCGCGCAGCGTGTGCAGAGGCACGCGGCCTTCGCGGTACCATTCGGTCCGTGCGATTTCAGCACCACCCAGACGGCCAGCAACGTTCACCCGGATACCCAAGGCGCCCATGCGCATAGCATTCTGAACGGCACGCTTCATCGCGCGACGGAAGGACACACGACGTTCCAGCTGCTGAGCGATGTTCTCGCCAACCAGCTGTGCGTCGAGCTCGGGCTTGCGGACTTCAACGATGTTGAGGTGCAGTTCCGAGTCTGTCATCGAGGCGAGCTTCTTACGAAGCACTTCGATGTCAGCGCCTTTTTTACCGATGATCACGCCCGGACGTGCTGTGTGAATGGTTACACGGCACTTCTTGTGGGGGCGCTCGATGATCACACGGGCGATGCCCGCTTGCTTGCACTCATCCTTGATGAAGTCACGGATGCGCAGATCTTCCAGCAGCAGATCACCATAATCTTTGGTGTCGGCATACCAACGGCTGTCCCAGGTACGGTTGACCTGAAGGCGCATGCCGACCGGATTGACTTTATGTCCCATTAGGCTTGCTCCTCAACTTGACGCACCGTGATGGTGATCTCCGAAAACGGCTTGAGGATTTTGCCAAACCGGCCACGGGCACGAGGACGGCCGCGTTTCATGGTCAGGTTTTTACCCACATAGGCCTCGGAAACGATCAGTTCATCGACGTCCAGGTTATGATTGTTCTCGGCATTCGCGATTGCGGACTGAAGGCATTTCTTCACGTCCTGTGCGATCCGCTTGTTGGAGAAAGTCAGGTCGGTCAGAGCCTTCTCAACTTTCTTGCCACGGATCATTGCGGCGACGAGGTTCAGTTTCTGCGGGGAAGTACGAAGCATGCGGATTTTCGCCATTGCCTCGTTGTCTGCCACGCGGCGGGGATTTTTTGCCTTGCCCATGACTTACTTCCGCTTCGCTTTTTTGTCTGCCGCATGACCATAGTAGGTCCGTGTCGGCGAATATTCACCGAACTTCTGACCAATCATGTCTTCCGAGACGTTGACGGGGATGTGCTTCTGACCGTTGTAAACGCCAAACGTCAGACCCACGAACTGGGGCAGGATCGTCGAGCGGCGCGACCAGATCTTGATGACTTCATTGCGGCCCGACTCGCGCGCTGCTTCGGCTTTTTTCAGCACGTAAGCATCGACAAAGGGGCCTTTCCATACAGAGCGAGACATAGATTAACGTCCCTTCTTCTTGGCGTGGCGCGAGCGAATAATAAGCTTTTGCGACGCTTTGTTTTTGTTGCGGGTACGCTTGCCTTTGGTCGGCTTACCCCAAGGTGTCACCGGGTGACGACCACCGGAGGTACGACCTTCACCACCACCGTGCGGGTGATCGATCGGGTTCATAACCACACCACGCACAGAAGGACGCTTGCCCTTGTGGCGCATACGGCCGGCTTTACCAAAGTTCTGGTTCGAGTTGTCGGGGTTGCTGACCGCACCAACGGTGGCCATGCATTCCTGACGAACCAGGCGCAGTTCGCCCGAGGACAAGCGGATCTGAGCGTAGCCACCATCACGACCAACGAACTGAGCGTAAGTACCGGCTGCACGGGCGATCTGGCCGCCTTTGCCGGGCTTCATTTCGATGTTGTGGATGATAGTACCGATCGGCATGCCCGAGAACGGCATTGCGTTGCCCGGCTTGATGTCTGCCTTTGCGGATGCAACGACGGTGTCACCAACTGCCAGACGCTGCGGAGCAAGGATGTAGGCCTGCTCGCCGTCTTCGTATTTGATCAGCGCGATGAATGCGGTCCGGTTCGGGTCATATTCGATCCGTTCAACGGTTGCCGCAACATCAAATTTGTTCCGTTTGAAGTCAACGATCCGGTAGAGACGCTTTGCGCCGCCGCCACGACGACGTGAAGTGATCCGTCCGGTGTTGTTCCGGCCGCCCGACTTGGTCAAACCCTCGGTGAGAGATTTGACCGGACGCCCTTTCCAAAGCTCCGAACGGTCGATCAGAACCAGCCCACGCTGGCCCGGCGTCGTCGGCTTATACGACTTGAGTGCCATGCTTTCTGTCTTCCGTTTAGCTACGATGGGTTACCCCACCGCTGCGAACCCTCAGATTTCGTCCTAAGGCCCGCTATGTGTAAGCCCCCCGCCCGGTTGTCCCAATATTGGGACGCCCTACTAGGGTGGCCAGATTATAGGGCCCCGAAGGTCCCAAGGTTCGAACATCCCGACAAATATAATAGCCCCGGAGCGAATCCGGGGCCGTCAGGATTGTTGCGACTTAGCAGAGCTTGGGAGAAGTGACAATGGTCGTGTCCATGATTCAATAGAAACGACTCACCTATTGAACACCCCCCATTGTCCGCCACCGGATAGACGCACGTAAAACACCAGTCAAAGCGCCGCCTCATGGGGCGGGTGCGGTCGCAGGCCTGCTTTCCGCCTGGCGCTGGCGCGGCGAGACTTACCCTAATGCTTCTCCAAGAACTGGCTGGCGTCCAGTATGGTCTCGGTCAACCCCTCGAAAAAGCCGGGAAAACTGATGTCCACCAGTCCTAAGGACGTCAGCCCGTCATCAGAGGCGCTGTCCTGGCTGGTATTTATGGCAAATTTGGCCCCCGGAGCATTCAGCAATTCCCGATAGCTCGCACCCTTTCCATGCTTCAGAACGTTGACCACCAGATAGTACTGGCGGACCCGCTCGGCGAGATCCGTTTGCCCGGACTGCAATAGTAGGGCTGTCAGTTTCCGCGAAAACGGCCCCCGTTTAAAGTGATGCTGCATGCGCGCCTCAAACAGCGTGAAGATGTCGACCGCCTGCGCCTCCAGCGCGACCGTGGCCTCGCGAAGTTCCTCAACCTGGGCGGCAGATTCTTCCGGCCCGCCGGCAGGCGCCTGCGCCGCCACGATGCGATCCTCAAGCGTCTTGGCATTGACCCGCGCCACGGCGACCAGTTCAGGTAAACTCTGTGAAGGTCCCATCATTTATTCTCCTTAAGGCCTCTCTCCCATACGCTATAGTGCTGGGAATGATAGTGCTGGCGTGCGCCAATCAGATTTGAACCACCGCATCGCTGTAGTAAAAGGCGTTGGGCCGGGGGGCTTTGCATCTAGGCACAGCTGTTTCTTGGATACGCACGCAGGGCGTCATGGGTTTTGACCCGCAGCGGCTATACATTTGCAAAGAGCATCCGTAAGGACCCCGCCTGCCCACAACACCAAGCAGCTTGCTTTGAACAAAAAAGCCCCCCGCATCGCTGCGAAGGGCTTTCGTTCTTGTCAGAGAGGCAGATCTCAGAGTCCGGTGGACACGTCGATGGTGTTGCCTTCTTCCAGGGTCACATAGGCTTTTTTCACGTCTTTACGCTTGCCCAGCTGGCCGCGAAAACGCTTGACCTTACCCTTGGTGATGGTGGTGTTGACCGCTTTGACCTTCACACCAAAGAGAGCTTCGACAGCTTCTTTGATCTGGGGTTTGTTGGAGTCGATCGAGACCTCAAACACCACTGCACCGTTTTCGGATGCCATGGTTGCTTTTTCGGTGACGACCGGCTTGCGGATCACGTCGTAGTGTTCTGCCTTCGCGCTCATTTCAGGCGAGCCTCCAGTGCTTCGATACCTGCTTTGGTGATCACCAGGGTGTCACGCTTCAGGATATCATAGACGTTTGCGCCCATTGTCGGCAGGATATCCAGGCCTTCAATGTTGCGCGACGCTTTCAGGAAGTCTTCGTTGACCGAAGAACCGTCGATGACCAGCGCGCGTTTCCAGCCCAGGTTTTTCACCTGCTTGGCCAGAGCTGCGGTTTTGCCTTCGGCAGCTGCATCCTCGATGATGACCAGTTCGCCCGCTTTGGCTTTGGCGGACAGCGCATGACGCAGACCCAGCTTGCGGAATTTCTTGGTCAGATCGTGGCCGTGCGACCGCGGGGTCGGACCTTTGTAGATACCACCCTTGCGGAAGATCGGTGCGTTACGGTCACCATGGCGTGCGCCACCGGTGCCCTTCTGGCGATAGATCTTCTTGGTCGAGTAGGAGGTCTCGGACCGCGTCTTGACCTTGTGCGTGCCCTGCTGCGCGTTGTTACGCTGCCAGCGCACCACACGGTGCAGGATGTCGGTGCGCGGCTCCAGGCCGAACAGCTCTGCATCCAGCTCGATGTCGCCGGCTTTGGCGCCGTCGAGTTTGATCACATCAAGTTTCATGCTTCACCACCTTCCGCGGAGACTTCTTCCGCTGCGGCCGACTTCAGACCTGCCGGGAAAGGCAGACCTTCGGGGGCCTTCTTTTTCACGGCGTCTTTGACGGTGACCCAGCCACCCTTGGAGCCGGGAACGGCGCCTTTGATCATGATCAGGCCACGATCAGCGTCGGTCTTGACGACTTCCAGGTTCTGGGTGGTCACGCGGGCAGCGCCCATGTGGCCGGCCATTTTCTTGCCTTTGAAAACCTTGCCCGGATCCTGACACTGGCCGGTCGAACCGTGCGAACGGTGCGAGATCGACACACCGTGCGAGGCACGCAGACCACCAAAGTTCCAGCGCTTCATCGCACCGGCGAAACCTTTACCGATGGAGGTACCGGTGACGTCAACTTTCTGACCTTCGAGGAAGTGCTCGGCCGAAATTTCGGCACCGACTTCAATCAAGGCATCCGCGGGCACGCGGAATTCAACCAGCTTCCGCTTCGGCTCAACCTTCGCAGCTGCGAAGTGACCGCGCATGGCTTTGGAAACGCGCTTCACCTTGGCCGAGCCTGCGCCCAGCTGAACAGCTGTGTAGCCGTCTTTTTCGGTGGTGCGTTGTGCGGTCACTTGCAGGCCGTCCAGCTGAAGAACAGTCACAGGAACCTGCTGACCATCTTCGAGGAACAGCCGGGTCATGCCGACTTTTTTTGCGATAATACCAGAGCGCATATGTTTACCCTCCGATCTTAGGATTGCAGCTTGATTTCGACGTCCACACCAGCAGCGAGGTCGAGCTTCATCAGCGCGTCCACGGTCTGGGGGGTCGGATCAACGATGTCTAGGAGCCGCTTGTGGGTGCGGATCTCGAACTGGTCACGAGATTTCTTGTCAACGTGCGGGCCACGCAGAACGGTGAATTTCTCGATCTTGTTCGGCAGAGGGATCGGGCCACGCACTTGCGCGCCGGTCCGCTTGGCAGTGTTCACGATTTCCTGCGTGCTGGCGTCCAACACACGGAAGTCGAATGCCTTCAGCCGGATACGGATATTTTGGCTTTGCATAATCATGCCTTTTTTTCAGGCGTTGGGGTTGAGAGGAGGGCCTGCGACCACCGCCGAACCCTCATCGAACCCAAAAGGCGGGAATCACCCCGCCTCATCCCCGCAGAGCGGGATGGCGCCGTATACGCTTGATGGGGGTGTGTGGCAAGGGGGTTTGCCGCGAAACCGTTGCGTTTGGGGAGGGCGGTGGGTTTGGGATTTTGTTAGGGGAGGTTGAGCGGAGGCTACGGCGAGCAGATTGCCCCCTTTTCAATGTAGGAAACAGAGGTGAGGAGACGCCCCTTTTCGCTTTGGCCCGCAATGCCAAACTATCCTCAGCTGGTTTCACCTGTCAGTTTTGATCAGACAGCTTCCAAATCACTGCTCGATGGCCAAGATCCCCTGTGGATGATCCCGCAACAACTGAGCCATCAGCACTAACGTCACTAGCGGAACTGGAAATGTAGCCGCCGCTGTCCTTCAGCCGCCCGAGAAGTTCCACGGGTCCGCCCTTCTCTTTAATGAACGCAACGCCTCCCCCGGCTCCCTTGACATATCCCACGACAGCTTCACTCAGCCTGCTGATCGCACGTGCTCCGGCTTTCTTGACCTTGAACGGTGGCAACAGCAGTTGGCTGCCGCCGCCGGTGCTCCAAAAAAATGCCTTGCTTCTCTTGTGGCTGCTTGCGTCACCAACAACGATCGAACCGTCCCAGGAAGCATCGTGCGCATACATCAGCTTTTCGCCCTGCACAGGAGCTAGAAGAACAACACCATCCTCTTTGGTCCACCGGAACGCCTGAACCCCTACACGTCCGACAATGATTTTACCATCGTCACTAACCCCGAGGGCAGCGCTGTCTCTGTGAAGATCTTCGGTTCCGATGAAAGTTATTCCGCTATCGGCGGTCCAGCGGAATGCACGCTTCCCTCCGCTATCCCCGGTACCGCCAACGCTGCCGACAACAACCGACCCATCTGCACTTACCGCCTGGGCATGAGTTTGAGTGTACCTTTCAGCCTCACCAAGACTGACCATTCCAGTGTCTTTCCTCCACAGGAACGCATGCCAGCCAGCCGCGCTATCGCTTCCTCCTACAACAGTAGAGCCATCAGCGCTAATACCGGATGCACGGCTTTTCGAACCGCCAGGCAGGACCCCAAGGCTGAGCATTCCCAACTCTTCCGTCCACAGAAATGCGCGCTCTCCCTCTGAAGAGCCGCTCACACCAACGACAATGTGGCCATCATCGCTTACCGCTTTTGCGAAGCTGCTTTCCCCGCCTTTCAGAACGCCCAGATCGCAGACAACAACGCCTTCGATGTTGCTCTTCACTGGCGCTTCACAGGTCGCAGCAGAAACATCGGGGCTGGAAAGTAACTGCACCAAAGAAACCAAAGTTGACGCAATGAGCGTCTGAAAATTATTGAACATCTAGAATACCTTACTGAAAAATAACAACGATAACGGCAGTGCCGCACCCGATTTGAAGACAATGACAAAGTGACCATGTTCGCCACAACGAATAAGGGCCGCTCTTTCGAGCGGCCCTTTCTATTGTCTCAGAGGTGCGGGCTCTCATTGATTTTGCTGCGCAAAACCAACTGCCGCCCGCCAGACGGCAAAGCCGTCTTACTCGGTGATTTTGGACACAACGCCAGCGCCGACGGTGCGGCCGCCTTCGCGGATGGCGAAACGCAGGCCGTTTTCCATTGCGATCGGCGCGATCAGTTCAACGTCGAACTTCAGGTTGTCGCCGGGCATAACCATCTCGGTCCCCTCGGGAAGGGTCACGGTGCCGGTCACGTCGGTGGTCCGGAAGTAGAACTGCGGACGGTAGTTCGCAAAGAACGGCGTGTGACGGCCGCCTTCTTCCTTGGTCAGGATATAGGCCTCGGCTTCGAACTTGGTGTGCGGGTTCACCGACTTGGGGGCACACAGAACCTGGCCACGCTCAACACCGTCACGGTCGATACCGCGCAGCAGGGCGCCAATGTTGTCGCCTGCTTCACCACGGTCCAGCAGCTTGCGGAACATTTCAACACCGGTGCAGGTGGTGGTCTTGGTGTCGCGGATACCAACGATTTCGATCGAATCGCCAACGTTGATCACGCCACGCTCAACACGCCCCGTAACAACCGTACCACGGCCAGAGATCGAGAACACATCTTCAACCGGCATCAGGAACGGCTGGTCAACCGCACGTGCAGGGGTCGGGATGTACTCATCAACAGCTGCCATCAGCTCTTTGATCTTCTCTTCGCCGATTTCAGGCTTGTTGCCTTCCATAGCGGCCAGAGCCGAGCCTGCGATGATCGGGATATCGTCGCCGGGGTAGTCGTAAGACGACAGCAGCTCGCGGATTTCCATTTCGACCAGCTCCAGGAGCTCTTCGTCGTCGACCTGGTCAACCTTGTTCATGAAAACAACCATGTGCGGGATGCCAACCTGGCGGCCCAGCAGGATGTGCTCGCGGGTCTGCGGCATCGGGCCGTCAGCTGCGTTCACAACCAGGATCGCGCCGTCCATCTGCGCCGCACCGGTGATCATGTTCTTCACATAGTCAGCGTGGCCGGGGCAGTCGACGTGGGCGTAGTGACGGCCTTCGGTCTCATACTCGACGTGCGCGGTCGAAATGGTGATGCCGCGGGCTTTTTCTTCGGGTGCGCCGTCGATCTGGTCGTAGGCTTTGAAGTCACCAAAATATTTGGTGATCGCTGCGGTCAGCGTGGTCTTGCCGTGGTCAACGTGGCCGATGGTGCCGATGTTGACGTGCGGTTTTGTACGTTCAAACTTTTCCTTAGCCATGAGAGGCCTCCTTTTCGTGTTGAGAAGGGCACGCGCCGTGGCGCGAACCCCTCAAATTCGTTTCGCTTACGCGAATTTCGCCTGGATCTCGTCAGAGATGTTCTGCGGAACCGGATCGTAGTGATCAAACTGCATGGTGAACTGGGCGCGGCCCGAGCTCATCGAACGCAGCGTGTTGATGTAGCCGAACATGTTCGCCAGCGGCACCATTGCGTCGATCGCAATAGCGTTGCCACGGGGTTCTTGGCCGGTCACCTGACCACGACGCGAGGTCAGATCCCCGATGATGCCACCGGTGTAGTCCTCAGGTGTGATAACTTCCACCTTCATGATCGGTTCCAGCATCTTGGCGCCAGCTTTGCGCATACCTTCACGCATGCCCATACGAGCAGCGATTTCGAAGGCCAGCACGCTGGAGTCAACGTCGTGGAACTTACCGTCGATCAGAGCAACCTTGAAGTCGATCACGGGGAAGCCGGCCAGAGGGCCGCTGTCCATAACCGATTTGATGCCTTTCTCGACGCCGGGGATGTATTCCTTGGGAACAGCACCACCAACGATCCGCGATTCAAACGAGAAGCCTTCGCCTGGCTCTGTCGGCGAGATGATCATTTTCACCTCAGCGAACTGACCCGAACCACCCGACTGTTTCTTGTGGGTGTAGGAATGCTCAACTTCGTGACCAATGGTCTCGCGATAAGCAACCTGCGGCGCGCCGATGTTGGCCTCAACCTTGAATTCACGCTTCAGACGGTCAACCAGGATGTCCAGGTGAAGTTCGCCCATGCCCTTCATGATGGTTTGACCGGACTCGATGTCGGTCTCCACGCGGAAGGACGGATCTTCAGCAGCAAGACGCTGCAGACCCTGGGACATTTTCTCCTGGTCGGCCTTGGTTTTCGGCTCAACCGCGATCTCGATCACCGGATCTGGGAAGGTCATGGTTTCCAGAACCACAGGATCGTTGACGGCGCAGAGCGTGTCACCGGTTGTGGTGTCTTTCAGACCTGCCAGCGCAATGATGTCGCCCGCGAATGCTTCTGTGATTTCCTCACGGTCATTCGAGTGCATCATCATCATCCGGCCAACGCGCTCTTTGCGACCTTTGGTCGAGTTCAGCAGCGTGTCGCCCTTGTTCAAGACGCCGGAATAGATGCGGGTAAAGGTCAGCGAGCCCACGAAGGGGTCGTTCATGATTTTGAACGCCAGACCCGAAAACGCCATTTCATCGTCCGCACGGCGGGGGATGTCACGGGTTTCTGTCTCATCACCGGGTTTGAAGCCCATGTAATCAACAACGTCCAGCGGGCTGGGCAGATAGTCGATCACAGCGTTGAGCAGAGGCTGAACGCCTTTGTTCTTGAACGCGGAACCACCCAGGACAGGAACGAACGACAACGACAGCGTGCCCTTGCGCAGCAGGGCGCGCAGGGTCGCGACGTCAGGCTCTGCGCCATCCATCAGGTAGTTTTCCATAGCGTCGTCGTCCATTTCGACGGCCGCTTCGATCATCTTACCGCGCCATTCGTCGGCCATGTCTTTCAGGCTGTCACGGATCGGTGCTTTGATCCACGACGCACCAAGGTCTTCGCCCTGCCACAGCCATTCTTCCATGTTGACCAAATCAACCAGGCCTTCCAGCTCGGTTTCTGCGCCGATCGGAACAGCAACCGGAACCGCGCGGGCACCGGTACGGTCTTCGATCATGTTGACACAGTTGAAGAAGTCAGCGCCGATTTTGTCCATCTTGTTGACAAACACCATACGCGGAACCTTGTAGCGGTCAGCCTGACGCCACACGGTTTCGGTCTGAGGTTCAACACCGGCGTTGGCGTCCAGAACACAGACAGCACCGTCGAGAACCGCAAGCGAACGCTCAACTTCGATGGTGAAGTCAACGTGGCCTGGGGTGTCAATGATGTTCAGGCGATGCTTGGGCGAGTCGGCGGTTTCACCGTCTTCTGTGCGTTCCCAGAATGTGGTGGTCGCAGCCGAAGTAATGGTGATGCCGCGTTCCTGTTCCTGCTCCATCCAGTCCATGGTGGCTGCACCATCGTGCACCTCACCAATGTTGTGGGATTTGCCGGTGTAATACAGGATGCGCTCGGAGCAGGTGGTTTTACCCGCATCGATGTGCGCCATGATACCGAAGTTACGGTAACGGTCGAGTGGATAGTCGCGTGCCATAGGTCTAGATCCCCTAGCTTACCAGCGGTAATGGCTGAAGGCTTTGTTCGCCTCGGCCATCTTGTGGGTGTCTTCGCGCTTTTTCACGGCAGTACCGCGGGACTGAACAGCGTCCAGCAGTTCACCGGCAAGGCGCTCTTCCATGGTGTTTTCATTGCGGCTACGGGCCGCTTTGATCAACCAACGGATGGCCAGGGCTTCGCGGCGCTCGGGGCGCACTTCGACGGGCACCTGGTAGGTTGCACCACCCACACGACGCGACCGCACTTCGACCGAAGGCTTCACGTTGTCGAGGGCTTCGTGGAAGACTTCCACGGGGGCGCGTTTGATTTTCGATTCAACGCGATCAAAGGCGTTGTAAACGATGCTTTCTGCGACCGATTTTTTACCATCGATCATCAGGTTGTTCATGAATTTGGTCAGAACGCGGTCGCCAAACTTGGCGTCGGGCAGGACTTCGCGTTTTTCAGCAGCGTGACGGCGAGACATATTATCTTCCTCTTACTTAGGACGCTTCGCGCCGTACTTCGAACGGCGTTGCTTACGGTCTTTGACGCCCTGGGTATCCAGAACACCACGCAGGATGTGGTAACGGACACCGGGAAGGTCTTTTACTCGGCCGCCACGGATCAGAACCACGGAGTGCTCCTGAAGGTTGTGGCTCTCACCGGGGATGTAGGAGATCACTTCGAAACCGTTGGTCAGGCGAACCTTCGCAACTTTCCGCATCGCGGAGTTCGGTTTCTTAGGTGTGGTTGTGTACACACGGGTGCAGACGCCGCGTTTCTGCGGGCACTGTTCCAGGTGCATGGACTTTGAGCGTTTTACTTTCGGCTGCCGCGGTTTGCGGATCAGCTGTTGGATCGTTGGCATTCCGGTTTTATCCCCGTCTCATCAACACATGTGTCATGCACATCCTTGGACATGCGGCTAAATTCGTCGCACTTACGCGTCCGCAAGCGCAAAAACCGCAATCGTTCCCATTCCGAGGTGAACGACGCGGTGGGTTTACAGAGGATCCGTGCAAATAAGACGCACGAGATCTTGAGCCACTTCGATTTGATATCGGCTTTTGGGGCGACCCCCGGGTGCCGGATAGGCGGGCATATATGGGGAGTCGCAGGCGATGTCAACAGCGCCCCCTGCGCCTGGCGGTATCAGAACACATAGAGACCATCGGATCGAAACCGGCTCTGCTGCCTTGCTTGCCCGGCCAGTCGGCACGGTGCATAGTCCCGACCAACCAGCGGACCAAGTTGATAGGCCGCAGATGCGAGGGTCTACAGTGATGCAGGTCATAGGTCTATGCCGTTTTTCTTACCCGGCACTTGGCGGCTTTCAGGTCGAACATGACAGTCTTGAGGCGCGGATTGCCTATCTTTATGGCGAGGCGCGGTTGGAAGAGCGATTTCACCTGATGGAGACCGTGGCCTTGCCCTGCCTGCGTGCCCAGACTGATCAGGATTACACGCTGGTGGTGGTGATCGGGGACAGCTTGCCGAGCAGGCACGTAGAACGGCTGCGCAACCTGACAGCCGATATACCACAGATCCAGATCCGCGCCCTGCCCTCCGGCACCCACCGGCAGGTGATGAAGCAGGTGTTGAATGAGGCCCGTACCAATATAAACGCGGCATGCCTGCAATTCCGACATGATGACGATGACGCAGTATCGGTCGACTTTGTCGAACGGCTGCGCCAGACCGCTGCTGACTGCCCTGGGCTAATTGCCAGGAACCAGACGCTGGCTATTGATTTCTGCAAGGGATTCACAGCCCGATTTGATGCTGACGGGATCTACGCCACAGAGGTTCATCGCCCCTATTTCGTGGCCGCAATGGGCATGTATGTTGCGGGCGGCTGCAAGCAGACCATCATGAATTTTGCCCATCACAAGATCGCGCGATTCATGCCCAGCATCACGATTCCTGATGCGCCAATGTTTGTGCGGACCCTCAACAGTTACAACGACTCGCGACAAAAGGATGCCAAGGAACCAGAGCTGACGCGCCTCACTGCCAGACAGGAAGGCGAGTTCGAGGCGCGGTTTGCGATCCGGTTGTGATCTTGTTCCCTATTCCGGTGGTGACAGGCGACGGGGGTGTTCGCGCAACAGGCTGAAGACGCCCGCCCCCACAACAATCGCCGCCCCCAGAAGAGTCAGCGCATCAGGCCAGGTGTCAAACATGAGCCACCCCAGCAGCAACGCCCAGAGCAGTCCAGTATAGCGGAACGGCGCAACCGCCGCGACATCGCCCACCCGCATCACCATCACCGAAAACAGATAGCCCGCAAAGATGAACCCCGCCGCCGTCAGCAGGATTAGCGTGGTGGAAAGCGTCATCGGCTGCCACTCCTCTTGTAGGCTGAGGCCCGCGCCGAATAGCAGCACTGACAGCGCTGCCATCAGCGTCACGGTGAGGGATGGCACAGCTGCCGACATGCGGCGTGTAAAGAGATCACGGACGGTAATGCAGAGCACCGCCGCAAGCGCATAGCCTGTGCCCGCATCAAACCCCTCTGGCCCCGGCCGCACGATCAACAGCATGCCAGTGAAACCGACCCCGATGGCGGTCGCCCGCCGCCAGCCAACCGTCTCACCAAAGACAAGCACCGCGGCAAGCGTGACCGTCAGCGGCAGCATCTGCAGGATGGCTGTTACATTCGCAATTGGCAGTGTCAAAAGCGCGGTGAGAAAGAAATAGGTGGTGGCGACCTCGGCGATGCTGCGCCCCGCGACCAATGCCCAGTCACGCCGGTTCAACGACAAGCGCAGGCCCCCATATGTACGGGACAAAGCATAGATCAGCACGCTGACCGCCATGCCGCGTACCACTAAGATCTGCGAGAGCGGTAGGCTTTGTCCGGCGAGTTTGACCATCCCGTCGTTCAGGGTGAAGCCCGCCATGCTGCCGACCATCAAGAGCGCGCCCAGCTGGTTTCCAGTCAGCCGAGAGATCACGGCAACACGTCGCGCAGTTGGTCTGGCGTCATGGCAAAATGGCAGTCCAGTGCTGTGGCGATCTGCGTGTCCGACATCTTATGTGTGATCCCCATTTGCGCCGGGCGGGATTTGTTATCGCCATGAATGGTGCGCAGAAAGCCGGGCGTCGAGATGTCGGAATATGTGTTCCAATGCTGCGCGTAGCGGCGGTGATTGTAGCGATACGGATTGTCGCGGTACTCCACCGGAGCCACAAGCGCAGCCCCTACCGACAGCGGCGCCTTTTCGCAGGCGTCGAAAATTTCATCCTTCGGACCGCCCGCCCCCTGAGTTCGCCGAAGATAGAGCCCCCGGTTGTTGGCAAGGACAAACGGCGTGTCCGCGCCCTGAAGTGGGATCATTCCCAGGGCCAAGCGGCGATTGCGGGCGACATAATCCAGATCCACCGCGTCGTCATCATCCAGCCGGAACATCAGCCGATGGGTCGCATCATCAACCGGAACCGCGTTATAGCCCTGTTTCAGCATTCGATAATGGGCACCGGGGCCGACGGGCATCAGGGTGATATTGGAAGCAGGTTCCAGCAGACGCGCAAGGCGCTCCAGATAGATCTCCGGCATATCCTCCGCGGTGAGGACAATCAGGTGAAACCCTTGGTCGCTCTGCCGCAAGAGGGAGCGCAGACACAACCGTTCGAACACCCGAAACCGCAGCTCCATCCGCTCTGGCGCGAAGAGATGGGCGGCGGTGTCCTCAAGGGTCGCGAACCGTTCGGAGTAGTAGGTCGGCGTCAACACGGAAAAGCGCACAAGGCCGACAATACTGAGTTTAATATCCATGTCCGTGCGATCCTCTAGCAGCCCGGATGGACCGGGCAGTGTTCAGCGCAAAAGACCATCCCCGAGGCCAATTTGGAAGGCGCTAAATCGCACCAACGCCTTGCAACAGCGCGGTACGGGCAACACAGCAATTGGCAGCCATAAATGCCACGCAATGAGCTAAGCCGAGATAACAGACAAAAAAGGTGACTTCCTCGTCAATTGGCAGCGACAAAAAGCTGTGATTGGTTATCCTGCATCCCAACGGAGAGACGTGAGATAAGGTTTAAGCGCAACCAGTACACAACTTTGGAAGGGACCCTATCCTGCCGCGCAAGGTCGTCCGTGCTGGACGGGCTCTGACACGCGACACCCAAGGGTCGGCTCGGTGGACGACGGGGGCTTTCGCCTCGCTTGCACGAACAGCCGCATGGACATCAGCATAAATTCTGGCTTCCTTAATGTATTGTGCATGTCGACAGCAACGACGATGCTGCAAAGATGGCCACCGAAATCGAATTCTCTTTTGCAGCACTGAATGAGCCGGCGCGGCGTCACATTCGCGTGTTTCAGATACACCAGTTTCTTGACCGTTTTGCGATGGGACTGACAGTTGCCGTTGTTGCGCTGGCATTGGCTGACCGTGGCATGGACCTTTTTCAAATCTCGCTTCTCTTCGGGGTCTACTCGCTCACGACGATGGCGATGGAGCTGCCGTTTGGTGGTCTCGCCGACAGTATTGGCCGCAAGCCGGTCTTTTTGACGGCGGTCGTCGCCAGTTTGATTTCGCTCGCGCTCTTTCTCTCGACGCGTGATTTTTATGTTCTGGCGCTTTCATTTGCATTCATCGGTTTTGGACGCGCGCTGAGGTCGGGCACGCTTGATGCGTGGTTTGTCGAAACTTTCAAGGCCACCGCACCTAATGTAGATGTCCAGCCCGCACTGGCCAAAGCGCAATGGGCCAATGCCGTAGGCTTGGCCATTGGCGCTGTTCTGGGGGGCCTTCTGCCCGATATTTCAGGCCAGGGCGCAAAACGCCTTGGGTTCAGCATCTATGATGTGTCCTACCTAACGAGCTTCGGTGTGATGTTGGGCGTGTTTGTTTTCACGATGTTAGCCATTGTCGAGAAACCGCGTCCGATGAACATGACGGCTCTCATGCACGGCTTCGCCAATGTCCCAACGGTGATAAAGGACGCGAGTCTTTTGGCTCTTAAACACCCCGCTCTGTCGATACTTCTGGCAGCGTTGGCGGTCTTTCTGATGGCAACCAATCCAGTCGAGGTAATCTGGCCGACCCATGCAAAACTCATGTTGGAAGAGGGCTACGCAAACACCGTCATCGGTGTCGTCACTGCGACCTATTTCTTCTCCATCGCTTTCGGCGCATCTCTGTCTTCACACATCAGCCGGATCTTCAAGCGGCGCCACGCCATGACGCTGGCGGCGAGTTTCACTTGCTTAGCTGGCGTACAGATCACATTGGCATTGCAAGACAATATCATCGGCTTTGTGATGGTTTTTATCCTGTATTCGGTGATCCTTGGTGTCAGCGAAACGCCAGCCAGCAGCATTCTGCATCGCTGCGTGGAGGACCGTCAGCGGTCGACCATGCTCTCTCTGCGGTCGCTGATACAACAGTTGGGCGCCGCATTGGGCCTGCTGTTGGCCGGAACTGTCGCTGAGATCTACTCTACACCTATCGCATGGATTGTCGGTGCGGTGTTTCTGTTCATTGCGGTCATACTGATCTTGGTGTTGGTCAGACGACTGGCCGTAGAAGCCGAGTAGCTGACATTCATGCGCAGTGCAGCATTAAATACTATGGGTTCAATACTGCTGGTAAACAACGGATTAAGCCGTAACTGAATCTTCTATTCAGTTTGACAGTTGTCCACGCAAAAGCCCCCCGCAACATAGGTTGCGGGGGGCTAATTTTACGTCAGATCAGCGTGGATCAATCGCGGCTCTCGGGTGTGTCCACCAGAGTGTCGAAACTGTCATCAGCCACAGCTACATCATCCATTGACGGGGCGGCCAGTGCGGCGGCTGCTTCTGCCTCCTCACGACGCGCCTCAAGGACGACATTGTCACGCCCCTGAGCAATGTTGCGTACCCGCTGGGTGGCACCACCGGTACCAGCCGGGATCAGACGGCCAACGATAACGTTCTCTTTCAGGCCCACCAGCTTGTCGCGTTTGCCCTGCACCGAAGCCTCGGTGAGAACGCGGGTGGTTTCCTGGAAGGACGCCGCAGAGATGAACGACCGGGTCTGGAGCGATGCCTTGGTGATCCCCAGAAGGATCGGCTCGCCCTGTGCCGGACGCTTGCCGCGCGACAGTGCCTTTTCGTTGGCGGTGTCGAACTCCTGCTTGTCCACGTGCTCACCCTTGAGCAGCGTGGTGTCGCCTGAGTCGGAGATCTCCCACTTTTGCAGCATCTGGCGAACGATCACCTCGATGTGCTTGTCGTTGATCTTCACACCCTGCAGTCGATAGACGTCCTGAACTTCGTCGATCATATAGTTTGCGAGCGCTTCCACGCCCATGATCGACAGGATGTCATGCGGCGCGGGGTTGCCGTCCATGATGTAATCGCCCTTCTGAACAAAGTCACCTTCCTGAACAGGAATGTGCTTGCCCTTAGGCACCATGTATTCGACGGGATCCGCGCCCTCTTCAGCAGCCTCGATCGAGATGCGACGCTTGTTCTTGTAGTCGCGGCCAAAGCGCACATAACCATCGATTTCGGCGATGATCGCGTGGTCCTTGGGACGACGTGCTTCGAACAGTTCCGCAACCCGCGGCAGACCACCGGTGATGTCCTTGGTTTTGGCGCCTTCACGCGGAATACGCGCAACAACGTCACCAGCGACAATATCCTGGCCTTCTTCGACCGACAGAATTGCGTCGACGGACATCGGATAGGTCAGAGGGTTGCCCGCGTCATTGCGCACCGGCTCTCCATCGCCATCCACCAGAATGATCTCAGGCTTCAGATCCGACCCTTTCGGAGCCGCACGCCAGTCGATCACGATCTTCTGCGTCATGCCGGTGGCTTCGTCGGTCTCGTCGCGAACGGCGATCCCCGAAACCAGGTCAACATATTTAACCGCACCGGGCTTCTCTGCGATGATCGGCAGGGTATAGGGATCCCATTCGAACAGTTTGTCGCCGCGCGCAATGGTCTGGCCTTCCTTGACGAACAGCTTGGAGCCATAGCCCAGCTTGTGGCTGGCCCGCTCTTCGCCGTGTTCGTCCTGAATGATCAGCTTCATGTTCCGACCAACAACCAAGGTCTCGCCGTTGGCGTTCTCCAGGGTCTGCTGCATCTCGAAGACGATCTTGCCTTCTTGCGATGCTTCGAGGAAGGACTGCTGGCCACCCTGTGCAACACCGCCGATGTGGAATGTCCGCATCGTCAGCTGTGTACCGGGTTCACCGATGGACTGGGCAGCAATGATGCCAACCGCTTCACCAGTGTTGACCTGCGTACCACGGGCCAAGTCACGACCGTAGCACTGAGCACAGACACCTTCTTCGGCTTCACATGTCAGCGGTGAACGGATTCGGGTCGACTGAACGCCCGCCTCTTCTACCGCATCCGCCATACGCTCGTCGATCAGCTGGCCAATCGCGACGATGACCTCCTCGGTGCCGGGCTTTTTGATATCCTCTGCCGCAACACGGCCCAGGATACGTTCACCAAGCGACGCCACAACTTCACCGTCGTTCACAGCTGCTTCCGCCGTGATCGCCGCTTCGGTACCGCAGTCGCGATCACGCACGATACAGTCCTGTGCCACGTCCACCAGACGACGGGTCAGGTAACCCGAGTTCGCTGTCTTCAAAGCGGTATCCGACAGACCCTTACGGGCACCGTGAGTCGAGTTGAAGTACTCGAGAACGGTCAGACCTTCTTTAAAGTTCGAGATGATCGGAGTCTCGATGATGTCGCCGTTCGGCTTGGCCATCAGGCCGCGCATACCGCCGAGCTGTTTCATCTGAGTAACCGAGCCACGCGCACCGGAGTGCGCCATCATGTAAACCGAATTCGGTTCCATAACAGCACCAGCCTCGGTGCGTTTGTCAGCGGAGATGGTGCCCATCATCGCGTCGGTGACCTTGTCGTTACATTTTGACCAGGCATCGACAACTTTGTTGTACTTTTCGCCCTGAGTGATCAAGCCGTCCATGTACTGCTGTTCAAAGTCTTTCACCTGATCGCGGGTCTCATCCACCAACGTCCATTTGGTGTCAGGGATAACCATATCGTCCTTGCCGAACGAAATGCCTGCCTTGAACGCCTCGCGGAAGCCCATGGTCATGATCTGGTCACAGAAGATCACGGATTCTTTCTGACCGCAGTAACGGTAGACGGTGTCGATGACCTGCTGAACTTCTTTCTTCCGCAGAAGACGGTTCACCAGCACAAACGGTGCCTTGACGTTTTTCGGCAGCAGAGCGCCAAGGCGTACACGGCCTGGCGTGGTCTCGAAACGTTCGACGACCTCGTTGCCTTCTTCGTCGATCTGGGTGACGCGCGCGGTGATCTTGGTGTGCAGGTGAACAACACCTGCGTCCAGCGCGTGCTGAACTTCCTCGATCGAGCCGAACACCATGCCTTCGCCGGGCATGCCTTCGCGTTCCAGGGTCACGTAGTAGAGACCCAAGATCATATCCTGCGAGGGAACGATGATCGGTGCGCCGTTTGCAGGCGACAGAACGTTGTTCGTGGACATCATCAGGACGCGCGCTTCCAGCTGGGCCTCAAGGCTCAGTGGGACGTGCACAGCCATCTGGTCACCGTCGAAGTCCGCGTTAAACGCCGAGCAGACCAGCGGGTGCAGCTGGATGGCCTTACCTTCGATCAGCGTGGGTTCGAACGCCTGGATACCAAGACGGTGCAGGGTCGGCGCACGGTTCAGCATCACCGGGTGCTCACGGATCACCTCGTCGAGGATATCCCAAACTTCGGGACGCTCTTTTTCGACCAGCTTCTTCGCCTGCTTCACGGTGGAGGACAGACCTTTGGCCTCCAGACGCGAATAGATGAAGGGCTTGAAGAGTTCGAGCGCCATCTTCTTGGGCAGACCGCATTGGTGCAGCTTCAGCTCAGGGCCGGTCACAATGACCGAACGACCGGAGAAGTCGACGCGCTTACCCAAAAGGTTCTGACGGAAACGACCCTGCTTACCCTTCAGCATGTCGGAGAGCGATTTCAGCGGACGCTTATTGGCGCCGGTGATCACGCGACCACGACGGCCGTTGTCGAACAGAGCGTCAACCGATTCCTGCAGCATCCGCTTTTCGTTGCGGACGATGATGTCAGGCGCGCGCAGCTCAATCAGACGCTTCAGACGGTTGTTCCGGTTGATGACGCGGCGATACAGATCGTTCAGGTCAGAGGTCGCGAAACGGCCACCATCCAGTGGTACCAGCGGGCGCAATTCCGGCGGAATCACAGGAATGACGGTCATGACCATCCATTCCGGGCGGTTGCCGGATTCGAGGAAGCTCTCAACGACTTTCAAGCGTTTGATGATCTTCTTGGGCTTCAATTCACCTGTGGCTTCGGCCAGCTCAGCACGCAGCTGCTCGGCTTCGGCTTCAAGGTCGATGGCCGCCAGCATTTCGCGGATCGCTTCAGCGCCGATATTGGCGGTGAACGCGTCCATGCCGAACTGGTCCTGGGCGTCCATGTATTCTTCTTCGGTCATCATCTGGCCGTATGTGAGGTCGGTCAGACCCGGCTCAATGACAACGTAGTTTTCGAAATACAGAACCCGCTCCAGATCACGCAGAGTCATATCCAGCATCAGGCCGATGCGCGACGGCAGCGACTTGAGGAACCAGATATGCGCAACTGGTGACGCCAGTTCGATGTGGCCCATGCGCTCGCGGCGGACCTTTTGCAGCGTGACTTCCACGCCGCATTTTTCGCAGACAACGCCGCGATATTTCATGCGCTTATATTTGCCACACAGGCATTCGTAATCTTTGATCGGGCCAAAGATACGCGCGCAGAACAGACCGTCACGTTCAGGCTTGAACGTCCGGTAGTTGATGGTTTCCGGCTTTTTGATCTCGCCGTAGGACCACGACAGGATCCGTTCTGGCGAGGCCAGCGACACCTTGATCTCGTCAAAGACCTTTGGCGGCGTGAGCGGGTTGAACGGATTATTCGTCAGTTCCTGGTTCATTTTGATACCTCAAATTCGTGCAGAAAGGGGTGAAGCAAGGGCCGAAGCCCTTACTCGTCTTCCTCTGCATCCAGGAGTTCCATATTCAGGCCGAGGCCACGGACTTCTTTCACCAGAACGTTAAACGATTCTGGAATGCCCGCTTCAAAGTTGTCCTCGCCCTTGACGATCGATTCATAGACCTTGGTCCGGCCTGCAACGTCATCCGACTTCACGGTGAGCATCTCCTGCAGGGTGTAGGCGGCGCCATAAGCCTCAAGGGCCCAGACTTCCATCTCACCAAAGCGCTGACCACCGAACTGCGCCTTACCACCCAGCGGTTGCTGGGTAACGAGGGAGTACGGGCCGGTCGAACGCGCGTGGATCTTGTCGTCAACCAGGTGGTGCAGTTTCAGCAGGTATTTGATGCCGACGGTCACAGGGCGGGCAAACTGCTCGCCGGTGCGGCCATCAAACAGGATCGACTGACCAGAGGTGTCAAAGCCAGCGCGCACCAGAGAGTCGTTGACATCGGCCTCTTTGGCACCGTCAAAGACTGGTGTTGCGATCGGCACACCACGGGTCACATTGCCGGCGGCCTCGACCAGATCGGTCTCGGTCATATCGGCAATACCTTCACCATAGACGTCGTCACCATAGGCATGATGCATCGCTTCTCGAACCGGAGTCAGATCGCCAGAGCGACGATAGTCCTGAAGCGCATCATCAATCTTGATGCCCAGACCGCGTGCGGCCCAACCCATGTGGGTTTCCAGAATCTGACCAACGTTCATCCGCGAGGGAACGCCAAGCGGGTTAAGACAGAAGTCGACCGGAGTACCATCTGCGAGGAACGGCATGTCCTCCATCGGCACCACTTTCGAGATCACACCTTTGTTCCCGTGACGACCCGCCATCTTGTCGCCCGGCTGAAGCTTACGCTTCACCGCGATGAAGACTTTGACCATCTTCATCACACCCGGCGGCAGATCATCGCCGCGACGCACTTTCTCAACCTTGTCCTCAAAGCGGGCATCCAAGGCACGTTTCTGTGCTTCGTACTGCTCGTTCAGGGCCTCAACAACCTGTGCGCTCTGCTCGTCTTCAAGCGCCAGCATCCACCACTGACCACGGCTGAGTGTTTCCAGCAGCTCTTCAGTGATTTCCGAACCGGAGCGGATACCTTTGGGGCCTTTGACTGCGGTTTTACCCAACAGCATGCCACGCAGGCGAGCGTAAATGTTACGATCCAGAATGCCCATCTCGTCGTCCCGGTCACGGGCCAGACGCTCGACTTCTTCACGCTCGATCTGCAACGCACGCTCGTCTTTTTCGACGCCGTGACGGTTGAAGACACGCACCTCAACCACAGTCCCGTAGTCACCCGGCTTCACGCGCAGCGAGGTGTCGCGCACGTCAGATGCTTTTTCACCAAAGATGGCGCGCAGCAGCTTTTCTTCCGGGGTCATCGGGCTTTCGCCCTTGGGTGTGATCTTGCCGACCAGGATGTCGCCAGGTTCCACATCCGCACCGATGTAAACGATACCAGCCTCGTCGAGGTTGCGCAGCGCTTCTTCACCGACGTTCGGAATGTCGCGGGTGATCTCTTCCGGCCCAAGCTTGGTATCACGGGCGGCGACTTCGAATTCCTCGATGTGGATCGAGGTAAAGACGTCGTCACGCGCGATGCGCTCGGAGATCAGGATGGAGTCTTCGTAGTTGTAGCCATTCCAGGGCATGAAGGCCACGACGACGTTTTTACCCAGAGCCAGTTCACCCATATCGGTGGATGGACCATCAGCAATCACTTCGCCCTTGCGGACTTCCTGGCCGACTTTCACCAGCGGACGCTGGTTGATGCAGGTGTTCTGGTTCGAACGCTGGAACTTGCGCATGCGGTAGATGTCCACACCCGCGTCGCCCATTTCGAGATCGGACGTCGCCCGGATCACGATACGCTGTGCGTCGATCTGGTCGATGATACCGCCGCGCTTGGCCATGATGGCCGCGCCGGAATCCCGTGCCACGATCTCTTCGATGCCGGTGCCGACCAGCGGTGCTTCTGCGCGCAGCAGCGGAACCGCCTGACGTTGCATGTTCGAGCCCATCAGAGCCCGGTTAGCATCGTCATTCTCAAGGAACGGGATCAACGAGGCCGCAACCGATACCAGCTGCTTTGGCGAGACGTCGATCAGGTCCACGCTTTCACGTGGGGCGAGAGTGTAGTCGCCCGACTGACGTGTCGAGACCAGATCGTTGATGAACTTGCCATCTTCGTCCAGTGTCGCGTTCGCCTGCGCCACGGTGTGACGCATTTCCTCGGTCGCGGACATGTAGTGAACTTCGTCGGTCACCTTCGCCTCGTTGACAACGCGGTAGGGTGTTTCGATGAAGCCGTACTTGTTCACACGGGCAAAGGTCGCCAGCGAGTTGATCAGACCAATGTTCGGGCCTTCCGGTGTCTCAATCGGGCACATCCGACCATAGTGGGTCGGGTGAACGTCGCGCACCTCAAAGCCAGCACGCTCGCGGGTCAAACCGCCAGGCCCAAGCGCCGAAAGGCGACGCTTGTGCGTCACTTCGGAGAGCGGGTTGGTTTGGTCCATGAACTGCGACAGCTGCGAGGAGCCGAAGAATTCACGTACCGCAGCCGCAGCCGGTTTCGCGTTGATCAGATCCTGCGGCATGACAGTGTCGATCTCGACGGAGGACATCCGTTCCTTGATCGCACGCTCCATCCGCAGCAGACCGACGCGGTACTGGTTTTCCATCAATTCGCCAACGGAGCGCACACGACGGTTACCGAGGTGGTCGATGTCGTCGATGTCGCCCTTACCGTCACGCAGTTCAACCAGCGCTTTGATACAGGAGATAATGTCTTCCTTGCGCAGGGTCCGCTGAGTATCCTCGGCGTCCAGAGCAAGGCGCATGTTCATCTTGACGCGGCCAACGGCCGACAGGTCATAACGCTCGGAATCAAAGAACAGCGTGTCGAACAGCGAAGAGGCTGCTTCAACGGTCGGCGGCTCACCCGGACGCATAACGCGGTAGATATCCATGAGCGCGGTATCGCGGCCCATGTTCTTGTCCAACGCCATGGTGTTGCGCATGTAGGGGCCGACATTAATATTGTCGATGTCCAGAACCGGGATGTCGGTGATACCGGCATCAATCAGTTCTTTGACAGTACCGCCAATGATGTCGCCGCCCTTGTCATACTCGAGAGTCAGCTCATCACCGGCCTCGACGTAGATAGCGCCGTTTTCTTCATTGATGATGTCTTTGGCGACATATTTGCCAACGATATGTTCGAAAGGCACCAGCAGCTCGCTGATATTGCCTTCGTCGATCATCTTCTTCACAGCGCGGGGCGTGACCTTTTTGCCGGCTTCGGCAAAGATCTCACCAGTGGCGGCGTCAACCAGATCATAGGTCGGACGGGTGCCGCGCACGCGCTCGGGGAAGAACGGCGTGACCCAGCCACGGCTCTTCTCCAGCTTGAAATTCACGGTGTTGTAATAGGCATCCATGATGCCCTCCTGATCGAGACCCAACGCATAAAGCAGGGTTGTCACAGGCAGCTTACGACGACGGTCGATACGCGCAAAGACAATGTCTTTGGCGTCGAATTCGAAATCGAGCCAGGAGCCGCGATACGGGATGATGCGGCAGGCAAAGAGCAATTTACCCGAAGAATGCGTCTTGCCCTTGTCGTGATCAAAGAACACGCCAGGCGAACGGTGCATCTGGGACACGATCACACGCTCGGTGCCGTTGACCACAAATGTGCCGTTTGGCGTCATCAGGGGCATGTCGCCCATGTAGACGTCCTGTTCTTTGATGTCTTTTACCGACTTCGCGCCGGTGTCTTCGTCCACATCAAAGACGATAAGACGCAAAGTGACCTTCAGCGGAGCTGAATAGGTCATGTCGCGTTGCATACATTCCTCAACGTCATACTTCGGACGTTCAAAGGAATATTTCACGAACTCCAGAACCGACGTCTCATTAAAGTCCTTGATCGGGAATACCGACTGGAACACGCCCATGATGCCTTCGCCGTCGAGCGGCTGTTCTGCATCACCAGAGCGCAGGAAGAGGTCGTAAGAAGATTTCTGGACCTCGATGAGGTTCGGCATGTCCAGGACTTCGCGAATTTTACCGTAGTACTTGCGAAGACGTTTCTGGCCAAGGAACGATTGAGCCATGTCAGATGTCACCTTTCCAATTCTCACTGAGCAAGGATGCCGCCGGGCCCCGGCACCTTACTCATACGAGACAGCGTGTTCGGATCAATTCATGACCACCTTCCCGAATGGTGGCCTCCCGATCCTTTGAACCTCGCCTGAAAAAACGCCCGTAAATATTGGGCCCTTTCTAAGACAGGTTCGGCTGGACCCGGTTTTCACCGGGCCCAGCCAAATTTCCGGGATGTTCAGAGGGTGCCGAAACCGACCCCCAGTGTTGTCCCGTATCGCGTAGCTTAGGCCAGCTCGACTTCGGCGCCAGCTGCTTCCAGCTTGCCTTTGACGTCTTCGGCTTCGTCCTTGGACACGCCTTCTTTGATTTTGCCGCCAGCTTCGACCAGCTCTTTGGCTTCTTTCAGGCCAAGACCGGTGATGCCACGAACTTCTTTGATCACGTTGATCTTGGAAGCGCCGGCATTCTTCAGAACGACGTCGAATTCGGTCTTTTCTTCTTCAGCTGCGCCACCGGCGTCGCCGCCAGCTGCCATGACAACTGCGCCGCCAGCTGCGGGCTCGATGCCATACTCATCCTTCAGGATGGTTTTCAGTTCTTGTGCTTCAAGCAGGGTCAGACCAACGATGTCTTCTGCCAGTTTCTTCAGATCAGCCATTTTATCAGCTCTTTCCGTTTACAGTGTGTGTGTTCCAACGTGCAGGCAGGTGCCCGACGCCAGTCATTCAGTGCCAACCGCTTACGCAGCTTCCGCCTTCTCTTCGATGGTCGAAAGAATGCTTGCGATGTTGCTTGCAGGTGCGCCAATTGCGCCAGCGATGTTGGAAGCAGGTGCGCCGATGCAGCTTGCGATCTGAGCAATAAGCTCGTCGCGCGAAGGCATTTTCGACACGGCTTCAACGCCGGCACGGTCCAGAGCGTTCTCACCCATTGCGCCGCCAAGGATCTCGAACTTTTTGTTCTCCTTGGCGAAATCCTCTGCCACCTTAGCGGCGGACACAGGATCTTCGGAATAGGTCAGTACGGTCATCCCTGTCAGCAGGTCAGACATGTTTTCACACGGCTTACCCTCGAGGGCGATTTTGGCGAGCCTGTTCTTGGCAACACGCACGGAGGTGCCAGCGTCGCTTGCGCGCGCTCGCAGATCCTGCATCTCAGCAACTGTCAGACCGGTGTAGTGGGCTATGACCACCACGCCAGAGCTTTCGAAGATCTGGCCGAGTTCCTCGACCACTCTCTCTTTCTGGGCTCTATCCACAGTTCTCTCCAAGTTTAGGGACACTTGCGCATCCCGGCTCATTGATGTGCCGAACATTGCTGTCCGACGTTCAAGTCCGTTTTAACGGGGTGAGCCAAAATCACCCGAGGGTAGGAATTCCCTCGATCCTTTGGTCGTTCCCGTCTCAGGAGGGAAATTAAGACCCGATCGACAGGTCACCCACCATCTTGGACGAAATGAAATAAAGCGCACGACGAATCGCACGCTTTATCTCGGGGTCGTAATTAGTCCCATTTGAAGGGATTTCCAAGGGCAAAAACGACAACGTCTGAAGCCACTGCATTTCAGGCGAGAACACCCAAGGATACCTGCCAGAAAACAAAAACCGGGACCCCCGCCAAGGGATCCCGGATAACCAGAAATGAAACAGATCCGCCCGGACGTAAAAGGTTGCGCCGCTGGGCGAACCCAGCCATTGACCGAGATTACTCGGTAACGGCGGTTTCCACGTCAACAGTGACGCCCGGACCCATGGTGGAGGACAGAGCGATTTTCTTCATATAGGCGCCTTTGGCACCAGCCGGCTTGGCCTTGGCCACTGCCGAGATGAACGCCTTAACGTTTTCAATCAGCTTGGCTTCGTCGAAGGACGCTTTGCCAACGCCTGCGTGGACAACGCCGCCTTTTTCAGCCTTGAACTGAACTTCGCCACCCTTGGCCGCTTCAACAGCTGCCTTGACGTCCATGGTCACAGTACCAACCTTGGGGTTTGGCATCAGGTTACGCGGACCAAGCACTTTACCCAGACGACCAACGATCGGCATCATGTCAGGGGTTGCAATGCAGCGATCGAAATCAATGGTGCCGCCCTGGATGGTTTCCATCAGGTCTTCCGCACCGACGATGTCTGCACCGGCTTCCTTGGCTTCGTCAGCTTTCGCGCCGCGGGCGAAAACAGCAACACGCATGTCTTTGCCGGTGCCGTTGGGCAGGCCGATAACACCGCGAACCATCTGGTCTGCGTGACGGGTGTCAACACCCAGATTCATGGCGATTTCGACGGTTTCGTCAAATTTCGCGTTTGCATTCGCTTTGATCAGAGCGACTGCTTCTTCCACCGACAGGTTGTTCTTGCCAGCGAAAGCTTCGCGCGCAGCGCGGGTACGTTTACCGAGCTTAGCCATCTTACTTCACCTCGATGCCCATGGAGCGGGCAGAGCCCAGGATGATCTGCATCGCGGCTTCGATGTCGTTCGCGTTCAGATCTTTCATTTTTGCTTCGGCGATTTCTTTCACCTGAGCCGCGGTCACGGTGCCGACGGTCTCACGCGAAGGGGTTTTCGCACCCGACTTCACCTTGGCAGCCTTCTTCAGGTAATAAGACGCAGGCGGCGTCTTGATGTCCATGGTGAAGGACTTGTCCTGGTAGTAGGTAATCACGGTCGGGCACGGCGCGCCGGGCTCCATGTCTGCCGTCTTAGCGTTGAACGCCTTGCAGAATTCCATGATGTTGATGCCGCGCTGACCCAGCGCCGGACCAACCGGCGGGGACGGGTTTGCTTTACCGGCGGGCACTTGTAACTTCATCGTGCCTACGAGTTTCTTGGCCATGGGCCTTCTCCTATTCCAACACCCTCGGGACGCGTCCCTTGAGCCTGATATGTTGTGTGGTCTGGTCTGCACATCGCGATGTGCGCGCCTCCCACGCGGGAATCGCCATTCCTGGCAATAAACCGTGTCCTTACAGGCAGGCCGGCCAGAACTCAAGTCAGGAAATATACAGTCCGCCCTGCTACAAAAGCAAAAGGCGCCTGTTGCCAGACGCCTTTGACAGATCTCATCCTTGCCTCACACCGGGCATGCCCGGTGACTGGTATCAGCCCTGCTTGGTCACCTGGGTGAAGTCCAGCTCCACCGGAGTTTCGCGGCCAAAGATGGACACGGTAACTTTGAGCTTTTGATTGTCGTCGT
This sequence comes from Phaeobacter porticola, assembly GCF_001888185.1. Lineage (NCBI taxonomy): Bacteria > Pseudomonadati > Pseudomonadota > Alphaproteobacteria > Rhodobacterales > Roseobacteraceae > Phaeobacter > Phaeobacter porticola. The sequence continues at coordinate 371,081 of NZ_CP016364.1, read as the reverse complement.
CGACACCTTCGACCATGCCGTCGAAATCCTCGAACGGACCGTCGTTGACTTTGACGCGCTCCCCAACCTCGTAAGAGATCAGCGTGCGCGGTGCCTCTTCGCCTTCTTGGACGCGGCCAAGGATGCCCTGCACCTCGGCGTCGCGCATCGGCATCGGGCGGCCTTGCGGGCCGAGGAAGCCAGTCACGCGATTGATAGAGGAGATCAGGTGATAGCCGCGGTCGGACATTTCCATATGCACCAGCACGTAACCGGGCATGAAGCGACGCTCGGTCGAGACTTTCTTGCCGCGCCTAATTTCAATCACCTCTTCGGTGGGGACCAGAACTTCGTCGATCTCGTCTTCAAGGCCCTGTTCTGCGACCGACGTGCGGATCTGCTCTGCGATTTTCTTTTCGAAGTTCGAAAGAACGCTGACCGAATACCACCGTTTCGCCATGAACCTGATCGTCCTTGTGTCTCTTGGCCGACAAGATCGTCGTGCCGCTGCTAAAATAAAATACAGCCTCTGGCTGCACTCTAACAAAAAGCGGCGCGCGACACGAATCGCCACACGCCTACGTCAGAGCTAAGGCTCACCTATCGCCCTGGAAGTCCAAGATCAAGAGGTGAGCCGTCAATTGCCAGCCAACATACAACGCAACACAATGGGTTGCGATATCAGGGCAATTGTCCTGATAATCAGCCGAACATGCCCCAGATGCCCTCAAGGCCGAAGCGGATCAGGATATCTACGATGGCAAAAAACACAGCCGTCAGCGCCGCCATAACGAACACCATAACGGTGGTCAGCAGCACCTCACGGCGGGTCGGCCAGACGACCTTGGAGACTTCGGCGCGAACCTGCTGGATGAACTGGACGGGGTTAATAGTGGCCATGAGGCGTGTTTCTCTCTGCTAGCAATCACTTTGCGATGTAACCGGAGACTACGGCAATTTCAAGCCCTGCCGCCGCGGGCACCGGTCGTGCGCACCTGCAATCTCGCAGACGCGGTGGCGAATGGTTGATACCACTTCGACGCCCCCGTCCACTGCGGTCAATTCTATCTTAATTTTCGACGGTCATAAATATCAGCTATCGGGTGTTGGTAGTCGCAGCGCATGGCCAAACACCCTTTTTTCGAGCGCGATTATGAGATAGGATTCCATGACCCTCGCACATACAGACCAACAGGCCACTGACCTGACCCAAACCACCCCGATTGCGGGGGCCACTCAGCGCGAAGCGCAGGTTACCCCACCGCTCACCATGCAAATTTCCGGGAGACTTTCCGGTCGTGGACGCAGTCAGCCACAGCAAGGGGGTGTTAATCTGGACCCAGAAGTACAAGAGCAGCTGACGGCGTTGTTTCAGCACGGGCAATATCAGCAGGCAGCGACCCGCTGCGCTGAACTGCTAAAAACCCGCCGAAAATGCGCTTTCCTATGGGAGCTCTTGGGCCGCTGCCAGCTGGCGCAAACCGCCCTGGACGAAGCGGCAACCTGTCTCAACAAGGCCTGCGAACTGAACCCCGCCTCCTCTACCACCTTTGCAGCGATGGGCGATGTCTACCGCCGCCAAAACCGGCCAGAGGATGCGATTGCCCTATACAAAAAGGCGCTGTCGCTCGATCCGGCATGCTTGCCTGCGCTGAACAACCTTGGCAACACGCTGCTGGATCTGGACCGTATCATTGAAGCAGACCAGTGTTTTGCCACCGCCATTGACCAGGCACCCGACAATGCGCAGTTGCTCTACAACCGCGCCAATATCCAGCGTCATCTTGGTAATATAGGCATTGCGCGTGATCTTTACGGTCAGGCAGCGCGGTTTGCACCGGGTTTCCTAGAGGCCCGTTATAATCTAGCACAGCTGACCGGTCAGGACGGCAATCAGACAGAGGCGATCCGCCATTTAGATCAGATCCTGCTCGCGCGCCCCGCTGATGACCGCGCTCGCGCATTGAAGTTGCGGATGATGGCCGAACTGTGTGACTGGCGCTGGCTGGACGAATACGGCGACCATCGTCGCCATCTCGGTCTTCGAGGATCCGCCTGCGCACCACAGGCGCTGCTTGGGTTGGAGGATAACCCCGATCTGATGCGGATCCGTATGCAGGCCCACGCAAACGCAGGTCTTCAGTCTGAAACAAGCCCGCAGAAGCCACCCGCGCAAACGCGCCCCCGGCGGCTGAAGATAGGGTATTTCATTAGCGCATCTCAAGATCTGGATGCGTTGCGACTGCTCGATAGCCTGCTAATGCGACACGATCAGAACAGATTTGCAGTCTATGTCTATTCGGCCAGCACTCCGCGTGCCGATGTGGGTCACGTGCATCATCGCAACATTCGTGGCCTCTCTGCCACCACGATCAAGACGCAAGCAGTCGCGGACGAGCTGGACATCGCCGTAGATCTCACCAGTTTTGGCCTAGAGGCCGATACGACTGTGTTCTCTGCCCGCATCGCGCCTGTGCAGATTGCGATGCCAGGGTTCCCCGGCACCATGGGGACCCCAGCCTATGACTATATGCTTGGCGATACGGTGACCTGCCCCCCTGGCAGCGAACGCTACTACGAAGAACACCTGATTCGCATGCCACACAGCTATCAAAGCGGTACCGGCTTCCAAGATCTTTCGGGTCATCAGTTCAGCCGCCACGATTGCGGCCTACCAGATGACGCCTTTGTCTTTTGCAGCTTTGCTGCGAGCCACGCTGTCACGCCGAAGGAATTCGACATCTGGATGCGCCTTCTGGCCAAGACCGAGGGTAGCGTTCTATGGTTGCCTGACTACCCCGAACAAGCCCAGGCTGCTCTCTGTCTGGCTGCAGAAGATCGCAAAGTCTCCGCCGACCGCATTGTCTTTGCGACGGCAGCTACGGGCGAAGAGCGCATGGCCCGTTGCATGGTTGCGGATCTGTTCCTCGACACGATGACGATGAACGCAGGTCCTGCAGCACGCGACGCGCTTTGTGCAGGGCTACCAGTCCTGTCGGTTGCAGGCCGTCAATTCGCAGCCCGCACCAGCGCCAGCCTGCTGACTGCCGCAGGGCTGAAAGAGTTGCTGGCCACAACGGTGCAAGAGTACGAGGCCCACGCGCTGGAGTTAACGCGTGATCGCGATCAGTTGATGGCATTGCGCGCCAAGCTGCGAATGATGCAGGCCAAGGCACCGTTGTTCGACACCGCTAGATATATCCGCGATTTGGAACGTGGCTTTGATCTGGTGTTTGATCGCCACTGTAAGGGATTGATGCCCCAACATGTGGATGTACCAACAGAGGACGGCCTGCTGCTCTCTGCCGGTGAAAGGCTTGCCGTTGCCGCGCCGACCAGCGCTCCAGTTCACGCCGCCTGACCCCCTCTGCAACCACCAAAAAAACATCCCTTCTGCCCTGTGGCAGTGGGGATTTTTAGGTTCCATCAGTCACGGACAAACCCTGGATCCATTGTAAGTATCATTATGGAACTTGGAGAATGGCAGGGGCATCAGGGTTCGAACCCGAGACCTACGGTTTTGGAGACCGTCGCTCTACCAACTGAGCTATACCCCTACGGTGCGGCAGTTCCTAAGCCAGGGATGCGCCGCTGGCAAGAGGGAAATAAACGAATTGATGCCAATTTCGGCGCGGTTTAGCATCCGACGCTGCGCCATGGCTGGCCCCCTACCCTAGGCTTAAGTATGACGGGGCAGTGCCACCACGTTGAAAGGGCCGAACCGTGAGCCTACGTAGAAAAATTGCAGATAGCCCTCGTGTGAACCGTGCCATTGAGGCGATTTTAGCCGGCTATGTGCGATTCGCCTATCGAACCTCACGCTGGGAGCGTCGCGGATTTGAGGAGATGGATGCCTGCGTCGCCTCAGGGGAACCCGTGATCTTCGTGCTCTGGCACCAGCGGCTGATCATGGCCCCCTATCTCTTCGACACTTCGCTGGGTCGCATCTGCGCCCTGACCTCCGCCGCGCGCGCCGGGCGGTTGGCCGGACAGATTCTGGTCCGCCTAGGATTTGAGACCATCCCGATGTCGAGCCACAAGCGCCACGTCGCCCTATCCCGCGAAGTGCTGCGCCGCACCAAGGAAGGGTGCTCGATCGGTATTGCCGCCGATGGCCCAAGAGGCCCGGCCCGGACGTCCTCTGGCGTGCCGATCACCTGGGCCCGGATGACCGGCTGCCGGGTGTTCACTGTCGCCTTTGCAGAGCGGAAGGTGATCAAATTGCCGACTTGGGACCAGCAGATGCTGCCCTTGCCGTTTTCGCGCGGCGTGCTGCTCTGTCAGGAGTGGACGGATGAGGTGCCGAAAAAGCCAAATGATGAGCAGGTTGAGACGCTGCGGCTGAGCCTGGAAGCCTCGTTGGATGAGATTACTGATACGGCAGATGCGGCGGCCGGGCGCGATGGTAAGAGTCCGAAGACGCAGGCAGGCTGATCAGGCGTATTCAGATGCAGTTTCCGGTGGCGGATTGATCATCCAATTGGAGACGACCCCTCATCTCTGCGCGCCCCGAGGGTCGCACTGATTGTTGATCTGCTTTCCAGTCTGTTCAAACGGCACCGGATTGCGCTCAGCCTCAGGGTGTAAAACCCTGGTTGGGCCTCCCCCAAAGAAGTGGTCCGCCCCTATGATTAGGAAACGGAGGACCATAGATGGCGACGAAGAGACCCAAGCCTGAAGAGATTGTCGTGAAGTTACGGCAGGTTGAAGTTCTGATGGGGCAAGGCATGCCCCGCATAGATGTGATCCGGCAGATCGGCGTTACGGAGCGTCGCGTTTGTCGTGTTTTGGGCCAACATCGATCCACACAGCGGCGAGTGCCGCAGGGACGTGCTGACGAGGAGCGCTTGGTCGCGAACATGATCGAGCTGACCCGCCAGTACGGCCGATATGGCTATCGACGGGTTGCTGCCCTGCTGAGAGATGCAGGCTGGCAAGTGAATGACAAACGTGTCGAACGCCTGTGGCGACGTGAGGGGCTCTAAGTGCCTATGAAACAACCGAAGAAAGGGCGACTGTGGCTGAACGACGGATCATGTGTCCGGCTGCGTCCCGAGTATCGTAATCATGTCTGGTCGTACGACTTCGTACATCACCGAACCGATGATGGCAGGGCTTTCAGGACATTGAACATTCTGGACGAACACAGTCGGGAGTGTCTGGCGATCCGGGTGAAGCGGAAACTAAACTCTACAGAGGTCATCGATGCGCTGACCGACCTGTTTATCCTGCGTGGCGTGCCTGTTTACATTCGCTCGGACAACGGCCCAGAATTTATCGCCGAGGCCGTCAGAGACTGGATCAAAGCTGTGGGAGCAAAGACCGCGTATATCGAGCCAGGATCGCCTTGGGAGAACGGATTTTGCGAGAGCTTCAACGGGCGCATGCGCGACGAACTGCTGAACGGGGACGTTTTCTATTCCCTGCGAGAGGCTCAAATCATCATCGAAGGCTGGAGAAGGCACTACAACACCAAGCGACCACACAGTGCCCTGGGCTACCGCCCACCTGCGCCCGAGGCCGTCATCCCGATGGACCAGAGGCCAACCATGCACTAACTTTCAAATTGGACCACTCAAGTGGGGCCGCTCAGTCAAAAATGCATTTTTCCGCATCCAACTTCTGCGTGCCATAGCATGCTTACTTACATCCGTCCCTTTTCTGCACTGCAGCGAGATCCAGGCAGAGACGGGAATCGACCTTGGGTCCCAGGACACGGTTTCCCAAAAGACAAAAGTGTTCTGGCCTAAGGAGTACCTCCGGCAAACGGGCGGGCGCGGTTGCATCGCACCCGGAGCGGACGCGCCTGCGGTCCCACAATCTTCGCCAGAGCTTTTGCAAGACGGCCTCCGGCGCCTGGCCGGTCCCTGCCCTGTTCAGGCGCTGCTGCAAAAGAAAAGGGCCTCCCGAGGGAGGCCCTTTCTGTAATCAGAACCGAGTGGATTCTCGGCGATTTTCCTGCGGAAAACCGCCTGCCGCCACGGTTTCCAAAATTACTCAGTGATTTTCGACACGACGCCGGCGCCGACGGTGCGGCCGCCTTCGCGGATGGCGAAACGCAGGCCGTTTTCCATTGCGATCGGCGCGATCAGTTCAACGTCGAACTTCAGGTTGTCGCCGGGCATAACCATCTCGGTCCCCTCGGGAAGGGTCACGGTGCCGGTCACGTCGGTGGTCCGGAAGTAGAACTGCGGACGGTAGTTCGCAAAGAACGGCGTGTGACGGCCGCCTTCTTCCTTGGTCAGGATATAAGCCTCGGCTTCGAACTTGGTGTGCGGGTTCACCGACTTGGGGGCACACAGAACCTGGCCACGCTCAACACCGTCACGGTCGATACCGCGCAGCAGGGCGCCAATGTTGTCGCCGGCTTCACCACGGTCCAGCAGCTTGCGGAACATTTCAACACCGGTGCAGGTGGTGGTCTTGGTGTCGCGGATACCAACGATTTCGATCGAATCGCCAACGTTGATCACGCCACGCTCAACACGCCCCGTAACAACCGTACCACGGCCAGAGATCGAGAACACATCTTCAACCGGCATCAGGAACGGCTGGTCAACCGCACGTGCAGGGGTCGGGATGTACTCATCAACAGCTGCCATCAGCTCTTTGATCTTCTCTTCGCCGATTTCAGGCTTGTTGCCTTCCATAGCGGCCAGAGCCGAGCCTGCGATGATCGGGATATCGTCGCCGGGGTAGTCGTAAGACGACAGCAGCTCGCGGATTTCCATTTCGACCAGCTCCAGGAGCTCTTCGTCGTCGACCTGGTCAACCTTGTTCATGAAGACAACCATGTGCGGGATGCCAACCTGGCGGCCCAGCAGGATGTGCTCGCGGGTCTGCGGCATCGGGCCGTCAGCTGCGTTCACAACCAGGATCGCGCCGTCCATCTGCGCCGCACCGGTGATCATGTTCTTCACATAGTCAGCGTGGCCGGGGCAGTCGACGTGGGCGTAGTGACGGCCTTCGGTCTCATACTCGACGTGCGCGGTCGAAATGGTGATGCCGCGGGCTTTTTCTTCGGGTGCGCCGTCGATCTGGTCGTAGGCTTTGAAGTCACCAAAATATTTGGTGATCGCTGCGGTCAGCGTGGTCTTGCCGTGGTCAACGTGGCCGATGGTGCCGATGTTGACGTGCGGTTTTGTACGTTCAAACTTTTCCTTAGCCATTCTGTAGGCGCCCTTTTGAATTGGGGGTCGAAACGCGACCCGAATTTCCTCTGCGCGCGCGGCTTATTTGGTTTGCTGACGAAAATCAACCCGTTCCTGTACGTCCAGAGACGATTGCCTGCCAATTGGCGGCAACATGTCACGTCGTTGTGGATTGGCTTCGGCGGCGCCCAATGGCGCATAGAATATGTGCGTAAATCGACCCGCCTGACGGCCCAGCCCAAGGCCGTGCATCGACGGCCCTAAAATGGCTAGCTGGCGGGTTTTGCCTCCACCTCGGTGACCGCCTTTTCGGAAATGGCTCCCGCCTCAGACGCTTTGGCCGCGGCAATGGCAGCAGCGCTGCCAGGCTCCGGTGCGAACCAGTCGCTTTCCTTCCGCTGTGCAACCAGCCAGTCTTCGATCTGACCGACCGCATTGCGGGCCAGACCGCGCATCTGCTCCTCGCGGGTACGCGCGTGACCAGACCCCACCAGGAAACTATCGGCAGTGGTGGTCTCAAACACTGTAAATTTCTTGACCTTCTCGTTCAGCTTGGTGCCTGCGGCGTCATCCCAGACGGTTACATTGATAGCCAGAACCGATTTTGGGCTGAGCACCAGCGGCACGCCACCGGGCGCGACAAAATAGCCTTCGACGCTGATTCCAAAGTGATAGAGCTTGTCGCCATCGTACTGGCTGAACCGCGCTCCAACCTCATTGGTAAGGATATCGACCCATTCGTCCTTGGACACTTCACGTGAACCTGGCACCATCTGCACCTTGGAGGCGATGACGATATTATGCCCCAGTTTAAAGGCGCCTAGATCTTCCAGTGGTTCGTCTGGGGCCGCTGCGGTGCAGGCAGCAACGGAGACCATAGCGGCCAGGAGAGCGAAGATCCGGATCATAGCAATCTCATTTTGATGAACATGTGCCCCAGATAGCCGCCCCATATGGAACCGGTAAAGCCATATTGGCCGACCGGACCCCGCGGGTGGCGTTGAGGTCACAGGTTTGAGGCACCCAGAAGCGCCCTATTGGAACTTGTAGTCACGCGGAAAGCCATAGGGCGGACGTTTGCCGATGCCGGCACGCTTGCCCAGCCACTGCGCCAGATCGGTTTCATGGCGGGTCTTGCCGCCGCCCATTTCCCAGCTCAGGCCATCGTCCCAATTAAAGGTGGTAACATCGCTGAGACCGCCATCCAGTTCGAGCGACCCCTGTTTGCCACGCGCCATATTATATTTCTGCAGGCGTACGCCCTTGCCTCGGGTCAGTTCCGGCATTTCCTCAACTGCGAAGACAAGGAATTTGCCATTCTCAGACACCACCGCAACGTGGTCACCCGTCACCGGGATGCAAATCTTGGCGCGGTCATCGTTTTTGACGTTCAACACCTGCTTACCGCTGCGCGTCTGGGCCACGATCTCCTTCTCGGCGCAAATAAACCCATTGCCCGCCGAGGAGGCCACGAGCAGACGCCCCTCTGGGTTATGGATCAGGATGTCGACGATTTCGACCTCATTGGGCAAATCAACGATCAGTCGAAGCGGTTCCCCCATGCCACGCCCACCCGGCAGATTGGCAGCCGAGAGGGTGTAGAAGCGACCATTGGAGGCAAAGACCAGCAGCCGGTCTGTGGTTTCGGCATGAAAGATGAAGCGCGGACCATCGCCATCCTTGAACTTCAATTCGCGCCCCAGGTCGATATGGCCCGTCATCGCCCGAATCCACCCCATCTGGGAACATACGACAGTGATCGGCTCGCGGTCGATCATCGCCTCCAACGGCACTTCTTCGACTTCGCCGGCCTCGGCAAAGCGGGTGCGACGGGCGCCTCCCTCGTAGTCTTTGCCAAATTGTTTCTTGGTGTCTTTCAACTGTTCCGCGATCCGGGTCCATTGCTGGTCCTGCGAGGCCAGTAATTCGACCAATCCGGCACGTTCGTCGCGCAAGGCATCGCGTTCGCGGACCAATTCAATCTCTTCCAAGCGGCGCAAACTGCGCAAACGCATGTTGAGTATGGCCTCGGCCTGCACTTCGCTCAACTCTCCCGCGCCAGCAGCAGGCGTGACATAATCCACCTCCGTCAAGGCACGGGGATGATCCTGATCCCAGTCCTCGCGCATCAGCGCAGCCTTGGGATCATCATCATAGCGAATGATGTCGATCACCCGGTCCAGGTTGAGGAAGGCAATGATGAAGCCTTCCAGCACCTCAAGCCGGTGATCGATCTTATCCATCCGGTGCTGAGAGCGGCGCTGCAGGACGTCGCGACGGTGGTCGAGAAAGGCGCGCAGCACCTCTTTCATCGAACAAACCTTGGGTGTGACGCCGTCGATCAGCACATTCATGTTAAGGCTAAAGCGAATTTCCAGATCCGAATTGCGGAACATCATGTTCATTAGCACTTCGGGATCCACGTTCTTGGACTTCGGCTCCAGAATGATGCGGATATCCTCGGCCGATTCATCGCGAACATCGGCAAGGATCGGGATTTTTTTGGTCTGGATCAGCTCAGCGATCTTCTCGATCAGTTTGGATTTCTGCACCTGATAGGGGATTTCGGTTACAACGATCTGCCACTGACCTCGCCCAAGATCCTCGATCTCATGGGTACAGCGCAGACGAAATGAGCCGCGGCCCGTGGTGTAGGCCTTGGCGATACTCTCGCGCGGTTCGACAATCACGCCGCCAGTGGGGAAATCCGGTCCTGGCACATAATTCAACAACGTATCGTCACGCGCATCTGGTGTCTTGATCAGATGCAGGCAGGCGTCGATCAGCTCGCTGATATTATGCGGCGGAATATTGGTCGCCATACCCACAGCGATACCGGCTGCACCATTGGCAAGGATATTCGGGAAAGTGGCCGGCAGGACCGCAGGTTCCGTCAGACGCCCGTCGTAGTTATCGCGGAAATCGACGGCATTCTCAGCCAGCCCATCCAACATCGCCTCGGCGACAAAGGTCATCCGTGCTTCGGTGTAGCGCGAGGCAGCCGGGTTATCGCCATCAATGTTGCCAAAGTTGCCCTGACCATCGACCAGGGGATAGCGGACGTTGAATTCCTGGGCGAGCCGCGCCATCGCGTCGTAAATCGCCGCGTCACCATGCGGGTGAAAATCCCCCATGGTATCACCTGAAATCTTGGCCGATTTCAGAAAGCCACCGGTGGAGGTGAGTCGCAGGCGGCTCATGGCGTAGAGAATGCGGCGATGCACCGGTTTCAGGCCATCACGCGCATCAGGCAAAGCCCGGTGCATAATGGTGCTGAGCGCATATGTCAGGTAACGCTCGCCAATCGCGCGGCGCAGCGGTTCCAGCACTTCTCCGGTTTCGGGGGAATCGGGAATGTCTTGATCATCTACCAGGTCGGTCATGCATTCGTGATACTGCCCCCTCAGGACTTGGTAAAGCGGGGCCGAACGAAAATGCGAAGTTACCCCCACTTATCGCAAATGCTGAACCCATTGACGGTGGGCTGACCGATGGCCGCATCCATCCTGAGCCACCAGACAGGCTTGGGGGAGAATGCGCCCCACTCTCCCCTGTTGCGACTCAGCAAACTGCGTTATTTTGAATTAAGCCGGAACAATCTGTGCCGCAGGTGCGTACTACTTGCAGACGGGCAGAAGCCTGACACTCATGAATTTGCACAGTTTTTCCAGCTCATCCTGGGGGGGATCAGTATATGTCACGCTTTGTTATTGCATCGTTCTTGTTTTTGGGTTGGGGGTTTTATGAGGCCAGTGGAGGTGCTGACTTTGAACCGCCGAAAGGGCCCTCTGCGGCTATTGATATTGCCAAGGCCGCTTTCGCGCCACAGCCAACGCCAGCACGATCCACTGCAGTTACCGCAGAATCTTTGGTCAGCAAGGTAGCGCTGCGTCCCAATGCAAATACATCCGCGCTGCGCCTCAATGCAAAATCGGTCCGGCCAGCGGCAGATCCGACATTGCGCTCTCGCGTCGCGATGGAGCAAATTGCAGCGGTTGGAAATGGGATTGGAAACAGCGACTCCGCATTTTCAGTAAGCAACGCGGGTTTCGAAAGTGGCGCAGAAGCGGGGGCAACGATCCAGTTGGCGTCGCTTTCCAATGGGTTGTCTGCCCTGCCTTCCGTCCAGAACACGATTCGAGACGAGACATCCGCACCGCAGGACATCCTGCTGGAACCGCGCGACGACATTCGCAAGATCACCGCGACCCGTGTCAACATGCGTTCAGGGCCCGGCACGGTCTACCCGGTCATGGATCGGCTCACCAATGGCGAAGAAGTCATCGTGTTTGAAGACATCGGTACTGGCTGGTTGCACCTGCGCACTGTAAAAGACGGCAAGGTCGGCTGGATTGCCGCTTCCCTGGTGAGTCAGAAACGCCCATAAAGCGCCGGTACAGGTGACCGCGCGAGGGGCTTTATGCAAAAAACAATACTGATTACGGGCTGCTCTTCCGGGATTGGCCTGGATGCAGCACATGGCATGCGTGAACGCGGCTGGACCGTTTTTGCCGCTTGCCGGAGAAGGGTGGATTGCGACCGGCTGCGGGCACAGGGGTTTGTCAGCCCGCTCATGGATTACACCGACTCTGAAACGCTGCGCAGCGGTTTGGAAGATGTGCTGGAGCATACCGGTGGCAGGCTTGATGTCTTATTCAACAACGGTGCCCACGGGTTGCCCGGCGCGGTTGAAGATGTATCGACCGATGGGCTGCGCGCGATCTTTGAGAGCAATGTCTTTGGCTGGCACGAGCTGACCCGACAAGTGATCCCCGTTATGCGAGCACAGGGCCATGGCCGCATTATACAGAATTCTTCGATCCTCGGATTTGTCAGTTTTCCCTGGCGTGGGGCCTATGTGGCAACAAAACATGCCATTGAGGGCCTGACTGACACCATGCGGGTAGAGCTCCGTGACAGCGGCATAAACGTGGTTCTAATCGAACCTGGCCCCATCACGTCGAAGATTCGCGAAAAAGCGATCCCCCATTTCGAACAATATGTAGATTGGAAGAACTCAGCTCTGCGCGACCGCTATGAGCAAAGCCTGCTGAAACGCCTTTACGAAAGCAGCGGACCTGATCGTTTCGAATTGCCTGCCTCAGCCGTCACTGCCAAGCTGATTCATGCGTGCGAGAGCAAACACCCGCATCCGCGCTACTATGTCACCATACCCACGCATCTGGGCGGCGTGTTAAAACGGGTCCTGACAACACGGGCAATTGACCGCATTCTGGCGCGGCTTAGATAGCCAGTGCGTGGCGGCGTTAGTCATGGTGACAACATGCTGCGACGTCCAAGATAAGGAATTCAGAAGATGGGCGATCCGCTCTATTTCCTGGCGATTGCAGCGATCGCGGCAACCGTCATCGTGCTGGTGATCGGCATAGGCAGTTTCGGCGCGGGTGGCGCCTTTAGTGCCAAATACGCAAACAAGATGATGCGCCTTCGCATCCTGTTTCAGTTTCTCGCCGTGGTCTTAATCCTTGGCTACGTCTACCTTCGCAACCAAGGGGGCCAGTGATCCATGGTCGTATTGAACAAAATCTACACCCGCACCGGTGATAAAGGTGACACAGCACTGGGGAACGGCGACCGAGTTGCCAAACATTCCGCCCGCGTCAACGCCTATGGCACCTCGGATGAGCTGAACGCTTTTGTCGGGGTCGCCCGTCTGGAGGCCAATGGCGAGATGGACACTGCGCTTGCCAGAATCCAGAACGATCTCTTCGATCTGGGGGCAGACTTATGTCGGCCTGAAATGGACAAAGACGCCGGTGCAGAATACCCGCCGCTGCGCATAGCCGATGCCCAGATCAACCGACTGGAAGCCGAAATCGACGTCATGAATGCGGAATTGTCTCCGCTGCGCAGCTTTGTCCTGCCTGGTGGCGCTGCGCTGTCCGCCCATTTGCATGTGTGCCGAACGGTGGCGCGGCGCGCCGAACGGCTGGCAACAGATCTTGCAACCCAAGAAGACATCAACCCAGCGGCTGTCAAATACCTCAACCGGTTGTCTGACTGGTTCTTCGTCGCGTCGCGCGCCGCCAATGACAATGGTGCGCGGGACGTGCTGTGGGTGCCCGGCGCCAATCGCTGATGCCTGTCCCTTGTTACTTAAGTCGCCGCTGTCTACATTCTTGTTAGCACAGCGGCGGTTTTGTTTGACGCAATCACAGCCTGCGTCAACCTGACACAGCTGTGCAAAACATCCGCGATAGGCCAAAGCCGCCATCTTATGGCTGCCGTTGCGGCAGTGCAGCATCCTCTTGGAAACATTCCTGCAAAACTGCTGATGCAAAGCATCAAACGCGACGTCGGAGGGCGGTAACGTGACGATTTTGCCCTGTTGCGGTGCAATCTAAGCCGCTATCAACATCGCGAGAGCATGGAGGGGAGTCGCTTGGCGGCTTGCCGTTTGTTAAGGAGAGAACGCAAAATGAAGGTACTTGTGCCTGTCAAGCGCGTGATTGACTACAACGTGAAGGTCCGCGTCAAAGCGGACGGCAGCGGTGTCGATCTCGCCAACGTCAAAATGTCGATGAACCCATTCGACGAAATCGCCGTCGAAGAGGCCATTCGTCTGAAAGAAGCCGGCAAAGCAGATGAGATCGTTGTTATCTCCATCGGTGTGAAGCAGGCGCAGGAAACCCTGCGGACCGCACTGGCCATGGGCGCCGACCGCGCGATCCTCGTCAACGCGGCCGACGACGTCCACACCGACATCGAACCGCTGGCAGTCGCCAAAATCCTGGCCAAAGTTGTCGAAGAAGAGCAGCCCGGTCTGGTTCTGGCCGGCAAGCAAGCAATCGACAACGATATGAACGCAACCGGTCAGATGCTGTCAGCACTGCTGGGTTGGTCGCAGGGCACCTTTGCCTCTGAGCTGGACGTCGATGGCGACAATGCCGTTGTAACCCGCGAAGTGGATGGCGGCCTGCAGACCATCAAAGTGAAGATGCCCGCCATCGTCACTGTCGATCTGCGCCTGAACGAACCACGCTACGCGTCGTTGCCGAACATTATGAAGGCGAAGAAAAAGCCGCTCGACGAGAAAACTGCCGCTGACTACGGCGTCGATGTCTCGCCACGTCTTGAAATTATTTCAACCACCGAACCCGCAGCCCGTGCCGCAGGCATTATTGTTGGCTCCGTGGATGAACTGGTTGGCAAACTCAAAGAAGCGGGGGCTGTATAATGGCTGTTCTTCTCCTTGCCGAAGTGACCGATGGCGCGCTGGCGCTGGATGCAACCGCCAAGGCGGTTACAGCCGCTGGTAAACTGGGTGATGTGACCGTGCTATGCGCAGGCGCCTCTGCCGCTGCTGCCGGTGACGAAGCCGCCAAGATCGCTGGTGTATCCAAGGTGCTGGTCGCTGAAGACGCATCACTGGGTCATCGCCTCGCGGAACCCACTGCAGCTTTGATTGCCTCGCTGGCTTCGGACTATGAGCACGTCGTGGCCCCGGCGACGACTGACGCCAAAAACGTCCTGCCCCGCGTTGCGGCCCTGCTGGATGTGATGGTGATTTCTGACGTGTCCGGTGTTGTAGACAGCGATACATTCGAACGCCCGATCTATGCAGGCAACGCAATCCAGACTGTAAAATCGCGTGATCCGAAAAAAGTCATCTCCTTCCGGACCTCCACCTTTGACGCGGCTGGCGACGGCGGCTCTGCCTCTGTTGATACCATCTCCGCAGCTGAAAACCCCGGCCTGTCTGAATGGGTTGAAGACAAGGTCGCCGCCAGCGATCGCCCCGAGCTGACCTCGGCTGGTGTGGTTGTGTCCGGCGGTCGCGGTGTTGGCTCCGAGGAAGATTTCAAACTGATCGAAAGCCTTGCCGATAAACTGGGCGCAGCTGTAGGCGCGTCCCGCGCTGCGGTCGATTCCGGCTATGCACCGAACGACTGGCAGGTGGGGCAGACCGGTAAGGTCGTCGCGCCTGAGCTTTATGTCGCGGTGGGCATTTCTGGTGCAATTCAGCACCTCGCCGGCATGAAAGACTCCAAGATCATCGTCGCAATCAACAAGGACGAAGAGGCGCCGATTTTCCAGGTTGCGGACTACGGTCTGGTTGCAGATCTGTTCCAAGCGGTGCCTGAGCTGATCGAAAAGCTGTAAGCACGACAACATGTGACATGGAAAAGCCCGCGACATGTGTTGCGGGCTTTTTTGCTATTCACTGAGCTATCAAAGCCGTCTCCTAGTTTGCAAGACGTGGTTGCAGATATCGCGCGACCTGTTCCGCAATGCGCTGTTGCTCCTTAGGGCCCACCATCCGCTGCGCCGAAGGCAGGTCTAGCTGCCCATAGAACATTCCATCGATATCTTCTGCATCCCTCGCTGTATGCACCGGGATTTCAACGACCCCGAGCACCTGTGCTCTTAGGGCGTCGACCATTGGCCGATCCACGAGCGCCGGTTCATGACCAAACAAAGCTTGCTGATCCACATCGTAGTGGATCCAAAGCAGCGTCACCTGCCCCTCCAGGGCCCCGATCAACATGCCCATCCGCTCTACCCAGGTTTCCTGCAGATGATCACGAACCGTTTCGTAACGATTCGTGCAGCATGATCGCAGCGCGCTCAACAAGTGCTTGTTGAAATGATACTCTGTAAAATCCATCTCAGGGTAGAGTTCCAACAGCGGTTCATGAGCACGCAAAAACCGGTCGTTGCGCCGCGGATGAACCTTGTAGTAGCTGTTGGAGATATTCTGTGCCCCAAGCACCTGCATCACAGAAGACTGCGCCTTTCGGGCAATATTCAGGATGTCAGGATCCTTCAAAAAGCTGTCAACTCCGGCATTCACACTCCCCAAATTTACGCAGGTCTGTTGCAAAATTTCTTCAGTCTTGGCGACAAACGGCCGCTCGACAAATCGGCCAAAGACCTCGGTCCCGCCGATAAATGCCAAATATGGTTCAGTTAGATTACGCACCGGCCCGCGGACCAATAGCTTCGAGCCCGCATAGCTGCAAGGCTCGCCCGCAAGCGCGGTTGCGCTCTTGAGTTCGTAGCTCATAATACCCACCAATATTCACCCAAGACTCACTTAACCGGAGATCTGTTGACGAAAGGCTAATGCTCAACTTTGCCTAAAAACCCGGCCAATCGGCCTTGTGCCACGCACGGCCTCGCCCGTATGATCCGCCAGAAAACTCCCAAGAGGCATGAGCGATGGACATCCAGAAGATAGGCGTGATTGGTGCGGGCCAGATGGGCAATGGCATCGCACATGTGATGGCGCTTGCAGGTTATGATGTTGTTTTGAATGACATAAGCCAGCAGGCCCTGGACGCTGCTGTGAATGCGGTAAAAAAGAACCTGACCCGGCAGGCCAGTAAAGGCAAGATTAATCAGATTGATGTTGATGCCGCATTGGGACGTATTTCGACCACGTTGATGTTGGCAGACATCGGCAAGACTGATCTGGTCATTGAGGCCGCAACAGAGCGCGAAACCGTAAAGCAGGCCATTTTCGAAGATCTGCTGCCACACTTGCTGCCGCATACGATTCTAACCTCGAACACCTCGTCGATATCGATCACCCGACTGGCCAGCCGAACAGACCGACCAGAGCGCTTCATGGGGTTCCACTTCATGAACCCGGTGCCGGTGATGCAGCTGGTGGAACTGATCCGCGGGATCGCGACTGACGAAGCAACCTTTGCGGCCTGTCATGCCGTCGTGGCGAAACTGGGCAAGACAGCAGCCAGCGCCGAAGATTTCCCCGCCTTCATCGTGAACCGCATCCTGATGCCAATGATCAACGAGGCTGTCTATACACTCTACGAAGGCGTCGGCAACGTGAAGTCCATCGACGAATCCATGAAGCTGGGCGCAAACCACCCGATGGGACCGCTAGAGTTGGCGGATTTCATTGGATTGGACACATGTCTGGCGATCATGAATGTGCTGCACGATGGGCTGGCCGACACTAAGTACCGTCCCTGCCCCTTATTAACCAAATACGTCGAGGCTGGATGGCTGGGTCGCAAAACGCAGCGCGGTTTTTACGACTACCGTGGCGAGACGCCCGTCCCTACACGTTAAACTGCCGCGACCTCCGCGCCCATTGTGAGCCGCGGAGGTCGCCATCGCCATGAGGGCGGGTTCAGGGAAGGCAGTTCTAAGTTGCTGTTTTGGGAAAACAACACCGTAACTATGTGCCGGTTTTGCCCAATGCTAATGTGTGCTCACGTAGCCACGCCATAAAACCGCGCGGATCGCTCTGAAGTTTTTCCATTTGTGCGTCGGTCAATGTCGCGCCAACAACCGGGCTTTGAGGTTTGTTGCAAGAGCGTACGATCTCGTGCAGCAACAGCCCCTGACGCAGGATTGGCGAGACACGATTGGCGATCTGATACCAACGAGAATTGCTGCCAGGGAAAAAAATTGGCACCACGCGCGCACCAGAACGGCGGATGAGCTGGGCGGTGAAAACATTCCACTCTTGCTCAATCGCTGGTCCAAACCAGCTCTCTGACGACATGACAACACCCGATGGGAACAATGCCACAACGCCGCCCTGCTTCAGGTGCGCCATGGTCTTGGCCCGCATTTCGACCATCTTCCGTTGCGCTTCGGGATCGTGCGGGAAAGGCACGGGGATCATGAAAGAGGTCGCCGCTTCGTCGAGACCTGTCAGAACAGACCGTGTCAGGATACGGTAATCCTGACGAACCCGACCGATCAAATCGGCAAAAATCATGCCATCCACCATGCCATGCGGATGGTTCGCCACCACAATAACAGGCCCGTCAGCAGGAATACGGCTGATCTGCTCTTCTGGTGTCATGAGCTTGATCCCCATGACGTTCAACGCCCCGCGCCAGAACTTCTGCCCACGATATTCGGCGTTGCTGCGTTCGAACTTACGGACCATTCGCAAAATTGTCAGCTTGCCCGTGAGCCATTCAATCGCACGGATCGCAAAAGAGGTCCAACGATCATCAAAGGAGTTGGCATAGGTGAGGGTCCGCCGATCGTAGATCTCACCGGTCTCTTCGGTCCCCGGCGTCACGCCCGTGTCCCGATCATGCGCAGTATCCGCCAAGTGCCTTGTCCCGTTCCGTAATTCTGAAAGATGCTTAGTAGCCTTCGCCGAATTTATCGGCAACCAGCGTATCCAACGCCGCTGCCAGCGCTTCTGCATCCGGGCCGGACGTTTCGATGTCAATAGTCGTTCCCTTGGAGGCTGCCAACATCAAAAGCCCCATGATACTGTCACCCGAGGCTGACAGCCCGTCCCGCGACACTTCTGCCGAGGCATCAAAGCCCTCGACGACCTCGACCAGTTTGGCAGAAGCCCGCGCGTGCAGTCCTTTTTCGTTGACGATTTCCAGCGTTTTCTGAACCATTTAATGCGCTTGCTCCCCTTCGGGGTTGATGTTTTGGGCGTTAATGTACTTACGTCCCGCCTCCATCGCATGCCGCACAGCGTCAGCGACGGGCAGATGGCGGGATTTCGCCAGTTTGATTAGCATCGGCAGATTGGCACCGTATAGGATCCGGCGATTTGCCGGAGTACAGGCCAAAAGACTGAGGTTAGAGGGGGAGCCACCAAAGAGATCCGTCACCACCACAACACCACCGCCACTGTCAACGGCGTCCGCCGCGCGGCAGATTTCGCGCTGTTTGGCGTCCCGGTCATCTTCCGGTCCGATGCTAATGGCCTCAAGACAGAGCTGAGGGCCCACAACATGTTCAACGGCGGCCAGGTATTCTCTGGCCAATCCACCATGTGCAACGATCACGATTCCGATCAAGCCGGTCCCTCACTTCTGTCGCTGGCCATGCAGCTCGCGGTGTCTAATTGACACCTGCTGCCCATCTTCCGCAAGATCCTTGGCTAGGGTTTCTGCCATTGTGACCGAGCGATGCTGCCCCCCAGTGCACCCAAATGCGATGGAGAGATGCGATTTACCCTCTTCTCGGTATGCAGGCAACAGTAAGCGTATGAGATCGAGTACCCTCTCAAAAAACGGCTGATACCGTCTATCCTGTCGCACATAGGCCTGAACAGCCTCATCGCGCCCGTCCAGACTACGCAGGCCCTGCTCCCAATATGGATTACGTAAGAACCGACAGTCGAACACCATATCAATGCTGCGTGGCACGCCGCGTTTGTAGGAGAAGCTCTGTAGCGACACCGCCAGTGCCCTACCACCGGGAGCGAAGCGTCGTTCAATATCCGCTTTCAGTTGGTGGATATTCATCTCTGACGTATCCAGCAACAGATCAGCCCGGTCGCGGATCGGCATCATCAGGTCAATTTCACGCAAGACGCCGACTTCTGGGTCCTCAGCGGGAGAGAGCGGATGGCGTCTGCGCGTTTCAGAGTAGCGGCGCAGCAATACCTCGTGATCTGCATCGAGATAAAGCACGGTCAAATCCAGATCCCGGCGTCCCGCCAGCATATCGATCACATCCAACAGGGCAGCCGGTGAGAAATCGCGATTGCGGCTATCAAGACCCAAAGCCATTGGCCTGGTCAGGCTATTTGCCTCCACCAGACCGGGCAGCAGTCGTAGTGGTAAATTATCAATCGCCTCAAATCCCAAATCCTCGAGCACATTGATCGCTGTAGTCCGCCCAGCACCCGATGGACCGGTCACCAGCACAATCGGGACGGCGGCTGGATCAGGGACAGCGTCAGAGGTGCGCATCTGGGTTCAGTGCTCCGTGTTTGAGATATTGTAGCAAAGCTGGCACAAAATGCGGACCCTCAGTACGGCGCAATCGGCGGATCGGATGGTCAAGGATCATGGTCATTAGCTGGGGCGGTAGGCGATCTGTTTCAAGTTCTTCAAGATCTACCACGGCTGTAAGTCGGGTTCTTTGAACCGGTTCCGCGCGCAAAAGGCCAAGACCACGCGCTTCGATTACGCCGATCAGGGCTTCCGGCGCGGTCGCAACCAAGTGGTCTGCCCCCACTGAAACAATTACCTGATCATCCGCAACCAGCGCGGCACCCATTGCCATCAATTGCAGCGCAAGCGTCGATTTTCCGGAACCCGATGTGCCTGTTATCAGCAAGCCCCGACCGGAAACATCAACGCAACTGGCATGAAGGCGACAGGTACGCGGCGCGTCCATATGTCAGACCGGCAAACCAACGACGAACCGCGCGCCCAGAGGTTCAGACGTAATATCTGCTTCTGTCGGACGAATATTTTCGGCCCAGATCACACCGCCATGTGCCTCAACAATTTGTTTGGAAATCGCCAGGCCAAGTCCTGAGTTGTTTCCAAAATGTTCGACCGGACGCTGAGAATAGAACCGCTTGAACACTTTGCTTAGTGCCTGATCTGGGATGCCCGGACCGGTGTCTTCGACCACGACCAGCACGCGATTGTCGCGACGTCGCGCCCAGACGCGGATCGCATCGCCATCCTCGCAGAAGGAAATCGCGTTGGTGATCAGATTGACAAACACCTGTGCCAGCCGTGCCTCCAACCCTTGAATATCAATGGGAGTCTTGGGCAGGTCGGTGATATAGTCGATACCTTTTCCGCGCGCATCCTCGCCCAGAAATTGGTTCAAATTGCCAAGCATATGCAGAAGATCAAAGCTCTCTTCTTCCTCCTTCACCAGCTCAGCATCCAGGCGCGATGCATTGGAGATATCACTGACCAGCCTGTCCAAACGCCGCACGTCATGTTCGATTACATCGAGCAACTTGTCGCGTTGATCTTCGCGCTTAATCATCCGCAGGGTGCCAACGGCAGATTGCAGACTGGCAAGCGGGTTCTTAATCTCATGGGCAACATCAGCGGCGAACTGTTCGTTGCTGTCTATCCGGTTGTAAAGCGCTTTAACCATACTACGCAGGGCGCGGCTGAGACGTCCAATTTCATCCGGGCGTGCCGTCAGGTCGGGAATACGGATACGCCCCGGTTTCGATTTTCGGGTGTCACCATCACGACCCAGCTCTGCCGCTTCCGCCAGATCAGCCAGCGGATTGGCGATCGTAGAGGCCAATACCAGGCTGAGGCCAATGGACACCAGCAAAGCGACAACGAACATTTGCAACACGCGTTCCTGCTCACTGCGGACCAACGCATCAATCTCGCCAGTAGGTGACGCTAGGGTAACCACGCCGATGGCATCGCCTTGGAACATGATTGGCGTTGCTGCAGAAAACACCGTGCCGCCGCTGGTATCAACTACCGCCTTTACCTCGGTGCCCCCAACCAAAGCCTGCTGGACCATATTTCGCAGCTGATCCTCAAGCGGCTGTGTGGGCAGTTGGCCCGTGTCGGATTTCAACATCCCGCCAACAGTAGACCATACCGTCGCCAGACCATCACTGATCAATGTGGACGACATGCTGTCGTCATTCAACAGATCCAGTGCGCCACCCCGCTCAACCCCTTTGGTCTGGGCGATCAACGTGCCGGCCGTATCGAATACAAAGACTTCAGCACCCGCCCGCAGACTAATGTTCTGAAGAGTGGCAACGGGATCGATCCCGTCCCCGACCACCAGACTAACGGTGCCAATTTCCGGCAGCTGGGCCTCGAACACATCGGAGATCAGCATCGCTTCAGCGGCAAGTGCACCGGCCCGTTGCAAAACCAAGCTTTGGCGTGATGAATTTAGGTAAAGGATACCCGACACCAAGATGATCAACGCAATGAGATTCAGCGTAATGATCTTGCGTGTCAACGGCGAGCTGCGCAGCGACAACACCCCCCGGCGAGCCCTCTTATCCTGTAGTTCACGCGTCACAGTATGCTCCGGCGCGACCCAATCATCGCCAAGAACAACATCACTATCCCGTTGTGAACGGCTTATACCGGAATCGCGCATCGGCGTTCTACTCCGCCTGACCCTATGTGGGGCTTACTCTTCATTGTAACGGTAACCGATACCGTAAAGCGTCTCAATGGCCGCAAATTCGGTGTCCGCGCTGCGCATCTTCTTGCGCAGACGCTTGATATGGCTGTCGATGGTACGGTCATCCACGTAGACCTGATCATCATAGGCAACATCCATCAGCTGATCGCGGCTTTTGACGAAACCAGGGCGTTGTGCCAGAGCCTGCAAAAGCAGAAATTCAGTGACCGTCAGGGACACGTCCTGCCCTTTCCAGCTGACCGAATGGCGCAGCGGATCCATGCGTAGATTGCCCCGCTCCATCATCTTGTTTTCGGTCGTAGTGGCAACAACATCACCGCTGATCGCCTCTTGACGGCGCAGCAAGGCGCGGATGCGCTCGACCAGAAGCCGTTGCGAAAACGGTTTCTTTACGTAGTCATCAGCCCCCATTCGCAGGCCCAGAACCTCATCGATCTCATCATCCTTGGAGGTGAGAAAGATTACAGGCATCTGGGTTTTCTGCCGCAGCCGCTGCAACAGATCCATGCCGTCCATGCGCGGCATCTTTATGTCGAGAACTGCCATATCCGGCAGTTTCTTGTTGAACGCGTCCAGCGCGGCCTGCCCATCATTGTAGGTCTCAACCTCAAAGCCTTCGGCCTCAAGGGTCATTGAGACCGAGGTCAGGATATTCCGATCATCATCGACTAAAGCAATCTTAGACATCTGATTGGCCCCAAATCTGCTCGTTTTTGTGTTTTTTAAACGTTCATCGCTGTTCTGCCCCGGCGAATCAATGCCCATTGAAGAATCTCGACACAGTTTCGCCTCAATTGAGACAAAAATACCTTAGCAGGCGCTAAACATTCAGGCACGAGCCCCTGCAAATTGTCGTTAAAAAAAATGGTTGCGCTAAACATTGCCTTGATGGCGCTAACTGCGTCAAAGCGTTCTGTTCAGCGCGCAAACCCTTATGTTAAGACCAGCCACATTGGCCTTTGTGCCGATTTATGCCCCAGGGCGCGGCTTTTATTGTTTGCGACTTTTATAGTCGCCACAGGAGAAAGAACACATGGCATCTGGACGGGTTAACCCGCAATTCCGCCTCGAAGATCAAGGTATCGAAGGACTGGGGAACGTCTATTACAACCTCATGGAGCCAGCCCTGATGGAGGCGGCCCTGAAGCGCGACGAAGGTACGCTTGGCAATGGCGGCGCCTTTCTGGTGACCACCGGCAAGTTCACCGGCCGTTCGCCCAAGGATAAGCACGTTGTGAAAACCGACAGCGTTACCGACACCATCTGGTGGGAAAACAATGCCGAGATGAGCCCCGAGGGGTTTGATGCGCTTTATCTTGACATGCTCGCCCATATGCAGGGCAAAGAATACTATGTGCAGGATTTGGTCGGCGGCGCGGACCCCGCACATGCAATCAACGTGCGTATGGTCACCGAACTGGCTTGGCACGGGCTGTTTATCCGCACCATGTTGCGCCGCCCTGACCGTGAAGATCTGGACGACTTTATCGCGGATTTCACTGTCATCAACTGCCCCAGCTTTCAGGCCAATCCGGAGCGCCATAACTGCCGCAGCGAGACCGTGATCGCGATGAACTTTGATCGCAAGATGATCCTGATTGGCGGCACGGAATACGCCGGTGAGAACAAGAAATCCGTCTTCTCGTTGCTGAACTACCTGCTGCCCGAAAAGGGCATCATGCCGATGCACTGCTCGGCCAACCACGCCAAGGGCAATCCGGTGGACACCGCTGTGTTCTTTGGCCTGTCGGGCACTGGCAAGACCACCCTGTCCGCAGACCCGGACCGCGTCCTGATCGGCGATGACGAACATGGCTGGGCCGACAACGGTACGTTCAATTTTGAAGGCGGTTGCTATGCCAAGACCATCAACCTGAACGCCGAGGCGGAGCCGGAAATCTACGCCACGACGTCGAAGTTCGGGACGGTGATCGAAAACATGGTGTTCGATCCGGAGACCAAGGAGCTGGACTTCAACGACGACAGTCTCACCGCGAACATGCGTTGTGCTTACCCGCTGCATTACATCTCCAATGCATCCGAGAGCGCACGCGGCGGTCACCCCAAGAATATCATCATGCTGACATGTGATGCCTTTGGGGTGCTGCCTCCGATCGCGCGGCTGACCCCAGCACAGGCGATGTATCACTTCCTGTCCGGCTTCACCTCTAAGGTGGCAGGCACCGAGCGCGGCGTGACTGAACCAGAACCTACGTTCTCCACCTGTTTTGGTGCCCCCTTCATGCCGCGTCGGCCCGAAGTTTATGGTAACCTACTGCGTGACAAGATCGCCCAGCATGGGGCCACCTGCTGGCTGGTCAACACCGGCTGGACCGGTGGTGCCTACGGTATTGGCAGTCGCATGCCGATCCGGGCCACCCGCGCGTTGTTGACAGCAGCGCTGGATGGATCGCTGGCCGAGGCGGAGTTCCGTAAAGACGCGAACTTTGGCTTTGACGTACCTGTCACTGTCCCTGGTGTTGCCGAGGTCTTGCTGGACCCGCGTCGCACATGGGACGATCAGGTGGCCTATGACACTCAAGCCGCCAAATTGGTGCAGATGTTCTCTGACAACTTTGAACAGTACTTACCCTACATTGATGATGACGTAAAAGCTGCGGCCATCAGCTGAGTTCCGCTGTTCCGAAACACAAAAAGCCCTGATCCTCTGATCGGGGCTTTTTCATTTCCGGGTTTTCCGCGCGCTACTGCCCCGGTTTGATACCGCTGTCTTCCAGCTTGTGTTCTGGTTCCACGTGGATCGTGACCTGCGCGGTTGGCAGCGAGACGCGGATGGCTTCTTCGATACGATCGCAGATCGCATGAGATGCCCGTACCGTCATTTCACCTGCGACAACCATATGAAACTCAATGAAAACCGCTTGCCCGGCACGCCGGGTTTTCAGACCGTGCACCTGCAACGCACCTTGGGCCGTCTGGTGAATAATCGCAGCTATTTCGTCCCGCTCATTCTGCGGCGCCGCCTGATCCATCAGCCCGCCAACTGATGAGACAACCACCAGATACCCTTCGCGCAGGATGTTAACAGCAACCAATAGGGCCAGGATTGGGTCGAGCAATGACCAGCCCGTGGCCATTGCCAAGACCAAGCCAACCAGGACGCCTGCCGAGGTCCAAACGTCACTCATCAAATGGCGTCCGCCTGCAACCAGTGCTGGCGAGCCAAGCACAGAGCCACGTTCGATCAGCACACGGGCCCAGAGCAGGTTCACCACCATGGCCCCCGCATTGACCCAAATCCCCGCACTGTTCCAAACCAAGGGTGCCGGTGCGCGAAGGGCGGAAATGGCCTCATTTAGGATCAGCAAGGCCGCAACGATGATCATGATCCCTTCCACAACAGCCGAGAAATACTCCGCCTTGTGATGACCAAAGGGATGTCCTGCGTCAGGCGGACGATTGGCGTAGCGGACCGCAAACCATGCCATGATCGCGCCGCCGATATTGACCAGCGATTCCATCGCGTCAGAAAACAGCGCAATCGAACCGGTCAGCCACCAGGCCAGCGTCTTACCTGCGAGCACCAGTATCGCAACAGCGATGGAGACTGTGGCCAAATGCTCTGCGCTCAATCGCTTTACCATCCACAGTCCTCTTTGTGTGTTTCTTTGCACGAACTAGGCTCTGACCAGCTCATTAGACCCTAATACATGAGTCCGCGCCGGAGCAGATTGGCCCCCGCAAGCAGCAAAACAACCAATGTTGCCCGCCGAAACGTGGCCTGATTGATCCGATCCTGTAACAGCCCCCCGATCCACATGCCGACGATAGCAGGCGGCACCAGCATGAGTGAGAACGGCGCAGTCTCAGCACGCATCACGCCGGACCCGATATGCGCCAATAGCAAGGCCATAGCACCGAGCCCATAGATCACACCTTGCACTCGCATCTGTTCGTGTTTTTCGGTGCCAAGGGCTGTCAGATAGGCCACGGTCGGCGGCCCCCAGATACCTGACAACCCGCCAATAAAGCCCGCGACTGCCGCGACGACCGCCTCGGTTTGTGAATTGGTACGGGTCATGGGAATGCTGCGTCCCATCAACTGCATCAGCGCAAAAATCGTGACCAGCACCCCAATCACGAGTAACATAATGCCTTGCGGTAACACCCTAACCAATTGCGCGCTCGCCAATAAAAAGACCAACCCAACAAGCAAGAAAATTCGAAACCGTTTGATTGACTGCCAGGCCGCCGCAGTTCCTTGGCGCAACGCCTGCATACCATTTGTCACCACTGTCGGCAAAATCAGCCCCGCGAGCGCAATTTCCGGTGACAGGAACATGCTCAGCCCGGAAACTAGGATCATTGGCATGGCAAATCCGACCATGCCCTTCACCGTGCCAGCCAATACCGAAATTCCCAGCGCAAACGCCAATATTTCGATATTTAGACCCGGTGGGAGAGCGGCGACAAGGTAAGAAGACACTGACATCTCTCCCCTTTAGCACATCCGCGTTGCGCTGCACGTGCGAAATGTATCAGCAATTATTGATCCAAACATAACGTCACAAGGTATTTTTGTTGCGCTGCAACTGCAAAGTGATCTACCACTGACGCAACTGAAAGGATGTGATTCATGGCTCATGATGGACAGGACCCGCAAATGCAACCGACCCTTGTTCCTGACATTCTGACGCTCACCGCAGCGGCACTGGACCCGGTGAGCGATCTTCTAGAGACCGCGCGAAGCACCGTGCGCGGTCTTGTCAGCGAGGACGGTCGAGTTTCGGGGGCGTTGGTCGAAAGCCATCAAACGGCCGCGCACGGCCTCGCCTGGCTTGCCACCTATGCCTATAGCTTACGCCAGATGCATAACTGGGCAGAACGGCTGCAGGCGGATGGCAAATTCTCCGAAACGGACCAGCTATTGCTGCAAATCGGCTTTGGCGAATACCTCTGGCAAATCTACGGCGGCATTCCGATGAACCAGGGCGAGGTTCTGCGGTTGCAGGATCTTGGCCTGTCACAGGACAGTCAGAGGTTGCTAATGGTTCCTGCTGTCATGACGCTTTGTGACAGCGGCAACACTCAGGCTGCGCGCATGCGGTTGGTAGAGCTGATGCAAGAGCAGTCCGGCTCAGTTATGTTTGGCAACTCCGGCCTTGATGAAGAGCTGGAGATGATCCGTGATCAGTTCCGTCGTTACACGATCGAAAAGGTGGAGCCTCACGCCCACGACTGGCATCTGAACGACGAGTTGATCCCGATGGAGATCATCGAAGAGCTGGCCGAAATGGGCGTCTTTGGGCTGACCATCCCTGAGGAGTTTGGCGGCTTTGGATTGTCCAAGGCCTCGATGTGCGTCGTGTCCGAAGAGCTGTCACGCGGCTATATCGGTGTTGGCAGCCTTGGCACTCGGTCAGAAATCGCAGCTGAACTGATCATAGCAGGCGGGACCGAAGAGCAAAAAGCCAGCTGGCTACCCAAGATCGCCAGCGCCGAAATCCTGCCCACAGCCGTCTTTACCGAACCAAACACAGGGTCTGATCTGGGTGCCTTGCGCACCCGCGCCGTTAAGGGTGACAATGGCGACTACAAGATCACCGGCAATAAGACCTGGATTACACATGCCGCGCGCACCCATGTAATGACGCTGCTGGCACGCACCGACCCCAACAGTACGGATCATCGGGGCTTGTCGATGTTCCTGGCAGAGAAAACACCTGGTACCGATGAAGATCCCTTCCCTACAAAAGGCATGACCGGTGGTGAAATCGAGGTTCTTGGCTATCGCGGTATGAAAGAGTACGAGCTGGCATTTGACGGGTTTCACGTGAAGCGTGAAAACCTGCTCGGCGGGAACGAGGGCAAAGGCTTCAAGCAGCTGATGGAGACCTTTGAATCCGCGCGTATCCAAACTGCTGCCCGCGCCATTGGTGTTGCGCAATCTGCATTGGATATCGCGATGCAATACGCGCAGGATCGAAAGCAATTCGGTAAGCCGCTGATCGCCTTCCCCCGCGTGGCCTCCAAACTGGCGATGATGGCGGTTGAGATCATGATGGCCCGCCAGCTCACGTATTTTTCGGCCTGGGAAAAAGACAATGGCCATCGTTGTGACCTAGAGGCTGGTATGGCGAAGCTGTTGGGCGCCCGCGTTGCCTGGGCAGCGGCCGACAACGGTTTGCAGATCCATGGCGGCAACGGTTTTGCGCTAGAGTACAAGATCAGCCGGGTGCTGTGTGATGCACGGATCCTCAATATTTTTGAAGGTGCCGCCGAGATTCAGGCACAGGTCATCGCACGCAGGCTACTGGCCTGATCACATACTGCCCCCCAGCCATCTGATTGGAAACGGCCCGGCGCACGCAGCTCCGGGTCGTTTCTAATTGCACCGGCGGCTTGACGAGCGGTCGCCATGGGATAGCGTGCCCCTATGAAACTGATCTATGCCCCATTGCTCGCCTTTGCCTCTCTTTTGTCTCTTGTGGGGTGTTTCGGTGACGAAACGCTGCGCGCCTATGGCGGCCGCGGAACCACCTGGCAGCTGCGTGAAATCGACAAGACGCCCGTCGCTGCGCTCACAACGCTGGAATTCCCGAAGCCCGGTGTCATCACCGGTCAGCTTCCGTGCAACCAAATGACCGGCCAGCTGATGACCCCCTACCCCTGGTTCGAGATCGCGGCACTGGCAACCACACGTATGGTCTGCCCGACCTTAAGGGAAGAGACAGATGTCCTAACGGCACTGCAACAGATGGATCTCGTCGAGATCAAAGGATCCGTCCTGCTGCTCACCAATGACGCCGGTCGCGAGATGCTGTTTACGGCTACCGACTGAGCACGTCGATTAACCGCCCTCGCGCCTCTGGCAGGGGTCGGTCGCCAAGTGATGGCGCCAGACGGCTTTCCAGGAAGAACCCAGTGGTGGAGAGAGCTGTCACAATCTCCCCCGTATTGGCATCGCCATGGCCGCGCAAAATTGGTGGCAGTGGCAACAGGCGGTCGGCCCAATCCCCCGCCCCAGTGCGGGACACTGCCCGTCCGCTCTTGGGGGAAACATACATCAATTCAGTGCCCGCGCCTGTTACCGCGCATCGGTTGAGATCGAGACCAAAGCCCATCTCCTCCAGCAGCGCCTTCTCCCAACGTAGATAGGCCAAGGGCCAAACATCAGGACGGTCTAACAAATCCAAAAGCTGTTCACTACGCAGATAAAGGTCCGGAAGCGGTTCGCGTTCAGGCAGGCAAAACGCCAAAAGCGCCGTCACCGCGTTCAGTCCTGCCAGCGCAAGACGACCAGAGAGGGCAGCCGCCGCACGGCTTCGTATAAGTTCAGCGTGATAGCTGCCCAGATGATCCTCTAGGCGCGCGCGCCAGGTCACATCCAACTGGGCACCCGGTTGCAACACAGGTGCCATTCTGCGACCGGCACCACCACGGACAACTCCGGCGTGGCGCCCGTGGTCCACGGTGAATACATCCACGATTGCTGAACTCTCACCATGGCGGCGCATTGTCAGCAATATGCCCTCGTCGCGCCACTCCATGATCAATCCAGGCCCGGTTCATCCAGCAAATGCCGCCCGTGGCGGTCTTCGACCTCAATCACCCAGAGATCCGGGTCAAAACCGCGTTGCTTGGCGATAGCCGCGTCCACGTCGTTTTCATCGCCCTTAGCCAATGTGATCCAACTACGCGCGCCGCTCATCAAATCGTACGAGCGATGCAGCGCTTCGGCCTGGCGGTCCAATGTGTTCAGCTTGACCAGAACGGCACCGGCCGTATCGTCACCATGCGAGGTGACAAAGGCCGGAATATCGGCAAGCCGCAGACGGGTGAGGTAAGCCTGCACCCAAAAGCTCGCCGTAAGACGCGCCATGCGGGATCAGTTCCCGTCCTTGAAGTCGAGACCCATCTCAGAATAGCGTTCGGATTCTTCCAGCCAGTTCGGGCGCACTTTCACCTGCAGGAATAGATGCACTTTGCGATCGAGGAACTCCTCCAGCTCAGCCCGGGCAGCCTGGCTGACCGCCTTGATGGTCTCCCCCCGTTTGCCGAGCACGATCCCTTTATGACCGTCACGCATCACATAGATCAGCTGGTCGATCTTGGCCGAGCCGTCTTTACGCTCTTCCCAGTTTTCGGTTTCCACCGTCAGCTGATACGGCAATTCCTGATGCAGGCGCAGGGTCAGTTTTTCACGGGTCATCTCTGCCGCAATCATGCGCATTGGAAGATCAGCGATCTGATCTTCTGGATAAAGCCACGGCCCCTCTGGCAGCTGCTCTGCCAACCAGCCGCGCAGATGGTCGACACCATGGCCCTTTTCTGCGGAAATCATAAAGGTATCGGCAAACGCGTAGCGTTCGTTCAAATCTTTGGTCAAACCCAGCAAGACCTCGGACTGAACCCGGTCTATCTTGTTGATCGCCAAGGCGATTTTTCGGCCCTCGCCGATATTCTCAAGACCTTCCAAGATGCGTTCGACACCTTCGGTAATACCGCGGTGTGCCTCAATCATCAGCACGACCACGTCGGCATCCGCAGCGCCCCCCCAGGCAGCTGCGACCATCGCGCGATCCAGACGGCGGCGCGGCTGGAACAGGCCAGGTGTGTCTACAAAAACAATCTGGCTCTCGCCCTCCATGGCCACGCCACGGATGCGGGCGCGGGTGGTCTGCACCTTGTGGGTTACAATTGACACCTTGGCCCCAACCATACGGTTGAGAAGCGTGGATTTACCCGCATTGGGTTCACCGATCAGGGCAACAAAGCCGGCGCGTGTGGTCATTTTTCTTGCTCCAATCGAGCCAACAAGTATTTGGCTGCGGCCTGTTCGGCCTGACGTTTTGATCCGGCAGTAGCGCGGCCTTCGGTGCCGTCTTGCAGCTGCACGGAAATCGTAAATTCAGGTTGATGGTCTGGGCCTTTGCGCTCAACCAGCACATAGGCGGGGGGCTGTTCGCCGCGCGCCTGGGCAAATTCTTGTAGCGTGGTCTTGGCGTCACGGGCGTCTGCCTCGACACGGCCAATACGGCTACCCCAAAGACGCAGGATCAGCTGCTGTGCGGCCTCAAATCCACCATCTTTGTAGACAGCCGCGATCACTGCTTCCATTGCATCCCCCAGCAGGGCCTGCTTGCGGCGCCCGCCTGACATTGTTTCCGAACGGCCCAATTTCAGCACATCACCCAACCCAATTTCGCGGGCAACATCAGCGCAGGTTTCCTTGCGCACCAAAGCGTTGAACCGCGGCGCCAACTGGCCCTCGGTCGCAGTCTTATCCGTGTCCAGCAGTGCAGTGGCCATCACCAAGCCAAGCACCCGGTCGCCCAAAAACTCAAGCCTCTGATTGTCCTGACGGTTCGGTGACGACACAGAAGCATGAGTCAAAGCCCGCACGAGAAGTGCAGGCTCAATGAAAGTATAGCCGATCCGCGCCGCAAAAGCGCACATATCCTTAGAGAGTTTCACTCGATCCCCTTAAAGAAACGGTCCCCGCGCCAAGTCCAGAAGAACAGCATGGACCGGCCAGCAGAGGAAAACACGATCCGGTCAGCACGGCCAATAAGGTTTTCGTAAGGGACGTAACCGACGCCTCCGGCCGACTGCGGCAAACGGCTGTCAGAGGAATTGTCACGATTGTCCCCCATAAAGAAGTAATGCCCTGCAGGCACCTGATAGACGCCAGTATGATCCATGCCCTGATTGCCGATATTCAGCACAACATGCTCACTCCCGCCGGGCAGGGTTTCAATCTGACGCGATTTTGTGCAGGTAGCGCCTTCACCCACTGGTGCGTTTTCACACAGCGGATAGGACCCGGCAGGGCCTTGAGGTGCCATCAGCTCTTCAAATTCACCGGCATCCTGCATGGCAACAGCGGTACCGTTGACGTGCAGCACGCCATCTTTCACCTGGATCTTATCGCCCGGCAGACCGATCAGCCGCTTGATGAAATCGTTCTGATTGACCGGATGACGGAAGACCACGACATCTCCGCGCTCGGGCTCACCGGCCCAAATACGAGAATTTTCACCATCAAGGAAGCCACAGATATCACTGCTGTCGATGTCGATGCCGACGCTCGGGAATTTCAGGCTGGGACAGGAAGCGGAGGAATAGCCATAGGCCATCTTGTTCACGAACAGAAAGTCGCCAATCAGCAAAGTTTCCTTCATAGAGCCGGAAGGAATCCAGAACGGCTGAAAGAACAGCGTGCGGAACACACCCGCGATCAGCAGGGCGTAGACGATGGTCTTGACCGTCTCAAGGATCGAACTTCCGACTGTTGCTTTGGCCGTCATCAGGCTCTCCGGTCTAACTGTAAACAAGGGTTCGGCGCTACATGCGGGGCCGATCCGGGTAAGTCAAGCATCGCCCGGCGTCGCAAGCGGTTCACGGGCGATTGGACGCGCCTCAATCACGACGAAGGCCTGTGCCCAAGGGTGATCGTCCGTCAATGTCACATGGATAATGGCCTCGTGACCTTCTGGCGTCATCTTGGCAAGCCGGTCGGCCGCCCATCCGGTTACATGCATGACTGGCTGACCTGTCCGTAGGTTTGACACCGCCATGTCTTTCCATGCGATTCCCATACGCAGCCCGGTGCCCAGCGCCTTTGAGCAAGCCTCTTTAGCGGCCCAGCGTTTGGCATAAGTGCCCGCAACGTCTAGCCGCCGCTCTGCCTTGCGTTGCTCAATATCGGTGAAAACGCGATTTTTGAACCGGTCGCCAAACCGGTCCAGAGTGCCTTGGATACGCTCAATATTTGCCAAGTCGGTGCCGATGCCCAGGATCATTAGTTGATCAAAGGCGATCTGACCGACACTGACAAGGGGCCACGATGCCTTAGCCTTCGGTGCGCGCCTCATGCATTAGGCGGCGCATCTCTGCAATCGCCGGGGTGAGCCCGCGGAAAATGGCTTCGCCGATCAGAAAGTGACCGATGTTCAGCTCGCACACTTCGGGGAATGCCGCGATGGGCTGGACACAATCATAGGTCAAACCGTGACCGGCATGGACTTCCAGCCCAAGCGAATGGGCAAAGCTCGACATTTCGCGCAGAGCGGCCAGTTCGGAATCGCGTTTGGCGAAATCCCCCTCGGCATGGGCGTCGCAATAGGCCCCAGTGTGCAATTCGATCACCTCTGCCCCGATGCGATGCGCAGCTTCGATCTGGCGCCGATCCGCCGCGATAAAAATCGACACCCGGCAACCCACGTCCCGCAACGGAGCGATAAAGTGCGCCAGTTTGTTTTCCTCGCGCGCAACTTCCAGCCCGCCTTCGGTGGTACGCTCTTCACGTTTCTCCGGTACGATGCAGACTGCGTGCGGTTTGTGCCGGAGCGCGATGTTTTGCATTTCCTCCGTAGCGGCCATCTCAAAGTTCAAAGGTACGCTCAGCGCCTCCATCAGCCCGTCGATGTCACGATCAGTGATATGACGGCGGTCTTCACGCAGATGCGCCGTGATGCCATCCGCCCCCGCCTCTTCAGCGAGCTTGGCAGCCCGCACCGGGTCAGGTGTCAGCCCGCCACGTGCATTGCGCACCGTGGCCACATGGTCGATGTTTACGCCCAGTCGCAGGGCGGTGTCTTGCTCAGAAGTCTGTGCCATGGATCGCAATTCCCAATTCAACGCTATTGGCCTGACACTAGGTGCTGCGCGTCCAAGAGCAACCCGGAAACCACCAGAAAAGCGCGCTTAGAGCGGTCCGTTTTCACCCTTGTCGCTTGCCGCATCCAAGGCGGCGCGTTTCTTGATAATGTCGAACTTTGCCTTGATCTTGGACCGGCGGCGTAGCTGATAGGCGCGAATGACTGGCACACTCAGCACATAACAAACGGTTGCTGTGATGATGCCCGGCAAGACGCCACCCACAAGATAGGGGAAAAACACTTCATGATAAAATAGCGCCAGCCCCTGCCAGTCGGCGGGGCGGTCCATCACCAGCGCAATCAAATTGTCAAAAAGATCGCTGCCCGCCGCGAGGAATTTCCCAACCAGAGATTTGTCCACATCAGGGTCAAACTCAGTCCCGAGGATCCAGTGCCCGGTTTGAAG
This sequence comes from Phaeobacter porticola, assembly GCF_001888185.1. Lineage (NCBI taxonomy): Bacteria > Pseudomonadati > Pseudomonadota > Alphaproteobacteria > Rhodobacterales > Roseobacteraceae > Phaeobacter > Phaeobacter porticola. Next base: position 337,053 of record NZ_CP016364.1, on the reverse strand, counting down.
AGAGGCCACACCGATAGGCACGTAGGTCAGCGGATTGCCGAAGAAGGTGCCACTGAGAGCCGCCAAAATATTGCCATTCATCAGCCGTGCAATGATGGCCGCTACCACGAAATGCATCGCGTAGAACGGCGTGAAGGTGGTAAAAACCCCGGCCCAAACACCGCGGGCGATACGTTCTGGCGAATCGGGCAACCGCCGCACCCGGTGCTTCACGTAGTGAAACGCACGTCCCCAACCGCCGCGCGGCCACAAAAAATCCGCGAGCGCACGCAAAGGTGGGCGTCTATCCCGGCGCCTGAATACCAAAGGTTCGCGTCCTTCCCAAATCGTGCTGAACGGCTACCCTAGTTTCGGGCGGCTTTCTGGCAAATCACGGAACCGAGCAACGGCTGCAACATCGCTCTCAGCTTCCAGCATCAACATCAGCGAATGCAGCTGCTCCACATCACGCAGTTCGACATTAATCATCAGCCGGTAAAAGTCGGGTTTCCGATCGACAAATTCAAGGTCAGAAATATTGGCCTTTTTTTCACCGATCAATGTGCAAATGCGTCCCAGAACACCGGCGTCGTTGCCGATGGTCAGCTCAAGTGTCACACCGTAGACCGCCGGATGGGTGCCGCTGTGCCAATGCAGATCAACCCAGCGCTCTGGTTGATCTTCAACTTCGCCCAGCGCATCGCAATCAGCGGAATGCACAACAACGCCGCGACCGCGATAGGTGATGCCAATAATGCGTTCACCCGGCAGTGGCTGGCAGCAAGGCGCACGTTCAAAGCTCTGTCCCGGCTCAAGACCAATCACCGCACGACGCGGCGAGACCTCATCACTGTCGTCAGCAGCCAACTCAGGATAGACTGCCTGCACCACGTCATGCGCGGTCAGCACCGCAGCGCCCAGGCGTCCGAGCAATTCATCAACAGAACTGACCCTGAGGGCCCTTGCGGCAGTTTCCAGGGCCTTATCGGTTGCTTTGCGGCCGACATGTTCAAAGGCAGAGCGCGCGAGTTCATGGCCCAGTTTCACAAAACGCGCCCGATCCAATTCCCGCAAGGCCCGCCGGATGGCCGTTCGCGCCTTACCCGTAGTTGCAATCTCCAACCAGCTTACCTGCGGGGTCTGCCCCTCGGCGGTGATGATTTCCACGGATTGCCCATTGCGCAGCCGGGTCCAGAGAGGCACGCGAATTGCATCCACCTTGGCTCCGACGCAGGCATGGCCGATCCTGGTGTGGATCGCATAAGCGTAGTCAATCGGTGTCGCCCCTTTGGGCAGCTTGATGACGTCACCTTTAGGCGTAAAGCAGAACACCTGGTCAGAGTACATTTCCAGCTTAACCGCTTCGAGGAATTCATCGTGATCCTCTTCTGCGTCGAACTGTTCAGTCAGCGAGGCGATCCATTTCGCCGGATCGACAGCAAAGGGATTTTCCGAACGGACACCATCGCGATAGGACCAATGCGCGGCCACTCCGGTTTCGGCAACATCATGCATCTGGCGGGTGCGGATCTGCACTTCGACCCGCTTACCGTCCCGCCCCGAAACTGTTGCGTGGATTGATCGGTAGCCGTTAGATTTCGGTTGGCTGATGTAGTCCTTGAACCGACCAGGGACCGCGCGCCATCGCTGATGAATAGCACCCAATGCCCGGTAACAGTCTTCTTCACTGGCAGTGATAATGCGGAACCCATAGATGTCGGATAGTCGCGAAAAGCCCTGATCTTTTTCCTGCATCTTACGCCAGATTGAATAGGGTTTTTTCGCTCGCCCAAAGACCTCGGCCTCGATACCCGTCTTTTCCAACTCGGTACGCATGTCGCCGGTGATCCGATGGATCACATCGCCGGTTTCACGCTGCAACGTCACAAAGCGCCGGATGATCGACTGCCTGCCTTCGGGATTCAGCACACGAAAGGCCAGATCCTCCAGCTCTTCGCGCATCCACTGCATCCCCATGCGACCCGCAAGTGGTGCGTATATATCCATGGTCTCGCGGGCTTTTTGGGCCTGCTTGTCCAACCGCATCGCCTTGATGGTCCGCATATTGTGCAGACGGTCCGCGAGTTTGACGAGAATGACCCGCAGGTCCTTTGACATCGCCATGAACAGCTTACGAAAATTCTCGGCCTGTTTGGTTTCACGGCTCGAGAGTTGCAGGTTGGTCAGCTTGGTGACGCCATCGACCAGCATCGCCACCTCAGGGCCAAACCGGTTAGAGATCTCATCGTAGGAAGCTTTTGTATCTTCGATTGTGTCATGCAGCAGCGCGGTGATGATCGTGGCATCATCCAGCCGCTGCTCTGTCAGGATGGCCGCGACAGCAACCGGATGCGTAAAATAGGGCTCGCCAGAATGGCGGAACTGGCCCTCATGCATGTGTTCGCCAAACGCATATGCATCGGCGATCCTGTCCGCATTGGTCCTTGGATTGTAGTTGCGGACCAGAGCAATCAGGTCTTCTGGTGAAATCATTTCCGGTCCGCAGCCTCAGCTAGTTATGTCGTATGACTTCTCAGCCCTGCCCCTGCGCCTCCATTAGCGCACGCAGCAGTTTTTCTTCTGACATATCGTCGGTGGAGGGTTTGTCGTTTTCCGCTCCCATAAGCAGAGCCATGGAATCGTCTTCCGGCTCGTCCACTTCGATTTGGCTCTGGTTGTTCTCGATCAGACGCTCGCGCAGCGAATCTGCGCTCTGTGTCTCATCCGCGATCTCACGCAGGGACACGACAGGGTTTTTGTCGTTGTCACGCTCGACCGTCAGGGCGGCACCTGCCGCAATCTCACGGGCGCGATGCGCCGCGAGCATCACCAGCTCAAAGCGGTTGGGAACCTTGTCTACGCAGTCTTCAACCGTCACGCGGGCCATGGGCGACTCTCCAAATCAAAATAAGTCCAGAAGCGTGACTTCTAAAACCAAAGCTTTCTATTGACAAGCGCCGAATGGGAGGCCCTTACAGCTCACAGTGGGGAAATCTCATTCAAATCGGACTTAGGCAGTGCATCACAGAGGTCTTGCACCATCTTGGCAAGAATCGGGTGCCGCCAATCCGGTGCAACATCTCGGAGCGGCACGAGAACAAAACCCCGGTCCTGAAGGCGCGGATGCGGCAAAAGCAACTGACCCGGAGCTTCCTTCATCTGCTGATCAAGTGGCAGATCCTTCCATCTGGCGAAGGTGGCCACATCCGGGCAGATCAAGTCATCATATGCCAGCAGGTCGAGGTCCAATGTCCGCATTCCCCAGCGCTGCGCACGCTGACGGGCGAAATCGGCCTCAATCTCGTGCAAAAGGTCCAGAAGAGACCGCGGTGACAGATCGGTGTGGATGCGGATTGCCGCGTTCACATAGTCCGGCCCAGCTCCAACCGGAAAGCATGGCGTCTGGTAGAACCGGGACACTGCCCGCAAGCAGATGTCTGATTCGGACAACTGCTGTATCGCCGCTATAAGGGTGTGTGTCACGGACTGCTCGCCAATAGGCAGGTTTCCACCAAGGGCGATCAGCGCCTCTGACCGGAATTCGGTCATTTTTGTCCCCGTTTCCTAATCCTCATACACTTGCGGCAAATGTCAAATAACCTACATTAAGTCCACCCGTTTTGGCGTATTTCAGCATTCACTCACGGAACCCACAGCTGAGACGGACCTACCGGAAGGACATATTTGATGTTTTACAAGGACGAACGGCTCGCGCTGTTCATCGATGGCTCGAATCTTTATGCTGCCGCAAAGGCGTTGGGATTTGACATCGACTACAAATTGCTCAGGCAGGAATTCATGCGCCGGGGTAAATTGCTGCGAGCATTTTACTACACAGCCTTGCTGGAAAATGACGAGTATTCTCCGATCCGTCCGCTGGTCGACTGGCTGCACTACAATGGCTTCACCATGGTGACGAAGCCGGCCAAGGAATACACGGACAGCATGGGTCGACGTAAGGTTAAAGGAAATATGGATATCGAACTGACCGTGGATGCCATGGAACTGGCCCCACGAGTGGATCATATTGTGTTGTTTTCCGGGGATGGCGATTTTCGCCCGTTGATTGCCAGTCTTCAACGCCAGGGCGTCCGGGTGTCGGTGGTTTCGACCATCCGCAGTCAGCCACCAATGATCTCGGATGAGCTGCGACGCCAGGCCGATAATTTCATCGAACTGGAAGAGCTGAAGGACGTGATTGGTCGGCCACCTCGCGAACAGAATGATCCGCGCCCGGTATCTACCGTAACCGGCTAATTTTGTCCGGCAGACATTGTCGTCTGAGACCATATCAAAATCAAAAACCCGCAGTGCGCGATATGACCGCACTGCGGGTTTTTTAGACACCTATCGCCATCACTGACCCCGGGGCTGGACCTTGCCCCCAGAAAGCCCTAGCTCTGAGCAGCAAGGAGACCGCGATGACGAAGCCAGCCCTCACACTATTTCTTGCCGCACCGCGCGGTTTTTGTGCCGGTGTAGACCGCGCGATCAAGATCGTCGAAATGGCGCTCGAAAAATGGGGAGCACCTGTCTATGTGCGCCATGAAATCGTGCACAACAAATACGTGGTTGACGGGCTGCGCGCTAAGGGAGCGGTGTTTGTCGAAGAATTGGACGAATGCCCCGACGATCGGCCGGTGATCTTCTCAGCCCACGGTGTGCCGAAGGCGATCCCGGCAGAGGCGGACCGTCGCCAGATGATTTATGTCGATGCGACCTGCCCATTGGTGTCCAAGGTGCATATCGAAGCGCAGCGCCACGCTGAAAACGGCCTTCAAATGATCATGATTGGTCACAAAGGCCACCCAGAGACCATCGGCACCATGGGGCAGCTGCCTGATGGAGAAGTGCTGCTGGTCGAAACGCCTGACGATGTGGCCACGGTCAAGGTGCGCGATCCTGACACCCTCGCCTATGTCACCCAGACAACCCTATCGGTAGATGACACCAAGGATATTGTCGCGGCCCTTCAGGCTCGCTTTCCAAATATCGTTGGCCCCCACAAGGAGGACATCTGCTACGCCACAACCAATCGACAAGAGGCCGTGAAGGAAGTCGCGCCCAAGGCCGATGCGCTGCTCGTGGTTGGCGCACCCAATTCATCGAATTCACGCCGCCTGGTTGAGGTCGGCGCCAAGGCCGGCTGCCAATATGCCCAGCTGGTGCAGCGCGCAGAGAACATCGATTGGCGCGCACTGGATGGGATCAAAACCGTTGCTATCACCGCCGGGGCCTCGGCCCCGGAACTTCTGGTCAATGAAGTTATAGATGCGTTCCGTGTCCGGTTCGATGTCACCGTCGAGATTGTCGAAACCGCAATCGAGAAGGTTGAATTCAAGGTGCCACGCGTGCTGCGCGAAACGGCCTGAGAAAAGGGCAAGACCGCCCATCCGCCGCGCCCAGCGATGAAGCCGCTCGTTGCTACGACAGACAAGCGCTTGCAACTCGTCCGCAGCCCACTACCCTGTGATCAGCGCCCCGTCTTGTCACAAGGAAACAGTCATTGATTTCGCTGCAATTTCTTCTCACCGCGTTTGTTGTTGTGCTCGCTCCGGGCACTGGCGTGATCTATACAATCGCCCTGGGCCTGGGCCAGGGGCCACGTGCTGCGATCTGGGCTGCGGTTGGCTGCACCGTCGGCATTCTGCCGCATCTTGCCGCCGCAACACTGGGGCTCGCTGCCGTGCTGCACGCTTCGGCCCTGCTGTTTCAGACAGTAAAGGTCGCTGGTGTACTCTATCTTCTCTATCTTGCTTGGCAAATGCTGAAGGCCGGCGGCGCACTGTCGGTGTCCGCCGTCCCTTCTTCCCGGCAGTCCGGACTGCGCATCGCCCAGCGAGGCGCGCTGATCAATATCCTGAACCCCAAGCTATCGGTGTTCTTTCTGGCTCTGTTGCCACCCTTCCTCTCCGGTGCGGCAAGCAGCGCCACGGAGGAAATGATCGTCCTTGGTGCGATCTTTATGGCAATGACCTTCGCCATCTTCGCGCTTTATGGTCTATTCGCCGCGCAGGCACGCAATCTGATCCTCGGGTCAGAAACAGTGGTCAAATGGCTCAATCGCAGCTTTGCCGTGCTGTTTACTGCACTGGCGACGCGGCTGGCGATGGAGCGTGCATGAGTAGGATTCCACCAGCACCGTTGATCCTAGGATTGGCCGGGCTGATCCCCTTTGTCTGGGGTCCGCTCACCACTCAGATACCGACACTACAGGCCTGGGGAGCCAGCCATTTGGGACCGCGATTTGTCGGACCCTACGTTCAGCTGTTCTATGGGTCGGTGATACTCAGCTTCATGTCCGGCGTGCTATGGGGGTTTGCGACCAAGACGTCAGGACTGCGCGCTGCCACAGGATATGGTCTCGCGGTCCTGCCCGCCCTTTGGGCGTTCATTATGACCGGTGGAGGGCCAACCTCAGCCGGCATCAACCTCATCTATGGTTTTGCCGGATTGCTTTTGCTGGACTATGCGTTTTTCGTCTGGGGCTTGACCCCGTCATGGTGGATGCGCCTGCGACTGCTGCTGAGCGCAATTGTCATCGCCAGCCTGGCCGTAGGGGTTTACCTATGAGCGGAACGGATCGCGAAACGCTGGCTGTCTATAATGGCAAAGCCGCAGATTACGCAAAACAGAATGAAACGCATCTGCGCGAGGATCCCCGGCTGCGGGAATTCATCAACGCCTGCAAGCCTGGTGGTCGCGTGCTGGATTTGGGGTGTGGTCCCGGAACCTCCAGCGCGGTGATGGCAGCTGCCGGGCTTTGTCCACTTGCCATGGATGCCTCTGCCGAAATGATCGCTCTAGCCAACCAGTTAAAGGGCGTCGACACCTGTCAAGCCAGCTTTGATGACTTGGCCGGCGCGAACATATACGACGGCATCTGGGCCAATTTCAGCCTATTGCATGCGCCCCGCACCAAGTTCCCGCATCACCTGACGTCCCTACGGGAAGCACTACGCACGGGTGCCCCCTTTTACATCGCGCTAAAGCTGGGTAAGGGCGAGGCCCGCGATGCCCTTGGGCGTTACTACACCTACTACGAGGAAGACGAATTGATCAATCTGCTGCGCACTGCCGGGTTTACCCCTCACAACCGCACCACCGGTGAGAGCACCGGCTTGGACGGCGCATTGGCGCGCTGGGTTTCGGTGGCCTGTCATGGCTGATCTCTTTGCCTATACAGACGGCGCGTGTTCCGGCAATCCCGGTCCCGGCGGTTGGGGTGTCTTGCTGCGGGCCATGGATGGCGACACCATCGTCAAGGAAAAGGAACTGCAGGGCGGAGAGGCTGAAACCACCAACAACCGGATGGAACTTTTGGCGGCGATCAATGCACTCGAAAGCCTGGCCCGCGCCTCGACACTCACGGTAGTCACCGACTCTGCCTACGTGAAGAATGGCGTCACCGGCTGGATCCATGGGTGGAAACGTAATGGCTGGAAAACAGCTTCCAAAAAACCTGTGAAAAACGTCGAGCTTTGGCAGCGTCTGGATGAAGCGCAGCGCCGACACACTGTGACCTGGGAATGGGTCAAGGGCCACGCAGGTCATCCGGAGAACGAACGCGCGGACGAGCTGGCGCGGGCGGGCATGGCACCGTTCAAATCCAGCAAGGCCAAGGCATGACGCTGCTGACGCTGCTCGACTATGGTTCTGTATTGGTCTTTGCCCTGTCAGGTGCGTTGGTCGCAAGCCGCGCACAATTGGATATCGTAGGCTTTGCCTTTGTTGCCAGCCTAACAGCTGTCGGCGGCGGCACCGTTCGGGATCTTTTGTTGAACCGGCATCCAGTGTTCTGGGTCGGAGATTCCAACTATATCCTACTCGCCTCGGGAGCATCAGTAATTGTCTTCTTCACGGCCCATCTGGTGGAAAGCCGATTGCGTTGGGTCGTTTGGCTAGACAGTTTTGCGCTTGCCATCGCGGTTTCGGCCGGGACCGGCGCGGCGATCCTAACCACCCAACCCCCGATTGTTGTTGTGCTGATGGGCATGGCGACCGGCACCTTGGGTGGGTTGATGCGCGATGTGGTCTGCAACGAGGTACCATTGGTGCTAAAACAAGGGGAGCTTTATATCTCTTGCGCCATGGCAGGTGCGATCACTGCAGTGACCTGCATCGCATTTGGTCTACCAACCCGCTGGGCGTTGGTGGCCTGTGCGATGGTCTGCTGGATCTTACGTGCAGGATCCATCACATTTGGCTGGCACCTACCGGTCTATCGTTCGCGCCCGCCGCGCAGCTGACAAAATACCGGCGTCGCTGTATCAGCGGCGCCAATGAAACGGCACAATGATCAACGCCCCGATTGAGGCTGCGATAGCGTTCCATCCCGGCGCGCGAAACCCGATGCCGAACATAATCACAATGAAATGGAACAGAAACGCACCGCCGACGCAGATGATGATTGATGAAAGATAACCGTTTTGCGTAAAACCGGTCCGCTCAGCCAGGTACCCAATGATGCCTGCGATCACCACGCTGCCGAATAGCGCCAGAAACATCTTGTTGCCTCCCCGTTTACAGCTGACTGCCGGCAGAAACCGGAAAGCCTCGGAGGAACACGTCGCGCGCTTGTGCGCCCTTGCCAGCCCGCTGGAGCCGCAACAGTTCAACTGCCCCCTCACCGCACGCAACGGTGAGCTGATCATCTAGAACAGTCCCCGGTGTACCGTTACCGTCGACCACGCGCGATGCCAGCAATTTTACCCGCTGTCCCTCGATCTCGCACCAGGCGCCGGGAAAAGGCGACAATCCACGTATTTGCCGATCCACCACAACCGCCGGACGCTGCCAATCGATCTTGGCCTCGGCCTTATCGATCTTATGGGCGTAGGTAACCCCGTCATCTGGCTGCGGGTCAGACTTTAGGCTACCCAGTTGGTCAACAGCACTGACGATCAGTGCCGCCCCCATGTGAGACAAGCGGTCATGCAATTGTGCCGTGGTTTCCGTGCCCCCGATTTCTGTCGCATCACGCAACAGCACCGGCCCCGTGTCCAGCCCAGCTTCCATCTGCATGATACAGACGCCAGTTTGCGTGTCGCCCGCCATGATAGCCCGGTGGATCGGAGCGGCACCACGCCAGCGCGGCAGCAGGCTTGCGTGGATATTCAAACAACCGTGGTGGGGGGCGTCCAGCACGGGCTGCGGCAGGATCAGCCCGTAAGCAACCACAACGGCAACGTCAGCCTGTAATGACGCAAACCGCTGCTGTTCGTCTTCGCCCTTCAGGCGAACAGGGTGGCGCACCTCTAGCCCAAGAGCCTCGGCACGCGCATGCACAGGGGTTGGGCGATCTTTCTTGCCCCGTCCGGCGGGACGGGGCGGCTGACAGTAAACGGCAACGATTTCGTGCCCGGCGTCCACCAGAGCATCGAGAACCGGTACTGAAAAGTCCGGCGTTCCCATGAAAATGATACGCATGCTCAACCCTCTTTCAGTTGCCAAGTTAACCTGTGGGTCGACCCTAACCCGCAGAGTAGTACCTGCAAGCGATCAGCCATTCAGCTTCTTTGCCTTGCGGATCAAGATATCGCGCTTCACCTTGGACAGGTTGTCAAAGTACATCTTGCCATTCAGGTGGTCGATCTGATGTTGCACACTGGTGGCTTCGATCCCGACAAAATCTCGTTCGACCGTGGCACCAGTCTCATCCATGTAGCGTACAGTAACGGCGCGCGGCCGTTTGATCTTGGAAGAGACACCCGGCAAATTAGGGCTGGCTTCCTCGTGCTCACGCAATGCGACCGAGGCGTGCAGGATCTCTGGATTGGCGAGGCGCACAGCACGGCCCCGCTCGCTGGAGCCGTCAACAACTGCGAGACGCAGCAGCACACCGATTTGGTTCGCAGCCAGCCCAACACCGGGCATCGCCTCCATCGTGTCGATCATGTCTTGCCAAAGCGCCAGAGTGTCCTCGGTGATGTCGCTTACCTCTTCGGCACGTTTTCGCAGATGTTTGTCGGGCCAGGGCAGGCATAGGCGCACGGTCATCGGGGTATCTCCGTATCAAATTGGTAGGCGGCTTCGGCCTTGGCCCGGATTTCGGGCAAGACCTGATCAAACGTCACGCGCCCCTCCAGATGGTCATATTCATGCTGGATGCAGACCGCCGCAAACCCATCAAAGCGTCTCTGATGGCGCGTGCCGTCCAGATCTCTCCAACCCAGTTCAACCCAATCCGGTCGCGCAACCTCAAGGCTGACACCTGGGATCGACAGGCAACCTTCGGGTCCAGTGACCAAAGTATCCGACAGGGCCAAGATTTCTGGATTGATACAAACCAGCGGATCGCGCGCGCCATCCTTCCACATGGTATCCATGACAAAAACACGCCGCAAAACGCCAACCTGAGGGGCCGCCAGCCCGCGGCCCGGCGCGGCATACATGGTGTCGAGCATGTCCTGCGCCAAGTCTGCCACGTCCGCGATAGAGGCAACAGGATCGGCGCGGGCCGACAGCACCGGATCGGGCCAGGTGACAATGGGGAGAACTGTCATTCTATCCATCTCCTTGTGCTGGTGATCATGCCGCAAATTGAACCGACCTGAGCCAAGAGCACAAGCAATAGGTCAGCCCCGTGCACGTTCGCGTTTCATTTTCTGCATCTTGCGCGTGATCATCTGCCGTTTCAGCGGTTTGAGATAATCAATGAACAGTTTGCCGTTTAGATGGTCGATCTCGTGCTGCACACAGGTGGCCCAAAGCCCCGCAAAGGTCTCGCGTTGCGCATTGCCGTTGCGGTCCATCCACGTGACTTCAACCTCTTTGGGGCGGGTCACTTCTGCGTATTGTTCCGGGATGGACAGGCAGCCCTCCTCGTAGACGTTGATATCATCAGACGCCGAGATCACTTCTGGGTTGAACATCACCAAGGGACGCGCTGCGCCGTCTTCTTCCTTGACGCAGTCCAGCACGATCAGGCGATCCAAAATGCCAATCTGCGGAGCCGCCAACCCGATACCTGGGGCGGCATACATCGTCTCAAGCATATCATCAGCCAGGGTGCGCAACGCATCCGACAGGTCGGGAACCGGTGCGCAAACCTTCTTGAGGCGGGGATCAGGATGGATCAGGATCGGACGTTTCATGTCGCTGATTTAGGACATTGGCGCGCGCCCTGCAACGCCCCCCTTGCGCATGGCGCGATTGCCGTTAGCTTCGCCTCGGAACAACGGGAGTTCAGACCATGGATTTTGACAAGATCATTGACCGCCAGAACACGCATTGCATCAAATGGGACATGATGGAGGACCTCTATAACGTCCCACACGATGAAGGCCTGTCGATGTGGGTTGCAGATATGGATTTTGCGGTACCACCCGTGGTGACCGACAAGATGCATGAGATGGCAAATCACGGTGTTTATGGCTATGTGAACTGCGACAGCCCCTACAGGTCGGCGATCTGTTGGTGGATGCAGAATCGCCACGGATGGTCCGTCGAGCCAGAGGCAATTTTCACCACGACCGGTTTGGTGAACGGTGTTGGCATGTGCCTTGATACCTTCACCAAGCCTGGCGACGGCATCGTGTTGTTCACGCCAGTCTATCACGCATTCGCCAAAGTCATTCGTAACGCAGGCCGTAACGTGGTGGAATGCGAACTCGTCGTGAACGATGGGCGCTACGAGATGGATTTTGCCGCCTATGACGCTCAGATGACCGGCGCAGAGAAAATGGTGATCCTTTGCTCCCCCCATAATCCGGTCGGGCGTGTCTGGACACAAGCGGAACTGCGGGGGGTTGCCGATTTTGCCAAGCGCCACGATCTGATCCTTCTCTCGGATGAAATCCACCACGATCTGGTTTTCGACGGTGCGACCCATATCCCTATGCAGAACGCCGCCCCCGATGTTACCGATCGGCTTTTGATGCTGACAGCGCCGTCCAAGACCTTCAATTTTGCGGGCATGCACACAGGTCAGGTGATCATCCCGGATCCGGATCTGCGCGCGCAGTTTTCACGTCGAATGCTGGCGCTGGCACTATCGCCGAACTCTCCCGGTCAATGGGCAACCACAGTTGCCTACTCTCCCGAAGGTGCCGCCTGGGTCGACGAACTGGTGCCATATCTCGACGGCAACCGTCAGGTCTTTGATGCAGCTGTGAATGAAATTCCCGGCCTACGCTCCACCCGGCTAGAGGCCACCTACCTGGCATGGGTCGATTTTTCCGGCACGGGAATGAACCGGGAGGAATTCACCTCGCGTGTTGAACGCGGAGCCAAGATAGCTGCCAACCACGGACCAAGCTTCGGCACCGGTGGCGACAACTTCCTGCGGTTCAACCTCGGCACCCAGCGTGCCCGCGTAGAGGAAGCCTGCGACCGGTTGCGCGCCGCTTTCTCTGACTTGCAGTAGTTCAATATCCCGAAAACCTGCCGCCAAATTGCGCGCGGCAGGTATTGCAGATTGAACCCTATTCACTTGTGGGTTTGCGATTTCGGCGAAAACGATAAGGGGACGGCATCAGGCGCCGCCCCCTTTTTTAGGTCTCATATTCGATAGTTCTAAATCAAGCGGCAACCCTGGGTGAAAACCATTCCTCTCAGAACCGCAATTCGTCCTGTGCGATCAATGCCACAGGTGCGTCCGGCGCGCGGTAGAAATCGAGCGGTGCGCTATCCGTGACAACGGTCGCCCGCTTGAACTCATAGCGCATCTCGCCAGATTCCTCGTCAGAGGCGACGATCAGGCATTGCGACAGATGGTGCGTGCCATCGTAAAGATCGACCAAACCGCGCAGTTGAGGCACGTCCGCGACCTCTACCGAAAATCCATCTTTCCACATACTCAGCACAGGAAACACGTGGTCATCGACTGCAACCCGCAGGCGGCTCTTGTGTTTCATCCCCTCCAGTCGCGCAGCATCCAGCGCGTCTTGCACAGCTTTTGGAATGAATGTCGTCATGGTGGTGACCTTTCGATCTGGCCCCACAGCGGCCCCGATGGCATTGCGCGGCAGGACAAATGCGGGCGGGCAAATTACCCAACTCCTCACAAAAATGCGCTATCAAAGAATAAAATCAAGTGAACTTTTTGCATCATTTGTATCACTGATCCGCAACACCTCTTTTGATCCCTTGCTATCGGCAACCAACATCAACGCATCGGTCACCTGTGCGTTCACGCAGGGAAGTTGCGCGCAAAACGACCATGGGCGCAGCGGCTGACGCAGCCTAGATTGACCACAAGCAATTTGCCCCGCAGCTAATAGGAGACGGTTATGGGCCTCTTGATTGATGGTGTCTGGCACGACCAATGGTATGATACCGCCTCAACCGGGGGCGCATTCAAACGCTCGCAAGCGCAGTTTCGCAATTGGGTCACCAAGAATGGTCAAGCGGGTCCAACCGGCAACGGGGGCTATGCTGCCGAAAGTCGACGGTATCATCTTTATGTGTCACTGGCATGCCCATGGGCGCATCGCACGCTGATTTTTCGCCAACTAAAGGGGCTGAGTGATCATATCAGCGTCTCGGTGGTCCATCCGGACATGTTGGACATGGGCTGGAGCTTTGCTACCGACGACCATGGCGCAACCGGTGACACTCTATTCGGCAACGACTATGCTCATCAAATTTACACCCGCGCAGACCCCAAGTATTCAGGTCGCGTCACGGTACCAATCCTTTGGGACAAAAAGAAAAACACAGTCGTTTCGAATGAAAGCGCCGACATCATCCGCATGTTTAATTGCGCTTTTGATAAGGTCACCGGCAATACGGATGACTATTGGCCCGAAGAATTACGTGAACCGATTGAGGCCGTGAATAGCAGGATCTACTCCACCCTGAACAACGGCGTCTACAAATGCGGTTTTGCGACGACGCAAGCCGCCTACGACACGGCAATAGACCCACTGTTCGACACACTCGACTGGCTGGACGATATTCTGTCCGAACATCGTTTCCTATTGGGTGACACGTTGACCGAGGCCGATTGGCGATTGTTCACCACACTGTTGCGCTTTGATCCAGTGTATCATCTGCACTTTAAGTGTAATCGGCGTCGCCTGGTCGATTACCCGCACCTCTGGGCCTATACCCGCGCGCTTTACCAATGGCCCGGCGTTGCGGAAACTGTGGGTATGCAGCATATCGTGCGCCACTATCACTACAGCCACGCGACCATCAATCCACATCAGATCATCCCGACCAATCCGCGTATCGACTGGATGGCACCTCATGGGCGCGGATAACATCACGTCCACGAGGTGCCATGACGAGAACAGAGGTGCCAAATCGACGCATAGCCATCGGTGGTACGTCTAAAGCGCCGATACAATCCTCGCATTTTGAGAAAATTGTCACTTCCCACCGATGCATTGCCCCATGGTGCGCGCTGCAACAGAGGCGACTGCCAAGCGATTCGTGCAGGAAATGTCTTGCCGATTCCGATCTGGATCCATCAAAGACCCTTTTTAAATCGATGAGCGCTAATCGAGATACACCCATAAGGCGACTCAATCCACGCCCGACTCCCCCATATTAGCGAATTGCTGTTCCTGGTCTCCTATGGTTGCTTTCTCACGATTGCTGTTCCATACGGCGGTATTAGGCCTGCGTATTTTGGCTCAAGGCTCTGGTTCTTTTGTTCAAGGCCCACGATGACTGGCATACTGAATCTGATACAGACTCCGAAACGGGATCACGGTGGCAACCTGAGCGTCGCCATTTCGGGATATGGTGGTGTAGCCAGCGACTGGGTCGATTTATCGACCGGGATCAACCCGCTGCCGTACCCGGTGAGCGGATTAACCGGGGCAGACTGGGGTGCCCTGCCTGATCAAACCGCGATGGATGATCTTCTCGACGCGGCCCGCCATTTCTGGAACGTGCCCAGTGGCGCCGATATCCTGCCCGCCCCCGGTGCTTCGGCGTTGATCGCGGCCCTTCCAGCGCTAGCCGATCCACGCTGGGTCCGCATCACGCCACCTACCTACAACGAACACGCAGCATCTTTCACAGCCCGCGGCTGGCAGGTTGTCACAGATGGACCTGCAGAAGCGCGAGTCCTGGTACACCCCAACAATCCCGACGGGCGACGCTGGACCGAAGAAGACGCACAAGCTCCGCTGGTCGTGATCGACGAGAGTTTCTGCGACGTGTGTCCCGCCGACAGTCTAATTCACCTTGCCGAACGCCCCGGCGTTATCATCCTCAAGAGCTTTGGGAAATTTTGGGGTCTCGCTGGGCTGAGATTGGGTTTTGCCATTGGCGACCCCTGCATGATTGGCGATTTGGCTGCCTGGCAGGGGCCTTGGGCAGTATCTGGTCCTGCTCTACGCATTGGTGCCCAGGCTTTGCGCGACGACAATTGGGCCCTCGAAACCCGAAACCGCCTACAACAGGATGCCGCGCGACTTGACGCGATGATGATCGCCAAAGGCGCAAGCATTGTTGGCGGCACCGATCTCTTCCGCCTCTATGAGGTTGACAATGCAGCTATTTGGCAGGCGAGACTGGCACGCGCCCATATCTGGACACGTATTTTCCCGTATTCCAAAACCTATTTGCGCCTTGGCCTGCCGGTCGGCGATGACTGGACACGGCTTGAGGCTGCTCTGTGAGCACTGCTGCCCTGCTGATCCCAGCGCTTTTGTTAGACGCGATCTTTGGTGAACCGCGCTGGCTTTGGTCGCGGGTACCACATCCTGCGGTGCTGATGGGGCGCGCAGTAGCCATTGCCGACCAAAATCTGAACCAAGGCAAACAACGCAAGATAAAAGGCGCTATCGCCATAACCTTGTTGGTTCTAGGCGCAGGCTGGCTGGGCTGGGTCATGACATTGTTCGGCCCGCTGGTGCAGATTCTTTTTGCCGCGATACTGCTGGCCCAAAGATCACTGTGCGAACATGTTGAGGCGGTCGCCCAGGGGCTTGGCCACAATCTTGACCAGGGGCGCAACGCGGTTGCAATGATTGTCAGCCGTGACACCTCTGGCATGACCACGCCGCAGGTCGCACGATCCGCTATCGAAAGCGGTGCCGAGAATTTTTCTGATGGTGTAGTCGCACCAGCGTTCTGGTTTCTGATCGGCGGACTGCCCGGCCTGATGATCTACAAGATCACCAATACCGCCGACAGCATGATCGGCTACAAAACGCCCCGCTACCGGAACTTTGGCTGGGCTGCGGCACGACTGGATGATCTTCTAAACCTGATCCCTGCCCGTCTTTCCGCACTTATGATCGCTGTGGTCGGGCGCGTGTTGCGCACCTGGCCAGACATTGCGAGCGACGCCCACCGTCACCGATCCCCCAATGCGGGCTGGCCTGAGGCAGCGATGTCGCGGGCATTGCACGTCGCCTTGGCCGGACCACGGTCATACGACGGCAAGATGCAAGAGTTTCCTTGGGTCAATGCCGAAGGCTCCAAAAGCGCAGGTGGCCATGCCATCATGCGCGCTGTACGTCTTCTATGGGCCGCTTGGGCGCTTGGCCTTGTGCTAATGGTTGCCATTGCTACTCTGTTATAGCTAACAAGGGGCAGCACCATAAAAAAGGACACGCCTCCCGTGTTGCGCTCCAGCTTTCTCGCCCTCGTCTCTCTTCTTCTGCCGCTGCAAGCCCAGGCCCAATGTGGTGGCGGCTTTCGCAACTTCGTCCAATTGATGAAAGAGGAGGCGCTGACAGGCGGCTATGACAGCGCGACTGTGAACAGCTTTTTCCAAAGCGTTCGGCAAGATCCCTCCGTCCTGAAAGCCGATCGTTCACAAGGCGTCTTTCAAAAGCCTTTCATCGATTTTTCCCGCCGCCTGATCTCAAAAAGTAGATTGGATCGCGGCCAGGCAATGTCTCGCAAATACGACACCACGTTTCGCCGGATTGAATCCACCTACGGCATTGATCGTGGCGTATTGTTGGCATTTTGGGCGTTTGAAACCGACTACGGTGCGGTACAGGGAAGCTTTAACACACTGAATGCTCTGGTCACACTTTCCCACGATTGCCGCCGACCCACACTATTTCGCCCGCAAGTGTTCGCCGCGCTGGAGCTGTTTCGTCAGGGTAATTTCGACCCCCGCCGCACCACAGGCGCTTGGGCCGGTGAAATCGGAATGGTGCAGATGCTGCCTCGCGATATTCTGGAGAACGGCGTCGATGCGGATGGAGATGGCCATGTCCGTCTTAAGACCTCTGCGCCGGATGCACTGATGTCAGGGGCCAAGATGTTGTCGAATCTGGGCTGGCGTCCCAACGAACCTTGGGTACAAGAAGTCACTATTCCCGCGAATCTCGACCTGCGGCTCAGCGGGACTTACCGTAAGAAAACCGTCGCGGATTGGCAGTCATTGGGGGTAAGCCCACGCAATGGAAGACTGGCCGGTCCCAACACCAAGGCAGCACTAATCCTGCCACAGGGGCACAAGGGACCTGCTTTTCTCGCCTATCCGAATTTTGATGTCTACTTCGAATGGAATCAGAGCTTTACCTATGTTTTGACCGCTGCGTACTTCGCCACGCGACTGTCAGGTGCAGCCGCCTATGATGCGGGCACGCCTGACACCGGCTTGGCCAGTGACCAAATGGAACAGCTACAAAGAAAGCTGAGCGCGCGCGGGCATGATGTTGGTGATGTCGATGGCATCCTTGGGGCCAAGACCCGTGTCGCGGTGCAAAAAGAACAGGAACGCTTAGGGTTGCCAGCAGATGCCTGGCCAACACCGGCTTTGTTGTCACGGCTCTAACGTCCGAACCACGACTGTACAAAGTAGTTTCGGAGCAGAGAGCCGCTCCGATGCTCTAAATGACCTACTTTGGCTCACGTACCGGGAATCTTTGCCCATCAGCAGTGATGACCACGGTACGGTTTTGGTTGGTCACATATTGGTCGCAGCGCGAGGATCCATTGACGAAGGTGACGCAGATCTGGTTGTCCTCCGACACGCGATAACTTCCCCAAGACGTACCACCACCGTTTTCAGCCGAGTAGGTATAGGAATACGCCCCGCCTGGTCCGAACCTGGCTTCACCATCGTCATAAAATACAAACGATTGCCCAGGCAGGGCCGCCAGCGCCTCATCATCATAGGGTTCGTCCCCAACTCTCATTGCCCCGTCCTGAGCCAATGCCTGAATGGGGAAGGCGCTGAGACCAGAGGTCATGAATAAGGCCAGCAATATGAAACGGTTCATGTCGCCAGCCTAGCGATGTTTAAAGGTCAGGCATCTCACAATTCAGTGAAAAACCAGAGAGAAATGGGCAGGATCACCAGTCGATGAATGCCTCAAATTCGCTCACAACGCGTGACCACGTTCCCAACAGCTCCGCAAAGTCGTCCGGGTTCATACCGGTATTCCCCAGATAGACATCCTGCTCAACCCGAGCGGAGCCTTCTTCGGAGACATAGGCGCGACCAAAACGGTTTTCGGTATTCCATTCGTTGATCTTCACCAGCCGGACACTGCCTTCCGTCTGGTAGCCCGAGAAAAACTGAATTGCGTCACAGTTTTTGTTGTTCTCACAACCGTAGAAATAGATCGAAAAGTCATTACCGTAGTAGTCGACCTTCAGTTTGGGATCGCCGACATCATCGGTTGTTACTTCGAAATCAACACCTTCGGCTTCGAAGAACTTGGAAAGGGTTGTGGCATCCTTAGCAAGAATATTGTCGGCCTGCCCCAAATCAGGGAGAGCGATCAGTGCGGCGGCGGTCAGTAGAGAAAAAAGTTTCATTACAAATCCTGTCATTGGCAACGCGACGATAAAACGCCCGAAGTGATGGAACAAGAGGTCAGGCGACCATCGCTTCGGCTTTCTTAAGATCTACCGACACCAATTGACTGACACCTTTTTCCTGCATTGTAACCCCGAATAGCCGGTCCATGCGTGCCATGGTCACCGCATGATGAGTAATGATCAGGAAGCGCGTATCGGTTTGACGACACATCTCGTCGAGCAGGTCGCAGAACCGTGTGACATTTGCATCGTCTAGCGGTGCGTCCACCTCGTCCAGCACACAGATGGGTGCCGGGTTGGACAGAAAGACTGCAAAGATCAAAGCCATGGCTGTTAGCGTCTGTTCTCCGCCCGAAAGCAGCGACAGGGTCGACAGCTTCTTGCCTGGAGGCTGGCACATGATCTCAAGCCCGGCATCCAACGGATCATCACTTTCAACCATGACCAGATTGGCCTCTCCTCCGCCGAACAGATGGGTGAACAGCATGGTAAAGCTGGAGTTCACCTCCTCGAAAGCAGTCAAAAGGCGTTCACGGCCCTCGCGGTTAAGGCTGGCAATTCCAGCGCGCAGTGTTTTTACTGCCTCTTCCAGATCAGATTTTTCGCGCACCAGCTGATCATGTTCGTCCTGAACCGCACGTGCGTCTTCCTCAGCGCGCAGGTTGACTGCCCCCAAGGCATCGCGCTGACGCTTGTGACGATTGACTTCGGCCTCCAGCTCTTCTGCATTTGGCATATCCTCAGGTGTCGCATCGAGGCTGGCCAAAAGATCATCGGGAACCGTCTGCTGCTCTTCCCGGATTCGGGCCTCGGCTCGGCCAACGGCCTCACGCGCGGCATCGCACCGTGCCTCGGACCGGGCGCGAGCTTCACGTGCTTCAGAGGCCAGTCGCGCGCACTCGCGCTCGCTCTGCACGGCGTCACGCAACACGGTTTCAGCCCCGATCAATGCGTCCGAAGCTGTCGCCTTACGCGCTTCTGCTTCTTCAATCGCGACATTCAGGTCGTCACGCGTCTCGGCAATCTCAGCCGGAACCCCATACGCCTCTTCAAGATCTTCCTCGGTTGCGGTGCGCCGCTCTGTCAGCTCTGCGATACGGCGTTCCGCACTCTCAAGGCGATGACGCCAGCCGGACAGATCCTTGGTCACTTGTTGGCCACGCGCAGTCCGCGCCTCACCCTCGCGGCGCAGCTCATCCTGGGTCGAACGGTGGGTCAGCATGGTGATCCGCGCCGCTTCTACCGTTTGCTTCACGTCCTCCACCTTTGCGCGCGCTTCGGAAAGGTCTTCCAGTTCTTCAAGTCCCGCCTCTGCCTCAACCAGTTGCGCCTTGGCGGCTGCTGCGTCTTCGTCGTGGCGCGCCACAGCAATGCTGAGCGTCTCCAGCTTGCCTTCGGACAGGTTTCGATGGCTTTCAGACCTGCTCAACGCGCGGGCAGCATCTGCCATCCGTTGATCTGCGACCCGGCGCCCCTGGCGCGCGGCCTGATCTGCGGCGGTGACCTCTTCCAAGGTGCGCATCAGAACCTCATGCGCTGCACGGGCGCCATCAGCACGAGCACCGACGTGCTCCATCTCCTGCTTCAGTGCTTCCAGCCGGTTCATCTGTTCAAGCCGCAGGGCAGCCGCGCTTGGCGCGTCCTCAGCCCAGGCTCGGAAACCATCCCAGCGCCAGAGGTCCCCCTCCAGCGTGACCAACCGCTGGCCTGGCAAAAGATGCGCGTGCAAATCGCGTGCCGCGTCACTGTCCACAAGACCGACCTGCGAAATACGTCGATGTAGCGCATCTGGGCAGCTGACATGCAATGACAGTGGTATGGTCCCAGCCGGAAGAGTAGCATCGCCATCGTAAGGCGGTAGCGTTACCCAACCGCTAGGCCCATCAACCTCTGCCAAAGGCGCGCGCAGATCATCTGCTAGCGCTGCACCAAGCGCCTTTTCATACCCGGCAGCCACACGCATGTCGTCCAGGACATGACCGCCCTCGGCCGTGTCGCGCTCTACCAATTTGGCCAAAGCCGTTACCTCGGCTCGCAAGGCCCCCAATTCTCCTTCAGCTTCCGACCGCCGCGCACGGGCTTCGGCCTCGCGAGACTGGGTATCGTTACGCGCCTCATCGGCGGCGGCCAGCGTTTCATCCGCCAGTTCTGCCGCGGCGCGCGCTTCTTCCTCGGCCTCGATTGCCGCCTCAAAGGCAGCTTCCGCCTCGCCCAGTGTTTCACGTGCAGCCACCATCGCCTCACGCGAGCTACTGCCGTCGTCTTCGGCCCGGACCACCGCGCGGCGACAATCTTCAACCTGGCGCTGTGCGGATTGATGACGTGCCGAGAGACGCGCAACATCCTCGGTCAGACTGCTCAACTGATCCTCACGCGCCTGTAGAACCGACCCGGCTTCGCGGGCGCGTTCAGCAGCCTCAGCCATTCGATCATCATGCCCCACACCGGCGCGCGCCAGTTCCCTTTGCTCCCAATCCAGACGCTCGATTGTGTCGCCCGCGTCGCGGTTCAGCCCGCTCTCGCGCTCAATATCCCGGCCCAGTTGCGCAACACGATTGGTCAGAGTTTCGATCGTCTGGCGCGCCTGCGCCTCCTGATCACTCAATGCGTCCCGTTGCACGAACAAACGTTGCAACACCGCCGCCGCGATTGCTTCTTCTTCGCGCAATGGGGGCAGCCCGTTCTCTGCTTCTATCCGTTTACCATCTGCCAGGCGCGCCAGTGACTCAGCCTTGGCAGCCTGGGTTTCACGGTTACGCAGAATATCCTCTGCCTCTAGACGCGTATCATCGGCCTCGCGCCAGCGACGATAGAGCAACATGCCCTCCGCCCGGCGCAGCTGTTCGCCGATATCGCGATACCGCTGCGCTTGCTTGGCTTGACGTGCCAATTGCGAAAGCTGCGCAGCCAGCTGTTCGATAACATCATCTACACGTAGCAAGTTCTGTTCAGTATTCTTCAGCTTAAGCTCGGCCTCGTGCCGCCGCTGATAGAGACCGGAGATCCCCGCTGCCTCTTCCAGAATACGGCGGCGTGCCTTGGGTTTGGCGTTGATCAGTTCGGCAATCTGCCCCTGCCGGACCAGTGCAGGTGAATGTGCCCCGGTCGAAGCATCTGCAAACAACATCTGCACGTCTCGGGCACGCACATCCTTGCCATTGGTTTTATAGGCGCTACCCACATCGCGGGTGATGCGGCGCAGAATCTCCAGATTGTCATTTTCATTGAACCCGGAAGGGGCCAATCGTTCGCTGTTGTCGATCTGAAGACTAACCTCGGCAAAGTTCCGTGCGGACCGCGAGCTGGTGCCCGCAAAGATCACGTCCTCCATACCACCGCCGCGCATCGCCGTGGGACGGTTTTCGCCCATCACCCAGCGCAACGCTTCCAGCAGGTTCGACTTGCCGCAGCCATTTGGCCCGACAACACCTGTGAGCCCATCGGCGATCAAAAGATCGGTTGGGTCCACAAAACTCTTGAAGCCGTTCAGTCGAAGTTTCGAAAAGCGCAAGCTGATATCCTGTGATTCATTGGGAGCCAAGTGTCATGGGTTTGTTACACCACTGTCAATGTGGCCGCCCCCCAAATCAAATGGGTCAGCGTGATAATGCCACCATATATTGTGGATAACTTTCTATTTTTTGATTGCACCACTTGGACAATCCAACTGCCCAACCAAGACCGCCTGGTCGCCTAATACACGTGACACCATGCAGCCGCTCGCCAGTTCCATGGCGTGTGCTGCTCGCATTCGGATCGGCCCCAAGCGTGGCGCATACTGCGGGTTTATACGCACAGCTTCGGCCAATGTTCCGCGCACCCTCACATCAAATACGCTGCCATCCACGGTAATCCGTTGCAAAGCCTGGCCCCGGAAATGTGGGCTGGCCGTGTCGCATGCCACAAGCGGTAGGACAAGAAGCAGTAGCGGCACCGGACCAAACGAATTGAACATGTGTATCACCGTCACAAATGACCGATGAAATCGATCCATCGCCACTCCAATCTAACAGCAACAATCAACCCTGTCTCTGGTGTGCTATTGCTGACCCTTGCAGCAAGATCAGCAGCGTGGTCATATGAGTTGACCAATCGCTAGATCAGACAGACCACACATCATGCCCTTTCAAAAAGTTCAGCCAGAAAAACTCTCCGCTTCGGTGGTGCGACAGATTGAACAGTTCATTCTTCGCGGTATTCTGACGCCGGGAGAGCGCCTTCCGGCAGAACGGGAATTATCGGAACGTCTCGGCGTCTCACGCCCGTCTCTACGAGACGCCTTAGCCGAATTGCAGGGGCGCGGCCTATTGGTATCACGCGCGGGTGCCGGCGTATTCGTGGCAGATGTCTTGGGATCGGCGTTCTCCCCCGCATTGGTACAGTTGTTTGCCAGCCATGACGAGGCCGTATTTGACTACCTGAGTTTTCGCCGCGACCTAGAAGGTCTCGCGGCTGAACGGGCCGCGAAATACGGGTCAGACTATGATCTTCAAGTAATCCAGACCATCTTTGACAAGATGGAATTGGCAGGCGACCCGGCCATCTCCGAGGAAGCTGCAGCGCTTGATGCGCAGTTCCATTCTGCCATCATGGACGCCAGCCATAATGTGGTCATGCTGCATATGATGCGATCAATGTTCGACCTCCTGCGCGAGGGCGTATTTTACAACCGTCGCATCATGTTTCAGCAGCACACTACGCGCGACGCGCTTTTGGCCCAACACCGCGCTATCAACGCCGCTTTGCAATCCCGCGACCCCACAGCAGCGCGCCAGGCAGTTGAAACCCATCTCGATTATGTGAAACAGGCGCTTTCTGACCACCAGCGTGCCCTGCGCAACGCCGAGATTGCCAGACAGCGGCTCCAGCACGAGACTGGGAAACCCTGAGCGACACCAGAGCGAGGCCACATGCCGGATTGCAACACAGGCTAATACCCCGGCACACAAAAAACCCGGCCACCTGGGCCGGGTTTTTTAAGGTTACCAGTGTCCGCGCAGCTTAGTGCAGCTTGGCGTCCACGTCAGCGATTGCAGCGTCGATCAGCTTGTTGGCTTCGGTTGCTGTCATCTGTTTCGAAATCACAGCATCGGCTGCTGCGACGGCAACAGTGATGGCCTGATCACGCACTTCTTTCACCGCAGAATCCTGCGCCGCTTTGATCTGTTCCTCTGCAGCCACCATACGGCGAGCGATCGAGGTTTGCAGATCTGCTTTGGCCTGTTCTGCAGCTTGGGCTGCATCGTCACGCGCCGAAGCTACGATCCGATCCGCCTGGGCCTGAACCTCCTGCTGCTTGCGCTCGTAAGAGGCCAGAATGGTCTGAGCTTCTTCACGCAGGGCACGGGCCTCTTCGAGGTCCTTTTTGATGCCTTCAGCACGGGCGTCCAATTGGCCACCCAACAGACCAGGCACCTTGGCATAGAGCAGAATGCCAACGAAGAGCAGGAACGCAAGCGTCACAACAAAATCGGTGTTGCTCATCGACAGGAATGGGCCAGAAGCGGCAAACGCCGGGCTTGTGGCACCAAAGGTTAGGGCAAGAGCCAGAACTGAGCGCATGTCCTTATCCTTTCATCCGGTCGGCAACCGCAGCTGCGACCGCTTTTTCGTCTGCCTTGCCACCAAAGGCAGCAACGATTTCGGCGGCAGTCTCCACAGCGACGGCTTCGACGCTGGCGATGGCACCGGCCTTGATCTCGGCGATGACTGTTTCCGATTCCGCTGCCTTGGCCGCAATCTGCGCGTCTGCCTTGGCAATGGCCTCGTCTAGGTCTGCCTGAATTTCCGCGCGCGTCTCAGCGGCGATACGCTGAGCCTCCGAACGGGCATCTGCCAGAGCCTGATTGTAAGCGTTTTCGGCCTCAACGGCTTTGGCTTTGAGGTCTTCAGCCGCGGCGAGGTCGTTGGTAATGGTTCCCTGACGCTCGGCCAACACTGCCGCAATACGAGGCAGCGCGATGCGCGACAGGATGAAATAGATCACGACGAGCGTGACCACGAGCCAGAAGATCTGGTTCGCAAAGGTCGAGAAGTCCAGCTGCGGCATCCCGCCCGAACCGTGGGCGGCGTCTGCGGCACCATGTGCTGCGTCTACAGCACCGTGACCTGCGTCCTGCGTCTGAGTTGCCATGTCGTCCTCCTAGGGAACTTGCCGTTACACCGGGCAGCGCGGGGATCCACGCTGCCCGGCCGTAAGGAAAATGGTTCCGAAGGCTCTTAGACGGCGAACATCAGCAGCAGAGCGACCAGGAACGAGAAGATGCCCAGAGCTTCTGCAAATGCGATGCCGATGAAGAGGGTTGCGGTTTGGGAAGCAGCCGCGGAGGGGTTGCGCAGAGCGCCTGCCAGGAAGTTAGCAGCAACGTTGCCAACACCCAGTGCAGCAATACCAGTACCCATGCCAGCCAGGCCAGCGCCGATGTGTGCGAGTTCGCCTTCCATTGTGTATCTCCTTACGATTGGAAGTTGAGGATCTTATTGTTCAAACCTAGCCGTGCTTTAGTGCGACGGATGCAGCGCGTCCTTGAGGTACACGCAGGTCAGAATGGTGAACACGTAGGCCTGGATGAAGGCCACGAGAACTTCGAGTGCGTAGACTGCGGTGATCGCAAAGATCGGCAGGAAGCTGAACAGGCCCAGAGCACCTGCAAAACCTGCGAACACCTTCAGAACCGCATGGCCGGCCATAACGTTGCCTGCAAGACGAATGCAGTGGCTGACAGGACGCACGAAGTAGGAAATCAATTCGATGATGGCCAGCACTGGACGCAGCGCCAGCGGAGCAGAGCTAACCCAGAACAAGCCAAGAAACTTGGTACCGTGCAGCACAAAGCCGGTCACGGTGACGGTCACGAACACCAGCATCGCCAACACTGCGGTCACAGCAAAATGCGATGTGGTGGTAAAGCTCATGGGCAGCAGCCCCAGCATGTTGGCCGTCAGAATGAACATGAACAGCGTCATGATGTAAGGGAAGAACTTCAGGCCGTCTTTGCCGGTGACGTCTTCGACCATTTTGTAGATGAAACCGTAAGCAAGCTCAGCAACCGACTGGATGCGCGAGGGCACAATCGCGCGCTTCGAGGACCCAAGAACCATCAGCGCAAAGATCGCAACAATTGCCAAGCCCATCCACAGGGTGACGTTGCTCGGGGTGTAGAAGTTCAGCTCACCCGAACCACCCAACGGTTTGATCAGGAACTGATCGGTCGGGTGGATCTGCAGGCCAGGAACGGCCGGTGCAAAAAACAGCCCAGACGCAAGTACCAGCAGGAATGCTGCTCCAAAGATTAGTTTGCCCATTGTCCCGTTTCTCCTGTCGCCGGGGGATCAGTCCCGGTCCTGCGCATCTTGTTCGGCCTCTTCGGCCAGTTTCTTTTCCTGGATCTCTTGCGCGCTGCGGAGCATCGTCTTTACTCCGGCCGCCAGACCCAGCATCGTGAACAGCACCAGAAAGATCGGAATGGTCCCAAGCAGAAGGTCCAACCCGTATCCGATACCAAAGCCGATCATCAGACCAGCTACCAATTCAATCACCATTCTCCAGGCATCGCTTGCCGTCGAATAATGTTCATCCACGCGCGGCTTGGGCTCATGGGCCTTACGCGCCTCTGCCAGCTTGGCCTCGAGCTGCGCCAAGCGCTGCTTATCTGGCTCTTCTGTCACGGGCGCCATCCTCACGTGAAATCTGAGTGCGGTGCTAAGGAGTCTGCCACGCAGAGTCAACAACCCAGGTCGCCCTGCGACACTACCCACAACTCGTTGAAATTTAAGCAATTTACCTGCCACCAAATCAAACGCCCCAAGGTCATGAAAAACAACGGGGGGATTTGAGTGCCAAAACCGCATATTCAACCAATAGGTTGATTTTGTCAGAGCATTGGTTTGTGCCAGATCTTTCGTACCAACCGTCCATCAATCAACAGCAAACCGAGCAGAATTGCTGCCATGCCCAATAGGTGTTCCACCTTCAGCGTTTCTTGCAACACCCAAGCCCCCATCGCCAGGGCAGAGACCGGAGCGATCAAGGTTGGCAGCGTGATATTGGTCGGCCCTACCTTGGGTAGCACCCAGTAGAACAGAATAAAGGCCGCAGCGGTAAGGATGAAACCAATGACCAACATCGCACCCCACGTCTCCAGCCGGGTGATGACCGGCACCCCTTCGACCCCTAGCGCCAATGGCGCGATACCTAGCGTCGCACCGGTGAGAGCGATGGCGACCAGGACGACCGGATCCATATCACGAAACTGCCGGGCGATATTGACAGAGAACGCGTAGCACAACGGCGCGCAGAGTGTGATGAGAACCGCCCAAACCTCAGATTGCCGCCCGCCCTGAAGCAAGGGCAAGGATAGAACCACAATACCCAGGAAACCACATAGCACTCCTAGTGACTTTAGCAGAGTGGCGCGCTCTCCGCCGGGCCAAAAATGCGCCACGACGACGGCCAGCGCTGGCGTAATGGCGTTGAGGATCCCGGCGACACCGCTGGCAATATGCTGCTGGCCCAGCGCGTAAAAGGAAAATGGTGCCGCGTAACTCAGCCCGCCAAAAGCAAACAACGCCAGCCAACGCTTCATATCTGTCGGCAGTGGCTTGCGTGCTGCCAGGACATAAACCCAGCATCCAAGCGCGCCAAACCCGACACGGCCCATCGACACCGATAGCGGGCCAAGCTCACGTAACAGAATTGCGTTAAACATGAAGGACATCCCCCAGCCGATGCCCAGTATGAAAATCACCGCCCAATATTTTAGTGCCATGCCCACGCCCTCAGTGTTATGCCGCCATATGCCGCCGCCGCTGCGGGATTGTCGATCCGCTTCATGCGGTTTAGGTGTGTGGAATGAGTAGCCCCCTCGATACCGTCTTTGCCGCGCTGGCGGACCCAACCCGACGCAGCATTCTGACAATGCTGCTAGAGGACGATATGGCTGTCACCGATGTGGCAGAACCCTTTGAGATGTCGCTGGCCGCGATCTCTAAACATCTGACAATCCTCACCCGTTCCGGGTTGATCGCCCAAGAGAAACGCGGCCGGGTCAAGTGGTGTAAGCTGCAACCGGACGCGATGCGTAGCGCCAGTGTCTGGATGCAGGGCTTTGGTCAGTTTGAGCCGGTGAACCTCGATGCCTTTGAACGGTTCCTTGAGACCGAGCTGGCAGCCCCACCCGCAGATCACCCAACCGACTGACTTTACTCAGGTGGTCTGCGTGGTCGGCTGGGGTGTGCGCCCCTCGCGCAGTAACAGCCAAAGTGCCCAGACCGTGCAGGCGATGCCAATCGCAACAATGCCGTTCGGAGCAGGTCGGCCCAGCGCGATCTCCCAGAGGATCACCCAGCTTGGTGTCAGATATGTGTAGGCCATCACCTTGGCCGAGGGCAGATGCAGCGTAGCGTATTGCAACAGCACAAAGGTCGCCGCGCTCGCGATCAGGGCCACATAGAGCAGGACCAACCAGACGAGCGGTGACAGCGCCGCCCAATCCGTCGCCCAGATATCAGGCCAGCCAACCACCAGCAGGATCGCAGCGCCGGCCACCAGCATCCCGAAGGTAAACACCACCGCAGGCTCTCCCCGGTTCAGTAGCCGTACCATTGGCGTATAAAGTGCATGCGCCACGCAGCCCCAGAAATAGATCACCTCTCCACGCCCGATTTCAAAGGCCCAGATCGCCGATATGTCACCGCGAAAGATCACCCAGACCGCACCGGCCGCACCGATGGTCAGCGCCAATGCCATACGCCAGCTGGTCACCTGCCGCAGCAACAACCAGCCAAATGCAGCGCTCAGCACCGGTGTCAGCGTAAAAACGGCCACTGTGCTAATCGGTGCCGCCGTTTGCAACCCGTAGAACATCAGCACAAAATAGATCGCAAATAGTCCGCCAAGCACGACAAACCGCCAGGGCGCCTGGAACTGTGCGCGCCGCAAACCGTGCGTCATCTGCGCCGCGATGCCGATAACTGTCGCAGCAATCACAAACCGTACGGCATTCAATGCCATCGGGGTGATATCATTCGCCACCATGGAGCCGAGCGAAAACGACCCCGCAACCAGTGCCGAAAACACCAACATCGCAAGATGGCCACGATAAATCGGGCTCATGCAGTCCAGGCCTTGGCTTCTGCTTTCAGAAAGCTGAGAAACGTCTGGACCTTGGTCGTGCGGTGCAGGTCAACATGGGTGACCAGCCAAAGTTCACTGGTCCACTCTTCCAGCGGCTCCATCATCTGCGTAAGTTCGGGGTGTCGTGCCGCCTCCCATTGGGTCAGAAAGCCGATACCCGCGCCTGCCAGCACTGCATCGTGCATCGACAGGGCGTTAACACAGCGAAACGACAGTGCGCTATCTGGTGCATGCGCGCGCAGCCAGCGTGAATAAGGCGCGCGGCTCTCTATATCGTCGTTACAAACAAACCGGTGATTGGGCATATCTTCCACGCCGTTCAACAGGCCATGATGCTCAATATACGCGGCGCTAGCATACAACCCGTGCTGCTGCGTCATGAAAGCCTGGACCACATTGTCCGGCTGCTCTGGCGGAGAACCGGCCCGGATCGCAACATGCGCTTCGCCATATTCAAGGCGAAACAAGCGGCTACCGGTCAGAAACCGCACTACAAGCTCTGGGTGCTGACGTTGGAATTCAGTCAACGCAGGGGCCAAAAGCCCCGACATCGCCGACAAAGAGGTGACGACCAGCTCCCCCGAAACCGCATCGCCGTGCCCTTTCAATCGCCCCACTAACTGGCTGAATTGGTCGTCCGTGGCCTGTGCGACCCGCAGCAGGTCTTGCCCCGCTTCAGTCGGGGTGTACCCCCGTGCATGACGCTGAAACAATTTTACACCAAGCCGCGCCTCGATCGCGTCGACATGACGAATAACCGTAGCATGGTGCACACCCAATTCCTCGGCAGCACCGCTGACAGTTCCCATCCGAGCGACTTGATAGGCGGTGCGAACCTCGTCCCAGTTTTCCATGACAGCCTCTCACTTGCAAATCATCATCTGCAAACATGCACATTCCAGTGGCCACAACCAGAGAAAGGTTCGCATTTGCGCAGCAAGGCCGTCAAGAAGGCAACGTCACCCTAGATCCAGATGATCTCCACCCCAAAGCGCGCCATCACGTCCAGAAATCCCTGCCGCGTCAGCGCCACGGTCCGATCATTGACCAATGGGTGCATATAGATCAAGTCAACGTGCTGTGCGGCCTGATCCATATAGAAACGAACCCCTTTGTCGGCACCGTTGATCATTGACAAAGGCGTTACGGCACCCGGTCGTACTCCCAGGTTTTCCAGCAACCGATCCGCCGAACCAAAGGAGAGGGTGCTCACCCCCAGCTCTGCCGCCAGTGTCTTAAGGTCGACATCGCGATCCTGTTCCAAACTAACCAGATGATTGCGCTTTTTCTTGTCACGCAAATAAAGATTCTTGAGCCGTAACGCCGCCTCCCCTGCCCGCATAAATTCGCCTTCGACAGATTTTGCGTCCTCAACGGTGCGCAGCGGCGCGTGGCTGTACAGCCGATATGCAATACCCCAGCTGTCAAATTGCGCCAGCAGCGCATCAGATGAAACGGGCAAGCTATCCTGAAATTTGGATGATGCGTCCATTGGGGCTCTTCTTTCTGCTTGCCTAAGTGGTCCGCAGATCAATCCGAAAACCTGCCGAACGCAAGCCCCATTCACACCCAGTGCTATTGGCGAAACTTTGTCACTTCAACACTTACATGCGACTGGCCTCTTCATAGTGATCAAACCCGCAAGAGAACCAAGCCGTGCCACGTGTGGCACTTGCCAAGCTGCTGCAGAGCTGATCCTGCGCAGCAACAGGCAGCAACGTTTCAAAGACATCCCAACCCGCAGCCTCAGGATGTGCCGCAAAACCCAGGACCTGCCCCTTCATACCGCTGACGACTGGAACCAACCCGCCAGTGAAAACGGATGGTACATGAATCTCGACGCGCATTATCGGATGCAAGACGGTTGCGCCCGCTTCGGCCATTGCCTCACGCACGGCGGATTTCCCGGCGGTGCGAAACGCGAAGTCGGAACTGTCCACCGTATGATGTTTTCCGTCCTTGAGGGTCACCTGTACATCCACCACGGGGTGGCCGCTGACCCCAACCGACAGCGCCTCACGCGCGCCCGCCTCGACAGACGGAATATAGGATTTAGGAACCGCGCCGCCCTTTACCTCCTCAGAAAATTGGAACCCGCTGCCACGCGGTCCCGGAGACACGCTCAGTACGACATCAGCAAATTGCCCGGCACCGCCAGATTGCTTGCGATGACGATGATGGATTGTTGCTTCACGGCTAATCGTCTCACGCAGCGCAGGTGGGACTGATGCCTCGCTGACATTAACCCCAAAAGAATCCGTCAATAACGCCAATATACGGCGAAGATGGAGGGGCCCTTGAAGGCTGAGCAGAGCATGTCCAGTAACCTCGTCCTGACCAATACCCAATGCTGGATCCACTTCGGCGATCCGTTCGAGGGCTGCCGAAAGCCGCACGTCATCCCGTTCATGCAACGGTGCGACGATACGCTGATAGCTGGAGGGTCGCGGCTGCGCCCAATTCGGCAGAGAAGCAAGCCCATCCTTCGAATAGGAATACCCAAGGCTCAGGTGATCAGATTTTACCACCTGACCGATGTCGCCTGGGACCAGCCCCTTGTCCTGTGCGCCTGCCAGCTGCGTCATCGCCCCTAACGCCTCGCCACCGAGATGGGCACCGGGGTCCATTGGAGCCGTCAATGCACGTAACACGACAGTTTTCCCCAGATGCTTGACCAGATCACCCAGACAGCCTACCGCAAGCACACCGTTTTGACCGCCTACCGTAGTGGTACCATTCTCGCGCTTCTCTGCGGCTCGGAGCAATCTTTGGGCCGCGACCTCTACCGCTGGAGCTTCGTGCCGCAATGACTTCATGAGCCGCAGAATACCATTTCTATGCAGCGCAGACCCCAACAGCGCCGGGATCAGATCATTGTGCTGCAACACACGGGTTGCCACATCATAAACCGCCTCAGTCATAGGCTTGCGATCCTCGATCAGCTGCTCCAGCAGATCGTCGTCATAGTCCGCAAGAGCCTCCAGCATCTCGCCTCGCGCCTGACGTTCGCGGACATGGACACTGTCAGGAAAAGCAACCAGCGCCGATGGCTGGCCTTCCTGATATTTCCAGGCACGCTCTGAGATCAGATCAACCGCGCCGACCACTTCACCGCCCGCGCGCATTGGAATCTGGCGCAATACGATGTTGTGGCGACAATAGGTTTGTAGCCCGGCGACGATATCCGCGACGCGCCCCGTTGCCTGATCCATGCGGTTGATAAAAAGAAAGGCGGGGATGCCCGCCTCTTCGACCATTCGTAGATAGGGCGCTGCCAAGACCCCGGCAGCAGCATCCGCTGAGACGCAAACCACCGCCGCATCGCTGGCCGCAAGGGCTGGACCCGCCGTTGCAAGGTTCTCGACCCCGCCTGCGATATCAATGACACCCCAATGCTCTTTCATGAAGTCAAACGTCCGCAGATCAGCGCCCCCATTGGCGCGATGCGGTTTCTGCTCCTCCGTCTCCAAGGTCGCCAGCGCTGTTGCAAGCTCGCTCTTGCCGGAATTTGAGGGTCCTAAAATGGTAAACACACGCATGATTCCTGGTCCTTCTGATGGCTGCAAAGCCGCCCGATGAAGGAATGCGGCAGGCGTGCCGCACCAGATGCCCAAAAAGTCTGCCCCGTGTTGTCAAAGTCGCGGCGGGTTGGCACCGCAAATTTAGATGCAGGCCCGTCTACGCGCCCCTATGTTCCCCCGATGACGCCTATCCGTCAAGCACTGCAACGCGCGCATGTCTGATTGTCGGAGCTCTGTGACGACCGGCCCGCGGGTTGACTCATCTCGTCCAAGGGCGTAACGCAGGCTGGAAATCCGGGAGCCTCATGAGTCTTCCGGTCCCTGCCCGTGTCAGGGATCGCCCCCCACCAGCGTGTTACGCCCGTGGGGGCGATTGCGCATGGATCATTTGCTCCCTACATGTGGGGCGCACGCGTTGAAACCGGCAAGGAGGCCGCAGGTATGTTTGAAAATTTATCCGAACGCCTATCTGGTGTCTTTGATCGGCTCACCAAACAGGGCGCACTGTCCGAAGAGGATGTCAAAACTGCCCTGCGCGAAGTTCGTATTGCCCTGCTAGAGGCCGATGTCTCGCTGCCGGTGGCGCGCGATTTTGTGAAACGCGTGCAGGATCAGGCCACTGGCCAGGCGGTAACTAAGTCGGTGACCCCTGGACAGCAGGTTGTGAAGATTGTTCATGACGCATTGGTGGACGTTCTGCGCGGTGACGAGGACGCAGGCCAGCTAAAGGTCGACAACCCACCAGCCCCAATCCTGATGGTCGGTTTGCAAGGCTCAGGTAAAACGACCACC
The DNA here is from genome assembly GCF_001888185.1 of Phaeobacter porticola. Taxonomy (NCBI): domain Bacteria; kingdom Pseudomonadati; phylum Pseudomonadota; class Alphaproteobacteria; order Rhodobacterales; family Roseobacteraceae; genus Phaeobacter; species Phaeobacter porticola. The sequence goes on along the minus strand of NZ_CP016364.1, from coordinate 303,936 downwards.
ACCGGCAAGCTTGCCAAGCGTCTGAAAGACAAAGAGGGCAAGCGCGTACTGATGGCCTCGCTGGACGTCTACCGCCCGGCGGCTATGGATCAGCTGGCGGTACTCGGCACTCAGATTGGTGTCGATACGCTGCCAATCGTGCCCGGCCAGAAACCCGTCGACATCGCCAAGCGTGCCAAGCAGCAGGCCGCTCTTGGTGGCTATGACGTCTATATGCTTGATACCGCCGGCCGTCTGCAGATCGACGAAGTCCTCATGCAGGAGGTCGAAGATGTCCGCGATGTCGTCTCACCTCGTGAAACCTTGTTGGTGGTCGATGGCCTGACCGGTCAGGTCGCCGTTGAGGTGGCAGAGGAGTTTGACGCTAAGATCGGCATCTCAGGCGTGGTTCTGACCCGTATGGACGGCGACGGACGCGGCGGTGCAGCCCTGTCGATGCGTGCCGTTACTGGCAAACCGATTCGCTTTGTCGGTCTTGGCGAGAAGATGGATGCCATTGAAACCTTTGAGCCCGACCGGATCGCCGGTCGGATTCTTGGCATGGGCGACATCGTCGCACTGGTGGAGAAAGCCCAGGAAACCATCGAGGCCGAACAGGCCGAGCGCATGATGAAGCGCATGATGAAGGGTCATTTCAATATGAATGACCTCAAGATGCAGTTGGAACAAATGATCCAGATGGGCGGCATGCAGGGCATGATGCAAATGATGCCCGGCATGGCCAAGATGGCAAAACAGGTCGAAGATTCCGGTTTTGAAGACAAAGTGCTGCGCCAGCAAATCGCTATGATCCAGTCCATGACCAAGAAAGAGCGCGCCAATCCCGCCCTGTTGCAGGCAAGCCGCAAGAAGCGGATCGCCGCGGGGTCCGGTACTCAGGTGTCTGACATCAACAAGCTGCTGAAAATGCACCGCCAGATGGCCGACGTCATGAAAAAAATGGGCAAGATGGGCAAAGGCAAGATGCTGAAACAAGCCATGTCCGGCATGTTCGGCAAAGGCGGTGGCATGCCCGATATGGCTGGAATGGATCCGAGCCAGATGGATCCAAAAGCGCTGGAAGCAGCGGCCAAAGCCATGGGCGGCGGCAAGGGCCTTCCTGGTGGCATGGGCGGTATGCCCGGCGGGCTACCCGGCCTTGGCGGCATGGGTCTGCCTGGCGGCCTGAGCGGGTTTGGGAAGAAAAAGTAGCCTCATGTCTGTCGCCATCCCCACACTAGAAACAGATCGCCTAATCCTCCGCGCCCCATCGCTTGCGGATCTTGAGGCACTATGTGCGTTTTTTGCTTCTGATCGGGCAGAATTCGTTGGTGGGCAAATGAGCCAAGAGCAGGTCTGGCGCAACCTGGGCCTGGAAGTCGGCCATTGGCAATTGCGTGGGTATGGCCGTTGGACTGTCGAAGAGAAAAATACCGGCCAAGCGGCTGGCCTGATTGGGCTTTGGTTCCCCGATGGCTGGCCGGAACCCGAAATCGGTTGGGATCTGTTTGAAGGCTTCGGCGGTAAGGGTTACGCGACTGAGGCCGCAAAGGTAGCGCGGACTTATGCCTATGATGTTTTGGGCTGGACCACTGCTATCAGCCTGATTGACGCGAACAACCACGGATCGCGCGCCCTCGCACAACGTCTTGGTGCGAAACAGGACGGACACTTCGTCCATAAACGCTTTGGCCAGGTTCAAGTCTGGCGCCACCCCTCCCCCGCGGATTTGACTGACGGCGGAATGGAGGCCTACGCATGATCTCTGCCCAAAACACAGCGCCAACTCATCCGTCAGCCTTGCAGGCCGCAACCGCCCTGCAACACCATGGCCACGCTTTAACCCATTGTTTCCCGGCATCTGGCATGATTGAGCGGTCGTCGATGCACAAACAGATCGCTGCTGCGCCCGCAGCAGGGGCCAAAATGGGTGTGATTATGTCAGATACGGGCAATCGTTTCCCCAGCCTCGTCACCCCGAGGCTTCGACTGGTCTCTCCTGCTGAGGCCGGTTTCGATGCGCAGGACGCCTTTCTGCGCATTGGAGCCCCGCGCTTCATTGACGCTACTGACGATCCGGATGCGCTGTGGTGGTCGATCGCAACCATTATCGGCCACTGGCATTTGCGCGGCTACGGCTTATTCGCCGCCATTGAGCGCAGCACAGGACGCCCGGTCGGAATGATCGGCCCCTGGTTCCCCAAAGGTTGGCCCGAGCCCGAACTGTCCTGGCATCTCACCGAGGGCGCACGTGGAAAAGGCTATGCAAGCGAAGCTGCCAGTGCGGTTTTGGATTGGCTATTCCACGAGATGGACTGGCAGACTATTGCGTCATTTATCCCCGAAGACAACGAGGCCTCTATCGCATTGGCGCAGCGCATTGGCGCACGGCCAGAAAAACGCGTCTCGTTCCGTCTTGCCCCTACGGAGAACATGCGGACCTGGCGCCATCAGCCGAAGCCGCGCGCTCTGACGCAGGCCGTACCGAACGGGCGCCTACAATGATTCAGCGCAGTCATCAAAGCCGGACGGGAGATAGCTGATGCCGTCTTCCATTCCCGTGATCGAAACCAAGCGCTTGGTGCTGCGTGGCCCTGAAGCCGAGGATTATCCCGATTTCAAGGCAACTTTCAGCTCCTACCGCGCACGCTTTATGGGTGGTCCTTTGAACACCTATGAAGCTTGGATGCTTTATGCCGCCGAAATTGGCCATTGGCAGGTGCGCGGATTCGGCATGTGGATGATCCACGACAAGAGCACGGGTGAGACCTATGGCATGGCTGGCGGCTGGATGCCCGCAGGCTGGCCCGAGCGTGAAATCGCCTGGATTATCTGGCCTGATGCCGTCGGCAATGGCTACGCGCTGGAAGCAACTCATGCCGCCCGCCATTACTATTACAACACACTCGGCTGGGACACCGCAGTAAGCTATATCGACCCCAAGAACCTGGATTCGATTCGTCTGGCGGAACGGCTGGGTGCCCAAAAAGTCCACAACGCTGCAACAATTGATGGCAGTGATGCCGTGTACCGCCACCCCGCACCAAGCGTGCTGCAGGATAGTCAGTTGGCCCATGGGATCGAAATGGAAATCAGCCATTACGCTGATCCGCTCTTCAAACCGGAGGGGTGGGCCCTTGACTAACCTGAATACATTGAGCCGCTCGCAGCGGCCCCATCTTTCTGACCTGCGGAGTCCCCGATGACGACCGACACACATGATCCCGTCGCCCGCGCAGCTGAGCTGTTGAAGGGCCACCGCGAGAGCATTGATCGGCTGGATGCGATCCTCGTCTACACATTGGGCGAGCGGTTCAAGCACACCCAGGCGGTGGGCCGACTTAAGGCAGAACACGACCTTCCCCCGTCCGATCCGACGCGTGAAACCGCGCAGATCGCACGGCTCGAAGACCTGGCGAAACAGGCCGACCTGGACCCCGATTTCGCTAAGGCTTTCCTGAACTTCATCATTCAGGAAGTCATCCGACACCACAAGAAACACCAGGAATAACAGGGACTTCCCTGTAAACGCCATTAAAGGAGACTGAACCCATGGCAATGAAAATTCGTCTGGCCCGCGGCGGCTCGAAAAAACGCCCCTTCTACCGCATTGTGGCTGCAGACAGCCGCATGCCGCGCGATGGTCGCTTCATCGAAAAGCTAGGCACCTACAACCCGCTGCTGCCGAAAGACAGTGAAGAGCGCGTGAAAATGGATATGGAGCGCGTACAGCACTGGCTTGACCAAGGCGCTCAGCCAACAGATCGTATCGCTCGGATGTTGGAAGCTGCTGGCGTTCGCGCTAAGGTGGAGCGGAACAACCCCAAGAAAGGCGCACCGGGCAAGAAAGCTCAGGAACGTGCCGAAGAAAAAGCAGCCAAAGCGGCTGAAGCGACTGCAGACGCGGAGTAAGTTGGTGAACATGCGGGACAATTCATTCTCTGAAGACTTCCGCATGCAACTTGATCTGTTGATGCGGGTCCGGCGCGACGTGCGCCGGTTTCGCTCCGATCCGGTGGATGAGGCAGTGCTTGCGCGCTGTCTCGACACCATTCAGCTGGCCCCCTCCGTGGGGCTTAGCGAACCTTGGCGCATTATTCGTGTTGAAAGTGCCACAGCCCGCGCTGCCGCTCTTGCCAATTTTGAGACTGCTAATGCAACCGCCCTGGCGGGTTTTTCCGAAGCCAAAGCCGAACGCTATGCCAAACTGAAGCTGTCCGGCATGCGTGAAGCACCGGTTCAGCTAGCTATCTACTGCGACGACTCTACCACCAAAGGTCATAAGCTTGGCGCCGGTACCATGCCGGAAATGCGACGCTATTCGGTTGTCACAGCCGTGACCCTGTTCTGGCTGGCCCTGCGTGCCGAAGGTCTGGGCCTAGGCTGGGTGTCCATCCTTGACCCCCAACAGTTGAACAGGGATCTGGATGTGCCAACTGACTGGCAGCTGATCGGCTATTTCTGCGTCGGCCACCCGGAACGGTTGTCCAAGACGCCGGAACTGGAACAGCTGGGTTGGGAAACCCGGCGCAGCGCGCTACCAATCGAAACCCGATAATCCGCCTATGTGGCGATTGTTCAGGCTTGCGGTTTTTGTTTTGATCGCCTTTACCGCCGGTGTTCTTTACGAACGCAATTACCAAACAGAACGCTGTGGGCTCGCAGGCGGCACCTGGACTGCCGCGCGTTTCTGCAAAGGATGGACAGAATGACTGAGCAGATTTGCGTTGGCGCTATTGCCGGATCTTATGGGGTGCGTGGTGAAGTACGGGTCAAGAGCTTTTGCGCAATGCCTGAGGATATCGAATCCTATGTGCCGCTCAGCAACGAAGACGGCAGCCAGACTTATTCCCTGACCTTGAACCGTGCCATCAAGAACGGTTTCTCCGCCAATATCGGTGGCGTTGAGACCAAAGAGCAGGCCGATGCGCTAAAGGGCGTACGCCTCTTCGCCCCTCGCGACCGGCTCCCTAACCTGCATGACGACGAATACTATCACACCGATCTGATGGGCCTAGAGGTCTATGATACCGGCGGCACCCTTCTGGGGGTCGTGAAGTCAGTCCAGAACCATGGGGCAGGAGATCTGCTGGAAATCATCATGCCGACCGACAGCAAAACAGTGCTGCTGCCGTTTACGCTGACCGCTGTACCTACCGTCGACCTCGCTACTGGTCGCATCATTGCAGATCCACCTGAAGGCGTGTTCTGAACCCGTTAGCCTTCGGTTGCCAACAACGCCTCCAAAACATGCTCCACTGCGGCAGCGACTTCTTTCGTTCTTTGTCTCTGTTCTGCCGCGCGATGTTTGCTTCGTCAAAACAGCCCTTAACATATAGCTTTGTCCACTCGCCGGTTTGACTTCCTGCAAACTGCGACTGAGTTGACGCAGACTAATTCACATTCAGCGTGCGAAAACGGGCCCCACCGACAGGCATCCAAAGTCCGATGCAATACGTGGCCAGAACACTTTTGGCACGCGCCTGCACCTCATCGAATGCGGCCTGAAAATCGGGGTCGGTTTCAATGCGGGGTACTTCTGAATTCATTCGACACCAAAGCTTTTTATTGCGTGTCGTTGTAACTGGATTAAACAGCTTCACATGACTGCACAGAACAAATCTCATGGCCGCAAAGCCCTTCGCCCCTCCTTCAAACCACGCGAGCTGATGACGCCAACGCCGGATTTGGCAGGTGTTTGGAAAGCCAAGGTCATGACGCTATTCCCGAATGCCTTCCCCGGTATTCTAGGTGAAAGCCTTACCGGCAGGGCCCTGCAAGAGGGGCTCTGGCAGCTAGAGACGGTTGATTTGCGCCAGTTCGGTATCGGCAAGCACCGCAATGTCGATGACACCCCCGCCGGAGGTGGAGCCGGCATGGTGCTGCGCGCTGATGTGCTGGGCAATGCAATCGAACATACAATGGCAGGCACCACTGGCAATTGGCCGCTGATCTATCTGTCGCCGCGCGGTCGCCGGATGGATCAGAGGTTAATGCAGGACCTTGCGGGCTGCGATGGTATGACATTACTTTGTGGGCGATTTGAGGGTGTCGATGAACGGGTGTTGCAGCACTACGGCATCCTGGAAGTGTCTCTGGGTGATTTTGTCATGACCGGCGGCGAGATTGCGGCACAGGCAATGATTGATGCCACTGTGCGCCTGATCCCAGGCGTCCTCGGCAATCAGGCTTCTACCGAAGAGGAGAGTTTTTCCTCAGGCCTGCTAGAGCACCCGCAATATACACGCCCGGCGGAATGGAAAGGCCAGAGCATCCCAGATGTGTTAATGTCCGGTCATCACGGTAAAATTGCCGAGTGGCGGCAGAAAATGAGTGAAGAGATTACCCAGGCCCGGCGTCCCGATCTTTGGCAGTCCCACGTGAACCGCCAGAAGCCCGACTGATCAGCCGAGAGGCTGCATTTGCCGCTCTCGAACGCGGCCTCTCCTCTTGATCCGCCAACAGAACAGGCGTAGAAGGCGCAGGTCTGGATTCGCTTTTGCGTCTATGGACCGGTGTTCTGTTGCATCACGAAACCCTAACCCGCCTTCTTCGGCAATTTGGGGGATGTTGGTTCACTATTAGGAAAGAACGGAGCGATCTCTGGCGGGCTGCGCAGGCGGGACCCGGTGAAGACCAAGAGCTCTCGCAACCGCGCAAATCTTCGTGGGAAAAACCACGAGCAACTATAGGAGACCCGCGATGGATCTGATCGCACAGTTGGAGGCGGAACAAGTTGCCGCCCTGGGGAAAGAGATTCCCGATTTCAAAGCCGGTGACACTATCCGCGTCGGCTACAAAGTGACCGAAGGCAGCCGTTCGCGTGTGCAGAACTACGAAGGTGTCTGCATCAGCCGTAAAAACGGCGTCGGCATCGCCGGTTCGTTCACTGTTCGCAAGATTTCGTTTGGCGAAGGTGTGGAGCGCGTATTCCCGCTGCATTCAACCAACATCGACAGTATCACTGTTGTTCGCCGCGGCCGTGTCCGTCGCGCGAAACTGTACTATCTGCGTGCCCGCCGCGGAAAATCTGCACGGATTGCAGAAGATACAAACTACAAAGCCAAAGCGTAAGGATTGGTATTATGAAAGCCGATACACATCCCGAATACCACTCCATCGACGTCAAGATGACCGATGGTACCATCCTCAAAATGCGCTCCACCTGGGGCAAAGAGGGTGACACCCTGTCGCTGGACATCGACCCCACCGTGCACCCCGCATGGACCGGCGGCACCACCCGCCTGATGGATGCCGGTGGCCGCGTATCCAAGTTCAAGAAAAAATACGAAGGTCTGGGCTTCTAAGCCGACCCGATATTCCTATTTCCGAAAACGCCGCTCATCTTGGGCGGCGTATTTCGTTGTTGGACATGCACGCCGCGCGATCTGTCAGGTGACCCAAGGTTTACGCTAGAGCCTAATTCAGGCCCTAACCCGTGGATATGTCGCTTCCCATCGATTCGCCCGAACAGTATACTCGGCCCAAGATGCGCGGAAATTTGCGCAATGATTGGGGGAAGTGAAAGTGGCGCATATTATTGTCGTCGGAAACGAAAAGGGGGGCGCTGGCAAGTCCACCGTCTCCATGCATGTGGCAACAACTTTGGCCCGACTGGGATACAAAATTGCCGCACTTGATCTTGATCTGCGACAGCGGTCGATGGGTCGTTACCTGGAAAACCGCAAGGCTTTCATGGAAAAGGCGGCGCTGGAACTACCGCTGGTCGAATTGCACGAATTGCCTGAAATTGACGCAGACAGTCTACAACCCGGCGAGAACGTCTATGACCACCGCCTCTCCGCAGCCGTCTCGGAACTGGAGCCGAACAACGACTTCATCCTAATTGATTGTCCCGGTTCTCATACCCGGTTGAGCCAGGTCGCCCATTCCCTGGCGGATACGCTGATCACGCCGTTGAACGACAGTTTCGTTGACTTCGACCTTTTGGCGCATACTGACCAGAAAGGTGAAAAAATCACCGGCCCGTCAGTGTACTCGGAAATGGTCTGGAATGCACGGCAGCTGCGGGCGCAAGCCGGGCTAAAACCGATCGACTGGATTGTGATCCGCAACCGCGTCGGCACCCAGCGCATGGTCAACAAGGAAAAAATGGAGCGTGCGATATTGATGCTCTCGAAACGGATCGGATTTCGCGTGGCGTCTGGCTTCTCTGAGCGCGTGGTGTTTCGTGAACTGTTTCCACGCGGGCTGACCCTGTTAGACCTCAAGGACATCGGCGTCAAACAGTTGAACATCTCCAACATCGCAGCCCGTCAAGAACTGCGCGACATGATGAAGTCTCTGAACCTGCCAGGCGTGGATGTCGACATCTGATCCCCCCCACCCTACCGGTAGAACAAGGCCCGCGCCCAGTAAGGGCGGGCGCAGGCTGTTTTTGATACTCGGCGTCGCCGTGGCCGAACTGTTTGTAATCATGGTGGCCTATCAGCTCTTGGCCAACGTTCACTGCAAGTTCACCGGCGCAGATCTCGCCTGTACAACCGTTCGGTCAATTGCGGGTCGTCTGCTGGCACTGCTGACGGTGCTAGGCCTCTATCTGGTGCTGGTGCGCAGTGCATATCACGCCCTAACCACTGCCATTAGCCGGGCCGCACGCCGACCTGCGGCGTTGCTTCTGAACGTTACCGGCCTGCTGATCGCGCTTGTTCCGCTGGCCTTGTTTGGTCCGGGCGGCATCAACGCCTGGATTTCGCCAACCCTCATATTGATCTGCCTGGGTGGCACCATTGCAGGCCTTGGCGGGTTGCTAGCGCTCATGCCCCTGCAGACCTGGGTCGCCTGGCTCAGGGGCTGCGGTCCTGTCTTAATTCTGGCCCTTTTGGTTGCGCTGGTCATGCCAGATATCACCCGGATGATGGAGCCGATCTGGAACATCAACGCATTGACCTCAATGACCTTTGTTCTGGTGTCATGGGTGCTTGAATCCTCGGGGGCGACAGTCTGGTCAGATCCGACACTACATCTGATCCGGGTCGATGGGTTTTTGGTGGAGATAGGCGAGCCCTGTTCCGGTGTGGAGGGGTTTGCCCTTGTCACAACATTTATGGGATTATACGCGCTGTTGATGGGGCGGGACATCCGTCAAGGACGGTATTGGATGGTATTACTCCCGGCAGCACTATTACTCAGCTGGGCCTTTAACGTGGTCCGCATTGCCATCCTGATCCTGATCGGTGCCTGGGTCGCCCCTGAACATGCCGTTAACGGGTTTCACAGCTATGCCGGTTGGCTGATGTTTACTGTTCTGGCACTGCTGGTCTTGGCAGTCGCCCATCGCTCGCGTTGGTTACAAAGCAATCCAGAGGCGCTGGCCGCAGTGACAGCCAATCTGCCTCCAATGCGCGCAGATATGCTACTGGCCTCCATCGTCCCCTTTATCGTGATGATGCTGAGCGGAGTTCTGGTTTCAGCCATCTGGGCTGATCCAGCCGAGGGATATCCACTGCGCGCAGCGATGATGGCGACCGTACTGATATTATTCTGGCCCGCCTTGCAATACTTACGCTACCGCCCGCGTCCGATGGACATTGCAGCCGGCGCTGCGATTGCCGCGGTCTGGATCATGCTGTCCGTTCCCGACATCACCCGCGGTGCCAGCAGCGGTGATCACAGCGCGTTCTGGATTGTTACGCGCCTGCTAGGCACCGTCATCTTGGTGCCGATCATCGAAGAGCTGTTCTTTCGCGGATATCTACTGCGCCGTATGGCGGGTCAGGGGCAGGTACTGCGCGCCATTTTCGCACTGCTGGTCAGCAGTGCGCTCTTTGGCCTGATGCATGATCGCTTTGCGCTTGGGATGGCTGCCGGGGCAATATTCGGTGGACTATATCTACGCGGCGGTGGCCTACCTGCAGCTATCCTTGCACATATGGTGGCAAATGCATTGATTGCCTATGTCGCGCTTGCAACACAAAACTGGGCGCTGATTTAAGCTCAGCTGCATTGGTTATTTCCATATATGGTGCGAGGCTATCTCTAGGCTGAGCGACGACGGCGCAGTTCCCAGGTCAGCAGTAATGCAGCGGCAACTGCCGCAACCGCAAGCAATCCGGCACCAACGTCAATTTCTGGCACCGTCTGACCGCCACCATTCCCATTGCCACCACCGTTGCCCCAACCGTTACCCCAGCCGTTGCCATTCCCGTTGCCCGGACCACCCTCTGCCGGCCACTCACCAGCCGCAAACGCAAGCGAACCCGTCAACAGCCAGACAGCTGCCCCGGTTGTCAGCTCTTTCACGCGCAGTGTTGGTTTCATCACGCCACTCCTTGCTGCTCTCATCGTGCGGGCCTTCCGGTTCAATGTCCATATTTACAAGCGGACCCGGATCGACGCCCCTACGACAAAAACGCTACCGAAGAAAAATGCGAAAATTATGGCAAAGTTTATCTTTATTCAGTGAAATCGTCCCGCTGTGCAAGGGCTGCACTTTCGTGAATGGTGAACAATTCGACCGGCTCTGCCACGCCACGCAGCATATAGCGTCCCAGTGACACCAGATCATGGTTAGTTGGCTGCGCAGCACGCTGCACTTGCTCTGACACAATGATACTGCGCCCAACCGACGTGTGCATACCAGAGATACGCGCCGTGAGATTGACGGTTGGGCCGATCACCGTAAAATCCAAACGGTTTTCGGACCCGATGTTGCCATAGAGAATTTCGCCTGCATGCAGGGCAAGTGTGAAATCGGCAACCGGCACACCCTTGTCAGCTCGTTCGTCATTCCGCTGCCGTATCTTCCGCTGCAAATCGCTAGCAGCGTCGAGAGCGGCTGTCGCATCCTCATCAATGCTGCCAAGGTCGAACATCGACAGAATGCCGTCTCCCATGAACTTCAAGATATTACCGCCGTGTGTCTGTATCGTGTGGACAGCAAGGCCGAAGTAATCGTTGAGCATGTCGATCAGATCGGCACCGGGGATCTGCTCAGCAAGTTGCGTAAAGCCCTTAAGATCGAAATAGCAAATCACCGCATCAATCTGGCGCGAAGATCCTCGCTGAATCTCTCCTGACAGGACACGCTGCCCTGCATCACGCCCCAAATAGACCTGCAAAAGATCCTTGGCCATTTGCTGGGCAGAGGCTGCACGCAAGGCCAGCGCCAGATGTGGATAGGTAAGACGGATCAACATCAAATCCGCCTCATCAAATCCGGCGCTCTGATCCGTGGTCCAGGATGACAGAACCCCTTCTCCCGGCCGCCGAGGATCAAAAGGCGCATCGGCAAAATCCCCAAATCGCTTGGCCAGTGCAAAATAGTCAGTCGCGCCACGTTGCTTGAACTGTGCAAGCGCTGGAAATCGCTCAAGCACATGGCCCGTCAGCTTGCTGCGGAACTCTGGAACTTTGCGTTCGAGCATGTAGTAGAATGTGCTGTAGAGCCATTCGTCCCGTGGGGTTTCGCTGTGCTCATAGTACTCATGCGTCAATCCATCCGCGCGGGTCCAGCTAAAGCCTATGCCGCCGTATTTTGGGTGATAGGCGCGTTGCGCCAGATGAAACCGAAACAGCGGAACGCCACAATCAACCAGGCGTTGGCAGTACCCTTGCAACATTTCCTGACGACTGGCGCCGCGCAGCCCTTCACTGGTGATCCAGTCAATTGTCAGCGTAGCGCGCAGGTCAGCGTCCGTCATCTGGCTGGGCCTCATCGTTTGATTTTCACTTAATCTGATGCGTCAGCCTAGGGATGTCTATGGCTCAATTCCTGCCAACTTGCGCAGCATTTGGCGCAGCGCGGCGCTTTCCCCTTTGCTCAGCCGTTCAGCCAGCTGCTGATCATAGATCGCAGCCTGCGTACTTAGATCCCGATAAGCCGCCTCTCCCTGTGCAGTAAGCTCCAGATGTTCAGCCCGACGGTCTTTTTCATCACGGTGACGCAGGACAAACCGCCGCTCTGACAGTTTCGCAACAGCGCGGCTGATCTTTGTCTTGTGGATTTTGGCACGGTGGCCGATCTCAGTCGCAGTCATGCGCCCATAATTGCCGAGGTGAAACAGCACCCGCCATTCGTTACGCAGCATCCCGTAGCGGTTCTTGTAATGCTTTTGAAACTCAAGCGAGGATTCCTCGGCCGCACGATTGAGTAGATACGGCAAGAAATCCTGCAAGGCGAAGTCATCTTTTTCATCCATGGCCCAGAGCTATCCCTTGTTAGTTACAAAATCAACTATTACCGACATCATCAGCAACAAAAAGGAACGCGTCATGAATCGTCCCGTCGATCCACATGAGATGATCCAGGCCCCCTCCCTTGCCGGGCCACACGAGGGCTATATGCCCGGTTTTGGAAATGACTATGAAACCGAGGCCCTACCCGGTGCGCTGCCACAGGGCATGAACAGCCCACAAAAATGCGACTATGGCCTTTATGGCGAGCAGCTGAGCGGCACCGCTTTTACAGCCCCCAGCCACCAGAACGAGCGGACCTGGTGCTACCGCATCCACCCCTCGGTCAAACACTCGCACCGCTATGAAAAGATTGACCTTCCTTATTGGAAGTCGGCGCCTCATGTGGACCCTGATGTTGTCAGCCTCGGCCAGTATCGTTGGGACCCGGTACCCCATAGCGAGCAATCGCATACTTGGCTGACAGGTATGCACACCATGACAACCGCGGGGGACGTGAACACTCAGGTCGGGATGGCAAGCCATGTCTACCTGGTGACGGACTCGATGGTGGACAGCTATTTCTTCTCAGCCGATTCAGAACTTCTGGTGGTCCCGCAAGAGGGTCGGCTCCGCTTTGCGACCGAACTCGGGATTATCGATCTCGAACCACAAGAGATTGCCATCATCCCCCGCGGACTGGTTTACCGGGTTGAAGTCCTCGAAGGACCCTGCCGTGGTTTTGTCTGTGAAAACTACGGTCAGAAATTTGAACTACCCGGACGGGGCCCGATCGGGGCCAATTGCATGGCCAATCCACGTGACTTCAAAGCCCCGGTCGCAGCTTACGAAGATCGCGAAGTGCCCTCAACCGTCACGATCAAATGGTGCGGCCAGTTCCATGAGACAAAGATAGGCCAGTCTCCTCTCGACGTTGTCGCCTGGCACGGGAATTATGCGCCTGTGAAGTACGATCTACGGACCTATTGCCCGGTGGGCGCGATCCTGTTCGATCACCCCGATCCGTCGATATTCACGGTCCTGACAGCCCCCTCTGGTCAGCCCGGCACCGCCAATATCGATTTCGTCCTGTTCCGGGAACGCTGGATGGTAGCCGAAAATACATTCCGCCCGCCTTGGTATCACAAAAACATTATGTCGGAACTGATGGGCAATATCTATGGCCAGTACGATGCCAAACCACAAGGGTTCGTCCCGGGCGGTGTTAGCCTGCATAATATGATGCTGCCACACGGACCTGATAAAAACGCCTTTGAAGGTGCCTCTAATGCAAAGCTTGGCCCTGAGAAATTGGACAATACCATGTCCTTCATGTTCGAAACCCGTTTCCCGCAGCATCTAACCAGATTTGCCGCCAAAGAAGCCCCGCTACAGGACGATTATATCGATTGCTGGTCGGATATCGAAAAGAAATTCGATGGCAGCCCCGGCGTGAAGTAAACGTTGGGTGCGCCTTCCTGCGCACCCACCACACTCCGCTTCGCTCTCGACCCAATCACCAAAGCTGAACAAGCGCCCAGCAGTTCGACGAACTAGGGGCCTCAGACATTAGGAACGCTCATGTCTCTGAAAAAATCCTGGGTTGCATCTGCCAACAACCCATCCCACCCCTTCCCGCTGAACAACCTGCCCTATGGCGTCTTCTCGACCGCCGATAGTGATCCGCGCTGCGGTGTTGCCATCGGGGACATGATCCTTGACCTGCAAGCTGCCGAAGCCGAGGGGCTGGTGCAGTTGAACGATGAGCCGCTGTTCGAGATGCCGTATTGGAATGAGGTGATGGAAGAGGGTCCCGCCGTCTGGGCCGCGCTCCGGGATCGGCTGACCGCGTTATTGGCGGAAGAGGCACCTGAGCAGGCCAAAACAGAACTCCTTTTGGTGCCAATAGCAGAGGCCGAGATGCATCTGCCAGTTGCCGTTAGCGAATACACAGATTTCTATGCCGGGCGACATCATGCCACCAATGTTGGCACCATGTTCCGGGGGGCCGAAAACGCATTGCCGCCCAATTGGTTGCATATTCCAATTGGGTACAACGGGCGAGCATCCTCCGTTGTGGTCTCGGGCACGGATATCCGCAGGCCTTGGGGGCAGCTAAAAGGCCCAAATGATGACGCACCCCGCTGGGCCCCCAGTGCGCGCTTTGATATCGAGCTGGAGATGGGAGCCATTGTGGGCACCCCATCAGATGGTCCAATCACCGTTCAAGAGGCCGACGACCACATCTTTGGCTATGTGCTGCTGAACGACTGGTCCGCACGCGATATCCAAGCATGGGAATACCAGCCTCTTGGTCCGTTTCAGGCAAAGGCCACTGCGACTTCGATCTCTCCCTGGATCGTGACCAAAGCGGCGCTTGATCCGTTTCGCTGTGACACACCGGTGCGCGACGTAGAACTCTTGGATCATTTGAAAGACTGCGGACCGATGCTCTATGATATCGATCTGGAGGTCACAATGGCACCAAAAGGGAAAGCTGCGAGTACCATCGCGCGGACCAACTACAAGGAAATGTATTATTCTGCCGCACAGCAACTCGCACATCACACGACCTCCGGCTGCCCCATGACACCCGGCGATCTGCTCGGCTCGGGCACCATTTCAGGTCCGACCAAGGACAGCCGTGGTTCCCTCTTGGAACTCAGCTGGGGCGGCAAGGAACCCCTCACACTGGAGACCGGCGATGAACGCACCTTCATCGCTGACGGCGACATCTTGACCCTGAAAGGTGCCGCCATGGGCAATGGCTACACCATCGGGTTCGGCGATTGTACCGGCACTGTGCTGCCAGCGCTGCAAGATCCCTTTAAGCGGTAAGGCCCGCATTTCTTCTGGTTGAAAATATCCCCGCCGGAGGCTCCCGAAATGGCCTCCAGCACACCATTGAAAGGACAGAACCATGGCCAAGGCCTTTGCGTCCCAAGGGGACCTTACCGAAAAAAAGATCACATTTGATGAGATCGGTGAAGGGATCTACGCCTTTACCGCTGAGGGCGACCCCAATTCTGGCGTTATTATTGGCGATGACTCTGTCATGATCATAGAAGCGCAGGCGACGCCCAGACTGGCCAATAAGGTCATCGAATGCGTGCGCTCCGTCACAGACAAGCCAATCACCCATGTGGCCCTGACCCATTACCACGCCGTGCGTGTTCTGGGCGCCTCGGCCTTTGGCGCTCAGCAGATCATTATGGGCGACGCCGCCCGCGCCATGGTGGTGGAACGCGGACAGGAAGATTGGGACAGTGAATTCCAACGCTTCCCTCGCCTGTTCGAAGGCCATGAGAGCATTCCTGGACTGACCTATCCAACCACAACGTTTTCCGATGATATGACGGTCTATCTGGGCAACCGCCGTGTTGACCTGATGCACTTGGGCCGGGCTCATACAGCGGGAGACATCGTGGTTCATGTCCCAGATCAGAACGTTATGTTCACCGGAGACATCGTGGAATACCACTCCGCCTGCTATTGCGGCGACGGCCATTTCTGCGATTGGGGAGATACGCTCGACGCTATCGCAGCATTCGACGTCGACGCCATCGCACCGGGCCGTGGCGACGCGCTGGTTGGTAAGGAGATGGTCAATGCCGCCATTGAAAACACTCGTGATTTTGTCGAAAGCACCTATCGCCCGGCGGCCCGCGTCGCGGCCCGCAACGGAACACTGAAAGAAGCCTGGGACGCCGTGCGCGCTGAATGTGACCCCAAGTTCTCTGACTATGCGATCTACGAGCATTGCCTGCCGTTCAACGTCGCCCGCGCCTATGACGAGGCACGGGGCATCGACACCCCCCGTATCTGGACCGCCCAGCGCGATCTGGAGATGTGGGACGCGCTGCAAGGCTAAGAGTCAGCGAAGGCCTGTATTCGGGGCGATTTGATCCAGATCCTATCGCCCCAACCAAACCTATGAGACGCTTCTGTCTAATCTCGGCTTATCCGTGCCGGGACAAGAGAGAGCTGTGCCCAGCGACACGTGACTTTGGGAGGAAACCAGATGAACAAGATCTTTGAAGTTCCCTTGTACCCCTACCAGCGCAGTGAGGACCAGGATGCCTCCGTACCGGTGCGCCATCCAGTGATTATCATTGGCGCCGGCCCCGTTGGACTGGCGGCGGCCATTGACCTTGCTCAGCAAGGAATCGGTGTTGTGGTTCTGGATGACAACGACAAGGTCAGCTTTGGCAGTCGGGCAATTTGTTTCTCCAAACGCACCCTCGAAATCGCAGATCGGCTGGGTCTTGGTGATCCGCTTGTTGAAAAAGGCGTCCAATGGAACCTGGGCAAAGTTTTCTTTGATGACCGCAAGGTCTATGATTTCAACCTGCTACCAGAAGCAGGCCACGCCCGTCCGGCGTTTATCAATCTACAGCAATATTATTTTGAAGAATATCTGGTGCACCGCTTGCGTGAATTGCAAGAGGCTGGTGCCACAATCGATATCCGGGGCCGCAACAAGGTCTCTGCCATCGGCACTCATGACGATCACGTGACAATCGAGATCGACACACCAGAAGGGGCCTACAATATCGAGGGCGACTGGTTGATTGCCTGCGACGGGGCCGGCTCTCCGACCCGGCAGATGCTCGGGCTCGATTTCGTGGGCCGGGTGTTTGAGGATAACTTCCTAATCGCAGATGTCATCATGGATGCGGATTTCCCGACAGAGCGTTGGTTCTGGTTTGATCCTCCCTTCAACAAGGGCCAATCGGCCTTGCTACATAAACAGCCGGATGGTGTCTGGCGCATCGACCTTCAGCTTGGATGGGACATCGACAAAGAGCGCGAAAAACTCCCCGAGAACGTCATCCCCCGAATCCGTGAAATGCTGGGAGAGGATGTAAAGTTCGAGCTGGAGTGGGTTTCCATCTATACCTTCCAGTGCCGCAGGATGGAGAAATTCCGCCATGGCCGCGTCCTGTTTGCCGGTGATGCCGCACATCAGGTTTCGCCTTTTGGTGCGCGCGGCGCGAATTCGGGACTACAGGACACTGACAATCTCTGCTGGAAGCTGAAATTGGTTCTGGAGGACAAGGCGCCAGACAGCCTGTTGGACACCTACAATGCGGAACGCGTCCATGGGGCGGATGAAAATATCCTCAATTCGTCACGTTCGACCGATTTCATCACACCAAAATCCGAGATGAGTCGACTGCTGCGCGATGCGGTCTTGGATCTGTCTGAACAATATGAATTTGCCCGCCCCCTTGTGAACTCAGGCCGCTTGTCGCTGCCCTGTTCCTATGTCGGCTCGTCCCTAAACTCCGCCGATGCGCTACATGGTCCAGCCCGCACGATACCGGGCAGCCCTTGCCCCGACGCCCCAACAGCGGACGGGTATCTTCTGCCACATCTGGCGGATCGCTTTACCCTGCTGACCATCAACGCAGAAGCGCCTGATAGTTTTGAAGAGGCAGGTGTAACCGTCACGCGATTGGCCCTGATAACGCACGACGACAAGACCCGCGCCCTGAGAGAGCGGTATCTGGGTGATGCTGAAAGTGCCGTCTATCTGATCCGCCCTGATCAGCACGTCGCTGCCCGCCGCCCCGCTTTTGATGAGCCTCAATTCCGCGCTGCTCTGCGCCGCGCGATCGGTAAGGAGAACACGGCATGAAGACCACGCAAAAACTGAACCTGTCTCCCAATATCGAACGGGCCGATGATTTCTACGCTGATCTCCTGGCCGCACATGAGGGCTTGAGCAAAGCCGACAGTGACGCGTTGAACGCACGACTGGTTCTGGTGCTCGCCAACCACATTGGAAACCGCGCAATCCTGACCCAAGCGTTGGCCGTTGCCGCGCTGCCCCAAGAGGAGAGTCACGCATGAAGATTGAGCAAATTCACCACGTGGCCTACCGCTGCAAGGACGCCAAGCAAACGGTGGAGTGGTACAACAAGATGCTGAACATGGACTTTGTTCTCGCCATTGCTGAGGACCATGTGCCATCGACCCATGAACCAGACCCTTACATGCATATCTTCATGGATGCGGGGAATGGCAACATATTGGCGTTTTTTGAACTGCCAACCAAACCCGAGATGGACCGTGACCGCAACACACCGATTTGGGTGCAGCACATCGCCTTTAAGGTGAAAGACCGCGATACCCTGCTCCAGTACAAGGATCATCTGGAAACCAATGGTGTTGAGGTGTTGGGGGTCACAGATCATTCCATCTTCCATTCAATCTACTTCTTCGACCCCAATGGCCACCGCGTCGAGCTGGCTTGTCCAGATCCAAAAGAAGACGCCTTACTAAAGCAATTGAACGCCGTGAAATGGGAAATGCTTGACGAGTGGGCCAAGACCAAAAAAGCCCCGAAACATGCCGATTGGCTACATGCCAAAGAGCTCAGCGAGATCTGAACACCAGACCCGTTCTTTTGGACATGCCCCCGGTCAAACTGAGGGCCGAGATTAGGGGGGCGCGCCACAATCCTGATAACAGGGTCTAATATGGGAGATTTACGATGGCAGATGCGGTTCTTTATGACTACTGGCGCTCTTCAGCCAGTTACCGGGTGCGCATCGCATTGAACCTTGCGGGCATTCGTTACAGGTCGGTCACGGTGGATCTGGTGAAGGGTGAACACCATAGCGCCAAGCACCTGACCCGTAATCCGCAGGGGTTTGTGCCTGTGCTCGACATCGATGGCCTGCGGCTGACGCAGTCCCTCGCGATCCTCGACTATCTAGACCAGACCCGCGACTTGAGCCTTTTGCCCAAAGCCCCGGCAGACCGCGCAATGGCAATGGCCTTGGCACACTCGATTGCGGTGGATCTGCATCCCATTTGTAATCTGCAAGTTGCACGCCATGCAACCAGCCTGACCTCAGACACCAGCGACATGCCGAGAGCCTGGATGCGTCACTTTATTCGTCCCGGTCTTGAGGCCTTTGAGACCCTGCTCAAGGGGTATCCGCCAACCCCCTATTGCACCGGGTCTCATCCGGGTTTGGCTGATATTTGTCTAATGCCGCAACTCTACAACGCACGCCGGTGGGAGGTCGACTTCGCAGATATGCCACGCCTTGTGACGATTGAGGCCGCATGTACAGAAAACCCTGCGTTCGTTGCTGCCCAACCGGATAAGGTACATTCGGCAATCTGAACACTGTTAGGACTTACCAGATGTCAGCTAGTTGGCTGGGATTTACTCTTTCTCTGCTGCTGTTTGCAACCAGCCACTTCGTGCCTCGTCTCGGCAATCTACGTGGCTGGCTGATTAGTACGATAGGTCGGCGTGCCTATTTCTCGGCTTATGGCCTACTATCTTTGGTGCTTTTTGGCTGGGTGCTGATAGCCGCCGCCGAAGCCCCCTATATTGAACTGTGGCCGCCAGCACCATGGCAGCGGTGGGCCCCTATGCTTTTGATGCCATTGGTGTTTGTACTGGCTGCCTGCGCAATTGGTATCGATACCCCCTTCACCCTTGGTGGGTCAGACAAGGCCGACCCGGCGAAGACAACGTTCGGGTTGGCAGCGCTCAGTCGGCATCCGTTGCTCTTGGCGCTACTTCTCTGGTCTCTGGCTCATATGCTGGCAAATGGCGATCTGGCGCATGTAATCCTGTTTGGCGGGTCCGGCCTGCTCGCCCTCATTGCGATGGTCGCTTTTGATCGCCAGGTGACAACCGCTCTGGGGCAAGAAGACGCAGCGCAATACTTTGCCAAGATCCCAATTATCTCTCTCAGCCCACTGACTGATCGTGCGTGGCGGCAGGCCCACATAAAGACAGTCGTGGCACGCACAACACTCGGGTTGAGCCTGTGGATCGCGACCCTGTTTCTACACGAAACCCTGCTCGGGGTTTCTCCGCTGCCCTGATAGAATTTGATTTGGCGCAAAGAATGCATAGGCAAAATCAGCCATAGCTGGCGGCATGACACAGATCACCCGCCTTCGCGCGCTGGGACTTTTTGACAGCCGCGTGCCCCGCTACACATCCTATCCCACTGCACCGGTGTTCAGCCCAGCGGTGGGTAGCGCCTTCCAAAGCAAGGCTCTTTCGGCGCTTGATCCAAATGTGCCTGTCTCGGTCTATATCCACGTGCCCTTTTGCGAACGATTGTGTTGGTTCTGCGCGTGTCGGACCCAGGGAACCCTGACATTAAGCCCGGTCGAAAGCTATATCGGCACGGTTGAAAAGGAACTGGCGCTACTGGCAAAGATCCTGCCCAAAGGATTACGCATGGGAAGGCTCCATTGGGGCGGCGGCACGCCCACCATCCTACCACCGGCCCTGATTCACAGGCTGGCGCAAGCGGTAAAATCTGTCATCCCTCCAACCGACGATTGGGAGTTTTCGGTCGAGATTGATCCAACCATGGTCGACCGTGAAAAGATTAATGCCCTCGCCGCCGAAGGCATGAATCGTGCCAGCATCGGCATTCAGGATTTTGACCCCGAGGTACAGGCCGCCATCGGCCGAATTCAGCCCTTTGACGTGACCGCCGTATGTGTCGCTGATCTGCGCGCCGCCGGCATTACCTCGCTCAATACCGATCTAGTTTACGGCTTGCCCCATCAGAATGCCGCCCGTATCTCAGACACCGTGGACCAGGTTCTCACACTGGCCCCTGATCGCGTGGCCCTGTTTGGCTATGCCCATGTTCCTTGGGTAGCGAAACGGCAGAAACTGATTGACGACATCGCGCTGCCCAGTGACGAAACCCGCTATCAGCTCGCCGAACTGGCCGCCGACAAATTTCGCAATGCAGGGTTTGCAGGCATTGGGATAGACCATTTTGCGCAACCCGGGGATGGTCTGGATTTGGCCCGCATCAATGGTCACCTACGGCGTAATTTCCAAGGTTACACCGATGACCATTGTCCAACATTGATCGGAGTTGGGGCCTCTTCGATATCTCGCTTCGACGGCGGCTATGTGCAAAACGCCGCCGCCACCGCAGCCTATATCCAGCGTATTGAGGCAGGCGAGCTTGGCGGTGCCCGTGGCCATCAACTGACCGAAGTCGACAAGCTGCGGGCCCGCGCCATTGAAATGCTGATGTGCGATTTCAGCCTGAATCGTACCGAGCTATTCCAACGTTTCGGTAAGCTGAGTCACCAGCTAGACACGGACCTGTCAGAGATTGATACGCGCTTTGGCGATCTGGTGATACTAGACGACAAATATCTTCGGATCCGACCAGAAGGGCGCGCCATCACCCGGATCATCGCCAGTGTATTTGATACCCATCGCCCAGAAGGGGTTCGCTACAGCCAAGCCTCCTGACGTAGGGCATTGGAGCGGAAGCTGAACAGAACCTTGATTGACAGCCAGAACTGGGTCGCCACATCCGAGAAGAACCCCTATCTCAAGGGGCAGACTTGGCTCTACAGGTGGAACTACCCCAAGGAGGTGGCTGCACTTCTTGGCCAACAAGCCCTGAAGCAGTCCCTAAAGACCAGTGATGACAAGATTGCCCGACAGAGGGCGGTTAATCCCGCCAGATCTCTTCGACCAAGGCCTTCACCTCAGGGTGATCAGACCAACGGTGAACGTCGATGGGGCGGGAATACCTAGGGTTGCTGATCTCTGCCATGGACAAGGCCTCTTCGGGTAGTATTTGCTCGGAACCAAAGGCGATTATGCTCAGGGATACAACTGCTTATAGGCCTAGATCGACTCTGTTGCGCAAATCGGTTGAGGGCCAAGGTTCCCCTTTCCCCAGACGGACTTATCCCACGGCCTCTGTGACGGGTATGCCAAGCGCGGTGAATCCGTTCATGACCGCAACACGGAGCTGAAGCTCGGCAACCTGACGTCCAGGATCCCGTGCCATCAGTCTTTGTCCCAGCAGTTTCATGCAGTGCATCTTGGTTTCGGCACGACTTCGGCGGTGGTATCCACTCCATTTCCGCCAAAGCGCTCGGCCAAGGTATTTCGACGCCCGCAGCGCTTCGTTGCGCGCAATCGCGCCTGCGGTGTCGGGTTTCCAGGGCTTGGCGTTCTTGCGGGGCGGGACGACGGCATTGGCACCTCGGTTGGCGATGGCATCGTGGCACTTGCGCGTATCGTAGGCGCCATCTGCCGTGACACTGCCGATCTCCTGCTCGGGCGGGATCTGATTAAGCAGTTCCGGCAGCATGGGCGCATCACCAATGTCGCTACTGGTGAACTCGACTGCCCGGATTTCCAGTGTCTTTTCGTCGATACCGAGGTGAACCTTGCGCCACACGCGGCGTTTCGAGCCACCGTGCTTGCGCGCATTCCACTCGCCTTCGCCCTCTACCTTTATCCCAGTGCTATCGATCAGCAGGTGTAGCGGCCCCTCAGAACCACGATACGGGATGTTCACGGCGAGAGACTTCTGGCGGCGTGAAAGCGTGCTAAAATCCGGTACCGACCAGTCCAATCCACTCAATCGCAGGAGACTTTCCACGAAGCCGGTCGTCTGCCTGAGCGCCATGCGGAACAGCACCTTCATCGTCAGGCAGGTCTTGATCGCGGCGTCGCTATAGATGGGCTGTCGGCCTCTCTTGCCGGTCGGCCGGGCCTCCCACGTCATCTCGGGATCGAACCAGATCGTCAGCGAGCCACGACGCTTCAGCGCTTCGTTATAGGCCCGCCAGTTCTTGATCTTGTAGGTCGGGGATGTTGGTCTGCTCATGCCCTCTAGCTATCACGCTGGATTCATGAGATGAATCCCTCACCCGATTTGCGCAACAGAGCCGAAGAAATATCATAAGGATCATGCGCCATTTTATTCCCTGCCTGAGCGTAGAGCATCGCGACATGGAGGCCCTTGAAGTCCACCTCTATAGTCGGCTGGTCATCAATAAAGATTTTGGAGCGCCAATCGTCGTTGACCTGTTGCCACCAACCGCCGTAGAAACGGCCATTCATTGACCAGTCTTTGCGGCTGAAAACACGGCGCAATCGGGCGTGATCTGGGTGGATGCGCACGGGGAGAGAGCTATCCACCGCGTCCTCTCGGGGAATAAGTGGTTCTTGTAGTGTCGCAATATCGATGAATGAAGAGGCCAGCAGATCATTGTACGACTTCAACTCGCCCCGCATGGCATTGGTGTTTGGGGTGTCGGTGTATTCAACTTCTTTTCCGACCTTCCCGGCCATCTTTTCATCCCGCAGGATTATGACTTCCTGACCTTCGAAGCGCTGCACGTCCTTACGTTGGAACTTGGCTTCCCTGAACATGTCTTGAAGCCCCTCAGACGCCCTGATGCGTGTAGTTCTGTTGCCCTTGGCTCCCGGACCGGCATAGCTGCCCTTGGCCAGGTCAACCAACCCAGCAATGCTCAATGCTTCCGTGATAGGGATCAGCTTCTTGGACAGGTGGAGGGCATTGTACCGGGAATTGGCCTTCCACTCGTTCGGAGACATAGACATCCCGATACTCAATTCGGGATCCTCCAGCCAAGCCGCATAGAGGTCGAGGATCAGCACTCGCAGCTGGTTCTTGAAGGAAGTCTTCGGCTGCGGCCCCGGCCTCTTCGCCCCCTGTTTCCCAGTAATCTGCCAAGGAAGGTAATCCCGCCAGATCTCTTCGACCAAGGCCTTCACCTCAGGGTGATCAGACCAACGGTGAACGTCGATGGGGCGGGAACACCTAGGATTGCTGATCTCTGCCATGGACAAGGCCTCTTCGGGTAGTATTTGCTCGGAACCAAAGGCGATTATGCTCATGGATACAACTGCTTATAGGCCTAGATCCCATAAAGGGACCTTCTATCAGGTATCCCTCCTAGGATCTCCACCTTCCTCTTCTTCTTTCTCCTTATCCAATACTTATACCTATTATAGAGGGATAACCCCTTCCCACAGGGTATCCTCCCCACGAGGGAGGCTTTTCTAGTGATGTCGTTCAGAAAGGGAGCAGATAGCGTCAAGGAGGCCCTGAAAGCCCGAAATAGGCCAGTTCTGCACAGGGGCATTCCTAGGGGCATTTTGCCTGTCTAGTGGCACCACATCATCTTAAAATTTTCTGTGAAAGGCCGATGGCTGGGGTGGTAGGATTAAAACAAAATCAGGTAAGTGTTTCAATCCAACAACTTAGCAACAAAGACTTGCACACATGTTGCGGGATTTG
The DNA here is from genome assembly GCF_001888185.1 of Phaeobacter porticola. Lineage (NCBI taxonomy): Bacteria > Pseudomonadati > Pseudomonadota > Alphaproteobacteria > Rhodobacterales > Roseobacteraceae > Phaeobacter > Phaeobacter porticola. The sequence goes on along the minus strand of NZ_CP016364.1, from coordinate 279,736 downwards.
TTGCGGGATTGAATTCCGCGTCACGATTGTGGCTGTCCGATCGACCGCCACAGCACGTTGGAACGCCGCTTTCAACACTTCCGAAGATTCTTGGCGATGGAGAAAACGAGGCAGATCAATCATGAATTACGGATACCCCAAGATACAAGTGTTGCCTTATAGTGTTGCGCTGGACCCATTTGGTAAGAGGTAGATCAACCATGTGCGGAAGATTGGGCAGGCCAGATCTTACGTGGCGACAGCTGTACGAGCTGGAGCGCCGTTTTCTCGGACCACCTATACCCGTGCGCGATCCGAATGCGGTTGAGCTGTCAGCGAGTTGGAACGTAAAGCCCACCCAACTGGTAGACATCGCCTATCTGGACGAAGACCAGCTGTTCAGTACGACAGCCCGTTGGTGGTTCGTGCCAAGCTGGCATCGGGGCGATGTAAGGGACTGGAAGCGCACCACCTTCAATGCGAAGATCGAGACAGCAGCCAGCCTGCCAAGTTTCCGCAATGCTTGGAAGTCACAGCGCTGCATCATTCCGGCGGCAGGCTACTATGAATGGACAGGACCGAAGGGCTATAAACAACCCTGGTGGATCACGACCGATAGCAACGCCCCTGCCCTGTTCTTCGCCGGGCTCTATTCGCGCCTGAGTGACAATCTGCACACATGCACTATTCTGACGCGATCAGCGTTGCCGCAGATCAGCGAGATACACGCACGTTCACCGGTGATCCTAGCCGATGATCAGATCATACCTTGGCTCTCAGGAAACCTAGAGAGCGGCGAAGAACAAGACCTAGGGACCTCTTGGAACGGACGCATGAGGGCGCAGAAGGTTGCCCCCTTTGGACGCGACGACGATGGGCCGGATCTGATCGAGCCATTCGGAACGCTGTTCTAGCAGGCGTCCGGTTTCAGCCAAGACCGGTGCCCTAGCTGTGGCGCGCCACGATCTGCTGCAGAGGGTCTGGAAGATGTTCTCCGCACGGATACGGTTCGATAGAGGTCTAGAATTGGAGCGGCGTTAGTCTTCGTTGGCCAACACGCGCAATACTACCTTTCGCACTTTCTCTCTGGCCTCTTCCATAGTGTCGACCCGACCGTGCTCTGCTGGATGGACCCATGTCGCCCACGTCCAAGACTTGGCATCATTATATGGAAAGGCATCCAGACTTATCCGCCCCACCGAACGGCCGTTCCAGACAATCACCCAATCATCCTCTCTGACTTCGCCGCCGATTACCGTTTTTCGCATGGTCCACATGACTCGAACAAATAAGGAACATTTGGAGTGCGTCAAGCTGCGAGAGAAGCGAAACGGCCTGCGGTAGACATCTGACGTTCGCGCGTGGTTCAGCATGACGTAGTTTGGTCTCAAAGCTGCCTTGCGGGGGTGCTACTGCTGACGCACGGCAAATTCGCCCTATGGCACCCGAACCCGGATGGCGCCAGTCAGCCCAAAGCGGACCCCATCAGCCAACCGTTTCAAGTGGCTAGAACCCACAGGTCGGCGGGATTCCGGACATTCGCTGCAGTTGCAGCTGCACTTTCCCAACCCCCACGAAGCGGACATTGAGACATCGGCTCTACCTACATCCTCTCAACCAAATCCATTAGTCTCAGGTAACGATGATCCGCCCTTAGATCGGGTGCTGCTTCGCTGACCAACATTAGGATTTTCGGTAAATCGTATGGAGTTCGGTTCAGAACCTTTGGTATCACAGAATCGAGAAGATCAAGAGTTTCCACTGGGAACTGCATGGTGATTGGTTCGTCTTCGCCAACTTCGCGAGTAAATCGGTAGAACGGATGGCGGTCATTTTCGACCGGTACCAAGTAACGCTTAACGGAGGCGTACACCACTGGAAAACTGGTTCCAGTATCGTCAAGCATGCTGATCCACGACTCGACCGACGAAGCAGTGCGGTAGATGTGTTCTCGCGGCCATACTTCATTCAAGAAGGGTGCTACTAGTGTCTCCCAACCGTCGTCGTTCCCTTGGCCAACTTGTCCCAACCACCAAATAAACTGATTGCGTGTGTCATCGGACATCTCTCGCAACACGCGTCGCATTTCTTGCTTTGTCAGCCCGTCGTCTTCATCACGCTTGAAGATGTACATCCACCCCAACCATTGGGCTATGACCATTGCCAGATCGCGATCCCATGTCTGGTTCTCAACCCATGGCACGGCTTGCAACAGAAGTGGCTTAATAAGGACTGCCAGAGGTGGCCACGGAACTCGATTGCTACACAGGAACCCATTCCAAGCTGGTTCAGCAGCAGTATGATCGAAAGCCAACATGGGTATGAGGCGATGTTCAACCCACTCTGGATCAACGAACATCAACCAGTTCAGCTTGCTGAAAGTGATAGAAACAGCGTGGTCAGAGCCCTCGCCCGGCGATGCAAACAAGCGTTCAATACGGCTCTTGATGTAGTCTGGTATCAGTAAATTTTGTTCCTGCTTTTCACTAGGTACGGCATGGAACAAGGCCTCTGCACACATTCCAAGAGGTCCGTTAATCGCATGTTCGTATGTGCGACGTGACTGGGGAATAACCTCACCGTCTCGACTTACTTCTCCAATCCCGCTTTCGGTCGCGTTGTCACCACCCCCGACAACACCGTCCACGACATTATCAAACACGGCCCAAGCAAGTTCGTCATTGAACTCGATCAGCTTTGTGATGTTCTGTTCGAGCCACCGACACACAGTGTGCCTCAATTCCACGATCACAGCAGGAGGAAGGCGGCTCAGGCGGTGCAAAAACACCCGTTGCAGCCTCGGTTCGACATCATCAGGAAGCTCTTTGATCATGGCTGACCAAAACACCTGTGGGTAATCGTTCTCTTTGGCTGCTACCGACAGAGCCGACAGAGCTTTGCGTGGATTTGCCTTTACCAGACCTGTGAAGGGGCGCTTCTCTGTGAAGCTCCCAAAGTCACGTTGGAGGTCCTCTTTTGCTCGGGGAATAATTTCGCCTACGGCAAGATCAACCACTACATCAGGTGTCTCATCCGTCCCAACGTACCCGACACGAGACCCCCGTTCTGTGACTGTTGAGGTCGCCCATCCGTCACTCCAGTCCTCAATGCCGTCGATGACAGCAGCAAGACGTTCACCTTGGTCACCGACAAGTTCACATCCCTGCATTTCCAAATAGCGCGCATATCTTGCGACAATCTCGTCACGCCTGCTCGGATACACTTCATCCGACCAGTAGCTTTCTTGGTCAGGTCCGCTGAGAAGCCGTTCACCCAGTTGATAGCGAAGTGGTTCTGGAAACGCGGACCACCTGTCAACCAGCAAGAAGACAAGTTCTCTTGCTACATCGGAGTTCCAGAAAGTTTCCTGGCGAAGTGCAAGGATACGCTCTCCAACTTCTTCAGGCCCGAACAAGTCTTCTTTTGACAGAGCGTAGAGGATCAGTTTTTTGAAGAAGAATTGGTCTTCAATTGGCCACGTCAGGAAATGCCCAAGTGCAATGTCGGGTGCGGTCTGCACCAGTCGTTCAAACAGTTCAACGAAGAATTTCATCGCGTCGGCAGCTTTGTTGTGCCGATCTTTTCCATCTACCTCACGATCAGGGTAACAGGTTGGCGTGACAAAATAGGTCTTACCAATATCTGATAGCATCCCTGAGGTGGCCTTCATCGCGTCTTCGAGCAGGCCAAACACCTGCGGAAGCACTTCGTCAGGTATGGTCAGATCATCTTTGTGGCGTTCTAAGAAGTTCACTTCGAATTGTCCGAGATGACCAAGTTCTAAGTCTGGCCAATCCACTGAAGGAGGCCGCGCACCTGCTAAACTATGCGGTGGTTTGATGTCCAACTTGGGTGCAGCAACACGTCCAAACTCACGAAGAACGCTTGGGGACCAGCCTTCATTCGCGACCCTTCTCTTCAGGTCAAACCAGTCGCCATCCCATTCGCGGTTCCGAGGGTCCTTGTGGTGGTCAATGATCAAGCTCCAAATCTGCCGAGCTCGGTCATCAAGTTCCTCGTTCTGGCCCAGACGCCATTCGATATGGTTCAGCAAACGCGGATGCAGACCATTCTGTTTAATCGCCCACCAAGCAATAACAGGGCTGGATAGATGTTTCCCGACCCACCTCAACAAATACAATAGACGTGGTGGGACGCTAGTGTGGCCGTCTGGTGCTTTGCCACCAAGTCGATGTGCATCGGTCGGGTTTTCATCGCCATGTCGCCACGAAAAAAGGTCCTCGTTAAAGATTCCACGGCGGTAGTCATCATCGGTTAGGTTGTGAAGGTCATCGTCCAATCCGTATCCGACATTCGGCTCAAAGACCTCGGCATCATCGCCATAGCCGCTGGCCCGCTTCGCTGACCGAATGAATCCGCTGAATACGCATACCCATTCTGGATGTGTTGGATGCTGAGCATCACCCAAGAGTTTTGCACCAGGTACGGAGCGTACCACATGGGCAACCTGACCACGTTGGTATGGTAACAGTGACTTTGGGTCCTGCTCTGTTGTCGCAATCACCACCCTTCGCCATTCCCTAGGATCATCTGCACGATCTGCCCAGGCTTCCATAGTCTGCCAAAGGTCAGGATGATCGCTGTAAGCAATTGCCGTGACGCCGCGATCACGCCACTTGGCCTCGATGTCTTCAGGTGCACCTTTGTCGAATGCATAGATCCGTGTGCGATCAAACTGCCCGTCATGGTTCAAACCTTGGAGCAGATATTTGATCGGTGGGTCTTCAGCTTGATAGCCGACCAGTACCACAGTGTAATGTTCCAGCAGGTTGCGTATGAAATTCGTAGCCCAAGCCTCGGAAAGGTATGCGCGACCAAAATCAGCACTGCTTAGGACATACGGGAGCTGGTTGGCGTCTTCGTTGGCAAGCCGTCCATGGAGGTAAGTGATACCTTCGACCGAACGTCCAAATGTCAGATCAGGGAAGGCGGGAGGTGCAAACGTTGGCAGATCACCATCCATTTCGAACAACAGATCAAAGTTCGTCGTAACGATCTGAGGTATGCCGTTTGGACTGGTGGAGATGCGTTTGACCACGCTGTGGTGATGACCAACTTGACCGCTTCCAGCCGAAGCTTGAAGACGCTCAGTCACAAGGGCATTCACCTCATCACGTCCATATTCCAAATGTAGCAGGTTGAAGATGTGATCCAACGGCGTGTTTGTACCAGTCGGATCATCAATCCAAGGTTGGAACGCCCGCATGATTTCTGAGTCTTCAGGTGGGTCAAAGAAATCGATCACATGTTGGGTGAGGCCGATGAAGCTCGGCATCCCAGATGGCAGTGAAACCCCAGCACCACAAAGGAAGACGACTCGGCCAGCATCACTGCGCTCAAGCAGAACATCAGGGATGATCGGACCGTTTGCGTGAAATCTCATTGGTTACTGACCCGCATTCGTTTCATCCAACTACTCGCTACTAGATTGAGTGATTTGCTTATTGCAGGCGCTGACTGTCAAGTCGATCACTGCCCCCGCATTCACGGATTTTTAATTCTAGTGGCGCTGCGAATGGCCGGTTCGGCGTTGCTGCGCGGCAGCGAATACGAACTCGACAAATGTCCGGTACGGGCCGATCGGGTTAACAAGTGCGCCCGATCACCCCGACTTTGCAAAGGTCACTATCTGCGCTTTGCCACCGCTACTGAAGGTGTCCGATTATGCCATGGGAGAACGGCAGTCGATTAGTCCTCGTCATCGCCTCCATCGTCATCGGGCCGATCCTCATGCCAATAAACGTAGTTAAATAGTGCATCGAGTTCGGTGAAATCGCGAAGCCCGAGCGCCTTGCACACGGCGTCCGCGTGATCGCAATAAAGCTGATACTTGTCGGGGCTCACGCTTCCCTTCGATGGGTGAAGCGGAAATTCATCGTAGCCAGCAAGACGCAGGCCCGCGACCGCATTCTGATTCATTACCGCAAAACGTGTGTTGTCCAGCGTGTGCAAAATCTCGGTAAGGAGATTGATCCCAGCACCTTTGATGTTTGCAAACGCCGCGTGGAGAGTGGCGAACGCATCACGCGGCGACAAATCAGCGTGATCGATGATTGATGCCACCGCGCGGACAAAATCCTCACGCTTGTCAGTAATGCGCGTCTTTGCGCGGTCGAGGCCGCCCGAATGGAATGACCCGATTAGATGCTCATATTCGGTCAAGAATCCATGCGCTGTTTTCCCCTTCCACGCCGCGATGGAACGAAGCTGTGTCGGCGCAACCGCAAGATTGTCCCGTCTGACTTTCATCTGAGCATTGAACGGCGATGATGCGTCACCTTCCTGCATCATTCGCAGGAAGCCGGCTAGGACATCGAGTGACGCTTCGCCGGAATCAACAGCGCGCGTGGCGCGACGCCTTGCAAAACGCGCCCACGCAGCGTTGATCGCATGATCCTTTGCATAACCATCAATCAACGGCTTCGTCGCCAGCACAATCTCATAATTGTCGATCAAGTCATCGAAATGCCCGGTGATCTTTTCCATCATCGCGCCGCTCTCATCGTCGATCAGAACCGACGCTTCATAATTTTGAAGCAGTCCGCCTTGCGTGAAGTTCGACGATCCGACAGCGACCTTGCATCCATCGCCGGACTCGAATGCATAAATTTTCGGATGAAACGAACTCTGGGAGTTACTGAGGTATAATTCGAGGTTGTGCTTCTTGCTCAACCGGAAGAGGGCACGAAGTAGCGCAGGATCAGTGTGATAAAAATCCAAGCCGACCGCGAGCCGCGCCGCCATACCTTTAGACAACGCCTTTTTCAGTGGCGCTTTCATTTCCTTCCAGCCCGACATTTTTGCGAATGCGACCATGCATTCGAAACGCCGCGCATTCTTGAACAGCGCTCCGATCTCCGTTCGGTGGTCCGTGCTGTCGTCATTGAGCAGAAGTTGGATTGATTGCGTGTGCGCCATGCTTCCCCCGTGAATTCAGGGGAAGATTTAATGTCTTGGCGCAAAAAAAGAAAGAAGGCCGTGGCAATAGCCACGGTCCGTTATCCACCTGTCACTGGCGAGCCTTTCAACCAAGGCACCAGCGACCAGGGGCGAGGCGCGACACGTGACCGGCATGTCCGCACTGTGTGAATTCACGGGGTTCAGAAGCTTGCTGTCGCAGCGAACGGCAGAAACATCGGGCTGCGACGCAGCACAACAGCTCAGCTGGTTGCGTAAAACGGCCGAGTTTGCAAAGGGCGCTTGCTGCGCTTCGCAGCTACAGCTTCAGATACACAAAAAGCCCCGCCACTTGGCGGGGCTTTCTTCAATCAGTGCGGCCCCGTCAGCTCCGCGATTGCTTCCAACTTCCCCGCGTTGCACCGGGCCGCGAAACGCCAGCCCAGGGCCAGCTCCGCAAAGCCGCCCTCGGTGCGCTGCCCCTTCACCGGCTCAGCGCAAGGTGTGGTCAGCTCCCCCGGTATGGGGCGCTCTACATAAAACGGCTCAGGATCTGGCAGCAGCCAGCTACAGCCGGTCAAAGGCATCGCCAAGAAAATCAGACAATGGCGCATCGTATCCCTCCCGTTCCCGCAGGCTGCGCAGATCCGCATCATGCGTGCGGCGATCCTCCTGCATCCGTTTGATATGAGCGTTCAGAACATCAGCTGTTTGCCGTGCGTCATCGGCCTGCCGCTCCGCCACCCGTAGGCGGCGTGTGGCTGCGTCCAGATCTTCGCGCAGGTGCCCATTGCGCCAGACCAGGTATGAGGACACGCCCGCAAGCATAAGCGCCAGACAGAGCGCCCCGATCGCGACCCACCGCATCATGCGGCAGCTCGCACGTCAGGCAGGCACTCGCGGATCATGTCGCGCAGGCGCTCACCAACCACCAAGGGATCGCCGGGGGTAGACATTCCGGGTAACCAAGTGATGTCCCATTTCCAGCGCTGGCGCACGCCGAATATCGGCTGAATCTCAGCATGGGTCGGCATGCCGTAGACATTGATCGGAATCCAATACTGGACGCTGTATTCTGCAGACCACCGGCAGAACGCATCAAGCTGGCGCGGCGTGATCGGCGCTGACCCACGATCAAACGGGCGCTCGTTTGCCCCCGCCATGGCGTCCATTCCGTGCCCGATCGCACCGGTGTTGAACATGCGGGTGTGGGATGCCGCACGACCGACAGCATAGGTTGCCTGCGCTACTGGTGGAAACACGCCCTGCACCCGCTGCCCATTGTGCGTGACCAGCGAGTTATAGGCGCGGCGCTCCATGTCGATGACGCCCTCGGCTCCGCCGGTCCAGTGCATATGCACCCGGTGCAATCCGCTCTTGTGGAACAGATCAGTGATGGTGCTGCCGTTGTGCGCCTCAAGAGCGGCCCGACTGGCCGCTGAGGTGCGTGGCCCCCTGCGTCCGTCTATCGGCCCAGGGTGAAAGCCCAGAGCGGCGCAGCGGGCCTGAATATCACGGGTGGTGAGTTTCATGGGTCTTTGTCCTCCTGTGGAACTCTCGCGGCGGCGCGAACCAGCTGCATCAGCAACCGGCCAACCGCGTTTGCCTCAACCCCAAGCGCCAAGAGGCCGGGAACCAGATAGGCCCAAAGCGGCGGATCTTTGGCCATGATGTTGAAAGCGAAATCTGCGATGAAAAGAGCGATGATCGAGACAATCGAAACCGCCCGTATCCAATTGAATTTGTGGTGCAACTCAGCCATGGCCGCTCCACCGAATAAGCACCCAGACCAGCAGGAAGATTGCGCTACCTGCGAGACTGCTGGGGGCCATGGCCACCGCCAGAACCATCGGGACGGAAGCGTGATAGAGATCTTGCCGAATGCGAGGGTTCTTCAGAAACCGGGGCAGCGCCTGTTTTGCGAAACGATGAACAGACAAGGGTTCATCCTTTCTGCATCAAGCGGTGATTGTGCAGCGCAACTGCGCCCGTCATGACCGCAACCGCCCAAATGGGAAGCGTCGCGCCCTCAGACCACAGCCAGTAGACCAGGGCTGAGGCGACCAGCGCTTTGACCGTCAGGCCACCATTGACGCCCAGACGGTCGAACAGAACCCGCATGAAAGGATTGGCCTCTCGCTTACCGGGCTGGGCAAGCGCGCGTTTGGTGGTGATGACATCGCCCAATTGGGCCAGGACGAACACGATGATTGCAATCGTCATTGCAGCTATCCTTCATTGATTTGTGAGGGGGTGTGCCGTGCAGGCAGATGCCGCGCGCCGGTTGGCGCGCAGCAGTTTTGGCGCGGGTCCAAGAGGGCCAGCGCGTGCGGTGTCAGATTTTCAGGAAAAGTGGGGCGGCGTTAGAACAACGCCCGGTATCATGCTAGGATTTCAGGAACGCGATTGGCGTTGATCAACCCTTCACTGACGAAATAGCCTAGGCTGGCAGTGACGTCTTCTGCGTCAAGATCCACGTTTTCGATTAGATCCAGCATGGCAAGCCAGTCCTCAACCACCGGATCGGTCTTACCTGCGGTGCGAATGCCGACGCGCTCAGCAGTCGTGAGGCGCTGAAAGAACACCAGTTTCGGCAGGACGCGCGGTGCGACCGGCACAACCGGATCAGGGGCGGCGGTTTGAGGCCATGCGAATGACTGGCCGTCCTGTGTCGTCATCCCCTCTTTCACGCTGCTGATCACCTCGGTGTAGCCACCATGCAGGGAGGGGTGAATGACGCCTTCCAAGTGGTCAAGCACCTGAACAACTGTGCCATTGGCGATTTTTGCATAGGACATGAGAGCCTCCTTAGTGAATGAGTGCGAATTGCAGGATGATCAGGCCGTCGCCGCCCCAACCGTAGCCCTGTGCCGAGCCATAGTTGTATCCGGTTGCACCACCGCCACCAGCGTTGCCGCCGTGGCCTGGAATGCAGTATTGAGCGCCGCCACCACCGCCGCCCAACAAACCACCGTTGCCCGCCAAAATCTGGGCGTCAGCAGCACCGTTGCCAAATGCCGCAGCGCTGCCACCGCCACCGCCTGGACCGCCGTTGCCCGCGTTTGTGCTGGCGCGGGATGTCGAATAATCGCAGGCGGCAGATCCACCACCGCCGCCACCGCCAAAGAGGATCTGGTTAGGTTCAAGAATTGCAGTGCCCTGACCGTTGCCCGCCCGAGTGGTAGCCTGTGACGCATTGCTATAGGCAACGGCTGCCGCGCCAACGCCGCCAGCGCCCAGCAATCCACTGCCGCCGTTGCCGCCATGCGAATACCCGGTGGCGGCGGGGGTGCCTGAACAGCCGGGGCCAGCGGTGCCAGATCCGCCAGCCGAGCAATAGTTGCTGTCCGGCTCTGCGCCGTCATAGCTGATAGATGCTCCAGATCCACCGCCATGATTAATGCCGTCGCCGCCCTTATGGCCGTTGCCAAGCCCACCGGGGGCAGGCGCAGCGCCACCCCCTCCACCGCCGCCGATGGAATTACCCAAAACGCCAGCACCGCCAGAGCCGCCGCGCCGGTTGATATCACCACCAACGCCCATACCACCCGCAGAGAATGCGGCAAGGCCGAGATTATCCGCGTCATTGAAGCCCGAATTGCCGCCGGTTGCGGAAAGCAATGCCCCGAAGGACGATGTGCCGCCGACGCCCGTATATGTCTGGGCACCGAGGCCGATAGTCAGCGAAACAGCCGCGCCAATCGTCAGAGCGGACAGCGGGATCTCGGACAAGGCAAGACCACCAGCTGCGCCGCCATATCCATTACCAGCGCCGCCGCCGGTTCCGCCAGCACCGCCAGCCCCATACACATGCGCGCGGATTGGCACGTCAGGATCAATGTTTTCAGGCACGATCCAGTCGAATACACCGGCCTTGTTGAAGATCGCGATTTCGTTAAAGCGACCAGTGCGGGCGCTTTGCGCCCCTGTGATAATACGTCCCAATGTTCGTTCTCCTAAGATTTTGGGTTACGCCAGAGCCTCAAGGCCCCAGGCGAATGCGTTGATAGCCGCTGTATCGCTGAAGGCGGACACGGCCATATTTTCGGGCAGGATCACGCCGCTACGCTCCAACAGCGCCCCTTTGTCCAAGGTCGCCATGTCGAAGATATCGGCGTCGGTCGGCGCGACATTTGCCGCGTGGATGTAGAATTTGACGAGGGCGCGATCTTGCGAGGTGTTCACAGCCGAGACGTTCAAGTTCAGCAGCTTGCCTGCCGGGGCCGCGATGATTTCGGGGGTGTTGACCCCATCAAGAGTGGTTTTTGCAAATGGCATAGGGATTTCCTTCCTTTACTGAGAGGCCACAAACAGGCTGAAAAACTGGGTGGATTTGAGAGCGGTATTTTGGAACTCCAAAGCCGCTTGGCGGACGTCGTCTTTCACAGCGACGATTGCGGCAATGGCCTCGGCCTGCGCTTGCGAAAGCTGCACCTTGGCCTCTGCACCTGCCGCCATGACTTCGGCGATGGTGACCCGGCCACCGATGCGGTCCAGAGCCGTTGCCAGCATTGCAAGATCCTCTGGACCGGCACCGTTTGCCGCCGCTTCGATCTTTTGGTTGAGGGCCTGTGCGACCAGTTCAAGTGACATTTCAGGTCTCCTTTAGATGTCCAAATTCAAGAGGGCGCGCACCTTGTGCTGTTGCAAAAGGCGCACGATTTCAGCGTTGTCAGAGAGAACTTGCGCCGATTGAGTTGCAGAGGCGGCAGCGGCTTGTGCCTCGGCCCCTGCGGCTTCAGAAGCGATACGGGCAGTCTCAGCGGCAGCGCGGTCGGCGCTGGCAGCGTCAGCCTGCGCGCGCGCCAGTGAGACGGTCTGATCTGAAAGAAAGTCGTGGTAGTCCTCCAAGGTGCCGACACCACCACGGGACTGCCGCCAGACCTCAAAGACGCTTGGCCCGGTGAGGCCCGTATCGCCCTTGTCGCCCTGCACCCCTTGGATGCCCTGCACACCTTGCGGCCCAACTGGACCAACCGGTCCCACCTCGCCCTGAGGGCCACGGGGGCCTTGAATACCCTGTTGGCCCACCGGCCCCTCAGGGCCGCGCAGGGGACCTGCGTTGTCCCACTCGGCGTTGATATCGTCCCAGACCCAGATATCGCCCTGCACAGACCAGGCATCGCCCGCTGTGCCCGATCCGGGCAGAGCCGCAACATCGGCCAGCGTGCCCTTGATGTTCAGACCTGCGCCGGTGTCGCCTTTGTCACCCTGCACACCCTGTTCGCCTTGCTCACCTTGGATACCCTGTTCGCCCCGGATGCCCTGCTCGCCACGTTCCCCTTGCACCCCTTGCTCACCTTGGATGCCGCGCTCGCCCTGGACGCCTTGCGGCCCCTGAATCCCTTGTTCGCCGCGTATGGCCTGCAAGAAGTCATCCACCGTCCCTGCGTTGCCCTGATCAAGCCAGAGCTGATATGCAGTGGCGCTGAAGGTGGAAAACACCGTTTTCCATGTTGCCCGCGTTGCGTTCAGCTCTTCAATCAGCCGGTCAAAGTACCCAATCAGTCGGATACTGAGGCCATGCGTCGGGATAATGGCATAGCCCAATCCACCGCCTTGGCCCTCAATCGGTTCGACAAGACGCAGCTCAGTCGCGCTGACCACTGCGTCAATTTCGACCAATCCGGGCACGCCCTCGATCACTATCGCCCAGCCGGATTTTTGCTCGATCCAATTGGTGCCGGTGCCCTGAATGGTGTTGCTGCCCTGGGCGATTTCGACCGTGCCCGTGCGATACCACGTCATGCTATTGTCCTTTCTCGGGAGGTTGCGGCCATGTGACGTTTCCGACGTCGGTGATGGTGGCGGTAAGATCGCGGAGCGCCTTGCGGTATTTGCGCCAGGCACGCCGGTATGCCCGACGTGATCCCCAGACCTTCAGATCAATCGGAACGTCCGGCATCTGCGTGAAATCACTCGCCGCCAACAGCTTGTTGCGGCGCTGCCTGATCGCGACCATTTCAGCGTGCAGATCCAGTGGCGGGGTGAAAGGCACCAACTGGCCCTGATGCACACGCACCCGCGAAAGATCCCGAAGGGAGGTCAATTCGGCCTCCCCGGCGAGATCCAGAGCAAGGGTTTTTTCCCCCGGCTCCAGCTGCCCCCCGATCGCTTCAGCGGGGCAGACAGTGATTTGCCTGATTTCGCCGGTGTCTTTGCAGTAGATCGCAAAGCGCTTGGGCTTTTTGTGGCGGTTCTCGCTCATCTCTGCCTCTGAAAAATGATCATGTCACACCGCCGGACCACCCGCCCCTCTGGATAGACGGATATGTACCGGGTGATGCCAGGATTGATGGTTGTTGTGACGACTTCGGTGCCATCGGCGGCAGCGACCTCACCATCGCCGGTGCTGCCGTCACCAACTGAGGACAGAAGATTATTTTTCCCGCCTGCGGTTTGCTCTTTGTAGATCTTCACGCCCGCAAACCGCGCGGCAGAACCGCTGTCATCCTGACAATCATAGAGCACCTGGATGATCAGCGTGATTGGCTCATCATGGATGTTCCTGATCTGGATCCGCTTGTAGCCGGTGCCGCCCGTAGCCTCGTAAAAGGTGGTGGCTGCGTTTTCTGCGATCTGCCGGGTGTCAACCGCCTTGCCCTTGATGTGCAGGGTGTCAACGGCGAGGGCCTTGATCTTTGCGCTGGAGATAGACGCGTTTCGGATCACCGCATCACGGATGTAGACCTTGCCGCCTGAAATCAGGAAAGGCGACACGGCCCCTCCGCCTGAGCTGCTGGCCACGACAAAGCGGTCTGCCTGCACCGTGAAGGTGGTGGAGACGGATCCGTTGATCAACTCCGACACCAGACCAAAGCCGGTCACGACGCCGTTGTTGTTGACCTGGACGCCGTATGTGCCTTTGACCCCATCGACCGAGGATTGCACCTGGTTGACGGTCGTGGTCAGGTTATCAAGGGTACTGGTGACCGAGGTTGTCGCCGCCGAAATAGCCGAGTTGGTCTGAGCGATGGTGTAGTAGTCAGCGTTCAGCGTGGCGGAGACCCCTGCGATTTCACTTCGCAAAGATGTACGCGCTGCCGAGATCGCAGAATTGACCTGCGCGATCGTGTAATAGCTGGTCGACAGAGAGGCGGAGACGCCATCAATTTCGGCGGTCAAAGACGTCCGCAGCATCGCGAGTGCGGAATCCTGCATTGCCGCAGTAATGTAGTTCTGCACCAGATCAGCGCGGACCCCATCCATCTCCGACGAAAGCGCCTCTGTCTTCTCATTCACCTCCCCCTCAATTCGGGCGGTTTCCAAGAAACCGGAAACCCGGTTTTCCAGATCCACCTGCGCCAACTTTTCCAGCGCGTAGGTCATGTTGCCATTGAAGTCGTTCAGCGCTGAGACGGCCACGCCATCCACGTACTGCCACACCTCTTCTGACAGATCGTCCGGCCCGAGCCGAACATCATTGGTGTTGACCTCATACCAGGCCGACCAATCAACATTGACCTCATCAGCAACCCGCAGACTCACAAAGTAGGTGTGCCCCGGCAGGATGCCCTGAGTGATCAGAAAGGTGTCGCCAACATCCATGGCAACGCCGTCAGCAATACGGGTGCCCGCAAAGTCGAACACCCGCCATTCGATCCCCTCGACAATGGGGATCTGCGAGACCTCGATTGCAGCCCGGCGCGGGTTGCCGTCACTATCCAAGATATCGACGGGGGCAACGCGGACGCCGTTCAGAATGAACAACACCGGCGGCGTCAGTTGGGTCACCCCGTCCGGCACTGGCAATTCATCATCAGTTGACCAACTGTGGTCAGCCGGGTCGACCTCGCGCACCTCAACCGAGGCCAACAGATCGTGCGGGTGGATTACCTTTTTCTCGATCGAGAAATGCTTGCCGTCATATTGGTTGTGCTCAGAGGTCCACGAAACCACCGACAAGGGCGAGAGATGCGCGAAATCCGGGGGGAGTGTGAAGCTGTGCAGCACATCGCGCTGCGCATCCTCAATATAGGCTTTCCCCACCCGCTGCACCTGAAGCGGGAAGGGACACGCCGACAAGGAAAGATCCTCTGACAGCCGCCGCCCCTCGTGCTGCGCCTCCAGCTCAGGGCGCAAGATACGCTCCGCCTCACTGACTTCCCACGCAATGGCCGGGTTCGGATACTTCAGCGTCAGACTGTTCATGCTGTCTGCCAAGCCCGCAAACGGCGTCAGAGACATCGGCGCATCAACAATCAGATCATCATCCGTCAGGAACGCAGACGGCACCTGAGGCGCGCCCATGCGCACGTACCATGTGCCTCCCTCTTCAGCGAGATCGCCGGTGCAGGCGTCCATGAACCGCTCCAGAACCTCAGCCGGTTCTGTCTCAGCGATTTTGATTTCAAAGCCACCACGGAACTGCGGCTCTTCATTTTCATCTTTGGTGGCGATCAGCCGATCGGCCTCATTCATGGCAGCGGACCAAACCGACAGCGGAAGGTCTGCAAGACTGGCCTCGCCGCCCCAGCGGGTGCCATCGGGAAATTCAAACCCACGAAGGACGGAATATGCCAACAGTGCGAGATTATCAAACTGCATCACCTCGCCGACGCGGGGGTCGAGAAGCGGCAAGCCGCGCAGACCGAAGCGCATGCGGGGGAGGCCCGAGAAGACCTTAGCGTCGTGCGTGAATTCAACGATCACATAACAGCGCCCACGACCGACCATTTCAGCGGTCCACGGAAAGTCGGGATCAGTGCCGTAGTTCCGCTGCATCATGACGGGGGCTTTGGTTTGCGACCCGTCAAAATAGGTAACGGTCACCAGCCCTTTGAAGCTGTCCGGTTTGGAGGTGACGGTTTTGCCGTGCTTGATTTTGCCGTCCAGCTTCAGTTTCTCGCCATTGACAAACACATCCTCCAGCGAGTGTCCGGGCATGCCAGCCAGATCAATCACATAGGTTAGCACCTTGAGGCGGTCACCGCGCGAAAGAGGCGGGCAAACCCATGTGCCGGCAGTGCCGTAATAGCCGAGAATAAAGCTTTCAGAATTGGTGCCGCCGGTTAGGGTCACCTCTGTCTGAATGCCAGAATTCTGCCCTTGCGCTTTTCGCAACTTGGATTTGGCAATCATGCTCATGGCCGAGCCGATCGCGAGTTGCAGCAACGCCGAGCCGACAACACCAAGCGTGCCCACGAAAGCGGCAACGGCCTGGAAGGCGGCGATTACTGGCGCGGCGTCAGCAGGCCCTGACGACGCCAGCAGATACACCAAGGCCGCAAACAACAGGTTTTTCATATACGAAACCCTTTCAGACCAGCTTCCAAGGAAACGCGGCCAAGCCCGTTCCTTTGCAGAACGAATATTGATGGCCCCTGCACAACGCCGAGGGCATCCTCCCCCCCCTCCCCTTCGACCAAGGCGAGATCCCCGACACCGGCTTTGAGTGGCGGGATTTCTTCAAAATGACGGATCACCAAGGCAGTGAGATCCGCCACCCCCTCAGAGCGCAACAAGGCCATGCCTTCTGCGACTGTGCGATAGCGGCCGGCATATTCTGCGGCGAGATCTGCGCCGGTCATTGCCTTCACAGCACCGGCGGCAAACAAGGCGCAATCATGCGCCCCTGGCCGAAATTTCTGCCGGGAGACCGAAGCCAAAAAGCCGCAAAGATTTGAACGCCATTGGCTATGGCGCTTAATTGATTGGGTCATTCCCGCCTCAATTTTTCAGATTGTGGAGTTTCAGTTAATCCCGATGCCGCCACCGGCCCCAGAAGACAGGAACGGCACCGGATACATCCGCATATTGAAAGAACTTGTCGTCTTCGCGTTTGGACTGTGCGGCCTGCGATTTGAGTACAGGCGCTTTGCGAGTCAATAAACGGGCATTGGAGACCAGATTCAGCTTCACCAGCGCATCCCCGCCAGCCGCCCCGATTTCCTCAGGTGCCCCATCAATGACGCCGCTGAACACTCTGTGTAAGCCGAGCTGTGCGCCGGTCTCCGGATCAAACACAACCACGTAGATCTGGACACGTGCGAAGCGCACATCACGCGCACGCACCAATGCGCGCACCTCCGGAGAAAAGGCCGCAAGGTCCAGGCCATAGTTCTGGATCACCAACCCAGCCTCAGAGGTGAAGGCTTTGAGCTGCTGGATGCTGCCCGCGCCGTAGAACGCGCGGATCTCGCCATCGATCTCAAATTGCTGATGATCCCGGCCATCCCAGATGCCAAGCGGCTTTGGGTCGCCGGTCAGATGTTCTTTCGCTTCAACCCACATCAAGACACGGTTGTGTTGATCCCTGCGTTGGGAAACTGGCCAGCTCATCGGTACGTCTGTCTCCACTTGAATTCAAAGCCGCCGTCGTAACCCGGCAGTCTTTCGATAGGGGTATAGGAATCGGGCACGTAAGAGGCTTTGCAGACAGGACTGCGCAGCGTGACGACCTGCCCGACTTCCAGGCCAATCGGCAAGAACGGCAAAACCCGAAGCTCGCACTTTGGTGTATTGCCTGCGAAAGTCCCGCCGCGCTGGATACGCGCCAGGAAATGCCGGACGGGATCCGCGCCATACTCGATCGACAACAGATCACCGGCGCGCAGTTCAAATCCTGCCGGGAGACCGCGCAGAACCAACTTGCGGCGATCCCCCAGGTCGAAGGAATGCACGGTTGCGATACTGTTGCCCTGAAGCGTGCCCAGCTTGTCAGACTGCGGCCCTCTGCGCTTTGGGTCGCTGACCAGAAAACGTGCGCCGCCATGGCGGATCTCATCCATGAGGGCTTTAATTTCGTCCTGCGCGTCATGGCGATTGAGTGTTACCGCCGCCTTGCCCTGCCATAGCACGTCGCGGCGGCTGGCCCTGAGAACTTCGCCGCTGCCGGTGCCGGTCCCAGTCTGATCATCGGGCAAATCAAAGGTGATCGCCCGAAGGCGCAATTTGTTCCAGAACTCTGACAGCGCGAGGGGTGGTTGATTGCTCATGTGTAGCGATCCCTTGGTCTGTGGTTGATCTGCTGGACCTTCTGCGGCAAGGCGAGATCCGCGTTTTCAGCCGCGCGTGAAATCTTCTGATCCGTCTGCAAACCGATCTCCGCGACGATCTTGCCGTCATCGCTCAGCCGCATGGCGGATTGGGACAGGCGGACAACCACCTCTTGCGTTTGCACTTTGGAAAGATCAGAGGACGCCGAGGCCCCCGCCGCTTTGCCTGCAGCAGTCACCATCATGCGCGAAAGATCGTGGGGGATAACCCGCGCGCCACTGGGCAGATTGATCAGCTCGCCACCTTCCTCAAAGACCTGCGCGATACCTCCGGGGTGGTTCATGGTGCCAGACGCATAGGAGGGAACTTTGAAGATCGACCCCAGAAGCGATCCAAAGATCTTGCCGCCGCCGCCCCCGAAACTGAACAGGCTCATCATCAGCCGCTGAATGCCGCTGGCAATGAGATCCTGCGCCATCCGCTGGAATACGCCCCGCATGGCATCGCCAAGGCTCTTGCCCTGAACGATTGCGCCTGCAAGTGAATCGGAAAATCCTTTGACCTTTTCTTTTAGGTACTTGAACGGCTCACTGAGCTTTTCCTTGATGGACTTGCCGCTCTTTCCCTTGCCAGCACCACCGCCGCCGCCGTTACCAAGCTTATCCAGCTCCTGCTGTAGCCGGGTCGTGGCCTCCGACGTGCTGTCAATATCCCCCTCGGTTTCCTGCATCGCCTCGCGCAACGCATCGATGCTGGTCAACGGCGCTGTAGCCATATTAAGGAGAACATCGCTTGCGGCGCGGGCAGCAGCCGCGCTGGTGTCGATGCCAGATGCAACAGCTTCGAGACGATCCGCCCGACCGCCAAAGTCGCTCGTTCCCTGCGCCGCGTCATAGGCATCCTGCGCCGCCTGACCCATGCCCGCAGCCTTACCGGCAAACGGATTGTCGACACCCCCGAGATTGACCTCCCCCACCAGTCCGACCGACAGAGACCCGCCGCCAGCCCATGACGGCAGCTTTGCAAGGGCGCTGTTCAGACCAGATATGAACTTGTTGATGCGGCTCACCACCGCATTAATCATCTCCTCGACACCATCAATGACCGAGTTTGCGGCCTGAAACATGAAATCGCCAAGGGCCTGGGGGATGCCCTGAAATGCGGTCTTGAAGGCTTCAGCAGCGCCAATGCCGGAATCAACAATGGCCTCGGCAGCATTGGTGACGGTTCGAATAATACCTGCCCAGATCCGCACAGAGCGGGCCTGAAGGTCAAAGAACCCAGCCCGCAGCCGGTCCACAGCGGCCAAGCCCGCAAGGCCGATCCGGTTGAATACCTCTTTCGCAACATTCCACAGAAGGGACAGCGCTGTTCCCAGACCACCAGACCGTTGAACCAAATGCGTGAATTGGTCGACCAGCAGTCCTGCGGCCACCACGAGGGCACCGATGCCAGTGGCGACAAGTGCGCTCCGCAGGGCAATCAGCGCCCGCGACAAACTCTTGACGGCAACCCCCGCGACAGCGGCGGCACGGGACTTGGCCCCCAGAGCCATTTCCAGAGCGAGGGCCTGACGGGTTGCAGCGACAGCGGAGGCGACAAACTTTGCCCCAATCGCAACAACCAGTTTGATCCCGAAGGCTGCGGCAACAGCACCCGCGACAGCGGCAATGGTTCTGAGGCTGACGCCCAAGGCTGAAGCCCCAGCCACTAGAGCCGCGAAACCACCAACCACAGCAACAACTGGTCCCGCGATCGCTGACAGCGCTAATGTGACCCCACCGATTGCAAGAGCCAATGGTCCTGCGACAGCCAGGAATGCCACGAACCCCGCAAGGGCCTGACGAACAGAAGGCGACAGATCACGGAACCATTTGGACGCGTTCACAACCGCATTTGTGATGCGCTCCAAGACGGGAGCCAGCGCCGCCATGGACTGCAACAAGACACCCCTCAGGGTCTTGGAAAGACGCGAGAGGTTATCATTGAAGTTCTCGGCAGACTTGCCAGTCTTCTGATCGACAACCAGACCCAATTCGCGGGCCTCTTTCAGCATGCCCTGCAGACCTTCCCGACCTCCGTTGAGCATTGGGATCAGGTTAGCTCCCGCGCGCCCGAACAGCTCAAATGCCAGCGCTGTTTTCTTGGCCCCGTCAGGCATGGCCGCAAGACGTTCTGCCGCATCTGCCATCACTTCAGATGTTGGACGCAGCTTGCCATTGGTATCAGAAAAGCTGATCCCAAGATCCCGGAACAGAGCGGAGGTTCTTTTGCCGCCCGCAAATGCGTCCTGCATGTTCCGCGACAGGCGAACCAAACCGTTGTCCAGATCAGATGCACTGACTGCGGACATATCAGCGGCATGGCGGAGCGCAGATAGCTCTTCAATCGGCACACCAAGCCGTTGCGCACTTTTGGACAGCTCATCAGCAGCATTGAGCTGATTGCGCACTGCCGCCAGCACACCAGCAGAAACAACAGAAAGGCCAACCCCGATCTTGGAGATAGCCTTTCCGAACCGCTTCACGCGGCTTTCACTTGATTTCAGACCTTTGTCGAACCCACGGGCATCCAGCCCGAGGGTCGCTTTGAGACGACCCACCAGAGACATTTCACGTGTTCCTTTGTGTTAGGAATTCTTTCCAGGTCATCACCGGGTGACCCCGCGCGGCAGCATCAATTGCACCCGGCAGAGCTTCAGGCGGCTGCGTCCGATCTTCACCGCGCAGGTCGTCGCAGTATTTCTGTAGGTCTTTGCCGTCCATGCGAGATCCGGCAAACATGGCCTCAGCCAGCGCGGCCTGCTGATGCGCTCGACGGCGGGCCGCCGAACGCATCTCTTCAACATAAAGGCGCGGGGTAATCTGCCAGAACCGATCAGGATCAAGACCGGCATCAAGCCAATCATGCCGGAGCGAAGAGACCCCTACCCCGTCGCTCCGGCCGGTTTTCCCGGCGCGGACTCTGCCACGTCCTCATCCGTCTCAGGCTCCGGTAGTGCCCGCTGAAGCATTGCGCGGATTTTGTCAGCATGCTTGGCAATGAACGCTTGCGCCTCTGCCAGTGTGGCGTCCGGGTGGTGCTTGGCCATTGCCGACCACACCAGTCGGCGCAGCGTCGCAAACCCGGCATCGTCACCGCGCATTTCTTCGATTGCAGAAAACGCTTCTTGGCTCTGTAACGCCTCAAACCGCTCAAGTGCTGCCATATCAAGGCACAGGGTTTTGACGCGCCCACGCACGCGCCCGCTCACTTCACCTCGTGTATAGTCAGCCATATACCCTTCACCCTTCGATCTTGGCTTGAATGAGGATACTCAGGGCAGCCATCTGGACACCCTTGGGGCCAATCCCTTTCGGGGTGTAGCCTTTGACGTAGCCTGCAAAGACTTTCGGGGTGGCTGCAGCGCCGCCAGTCTTCAATTCCAGCTGCATCGGCTCGCCGGTGTCTTCCAACCCCGATAACAACACTTCTGAAGCGCTCCCCTCAACGTGGTGCATATCGACAGTCCAAACCGCCACCGGGCGCATCCCTGGAATGGCCTCCTCGGTATCGTTTGGGCTGTCCAGATGTGTCACATCCAATTCCGGACGGGATTGGTCGGGAAAATCAAAAGTCTCGATCCCGGCCAGTTTGGTCCATGCGACAGGATCGCCGACGCCTACGCGTACAGATGACCCCTTGCCGCGAATTGCTCCGCTGCTTGACATATCATTCTTCTCCTATGTCGGATTTCCCGCCTGTGCGGGCATGTGCTGGCCTACAGAACTGCGGGCCAGTAGGTGAAAGAGAACATCATCGAGAGAGTGGAAACGGGTTTCTCCCCGGCGGTGTCCTCCTGATAGGTCGCCTCCTGAAAGCTCAGCTCATGTGCTTCATCTTCCAAGGCCGACAACAACAGCGCCTTGATCGCCGCTGCATCTTCGAATGCCAGACTTTCGAGATCCCCATCTGATCGCTTCAGCGCGATCACAACCGTGGTCACCGCCTCACCGCTGGTTAGGGTATCTTTGTCATCGTCTGTCCAGCGAGGCACCCCGACACCGAATGCGGGTAGGGAATCCTCAGTGATGCGCTTGTCCCATATTCCAAACTGGCGGAACCCGGCAAAGCGCGGGTCAGCTGTTATCGTTGCGCGCGCGGTCGAAAGGGTCTCAGCGATCTTTGTTGTCATGGCTCAAGCTCCAGTTCATAGACCACCATGCGATCTGCTGACGGTGACGGACTTGGCTCGCCGCTCTTGACCACAAAACGCGCACCGGGTGCGATGGACGGCTCTACCAAGTCGCCAAACTCAAGGCGGATAGTCTGAGGCACCTTCAGGGTTGGGCTCATGATCAGAACCGGAAACCCATCATCGCCAGCCACCTCAATTGGATCGCGACGAAACACACCTTGTATAGTACCAACAACACCGTTTGCGCGTGTGATCTGAACCGGATCACCAAACAGCTCATTCAGCAATCCGGCCATGCCATCGAAAAAATGGCTCATTGGTTTAGCGGATCACGCCGTCCAGAAGGACCAAACCGCTGTCAGACGGGTTCGCCGCGTCCAGAACAGCCGCGCCAATCAAGGTGTTTCCGCCCACTGTGGTCGTGCATTTGGCGTCGGCGGTGATCCAGTAGATCTTTGCGCCCTGCGCCCATGCCTGGGCCGACACTTTCGGCAGAGTGAAACAGCCCTTGCGGACGATTTCGACCTCTTCACCAGCCAAGGCATCATGCTGGGCAATACCGATCAGAGCGCCAACCTTGACGAGGCCCCCAGATTTCACATCTGCCGGGGCAATGACGGGGAGATGATCACCGGGCTTTACATAGTTTTTCATGACAAACCTTCCTTTGTCAGTGTTGCAAACGACGAAGGGCGGCACCTGCCGCCCTTTCGTCCCATTAGTTCATGTTAAGAAAACTGCCCGACTTACTGACCGGGAACCTTCACGATGCCGCGGAACTCTGACGGAGCCGCACCGAAGATGTGACGCGCTGTCATCGTCACCTTGTCAGGGTTCATACCCTCAACGGTGCGAACCGTTGGGGCTTGATGCCCTTCCAGATAGGCCACAGCAATCGGCGGCAGATCCGACGATGCGACATACCAATTCTTGTCGGAACCACCCTGTGCAACGGAACCGATATGCGGTGCAACAACCGGCGTCAGCGTGGCCCGCCAGGGGTTGGCATCAGCCATTTTTGCCGGGGTCACGTCAGCGATAAATTTGCCTGCATCTGTTTCCAGCGCCGGGGGAACAATCAGAAGATCAGGCTCGATCATCAGGAAGTCCTCAGCGCCATCCGCAGAACCAAAGGCTTTCTGTTCCCACATCAGCTTGCGGGCTTTGCCAACGCTCTCAGCACCAATAGAACCTGCCGGAGCAATGTTCTTATGCTTGGCATGGAAGAGCGCGGTTTTATCAGATTTCAGCACCGCATTGGAGCGCAGCAGCGCCCAGACCATGGACGCTTCCATGAGCCGTGCGGCCATCGCAAAATCAGTGGGAATGCGATTGAACGCGCCCATGTCATCATTCATGACCGCTTCAAAGGTCAGGTTGATGGTCCGGCCACGGCGCTCGACCTTCAGGCCCTCCGCCTCATCTGCAAGGGTGGCCTCTTCATATTCGCCGTTCTCGCGGACTTTCTTGAGCTGGAAATCCCCGCCGAAGCGCGCCGCATGCAGTTCGCGGAAATCGCTGGCCTGCATCGGCGTGCCGGTCAGAACCTGCCAATTTGCAGTGCGCCGCTCATAGGCCGCAATCAGGCTGCGGTTCATTACTTCAGTGGTGATATAGGCAAAGTCGCTAACGCCATGCGCGCCGCCCATCATTGTGGTGGAGCGCATACCGCGCTGAACCTGCGCGAATGTATCGAAGCTGGAGCCGCCGCCCAGCTCCATTGCAAGCCCCCGCACCCGCATCCCACGGAACTGCTCACCCGGCCCGGTATAGTCGGACATCAGCGCCTGGATCATGCCTTCCATGCGGGTTTCGGCTTCATCCTGACGTGCGCCAATCGGTGCGGCCGGCACAACGCGATCAGGCGTTGCCGCCATAAGGGTCATGAAACGTGCCCCTGCGGCTTCCACCGTGAGGCCCTGATCAATGACAGTGTCGATCTGCATCTGCGCCAACTGCCCGGATTCGCGATACGGTGCTGCCATCGTGCGGATAGCGGTCTGACGCTGGCGCTCTGCCTGCACAGCCAGTTCAATTTCGGGCGTGTTGGTCATGGTGGTCTCAGGCGCGGCACCTTCAGGCGGCGTGACCGAGGGCGTTGGATTGGGGGTCTGCTGATTGGTATCGTTCGGCATCTCTTGAGCCTCCTGTGAAGCGGTCATACTGACCTGTGGTTTCGCACCGGGCTTGCCGCCCAATGCGCGAAAATGCTGCATGGCCATGAGATACTGGCGATGGTGGCGGGCCATTTCGGTTTGCACCGCTGCCAATGCCTCATCCTCTGGCACGTCTGATTTTGAGCTGCCGATAAGGGCATCGGCAAAGCCGGTTTCCACCGCCTTCGCTGCATTCAGGTAGGTCTCGGCGGTCATCATCGCCTTGACCTCATTGCTCGACCGCCCCGATCGAGCCGCGTAGACATCGGCATAGGTGCTGGCGAGGGTGCGAAGCCGCTCCGCCTCTGCCTCGTGCGCCTCTGCCGTGCCCCAGCATCCACCCGACGGATCGTGGATCATGATGAACGAACCGGCGGACATTTCGATCTGGTCAGCCCCCATGATCAGCAGAGAGGCCGCGCTCGCGGCCATGCCGTTGACCAAAACAGTGACCTTGCCCGAATGGGCTTCGAACGCGGCCCGCGTTGCCTCCCCCTCAAAGGGGTCGCCACCATTGGAGTTAACCCGCACTGTCACGTCGCCGGAGAAGGACGAAAGCGCATCACGCACCATCCGACTGGAGAAATACCCAGGCCCCATCCATTCGCAGGTCTCATGGTCGTGGATGTAACCTTCCAGAACGATTTCACCGTTCAGGATCAAATCATTGCCGTTCATCTTCCTCATCCTCTTCGATGGTTTCGTCCTCTGGGGGGCGCTGGTTTCTGTTGGCCGGAGCCGCTGGGGTGCCGCCGCGATTGGCGTCTTCCTCCCGTTCGCGCGCAATCACGTCGGGGTCGTATCCAAGTTCCCGCTGTTTTCGCTGCAGGCTTGTCAATCCGGCTTCGATCTCATCGACAGCCGCGCCGATCTCTTTTGCCGGGTCGATCATCGGGCGTTTCGGGGCTGTCCAGTCGATCGACTTTGGAACCGGCGCGAGACCCTTGGAGGCTTCCACCAGACGCCAGCCATCCCGCGTCCAACGCGAGACCCCCATGCAGAATTGCGTAATGATGATCGCGCGCTGCCAGATCTCGACAAAGCGATCCATCTCAATGCGCCCCATCTTGCCGGAGCTGAAATTCACCCCGCGCAGATCCCCGAAGCTCTCATAGCTCAGGCCCAACCCCACCGCGATGGTTCGGATCGCCTGGTTCATGAACTCCTGGTAGCCATCGACCTTTGGTGGTTCTGAGGGCGTGACTTCCTGCCCTTCTGCCAGCCCTACAATCGCCCCCGGTTCCAAATGGCTCAGCTGCGCACCGGCGTATGTTTTTCCGTCAGCACCAGACTTGACGAAAAACGCCAGCAGAGATCCGATCTTCTGCTTGAGGATCTGCGAATCCTGATAGTCACTGATCTCACCAAGGGTGGTCATGACCGGCGCAAGCCACGGAATGCCGCGCATCTGACCTGGGCGCTCAATCCGGCGGATGTGCAAGATCTGCTCCGCAGGCACGCGCGTGCTGGTCATCTTGCGACGCCGCCGCCATCCGACCTCGCCCGGATGCTGGTCAAAAAGATGGTAGGCGACCGCCTTCCCGGTAGGCCCGTACTCGATCCCTTCGATCACATCGTTATTGCCGTTGCTGGTTATGCTTTCATCAAGGTGATCCACCTCCATGAGCTGAACCTGAAACGGCAATTTCAGATTTGGGTCAAACAGTGTGTTGCGCATGCGGCGGCGCACAAGGATTTCGCCATCGGTGAAAACCGTATTCATCACCAGAGTCTGAAGGCCGAGGATGTCGCTGACGCCATACGTGTCGATTGCAGACGTTAGAAGGTGATCTTGGACCACTTCCATCGCCTCACTTGCGCGGTCTTCTTGCCCCTGTTCCATACGGACGGAAGGGCGGATGCCGGTGCCAACGACATTGCCGGAAGTCACATCCCGGCCACGCACCGCAAGGGCGCGGTTTCGCATAAAATCCCGGCTTAGGTTGCGCAGGCGGGAGCGGCTGCCAAGCGCTGCACTGTCGGCAGATGTGCCCGGTGATTTCCACCCATATGTGCGCCGCCCCTTTGATGCCGCGTCATAGTTCATCAGAGTGTGGGCCGCACTCCGCGCCTTGACACGCGCCAACCCCCGTTCCGGGCTGATTGCCAGCACCGCTTTATCAAGCCAGCGCATCAGTAACCCCGTCCCGTTGTCGTGTAGGAGACGGTCATCTCGTTTCCGCCACCAGAGATGGTGCCCTCAATATCTCGGATGCGCCGGCGCATTTCCGAGCCGCTGGTGAAGGTGACTTTTTCGCCCGCCAACTCCACGGACAGGACACCCTTGGCATAGGCATCCTTCAGTTTCTGCAATTGATCTTGCGAGTACATGCCCATCATCTCCTTAGAAAACTGACGAATTGCTGCGCGGGTGGTTCTTTCTCGCGCGCAGGCTCTGCGGCCTCGCCCTCATCGACGGACAGCGCGACCGCGAACTCGTTTTGAATACCGCCTAGCGCCCACTCCGGCGGTGCTGCCCAGTCGATGCGCAACAGGCCCTTGTGCTCCGCACCGGCGCGCGCCTGGACGGAAAGGTCGATCGCCTCGTTTCGGACTTGGCCGGGCTTCTTTTCCCAACCGTCCGAGGTGCGCTGTTCCGCGACAAACTCTTGTAAGAGTGCGGTGTTTTCCCGCATCCAGCTTGGCAACAGGAACGGCCCCGCACCCCCGGTTGCGCGCTTCAGCGAGACAGCCAAGGTATCCTTGAGACGGTCTGTGGCCATTGTCAGGATGCGAATAGAGCGCGCGGCCTTACCGCCGCTGCCCCGTTCCGGCTCTGCATACTTGATGCGGAATGGAACCTTGAATTTGCCCTCACCTCGCGACACGCGCCAGATATGCCCTTCGTCCTCCTTGCGGCGGCGCTTCAGGAATTTCTCTGCGTTGTCACTGACGCCGGGTTCACCGTGGAAATCCACGATGCAGTGAACTGGCTTCAGGCCGTAATCCTCGCCCTCGATCGGCACCACCTTTTGCGCCAACCCATCCAGGACCTTCCAGTCCTCGGAGTATCGCGCAGGCTCCAACCGGCGGATCTCATCGCCGCTGCCACGGTTGGGGGCATCTACGGGCGGTTGTGTCAGGTCAAACCGATCGACAACCTGAGCCTTTCCCTCTTCTCCAAATGCAGTGATCTGCACCGGGAAGTAAGATCCCTGAACGTCAACGGTGATCACGATAAAGCGGGTCCACGATGGGGCCACGCCACGCTCTGCCTCGCGCAGGTTATCCTTGAGGAACTGGACAGTCAGCTCGCCCTCTTTCTTGTCGACCTTCCTGTGATAGGGGACGCCCACGTCGGTGTAATAGTAGCGGGCAAGGGCAACCTCATCGCCGAGCCTCGCGAGGGCATTCTCTGCAACCAGACGCCTTGAAATCAACTCCGACCATTTAGCAAAGGTCGCCGCTGCCCCGTTCAATGCCCAGGATGCAATCTCGGATCCACGAATGCGGCTGTCATTCAACGGCACCAGGCCGCTACCGTCTTCGGTCTCATGGAGCCAACCGCCGCGACCCGCCAAGGCGGCGCGGTTTAATTCGGTCTTGTGCTGAGGTCCGACGTACCCACCACAATGCGGGCAAACCATCACAGCTGTCTCGCCTGCTGCTATCGGCGGTAGAGTTTTGTCATATTCCAACCGCTCTACGGTAGGTTCGTACAGCTCTTGGCAGTCACGGCATTCCCAATACCAGCGACCGCGCGTGCCCTCATTGTAGAGCAACACAATCCCATGTTTGACCGGCGGCAGCTCATGTGGGTGCTGCTCAGTAGCCTCCCAATCTTCATCTGTAACGGGCCACGCCGGGGTGCTTTCCGCGAAAACAAATCCGCGACTGAGGAACGTTTTAACCCGCTGTTTCGCCATGTCGAAAGACGAACCCTCCGGCGCGTCCTTTCGGACGCCAAGCTCAGGCGGGAAATGGTCATAGTCGGTCAGAGCAACCAGCTTGTACTTTGCCGAGGACAGCCACTGCGGCGTCGGATACCCAAGCATCAACCGCATCCCCAGGAAACGCTTACGGCTGAAGGTGTCATCATCGCGACCCTTGCCGAGCCGCTTATAGACCTCTGGGCTGTTGTGGATGACCGGGTTCAAGGATTCTTCAACCCACCGATCCCGGCTGGGCCTATCCATGTGCATCACCAACGTCGGCGACGGATCGCAGATGACCGGATGCAGCGCCGCAGTGATCAAAGCCATGGTCTTGCCGGACTGCGATGGCCCGACAAACGCGCCGCCCTTGTAGAGGCGTGATTGGATCGTGTTGGCAGGCTCGACCATGTAGGGCGTGACGTCAGGGTCGTAGTTCTGCCAGACCCCGCGCGCCTCCACCCGAACATTCTGCTGGGCACACTCGATCGGCGTGATGCGGCTGGGAGCGTCCAGGATCGGCAGGCAATCCGCCAGCACTTCACCCGCTTTGGTATGCGGCGGCAGTGGGGGCAGATCCATGATCTGTCCCAGCGCATGATCTCGATTTTCCAGCATGGCTTATTCCGCGAGGGTGTCGCGGTCTCCAAAGTCAATGACGTCGGCGGTCTGATATCCCTGCCGTTCCAATTGCAGCCGCAATTCATCCAGCAGGCCATCGGCATAGGTCTGGGCTTTGTCCGCTTGGCGAGGACTGAGACTGAATTCCTGTTCCAGCCAGTCCGGCATATTGGTGATGGTTCGCCGAACCGTACCGAGTAGCTTTTCCATGACGCCCTGAACATCACCGCGCTTGATCAGATCCCCGCGCTGCAACGCTGCCTTATCGCGCAGGATCACGGCCTCTGACCATTCACGCACCTCTTTTGCCGAGAGCGCGTTATCAGCTGCGGCCTCATCATCTTCACCGACAAACAGCATGGCCTTTTGCGCTGCACTGCTGGCCTTCGCCTTTACAGCCGCTTGATCCTTACCCTCACGCCATTTGCGCCAGGCGTAGCAATGAGAAAACCGCAGCTCGTAGGAGCGACCATTTCCGCCGGGATTCTCGACCGGCATTCCGGCATCGATCCACTTGTTAACCGTTACCGTGCTGGTGTTCATGGCCTTGGCCATCAGCTGGATGTTGTAAACCTCATCCTCAATCCCGCTGGGCAACGGGTAGCGTGAAAGATCAATCACCTCCCCGCTGTCCAACGTGATCAATTCCGTCATCGGTTCACCTTCCTCCGCTCAAACATCAACAAGAACCACAACCCAAAGCATTGAAAAACAACAAACACTTGAATGGATCGGGGTGCGAATTACCCGCGTGCAGCCAATCCCCAGGAAGGACCCAAGGGCCTATCGGCGGGTGGACATCGCTTTTTTGAATGCGCGCCTGAAGTGCATCGGGAACTGGCTTTCAAACACCTGCTCAGCACCATCATGGAAGCCAAGCCGTTTCGAATAGCTCGGCAGGCTGTCCAGAAAGTGGGCGATCTTCACAATTTTTTCCCGCTTCCCCCTACCCGTGCGCTTGTAAATACCGGGCGAGAGCTTCGAACTCTTTTGCGGTACGAAATATGCGGCGCGCGATGGGTTGCGGGCCGCGCTGTCTTTGGTGGCGTTGGCCTTGTACCCGGTTTCGCTCCACCCCTTGATGGCCGAGATCGCTTGATTGCGCTGGCCCGGTGCCCAGTTGCCGAAGCGGTTGCGCTTGGCACCAGCCGCCGGGGCGATTGCGGCCAAGAAACCGTCATAGGCCAGCGAGGATGAAAGCATCCGCTCCAGACCAGTTTTTGGCCTGCGCCCGCCGCGTTCCTGCACCTTCAGATAGTGCTTGCTGCCTACCGATGGCCGCTCCTGGACCTTGGCGACCAGGTTTGATTTTTTGGCCCGCCAAACATGGAATGCGTTCTTTGTGAACCGCGTCGGTTCATCAAAGACGACTTCCATCCGGTGCTGGATATGCTCCAACACGTCCTGTGCCGTGTCATTCAAGGCCCACGCCGTTGCCATCGGCAATTGCTTGCGCTGGATTTCATCAGATCCCTTGATGAAATCGCCGGTGTCCATGTGCAAACTCATATCAAGCCCGGACATCGACACCCCCCAAAAGCAAAAGCGCCCGCCGGTTCCCCGTGGGCGCATTTCGTGATGATGTACTATTCATGCCTCGCAGATGAGGTAAGGGTCAAGCCCCTTTCTTCATAGCGACTGAATATGCCCAGTGTACGCTGGGCCAGCCATTGCATCCAGCAAGCCAGCCAAAGCCTGTCGGACAGCCTTAGTCGTCTCCCCATAGACCGACCAGCCGTGAGCTTCGAGAACATCGCGTAACGATTTGCCTTCAATACAAACCATATCGACAAGACGCTGATTGGTGATCGTCGTTCGTGACCCGCGCTTACTCGGGCGCACCCTGCGCACCTCTATCGCGCTGCCGGTGCCGATCCGCCGACGCATCAACGTGATCTCCTCACGATCACGAAGCACTGCATCAACGAACTCACCTCCCTGTCCACCGCCCCCCGAACGCACTGCCTCAAGAGACGAACACCGCAACCCAGCGCAAGCATGGCGTTCAATCAGATCGCGATAGTGGCGGCCCATTGCGACCTGACCAGGCGTGAACGGCGGTGACTTTTTCTTTCGCGCCACCGCCGCTGCCATCACGTCGAACACGTCGGCATTGCGAATTGCCGATCGACCACGATATCCAACATGCTGCGCTTCATATTCGCCGGAACCAACAGACCTCAACCGCATAGGCTCAAATACCCGAAAAGCCCCCCGCGCTGGCGCTTCAGGTATTTCATCACCACAGGCCGAAGGCACAGCACCGCGTGCCTTGATCGCGGCAATTCGATCCGCCTCTGCCTGTAGCCGCGCAACACCGTCGGACGCGACGATCACCACATGTTCGGTCATGCTGCACCGCCATTCTCGACGATCGCAACAATGCGCCGGCACTTCTCTGCTGCCTGCACCCGCGCAGCCCGCAGCCGCTGATCTTCCCCAGATACGACACCGCCGCGCTGCTCTGACTCAATCATCCGAGTGATGCGCCGCTTGGCCTCAACTGACCGCTCGCGGATCTGGCGCACATCGTATTCGCGCGGCCACACCCGGTGGCTCCTCAGATGCGCCAACAGTTCCGGCGCGAAATCCTCCGCCATCGCAGCCTTGCCGAGGGCACCGCCGAACACCGCGCGGAACAAAGGCGACGCGTCATCGGCGGGCGCTTGGATCTGCGCCGCCCAGCCCAGCACCTTGGCGGCAATCGGAAACCGATCCTTGCTCTTGCCGCTCGGCATCGATCGCACCTGTTCGGCCAGCGCCTGCAGGTTCAGATCCGTCATATAGGCCAGCTTGCCGCAGAGTTCGTCCTGCATCACCTTGAATTGCGCCACGGTCATTCCCGATGGCTTCACCAACCCCAACCGGGTCAGCGGATCAATCAGGTGTTCCCGCACCCGCTTTTCGCCCGCTTGCTGCTCTCTAGCGTCCATGTCTGCTCTGCCTTTCTTCTAAGCAATTCCAAGTTATCCACAGGCGTCCCGCCAGAGTTCTGCGCTAGTAAGGTGTTCTGTATTATTCTGTTTTGTGCTGTTCTGTTCTGTAGGGCAATTTCACTTGCCGGGTGAAATCGTGCTGAAATGTAGTGAAATCATTTCAGTTGTATTTCAGTAGGATTTCACGTCCGCCGATGCGCTGACAGCGGCGTCACAGCGCCGGTATACCCCAGCACCTCGGCCATGGCCGCGCGCAGGTTGTCGGGCGTGATGTAGATGTCAGCATGATCGAAATGCTCAGCCAACATCTGGATTGCACCCTTGTCCGCAGCCATATGCTCGGGAACACCCATTTCCTGCATCTTGGTGCGGATCTTGTGCCGCTTCAGCGCCATACGCGAGGAATCCCGCGCCGCATCCCTACCGCGCTTGCGCTTGTACATGTCCTTCACCACCTCCTCAATGTCAGGATGGCCGAGGCGCTCAGTCACTGCCCCCGTCCTCGGATCCTCGACCAACACGGTGACCCACCCTTTCAAGACCCGCGCCCGCACCTCAAGCCACTCATCCACGCTGCGAAACCGTGCGAGGTCGGCCAACTCGATATCATCGGTCGGCAGGGTGCCTGCTGGGTCTTCTCGCATGGCCTCTGCCTGGAGGATCACGGCGGTGCCGATATCCTCCCGTCGCCCCGCCATCACCGATGTGCGGACAAAGGAAGAGCCGAGGAACTGATGCCCATGGAACGGAAACCAGTCATGTGACGATAGGGTTTCCCCCAGTTTCAGCGGCCATGGGTCAGGCATCACCTGCGCCACGTCATTGATTTGGCCGTCCATTATGACCTCCCTGCTGCTCTGATTTTTGTTGGTGACGGGCTGAAACGCGCGGCCATGCGCGTACCGCCTCCGGTGCACGCGGTGGTCGCCCAGTATGATGCATGAACGCACGCCCAGCCTCAGCGACCGCTGAGAACTTGCCCGCCATATACCGTGCTTGCACTGCATCGGGGTCAAATCCCGCCATCACGCATGTGAATCGGAAATCACGACCACCAAACCGGAACCACTCGCGCGCCGCATCACGTGCATCGCAGGCGACCGGCGCATCCCCCTCATAGAGCGTATCCGATACCGCCAGGGCCAAGATCGCCCGCCAAAGATCCCGCTCAGCCATCAGGCACCCCCATTCAGCAGATAGACAGGCCGCATCGCGCCCAATCCGGCGCAGACAGCGCGCCACACCTCAGCCGACTGCCGCCAACCCTCGATCGGCGGCACCACGACAACCTCAGCAACGCGAGAAACCGGGCCAACCTCAGCGCTGGCCGTGCCAGCCTCAAGCGCCGATAGCGCAGGCGACAAGGGCAGCAGCCCTGCCCCACTCAACAACCCTGCCCATTCCGCCGCATAATCAGCCGCCAGCACGGGACCGCCGGGAAAATCCGAATAAGGCGTGGCGAGGCAGCCAATCCGTCCCCGTTCACGCGCGGCAACGTCATCAAGCGTCACCCCGTCGCGCAGCAAATCTGTGACGCCCCAATACCAACGCAACCAGACCCAATCTGGCCGGTCAGGAAACGCCAAAGCGCAGGATTGAAGGTCAAGCATGGCAACCCCCTTCGAAAAAGGGGCGCGCAGCGCAAGCTGCACCAACGCGCCCAGGTTCCATCAGGGAGGATACGGGGGCCACATGCAGGCGCGCCTGCCCCCAATCGGCGACGAAGCGAGGGTGGCGGCCCTCTGTGCCCGCTGCGTTTCTGCAACCGGCTGGATCACCCAAAATAGAAATGGGAGATGAGCCCGCGCAAAGAGTTGACAGCACACGCATTCCCGCACCAGTTGTTCGGTACATAAATACGAAGGATTCATCATGCGTAAATTTGCGTTTTTTGTCGTGCCTTTTGCCGCCGCTTGCTCTGTCTCGCTGCCAGTAAATGGACAATTCGATGGCGAGCCAGCACAAGGCACAGCGACCGCTTCGCTTTCCGGCGGAACCTTTCAGGTCCTCAACACCAGAGGGCTGAGTTGCGCTGGCACCTATGATGCGGGAACAACCGCTATTACAATTCGCGCACCGGTATCCTGCACCGATGGCCGAACCGGCAATGCGATCATCACCCGTAAGACAGATCTGATCTCCGGCACGGCGATTGTTAGACTGAACGATGGCACGACCGGAGAATTCGTGTTTGGCGATCTGCAATACGGCGAGGAATTTTAGAGCGCCCAGACGTGAAACGCAGAACCAGCGGATCGCATAGGGCGTAAGACCACAAACACCCGATGCGATCCATTTCGCCACGCGCCGCTTGAAAAAACCGCCTTGACTGACATCTGAACAGACGCGGCTAATGGGGTGCCCAATCATCTAATCCCCCCCCTGCATTCCAAGCTTGGCTGCAGCAGCTAACACGCAATCTATGGTCATTGCGCGTCACCACCGGAACGATCTGCAACCTCATTCTCGTCAAGAAACTGCTCCACTACGAGCATCAGACGGGCCTGCACACGCCCCGTGTCGCGGAGCCTACGGATGATTGTGTCATCACCTGCAACAAGCTTTCCGAAGTATCCAAGCGTCCAATTCCGCGCTTCACAAAATTTCTCAATCCGCTCAAGGAGAAGCCGGATTTCGCCACTAAGGGGGCCGCCTGAGACATCAAGCCATGTATGTTGAACTGGTTTCATACATGGCAGTAATATCCATTATTTTGGACACGTCAATATTCCAAAATAAAGGACGTGCGCATATATCCAATCTAATGGATAATCGCAGCATGAATGGCACATATGACACCAACGCGATGAGGAAACGCCTGCTGCTGCTACTCGAGCAGTCCGGCCTCTCCATGCGCGAGGCAAGCAAGCGCGGCGATACAACCCCCGGATATCTACACTCCGTCCTAAAGGATGGAGCCGAACCCACGGTTCAAAAGCTCGCAAAGATCTGTGAAGCGAATGGGTTTAGTCTTGCTTTTGTTCTTTTTGGCTTTGAGATTTCCCCTGAGACCGAGCGACTGATGACGCTGATGGAGCAAGATACGCGCGCGCGCGACGGCATTCTTGCTCTGCTAGAAAAAGACTAGCATCCTCACCGTAGACCCGCAAAGCAGCCAGCTCCCGCTCACTCATATCAAGTAATTTTTGGCAAAATTTAGCTACTTTCAATCCACTACTCCGGGCGAACAATAATCTTCACAACCAATAGCTGCAACGCCTTGACCCCAGAGGTCAAGCAGTTGCATGGTAATTCCTAAATTTAGGAATATCATTGACATGCATGGATTTAGAGAACGACTTAGCGAGGCAGTGAAGAACTCACCATATGGTGACGACATCTGGGGCCTCTCAACAGCAGCAGGCTTGGGCAAGAAGACCCTCTACAACATCATAAACGACAAGAAACTGGACATCTCAAAAACTGGGCCCGGCTTATTTGGCATGTCTCGGGTAGCCTCCCTGCTAGGAACAACGCTAGATCATCTCGCAGGGATAGCGCCGCCTGTACGCCGCTTATCCACCCAACTTGATAGCGCCGATCAACTGCTCAGCCACGCCTCGGCGACGCTGATCGCCCAGCACTCTCAGAGCAATGGAACACCTACCATCGACTCCTTGATGCGGACACATCTAAAGTCAGGAGGCGTCTTAGAGGGCTTTACAGAAACACTGGCGTACTGCGACCAATATGCCCCTTGCGCACCCGACGCCTCCAGCTTGGAAGTCATTGAAGTTGGAGCAAAAAGCCTCGCGGCGATTACAATGGGCCAACCTAACGCCCGCCTCTTGCAGACGGCCTTGGACACGGTGCCCGACGATGAACTCAAGAGGCGCTGGGTTTCTGCATATGCCAGCACCTCAATAAACGGCCCACTTGTATCGCTGGAAACGTTAGACGTTCAAATGCCGAACCACCCTGTACGAGTAAAGATGGAATTTATCCGAGGGCTATTCCCCGTGAGATCCGACACACTCGGCAGGCGCATCCTTAATTACTCTCTGCTGATTGTCTGAGCGATCCCGTCGAGGACCAGCGCTACGAAGAGCCGCGCGGAGAGAAGCGCCTGCAAACGACCAAATTTCGTCTCTTGGAAGCAACGCAAGCCATTCAGAATTCGATCTAGGCGGCGGCGGCGACAACCAATTGAAAGGTTCAGGAAGCAAGGTTGAAAACCCATAAATTACACCTGCCCCGCGCGCCAAATCTTCCTCTCTGACAAAGCAGTAAATCCAGTCTGGATCCCATTTTAAGGAAACAGCCAAGTGTCCCAACGCTACAAATGAGCGAAGCGCCACCCGTGAACCCCTCTCTGATGAATTGACGTAAAGATCCCCAAAGTAGACAAGACGCCCGAATAGTTTTTTTTCCACCTCTGGGCGAACTTTTTCAATTACCGGGGCATCTGAATTGGCCCCATATGCACGTTTGAGGGTTCTGGACCAGTATCTGGATACACTCTCGCGCCCGATATCTTCGAGGCGCGCGCACCCCGCAAATACAGGAGTATCGCCCTTCATAGCGACCAGCCATATAACGTTGTTCTCCGTGAAATCGTTGTGTCCTGGACTTGATAAGGGGGTTAGATACGACTTCCCCAACAGGTCGACCAAACCCGGCACGGTTGAAACATCATCAACCTCCTTGACGACATACCCCCAGTCCGACAGGCGGCTACTCAAACGCCCAATCGCCTCAGCCAACGCAACTGTTCGCATAATTCACTCCTTTTCCGCGTTGGGCTAACCCCCAACAACCCACACTCATAACATCGCAATGATGCGCTACCAATCTCGCGAGTCGCGCTATAAAATGTCCTAAATATCGGACACACATGTTGACTATCCATTTTATTGGACATTATGCTAACCCAAAACCTACACTGGGAGAGCAGCAATGCACCTTGCAATTCATGGTCAAACCGAGAACAGCCAAATAAAACTCTCAATCCGGTTGCATCACGATCACCGACCGAGCGACGCGCAACACGTTAGCGAAGCGCCTCTACCTGCGAATGGGCTAACCCATCGCATTCGCCGCCACATCGCCGCGACAGACCTTCCCGCCCGTCCGCCGGCATTGATCGCCCAAGGCGCGATCGCATGACCCGCCAGCCCTTTGCCGAAATGCCGCCCGCCCAACAGGCCGGGATCCTCTGCAATGATCCGCGCTTTCAGGAATTTGCAGCACAGCGCAGCGGCTTCCCCGGCAAGTCACTGATGTCCAGCGCCGCCGCTGAATACGTCCGCCTGATCTGCGGGGTGAACAGCCGTGGCCTGCTCAACAGCAACAAGGCCGCTGCCGACCGCTTCGACGCCCTGCGCACCGAATTCGACGCCTGGACAGGCAAAATCGCGACCCCTTACCGGTGATCGGAGCAACCATGCAAACCAGAGCACATACCCCAGCGCGTGTACCCGTCACAGGTACACGGGCCGCGCCAAAGCAGACCGGCAAAAGCCTAAAGAAGATTGAGATTTTCGGCCTCAAGGCGCTGTGGCTTCACTTTGCCGACGAAATAGACCTGCGCCGCCTCGCGATCCTTCACCTGCGCATCCGCAGAAAAGAACACGCCCTGCACGTACTGAAGGGAGAGCAACGCCAGATCAGGCGAAAATGCACCCGCCGGATGCAACGTGCCAGAAACAGCAGCTGACCACACCCGCAGCGCGAGCGCTGCGCGCTGGGGCGCGGCCAAACCACTCACGGAACACCCGCCGCGCCCCAAATGAAACCATGCACCGAAAGGCTCTAAGATGAACGCTCACAGTGAAATCAAGACTGATGTCGCCACCAAATCACTCAAGGTCGACATCTCAGAACTTCGCGCCGCCCTCGCTTGGGTCAACAAGGTGCGGGAAACGTGGTCACGCATCCCGATCTTGAGCCAGAACCTGTTTCAGGTTGAAGGCGGCCAGCTAGCTATCACTGCCACCTGCCTTGATCGCGAAGCACGTCAGACACTCTCCTGCGACACCTCTGGCACTTGGTCATTTGTGATGAACGGTCACCGGGTGATGAAAGTCACGGCAGGTTTGTCCGGCACCGTCACCATTGAGCATGACATTGCCAAGGATCTCCTTACCCTGACGGCTGACGGCATGTCCCTTGCCATGAACGTTATGGCACCGCCGGAGGACTGGCCAACCATCAACAAGCATAAGCCACTGGGCGGCGTTGAGATCGGCGAAAACACCCTCCTCCGAGCGCTTAACCTGGTCAAATCGTGCATATCGAAAGACGAAACTCGGTACTACCTGAACGGGATCTACTGGACCTCACACGACGGTGCGTCACGTATGGTGACGACGAACGGGCATCGGCTTGCGCGCCTGGATCTCGAAGCGCCAAATCCGCCATTTGATGTGATTTTCCCCCAGATCGGCATAACGCCGCTCGCAGCAATGCTGACAGAAAACGGCAATCAGCTTGCCAAGATCACGTACCGCGGCGCCGATAAGACGCCCACGCTTCTTAGTATTGAGATGGGCGACCGCGAACTGCACTGCAAACTGATCGATGGCACATATCCCGATTACAACCGGGTCATCCCCTCAATCGACGGGGAACAGGCACTCGATATCATCATTCCCAAATCCGCCACTCAACGCCTTCGCTTGATGGCCGGACCGCAAGGCCTTGGATGCAAGATTTCCCCTGAAAACGGCACCATGACGATTGGCCGAGAGGATCACGATGGCAAGATGTCTGTGACTTATGCCGCCAAGGGCAAGTCTGGGCCGGATATCGGTTTCAACACTCTCTACCTGGCCCAGACAACGGCAACGATGGGGAACATTCGCTTACGCGCGAAAGACAATGGCGCACCTGCCTTGGCTACCAGTGAGGCACATACGGATCTGATCATGGTCCTGATGCCGATGCGGGTTTGAGCCGCCGTATGGCCCGGAAAACGCACCCCCTTGATGGAGAACTCAATGGACAACTTCGACCGACATTTCGCCCGCACCCGCAACATCATGATCTTCGCGATCATCGCCAAGCTCGCCATTTTCGGCGGCCTAATCTGGCTTGCAATATACGCCATCAACGCCTTTGCAGGCTGACCCACCAGCCCCGAAACGCACCGGAGGCCGATATGAGAGATTTACGAGTTTGCGAAGGTTGCGGCGCTTGGCGTGAGAAGTTGCGTGCCTGCGAAACCTGCGGGTTCTCAGATTTTGTCGTGTTCACCCCAGAGCCTAGGCCGACGCCAGAAGGCAACAGCCGTAGCCTTCGCCGGATGCTGAAAAGCAAGCGGCGCAAGTAACTCCACCTAACCCCAACTCCGAAACGCACCGGAGGAAGCCATGGCCACCCTGCACCTGCCCTTGAAGGGCGTATATTTCGACCAGATCAAGAGTGGCGAGAAGGTCGAGGAATACCGGCTGGCTACGCCCTTCTGGGTCAA
Organism: Phaeobacter porticola; assembly: GCF_001888185.1. Classification (NCBI taxonomy): domain Bacteria; kingdom Pseudomonadati; phylum Pseudomonadota; class Alphaproteobacteria; order Rhodobacterales; family Roseobacteraceae; genus Phaeobacter; species Phaeobacter porticola. Next base: position 240,728 of record NZ_CP016364.1, on the reverse strand, counting down.
GCGGATAGAAGGTCGCGAATATGACGGGATCGAACTCGCCAAGGGATACCCGCCGAAAGGCGACACCAGTCGCCGGATCACACGCCAATGGCGCGGCTATCGCAAGACCACAATCACGCACCCGCATTTTGGCCCCGATCCGGTCGAGGTCTATGCGATCCGCGTCAATCCATAAATCACCCCTTTGATGGAGAGAGATATGAAGATTTCCGCACTCATCGCACAGCTTCAGCTGGAACAGCAAAAGCACGGCGACCTGCCCATTTTTACAGTCGATAGCGACATCGGCCGCATGCGCGTCATTCCCTGCAAGGATGGGATTTCACGGACGACAAACGGCAAACCCGAAGAGCCGAACGAATTGGTTCTTGAATTTCACCCCGCAGATTAACCCAACAATCCCCTAACCGCACCCTGATTTAGAACCATGAGCGATCTTGAACTCTTCACAAAAGCGATGCACGGCGCAGCCGAGCTTGTTGATCGCTATGGTGAAGAGTTCCTACCAGCGTTCATCGCCATGGAGGAACAGGTGCGCATCGCACAACAGCAATCAACGGCTATGTCACGCGCCTTGGCGACTGCGAAAGAGATGGCCGCAAAGTCACGCCGGTCAAAGAGCTATCAGCGCTAGCGCCTTATGGCGCCCAATCAAAGCACCGCCACTGCCATAGCTGGGTCGCTTGTATTCATGACCTAAGATATCCGCCCGCACCCTGTCATCGACGCCAGCGGCTAACAACTCATCCTCAACATAGTGCCGAACCGAATAAGCGACGTGGTTTGGCGTTTCCTTGAGCGCGTTGGTCCGCAAATACTTGTTGGCCGCAGCCGACCAGGAACCTGCATTCTGTGCATAGCGCTCAATTCCGCCACGGCCCACAATCCGCTTTGCAGCCTCAAGCGAGATTCCCAGCAAGGGAATATCCCGCTCAGTGTGCGCAACTTTCAATTCGCGCCCATGGGGCGCAACGCGCAAGAACGGCACCGGGCCATCCAGCACAAAATCAGACAGCGGCGCATCGGTGATTTCCGAGGGCCGCACGCCCGTGTTTATGGTCATCAGGAATATATCGCGCTGCTCATCGTTCATGCCATCCAACGCACCGTCCGCGAGCAATCGCCCCTCAACCCAAGACCGCGAAAACGGCGGGTGTTTGGTTTTGTTTTTGTTGCGCCTGTTCTCAAATCTCAGCCCTGCAAATGGATTCGGCATATCGCGCTTTTTTAGCTTAGCCCATGTGCCGAACATCTCAGCCAGGTGCCCGAAGTCCTTATTGGGGGTTTCGATGTCCAAGCCCTCCGCCTCTAGGCGCTCAGCCCACCAGTTGCGGAATTTTAGTGTGTCGTCTGGGGTGTAGCGGTCAATTGAGACCAACACCGGCTTACCCTGCGCGTCCCTTTGGGAAACCACATCTATGAAATTCTTGACCGCACGATTGCGTGGCAGTTTCCAACGGTGATACTGCCGCTCTGATTTTTTGAGATGCCTGCTCTTTGTCATCTCAAAATAGTCATCTCGCATTTCCAGAAGTGTCGGCAGCACCTCATCGATCGTGCCCACCAGCGCTCGCGCTGCCACGCGGCTGGAATGAGATGAGCCGGACACTGAAAGGATGCGCTCAGCAAGCTCTTTAGGGTCGCTGTTCGCCATTTCGGACATCAGGCGGTAAGAATAGCCCCGCGCCCGCGCTAGTCCCTGCGCGGCCTCATAGTGGCGCTTTGCACTATCAGTGTTTCCGGCGGCCAGAGCTTCCCACTCCGCCAGCCTTTCAACCTCGATCTGTGACCCCCGGATTTGAGCTTCAAGCCGGTCCGCAGTGTGCAGCGCCTGCCTGACCTGCTTAACGGGCTTACCATCAGCCCCAAGGACCAATCCATAGAAACGATTTGGAATGCGCTTGACCCAATACCAGCGCCCCCGATCACACGTTATTCCCATACGTTTCCCCTGCCCAAATTGGCAAAATGTTGCGGGATTTGTTGCGGGATTTGTTGCGGGATATGAGACAAAACCACAAGGTGCAGTTTTAACAATTTCCATATGTGACTGATTATAAACGAAAAATACTCCCGAAGGAGTATTTTCGACAAACTAAATCACTAGGAAAATGGCTGGGGTGGTAGGATTCGAACCTACGATCTTCAGTACCAAAAACTGTTGCCTTACCACTTGGCCACACCCCATCGGTGAGCGGCTGTCTAATAGCAGACTCCGGAAGGCGCAAGAGGATTTTTGGAAAAAATGCCGTTTTGCCGTTTCCTTATTTCATCAGCCGAGTTCTGATCGGGACAGGTCTCCAGCAGACCTGCCCTGATTGGCGTCAACAGGTCTTTACCAGGATAGATCCAGCACGATTTCCGTGCTCAACCGCCTGATGCGCCTTAGCCGTATCCACAAGGTTAAAGACCCCTGCAACTGGCAGGGAAAGCGCCCCTTGTTCAGCAGCACGATTGATCCGGTTAATTGCAGTTTGGCGCGTCGCAGATGGCAGCAGATACACTAGCGACATCTCCAGCGTTACCGCTTTAAACATAAGGGGATAGAACGGCAGGCTTGGCGACATTTCCTTGGCCGATCCATAGGCAGTGATACGTCCATTTGGCGCGATCACCGCAGTATCCACCTCACAGTTGACACCGAATTCGACCTCGACAATCTGCTGGACAGGTTTGCCACCATTTGCTTCCAGAATCTGATCCGCCAGATCTGCAGCGTTGTAATCGAGCACGCTATCTGCACCTGCCTCCAGAACACGTTCGAAAGCCAATGGCGAACATGTCGCGATGACACGGGCACCTCCCCATTTTGCAAACTGCACCGCAAGCAAACCTACAGTACCTGCTCCTCCTTGAACCAGGACTGTCCTGCCCTCAAGCTCACCGCCCGAAAACACCGCATGAGCCGCCGTCAGCGCCGGAATACCCAACCCAGCCCCCTGTGCCAGATCCAACCCTGCGGGCAGCGTAACAGCCTGCTCCGACGGCAATGTGATAGACGTTGCAGCGGTGCCAAAGGGTCGTTGCCATTGGCCGTTCCAAATCCAGACCGTCGTTCCGATGCGAGCCGGATCCACACCCTCGCCGACCTCTGCGACTACGCCGGATCCATCGCTGTGGGGAATGATTGTCGGATAGGGGAGTTCGGTAGCGCCCGCACGGGCCCCAGCCCTTGCCTTGACATCCGAAGGGTTCACACCGGAGTACGCCAGATCAACACGCAGTTCACCGGGGCCGGGCGGAATGTCGGGCATCTCTTCCAGATGCAACACCGTCTCAGCGGGGCCAAACGCCCGATATGTAATCGCTTTCATGTCCGGATCCTCTATACCTGCAGCGCCTAGCGCACGCGCCAACATGCCGTCACAAAAGCGGAGATGGGAAGAACACGCAAGTCCTTCCCATCTCAATCATATTTCACCCCGCCTGTGCAAATCTTGCGACGGCTCATGGATATTAGGCTGGCACCCCTGCGGTTTTCAGAGCTTGGCTCCAGTCCTTGCCGAACGGAGCACTGGCGGCGGCGTGCTCCTTTTCATAAAGCGAGATACTGAACTCAGGCTGAACCGCCATCAAGGATTTCACCACGTCGCGCGCGTCGCTCTGCTGCCCCATAGCCTGCAAAGCAATCGCCTTGGCCCGTAGGGTCGCCGGAAACGTAGGGTTGGCTTGCAAGGACCGATCAGCGAGGCGGACAGCACGCTCATAATTCTGGGCACCAAGATTGGTCGTCGCAGACAACGAGTCGAAATAGTAGCGCTGAGGCCCCAAGGGGGACAACCTGCGCGCAGCATCCGTCAGCTGTACAGCGTCCTCTGGTTTGTCCTGGTAGGCTAGGGTTGTTCCCTTCAGCAACAGGGCAAGTGCCTCGTTTGGATTATCTTTCAGAGCAAGATCATAGGAATCCTGCGCCAGATCAAAACGGAACATCAGATGGCTGGCAATCAACCCACGCACGGTCAGCGCCAATGAGAACGACGGATCCTGGGCCAACGCCGCAGCGACCAGCTGATTGGCCAGATGTGCATCCAGTTGCCGGTCAGTCGAGAACCCTTTTTGGACGCGCATCACATGCCACATCGCCATCCAGGTCAGCGCAACCGGGTGCTGCACTTCGCGCTCCAGCAAGACCGCCAGAATATCCTGCGCTTGGTTGAACTGGGACATCTGCATGTCCTGCATTAATGCAATTGCTGCCATCAACAGCGTGTGACTGTCATGTTTCGACAGGGGGCGAAAGCCAACAAGCCGCACGGATTCACCCACGACCGTCCAACCAATTTGCGCAGTCACCTCACGCAGAGCGCTGCTGTTCCCATTGGTAAGAACCGACAAGGTTTCGGTAAAGTCTCGTGACCATATCACCCGTTCACGCTCTGCATCGTGAAGGTCAACCTGAAGCCGGTAGGTCTGTCCTGTTACATTCACCGTACCAGAAACGAGATAGTTCGCACCTGCAACCGAATACACTTCGCTTGGTCGGACCTGATGTGGATCGAATTGTCGTGACGCAAGATAGGAAGTCACGCAAAAGGCATGGCTGCGCGACAGGTGACGTACCAGTTCCTCCGACAGCAGGGCCCCCAGCGGCGATTTTGCCTCTCCTGTTGCACGGTGGACAAAGGGCAAAACTGCGATTGGCGGAGACAAGCTATCAAGCACGGCACGGCTGTAATCTCGCAGCATTCCTGTTGCCGCACGGTTACGGGCATCAGCACGAAACAAATCATTTCTCTGTTGTTCGAGCCAAACCGCAAAGGTGGTTTCATGAGGAAGTTCGAATCCCTCCATGAAATCGCCCTTGCTTGGATCTGCATCCACCTCGACATTGGCGAGATCCAAAATAACGCGCTCTCGATTTGCAGAAAGCAGCCCCGCCAAATCTCGCCCCAAGTGCCGTCGAAGCGTTGAAAGAGCTGTGCGCAAACTGGCCTTTGCCTGCTCAGGCTGTGCAAGCCCCCATAAGGTGCGTTCAAGAAACGCCCGGGTGCGAACGCCACCCTCTGCAGTCGACAATAGCGCTAACAATGCTTGGTGCTTTGACCCGAGAGGAAGACTTCCTCCATTAGGCAGAAAAACTCCAAACGCGCCAAAATGGCGAATTCTAAGTTTATTTTTCATGTCCCAAACCTATTACCTCTAGCAATACAACCGGAACCCAGACCCCTCATCCGATCAAATTGATTACCCACAAATTAACCATCCCATACGAATCAATAAAAGTCATCAAAAATATACAACCTATGCGGTCTATAAGATTTGGTTGAATAACGAACATATACGCAAAGATAGGTCGCAAGGGCATTTTTGCAGAACTGGCTGTTGAGGCTGTCTCCAGCTTTCCCCTCCGAACTTAGGCGACGCGGATGATCTCGGCGGTGCCGCGTGGGTTGAAGCGGTTGATGCGTGCGATGCGGATGTGGATTTCGCCGGTTTGGCGGTCGGGGTCTCTTGCGGCACTGCGCTCGCCGAATGCCTTTAAGCATCGCCGAGAGAGGCGATCACGGTGCCGATGTCTTCGCCCTTGGGGACCTGACCCAACAAGTTCGGTAAGACCGGGCAGTGATTGGCGCGCCCCTGAACGCCGTGCTTGCGGGCCTGCCACTCACCATCGCCAAGGAACTTGATCCCAGTGCTGTCCACTGCCCGGCAGCGCATCACACAGTGATGTCCCGAGAGGGGGCAAGCAGGTTCAGCGGCCCATCGGCGCGGCGATATGGGATCTGGACGGCCAGCATAGAGAAATCCGGAACGGGCCAGTCCAGACCCGCCAGGTGCAAAAGGCTGGTGCCCCTCCCGACGGTCTGCCGGAGGGGCAGCTTGAACAGAACCTTGATCGACAGGCAAACTGGATCGCCGCATCCGAGAAGACCGCAGGGCGGCCGGGGCTGCTATCCTGCGGCGCGAGCCAGATCATCTCGTTGCCCAACCAGATCAGAAGCGACCCGCGCTTTCTAAGCGCATCGTTCTAGCTGGACCAATGCGTCGTACGGTAGCGGCCAAGTGCGGGCATGTTCATCTGCCCTGTCTAGCCGCATGGATTCGTGTTGTGAATCCTTAGCACTCAGAGTGCTGCAACAACGCCATGTAAGTGACAGGGCCACTGATCGCCCATACGAAGTCACGCTAAGAAATGTAAAGGACGGTCGTTAATTTACCTAAGTGCCCGGTATAAACCGGTAGCCACTGCCAACAGATTCAACGCGCCCTATTCCGCCATTGGGTAAGTGATAGCCCAAGATCATCATCTTTTCCACTGACAGGTATTGCAACAGGCGCCGCCGCACCTCCGCTGCAGCTGTCGGGTCCTGATCCGAAGCCATCTCCCAGCCTGGTTCAGAAAAACTGACATGCGCATTTGTGACTGCATCACCCAACACCATCAAACTGTCACTGCCCTGGGCCAGCTCAAACGACATATGGCCAGGCGAGTGCCCAAACGTCGCCCGCGCAGCCACACCAGGCAGGATCTCCATCCCGTCTTCAAAAAAGGAAATACCTTCGGCCAGGGTTTCCATTCGCCGTCGCGCACCAACGGCCATCGACGCACGTTCATCGCCGATCGCGTCGACGGTGTTGCGATCAAACCAATAGTCCCATTCCTGACGCCCCATCATATGCTGCGCATTCAAAAAGAGAGGGTCATCGAAGTCGTCCAGAACCCCCCAGAGATGATCTGGGTGACAATGCGTAAAGACAACATGTGTGACGTCTTCGGGCCTTACTCCCACTGCGGCCAAGGCATCGGGGAGCAAACCAGTGCCCTCTTGAAACCCTGGCCCTGCCCCCGTGTCGAAGAGAACAACACGGTCTTCATCGCGTAACAATGTCACATTCACGTCAGGCAATAGCGGGTCAGTTGGGGTCATCCCATGCTCTGCCAACACAGGGGCGAGCAATGTCGTGTCTATGTCCCCATATAAAAAGGATGGCGGCAACTGCATCTGACCATCTGATAAGCTAAGTATCTCGGCCCGACCCAATGCGATCCGTGTTTCCGCCCACAGGCGCCCGCCCGAGGCCAAGGCAACTCCAGCCCCCAGGCTATGAATGAAACGCCGCCGTGTCACCACCATGATAGATCTCCCCCAGTGAACTATGAGGAATAATATATGAATACTTGAATTGAATGAAGTCCCTGCATGATAGACCCTGATCGCCTATCCACAGTCTCAACTGGATTGGCGGAATATGTCTCCGCCAACCCATCCAGACCCCATTTACGCAAATGCGGACCTCACTTGCGGCTCAGCTCTTTCCAAACACCATTTTCGACCACCGATATCACAATAACGTCTGCTCCCCTGTGGTCGTCCGGGCTGTATGTGATCTGCGTGTCGGTCAGCGCATCAAAGAAATCGAGACTTTCCATTCCGTTGATAAAGCTCTGATGGGTCAGATCAGGCCCTGCCGCCTCTAGGGCGTTCACCACCGTATTGGCCGCACTATAGCCCAGCATGGCAAATCCACCCGCAGGTTGGCCAAATTTGGCTTGGTAGTCGGCCATGAACTTGGCTGGGGCCTCGTCGTCAGAACGGGCGATAAGATCTGCCCAGCCCGCCGCAGCATAGAGACCCTCGGTCACGCCGCCCGGCACGGCTGCCACGACCTCAAGGAAACCGGCAGAGGTATTGAGGAACTTAACATCATTCCAACCCAGTTTCTTGGCGGTGCCGACGACGGTAATCCCCTGACGCACACCAAGGGCCATTGTCACGACATCACAACCTGACGCCTTCAACTTGGTGAGCGACCCGACGAAATCAAGCTCGTCCGGTTTATGCGTTGTTTCGGCCGCAAAGCTCAAACCAAGAGATGCGGCAATATCTTCACTGCCTTCTTTAATCTCTTTGCCAAAATCCGAAGGGATGTACATCGAACAAATCTCTTTGGCATCAAATTCATCCGCCAAATAGGTCACACCAGCCTGAACCTGATCATAGTAGCTGGAAAACCCGATGAATTTATTCTCAATCGGGTCCTGTAACATCTGACGTGCAGCAGTCAGTGGACTGATATTGGGAATACCTTTGGGATCCAGCAATTTGAAACCGGCAATGTTCATAGGCGTCCCAAGCGACAAAAGCATTGCAAAGGCCTTGTCGCGATTTAACAACTTATTGTAGCCCTGCATCGCGCGTGGAATCTGATAGCCATTGTCCTCGACTACAAAACGAATTTTGCGACCATGAACCCCGCCATTGGCATTGGCTTCGTCGAAACGCAGATTGGCACCGTTTACCGCCGGGACACCAACCGCCGCAAAAATGCCGCTCAAATCATTGACAGATCCCAATACAATTTCAGTGTCACTAACACCTTGCGTTTCGGCCATCGCATGAGGCGCAAGCCCCGCTACCATTGCCGCCCCAACCAGCCCCGCTGTCCAAGTCTTCATCTGCGCAGTCTCCCTTGTGTCCCCCGGCGCGAATGCGCCCGTTTCAATACATCTGGTCGATCAGGTTCTTGTGCTTCTTCTCAACCAGCCCACGTTTCAGTTTCATGGTTGCCGTCAGCTCGTCGTCCTCGGCCGTCAGCAATACGTTGATCAGACGGAAATCCTTGATCTGCTCAACCCGTGCGAAATCTCTATTCACTGCGTCGACTTCGCTGCGGATCAGATCCACCACTGACTGCGCCGCGCACAGCGAGGCAAAGTCACTAAACGGGATTTTTTGATCTTGGGCAAACTTCTCGACATTCTCCTGATCAATCATGATCAAACAGGTTAGGAATTTGCGCCGGTCCCCAATCACCACGGCGTCGGCAATATAGTGACTGAATTTCAACCGACTCTCGATCTCAGCCGGGGTGATATTCTTGCCCCCGGCCGTGATGATGATGTCTTTGATCCGACCTGTGATGGTCAGGAAACCCATGTCATCCAGCCGTCCGACGTCGCCCGTTCGCAGCCAACCATCCTCGGTATAGGTCTCTGCGCTCTTCTCTGGTTTACCCCAGTAACCTTGGAAATTATTGAGCCCCCAAAGCTGCACTTCGCCATCTGTCGCAATGCGGATCTCAACCCCGGGGACGGCCTGCCCAACTGTGCCCGGTCGATGTGACTGCACCCGGTTCACGGCCGTAAGTCCCGCATTCTCTGTCATCCCGTAACCTTCGATCAATGGAACGCCGATAGACCAGTACCAGCGCAACAACTCAGGCGAGATGGGCGCCGCCCCGGTGCCGCCGCGCCGCAGCCGGTCCAGCCCAAGCATCCGTCGCAGATTGCGCAGAACCAGCATGTCCCAAAACCGGTACCGCAGTGCAATGCCACCCGGTACGGGTTTCGCTGCCAACACATATTCAGCCCGCGCCGCACCCGCGGCAACCGCCATCTCAAATGCCCAACGACCGATACCGGTGGCCTCCTGAGCTAGAACCAGCACACGGGAATAGACTTTCTCCCAGACACGCGGCACCGCAAAGAAGGTCGCAGGCGACACCTCTTGCATGTTCTCAAACACCGTTTCGGGACTTTCGGCAAAATTCACAGTGCTACCAGCGGCCATAGGCAGATAAACTGAGACATTGCGTTCCAGGATATGGCAGAGCGGTAGAAAACACAGTTGCTCATCCTCTGGAAAGACCTCCAATGCGCGGGCACCTGCCTCCATTGTGGCCAGAATATTTTCATGGCTCAGCATCGCGCCCTTTGGCTGCCCCGTCGTACCAGAGGTATAGATCAACAGCGCGGTATCATCAGGACAGGATCGGGCGACAGCATCCACAAACGCGCTTGGACTACCCATTCGCTGGACTGCCCCCTGTTCATATAGCTGGTCCAGGAACAGACACTTGTCATGCCGAAGATCGTGCAGCCCGTCGCGATCCAGAATGACAATCCAGCGCAAATGCGGGACGTCGTCCTCGATCTCCAGAAATTTATCCAGCTGCTCGTCGTTTTCAACAATCAGAAATCGGCTGCCGCTGTCGTTGATCAGATAGGCCAGTTGCTGGGCTGAATCCGTCGTGTAGACGCCCGTAGCCACCCCACCCGCACCCTGGATCCCCATATCGAGATAGAGCCACTCCTTGCGGTCCTCGCTAAGGATCGAGACCACTTCTCCACGCTCAAGCCCAAGCGACAAAAGGCCCAGACCAATCTTCTCCGCGTGATCCCAATAGTCCTGCCAGGAATAGGCCTTCCAAATGCCCATGTCCTTTTCGCGGTGGGCCGTGCGAGCACCCAGTTGATGGCACCGCAACGCAAAGAGCTTGGAAATTGTATCACAACCATCAACCATCACGGGTCTTTGACCGGGTATCGAATTGTAAGTGGCACCGTTCAATTCGATCTGCGGATGCTGCGGCATTCCATTGCCCGAAACATCTGCGCCAACTGTATGATGCGCCGCACTCATTGCTGTGTCCGTCACCTTTCCCCCTGTCCCCGCCAGTCACGACGCGCCATTTCAATCTCTATGCGGTGAATTAGCGCCAGGTTTTCTTGCGCTTCCATCGCTTCTCTCCCCGCTGACCGACCTCTTGATGACCCAGATAGAAGGCTTTGATGTCCTCGCTCTCCATCAGTCGTTCGGCGCTGCCATCCATCACAATTCTACCGATTTCCATCACATAACCCACATGGGCCAGCTCGAGCGCGATGCGGGCGTTCTGTTCCACCAACATCATCGTCACGCCTTCATCACGGTTCAGCCGCTTGAGGATATCAAAGATCTCCTGAACCAGCAGCGGAGACAGCCCTAGGCTCGGCTCATCCAGCAGCATGATCCGGGGGCGCAACATCAATCCGCGCCCAATTGCCAGCATCTGTTGCTGCCCGCCCGATAGCGTCCCTGCCTCCTGGTGTCGGCGCTCGGCGAGGATGGGGAAGTAATCGAACACCATCTGCCGATCCTGTTCAATCTCGCTTCGGTCCTTGCGGGTATAGGCGCCGAGGGTCAGGTTTTCTTCCACCGTAAGCAGGGGAAACACCTCGCGCCCTTCCGGCACATGCACGATGCCGCGTGCAACAATGCGATGCGGTTCGTCGCCCTGAATCTCTTGCCCATCGAAGGAAACGCTGCCTTTTTCCGGGTCCATGATACCAGAAATTGTCTTGAGTAGTGTCGATTTTCCAGCCCCATTGGCTCCCAGAACAGTCACGATCTGCCCCTTCTGTACAGAAAGCGACACCCCACGAATGGCCATGATTGGCCCGTAAAAACTCTCCAGGTTGCGGATATCAAGCAATGGCGCCTCCATCACGCGGCCCCCGCGCCCAGATAGGCCTCGATCACAGCGGGGTTGGCCTGGACCTCGGCCGGCGTTCCTTCTGCGAGCTTGGCACCATCGGCGAGGGCCAGAACCCGGTCCGATACGCCAGAAACCAGCCCCATATCATGTTCGACCATTAAGACCGTAATGCCCATCTGTTTGCGAATATCATCTATCCACCAGCGCATATCCTGAGTTTCCTCTACCGACAGGCCAGAGGCGGGTTCGTCCAACAGCAACAGGCGCGGACCAGATGCCAGGGCACGGCCCAGTTCCACCACCTTGCGGATACCATATGGCAGCCCAGCAATCATCTTGTCTCGATAGGGCTGGAGATCCAGAAAATCGATCACCTCTTCCACCGCAGCCCGGTGGCAACGCTCTCCCTGCCGCACACGTGGGGCAAAAAACAGCTCTTCTATCAGCGTTGTGCGACGGTGCCGATGGCGACCAACCAGCAGGTTCTGCAACACAGTGGCATGATCGAACAATTCAATATTCTGAAATGTCCGCGCAATACCCAGATCCGCGACCTCATCCGGTTTACACTGCAACAAATCCCGCCCGTCAATGGCAAAGCGCCCGGAATGGGGCTGATAAAAGCGCGAAATCAAGTTGAACACCGTCGACTTGCCCGCGCCATTTGGCCCAACTATGGCATAAACCTCTCCCTCCTCAACCGAGAAGCTGAGATCGTTGACCGCGACAACGCCGCCAAATTTCAACGTCGCGTTTTCGATCTGCAATAAGCTCATCTCAACCGCTCCGTCTTGAGGTAGGATTTCTGTCGACGGAACATGTCCTTTCGAGCAAAGGGGAACAATTCAAACCAGATGCGGATTTTCAGCCAGCGCCCGTAGATCCCCATAGGTTCAAACAGGATAAAGAGGATCAGGATCATGCCAAACACACCTGTCTCCAGTCCCGGAATGGCGACACCCCCGCCTAGCACGCCATCTTTCAGGATCGACAGCCCCTGCGGCAGGAAGGCAACCACAACGGCGCCAAAAAACGCTCCATGGATAGAGCCAAGCCCGCCAATCACGATCATCATTAGCAGGGTGATAGAGATCACCAACGAAAACGTCTCGTTATTGAAGGCACCGGCATAGTATCCCATCAGTGCCCCAGCCCAGCCGGTGATCATACAGCTCAGGCCAAAGGCCATCGCCTTGGTCCGGGCGATATGTACGCCCATCGCTGTGGCACTGACCTCACTGTCGCGCACAGCCGCAAAGGCCCGGCCAAGCGGTGATCGCAATAGATTGCGGTAGAACAGCGTACAGATCACCGCGACCGTCAGCACAAGGTAATAGAACCGCACCGGCATGGTCCACCGCTCGATCTCAATCCCGAACAGTCGGATCACGTCTGGAAATTTACCTGAAACGCCACCGGTCCAGGGTTCCAGCAGGACAATGATATCATCCGCAAGGATCGACAGCGCAATGGTGGCAATCGCCAGATAAATCCCATGCAGCCGCAGTGCTGGAATGGCGATAATCGCTCCGACGATCCCGGTCAGCACCCCGGCCAGAGGGAACGCCAGAACAAAAGGCATTCCCTGTTCGATCATGATGGTGTTGGTGTAACATCCAATCGCTAGAAACGCGGCGTGGCCAAGGCTGGCCTGCCCCGTCTGTCCAGTGAGCAGCATCAGTCCCAACCCGGCGATCGCCCAGATCAAAACATTGGTGACCTCTCCGATGTAGAACTCATTGATCAGCAATGGCAGCGCCAGCGCCAGCACAATCAACGCACCATAGACGATCAGGCTATGCCGGTCAGGAAACAGCCGAATATCGTGGTCATAGCTGGTTTTGAACTGGATCCGCATCGCCTTACACCTTCTTTGTGCGTACTTGGCTGAACAGCCCGTGCGGGCGGAACACCAGCACCGCCAACAACAGCACATAAGGGGCAATCTGCGAATAACCGGCCGCAAGGTAACGGGCTGCAAACGGTTCAATAACGCCGACAATCAGCCCGCCTGCCAAGGCACCAGGCAGCGAACCAAAGCCGCCGATTACGGCCGCTGCAAAGGCCTTGATCCCCAACAAACCTGCATTCGGGTCGATAGCACCTTTTGAGGCAAACAGAATGCCCGCCACTGCCGCTGTCGCTCCGGACAAGCCCCAGATCATCCCGTGCACCCGCCGCACCGGGATGCCCATGAAATAGGCTGCCATCTGATTTTGGCTGGCCGCCTGCATGGCAAGCCCCAGTTTGGTGCGCTGAAAGAACTGATAGAGCGACCAGGTCAGCAGAACCGTGACCACAATGATCGCAACATCCGCCAGCCCCAGAACCACCCCAGCCAGATGAACATCCCCTAACGCCAGGGGGCTCTCAAGCGTCTGCGGCTCGTGGCCCCAGATCGCGCCTGCGAAAAACCGAATGACAAAGCCCAGCGCAATGGTCAGGATCACAACCGCCGTCTGGTTCTGACCAAACAGATGTCGCAGGATCACCAGATCCAGAAGGTATCCCAGCGCGGCCATGATTGCGATTGACAGTGGGGCAGCCAGCCAGAACGGCAAATGCAGATATTCGGCGTTGGTTAGGCCCAGCGTGACAAAAGCACCTAGCATCATGAAATCGCCCTGGGCGAAATTGACCGCCTCGGTCGCCTTGTAGATCAGCACAAAACCAAGCGCGATCAGACCGTACACACAGCCATTCGCAAGCCCGCTCACCAGCAGCTGCACAGCTTCCAAATTGTCCTCCCCTGCCCGTTCAGGGCGGTTTTTTTACACAGCTTTGTGCATCGCAGGCCTCCTCAAGCCTGCATGCGCCGCGATTAAACCCAGAGTAGAGAGGTTAAATTTCACCTGTCAATCCACGCGACCTAGCGTCAGGGCAAGAAAAACGGGCTATCGAATTTGTGACGGCACCCTAATATTCGCGAAAATATCTCGCCCCAGAGTCCCCAATTTAAAGACTATGCTTCAGGTGCAAATACGCTTGAGGGCCGCGCAAAATCTGGCGGCCGCCGGGGACAGCTGATGTTCACTGCGCAGGCACAGACCCACTGGGCCAAGCGTGCTGTCAGTATCCAACGGCAAGGCCACCAAGGCTCCGTTCGCAAGGTCTGATCGCACAACGCCGTGACTGATAATCCAGACCGCTTGATGTGCTAGGGCAAACTGACGTCCAAAGGTCGAAGACACTGTTTCAATCGCCGCCAACGGCATCTGGATGCCCTGCTCCAGAAACATTCTTTCAACCGAAGACCGAATGATCGAAGCAGGCGGCGGCATCAGCACAGGATATGTGCCGAACAACGCCTCTGGCAATGCCTCGGCGCTTAGCGCCGTCAGCGGGTGATCCGGCGCAACCACCACAGTCACATGTTCGCGAAAAAGCGGATCAAAGTCGAGACCGACCATGCTTTTGGGGGCGGGCAGCCGTCCAACCACCACGTCCAGCTCACCCCGTCGCAGTAGATCCAACAGGTGCTGATTGTCACCGGACACCACCGAGAACCGATTGCGACCGCCCTGCTCCCAGATGCGCGCCAGTGCATCGGGCACCACAGTGGCCGACACCGTTGGCAGTGCTCCGATTGCCACCTTGGATCCCTCTGCGGCATCAAGCCCGCGCAGCATTTCGACACCATCACGCGTCAGCGCTAAACTTCGGCCTGCATAATCGCGGAACATCTCACCGTAGGGTGACAGACGAATGCCGCGACCGTATTTTTCAACCAAAGGCTTATCACAGACGGCTTCCAGCTCGCGCAGCGCCCGCGTGACCGCTGGCTGGGTCATACCCAACCGTTCCGCCGCCTGCGTCACGCTCATCTTTCTGGCGACCTCTACAAACACCTCAAGGTGGCGCAGCTTTAGCTGAGATGACAGACGCATATCATTTTCGACATAAAAACATCCAAATCAGAGGATTATACAGACCAATTACGATATGAGATAAGTCATAAACAATGGAGAGCCACATGCGCAACCCACAGTATCATGCCGGAAAAGAGGTGCGTCGCGAGGTTCTGGGCAAGGCCCATGTCGCCCGTGCCGATGCCGCAACGACACGTTTGGATGAACCGTTCCAGCAGCTGATCACCGAAACAGCCTGGGGCAATGTTTGGGCTTCGGACAAGATCAGTCGACGCGAACGCTCCATGCTGACACTGGCGTTACTCGCGGCACTTGGCAACTTTGATGAAATCCCAATGCACATCCGCGCAACAGCGAACACTGGCGCAACACCAGAAGACGTAGCCGAAGCGTTTCAACACGTGGCCATCTATGCGGGCGCTCCGCGCGCCAATCACGCCCTGAAGCTCGCCAAGGAAACCTACGCTGAAATGGCTGCAGAAACATCCCGCGCAGGAGATCACGATGACGCCCCCTGATTACTACGCCCGTGACCGCAAATGGCATCCTCCTGCCTTCACGCCAGACTACAAGACCTCAGTCAGCCGCTCACCCCGGATGCCATTGTTAAGCATAGAAAATACAGCCAGCGAGATCACCGGACCAACCTTCGCACCAACAGATGTCGCCCCTGGAGACAATGATCTGTTGACCAACTTCGCCAGCGTCGATGGCAGTCCAATCGGCGAACGGATCCTGTTGCATGGTCGTGTGCTAGATGAAAACGCGCGTCCGGTGCCCAATACATTGGTGGAGATCTGGCAAGCCAATGCCTCGGGTCGGTATCGACACAAGAAAGATGGCTATTTGGGCGCATTAGATCCTAATTTTGGTGGGTGCGGCCGCGTTCTGACGGATGCGCAAGGTAACTATGCCTTTCGCACGGTCAAGCCCGGTGCCTATCCCTGGCGCAACGGGATCAATGATTGGCGTCCGGCCCATATCCACGTTTCGGTCTTTGGCCATGCCTTCGCACAACGGCTGATTACCCAGCTTTATTTCGAAGGCGACCCGCTGATCGCAAGATGCCCCATTG
This sequence comes from Phaeobacter porticola, assembly GCF_001888185.1. Classification (NCBI taxonomy): domain Bacteria; kingdom Pseudomonadati; phylum Pseudomonadota; class Alphaproteobacteria; order Rhodobacterales; family Roseobacteraceae; genus Phaeobacter; species Phaeobacter porticola. The sequence goes on along the minus strand of NZ_CP016364.1, from coordinate 224,585 downwards.
TCAGCACCCTCCCCGACCCTGCTGCAGTTCAGCAGCTCATCGCACGCCTGGACATGAATGCCACGTTGCCCTTGGATATGATCGCCTATCGGTTCGATATTGTCCTGCGTGGCCGCCGCTCAACCCTGTTTGAAAACCGGATGGAGGGGAACTGATGCTGCCACCGCTGACACCGCAAAAAGAAACACCATCGCAGACAGCCGGGCCTTTCGTCCACATCGGCCTAGCCCCCGATGCAGCAGGGTTCCGCATATACGATCAGGATCTGGGTCAGGATTTCGCGGGACCAAACGCCAAAGGCCAGCGCATCCGGGTAGAAGGTCAGGTGTTTGATGGCACCGGCACCCCTCTGCGCGATGTATTGATTGAGGTTTGGCAAGCCAATGCTGACGGGTGCTACCCGCATCCTGAAACGCCCGTTCATGCAGACGGCAAGACATCGGGTCAGATCGAATCCGGGTTCCGGGGTTGGGGCCGCGCAATCTCTGATTTCGCTACTGGCCACTGGCAGTTTGAGACTGTCAAACCGGGTTCAGTACCTGGACGCAACGGCAGAATGATGGCCCCGCATATCAACCTTTGGATTGTGGCACGCGGCATAAATGTTGGGCTCAACACTCGGCTCTACTTCGCCGACGAACAGCACGCCAATGACTCCGATCCGGTTCTCAACCTGATCGAGCAGCCCGCACGCCGCACCACCTTGCTGGCGCAGCCACAGACCTCGGACGCGGCTGACGAGGCAACTGATCCGCGACTCTATCGTTTTGATATCCACCTGCAAGGACCGGATGAAACCGTGTTTTTTGACATCTGAGGAGCCTGCTATGACCCTGCCCTGCATCATCTGTGTCGCGATCACCGGTTCAGTGCCACGAAAAGCGCATAACCCGGCCGTCCCGATCAGCATAAATGAGCAGATCGAAAGCACGCATGAGGCCTATGAGGCGGGCGCCAGCATCGCACATTGTCACGTCCGGCAAGAGGACGAGACGCCAACCTCGGATCCAGATAGATTTGCGCAGCTGATGGGGGGAATCCAGCACCATTGCCCCGATATGATTATCCAACTCTCCACCGGGGGCCGATCAGGTGCAGGGCATGAACGCGGCGGTATGTTGTCTCTGCGTCCCGATATGGCCTCGCTGTCAGTTGGGTCCAATAATTTCCCCACCCGTGTCTATGAAAACCCGCCGGATCTGGTTGATTGGCTCGCGTCACAAATGCTGGCCTATGATGTCACACCCGAGATCGAGGCCTTTGACCTCTCGCACATCCATCAGGCAGTCGCGATGTCGCGTGACGGGCGTCTAAAGGCGCCGCTTTACGTGCAATTCGTGATGGGCGTCAAAAACGCGATGCCTGTCGATCGCGACGTCTTTGACTATTATGTCCGAACCATACAGCGGCTGGCACCCGATGCCCAATGGTGCGCTGCGGGCATTGGCGCCGGTCAAATCCAGGTCAGTGAATGGGCGATTGCTGCCGGCGGCCATACCCGCACCGGGTTAGAGGACAATCTGCGATTGGACCGCAATACGCTTGCGCCCTCAAACGCCGCGCTGGTGCGGCGGTCGGTACAACTATGTGAACAATACGGGCGACCTGTCGCGAGCTGCAACGAGGCCCGCAAGATCCTTGGCTTGCGGGCATCAAAGGCCTGACATCCGCTTGAAATGCCGATTGACAGAGATCCACACGCTCTAGATCGGCCATTTGCTGCGCAAACAAGGCAACGCAGCGTCAGGACCTACCGCCCCCTTGCTTGCGCGCATAACGAACCTTATGTCGATACTGCGCGCGACGCATTCGCAGCAAGAGCCGCTCCTCCCTCGGCTGCTGTTGCCCGATTGCCTGACCCTCCCGAGTAGCACCTGGGCGCAGAATGCGCCGCGCGTTACCACCCATCTTTGCGAACGATGGGGCAGCTGCTCAAGGCGTATGGCACGGCAAGGTCACCCGTCTTATACACCGCCCTTGTCGGTCTGTTCAGCCACAGTCGCTGCGCTCAGGTCCCTGCCGGACAATTGCGATAGGTCACGCAAAATTGGGCAATCCGGCCGATTGTCACCGGCGCAGCAAGTCACCAGTTCCGACAGGGTATCGCGCATGGCCTGAAGATCGCTGATCTTGGCATTGATCTTGTCCAGATGCTCTTGGGCGAGCCGTTTCACATCTGCGCTGGCACGGCTTTCATCCTCGTAAAGAGCCAGCAACGTACGGCAATCCTCAATTGTGAAGCCAAGCGCCCGTGAACGGCCCAAAAAGGCCAGCTTATGCAAATCAGTCTCAGCAAAGCAGCGATAGCCGTTCTCGCTACGGCGCGGCTTGATCAGGCCAATATCCTCATAGTAGCGGATTGTCTTGGCAGGTAACCCCGAACGGGCAGCCACATCACCGATATTCAAGGTCGCACCTCCTCCAGTGTTGGTTCGGCCAGCACATTTGTGGCCGTATCCCCTTGATCTAATCCAGACCGCATTCGACGCAAGCGCAGCGCGTTGCTTAGGACAAAAACACTGGACAGCGCCATCGCCCCGGCAGCAAGCCCCGGCGACAGCAATGGGCCACCAAAGGGCACCAATAGACCCGCAGCGACAGGCACCAGCAAGATATTATAACCAAATGCCCAACCGAGGTTCTGGCGGATATTGCGCATCGTCGCCCTGCTCACGGTGATCGCATTGGCCACCCCACGCAGATCGCCGGACACCAAAACGATGTCCGCAGTCTCAATTGCGACATCCGTACCAGTACCAATCGCAATGCCAACATCCGCCGCCGCGAGGGCTGGTGCGTCATTGATCCCATCCCCAACAAAGGCCAGTGTACCATGCTCCCGCTGCAAAGCCTCCAGTGCGGTCACCTTGTCACCGGGCAGACAATTGGCCTCAACGATGTCGATACCCAGATCATCGGCAATGGCCCGCGCAGTCTTAGGCCCATCACCTGTCAGCATAGCCACCTTGAGCCCACGAGAGACCATGGCCTCAACCGCAGCCCGGCTGCCGGGTTTGATCGGATCAGTCACGGCTGCCAGCCCCGCAAGCTGCCCATTCACCGCGGCAAAAAGCGTCGTCGCACCGGTCGCCGCGAGGTCGTCTGCCTCGGCCTCAAAAGGCTGGCAAGCAATTCCCTCACGTTGCATCAGGCGCGCCGCGCCAATCAGGATTTGCCGCCCCGCAACTTTTGCGCGCAAGCCAAAGCCAGGGATCGCCTCGACATCTGTCGCGGCGGGCAGGTCCGGTCCCGCTGCTGCCACAATGGCGCGCGCGATCGGGTGTTCTGACTGCGCCTCTGCCGCCGCCAACAAGGGCAACAATGTCGCGCGATCGAACCCTTCGGCGCATCGCAGCACGGTCAAGGTCGGGCGCCCTTGGGTCAGGGTGCCGGTCTTATCCAGCGCAACAATGCTGGTCTCCTGCAGGCGCTGAAGCGCGTCTCCCTTGCGAAACAACACCCCCATCTGGGCCGCACGCCCGATCCCGACCATGATAGAGGTCGGCGTCGCCAATCCCATGGCACAGGGGCAGGCAATGATCAGCACCGACACACCAGCCACCAAGGCAAGTGGCAAAGCCGGTGCGGGGCCAAACAACAGCCAAGCGGTCACTGTCAGCGCAGCAATTGCAATGACGGCGGGCACAAACCACAAGGTGATCCGGTCCACCAGTGCCTGCACCGGCAGTTTCGCCCCCTGCGCCTGTTCAACCATGCGGATGATCTGCGCCAGCAGCGTATCCGCCCCGACATGGGTTGCACGATAGTCCAGCACTCCGGCGCCGTTGATGGTCCCCGCGTTCAGCTGATCGCCCGCGCGCTTCTCATTCGGGACGGGTTCACCAGTTATCATGCCTTCATCGACATAGGACCGTCCGCTCAGAACCAGGCCATCAACGGCAATCCGCTCTCCTGGGCGGGCACGCACGTGATCACCCTCACGCAGATCCACAACAAGACGCTCTTCAGTTTGGTTCGCGACGACAACAAGTGCGGTCTTGGGCTGTAGCCCGACCAAGGCCCGGATCGCAGCACCAGTGCGCCCCTTCGCACGCGCTTCCAACCAGCGGCCCAGCAGGATCAATGTGACGATCACTGCCGCTGCCTCATAGTAGACATTGGCGGTGCCGACGGGCAGCAGCCCCGGTGCGAAGGTTGCCACAACCGAGAACCCATAGGCCGCCGCCGTGCCAATGGCAACCAGCCCATTCATGTCAGGCGCCGCACGCATCAGCGCCGGAACGCCCAGACGATAGAACCGAAGCCCGGGCCCGAACAAAACAAGCGTGGTCAGCATAAATTGCAATATTTGACTATTGCCAGTGCCGATAGTGCCGACAATCCAATGATGCAGCCACGGCAACATATGGCCGCCCATCTCGATCACAAAAACTGGCAGGGTCAGCGCGGCGGCCCACAGCACCTGACGACCAAGCAGGCGAATTTCGCCCTGCTTTTCGATCTGGCGACTTTGCGCACCATCAATGTCGGCGGTAAGACGTTTCGCCGGGTATCCGGCTGCCTCGCTTGCATGCAAGACATCATCCGGAGCCAGACTACCGGCCAAATAGACGACGTGCGCCCGCTCCTGAGCCAGGTTCACATGTGCCGCAATAACGCCTGGAACTGCGCGCAACGCCCGCTCAACCCGGCCGACACAACCGGCACAGCTCAGCCTGCTGACCTGCACATCCAACGTCGTTTCCGCCGCAGGGTAGCCCGCAGTTGCAAGGGCATCGCGTAAATCCGCAACATCCGTGTCACCTTGCCAGCTCACATACGCCCTGCCATTGGCCAGATTGACTGTGGCTTTAGTCACGCCATCAACGGTCGCCAGCGCCCGCTCTGCGCGACCAACACAGCCTGCGCAATTTAAGCCAGTGACCTCCAAATTCAACTCTCTGGTATCCGACTCCGACATTAACGTGACCTTTTTCTAGATCGTCTGGTGAATGTTCTCATACAGATATGGGGCTTCCAGTCAGGGGAAGGTCAAGGGCAGATCACCGGATTATTTCATCTCACTACGCGCCCTGCGAAAGACGGCCCTCGGTAGGCAAACAATCTGATGACGGGAACGAAGATCACGCTGTCGTATTCTTCTGCGGCAGGACAGGCCGGTATCGCTAGACTCAAGGCTGCAAGAAATAATCATTAGGCGGCGGCTGGCGGTTTGCGCCCCACAACCGGGTCTGCCAATATGCACCCCAGCGCAACTGGCGCCTGCCGTCACTGACAGAACAAAGGAATTTCACCATGATACGCACCCGCGCAGCTGTGGCCGTTGCCCCCGGAAAGCCGCTGGAGATTATGGAAGTAAACCTCGAAGGCCCGAAAAAGGGTGAGGTGCTGGTCGAAATCAAGGCAACAGGCTTGTGCCACACGGATGAGTTCACCCGCTCAGGCGATGATCCCGAAGGCATCTTTCCTGCGATTCTGGGCCATGAAGGCGCAGGCATCGTGGTCGAAGTTGGCGAAGGTGTGACCAGCCTGGAGGTCGGCGATCACGTGATCCCGCTCTACACCCCTGAATGCCGAGAATGCGAATACTGCCTGAACCCAAAGACCAACCTCTGTCAGGCCATCCGCTCGACCCAGGGTGCGGGTCTGCTGCCCGACGGATCGACCCGTTTCTCGATGTTGGATGGCACTCCGATCCACCATTACATGGGCTGTTCGACCTTTGCCAACCACACCGTGGTGCCGGAAATCGCGCTCGCCAAGATTCGCAAAGACGCTCCGTTTGACAAGGTTTGCTACATCGGCTGCGGCGTCACCACCGGTATCGGCGCTGTGATCAACACCGCTAAGGTGGAAATCGGTTCACGCGCAATTGTCTTTGGGCTCGGCGGTATCGGTCTGAATGTGATCCAAGGTCTGCGGCTGGCCGGTGCGGACCAGATTATTGGCGTCGATCTCAACCCTGGTAAGGTCGAGATGGCCACGCGTTTTGGCATGACCGATTTCGTGAACCCTTCCGAAGTTGACGGCGATCTGGTCGCGCATCTGGTTGAGCTGACCAAGGGGGGCGCGGATTACACCTTTGATGCCACCGGCAATGTAAATGTGATGCGCACCGCGCTTGAGGCCGCTCACAAGGGTTGGGGTGAAAGCATTATCATTGGCGTTGCCCCCGCTGGTGCCGAAATCTCCACGCGGCCTTTCCAGCTGGTCACTGGTCGCAGCTGGCGCGGCACCGCCTTTGGTGGCGCGGCCGGCCGTACCGATGTGCCCAGAATCGTAGATTGGTACATGGACGGCAAAATCGAGATTGATCCGATGATCACCCACAAGCTGTCCCTGGACGAGATCAACCACGGTTTTGAACTGATGCACGAAGGCAAGTCGATCCGTGCGGTCGTCGAATTCTAATCGTTCTTTCTCGTCAAGGTATCGACGCAGGCCCACGGGCCTGCGTTTTGCATTTCTGGGCCATGCTCTTCGCACCCCCAGTAGGTTGCCTGCAGCAGAGACTAGCCTATCGGTTGAAGCAAAGGCATACTCAACACGACACTCCCATGACAGAGACCCTCATTGAAACTACAGGCCGTCGATATCTCCAAAACAGAATCCGCCGCGACGATTATCTTTCGCGCGCTGCGCAAAGCAATCATTAAGGGCGAGCTGACGGACGGGACCCCCCTGCGGCAGGATGAGATTGCGAAAGCGTTTCACACCTCACGATTTCCAGTACGAGAAGCCATAACGCGCCTGGAGCAACAAGGGCTGGTCACCACGCAGCGCTACAAGGGCGCAGTGGTTGCAACCTTATCTATGCAGGATGCTGCCGAGATCTTTGAACTGCGGGCAAAGCTGGAGGCCGATCTCATGCGTGCTGCTGTTGCGCGCATGACGGACGATGTGATTTCACAAGCGGCTGCTCATTTGGATGCATTTTCAGCCTGCGGCGATCCGATGCAATGGGGCACGCTAAACCGACAATTCCACGGAACGCTCTATAGCGTCAGCGGCATGCCCTATCACATTGAGGTTGTCGAAACCGCCATGGATCGTATCGACCGATACATACGCGCCCAGCTGGTGCTGAGCGATGGCATGTCACGCAGTGAAGGAGAGCACCGCGCCATCCTGAAGGCCTGCCAAGACAGCGATGCCGATCTCGCGGCGCGGCTGACGGCCCAGCATATTCTGGCGGCCAAGACCTCGCTTGAGGATCAGCTGCGCACCCAGATGCCATAGCCGCGTTGCTGCCAACATTACGTCCCCGCGTCTACCGCCTCGAGGCTCACATCATAGCCCCACAGCCGCCGCAGATGCTTTAGCACTTCGTCTTTGTTTTCCTCCGACAAATGAATGCCGTCTCGCACGGTATGAGTTAATTTCAGTTCACGATCACCCTTTAAATTTGCGTCTGTAACCTGAATATCAGGCTCTAAATAGGCCAAATCATAGGAATGCGCGAGGTCGCGCCGGACTGAGCGATAGCCCTGACGATTGTGAATCTGGCTTACCAACAGGTGCGATTGATCCGCGTCATCCGCGAGCGTGAACAGTTTGAACTTGCGAATGAGATGCGGCGACAGGAACTGCTGGATAAAACTTTCATCCCGGTAATTGGCCCAGGCATCGCGCATCACCCGCCGCCAGTCCGGATCGCCTGCAAAGTCCGGGAACCATTCGCGATCCTCGTCGGTCGGCGCCTCACAGATGCGGCGAATGTCCTGCATCATGGCAAAGCCCAGCGCATAGGGGTTCATGCCGGAATAGCGCGGATCGTCATATTCCGGCTGCAGCACAACATTGGTATGGCTATGCATCATCTCCATATAGGCGCCTTCGGTCAGGCGCCCCTGCTCGAACAGCTTGTTGATGATGTAATAATGCACAAAGGTCGCGCAGCCTTCGTTCATGACCTTGGTCTGTTTTTGCGGGTAGAGATACTGCGCCAGCATCCGTACGATACGCAGGATCTCACATTGCCAAGGCTCTAACACCGGACTGTGTTTTTCAAGGAAATACAGCAGGTTTTCCTGCGGCAGGTTCATCAGCTTTCGGCGCGCGCTGAAAGGTTCATCCCTAATCTCTTCCAGCTTGTCCTGGCCCATGGTCGCATCAGTCCACAAATCCAGCACGCTTTGCCCGCTTTCATAGCCTTCGCGTACTTTTTGCATGGCGGCCAGCTCTTCGCTTGTGGGTTTTGGCGGGCGACCGTAACGGAACACCCCCTGCGACTGCAGCGCATGGGCAGCGTCAAGGATTTCCTCGACCGCGGTCAGCCCGTAACGTTCTTCGCAAGCGGCGATATAGTTCTTGGCAAATGCCAGATAATCATGAATCCCCGCCGCATCGGTCCACTGCTGGAACAGGTAGTTGTTCTTGAAGAAGTGATTGTGCCCAAAAGCGGCATGCGCCATCACCAATGTCTGCATCGCCATGGTGTTCTCTTCCATGTTGTAGCTGATGCAGGGATTGGAATTGATAACGATCTCATAGGCCAGCCCTTGCCGCCCCGTGCGGTACAGGGTTTCGTCACGCGCAAAATGTTTGCCAAATGACCAGTGCTGGTACATCAACGGCAGGCCGACGCAGGAATAGGCATCCAGCATCTGCTCGGCAGAGATGATTTCAATCTGGTTCGGATAAACATCCAGCCCAAGATCATTCAGCGCAATATCCTCGATCGCATCGCGAGCAGTTTCCAGCAGTTCAAAGGTCCATTCCGGACCGGTAAACAGAGGTTCTGCCACAGTATCAGCCGCCTGCATTCTGCGCCCCTTTTGCCTTGGGAAGAAAGAATTCCCGGAAAATCGGATAGATATGCGCGGGCTGCGACACACGCTGCATCTCAAAATGAGAGGCCTGCGCTTTGACCTGCCGGTAATTTTGCCACAGATCCTCACCTGCCTCGGGGTTACTCAGCAGCATCTCGGCGTTTTCATCGACAATCTCGACGTAGGCATAATACTGGCAAACCGGCAGCAGGTCCTCCAGCAGAAGCGCCTTGCAGCGCGCCGAGTCATTGCCGAAATTCTCGCCATCTGAGGCCTGTGCGCCATAGATATTCCATTCGTCCGGTGGATAACGCTCGTCGATGATCTCTTTCATCTTGTCGAGCGCGGTTGACACAATTGTTCCCCCGGTTTCGCGCGCATAAAAGAATGTCTCCTCGTCCACCTCTTGTGCGTGATGGGTATGTCGTACAAACACCAGTTCGGTGTGCTCGTAGCTGCGGGCCAAAAACAGATGCAGCAGCATGAAGAACCGTTTCGCCAGGTCCTTTTCCCGCTCCTGCATCGAGCCGGACACATCCATCAGGCAGAACACCACAGCGCGCGAGTTGCGGATCTTCTCAGGCACATGAGTGTCATAGCGCAGATCCAGCGGGTCGATATAGCCAACCACCCGGCGCTTACGCTCCAGCACCTCCATGCGGTGAAGCAGCTCCTCCAGGATCTTGTCCTGCGCCTCTGTCCGCTCAGTGAGTGCCTCCAGCTCAGCGATCTGTTCTTTCAGCTCCGCAATCGACCGAACAGATGGGCGCTGCAGCGCAATCCTGCGACCCAGAGAATTGCGCATCGTGCGCACAAGGTTGAGGTTGTTTGGCGTGCCAGCAGTGGTCAGCCCCGCCCGGCGCGTGCCAATGGTTTCAGTCTCTACAGTTGCCTTTTCGACCAGATCCGGCAGCTCCAGCCCATCAAACAGAATCTCCAGGTACTCGTCACGCGTCAGGGTAAAGGAGAATTCATCCGCGCCCTCACCGTCCTCGGACGCCTGTTTGCCGCCCTCGCCGGCGCCCCCCTGTGGTCGCTTCAATGTGTCACCGACAATGAATTCCTTATTGCCCGGCAACACGTGGCGACGTCGGCCACCCTTGGAGGAATGGTGGAACCTAGGTTCTTTTAGCCCACGTGTCGGGATGGTCACCTTTTCACCCTCGGCAGGAACACCGCCACCATCTTTGATGGATTTCTCCTTCACCGATTTGTCAACGCGCTCCTTGATGCTCTCTCGGGCGCGCTTGAGGAACCGTTGCCGGTTCCCCAAGCTTTTGCCCTTGGGATTGGCGCGCCTGTCAATAAAATGATGCATCTGGCACCCGCCCTTTTGCTGTTAACCCGCCTTGTTGACCCGCATGTACCATTCCACCAGACGCCGGACCTGCCGGTCGGTGTAGCCATGGCTGCGCATCCGCTCGACGAACTCTTGATGCTTACCTTCGGTTTTGCTGTCCTTTTTGCTGCCAAAGGAAATCACCGGCAGCAGCTCTTCGACCTGGCTGAACATGTGTTTTTCAATGACATCGCGCAGTTTCTCGTAGGAGTTCCAAGCCGGATTTGATCCCGTGTTCGCACGATGACGCAGGGCGAATTTCACCACTTCGTTGCGGAAATCCTTGGGATTTGCGATGCCAACGGGTTTTTCAATCTTGCTGAGCTCTGCATCCAGAACCTCGCGATCATAGAGCTGGCCTGTATCGGGGTCCTTGTAATCCTGCTCTTCTATCCAGGCATCCGCATATGAGATATAGCGGTCAAACACGTTTTGCCCGTATTCGGTGTAGCTTTCCAGATAGGCCTTCTGGATTTCATTGCCGATAAACTCTTCATAGCGCGGCGCCAGTTCTGTCTTGATAAAGGCAAGATATTTGGCCTCTGTTTCGGCCGGAAACTGTTCGCGCTTGATCATCTGTTCCAGCACATACATCAGGTGCACGGGATCTGCTGCCACCTCATCTGTGTCAAAATTGAACGTGGTCGACAGCACTTTAAAGGCAAAGCGCGTGGAAATCCCATTCATGCCTTCATCAACGCCAGCGCGATCCTGATACTCCTGAACGGTCTTGGCCTTGGGGTCGGTGTCTTTCAGGCTTTCGCCATCATAGACCCGCAGCTTGGAATAGAGGTTGGAGTTCTCATGCGGTTTCAGCCGCGTCAGAACCGAGAACCGGCTTAGGATCTTTAGGGTTTCTGGCGCGCAGGGTGCCGCAACCAATTCGCTGTGTTCGATCAGCTTGTCGTAGATCTTTGCCTCTTCCGAGACACGCAGGCAGTAAGGCACCTTCACTATCGACACTCGGTCAATAAAGGCTTCGTTGTTCTTATTGTTCTTGAACTGCTGCCATTCACTTTCATTGGAATGCGCAAGGATCAGGCCGGTAAACGGAATGGCGCCAAAGCTCTCTGTCCCCATGTAGTTGCCTTCCTGCGTCGCCGTCAGCAGGGGGTGCAGCATCTTGATCGGCGCCTTGAACATCTCCACGAATTCCAGAACACCCTGCGTCGCACGATTGAGACCGCCAGAGAAGCTGTATGCATCCGGGTTGTCCTGGCTGAAGTGTTCAAGCTGGCGAATATCAACCTTGCCCACCAGGGTGGAGATGTCCTGATTGTTCTCGTCGCCCGGTTCAACCTTGGCAACGCAGATCCGGCGCAGCCGCGATGGATACAGGCGGACCACAGAGAACTTATTGATGTCGCCGCCAAATTCATCCAGCCGCTGCACAGCCCATGGGGACATCAGACCAGGCAGACGATGCTGCGCGATCCCGTATTCCTCCTTGAGCAGTTTGCCCATGCGAAGGGGATCAAAGAGACCAAGCGGGCTCTCAAAAATGGGTGACAGTTCTTCGCCAGCCTTCAGCACATAAATCGGCTGCTCTTCTACCAGCCGCTTCAGGCGCTCCGCGAGTGAAGATTTACCGCCCCCAACCGGGCCAAGCAGATAGAGAATTTGCTTGCGCTCTTCCAACCCCTGTGCGGCGTGACGGAAATACCCCACGATCCGTTCAATCGTGTCCTCCATCCCGTAGAAGTCCTTGAAGGCGGCGTAGCGTTTGATGGTACGGTTTTGGAAGATCGGGCCAAGTCTCGCGTCCTTGGACGTATCAACGAGTTCCTCTTCGCCAATCGCCTTGAGCATACGCTCGGCGACATTGGCATACATGCTGGGATCATCGCGACAGGCGTTCAGATAGTCCTGCAGCGACATCTCCTGCTCACGCGTTTCGCCATATTGTTCGGCAAAAAGTTCGGCAATGTCTTTCATCTGGCTCTAGCCTCCTTGTTACTGCGCGCCGGTCCTCCTGGGGTCTAAGATCGCACACAGACAGAGGGCGCCCAGCGCGAGGGCCAAGGAATGTCCGCGTGAAAATATTCGTCTGAATTCTGCTCGGCGCCGGATCCGGCGATACAAGAACAGCGGGTCACTCTGAGCGGTGACATTCCAGCTGCTGCCTAGCTTTCGGCGTCGTATACTTAGGATCAACTCTACACCAATTATGCCCTCGATCCTATCTGAAACTGGTGTCTTTTTGGTTAATTACCAGTGCGTTTTAATAGAACACTTGTTCACACATCAGCGATTTACACGTGACCCAGCCCGTAAAAACTACGCTCAACCTGTACCGCCAACTATGCAGCGCGCTCCCAATAGGGCCTTAGATACAAGGCCCGCAAACATCAGAGCGCAGCACAAACAGATGGCAAACGATTCCCTTACGTCAACCAAAGGCAATCATTAACAAAAACCGATGCATAAACTTCGATGCAATTTGACTACAAATTAGCCACACCCCGACGTTTTCGGTAAAAATCCGCTCATCAAAACCTAGACAAGGTCACTGGGAAGGCAGCAATATGGCGTCAATATGGTCGCGGAGACGGCCGATGGGCAAAACAATGCAGGCTACCTCGGCGCTATAATTCCGGCGCTTTGGTCTTTTGACGAGCGGTATATAAAAATGAGTACGGTTGGATACATCGTCCGCGACATGGCGGGCACCAAACAGCATGGTACATCTGCTGACACTCCTCAGGCGACAATTTCGACGGCACAGGCGAAAGACATTTCGCTTAACCTTGGCCCGTCTGATGTCGAAAGCTATGCGCGGCGCGGCCAGGATCTACATATTACCCTGATCGACGGTCAGGTCGTGGTGCTGGATGATTTCTTCAACACCGGTGCCACCGGCGGCAAAAACCTGTTCCTCAGCGAAGAGGGCAACTTCATCGAGGTGGTCTTGGAGGACCGCACCGACGGTATGCTTTATGCCAGCTACGAGCCGCTGGACCTAAGCGGCAAGTGGAGCGCCTATGATGATATGGTGTTCCTTGACGTGGAGCGTATCGAACCGGTTGTCGCACCTCTCGTTGCACCGCTGATTGGCGGCCTTGGCACTGCCGGTGCCGCAGCTGGCGTCGTTGGTGCCGCCGCAATCGTTGGCGGTGGTGGCGGCGGCGGTGGTGGCGGCGGCGCGGTCACACCAACCGTCGACAACCCCGATGCAACCTACCCTGTGGCAGGCTCCACGACCGAGGACGTGATCGTCAGCGGCACCGGCGCGCCAGGGTCCACAGTCGACGTGACACTTGGCACCATCACAGAAACGGTCACTGTGAAAGATGACGGTACGTGGGTTGCGAATTTCCCGGTAACCAACCTGCCCCCGGATGGCTCTTACGAGACCACGGTCCATGTCAAGGACCCAACGGGCACCGAATTTGATCTTGATGGCCCGTCGGTCATCATCGACACCACACCGCCTCCGATCGCTGTCAACACCGTCGAAGGCGACGACCATATCAACTATATCGAAGTGGCCGACGGCGTTGTGATCAACGGCACCGGCGAAGCTGGCGCCAGTGTTAGCGTGGTTTTCCAAGGCGTGACCCGCACCACCACTGTGGCTGAAAACGGCACATGGTCGGTCAACTATAGCGTGAACGAAGTGGCGACGGGCATCTACAGCTCCACCATCGAAGTCACCAGCGCCGATTCCTTTGGTAACACCAGCACGACCACGCATACCGTAGACGTCGACACCGAAACCCGCGTGACGATCAATACCCAAGTTGGCAATGATCACATGATCAGCGGCGCCGAGCAGGCAGCCGGCATCACTCTCACCGGCACTGCTGAAGCCGGGTCGACTGTTGTGGTGACATTCCAAGGCGTCAGCCGCACCGTAACCACGGACGCGCAGGGCAATTGGTCGGCAAGCTATCTCAGCTCCGAAATCGCGACAGGCACCTACGATGCAAGTGTCTCTGCTGTGTCCACAGACACCAATGGCAACACCAGCTCGACCTCCACCACAATCCCGGTGGATACTGAAACCACAGCGTCTTTGGATGCGGTGCAGGCTGGTGACAATGTGATCTCAGCCCCAGAAGTGGCCAGCGGCGTGTCTCTTACCGGCAAAGCTGAGGCGGGCGCGACTGTTGCCGTGACGCTTGAGGGCACCACCCATACCGTGACCGCGGATGCACAGGGTAACTGGAGCGCGGATTTCGCCAGCAGCGAGATCCCGGCTGGTGAATATGATGCCAGTGTCTCTGTCACTGCGACCGATGCGCTTGGCAATACGGCCTCGACCACCGGCACCGTCCGTGTGGACACCGAGACCACGGTGGCGCTCAGCAACCCGCTGGCGGGTGACAACCTTATCAACGCGACCGAGGCCAACAACGGCCTGGATCTGACCGGCACCGCCGAGGCAGGCGCCAGCGTTGTGGTACAGCTGGGCAATGCAACCCGCACGGTGACCGCCAATGCCCAAGGCCAGTGGTCAGCAACTTTTGCAGGCTCAGATATCGCTGATGGCACCTATGACACCACGGTGACAGCCACTGCGACCGATATCTACGGCAACACGGCCTCGACCAGCAGTCAGATACGCGTGGACACCACGACCAGTGTTGGGCTTGATAGCGGACAGGCCGGTGGCGACGATCTTCTGAACGGTGCCGAAGCCGCAGGCGGTCTGACCTTGACCGGCACCGCCGAGGCAGGCGCCTCCGTTGCTGTTACCTTCCAGGGCATCACCCGCACCGTGACCGCCGATGCACAGGGCCGCTGGAGTGCACCCTATACTGCGGGCGAGATCACCCAGTCGGCCACCCCCTACGACTCGCCAATCAGCGTCACCGCAACCGATGCCGCAGGCAATAGTGAGAGCACCTCGGGCACTTTGCGCGTCGATACCTCGACTACGGTCAGCATCGACGCCAATCAGGCGGGCGGCGACAACATCGTCAATGCCGCTGAGGCGCAGGCCGGTGTGACGCTCACAGGCTCTGCTGAGCCGGGCTCCAGTGTGGAGGTCACTGTCGCAGGTGTGACCCGCACTGCCACCGTCGCCTCCAATGGCACCTGGAGCGCGCTCTTCGAGCCGGGCGCATTGGCTGCCGGCGAATACAATACCTCGGTCACAGTGTCGTCAACGGATGCGGCGGGTAACACCGCTTCGGCCTCCTCTGCCCTCCGGGTAGACACCGTTGCAGGCACTGTGGCGCTATCTCCCGACCCGATCGAGATCGACGACGTGATCAACGCGGTCGAACGTGCCGACGGTGTCGAAATCAGCGGCACCGCCACGCCAGGCCTGACCGTGACGGTCGGTCTTGGCGCCGCAAGCCGCCAGGTGGTCGCTGATGGAAACGGCAACTGGGCCACCACATTCCCGGCAACCGAAATCCCGACGGGCACCCAGACGCTGCCAATCACCGCTTCCATCGTTGATGACGCAGGCAACACAGCAAGTGTCTCTGACACCGTTGCACTCGATACCGAAGTGGTGCCTTTGACGGTTCAGCCGAACCAGACGTCCGACGACATCGTCAACAAGGCGGAACAGATTGCAGGCACCACCCTGTCGGGCACGGTCGAGGCAGGCTCTACGGTTGCTGTCACCATCGGCGCGATCACCAATAACGCGACGGTTGATGCCTCCGGGAACTGGAGCGTGACCTTCTCTGATGCGGATCTGCCCGACGGCACCTATACCGCAACGGCCACCATCCGTGCCACAGACGCCGCCGGCAATGAACGCAGCACTGTTGAGCAGTTCTCCGTCGATACCGAAGTTGGCGCCGCGACCATCAACACGGTCACAGAATCGAGCAGTGGGATCGTCCGGCTGGAAACGCTGGATGCGACCGACAATTATTCTGTCAATACGCTCAATCCGAATGGCACCATGGGGTCCCCTGCTGCGTCCAAAACCGTCGATCCTATCGACGGAACGGAATTCCGCTTTGGCACTGCTATTCCGGATGGGACGCATCTTGTGCTGTCGCGCAACGACGCGGTCGGCAATACCTCAAGCACGCTTGTGGTCTTTGACGACAATGCGACCAATGCAGGCTCACTGGATCACGCGGCCCTTGGCCAGTTCAACGTGGACGATCTGAACCTGCACTATGCATCGGATGTCAGCCTGACCCTGAACGAATCCGCTATCAAAGCGCTGTCCGGCAATTCGGACACGCTCACGATCCGGGGCGACAACAACGACACCATCACCCTGGCCGGCGGCAATGCAGGTGGTACCCGTCAGATCGACGGCGAGACCTTCAATGTCTATACCATCGGCAACGATGGCACGACGCTGATTGTCGATCAGGACGTGCAGGTGGTTCTCTGATCCACAAGGGTCAAGCGGGGGCCGATTTGGCGCTGGCCATTTTGGCCCCCGAGACAAATACCCGGCAACAAGGGTAAGGACACAGGCGATGCGAGGGGGCAGAATGCAACTGGGACGACCCATTGGCGCGGTGGCACTGTTGTGCTGCCTGTCGGCCTGCATGCAGTCCCTGCCCTTTGCCAAGCCCGGCGAAGGCACCGAAACGGACGTCAGCCGTCGCGCCAGCAGCTTTGCCCAGCCAGATGCCGAGAACCCCTCTGTTGTGATCTCAAATCTAATGCAGCGTCAGTCGCTGCTGGAAGATGGCAGCATCTATGACACTGTCGCTCAGGCGGCAATTTCCGCTTCTGCCCGTGCCTCAGAAGCGGAACTGACCAGCGCCAAACTGCGCGCCGAAGCCAAGGCAAAAAACTGGCTGCCGACGCTGGGGCCGTCAGTCAGCCTTACGGATCTGGGCGATCTGGTGGCTGGAATTCTGATCGAGCAGGTTCTCTTCGACAATGGCCGGCGCAAGGCGGAGCGCGCCTTTGCCGCCGCAGATGTCGAAGTGGCCGCCGTGAACCTGTCAATTGACATGAACAGCCGGGTCGAAAGCGCGCTTGGGCTTTATGTCTCGGGGCTGCGCGGCACGGAAAAGGCGGCCGCTGGCACCCGCGCCCTGTCGCGCATGTATGAGTTTGAGCGCATTGTCCGCGGACGTGTGGAGGGGGGCGTTTCTGATCGCTCTGACCTCAACGTTGTGCAGAGCAAGATCAACGGCATACGATCGGCTATCGCCACTGCCAATGATGCCACCTCTACCGCCAATGCAGAGCTGAAAGCGCTGACCGGGCAGCACTTTGCTGAAAAGCCAAGCCGCCTGCAATTGGCCACGCCGCCCGAGGGCGGTCAATATCTGACAATCCTAAAAGCCGAGGCCGAAGCCACACGCAGCGTCGAGCAGGCCAAGATGGAACGCGCAGGCCTGTTGCCGCAGGTCTCCGCGGCCGGGAATGTGACCTCTGACGGGTCTGGTGCTGGTCTGACCTTGGATCTGGCGCAACCCTTTGGCCTTGGCACGCCAGCCGCACTGAAGGCGATTGAAGCCTCAAAAGAAATCGCCAAACGTCAGGTTTCTGAGGTCGAAGAAGACGCACGGCGCGATTTCAGCCGCCAGATGCAGCGCCTCGCCTCTTATCGCAGGCAGGAGGCCGAAGCCGCAGCGCTGGCGCAGACCAGCCGCGAGACGTACCGCCTGTTTCAGGCACAGTTTAAAGCCGGGCAACGCTCGGTTATGGATGTGGTGTCCCTCTACGAAGAGGTGGTACGCCGCGAACAAGCTCATATCGACGCGAAATACGAAGTTGTATTGATCCAGCTGGCGCTGGCGCGGGATATGGGGCTTTTGGCAGATGGTGACCGGATTTGAGCAACTCCAACCGCCCGACCGATGACACGGTGCTGCGGCCCGTTCCCCCGGCACCCCGCGCGCCAGACGATGCCGCACGCCCAAGCAGCGGCAAACCCGTATTACGCGCGATTGAGACCCAGTCAGCCCCGCATCTGGCACCGGCTGCTGCGGCCCCGGCCCCACAGGCCGGCGCACCTACGCCGCCGGTTGCGGACCTTGATCTGACTGGGCTGCTTGAGGACGGATCGGTCGGAGAAGTCAGCGCGCTGATCGAAGACGCCACTGCGCGTATTCAGCACCGTGCCGCCCTGATCGCCACCTTTGCGTCGCTGAAAGGCACAAACGTGCCACTGAGCGACATCGCAGAATACATGTGGCGCAATGATCCCGGCGATGTCTCTGTCGACTCCCTGGCCAAGGCTTTGCAGACCACAGGTATGCAGGCCCAGATCAGCCATCAGGTGCCACTCACCCCTGAGAGTTGGCCAGCACTGGCCATGATGAACAACGGGCAATGTGTGCTTGTCCTGTCGCAGACACGCGAGACCATCAGCATCTATGACACCACCTGTGCCGATAATCGCGCCGAGGTGCCGCTGGCTGAGTTTGGCCCCTATTTCACAGGCACCACGCTGGGCGCGCGCAATTCGCTAAAGCAGATTGCCGCCCGACATACCCCGCAACTGGAAAGCGACCACTGGTTCTGGGGCGAATTCCCGAAGTACCGCCGTCAGGTGGGTGAGATCATGCTTGGCTCGCTGGTGGCCAATATTCTGGCCGTCTCTGTCGCGCTGTTCTCCTTGCAGGTCTATGACCGGGTCGTACCGCATCAGTCCCATGCCACCCTCTGGGTTCTGGCGTTTGGAGCGTTCCTTGCGATCATGCTGGAAGCGCTGTTGAAACTGGCCCGCGCCCGGCTCACCGATGCTGCCGGACGCCAGATTGAACTCTCGGTTCAGAACAATCTGATGCGGCGACTGATCGGGATGCGGTCGGACAAAAAACCGCTGCCGCCTTCCGGGCTGTTTGCCGCGATGCGCGATTTTGGATCGGTGCGCGAGTTCTTTACCTCGACCACCATTTCAACATTGGCTGACATTCCGTTCATTGCCGTGTTCCTGCTGCTGGTCGCATCAATTGCCGGCCCGATTGTCTGGATCATTATCGCCGGCGGCATCCTGATGCTGTTACCTGCCTATTTCATGCAGAAACGCATGATCACCCTGACCCGCCAGACTCAAGGCGCCAATGCCAAGGCTGGTCGCCTTCTGCATGAGGTGGTGAACGAACTTGATACGCTCAAGAGCCAGCGTGGCGAAGATCGCGTCTTGCGCCTCTGGGATGAGTTGAACACCCTGTCCACCCACGCCGCAACCGAACAGCGCCGCCTGTCCAGCGCCCTGACCCATTGGTCGCAGGGTGTGCAGCAAGCCACCTACATCGGATCGGTTGTTGTCGGCACTCTGATGGTCTTTGCCGGTGAGTTCACGGTTGGTACCATCATTGCCACCGGTATCCTGACCAGCCGCACGCTGGCCCCGTTGACGCAATTTGCGGCCACGTTGGCCCGTTGGAGCAACGTCAAAGGCGCACTGGAAGGCCTGGATGCCATCGCCAATTCTGCTCAGGAAAAAGAAGACGAACGCTCTTACCTGCGGCGTGACAGCCTGGAAGGGCGGTTTGAGCTGCGCGAAGTCATGTTCCGCTACGACGAAGACGGCGCACCAACACTGGACGTACCGGGTGTTGCCGTGACACCGGGTCAGCGCGTCGCCGTGCTGGGCGTCAACGGATCGGGCAAATCCACGCTGCTCAAGCTGATGTCAGGTCTCTACGTCCCGGATCGTGGCCGGGTGATGATAGACGGCACCGACATGACCCAGATCGACCCGCGCGATCTGCGCCGTCATATCGGCTATCTTAGCCAGGATGTACGCCTATTTGCGGGCACCCTGCGCGAGAACCTCAACCTCAACCAGCTGGAGCGCGACGATGATCGGCTGATGACCGCACTGGATTTTGCTGGTCTTGGCGCGCATGTGCGCAATCACCACAAAGGTCTCGATCTCGAGATTTTCGACGGTGGTGGCGGCCTTTCGATCGGTCAGCGCCAGTCCATCGGCTGGGCACGACTGTGGCTGCAGAACCCGTCGATTGTCTTGCTGGACGAACCCACTGCGGCGCTGGACCAGACACTGGAACGCACATTGGTCAGCCGCCTGGAAACATGGCTGGAAGGCCGCACAACCGTGATCGCCACCCATCGCATGCCAATCCTGTCGCTGACAAACCGCACTTTGATCCTTCAATCCGGTCGCATGGTCGTAGACGGTCCGCGTGATCAGGTTCTGGCGCATCTCGCAGCAGGTGAAGGCAAATGACCTCGACCGGCTACGATCTTCGCGAAACCTCGCGTGGGGCCAGCCGGATCATCTATCTGGTTGCCGGTGCGCTGGTCGTGTTTCTGCTTTGGGCAAGCTTTGCTTGGGTAGATGAAATCGTGCGCGCGGATGGCGAGGTTGTCTCCTCCTCACGATCCCAGATCGTCCAGAACCTTGAGGGCGGTATTCTTGCCGAACTGCACGTGCATCAGGGTGATGTGGTCAAAGCGGGACAGATCCTCGCACGGCTTCAGGACACCAAGTTTCGGGCAGCCGCCGATGATCTGCAAGACCGGATCGACGCGCTGGAGATCAAGCAATACCGGCTAGAAGCTGAACTGGAAGGCGCGTTTGACTTTAACGTGCCTGAGGAATTGGCAGAACGCTCGCCGGGCATCTATACCTCTGAACGCGCCCTTTTGAATGCCCGCCAGACTGATTTTACCAGCCGCCGCGCCAGCGCCCGCGAGATCCTCGACCAACTGAAAGACGAGCTGGCCAATATGCAGCGTCTGCACAAGAAAGAGATCGTTGCCCTGATTGAGGTCAATCGCTCCCAAAAAGCGGTGAGCGACGCTCAGGCAAAATACAATGAGATTGGCACCCAGTCCGAACTGGAACTGGCAGAGGACTACTCCAAAACGCTGCGAGACTTAACATCGCTGCGTCAAGAATTGCGTCTGGCCACCGACCAGCTAAGCCGGACGGTGATCACCTCCCCCATGGCAGGGATCGTCAACAGTCTGGCGGTCACAACTATTGGCGGCGTCATCCGCCCCGGTGAGGAAATCGTCGAGATCATTCCCCTTGGGGAAGAGATGTTTGTCGAGGCACGGGTTAAGCCTGAGAATATTGCGAGCGTTCAACCCGGTCAGGACGCCACGATCAAGCTATCCGCCTATGATTACACCATCTACGGATCACTGCGCGGCAAGGTGGATTTTGTGTCAGCCGATACGTTCGAGGACGAGCGCAATCCGCGTGCTGAACCGTACTATCGCGTCACGGTTAAGGTGGATCGAACGAAGTTCACCGAACGCCAGCAAGCCATCGAAATTCGCCCCGGCATGCGCGCCACCGCCGAGCTGCAAACCGGCAGCAAGACAATCCTCAAGTATATGCTGAAGCCGCTATACAAATCACGCGAAGCCTTCCGCGAACCCTAGGCACGGGTTACCGCCCACACGCGCTCTGTTTTAGTCTTCTGGCTGTCGTCCAAGACACCCTTCCGCTCCGATATTGCGATACAGGGCTTTCTGGTCTGTCTGTTCAAAACGATAGTTTCAGCCTGATCATAACCATCATCGCGTCTCTATCGGGTATTGCCCATCTCGGGCGAGGTATTGGCAAAGGAATGCGTCAGCAGGATCTGCTCGACCGGTCTAGGATGCCGGTTTGCCCTGCGTCGTCATCCAATCAGCTGGCCGAGCGCATCATGGCCAATACGGTGCGGTCAAACGATGTCCCAATCGACACGCGACGGTTCCCCATTTCAGCCTTGGCTGAGATGACCGAGACCAACCGTGGCATCCGCCCAGGTACAACATCGAACACCGGCGCGCCAGAGGCACCAAAATCAACCCGGCAGGTCATCACCACGACGTGTTCCTGACGTGCCAAGACATAGCAATCCTGTTCCAGATTAGGACGGTTTTGCTGCGCCCCTGAATACGACAGCACCTCAACCGTAGCACCGCGCGCCGGACGATTTGCCAGTTCAAACGGCTGGATCATCTGGCGGCTGATCGGTCGGTCCAGACGCAGAATGGCAATATCGCTGCCCAACTGTGTGTCACCGTGTTTCTGATATTGGTAACTCGGATGCACGACCGTCTTGGTTACCGACCGCGCAGCCTTGGCCCGGTTCCCGTTCAGGCCCGCTTCAAAGCGAATGCGCTCAGGGTTCACCTTGCGGCCCGTCTCAGGATTATAGACGCAATGTGCCGCCGTAACCACCAAATCGGGCGCCACCAAGGCCCCGGTACACATACTGCGCCCCGAAATGTTCAGCCGTCCCACGGCCTCCCATCCCACAACGGATTTGACGCTCGACTGCGGATCATCCGCAGCTGCGCCGTTTGGCATGCCAAATAGGAAGCATGCCGCAAAAGCAGCAAAAATGCGTTTCATCGCCCACTCCAAATTCCCACGCCAACACCTTGTTTCAAAGGTGCGGCTGGAATGAGACGCAAAACTGCCGAACATGGCCGAAACCATGGGCGAAATGAGACTGTTCTAACAAATCATAACCCCCCCGGGTGTGACGCCCTATCATCGCAAAAAAACCACAGAGAACCCACAGTTTCCGACACCCGCTCATTAACTTTTTTACAAGTTGTTAATTTTTATGGAAAATTATTGATTTCAGATTGCGATTTCAGAACCGCCGGTCCCGGCTGCACCAGCCAATGCGGCATCTCAGCGGCACGGTCGCCACATTCGCCCCCTCAGCCCTCAATCAGGTGCCCACTGGATGTGAAAAAAGGCCGAGCTGGGTTTCAAAAAACCAAAACTCGACCTTAACGCTCTGTTAGGAATTACCTGCGATATCTTAACGCGCGGTGGTGTGATGCTGCCAATTTGACCTATCTGGAGCGACGCTGCCCCCTCATTGGCTCAAGAAGAATCACCTTTAGCCAGGGAATCAGGGCCCACATCGCAGCGCCAAGCGCCAGACCGGCCAACAGCACAGCCGCCGCACGAAACACCCCCAGAAACCCGATTTCCGCAATTCCGGGAATGCTCACGACAGGCGATAGGATTTGCCCCAGGAACACAGCGGATGTCAGAACCCCGCCGACCATGCCACGACGGTGCGCTGGTGCGAGCGCCAGCGCCAAGGCCACAAAGTTCGGCATCACAGTGGCAAAACCGGCCCCGATCGCAACCGCAGCCACGCCCTGCTGGATACCGTCAGCACCAGCCGTCAGCAGCAGAAACCCACTGCCCATCAGCGCATACCCTAAGGCATACGCACCCGCGGCACCAAAGCTACGGTTGATCCGGACATATAATAGCGCCGCAAGCCCTCCGGACAGCGTAAGCGCCCCCAAGAGGCCGCCCGTCATCGCCGCATTGTCAGCCCCCTGAGACGCCAAAAAGAACGGCAGTTGCGTCGGCATCATAAAGAAGATGAGACTTGTGATCATCTGCAACATTGCCAGTCCAAGCAGCGGGATGTGCCACATGGCTGGTGCGGTCTGCTGTGGGTTGCCCCCACCAGTCGGCGCATTGGCATTTGCGGCGCTTTGGCGTGGCGGCTCGGGAATATGGCGCCAGATGACCGGCAACAACAAGATCGCCACCCCGTAGATCGCAAAGGGCAACCGTGGTGACATCAGGGCCAGCCATCCGGCAGAGGTGATAAAGATCAACCCGCCAAAGTTCCGCGCCGATGTCTGCAACCCCATCATTGAACGACGTGCATCGCCGGTAAAGAAATCCCCGATCAGCGCGGTCTGTGCGGTCATGATCAGGGCAACGGCCACGCCAAGCAGCAGCCGACTGGCCATTATTGCGCTGAGAGACGGCAGAACCGCACCTGCGGCACCAGACATGGCGAATAAGGCAATCCCTGCCAGCAGCATCCAACGCCGCCCGTAGCGATCCGCTATCAACCCCGCAATCGGTGCGCAAAACAGAACAGTCAACGACGGGGCAGAGACCAGAAACCGGGTCAAAAGCCCTACGTTCGGGGGGCCCGCGAACTCCCGCTCAATCCCGGGGAGCGCGGGGCTAATGGTGGCATTTGCCATGACGGTCAGCGTCGCGGCCAGCAGTAATGTGATCGCGCGGCGATCTTTCCAAACAACCGGAACGTCTGGGCGGGATAAGACAGACATGACGATCTCCTCTTGTGCTCTTTGATGACAAAAGGCAGTCTGCCACTTCATGTTAACTTGAGGTCAATAGGTATTCGAGATGCATCTCTATGATATCGGTGACGTCGCAACGCAAAGCGGACTCAGCCCAGCCACCCTGCGATATTATGAAGAAATCGGCCTGATCACATCGCTCAGCCGCAAAGGGCTACGTCGGCAGTTCGGCCCTGAAACGCTATTGCAGCTGTCGCTGATCGCCCTTGGCAAGGCGGCTGGTTTCTCGCTTTCGGAGATTTCGGGCATGTTCGGGGCCGATGGGCAACCGGATTTGCCGCGCCACGAGCTGCACACCCGCGCGGATCAATTGGACCAGCAGATCCGCAACATGACCACCTTGCGCGATGCCATGCGACACGTTGCGGACTGTCCCGCACCGTCACATATGGAATGTCCCACCTTCCAGCGCCTGATACGGGTAGCCCAACGCAACAAACCCACCGCGCCCAAAACCTAAGGCCGATTGTACAGACTATTGGTCATGCCGCCTGTGACGTACCGGACGCCGGATCATTCAGGTCAGAGGTTTTGTCTCTGGCAACCTTGCCTGCAGGGTCGGGTTGCACCATGTCCCGCCGTTCAGCATCGACCCCGGCCCCGAACAGAATCACAAACGCCGACAGCCACATCCATGTCAGCAGAACAATCACACCCGAAAGCGTACCAAAAGTCTCATTATAGCTGCCAAATGCCTGTACATAGAGGCTGAAGCCAATGCTTCCTACGACCCACAGGGTGCAGCTAAAAACCGCGCCAGGTGTGATCAGATGCCAACTATCCCCAGTGCGATCCGGCCCAAAGCGGTACAGCAACGAGATCCCGGCGATCCCAACCCCGAACATCAGCGGCCAACGCAGGACCTGTGTCAGAAGTGTCAACAAACGCGAGTCTCCGATCAGGGCAACCACAGCCGGGATTGCCGCAACGATCAGCAGCAACAGTAGGGCACCGACAATAGCAACAAAGGTGATTGCCACAGTCATCGCTTTCAGCACGATAAAGCTGCGCCCCTCCTTGGTGCCAAAGATCACATTCAGCCCTTGAATAACGCTGTCAGTCGCCCGCGATGCCGACCAAAGCGCAACCGCAGCCGAAATCGCCGCGGCCCAACCTAGGGACTCGGGTCGCGCGCCAGCAACTTGTACCAGCTGTTGGTTGACCAGTTCCGCGGCCGCAGGAGGTAGCAGACCTGTCAGCCAAGCGGATTGCGATGTGATCATTGCCGGATCAGCGATCAATCCAAACAAGGCAACCGCCGCCGTGATCCCAGGAAACACCGATAATAAACCGTAGAACGCAACACCGGCGGCCAACAGGCCACCGTGGGCGTCGCCCATTCGTGTCCAGGCCCGCCACATTATCCGCAGAGGCAACGGCAGCTTGGCTTTCCAACCAGTGAGCTGCCGGGACTGGTGGCTTTTGGTGCCTGCCCGTACAGTATTATGCCCAGACTGGCTGGTTGCCTTGACCTCAGCCGCCCCCGCTTCTGCCCCGTCAGTGGGCACCACGGTCGGGGTAGTTGCGGCAGATGCGCCCTCATCGGTGATAGGCTGGCTTGGCATGATGCGTCTCCTGTGCTGCTAACCCAACGCAATACCCCCCGAATTTGTTTCTTGGAACCTTACCCGGCACAGGCGGGTTGAGATTGTGACGCAGTCCAATCGGAGATTAAAATGAGCCATTTCACCCACCACCCCGCCGCCTCCCATGATCTCGTGGTGATTGGTGGAGGCTCCGGCGGGTTGGCCGCAGCCAAAGCCGCAGCGCGATTGGGCGCGTCAGTGGTGTTGATCGAACAGGCCGAATTGGGTGGAACCTGTGTAAATCGCGGTTGCACACCCAAGAAACTGATGTGGAAAGCTGCCTCACACCAACAAGGCCTGCGTGAGATGGAGAGCGTGAGCCTGACGGATGTGCCCAGCTTTGACTTTGCCACATTGCGCCGCCGCAGCGATGCCAAGATCGACAAGCTTAACCATCATTTCGAAGAAGAGCTGGAACAGGCCGGGGTCCGATTGTTGCGCGGACGTGCAGAAGTGGGCGAGGCAGGTCAAATCCATGCGGGCGGCGAAGTCTTTCAGCCAGGAAAACTACTTCTCGCCACGGGGGCCCGCCCGCGCATGCTGGATATCCCCGGCGGGGAGCTGGCCGCAACCAGCGATGATGTCTTTGGCTGGGATGATCTACCAGCCAGACTGCTGATCATCGGCGGCGGCTACATTGGGTGTGAGTTCGCAAGCATATTCGCGGCCTTCGGCAGCGAGGTTCACCTCATGACGGATGGTGAAAGGCTGCTTGACCAATTCCATGCCCCGGCCGTTGACTGCGTCCAGGCCGGGTTGAACAAGCAGGGCGTCAATCTTGGCTTCGGCATCAAACCGACGCAGATCGACTTTAACGGCACCATGTTCAAAGTGAGTTTTGACGACGGCAGTATTCAATATGCCGATCGCGTTATCGCTGCCATTGGCCGGATCCCGAACACGGATCAGCTTGGTCCCGGTCTTCAGGGGATCAAATGCGTGAAATCAGGTGCCCTCGCCATTGATACAAAGTTTCAGA
This sequence comes from Phaeobacter porticola, assembly GCF_001888185.1. NCBI lineage: Bacteria > Pseudomonadati > Pseudomonadota > Alphaproteobacteria > Rhodobacterales > Roseobacteraceae > Phaeobacter > Phaeobacter porticola. Next base: position 197,990 of record NZ_CP016364.1, on the reverse strand, counting down.
CATCCATTCCGGGCATCTATGCCATCGGCGACGCCGCAGACCGGCTTCCGCTGACCCCGGTTGCCACCCGCGATGGTGCCTGCTTTGCCGCGCAGCATTTTGGAGACAACGCCGATCAGATAGATCTCAATCTTGTGGCGACTTCGGCATACACACTGCCGCCGATATCACAGGTGGGCCGCCTAGAGGCTGATCACGACGATGGCGAGACCATCTCCAACCTGTCCAGCGATGTGCTGGACGATGGAACTGCTGCGCATTCCTTTTTCGCCGCTGCCTTTTCCGACAACGTTTTGAACGGTGTGGCTCTGATCAATCACGCAGGCCCGGACATGATTGCCCCATTCGCTGCGCTCATCGCCAGCGGTGCGACCGCTGAAGATATTGCAGCTGCCACTGGCATTCATCCGAGTTTTGGTGAGGAAACAGTTGGCCGGTAATCGACCAACTTCCTGACCTGTGAAACGGAAACAGGCGCGATCCAATCGGATCGCGCCTTTGCTTTTGTTGCGGTACAGAAACGGGGGTGCCGCAGGCAGCCCCGTCAGTCGCAAAGGGTCCGGTCAATCAGCGACAGCCCCAGCAAGAACATCGCCAATAGGAACACCACATTCGCAGCAAAGGCAGCTCCCGCAGCAATTCCGCCAAACGCCAGTACCGCAGCAGCGGCAGCAACCAGGGAATAGATCAGTGGCCAGTTTGTCATTGCTCGTCCTCGTCTCTGTCTATTGTCAATCTGGCAAGTTAACGCGCCGAGAGGCTGAATAGTTCCATTTGGCATCTGCCCTCCCCCGAAAGGGAGCCGGGCAATGGCCAGTCCTCCACTTTACTTCTGAGGGATTTCCGGCTTGATCTGTGCGTAGGTCAGGACCGTGAACACCGCAGTCCCTCCGATGACATTGCCGATAAGAACTGGCAGGAAAAAGCCAAACACGGCCTGTCCAAGCGGCAGCATCCCTTGCACTATCAAAAAGGCCATCTCGACTGAACCGGCAACGATATGGGTAAAATCCCCCGCCGCGATCAGCCAGGTAAAGATCACAATCAAAGGGATCTCGCTGTGCTGTGTCGAGGGCAGCATCCAGACAATCGCAGCGATCAGGATACCAGAAGGAATGCCGCTGATCATGCCAATAAAGGGCGGCATCCCGGTCGCATGTTTGCTGATCTCAACCATCGAGGCGTGCAGAGCGTCATCCAGAACCGGCGTCAACGCAAAGAAGGACGCGATCAGAAACGCCCCAACAACATTCGCGGCCAGCACTACCCCCCACAGTCGCGCCGTACGCAGCAAGCTCGCCTTGTCGCACCGCAACATCACCGGCACCACGGTGGTTATGGTATTTTCTGTGAACAGCTGCATGCGCCCCAGGATCACCATAAGAAAACCCAAGGAATAGCCGAGGTTTTCCACCAAGGGCGACCAGTTGGCGTCAGGCAGATGCGTCCTGAACACCGCTTTGCCCAATACGGAAAAGCTGATCAGCAATCCCGCAGCAATCCCTGACCACCAAAGCGCCCGCACCGGCCGCTCAAGCTCCTCTTCGCCATTTCGTCGGATGGTTTCGAAAACCAATCTCGGAGACAGGCCGGTCGCCTCTTCGACGGCCTCATTCTCGCATTCTCCCTGAATGAGATCTTCGCCGGGGATCTGGGCCTCGCTCATGTGCAACTCCTTTTTGCGTATCAGAAGTAACGCATGGGCGCTGTGAATGTTCCCATCGCAAAGGCACGATGACGTTCAGCGCGCTGGAACCCGCGATGCTTGCCGAGGCAGGCATCAATGACCAACCTCAAATCACCAAATCAAGTGCGCATAAGAAACCTTGCCTGACATACCTCTGAATTGAATGATTGAGAATATATACAATTTTTGCGTGCTTTTTGCTTCAGAGTTTCCTGTTTCGAATGCTACCCAAATCTTCCAAAACCGGAGGAAAGAACTTATGGATCTCAGCCCGCTCGAAGCCCAGTCCGCAACGTCTGCATCGCAAAATTTGACCTATAGCCTGAAATGCATTGCCTATAAAGATGCCTATGTCCGCATGGATGCCAACGGCCTGACCAGCCCCGAACCGGAAGGCGCTGGAACGGTAAACGCCCAAATCAGCGCAGGGCCTTGGGAACAGTTCATCCTGATGCCGCAAGACAACAACACTGTTGGCCTGCTGTCAGCGGCATGGGCCAATTGCTACATCCGCATTGGCACGCCGCAGCCGGGTGACATCAAACCGATCAACTGCCAGTACGGCTGTGGCTCTTTAGAGAGATGGTATCTCCGTTTTGTTGGCCCCAACCATGTTGCCTTTGAATGCTCGTCATTGCTTGGCTACTACCTGTCGCTGAATACGAATGGGGCAACGACTTTCAACGGCAGCGGCGTGGGCGTGGTGCAGGGCGTCCAATCCCTAAACGACAACTCTACGTTCGAACTGATTTCACACTCTAGCTGATACCGCGCGCTGACGGCCGCGCGGTTGATTGGAAACACATGTGGCGTGCCAATGCTGTATTATCAGTATCAAGCATTGGCGCGTCACAAAACAGCAGGTTTCAAGCCTCGAAAGTGATCTGACCGCCGCAGACTGTCAGTGCCGCCTGTGCCAAGCTGAGCTGGCCTGCCCGCTGCACCTCAAGATCGCGATCCATGACAACCACATCTGCCATCATGTCTACACGCTGCCTTCCCTTGCGGTGTTCGTTGAACTCGGCCCAGGCGCCGTCACGGGTATAGGCCGCGACAACCAGCCAGGGCGTGTAGCCGACGAAATCGAACCCACACCGCAGCATCAGGCCCCAGCTGGAGGCGGGCGGTTTGGCCCCGACACCCAGGAAGCTGTGTCCCGCTTCGGCGGCGATGAAGGTGGGAATATCCATTGAGGCGACGATCAGAACCGGACCGATCACATTGGGCAGGATGTGGCGGGCCACGATACGGACGCGCCCGGCGCCCATCGCGCACAGTGCTTCTACATATTCGGATTTGGCCTGCGCCATGACCGAAGCCCGCATGATCCGCCCGTAATAGGGCATAGAAGTTGCGACCAGCAGTCCCACCAGTACCACCAGTACCACCATGCCGCCGCCAAAGATCGGGCCGATGGCCAACGCCAGAATAATCACCGGATAGGCGCGCACCGTGTCGAACCCCAGTGTCAGCACATAGTCGAGCCAGCGCGGTGGAAATCAGCACCACGCTCAGCGCGATCTGCCCACCATAGATCGCCCGCGACAGCACATTGCGGCTCCACTGGTCGGTGCCCAGCCAATGGGCCGCATTTGGTCCCTGCAGTTTGGAGGGGGTGTCCATGGCATTCGGCCCGTACGGCGCGATCCAAGGGGCCAGCAGCGCCGTCAGGATCAACAGCAGCGCCAGCAGCAGCCCCAACATGCCCATCGGATCACGGGCCAGATTGGTGAACCCGCCTGAGCGTGCTGGCTTGGAGACGGGTTGAATATCTACCGCAGTCATTGCTCCTGGCCTTCCTTGAAACGGGGGTCGATTGTGGCGTTGAGGATATCTGCCGCAGTGGTGGCGGCGATCAGCAGCGCGCTGGACGCCAGCACCGCACCCAGTGTCACCGGGTAGCTGCGCAGGATCACAGCGTCATACATCAGCTTGCCGATGCCGGGCCGGGCCAAGACGATCTCCGCGAAGACCGCGCTGCCCAGCATGTAGCCGACTCCGACCCCCAGCACGGTGATGGTCGGTGCCACCGCCACCCGCAGCGCATAGCGCGAGATGATGCGCGGTTCAGTCAGTCCGAACGACCGGGCATTGCGGACGTAGTTTGCCGACAGCACCTCAATCATCGAGGCGCGCATCAGCCGCGCCAGATAGCCGACCCCGCCGACGCCGATGGCCGGCAGCCAGCCCAGCCGGGATGAAACAGCAGCATGCCGTAGATTGCGATAGTCACCGATGGCACCGCGATGCCGCTGACCGACAGCACCCCGATCAGCCGATCAAACAGCCCGTTGCGGCGCGCAGCCGCCAGCCAGCCCAGCGGGATGCCCAGGTCTGCCGCCAGCAGCATCGCTGCCGTGATCAGCTGCACCGTATGCGGAAGATGCGCCATCAGTACTTCGCTGACAGGGCGGCGGCTGCGCAGATCGGTGCCCAGATCGCCCTGAGCCACTGCTCCCAGATACTTCACGATCTGCACCGGCATCGGCTGATCCAGCCCCAGCCGCTCGGCGAACTCGGCCTTGATGGCTGGCCGGGTGCGTGGGATTTGAATCTGTACGGGCCTGCCGTCGCCACCGGGACAGCCTCAAAATAGCCATCCGAAGCTTCCGCCAACGCCTTGGAAATGATTGCGCCGGACGTAGAGGCCAAAGTGGCTGATCAGAAGAACGCCGAGGGCGCGTTCAAGTGAATGAAGCCAGCGTAAGGCCCGGTAAACTCGACGTCTTTCAGCAGCGTAAACTCGGTGGCGATGCCGGATTCCCAACCTGGATCCAAGTGTCATTCAAAGGAGTGCTCCACATCCTTTGCCGTCAACTCGCCATAACCGCCCGACCACATGATGCCCGCTTCAGCTCAAAGATGATGTTCTGCGGATCGGAGAGATCCACCGGTTTTGCCGCATCCAGTTCGACCCTCCAGGTTTCGCCGGGGGCATATTTGGCCAGCCGCGGATACAGGTTGTCAATCAGCAGCTGCTCCGAACTAGACCCCTAACAGGCCGGATCCAGATAGCCGGGATCGGCGGCAACCGCGATGCGCAGGGTATCGGCGGCACCAGTACCTGCCACAGCGGTCCAGATGGCGGCTGCAACGCTTGCGCATACTGGAACCCGCCGGACGGACACACTCGCAATTTTTGTCATCTTCCTCTTCATCTTTTGACATCGTTTTCACCAATCTAGAGGGCGCACAGGCCGCAAAGCACGCATAGTCATACCGTGAATATTAGGCTGCACGCAGCAGATCAGCATAAAGCAGCATAAATTATGCCTGATACTGACCTTTCCTCCAATCTTAGACTGCTATGCTGTTACGGGCGCTCGGTTTCGGAGGTCTGCCGTCGAATCGGGATCAACCGGCAGCAATTCAACAAATACCTCACCGACCAGACCACACCGTCGCTGGCCAAACTGGTCCGGCTGCGGCCGCCAGTTTTGGCCCAATCGGATGATCCGTTTTCGGAGCAGATGGAAAGGGTCATCCGCCGTGAGTGTCGCAATCCGGGCCTGCTGGAGCGCCATGAGGGATATTACCATATCTACATGAGCCCAGACCCGTCCAAGCACTATCTCCTTAATAATATCGGGCGGATATTTGGCAGCGGGAAGGACTGGTTCTCCAAAGAGCTGGAGCGCTATGAAGATAACGAATTCGCCATCCCCTCAACGCTCAAACACTCTGGCCTCGTGTTTGAAGCACACAACCGGATCTTCATTACCAGTCGCGAACAATTGCAGCGCTGCGGGGCCTATGACAGCGATCATTTCAAGGCGCCTGAATTCGTGCGCAACTCCATCTTTTCTACGAAAAACACTCATACGGCCACTTTGACCGCTGCTTTTTAGCCACTGCGAACTATCCAGGATGTTGCAAGCGACATTGCCGGGGGAAACCGTGCAAAATCACCTCTGACCCAAACAATGTCCGCCAAACAGGCAATGGCAATGGCAATGGCAGAATTGGCCAGCTCAGACGACAGGAAGCAGGCCTCCGATGGTCCTGATCTCCGCTATAGCGACACGCGCCGAACCAGACCTGATAGCAATCGCTCTCTGCATTTCTGGGACGAACGCAAAAATGCAGGGTGTTGTCGCATACATTCTTCTGCCGGATGCAATTGGCAGTTTCGCCACCGCCCTTGGGAACTCCGCATTTGCCGATCAGCAACACTAGGATCATCTGCTATGCTCGATTGGCTGCACAACAACCAGCCGGGGTTGAACACTGTGTCATCGCGCCGTTAACTTGACAAAAGAACTAAGGTTAAATAACTGACCCGAGCGCGCCGGACGGGCGCCAACCAGCAAGACTCGCCGCCTCATGGGCCGCAGATCCAGCCAATCTTGATCATAACACCGATCAAAACGGCGGCACCTCGTGCCGATGGCTGGAGAGACATGTGAAACAGGGCGATCCCCGACAGAACACAGGCGCAGCCCGCAGCGCCCTGCGACCAAGCCTGAGCCTGAGTCGACAAAACTGGCGCCAAGCGGCTGCCGCGCTGTTGGCGGTCTTCCTGCTCGGCCTCTGTCCACTACCCGGCAGCGCCGATCCCTTTCCAGCGGTGATCGACCATCGTTACGGCACCACAACGGTGCTCGCCAAACCCACCCGCATCGTCTCGCTCAGCTTCATCGGGCATGATTTTTTGCTGGCATTGGGAGAGCGCCCCTATGCGCTGCGCAAATGGTACGGCAGCGATCCCTATGGCGTCTGGCCCTGGGGGCATGATGCGCTTGGGGAGGCTCAACCGGTGGTGATGCGGGGCGAGATCGACATCGAACGGATCGCGGCGATGGAGCCTGATCTGATCGCCGCGCAGTGGTCCGGCATCACCGCACAGCAATATGCGCTGCTGTCGCAAATCGCCCCGACCCTACCGCCGCGCGCCGAGGATGGCGACTATGGCACCCCCTGGCAGCAGATGCTGCTGCGACTGGGAACCGCCACCGGCAAGCGCACCACCGCAGAGGCGATTGTCACCCGGATTGAGGGGCGTTTTGCGGATCTGCGCGCCGCCCATCCCGAATGGCAAGGCGCCAGCGCCATGATGGCATGGGCCGGCCATACCCGCGCCTATACCCGTGCCGATATTCGCGGCCAGTTCCTCACCGCTCTGGGATTTTCGGTGCAGGATGCGCCGGATGGGCAGAACGCGCTCAACCAATTCTACATCGAATTCCCCGCCGAAGACCCGTCGGCAATGGATGTGGATGCGCTGATCTGGCTGGATACCGGGCGCAATGTTGAAAAACTTGCCCGAATGCCGCTGCGCCATACCACGCGGGCTTACCGCGAGGGACGCGAAATCTATGCGGATAAATTGCTGTCCGCCGCGTTGTCCCATTCCAGCCCACTCAGCCTCGATTATGCGCTCGACCAGCTGGTGCCCTTGCTGGAGGCGGCGGTGGATGGCGACCCCGCAACCGTGGTGAGCAGCACTGCAAATGCCGGGCTACTCGCGAAGGGAGGCTCCTGACATGACCGCGTCAACACTCACGCTACCTCGGCAATCCCGCTCTGGCGATCTGCGGCTGCTGTGGCTTGGGACCGCGCTGCTTGCGCTCTGTCTGCTGTCCATTGCCGCCCTCAGCCTTGGTGCCCGCGCCACCGGCTGGGCTGACATCTGGGGCGCTTTGACCAGCTATGACCCGAACAATGCCGATCATATCGTCGTGCGCAATATGCGCCTGCCGCGACTGATCGGGGCTGGGCTGGCGGGGGCGGCCCTTGGCATGTCGGGCGCGCTGATTCAAGCGATGACCCGCAACCCGCTGGCTGATCCCGGCCTTCTGGGCATCAACGGTGGGGCAGCCCTTGGGGTTGTGCTCTGCATTCTTGTTCTGGGCGTGACCGATCCGGCAGAGTTCATCTGGGTGGCCCTCGGTGGTGGTCTGGCCGCCTCCGTGCTGGTGTTCCTCCTCGGTGGTGGCAGTCAGGCCAATCCGCTGCGCCTGATCCTGGCCGGGGCCGCTGTCAGCGCGCTGTTTCTGGCACTCACCCGCGCCCTGCTGCTGGTCAGCCGGCAGACGCTGGATGTCTATCGTTTCTGGGTTCTCGGCGGGTTCGACGGCATTCTGCCCGCCACGCTCCAGTCCCTGCTGCCGTTTCTTATTCTGGGCGCTCTGCTGGCCATCATCGCAGGCTTCGGCCTCAATGCGCTGATGCTGGGCGAGGATACCGCCAAGGGGCTGGGCGTACGCACCGGGTTCACACGGCTCATAGCCGGGGCCGCGATTGTGCTCCTGTGTGGCGCAACCGTTGCCATGGCCGGGCCGATTGCCTTTGCCGGGCTGATCGTACCGCATATCGCCCGCTGGGCCGCAGGTCCCGCGATTGGCTGGTCGCTCGCCTTCTCTGCCGTGTTCGGCGCGCTGCTGCTAATCGCGGCGGATCTTCTGGGGCGGCTGGCCCTCTTTGGTGGCAATATGCAGGCCGGGGTGATGACCGCGCTGATTGGCGGGCCGGTGCTGATCTGGCTGGTCCGTCGCAACGGGGTGCGCAAGCTATGATCTGGACCCTCCGCCTCTCCGCCCTGTCGCTGCAGATCTCGCGCCGCGCGGTCCTCACCGCGATCCTGCTGCTCAGCGTCCTGCTGATGACGGCCCTGCTGGCCCTGACCCTTGGCAGCTACCCGCTGAGCCTTGCAGACATGCGGGAGATCCTGACCGGCGGCGGCACCGCGATCCAACAGATGATCCTGCTGGACAATCGCATGCCGCGCATCCTGACCGCACTTGGCGCAGGCGCGGCCTTCGGCCTCTCCGGTGCACTGTTCCAGACCATGATGCGCAACCCGCTGGCCTCTCCCGATGTGATCGGCTTCAACGCCGGGGCCAGCTGCGGCGCGCTGGTCGCGATGATGCTCACCGGTGGCATGGTGCTGCCCGGTGCCATTGCCGGCGCGCTCATCACCGCCGGTGTTGTGACCCTCTTGGCCTGGTCGCGTGGCCTGCCGCCCTATCGGCTGATCCTCACCGGCGTTGGGGCCAGCCTCGTGCTGACCGCCCTAGGCGATCTGCTGATCAGCCGAATGGATGCCCAGACCGCCGCAGATATGGCGCAATGGCTGATCGGCACGCTGAACGCCCGCAGCTGGAGCGATGTTGCTCTTGTCTGGGGCAGCCTGCTGCTGCTGGCTCCGGCGCTGATCTGGCTGCAATTCCCGCTCACCCGGCTGGGCATGGCCGATGATATCGCAACCGGGCTGGGGATGGCGCTGTCACCGCTCAGACTTGCACTCACCGGCACCGGCATCCTGCTTGCCGCATTGGCTGTCAGCACCGCCGGGCCGCTGCCCTTTGTGGCCTTTGCCGCCGGTCCCATCGCCCGCCGCCTGATCCCCAATGGCCGACCGGTCCTGCTGGCCGCCGCGGCGTCCGGCGCGCTGATCACTCTTCTGGCCGATACCGCCTCCCGCGCGGTGCCGATGATCCAGCTGCCCGCCGGAGTGTTCACCGCGCTGATCGGCGCCCCGGTGCTGATCTGGCTGCTCTTGGCCCAATTCAGAAAAGGAGCCCTCTGATGGCTGCCACCGCCCGCCTGCGCGCCGAGGATCTCTCGGTGTCCTACAGCCGCACCCCCGTGCTCAACAGTCTGTCGACAGATCTCCCCGATGGTGCGCTCACCGTGATCGTCGGTCCCAATGCCTGTGGCAAATCCACCCTGCTGCGGGCGCTGGCCCGGCTCCAGCCTGCGGGCAAGGGTCAGGTGCTGTTGGATGGCAAGGCGATCCACCGACAGGGCAGCCGCGCCGTCGCGCAGCGTCTGGCGATCCTGCAGCAGACCCCCACCGCCCCAGAGGGGCTGACCGTGCGCGATCTGGCCACCCGGGGCCGCACCCCGCATCAATCCCCGCTGCGGCAATGGTCCAGACAGGACGCCGAGGCGGTCACCCGCGCGCTCGACCTCACCCAAATGACACCCCACGCAGATCGCCCGCTTGAGGCGCTCTCCGGTGGGCAGCGCCAACGTGCCTGGATCGCCATGGCGCTGGCCCAGGACACAGACATCCTGCTGCTTGATGAACCCACGACCTACCTCGATCTGCCGCATCAGATCGAACTGCTGAAACTGGTGCAGCAGCTCAACCAAGACACCGGGCGCACCGTGGTCATGGTGCTGCATGACATCAATCTGGCCGCACGCTTTGCCAGCCATATGATCGCGCTGAAAGACGGGCAGGTCTTCTGCGAAGGCCCCCCGGAGGAGGTGGTCACCGAAGGCGTCCTGCAATCCGTCTTCGCCCTGCCCTGCCGGATCATTGCCGATCCCGTCCACGGCAGCCCGCATGTCATCCCGGAGTGAGTGAGACCACCATGACCATCAACCCGACCTTCCCGCTACAGACCACCGCCACCCTGTCCACGCTGCCCTTTGGTATCCTGCGCACGCCCCTTGTCGCCATGGCGCAGGAGCATGAGCTGCCGGTGATCGAAGACAGCGACAGCGCCGTCACGGTCGAGGTGCCCGGCTTTGGCCATTACCATTTCACAGCACAGGGTGACGGTATCGAGATCCGCGTCTCTGCCGCCCTGCCCGACCGCCTGCATATGCTGAAGGATGGGTTTGCCGAGCACCTCGAAGAGCTGCAACCCGGCCTGTCCCAGACCCTGCGCTGGTCCGACACCGCCACCGTCGGCGCACTGCCTCCAAACGTGCATGCCACCACCGTGATGTCGATCACCCCGGTGGGCCGCGCCTTCCTGCGGGTGCGGGTGAAGGCGGCGGACCTCAGCAGCTTTCAGGAGGACGCCATTCATTTCCGCCTGCTGTTGCCCGCTGCGGATTGCGCCGACCCCGCGTGGCCTCATGTGGCTGAAAACGGCGCCACCGTCTGGCCCTCGGGTGACAAGGCGCTGCACCGCCCGGTCTATACCACCCGCCACATCGACCATGCCGCCGCAGAGATGACCTTTGACATCTTCCTGCACGACGGTGGCCGCGCCACCAATTGGGTTCTGGGCGCCAAACCCGGCGACACGCTTCGGATTGCAGGCCCTGGCGGTGGCGGCATTCCGCAGACCTCGCAGATCCTGATCTATGCCGATGAAACCGCCCTGCCCGCCGCCGCCCGCATTCTGGAAACCCTGCCGCGCGACAGTCGCGGAGCGGCGGTCCTCCTCGCCGCAGACGGGGCCGATTGCGGTTATCCCATCGTCGCGCCGGAGGGCATCAGCGTCACCTGGCTGCGCCACGTTGACCAGCAAAGCCTGTGCGATCTGGCCCTGACCGCCCGTGCCGAACGCCCCGATCATTTCCTGTGGTTTGCCTGCGAGAAATCCGACGTGCAGCGCCTGCGCGCCGCCATAAAGCAGGACAAACCCGCCCCCCGGAAAAGCCCCGGACAAGGCTATATCGCTGCCTATTGGAGCCAGTCATGACCCTTCGCAGACCAGCGGCCCTTGCCGCGCTGTTGTTGATCCTCTCGCTTGCTGTGGCGCAGGAGGCCCCCGCTGCCCCGACCACATCCGCGCCGCAAATCACCACGCAATCGCCAGCCACCACGGCGCCCGCCGTCTCGGGTGAAACGCCGACACCGGGCCTCTCCGACACCAGCGCCCCCGCGACAGCCACTGACGATGGTGCAGGCCCCACCAACGAGACAACACCCGCAGCCGACAGCAGCCCCGCGCTCAATGACACGCCCGCAGCAACGCCCGTGCCCCGACCCGAGGCAGCGCTCTCCCAGCAGGAGATGCTGGCTGAAACCGCCAGCGACGCGGCGGCGCAAGCGGTCAAGTTCCTGCGCGACGGCGGGCCGTCGATTTGGGCGATTGCGGCGCTTTCAGTGATCACGCTGGCGCTGATCCTGTGGAAAATCTGGCGGTTGGCGCTGATCGGCGCCTGGTCGCGGGGCAAGGCGGGTCGCGCCGTCGCCGCCTTTGAGAGGGGCGAACAGGACACCGCCCGCGACATCGTCCGGGGCCGACGGGGCATCCGCTCCAAAGTCGTCGCCTCCGCGCTGGCCTCCGTCTGCACCCTGCCCGAAGATCGCGCCCGCGAGGAAACCGCCCGCGTGGCGAAGCTGCATCTGGCCTCCGCCGGTACCGGCCTTGGCGCGCTGGAACTGATTGCCACCATTGCCCCGCTCCTGGGCCTTCTGGGCACGGTTCTGGGCATGATCGCGGCCTTTCAGGCGCTGCAGGCCGCCGGGTCCAAGGCCGATCCCGCGCTGCTGGCCGGCGGCATCTGGGAGGCGCTTTTGACCACCGCTGCCGGCATGGCCGTGGCTATCCCCGCCTCCGCCGCGCTGACTTGGTTTGAGGCCGTGATCACCCGCATCCGCCGCGACGTTGAGGACAGCGCCACCCGCATCTTTGTCGCCCATCAGCCGCAGTCGCTGAAACTCGCTGCTGAGTAACCCGATGCAGTTCATCCAAGCCCCGAAACCCCGGCGCAAACCCAGCCTGACGCCGATGATCGACGTGGTGTTTCTGCTGCTGGTGTTTTTCATGCTGGCGTCCCGCTTTGGCACCGATGCGGTGCTGGACCTGCCGCTTGCAGGTCAGGGCGGCAGCTACACCGGCCCGCCCCGGCTGATCGGTATCGGCGCGGGCAATCTGGATCTGAACGGGCTGCCGGTGGCCGACAGCAACCTGGCCGAGGCCTTGGCCCCGCTGATGGACAGCCCCGGCGATATGCTGGTGTTGCGCGGGCGGGATCAGGCCGATCTGCAACGCATCACCGATGTGACCAGCCTGCTCCGGCAGGCGGGGTTCACCAATTTTGTTCTGGTGGAGTGAGGAGGCCCCATGGACCTGACCGATCCCCCCCGCCGCGCGCGCGGTGAATCCATCGTGCCGATGATCAACGTGGTGTTCCTGCTGTTGATCTTCTTCCTGATGACCTCGCGCCTCGCCCAGCCTGACCCGTTTGAGGTCACCCCGCCCGACGCCGGGTTGGAGGGCGAGGCCAAATCCGATGATGTGCTTTATATCGATGCCACGGGACGGCTGCATTTTGATGGTAGCGAAGGCCGCGCTGCGCTCAGCCGACTTGCCAGCGCCCCCGGCAAAACCGTGCAGCTGCGCGCCGATGCGCGGCTGCAGGCAACAGATCTGGCGCGGATCCTGCGACAACTGGCCGAGGCCGGGCTGACCCACGCCGAACTGGTGGTGCGCCCGCAATGAAACGTGCCGCCGAACTCACCGTCTTTGCCGGGATCGCCACGGTGATTCACGTGGCGCTCTTTGTCAGCGCGCCGAAATCCGGCGCTGAGGCCAGCGGCGGGGGCGGCGATGCCATGGTCTCGGTGCAGGCTGCCAGCGCCACCGTCGCAAAGATGGTCGAAACCTGGGAGCGCCCGCCGCAGACCCAGCCGCAGATCGACACCACCCTGACACCGCCGCAGACCGCCCCGACCGCCCCTGTGGTGCCTCAGTTCGAACTGGCCCAGGCGCCCAGCGCCGCACGGCAGATCGCCCTTGCCAAGCCCACGCCCGACGACAGGCTGCAACTGGACACGACACCGCCGCCCCCACCTCCGCCGGTCGCCAAACCGCAGCCGGAACCGGATCCGACATTGCGCCCCCGCGCAAAACCCCGTGCAAAACCGCGCCCCAAACAGGAACCGACCCCGCAGGACGCGCCGAAGGCCGCGCAGACCTCTGCAGGCCGCAGCGAACAACGTGCCGCCGGTTCGGGTGGTGGCGGACAGGCCGGTCAGGCCGGACGCGCCGCCGCTGCGACGGCACAAGCCGGGCAACAGGCGAAACTCAAATCCATCTGGGGCGCAAAAATCCGCGCCCGCGTCGAACGTAACAAACGCAGGACCTCTGGCACCCGCGCCACCGGACGGGTGCTGCTGCGCCTCACCGTGGCGCGCAATGGTCAGCTGATCAGCCACCGTATCGCCAAATCCTCCGGCAATGCAGCGCTGGATCAGGCCGCGCTGAAGGCCGTGGCGCGCGCCCGCAAATTTCCCGCCGCCCCCAAGCAGCTGACGCTCAATCAGATGACCTTCAACCTGCCAATGACTTTCTCAAAATAACCCGTCAGGTCCATGGCAATTCCCAAACGGCCCGCAATTCTCATGCGGGCCGTTTTCATTTCTGCTCACCCAGGTGGCCCACACGGCCCAAAAAAACTGCGCCCGCAGATCTTGCGGACGCAGGTGCCGTTCCCCCTTAGCCGTGGCTAAGGCTCAGAACTTCGATGTCAGTGTCAGGGCAATGTTTCGCCCGTCGCCGAAGTAGCAGGCACCGCCCTGACAGGTGGTGACATAGCGCTCATCGGTGAGGTTCTGCACATTGAGCGACACCAGCCAATTGTCCTGACCGTAGGAAACAGCCGCATCATACAGCGTATAGGATGGCGTCAGATAGGTCCCGGTCCCGCCCCAGGCTTCGCCGTTGTAGCGCACGCCGCCACCAAAGCTCCAGCCCTGCAAGGCACCCGCTTCAGGGGCGTAGTTCAGCCACAGCGAGGCGGCATTCTTCGGCACCTGCGCGATATAATCGCCCTCGGCATCTTCGCTATCAAGATAGGTATAGGCCGCATCCACCGTCAGATCACCAAAGCGGTGGAACAGTTCCAGCTCCAACCCCTTGGCCGAGGCGGCACCGGTCTGCACCTGGAAGCCCGGATTGCCCGGATCCGCCACCGTCATATTGGATTTGGTCAGATCGAACACCGCCGCCGTCAGCAGCGTATCGCTGCCTGCAGGCTGGAATTTCACACCCAGTTCATACTGCTCGCCACGGGTCGGCTCAAACGCCTTGCCATTCACATCGCTGCCAATGGCGTCCTGACGGAAGCTCTCAGCATAGCTAATGTAGGGGGCAATGCCGTTGTCAAAGCGGTACATCACCGCCGCATTGCCGGTCCATTCGCTGTCACTGGCCGCAATGCTGGTCGCACCAAAGCTGCCATTGCTCGGCCCACTCTCGATCTTGCCATAGCGCAGACCAAAATCGACAAACAGCCGGTCATCATAGCTGGCACGCTGCTGCACATAAGCGCCGGTTTCGGTGATGGAGGTCCCCGGCGTATCCGTCACCGAGACCGTCGGGTAACCGACATAGACCGGGTTGAACGGATCAATCGGGCCAACCTGTGCGCCGTAGCCTGTATCACTGTCGTAATGGCCGCGCGTATAGCTCGCCCCGATAATGGTGCGCATATCAAAGCCACCAAGCCGGTATTCCGCCGTGCCATAGGCATCAAACCCCCAGGTCTTCAGCGTGTTTTCAGCCCGGTAGAAGGTCCGGTTGATGGTGCCATCGGGATTGTACCGGCCAGAACCGAAGTTGTCGAAGGCCCACCAGGCATGCTGGTATTCGCCGTCACTCTCCAGATAGCGCGCATTGGCGTTGAGGCTCCAGACCGCGTTGAAACGATGTTTGAACATCGCCGTGATGGCACGCTGTTCAGTGTTGAACGTATCAAACCCCGGCTCCCCCACAAACAGGCTGTTGGGCAGGTAATCGCCATTGCCAAGCCCGGTCGCAGGCAGCAGCGTACCCGCCATGGAGGCAAACTGGATCAGCGGGCTGCCATCGCTTTTCTGATAGTTGGCCAGAATGGTCAGCTCCGTGTCGTCGCTGGGCCGCCAGGTGATCGACGGCGCCAGCACAACAGTATCATCCTGCGAATGATCAACCTGTGTTTCCGCATCACGCAGCAGACCGACAAAGCGATAGCGCAGAGTGCCGCTGGCGTTCAGATCACCGCTGACATCCACCGCCGCCTGTTTGCGGTCATGAGATCCGACCTGCACCTGAAACAGATTTTCCGCCTCCTGTGCGGCGGTCTTTGATGTGGTGTTCACCACGCCGCCCACTGCGCCGCTGCCATACAGCCCGGAGGACGGCCCTTTCAGCACCTCGACGCTGTTCAGCAGGAAGGGTTCCGGCTTGGTGTCATTGTAAAAACCATAACGCGCAGGCAGCCCGTCGTGCAGGGTGCTGGCGTCAAAGCCACGCACCAGATACCAGTTGGCGCGGCTGTCCAGCCCCCATTGGCCGCCCACAACCCCGGCAGAATATTGCAGCGCCTGTTCGACATTCTGGGCACCGCGCGCCGCCAGCTCCTGAGCAGTCACCACCGTGACCGAGCGAGGCGTCTCGGCGATGGCATCCCCGGTTTTGGCCACAGTGCCGGTATCAAGAGAAACGCTCTTGCCAAAGAAGGCGCCACCGGTTTCCTGAGTTACAATAATTGGTTCCAGTTCGACAACGTCAGCCATTGCCGGCACAGAGGCCAGCAGGGCAAAGGTCGACACAGCAGTTCGTCGCAGAATCATGTCCCGTCTCCGCTTTTGCGGTTGATGTTCTGCCTGACGTTTCGCTGGGTGATTAGGGGGTAGCGGCGCCCTGCCTCCGTGGCAAGACCTGATGCCCACCCCGGTTACAAAAGCACCGGCGGCGGCGCAAAAACCGCATCCCATACCCGCTTTGGCTTCATCAACGGCGGTGCAGAACAACCTATGGTCGGCGGATGCACCGTGCGCACGCCTACGGTCGGTTCCTGTTAACCCCGCCGAAACTTCTGTTGCAGCGCCACCAGATATCCGCGCCCGCAGCCTGCGCAACGCCCAGAAAAAGTATCAACACGCCTGCCCGAATGTTTCGCACGCGAAACAATTGGACAGGGGGGCTGACGTATTCACGAGACTGCACAGACGGCTCTGTTGCACGAAGGCACGACATCAGTCGAGGCTCTGCTGCCTGTCAGATAGGCGTCTGCTGGAACCTGGGCTGCATATTAGGCCTCTGATGCGGCGCGCTGTGCCATTTCCATGATCGCAGCGCGGGTGCTGGCGACAGCAATAAAACGGGCGTTGTGGCAGAATTTTGCCCCCTTGACGCCACAGGCCGCCTCAAGCGCTTGATCCGTCAGACCAGCCCAGGCGGCAGGCAGATCGGCGCGGCTCTCGAAACTGTCGCCACTTTTGCGGATGGTGGTCAGCGTCCAGTCGCTGCCGCGCGGATGAACCACGAACAGCAGGTGATCCGCGCCCGCCTTCTCTACCGCTGAACGGAACGGCATCCCCATTGGCAGCTCCAGCACTTTGGCCTCCCCCGCAGCCTCGATGGCACACATGACCATGGTCTCGGCCCGCCGCTTTGCAGCCCTACCCCTGACCGCCGCCTCGACAAAGGCGCGTGCCACCGGCAGCGCTGCCATAAACGCCTGATCATCCGCGCCATCGCGACGGTCATCAAACACCGGCTTCAGGGTTTCCAGCAACACCGGCAGCGTCATCCCCGCCAGAGGCCCGGCAACACCGGGGTCAATCGCGCCATTGTCCAGCAGATCCACCGGCAGCACGAAGCTCTGATCAAAACTGTGATGGATGGTGTCAATGTCGGCCTCCGGCACATCGAGGCTGCGAAGGTAATCGCGCCCGAAATGGTGCCAGATCAGACCAAAGGAGCTGTAGGGCTGGCCATCTTCGCGCAGGGGATTGGGGCGCTGATGATGGTCGAAGATCTGCGCGCCCCCATCATAGGCCTGGCCCACATCATAGATGATCCGCCCCGCCGCCGGCGTGATCCATGCAGCCTCCCGCGAGCGTATCAGTTCCGCATCGGGGAACAGGCGGGTCAGGATCACCGAGGACAGAAGTTCATCGGCATGAAACCCGCCGGAATGGGTCACAAGATGGGTTATGGTCATAAAAACGCTCCACGGCGGCAGGACAGAAGACAGGCGACACAACGGCGCCCACAGGGGTCAGGGGCAGCGGTTACAGGGGTGCCCAGTCACACCTCTGGCTCCCGTCGACACATCGCCCGGCTCCCCCTGCGATACCCCAAGACCCAGGCCAAAGACAACCGGGGGCTGTCGGCCCTTTGAGGGGGTATGGTGCTGTATCTCACCCTTGCCTGTCGCTGCCGGACATGCCTCCACCCTTAACGGTCAGACAACCCCGCCGTTGACAACCTGATCGGGATGTCGCTCTGCCCAGTCCATCAGGAATTCCGCCACCTCTGTCACGCCTGTCAGCGCAATCGCGCGGCGCGGCAGGGCGATGCCTTCGCCCAGTGCCAGGTCCAAAGAGGCGATGTGGTCGCGCGCGGCCGCCTGAGGGCAGTTTTCCGCGCCATGCAGAATGGTCGACAGCAGCGTGCCGCCGTAGCCGTTCACATGGGTAAGATCCGGTTTGAGGCTCAAAAGATAGCGCAGAACCTCGGCCACCCCTTCCCAGCCTGCAACCTGCACAGGCGTCAGCCCTTCGCTGTCGGGGCGGTCATAATCGACGCCGATGGCAACCAGCCGCCGGATATGATCCAGCTTACCGGGCAGATGCAGGATCTGGCGAATGATGTCGCGGTAGGCTTCCGGGATCGCCTCGGGCGATAAAACAGCCCCCTGCGGCGCATCCTCTGCGGCGGCTGCCAGGGCCTCCTCCACCGGGGTCAGGATTGTGTCCGCGCCCCGCTCTGCCAAGAGCTGCGCCAGATCGCGGTTACCAAAGACACGCGCATAGGCATAGGGGGTCGCGCCCTGAAACCGGCGGTTCAGCACCGCGCCATTGTCCAGCAGCAGCGTGATCATCTGCCGGTCGGCCATGCGGCGGGCGGCCTGATGCAGCGCGGGCACCACCCAAGGCGTCTCACCGCCAACGGGGCGCCCGTCAAAGGCGTCAACTTTGGCACCGTGATCCAGCAACAGCTGCACCGCCTGCAGGTCATGGAAATCCATGGCCCGCAACAGCGCGTTGGTGCCCTCCGGCTCGGCACCATGGGCCAGCAACATCCGCAGGCCGTCGTGATGCCCCAGTTCGGTTGCGTGATAAAGGCTTTCGCCGTCATCGGGGTTGGCGCCCTGCTCCAGCAGCCATTGCCCCAGCGCCATGTTGTCGGCATGGCCAATCGCAAAATAGAGCGGCGACAGGCGGTGGTCGCTGCCGTCATGCACCGGCGCACCAAGGTTGATATCCGCACCAGCCGCAAGAAGCGCCTCGGCGATGGCCAGCATATCCGCCTTCCGCTCCGGAGCGTGGTGGATCCATCGGGAGCGCGCCAGAATGGTCATCGGTGGGGCAACATCGCCGATCAGCGCCGTTGCATGCTGCGTGGGCTGGTCCAGTGCCGCCAGCACCTCGGCCTTGCGCAGCAGGCTGAGGCTGAGGCCAAAATCGCCATCCGCAAGCGCCGGGGTGTCTGCCAGCAGCTGATCCGCAACCGCAAAGTGACCGGCATAGAGCGCGCCCCGCAGACGCTGGCGTTTGGTGGCAAGATCCATCCCCAGCAACTCCGCCGCGAGTTTGAGAGCAGGCCAGGAAGGAAAGCCGTTTTCCCGCGCGATCACCTGCAGATAGTCGGCATGTCTCAGCGGGGTTTCAGGTTTGCGTGGTCGCTGGCTGGCGATCCGCTGCAGGGCGATTGTGTCGTGGGAGTGATGGGCTTTGCGCAGCGCCTTTGCGTCGCGGCGCAGTTGGTCCAGAGATTTGGTCATCGGTGTCCTCATTCAACGCCCGACGGTCCGCTATGTGCGAGCATGAGACATACCGAAGAAGGCTGTCGTCTGATGTGGTTTGGGGTGCCGATGACGGCTTTCCGCGGACCTGGTGGCTGCCCCGGTAGCGGTGTCATGTTAGGCCGATGCCCCGCTTAGAGCAATAGGCCGGGGCACGGGGGCGGGGGGATGGCGCCCCTTTCTGCCGGTCAGGACAGTCCTGTCAGTACATCACCTTGTTGAGGGTGATATGGATCGGCGAGCCTGTCGGCAATGTGGTGCTGCCGCGGGCGATCAGCCAGCCATCTGCGCGTTCAAGCCGCGCCACCACCTGCCGGGTCGGGGAGAGGACGGACAACGCCGCCGATGAGAGGGTGAAGTCGATCCGCTTGGCCCGGCCTGTGCTGATCAGGTCAAACTCCAGCGCCGGATCCGAGGTGCCAGGCTGACCCGGATTTGATAGGGAAATGGTGATCCGCCCTTTTGGGGTCTTGGCGTCCCCTGCCGCACCCTCGTGATAACGTCGCTGGACTGTATGTCGGTTGGATCTGCTGCGGCGCTGATCTCCCAGCCATCGGACTGAACTGCGCCGACGCCGCCCCAGTTTTAGCCGCACACGTCCTGTCTGCGTCCCAAAACGGGAGCCGAACTTCGGCCTCTGTCGCATCATGGACGGTCTCGTTACCGAGACCGCCGTAGACTTAGTCTTGGCCCCCGATCGCAAATGCGGGCGGCCCCAATACAAGAAAGGGAGGATGCCATGCCCTTTGCCGTGGTGGCGGTTTTGTAGGTGGACCATGCAGCAGCCCTCGCGTTTTCGTAACAGGAGAACACAAAGATTTAGTTCTCCAGCACGAGCCAAAATCGCTTGTCCATCGGGTTGATAAGCCCGCAGACTAAGTGATCATGCCCGACAATTTTGCAAGCTTTCGCGGTCACCAATCTGCCAATCGGGACGCCGATATTCCAAACCAACGGCCCTGCTCGTGACCGAATACCGAATCGTGAACCGAACAAGCTGCCGCCGATTCGCGTTGATCGTTGGCAAATTGGAAACAGTATTGGCCTGATAGCTGGAACTGTCAGCGATGAACCGCCGTTGAATCAAATTGTCCGCAATTGGATCTTTCCGAATCGGATCAGTTAAGGCCGATTTTAAGTTCTTCCCCTCATCATCAATGTCAGACACCGCAATCTTGCCTCTAGTGAGGCCTGCGGAGGCAGCATTAGCACCAGGATCAGGAGGGTTGGATGACAGATCGAAAACGACGGTATCACCCGACCAATCATAAGCACACGTTCGCTTCAAGCCCAGCGCGCCTCCGACTTCTAAACTCTCTAGACCATTTCGGGAAAAATGAAAAATGCGGGGCTACGCTACAACTATCAGTCACGCACACTGCAGGGCAATTCATACAGGCAACCATCCCACTGGGTCGAATGACGTTCCGGGTAGATACAGGCACCGGTGCGCGGACATACGCGTTGACCGGTGCGGGCACGGTATTTCCTTTGGAGCGGCGAATCATAACTGGCCAGCCTGGATCTCGCTGGAAACGACGAAGGCACAAGTCCCGTGTGCTCGATCTGCGCGAAGCGCAAGTGGCCAGCAGAAATAGCACCTCCTGAAATCCGCCGACGCTTGGGAGAGATCCCGCCACAACAGGGCTGCCTGCTTTGAGCAAGGCTCCTCATCTGGTGTATCCGCTCAACGTCAATCGTGAGGTAGCGCCGAGCGGATTCGACCTTTCGCTAGAGGACAAGTCATCAGACCGGCCCTTAGAAAACCGCACAACAACAAATTGCCGACAGGGGCAACAGCACATCGCGCAACAGTCGCCCGTTCAAAAGCGAACGCTCCCTAGTGGATTGCCCGCGCGCCACCCTCTCTGGGTCGGAACTCAAACACGAGGCCACCCTCGAAAAGGAACATGTCATGTCGACGATATGGAACTCCGCCTTCAGAAAGACCACTGTGGCTGCCGCCGCACTGACAATGATGAGCATTTGCGCGGGCATGCTTCCGGCACAAAGCATCAACAACGATATCAAGGCGCAGCTGAAACAGTTTGTTCGGCAAGGAACAGAAGTTCGGTTTGAAGGCTATCTGACCGGTTACAGTTACTGGGACAACACGCCGCCGGGCAGCGCCGCGATTGCGCGTCCTGTGCTGCGGCGACAGGCAGGGGGCACCGGCACGTACAATGACCCCATTACCATCGCAGTTGGCCATGCGATCCGCCGAGGGCGTCAAACTCTGGAATTTCCCGCCGGAACGCGTTTTTACATTGAGAGACTGCGCAAATATGCCATCGTCGAAGATGTTTGCGGGGATGGGCACAAACCACAAAACGGTCCGTGCTACACTGGCAAACAGGGCCGCCCCTGGCTGGATATCTACATCGGAGGTAAGCGCAATTCTGTACGGGATACGCAACGCTGCATGAATCGGCTAACCGGGATGCAACCTATCCGCCTGAACCCGCGCCGCGGTTACCCCGTTGCGCGGGGGGAGATTTCGGCCAGCGGATGTCAAGTGTTTGGCCCCGTCGGATAAACCCAATCTGACCGTCAGCGGGCGCGGCGCTTCAGATGCGCAAGCGCCTGCAACACGATGCCGTTTGTGTTCAGGTCCGCATGGTTCTTCATCTGAGTATACCCATCCAGAAACAACCCACTGCTCATCCCGAAATCATCAATTCGGGCACGGCTTTGTGCCAAATCCAGCATTTGACGAGTAAAAGCACAAGGCCGCACGGCGTACCATAGATAGGCAGCTTTGGTCGAAAAAATTCCATATGGGCTAGTGGCAACAGGATCGAAGAACACGTCTCTGCCCTTGCGATAGCTGACATTCCAGCGCGTTTCGTGACCCAGATCGAACCCTTGGTAGACAAACCATGGCGCAGTGTCGATCGGGGTCTCGGACGGGGCCAATAGCTGGCCCGTCAGGTCGAAATGATGCTTCATCGCGCCCAGAAAGACATCCGTAAGCACCGCACATTCGGCAGACGGCCCCAGCTCGACATATTCCAAGAGCAGCGGTTCGGTTGGCAAGATGCCAATCTGATCAACTGTATAGAGCAGGTTGACGGTCCGGTCCGCCACTGTGCTCCCCACAAAAGCCTCGCGATAAGGAGAACGCGTGTTGGCCTGGCCGATGAGTGGAAGAACGCGCGCCTGGTAATGAGCGCAATGTGACAAATACGAGGATTGAACACGGGTCTTCAGAATGTTGTTGAGCACCCCGCCTTGCATCAAGCCTGTTATGTTCCAACGACTTACAAGATCCGCGCAGGCCTCGGCCAAGGGGGGCTGTTGCGCGGCGCGTGTCACCGCGCTGGTCAGCCGTGCGAAATCGCAAGCATCAAACCCCCGCCTATTAATTGTAGTATCCCGCACATTGATCAGCGTTGGCGGATAGGCCATCTCTGCATCTTTGATCACAGGCAGACTGCGAAAAATTTTGCGGATACGGCGGTAAATGGTTTCAGCCGGAGCCAGCTCCAGGTCAATTGCAGCAAGCAGGCCAAGGATCAGACTGCCGACGTCCCACATGGTGATCTCAGAGTTATTGAAGGCTTTCCCATTGATCCGCTTGCGAACCGTCAGCGCCAATCCTGTCGCCTTTATCTCCGCCTGCTCCAAATATGCGTAGGCCAGGCGAGCGTCGGCCATCATGGCATCGTCAAAGATCGAAGGTTGCGGCACCAGGCTTGCGGCTTTCAGCGTTGTGCGAGATTCGAGCAACAGCTCATGCGCGGGATCAATGATCCGGGTCGGATAATTCAGGCATATGCCGTTTGCGGTGGGAACCTTGGCAACAATCTTGCCGACAGTATCGGCCCTATGGACAAACACCGCATCCGGGTGGCGCACATCTCCCCGCTGGGGGGCCACCTCGTCAGCAAAAAAAAGCGGGCCTTCGACCGCTTCGCCATCAGCGGCCAACCCAGGGGCACCAAGCCGCAGCTCTTCACCATCACGCGTTTCAACCAGCAAGGTGCCATCCGCCCGGCGCTCTGCTCCTCGTACCAAAGTCACACAATCGACATCAAGCCGCCCGCGCGCCTGCGCCAAAAGTGTACTATATGCGTCGGCATCCCTCGGTAGCTCAGGCAGTATGACGTAGTGACGCGAATGGTTCGGCAGAAATGCGCAACATCTCTTGTAGATCTCTCGCGGAAGCACGGACAAAAGGTAGCCGGAGAGCCGTGCGCGATTGACTCCCGCCGCGATACGCTGCCCGATCTCATAGGCCCGCGCGGGATTAATGGGTAGCTCCGCGACATTGATTGCAATTGCAGTGCCATCCCCCAACTGCGAAAACAGTGCAGAGTTCATTCTTTCCTGCGCCGCCCACAAATCAAGACGCGCCTTCAATGGCAGCATAAGGACCGCAGCAGGCCCCAGAAGTGCCTCGCGTTCTGGCAGATCGATGGCATCATAGATCACAGTTGTGCAGCCACCAGTTCGCAGCCCGTCCTGCCGCAAATCACCCTCTAGCGTGTCGGTCGACACCGTTGAAAAATGTGCAGGCTGAGCAGCTGACACCATCGCGCCGGGCAAAAGCCGGTCGATTTCGGAGCGCAGGTTCCATAGAGTGCGTGCCTTGAAATACCCCGTCTTCTGCATCAGCTGCCGCGTTGATGGTACGATTTCAACAAATGTCCGGTTCTGCGATGCGGTATCACTTAGCATCGACAAGACAGGGTGAGTGCCCTCTGTTGTGTGTTTGGCAAATTCCTCGAATTCAATCTCAACCGACAGGGCCACGCCCTGTGACAAAAACGCAAAAATCAACGACCCAAGGGCGTTTTCGGGCAAAGACGGGTGCACGCCTGTGAGCACTATAGAGAAGGCACGGATACTTTCTGCCCGCTCGGTCTGCGCCAGAGCAGGCCAGGCAGTGCTAAGCAGGCCGCTTGAGGCCAAACCCAGAAACTCACGGCGTTTCCACGGCATTACCCTATCCAACTTTCCGGTTTCGGCAGAGGCCACTCTAACTTGAACGAGTCGCAAAGCCCATCTTGAATTATCATTAGGACTTTGTTAAAAACTTAATTAGCGGACGTGGAATCGAAATGGTTTATGCGGATGCGACTACGGCGAAAATCGCCTGCCCCCCAAACTAGTGAGTGAAAAAGTAGCACGTTATTTGAACGGGTTGGCAAGCGATGTACACGACGATCAAAAACCGGCCAGCGTCAGGGCCTGCGACACGCACAGCGAAATCTGCTGCGTCTTCGAAGCTTCGTCACAAGACCTTTCCGACTGAAATTTTACCGGCCGAGATGACCAACTCGACCGATGAGCAACGGCAAATCTTCAAAGCCAATGGTGCAACCCGACCATTTTTGGCAGCCTTGTTATTCGTCATCATGCTGGCGCTGGCTGCTGCAATGATTGTTGCTGTCACGCAAAGCGTAGTGGCCGAATTCAAGCTCGCCCGCCCTCTGTTTCAGAACAGTGAACCCAAGGATAGCGTCAGCCAGGATTGGCGCCGGTTCTTGCCCAAGAGTACAACTCTTGAAGGGAACGGCGGCAACGACCAATTGGGAAACGACCACGGACGCAAGTCGAGTGCATTCGCAAGTTCATGCCAAAAAGAAGCTAGCCCGCCTCGCAGTGCGAACAACAACCCTTCGCGTCTCTATGCCTTTGTGACAGCCGATCTGGAAGACGTCGCAAATTCTGTTCAGCGGACCTGCGACACGATCAATGTGTTTGTTCCCGAATGGCTGATCATTAGCGACGAAGGCATTGATTGGCTGCAATCCGGCGATCAGACCTTCGGCACCCCCTACGTCGTGCGAACAAACCCCTTTGGCGATCATCCGATCCAACCATTGATGCACGTCCAGGCCAGCGCGCTTGAGGGGAAAGGCACAGATCACTGGTCCAAGGCCGCACGTCTCGCCGAGCGGCACGGGTGGTCAGGTCTATGCTTTGATATGCGTCGGCTGGAAACCCAAAACTTACAAAAGGCGCTGGTCCATCTGAACGGGGTAAAAGACGATTTCATCATCAAGGGATTGGAAACCTGCGCGGTCATAGCGCCAGATCAAATTGAAGCGCTCGCCTACGGATCCGAACTGCCAGATCGGGTGATCCTGCCCGCAGTGCAAAACAGCTATCGACTCAGCATCTACGAAGAGTCGCCCGCCCCTTTGGATTGGTTTCGATCGGTTCTAGAACGTGCGCGCAGCGCCATTCCCAGCGAAAAGCTGGTGATTGGTCTCGCTTCCGGTGGCGTCCATTGGACTACGGGCAGCCAAGTGCCTGAATTTATAAGCTACGCCGATGCAATGTCCCAGGCCGATCAATACGGCGCTTTTGCCGGATATGCCCCGGACAAGGGTCACGGGTTGATTTCCTACATGGATGCCGACGGCGAACGAAACATGATCTGGTATCTGGACGCCGTAAGCCATTACAGCCAGCTGCTGAGCCTCGCAGAAGCGGGGATCGACGGTGTCGCGATCTGGGGGCTGGGCCAAGAAGACCCGTCGATTTGGCCGTTGCTCGCAAAGCCCGATATTCTCTCGGATGAAGCTTTTGACACATTGAGCGAAATCGACCTAGGCAGCTTTGTCTCTTATCGTGGTACCGGCCCGTTTCTGCGGTTTGACCAGACCGAGGTTCTTGGACACCGTCATGTGACGCGCGATTCAGAAACCCTGATGGTGATTGATGCGGTCGCCCAGCCGCTTCCGACACCCGTTATTGGTGAGCGCTACGGATCCTTACCGGACAAATCCATTTTGCTGACCTTTGATGACGGGCCAGCACAGGATCATACGCAAGAGGTGCTCGACATTCTCAAAGACGCTGAGGTGCCCGCAACGTTTTTCATGGTTGGCAACCAGATGTTCGAACAGAAAAACGTCGTCAATGCCTTAGCCGATTCCGAGTTTGACTTTGGACTGCACACGTTTTCGCACCCGCAGCTTGATCGAACTTCCCCTGCTCGGGTGCAGGTAGAGCTGGCGCTGCAATCACGGATCTTCTCTTGGCTTACCGGTCGCACACCTGTTGTGTTCCGCGCACCTTACATGCGTGGTCCAGGTCCACTGGAGGGGGATCTGGCGCGCCGACTGAAAACCATTGTTGATCAGCGCTACCACCTGCTGGGTGCAGATATTGTCCCACCAGACTGGCGCAGCCTCAACCCCCAACAGCTTGTAGACTATACGCTGGAAGCATTGGACGGCACTGGCCAAGTATTGTTGATGCATGACGGCGGCGGCGAGCGGAGCAATACCATTGACGCCTTGCGCCTACTTCTTCCTGAGTTGAAGGCACGCGGGTATCAGTTCCTGACCCTCAATCAAGCTATGGCCGGTTTCGGCACTCCGTATGAGACCCGTCAGATTACCAAACTAGACCCTTTTGAAGCACTGGCCTTCACGGGTGTTGGCAACAGCGCCACTTGGGTTGCCTTTGTGGTCCCCTTTGCTGTGTTGCTGGGCGTGATCCGCGCACTGATCCTGTTTGTTATGGCAATCCGCTCTCGGCGTGCTGACCGCGCGGATCTACGCCATCGTACCGGTGATTTCTCGGCCCCGGTTACCGTTGTGATCCCGGCCTATAATGAAGAGAAGAGTATTCTCAAGACGATCTACAGCGTGCTCGACTCGGATTATCCGAACCTATCCGTTCTAGTTGTCGATGACGGATCAACCGACGCCACACATGCGCTGGTCACCAAAACCTACAAGAACAATCCCAGTGTCCAGATCCTGCGTCAGCCCAACGGCGGCAAGTGGAAAGCGGCCAATCTGGCGTTCTCGCATGTAACGACGGACTATGTTGTCGCTATCGACGCTGACACGATTGTGGCCCCCGACGCGATTCGGCGGTTGATGCAGCCCCTGCGCAATCCGAACGTCGGCGCTGTCGCAGGCAAAATCATGGTTGGTAACTCCAAAAATCTGCTGACGAAGCTTGAGAAACTGGAATACACGGTTGCCCAGAACATCGACCGGCGTGCCTATGAAACGATCAATGCGATTATGGTAGTGCCTGGTGCCTTTGGCGCTTGGCGGACTGAGGCTGTGCGCAGGTGTGGTTATTATTCCAGTCAGACTCTTGCCGAAGACACCGATCTGACGATCTCCCTGCTCGAAAAAGGCTATGAAGTGCGCGCTGCGGACCGGGCCTATGCCTATACCGAGGCCCCCGCCTCAGTCGGAACACTCATGAAGCAGCGCATGCGTTGGTCTATCGGCATTCTTCAATCGGCTTGGAAACACCGTCGCACCATCCGCAAAGGCCATGCAGTTGGGCTAGTGGGGTTAACTGATCTGGTGGTCTTTGGGGTGATTATGCCTCTGCTGGGGCCGATCATTGACCTCTTGCTTGTGCTGATGCTGGTCCGCTTTGTCTCTAGTTTTGATGGAACCACTTTTAATGCCTTTACCGTCCGCGACTATGCGGTACTGGCAATCTTCCTTGCGCTGCCGTTGCTTGAAATGGTTATGGCCGATTTCGCGGTGCGGTCTGAACCTTCGACGCCGCGCTCTATGGTGTTCCTTCTTCTGCTAAACAGGCTGATCTATCGCCAACTTCTGATCATCAACGTGTATCGGTCGCTGTGGCGGATCCTCACGGGTCGGCTGACCGGATGGCACAAGCTGCGCCGGTTCGGTTCTGTCGAAGCGCCCACGCGCCCTACCGTTGCCGCGCGGGCTCATATCGGCTGATCCATACAAGCAAGGGTTTCAGGCTGCGGCACTGATTGAACCGACATGTACCCGCAGATGCCAGGATCGAAGGAGCATCTTCAAGCCGCTTTATCTAATATGAAACCCTGCCCAAGGATCATCTTGGGCAGGGTTTGTTTTTCGCAGTCCTAGGGTTTGTCAGTTACCGTCAGATGCCTCTGCGCCGGAAAGAGCGTTAGGATCGAACGCGCCGCCAAAGGCAGAGTTCCCCTCAGCCGTAGGCGCAGGTGCGCTGCTTTCACCTTCTGCTTCTGGTGCCGCTGTGTCACCGCCGCCCAGTGTATTGGGGCTAAACACGCCGCCAAAGCCTGAGTTGTTGCCGCCACCGGTCGACGGCTGCGATGTTGAGTCACTCGCATCTGCACCGCCGTTTTCAGCCTCTTCCGCAGCTCGACGGGCCGCATCCTCGGCGCGCCGTTGACGTAGCTCCTGAATGCGCAGTTCGGTTTCCATACGCTTCTGCTCTTTTACGTCCGCGATACATTGCGCCGGACTATAGACCGTCGCCGTCCCAACGATCACAATGGTGAAACAGGCAACCCCGACCAGCCCCACGGCTGCCCAGTTTGAACTGAGGAAGCTGGGTAGACGCAGACGGCCGCTTTCCAGTTCTTCGACCGTCGCATCCTTGCGCGCGGCAGCAACCAGTTCTCGCCGCCGAATGCTGGCCTCATTGAACAGCGCTGCAAAGACGGTCAGCACAACGATGATGAAGGCCAGCGCAGAAATCGCAGGCGTGATACCGTACCGCACCTTCTGCGCCAGTTCGATCGTCAGCGTTGGATACTCACCAAAGGTGAAGGTCGTTGTATTGTAGTTTTCAAAGCTTGCGAGAAACGCCAAGACCGCAGCAGAGGCAATCGCGGGCTTCATGAACGGCAGCAGCACTTTACGGAATGCCTGCGCATGGGTTGCGCCCAGGTCCAACGCCGCCTCTGTCAACGCGGTGTCATAACGTTGCAGACGGGCCACCAGCACCAACATACAGTAGCTAGCGATAAAAGTGGACTGACCAATGATGGTTAGGAACAACCCGTTGGACAGAAAGCTATCCGCTCCCAGCCCCAACATGCGATTGACCCGATCCCAAAACACCAGCGTCGAGATACCAATCACCACACCGGGGATCAGAATCGGCGCGATGATCACCGTGTAATAGGTCGCCCGCAGTTTCGGCCAGATCTGGGTAAGCATCAGCGCCCCGGCAAGCCCCATTGCGACAGACATCACAACAGTGCCAAAACCCACCAAAATCGAGTTCTTTATACCGTTGAGGATCCGTTCATCCTGAAACAGTGCCGAGAACCATTCAAAGGTCAGGCATTCCCAAGGCGTGGCCTGCGGAAAACCAGGTGAGTTGAAGGCAGTGACCGACATAATCACCAGCGGCCCCAACAGGTAGGCAAAGAAAATCGCCAGATAGAACCAAACACTCAGGCGTAGAAAGGAGAAGCTCTTCATTTACCAATATCCCCCATGTTCACCTTGAACAGTCGCATGGCGGCCAAGACCAACAGGATGCAGGTGACCAGAAGAACAACCGCATAGGCGGCCCCCTGCGGCCAGTCGCTATTGTCGTTGAACTGCTGGTAGATCAGCTGCGTGAACCACAACGACGATGGCCCCCCCAGGATCTGCGGCGCAGCCAGCGCACCAGCCGACAGCATGAACACCATGGTACAGCCCGAGCTGATGCCGGGCTTGGCATAGGGAATGACGACACGCTGGTGAATCTTGGCCCAGCTGGCACCCATGTCTCGTGCAGCTTCGATCTGATTGCGATCCAGGCTTTCGATCACATTATAGATCGGGAAAATCATCAGCAGGATGTAGGCATAGCCAAGCCCCGCATAGAGCGCGATATCGTTGCGGATGAAATCAAACGGCGTGTCAAACACCCCAAGCCCAACCAACGCCGTATTCAAAACACCGCTGTCACCAAAGATGATGCGCAATGCAAAGGCACGCAGGATTTCGTTGATCCAATAAGGAATGATCAGCATCAGCGCAAAAATGCGAATGTGATTGCCCTTGGTCTGAGCCAGATAGTAGGCGATCGGGTAGCACAGGATGAGGTTGAACACGGTCACGCATACTGCCGCAACCAAGGTACGGAAGAACACGCGCAGATCCACGGCGTTGTAATCCTGCCCGCCCCCTTCGGGGCCGAATACCAGATATTTATAGTTCTCCAGTGTATAGACGTCCTTTGGACCACCGATTTCCGGCGGCGGTAGGTTTGGACGGAATGAAAAGTCGAGCATCGACAACTGTGGCAGAATGATCAGGCCGATGGTCCAGAACAGGACCAGACCCAGCATCAAGGCACCCAGCCCGTAGCCGTTGCGATTGAAGAATTCCCTTAGGAACCTTGGCATGGCGTGGGCCTCCTTATTCTGCGGCCAACTCACCCGCTGGCACGGCGACGGCATTCTTCGTCTCGTATTCCAGGGTGATGTTTTGACCTGTATGATCGTCAAACGACTGACCGAGATTGGGGATGGAGACCTTCAGCTCTTTGCCACCATCGCCTTCCATGAAGATGTTAAAGGCGTTGCCCTCGAACTCCTCGTGATTGACCTTGGCTGTCACAAAATGATCACCAGTGGCCCCTTTGGGTGCCAATGCAAAGGCTTCGGGGCGGATGAACATCATGGCGTCGTCGCCTTCTTTCATCTTGCCTTGGTTGGCCGGAGATATCCGCGCCACCAATTCACCAGAACGGTTGGTCGCGATCAGTGCTTCATTGCCCATTACCCGTTTGACCTTGCCCCGGAACACGTTGTTTTCACCGACAAAGGACGCAGCAAAAGCCGTTGCTGGATCATTGTAAATTGCTTTGCCATCGCCGATCTGATCGATAACGCCAGCACGCATGACAGCGATATTGTCCGACATGGTCAGTGCCTCGCCCTGATCATGGGTAATATAAATAAATGTGATGCCGACGCGTTGCTGAATTTCACGCAATTCGGTGCGCATATGTTGGCGCAATTTCAAATCCAACGCAGATAGGGGTTCGTCTAATAGCAACACATCCGGTTCCGCGCAAAGCGCCCGCGCGATAGCAACCCGCTGCCGTTGGCCACCGGACAGTTCCGACGGCAGTTTGTCGCCCTGACCCGGCAGCGCGATCATGTCCAGCAACTCATCTGCGCGCTTGCGACGTTCCTTCGCTGATGCACCATTGATCTCCATGGAAAAGGTGATGTTTTCCCAGACCTTCATCAACGGAAACAGAGCCAGATTCTGAAAGATCAGCGCGGTTGGCCGTTTGTTCGGACCAATCCCGCGCATATTATTTCCGCCGATCAGAACATTGCCTTCGCTTGGCTCCAGAAAACCGGACACGGCCCGCAAGATCGTCGTCTTGCCACAGCCAGACGGGCCCAGGAACGAAAAGAAATCGCCTCCGTTAATTTTGACATTCGCGTCGCGCACTGCAACGAAATCTCCAAAGCGGATCCAGAGATTCTCAAGATCTACGCCAACCCCAGCACTCATGTGGCCTCTCCCTCGGTGCAACCGTTCGTCCGGTGGCGAACCTCCGGCCGATGCAGAAAGCATCCGGTTGATTATACGTTGAATTTACGCCTCTTGGGCGTGTGGCTGGCCCCGGTCGCAACAGGGGCCAGTTTTGCGTGTCTGATCAGTTAATCAAGCACTTTTGAATTTGTTGACGAACTCAGTACGCACATCCGCATACCATGGCGCTTCAGCAGGCCAAGGGTTCAGATTGGCGAGGCTGTTGCCCGGATAAGCTTCGGCAAAGTTCTTTTTGTAAACATCGCCCGAATAGTCGTCAGCCTTCAGCACTGGCGAATTGTAGCCATGACTATCAATTGCATTACCTGCAGGTTCCTGCTCGTAAGCATAGTCAATGAAGGCATAAACCTGCTCTTCGTTCTTAGCGCCAACTGGCATCGAAATACCGTCAACCCAAGCCATAGCACCCTCAACCGGAGCCTGATAATGCACAGGTTCGCCTGCGGATTTCAACGCCAGCGGCGGGCCATCCCAAGTCTGACCAACAACAACACCCTCATTCAGCAAACCATTCTTCTGCGAATCCGCGTCGTTCCAGATCAGTTTGATCCGGTTTTTGCGGGCGACACACCAATCGGTGACCTGGCCCCACACCTTACGCATGGTCTCTTCGTCGTTATAGGCGGCCCAGATGGAACCCGGCTCCATCTCACCAGAGGCTTCCATATAAAGACCAGCACCCAGCATCATCGAATGCGCGCGACCCATGGTTTTGCCTGCGTTTTCTTCGCTCCAGACATCCCCGTAAGACGGTGCATCACCGGAAGGCAGCCACTTGTCGGTCCGATAGGCAATACCTTCGGTACCCCAGATATGCGGCAGCCAATGTGCGCCACTATTGTCAAAATTCCAGGCGTCGGTACCGATCTTGGCCATGGCAGGGTTTACCGCATCTAGGTTCACCTTGTTGAGATCAAACGGCTTCAGCAGTTCCAGCGGCCCCCACTGCAAAGAGCGGTTGTTGGTCGGCGACACAATGTCGAAACCCTGCCCTTTGGTGGCCTTCATCTTATTGATGATTTCCTCATTCGATCCGATACCGGTGTAGTTCACTTTGATGCCGGTCTTGCCTTCAAAACCCGAGATGAACTCTGGCGGCAGATAGTCGGACCACATCAGAATGTTGATCTCCCCAGAAGAGGCCAGCGCGCTTTTGGAATACAGCGGAGCGGCCAGAGCGGCCGCACCTGCCCCCTTAAGGATAGAGCGGCGGGTTACTGTGGACTTTGCAGTCATCTTGTATTTCTCCCTATGGATCTGTTGGTTTTTGTTTTTGTTTTTGGTGGTGAAACTCTGCGGAACGCTCCCGCATTGCTACAGTGACAGATTCAGAATTCGATAAGGCCAGAAATCACCGCATGGGCGCGTTTATGGGGCCAGTTTCAGTTCTGTTTCGTTTTCTGCAAATCCAACGCGGGTACGTCTTTTGCGATATTTGCTGTCGACTCCCCAATAGCTTCACGCAGATCAGTCTGCGCGCAGCGTGGGGCCCACGTCAATGTTGCAACTCCGCGGAAGCGTTCACAAATTCAATGACACGGTCAAACCGCCATTCCAATAAGCGCGACGCCACACGCCATAAGCAGCGCAGCCCCCAAACGCCGTTTCCAATTGCCTTCCTTCAAGACCAAAAACCCTATGAGCGCCGCAAAAATCACAGAGGTTTCCCGCAGGGCCGACACCGCCCCAAGCGGGGCGAAGTTTTTGGCAAAAAGCACCAATCCGTAGGCGCACATCGACACCAAGCCACCCGCGATGCCCAGAACCCAGACACGAGGCGGCAGGCTTGGTAGCGTTTCACGCTTACGCACAAGCACAAACACCGCGACAAAAACATGCAGAAAGGCGCCCCAGGCCCAATAGCTGACCGTATTGCCAGACAACCGCACGCCAACGCCATCCACCAGAGAATAGACCGAAATACAAAACCCAGTGCCCAGCGCATACCACAGCGCGGTCTGCCCCACACCAGACCGCAGCGCCTTCCAACTGCTAAGTTGAATACCAAACGCAATAAGGGCGATCCCGATCCAGGCCTGAACCGGAAGCATTTCACCGACAAAGATCATCGCCCAGAGTGCGACAAGCGCCGGCACGATACCTCGCGCGATCGGGTAGACCACACTTAGATCACCATGCTGATAAGCCCGCCCTAGCATGTAGAAATAGCCAAAGTGCACAACGGTCGACAACGCGATGTAAGGCAAGCTTTCTGCCGAGGGCAGCGGCAGTGTGACGACCATAACAATGCCAGGAACCACATGCCCCAACGCCACTAAACCCAGCGTCGTGGTCCGGTCAGCGGCGGTTTTGACAATGGCGTTCCAGATCGCGTGCAGCATTGCCGCCGACAGGATAATAGCAATCACAAACGGGGTCATCTTCAGCTCTCGGTCGATAGGGAAGGGTGCACAGATCAATCCATCTCTTCGGCGGGCATATCGGTGATCAGCCGGGTCTCCAGTAATTGCCCGTTGCGGTAGAGGATCGGATAGGCAATCGCAGCGATGTGACTGTTGAATTCCCGCAGGGCACGCAGCGTTTCCAGATGTATATCCGAACTCTCAAAGCTCTCGCTGGCACCGTGTTGGAGCCGACGCAGATGGCGCTTTCGGCTATCGCGCTCCATCCGCTTTACCTCGGTTTTCTCAAGACTCAGCAAGCGTGCGCTTTCCAGATCGTCCGAGATCAGCACATTCGAGGCCAATTGCATATTGGCCACGATCACCTCGTGCATACGCGTGATTTCGCCCCACCCCTCCTTGGAGAACCGCACACCTTTCTTATGCATTGCGGCGGCAAGCGTGGCGAGACGTTCATCAACCACGTCACCCGCTGTTTCCAGGCGAATGGCATACTCCACTAAATCACGGGCGACCTTGGCGTTGTCTTTCCCGAACCCTTCGGTCGGCATACCGGCGACATAGGTTCGGATCCCCGACAGACAACTGTTCACCTCGCGGTCCAGAGCCTGTACCGCCTTGATTTGTGACCGGTCACCGTGCTGATAGAGATCAGGAATGGGCCTAAACATCGCGCCGACAAGATCGGACATGCGCAGTAGTTCACGCTTCAGGCTGGCAATCGCTTGATTGGGTTGCTGGTAATCATCCTGATTCAAAACGCTGACGGGCAACCCGGGCGCGCTGCCCTGCGACGTTACAGGATTCGGTACCAGCCCGGTCAGAACGCCGTGCAGCATACCGCAGAATGGCAAAGCCAAGAGCAGCAGCGACGCGTTGAAGAGAAGATGCGCATAGACCAGCGTCTGGCCGCCCTCAGGCGCACCCAACATTCCTGATCTTAACGCCATATTGACACCAACAAGGCAAATGACAGCCCAAGTTCCCCGCAAACCGAGGTTGGCAATTGGGATCCGGCGTCCCGTTGCAGGCATCCCCCTACTAAGCCAAACGGGAATGAATGCAGACCCAAAGTTGGCCCCTAGCATCAGCGACAGACCTGCCGCAAAAGGTATCGCATCAATCTGCACCAGCGTGACACACATCAGGATCGCGGCCACCGATGAATGCATCACAAAAGCCAGCGCCGCCCCCACAAGGAACGCAGTGATATAGTCGCGGGCCAGATACTCGGCGATGGCAGGTAGAAACGCGCTCTCGCGGATCGGGTCCATCGCTTCGCGCAAGAACCGCAACGATATCAGGATAAAGGCGATCCCCATTAGGATGCGCCCCATCTGTCGCGCCTTCTTGGCCTCAGTCTTGACGAAGAGATACCCGCCCACGGCCAACAATACAGGCACCAGCCAATCCAGGCGGAACGACAGCAATTGAATAATCAACGCCGACCCTAGATCGCCGCCCAATACGATCGCCAATCCCGGTGCGAACGACAGCAGCCCACTGGCTGCAAAGCCCGAAGTTAACAAGGCAACTGCGGCTGAGCTTTGCAAGACAATCGCCATGCCAATTCCAACAAAGCTGGCCTGCGCGAGCGTGCGCTGCCCGGTCAACAGGCGTTGAAAGGTCGCCCCGTAGCTGCGTTCGATACCCGTTCGGACCATGCGCACTGCAAACAAAAGCAGCATAACGGCTCCGGCAAGGTTGGTTAGAAAACTCAATATGGCCATATGCTGTGTTCTTATCCTTTGTAGGGCCGTTGCTTGCGACCAACTGTTGTCTCTTGGCGCAATGGGATTGTCTCCGTTGGCGCGAGTGTGTCTTTAGTCGGCAGGCTCTGCCGTCCGGCCCTTACCATCTTGACCAGCCTCACGCGTTGATCCGGGGGGGGCCGGCGAAACCTCCAACGACACTCCCCAATTCTCAAGGGAACGGCGATGTTTGCGCGGGGGGGGCGCATCGGTCAGGATCAGATCGATCGCCCCAGGCGCAGGACCGAGATGCGGCGCGGTGTCATCAAATTTTGGACACGTGACGACCACCATCGTGCGCTCTGCTGCGTCGGCTACAACGGCCGCGAGCTGCGCCTCGGTCGCGCTATGGTACAACGCGCCATGTTTCGCAGAGAATGCATCTGCCGACAGTATGGCAATATCAAGGGCAAACACTTGCACCTGTTGCTCGGTAACATGGCCAAATGTCCCTCGCTCGTTGCTCTGGATTTCACCACCCAGAAAATGCACATGGTTGCCGTTGTGATTGGCCAATGTCTGCGCCACACCAATGGAGTTGGTCACAATGGTTAGATTGGCGCGCCTGCGCAATTCATTGGCGATAAATGCGGTGGTAGAGC
Source organism: Phaeobacter porticola (assembly GCF_001888185.1). Taxonomy (NCBI): domain Bacteria; kingdom Pseudomonadati; phylum Pseudomonadota; class Alphaproteobacteria; order Rhodobacterales; family Roseobacteraceae; genus Phaeobacter; species Phaeobacter porticola. The sequence continues at coordinate 161,906 of NZ_CP016364.1, read as the reverse complement.
CGACGTCCAGAAACACTGTCATGCCATCATCGACGTGGGGCAGTATTCCGGCGGCGATACGTTGTTTTTCATCCGCGTGTTCAGACATCCGTCGGTAAAAGCTGTCAGCCGCATCGGGGCCGACAAGATACGCGCCACCATGCACCCGCTGAACCAACCCCTGTTTGGACAGCGCCTTGATGGTTCGACGGACGGTTTCCTCTGACACGGTCAGGACCTTGGCCAATTCACCACTGCGCGCAGAACCACCCACGCGGCGCAGCGCCTCCAGCAGTTCTAATTCACGATGGGACATTTTCTGATCGTCGGACACCCGGTCGCCTCTACTTGTTTGGCGCAACACAACCACAGACACATGGCACGAATCAAACAAGAAAGCACAAAATCCCACAAATTCGGTCAATATTGACGCCGAAAACGGGAATTCTCTTTGCCAAAGCGAATAAAGCGAGCTTATCTGGCGATACGTTCGCGAAGGAATGCCTATGAGACAGCCCCCCCCTCTTCCCTCGGTCCATCCATCATCGCCCACGACTAACAAACCGTCAGATGGGCAACGAAACGTTCTGTTCATTCTGATTGACCAGATGCGGGCAGATTGTCTTTTTGGTGCGCTGGCAGAACACGTCGAGCTGCCCAATCTGCGCGCATTAATGGCGGATGCAGTCAGCTTTCGCCGCAACTACACGGTTGTGAATCCCTGCGGGCCGTCGCGGGCCTCAATCCTGACCGGGCAATATGCAATGAACCATCGTTCGGTGCGCAATGGCACGCCACTGCGACATGATACTCCGAATCTTGCGACCGAAATGCGCAAGGCCGGATATCTGCCAATGCTGTTCGGCTACACCGATACGTCCCATGATCCGCGTGTCTATAACCCGAATGATCCTGCGATGCGGACCTACGAATACCCGATGACTGGGTTTCACGAGATGCTGGAAATGCGGATGGAGATGTCGCACCCATGGCGCGCGCATTTGTTGAACAAGGGATACGAGTTTGATCGGTATTGGGATCTCTACAAACCAATGTCTGCCACTGGCCAGGCTCACCAGATAAACGATCCAGCGCCATATAAGGCAGAAGACAGCGATACTGCGTTTCTAACGGATCGGCTGCTGGCCACATTGCCGGGGTATCACGACCACAGCTGGTTTGCCCATCTAACCTATATCCGACCGCATCCGCCACTGGTGGCACCGGCCCCATACAATCGAATGTATGATCCCGCCAGCCTGCCATTGCCAGAACGTCTTGCAACTGCCGAAGAAGAGCGCGCCATGCATCCCTTCTTTGATCCAACCACCCGCGCCTATTCGCCTGCATCCATGGTAGAGGGCTTTTCTGATCTGGAGGCCAGCAATGAGGTCGTGCAGACCCTTCGCTCGATCTATCTCGGGCTCGCAACCGAGGTTGACGCCCATATCGGTCGGGTGATGGCGCATCTACGCGAGAGCGGTCAGCTGGATAACACGCTTATCGTGCTCAGCGCCGATCACGGTGAAATGCTGGGGGATCGGCACAGCTGGGGTAAGTTTTCAGTCTATGATGCAGCCTATCACACGCCATTGATCATTCGCCAACCAGACAATGCTGCGCGGGCTGGGGCGGTTGTCAACGAATTCACGGAATCCATCGACTTGACGCCAACCATTCTGGACTGGGTCGGCCAGCCCATACCCAACGCGATGGACGGGCGCTCGCTATTGCCATTGCTGGCCGGAGACGTACCAACCGATTGGCGACACTACAGTTACTCTGAGCTAGATTTTGGCGAGCCAGAGCGGCCTAGCCCGTGGCAACAATATCTTGGTACCGACGTCAGCGAATCTAATCTGGCAATCCTGCGCGACGCGCGCTTTACCCTTGTGGAATTTGCAGCCGACCTGCCGCCACTGCTGTTCGATCACGACAAAGGAGGGGAACGGGTCGATGTCGCGCATGATCCGACCTATCAAACTGCTCTAACACGGCTGACCCGACAGATGCTACGACACCGAATGCGCAATATGGATCACACGTTGTCGCTCCACACCATCACGCCCGAAGGTCCGCGCCAGCAGTCACGACATCTGCCAAAGCAGTCAGGAGCGACACCCAAATGACCAACCTGCGCAGCTTTGCCACAGATCTATTTACCGCTGCCGTCGCACGCGCCGATCCTGAGGCTGCGTTAGAAACAGCGCTGCAGCAGTATCCCCCGAACCTGCCCACCAACAAAGGCCACCTGATCTTAGTCGCACTGGGCAAAGCAGCAATACCAATGCTGCGCCGAGCGATGCAGATCTTGCCCCGCGCGGAGGCGGCACTGGCCGTCACCAACCCTGAAAACCGAGCGGAACTTGACGGTGCTCAAGTCATGTCAGGTGCCCATCCGGTGCCCGACCACACGAGTGTCAACGCAGGCCTTGCCCTTCGAAAGGCAGTCACCGGGTTAGATTCATCTGATCGGGTCATCGCATTGATCTCCGGCGGAGGATCTTCTCTGGCAGCTGTGCCCGCGCCGGGGCTGACGCTCGCCGACAAGACGACCGTGACCAAGCAGCTGCTAGCGTCGGGGATGGGCATTACCGAAATGAACCTGATCCGGCAACAATTGTCGGATGTAAAAGGTGGCGGCCTTCTACGCCAGGCTCACCCAGCTCTGGTTTCCAGCTATATTCTGTCAGACGTGATTGGTGACGATCTACGGGCTATCGCATCTGGCCCAACGGTTGCACCACTCGGTACCCGAACAGAGGCCCGGGACCTGCTGCAACAACATGGCATCTGGTCACAATTGCCGACAACCGTGAAGACGCATCTGTCGATAGATGTTCCTCCGACAGTCCCGCCTGCTGGCAATGCACATTTGATCGGCTCAAACCGGCACAGTCTGGATGCCATGCGCGTATGCGCCACAGCTGCCGGTTGGCTGGCGCAGATCGTTGATGATGCGCTGATAGGAGATGTGGAGGCGGCCGCACAACGCATCATCCATGCCAGTCAGGAAACTAACTGCAGCCAGCCGCAGGCGTTGATTTTCGGCGGCGAGACAACGGTGCAATTGAGCGGTACCGGTCTTGGTGGCCGCAATCAGGAGCTTGCACTTCATGTGGCACGCATGGGACGCAAGATGCTGCAAGGTCGCTGGGTATTTCTTTCTGGTGGCACCGACGGGCGGGACGGCCCAACTGCGGCCGCTGGTGGCATTGTCGATGCGGGCACTTGGGGCCGTATCGAAACCGCAGGTGGCGATCCTGACGCTCTACTCGCCGACAATGACAGCAATCGTGCTTTGGCCATGGCCAATGATCTGCTGCTGACCGGTGGAACCGGCACCAATGTCGCGGATGTGCAGATCCTGCTGCAAATGCCGAAATAGCATCGCGGCCAGATCTATTCGTCCAGCTGATGCAACTCGTTCAACAGATCCAAAAGCGCCTCATACCGCTCATGCCCCATCTTAGCGCGCGTATGTTCGATGACCGCAAGGCTTGCTGGTAGGTTGTGGTCAATGACCTGTTCGCCTGCCGCCGTGATACTGACAATTTGGCGACGGCGATCCATCTGGTCCTTTTCTCGCCGGATAAGTCCCTTATCCTCAAGTTTTTGCAGGATACGCGTCAGGCTAGGCAGCAGCAGGCAGGCCCGTTCTGATATCTGCGTCGGATCTATACCGCCGGTCTCCTGCACAACACGTAGCACCCGCCACTGCTGTTCCGTCAGATCTGCGTCGCTCAACAATGCGCGGATTGGTCCCATTACGCGCTCTCTCGCGCGCAATAGGGCAATGGGCAGAGATCGGTCCGTGCTGGGTAACTGTTTGGTCATGCCCAATTATCGCCGCACACGCGCCCAAAGGCAAATCCCCTCTGCCGAGTTTGGCGTGCGAATGCGTGCCAGAGCAGGTCAAATAGACTATTCCCGGCGAGAATAGGCGGAACTGCGCTGAGTCCATAGGCACCATTGCGCGGCCTCGATCAACTGGATGGGGTTTGGAAAACATGTTAACCAAATGTAACATGTGATCGCGGCACGACCTTCAGACCAAAGGACAACTAGATGAACTGGAAAGACTTTTCTTACTGGGGCCGCAAAGTTGCTGACTGGGCACAGGACTATCACCTAACTGTCGGTGACAGACCGGTACGCGCCCGGACGGAACCTGGTGATATCCTGAATGCGCTCCCTGTCACTCCGCCTGAATCCGGCGACGGGATGGAGGCCATCTTTGCCGATTTTGAGAACATCGTGATGCCCGGCATCACCCATTGGCAGCATCCCCGCTTCTTTGCCTATTTCACGTCCAATGCCGCCGCGCCTTCGGTGCTTGCAGAATTCCTAACCTCCGCCATCGCACCGCAATGTATGCTGTGGCAAACTTCGCCAGCCGCTACTGAGATGGAAACGCGGATGATGGATTGGCTGCGCCAGGCGCTGGATTTGCCCAAAGAGTTTCAAGGTGTCATTCAGGACAGCGCCTCATCTGCCACGCTCGCAGCGGTTCTGACCATGCGCGAAAAGGCCCTGAACTGGCAGGGCAATCAACAGGGGCTCTTTGACCAAAAAACACTGCGTATTTACTGCTCGTCCGAGGTGCATACCTCCATCGACCGCGCGATTTGGGTGGCCGGCATCGGTCAGAAAAACCTGATCCGGGTGCCGGTCAAAGGCGACTGGCGCGGAATGGACCCGACGGCTCTGGAAGCCGCCATTGTGGCTGACCTCGCCGCAGGTCATCAGCCAGCCGGTGTGATCCTCTGTGTCGGGGGAACCGGTGTCGGTGCAACAGATCCGGTTGATCGGGTGCTGGATGTGGCCGAGAAATACGGCCTCTACACTCATGTAGATGCTGCTTGGGCGGGATCTGCGATGATATGCCCGGAGTATCGCCATTACTGGCCAGGTGTTGAGCGTGCAGATAGCATTGTCTTTAATCCGCACAAATGGCTTGGCGTGCAATTCGACTGCTCCGCTCATTTCCTGAAGGACCCTGATGATCTCGTGCAGACGCTCGCGATCAGCCCGGAATATCTAAAAACCCATGGCAAAGACGGGATCATCAACTATTCTGAATGGTCGGTGCCGCTGGGCCGCCGTTTCCGAGCCCTCAAGATCTGGTTCCTGATCCGCACCTATGGGTTGGAAGGCCTGCGTGAACGGTTGCGCAATCACGTAAATTGGTCCACCCAACTTCACGATGTGCTTAAATTAGAGCCTGATTTTGAGATCGTCACCCCTCCGATGTGGTCGCTCTGGTCGTTCCGCTACACCCCGAGCAATGCCACAGATCTGGATGCTTTGAACCTTCGATTGGTGAACGCGATCAACGATGACGGGCGCATCTACCTGACCCAGACGCGCGTCGACGATCAATTGGTTATCCGTTTTCAAGCAGGCCAGTTTGAGACCACCGAAGCGGATGTGATGATGGCACATAACGTCATTACCGAGATCGCCAGGGGCTTGTCGTGAAGGCCACTGCAAACATTCACCAACCTAACGAGGAGCTTCACCAATGCCCGCCCCCAAGAACCGTTTCAAACACGCTCTGATCAGCGGAGAGCGTCAAATCGGCTGCTGGATGAGCTTTGGTGAAAGTGCCGTGGCCGAGATCATGGGCACCTGTGGCTTTGACTGGCTGGTTATTGATGGCGAACACGCTCCCAATGACATCCGGTCGATCCGCGATCACCTCATCTCATTAGCGGCGTCAGACAGCCACCCTGTGGTGCGCGTACCCATCGGCGAAACCTGGATAATCAAACAGGTTCTGGATGCGGGCGCGCAAACCATCTTGGTGCCTATGGTGGAAAGCGCAGAACAGGCCGATGCACTGGTCCGCGCCTGCCGCTATCCGCCGCATGGCGCCCGTGGCGTCGGCGCGACGGCCGCGCGGGCAACCATGTTCGGCTCCGCCCGTGACTATATTCAGACAGCGGATCAACAAGTCTGCCTGCTGCTGCAAGTCGAAAACCAACAAGGGATCAAAAACCTCGACGACATCCTGTCGGTTCAGGGAATTGATGGTGTCTTTATCGGTCCAGCGGATCTGTCGACCGATATGGGCTATCAGGGAAATTCTGCCCACCCAGAGGTCCGCGCCGTCATTGCCGATGCGCTGACCCGGATCAAGGATGCAGGAAAGGCACCCGGCATTCTAGGGGTCACTCCAGACGAAACGCAGGCCTACCTAGATATGGGCGCGCAGTTCCTTGCCGTTGGAATCGATGTATTGCTGCTGGCCCAAAACGCCCGCGCCCTAGCGGCCGAATGGAAGGCAAAATAGACTTTTGTTTCCGCCAGCCAACGGCTTTAACGTCAATTAACTATGTTTGCCCAACTGATCAGTTTGACACCCCGCCGCCAGACTGACACCACTTAAGCGAGATTGCGCCGAGTGCCTTGGCGCGCCACGAGGGAGTTACAATATGAAGCGCACATTTGTTGCGGGGATGGTCTCCGCGCTGACGCTATCTGCGGCCACTGCCGCGTTTGCCGATATCAAGATCGCACATATCTACGGCAAGACTGGCCCGTTTGAGGCCTATGCAAAACAATCCCATGACGGGTTGATGCTGGGACTGGAATACGCAACCGGCGGCACGATGGAGGTGAATGGCGAAAAGATCGTGGTGATCGAAAAAGATACACAGCTAAAGCCGGAAAACGGCAAGGCTCTCCTGGAAGAGGCCTATGGCGACGATGAGGTCGATCTGGCCATCGGCCCAGTCAGCTCGGGCGTGGCATTAGCGATGCTGCCGGTGGCCGAAGAATATGAAAAACTTCTGATCGTGGAACCTGCCGTTGCCGATTCCATCACCGGCGCAAACTGGAACCGCTATATCTTCCGCACCTCGCGCAATTCCTCGCAGGACGCGGTCGCCAGTGCCATCGCGCTGGCAGGTGATAATGTACATATCGCGACACTGGCACAGGACTACGCCTTTGGTCGCGATGGCATTGCAGCCTTCCGTGAGGCCCTCGCTGCGCAAGGCCACGAAATCGTTCATGAAGAATTTGCCCCGACGGACACCACAGATTTCACCGCCGCAGGTGAGCGTATCTTCAACGCGATGAAAGATCTGGAGGGTGAGAAAAAACTGTTCATCATCTGGGCAGGCGGCGGCAACCCTTGGGCAAAAATCAACGCTATGGATCCAGGCCGCTTTGGCATCGAATTTGCAGGTGTCGGCAACATTCTGGCGGCTCTCAAGGGTTTCAAGGACTTTGCAGGCATGGAAGGCGGCACCTACTACTATTATGAACTGCCTGATAATCCGGTGAACGACTGGCTGGTAAAAACCCATTTCGAACGTTTCGATGGCCCGCCGGACTTCTTCACTGCTGGCGGTATGGCCGCTGGAATCGCAGCAGTTGAGGCGATCAAAAAAGCAGGCTCCGCCGACACCGAAGCACTGATCACCGCAATGGAAGGCATGGAGTGGCAAACCCCGAAAGGCACCATGCAATTCCGCGCCGAGGATCATCAAGCCTTGCAGTCGATGTATCACTTTAAGCTGCGGGTTGATGATGATGTTGAGTGGGCCATTCCTGAATTGGTACGCGAGCTGAGCATAGATGATCTGCCGATCCCTGTGCGCAATCAGTAAGAGTTAACCACCGCGTCCGGGGGCCATCGCGCCCCCGGTTTTTTTTGCCAGGCGTCGGCCCCACACCCCATTCCGTTAGGGCCTGATCTCGCTACTGTCACCTCAGCAATAGGATCTGTCGATGCCAGTCCCCCTCTTGTCCACCAGCAAATTGAGTGTGAAATTTGGCGGCCATATGGCCGTTGATGCCGTGACTTGTGCGTTCCACGCGGGCGAGCTGACAGCGATTGTCGGTCCTAATGGCGCGGGCAAAACAACCTACTTCAACCTGATTTCCGGCCAGGTTCCTGCAACTGCGGGTCAGGTCATGCTGGCTGGTCAGGACATAAGTGCGCTATCAGTCGCGGCCCGTACCAAAGCTGGCATCGGGCGCGCCTTTCAGTTGACCAATCTATTCCCGGATTTGACGGTTCTGGAAAACGTGCGGCTTGTGGTGCAGGCCAAGGCCGGGCGCGGTTTCAACCTATGGTCTATGGTGGCCGGCCATTCTGATCTGATCATCGAAGCTGAGACAATCCTGTCACGGGTCCGCCTGTTGGATGAACGCAATCAGGTTGTGTCCGAACTCTCACATGGCAACCAACGCAAGCTGGAGGTGGCACTGCTAATTGCCTTGGATCCTGCGATCTATATGTTCGACGAGCCGACTGCCGGGATGAGCGTGGATGAAGCACCGGTTGTGCTGGATCTGATCGCCGATCTGAAAGCGCAAACCGACCGCACGGTTCTGTTGGTTGAACATAAAATGGACGTGATCCGGACTCTCGCAGATCGCATCATCGTTCTTCACAATGGCGCGCTCGCGGCGGATGGCCCCCCGACAGAGGTCATGGCCTCTGATGTGGTGCAGGAAGCGTATATGGGCCGTGGGTTGGAAGGGGTGCTGACCGATGTCTGAACAAAGCACAGCCACATCCGATGCAGATCCAATCCTGCGGATCGACGGAATCTACACCAATATCGCGCAATACCACATCTTGCAGGGTGTCGATCTGGTGGTGCCGCGCGGCGGTGTCACCATGCTCTTGGGGCGCAACGGTGTCGGCAAAACAACCACCCTGCGCAGTGTCATTGGCCATTGGCGGCCCCATCAGGGCCGGATCATTTTTGATGGCGAGGACATCACTAGTATGGCCACTGCCAGCATTGCACGGGCAGGTCTTGGTTTCGTGCCGGAGGACATGGGGATCTTTGCCGACCTGACGGTAGAAGAAAATATGGTTCTGGCTGCCATTTCAGGTCCGATCAATTCAGCCCGCCTCGACTGGATCTTCGCGGCTTTCCCACCACTAAAAACCTTTTGGAAATCTGAAGCCGGCAACCTGTCCGGTGGACAAAAACAGATGCTCTCCATCGCCCGCGCCATGATCGAAGAACGCAAGCTGTACCTTATAGATGAGCCAACCAAAGGGCTTGCCCCGGCGATCATCTCAACCATGGCACGCGCATTGAGGGATCTAAAGCGCCAAGGTGCCGCTATCTTGATGGTTGAACAAAATTTCGCAGTGGCCAAGGCGCTTGGCGATACCGCCAATGTCATGGATGACGGACGCGTAATCTGGTCTGGCAAGATGGCAAAGCTCGGCAGTGATGCCACACTGCAAGAACGGCTGATGGGGCTCAGCATGGAAGTGCAGTAGCCATGACACGCAACTCTCCCGTCCTAGACACCATAGACGAGGCCCGCCAATGACCGCAGCCCCTGAACACGCCCCCACCCTGGCGCAGATCTCTCTGCGTGATCGGCTCTCCCCCTATGCTCCCTTGTTGCTGGTGCCGCTTTTGACTGTCGCAGGCTTCGTCGCCGTACAGAACCCAGCCAGCTGGCTAACGCTCACAGTATCCGGCCTGGCGATGGGAATGATGATCTTTCTCATGGCTTCAGGCCTCACACTGGTCTTTGGCCTCATGGATGTCATCAACTTTGGCCATGGTGCCTTTGTTTCGGTGGGTGCCTTTGTCGGCATTTCTGTCCTGCTGACGCTGGGCCATCTCACCAATGCGCCATCGCTGGGGTTAAACCTGTTGGCCATCCTCGCTGCGGTTCTCGCAGCGATGGCTGCCACAGCCAGCATGGGTTGGGCCTTCGAACGGGTGATCGTGCGGCCCGTCTATGGCAATCACCTTAGCCAAATCTTGGTGACGATGGGTGGGCTGATTATCACCGAGCAGCTGATCATTGTGCTTTGGGGACCAGAAGAGATCTACTTCACCCGTCCCGAAGCCCTAAAAGGCGCGCTGACCTTCGGTGATGCGGCGATCGAAAAATACCGACTGGTTGCTGTCGTGGTGGGGCTCTCTGTCTTTGCCGCGATGCGGTTTGTACTGCGCCGAACCAAGATCGGTTTGATTGTCCGCGCCGGTGTCCAAAACGGCGAAATGGTCGCGGCGCTCGGGTATCGGCTGCGCTTGGTCTTCATCGGCGTATTTATCGCAGGGTCCGCATTGGCCGGACTTGGCGGCGTGATGTGGGGACTTTACCAAGAGGTCATCACCGCCCATATGGGCAATCAGGCCATGATCCTGATCTTTATCGTGGTGATCATCGGCGGCCTTGGTTCAGTCGAAGGCTGCTTCATCGGCGCGCTTCTGATCGGCCTCTTGCAGAACTATGTTGCCTTTGTAGAGCCGAAACTCGCCCTGATTTCAAACATCGCGCTGATGGTCGCGATCCTGATGTGGCGCCCGATGGGCATGATCCCGGTGGTAAAGGCAAAATGATCGGCTCACTGCTCTCCGGCGATCTGCCGCGATCTAAAATCCTGGTTCTGCTGCTGGCGATGATCCTGTTCTGTCTCGCCTTTGCACCATTTCTTTTTCCAGGCGTGCGCACCGTCGATACTGCCGCAAGGATCTGCATCTTTGTGGTGCTCGTCGCGAGCTATGACTTGCTACTGGGCTACGGAGGCATCGTCAGCTTTGCCCATACCATGTTCTTTGGCATTGGGGCCTACGGTGTGGCGTTGACCTCAACCCATATGGGGCGTGGTTTCGACGCGCTGCTTGTCGGGGCCGGGATTGGTGCCAGCACTGCGGCTGCGCTTGCATTGCTGATCGGGCTGTTTTCCCTGCGGGTGCGGGCGATCTTCTTTGCTATGATCACGCTTGCCGTTGCGTCTGCGGTCGCGGTGCTGTTCAGCCAGTTTTCCAGCCTGACCGGTGGCGAAGACGGGCTAACCTTCAAGACACCACGCGCGTTGGGCCCAGCATTCAAATTTGGTCAAGACAGCTTTGACGGTGAACTTTTCGGCGTCAAATTGAATGGGAAGCTACTAACCTACTACCTGATATTTGGCAGCAGCGCCGCTCTGTTCCTTGGCTTGTTGCGAGTTGTTAATTCACCCTTTGGCCGAGTGCTGCAGGCAATTCGGGAAAATGACTTCCGGGCTGAGGCAATCGGCTACCGCGTTGTTTATTACCGGGTCGCAGCCACGTGCATGTCTGCGGCCGTAGCCGCACTTGCAGGATCGCTATATGCTATTTGGCTGCGTTATGTCGGACCTGACACCACCCTATCGATGGAAATCATGATCAACATTCTGCTGATGGTCGTGATCGGTGGCATGGGCACGATGTATGGCGCTGTGATTGGCGTAACGCTGTTTATCTTGGCACAGAATTACCTACAAACTCTAATGGGCGTGTTGGCGGGCATGACCGAGGACCTGCCCCTGTTGCCAGACCTGCTCAGCCCAGACCGATGGCTGCTGTGGCTGGGGGTTCTGTTTATCCTTAGCGTCTATTTTTTTCCAAGCGGTGTAGTTGGCCGCCTACGCGGCCAACGGTGATACGCGGCGCATGGATCAGCGCAGGACCTGATCTTCGGGCCAGTTCAGCTTTGTTTCGACTTGAATAGTCTGCGTCGCGCCTTTGGCGATCTCCACCTCCCAGGCCAAGATGCCGCGTTGTTTTTCAACGTTTTCCTCAGATGGTGCCGGGCGCGCTGCCCAAGTGATCTCCAACGCCTCCTGTTGGGAATATGGAACCCGGTCCAGCACCCGCAGAGGCCATGCCTGATTGGTCAGGTTCTCAATCTCGATTTCGAAACGGCTGACCTGCTCCGTGCTACGTGAAATCAAACCCTGCTCGCCTTCGCTCTGGTCAAGCACATCGCGGCGCAGCGTCAGCCCCTTGATTGGGCCAAACCCGATATTCGTTTCCGTCCCAGGCGCCAGGCCCGGAAAATCTGCAACAGCGACCAGTTTTCCGTCAACGAAATGGGCAGTCTCTGTGGCAGCCAGTAGCTGCTCGCCAAATTCATTGGTGAAACGCACCATACGATAAGCCACCTCGTTGCGCAGCGGAACCGCCTGCGCCGTCAGCTTAGCGGTTGTGGTGAGACTATCCATTTCAAGCCGCAACGCATCCACACCCGAAGCAATAGAGACAGGTTCACCAAAGGCATAGACCGCAGCGACACCACCCGTATCGACGTTCCATTGCGGCAACGATTCAACAATCACCGCAGCTTCGATAATCGGTTCGGCGTCCGTCGACATTTCCATGTCGGACGAGAACCTCTGCTTTGGATTCGGCGGCGGGGCCGGTTGTTCGATCCGTCGCAGCCGAGGGTACAAAACGGATGGCGCAGATTGGCCCAAGGGTTCCGCAGTCGAAAGGGTCAACGCAACATCCTGCCAGCTCTCGCCTGTATCCTGTGCCAGGATTACGCTACGGGCCAAGGTCAGTTCCGGCGCATCACCGGTCGCGAGATGCAGTTCATAGTAGGGAGACCAGCCGATCTTACCCGCCCCACCTGTTAGGTAGTTCAGCGTCACCTCCCCGCGCCCGGCCTCTGCAACCTCGACCTGCACCTCAAGGAAGAGCCGATCTTCATCCTCGGTTGCGATGGCGGCAAGCGCCGCGCGAGCTCCTGCCAGTTCATCTTTCAGCGCTATCAGGTTTTGTTCCCTGGCGCGGGCCTCTGCCTCTGCATCAACCATCTCACGGTGACTTGCAGTGGCCCGGTTTGCGATCATCAAAGCGATGTCTGCCAATGTTGAGGCATCCGCTCGCCCAAGACCATCATTGCTGCCAAGCTGTTTAAGGAAATGAATTGAGCTCTGTGCGGCACGGGCAGAGGCTCGGGCACGTTCCGCCTCATCCTTCACGAGATCGATCTGTTCTTGAATTTGACGAACACGCGCCTCGGCTGCGTCAATCGCGGGTGTCGCAACGTTCTGGGGAGGCACGAAATCCGCTCGCATGAGAGTACTGATGCGGCGGGCACCTTTGACCTGAACTTGCAGGCTGGCTGTATTCGCACTGCGTGGCACGCCCTGCAGGATCAACTGATGACGCCCCGCAGGCAAGTCGAGCACAGCGGTGCGGGTGATCTGGGCAAGCCCCGGATACAGCGTTACCGCAGAAACCTGGCTGGAAACGGAGAATACATCCGCAACTGCGGATGTGGCAATGTTCGTTGTGGCGACAGAAGCCGCAAGAAAGGCAATAACTGAATAGACAGGTCGCATGATATCTCTCGATTGATCAAACCGCGGACAGGTTGCCCGCCTGTGATCGAACCTACGTATCGGTGCGAGAGGTTACCAGCCGTTGCATCGCATCATGACGCAGACCGCTCCTGCTCGTTCAGGCTTCGCTTGAATCATCTGGCAACGGAGCACCAAAGCGCGCCTCCAGCTCTTTCCCAGGAAACCCGAGGAACCGGCAGGTACAGATTTCCACATGGCTATTTGCATCACGAAGGCGCATGCGATCTTGATCTCGTTGCAGGTAGAACCCTTTGCTCCTCAAAGCCCGGATCAGGTCGAGCCAGTTCTTCGCGGTGCGAAAACTCTCACTCAGGACCATACGCAACTGCGCGACCATCTCCGCATCCAGGCGTGAACTGGTACGTGCACTGGCCCAGGCGCTCTCTCCGATACCGGTGTGCGTGGCCTGTGATATCGCCTGCGTTGTTGTCTTCTCCGTCATTATCTTACCCCCAGTTACCGTTGTCTAACCTCCATCAGACTAATGGTATCAAGGCTGGCAAGAACATCTGTACAAACGGTAAATGGGCCATCTCTTTCGAGACAGCCCCCTTACTAAATGGATAGGTTTTTAGCCTTTTTTCAGGACTTCACGGCCCAAAAGTTCAGCAATCTGCACCGCGTTCAGGGCCGCGCCCTTACGCAGGTTGTCGCTGACACACCAAAGGTTCAATCCATTATCAAGCGTCGAATCCTGACGAATCCGGCTGATAAATGTGGCGAAATCACCCACGCACTCAACCGGTGTGACATAGCCACCATCTTCTCGCTTATCGATCACCATGATGCCCGGTGCCTCACGCAGGATATCGCGGGCCTCATCTTCGTCCAGGTGATCTTCGAATTCGATATTGATCGCTTCAGAGTGACCAACGAAAACCGGAACGCGAACACAGGTTGCTGTAACCTTGATCGACGGATCGACGATCTTTTTGGTTTCGGCAACCATCTTCCATTCTTCCTTGGTGGAGCCGTCATCAAGGAACACATCGATATGCGGGATCACGTTGAACGCAATCTGCTTGGTGAACTGTTTGGGCGGCTTGTCGTCTGTCGGGTTATAGATCGACTTGGTCTGATCCCAAAGCTCATCAATGCCGTTTTTGCCGGCCCCGGACACCGATTGATAGGTCGACACCACGACACGTTTGATCTTGGCACGGTCATGCAAAGGCTTCAGTGCAACAACCATCTGCGCGGTTGAGCAATTGGGGTTGGCGATGATGTTTTTCTTGGCATAGCCGTGTACCGCCTCGGGGTTCACCTCGGGAACGATCAGCGGCACATCATGGTCATAACGATAAAGCGACGAGTTATCGATAACCACACAGCCCACGCGCGCCGCCTTGGGCGCGTACTTCTTTGTTGCGTCGGAACCAATGGCAAACAACGCCATGTCCCAGCCCGTGAAGTCAAAGGTATCGAGGTCCTGCGTCGTCAGTGTCTTGTCACCGAACATAACCTCTGTACCCAGCGATTTTCGACTTGCCAGAACGGCAATCTCGTCCACCGGGAACTGGCGTTCGGCCAGGATATTCAGCATTTCACGGCCCACGTTGCCCGTGGCGCCGGCGACAACGACGCGATAACCCATATTATTTCTCCAGTTAAACCGACCTTGTGACCGGCTGCGGTGTCTTATCGGGAAAGGCCCCGCGTGGAAAGGCCAGATCAATCCAAGCTATCGCGACTGAGCAGATATATTGCGCACCCACCCGCTAAAAACGCCAGGAGAAAACCAAAAATGGCAAAATAGGGCAAGGAAAGGTCCGCTCCGGTCATTTCCGCATGTAGCCGACCACTGGCAAACTGCATGATTCCCACGCCACCGATGCCAAAAAAATTGAGCATGGTCACCCCGCGCCCAACCAGATGCGGCGGCACAAAGGCGCGACCATGTGCCAGGATAACCGGAAAAGACGCACCAAAAAACCCGATCACCGCTATCAGTGCAACC
Source organism: Phaeobacter porticola (assembly GCF_001888185.1). Classification (NCBI taxonomy): domain Bacteria; kingdom Pseudomonadati; phylum Pseudomonadota; class Alphaproteobacteria; order Rhodobacterales; family Roseobacteraceae; genus Phaeobacter; species Phaeobacter porticola. The sequence goes on along the minus strand of NZ_CP016364.1, from coordinate 146,856 downwards.
ACCAGCACCACTGGCCCGTCGACCAAGACCATCAGCCCGCCTAGCGCCACGCAGGCAAGCAGATTGCCCCCCAGTACCACGCCCTTGCGTGTACCAAGCAACCGATCCATCGGCCCATAGGCCAGAGTACCGAGGATCATTGCAACCCCCATCACCAGACTGGCGATACCCACGGCCCCGCGCTCCAAAGAAAATACATCGTTCAAATAAGGGCCAATCCAAAGGCCGCGCAACGCAGCCGAGGGCGCATAGGCCACAAACATCATCACAAAAATCGGCCAAAGGACCGGCATCCGCAGGATATCAAATACAGATCCCTTGGGGCCATCAGCAACCTCCACCCGCGACGGATCCCGGACAGTCAGTGCAATGCCGATCGCCACAGCGGTGGAAAGCCCTGCAAGACCAAATAGCGTCCCACGCCATCCCAACAGCTCAACCGCGAGGGCCGTTGGATAAGACGCTACCAGATTACCAAGCGACCCGACACCCAGCATCAATGCGGCCAGTGTCGCAAAGCGACGCGGTGGATATTCGCGGGCAAAGATGTAATATGACGCCATCAAAACCGGCGAACAGCCGATCCCGATCAGAACCATCGCCAAACTAATGTGGACCGGTGTGCCTGCCAGCGCAAACACCAAGGCCCCGCCTCCCCCGCCAATCAACAACAGCACCGCTGCAGTGCGGCTGGGGCCGACACGGTCCAGCGCCCAACCAACCGGCAATTGCATCGCAGCGAAAGTCAGGAACCAAAGCCCAGATGCAAATGCAAGGTCTCCTGGCGTCGCCCCAAGGTCGCTTTGCAAGGATGAACTAAGCACCGCCAGAAACGCACGGAAAAACTGACTGAGCACATAGCCCAGACACAAGATGATAAGCCCCGCCTGCATGGCCCAGTCCCCCCGATGACATACTGCGGCCCACAGTGGCGATTTGGCATCATTTCGCAAGAGTGAGAAACCACTTAGCCGTGATTGGTCGTGTGGCCACCGCGCGCTAGGCTATGATTTCAGCAGGATGAACGGATCGCATATGACACAGGACGGTTTTTACCAGGGCCTTGCGCCCAGCCGCGATTTTGCAGCCTTGACCCGGACCGCGGCCTTTACGCCACTGCCTCGCGACTGGATGGTTGGGTGCTGTGATATTGTCAATTCCACCGACCTAATTGCAACTGGGCGCTATAAAACGGTGAACACCATAGGCGCCTCGGCAATCGCCGCGATGATCAACGCCCTGAAGGGCACCCCCTTCCCTTATGTCTTTGGCGGCGATGGCGCGTCTTTTGCAGTTGCTCAAGAACATGCAGACATTGCGCGTGACACGCTGGCGCGCCTGCGCAGTTGGGCCAGCGATGAGTTCGATGTTGATTTACGCGCAGCTCTGTTGCCCGTCTCGTGGATCCGGGCCGAAGGGTTGGATGTTTCCGTCGCGCGCTACGCTGTCTCAGAGGCTGCAGACTACGCTATGTTCAGCGGCGGAGGCCTTAACTGGGCTGAACGGCAGATGAAACTTGGTGGGTTCGAGGTCCCGGCCGCTGCGCTCCCAGACCCACCTGACCTGACCGGGCTGTCCTGCCGCTGGAACACCATCCCAGCGCGCAACGGTATGATATTGTCGATCGTTGTGCAGCCCAGCCCCGGTGCCTCACTCAAGAATTTTGCCCAAATTGCCGGAGATGTGCTTGCCGTAGCAGACCAGTTACACCGCAAAGGTCACCCCGTGCCGGACGGCGGGCCCAGTTTCAGCTTTCCCCCACCCGGACTGACGCTGGAGGCCAAGGTATCGCGCGGGAAACAGGCACTCATTTTGCGAAAATTGCGACTATTTTTCGAAACAACCATTGCGGCCATTGCCCTTAGTCGGCGCAAACCTTTGGGTGGATTTGACGCAGTCCACTACCGCAAGATGCTGGTGACGAATGCAGATTTTCGAAAATTTGACGACGGTCTGAAATTAACCCTCGATTGCCCACCCCAAGTGCGCGACAAGATCGCCGGCATTTTGGAGCAGGCGATGATCGCAGGCCATGTGCGTTACGGGCTGCATGAACAGGACGAGGCATTGGTGACCTGCATCGTTCCATCTGTCATGCGGGATGACCATGTACATTTCATCGATGGTGCCGCGGGCGGCTACACACAGGCAGCGCTGCGCATGGCCGCGGCGTCAGACCACGCCACAGCCTGAACCGCCGCTTAGGCCAGCCGCCAATCGTGCGATGTCAAACCTGCATGAACTTTCCACTGCGCGGTTCGTAACACTCCAACCCGCCTTCGCCGATATCGGTCCACAATCCGTGCAGGCTTAGCGTGCCATCACGGACCGCGCTGTCGATAAAGGGAAATGTCATCAGGTTTTCAAGCGAGGCAACAACTGCCTGGCGTTCGAACTGGCGTGCCTGGGCGTCTTCATCCTCAATATCCTCGACCAGAGAAAACTTTGGCTTAAGGATATCCATCCACCGGCCGACGAAGCTTTCTTTGGCGTCCAATCCGGGCGCGTGCCCCTTGCACATGTCAATACACCCCTGCACGCCACCGCATTGCGAATGGCCCAGTACGATAAGATGCGCGACCTTTAGAACGGTGACCGCATATTCAACGGTCGCGCTGGTGCCGTGATGGTCTCCATCGGGCTGATATGGCGGTACCAGATTCGCGATATTTCGGTGGATAAAGAATTCACCCTGGTCCGCCCCGAAGATCGATGTGACATGAACTCTGCTATCACAGCAGGAAATCACCATAGCGCGCGGGCGCTGACCTTCACTTGCAAGCCTCCGATACCAGCCCTGATTGTCGCTATACGTTGTGGCTTTCCACCCGTGATAGCGCGTCACCAAATAGCTGGGGAGGGGTTTGGCAAATTCCATCTGTCGTTCCTCGAATGACCTCTGTCTGGTCTGTTATCAAGGATTGTCACCAAATTCGAGCGATTTGCTCACCCGGCTGGAAACCTTTTGACAACTTCTAGGGCGCAAATTTGGCCCGTGCCGTGGGGGCATAAATAATGGGGTTTAATGTGGTGGCTCAAATACTCACTGTAATACACAAAGAAAACGTGCGCCTGGATTCAGACAAACTGTCTGACCTTTATGCGCAGCTTGGCGAAGCCGGGGCCGAAGATGTGGTCTGTCGCGCAATTGAGGAGTTGGCGGTCCGCCTGTCTCATTGCGAACGGCTTTGGCGGCAGAATGATCTGCCGAACCTACGCAAAAGCGCGCGGTCTCTGATCGCCATCGCGGATCAGATTGGCATGTCAGCCATGGCGCGGGTCGCCGGCGACGTGACCGCCGCGATCGATGCCAATGACTTCGCAGCCGCGTCAGCGACGTTGTTTCGACTGATGCGAATTGGCGAACGGTCACTGACCGCAGTATGGGAGCAGCAAGACCTCTCTGTCTGACAAATGACCCTGGGGGGACATTTGTTCGGAAAGTACTGACAGCGGCTCTGCCGCCGATGGAAACACTGCTCCAACTGTCAGAAACGAGAGGGGATCACCCCGCTGCTGTCGACCTGTTCGTTGAGACGCGTGTTTTGCGTCCGGGCTCATCATTGGGCCCTTCTTGGCGTTGCAATTGCGCAAACAATGAGAGCTGCAGCCAGTTGAAACGACTGGCTGCGCGCGACAGAGCAGGGCTTGCAGACGGCGCTGTGGCAGATACTGTTACGCAGAACTGCCCCCGGATCCGGAGTAATCCACCATGCCTACTGCCAAGCCCCCTGCCTTTGCCAAGGCAGATACTGATTGCATCAATCTACATGTGCTGGAGCAGGACGGCTGCGAAAGCTGGCTTGCAGACGCGCCTGCGACGGTGGCCAATTGGGCACGTGCAATCGGGTTTCGTGGCGCCATTGGGCAATCCGTCACAATACCCGGCGAGGACGGCCTGCCCAAACAGGTCTTGGTCGGCTACGGCACAAGCAAAGACCGCGCACGGCGCCGGTTTATTCTGGCGGCAGCGCTCACAAGTTTACCCAAAGGCACATATCGGCTGACTCAGGGGATCCCCACAGACGAACGCGCCGTTGAATGCTTGGGCTGGTTGCTCGCCCAGTATCAATTTGACCGCTACAAATCCGGGCAGGATCTCGACAGGCATCTGATTGCCCCTAATGGCATTGATGCCGCACATATCGAAACCCTTGCTGCAGCGGAATTCCTGACCCGCGATCTGATCAATACGCCCGCCTCTGACATGGGACCAGATGACCTGCACCGCGCGGCTCAGGCGCTTGCCGATCAGCACGCTGCAACACTCGACGTTGTCGCAGATGACGATTTGTTGACGCAGAACTTTCCTATGATCCACACGGTAGGCCGCGCCTCGGACCGTCGCCCACGCCTGCTGGATATGCGCTGGGGCACATCTGGCCCAAAACTGGCACTGGTTGGGAAAGGGGTCTGTTTTGACACGGGCGGCCTCAACCTCAAACCGGGCAGCAGCATGGGGCTGATGAAAAAGGACATGGGCGGAGCTGCGAATGTGCTAGGATTGGCGCATATGATCATGGCCAGCAATCTTTCGGTTCAGCTACGCGTTTTGATTCCGGCCGTGGAAAACAGTGTATCCGCCAATGCGTTTCGACCAGGAGACGTGCTCACCGCGCGCAATGGCATGACCGTGGAAATCAACAATACCGACGCTGAAGGGCGGCTGGTCTTAGCCGACGCATTGGCCTATGCAGCCGAAGACGGGCCTGATTTATTGGTCTCCATGGCCACGCTGACGGGTGCGGCCCGGGTTGCAGTTGGCCCAGATCTCGCCCCCTTTTACACCGACTACGATACCGATGCCGCTGTCCTCAGCGCGGCTGCAGGCACCGCAGCAGATCCGGTCTGGCGGATGCCGTTTCACGCCCCTTATGAGGCCATGATCGAACCACAGATCGCAGATCTCGACAATGCGCCAAGCGGTGGCTTTGCCGGATCCATTACCGCTGCTCTTTTCTTGCGCCGGTTCGCAGGAGACAGCCGGTATATGCATTTTGATATCTACGGCTGGACCCCAACCGCTGCACCCGCACAACCCAAAGGCGGCGCGCTGCAAGGCGCGCGAGCGCTGTTTGACGCGTTGCCGCAGATGCTGGGGCTCTGAGGTCTGTGATGAACGATGCACGCCGCACTCCCGTCAACGATCGCATTGCCGCCCGACATCTCCCGCTGCCCCCTTCAGGACGCACCAGTGTTGAGGGACACGCGGCGCGCATCGGGCTGCCGCTTGTTGACCTCTTGCGCTGCCCCGATGGTCCGCGTGACCGTCAATTGCTGCTTGGGGCAGAGGTCACAATCTATGAGATCCGCGACGGCTGGGCCTTTGTTCAGGCCGCCGCAGATGAGTATGTCGGCTATGTGCCGACAGCCGCGTTGGCAGAAGCGCGCGCAGAATTGACCCATCAGGTCCGCACGCCAGCGACACATGCCTATAGCGCGCCGAATATGAAATCCGCAGATCTTTGCAGCCTTAGCTACGGCAGCCGGCTTGTCGTGTCCGCCTTCACGGAGAAATTTGCCGAAACCGACCGCGGGTTTGTCCCGGCCAACCATTTGCGCGCAATCTCCGAATTGGACAGGGACCCGGTTGCGGTTGCAGAACTGTTTCTGGGAACGCCTTATCTGTGGGGGGGGAACAGCCGCGCGGGGATTGATTGCTCCGGTCTGGTTCAGACCGCGATGCTGGCCTGTGGCGTGAACTGCCCCGGCGATAGCGATCAGCAAGAACATGAACTGGGCGCAGATATGCCGCTCGGCAACACCGCAGTCCCCAGTGATCTGCGGCGCGGGGACCTGCTGTTTTGGAAAGGTCACGTGGCTCTGATGCAGAATAGCGAGACGATGATCCACGCCAACGCCTATCATATGGCTGTCGCACTAGAACCTGTGATGGATGCCGTAGAACGGATCATGGAACAGGGCGACGGCCCCGTAACAGCGCACCGTCGTCCAGCGATCTGAAGCGATTGCTTCCATCAACAGAGTTAGGTCACCGAACGGATCAACTTGCGTTCAAGAACACGTAGGACCGTTTTCAGGTCATGGCCCCGCTTCAGGATCTGCCCGTCCATGCCTACGACCGCATACTGCCCCTGCCGTCCGCGCAGCTTTGGACGTTTTTCTATACGATAAAGGGGATGTTCGGCAGTGCGGCGGAAAACCGAAAATACAGCCAGATCTCGCAGAGTGGAAATGCCATAGTCGCGCCATTCACCAGCCGCAACCATGCGGCCATAGAGCGACAGGATAACAGACAGTTCCGTGCGGTGAAAAGCAACCTGCTGCGGGCCAGAAGATGAGGAAAAGGGCTGCACTTTGTCAAAGCTCATACCATCAGCGTCGCGTCAAACGCCTATTAAATCAAGCATTATCGCACGGCATGCCGTGATTGGCTAATCAGGACATCGAAAATTCCGGCACCACAGCGCCGGTGTCCAAACCGATAATCTGGTCGAATGCCGCGCGCCCAGGCGCGGTCAACAGTAACCCACGTTTGACAGCCTGACGTTTGACCCATCCTGTCTCCAGCGCGTGTGACAACAACTGACGCCCCAGCGCGCCTGAGATATGCAACCGCCGTTCTGTCCAATCCATGCAGGGCCGTGCAAAAGGCTGGCGACCACTGCGATCAGGCAAGGTTACGCCCAATTTGCCCCATTCTACGGCGGGAAGCACTTCGAACCCGCCGTTTCGCTCAATCAATATACCCAGCTCGACAAAGCGGGCTGTCATCGCCACTGCCAGCGGGCCGGCGAAATGGTCATAACAGCTGCGCAGAGGAGCCAGCCCACCGGCCTTGCGTTGCTGTGCGCGATGCAGATGATCCGATGGTGCAATCGCTGCAAGCTGCTCCAATGCCAGCGCAACCTCCGCGTTGGCAAGCCGGTGAAACACGCAACGCCCGCGTTTTTCAGCCACCACAAGACCTGAGGATTGCAGCAGTTGAAGATGGGCCGTGGCGGTGGGTGGCGTCACCCCGGCCGCCGCCGCCAACTCTTTATTCGTGTAAGAACGCCCGTCCAAAAGCTCGCACAACATGCGTGTGCGGCTAGCATCAGCAAGCGCTTGGCCAAGGATATCGAAACGTGGAGTGCTCATGTCGCTCACGATAGCCTACCCACGCGGCACACAGCTAGCGCAAACGTTTCGCCCAGTATCGAAGGATTGTCTGAAATGGTCCTGCCCCGCGTTAACGCCAATCTAACCGGTCATTCTTAGATTGCACACGGGCGTATTTCATAACGGCGAGGACGCATAAGCTATGCAGGATAAAATGCCCGGACTGAGGCGCGCGGCAGCGACCGGGCCTGCCGCCAAATCTTATGTCGCAAGGGCGCGCACACACCCGGATTGGCGCAAATCACCTCCGGTCCGCCTGATGTTGCTCGCTGCGATGATGATCATTGTGGTCTTGTTGCTGAACACAGCTGCCAAGGCCGACAATACGCCGACAAACAAATACGTCGCTGAACGTATCGCCTTGATGAGCGCCCAGAAAAACGCACTGCAAGATCTAATTGCCATGACCAGAGACTATATCGTCTTTGACCGGTCTGGCGCACGGGAGGCGCGGCGCGCCCTGATCCGTTCCACTGGGCGCATCCCTAAACACTTCCGGCGGGATGTGACGGACCTGTCTTCCCATGCACGTGGTGGAATCTGGACAAATTGGGATGATTTCACAATCCACGCAAAGGACACACAAAACGCCGCCCGCGCCTTGAATACACGGTCGGCGGCCGGACTAAAACGTAGTCTGCCCAGGTTGATTTCGTCCTGCCACAACTGCCATCAGATTTACCGTATAACACCCAGAGAGTTTACCACGCATTGACGTCCGCCAAAGACGATCAGATGTCGGGCCCGTAGCGAGACAGGAATATCTCAATCGCAGCATCGACCACGCGCGCACGCTCATCCTCAGTGATCTCGCTATCGACGTTGAACAATAGCCGCAGGAACATATCCGCACGGCAGAGCTCTGCAAACTGATCTGCCGCTAGGTTGATATCCTTGATCCGCAGTTCACCGCGTGCCACCGCGCCCGTCAAATACTCACTCAGCTGCGCGCGGATGGTGGCCGGCCCGCTTTCATAGAACCGGCGCCCCAGATCCGGAAATCTGTCCGCCTCGGCAACACAGATGCGGAACATCTTGACCCCGAATTCCGACAGGATCACCGACAGGACATGGTGCCCCGCCTCGCGCAAGACCGTCGCGGGATCACAGCAGCCAGAGGTAATCGCCACCGCAGTGTCGGCCTGATGCGCGCATCCATGGCGCGCCACCTCCATGAACAGCAACCGCTTATCGGGGAAATAGCTGTATAGCGTGGCTTTAGAGACACCGGCTTGTCGAGCGATATCATCGACGCTTGCGCCTTCGAACCCATTGGCCATGAACACATCGCGCGCGCCCTGAAGCACTTGATCGTATTTGCGGCCTTTGCGAGGAATGGCGGCTGGCTGGTTCATCAAAGCTCCTGGTTTCGACATGCCACTTGGACTGGATTTCCTGCGTTCACGGCCCAATCTAGGCATTGACCCGCAAGGTCAAGCATGACCTCACACTCTATTGTGACGCGATGATATCATTAGAAACTAGAGCCATGTGCGGCGAAAGGAAATCATGACGTCGCCGCGCTCGATCAGAGCAGAGCCATGCACTTGGATAAGACACTTGGCAAAGGCGGCCCATTCGGGCTGCGAAACGCCCTTTTCGCGTTGGTCAATTCAGGTTACCAGTTACGTCGATGCTCGACATATTTTTGAGAACACTACCATTTTTTGCAATCATCGGCCTCGGGTACGGGGCCGGTCGCAGCCGTTTCTTCGGAGAAACCGCGACTGCACATCTCACGAAGTTTGTGTTTTATTTCCCTCTTTCTGCGATGATCTTTGGCTTTGCCGCCAATCTATCCTTTGTCGAGATCTTCAACCCCCGCCTGATCATCGGCTACCTGCTTGGCACCATGGCTGTCTATCTGCTGACCACCCTCGTGGCGGCGATGCGGCAGCTCGACATGCAGACAGCCGCAGTTGAGGCCCAATGCGCGGCCATCGGCAATGTCGGTTTTCTGGGCCTGCCAATGATGGTGCTGCTGTTTGGCCCAGCGTCAGTCGGGCCTATGATGCTGATCCTCAGTGTCGATCTTGTGGTTTTTTCCTCACTCATCGTTATCTTGATCAATCTGGGGCGCGGCAGTGGCCTCGGCAGCGGAACCTTCCGGCTTGTTGGTCGTGGATTGCTGCAAAACCCGATGATCCTGTCAATATGCGCAGGTTTGATTTGGTCGGCGCTGGCTTTACCAATCCCCGATCCGGCCAACGCGTTTCTGGTCTTGCTGGGCGATGCAGCCACACCCGGTGCGCTTTTTGCAATTGGCGCGTCGCTTGCCTCCAAATCGGCGGAACGCATCCAGATCGCCAGCTGGCTCAGCTTTGCCAAACTGGTGCTGCACCCGGCCTGCGTGGCTTTCTTTGTACTGGTATTGATCCCAGTTGACCCCTATGCCGCAGGGGTGGCCATAGCAGCTGCCGCGCTGCCGGTTGCCGGCAATGTGTACATGCTTGCGCAACATTACTGCGTCGCACCGCACCGAGCTTCTGCCGCGATCCTCGTGTCCACGACGCTGTCCATTCTGACGTTGCCATTGGTGATTGCTTGGGTTTCCGCACTGACCCTGCCTTAAACCAGCGCGGAGCCACGCAACTGGGTATTATTCAGGTTTTTGCAATCATATGTCGCAAAAACAGGGACCACAGACGCGCAGTCACTGGACGCTATGGCTGACCACAGGTAGCGATAGAGCAACACAGAACCAAAGGAGTCGCCTCATGGAAACCGTCTCGGAAAATACCGCCTTCGGCGGCGTACAAGGCGTCTATCGCCATGCCAGCAGCAGCACGAATTGCGACATGACCTTTGGTCTGTTCTTGCCGGAAGAGGTGGCTGATGGTCCGGTGCCGCTGCTGTGGTACCTCTCTGGGCTGACCTGCACTCATGAAAACGCCATGACCAAGGCCGGGGCGCAAGCCTGGTGTGCCGAACAGGGGATCGCAATTGTCTTTCCCGACACCTCGCCGCGTGGCGACGGGGTTGCTGATGACGACGCATACGATCTGGGTCAAGGCGCGGGGTTCTACGTAAACGCCACACAGGGCCCTTGGGCATCACACTTCCAGATGTGGGACTATATCACCGAAGAGCTGCCAGTCCTGCTGGGGCAGAATTTTGCAATCGACCTCGATCGGCAGTCGATCACCGGTCACTCCATGGGCGGCCACGGCGCTTTGACCATGGCGATGAACCTGCCCGGGCGCTTCCGTTCGGTGTCGGCTTTTGCGCCGATCTGCAATCCCTCGGCCAGCGACTGGGGCCGCAAACAGCTGACCGCCTATCTTGGCGAAGATGAAACCACCTGGGCACGCCATGATGCCACCCTAATGATGCAGGACAGCGGCTTTGATGGGCCAATTTTGGTGGACACCGGCACCACTGATCAATTCCTTGATCTATTGAAGCCCGAAGCCTTGGCGCAAGCGACGGCAGCCCGCCGCCAGCAGGCGGTACTGCGGATGCAACCGGGCTATGATCACAGCTATTTCTTTGTCTCCACCTTCATGGAGGATCACGTATCCTTCCATGCAGAAGCGCTCTACCGGGGCTGATCCATGACAGAATTTGACTACGATCTAATCATTATCGGTTCTGGCCCTTCTGGCCGGACCGCTGCCATTCAGGCCGGAAAATTGAACCGGCGCGTGCTGGTGATCGACCGCAAGGATCGGCTCGGCGGGGTTTCTGTCCATACCGGAACGGTGCCCTCCAAAACTCTGCGTGAAACCGTATTAAACCTGTCAGGGTGGCGTGAGCGCAGCTTTTACGGGCGCGCCTACCGGGTGAAGGACCAGATTCAGGCCGAAGATCTCAAGGCCCGCCTGCACATGACCCTCGACCATGAGGTCGACGTTCTGGAGCATCAGTTCAACCGCAACCATGTTGAGGTTCTGCCGGGCCTTGCGCGCTTTGTTGGCCCGAATGAGGTCGAAGTTGCAACTGAGGCAGGCGATACCACCCGCGTTACCGGCGAGAAGTTCCTGATCGCCACCGGAACACGTACCTATCGCCCTGACTACGTGCCCTTCAATGGCAAAACCGTAGTCGATGGTGACGAGTTCCTCGAGATGGAGGAAATCCCGCGCTCGCTCGTTGTGGTCGGTGCAGGGGTTATTGGCGTTGAATATGCCACTATGTTCTCGGCACTGGATGTGCGGGTCACATTGGTCGAGCCCCGCGACACATTTCTTGATTTCATCGACAGTACGTTGATCCAGGATTTCACCCACCAGATCCGTGAAAACGGCGTTGATCTGCGCCTTGGCTCGGCCATCATCTCGATTGAGGACGAAGGCACTCACATCGAAGTCAGCCTGGAGAACGGACGTCACGTGCGGGGCGACATGCTGCTGTTCGCCGCGGGCCGCATGGGCAATACCGAAGCCCTCAACCTGGACGCTGTTGGACTGGAAACGGATCATCGCGGCCGCCTTAGCGTAGATCGCAAATCCTATCAAACCCCGGTGCCGCATATCTATGCAACCGGCGATGTGATCGGTCACCCCTCGCTGGCCTCAACCTCTCTGCAACAAGGGCGGGTCGCCGCCTGTCATGCGCTGGAAACCCCGACCCTACCAGAGAGCCCCTGGTTCCCATATGGCATCTATTCGGTGCCCGAGATGTCCACTTGCGGCATGTCCGAAGAGGAACTTCAGGAACGTGGCATACCCTATGAAATCGGCATCGCCCGGTTCCGTGAAACCTCCCGCGGGCACATCATGGGTCTGGAGCACGGTATGCTCAAGATGCTGTTTTCGCTCAAAACGCGCCGGGTGTTGGGGGTGCAGATCGTTGGTGAAGGCGCGACCGAACTTATCCACATCGCCCAGGCGGTCCTGAACTTAAAAGGGACGGTAGACTACTTCGTACAGAATACCTTCAACTACCCCACTCTGGCCGAAGCCTACAAAATCGCGGGTCTTGATGCGTTCAACCGGATGCCTATCCCCGATGAGTTTAAAGTGAAGAAACCCGGAGAAGAAAAACCCAAAGCCGCGACAAAGGCCAAAGTCGCTGCAAAATCTACCAAGGCTGCTGAGTAATGGCGCTCTACATCGACGCTGACGCCTGCCCGGTCAAAGCTGAAGCAGAGCGCGTGGCGACCCGCCACAAGGTCACGATGTTTGTCGTTTCAAACGGTGGGCTGCGCCCGTCGCAGACCCCCCTGGTTGAGACGGTGATCGTGTCCGAAGGCGCCGATGTGGCGGACATGTGGATCGCTGAGCGCTGCGGCGAGGGCGATGTGGTGGTCACCGGAGATATCCCACTGGCCGCCAAATGTATCGAAACCGGTGCCCGTGTGCTGCGCCACAATGGTGAGCGCTTCACGCCGGAAAACATCGGCCAGCAGCTCGCCATGCGGGATCTCATGGCCGATCTACGGGCCGCCAACCCGCTCGGGGCAGGCGGCAGCGGCAAGGGCTTTACCAAGGCGGACCGGTCCCGCTTTTTGGACGCATTAGAGCGGGAAATCCGTGCGGCTGCCGCACAGGCGGCACGCGAAACCCGTTAAGAACAGCGCAGCAGCAGAGGGTTACACTCGTCCTCTTGCCCTTTGCCTGCCTTTGGGTCACTGATCACCGATGGGGGATGATGCGTGACACAGCCACAGACCAAAATCAGCCTGTTCGGCGTGTTTGCGGCCATTGGTGCCGCCGTCTGCTTTTCCATCATCGACGTTATATTCAAATTTCTCTCCGGCGATTATCCTCTTTACGAGGTGGTGCTGCTGCGCTCGGTAGTGGCAATGATCGTGCTGTTAACGCTCATTATTCCGCTCGAAGGCGGCTTCGGTATACTGCGGACACGACAGCCCGGCCTGCATCTTTTGCGCAGCCTCGCGGTGCTGTTTGCCAATCTTTGTTTCTTTACCGGTCTGGCAATCATGCCCATTGCCGAAGCGGTCGCCATTGCCTTTGCCACGCCCCTAGTGGTGACGACTCTCTCGGTTGTATTTCTGAAAGAACGTGTAGGCCCCTGGCGCTGGCTGGCAGTTGCGGTGGGTTTCGCCGGTGTTCTCTTGATCATGCGCCCCGGCCCCGGGACGTTTCAACCTGCCGCACTACTGCCGCTGCTGGGGGCCTGTGGCTACGCGACGCTGCATGTGCTGACGCGCCGTGCAGGTGGCACAGACAGGGCTGCGACGCTGTCGTTCTACCCAACGCTTGGATTTCTTGTGGTCAGCGCGCTGGTTGGGATAGTCACCGGCGATGGCCGCTTTGCCACTGGCGACAGCGCCGCGCTTCAGTTCATCCTGCGCGGTTGGATCTGGCCTGCGCCACAGGATTGGATCCTGTTTCTGACCGTGGGTCTGGCAGGGTCCATCGGTGGCTATCTGGTTAGCCAGGCCTATCGCCAATGTGAGGCAGGCCTGGTCGCCCCGTTTGAATACATTGCCATGCCAATGGCCGTGCTCTGGGGTGTTCTGGTCTTCAACGAATGGCCCGATGGGCCTGTTTGGATTGGATCCGCCTTGATCATTGGCGCCGGTCTTGTTTCAGTCTGGCGCGAAACCCGTCGCAGCCGCCCGGCCCCACGCCCACGACCGCGATCCACCGGATAGGAGAAACGCCAATGCCCGTGACTGCCGTTGTCTTTGATATTGGTCGTGTATTGATCGAATGGGAGCCCGAACGATTTTACGACGCGTACATCGGTAAGCCGCAGCGTGAAGCCTTGTTTCGAGATGTCGACCTGCACGGGATGAACCTTGGCATTGATCGAGGTGATGATTTCAAAGAGGCGGTCTATTCGCTGGCGGGCCGGCACCCCAAGTGGGCCGAGGAAATCCGCCACTGGCATGACAGCTGGTTGCAGATGGCCAGCCCCGATATCCCCCATTCTGTTCGCCTGATGCGCGCACTTCGTCAGCGCAGAATCCCGGTATTTGCGCTGACTAATTTTGGTATCGGCACCTTTGATTTGGCTAAGAAAGTCTATCCGTTTTTTAATGAATTCGATCAGGTATTTGTGTCAGGACACCTGCAAACGATCAAACCTGAAGCGGCGATATACGCCCATCTGGAGCGGGATACAGGTGTGACACCCGAGCAGTTGTTGTTCACGGATGACCGCCCAGAGAACATCGAAGCCGCCGCCGCAAGAGGCTGGCAGACGCATCTGTTCACCACACCAGACACCTGGGCCCAGCGATTGGTCGACGAGGGCCTGCTACAATTGGAGGATGCCCAATGAGCACCATATTGCAGATCCCCTTTGCCGAGGGCGAGGCCACATTGAGCTGGCTGTCATTTTGCGAGGCGCTGGCTGCAGGTCACCGCTTGCCCAAGGCCGAAGTGTCCGACACTTTTCTGTATCGGGGAAAAGATACGTTGCTGAACCGCGCAGCCTGGATCGACGGTCTGGGTCTGGCTGTCAAAAGCGCCACAATCTTTCCTGAGAATCCAGAAGCAGGCCAGCCAATGGTGAATGGCGGCGTCTGCCTATACGATGACCTCCACGGTATGTTGCAAGCATTGGTAGATTTTCATCTTGTGACCAAGTGGAAGACCGCTGGCGACAGCCTGCTGGGTGCGCGACGGCTGGCCAATCCAGATAGCCAGGAAATCCTGATTGTTGGGGCTGGTACCGTCGGTGCCTCCCTGATTGAGGCCTTTGGGGCGGCATACCCCAAGGCCCAGATACGTGTCTGGAACCGCACGACAGCCAAGGCAGAAACGCTGGTTTCTAGCTATCCAGGCACCAGAGTCGCAGAAAATCTGGAACCTGCGGTGCGTGCTGCGGATATCATAATTACCTGCACCATGTCGTCGACACCCATCATACAGGGAGAATGGCTGCGTCCGGGCCAGCACTTGAATCTGATCGGGGCCTACCGCCCCGACATGCGCGAAGCGGATGACACAGCCCTGCACCGCGCCAAAATATATTGCGATAGTTTCGACACCACCGTTGACCATATCGGAGAATTCAAAATCCCACTGGCAGCGGGCACCATCAAACGTGCCAATATCCTCGCGGATTTTTACCAGCTGGATGCCTTCCCCGACTATGACCCGGCACACATCACCCTGTTTAAGAACGGCGGTGGTGCCCATCTGGATCTCATGACCAGCCGCCACATCCTGGACAGCTGGCGCAACGCAATGTGATCACTGCCAGCCGGTTGCCTTATTTCAAACGGCAGCCGGAGTCGGCGGACGCTCGCGGATCGGCAGGTGCACAATCGCACTAAAAGCGCCGATGCCCACACCAATCCACCACACCATCGTGTAATCGCCATAGATGTCATACATCCGCCCGCCCAGCCAGACACCCAAGAAACTACCCAGCTGGTGGCTGAAAAACACGATGCCATACAGTGTCCCCATGTAGCGCAATCCATAGAGGTGCGCGACCAACCCAGAGGTCAGCGGCACCGTCGCCAGCCACAGAGATCCCATCACAATCGAGAAAACGATGACAGACATCGGCGTGATCGGCAGCAGGATGAACGCCGCCGCAGCAATCGTGCGCCCGGTGTAGATCGCTGCCAGCAGGTATTTCTTGGAATAGCGATTGCCCAGATACCCCGCCAACAGCGTTCCGCCCACATTGGCGGCCCCAATCAATGATATTGCCACAGCACCGAGCGCCGACGTGGACGTAATCCCGATGCTATATAGCGCCCCGCCCGGCATGATCGGTCCGCACATTTCTGTCACGAAGGCCGGGAAATGCGCTGTAACGAAGGCCAGTTGATAACCGCAGCTGAAAAAGCCAAGAAAGATCAGCGTGTATGAAGGATCCTTGAACGCCTTCAGCAGGATCGTACCCATACTCTCTTCCAGATCTGCCTTGGAAACGGGCACGGGCGCACGCATCAACGGCAGGGTGGCTATCAGGGCCAGTATAACACCAGCAAAAACAAGGAACACGCTCTGCCAACTGAGAAAGGTGAGCAGCCACTCCGCAGTCGGCGCTCCGAAAATCTGTCCGGCTGAACCAGCCGCAGTCACAATTGCCAGCGACATTGACCGATTTTCATCAGAGCTGGACCGGCCAACCACAGCAAGAACCACGCCAAACCCGGTACCGGCAATTCCAAAACCCACCAGCCATTCGTAGGCCTGCATCTCAAACGGCGTGGTCGACCAGGCGCTCAACACCAAACCTGCCGCATAGATCAGCGCGCCTGTGACAATCGCCTTTCGATCGCCAATCTTTTCCGCAATAGCCCCAAAAATCGGCTGTCCGATCCCCCACGCGAGGTTCTGGATTGCAATCGCTAGTGAAAACTCCGACCGCAACCAACCAAACTCCTCCGCGATGGGAATCTGAAACACCCCAAATGAGGCGCGCACTGCAAAGCTGATCATGATGACGATACAGCCCACGATCAGAACGGGTGTAAACAACGGTGCCGGACGGGTCATGTTCTCTCTCCTTCCCGGAGATAGTCCGGTTCAGCGACGGTACGGATATTCACCAGTCGGTCAAATCAGGATTTTTGCGCCATCAGTTAAAGATAATTGATGTGATCACGGACACATCAATCCGGCATGTCAACGCGACGCTGTCATATCCTGAGCGCGTCAACACACAAGATTGACGTCCGACGATTCCCAGACACCGCTTTTCATCCGAATTTCTCCGCGCTATCCCTTGCTCATGACCCATCTGACAGAGCTATATCAGCAGAAAATCAACGCAGGCGAGCTGAAACCGGATCCAGCACAAGAGGCTGTTCTTCCGCATTTCGACCACATCGCCGCAGGTTTAAAAGCACCGCCAGTAAAACGTGGTATTTTCCGAAAAGCCACGTACGAACCGGTCCAGGGCCTGTATCTCTGGGGCGGCGTTGGGCGAGGCAAGTCGATGTTGATGGATCTCTTTGTCGACAGCCTGGATGACGTGCCCTCACGCCGGGTGCATTTCCATGCTTTCATGCAGGAAATCCACGCGAAAATGCACAAAGCCCGCCAGAACGGGGTCGAAGACGCATTGGCACCAGTCGCCGCGGATGTCGCAACCTCTGTGCGTTTACTGGCATTTGACGAAATGCAGATCACCGATATCACCGACGCAATGATTGTTGGGCGTTTGTTCGAGGCCCTGTTTGCCGCCGGAGTCACCGTGATCACGACATCAAACCGGGTGCCGGACGACCTATATAAGAACGGGCTGAACCGGCAGCTGTTCCTGCCGTTCATTGGTCTCATCAAACAGCAGATGCAGGTCCATGAGATGGTCAGCCCGGTTGACTACCGTCAGGATCGGCTCACTGGGGCGCAGGTCTATTTCTCACCTGTAAATGCCGAGGCAAGCGCGAATATCCGAGCGATCTGGGAAGATCTGTCTGGTGGTCCAGCCATGCCCCTGACACTGGAGGTCAAAGGGCGCGAGATCACTCTGCCCGCTTTTCGCAACGGCGTCGCGCGCGCCGGTTTCTATGATCTGTGCGGAAAAATGCTTGGGCCGGGCGACTATCTGGCAATTGCGGAGGTTGTCAAAGTTTTGGTTCTTGAGGACATACCCCGCCTGTCGCGCAACAACTTCAACGAGGCCAAGCGGTTTGTGACGCTGATTGATGCGCTCTATGAGGCAGGCGTGCGCCTGATCTGTTCCGCTGCAGCAGAACCAGAAATGCTCTATGTGGAGGGCGAAGGCACGTTCGAATTCGAACGCACAGCATCACGGCTGCGGGAGATGCAGGACAAGGACTGGGGTCAGCGGACCTGATCGAACCGCTGGAAACTGGCTGCGTTGCCGGGGGCGCTGCCCCCTCGAAAGCGCAGCTTTCTCGCCCCCGGAGTATTTTTGGAAAGGTGACACGTCACAGTCACCTCGGTTTCCAGTGTCACCCGTTCTCGCGCAGGATGTGACCAGCCAGATAGAGCGAGCCGCAGATCAGTACCCGCGCCTGAGGATCGCTGGCTGCAATCAATTTCAGCGCATCCATCGTGCTGTCTGCACTGGCTGCCCTGAGGCCAACAGATCGTGCCGCGGCCTCGGTCTCTGCTGCGGGCAGCGTATTCATCTCGTCCGGGATTGAAATCGCGGTGAGGCTTTCTGCATATGCGGCCAGCGGCTCCATATAGCCTGTCACATCCTTGGTATTCAGCATGCCGCAGATGAGGTGCGTAGGCCGCGCTGGAAGCCCCGCCAGCACATCCGCCAGCGCAAGGCCGGCCGCCGCGTTATGACCACCATCCAACCACAGCTCGGCCTCAGGCGCCGCATCCACCAGCGGACCAGTTTTCAGCTTTTGCATGCGCGCAGGCCATTCGGCGTGGGTCATTGCCGCCTCGCAAGCCGTCTCATCGGCACCCATATGGCGCAAAGCAGCGAGTGCCGCTCCAGCGTTCTGGATCTGATGTGCGCCGAGCAAGGCAGGCAGCGGCAGGTCCAAAAGGCCGTTCTCGTCCTGGAACACCAGCCGCCCGCGTTCTTCCCAGACGTGCCAGTGCTGGCCATAGGCAATCAGCGGTGCGCCAAGACGTGCGACAGTTGCCTCGATCACCTCCATCGCCTCATCAGGCTGCGGGCCGACCACAACCGGTACCCCGCGTTTGATGATGCCGGCCTTTTCCGCGGCAATCTTGGTCAGGGTATTGCCAAGAAACTGCTCGTGGTCGATGGAGATTGGTGTGATCACCGACAGTTCTGGTGTCACAACATTGGTAGCATCAAGTCGGCCGCCGAGGCCCACCTCAAGCAGGGTGTAGTCTGCAAAACTACGGGAAAATGCCAGTATCCCCGCTACCGTTGTGATCTCGAAATAGGTGATGGTTTCGCCGCCATTCTTGGCACAACACTCATCAAGAATATCCGTCAGATGCGCTTCGGAAATCAGATCCCCAGCCAGGCGGATCCGTTCATGAAATCGGGCAAGATGCGGCGAAGTATAAGCGTGGACTGATTTTCCCATCCCCTCAAGCCCTGCGCGGATCATGGCCTGGGTCGATCCCTTACCGTTGGTTCCTGCCAGATGGATCACCGGAGGCAGCTTTTCCTGCGGGTTGTCCAGTGCCGCGAGCAGACGCCAAACGCGGTCCAGCGTCAGATCAATGATCTTGGGGTGCAGCGCCATCATGCGGGCAAGGATCACGTCAGAGGTCTGGGTCATTGTGCGGCTCACTGTGGAGGTGGATCTTGATGCGTCACATAAAAACGGCCCGCCCTTTGAATAGGCGGGCCGCATAATCATACTTTAGCGACATTAGCTGTCAGCTGACGATGTCTCAGCGGCATCATCCGCGCCATTCGCGGCTTTTGCGTCCTCATCAGGGGCGGGAAGGTCGCCAACGATCTGGGGCGACAGCCCCAGCAGCATGCGGGTAATGGTGATCAGCTCAGCGCGCATTTCGGTGCGCGGCGTCACCCGGTCCAGCATCCCGTGATCCAGCAGGTACTCTGCCCGCTGAAAGCCTTCGGGTAACTTTTCGCGAATGGTCTGTTCGATCACACGCGGACCGGCGAAACAAATCAGCGCATTGGGTTCGGAAATATGTACGTCGCCCAGCATCGCGTAGGACGCTGTCACACCGCCAGTGGTTGGATGGGTCAGCACCACGATGTATGGCAGGCCTGCTTCTTTCAGCATCTGCACCGCGACCGTGGTCCGGGGCATCTGCATCAGCGACAGGATGCCCTCCTGCATACGCGCGCCACCAGCGGCGGAGAACAGCACCAACGGGCGCTTGAGTTTCACGGCTTCTTCGGCAGCAGCGATGATCGCATTGCCGACAAACATGCCCATCGAGCCGCCCATAAAGGAGAAATCCTGCGCCGCAGCAACAATCGGCGTTCGGCCGATCTCGCCGACAGCAACCAGCATAGCCTCTTTTTCGGAGGTTTTCTTCTGCGCTGCCTTCATCCGGTCGGGGTAGCGTTTCTGATCCCGGAACTTCAGCGGATCCGCCAATGGCTCAGGCACGGCAACCTCAGTGAAGACACCACTGTCAAACAGCGCCAGAAAGCGATCGCGCGGCGTGATATGCATGTGATGCCCGCAGTTGTTGCAGACATTCAGATTGTCGCTCAGCTCACGGTGAAACAGCATGGTGCCGCATTCATCGCATTTGCGCCAAAGGTTCTCGGGAACTTCGCGGCGCGAGAAGATCGAATTGATCCGCGGCCGGACGTAGTTGGTGATCCAGTTCATAAGCCATGCCTTTGTAGGGGCGGTTTGGACCTTCAAATAAGGCCCCGCGCGTCTAAATGCAATCAGCGCCGGATGGCAAGCCGCGCAACCAACCAGCAAAGCCCCACAATAGCAAAGTCAATCCACAGCATCTGACGTACCGCAACCGGATCAGACAGCTCAAAAGGGACCAGATACAAAGCCAGCCCAGACAAGCTGGTGGGAGAGCCGAATAAGAGGATCGCAATGATATTATTGGCAAAATGAACAGCCATAGCCGGACCTAAGGTGCCAGCTCTTGCTGTCAGATCCGCCATCAGCAAACCAAACCCACCCGCCCAAAGCGCGATCAAGGGCGCGTTGTCCCCGGCATCCGCTGGCGCGTAGTGACCGGCGGCGAACAAGGCTGAAGGCAACAGTAGCCAGATCAACGGATGCTGAAACCGCGCTGCAAGCGCCTGCTGAAGATAGCCGCGAAACAGAACCTCCTCAGCACTGATTTGCACAAATACCGCGATCAATGCCAAGGGCAACAATAACAGCCAAGGCCCTAAATCGAGATTCGGCACAAGATCCGTCATTGTGCCGCCCGCAAGCTCGCCGGGCAATATCAGCCACAGCAAAGCCAGCCCAGCGATGAGACACAGCAAGCCAGCGCCAGTCCGCAGAAACTGATACACGGCCAGATGGAACGGGCCAATCAAACTGGCAAGACTGCGACGGTGCAAAAATGGTAGAACGAAGGCAACCGCGCAAGTCACAAACAGGAAGCTGCCAAGCAGGACGAACATCGCAATCGGCGTTTTGCCTGTAGGCAGATCGCCGATCCAATCGCCAGGGAAGGCAACGATCAGCAATCGCACTGTCACATTGGTGCCCGCATAGCTGAGCACCACGACCAAAAGCAGCCCCAATAGAAGCCGCCATATCTGCGGTCTTTGCCGCGCCGCCTCAACCAATTGTGCATGAGCAACGTAAGCGGTGTCAGTGGACATTGTCGGCCTGCTCCATTGTATCTGGCAGGGCTGCGGCCATCGAAAGCCGGTCACTGTCCGCAACGTTCTGTTTCGCGGCCCGCGCCACCCCTGCGGTCTGCACCAAATGCCGTGCAACGGTTTCAAGCAACTGCACCGCAACACCGGAGTCAGATTCGATCACCGCACGATATTCCTCAGCGCCGATCCTTAGAAAACTACAATCTTCCACCGCAAATAAGTCCAGCTGCCTTGTGTCACGCAAAATTACCGCAAGATCGCCAATCAGACGTCCCGGCTCAATCTGAGAAATCGGATTGGCGTTTAGGTCGCTACCCGGCCAGAACAAATCGGCTTTGCCGCTTAAGCAGAGAAACACGGCATCGGCGCTTTCTCCAGACTGAAACACATAGTCGCCCTTGACCACATCATGCCAACGCGCCGAGAAAGCAAGCAGGCGCTGGTTGCGGGCATCCAGCTGTGCAAACAGCTCGGTGCTCTGAATCAATTCCAGCCGCTTGCCCAAATCGCTACCCGCGATTTTCTCTGTGGGTTCGGTCAGCTCGCCTTCCACGCCGTCAATACGGCCGTTGCTAATTTTCACAAAAAGATCATAGCGGTCCGGGTGATTGAACTGGTCTTCGATAAACAGCATTGTGGCATGCGGCATCAGCTTGGCCAACCGGTCGCGCGACTGCAACCGGCTGGCGCTGTCATGGCTTGCCAACGCGCGATCCAGGATCAGGATATCAGGCCGCTTGATCGCCGCGCGGGTAAAGGCGGCACGCTCCTGAAACACCGGTTCCAACGCAGTGCCGCCAAGGCCTGCGGGCAAGTCATAGAGGATTAGCGCCAATCGCTTGCGCAACCCATTCTCTTCTAGCACCTCAGCAACAAGATCTTCGACCTGCTTGGCCTTGGCCCCTGCCATCAGCGACAGACGGCCATAAAGCACGTTTTCCAGCACTGTCAGCCGTGGAAAATAGGCATCCGGTGTAATCGGGATAAAGAGATCGCCCAATTGCGCCTGCAAAGCGGGTCCACTGTCGCGCCGAATGTCCAAAATGCGGCGCTTGAAACGCTCGGGAAAAGGCGTGCCGATCTGCTCTTCGGAGATCAGAAACGGCACCGACGCCAACAGTACCCGCTCATCCTCCCGCAAGCCTGCCACGCCAAGGGTGGCCTGCCGATCAGCGACCTCGGCGATGCGCTGATATAGTGCCTCATCAAGGCCAAGCCGCTTAAACAACGGGTGGTTCGTATCAACCCGGCCAAAGGTCTGCTGCAAGGTTTCCATCACGCTCAGGCCAAAGGCGATCACGTCATCCTGTAGCCCATTGTTTCGCAATGCGCTGACAATCGGCCCGTCAGCGGCAATCAGTTCTTCGGGCGCAATGGCGCGGGTTGGGGCGGCAAACAGGATGTTCCCCCCCAAGGGAACCGCCGGATTAAACACATCCGGGTCAAACCGGTTCACCACATCTGCAAGGCCAGCCTGTTGCAGGCGCTCGGCAATTTTCGGACGCAGCGATACGATCTGTTGCACAAGCCCCAGATGTGGGCCGATCTGGAACCGCGTGTGCAAGGTACGGCGGAACAATTGCTCGTCGATGCCCATAGCCTCGACCAGCTGGAACCACCAGTCGCGCAGCTCGCTTTCCGACCCCAAGCCAGCCAAAGCCGGGTTGATCCAGTCTGCCGCAAGCGAATCTGGACTATTACCCGCACGACAGGCTTCCGTCATGGTGCGGCTTTGCCCCCTTGTTTCAGCACCCGGCGGCATATGGGGCTGATCGCGCAAGGACATTAACACATTATCCCCGAGCGAGCCGTTAAAGAGATACGGCCGCGAATAGGCATAGCCCACGCGCGCTGCAATAACGCCCTGATGCAACTGATCTAGCCGATGGCCCGCTATCGTCACGGACCCACGGGCAGGCAACACCTCGCGCGTCAACAGGGCCGCAAATGCCGCGCGCTCGGCTTCGCTGCTGCTTTGGATCGCGACGCGCCCACCGGCAGGGATGGCCAGGGACAGATCCTCCAGCACCATGTTGCCGTCAGCATCCTTGACTGACACATTGCGCAATTCGATCGCACCGCGCAGATGCGGAATGTCGGCAGGCGTGCCGACGATCAACTCCTCCGCGATCATGCCTTTGGGTGCAAACCGCTCAGTCATGATCGACCAGCGCAGACTCATGTCCTGCACCTGATTGTAATAGGTCAAAAGCTCGCGCCAGGGGGCAGACAGATCCTTGTAAGCTGCCAGCGCGGCCACGAGCGCCCCCACGGTGATATCGCCCCGGATCGCCAATACGCCACCCGCCGAATAAAACACGAAGGGCGTCAGGTGGCCGATCATGTTGTTGAGGAACTTCATGAAGTATTTTTTGGAATAAATCCGTCGCCGAATGTCGAACAACCGCCCCAGACGCGCGGAAATCTGCGCCAACCGATAGCGGCGCCCGCCGTTGATACGCAGATCGCTAATGCCAGCCGCTGTTTCACCGATTTCGGCTGACAATGCCCGGACCTCTTGGATGCGATCCTTGTTTAGCAAGTTGATTTGACGTTGCAGCATCGGGATCAACCACGCCTGAAGCGGGATCAGCGCAACCGAGGCCAGGCCGAACCAAACGCTTTGCATGAACAAGAAGGTGACAATCGTCAGCATCTGCCCGGCCTGAAATACAGGTTGCGCAACGGCATCGCCCATCAGCCCCCCCATAGGTTCAGACTCAGAGGTGATCATTGACACCATCTCACCCTGACTGGTGGTGCGGAAATAGGGGGTCGGAAAGCGCATCATACGGCTGATCAGCGTATAGCGCAGACGCCGCAATAGGCGCTCGGCAACAACACCCTTCATCGTGTTGAGTCGCATTTTCAGCAGGCCACTGATCATGACGGCAGCAAGAAACCCACAACACAAAAGCAGGAGATAATCGACCTGGCCGATTTCCTGCCCCAGGACGACGATGCGGTCCATCGGGGCACCGATCGCATCGTTAATGATCCGTTTTGGCAATTCCAACGCGGCGAATAGAAACGGAAATGTGACCACCGTCAGGGCCAACAGACCTATTTGCTGGCGCCGTGAATAGGTCCAGATGAATGAAAACAGGGTGGATTTCATCCCCTGCTCCTTTTGCCTGTCGGAAAATGCCGGTGTGAGGCCGCCTGCTGCCTGCACAGCGAAAAGAGCCTAATCACTGCACCCTGACATTACAAGGCAACACACTGTCGACTTTTGCATCGGGTGCTTGCCCCGACCAAAGGCCCGAACTATCCCGGCAGGGAGCAAGACAAAGACAGGCGGAAACAACCGTGACAACCGTAACTAACGGAAAAATCGCATCTATTCATGATAGAAAGCAGTCAGGTAAACGCGCGAAAAACGAGTGGGCCGCAACCCTAAATCGAGTGTGGACCTGTTGCATTTCTATCGCCCTTGCACAGCGCGTTTGCATTGGCGCACAGCATATTCCGCGCGCGGATCTGCGTCAGAGCATACAGCGAATGGTCATGGCCTCTGGCTTGGCAGTGCTGCTGGCGGCCTGCGCCCCTGGAACCGCGCCATCATCGGGCGCTAACGCCACCGAAGAATACCCAGACGATATCACCCGGATGAGCTTCGCCAGCGGCACCATTCATCTGGTTCCACCAAAAGGCTTCTGCATCGACGCTCGCATGACCGGTCACCGGGCCGATGGTGGCTTTGCCATTATTGTGCCTTGCGCCAGCCTGCGTCCCGGCTCCGATCTCTCCAGCCGAAATCGCGCCCTGATCACTGTTGCCGTCGGGCCTGCGGGAACCGGTGATGCCGCTTTGACAAGCGCTCAGATCTACGAGAATGCACGCGGGGCGCGATTGCTGGCGGAGCGCAATGACCTGATGTTGCCGTTGGTAAAGCTGAACATGCCAGACCACCGCGCACGCGGCGCCAGCCCGGTACATTGGCGCGGGGCCTTTGTGCTGAATGACCAGCTTGTTGCCGTAGCGCTATATGCGCCCAGCAGCAGTCGGAATCTCGGCGGGCGCGGCGCACGGCTGCTGGATGAGCTGACCGCCAAAACGCTTGAGGCCTCTGTTACCGCAGATCTTGACGCCGCACCGAACGGACAAAATTGACACCCCGTCTCTCCGGTGTCCGCACGTATGGGCTAGCCGAACATTCGTGAGAGGATTTGTCAGCGGACCGCGCATTGGGTAGGGTCAAGAAAACAAAGAGGCCGCCACGAGTTCCCGGTTTCACGCCGGTTATCGTATCGCGCACCAAGGATATTGAGCCCATGGGCAGGATCGTCGAAAAACTGCTATTCGCGCGCGTATTGGAACGTTGGCGCCGGCTTGCACAGCAGGCCCACAAAGCCCCGCTCAGCCGTTTGCGGGACCAGCGCAACCGCGCCCGAAAGCTGCGCTTTCATCTGGACCGGCTGATCCATATCGCCGAGGGGCGGTTGGCGCTTCCTCAGATCGGGTCCAACGCCTTTCCACGCCCGCATGGCACCGATTGGGGCTGGCGACCAGAACTGTGGCGCGGGCCCCTGCCCGTTCCCGGTGCCTCTTCTGTTTCCAGTAAAACGCGCTTGGGCGACGAGGTGCAGCTGTTCCACGACTGCACCGTCTCAGAGCTGACCCTGCGTCAGTTGCGAAACAACCGTGACGAAGACCTCGCGCCTTACGGCGTTCGGCTGGATGTGTTTCGATTTGACGGTTCTTTCCTGTCCCTGGTCATCGAACTCCCTGCGGAGGTGACTGATGGATTAAGCAGAGACCACCTGCTGCGGGTCGATTGCACGCTGGAAACCGAAAACCCGATCGAGATTTTTGCCCGACTCAATATCAAACACGGCCCCAACACCGAACAGCTGGTGCGCGAGATGCCAATGGGCAGCAAACGGACCCATGTTGAATACGATCTCGCCTACGCCGAGCTGAACGAAAAGCGGGTAGAACGGCTCTGGCTTGAGCTGATCTTTGAAGCTCCTGAAATGAACCAGGTGACCCTGCGCGATGTCACCCTGTCGCGCAGCCGCCGCGCCAGCCTGTAACCTGCATTCGAGAGGCCCGGATATGAGCCAACTGACATTGACCAAAACTCGTTTTCGCGACGCACTGTGGGAAGGGCAGATTGCAGGGACAGGCAACACCGGTCAAGCACCAACAATTGACGTCCGCCATCTGGATCGCCCAGTTGCTGGCGTGACAATTGTCGAGAGCGAAACCAGCGGCGAATGGGCCTTACAGATCCCTATCCCGACAGAAGCTATTGCAGACGGCGTCCAGAGCTTTGTCATCTACGACCTAGCCAGCGATTCCAAACTGGGCGATTTCACCCTCGTCTGCGGCGAACTGACAGGCGATGATCTCAGAGTCGAGATAGAGCTGCTACGCGCTGAACTGGACATGCTGAAACGCGCCTTTCGCCGTCACTGTGTCGAGACCCAGTGACGGGTGGAATAGGCTCTGATCCGGGCCATTTCGCACGTTTCCTCGGCTGCCGCGCTTAGCCGCGCGATTTGGTCAACGCCAAGAACACGTCTTCAAGATCGGCTTCCTCGGTCTTCACGTCACGGATAGAGATGCCAGCCGCGCGGACCGCTGACAGCACCTCTTCGGCACTGGTGGCATTGCCATGATATCGCAGGATCACCGCGCCGTCACCGCGCAGGTCCGACGTGATCCCTGCTCCGGTTGGCAATTCGGTCACCGGTGACGCCGGATGCACCACCATCGCCTTGGCATCCAACCGACCCAGCAGGTTTGCCGTGGTGTCGCGTGCCACCAGGTTTCCAGCATTGATAATGGCGATTTCATCACACATTTCCTCAGCCTCTTCGAGGTAGTGTGTGGTCAGGATAATGGTCATCCCTTCGGCGTTCAGCTTGCGAATGTTTTCCCACAGCATCTGCCGCAATTCGATATCCACACCTGCCGTTGGTTCATCTAGCACCAGGATATTCGGATGATGAACCAGCGCCTTGCCCAGCAGCAGACGCCGCTGCATCCCCCCCGACAACGTCCGCGCATAGGCATGGGCCTTACCCTCCAACCCGACCATGCGCAGGATTTCATCGCTGCGCCGTTCGGATTTCGGCACGCCATATAGACCAGCCTGCACCTCCAGCGCGCCGCGTGGACTAAAAAATGGATCAAGATTCAGCTCTTGTGGCATAACCCCGATTGAAGCACGCGATTGGCGCGGATTTGCATCCTGATCAAATCCCCAGATCGTGACCTTGCCGGCGGTCTTGAGTACCAGACCAGCCAGGATATTGATCATCGTGGATTTTCCAGCACCGTTCGGCCCCAGCAGGCCAAAAACTGACCCGCGCGGGATTCTCAGATCAATCCCGTTAAGTGCCTGTTTCGCCGGTTGCGCCCGGCTGCCCTTGTAGGTTTTTTGCAAACCTTCAATACGGATTGCGTCCTCTGTCATCGCGGCCCTTGCCCCCGGTTTTCCCTTGGCTCATAAAAGCCCCTAACTGATAACCAAGAGGACCGCCAGCGATGACCATCCAAGCGCCGGAAACCAAGATCGTGGAGAGCTACCGCATTGCCTGCGACGGCAGCGAAGGTGCGCTGGGACATCCACGGGTCTACCTGCAAATCCCCGAAGCCGACGGATTTGTCGAATGCCCCTATTGCGACTGCAGATATGTACACAAAGACGCTGCGGACATTGTAGCGTAACAATCTAACATTTTTGCTTCCTAGAAACGCTGCCAGTCATGGTGGCGTTTTTTGCGTTCTGCTCAGCCGAAATTTACCGCAAATTGAGCACAATTGCACGCCGTTAGAGGCCGCAAACGTGGGCCGTGGTAGCGGTTTATTTACGATCCTCATGCAAGACATAGAGGTTAATTCTGTCGCCACCGGAGACTGAGATGTACAGCGTCGTTCAATGCATCACGCAGGAGCACAACCTTGGCCTTGTGGCCGTAGCAGCACTTGTCTGCGTTATCGGGTCCTGTCTGTCTGTACTGATGACGCAACGGCTTGGCCACACAGTCGGTAACCGCAAACTGGTCCAGTTGGCTCTGACCAGCCTGATCAGCGGCGGCACCGTTTGGACCACTCACTTCATTGCGATGCTGGCCTTTGATCCGGGGTACATCCATGGGTACGATCCCTTGACAACCGCACTGTCGCTTGGAGCTGCGGTCTTGGGAATGGTCATGACCAACGGGGTTTATGCGCTCGCCCACTCCACCAGCTACCGAGTTGCGGCAAGTGGCGCGATGTTCGGTCTTAGCGTCTCGACCATGCACTACCTCGGCATGACGGGCTATCTACTACCAGGTGAAATTGTCTGGGAAACGACGCCACTTGTGTCGTCGATCCTACTGGGAGCGCTGTTCGGGATGGCGACTTACGGTTATATCACGCGGTTTTCGGAAGGACGTCATTGGCTTGTCTCCGTGGCCCTGATGAGCCTGACAATCTGCACCATGCATTTCACCGGTATGTCCGCGATCACTGTACAGCTGAGCCCGCTATATTCGGTCCCAGCCGAAGTGATTTCCGACACCACGCTTAGCTTGCTCATCCTGGGTGCAATGGCGATCATCCTAATGATCGGTTTCGCGGCGCTAAGCATTGAAACCAATATGGAAAGTGAGGCCCGTGGCCAACTGCAGCATGCCGCGCTGCATGATCCGCTAACCGGCCTACCGAATCGCATGTCGCTGACCCGCAAGATGGCCAGCCTGACAGAGCTGCTGGAACGCGACGAAACCGAGCGCGTCGCGGTGCTGACATTGGATTTGAATCTGTTCAAAGAAATCAATGACCTCTACGGCCATGCGGCTGGGGACATAGTTCTTGGAACTGTCGCTGACCGGCTTGCAGCTGCGGTGGAGCAGGACGAATTCATTGCGCGCGTCGGCGGCGACGAATTTGTTGCGTTTAAGCGGGGGTTCCGCAGGGTTGATCAGGTCATGGCCTTTGCTGAACGCCTGCATGCGCTGATCGTGGAGCCGGTTGATTTCGACAATACATCCGCAATCATCGGCGTCGCAATCGGCGTCGCCACCAGTCAAGAAGACGGGCGTGATATCCGCGATCTCCTGCACAAATCCGATGTCGCCATGTATCGCGCCAAGGCCGACGCAGACCGCCACATCTGTTTGTTCAACGCTCAGATGGAGCAACACAGCCGTGAACGTCTCGAACTGGTCAACGATCTGCGGCAGGCCTGCAAAGCCGGAGATCAGTTTGAACTGGCGTATCAACTGCAAAACGACCTGACGTCGCTGGAACCCGTAGGGTTTGAGGTCCTGTTGCGCTGGAACCACCCGACCAGAGGGCGCGTACCGCCGACTACCTTTATTCCAATCGCTGAAGAAACCGGTCTGATCCGTCAGATAGGGCTCTGGGTGCTGCGAACCGCTTGCCACGAGGCCAGCACGTGGCACGGTCAGTATAATATCGCTGTGAATGTTGCACCTCAGCAGCTGATGCAGCCATCATTTGTTGAACATGTCTCTGACATTCTTCTGGAAACGGGTCTGTCCGCACAACAGCTGGAACTGGAAATTACCGAAGCCAGTATTATCGACGATCAGGTTCACACGCTGAAGGTCATGCAACAGCTCAAGAACATGGGGCTGCGCATCGCAATGGATGACTTCGGCACCGGGTATTCGTCGCTGGCCATGCTACAAACCTTTCCGTTCGACAAGATCAAAATCGACCGCAGTTTCGTCCAGAACGTGCACAAGGATGCGCAGCGTGCAGCGATTGTCCGCTCGACTCTCCTCCTTGGTGCAGCCTTGGACATCCCCGTGCTCGCTGAAGGTGTCGAAGTCGAGGATGAACTACAATTCCTGCGATTAGAAAACTGTGCCTCGGTACAGGGATTTTACTTCGGCAAACCAATGTCGCGGGACGAAATGCGCGTCCTCGTACAAGGCAAAAAGGCCAAACCGACCGAGAAGAAGACAGCCTGACACCTTTGTCAGCTGGTGCCCAACAGTCGGCTCCATGAGTTTGACCATTGATACAATTTTTTCCCTTGTCCCTTTCAATCGCCCGCGATCGTGCAGGGCTTGCAAGCGGCCGGTGGCCTGATCATAGCGGGCAGCCCGCGCCGAGACGCGGGTGAAACGGCAATTGCTCTCGCTTGCGGGATCACCGATAACGGAGGTCAACGCGAAACTCCCGGAGCATCGGCCATGACCACCACCCCATTTGGCACCGGCTGCCACCTGCATCTGATCGACGGATCGGCCTTTATCTTTCGCGCCTATCATGCGCTACCGCCGCTGACGCGAAAATCCGACGGATTGCCGATTGGGGCCGTAGCCGGGTTCTGCAACATGCTGCACCGCTATGTCGAGGGCAATACCGGCCCGGACGCGCCGACCCATGTCGCAGTCATTTTCGACAAAGGGTCGCACACCTTCCGCAACGATCTCTATGATCAGTACAAGGCCAATCGCGAAGCCATGCCCGAGGATCTGCGCCCGCAGATACCACTGACCCGCACCGCGACCGAAGCGTTCAATATCGCCTGTAAAGAGCAAGAAGGGTTTGAGGCAGATGACATCATCGCCACACTTTCCTGCCGCGCCCGCGAGGCAGGGGGCCGCGTCACCATCATCTCGTCTGACAAGGATCTGATGCAGCTGGTCGGTGGCGGCGTAGAAATGCTGGACGCCATGAAGAACAAGCGTATTGATAGCGATGGCGTGCATGAGAAATTCGGTGTCGGTCCCGACCGCGTTGTTGATGTGCAGGCGCTGGCCGGCGACAGCGTCGACAACGTTCCGGGCGCGCCCGGCATCGGGATCAAAACCGCTGCCCTGTTGATCAACGAGTACGGCAGCCTAGATGAGCTGCTGGACCGGGCCGAGGAAATCAAACAGCCGAAACGACGCCAGACCCTGATTGAAAAACGAGACCAGATTGAGCTGTCACGCCAGCTTGTTCAGCTTGATTGCAATATGGATCTGAACTTTACCCTCGATGATCTCGGCGTGCGCGAACCCCAGGCTGATCAGTTGCTTGGCTTTTTGGCCGAGATGGAATTCCGCACTCTGTCAAAGAGGGTTGCAGATCAGTTTGGCAAAGAAGCCCCAGCAATCGCAGAGGCATCCGTCGGCACCGCTGCCACTACAAACGCACCTGCCGTGGTCGATTTGCCATTTGACAGCACCGCTTACGAATGCGTCCGCGATGCTGCCGCGCTAAACAAATGGATCGCCCAAATCCGCGACCGCGGTTGGGTGGCCGTGGATACCGAAACCACGGGCTTTGATGAGATGGTCGTCGAGCTTGTCGGTATCTCGCTTTGCGTCGAACCCGGCACCGCATGCTATATTCCGCTGACCCACAAATCTGGCAGCAGCAATGACCTGTTTGGTTCAGACGAGCTGGCGGAGGGGCAGATGCCGCTTGATGACGCGCTGTCTTTGTTGAAACCAGTGCTCGAAGACGACAGCATTCTCAAAATCGGGCAGAACATGAAATACGATGCCAAGATCTTTGCCCGTCGGGGCATCGACGTGGCACCGATCGACGACACCATGTTGATGTCCTACGCCATGCACGCAGGCCAACACGGGCATGGCATGGACACGTTGTCAGAGCGCTATCTGAACCACACACCGATTCCCATCAAACCGCTCCTCGGCACCGGTAAATCTGCGATCACCTTTGACCGTGTTCCGATTGACGACGCCGTCGCCTACGCGGCAGAAGATGCCGATGTCACGCTGCGTCTCTGGCAGTTCTTCAAACCGCAGCTGCACCAGGCCGGTGTCACCACGGTATATGAGACGTTGGAACGCCCCCTTGTACCAGTGCTCGCCCGGATGGAACGCGAAGGCATCAAGGTCGACCGCGATACACTCTCACGCATGTCTAACGCCTTTTCCCAAAAGATGGCGGGGCTTGAGGCCGAGATTCATGAACAAGCAGGCCAGACCTTCAATGTTGGCTCGCCAAAGCAACTTGGCGAGATCCTCTTCGACAAACTAGGTCTTGAAGGTGGCAAAAAAGGCAAGACGGGGGCCTATGCCACCGGCGCCGACATTCTGGAAGATCTTGCGACCGAACACAGCTTGCCGGGGCTGGTGTTGGATTGGCGCCAGCTGAGCAAGCTGAAATCGACTTATACAGATGCCTTGCAGGACCATATCAATGCGGAAACCGGGCGTGTTCATACCTCTTATGTACAGACCGGCGCGAACACCGGGCGGCTCGCCTCGACCGATCCGAACCTGCAAAACATCCCTGTCCGCTCAGAAGAAGGGCGCCGCATCCGCGAGGCTTTTGTGCCCGAGGATGGCAACGTGCTGCTGTCGCTGGACTACAGCCAGATCGAATTGCGCATCCTCGCCCATGTCGCCGGAATAGATACGCTGAAACAGGCCTTTGCCGAAGGTCAGGACATCCACGCATTGACCGCCTCTGAGATGTTCAACGTACCGCTGGATGAAATGACACCAGACATCCGCCGTCAGGCCAAAGCTATCAACTTTGGGGTGATCTATGGAATCTCCGGTTTTGGTCTAGCCCGCAATCTCCGCATCCCTCGTGCCGAGGCACAGGGATTTATTGACCGCTATTTTGAGCGTTTCCCCGGCATCCGCCGCTACATGGACGACACTGTCGCATTTGCAAAAGAACACGGTCATGTCCAGACGCTCTTCGGGCGCAAGATCCACACACCGGAAATCGCCGCCAAGGGGCCGCGCGCAGGCTTTGCCAAACGCGCAGCCATAAACGCCCCGATTCAAGGCACCGCTGCCGACGTGATCCGCCGCGCGATGATCCGCATGCCTGACGCCATCGCGCATCTACCTGCCCGGATGCTGTTACAAGTCCACGATGAATTGCTGTTCGAAGTGCCGGAGGGTTCAGTCGACGACACCATCGAAACGGCGCGCCGCGTGATGGAAACCGCAGCAGATCCGGCTGTCCATCTGGACGTCAAACTTGTCGTTGATGCAGGCCAAGGTCGCAACTGGGCGGAAGCACACTGATCCACCAGACCTAGCGAACTCTGCGCCATGCCTATGGCATGGCGCTAAGCCCAACCGGCAGAGAAGTATCTTTGATACTGCGATGACGGCCGGGAACGCGTCCTGTTCAGCGGTTCGGCGCGGGTGGTGATTTCACCAAGATCGCCACCAATCGGCGCACCCCGGGTGCCACCACCAGAACCACAGCAAAGGCCACAGGCCAACCAAAACTCCAGGCCCCCATCCACAGTCCAGGTGCCTCAGCACTGAAACCGACGGCCTTGAGCGTTGCAACGCCGGTCACAATACAGGACATGATCCCCGACAGGATCAATCCGAACAGAATTGGGGCAAATCGTGCAGGCAGCATTGCGCGCTCCAAGAATGAGTGTCTGGCGAACTTATGCCCCGCGGCACATCACATTGCAATTCACGAATGTATTTCCGTCAATCCGCGCGGATATGGCCGCTTAACAGCAATCCTCAGATCATCGCAGACAGACTCACCCCATCCAGGCCAGACTGTCCTCGGTCCTCTTGGTGCTCGGGGTGTATTCTGCACTGACCCAGCCATCATACCCACTTTCGTCGATGGCCGCGAACAGCTGCTCGAAATCCACGGGCCCGGTTCCTGGCTCGCACCGCCCCGGTGCGGCGCCGATTTGGACGTGGACGGCCCGATCACCAAAGGCCTCCCAGACCTTTGCCGCGTCGCCATGGATCAACTGTGCGTGATAGGCATCATATTGCAACCCTACATTCTCCCGATCGACCGTCTCCAGCACTTCAACAGCAAGATTATAGTCGTCCAGAAAATATCCCGGCTGATCCCCCGCGTTCAGCGGCTCAATTGTGAACTGCTGGCCCGGCGCATAGTCAGCAGCCCACTGCAAATTACGGATCAGGGTCTCTTTGGCCACATCCCCTTTGGCATAGCCCGCCATGATGTGGATCATCGTCGGGCGCAGAACCTCGGCGTAGCGCAGCACGCGACGGATATCGCGTTGAAAGCGATCTGACCCCATCGGCAGCGCGGCATACCCCGGCATACCACCGGTGTAATTTGGCGGCGGCGCGTTGATCAGCAGCAGCTCCAACCCATTGGCAAGCAATGCCCGCTGTGTCTCTTTCGCGGCCAGCTCGTAGGGGAACAGGATTTCGACAGCCTCAAAACCCGCGCGTGACGCCGCTGTAAAACGGTCCAGATAAGGCAATTCAGCAAACAGCAACGAAATATTGGCCGCGAACTTGGGCATCAGAAATCTCCTATGGTGCCACCCCCGATTGGCGGCCAAACTGCGGCACCAGAGAGCGCTTACACCAAACGGCCGGGCCAGCCCCCGCTGGACGCCCGTCGATGTGCCCCCTACTGCACAGCTCTAATCTGCCCCAGATCTGCGCCGACTTTGAGCAGGATTTCATGCGAATTTTTGGCAATTTGACGACAACACTGCGCAGGAAAGCGGGTTTCTGCCAACTGTGCACCACACGGGCAAGGCCTTGCCGATCATCCGGTCCGTGACCGTTTTCATGCCGCGCGCCCTCTCGATTTTCACGCCTTGTCGTCAGGTGGATGCGTCAGCAAGCTCGGCCGAAGGGATCACACCAAAGAACGCACCACCGGACCACAGGCCGAACCAACCATCCTGATGCGCACCCAGATCAACCAACCGGTAAAAGCTTTTCCGATCAATAAGCGCCTCCAGCCCACTACGCACCATCACATACGGCGACGGCTCGCCAGTCTCGCTGTCTCTGAGAACGCGAATCGGATGTTCGGGACCAGCCACGATTTTGTCGCCGACATGGGTCTCAAAACAGAGATCTTGCTCAGCCGCCTCCCCCGTTGCCTCGAAATCCACCGCGACAAACGGTGCATCATCCACCGTAATGCCTACCTTTTCCACTGGTGTGACAAGATAGTATTTGCCGTCTTCCAGCTTCAGAATCGACGAAAACAGCCGCACCAGCTCAAACCGGCCAATCGGCGTGCCGAGGTAGAACCAGGTGCCATCACGGGCGATCCGCATATCCAAATCGCCACAGAACGGCGGATTCCACAGATGGACCGGCGGCGGGCCACTCTTGCCGGCGGTTTTGGCAGCCGCTGCCAGCCCTTCGGCACTGGGGGGCTCGGATCCTGTTTCAGGAGTATTTTTGCCGGTGGTCACGGGATTTTGTCCGCTCATTGCTTTTGCCATTTTCTGTCAACGCGATACAGTACCACTATATATTCGCCGTGAAGGGAAAGTCATGTCCGAACCCGACGATTTGCTGGCCGAGATTGAAGCGCTTGAAGACAAGCTGACACAGGCCAGATCCTCTATCACCCGGCGCTTTATCGGTCAGAAACGCGTTGTTGATCTAACGCTCAGTACTCTTTTATGCGGGGGGCATGGTCTGTTGATCGGCCTGCCCGGTCTGGGCAAAACGCGTCTGGTGGAAACGCTGTCCACGGTGATGGGCCTTGCAGGCAACCGCGTGCAGTTCACGCCAGACCTGATGCCTGCCGATATTCTGGGCTCCGAGGTACTGGATACCGCCAGCGATGGCAGCCGCGCCTTTCGGTTTGTGCCGGGACCTGTGTTCTGCCAGCTGCTGATGGCGGATGAGATCAACCGCGCCAGCCCCCGCACCCAATCGGCGCTGTTGCAGGCAATGCAGGAACGCGTGGTCACCGTAGCAGGCGCCGACCGGCCGCTTGGCACCCCGTTTCATGTGCTCGCCACCCAGAATCCGATTGAGCAGGAAGGCACCTACCCCCTGCCTGAGGCACAGTTGGATCGCTTTTTGTTCCAGATCGACGTACCTTATCCAACCCGCCAGACCGAACGGGACATTCTATTGGCCACGACAGGGGTCGAAGAGAGCAGCGCACATCAGGTCTTTACCGCGGATGAGCTGATCGCCGCACAGACCCTGCTGCGCCGGATGCCCGTGGGCGACAGCGTGGTCGAAATGATCCTGGATCTGGTGCGCGCATTCCGCCCCGACGATCCCGGTGCCTCTGAGCGTGTGCAGCAAACCGTGGCCTGGGGTCCTGGTCCACGCGCAGCACAGGCGCTGATGCTGGCGGTGCGGGCACGTGCCCTGTTGCAGGGACGGCTTGCGCCCAACGCTGACGACGTGCTGGATATGGCGCAACCGGTACTAAGCCACCGGATGGCGCTGAACTTTGCCGCCCGCGCCCGTGGTGAAAGCCTGAGCGACTTGATTGCCGACACTGCTGAAACCCTGGCCCGCCCAGGAGCGGCTGCGTGACATCATCCGCTGCCCCCCAGCCGGCCGGTGCCGCCGCCCCCGCAACACAGCGCGCTGTCGACCTGCGGCACCGGGCTGAAAGCGCCGCCAGCAGGTTCCCGCCACTGCTGGTACAGGCACAGCAGCTTGCAGGCTCTGTTCTGCTGGGGGAACATGGACGCCGCCGCGCCGGCATGGGCGATGATTTCTGGCAGTACCGCCCGGTGCAGACAGGCGACAGCCGGCGCATGATCGACCACCGCCGCTCTGCGAAGGGAGATCAGCAGTTTGTACGTGAGCGCGAATGGCAGATTGCCCAGACGGTGCATCTCTGGGTCGATCAGGGCGCCTC
This sequence comes from Phaeobacter porticola, assembly GCF_001888185.1. NCBI lineage: Bacteria > Pseudomonadati > Pseudomonadota > Alphaproteobacteria > Rhodobacterales > Roseobacteraceae > Phaeobacter > Phaeobacter porticola. The sequence goes on along the minus strand of NZ_CP016364.1, from coordinate 110,109 downwards.
TATGCGCTTTGCTTCAACCGATGCATTGCCGCAGAAAATTGACCGCGCGCGGCTTCTGGGCTTAGCGACCTCTGTCCTGATGCTGCGCGGGGGTGAACGCGTGGGCCTGACCGGTGGTCACCTACCGCCCAGGCGCGGCACCGCCCAGATCCTGCGGCTTGCCGAATACCTGAGCGAAGACGGCACAAGCGACTACACTCCGCCGGAAGACCGCGCCATGCTGCCCCATGCGCGGGTGCTATTCCTGTCCGATTTCCTTGGCCCGTTCACGCCATTGGAACAGTCCTTGGCCAAGGCCGCAGACCGCGGCGTACGTGGCGTGTTGATGCAGGTTCTTGATCCTACAGAAGAGCAGTTTCCCTTCGAAGGCCGCACTATTTTCCAAAGCGTCGGCGGTGGTCTGCGCCACGAAACCCTCAAGGCCGACGCGTTGCGCCAACGTTATCTGGACCGGCTGGCCGAGCGACGCGACGCATTGGAACGGCTTTGCCGCGCAGCTGGCTGGCGATTGGGCACACATCACACCGGCGATAGCGCACAAGCAGCTTTGATGTGGTTGTTTCATGCCATGGAAAGAAGCAGCCCATGACCACAATTGCGGGCATCGGCTTTACCGCGCCTTGGCTGTTGCTGGCATTGTTGGCGCTGCCTTTGTTGTGGCTGCTGTTGCGGGCGGTTCCGCCAGCGCCGCGCAAACGATTTTTCCCTGCCGTGACCCTCTTGCTGGGCCTGCGCGACGACGACAGCCTTTCGGATCGCACCCCTTGGTGGTTGCTGTTGCTGCGCCTTGTCGTCGTGGCGGCCGCCATCGTCGGCCTTGCCGGACCGGTACTGAACCCGACCATAGAACCAACCGGACGTGGGCCACTTCTGGTGGTGTTGGACGGAAGCTGGGCCGGGGCCCCGGAGTGGGACCACACGCACAAAGAAATCGACCGCCTGCTGGCCGAGGCTGGTCGGTCAAACCGCCCTGTTGCTGTTCTGCGCCTGACCGCGCCGCAGCCACTGCAATTCCAAAGCGCAGCCAGCTGGCGCCGCCAGATCATTGGCGAGACTCCACAGTCCTGGCAACCTTCTCCCGATCAGCTGGCCACGGCCCAGACGCATCTCAACGAGATTGACGGCGGTTTTGATAGCCTGTGGTTCAGTGATGGGCTGGACTACCCCGGCCGCGCAGAGATGCTGGATGCGCTGACATCGCAGGGCGACCTGACCATCTACCAGCATCCGACAGCCACGCTTGCCTTGCGCCCGGTGACCTATGTCGATGGCATGATGGAGGTCACCGTAGCCCGCAGCCTACCGACCAACAGAGCGGGCGGACTATCTGGCATTGCCAGCCCCTCAGACAGCCTCAGCCAGACCGTGACGGTGTTGGCCAAAGGACCTGATCCCGGCGGCACTCTGCGCACATTGGGGACCGTCACCGTAGACTTTGCCGACCCAAGCGGCACTGCCGCGGACGGGCAAAACGCCAGCGCACGCCTGTCTCTCCCTGCGGAGCTGCGCGCGCGTATTCGCATGTTTGAGGTCCAAGGCCAGCGCAGTGCTGGGGCGATCTCACTCACAGATGACAGCCTCCGCCGCCGCGAGATTGCGCTTATCTCAGCCCAAAGCGGCAACGAAGGTCTCGCCTTGTTGTCGCCGCTGCACTACCTGCGCAAAGCACTGGCCCCAACAGCGGACCTGTTGGAAGGCGGGTTAAGTGATCTGTTACCGGCCAATCCAGATGTGATTGTACTGGCGGATACCGCCCGGCTGCCCCCGGATCAGGAAGCCGCCGTTATCGACTGGGTGAACCAAGGCGGGCTTCTGCTGCGCTTTGCGGGACCGCGACTGGCCTCCAGCGACACCGCCCGCACAGACGAAGAGCCCCTGCTGCCCGTGCGCCTGCGCAGCGGTGGGCGCAGTATCGGCGGCGCAATGAGCTGGGGCGAACCCAAAACACTTGCACCCTTCGCCGAAGGTTCGCCGTTCTCTGGCCTGTCCATTCCACCCGATGTAACAGTCACGTCCCAAGTGGTCGCCCAACCGGACCCCGCACTGGCTGACAGGGTGATTGCAGAACTGTCGGATGGTACGCCGCTGGTCACCCGTAAATCGATGGGAGATGGCCACGTTGTCCTGTTCCATGTGACCGCCAACGCGGAATGGAGCAGCCTGCCACTGTCTGGCCTATTTGTTCAGATGATGGAGCGACTGGCCGTCTCTTCTGCGTCGAAACCACCCGAAGCGACCGATCTGGACGGCACCACCTGGTCGCCTTTGCAGGTGCTGGATGGTTTTGGTGTATTGCAAGACGCCGATGCGTTGCCGGGCGTTGCGGGGCCAGATCTGATAGCCGCCGAGGCAGGGCCATCCCTGCAACCTGGTTTGTACCAGAATGGGGATCGCCGTATCGCCCGCAACGTCCTGCGTACGGGCGAACCGCTGACCGCTGCCACATGGCCCGCAGGTGTTGTGCTCAGCGGTTATGGCTTGACGCCGGAACGCCCGCTGGGCGGCCTGTTGCTCAGCTTTGCGCTGCTCTTACTGGCCTTGGACGTTGTTGCGTCACTGTCGCTCTCAGGTATGCTGTCCCGCAATACGCGTCACTTGGTCGGAAAAGCGGGCAGCAACATGTCCTCCGTAATGCTCGTAGCAATCTTCGCCTGGAGTGTCGGGGTCGGCGATGATCTGCGCGTGCGGGCGCAGGGCCTCGCCGACCCTACAGACCAGAACAGCCGCCCAGCCGATCCCCAGGTCACCCCCAAAGCAGACGCGCTGGCGGCTCTGCGCGCTGCGGAACTAACGCTTGCCCATGTGCTGACCGGCAATCCACAGGTCGACCAACTGGCCAGCGATGGTCTTCAGGGTCTCTCCAATACCCTGCGGTTTCGCACCTCGGTCGAACCCGCGCCCCCGGCTGGCGTGGATCTGGAGCGCGATGAACTGGCGTTCTACCCGCTGCTCTATTGGCCCGTGACTGCAAATCAGGCGATGCCCTCGGGCGAGGCTTATGACCGGCTCAATACCTATCTGCGCACGGGTGGCATGATCCTTTTTGACACCCGCGACGCGGATCTGACCCGCGCGGGTGCCAGCAGTCCAGCTGGCCGACGTTTGCAACAGCTGGCGCTGCGGCTGGATGTCCCACCGCTAGAGCCGCTGCCCACTGATCACGTTCTGACGCGGACCTTTTATCTGGTGCAGGACTTTCCAGGACGTCACAGCCGTGGCGCAGTCTGGGTCGAGGCGGCGTCCGCCGATGCCAAACAGGTGGAGGGCATCCCCTTTCGCAATCTTAACGATGGCGTTACCCCCGTGGTGATTGGCGGCAATGATTGGGCCGCCGCCTGGGCCGTCGATAACAATGGCCGCCCCCTGCTGCCCGTTGGGCGTGGCTATGCCGGCGAACGGCAGCGCGAACTTGCCTATCGCTTTGGGGTCAATCTGGTGATGCATGTGCTGACCGGCAACTATAAATCAGATCAGGTCCATGTGCCTGCCCTGCTTGACCGACTCGGACAATAGGAGAGAGGGTGATGACACAGACGATCCTCTTTGATCCGCTGATCCCCTGGAGCATGATTGGCGTGCTCGGTGCGATCTCGTTGGCCGCGCTGGCCCTAGCGATCTGGCGCCGTCTGGCAGGCTGGCCCCTGCGGGCGCTGGCCGCCTTGATCCTGCTTGGTGCCCTCAGCGGTCCTGTTTACCAGATTGAGGATCGCACCCCACTGAGCGACATTGTTCTGGTCTTGGAGGATCAGACCGCCAGCCAGCGGTTGTCTGACCGAGGGGTACAGACCGCTGAGGCCCGCGCTGATCTTGAGGCCGCGCTGTCCGCACGTCCCAATACCGAAATCCGCTGGATCCCCGTACAAAGCGAGCCGCCCCGTGATGGCACCAGCGACAATAGCGGCACCCTGTTGATGAACGCGCTCGCCGAAGCGCTCGCCAATGTGCCACGTGGTCGGGTTGCAGGGATGATCGCGTTGAGCGACGGACAGATCCATGACATCGAACAGACCCCCGCCCTGCCCGCACCGCTGCATCTGTTGTTAACCGGTCGCCCCGGCGATTGGGACCGACGATTGATCGTCAAGAACGCACCCAGCTTTGCCATCATTGGCGAACCAGTGACCCTGACGCTGCGGATCGAGGATCAGGGCGAAGCCCCTGTCATAAATGGGCTTGCAGAGCTGGCCATCTCCATTGGCGGGGCCGAACCTCAGCGTTTCAACCTGCCGGTAGGGGTTGATTTCGACCTGCCGCTGACCCTGCCGCACGGCGGACGCAACGTGATCCAATTCACCACCCCAACTGCGGCTGGAGAGTTGACCAATCGCAACAATTCCGCCCTTGTCCAGATCAACGGCGTCCGTGATCGGCTGCGAGTCTTGCTCGTCTCTGGCGAACCTCATCCGGGCGGGCGCACATGGCGCAACCTGTTGAAATCGGACAGCGCTGTGGATCTGGTCCATTTCACCATTCTGCGCCCACCTGAGAAACAGGATGGCGTACCAGTGGACGAACTGTCGCTGATTGCCTTTCCTACCCGTGAGCTGTTTCTGGAGAAGATCAACGATTTCGACCTGATCATCTTTGACCGCTACAAACGGCGCGGCATTCTACCTGCGATCTACCTTGATAACGTTGCCGACTATGTTCAACGCGGCGGGGCCGTACTGGTGGCGGCAGGGCCAGATTTTGCCAGCGCCGACAGCATCTATCGCTCTCCCCTCTCCAGCATCCTGCCCGCCAGCCCCTCTGCCCGCGTGCTGGAACGCGCCTATCGGCCCGAGATTACCGATCTTGGTCAACGCCACCCGGTCACCGCTGATTTGACCGATTCTGACAGTTGGGGCCGCTGGCTGCGCCAGATTGAGGTCAACGTGCCCCAGGGACATGTCTTGATGAGCGGTGTCGACACCCGCCCACTGCTGGTGCTCGATCGCGTGGGCGAGGGACGCGTGGCACTCTTGGCCTCGGATCATGCCTGGCTCTGGAGTCGTGGCTACGAAGGCGGTGGGCCACAGTTGGAACTGCTGCGCCGACTGGCCCATTGGATGATGAAAGAGCCTGAACTGGAAGAAGAGGTCCTAAGCGCTGAGGCCACGGGTCAACGGATGCGCATTCAACGTCGCAGCCTTGGCGATGATGTCGGGCCTGTAACACTTACCAATCCCGACGGCAGCACCGCCAGTGTCACCCTGTTACAAACCGCGCCCGGGCGTTGGGAAGGACGTTACGAGGGGCCGGAACCTGGTCTTTATCGTTTGGAAGAGGGCAGGCAATCTACGGTCATTGGCCTTGGCCCAGCCGCCCCCCGTGAGTTCGAACAAACCATCGCCACTGGCGATGTGATGGCAGCGGCCGTTGCCCAGACCCGCGGCGGCGTGCGTGCGCTCCACGAAGGCGTGCCTGATCTGCGCGACGTGCGTCCCGGACGCGTTGCAGCCGGGCGGGGATGGATCGGACTGACCCCGCGCGATGCCTATCGTACGGTGTCAGTCAATCAGACACCTCTGCTTCCAGCCTGGCTGGTGCTGTTGATGGCCACAGCTGCAATCCTAGCCGGATGGCTGCGCGAAGGACGTCGTTGATCACCGCCTCACATTGGGGGCTATCCTCCGGGGCGGGTAATGCGGATCTGGACCTGGTCGGACATGCCATTGCGATCAACCACCGCAAGGGTCGAGAACCCCACCTCCATGGCAGGAACATCAATACTGCGACGGCGCGCGCCCATCACCACCGGTCGTTGATTGACAAGGACCAGAAACGGGGCCGCGCCGCCTTTGATCTGCAGGGTAATCTGCCCGTCGTCTGCCAGTATCAATATGGCACCATCCGGTGGAAACGCCAGTTGTAAGCTGTTGCCGCCCGGACCGCTACCATACCCACCCGGACTGTCAAATCGTTGCAATGGCAGCGGCAAATCAGCTGTGGAACCCCGCAGTGTTGCTGCAGGCGCGGGCGGCAGCGGGGCGAACCCCGTACCCAGTCGGCCAAAGACCTCAAACAACAGCGGTGCCGCCAGTTCCGCGCCAAAGGCACCCGGCACCGGCGTGCCATCCGCCCGCCCCAGCCAGACCCCAACCACATGACGACCATCCCAGCCAATCGCCCAGGTATCGCGGTGTCCGTAGGACGTCCCGGTCTTATAGGCGAGCACCCCCGCCGGGGCCCCCGGAGGAGGGAACAGCCCGCGCAGAATATCTGCGATCTGCCAGGCTGCGACCTTGGACAGCAGCCGCGGCATTCTCTCTTCTGTGGTGTCCATACGCACCCGCAAACGTGGTCCCTGCCCGCCGGCAGCCAGCCCTGCATAGACCTGCACCAGATCGCGTAGCGACAGGCCAACCCCACCGAGCGCCACAGCCAGACCTGCCTTGCCACCAGGCAATTGCGGCTGCGCGCCGCCGCGACGTAATGCCGCCATCAACCGGGCAGGTCCCAATGCCTGCATCAGCCGCACCACGGGGATATTCAACGACAGTTGCAGGGCTTGTCCGACACGGACATCGCCCCGAAACCGGCCATCAAAATTCTGCGGCTCATAGCCATCTATATCTATCGGACCGTCGTGGATCATGGTTTCGGGATGTGCCATTCCCTGATCAAAGGCCAGACCATAGATCAGGGGTTTCAGGGTGGAACCGGGCGACCGCGCAGCCCGCGTCATATCCACGAAACCCTGCCGTAGATCATCCCGGTAGCCAGCCGACCCAACCAATGCCAGGATTTCGCCATTCTGGTGATCCGCCACGACGACCGCAGCCGACAATCGGGCGTCCTGCCGCGCGGCGGTTTCAGCCACCAGCGTCGAAAGTCTTTGCTGCAGCCCGGCCTCCACCGTCAGGGCAATCAGCGCCTGTTCCGGGGTTTCAGCCGCCACCTGATCCGCCAGATGCGGTGCCAGCTGCGGAAAGGCCCGCATTTCCGTGGGAACCCCTGCGTGGCGGGCAGTTGCGCCGTCCTCAGCAGTCAGCACGCCAGCATCGACCATACGTCGTAGAACCCGGTCACGCGCCGCACGCGCATGCCTTGCAGCGCGATCCGGGCGACGGGCCTCTGGCGCTTGGGGGAGCGCCACCAGCAGCGCCGCCTGCGCCGGGGTCAGCCGTGATGGCTCCTTGCCAAACCAGGCATAGCTGGCCGCCCGCACACCTTCGATATTCCCACCATACGGGGCATGGATCAGATACAGCTCCAGTATCTGCCCTTTGGTCAGCCGACGCTCCAGCGCAAGCGCCAACCGTATCTGCCGCAGCTTGCCCGCCCAGCGCCCGGTACTGCCGTCTTCCAGCAATCGCGCAACCTGCATGGTCAGCGTGGACCCACCCGAAACCACCTGCCGCCACAACAACGCCTGCCCCGCTGCCCGCAGCAGGGCGATAAGATCAACGCCACTATGGTCGTAAAACCGCTTGTCTTCATAGCGCAGCAACATCGCCAGATAGCCCGAATCAACCTGACCCGCCGTGATCGCCATGCGCCAGATCCCATCGCCAACCGGATAGGCGCGTAGCAACTGACCATTGCGATCTCGCACCTCGGTTGCAGTCTCTGCCAGCGTGGTCGGCATCGGCGTACGGGCAACCCAGCCGTCAAACACCAGGCCAGCGACCACAACAGCCGCGCAGACCGCAGCCGTCAGTACCATGGCCTTCCGCCACCAAGCCCGTCTTGCGCCAGGCGGAGGGGGCGGTTGACCTGTCGCCCCCGTGATCACCGGACCTGCACACGGCCCGTGGCAGTGCGGGCGCGATAGTCAGGCCGATACATATCCTCAACCGAGGCGGCGGGACGGTGAAACAGACCTGGAGTCACCGCGCGGGCGACATAGGCCAGGGTGATGGCGCCGCCCGTCTCCTCATCGTCCCGACGCCGCAGATCCACCGCAGCCAGAAACCGATCTGAGCGGAATTCTGTATGACGGGCCTCGCTCAGCGACAACCAGTCCAAGCCGCGAAGATCACCGGATCGCAACAGGTTTGGATTGTCGATTTCTATACCGGCGGGCAGCGGATCATTGATCATCAACCGCGCACCGTTAGGTTCAAACGGTTTAACGCGCAGCACGGTGACAAAACGATCCCCCACCGCAAACTGATCCGATGGCAGTACGGTCCCCTCCATCGAGTAGTAGCTCCGTTCGATGCTGTAGCCAGTCCCACCTGCCGGGGCTGCCACCAGCGGCACACCCAGCGTGGTCAGGGTGATATCCACCTGTCTGCCGGACGCGGCCGTCAACGCTAGCGGTGCACTGTCCTGATCACCCTCCAGCACCTCGACCACAGGCCCCTCCGACGGTTGACCATTGATCAGCAGTCCCGACTCTTCGGCACGTCCGACCAATGCATGTGCAGCCATTAGCGTCCACGCGCTTTCCTGTGTGGACAAGGCCCGCCCATCACCCGCCAAACGCGCGCTCAGCTGGCGGCTGTCTACCGCTTCGGATCGGGCTTCGCTTGCAAGCGCAAGCACACCAGCCTGATCGCGCCGCAGACTGCCATAGTCAGCCCGCCAAAGGGTGGGGTTGGGATCCGCTTGCTGCACCATCACACCGGCCCGTGTAAACAACTGATCAGCCCGCCGCTGGTCTCCGTAGGCCGCAAGAGCGGCTCCGATTTGGGCAACCGCCAAAGGCGTGGCAAAATCCTCCGCCTTCACATCCGCATAATACCGCAGGTCGCCCATCGCGGCCTCACCCTCACGGGCCAGGACTAATAACGCATAGGCGATATCCTCACCACCGCTGTCAAAATCGGGGGCGTAGTTCACACGATTACGCAGATTGTCCAACGCCTGACGGAACCGGACATCCGGAACCGTGTAGCCCTGTGCGCGTGCGCGGCTCAGGAAATCACTGGCATAGGCATCCAGCCAGAAATCGCCGCTCTCGGCCCGCCACAGACCAAAGCCGCCATTGCTCGCCTGTCGTGTCAGAACCTGCTGAATGGCGCTGTCGATCTTGGCCGCAACACGCGGTCCATCGCCGAGCCCAGCCGCCTGTGCCACAGATGACAGATATAGCAATGGCAAGGCGCGCGACGTCACCTGTTCGGTGCAGCCATAGGGATAAAGGTCCAGACTGTTCAGCAGCCCAGGAACGTCAAACCGCGCCAGTGGACCTGCGGACATGACCGCACGGGCGCTCCCCGGGTTCAGCCCTGTAAAGACATCAGAAGAGAACAAAAAACTGTCTCCCGCCGCCAGCGTAAAGCGCCGGGTGGTGGCAACCATCGGATCATTGGCCCGCACCGGCAGGCGCAGGCTCTGTACCAGCGTCTCGCCTGCTGCCGTGGTCAACGTCAGCTCGATCTCAGGATCACCGACGGTCAGCGCCTCAACCGGCAGGATCAGGCTCTGACGACCCTGCTCCGTTAGTTCCACAGATTGTGGCAACTGCCCAAGGTTCAGGCCCGCTCCCAGCACCCGCGCAGACAGGGCAACCTGCCCGGCAGGACCATCGGCATGTGTGATGTCAATTTGCACACGGCTGGTATCCCCCGGAGCCAGAAAACGCGGCACATTAGCGCTGACCACCACGGGATCGCGCACCAGCATATCTTGCTCGGCCTGTCCAACCGCGCTCTGCGACCAGGCAACCGCCATCAGACGTACCGTGCCATTAATAGGCGGCACTGCGATGGGCAATTCAGCCTGCCCGTCGGAGCCAATCTTTACCGGCCCGGAAAACACCGCCATCAGATCCTGCGTCGGTGGTGGCGATTGCAACCGCATCCCGGCCCCCGCGTCCCCACCCGAACGAACCCGGCCAAGCGCCCCGTTGCCTGTCTCGATCAACCGACCATAGAGATCCCGCAGCTCCATCCCCAGACGCCGTTGACCGTAATAATGTGCTGACGGATCCGGGCTTTGAAAGCCGGTTAGGTTTATAATCCCCAGATCAACAGCGGCCAGCGTCAGCCAGACATCCTCACCGGGGGCGGCACCGGTCACCATAATCTTAGCCAGCTGCGTTGCACGCGGGCGGGCCACCTCAGGGACAGTCAGCCTCACCTCCAGCTCTTGCCCCGGTCGGGTAACGGTGGCGTGCGCCAGCCCAAGCGCGCGGGCTGGTGTCTGATCCGCCTTACCCGTCAGCGGCTGCACCACCATGGCAGAGACATAAGCACCGCTGCCCCAATCGGCACTAACGCTCAACGGGATAATGGTTTCTCCTGCGGACACCTCGACCATTTGCCGGTCAATCAGTTGGTTCGACATAACCGACACCAGCGCCGTCCCTGCCGCCCGCGACACCAGTCGCAGCCGCGCCGTATCGCCCGGCTGATAACTGTCGCGATCGAGAAAAACATCCAACTGGTCCGGCGTATCTGCACCCGCATCAGGCACATACCAGCCTGCATAGAAATCGGTCGAGGCCGCCGCATAAGGCGTGCCCTGATGTTCTACCACCAGTTCGTACTGCCCCCATTGCACAGGGTGTTCCAACATTAGCGGCGCCTGTGCGTTCAGCACCGCCTCGCCGGTGGCAATACGGCTACGGCGGGTTGTCGGTTCCCAGTTCCAGTTGCCGTAGAGCTGATACCATTGATAGCGGGTTTCCACCCGGTTCAATGTCCACCTGATCGGCATTTCCTGCTGTGCGCCATCGGGTGCCAGCGCAATCACCGAGAACCGCGCATCATCACCTTCAGCCACGACATCCTCAAACAGCGGCTTGATCCCGATCATTGCTCCATCCGGCAGCAAAGGCACCGAAATTTGTCGCTCCACCGGGCGAGCGGCCCCATCGGCGAGGCGGGTGGTGATGTCAGCCACCAGCGGCTGTCCCAGCGCGTCAATGTCCGGCAACAGGACCGAGATCTCGCCTTTGCCAGCGTCATCGGTGCGTATACCGCCGAAGGAACGGCTCTGCGGCGCAACAGTCTCATCATGGCGACCAAATCGGTAGCCCTCCCAACCGGCAATCTGCCCCGCCGGGCGCAGGGTGACCTCGCCTTCGATGCTCAGATCGCGACCGGGAGCCCCAAACAGATACCGGGCTGCAATCTGGAGCAGGCCGCTGGCACCGGGGCGCAGCTGCGGCACCGAGCCACTTGCCAAGGCCTGTGTGAAATCAATTCGCTCCGGCAGGAAATCTTCAACCAGGATCTGCTGGCTTGCCAAGGCCGGCGCTTTCGGATCTGACAGGATCGACAACCGCCATGTGCCACGGGGGGCCGTGCCACTGATGGGCAGGGAAAAGACGTGACCGCCAACTGCGTCTTGTTCAGACACGAGCCGGGCATATTCCACACCATCAGGCCGGGTCAGCACTGCGATCAGCGGCACACCCGGCAATGCCTGCGCCGCAGGATCACGGGCAAGCGCGGTGGCGTGGATCACCTCTCCGACACGGTAAGCGCCACGATCCGTTGTCAGGAAAACGTCAATCGGCCCCGGAGCCTGTCGGCCCTCGACTCCTCGATCCGACAGATCAAACGCGGCATCCCGCAGCGACAGAAACGCAAAATCGTCGGCGCCTGGATCGCTCGCGCCGGTCTGTGCCATCACAACAGCCGGAGCCGCAGCCCCCTGGCCTCGGGTCAAACCAGCGTCGAACCGGGCATAGCCATCAGCGTCACTGATCGCCGCCCCCAGCACCGCATTGGCATTGGAAATCAGCTGAACCTTCACACCCTCGCGTGGCTGCGCATCCGACAATCCCTGCACCTGCACATGCAACCCATCGCTGCCCATCATCGTGCTCAGGCCCAGATTGGTCAGGACAAACCACTGCGTGGCCGCCGGATTGTCATAGGGATCTGCCCCTGGCACCTGTGCGCTGAGCGCGTAGACACCAACCGGTTGATCCGCCAACGCCTTTTGCAGCGGCAGCCGGGTGGTAACTGTCTGGTTCAGATCCTGTGACACCTCGGCGGTGCCGGTCCAGATCTCCTCTGCGATATCAGTGGCGAACTGCTCGTCCTGCCATTGTGACAGCGGGCGTGCAAAGTAGTCTTCCTGCAAGGTGCGCAGCAGGTTGCGATCACTGACCCGACGCAGCCGCAGATCCAGTGTCGTGGCATTCACCGTCTCTACCGGCACTGCCACCTCATCACCTTTGGGCAGAACATAGGACCGGCCCGAAAAGCGAACGCTGGGGCTGCGGTCGCGAATATAGTGGGTCAAGGTAACATCCTTGGCCAATGTCTCATCATTTCCCGCAGGCAGTCCACGGCGCAACGTCAGGCGATAACGAGACCCATGTTCGACCCCCTCCACGCACAGTTCGCGCCCGGCCGACTCAGCCACCAGTCTCGGGTCGGCAAGTTTCACGAAATCGCTGTACTCGACCCCGGTGCGGGACAAATCTTCTGAAAATTCGACACAAATACGTGGCGCATCGCTGTCGCTCTCAACCCGGCTCCCGGTGATCCGAAATCCGTATTTGTCAATTGCACGGTCCAGCCGCTGTACAATCTTCGGAGTATTTGCACGGTCAGCAGCCAACCGTAACAGGGTCAGCGAAGCCCGCCCCCGGCCCAATTGTTCCAGCGCGCCTGCGGCCGTAACAAGCGCATCCGCTTGCCCCTCCGCCGCCGGGCTGCGCACATAGCTGTTAAGGGCGGCGGCGAGGGCCTCTTCGTGATACCGCCGCTGCGCCAAACCATTGGCCTCCTGACGCAGCAGGGCGCGGGCATAGTCCAACCAAAGATCAGCTCGGTCGCTCAAGACAACCGCCTCCGCCAACCAGCGCAGAGCCGCAGTGGGTGTGCTATTCTGGGCCGCTGCGGTCAGATCCCCGACACTGGCTTCACCGGTGGGAAAGCGCAGCCCAAGGTTTTCCGCCTGTTTGACAGCGGCTGTCAGATCTGCCTCTTGCAGTCCCTGCAACTGTGCGGCGCGTTGATCAGCGCCCTGCTGCAGTCTAGCGCTGGCATCCAGTTTCAGAGCTGAAAATGCGCCTTCATAGGGCGATGGCTGATCCATTGCCGATTTTGGAAAACAGGCGTTAGACCGGCTGTTGAAGGCAAAGCCAACGCAATCCGACTGCGCCGAACAGGCCCGTGCGCAACTGCGCATGTCGGTATCGAACAGCGGGCCAAGATCAGCACCAAAATGATCGGTATCGCGGCGAACAATATACCGGATATCGGGAAGAATGGACTCTGCTGAAACAACTAGGGGTTGAAATGCAAAGCCACAGAGAAGTACAACAAATGAAATAAGCACACGCACTGGGGAACCCTCCAAAACTGCGTTGAGGCTGGCACGGGGTTAACGCCATAGCAAGGTATCGCACCGTAACAGATGAGCTAATCTCAATTTAATCTCTGCCCCCCAAGCTGGGGCAAGCTGTTTGTGTTGGTTTTTATGTGGAGTTCGCAGGGATGAACCTTGCTGACAAATTAACGGAAGAACGACGTGCGCGTCTCGCGGCGGAGCGCCTGCTTGAGTTAAAGCAGGCGGAGCTTTCGGCAGCCAACCGCAAACTCGGGCGCCACGCGCTGGCCCTGACCCGCCAGATCGGTGTCACCCAGGCCGAGGTCGCAACCGTTCGCGACGAAAACGCCAAGGTAAAATCAGATCTCTCTACCGCCAATGAAAAGGTCGAAAGGGCTGAGCGTCGCCTCTGGCACTCGATCCAGGCGTTTCAGGATGGGTTTGCGTTCTTTGATGCTGACAGCAAGCTGATCGGCGCCAACACCGCCTATCTGAACCTCTTCGACGGCTTGGATGAAATCACGCCCGGCGTATCCTATGTGCGGATGCTCCAGGTGCTCACCGACGAAGGGCTGGTCAATACCGAAGAACAAGATCCCGACCACTGGCGTGCCCAGATGGCCGACCGCTGGCTCTCGCCTTCGCCCGAACCGGTGGTGGTGCGCATGTGGGATGATCGCTATCTGCGGCTGCTCGACCAGCGCGGGCATGGCGGCGATATGGTCAGCCTTGCGCTCGATATCACGTCTACCGTGCAATACGAGGAAGAGCTGCAAGCCGCCCGTGAACGCGCCGAGGCCGCGAACCGTGCAAAATCTGCCTTCCTGGCAAATATGTCCCACGAAATCCGCACGCCGATGAATGGCGTGGTCGGCATGGCCGAGCTGCTCAGCGATACCAATCTCAGCGAAGAACAGCAGCTGTATGCAAACACGATCAAAAACTCTGGCGAGGCCTTGCTGGTCATCATCAATGACGTTTTGGATTATTCGAAAATCGAGGCGCAGAAACTGGAGCTGCATACCCAGCCCTTTGATCTGGAGCGCAGCGTCCATGAGGTGCTGATGCTGCTTCAACCCACCGCGCGTGACAAGGGGCTGACCCTGCTCTTGGATTATGACCTGTTCCTTCCCACCAGTTTTGTCGGCGATCCGGGGCGCATTCGCCAGGTCCTGACCAATCTGGTGGGCAACGCGGTGAAATTCACCTCTTCCGGTCATGTGGCGCTGCAAATCACCGGCATTTCGAATGCCGATACCAAGATCTGCTCGATCCATGTCACGATCGAGGATACCGGCATCGGCATCCCCGAAGACAAAGCCCAAGACATCTTTGGCGAATTCAATCAGGTCGAAGACGAGCGCAATCGCCAGTTCGAGGGCACCGGGCTTGGCCTTGCGATCTCCAAACGCCTGATTGAACTGATGGGCGGCGAAATCTGGGTCGAAAGCCAAGAGGGCAAAGGCTCCTGCTTCGGCTTCCGTGTAGAACTCCCGGTGGCGCAAGGGGCAGCAACCAGCATTCCAGCGCTGCCCAAAGGGCTATGTCAGGTTGTGGTGATTGATTCCCAATCTGTGATGCGCGATGTCCTGAGCAAGCAGCTGGCAACGCTTGGGCTAGAAGTCACCGTGTTTGACAGCGGTGCGGCCGCGATTGCAGGCATGCCCGGCGATGTCGATCTGGTGGTTTGTGACGAAAAATTGCCTGATCAAGAGGGGGTGCAACTGGCGAAGAAACTACGTTCTGGCCCCTTCGCCAAGGTGCCAATCCTGATGCTCAGCAACGACCCAACCGCACCAAGAAATTCAGATGTGCAATCGGTCACCGACAGCGTTTTGCTAAAACCGATCCAGAGAGACGAGTTGTTCCAACGGCTGATGGACCTGCCAATTGGCGGTGCTGTATCCAGCCCGCCCATGCCCGCGGAACCGCAAACTCCAGAACCCGCCCAGACAGCGACAGCGACGATAACGGCTGTTTCTCTGCCGCCGGTCACCACTGTCCCCGTCCAGCGATTGATGCGTGTGCTGGCGGCCGAAGACAATCGCACCAACCAGCTTGTCTTTCGCAAGATGGTGAAGGATCTCAATATCGACCTTCAATTTGCCAACAACGGTATCGAGGCAGTGGAGTCCTATCAGTCTTTCCAGCCTGACCTGATCTTCATGGACATCTCCATGCCACTGATGGATGGCAAAGAAGCGACACAGAAAATCCGTGCCCTGGAACATGGAACCGGCACCTATGTGCCCATTGTCGCGCTGACGGCCCACGCCATGACGGGCGATTCAGAAGGCATTCTGGCCGCAGGGCTCGATCATTATCTGACCAAACCGCTGCGCAAGGCGCTGATCCTTGAACGCCTGCATGCCTATTTGCCCGCAGAGGCCGCGCCGCTCGTCCCCGAAGATCTGAACCAGACAGGCGCAGCCTGATCTTTTTGCCACCGGTCAGCCCGCGCGCAGAAACACCGGCTGGTCCGGCTTCGACAGCTCCGGCATATGGTGATACCCACCGCTGTCAAACATCTCTAACGCAGCCGGATCGTTTAAGCGGTTCTGGATGATATAGCGGGTCATCGCCCCCCGTGCCCGTTTGGCATAAAAGCTCACCACCTTCGGTGTGCCGTTTTTGTCTTCCATAAACACCGGCGTCACCACCCGCAGCTTCAACGCGGTCTGGTCTACCGCGCCAAAATACTCCTGGCTCGCACAATTTACGAGAACCTTTGCATCCACGACGTCAGCCTGAGCATTCAATGCATCAGAAATCTCACGACCCCAGAATTCATACAGCGACTTACCGCGTGGCGTCTTCAGCCTCGATCCCATTTCCAGCCGATAGGCCTGCATCGCATCCAGCGGGCGCAACGACCCGTATAGGCCCGACAGAATGCGGAAATGATCTTGGGCCCAACTCATCTCATCCGCGTCCAGCGAACCCGCTTCCAACCCCTGATAGGTATCACCCGCAAAGGCCAGTGCGGCGGGACGTATATCATCGCTGCCCGGATCAGCCGCGAAATTCTGAAACCGCTCGTGGTTCAGCCTGGCCAGATCCTCGCTGATATGCATCAGCTTCATCAGATCGGCGACCGACAGATCGCGTGCCACTGATGCCAATTCCGTCGCGGCGTCATGCATGGCGGGCCATGTCATCTCAACGTCGCGCTCGCTCCAGTCCAGCTTTTTGGCCGGAGAAGTCACTACCAGCATACTCTGCCCCCGTTTGGTTCTTGGCAAGACCTAGCCCGCGCCGCGCAAGACGTCCAGAAACGCCGCCGCAAAACGTTCCGCGCGGCGCTCCCCTAACAGTCTTGTGATCGCCATTTCGTCCTGCGGGCGCATCTGCGCCAGCTTGGCCAATTGTGCCGCAGAACAACTTAGTGGCTTTTCTGTGCCATCGCTGCCGCGCGCCAATTGGGTTTGCGTTTCCAACAGCGCATCATAAAGCGACCCGGCATAACGCCCGGCCAATTTGCGCCGCATAGGGTGCAACGCCTCACTCTCGCCAGTGATCACCGACAGGAATGCGCTGCCATAGCGTTCCAGCTTCTTCGCCCCGACCCCACCAATCCGCGCCATCTGGTCCAGCGAGCTGGGGCGGGTTTCGGCCATCTCGATCAGGGTTCGATCCGGGAAAATGACATAGGCCGGTACTTTCTGCGCCTCCGCCAGCGCGCGCCGCTTGGCTTTCAGTGCCGACAGCAGCGGCGCGTCCTCATCCGACACCAGCGCCTTCACGGCGGGGCTGCGCTTGGCTGAGCTGATGGTGTCGCGACGCAGGGCAATGTCCTGTTCGCCGCGCAGAACCGGCAGCGCCGCCTCGGTCATCCGCAAAGCGCCATGGCGTTCGGGATCCGGGCGCACCAGATCATGGCCCATCATCTGCCGGAACACCGCCTGCCACTGCCGTTTGCCGTATTCCTTGCCACAGGCGAAAACCGACAGGTCGTCATGCCGCTTGTCGCGCACCCGGTCGGTGATATTGCCCACCAGAATGTCGATCAGATGTCCTGATCCATAAGTCTCATTCGTCCGCAAGATCGCCGACAACGCCTTGCGCACCGCAGTGGTGCCGTCGAACACATCCACGGGCTGATCACAGAGATCACAGTTGCCGCAGGGCTCAGCCGCCTCACCGAAATAGGCCAGCAGGGTTTGCCGCCGACATTTCAGCGCCTCAGCCAGCCCCAACAGCGCATTCAGCCGCGCATGATCCGCGCCACGCCGCTCCGCAGGCGCCAGCCCTTCGTCAATCTGACTGCGGCGCAGGCGAATATCCTCCGGCCCGAACAGGGTCAGTGTCTCAGCAGGCGCGCCATCGCGGCCACCACGGCCAATTTCCTGATAATAGGCTTCGATGGATTTGGGCAGATCTGCATGGGCGACCCAGCGAATGTCGGGCTTGTCGATGCCCATGCCAAAGGCCACTGTCGCCACAACAATCAGCCCGTCCTCACGGGCAAACCGTGTTTCCACCCCGCGCCGATCTTCGGCGTCCATGCCGCCATGGTAATAACAGGCCGCGTGGCCCGCCTCGCGCAGCCCCGCCGCCAATGCCTCGGTCTTGGCACGAGTGCCGCAATAGACGATGCCGGATTGCCCCTTGCGAGCGGCAGCAAATTCCAGAATCTGGCGGCGCGGGCTGTCTTTGGTGGCAAAGGCAAGATGGATATTGGGACGGTCAAAGCCCCGCAGAAAACTGCGCGGCGCCTCGCCATCAAACAGCTTCTCGACAATCTCTTCGCGGGTTTCCTGATCTGCTGTCGCGGTAAAGGCCGCCAGAGGCACGTCCAATGCCCGCCGCAACTCACCGATGCGCAGGTAATCCGGGCGGAAATCATGGCCCCACTGGCTGACGCAATGCGCTTCATCTACGGCAATGAGACTGACACCAATCCGCCGCAGCATGCCCATCGCCGCACCCGAGGCCAGACGCTCCGGCGCCATATACAGTAGCTTCAGCCGCCCCTCCTCAATCGACTGCCAGACCGCTTCGGTTTCTTCGTCGGTATTGCCGGAGGTCAGCGCCCCGGCAGTCACGCCGACCTCCTGCAACGCCCGCACCTGATCCCGCATCAGCGCAATCAATGGCGAGATTACCACTGTAATCCCTTCGCGCAGCAGCGCGGGCAGTTGGAAACACAGGGATTTGCCGCCGCCGGTTGGCATGATCGCCAGAACATTCTCGCCAGCTGTCACCGCATCAACGATCTCTTCCTGACCGGGTCGAAACCCGTCAAAGCCGAAGATCTCGCGCAACAGCGGTGTTGCACCGGTTGCGGACGCAGCAGGTGACGTCGCACCACTGGGGGCGGTCATTTCCGGCGAAACTGCGGACATGGGGGCGGTGGGCCTCGTTTTTGGTGATCTGCTCGTCTTGGCAATCACAATCCCACAACCGGATTCAGGCGGCAAGGGTCAGCGCCCCTCGCAATGGGGTAGCGCGTAGAAAAAGACCGCCGCAAGCCATGGCCCCGGCGGTCAATCAAAACGGCAGAAGCCATCCTGCAATCAGTAGAACATCGCGATATTGTTGGCCAGAATGATCCGCAACGCGTAAACCGCGATCAGCACCACCAACGGCGCCAGATCCAGCCCCTGCATATTGGGAAGAATGCGACGAACCGGCGCATAAAGCGGCTCTAACAAGCGGTTCAGGCCGTACCAAACCTGTGACACAAACTGTTGATTGAGGTTCAGAACCTGGAAATTGATCAACCAGCTCATGATCACATGGGCGATGATAAAGAACCAGACGATGTCTAGGATCAGCATCAGAATTTGAAACAGCGACAGCATCTCTTGATTTTCCCTTTTTGGAGCTTGTTCACAGGTAAGCGCGCCCGCGCAAAATCGCAAGACTGCCGCGAGGTTGCGGTTGACGTGCTGTAAACACATGGCAACACGGGCACATCACACAGGAGAGCGCGCCCATGTTTCCCATCGTCCGCCTGATCAAGGATCTGCTGGTTGCCCGCCGGATGCCGCCGCTGGATCTGACCGAAACCCATGTCTCGCGCCACATTTGCTGGCCCTGGGATCTGGACATCTGGATGGAGCTGAACAACGGCCGCGCCATGACGCTGTATGATCTGGGCCGCACCATGCTGGCGCAGCGTGTCGGCCTGATCGGCGCTTTGCGCAGCCGTCGCTGGGGCATGACCGTTGCGGGCACCACCGTGCGGTTCCGTCGCCGTATTCGCGGGTTTGAACGGTTTGAGATGCGCAGCCGCGCGGTGGCCTGGGACGATCGCTTCATCTACCTCGAACAATCCATGTGGAAATCCAACGGCGACTGCGCCAGCCACGTAATGCTGCGCACCGCGATCACCGACGCCAAGGGGATCGTCTCGCCGCAGGAGGTGCTGAAAACCATCGGCCGCACCGACAGCGCCGCGCCACAGATGCCCGATTGGATCAAGGCCTGGTGCGAGGCCGACGCAGGCCGCCCCTGGCCGCCGATGATGCCGACAGAAACAGTGGCTCCTGATGCATCCGCTGCTCAGGACACGCTTGCCTAACCCCACACCGGCCTGTCATACCGAAAGGTAATGACAAAAGACCACGACAGGCATCGGGCGAGGGAAGACGAGGCATGACGCAGATTTCCATGCGCAAGCGCATCTGGGGCTGGTGGGCCTTTGATTGGGCCAGTCAGCCCTATCACACCCTGCTGGTGACCTTTGTCTTTGCGCCCTTCTTTGCTGCGGTTGCCGCCGATTATTACCTAACCCAAGGGCTCGCGGATGAGGCGGCAAAGGCACAGGCGCAGACCGTCTGGTCGATGTGCCTGACCATCACCGGCCTGATGATCGGCCTTGGCGGGCCATTCTTGGGCGCGCTCGCCGATATTTCCGGGCGCAAGCTTCCGTGGATTATGGTCTTTTCGCTGATGTATATCACCGGCGCCTGGGGGCTGTGGTTCATGGATCCGGGCGGCTCGAACCTGTGGTGGATGCTTATCAGCTTTGGCTTTGGCTTTATCGGTGCGGAATTTGCGCTGATCTTCGTCAATGCGCAGCTGCCCTCGCTTGGCAACAAAGAAGACGTGGGCACCATCTCCGGCACTGGTTTTGCCATCGGATACCTTGGCGGGGTAATCGCGCTGTTTCTGATGTTGGCGCTGTTTGTTGAACAGGGTGACGGCAAGACGCTGATCGGGATTGACCCCATTTTGGGGCTGGATGCGGCGCTGCGCGAAGGCACCCGCGCTGCGGGTCCGCTGACCGCAATCTGGTTTGCCGTGTTCATCATCCCCTATTTCCGCTGGGTCCACGACGATGCCATCACCGGCGCACGGGGCCGGTTCGGCGATGCCATCCGCTCGGTCGGGCGCGCCATCGCCAATCTGCGCCATCGCGCCAGCCTGACCGGCTATCTGATTTCTTCGATGCTCTACCGTGATGCCCTGAACGGGCTTTATGCCTTTGGCGGGATCTACGCGCGGCTGGTCCTGGGCTGGGAAATCACCCTCATTGGCATCTTCGGTATCATCGCGGTGATCTCCTCGGCGCTGTTCAGCTGGCTAGGTGGCCTCGCAGATCGCCGGTTTGGCCCAAAACCCGTTATCACCCTGTCGATCCTGATCCTGACGGCTGTGTGTTTTCTGGTCGTGAACATGTCGCGCGACCAGTTCTTTGGCGTGACCCTCGCGGCAGGTTCCGGCCTGCCTGACACGGTTTTCTTCGCCTGCGGCGTGCTGATCGGCGGCTTTGGTGGCATACTGCAAGCCGCCAGCCGCAGCCTGATGGTACGCCACACCACCCCCGAAAACGCCACCGAGGCGTTTGGCCTCTATGGTCTTTCGGGGCGCGCAACTGCCTTTCTTGCCCCCGCATTGATCGGCATCGCCACCACCCTGACCGGCAGTGCCCGCCTTGGGATTGCACCGGTCATTTTCCTGTTCATTATCGGACTCATCGTCCTGCGCTGGGTCAATGCAGAAGGAGACCAGAGTTGAAGTTCAGTCGATACATCACCCTCACCGCCCTCCTGTTAACCGCCTGCGGCCCCGCCGCAGACAGCCGCTCGCCCACCGTAAAGCAGGTGGTCAGCCGCTCTGCCGACACCGGCGTGCCCGCCAAACAGCTGTTCGGGGCCAAGCGCAACGGCTCTGCCCAGAAACCTGCACCACATGGCTCCTACGCCAAGGGCTGCGTTGCCGGCGCGGAACAGCTGCCCCAGACTGGCCCCACCTGGCAAGCCATGCGCCTGTCGCGCAATCGCAATTGGGGCCATCCCGAAACCATCGATTTCATCAAGGATCTGAGCCGTATTGCCGCCCGTCAAAACGGCTGGAACGGGCTTTATGTCGGCGATATCAGCCAGCCGCGCGGCGGGCCGATGCTGTCGGGTCACCGCAGCCATCAGATGGGGCTGGATGCCGATATCTGGATGCTGCCGGCCAAGCGTCTCGATCTGTCTGTGGCCGAACGCGAGAAGATCTCGTCGATCTCTCTGCGCCGGGCCAAGGGCGCCTATACCAATTCCAACTGGACCCCTCAGCATCACGCCATCCTACGCGCCGCCGCGAAGGATGATCGCGTCGCCCGGATCTTTGTCTTCCCGGGGGCCAAGGTGCAGATGTGCAACGACGAGAAAGGCAACCGGGACTGGCTGCGTAAAATCCGGCCCTGGTACCTCCACCACTATCACTTCCATGTGCGGCTGAAATGCCCCGATGGTACGCGTGGCTGCGTCAATCAGGATCCACCGCCCCGCGGTGATGGCTGCGACGATGCCCGCCAATGGGTCAAGGACATCCTAAGCCCGCCGCCACCGAAACCCCGCGACCCCAATGCGCCCAAGCCCAAGCCTCGGCGCGAGCACACTCTATCGGATCTGCCTCAGCAATGCGCCGCCGTTCTGCAATCAAACTGAGCCTCGGCGTTGTAACCGCTCTTGGCCTCGCTCTGACCGCGCTGGTGGCCTATCGCCCTGTCGCCTCCGCCGCCCAGCCCGGCGGGGCGCAGTTCATCGCAGCCTATCGCTGGACCCACCCGGCCAAGTGGTTTGGTGGGTTCTCCGCGCTCTCGCTGTCACCGGACGGGCGGCAGATGACCGTGGTCAGCGACCGCGCCACCATCGTCACCGCCCGGATTGAGCGCAGCCCGGAGGCGATGCAGCCGATCAAGGCGGTGACCCCGACCGAGGCTCATAAGCTGCGCGCCTCAGACGGTGCGATCCTGCGCGGGCGCATCGTCGATGCAGAAGGTCTCGCCATAGCGCGGGACGGCACCCTCTTCATCTCCTTCGAAGGGGTCTCGCGCGTGGCCCGCCACCGCCGGGGTGACAGCCGCGCCGAGGTCCTGCCCCGTCCCAAGGCCTTCCGCCGCCTGCCCCTGAACAAGGCGCTTGAGGCGCTGGCCATCGACAGCGAAGGCCACCTCTACACCCTGCCGGAACGCGCGCTGACTGCGGCGGGTGATATTCCGGTCTGGCGCTGGAACGGGACCCGCTGGGATCGCCCTTTCGTGCTGCCCAGCCGGGGTAACTTCCTGCCCGTGGGGGCGGATTTCGGTCCCGATGGCCGGTTCTACCTCTTGGAACGCAACTTCGGCCTGATCGGGTTTCGCAGCCGTCTGCGGCGTTGGGATCTCACACCGGATGGCATCAGCGGTGAGGTTACCTTGCTGGAAACCGGCCTTGGGCTGCACGACAATCTGGAAGGCGTGTCGATCTGGCGTGATCAAAGCGGCGCGCTGCGTGCCACCATGGTCTCCGACGACAATTTCAAATCGCTGCAACGCACCGAACTGGTGGAATACCGGCTGCCCGACTAGGTCCTCACACGCCGCGCACCGGCACCAGAACAGGCACCAGAACAGGTACCAGCACAGGCGCGCGCCCTGACAAACCCCTTGCCCAAACCGCAGCTTTTCCGCTATTGGGCCTGATCTTTCGCATTGGCGAAACAAGTCTCCGCGACCTTGTCTAAAAAACGGACTGCAAAATGACACGCTCTTATCTACCTGGCATTCTTGCCATGGCCGCCATTGTCGTGGCCTCCAACATCCTGGTGCAATTTCTGTTCGGCCAATGGCTGACCTGGGGTGCCTTCACCTACCCCATCGCCTTTCTCGTCACTGACGTGACCAACCGCGTCTATGGCACCGGCCCCGCCCGCCGGGTGGTTCTGGCCGGTTTTGTCGTCGGCGTCATCTGCTCGCTGATCGGCACGCAGATCATGGGCGAATTCGGCCCGCTCGTGACCCTGCGGATCGCCGTTGCGTCCGGTCTCGCGTTTCTCACCGCACAGCTGCTGGATGTCTCGATCTTTGCCGCCCTGCGCAATGGCGCCTGGTGGCGCGCGCCGCTGGCCTCCACCCTGATTGGTGCCTCCGTCGATACCGCGCTGTTCTTCAGCATCGCGTTTTCCGGCGCTCTGGTCTGGCTGGAACCCAGCAATGACGTCAGCTGGGCCGGTGAGATGCTGCCGATCCTTGGCACCGGTCCCGTGGCCCCGCTCTGGGTCTCGCTCGCCGTTGCGGATTGGGGCGTTAAGGTCGGTCTGGCACTCCTGGCCCTGATCCCCTTCCGCCTGATTGTGGCCCGTTTGACACGCGCCAAGGCTACCGCAAACTGACACTTTGCTTTTTTTATTTGGAGATCCTTCCGTTCCGTGCCACCATCCTGAGTAACGGAAACAAAGAGAAAAGGAGGTGATCCAGTGTCCAGAAAGGTATTGGAGCAATGCGTAGCAACAACCGGAGCGGCGGGCCTCTGAGGCAGCCCTCTCTGGCAGCAGCCATCCGGCTGGGTCTCGGACCCTAACCTGCCTTTGCTCTTACAAACTTTCGGAAAGGGCCGCCTCGCTAGGGGCGGCCCTTTTTGCGTGACACGCAGTCCACAGTGCCCAGCCCGACCCCGGCTTTCGCTTGGACCTTGGCCAATCCCCGCAGTATGGTCCGCCCCATGTTGCGTATCACCGACACCATTGCCCTTCAGGATTGGGAATTGACCGAAAGCTTCATGCGCGCCTCCGGGCCCGGAGGGCAGAACGTCAACAAAGTATCCTCAGCCGTTGAACTGCGATTCGAGGCAGCACGCTCGCCCGCCCTGACTCCGGCCGTAAAATCCCGGCTCAAGCGATTGGCCGGCCGTCGCTGGACCAAGGACGGTGCGATCATCCTGCAATGTGACGAAACCCGCTCGCAGCAGCGCAACCGCGAGCTGGTGCGCGACCGGCTGGCCGAGCTGATCCGCCAGGCTCTGGTTGTCCCCAAACGCCGCATCGCCACCAAGCCCACACGCGGTTCAGTGCGTCGCCGCCTTGATGCCAAACGCCAGCGCAGTGATGTCAAAGCGACGCGCGGTAAGATCGACCCAGATTAAGACAGGCGATTGCACTGACCCCCGCTCTCGGCCAAGCTGCCGCAAAGTCAATCGGGGAGAGAGCATATGCGGCTGGCAGGGAAATGCGCCATTATTACCGGCGGGGCCTCGGGCTTTGGCGCCGGGATCGTCACCAAATTCCTGACGGAAGGCGCGCGGGTAATGATCGCGGATATCAACGGCGACGCCGCTGCTGCAGCTGCGTCCGGGGCCTGCGAAACCTATGGATCCGACCGGGCCATCGCCCAGACCGTCGATGTCTCTGACCGCGCCTCGGTCGATCAAATGGCGCAGGCCGCACTCAATCACTTTGGTCAGGTGGATATTCTGGTGAACAACGCCGGCGTCAGCCATCTGCCCACCCCGCTCGAAGATGTGAGCGAGGAGGACTTCGACCGGGTCTTTGCGGTGAATATGAAATCTGTCTACCTGACCGCCCGCGCGCTGGTGCCGCATATGAAATCCTGCCAGTCCGGCGCGATCCTCAATGTGGCGTCCACAGCCGGGATATCGCCGCGTCCGAACCTCAACTGGTACAATGCCTCCAAGGGCTGGATGATCACCGCCACCCGCACCATGGCAGTGGAACTCGCCCCCGCAGGGGTGCGCGTCAATGCGATCAATCCGGTGGCGGGCGAAACCCCGTTGCTGAAAACCTTCATGGGGGAGGATACGCCGGAAACCCGTGCGAAATTCCTCTCCACCATCCCTATCGGTCGCTTCTCCACGCCCGAAGATATGGGAAATGCCGCCTGCTATCTCTGTTCGGATGAGGCCAGCATGGTCACCGGCGTCGCGCTTGAGGTTGACGGCGGCCGCTGCATCTGACGGCCTCCCTGTGGCGTCCGGCCGGCCCGTCATCTTTCCCCAAATACTCCCGCCAGAGGCCGCGCGCGCCAGCGCGCCCCTGCTACAGGCCCTCACAGAGCCAACGACAAAGGACACACCCCATGCACCCCGGCCCCCTGAACCTGATCACCGATGTGCCCGGCCTCAAGGTCGGCAACGCCGAGGACCGGCAGCTGAAATCCGGCACCACCGTGCTGACTGCAGATCAGCCCTTCACCGCCGGGGTACATGTCATGGGCGGCGCGCCGGGGACACGCGAAACCGATTTGCTGGCACCGGACAAATCCGTCGCCCAGATTGATGCGCTGGTGTTGTCTGGCGGTTCGGCCTTCGGGCTTGACGCCTGCTCCGGCGTTGTGGCCGGATTGCACGCCGCCGGGCGCGGCTTTGCAGTGGGACCAGCCCGTGTGCCTATCGTGCCGGGCGCCATCCTCTTTGATCTCCTGAACGGCGGTGACAAGGCTTGGGCAGAAAACCCTTATTCTGCCCTCGGCCGCGCCGCCTATATGGCCGCAGACCGCCAGTTCGCCCTCGGCACTGCCGGGGCGGGCACCGGCGCCCTCGCCGCGCGGGTGAAGGGCGGGCTTGGGTCGGCCTCCTTTGTGCTGCCGGATGGCACCACGGTGGGCGCCCTGGTGGCGGCCAATCCGCTTGGCTCTGTCACCACGCCGGGGGATCGTCATTTCTGGGCCGCCCCTTTTGAGATCAACGGCGAATTTGGCGGTGCGGGTGTGGACCCGGCCTCAGGGTTCACCACCCCCGCCCCCAGCCTGAAACTCGCCTCAATGCAGAAACTGGCCGCTGATGCCGCGATCCCGGCTGAGGGCAGCAACACCACCATCGCCATTGTCGCCACCGATGCGCCTTTGACGAAATCACAATGCCAGCGTCTTGCCATTGCCGCCCATGACGGGATCGGGCGGGCGATCGTTCCGGCCCATTCCCCCGGCGACGGCGATCTCGTCTTTGCCGTCAGCACCGGCGATCCGGGTGCGGCCACCACAGGTGGCGAACTCGGCGCTGATCTTGGCGAAATCGGCCACGCTGCGGCCCTCTGCCTCAGCCGCGCCATCGCCCGCGCCGCCGCCCTGGCCTGTCCCGAACCGGGCGACCTGCTGCCTTGCTGGCAGAAAAGTTGACCCCTCGGTGCCACCACCTTGACTTGAAGCAGATCAGATACAATTGGTCGGGCTGAGCGCATAACAGACAGCGGACGCGGCAAAACGCCCGTTTGACTCTGCGCCGCATCACGCGCGTATTGACCAAGCCAACTCAATATTGGAGCAAGCGAAATGAAACTTCTGACTGCTGTAGCAGCCCTGGGCCTGATTGCGGCCCCTGCCTTTGCCGAAGGCGATGCCGACAAGGGCGAAAAGGGCTTCAACAAATGCAAATCCTGCCACATGGTTGTCTCCGACAGCGGTGATGTGATCATCAAGGGTGGCAAGACCGGCCCGAACCTCTGGGGCGTCGTCGGCCGCACTGCCGGCACCTATGAGGGCTACAAATACGGCAAGGACATGGTCGCCGCGGGCGAAGCAGGCCTGGCCTGGGACGAAGCCTCCTTCACCGCCTATACCGCCGACCCCAAAGCCTTCTTGCGCGACTATCTCGGCGACAAGAAAGCCAAGTCCAAAATGTCCTTCCGCCTGAAGAAAGGCGCGGAAGATATCTACGCGTTCCTTGCAATGCATGGCCCTGCGGATGCCGCCGAAGCAGAAGCCGAAGCCACCACGGAAGAGACCGCAACCAACTGATCCTTGGTCGGCAGACAAACTGGCAAAAGCCGCGCGCCCCCGGCCGCGGCTTTTCGCACAATTGATTTTCATATGTCTCTACGATATTGACCGTCCCGCGCAGGCCTTTTGCCCCTGCATCCACTCACCCGCCGATCCGGGCAGCCTCATTTGTGGGATTGATCTCCACCTGATGACCACCATATCTGCCCGATCCAGTGCGCCCGGCCCAGTGGCTTGGCCGCCCGCCCCCTTGCTCAATCCTTGCGAGTTCCTGCAATGACCCACAAGATTCCCGCTTGGGTGAATGGCACCCTGACGCCGGTTGATAAGCTGGCCGCCCATGAACAGGGGCTGAAGCACAAGGCCGTCTCGGTCTTTGTGGTGAAAGGCGGCGAAATCCTGATGCAACGCCGCGCGCTTGGCAAATATCACACCCCCGGGCTCTGGGCGAACACCTGCTGCACCCACCCGCAATGGGACGAGGCCTCCTCGGCCTGCGCGGTCCGTCGCATGGAAGAGGAACTCGGCATCACCGGGCTTTATCCTGAGTTCCGCCACCATCTGGAATACCGCGCCGATGTCGGCAACGGGCTGATCGAACACGAGGTGGTGGATGTCTTTCTCGCCCATGCGCACCGCGTGCCGGATCTCGCGCCCAACCCGGAAGAGGTGATGGAGACCCGCTGGGTCGACTATCACGACCTTCTGGCCGAGGTGCAGCGCCACCCGGATCGCTTTACCCCCTGGCTCAAGATCTATCTCAACAGCTACTCCGACGTGATCTTTGGTCCTGACCTCAGCCTCGGCAGCAGCGAGGATGGATAGCCGCGCGTATTCGGCTCTAACCGCGGCATTTACCCATCTTGTTCTGCCTCTCGCGCCATGGTTCTAATGCCGCAAAGCGCGCAGGAAGTGGGAGAGCCAGATGACGGTGATGATTGCAGGCGCAGGGATCGCCGGGCTGACGCTTGGCCTCACCCTGCACGAATTGGGCGTGCCGTTTCACATCTATGAGGCCACCGAGACGCTGAAGCCGATGGGTGTCGGCATCAATCTGCAACCCAATGCGGTGCGCGAACTCTTTGATCTGGGGCTTGAGGCCGAACTCTCCGCCATCGGTGTGCGCACCCGGCAACTGGGCTTTTACTCCAAGCTCGGCAAGACCATCTGGGAGGAGCCGCGCGGTGAGGCTGCAGGCTACCGTTGGCCACAGTTTTCCGTCCATCGCGGCGCGTTGCAGATGATGCTCTACCACGCGCTCCTCCAGCGCGCAGGCAGCAGCGTCCTGACCACCGGCGCGCGCGCCACCGGCTACGACACCTCGGATCAGGGCGTCTGCCTGCATCTGGAGAATAGCCGCACCGCCCGTGGTGATCTGCTGATCGCCGCTGATGGGATCCATTCCGCCATCCGCGCCCAGATGTATCCGGATGAGGGCGCACCGATCTGGAATGGGCGCATCCTGTGGCGCGCCACCACTCGCGCGCCTGCCTTTCATGGGGGCGCGGCGATGGCGATGATCGGTCACGACCAACTGCGCCTCGTCGCCTATCCCATCAGCACGCCGGAGGCCGATGGCAGCGCCACAATCAACTGGATTGCGGAAAAACTATTCGACCCATCCGCCCCCTGGAAACGCGAAAGCTGGAACCGAGCGGCGGACATCAGTAACTTCCTGCCGGATTTTGCCAATTGGCATTTCGACTGGATTGATGTCCCCGCGCTGATCAAAGGGGCCGAAACCGTCTATGAATACCCGATGGTGGACCGCGATCCTCTGCCCCGCTGGCAGGATGGGCCTGTCAGCCTGATGGGGGACGCCGCCCATCCAACCTATCCCGTCGGCTCCAACGGCGCCAGCCAAGCCATTGTCGACGCCCGCATCATTGGCGCGCAGATGCTGGCCCATGGCATCCCCCCCCAGGCCCTCAACGCCTATGAGGCGGCTGTCCGCCCGGTGACAACAGCCGTCGCTCTGGCCAATCGCGCAGGCGGTGGTCCGGACGGCGTGCTGCAACAGGTCGAAGACCTCTGTGGTGGTGATTTCAGCAATATCGGCGACGTAATCCCGCAGGCGGACCTTGCGGCCCATGCGGCAAAATACAAATCCATCGCCGGTTTCTCGATCGAGGAGCTGAACGCCCGCCCCCGCACCATACCAGCAGGCACCCGCATCAACTGAGGCGACCGGGCGCCGCGCCGTGGGTCAAGGGCGGCACAGCCGCCGTGCCACAGGCACGGGTCACCCTTGAGGCGCGGATCGGCGCCATCACCATCGATATGGCGCGTTTGCGGGCAGGCCTGCCCGCAAACCGCTTCTCAGCAAAAGAAAACGCCGCGCATCGCGCGGCGCCACCCCCAACTGTGCAGGCACAGTCCACGACTGTGACGGAGCAGGCGGGAGCGCCCGCCTGCGGCCACGCCTCAGCCCCCGATCACCGCGTCTACCGCACGCTTCCAGCGCGCATAGGCGGCGCTGCGTCGGTCTTCGTCCATCTCCGGGGTGAACTGCTGGTCCAGCGCCCAGGTCGCGGCAAAGCCCGCCTGATCCGGGTAGACCCCCGCCCGCATCCCCGCCAGCCAGGCCGCACCCAACGCGGTGGTTTCCTGCATCACCGGACGATCCACTGCCGCCCCAAGGAGATCCGCCAGGCTCTGCATGGTCCAATTGCTGGCACTCATGCCGCCATCCACCCGCAGGGTGACCAGACTCTCGCCTTGCCAATCCGCCCGCATCGCCTCCCACAGGTCACGGGTCTGATAGGCCACGCTTTGCAGTGCTGCGCGTGCAAATTCCGCCGGTCCAGAACTGCGGGTCAGGCCAAACATGCCGCCCCGGCAATCGGGTTTCCAATAAGGCGCACCAAGACCGGTAAAGGCCGGCACCAGAATAACGTCCTGACCGGGATCCGCATTGCGCGCCAGGGCACCGCTTTCCTGGGCTGAGCCGATAATGCCCAAGCCGTCCCGCAGCCATTGCACCGCCGCACCGGCGATAAAGATCGAGCCCTCCAGCGCATAGGTCGGCGCGCCGTCCAGCTGATAGGCGATGGTGGTCAGCATCCGGTTTTGGGACACAACCGGCGTATCACCGGTGTTCAGCAGCGCGAAACAGCCCGTGCCATAGGTCGATTTCATCATACCCGGCTGGAAACAGGCCTGTCCGATGGTGGCCGCCTGCTGATCGCCAGCAACGCCCAGAATGGCAATTTCACCACCAAGAAATTCACCTTTGGTGGTGCCAAAATCGGCGGCGCAATCCTTCACCTCGGGCAGCATTCCGCGCGGCACGCCAAGGAAACCACAGATCTCGCTGCTCCAACGACCCTTGCGAATGTCATACATCAGCGTCCGCGCAGCATTGGTGGCATCGGTCACATGCGACGCACCACCCGTAAGGCGCCAGATCAGGAAACTGTCGACAGTGCCAAACAGCAGATCCCCGGCCTCAGCCTGCGCGCGTGCATCCGGCACGGTGTCCAGAATCCATTTCAACTTGGTGCCCGAGAAATAGGGATCCAGCAGCAGCCCGGTTTTCTGCCGCACGCTGTCCTCATGTCCTGCCGCCCGCATCTCTTCGCAGATGGCGCTGGTGCGGCGGTCCTGCCAGACAATCGCATTGTGGATCGGCTTGCCGCTGTGACGATCCCAGACCACCGTGGTTTCGCGCTGGTTGGTGATGCCGATCCCGGCAATATCCGCCGCCGTAACGCCCTGCTCTGCCATCACCTTGCGGCAGACATCCAGCGTTGTGGACCAGAGGTCTTCCGGGTCATGCTCCACCCAGCCCGCCTGCGGAAAATGCTGGGTAAACTCCTGCTGAGCCGAGCCCTGCGCCTGCATCCTGTCATCAAACAGGATCGCTCTGGTCGAGGTTGTGCCCTGATCTATCGCCAGAATATACGTCATCTTGCCCCTCCCCTGGGTCGTTTGGGGCAGAGATTAGACGCAAAAGTGCTATCGCTACCAGCCCCTACTAATCATTTAGTTGATCAACCGCGATATTGTCGATCAACCTGATGCCACCCAGCCATGCCGCGACCAGCAGACGGGCCGGACGATCAGGGCGCGACAAAGGCTCCAGCGTTTCGGCGCACCGCAGGTCCAGATACTCGATCTCGCCAAATCCCGCCGTCGCAAGCGTCGCGCGCGCGCCCGCAACAATATCCCCGAAATCCGCACCGCCGCGCAGCTGGTTCGCCAGATCCTGCAACACCGGATAGAGCTGCCCGGCCTTGCCCAGCGCCTCAGGCGAGAGCCGCAAATTGCGCGACGACATGGCCAGGCCAGAGGCCTCGCGCACGGTGGCGCAGCCCTGCACAGTGATCGGAATGTCCAGATCCCGCGCCATACGGGTGACCACCATCAGCTGCTGATAGTCCTTCTCGCCGAAAAACGCCGCATCTGCACCGCATTGCAGGAACAGCTTGGCCACCACTGTTGCCACCCCGTCGAAATGGCCGGGGCGAAACTCGCCCTCCAGCACATCGGTCAGCCCCGCCACCGACACAGTGGTCGCATAGCCCTCCGGGTAGATCTGATCCGGATCCGGCACATATATCGCATCGACACCGTAGGGGGCCAGTTTTTCCGCATCCGCCAGTTCCGTGCGGGGGTATTTCGCCAGGTCCTCGGCATTGTTGAACTGCTTGGGGTTCACAAAAATCGTGACGATGACCCGGTCGCAGGCGGCCTTGGCCGCAGCGACCAGCGACAGATGCCCCTCGTGCAGCGCACCCATGGTGGGCACCAGACCAATACGGGCACCCTCGCGGCGCCAATCGGAATGCAGCGCGCGCAGATCGCTCAGGCGGCGCAGAATCGGGGCAGTCATGATGGGATCAGTCCTTTTGCGGGGCCTTGGGCGCGGCCGTCTTGGCGGCAGCCGGGGCCTGATCTGCAAACACATGCTCGGGCGCGGGGAAGCTACGCGCGCGCACCTCGGCTGCATACTCGGAAATCGCCGCCTCTGCCAAGGGGCCGAGGTCGGCATAGCGTTTCACGAACTTCGGTTTAAAGG
Source organism: Phaeobacter porticola (assembly GCF_001888185.1). NCBI lineage: Bacteria > Pseudomonadati > Pseudomonadota > Alphaproteobacteria > Rhodobacterales > Roseobacteraceae > Phaeobacter > Phaeobacter porticola. The sequence continues at coordinate 77,998 of NZ_CP016364.1, read as the reverse complement.
CGGAAAAAAAGCCCAGCATGTCATCCACAACCAGAATCTGGCCATCACAGCCCACGCTGGCACCAATGCCGATGGTGGGAATGGCGACCTCTGCTGTGATCCGATCGGCCAGCCCCTGCGGCACCTTCTCCAGCACCACCGAAAACGCGCCAGCCTCCGCCACCGCATGGGCATCGGCCAGAACCGCCTCCGCCTGTGCATCCCGGCCCTGTACCTTGTAGCCGCCAAGCGTGTTGATCGACTGCGGCGTCAGGCCGATATGCGCCATCACCGGGATGCCGCGTTTGACAAGGAAGCGGATCGTCTCCGCCATCTCAACACCGCCCTCCAGCTTGACCGCGCCTGCACCGGTTTCCGCCATCAGCCGGGCGGCATTGCGAAACGCCTGCTGCGGGCCTTCCTCGTAGCTGGCAAAAGGCATGTCGATCACCATCATCGCCTGCGTCAGCCCACGCGCCACCGCCTGCCCGTGCAGGATCATCATCTCCATGGTGACGCCCAGGGTTGAGGGCAAACCATGCAGCACCATTCCGACACTGTCGCCCACCAGCACAAAATCGCAATGATCGTCCATCAGCTGCGCCATCGGTGTGGTATAGGCCGTCAGGCTCACCAGCGGAGTGCCGCCTTTGCGGGCGCGGATATCCTCGGCATTGGGTGCCGTCTTGCGGGCTGTTGCACTCATGATGCTGTCCTCTCCGTTCGCATTGCGCACCGCTAGCAATTTACGCTGCGCGCTTCTAGGGGGCGAAATGTCCCGCCGCCCTTGATTACCTAAGGGAAAATGCGGAACACTTCACCCCAAAGCCCCGCTACAGCGGCTGTCACCCAGAGGGAGAGACCACCGATGCCACGACTTTCATTCCTGTTTGCCGCCAGTTCGGCGCTGGCAATTCTGGCCGGAGCCGCCGCAGCGCGTGACAGCGTCACAATCGGATTACAGCTGGAGCCGCCGCATTTGGACCCAACCAGCGCCGCGGCCGGAGCCATTGACCAGGTGCTCTATTCCAATGTCTTTGAAGGTCTGACCCGATTTACCAGCGATGGATCCGTGGTGCCCGGCCTCGCCAAAAGCTGGGACATCTCGGACGACGGGCTGACCTATACGTTTCAACTGCACTCCGACGTGCGCTTTCACGATGGCACCGGCATGGACGCCGAGGATGTGAAATTCAGTCTCGATCGTGCCCGCGCCGAAGACAGCACAAACGCCCAAAAGGCACTGTTTGCCGATATCGCCAACGTCCAAGTGGTGGATCCGACCACGGTTCAGATCACCCTGGCCCAACCCAATGGTATGATGCTGTTCAACCTCGCCTGGGGCGATGCGGTCATCGTCGCCCCCGAAAGCATCGAGACGATCAAGACCATGCCCGTGGGCACCGGTGCCTTTACCTTTGATGGCTGGGTGCAGGGCGACCGCATCGATCTGGCCCGCAACCCCGATTATTGGGGCACCCCCGCCATGCTGGATGCGGCCACGTTCAAGTTTATCTCCGACCCTACCGCCGCCTTTGCTGCAATGATGGCCGAGGATGTCGATGCCTTCTCCGCCTTCCCCGCGCCTGAGAACCTGCCGCAGTTTGAGGCCGACCCAAGGTTCCAGGTGCTCATCGGCTCGACCGAGGGGGAAACGATCCTGTCGATCAACAACAAACAGCCGCCCTTCGACGACCCCAAGGTCCGCGCGGCTGTGGCCCATGCGATCGACCGACAGGCGATCATTGATGGTGCGATGTTTGGCTACGGCACCCCAATCGGCACCCATTTTGCGCCCCACAACCCGGCCTATGTCGATCTGACCGGCACCAGCGCCCATGACCCGGAGAAGGCCCGCGCCCTGCTGGCCGAGGCCGGTCTGACCGATGGCTTTACCACAACGCTGCACCTGCCGCCGCCCTCTTACGCGCGCCGTGGTGGAGAGATCATCGCCGCGCAACTGGCCGAGGTCGGCATCACCGCCGAGATCATCAACGTCGAATGGGCGCAGTGGCTGGAAACCGTGTTCCGGGGCAAGAATTTTGGCCTGTCCATCGTCAGTCATACAGAACCGATGGATATCGGTATCTACGCCCGGCCCGATTACTACTTCCAGTATGACAACTCGGCCTTTCAGGATTTGATGGCAGAGCTGACCGGCACCACCGATCCCGACGCCCGCACCAAGATGCTGCAACAGGCGCAGGAGATCATCGCGCAGGACTATGTGAACGGCTTCCTGTTCCAGCTCGCCGCACTCAGCGTGGCCAAGGCGGATCTGCAAGGGCTCTGGGCCAACGCACCGACACAAGCCACCGATCTGACAGCGGTCAGCTGGGCAAAATAGGCCGGAATGCCCTGCATTAGAGCCGAAACAACAGCGCCTCTGATCGGGCGCTGTTGTCTATTGGCGACCTTTCAGCCAAGCCCACGACGCCGACGCAGCTGTGCCACCGACTCGCGGATCTGATCGCGCACGGGACCGGGGCGCGGTGTATCCCGCAAGGTTGTGAACCAATGCTCTGGCGGATTGCGCCCCAGACGATGCCCCTTGAACTCCAGCCCGCGCAGGACTTGCTCTGCCGCTGGTGGCAGACGATCGGGGATCTCATGCCCGTTCAGGGTTGCCCAAACCCCGGTCCACAGTCGCCCGACGGACCAGGGGTTATATCCGCCGCCGCCCAGCACCAGATAACGCGGCGCAAGCGTTCGCAGCGCCGCAACAACCGACCAATGCGCAGTGTTCGACAGATCCAGATGCGCCAGCGGATCCTCGGTAACCGCATCCGCCCCGCATTGCAGGACCACCGCATCCGGCGCAAAATCCGCCACCGCAGGCAGGATCAGCTCCTCAAGGATATAGGCCATCTCGCTATCGTTGAAGCTGCGCGGCACCGGCAGGTTCAGCGCACTGCCCCCGGCATCATCGGCCAGCTTACCGGTCTTGGGCCATAGATTTTCTTCATGGATGGAAATCATCAGCACATCCGGGTCACCGGCAAAGCCATGCTCGACCCCATCTGCGTGATGGGCATCGATATCGACATAGGCAATCCGCTGCGCGCCATGGTGGCGCAAGGACAGCATCGCCAGCACCGGATCATTGAGGTAGCAGAACCCATTGGCCCGATCCGGCATCCCGTGGTGCGTGCCCCCCGCCGGGTTGTAGATCACGCCCCCTGCCGCCAACCGCTCCCCCGCGAGGATCGACCCACCCGCCGCCGTGGCGGGCCTGCGATAGATCTCCGGGAACACCGGGTTGGAGATCGTCCCGATATGATGCCGCGCCTTCACCTCATCGCTTACCGCCTGCGCCCGCTCCGCCGCTTGCAGCGCCGCGATGTATTCCGGGCTGTGCCAGCGTTCCAGCGCCGCCGGTTTCGCCCGAGGCGAGGTCTGATACTGCGCCGACGGCAACCAGCCCAACGCCCGCGACAGGTCCATCACCGTCGATACGCGCGGTACCCGAAGCGGATGCATCCGCCCATAGCTGGACCCGCGATAGATCTCCGAGCCGATAAAAACCGGCGCCTCCAGCGGGCCGGAGGGGCTGGCGGTATCAGTGACGGCAAGCCGAGTGGGAGCAGCAGTGAATTGTGTCATGCGCCCAGAGATAGCGCGGAACAGTGCTGCGCCAAACCCCGCAGATCCAACAGCAGCAACAGCCGCGCGATAGCCGCACAGCTTCGCCTTTTACGGTCATGCTAGGGCGCTGTGAAATAAATGTTTTTGCCGTTTTCTCCGGGTCAGGGCCTGGCCGCTCTGGACCCGCGCCCAGCGCGCGCCTAACCTGCCGCCAATGGGACGCTACTTCGCCAAACGCCTGCTGTCGCTGATCGTCAGCCTTGTGATTGCCTCTTGGGTGATCTTCTTCGTGATTGAGATCGCGCCGGGGGATCCTGCGTCCTTCATGCTGGGGATCAACGCGCAACCTGATACCATCGCTGCCCTGCGCAGTGAGCTGGGATTGGATGAGGGGAAATTCAGCCGCTACATCAGCTGGTTCACAGGTATGTTGCAGGGCGATTTCGGCACCTCCTACACCTATCGCACGCCGGTTGCGCAGATGGTTGCGGATCGGCTCTGGGTCTCGTTGCCGCTGGCGATCTACGCCCTGACGCTATCGACGCTGATTGCCCTGCCCGCTGGGATTTACGCCGCCTCCCGCCGCGGCAAAACCGGCGATATCGCGGTGATGGGCGCAACCCAGCTGGGCGTCGCCGTCCCGAACTTCTGGTTTGCGATGATGCTGGTTCTGGTCTTTGCCATCAATCTGCGCTGGTTCAGCGCCGGGGGCTTTGTCGGCTGGGAGGCCGGGCCGCTGGCCGCGCTGCACTCCCTTACACTGCCCGCCATCGCGCTTGCCCTGCCACAGGCGGCCATTCTGGCCCGCGTCATGCGCTCGGCTCTCTTGGATATTCTGGGCGAAGATTTTATCCGCACCGCCCGCGCCAAAGGGCTGAGCCAGCGGCAGGCGCTCTGGCGGCACGGGCTGCGCAATGCGCTGATCCCGGTGCTAACCATCATCGGGTTGCAGTTTTCCTTCCTCCTCGCAGGCGCGATCATCATTGAGCAGGTGTTTTACCTGCCCGGTCTAGGGCGGCTGGTGTTTCAGGCCATTTCCGCCCGTGATCTGATCGTGGTGGAAAGCGTCGTAATGCTCTTGGTTTTTGCCGTCATCATGGTGAATTTCCTGGTCGATCTGACCTATGCACTGGTCGATCCCAGGCTGCGGGGGCGCGGATGACAAACCACATGGCTCACATATGCCCGGCACAGCCGGGCAGCGCCCGACCCTCCCCCCGGGAGGGCGCTTTGCACCCACCCAGGGTCGGACGCAAGCCACTCCGCGACACGCGAGGCCCCCGATGACCCGTAGCCTCATCCTTGGTGGAGTCCTCTCCGCGCTGGTGCTGCTGGCCGCACTCTTGTCCTTCATTTGGACGCCTTACGACCACACCGCCCTGAACATCCCCGCCAAGCTGCAGGCCCCAAACGCGGAACACTGGCTTGGCACCGACCACTTTGGCCGCGATATCCTGTCGATGATCATGGTCGGCGCGCGCACCTCGATTGCGGTTGCGCTGGTGGCGGTGGGGATCGGCATGGGGCTTGGTGTGCCCTTGGGCCTGGCCGCTGCAGCCAAACGTGGCTCCTGGCTGGACGAAGGCATCATGCGGGCCAATGATCTGGTCTTTGCCTTCCCCTCGCTGGTGATTGCCATCCTGATCACCGCCATCCTCGGCGCTGGTGCGGTCAATGCAATCATCGCCATCGGTATTTTCAACATCCCGGTCTTTGCCCGCGTCACCCGTGGGGCGGTGCTGTCGCTCTGGCAGCGGGAGTTCATTCTGGCCGCCCGTGTCGCTGGCAAAGGATCCGCCAGAATTTCAGTCGAGCATATCCTGCCCAATGTCGCCAACCTGCTGATCGTGCAAGGCACCATCCAGTTCTCGCTCGGCATTCTGGCCGAAGCCGGTCTCAGCTATGTGGGCCTTGGCGCACAGCCACCCGTGCCCAGCTGGGGGCGGATGCTGGCAGATGCGCAGACCATGGTCAGCCTCGCACCGCATATGGCGCTGGTGCCGGGCTGTGCGATCATCCTCACCGTTCTGGGCCTCAACCTGATGGGGGACGGCTTGCGCGACTGGTTGGATCCAAAGCTACGCGAGGGCCGCACATGAGCCTTCTTGAGATCACCAACCTGTCGCTCTCCATCGGAGCCTACCCGATTCTGCGAGGCATTTCTTTGTCGGTTGAGCCGGGCGAGATCCTGGCCATCACTGGTGAGAGCGGGTCCGGCAAATCCATGACCGCACTGGCAATTCTGCGTCTGCTGCCGAATTGCACCACCCTGCGTGGCCATCTTAGTCTGGATGGCACCGACATCCTTGCCCAGAGCGAAACAGAAATGTGTGCGCTACGCGGCCAAAAGGTAGGGATGGTGTTCCAAGAGCCAATGACTGCGCTGAACCCGGTGCAGACCATCGGGGATCAGGTGATGGAAACAATTCTGCTGCACCGTGGCTGCCCCCGCGCCGAAGCCGAGAAAGAGGCGCGCACGTTGCTGGATCGCGTCGGCCTGCCAGCTGATCGGTTTCCGCTCAGCCGGTTTCCGCATGAACTGTCCGGGGGGCAGCGCCAGCGCGTGGTGATTGCCATGGCCATCGCCCTGCGCCCAGCGCTGCTCATCGCGGATGAGCCGACAACCGCGCTGGATGTGACAACACAGGCACAAATTCTAACCCTACTGCGTGATCTGGTGCGCGACTATGGGATGGGCATGGTGATCATCACCCATGATCTGGCCGTGGTCGCGGACATGGCCGATCACATCGTGGTCATGCGCAAGGGCGAAGTGGTGGAAACAGGCTCTACCCAGTGGCTATTGGCCAATATGCACCATCCTTACACGCAGAAACTCTTTGCGGCCTCCAGTCACAAGGTAGCCCTGCCGCCCGCATCTGCGACCCCGCCACACCCGGTGCCGCTGCTAGAGGTTCGCGATGCGGTGCGGGATTACCCGGTGGCGCGCAAACGCCTGTTTGGGCCGGCCCAGCATATGCGGGCGGTGGATCACGTCAGTTTCACCCTGCACCGGGGCGAACGGCTGGGGCTGGTCGGGGAATCCGGCTGTGGGAAATCAACCCTGACACGGGCAATTCTGGGGCTGGAACCGCTGCAAAGCGGTGAAATTCTGCTGGATGGGACGCCGCTTGCCAGAACGGGTCTGGCCGCAGATCAACGGCGCAAGATGCAGGTGGTGTTTCAGGATCCGTTTGGCAGCTTTAATCCCCGACACCGGGTCGACCGGCTGATCACCGAACCCTTTCACGGCATGGCAGACGCACCCAAAGGGCAAGATCGCGTGGAACAGATTGCCGAGGCGCTGCATGCAGTTGGCCTGTCACCGGAGGATGCAGGTCGCTACATCCACCAGTTTTCCGGAGGTCAACGTCAGCGCATCGCCATCGCGCGGGCTCTGATCACCCGCCCCGAACTGATCCTCTTTGACGAGGCGGTGTCCGCGCTTGATGTTTCGGTCCGGGCACAAATTCTGGATCTGCTCGCTGATCTCTGCGGCAGCTACGGGCTCAGCTATCTGTTCATCAGCCACGACCTGAGCGTGGTGCGCAATATGACCGATCGCTGTCTGGTGATGCGCCGCGGGCAGATCGTCGAGGAGGGCAGAACCGAGGCTCTGTTCAGCACCCCGCAGCACCCCTACACGCAGTCCCTCATCGCGGCAGCGCCGGTCTTGCCAAACATCGGCCATGAGGCGGCGCGCGGATGAGTATCAGCCTGACCCTGATCCTGCCCCGCGAACGGGCCAGATTGGCCGCCGCATTGGCCAATTACTACTCCGAAATCGCCCCGGCCCTGGCCATTGATCCAAGCGAACGCGCCGGGCGGATGCTGCATCGCAAGGATGTCACCGCCTTTTGGATCCGGCAGGATGATGTCCGCATCGGCTTTGCCATTGTGCTGAACCTGCCCGATGACCGGCGCGAATTGTCCGAATTCTATATTGATCAGGCCAGCCGCAGGCAGGGCTATGGCCATGCCGCTGCCAGCCTGATCTTTGCGGAATTCCCCGGCTTCTGGCGTATGGGAATATCGGGCCAATCCCCCAGTGCGGTTGCCTTTTGGGGCACCTGTCTCAGCGCGTTGCGCGGGGTGGAACAGCTGCGCGACGGGGCCCCCTTCACCGAACATCAGATCAAGAGTTACAGCTTCCATATTGCAGGAGATCATAATGACTGACGCCGCGCCGCTCTGGTTTGATCCCGCGCTCTGCCTGATCGGGGAAGAGTGGCGCCCAGCGTCCAAGGGCCAGACCCTTTCACTGGTGAATCCCTCTGACGGCAGCGCCCTGTGCAATATCGCGCGCGGCGATGCCGCAGACATCGACGCCGCCGTCACAGCCGCCCGGACTGCGTTGGATGGGCCATGGGGCGCAATGACGGCAACGGAGCGCGGGCGATTGCTAAGCCGCATGGGCGAATTGGTGCTGGCCCGCTGCGACACCCTTGCCCAGCTAGAGGCGATGGATGTCGGCAAACCGCTGACTCAGGCGCGCGCCGATGCGGTGGCGCTGGCGCGGTATCTGGAATTCTACGGTGGCGCGGCGGATAAACTGCATGGCGAAACGATTCCTTATCAGTCCGGCTACACAGTCTACAGCCTGCGCGAGCCGCATGGGGTGACGGGGCATATCGTGCCTTGGAACTATCCAATGCAGATCATTGGCCGCTCTGTCGGGGCGGCCTTGGCCATGGGCAACGCCTGCGTATTGAAACCCGCCGACGAAGCCTGCCTGACCGCGCTCGCCTTTGCCCAGATCGCGGTGGAGGCCGGATTGCCCGCAGGCGCGTTGAACGTGGTGCCCGGCATAGGTGCCGAGGCAGGCGCGGCATTGGCTGGGCATCCGGGTGTTGATCATATTTCCTTCACCGGATCCGTTGCAACGGGAGCCCTGGTTCAGCAGGCGGCAGGCCGCAATGTTGTGCCGGTGACGTTGGAGCTGGGTGGAAAATCCCCGCAGTTGGTGTTTAACGATGCGGATCTGCAGGCGGCACTGCCGTTTCTGGTGAATTCAGGCATTCAGAATGCTGGGCAGACCTGCTCTGCCGCCTCTCGTATTCTGGTACAACGGGGCGTTTACAATCAGGTGCGCGACGCCATGGCAGCGGCTTACAAACAGCTGAGTGTCGGACCGGCAATGGCCGATATGCGGTTGGGGCCGCTGATCTCTATGCGACAAAAAGAGATCATCGAGGGGTATCTGGCCAAAGGTCAGGATCTGACCATCGCCGCACAGGGCTATCTGGCAGAAGAGGCGACAGATCGCGGGGCCTATGTGTGCCCAACCCTGTTTGCCGATGTTGCGCCTGATCACCCTCTGGCGCAGGAAGAGATCTTTGGCCCGGTGCAGGTTTTGATCCCTTTCGACAGCGAAGATCAAGCCGTCGCGATCGCCAATGGCACGGACTATGGTTTGGTCGCAGGGCTGTGGACCCGTGATGGCGCGCGTCAGATGCGGCTGGCCAAGCGGTTGCGTGCCGGGCAGGTGTTTGTGAACAACTACGGTGCTGGCGGTGGGGTTGAGCTGCCGTTCGGCGGCACTGGAAAATCCGGCCATGGCCGTGAAAAAGGATTCGAGGCGCTATACGGGTTTTCGCAGTTGAAAACCATCGCGGCCTATCACGGCTAAGCATACAGAAGGTGTGGCGCGGTAGGTCAGGCTGGCTGCCCCATTGTTTCGCGTGCGAAACAATGGGGCAGATCTTTTGCCGCAACTTGTTGGGAAACTGCACGAAGTCACCCCAAGATGGGCGAAGTATTGCTAGACGATTACCGCCTGGCTGTCCTGCTCGCCAACACCAAACACCCGCTTGTAGCGCGCAATTTCGTCCTTGGGTCCCATCGCTTTTTCCGGGTTGTCCGACAGTTTCACAGTCGGTCGGCCATTGGCCGAAACCGCTTTGCAAACCAGTGAAAAAGGCGCCAGCGCGTCCCCCGGCACCAGCCCACGGAAATCATTGGTCAACAGCGTTCCCCACCCAAAGGAGACCTTGGTCCGGCCGGAGAATTGCGTGTGAAGTTGCTTGATCTTCTCGACATCAAGACCGTCGGAAAAGATGACCCGCTTGTCTCTTGGATCCTCACCCCGGTTCTGCCACCAGCGGATTGCAGTTTCCGCGCCGGTGGCAGGATCACCACTGTCAATGCGGATACCGGTCCAACCGGCCAACCAATCCGGCGCGGCATTCAGGAAGCCTTCGGTGCCGTAGGTGTCGGGCAGAATGATGCGCAGGTTTCCTTCGTGTTCGTCGTGCCAATCCGAGAGAACATCGTAAGGCGCGCGGGCCAGTGCCGCATCATCTGCGGCCAGGGCAGAATAGACCATCGGCAATTCATGCGCGTTGGTGCCGATGGCCTCGACCTCGCGGCGCATGGCGATCAAGCAGTTGGAGGTGCCGGTAAACTTGTTGCCCAGCCCCTCTCTCATGGCCTGTACGCACCAGTCCTGCCAGAGAAACCCATGACGGCGGCGGGTGCCGAAATCCGCAATGCTGAGTCCGTCGATATCACGCAGCTGCTCAATCTTTTCCCAGACGCGGGTCATCGCGCGGGCGTAGAGCACCTGGAGTTCGAACCGTCCCATACGGTCCAGCACCGCCCGGCTGCGCAGCTCCATCAGTACAGAGAGAGCAGGGATTTCCCAGAGCATGACCTCTGGCCATTTGCCCTCAAACGTCAGTTCGTATTGATCGCCCTTGCGTTCCAGATGGTAAGGCGGCAGCTGCAACCCCTCGAACCACTCCATGAAATCAGAGCGGAACATCTGACGCTTGCCGTAAAAGGTGTTGCCCCGCAGCCAGGTACTCTCGCCGCGTGACAGCGACAGGGAACGGATGTGATCCAACTGCTCGCGCAGCTCACCCTCGTCAATCAGATCGGCCAGGGGGATATGTTTGGACCGGTTGATCAGCGAAAACCGCACATCGGTGTCGCGACGGTTGCGAAACACCGACTGGCACATCAGCAGTTTGTAGAAATCCGTGTCGATCAGGGACCGAACGATCGGATCGATCTTCCACTTGTGGTTATAGACGCGGGTTGCAATGTCCACAGGCGGCCTCATCCATCGTGTTTCAATGGTTGATAAAACAGCCGGCTGTCGGGGGCAAAGGAAATCAGACCGCCGCGCAGTCCCGTGGGGGCTGGCTGTGCTTGCGCAGCACCATCAACAGGTCGTCGCGGTTGACTGGTTTGCTTAGGAAATCATCCATGCCGGCCGCCAAACAGGCCTCGCGGTCTGAATCAAAAGCGTTGGCCGTCAATGCGGCGATCACCGGTTGGCGGATATCCATATCGCGAATATTACGGGTGGCATCCAGCCCGTTCATTACCGGCATCGACATATCCATCAAGATCAAATCCGGATCGAAATCCAGCGTCTTTTCCATCGCTTCGGCACCGTCGACGGCAAAAGCCAGCTCTACCGGTTCATCCTGTAGGTACTTCTGCATCAGCAGGCGATTGATCTTGTTGTCCTCGGCCACAAGAATACGCATTCCCCGCAACGAGCGCCCGTCGTAGCGCACATTATCGGCCGCCTCAGGTGTGGCGGTGCCAAGCGCCGCTTGCATCCGCAGATGCACCGAGAAACAGGCCCCTTTTCCCAATTCAGAGGTCACGGATATTTCGCCGCCCATTGCCTCACACAGCAACCGCGAAATGGTAAGTCCAAGGCCAGTTCCGCCAAAGCGCCGCGTGATTGCCGCATCGGCCTGTGAAAACCGTTCGAAAACATGGTCCAGCTTGTCATGCGCGATGCCAATTCCGGTATCGCTGACGGCAAAGCGCAATCGCAGCCGGTCACCCGCACGAGCGGTGGAAAGTTCGACGCGGACGCCACCGGTTTCGGTGAACTTCACCGCATTGCCAACAAGGTTCAGCAGTATTTGGCGCAGACGACGGTCATCCCCATTTACCATCTGTGGCACATCAGGCGCGACATCAAGAGTCAGCGTGATGCCTTTTTCCTGCGCTTGCGGTTCAAACAATTGCAACGTCTGGTGGAAACAAGCGGACAGATCGAAATCGACTTCGCTGAGGATGACCTCGTCAGCATCCATCTTAGAGAGGTCCAGAATATCATTGATCAGCGACAGCAATGTGCGCGCTGAGCCGAGAATCGTATCGGCGTAAAGCTTTTGATCCTCGCTGAGATCGGTGCGCTCCAGCATCTGCGCCATGCCAATGACGCCATTCATCGGGGTGCGGATCTCATGGCTCATGGTGGCCAGGAATTCCGATTTCACCCGCGCGCCTTCCTCTGCGGCAATCCGGGCATCTTTCAGCTGCTGTTCATATTGTTTGGATGCCGTCACATCGCGTTCCACGGCAATGATGGTTTCCACCGTTCCGTCCTCGCGCAGCATTGGAACCTGATTGGTCTCCAGCCACAGCAGCTGCCCGTCCTTGCGACGATTGCAGATCTCAAGCCGGAAGGGTTTTCCAGTCGCACGCCCCTGTTCCAACGCCCGCACGACCGCCATATCAGTGTTGTCAGCGTTCAGAAGATCGCCGGGAAACTGACCGATGGCCTCATTGTAACCATATCCAGTTATGCGCGTGAAGGCGTCGTTCACCCAAGTGATGCGCCCGTCCTTGTCCATGAGAAAGACACTGTCATTGGCATTTTCGGCAACCAACGCAAGGCGTTGCGATTGCAGCTGTTGAGCTTGCAGCTTGGTATTGATCTGTGCCAGTTGCTTGTGCTGGAGCGCCATTGCCAGTGTATTCTTGCGACTGCGATGATAGCGACCGGCAATAAAGCTGACGAAGAAGAAAACGCTGAGGTACAGCACTGCCAGGCCAGCGATTTGGAACATCTGGACGTCGCCAATGTGGCCACCGTGTTCCCCAAGGGAACTGACCACAATGGCAGCCAATGGCGTCAGCGCATAGATCATCAACCGAACAATGCCCGCAGACACCTGATAGGGGAGAACCACAGTGGCATTGATCGCCGCGCCGACCAGGATGCCCATAGTGAACAGCGGCGTGGCGTGGGCCTGATGCATGTGATCTGCTGGCTCAGCGAACAGGCTTGGTGCGCAGGCTAGAAAGGCCAAGGATATCGCCTGTACGGCCGCTGTGAAGGTGCTGATCACCAGCACCCATCTGACCGAGACCCCGTCTCGCACAGGGGTGACATATCTGAGGTAGCTGGTGTCGATAAGATCACCAAGAACCACAACCACGAAGGCCGCCAAGCCAACCAGCGGCGACAACAACATGCCAATCAGGCCCGCAAGACCAAGCATCGTCAGTTGCCGATAGACAAAGAACCGGGCCCGCCCATCCGCATAGCGGTTGAGCAACCCACGGCGACTGTATCGCTTATGATAGGTTTCTAAAGGCCCATTGTTGAGCGCTTCGGCCTGCGGCATCGGCTTGCACGGTCCCTGCTAACGATAAATCTCAGTCTATCGTCGATTTCTTAACATCTTACCCCTGCCCGCCCAGCAAATGCACACCCGCCTTTTGCATGTTGGTCAGGGCGACGTCTAGCGAACCGTCAAGGTCAATGGCCCGACAGGCCGTCAGATCAACCGTCGCATCATATCCCAATCGCGCGGCATCCAGCGCCGAATAGGCCACGCAGAAATCTGTCGCCAGACCAACCAGCGTCAATTCGGTGATCCCGCGATCCCGCAGGTAACCGTGCAATCCGGTTGTGGTTGTCTGGTCATTTTCAAAAAACGCCGAATAGCTGTCGATCTCACGGCGGTAGCCTTTGCGCAAAATGAGGTCCCCGCGCAGGTGCAGATCCGGGTGGAATTGTGCGCCTGCACTGTCGATCACACAGTGATCCGGCCACAGAACCTGTGGGCCATAGGGCATCTCGATCATATCATATTCGGCGGCATCGCGATGTTGCGAGGCAAAGGAGCTGTGGTCGCCGGGATGCCAATCCTGGGTCATCAGAACCGCATCATATTGCGCCATCATCGCATTGATCGGGGCCACAACCTGATCCCCGCCCGGCACCGCCAGAGCGCCACCGGGGCAAAAATCCATCTGAACGTCAATCACGATCAAAGCTTTGGTCATCAGGGTCTCCGCATCTTTGGTAACAGGGGTACGCGTCGCAATCCCACCCGTCAACAAAGCTGCGCCACTGCGGCATTCCACGACCTTGCAGGGCGTTGCCTGCTTGGTGTAGAGCGGCGCCATGTATACGATTGCTGCTCTCTATCACTTCACCCGTTTCGACGATCCTGCTGCCATCAAACCGGCGTTGCTGACGCTCTGCGAGGCGCAGGCGGTCAAGGGGTCGCTGCTGCTGGCCCACGAAGGTGTCAACGGCACAATTGCCGGCCCCCGCGCTGGCATTGACGCGGTACTGGCCCATATCCGCGCCCTGCCCGGTTGCGCCGACCTTGAATGGAAGGAAGCCACCAGCGACAAGCCCCCCTTTGGCAAGATGAAGGTGCGGCTGAAGAAAGAGATCGTGACCATGGGCCAGCCGAATATCGATCCGCGCGCCCATGTCGGGCATTACGTGGATCCTGAAGACTGGAACGACCTGATCCGCGCCGAGGATGTTGTGGTGATCGACACCCGCAACGGCTACGAGGTGGCCATCGGCACCTTTGAGGGTGCCGTGGACCCCAAGACCGAGAGTTTCCGCGAATTTCCCGCTTGGTGGGAGCAGAACAAAGACCGGTTTCACAACAAACGGGTTGCGATGTTCTGCACTGGTGGCATCCGCTGCGAGAAATCCACCAATTTCCTGATTGGCCAAGGGGTTGAGGACGTCTATCACCTCAAGGGGGGGATCCTGCGCTATCTTGAGGAAATGCCACAGGAAAACAGCACTTGGAACGGCGAGTGTTTTGTCTTTGACAGCCGGGTATCGGTTGGGCACGGGTTGCAGGAAGGTCCGCATGAGCTGTGCAATGGCTGCCGTCGCCCGATCCTGCCAAACGACAAAAAGCATCCGGCCTATGAGCTGGGCGTGTCTTGCCATCTGTGCATCGACGAAACCTCTGACGCCGACAAAGCCCGATTCCGCGAGCGCCAGAAACAAATGAAACTTGCTCGTCAGCGCGGCGAAGATCATCTCGGCCATCTACCACTGCGGTAGACCGTTCAGAGATCGTCACCACGGCTGATCAAATTTTGGCTATAGGCCATCCCGTCGGGATCAACTAGAAATCTAGTGGAATGCGGCACCCGACGATTGGCCATGCCCAGCGCCACCGTCAGCGACCGCGCGAAACACGCAGAGAATCAGGACGCAGACCACCGTGAGATCAGTTTGGCCAGAAATCCCCGCAGCAGACAGATGGCTTCCTTATACGGAGGAGGCAACGGCTGCGAATTGGCACACCAACTTTGGGCCGACGTCCAAACGATTTGAGCAAAAGCTGCATGCGCTGTACGGCCATGCGGACGAAACCGTTATCGCAACCTCCAGCGCAACTGCCGGCCTGTCGGCCTGTTTGATCGCAAATGGTATTTCGGGGCCTGTTTTGTGCCCTGCCTTCACCTTTCAGGCGACGGCCTGCGCGATTCTGGGGGCGGCTTGTACGCCGGTTATCATTGATGTGGACCCGACCAATGGCGTTGTGTCGCCAGAGTGTCTACAGCAGGCCCTGATTGAAACCGGAGCCAAAGCGGCCATCGTTCTGGCCCCTTATGGGATCCAGACCGACTTCGCGACCCATGCGGAGATTTGCGCCAAGCGAGGCGCCATACTGATTATCGACAACGCCGCCGGATTGGGAGTCGACCGGCGCGGGCTGTCTCCGGTGCCCTATGGCAACCATGTCAGCGAAGTGTTTTCGCTACATGCAACCAAACCGTTTGGCATTGGCGAAGGCGGCGCGATATTTGCAGCCCCCGGCCTAGACGGGGCCATCCGCTCGGCCATCAATTTCGGCCTACAGACCCATACCGGCGCCGGCCATGACGCCACACCGCGCTGGGGCATCAACGGCAAACTGTCAGAGGTCATGGCTGCGATTGGCATGGCGGTGTCAGAAGATATGGGCGCGCGCGTCGCGCTGCGGCAGGCCATGGCCCGCGAGTGGATCACTGCGTTGGGCGACACGGGGTGTCATATCTTCAACACCGAGCTTGCCAAAGCGCCATGGCAGGTGTTCCCTATCCTTTTGCCCGATGAGAGCCGCGTTCTGCAATTTTCTGAGAAGATGCAGGGATTGGGCGTTGAAATCCGGCGTTACTATCAGCCGAGCCTTGGGCGTTGCGGTGGCATGGCGCGGGTTGGCACCTGTGAGAATGCGCAGAACCTGTCTGAGCGGGTGATCGTTCTGCCAGTCCGGTCCTGGTTGACGCCCGAGGAACGATCCGATCTGATGGAGAAAACACGCCTGTGCATTACGCAATGCGTCTAAACACAAGGTCTCATCGCCATGGCGCGCCGGAGTCTGAATAGCGGCTTTCTCACGCCCGAAGCGCTGGCCACGCTTGGTGTGGAAAACAGCGCGGAACGGAACATCCTGATCCACAGCACATGTGTTGTGCTGGATTTCGACTGTATCCGGTTCGGGTCCAACATTCGTATTGATCCCTATTGCACGTTGACCTGCAAGGATCTGAAGCTGGGCAACTTTATCCACATCGCTGGCGGAAGCACCCTGTCTGGTGCCGGTCGGATAACCATTGATGATTTTGCCGGCATCTCAAACCACTGCCTGATTTTTTCCTCGTCAGATGACTATTCGGGCGCGGCCCTTACCAACCCGACCGTGCCATCCAAGTTTACAAACGTGCGGACAGAGGACATTCATATCCATAAGCATGTCATCCTGGGGGCGCGGTCGGTTGTCCTGCCTGGTGCCCAATTGAGAGAGGGCGCAAGTGTGGGCGCAAATACCCTCGTGAAGCGTGAGCTTGCGCCGTGGACCGTCTACGCAGGGGTGCCTGCCGTAGCCATCCGCCCAAGAAAGCAGGACTGCCTGAGATTGGAAGCAGAGCTGAGAGCAGAGCTGGCTGAGCAAAACCAAACGTAACGGCCCACGAGATGCAGACCGCGACTGGGTTCCGGTCTGTTCAGAAACAGCCCCTGCACAGGGCCATCCAGATCAAGCGAAGAAGGCACGCACATTGACCAAGGTTCCAGCACTTCGAGACGCGCGGTTTTTGGCCACAGACCCGGTCAAACTGTCGATCTGTACGATCACCTTCAATCACGCCGCATTTCTGGAGCAATGTCTTGAGGGTTTTCTGGATCAGATCTGTGATTTTCGTGTAGAGATCATCATCCACGACGACGCATCGACCGATGGCACCGCCGAGATCATCCAGACCTATGCGCAACGCTACCCAGATATCATCCGCCCCATATTGCAAACTGACAATCAGTACTCCAAGGGGGTAAACCCCTATTATGCGTATGTCTTTCCCAATGCACAGGGCGCGTATCTGGCGATCTGCGATGGGGATGATTATTGGGATGATCCTGCCAAGCTCAGCAAACAGGTCGCGATTTTGGACAGCGAACCGGATGTCTCACTAACCTATGGTCCGGTCAAGCGCGTGCAGGACGATATTGAAACCATCGACTTCAAAAATGGTTTGGAGCGTGATCTTTCGCCAGCTGAGCTAAAGCAAGGGCTGCCGATCAACACGCTGACGACCTGTTTCAGGAATGTGTTTTCCAAGGCGCCGCCCATGTTCCTGCGATCTGCCCCCATGGGTGACATGACGGTCTGGGCGGTTCTCGGCCATCATGGTCGCGGCAAATTCATGCCTGAACTGGGCAAATCCGGGTACCGCGAACATGGCGGTGGCATTTTCTCGAAGGAAAGCCTGGACCAGAAATTGTTCATGGGGACCATCACCCTGCTGAACATGGCCGCGTTTCATTTCGCACAATCGGACAAAGCGGCGGGCCGCGCCTGTCTGAGACGGGTATTGGGCCAAATCGTCATGATCAACGGCGCGGGCGCCTCCCTGCGCGAAGTGATGCGCAAATCGCTCAGCCTGAGTCTGAGAAAAATCAGAGGCAAAGGCTAGCGCACCCAGATTTCGGCCATATGGCCGATCAAGACCGTGCTGACCTTCGCTGTTGTAACGACGATCCTGTTCTGGCTGTGATTCAAGGAGACTGCTGACTAAGGTACGGTAACACGCACCACGATGATGGTCATCTGGCGTCGCGTGATCGCGCCGCAGACCATTGGTTTCGCCAACTCCAGGAGCCCTACCATGTCACAGCCCCTTTTTGATCTCTCTCCTGCTCCGATGATCCCCGTTGTGGGCCGGACTGACAGCTATCCGATTGGACGGATTTTCTGTGTTGGACGCAATTATGCGGCCCATGCGGCGGAGATGGGGGTCGAGGTTGACCGCGAACAGCCGTTTTACTTTACCAAATCGGCCTGCCATACGGTGTTGAGTGGCACAGAGATCCCCTACCCGCGGGGCACCGAGAATTTCCATCATGAAATGGAATTGGCCGTCGCCATTGGCGCACCGCTGACAGACCCGACACCAGAGGCGGCGCGGGCTGCGATCTTTGGATACGGCTGCGCGCTGGATATGACCCGCCGCGATTTGCAACTGCGCGAACGGCAGAAGCAGCGCCCCTGGAGCCTGGGCAAGGATCTAGAGGCCGGTTCCGTCTTTGCCTCACTCACTGTGGCTGCGGAGTGGGGCGAAGTTGAGGCGCAGCGGATCTGGCTGTCGGTCAATGATGACATCCGGCAGGATGCAACCCTCGCCGAGCTGGTCTGGTCGGTGGAGGAGATTATCTGCCATCTGTCCGGCTACTATCATTTGCGGCCCGGCGACCTGATCCTAACCGGTACGCCTGCCGGTGTTGGACCTGTGGTAACTGGAGATCGTATCGAAGGCGGGATTGACGGGCTAACGCCTGTGCGCCTGGCACTGCGCTGACCGGAGTTGCGGACACGGTGGCTGATGGTCGAAATATCAACCTGTAGGTGTTTTAAGTATCACTAATACGGCTTGCGTTGATAATTTTGTAACGTATTTTTCTTTCTGAGATCTGTAATCACTCGCACAAGTGGGAAATGATACAGCACAAATGCATAATCATCTGTTGATGGTTACAAATGCACCTAATAGCTGGTGGGGCTTGGAGGCATCATCAGCACGGTCAGGGTCAGGCCCATGGCCGGGCCATGAACGGCGTTTGTTGCATCAGGGTCACCTGAGGGCGATAAACATCTAAAGATAAGAAGGTCAGAGGGAGGAAACACATGACCACTCGGAGAAAGCTACTTGGCGCGGCGGGGGCCGTTGCACTCATGGCGATGGGCGCGACGTCCGCCATGGCGCAGGAGGTGACGCTGAAGCTGCACCAGTTTCTGCCGGCGCAGGCGAATGTGCCCAAGCTGATTCTGGATGTCTGGGCCGACAAGGTCGAGGCCTCTTCCGATGGCCGCATCAAGATTGACCGCTATCCGTCGATGCAGCTGGGGGGCAAGCCGCCAGAGCTGATGGATCAGGCCATTGATGGCGTTGCGGATATCGTCTGGACCGTGGTCGGCTATACGCCCGGTCGCTACCCGTCGACCGAAGTGTTTGAGCTGCCCTTCATGATGACCAATGCACGCGCGGCGTCGCACGCCTATTGGGAGATGTTCGACGAACATATGAAGGACACCGAGTTCAAGGACGTGAAAATCCTGGGCACATGGGTCCATGGTCCGGGCATCATCCATACCACTGATCCCGTGGAATCCCCCGACGACCTGCGCGGTATGAAGATCCGTGGCGGTGGCCGGTCGGTCAATGGTCTGCTGACCGAGCTGGGCGCAACCCCGGTGGGCATGCCGGTGCCTGCCATCCCCGAGGCGCTGTCCAAAGGTGTGATCGACGGGACAACCATCCCGTGGGAAGTCACCACCGCACTGAAAGTGCCGGAACTGGTTGAGAACCACACGGAATTCACCGGTCGTGCGCTTTATACGCTGACCTTTGTTCTGGCGATGAACAAAGACAAGTACGACAGCCTGCCGGACGATCTGAAAAAGGCCGTGGATGACAACTCTGGGCTGGAATTCTCGGTCTTTGCCGGTGGTACTATGGCGGATGCCGACACTCCCGCGCGGGAATTTGCGCTGGATGAGGGCAACAATGTCATCACTCTGGACGACGACCAGACTGCCACGTGGCGTGAGGCATCTCAGCCCATCTACCAGCAGTGGCTGGACGACATGAAGGCCAAAGGTGTCGATGGGGACGCACTGCTGGAGCAGGCAACCTATCTGATCGACAAATACACGGCTCAGTATCAGTAACTGATCCCAAGACCGGTGGATCTGCAGCCCATGATGGCGGCGGGTCCACCCACCTGAAAAAGGTACATATTCCATGCATAAGCTGATGATGGGACTGGCCAGAACAATGGCCATTGTGGGCGGTATTGTCTTGTCGCTGCTGATCCTGCTGACCTGTCTGTCGATCGCCGGGCGGCTGCTGAACGGCGCGCTACATGGGGCGATGATGCAGGGGCTGGCCCCTGAGCTGTCCGAATGGCTGATTGCCATCGGTGTCGGGCCTATCAATGGCGATTTTGAGGTGGTTGAGGCAGGCGTGGCTTTTGCCATTTTTGCCTTTCTCCCTCTCTGTCAGATCACGGCGGGCCATGCATCGGTTGATATCGTGACGAACAGTTTTTCACGGGGCGTCAAACGGTTCCTGCGCATGGTGACCGAAATCGTCTTTGCCGCTGTTCTGGTGTTGATTGCGGTCCGACTGGGCGCTGGCGCGCTGAGCAAGTTACAGAATGGTGAGACGTCGTTCCTGCTCGAATTTCCGGTCTGGTGGGCCTATGGCGCCAGCCTGATCGCCGCCATCGTTGCCGCGTTGGTCGGCGTCTATATGGGCGCTGTGCGCACCATCGAATTTTTTACCGGTCGGATCCTTGTCTGGGACGGCGTGGAGGGTGAACAGTGACTGCACTTGAAATCGGGATCGCTTCCTTTCCCATCCTGATGATCCTGATCTTTCTGCGGGTACCGATTGGCCTGTCGATGTTTCTGGTTGGCCTGGTCGGGCTGATTGTGGTGACGGATGGCACACAGGTCGCTTTTGGTCGCATGAAGAGCGAGACCTATTCGACCTTTTCCTCCTACTCTCTGACCATCGTGCCGATGTTTCTGCTGATGGGGCATTTTGCAACGCTGGGCGGTATGTCGACCGCCCTGTTCAAGGCAGCCGAGGGGTTTCTGGGGCACAAAAAAGGAGGCGTTGCGATGGCCTCTATCGGGGCATGTGCCGGTTTTGGTGCGATTTGCGGATCGTCGCTGGCGACAGCGGCAACCATGGGCCGGGTCGCCCTGCCGGAACTGCGCGCCTATGGCTATGCGGGCGGGTTTTCCACTGCGACACTGGCGGCGGGCGGCACGCTGGGTATTCTGATCCCGCCCTCGGTCGTGCTGGTGATCTATGCGATCCTGACCGAACAGAATATCGCCAAGCTGTTTCTTGCGGCCTTTATTCCCGGCATTCTGGCGGCGATTGGCTATGTTATCGCGATTTCTGTCTACGTGCGGGTGTTTCCAGGCAGTGCGGGCACCCGACCACCGGTGCCATGGGGAGAGCGGTTTACAGCGCTTTTCCGGGTCTGGCCGGTGCTATTGGTTTTTGGCCTTGTGGTGGGCGGCATCTATCTGGGCTGGTTCACCCCAACCGAAGGCGCAGCTGTTGGCGCGCTGGGGACCGGATTGATTGCCTGGCTCAACGGGGGGCTGACCCAAGCAACGCTGAGCGAGAGCTTTATGGTGACTGCGCGTTCCACTGCGATGATCTTTTTCATCGTGCTGGGGGCCGGGTTCTATAACGGCTTTCTTGCGCTAACCAAAGTGCCGCAGGAGCTGGCTGATTTCGTCGTCAGCCAAGGCCTAAGCCCGTGGATGGTGCTCATTCTGATCCTTACCTTCTATCTGGTATTTGGCTGCCTGATGGACAGCCTGTCAATGATCCTGCTGACTATCCCGATCTTTTATCCGGTGATCTCGGCGATGGATTTTGGCCTGGTGAACCTGCCCGCCATGCAGGCCGATGCGGCGATGGAGGTCCTGAAGGCCGGCATACCCGAAGGCATGGGGGCCGAAATGCTGGCCTCTATCCAAGACGCGATTGCCACGGGGGCCGAACTGACCCGCGAGCAGATGAAAGAGCTGGGCATCCGTGTCACCCAAGGTATAGCGAACCGGATCGAGACCGAATACGTCGCCATCTGGTTTGGTATTCTGGTTCTGATCGTGGTCGAGGTTGGCCTGATCACCCCGCCGGTCGGCATGAACCTGTTTGTCATCAATGCGATGGATCGCACCACGCGTATGGTCGATACCTACAAGGCGGTTATGTTCTTTGTTGCCTCTGATCTGATCCGGGTGGTGATCCTCGTTGCCTTTCCGATCATCACGCTGTTGCCGTTGATGTTGATGCGCTAAGACGTAATCATTCACTATAACGCGGCCATCCGTTCCGGCGGGTGGCCGCGATCCGTTTAACCCGTTCACAGCCGAGGCCGCCGATGACCAAACCAAATACGCCCGATTTTGTGCATGAAATCCGCGTTGGCTGGGGCGATTGTGACCCGGCCCGGATTGCCTATACCGGCCATCTGCCGGGTTTTGCACTTCAGGCGATTGATGGTTGGTGGGAACATCAGCTGGACGGCGACGGCTGGTATCAGATGGAGTTGGATCGCGGCACCGGCACGCCCTTTGTCCATATGAGCATAGATTTCCGCTCACCTGTGACCCCACGCCATCGCCTGGCCTGTGCAGTCTGGCCGGTAGCGCTGGGACAGAAATCTGTCACCTTCCGGGTCGAGGCCAGCCAAGACGGGATTTTGTGTTTTGAGGGCAAATTTGTCTGTGTCTTCATCGCGCCCGAGGATTTCACAACAAGGCCCGCACCTGCGGATTACCGTGCGGTGATTGAGCCGCTTTTGCGCCCGGATCTGGCCTGAACCACCTGATTAGAGCCGTATCTAGAGAGTTTCACGTCGCCATCCATCGGCAAATGTCACCTGCTCCACCCCCGCAAAACGGGCAACGCGGTCTAATTCCGCCTCCAGCCGGGCTTGGCGTGACACAGTCCATTTGACCCCGTGTTCAGGCCACAGGGCTGTGACATGAAGCAGGCCCGCCTGGCGCTGCGCCTTCATGTCGATACGCCCGATCAGCCGGTCCCCTTCCATCAGCGGGAAGACGTAGTAGCCATAGCGGCGTTTGGCGGCAGGGGTGAAGACCTCAATCCGGTAGTGAAAGCCAAACAGTTCTTCAGTCCGTTTGCGGTCCCGCAGCGCAGGATCAAAGGGGCTAAGCACCCGTATCCGGCCCGGCGGTGCAGGCAGATCTGCGGCGTTGTCGATGGCCCCCGAGCGCGCATACACACGTCGGTTGCGCCCATCTGCGAGTGTGATTTCAAGCGGGACAATATGGCCATCAGCCTCGGCATGTTTGCACCAGGCGGCGGTTTCAGCCGGACTGGCCGTTGCCCAGAAGCCCGCGAGCTGGCCCGAAGTGGCAAACCCCAGCCGGTCCAGCGCAGCGTTGCACAGCCAGTCCACGGTTTCACGCGGATCAACAGTGCCTTGGTTAGGCACAAGGGCGGGGTCGATCACTCGCTCCGTCAGGTCATAGCGTTTCTGAAAACCACTGCGCCCCACAACGGTCAGTGCGCCCGACCGCCAAAGATATTCCAGCGCCGTTTTTGACGGATGCCAATCCCACCAGCCGCCCGATCCCTTGGCCTCGTCCTTGCCGACATCGGATGACCCGACCGGACCATGGTCCCGGATGTGATCCAGGATATGCTGAAACTTTGCCTCATACCCGTCGCGATGCCAGTTGCGATAGCGTTTGCGCAACACCTCGGCATCCCGCTGAAACCGCAGATGCCAGTGAGGATAGAACGCCATCGGCAGCACAGCTGCATCATGCGTCCAATGTTCAAACAGACGGCGGTCCCGTTCATAAAGTCGCTTCAGAGCGGCGGGGCGATAGCTGGGCCTGCGTGAATAGAGGATCATGTCATGGGCGCGGGCAACAGTGTTGATACTGTCCAGCTGCACGAACCCCAATCGAGTGATCAGGTCCAGTAGCGCATCACCCGTAGCGGACCCGCTGGGCTGTTCCAGCAGCGCATGACGATCCATAAACAGCCGCCGCGCGGCCCGGTTGTCCAGCCGCGCAACGGACATCAGCGCCGCTTAAGCGTGTCGCCGTAGGTGATGGTCGGGGTCAGGGTCACGTGTTTCTCGATCTCCTGATCCGGGTTGTCGAGCTGCGCCGCGATGATCTCGGCAGCTTTGCGCCCGATTTCCAGACGACAGGCGTCCATCGTGGCTAGCTGGCGCGGCAAACCTTGCAACAGCTCAACCCCGTTGAACCCGGCAAGACCGATCTGACCAGGGATATCGATCTTCTGATCCATCAGATAGAGCATCCCGCCTGCGCCGATCATGTCGTTGGAGTAATAGAGAAAATCAAGCTCAGGAGAGCGTTCCAGCATCTCTTGTGTCATTTCCCGCCCCTTGGCGAGCGCCGAACCACCAGAATAAAACGCGCGATCTTCGATCTCAACGCCTTCCTTGGCCAGCGCCTCGGTAAAGCCCTCAAACCGCTTTCTGGCGCGGTGGTCCAGCGGCATCTTGGTGCCCATGAAGCCAATGTGACGATAGCCCGCCTTGAGGATGGCCTTGGCCATTTCACGGCCCGCGCGGCGATGCGAAATCCCCACCATCGCGTCCACCGGTTTGCCGTCAGTGTCCATGACCTCGACCACCGGAATGCCCGACGCATTCAACATCGCGCGCGCCGCCTCTGTGTGTTCCAATCCGGCAATGATCACGCCAGACGGCCGCCAGGACAACATCTCGTAAAGGACTTTTTCTTCTTTCTCGGGCTGGTAATCCGTCACCCCGACCACGGGCTGCAGATCGGTATTTTCCAGTATCGAATTGATGCCCGTCAGCACCTCAGGAAACACCATATTGGACAGCGACGGGATGATCACCGCCACGAGATTGACCCGGTTCGACGCCAGCGCGCCAGCGATCTTGTTGGGCACATAGCCCAGTTCCTTGGCGGCCGTCAGAACCTTTTTCCGGGTCTTCTCTGAAACATCCCCCCGATTGCGCAGAACACGGCTGACAGTCATCTCTGAAACGCCGGTTGCTTCGGATACATCACGAAGGGTAAGCGGGCGCTTGTTGTCCGTTGTCACGTCGATGGCCTCACATTGTTGTTCCTGTTAGGTTAGCGCAGACAGAGCGCGCTGCACAATGGGGCGCAACGCCTGCAAAATCCAATTCGTGAGGATTGTTTTGCCACGGTGGGTTTGCTATCGCGTAAACAAGCAGGCCCCGTGGCTCAACTGGATAGAGCAGCCCCCTCCTAAGGGGCAGGTTGCAGGTTCGAATCCTGCCGGGGTCGCCAAAACCACCTGAAAAATATGACTTATTTACAGAGCTTTGTGCAGGAGCTTGCAGAAAGTCCCGTGAGCTTTCGCGCCGAATTCTGCTGAAACCGCGGAAATCTCGTACAAAACCTGTACAAAATTCGCACGTCTTTGCGCGTTTTGGGGCCTTCCAATGAGCTGGCGGGTTGCGAACACATGCGCGGAACGCAAGTTCGGGAGTGCCACGCGCAAGCAGATCATCATGTTCTTCGCCGATAAGGCGAGCGATGACGGTTCGGGCATCTGGTGTTCCAAAGGCACGATTCAGCGGCACACCGAGCTGGGGGAGACCACCGTTAAGCGAACCGTGCGCGAATTCCTGAAGGAAGGCATTCTGGTTGAGACCGGCGCGCGTACCTGCAAGAACGGTTTCACCGTCGTCTACCGGATCGATCTCGCCAAGGTTGAGGCCCTGGACCCCACGCTTGAACCCGAAATTGAGACGGGGTCCACAGTGGCCCCCGTCCAGTCTGGCCCCGGCACGGGGGCCACTGTGGCCGGGGTACCGGGGCCACCACGGCCCCCAAACCATCCTACAACCATCCATAAACCACCTACGTGCAGGCGCGAGGCGGCGGCGGATGAAGAAATTGAGAAGATTCTGGCGGCATACCCGCCGGACCGGCTACGGGGCAAGGCGGTCTGCATCGCCCAGATCGAAGAGGCCATGAAGGAAGGGGTCGCACCGGAGAACTTGCGGCAGGCCATCCAAGCCTACGCCAACGGTAGCGCAGGTTTCACTCGCTCCAAGGTCTGCTTTTCCGACAACTGGTTTCAGTCGCGGCGGTGGCAGGCCTATGTCGAGAAGCAAGGGGAAGACCGGGAGAAGGCGACAGCGTTGCAGGCTGATCACCATGCGCGACTGGCCTGTTGGATCAGTGACCGCAACCCGATTTGCGAACACATCACGGCACCCCAAGTCACAGCATTGCTTGCGTCGAAGCTGGTGACGCAGGCCCAAATCCAAGCCGCAGGCCTCAGATCATGACCGCAACCAATCCCACAGAAGAGCAAACAGCAACCCGCGCCCAAGGCCGCGACGAGCTGCATGCATGGCTGCAAGACCAGATTAGCGTCGGCCTGATCACCGACCGCGCTAGTATGGTCGACGCCCTTGCTGACGCAGGCTTCGACCTCCCCCGCGCGGGCAAAGCCTACCTGACCGCACAAGACCCCGACACCGGCGAGCGCTGGCGACTGAAAGGAGAGATTTTCCATGAAGACTGGCAAGCCGACCCGGCTGAGCGAGAAGTTGAACGCGGAACTGGACACGATCAGGCAGGACTACGCCGCCTCGATGGCATCTCAACTGGAGAGCTTCAGGACCGATTTGAACAGCATTGCGATAAACGCGCATCGTACAATCGAGACCGATACCCGCAGCTTTCTGCGACAGAACAAGAGGTGGCTGACGATCTCGCCCTGGCTGATCATGGGGACATTCTTGGCGGGGATCGTCTCGATGATGGTCGCGAGTTTGCTTTGGACGTTGATGCTGGCGAGCTAAGAGATGACGGACTTGGGCCTCACGCGGATCGACAGGGAGGACGCGACGTGGCTGGTGCTGGACCCGACCAAGACGCGCGTGAGGACCTGCACTGTGAATCGGCATGCGAAATTGACCCACTTAGGTGGGTTATGAGCGAGTAAAATTGACCCACCTGTTTCGTTAACATCCGCGCTTCAAGTGCGGAGGAAAGAGCAGGTGTTATTGATGGAAAGTGTATCGAAGATCCGTCTGTGGGTGCTGGTTGAAGGGCGCAGTATCCGGTCTGTTGCGCGGGCGACGGGATTATCGCGCAACACGATCAAGAAGTATTTGAAGGATGAGAGCCCGCCGAGCTACCAGCGCCAGGCTCCACCGGTTCGGCACAAACTGTGCAACGGGTTTGATCTCCGGCTTCAGGAACTGTTCGATCAGGACCAGAAGCGACCACGTCGGGAGCGGCGAACGGCCCAGAAGCTTTATGAGCAGCTCGTGGTGGAAGGCTACACCGGGTCCTATTCTCCAGTTCAGCGATTTGTCCGCGATCTGAAGCGGGCTGGCGCCGGTTCTGGCGATGCTTTTATCCCCCTGCATTTTGCTGCTGGTGACGCCCTTCAGTTTGACTGGAGCGAAGAACGGGTTGTCCTGGGCGGCGTTGAACAAAAGATCTAGGTTGCCCATTTCCGCCTGTGCCACAGCCGCAAGCCTTTGGTGATCGCCTATCCCGGCGAAGCCCAGGAGATGGTTCTGGATGCTTTTGTGCAGGCACTGTCTTTCTATGGCGGGGTTCCACGACGGGTGATCATTGATAACCCCAAGACCATGGTGACCTATGTGTCCCGCTCGAAGGACCGGATATTCCATCCCCGGTTCCTGGCTCTGATGAACCACTATGTGATGGAACCTGTTGCCTGCACGCCCGCAGCGGGTTGGGAGAAGGGGCAGGTCGAGAACCAGGTCCAGTTTTTGCGCGGCCGGTTGTTTGTGCCCAAGCCTGCCTTTGAAGATCTTGATGCGCTGAACACCTGGTTGCGCCTGCGCTGTGAAGAACTGGCCAATCGTCCCCATCCCGAACAGCAGGATCGCACGATTGCCGAGGTGTTCGAAGACGAACGCGCCGAGCTGCGCCCCTTGGGTCGGCCTTTTGACGGCTATGTTGAGAAGACGGTTCGTGTCCGATCCACTTGCCTGGTTCAATATGCCAGCAACCGCTACAGCGTCCCGTCCCACTTTGCCGGTCAACATGTGTCGCTGCGCGCTTATGCGGGCCGGATTATGCTGGTGTCGGGCCAGGATATCATCGCCGAGCATAAGCGCCGCTTCACCCGCAACGTCAGCTACTTTGAACCCTGGCACTATGTTCCTCTGCTGGATCGCAAGCCCGGCGCCCTACGCAATGGCGCACCCTTCGTGGACTGGCAACTGCCTGAGGCCATGCACCAGATCAGGGAACATTACATGGCAGACAAGGGCGGGGATCGGGAGTTCGTTGATCTGCTTCTGCTCGTCCAGGATCACGGGATCGAGGTTGTCGAGATGGCTTGTGAACTGGCCGTGGCACAAAACACCCTCCGCCTGCCCGCCATCATCAACCTGATTAACCAGTTGGTGGAGCCGGTCATCACGCCGCTCAGCGAAGCCTATGCCTATCCGCAACTGACCCTGCGACCCGAGGCCGACTGCAAGCGCTATGAGATCCTGTGCTCGACTGAGGAGGTTGCCGCATGAACGCCCTGATCGACCAACTGACCGCCCTGAGGTTGCACGGAATGGCAGCTTGCGCACATGATTTGCTGTCCGCGCGCAAGCCACCAAGTCTGACCACAGCGATAAAGCAACTGATCGACGCGGAGACTGTAGAGCGGCGGGCGCGCTCTATCCAGTATCAAATGAGGATCGCGAAGTTCCCCCATCATAAGGACTTCGCCACCTTCGATTATGGTGCTGCCGCCATCACCCAGACCCAGATCGAACCGTTCTGCACAGGGCAGTTCACCCAAGAGGCGCACAACCTCATCCTGGTGGGCGGAACCGGCACCGGCAAAACCCATATCGCCATCGCTTTGGGCACCACCCTGATCACCAACGGCAAGAAGGCACGCTTCTTCAACGCCGTCGATCTGATCAACGCCCTGATCAAGGAACAGGCCGAGGGCAATGCCGGGAAGATCATCCGGCAACTCTCGGCTCTGGATTGCGTCATCATCGACGAGCTGGGCTACATCCCGTTCCCCAAGTCTGGCGGAGCATTGCTGTTCCATCTGATCAGCAAGCTCTACGAGAAAACCAGCGTCATCATCACCACCAACCTGGAGTTCGGAGAGTGGGTCTCGGTCTTTGGCGATGCCAAGATGACCACCGCGCTGCTGGATCGCGTCACCCACCATTGCGCAATCATCGAAACCGGCAACACGTCCTATCGCTTTGCTCAGAGCAAAAGCCGCAGAGAAAAGTAACCGTCCCGAAAGCAAAGCCCCCAGACGGACTCGCTATATGAGGGCGGCCCGCCTGGGGGCTTTGCGCCACATGGGGTGGGTCAATTTTAAATGCTGAAACCGGGTCAACTTTGAACGCTCATTGACAGGCCGAAACCCTACGCCCCTACGAAGGCACGACTTTCAACAGCGTGAATTCCTTCTATCTGGTGAATGAGGCTGGCACGCAAACGGCGATGCGTTTCTCATTCCGACCTTCCGGAGAAGAGGGTATTGTCACAGAGACCCACCCTGATTTCTTCTTGGAAAACATGCAGAAAAATATCGCTGACGGTGGCGTTTCCTGGGACATGGTTGTGACATTGGCCAATCCAGATGACGTTGTCGCGGATCCGTCCGTTCAATGGACCGGGGACCATACCGAGATCGTCGCGGCTCGCTTTACCGCAAAAGCCGCAATGGCTGAAAGTGACGGTCAGTGTGATGAGCTCAACTTTGACCCAATGGTGCTGAGCGACGGGTTTGCCCCCTCGGAAGATCCAATGTTGCAGGTTCGTTCAATGATCTATGCACTCGGCGTTGGACAGCGCCTCTCCGAAAAGGAATGATTGTTACCAACAAAACCTTGCAAGGGGCAGCGCCGCGCAAGCGGGCTGCCCCCGAACGGTAAATTCAGTGCTGCCCTTCAACTGACTTGTTGCTGCCATGCGACTCCCGCGTCTGGTAGCTGTTGTAAGTTGGATTTATTCGGCGCCCGGATAAGTGCAAGCCACTACAGGTATATAGGCAAGGTGCGCTACCATCAGCTCCCATGCGTCAGATTTTTGGTAAGGCGGGTCAGGTTGGTGGTAATCTGATCCAATGCCTCCGGTTCCATCTCCGTCGCTTCCACAAGGCATGATGTTATTTTGCGTGAGGCTGCGTGCAGGTCCCGGCCCTTGTCGGTAAGATGCACAAACACTTGACGTTCGTCCTTGGTGCCCCGGATCCGTTGCACCAGGCCAGAACTTTCCAGCCGCTTGAGCAGCGGTGTGAGGGTGCTGGTTTTCAAGGAGAGCTGTGCCGCTAGCTCGCTCACGCCTTGCGCATCGCGCTCCCACAGCAACATCAGGGTAATGTACTGTGGATAGGTTAGGCCCAGAGGCCTCAATAGTGGGCCATAGATCTGATTGATTGCGTGGGAAGCATTGTACACCGCAAAGCAGAACATCTCATCGGCATTTTCGGGCAGTTTTGACATCCTGGTCCTCATGCTCCCATTAAATCGTGCGCGATATTTCTAGTTGACAGTTTGCGGATGTCAAGAGTAGTGTCGAACTGCACTATGTCGTGCACGATATAATTTGCACTGCAGCAGTTTCTTTGCGCAGTCAGAAATGAGGAGTTGAAGGACATGTCTGGGGCAGAAGAGCTGATTGATGCGTTGAATGGTACTTTTGGTCACCATGCCGGATACCGCGCGTCTCATGCCAAGGGGTTTTCCGTCAGGGGCCGCTTCATTCCCGCATCCGGTGGTGGTGAAGCGCAGATACCGCTATTGCAATCCGAACAGCAGGTAGTTGCGCGCTTCTCGGTTGGGGGCGGTAAGCCAGCGATTAGCGATAAAAGCCCAACCGTCCGGGGGATTGGGTTGGAGATCGGGCAGAACGCCGAAAAATGGGCTATGGCATTGATCTCAAATCCGGTGTTCTTCGCCAATTCGGCAGAGCAATTTAAGGCATTTTTGGCGGCGCGGGTTGCTGACCCAGCAACTGGCGCACCGGACCCTGCAAAGGTAAAGGCGTTTAATGACGCAAACCCGAACACCGTTCCGCATCAAGCCTACCTCAAATCTGTGGCGCCTTGCCGGTGTTATTCTGCAGAACAGTATCATTCAGGCCATGCCTACCACTTCGGTACCAGCGAAGGCGTGCTTGCGGCCCGTATCCTTCTGGAGCCTGAAGGCGGTCGCCACGGCCTGACGGATGAGGAGAAGAAGGATCTGCCGGATGATTTCCTTTATGACAGGTTGCTGCGGGAGTTGAGTAATCGGCCTGCCCGATGGACGCTGAAGCTGGTTGTGGCGAATGATGCGGATGATATCTCGGATCCAACCGTCCCATGGGATGGGGTGCATGGCGAACTGATCCTTGGAACGGTGCAAATCGAGTTGCCGGATGACCGGGCGGAGAGCGTTGCCAAAGTGTTTGACCCCTCTCATTTGCCAGAGGGTGTGGCAGAACCTCACGATAATGTATTCGCCCTGCGCAGTCCTGCATATGCGGTCTCTGTTGCGCGCCGGTCTAGTTGAAACTGCCAAATTGGCTGCGCCCAAGCCGCCGTTGCCGGAGGGGAATTAAAATACGACTTGAAAATACCTATTTGGTAAAGTAAGTACTCGGTAAAGTAGGGATGTCATGGTCAAACTTGGAGATTCTCATGGCGCAAGTACAGCGGGCGCGGCCACATATGTTTGATGTTACCCCGGAAGAGATCAGCAGGCTGGTATGTTGTTTTTATGCACGTATCCGCGTGGATAATGTGCTTGGCCCAGTGTTCAGTGCGGCCATTGAAGACTGGCCAGCGCACGAGGCGAAAATCTTAGCGTTCTGGAGGGGGGCGATCCTGCGCGAACCGGGGTATGAAGGAAATCCCATGCAGGTCCATCTGTCCAACTCGGAAATACTGCCGGAGCACTTTCCTCGGTGGCTGGAGCTGTTCCGGGACACGGCAAACCGCGAGTTGAAACCGGAAACGGCCGCGGCATTTGCAAATCTGGCCGACCGCATCGGCAACGGATTGTCCTATGGAATCGAAAACTTCCGCAAGCCTGAAGGGGCTCCACCTGTTCTGGCATGAGTAATTTACGGGCAGTTGCCGGAGGGTCGCTGTCTCGTGTGTTAGGATCGAAACCATCATTCCGTCCCGGACGGCCAAAAGGAGAGGCGAAAAATGACCGCAGGCGTCTATTCCAAAGCAAGGGTGATCCAAGAGGATCCGGGACAGGTGGTGAAACGCTGGCTGGTTGCCGGTTGGCGAGATCTGCGTGCGAACCCAGGGTTTTCCCTTGGCTATGGGATGGCACTGGTCCTAGGGGGCTGGGCTTTGATCTGGCTCCTTTCAGCGAGCGGGACCGGCTGGATGCTGCTGCCGCTGCTGGCGGGCGGAGTACTGATTGGGCCGGTTGCAACGGTTGGGCTCTACGCAGTGGCCCGTGGGCGGCGCGAGGTAGCCTCAAAAGGGCAGATCGCGCTGGTGGGTGCCATCCTGATGGTTTTTGCCCTGACCTGGATCCGGGCAGCCACGGTGCTGTTTGCCATCGTCTACGGTCTGCGCCCCTTTGCCGGTTTCATCGAAACCTTGCAATTGCTGCTCAGCACGCAGGCAGGGTGGGTGCTGATGATCGCGGGTTCGCTGACGGGCGGGCTGTTTGCAGCGCTTGGCTTTGCGGTCTCGGCGTTTTCAGTGCCGATGCTGGTGGATCGCGAGATCGACGGCTTCTCGGCCATGGGGTTGAGCTTCAATGCGGCCACCCATAATTTCCGGCTCTGCGTCTGGTGGGGCGCTGCCATCACCTTCCTGACCGCCCTGGGCATTCTGACCGGGTTGCTGGGGCTTGCAATTGTCTTTCCGCTGCTTGGCTATGCCACCTGGCATGCCTACGCGGATCTGTTCCATGGAGATGCATGAATGGCTGAGGCTCTTCCCAAAGGCGCGGTGCATTACGCCACCTCGCGGTTTACGCAGGACACCCTCCCGGAGAAATTGCGTAAGGATCACAGTACCAAGGCGGGCGTCTGGGGTCAGTTGGCGGTGCAAAGCGGTCGGCTGCTGTTCCGGCGGGAAGACAAGGCAGAGGTGATTGTCGAAGCGGGTGGAACCGCCATCTTTGCCCCGCAGGAAATACACTCGGTCGAGGCGCTTGGCGCAGTGGAATTCGAAGTCCGGTTCCACCGACAGGAGGTGTCCGATGCAACGTAATCTAAGCATAGAGGATGGCGTCATTTTCGGCGCTTTATTTGCCGTGCTCTTGGGCGGGCTTGCCGTACTGGGCTGGGGCGTGCCGCTGGGCTATGTGCTGCACGGCTGGCTGATCGCGCTGGCCGCTGGCTGGGGCATCATGTGGATGCTGAACCGGATCAGTGACGGGCCGGGAGAGGTGCCTTTAGAGTATAACGACAAAGTCATCCGCTTCGGTGTCATTGCCACTTTGATCTGGGGAATAATCGGTTTTGCCGTTGGTGACATTCTTGCGTGGCAACTGGCCATCCCGTCGCTTAACGGCGATATGTCCTGGTCCAACTTCGGACGGCTGCGGCCGGTGCATACCTCCAGCGTTATCTTCGGCTTCGGCGGCAACGCGCTGATCGCCACGTCCTTTTACGTTGTGCAGCGGACATCACGGGCGCGGCTGGCCAGCGAAACGCTGCCCTGGCTAGTTTTCTGGGGATACAACCTGTTCCTGGTGCTGGCAGCCTCCGGCTACCCGCTGGGCATCACCCAGTCCAAGGAATACGCTGAACCGGAATGGTACGCGGACCTGTTGCTGCTGGTGGTCTGGATCGGTTACCTGACTCTGTATCTGCGCACCCTGGCGCGACGGGCTGAGCCGCATATTTATGTGGCCAATTGGTACTATCTCGCTTTCATCGTGGTGATTGCGATGCTGCACACCGTGAACAACCTCTCGGTTCCGGTCTCGATTGCCTACCCCAAGAGCTATTCGCTGTTTGCCGGCACCCAGGATGCGATGACGCAGTGGTGGTACGGCCATAATGCGGTCGGGTTCCTGCTGACCGCAGGCTTCTTGGGTATGCTCTACTATTTCCTGCCCAAGGCGGTGAACCGGCCGGTCTATTCCTATCGGATGTCAATAGTCGGCTTCTGGGGGATCACCTTTCTCTACCTCTGGGCAGGGTCGCACCACCTGCATTACACGGCGCTGCCGGATTGGGTGCAATACTTGGGCATGAGCATGTCGATCATCCTGCTGGTGCCCAGCTGGGCCTCGGTCTTCAACGGTATCCTGACGATCAACGGCGCCTGGGACAAGGTGCGCACCGACCCTGCCGTCCGCTTTATGATGGTGGCGATCCTGTTCTACGGCCTAGCCACCTTCGAAGGCTCCTTCATGGCGATCCGCCCGGTGAACTCGCTGAGCCATTACACCGACTGGACCGTGGGCCATGTGCATGCGGGAGCGCTTGGCTGGGTGGCCTTTATCACCTTTGGCGCCATGTACAAAATGGTGCCTTGGGTCTGGAAACGCGAGGGCGTCTATTCGCTGAAACTGGAGGCCTGGCACTTCTGGCTCGCCCTCTCAGGCACGCTGATCTACGTCGGTGCGATGTGGAACAGCGGCATTACACAATCGCTGATGTGGCAGACCTATGATGCGGATGGCGCTTTCCTCTATTCCTTCCTCGACAGTGTGATCGAGATGCACCCCTACTATGTCGCCCGTGCGGTCGGCGGGCTGCTCTATCTGATTGGGGCCTGTATCGGCGCCTACAACATCTACATGACCGTAAGCGGGCCGCGGAAAATGGAAACCCGGCAAACCGGGCCTCTGACCCGGCCTGCGGAGTAACGCCCATGAGCACAGCACATCAGAAACTTGAACGCCACTCGCTGGGATTTGCCATGATGATCCTGCTGGTGGCCTCGATCGGCGGCATCGTCGAAATTGCACCGCTGTTTACAATCGAAAACACGGTGGAGGAAGTCGAAGGCATGCGGCCCTATACGCCATTGGAGCTGGCCGGGCGCGACATCTATGTGCGCGAGGGATGCTATGCCTGCCACAGCCAGATGATCCGCACCTTGCGCTCGGACGTGGAGCGTTACGGGCATTACAGCCTGGCCGCCGAGAGCATGTATGACCACCCGTTCCAATGGGGATCGAAGCGCACCGGGCCTGATCTGGCCCGGATCGGCGGCAAGTATTCCGATGACTGGCATGTGGCGCATCTGGAGGCGCCGCGTGAACTGGTCCCCGGATCTGTGATGCCCGGCTATGCCTTCCTGTCCGAAAACAGGCTGCCGACCGGCCATTTGCCCGCGGCGCTGAAGGCGCTGAGCCGCGCAGGGGTGCCCTACACAGAAGCGCAGATCGAAAATGCCGAAAAGGACGCGGTCTGGCAGGCAGATTTCGAGCAGAATTACGAAGGCGAGCTGCAGGAGAGTTATGGGGCAAGCGTCCAGGTGCGTGATTTCGACGGCCAGCCCGGAAGTCTGACAGAAATGGATGCGCTGGTGGCCTACCTGCAGATGCTGGGAACGCTTGTTGATTTCGATTCTTTGAACCCCGAGGAGGTGAACCGATGACCCATGATGCAGTTCTGGTCTTCTCCAAAACCTGGGGCGCGATCTATCTGCTGAGTGTGTTCCTGGCGGCCGTGGTCTGGGTCTACTGGCCCTCGCGGCGCCGCATGTATGACGATGCGGCGCAGTCTCCGCTGGACGGGCGGGAGGACCAGCCATGGCGGTAAGAGAAAAGGATCCGGTCTCGGGTACGGACTTGACCGGTCACGAGTGGGACGGGATCAAGGAGCTGGACACGCCGGTTCCTTGGGCCGCCCGATGGTCGCTGTGGGGCAGTATTGCAGTGGCCGCCGCATTTTGGGTGTTCTATCCGTCTTTTCCTGCTGTGAGGGATTACGCCAAAGGGGCGCTTGGGTATTCCTCAAGGGCGGAAGTCATGGCCTCGCTGAAGAAAGCAGAGGCGGACCGCGAACAAGCTTTTGCACCATTCGCATCGGAGGATTTTGAAGCGCTGGCCGCCGATCCGGCGCTGGAGGAGCGTTATGGCGCGGCCATTTCCAAGCTTTATGCAGACAATTGCGCCGCCTGCCATACGGAAAATCTGAGGGGGCAGCCTGGCTTTCCGAACCTGGCGGACGGCCATTGGCTGTGGTCGGGATCGCCGGAGGAGATCGAATACACGATCCGCTATGGCATCAATGCGGCCCATGACGAGACGCGCAACGCTCTCATGCTGGCCTTTGGGGCGGATGGGATGCTTGAAAAGCAACAGGTCGGCGAGGTGACTGATTTTGTGCTGTCGTTGTCCGGGCTGGAACATGATGCGGCGGCTGCAGAAGCCGGAAGTGGAGTTTTTGAAGACAACTGTGCGGCCTGCCATGGGGACGACGGGCGCGGCGGATATGAAATCGGCGCGCCGGATCTGGGCGATGGCCAATGGATTTATGGCAACAGCAGGGAAGATGTATACCGCAGCATCTATTATGGCCGCATGGGCGTTATGCCCGCCTGGGAGGGACGCCTGAGCGATGCACAGATCCGGATGCTGACGCTGTATCTGCTATGGAACGGTGAAGATGCGCCAAGCTGAGGAGAACCCCCGCTTCCGCAGGGCTATGTATTTGCTGATACTGGCCCTGCTGGCCGGTTACATCGGCTTCAAGGCATGGCACCTGTCGGTGGCGTTCGACGCTTGGGAGGGGCAGCCGCTGGAAGGTGTGGTTTTGGACGCTGCCAAGTAGTTTGTCGTCAAAATGCGCAATATGGTTGCGCATTTGTGGCTTCAGGCCGCACCCTGCCCGGCTTCCAGCGCCCGAATCAGGTTCTTCATTCCTCGGTTTCCCTCCAGAACATTCTGCAGGGTCTTGCTGTCTAGTGCGGCAAAGAACACTTCCTGTGCCTCGGTCAGGATCGGCAATAGGCCGCAGGCCGGGGTCATCACGCAGCAGCCGCCGCCTTCCTTCATGCACTCAACCAGCGGTGTGCCGCGCTCGGACTTACGCAGCAGCCCGCCAATTGATATAGCCTCCGGCGGCAGTGCCATCCGCATGCCCCCGTTGCGCCCGCGCACTGATTCCACGTAGCCCTCATGAGTAAGCCATTGGGAAATCTTGGCCAGGTGGTTAAAGGGTAGCTTTTGCATCTCCGCAATTTCACGCGTAGACATTAGCCCCTCCTCATGGGTGGAGAGGTGGATCAGGATGCGAAGTGCGTAATCTGAGAACTTTGAAATCTGCATAAGCACTCTTCTCACAAAAAACACGTATTGAAAATACGTATTTCATTGACATGTATCGACGCCCTTCAATAATAAGCATTATAGATACTCATTAAAGGGGGCAGCACATGCAGCCAGTTGTTCTTTTGATCTCCCTGATCCTGATGGCATTGCTGTCAGCGGTCTTCTACATGGCATCCAAGGCTTCGGAGGGCGAAGCCCCCGGGCCAAATGCCAACAGCAAACGCACCGGCCTGATTTGGGCGATGGTGGTTCTCGGTGTAATCGTGTCCGTAGGCTCTCTGCGCAGCTGGCCGCACGCGTTGGCCAGTACCGGCGATGCGCTGGAAGTGAACGTCAGCGGCGGTCAGTGGTGGTGGGATATCGACACCACGGAGATCCCGGCTGGAACGCCGGTCAACTTCAACGTCACGACCGAGGACGTCACCCACGGCATGGGTATCTATGACAGTGAGCTGACGCTGCTGACCCAGGTCCAAGCGATTCCCGGTTACACAACCAAGGTCACCTATACGTTCGCCGAACCGGGCAGCTACCAGCTCCTGTGCATGGAGTTCTGCGGGGTGGCCCACCACGACATGGTCAATGAATTCGAAGTTGTAGCGGTGGAGGAATAAATGAGCACTGCATCTGAACCAATCGCCGCCGGGCCTGTTGCGGCTGAACCCCAAGCCGGAGCGGTCAAGCTCACCATGATCTTGTCCGGCGCAGTCTTTGCGCTGATGATGGTCTTTGGTCTGATCATGCGCGCAGCCCAGGGCCAGTGGATCGAGCTTGATCCGGCGCTGTTTTATCAAATCCTGACTGCGCATGGCGCTGGCATGGTCGGCACTGCAGCGCTCTCGGGCGCGGCCGTCATGTGGTATTTTTGCGGTCGTTACGTCGTACTGACCGCCGGTATCTTCTGGGCCTTTCTCGGCCTGTTTCTGCTGGGTGTTGTGCTGATCCTGGGCGCGATCTTCGTCGGCGGATTTGGCGGTGCCTGGACCTTCCTGTTCCCGCTTCCCGCCCTGTCCGGCGGCGCGTGGGAGGCTGGGGCTGCCGCGGCCTTCATGCTGGGTTATGTGTCGATCGGTGTCGGTTTCCTGCTCTACTATCTTGAGCTGGGGCGCCAGATCCATGCGCGATATGGCAGTCTGGTTCGGGCACTTGGCTGGAACCTTATTCTGGGCCGCGAGGACAGCAACCCGCCGCCACCCACCATTGTTGCAGCGGCAGCCGTCACCATCTTCAACTCGATCGGTATTATCCTGGGTGCGGCAGTTCTGGTGGCCAGCCTGGTGCATCTCTTGGTGCCGGGGTTTGAGGTCGATGCGCTTTTGGCCAAGAATCTGATCTATTTCTTCGGCCATGTCTTCATCAACGCCTCGATCTACATGGCGGTGACCGCAGTCTACGAGATCCTGCCTGAATACACCGGTCGCCCTTGGAAATCGAACCGGGTGTTCGCGATCGCCTGGAACGCGGTGCTGATCTTCGTGATGGCGGTCTACTGGCACCACCTGCTGCAGGATGTGGTAATGCCGCCCTGGATGCTGGTGGTGGGGCAGCTGGTTTCCTACTTCAGCGGCATTCCTCTGATTGCGGTGACGGCCTTTTCCACCTTCCTCTATGTGCGCGGATCCAAGATGACTTGGGACCTGGCCTCCTCGCTGCTGGTTCTGTCGGTGGCCGGCTGGTCGGTGGGGTCGATCCCGGCATCAATCGACGGGATGATCAGCGTCAACAAGGTGATGCACAACACCATGTGGGTGCCGGGCCACTTCCACACTTATCTGCTGCTGGGTGAGGTTGCGATGGCCTTTGGCTTCATGGCCTGGCTGGTGCGCGGCAGGACCATCTCGCAGATGGGCGGTTTGGACCGCGCAGCCTTTATAACCTACCTGGCGGGTGCAGCTGGTTTCGTGACTGTGTTCCTGTTCTCCGGTGCCGCCTCAATCCCGCGCCGCTGGGCCGTGCATTACGAGGAATGGCTCACCCATGACCGCATCGGCACCCTGTTCAGCGTGCTGGTGGTGCTGGGCACGCTGATCTTTGTCCTGCGCTTTGTTGCGCGCTTGGGCCGGAGCGAGAGCTGATGCTGGCCCGCGCGCTCCCTTCCGTTCTCGCCGCCGTGATTGGCGGCGGGGTCCTGTGGCAGGCCACCGACGGAGCGCAGGCCTTCACCAGCGAGGCGGCGCGGCGGCTGGATGTGCTGCGCGCCCCCCGTGCGGTGCCGGACGTGCAGCTGGAGGATATGGCCAGCCGGCCGGTGCCGCTGCTGCCGCAGCCGGATGAGGTGGTGCTGGTTGAGTTCATATACACGGTCTGCGGCGACATCTGCCAGATTGCCGCCGCGGACTTTGCCGAGATCCGCGACCGCCTGCAGGCGCGGGGGCTGAAGGTCCGGCTGCTATCTGTCAGTTTCGATCCTGAGCGCGACACACCGGAGCAGATGGCCATCTACGGCGATGCGCATGAAGCTGACGGCGCCATGTGGACCGTTGCGCGGCCCAGGCAGAAGGACCTGCCGGATCTGTTGGAACTGTTTGATGTGACGGTCATCCCGGATGAATGGGGCGGCTACCAGCATAATGCAGCGATCCATGTGATCACCGGCGATGGCCGCTTCTCCGCTGTCTACGATACCGACGCAGTGGAGGCTGTGCTGGCACATGTGAACGGGGAGCAGCCATGAGGATGATCTGCCTGGCCCTGCTTGCCTTTGCCGAAGCGGTTGCGCTGCGGGATGCGGCGGTGGCCAGCCCGGTTCAGCATGTTCTGGTGCAGATGCCTTTGCTTGCGCTGGCGGGCTTTATGTCGGCCTGGAACCTGAAAGCACCGCGCGGATGGGCCGTGCCTCTGTTGCTGGCAGCACTGACCGTTTTTCTGTTCTGGATGCTGCCACGCAATGTGGACTGGGCGC
The DNA here is from genome assembly GCF_001888185.1 of Phaeobacter porticola. Classification (NCBI taxonomy): domain Bacteria; kingdom Pseudomonadati; phylum Pseudomonadota; class Alphaproteobacteria; order Rhodobacterales; family Roseobacteraceae; genus Phaeobacter; species Phaeobacter porticola. The sequence goes on along the minus strand of NZ_CP016364.1, from coordinate 38,219 downwards.
TGTCTCCGGGTGGGGAGGCCGCTAAATACATCACCCTACCGCTGCTGCTGGGAATACCCCTGCGGCTGTCTTGGCCCTGGCTAGGCCCAATCCTGCGCGGGTTTATTAAGGCCAACGCGCTGTCGATGCTGGGAGTGCTTGGGTTTCTGTACACCCATGCGCCGGTTCGGATCTGCAACTCCTACCTGGTCTCTGCCCAGCAGGATCTGGGCTTTGCCTTCCTCTATCTCGCCGCGGCTCTGGCCTGCCTTTGGGCCATCCCGGTTTTATTCGGAAATCCGCGCTGGCTGCCGCTGAGCAGTTCAGGATGCGCCAAATGCGGAGTTTGAAACAAGATGACTTATGCTGAAACTGTTCTGGGTTTTGCCCAGGTGGCGCAAAACAAAAGCGCCAGCCTGCGGGACGATCCTCTGGCCTTCCTGATCCTCGCCTTAAAAGCGGGCGCTTTTGTGGGTGCGGGCATCCTGCTGATATTCTCTGTGGGTCAGGGGGTGGAGGGCGCTATCCGGCCCATTGTGATGGGCGCAAGCTTCGGCATTGCACTGACGCTGGTGGTTTTTGCGGGGGCCGAGCTGTTCACCGGCCACACCATGTACATGACGCACGGCCTGCTGACCGGGCAGAGCAGCCTGGGCGATCTTTTGCGCTGCTGGGCGGTGAGCTGGGCAGGCAACCTGACTGGGGCGCTTTTGCTGGCACTGCTCTTTGTGGCGGGCGGCGGCGGACTGATCCTGGGGGCAGGCGAAGAGGCGCTGCTTTACAAAGTGGCCGCAAAGAAGATGCACGGGACCGGCCTGCAGCTGCTTGCCAAGGCGGTGCTGTGCAACTGGCTGGTGTGCCTGGCCCTGTGGTGCTCGGCCAGGGCCAAGGATGACGTGACCAAATGCATCGTCATCTTCTGGTGCCTCTATGCCTTCATCGCAGCCGGCTTCGAGCACAGTGTCGCCAATATGACCGTATTTTCGTTGGCGCTACTGTCTGATCACCCTGATACCGTCTCTTTGGCGGGAGCAGCACATAATCTGGCCTATGTCACACTTGGCAACGCGTTCGCAGGCGCTGGCATCATGGGATACGGATATTGGCGCGCGGCCTCGAGGCCAAATGTGCGGACTGCAGCAGCAAACGGTTTGCAGGACGGGCAGGACCAGAGGGAGGCAGGCTGATGGAGGCACTGACCCGCGCACATCCTTGTTCAGCTTCGCACGTGCGCTCAAGTGCGGGAACTGCGGCGAGCCAAGCCGCAGCTGCCACCACAATGTTTTGGGCAGGGGCAGCTGTTTCCGGAAATCTGATCGCCGCACCGGCGAAGTTCCAGGCGTCCTCCCTGTCACTTCCTGTGGCGTTGGAAGTGGGGCGGATGCAGTTTCTCTGGATCGGCGTAGCGGAGGCCATCTGCTTGCTGGCCATCCTGCTCCTGCTGACGGCGGCACGACGGTGGCCATCTTGGCCTCTGCTGGCGGCAGCGGCAGTTTTTGCCTTTCAGCGGCTTTGGCTCCTGCCGCTGCTGGACACCCGCACCCTCGCAATCATCGCAGGTGCTCAGGTGGAAGAAAGCTCGCTTCACATAGTCTACGTGGCTGCTGAAATCCTTAAAACAGTCTGTCTTGTTTGGGCCGGAACACTGTCCCTGCGCCTCCTCCAGCCGCAGAGGGGCAGAAGCCCGCTTCAAAATCCGATCAACCACTCAACCTAAAAGGATTACCCCAGTGAAGAAAATTCTATTGGCCGCTTCAATGATCATGGGCTGTTTTCAAACTGCTGCCGCTGAAGGCGACGCAGCCGCTGGCGAAAAGGTGTTCAAAAAATGCGCCGCCTGCCACTCGGTGGAAGAAGGGAAAAAGAAGGTCGGCCCAACGATGTTCGGGATTGTCGGCCGTCCGGCCGGATCGGTAGAGGGCTACAAGTATTCCGGTGCGATGCAGGAGGCCGGATACGCCTGGGATGAAGAACAGTTGGCCGGATTCCTGGCCGCGCCCAAGAAACACCTTCCTGGCACTAAAATGGCCTTTCCCGGCTTGAAAAAGGAAGAACAGATCACCGATCTAATCGGGTACCTCAAGACCCTTAAATGACCTCACGGAAGCAACAACCGCCTGGCTGACGGCACGTAACCGCTATCAGATGCGCTTCTTTGATTGGATTGCTGCACGGGCATTGGGCAGCTCGGAGCCCAAAACCGACCTTGCCGAAAGTGTTCCTTCGCGGTTGGTTTTGCTCTTATTCAGCGGCAACGGCTAAGTCCGATCACCTGCCTGCCTCGGCGACGAACCAGTCCAGCAGCCTCTGCTGAAAACGCGCAGTGCTTCCTGTGTCCCGGTATTCCAGAAAGTAGCCAGCACCGTTCCGGTGAAGGTCCCGCCCGATTTGCACCAGCTCGCCGGAAGCAACCTTGTCTGCAGCCAGGTGCTGCCAGGCCAATGCGACCCCAGCACCATCTGCCGCCGCCTGCAACATGAACTGGTAGCTGGGGTAGCGGAACACCTGATCCAGAGCGGTGTAGCCGATGCCGGAGGCGGCAAACCATTCCGGCCAGCCTGCGAACTCCATTGCACGTTCCTCATAGTGCAAAAGATCCGGTCGGATCAAAACTGATGGATCCTCCGAGGCGTTCTGGAGCGCAGGATTGCGATCCAGGTATTCCTGGGAACACACCGGAAATGTCACCTCCTCAAATAGCTGCCTTCGCGGCCATCCGGCCCAGCCCTGCGGCCGCCAGTGGGCGATCATGTCCACACTGTCAGGGTCGATGTCATCCAGCCAATGGGACACCGCAAGATGCACCTGCACATCACCCATCGCCTGCCTCAAACTGGAAAACCGGGGCAGCAGCCAGCAGTTGGCAAAGCTTTGCGTGCAGGCCAGGCGCAACCCACCAGCACCGGCGGTTCCGGCGGTTTTGCGGATGGCCGCATCGATATGAGACAGGCCCAGGTCCACCGCATTCGCCAGATCCCGGCCTTGTCTGGTCACCGTCAGCTTGTTGTGATTCCGGGCAAAGAGCTTCACACTCAGCTGATCCTCCAAATTGGCTATATGGCGGCTGACGGCAGGCTGGCTGAGGCCCAGATGCTCGCCGGCCTTCGTGAAGCTGCCAAGCCGCACGGATGCCTCCAGAACAGGAAGCGCATTGAGCAGATGCTGGGTACGGCGAAAACGGCCTTGCATAAGGAAAAGCTATGAGTGGCATGAAGATTTAGCAAGTTTATTTGCTTCTTCTCCTTCTTAGGATGCAGTTAAGAGATGACATACGGGAGAAAGCAATGTCAGCCTTATTCGAAATCAGCCCTCTGACAGGCAGCTTTGGCGTTGCCGTTCATAACTTCAACCTGTCCAAGATCTCAGCCGAGAAAGATTACCCGGAACTGCGGAAGCTTTTCGAAGATCACTCTGCGCTGCTGTTCCGCAACCAGTCGCTGCCGCCGGAAGATCACCTGCGCCTGGCACAGTTGTTCGGCCCCATTGAGGACCGGAAAAAGGATGAACGGCAGCCGGGTGCGGCGCCGGAGGTGTCGCTGGTATCCAATGAAACGGACGCGGGCGTCACCGGGGAAATGGATCTGCACACCCTGCATCTGCAAGCAAACCAGCAATGGCATATCGATTCCACCTTCATGCCGGTTCCTTCGCTGTGCAACGTCCTGGCAGCCAAAGTTGTGACAACAGAGGGCGGCCAGACGGAGCTGGCCTCCACCCGCGCAGCCTGGGCTGCGATGCCCGAGGATCTCAGACAGCGGATCAAAGGGCGGATTTTGGGGCACAACTACCGCCGGTCGCGAGAGCGGATTTCGATGGAACTGGCCAATCTTCCCATGTTCAACAAATGGCCCGCGCAAAGGTGGCCTGCGGTTTGGGCAAATCCCGTCAACGGGCAGGAGGCGCTGTACATCGCATCGCATGTATTTGAGGTGGAAGGGCTCAGCCCGGCGGAAGGCGACGCGCTGGTGGATGAACTGATCGCCTTCTGCACGCAGCCGCAGTTTGTCTATTCGCACCAGTGGCAGGTTGGCGATGTTCTCATGTGGGACCAAAGGGCAACGCTGCATCGCGGTATGCCCTGGCCCTATGAGCAACCGCGTACCCTTGCCAGCGTTTGCTGTTCGATGACTGGCAGCGACGGCCTGGAGGCAGCGCGCAGGGTGGTGGGCCAGGCAGGTTGAAACCAGCGGGGCTTCAGGCTGAAGTATCAGGATCCAGCGGGGCAAGTCAGGCCATTCTCATCTGCAGTGAACGGCCACATTTACCTCTACAATGCGGCACGGAATTCTACGCCCTTGCAGCGAAATCTGCGCTGCAAGGGCACGCGGCGAAAAAAACAAGGTACAGTCTGGGCTCACTGCGGCCATTCTCTGCGCTGAACCTAAATGGCTGCTTCAAGACTCTTCTACTTTAAGCACTTTGAGCGGCCCCACTTGAGTGGTCCAATTTGAAAGTTAGTGCATGGTTGGCCTCTGGTCCATCGGGATGACGGCCTCGGGCGCAGGTGGGCGGTAGCCCAGGGCACTGTGTGGTCGCTTGGTGTTGTAGGGCCTTCTCAAGCCTTCGATGATGATTTGAGCCTCTCGCAGGGAATAGAAAACGTCCCCGTTCAGCAGTTCGTCGCGCATGCGCCCGTTGAAGCTTTCGCAAAATCCGTTCTCCCAAGGCGATCCTGGCTCGATATACGCGGTCTTTGCTCCCACAGCTTTGATCAGTCTCTGACGGCCTCGGCGATAAATTCTGGGCCGTTGTCCCAGCGAATGTAAACAGGCACGCCACGCAGGATAAACAGGTCGGTCAGCGCGCTAAGTGGTCTGGCACGGACTGTGCCAGATTTTCATTGGTCAGCCACCACCTAAGAAATTTGGAGCAGCGTCCTAATTTACGGTTTCTTATCGCAGAAAGCATACATTGATATTGCTGTTCTTCGGGCCTGCCTTCGCTTTGGCCCTGCGATGACGCCTGACATTGTGTGTGCTGCTGTGAAACTTAGTTAAGGATCAATACTATCATGCCCCGTCCAAGTTGGCTCGAAGATCTCCTCGCGACCCTGAAAGGTGGTAAGGGTAAGGATAAAATGGGTGGCACCAAGGGTGACGATACCATGGACGCCGGCGAAGGCGACGATACCGTTGCGGGTGAAGAGGGCGACGATATCATTTCGGCAGGCGATGGGGATGACATCGTTTATGGCGATATGGGGGATGGGTTCGACCAGGGTGTGCAAGCGTCACCTCTGACATTGGACATCAACAACATGCAGTCGGTTTCCCATGATGGCGCCTACGGCTCCGCCGGCAACTACGCGGTGTTCAGCAATGTCGCCACACTTGAGGACGGCACCAGCATTTCCGGCAAATTGGTTCTGGTCGAGAAATCCAATGCCAACATGTCTGTTACTTTCGGCTATGACGCAGGCGCCGAAATCCTGTTGGATGGGGATCAGTCAGGGGATCAGGCCAAATTTCGGCTTGAGTTCTTTGACCCGGCAACGGGCGAAGCCGTCTTTCTAGACTCCACAGCGACCTTCAATGACATCGACGACAACAGCTATTCCGGTGACGCCGAGGCGGTGATCATTGATGGCAACAGCTTCACATCTTTCGGTGTTTCCTCCGATTCCTCGCTGACGACGGACGTAAATGGAAATGTGGTCAAAGCGACCGGTTCCGAGTTTAACGACTACACCGACCAGGATTCCTGGTTCTCCGCCTCATTCGAGGACAGATCGTCAATTGAGTTCACCTTACAAACCCGTGCGGGCCTGGCTGGTTTCACCCTGTCTGGTGATGTTCTGGACGATCCGGTGACCACAATTATCGAGCAGGGCGATGATACTGTCATGGGCGGCGAGGGCAATGATGTCGTTTACGGTCAGGGCGGGAACGACTCGCTGCTAGGGGAAGAGGGCGACGATAGCCTGGACGGGGGTGACGGCGATGACGTCATAGAGGGTGGTGTGGGTGCCGATACCCTGATGGGTGGCAGCGGTGGTGATACCCTCTCTGGCGGTGACGGCGACGACTACATCGAAGGGGGCGAAGGTGACGACCAGCTTTCAACCGGTATTGGCAACGACACGCTTCTCGGCGGTGAGGGCAATGACACGCTGAACAACTCTGCCGGCGATGACAGTATGGTCGGCGGGGTCGGCAACGACAGTATTGTGGCGACAGACGGCTTTGACACGCTGGAAGGCGGCGATGGCGACGACACGATGTACGGCGGCAATGACGATGACCTGCTGCTGGGTGGCGCCGACAACGACCTGATGTACGGCGAAACGGGCAACGACAGCCTGGACGGGGGCGATGGCAACGATGTCATGGATGGCGGGGTCGGCAACGATACCCTGATGGGTGGCCTCGGGGCCGATACCATTGCAGGTGGCGATGGTGACGATTATATTGACGGCGGCGACGGCGACGACAGTCTGACCACCGGGCTTGGCAATGACACGCTGATTGGTGGGGCCGGCAACGACACCCTGCGCAACTCGGCGGGCGATGACAGCCTTGTCGGCGGCACTGGTGATGACAGCATTGTCGCCACCGACGGCAACGACACGCTGGAAGGTGGCGATGGTGCCGATACCATGTACGGCGGCAATGATGACGACCTTCTGGTCGGCGGCGCCGGCGATGACAAGATGTATGGCGAAGCGGATGCCGACACCTTTCAGATGTCGGATGGCTTTGGCAACGACACTATATCGGGCGGTGAGGCCGGAAATGATTCCGACCACATCGACATGTCGACAGTCACCAGCAGCGTCACGGTCACATATACCGGATTTGAGGCCGGCCAGATTACCGATGGCGCAGACACCGTCACCTTCAGTGAGATTGAACGACTGACCCTGACCGATCAGGCAGATGTGGTCGATGCTTCGGCTGACAATGCCGGGGTTGATATAGATGCGGGCGCTGGCGACGATACGATCAGCTTTGGTGCGGGGGACGATTCCATCACTGGTGGCGCCGGGGATGATCAACTGATCCTATCTGATGCCGGGGGCACCGATACCGTCGCTGATTTTGATCTCATGGATGATGATAGCAACGGGTTCTACAATGACCAGCTGGATGTCTCAGATCTGGTCGGCGGCAGCGGTGTCGATGGCGCAGTGCGGACCAGTGATGTCACGGTGACTGATGATGGCTCTGGCAATGCATTGTTGACCTTCCCCGGAGGTGAACAACTGGTTCTTCAGGGGGTCACCCCCGCACAGATGGCCACTCATGATCAGCTTTATGCGGCGGGTATCCCGTGTTTCACCCCAGATGTCCTCTTGGCCACGCGCCGGGGCGCTGTCCCAGCCGGTCAGATTCGGGTCGGGGATCTGCTTCAAACCGCGGACAACGGGTTTCAACCAGTGATATGGGTAGGCAAGCGTTCCCTGAGCGTAGCGGATCTGGAAAAGCGCCCCCAGCTGCGCCCCTATTGCCTGCGCCCCGGAGGTCTGTTGTCCCCGGAACGTCCCATGTTGCTGTCCCCGCAGCATCGTCTGATTGTGAACGATCGCGGATTGATGCCCGAGCGGCCATTTGAAGAGAGCTTTGTGTCCTCCAGACTATTAGCCGAGGTGGATCAAAGCTTTGTCCAGCAGGTGACCACAACAACGCCTGTCACATATGTGCATTTGATGACTGAACAGCACGAGGTGATCTTTGCCGAAGGCATCGCCACCGAAACCTTCTGGCCAGGACCTGAGGCGATCCGTGGATTGTCGATCAACGATATGCTTGAACTACTGACGCTGTTTCCCGAGCTGGCAACAGCGCATGGCCTGACGGGCGAACTCGGTCGCGCCCGCGTACGCAGCACCTACGGGAACCTGGCCCGGCAGTCTCTGAGACGACGCGATCTCAGCCGCTTGCGCGCAGCATGACAATTGTGGACAGTCTTTCTTGTCCAGCATGACTCCTCGACAAGCACACAGGGTATTAAGGCCAATAGGACACGAGAGCTCGCAGGCTTCGACCACATCAAAGATGTCTATGGCCGACGATGTCGCGGCTCATACCCGGATGGAAAACCCCGTCACTCTCCGATGGAAACTGGCCCAAATATAGACTACGGGGCGACACAAATACCGGACAGATCCACAATGTGGACGGGTCAATGCGCGCAGATGTGTTCGACACGATGGCGTTGCATCCCGAAACCGCGAGAGAATGGTCGAGCGATTGTCAGGATTATGCTGAGTACACAGCTAAATTGATCGACCTGCGGAGAGAGCCCCCACGAGGCTCATAAAGCAACGCGTGCCCACATTCGGCGCCCGACGCTCAGTATAGCGATCATGTTTGGCGCACATAAACAGTGGTTTAGGCTCACCAAATTGATTGCTTAAAACCTGCACAGCAACCGCTCCACTGTGCTGCCCTGCAAGGTCATGGAGACCCACAACACGGATCTTTGTAGACATTGATTTTTCACATCCAGCGGGCTGCGTTCAGCTGACTGTAAGTGATCAAATTTAAACTCGTCGGGAAGGCACCGGCACGCCTTGCCAAACATACGTGATCAGTCTAATACCTAAATGTTATGTTGTAACATAACATATAAAAAATTCAGAGACCGCTGGAGACAATTTATGCTACACGCAATCCTCAACCGATCTGACATCATCGCAATTGCTGCGTTGGTCGCAATTTCAACGCAGACCATAGCGCAAACAACGTCGAATTCGGCCACGACCCACAACCATAGCCATAGCCATAGCCATCAGGCGAGCGCGCCCGTCCTCGTGGACGACGCAGACATTCAAACCCGTAACCTGTCTGACTGGGCCGGAGACTGGCAATCTGCCTACCCGCTTTTGCAAGACGGCACTTTGGACGCCGTCATGGAGCATAAAGCGAACAACGGGAAGAAGACCGCCAAAGAATACCGTGCGTATTATGAGGCGGGCTACAAAACCGATGTGGAGCGCATATTAATCGACGGTTCCCGCGTGACATTCTTTCGAAACGGCCAGCCCGTTCAAGGTCAGTATGCGAACGACGGATATGAAATTCTAACCTATGCCTCTGGAAACCAGGGTGTGCGCTTCATCTTTGAAAAGTCTGGAGGCGATGCCACCGCGCCCCAGTTCATTCAGTTCAGCGACCATGAAATCATACCAACCAAAGTTGATCACTATCACCTTTATTGGGGCGATGACCGTGCTGAGTTGCTGACAGAAGTCACCAACTGGCCAACCTACTTTCTCGCAGAGTTGAGTGGGACAGAAATCGCAGCCGGAATGATTGCCCACTAATTTCCGGTATCGTTGGCGGGTAAATCGCCGCGACCCAAAACGGCACGCTCGCCGTAACAAGTGAGCGAGCCATCTCCATCGCTGCACTCCCATGAAGGGTCATTGGACCCGTCCCGTTTGGTGCTCCTTAAGGATGCCAATGATCTGTTCTTCGCTGAATCGGCTCTTCCGCATCGTCTGTCTCCTCGTTTGGAGAACAGGCTAACTTCAAACTGCAGACTTTTCAGGGGAGCACGTCAGCAGGCACCGCGTTTTGATCCTAGTCCGCTGATTATGGCCGGGCCTGCGGACAGGTGGTGATCTCCACCAAATCATCCGCATTATACTTTTCAGAGATGGCCCATGTGGGTGAAGCTGATCAAAACCTAGACATGACCTTCTGGAAATTTCAGAAAATTTCAGCACCAGTTTCAGGACATCTGGCCTCAGCGACCCGATGATGATTGGGCAAGGCTTGCAAAGTCAGGGCCTGCTGCCACTCATCAAAGCAAGGAATTTCTCATGTCTACCCTTTTGACAATCAACGTAAAAAACTTGGAGCCTGCGACCCAAGGCTTTTTCTTTTTCCAGGAACCTGCAACCTATACCGGTGGTGCGAAAGTTTATTCGAACAGCCTTTTTGCAGAGAACTTAGCGAACTATGGCACGGCTGGCTCAATTCTGACTTTTCAGGTTGATCTCCAGTATTACGCTGGCATTCAAGAGGCTCATTCGGCACCCACTGTTGGCCAATCCTCGGGCTATTCGTCTGCGAGCCGTCCGATCGACCTCGCGCCTGCCGGCGGTGGCAGCGCCAATGACTCCACAACCGCCACTGTCAGCCCGGCACTTGGCCTGTCCACTCCGACAAACGAGACCGGCGTACAGGCTGGCGCGTTCCGCATCAACACACCCAGCTTCTCTTCGCCGCCCTTCTACAACGTCGGCTCTGCGGTGTCGGCGAATGGCGGGATCGTTTTGTCAAACTTTGTTCAGGCAAATCCGCAGTCCCACACTGATTGTGAGCCGATCCTGAAATACTATGTTGCAACCGGCACCTACACACCTGGCACCGTGATGGATTTCACCGCCGCGTCAAAAACATCCGCGCTGTGTGACTTCACCGGGGGCTACACTGTGATTGACGTGGAGCTGGCAGCTAACGGGGATTGGAACATCACCAGCCGAACCTAGGTCAGTCTACCTCTCTGCTTAGTAGAACTTCGGAGCAGCTCAGGCTGCGCCGCAGAATGGACTGCTCTCATGCCGCATACGCTGACCATAGTAATCAGGAACCTGTCTCAGAATAAAATGCAGTTCTATGCATTTCAGCACCCTGCAGATTACAAGAGTTCAGGAAGTGTACTTCAGTCGTCATCGGCCAGCTTAGCTACGGGAGCAGTCCTCCCCTACAAATCATCTGGGTCCACGCTTCAGTTCCAGTTTGCCCGACAACCTCATGTGGCAGCATTTAGCAATCAAGCCAAATTTGCGATGCTTGTGAAGCCACAACCGTTTGCAAGCGCTTCGCAAACATCTGTTGTTGCCAGTTGGCCAATTGCTCTGACGCCACAGGACCAGACTAAGCAGGTGCCAAATAATACTCAGTTGACGGTCGGCTCTCTTGGCTTGTCAAAGCCGACCTACACATCAGGCATCTCTGAAGGGAGCTTTGGTATCGAGATACCAAGCTACACACCCACTGGTGGTTTGAAGCTCTACTGCGGCAATGGGATAAAGATAAAAAACACGCAGGTCGTTTTGTCCAGCTACGTCACCCCGTTACCGGTCAATCACATATTCTGCGCGCCAAAACCGAAATTCTACGTGAAGACAGGCGATCATCCCGTCGGATCATCCATTTCGTTTTCGGCCACGGGTGCTGCGCTCTGCGATTTTACGAACGGCTACTCTACCTGCAACGTGGACTATCAGTCGGACGGCACGTTCACAGTCCACCGCCAATAACGACTTGTTGCGGGACCTTTTTAGGCCCCGGCAAAAACACTTCGCCGCATGGCGACATCCTTCAAATCTCTGGCGAACAAGGAATTTAGACATGACACTTCTTAAAAGATTAGCTGCGGTCCTCGTGCTGTTGGTTTCCCTGCCTGCCTTTGCTCACGCTGCCTGCACAGCTACCAATAATACCGAGTATTCAGCAGCCATTGCACATGGCCACGCTTATACGAAACACTCAGCCGAATTCGTACATGGAAAGGTAATCGATGGCTTGGCATTTCCCGATCCCACGATTGCCAATGCAGATGAATTCGCGACATTCCTTCTGGGGATTATGAACGCGCCGACGGAGTCCAAGGCGCTGGCTAACAGTCGCTATGCGTACTGGCATACGCCCACCGGTACAGTCATCATTACGAATGATAATGCCAACGACTGCGGCACCGCTTTTCGTCCATTGACCGGTAAGACCTACTACGACAACTTAAGTTGAGTTCAGCCCTAAATCCATGCCGCCTCTCCGGTCTGCGGAGGGCGGCAGATTTAACAAGGAAAACGCAATGCCTGACCAATCTCCAGATACGCTGACGGCAACAGAGTGCATGGCTTTGGCCAACTGCCTGAATCATATGGTTTCACAGACAGAAACGGACGAGTTTTCGACCCTTGTGGGAATTGACAAGGAAAGTGCGAAAGCCCTGATGACCAAGCTAAAGAGCATGACCGCAGACTGACCTGAAGCTCGTGATCATTGCCCCAGCTGGGCAATGTCGCTCAGCCTTTTTCAGGCAAAACAAAATCCACTGGAATATCAACCTGGCCACCACCTGTACGGGTTATAGCCGCCTTATTGTTGGGATCTTCGGCCTCCGCCAAAGACCATAGCCAATTGCGGTCAGTTTCAACCCCTTCTGAGGTCATTTGAACCGCCAGGCGCGCTACCCGGGGTGCGGCGACACTGGTGCCGCCCATGCGCGTCAGGCTGCCGCTGTTGGATCCCGCGCTCAATACGCCGGTCAAGACCGGACTGTTATCCGCAAGTGCCGCCGCATCCGGTCCCAGTCGATTGGCCTTTTTCTTTCCACGAGAAGGCGTAATCGGCCCTGCGGCGGAATAGTCTGACAGCAAGCGGTTACTTTGGGTGAAGCCGGCAACCACCATAGGTGTTTTCCCGCAGGCATAACCGCTCAATGTGCCAGCACGGTGGATTGAGCTAGTTGTTCCCGCCGGATCCACCGGGAGTGGCGCGCCAAGCGCGTTAAAATAGACATAGTCGGCGTTGTCAAAATACCCTTGCCGACCACCGGGCAGAAAACCGGGCAAGGTTTCGTCACGCTCTATCCAGATTTGAACGTCGTCACTGCTGCCCATATCGCAAGACGTAATATTGATCCGCCAACGGCCGGCACGCGCCAAATCGATAGCAGATTGATGCGCAGTGGGATTGACGCTGAAGATCATAACCCCTCGACGTGTATGACCCCCGTCGAACCGATACGTCAGGCGTGCGACCTCCTGGCCTTGCTCATCAACCAGCCGCTGTCCGGTATTACCGGACACATAAACTGTCTTGCTCGTGGGGCCAGATGGCACAGTGACACGCACCCCCACAAACCGGGGTGGCGGATTGGTTGCGTGGTATGGCATCCACATCTGGAGATGGCTTGATGTCCTGTCATCCGGCTGAGCAACAAAATCCAGTTTCCACGATGGGCCCTTGGGTTTGCTTTTCGCGTTCTGAAGGTTCAGGCCCGCATGAATGCGACTAAGGTTACCATTGCCCGCCGGTAGCACAATCTGGCGTGTTTGATCTGCATCGTGCTTTTTTGTTTGCGGTCCGAAATACCGGTCAATCACACGGTCAATACCGCTGGTTCCATCGTGAGGTCCCGCAAAATTCCCATAGCTGAAATTGAATATGACAGGCGGTTTACTTTTGTCAGGCAGTCGGAACCGCGCCGCCTGATTGCACAGGCGCTTGAGCGCCAGCTTAAAGCTGGGCAGCGTATTTTGTCCGGTAGAGTCCTCAGTCACTCGGGATGGCAAAAGCGCGCAGATAATTGGCCGATCATTCGGGGCATCCCTCATCGAATGCCCCGCTGCCAGCGCCATCACATGCGTGCCATGAGAACGACGCAGGGCAACGGCGGAGAGTGCTTTACTTCGTGCATTTATCAAACCAACCGCTGCATAAAATGCAGGCTCATCTAACAAACCGTTGGTCGTATATTCCCGCAAAAGGGCGTCAATTTGGGCTTTGCTATAGCTGCGCCCCGACGGTCTCCCCTGAGAGAGCTGTTCGGAAGACGTTGGCAGGATTGTTGCAAATTCCACCCGCGACGACACCAGGCCATCGCGAAACAGGTTATGGGCGAAGGCAATCGCATCGTCGATGACAGCTGTGATGACCGTTCCTTCGGGCACTTCAATGATCTTACGATGATTGCTGTCATCATCATTTGTATCAACATCAGGCAGATCAGAGGCCGCAACAGTTGTGCCCAGCGTCAACCCTATCACTGAATACTCGGCAGCGTGACGGTTGAACGCATCAAGCAGCGGTTTACGGGCAAAAATTGAAACGAATTGCGTTTCTTCGACGCGATCACGATCATCTGCATCATAATCAGTTGGGATGACCAAGTAATCCGGGAACCGGCTTTGCACCCGCTCTTCAAACTCGCGGATACTGATATCTTGCAACTCAACAAGGGCGGACCACCAAGGTTGAGACGCCTCTGATGTAGTGTGCATAAGCGGACGCGACAATCGATAGTCAGCAACGTCAGACAGCAGATCCTGCGAATGAAATGTTTCCCAATGCAATGGCATGGTTTTTACTCCTATTTCGACAAAGCATTGGAATTATACGGAGAAATCCTGCCACTCGGCCTGCGCCTTCTTCCAGAGCCATGTCAGAACCGGAGAAGCCATGTCCGGCGTCGTTGGATGACGCTCGCTGGTAGCCCAGGGCCTGCGTTTCTTGCCCGCCTTTTTCGTCTGGCGATCTTCGCGTGCCATATACAAGGCGTGCCAATCAAAATCCTCCGCAGCATTGAACGCAGGGCCATTGAAACATGCACTTGTCAGCTCATTTGCCTCTGGATCACATACCGCGTGCAGATAGTCTGCCAGTGTAAGACCCAGCACAGCCCCCGCCGCACTATCAACTGGAAAGTGGACGCCTGCGACAGTCCGGTTCGTGGCAATCCGGGATGCCAAACGCATGAACATTTCGCCCCAGACACCATCCTCGCGATATTGCTCCGAGTTGGAGGCCCGCAGCAGTTTCCATAGGAGGCGTGCTGTAACGAAGGCTTCCGTGGCATGGCCACTCGGCAAAGAGCCGTGAGTGGGCGTCGGGATTATTGGTTGCACCTGTGGCGAAAATTCTATCGGGCGTTTGGCAGAGATACTGTATTTCAAACGCATGCCACAATAGTTGGTGAACCCAAGTGCTGCAGACATCAATTCCAGCGTGAAGGGGGTTCTTGCAGGATCCATAAAGGAAATCGACGCCAAAAAAGGCGTAATTGCGCTGGTTTGCGAAAGGATCTCTGCCGCCCGATCGCTGCGCAGGTCAGCATAAGCGGTGAGATAGGCCATCTGTTCCTTGAACTGATCAATCGTCGGGGTTGTGATTTGGACTAGGAGGCTATCTGGTTGAGGCGAACGACCCGCTGGCCGAGTATCCCGCCGCCAAAGGGTGGCGATTGCCGTCTCATCTATGGCATCCGAAAATGCAACCCGCGAGCCTAATTCAGACAAATATAGGCTGGCCCGAACATCTGCCGACAACCGCGCCAGATTGCGCGGATCATGGGGGCTACCCGGAGTAATGTGGGGATTCAGATCTAAGGGCGCACCGACAATACCATCGCGCGTCGTTAGCAAAGCCTCAGCTGCGACGGTATTCCCAGAGGTTCCAAAGCTATTAAAGCTGTTGAAACTATTAAAACTATTGAAGCTGTTAAAACTATTCTCGGGCGAACCTTTAGCATTGAAGGGCAAATCAATTTTCCTTTGATAAATCATAGGGTACTAGTGATAAACACCCGATCAGGAAGAGATCAGATGATGTCTCACGGCCTTTAATTGTTCGGGGCAACGCTCGTATGAAGAATTATGCCTAAACGGCGCCACTCCATTGGCGTCGCGTAACACACCGCTCTCACACTGACCGACCTTTAGCCCCCCCCGCTGCGCTAAAACCTACCGGAAACCAGCACTTACGACCGATACGTTCCAGTGCGCCAAGGTGCAGACATTACCACCTTAAGGCGTTATGAAATAAATGAAACAAAATAAAGTTGCACCTCTTATCATCCCGCGATGGTGCCCCAGAACGGCGGACCGGCTGGAGATTGCGCCTAGGTCTCGGGAATCCCGAGGCCCTTCAGCGTTTCCGCAAAACGTAGACCGACTTGATAAGAGGAGCTGGGAGACCGCCTCAGCCATCCGTCAACAGTCAGATTAGGCTGCACTCTCAACAGTTCCCTAGTAGTTTTACGCGCGTCGCTCTCACGTCCTAAGCGCAATTGTGCTACGGCTTTAATCCGCAAGGTAGAGGCATGTGACCGGTTCAGTCGAAGCGAAGCGTCAGCCAGTTCGATGGTACGGGGCAAGTTATCAGCGGCGAGGCTCGCTCCAGCAGCAAGCGCCAGGAACATAAATCGATGCGGGTCGAGTGGGGCAAGATGCATAGCCAGTTCGGTATCACTAACCGCCAGATCCCCCTGTCCTTGAAACGCATAAAGTGTACCCCGCAACAGGCGTCCGTTTGCATCGTTCGGGTTCACTTCCAGCGCTGTATCATAGCGATCTTGTGCAAGCTCCAAATCTCTAAAGAGGTTAACCAAAACAGCGCCTTCGCTAATCAGCCCCAATGCGCATTCCGGATCAATTTCGAGCGCACGCGACGTATACTGTAGCGCACGCTGACCGTCGTTTTCAGGCGTCTCCGTCCACCCCTGCTGCACCTGAAGAACATACCAGCGGGCCACCCAAGACAAAACTATTGGGTGATCCGGAATTCGATCCATCAACTCATCCAGCATGACCCGCGCCGCTTGGAAATCGGACTTGGATAACCGATGCATGAGAGCAACAGCGCCCAGCAGAAGCGTCGAATTCTTCAACGATGTAATCGGCTGCAATCGTGATTTTCGCACTTCATTGAGGCTGATCGCTTTGCGAATGCTCATCACAATCTCATCGATAACACCGAGATTGTTGATCCAACTTTCTAGCGGCTTCAAGATCCGTTCTGACCATAAAATTTTGCCAGATGAAACATCGGTCAATTCAAGAGTTACGATCACCCGTGAGCCGTCGTCGTCGCAGACCCCGGACATCAGAAATTCTGCGTTAAACGTCTTTTTACAGAGCTCCAACGTCATGTTTTCTGCCCGGACTCCAAAAGTTGAGAGACGTGAAATTACGTTGAGGTCAGGTGATTGGGATAATGCCGATATAATGTCATCAACCAACACATTAGCCAGAACAGGATCATGAGCGCTGCGATTACGTGTTGTAAACGGTAGAACAGCCACCGTTGGCAATACATCGTCCAGATTGGTGCGCGCGGCAGGATGGTATGTTGATCCGTATCGATGCACACGATACAAGCGAATACCATTGACCTCAGCCAGTTGATGCTGATCTCCCAGATCCTCGAACTCGCATTCTAAACTGAAGTGTAGCTGATCCCTCACCTCAACGGTGGCATATTCCCACCCATCGTTCGACTCTTGCAGCAATTTTGACAAGGCAGCTATTCGGCTTCTTTCAAGAGTATCGAAGGCAGTGCGAAGAACGCCCATTCCCAACGTACCTGCACTTCTGATCAAGGCCCGACCGCATTGAACTGCTTCGATTGGCGTTGCAAAAGTCAGCGTTGCACTGTTTCCATCAATTGCTTTTGCCCCGGTGGGACGGTGCAGCCGTACAACCGATTGCACCGCCTCATGCAGCGAGGTTTCGTTAGGCCCTCCCGCAGGTCGACATATGATCATCACCGTACGCTGGCGTGTCACCTCCCATTCTATCAGGTCGGCGCTGATATGGTGAGGCAGAGTTTTCTGAGCCGTGCTGGCAGGTACAACGGATCGACTATCCAACAGGTATCCTTGTTTTGGAATGGTGCGAAGCAACTTGCGATCACTATCCCCCAACGATTTGCGAATTTCCGAGATGCATTGTGTAAGGCTGTCATCCGTAACACTTGTATTCGGCCAGACGGCAGCAAACAGCTCAGATTTCGTAATCACTGTACCCGATTGTTTGGCCAATACTGCTAAGACCTGGCCAGACTGAGGCCTCAGCGGAACCGTGTTTCCAGACGGGTCTAAGAGTTCATTGGATACCGGATCATAGAAATGAGCCCCAATCTGAAGTTGGTCTCTGGCATCGGTCTGCTGTGCGGTATCGGTCATGAAGCCTAAGCTACCTATATCTATTTGATATTTTTACGCCCATGATACCCGATATTTGCACCTTTCAGCTGTCGGTTCTGACGGATAATCCAACGAAATTCTAGAAGCGACCAGAAGCCTCACGATTCATCCTTCAACATGCAAAAGTTACAATCATAAGAGCAACCCAGAATGTACCTGTCGCGTTTCGGTGGCGACCCAGGTGCTCGTTCCAGCCGCGTTCCTTTCGAAAGTGACTGGGCTTTTCTCGCCCCGGGCAGAGTGTCGTCGGGGCGGGGTTCGGAAGCCATATATAGTCGAAAATTGCCATCTGCGCAGTCAGCACCCTACCTGCAACGAAGAGCTGTTTCCTGACATCAGCGATTTGACCGCGAGCAGTCGGATAGCTTCTCTGCAATCAAGTCCTTCAGAGAGTATGCGCGAATTTCCAACGCTTCTTCGTCATCAAGTTTGACTACCTGATACGCTTATCTCCATGACTTCTTTGCTTTGATATGAGCATGTACTATTCTGGCTTCAATAGAGTAGGCCTCGATTGTTTGCATCGGCAGGACGCTATGCATCTGACGCCGCATGACCGACGGAAGTCTGGTTTGACGGGCCGCACTGCAGCAATCGGAAAGTGTTATGAATGTCGGCTCTGGGTCGGTTCTTCATTTTCCTTTGCTTTCACCATTTTTTCGCGCATCAAATTTTTCCAATACATGTACGCGGCCTTTTTGGCGAGCGTCGGCAAGCCAAAGCTTCTTGCGGATGCCAGCGACCTCAAGTTTGCTGTATTTACCACCTGAGAACTTTGGCCAGTCGATAGCGAGGCCTTGCTTAACTAGTTCCTCGGATAGGTCACGACCATCAGGCAAGAAGCACTTTGCAACTGTACGGCCATATTCGTCTTCATCAGTGATCTCCGCGCGTATACTATGGCCCTTACACAGATGCACCATGGCCCATTTCGCCTTCTTGCCGTAGGGGTGATGCAGTTCTGGTGCGTCTATCCCGTAAAGGCGTACTTGGGTTTTTTGGATCGTAATTGTATCACCGTCTGTAACGTAAGCTCGCCCTTCCAGTACGCGCGGCAGCGTAACTGAGTGAGAGGTCGTTGCATCGAACGCATCGTCCCTTTCCGGCGCACGAGCCTCCGGCGTTTTTGGTTGCACAGAAGCAGCAGCGATGCTGCGGCCTGCCTTATAGGCAAGCGTTTCTCTAACCGGTTTCGTGTGTGGCTTAGATCGAGGCCGATAGCTCGGCCTAAAAAACGATCTAAAAAGAAATCTGAACATCTCTAAATTGTATGAAGTAGCACCACTGAAAGCAAACCGATTACAGGAGAGAGCAGGGACACTTCGACCCGCTTTGTCAGCACCTGCCCTGTTTGCCCTTCTGCGCCTTTATATGAGTAAGAGCGTCGCACGGAGCGCCCTTCCAGGCGTTGCCTTTCGGTTACGGTGCCAAACGTGTCCCTGTTTGCTTCCGTGGTGCTTGCATCGCCGGGCTCATTGTAGCCGCAGCACCGTTCTTACGGGTGGATTTGACGGGCTTGCGGAACATACGTTTGCTCATTTTAGGCACCTGCGAAAGCTGAAACCACTGGTACAATAAAACTAACCCATTCATCCTGTATTGCGTGAGAGTACCTAAGCCGAAGCTTTGCACACGCAGCGAACGGAAGGTTCGGTGGGCCGCGCCGCAGCATATTGCATACGTGCTGAAGATCCGGTTTGGGCCGTTACCTTTCGGTCACAGCTCCAAACGTCTCCCCATTTGCTTCCAGAGTGCTTCCAGTGCGTTTGGCACAACGCGAACAACCCCGCCGAAGCGAGGCCAAGCATCTGTTATTTCTGTGTAGATTTGGTTGCGGGAGTAGGATTTGAACCTACGACCTTCAGGTTATGAGCCTGACGAGCTACCGGGCTGCTCCATCCCGCGACAGTTTGTTTGGGCTATTGCTTACGCTATTTGAGCCCATTTGTTTGTCCTATCGCCGATCGTTGCGGTTGAGGACTATTGCAGTATTGCGGGTAGCACTACTGCGTTTCCCCTTCAGGGTTATTTGGTCTGAAGGGTATTCTTTAGTAGTATCGTTTTAGAGTTATGGATTTTACTAGGTTTGGCGGTGACCTACTCTCCCACGCCTTAAGACGCAGTACCATCGGCGCAACAGTGCTTAACTTCCGGGTTCGGGATGGGACCGGGTGTTTCACTTGCGCTATGACCACCAAACCGAGAAAAATCCATTTTTCGACGATCTATTATGAGATCGTCGAGATACAATCGACATGAAGTCCAAGTTTTGTGTTTTGCTTTTGGTTCTTGTGTCACTGTCTGTTACTGGAACAGATCAAGCCTATCGGGCGATTAGTACCGGTCAACTGAATGCATTGCTGCACTTACATCTCCGGCCTATTGACGAGGTGGTCTACCTCGGCCCTCAGGGATACCTTGTTTTGAGGGGGGCTTCCCGCTTAGATGCCTTCAGCGGTTATCCTGTCCGATCATAGCTACCCAGCACTGCTATTGGCATAACAACTGGTCCACCAGTGGATCGTTCACCCCGGTCCTCTCGTACTAGGGGCAACTCCTCTCAAGTATCCTACACCCACGGCAGATAGGGACCGAACTGTCTCACGACGTTCTAAACCCAGCTCACGTACCTCTTTAAACGGCGAACAGCCGTACCCTTGGGACCTGCTCCAGCCCCAGGATGAGATGAGCCGACATCGAGGTGCCAAACACTGCCGTCGATATGGACTCTTGGGCAGTATCAGCCTGTTATCCCCGGCGTACCTTTTATCCGTTGAGCGATGGCCCTCCCACTTGGGACCACCGGATCACTATGGCCGACTTTCGTCTCTGCTCGACTTGTCAGTCTCGCAGTCAGGCTGGCTTCTGCCATTGCACTCAACGAGCGATTTCCGACCGCTCTGAGCCAACCTTCGCGCGCCTCCGTTACGCTTTAGGAGGCGACCGCCCCAGTCAAACTACCCGCCACGCAGGGTCCCGGATCCGGATAACGGACCGCGGTTAGATATCAAGAGTGCGAAGGGTGGTATCTCAAGGGAGGCTCCACCGGAACTAGCGTTCCGATATCGATGCCTACCACCTATCCTGCACGTCACAATCCTGATACCAGTGCGAAGCTGTAGTAAAGGTGCACGGGGTCTTTCCGTCTAACCGCGGGAAGCCTGCATCTTGACAGGCAATTCAATTTCGCTGAGTCGATGTTGGAGACAGCGGGGAAGTCGTTACGCCATTCGTGCAGGTCGGAACTTACCCGACAAGGAATTTCGCTACCTTAGGACCGTTATAGTTACGGCCGCCGTTTACCTGGGCTTCAATTCGGAGCTCTCACCCCTCCTTTTAACCTTCAGGCACCGGGCAGGCGTCAGACCCTATACGTCGTCTTGCGACTTCGCAGAGCCCTGTGTTTTTAATAAACAGTCGCCACCCCCTGGTTTGTGCCCCCAGCTCCAAGTTGCCTTGGAACTGGGCCTCCTTCTCGCGAACTTACGGAGGTATTTTGCCGAGTTCCTTCAACATCGTTCTCTCAAGCGCCTTGGTATTCTCTACCAGTCCACCTGTGTCGGTTTAGGGTACGGTCTCATGGAGGGCTATTTCCAGGAACTGATCAGCAGCCCATTCAATCCGATAAGGATGAACTACCTTCACAATCCGTCACATCCTCCTGGCCTAGGAATATTAACCTAGTTCCCATCGTCTACGCATTTCTGCCTCGACTTAGGGGCCGGCTTACCCTGCTCAGATTAGCTTTAAGCAGGAACCCTTGGACTTTCGGCGAGAGTGTCTCTCACACTCTTTGTCGCTACTCATGTCATCATTCTCGCTAGTGATCTCTCCACGGGATCGCTCACGCGCCCGCTTCATCGAAAGCCTCGCGTCTCCAATGTGCCCGAGGACACTAAGGAGACATGAGACTATGTCACACTACGCTCTGCTACCATGCACTATGTGCATCCTAAGCTTCGGCTCATGGCTTGAGCCCCGTTACATCTTCGCCGCAGGACGTCTTAATTAGACCAGTGAGCTGTTACGCTATCTTTAAAGGATGGCTGCTTCTAAGCCAACCTCCTGGTTGTTTTGGACATCCCACCTGCTTTCCCACTTAGCCATGAATTAGGGGCCTTAGCTGTAGGTCAGGGTTGTTTCCCTCTCCACTACGGACGTTAGCATCCGCAGTGTGTCTGCCATCTAGTACTCCCGGGTATTCGGAGTTTGGTTAGGATCAGTAAGCCTGTGGGGCCCCATTACCCATCCAGTGCTCTACCCCCCGGGGTATTCGGATGACGCTCTACCTAAATAGATTTCGCAGAGAACCAGCTATCTCCGAGTTTGATTGGCCTTTCACCCCTAGGCACAGCTCATCCCGATCTTTTTCAACAGATGTGGGTTCGGTCCTCCAGTGCATGTTACTGCACCTTCAACCTGGCCATGCCTAGATCACTCGGTTTCGGGTCTGATCCCACAAACTCATTCGCCCTATTAAGACTCGCTTTCGCTGCGCCTACACCTAACGGCTTAAGCTTGCTTGTGAGACCAAGTCGATGACCCATTATACAAAAGGTACGCTGTCAGCCCTCAAGGGGCCTCCAACTGATTGTAGGCGTTCGGTTTCAGGTACTGTTTCACTCCCCTCGTCGGGGTGCTTTTCACCTTTCCCTCACGGTACTGGTTCGCTATCGGTCAGTAAGGAGTACTTAGCCTTCGAAGGTGGTCCTCCGATCTTCAGACAGGATTTCACGTGTCCCGCCCTACTTAATACGTCCTATCATGCTTCATATACGGGGCTATCACCCACTATGGCTGTGCTTCCCAACACATTCTATTCACACTCAAGGCTCGGCTGGTCCCCGTTCGCTCGCCGCTACTAGGGGAGTATCATATTGATTTCCTTTCCTCCGGGTACTTAGATGTTTCAGTTCCCCGGGTTTGCTCTTAAAACCCTATGTATTCAGGTCTTAAGTACCTGATTAAGCTCATTATTGATGTCCTACCGCTTCGCTACTTGAGGACAGGCCTCTCATAGCAAACTGCAGAGTCACAATAACAAACTGTCAGGTGGGTTCCCCCATTCGGAAATTCATGGATCAAAGCTTATTCTCAGCTCCCCATGACTTATCGCAGAGTATCACGTCCTTCATCGCCTCTTACTGCCAAGGCATCCACCAAACGCCCTTCTCGCGCTTGATCTGGTCCAGAAAAAGACAGTGACCTGCCACGCCGCAGAAGCTGGTAAGAAACTACGGCTTTATTCTGAACCAAAAGCATTACTTTCCCGCTCACTTCATAAGAAGTGAACAATGGCTCATAAACCTTGCGGAATATGAACCGGGTTAGTGTACTTGACTTGGACAACACTGTGGTTTCAATCCGGCAGACCTTCGCGCGCCCGAGGAAAAGGGCGGAATGCAAAGGCTCGCATCAGACCACCGAAGCAGTCATCAGCACCAAACTGAGGTCGATCCCTTACGCGGGTGACCAACAGTGTTGTTGATTGTATCTCTCTAAACGATGTCAATGTGATCAACCTTCCCGAAGGAACATCGATCCGGTCCGATTGGACGGTTAAACATCACAGGATGCTTAACGATCAAATCGTATACTGAAGAATGGTGGGTCGAGGAGGACTTGAACCTCCGACCTCACGCTTATCAGGCGTGCGCTCTAACCACCTGAGCTACCGACCCATTCTATGTAGGGCCTTCGCATGAGTGGTGGAGCCTAGGAGGATCGAACTCCTGACCTCCTGAATGCAAATCAGGCGCTCTCCCAGCTGAGCTAAGGCCCCTTGCTGATCCTGCCAAAGGGCAAAATCATGACAGTTCTGAAGAGATATGAGGACG
Organism: Phaeobacter porticola; assembly: GCF_001888185.1. Taxonomy (NCBI): domain Bacteria; kingdom Pseudomonadati; phylum Pseudomonadota; class Alphaproteobacteria; order Rhodobacterales; family Roseobacteraceae; genus Phaeobacter; species Phaeobacter porticola. The sequence continues at coordinate 14,742 of NZ_CP016364.1, read as the reverse complement.
GCCTGGTCCGGATGTGATCAGTTTTGATTACTGATCTTATGCTAAGTGTATCACGAGACAGAGCAAGCTCTGATCTAGCTAGATACATCCTTAGAAAGGAGGTGATCCAGCCGCAGGTTCCCCTACGGCTACCTTGTTACGACTTCACCCCAGTCGCTGAGCTCACCGTGGTCCGCTGCCCCCTCCGAAAAGGTTGGCGCACGGCCTTCGGGTAAACCCAACTCCCATGGTGTGACGGGCGGTGTGTACAAGGCCCGGGAACGTATTCACCGCGTCATGCTGTTACGCGATTACTAGCGATTCCGACTTCATGGGGTCGAGTTGCAGACCCCAATCCGAACTGAGACAGTTTTTTGGGATTAACCCATTGTCACTGCCATTGTAGCACGTGTGTAGCCCAACCCGTAAGGGCCATGAGGACTTGACGTCATCCACACCTTCCTCCCGCTTATCACGGGCAGTTTCCCTAGAGTGCCCAGCCGAACTGCTGGCAACTAAGGATGTGGGTTGCGCTCGTTGCCGGACTTAACCGAACATCTCACGACACGAGCTGACGACAGCCATGCAGCACCTGTCACTAGGTCACCGAAGTGAAAGCCAAATCTCTCTGGCGGTCCTAGGATGTCAAGGGTTGGTAAGGTTCTGCGCGTTGCTTCGAATTAAACCACATGCTCCACCGCTTGTGCGGGCCCCCGTCAATTCCTTTGAGTTTTAATCTTGCGACCGTACTCCCCAGGCGGAATGCTTAATCCGTTAGGTGTGTCACCGACAAGCATGCTTGCCGACGACTGGCATTCATCGTTTACGGTGTGGACTACCAGGGTATCTAATCCTGTTTGCTCCCCACACTTTCGCACCTCAGCGTCAGTATCGAGCCAGTGAGCCGCCTTCGCCACTGGTGTTCCTCCGAATATCTACGAATTTCACCTCTACACTCGGAATTCCACTCACCTCTCTCGAACTCAAGACCAGGAGTTTACAAGGCAGTTCCAGGGTTGAGCCCTGGGATTTCACCCTATACTTTCTGATCCGCCTACGTGCGCTTTACGCCCAGTAATTCCGAACAACGCTAACCCCCTCCGTATTACCGCGGCTGCTGGCACGGAGTTAGCCGGGGTTTCTTTACCAGATACTGTCATTATCATCTCTGGCGAAAGAGCTTTACGACCCTAAGGCCTTCATCACTCACGCGGCATGGCTGGATCAGGCTTGCGCCCATTGTCCAAGATTCCCCACTGCTGCCTCCCGTAGGAGTCTGGGCCGTGTCTCAGTCCCAGTGTTGCTGATCATCCTCTAAAACCAGCTATAGATCGTAGACTTGGTAGGCCGTTACCCCACCAACTATCTAATCTAACGCGGGCCGATCCTTCTCCGATAAATCTTTCCCCCGAAGGGCGTATAAGGTATTACTCACCGTTTCCAGTGGCTATTCCTTAGAGAAGGGCACGTTCCCACGCGTTACTAACCCGTCCGCCGCTCACTCCGAAGAGTGCGCTCGACTTGCATGTGTTAGGCCTGCCGCCAGCGTTCGTTCTGAGCCAGGATCAAACTCTCAAGTTGAAACGCACTTACATGCGTATCCTTGACGTTCGAACCTCTGCACATCTTTGAATGTCCTACCGCTAACGCTACTTGAGGACGGGCCTCAAACAGCACGGCTTCGAACCCGGCTAGGAACTCGAAACGAACATCCAACATTCTCTGTTTCTCGTGCTTCAGTACCAAAGGTACAGAAAGCCGACAAACAGTGAAGCTGACACTTTATTATCGCGCAACCACATCGCTACTAGAGCGAAAGGCCTTGCTAAAAGCGTTGATATGAAGAGGTTGATCCATCGAATGAACCAAACCGCCCACATATCTCTTCAGATTTCATCAATGTCAAAGAGCATACACCAAGAGACAATAACCAACAGATGCGCCACTCTCATGACGCGCCCGCCAACCAAATCTCCAAAATGTCCACCGTCTCTCCGATGTGTCCGACCGTCTCTCCAGCCCGTCCCAGCGTCTCTCCGCCGCGTTTCCCGTCCAATCCAGCGTCGCCGCCGTCCCGTCCAGTGTGTCCCCGTAGCGCCTCAGCGCCGCCGGTGAAGGGGGTTCTAAGGCGAGTTACACAAAGCCGCAATACCAAAATGATGGAAAAGCGAAGTTTTCGAAAACAAAAACATGAAACACAACAAATACAGATACTTACACGACAACAAAGTCAACAAAACTGACCCGTATTCCACCCAAACCCCGGACAATCCCCCCAACAACCCAACCAGAAAACCACTTACCCACAGGCAACCCTGACATATCCACAACCCAACACCCCAAATCATCACCGAACACCCCAGGAATCACACCAAAAAAACCAACACACCCCACTTGCCTCACCAACAAGTCAGACCAAAAACAGAAAAGACTGGAAATGCGCCAGGGGTGACAACCTGAGAAGCGCGCATTTAAGTGGCCAGATGATTGCAATCAGCACTACAGGCGATCATGCCAAGGCGGCCACACCAGGATCAATAGAAGACAGCAGTATCAACTGAACGCCTGCTTCAAGGGCTATTGGCAGAGATCTTAGAACGCCAGCCAGATTCATGTGGAAAAGAGCGGCACAGTCAAAGCGGCATAGATCAGCAGAGGCGACATGCACGACCGACCGGGCGCGGCTCTCTCTATATATGCGCACGCCGCGCCCTTGAGGGGCGCGGCGCTTGGCCCAACGGAATTGGGAACTATTCCCAATTTGGGCGGGAGGCCTCTGCCAATCAGCGCGGCATACCCTCTGGCGGCGAGTCCAGATTACTGCAGTTGTGCCCAGAACAGTTCCAGGTGCCGGGACACAATGTCCTGAAAACGACCGTCCGCTTTAAGTGCCTTTAGCCCCGCATTGACCCGGTACAGATGAGCGGTCCCGCGCCAGTGCCGCTTTGAGATCACCACATGCAACCCCTCTTCGGACAGAGGGCGCTCCAATGGGACCACCTGATCACGCAGACCTTCGGCAATCAGCGTATTGGCACCAAGGAACAGGTTCAGCGACACAGCGTCGACGTCGCGCGCCATCAGCTTGCGAAAACAAGCCCCCGGATCCGTTGCGCGCACCAATGTGACCTTGCCCTCGCTTAACCATTTGCGATCACTACGGTCGAGATCATGGGTATAATACCCCTCCGGGCGGCAAAGCGTCTTGCCCAGCATGTCGGCATCGCTGTCATAGGAAAAGGTCGTATCGGCCCGTACGAAAACCATGATCGGGATCGTCATCAGCGGTTCTGAGAAGTGAAAATTCACGCAACGCTCATCGGCTGGAGTGGCGGCGCAATCAGGCTTCAGCCAGGGAAACCCCATGTCGAACTGTTTTTCATCCAGCATTGGGAACAGATGCTTGGACCAATCCTGCTCCCATGTAATGGAATAAGACACTGGCGCCGGGGTCAGCTCCAACGCTGCGTTGACCAATTCGGTGACCATGCCCTGGCCTGGCAATGCCTGATCGGTAAATGGTGCAAAGCCGCCACCGGTCAGCAACTTCATCTCTGCGTCATCCTTGCGCAGAGGCGTGGCATCCGGAGCGGAGGCCTCCTGCGCGCAAGGAATATGCAGAGTTTTGCCCGGAATGACGCTGGGCCCCTCCAGCACATGCTGGTTACTATAGTAGATCAGCGTCCAGCGGCTGCGGTCATTATAATGGGCCTCGGCAATCGAAAAGAGTGTGTCGCCGGGCTGCACCCGGTAATCGACATTGCAAATCGCCTGGGCGGCGCGGGGCACAAGCCCTACTGCCATCAGCACAGCGACCGCCAGTGTTGCGAAACGTTTAGACATCGCGCCCTCCTCTAAAAGCCAGCCCAGATCCTGGCCATATGATCCTCGATGATGGCCTGATACTGACCATTGCCGCGGATATTGCGCAGACCGGTGTTGATCATGGTGAGCATCTCATCGGCCTGTGGGTGAGTTTTATGCACCACGACATGGATGCCCAGAACAGAGAGCGGCAGCGGCAGCACTTCGAACTGTTCAAGCAGGCCGTTTTCCTTCATCACGCTGCGGCCCGTAAACTCGTTGATTGCCACAGCATCCGCCTCACCTTTGGCGACCATTTCAAAACAATCGGCCACTTTGTGGGGCTGCTTCAGCGTAATCTTTTTATCTTCCAACCAGCGGCGACCATAGCCATCAAGGTCAAAGGTCAGGTAGCCTGAAGGGCGGCACAATGTCTTCCCTTCGATATCGGCGTCAGTTTCAAAGATGAATGGCCGCGATGTATCCACAAAGAGCAGCATCAGCGTTTCAAACATCGGATCCGAGAACAGGAAATTCACGCAGCGATAGCTCTCCGGCATGGTGTCACAGTCCGGGCGATACCAAGGAAAACCAAGATCAAGGAGTGCGTTGGATAACAGCGGATCAAAGTGAGACGCCCAGTCATCTACCCAGTGGAGCGCAAAGCCTTGCGCCGGGGCGGCATTGGTCATCGCCGCACTTACGACATCAGTAATCAGACCGCCATTATGCGCCGCTTTAGAGGTAAAAGGCGCGTAGTCATCTCCGGTCAACAGGTTGATCTTGCTACGCACGGCAGCGGTGCCGGGCTGCACCTTGATAGGCGCGGCAGCGACCGGTTGGATATCCGCCACAGCTTTGCCGCCCGGCAATCCCGTGGGAAGGCCATTGAGGCAAGCCATTGTCAGCTCCATGCCGACACGGATCGCGTCAGGGCGGGGGCCAATCGCGTCGATGTTGCGGCTGTGGATCGCACTCCACATACCGACATCCTTATAGAGGCGGTCCGCAATCAGCGACAGACTGTCGCCGGTGCGGACCTTGTAGGTGCCGCCACAAGTTTCGGCCGCAACAGGTGCAGCCATCAGGCCTGTGACGCAGATCAGCGCCGCAATCAGGTGTTTTTTCATCGGTCCCCCCTTCGGGTCATATCGGGCGTTCATCCCCTGGCTGGGCGACACCTCATTTTTCGTAAACAGTTTATTGGTGATTTTGCTCAGCAAAAGCCGCCCACCAGAGCGACCGATCTGCTGTTAGTATGTGAAGCCTTTGCAGGCGGGGGCTTACTGGCCCACAAACAATGCAAGGATGGTCGCCGTATCAACCCGGCCGTCAGCACCGATAAGTGCTGCGGGCACAGTTATCGTCTGACTGCGATAGGCATCATTCACCATCTGGTCGATGTAAGCGGGAGACTGCCCCTGCCCGACTGCACGCAACACCATACTGTAAAGAGCAGTATGTGCCTGACTGGCAGAGGTTGTATCACGCGTCACTGCGGCAGGTTTGGACGCATCACTGCCACGCCGAAGGGCCGCAAGCGTGCCGGCCGTCATCTGTGCAACAAGGGCGTCTTCGGCGCTCAGGGGGGCTGCTGTCTCGACAGCCGCCGTCATTAGAACGTCAGCTGCGGCGCGTTCGGTCGGCGTCGCACTGGGATCCAGTCCCGCTAAGGCCTGCGGTGTCAGCAGCTGAGCAACCCGCGGCCTGTCCGTAGGTGCCTCAGCCACATCGCTACCCCCGAACTGAAGCACGGCCAGACCAGCGGCCAGCAACGCAAGAACCGCAGCTGCGGCCCCAAGTTTGATGATCGGCGACATTCCACTGGCAGTATTCAAAGCATTGGATCTGGCCGTTGATTGCTCCGATCCTCCGGATACGTTCGCCGCAGATGCGATGTTCAACGCCGCCCGTCGCTTTCTTGCATGAGGTGTGTCAAGCCTACTGTTGTCAGAGGTGATTACACCGTCAATTCGAACCGGGCTCGCCGACTGCGGGTTGCGATCACCGCCAGTGACAGGTTCCGCGTCGGAAATCCTGTCCTTCTTTGCACTCAACATTGCCCCAATTACCCCTGGTTGCACGGTAAACGCGTTCACGCCACGTTTTGTTAATCGATTCTTAACCTTCCACTGATTCTACGTCAACATTCTGCGCCAGAATGATAAACTGCCACAGGATGTGCACCCACCCCAATGCGCGCGCCCCCGCACGGTAATTTTTCATCCTCCCATGGTTTGGCCGCGCACAGCAACGGTCGCATGGCTGCTTGATCGCATGGTGTCAGAATGCAGTAGATGCTGCCGTGCCAGCAGAAGATACCGTTCAACCACGGGCAGGGTTGCGCATTCTGCCACATGCAAAAATGCTCCACCATTCACAGGCGGAGCATTTTAAACAGGTCATGCGCCAGAAATGCTGCCATGCCCTTGTTGCAGAACCACACAAATACCGTGAAACGCTTGGTCATTGGCATTCTACATTGGGTCAGAAATCCAAGTTCTCGACACTCAACGCGTTTTTCTGGATGAATTCGCGGCGAGGTTCCACCACATCCCCCATCAGTTTGGTAAAGAGATCATCCGCCTCGACCATGTCCTCGACACGGACCTGAAGCAGCGTGCGCGCATCGGGGTCCAATGTGGTTTCCCACAGCTGACCCGGATTCATCTCTCCCAGACCTTTGTAGCGTTGCAGCGACAAGCCTTTTTCGCCCTCATCAAGAATCGCCCTCAACAAGCCAAGCGGACCGTGAATCATTTGAGTTCGATCCCGACGTACAAGCGTCGCCGTGGTCCCATACGTCTCTTTCAAGCTCTTGGTAAAGCTGCCGGTTTTCCGCGCCTCACCGGATCTCAGCATTGGACCATCAAGAGTGCGTAACTCCTCGACACCGCGCAGGATGCGCGACAGGCGGATACCGTGGTCCTGTGTAATACGACCGTTCCAACCGCGCTCATACTCCAACGCGATCAGGTCAAGACGCTGAGCCACCATATCGGCAACACCCTGTAGATCGGAATCCACAGCGCCGGGTACAAAGGCACCTGCGACGGCGGCCTGTTCCAAAATATGGCGCGGGTAATGGGTAGGGAAGGCATCCAGTACACGCTTCAACTGGCGCGCCTCGTCCACAACGCGGGCCAGATCCTGCCCCACCAGTTCTTCGCCAGATCCCAGTTTCAAAACCGCGCCATCAACGCCTTGATTGATCAGATACTCATCCAACGCCGCCTGATCCTTGAGGTAGACCTCAGATTTTCCGCGTGCGACCTTATAAAGAGGTGGCTGAGCAATATAGAGGTAACCGCCTTCGATCAGCTCTGGCATCTGGCGGTAGAAGAAGGTGAGCAAAAGCGTACGAATATGAGCACCGTCGACGTCAGCGTCAGTCATAATGACGATCTTGTGGTACCGTAGCTTATCAATATTGAATTCATCACGCCCGATACCTGTGCCGAGCGCCATCACCAGATTGCCGATTTCCTGACTGCCCAGCATCCGGTCAAACCGTGCGCGCTCAACATTCAGGATTTTACCACGGAGCGGCAGGATCGCCTGCGTCATCCGGTCCCGCCCGGTCTGGGCGGAGCCGCCAGCAGAGTCACCCTCAACGAGGAAGACTTCGGTCTTAGACGGATCTTTCTCGGAGCAATCTTTCAGCTTACCGGCCAGATAGTTCACATCCATCGCCGTCTTGCGTCGTGTCAATTCACGCGCCTTACGGGCCGCCTCACGGGCAAGAGCCGCCTCGATGATTTTGCCGACAATCTGCTTGGCTTGGCCTGGATTTTCTTCGAACCACTCCGACAGCTTTTCGTTCACCAGGCTTTCCACCACAGGGCGTACCTCAGAGGAAACCAGCTTATCCTTGGTCTGGCTGGAGAATTTGGGATCCGGCACTTTCACTGATAGGACGCACGTCAGACCTTCGCGTGCATCATCGCCGGTGAAGGAGATCTTCTCTCGCTTGGCGATACCCGAAGATTGAGCATAGTTGTTGATGGTCCGGGTCAGCGCCCCGCGAAAGCCCGCTACATGGGTGCCACCGTCGCGCTGCGGAATATTGTTTGTAAAAGGCAGCACTGTCTCATGGTAGCTGTCATTCCACCACATCGCGACCTCGACCCCGATGTCGTCTTTGTCACCCGTGATGTAGATAGGTTCTTCCATAACCGGCGACTTCGACCGATCGAGGTATTTAACAAACTCCTTGACGCCGCCATCGTAGAACAGCTCCACCTCTAGCCGTTCTGCCGGGCGTTCATCGACCAATAGGATCCGCACACCAGAGTTCAGGAACGCCAGCTCGCGTAGACGTTTCTCCAGCGTTTCAAAGGAATATTCGAGGTTGGAAAACGTATCGGTCGACGCCATGAAGCGGACCTCTGTGCCCGTCTGATCGCCACAATCGCCGACCACTTTCAGGTGCTCTGCGGTATCACCACGCTCGAATCGTGCGACGTGCTCATGACCGTCGCGCCAGATGCGCAGCTCCAGCCAATCCGACAGTGCGTTCACGACAGAAACACCAACGCCGTGCAAACCGCCCGAAACCTTGTAGGAGTTGCTGTCGAATTTGCCGCCCGCATGCAGCTGGGTCATGATGACCTCGGCCGCTGAGACGCCTTCCTCCTCGTGGATACCCACAGGAATCCCGCGCCCGTTGTCATTGACCGAGACGCTGGAATCGGCGTGAATTTTCACCACCACACGATCAGCATGACCTGCCAGCGCTTCGTCAATGCCGTTGTCGACAACTTCATACACCATGTGGTGCAGCCCCGACCCATCGTCGGTGTCCCCAATATACATGCCAGGGCGTTTGCGAACCGCCTCCAACCCCTTGAGAACTTTGATGGAATCCGCGCCATATTCTGCGGGGGCCTGCTCGTTTCCGGACATTCACATCTTCCTGTCTTTGCTTCAGGATTTTATACGAAGTCTGGCCGGGAATGTCACGCGCAAGCCCCTTTTTTTCTTGATGGAATCAGACAGCCTTGGCCCCCAGACCAGCAGCTTTGCGCAGCCAGGATTGCACCTTTACATCCGGGGCGTCGGTAGCCGGCGCAAATGAGGAAAATCGCGTTGGTTTGATCCCTACAAATCCAAGGACCTGACCACTGATAAACCGCTTGATCGCATTCCCGTAGATCAACCGCAACCACAGCGCTGGCGTATCCGATGTCAACAAAACGCGGGCTGTCTTACCCGCCAGCATTGGTGCAGGCATGCCCATGAAATTGATGTTTCGCGTATCAAACGCACGTCCGGGCAAAAGCGCGCGATCAAAGACGCCTTTCAGTTTTGCCGGCACCGCCCCCCACCACATCGGCGTGGCCATGACAACATGATCCGACCATTCCAGATCTGACAGAAATCTAGCCAAATCTGGCTCTAGTGGTTTTGGCGCCTTATAGCCGCTTTGACCATAATCAATATCAAACTCCATTGCCGATAGATCATGGAAGCGCACCTCATGTCCCTTCGCCTCAGCGGCATCTCGGTAGGCGTCGCAAAGGGATTTGGACAGAGAGCTCGGCGCGGGATGGCCATTGAGAATGATGATTTTGCGCGTAGACATGTTGACCTCTGATCCGTAAAATGACTTCGGTCAACTTATATGAAAAATGACCGTGGTCAATATTAAATATGACCGCGGTCATATTTTGAGAGGTCATCATGTCCCGTCCACCGCAGCAACGCCGTTTGGAAACCCGCGCCCGTCTGCTGGAGGTGGCAGCCACACAAATCGCGCACGTCGGATACAGCGGCCTGCGAGTGGAGGATGTCGTGGCAGAAGCGGGTGTCGCAAAAGGCACGCTGTTTTCGCATTTTGGCGACAAGAACGGGCTGCTCGCCGTTTTGATCGGCACCCGTATCATGACGGTACTGGACACAACCGAGGATGAAACGGCCCCCGATACGCTGGAAGCCCTGATCGACCGCTTGCTGCCGATCATCAATTTTGTGGCAGAGGATCGGGTGATTTTCGATTTGTTGCTGCGTTATTCAGGTACGACAGGGACCGAGACGGATGCCGTCATTACACAAAGCTTCTTTCGTCAGATCACCTTGTGGTCACAGTGGGTTGCGCAGTTGCAGCAGACCGGCGCACTGCGCAATGACCAACCTCCGCACGTCCTGGCAGAAGGCATACAGGCATTTCTGAACCATATATTGGCACTGTCGTTCTGCGCGGCGCATGACACAGACAACAGCTTTCGGGCCGATCTGTTGCAATATCTGACCCCTTGGCTGACCCCCCAGAAGCCCAGCTAAGAGAAAGCACGCAAGACCAGATTACCCAAGGGATCAGACGAAGGGGATCAGGCAGCCGACGACGATCAACAGGCAGCCAGACACAATATTAATCCGACGTAATGTCGCCGGCGACGTGACCCGCCAGCGTACCCTGTGCACCAGCCCAGCCATGCACAGATTGCCGATCAGCGGCACCAAAAATGACAGCGCCACAATGGCAAGGATATCCAGCCAGTTCACCGCCGTCAGATCAAAGAACCCGGGCAAAACACCCATGTAGAACAGAATCGCCTTGGGGTTGCCGAGGATCACCGCGATCCCGGCAACAAACCCCGCCCAGATACCAGGTCGGGTCAATGCGCTGTTCGCCTCTATTCGGGCATCCGCATGGCGTAGCAACATAAGACCCATGATCAGAAACATGCCGCTGGCCACCCAGCACAGCACCGCCATGAGGCCCGTGATCTCCGAGACGATCCAAGACATCCCCGCGACCGCAATCACCGGCCAGAGAATATCCCCACAAGCGACCCCAAACGCCAGCGGCCAAGCAGCGTTGAACCCGCCGGACATCGCCCGCGCCATAACCGCCAACCAGACCGGACCGGGGGTCAAGAACAGCACGAACAATCCGCCTGCATACAGCGTAAGGTCCCAGATAGAAACGCTCACCCGGCCACTACCTCAGATCCGTCGACCCCCTCATGCACAGTTAGCATTTGCGCCTGCGCACCCAGCTCATCAAACAGTTCAGGTCCAGTACCGGTCATCCAAGCCTGCGCCCCAAGCGTGACAATTTCATGATATAGCGCCGCCCTGCGACTCACATCCAGATGGGCCGACACCTCATCCAGCAGCAAAATCGGAGAGGCACCACCCGCGGCAATCAGCGCGCGGGCATTGGCTAGGATCAGCGAAACCAACAACGCCTTCTGCTCACCCGTCGAACAATCACGCGCGGGCAGACCTTTTGCCGCAAAAGTGCCCAGCAGATCGGTACGGTGCGGCCCAAGCAGAGTTCGCCCCGCCACCAGATCCCGAAACCGCCCCTCGGCCAACGCTTCGCGCAGATCATCGGCATTATCCGGCAATCCGCCATCCGATTGAATCAACTCCAACTCTGCAGTTGGAAAAGCGGTCTCAGCCTCAGCCTGCGCCAGTTGCAATCGATCAACGGCAGCTGTGCGGGCGGCATGTATGCGATGACCCGCATCGGCCATCTGCGTCTCCAGAACCTTGTACCACCCCGCATCACGAACCTGGTCCTTCAATAGGCGATTACGTTCTCGCATGGCTTTTTCATAGGCAAGACTGGCCTCGGCATGGCCCGGATCAAAGCTGAGCACGATACGGTCCAGAAATCGTCGTCGCCCCTCTGCGGCCTCAATCCACAGCCTATCCATCGCCGGGATCAGCCAGACTACACGACAGATTTGCCCCAGATCAATCTGACTGGCCGCCTTATTGTCAATCCTGACCTGTCGCGCCTTACCCTCTTCGGACCATGTTTCAACCTCATAGATCTGACGGGCGGCGGTCAGTTGGCCTTTCAGCTTCCATCCCAGAGCTTCAGGGCGCCGTGCCATATCAGCTGCACTGGCCCGCCGCAGACCACGGCCCGGCGAAAACAGAGAAACCGCTTCTAGAATATTGGTTTTGCCTGCGCCATTTGCTCCGTGAATCGCCACGGGCCGACCGTCCAAATGCAAATCCGCCCGCAAATGCGAGCGGAAATGGGACAGCGTTAAATCAGTCAGCGCCAGCATGGGGCGAGATCCGGTTTCATCTTTGCTAAAATATCTCCGCCGGAGGCCGTGCCATCAGGCACGTCAGACCCGCATCGGCATCACAACGTAAACGGCGCTTTCATCGCTGCCTTCGCGCATCAGGGTTGGATCACCAGAGGAGTTGAACATGAATACAGCATTCTCACGATCCACTTGGTTCGCAATTTCCAGCAAATACTTAGCGTTAAAGCCGATTTCCAGCCGTTCGTCGCTATAGGCCACCGCCAGCTCTTCCTCGGCGGCACCGCTATCAGGTGCATTCACGGACAGGATCAGGCGATCTTCATCCAGCTGCAACTTGACCGCACGGGACCGCTCTGACGATACGGTGGCGACCCGGTCGACGGCACGGGCAAATTCTCCTGCATCCACTTCCAGACGACGCGTATTCCCAGCCGGAATAACACGGGTGTAATCGGGAAAGGTCCCATCGATAACTTTAGAGGTCAAAGTGAGGTTCGGCGTCGCAAAACGCACTTTGGTTTCGCTGACAGAAACCGCAATATCCATTTCATCATCGTCCAGCAGCTTGCGCAGCTCACCAACGGTTTTACGCGGCACAATTACGCCAGGCATGTCCTCTGCCCCCAACGGCAGGTTGGCATCAATCCGGGCCAGGCGATGGCCATCAGTTGCCACGCAGCGCAAGACCTTGCTGGTATCGGTCCCGGTGGACACATGCATGTAGACGCCGTTCAAATAATACCGCGTCTCTTCGGTGGAGATTGCAAATTTCGACTTGTCGAACAGCCGCCTCAGAACTGCCGCATTGGCAGAAAAGTTGGAATGATACTCGGAGGAGGCCATCACCGGGAAATCTTCACGTGGCAGCGTCGCCAACGAGAAGTTGGAGCGTCCAGCCTCAACCGTTAAACGCCCACTGGCAGCATCTGCCGTCAGGGTGACCAATGCTCCGTCAGGAAGTTTCCGAACGATTTCATGCAAAGTTGTCGCGGCAACGGTTGTCGCACCAGCACGCTCAACCTGTGCAAGGGCTTTGTCGACCACCTCAATATCCAGATCGGTGGCGCGAAACTGAACGGTGTCCCCTTCAGCCTCAATCAGCACATTTGCCAGGATCGGAATAGTGTTGCGGCGCTCGACAACCGACTGGGCCTGAGCCACAGCCTTCAACAGGGTGCCGCGTTCGATGCTGATCTTCATGTCCCTAAGTCCTCTAACGTCTGGCCGGGAGAAGCAACGTAACGCTTTACCCCTTCGGCACAAGGCTTTTTATGGATTTGTCCAAGGGATTGCCCGCAGCGTCAAGGGCGGATGCCCTCTTGCCCGATTTATCCCTCGGAAACGTGGCCCCATAGCATGACTTCCGCTGGTCCCGAACGCCTCACCCCGGCTTGGGTATCGCCGCCGCTGACGAGAGGGCAAAAGACCCCGGACTGGCCGGGGTCGTTGCGGAACTTTTGGGACGCCGCAAAACGGCGGCTATTCGGAGCTGATATACCGAAGCAGATGACTGGCGTCAGGCCTCCAGCGAGCGACGCAGCATCTCGACATCTTCGGCAATCTGGCCGTCAATTGTCTTCAGCTCTTCGATACGACGCACACCATGCATGACGGTGGTATGGTCCCGCCCGCCAAAGCGACGGCCGATTTCGGGGAGGCTGCGGCTGGTCAGCTGTTTACACAGATACATCGCCACCTGACGCGGACGCGCATAAGACCGCAGGCGTTTGGGGCCAATGATATCGGACATCCTGATATTATAGTATTCCGACACCTTACGCTGGATTTCCTCCACGGTGATCTTGCGTTCGGACGCACGCAGAACATCTGCCAAGCAATCCTGAGTCAGCTCCATGTCGATCTCACGACCCACAAGCGATGCAAAGGCAAACAGGCGTGTCAGCGCGCCCTCAAGCACCCGCACGTTGGTGGAGATACGGTGCGCAAGGAATTCCAGAACGCCATCAGTAATCCGCAGATCGGGATAGGTCATCATCTGCTGGGCAACTTTGGACTGAAGAATGCCAAGGCGCAGTTCGTAGTCAGTCGGATGCAGATCAACAACCAGACCACATTGAAGCCGCGAACGAACCCGGTCTTCAAGATCCTTGATCTCGCCCGGTGCGCGGTCAGCGGAAATGATGATCTGCTTATTCTGGTCCACCAACGCATTGAATGTGTGGAAGAATTCTTCCTGTGTTGAATCCTTCCCAGCGATGAATTGCACATCATCTACCATCAGAACGTCAACCGACCGAAAAAGGTGTTTAAAATCCATCATCTTGCGTTCGCGCAGCGCCTGAACAAAGCGGTACATAAACTGTTCCGCTGACAGATACAGCACATTGAGATCTGGATTGCGGGCCGTCAGCTCCCAAGCGATAGCGTGCATCAGGTGCGTTTTACCCAGACCGACGCCGCCATAAAGCACCAGCGGGTTAAAAGTAACCGGCCCACCGTCAGCCACACGACGTGCAGCTGCATGTGCCAATTCGTTAGGCTTGCCGACGACAAAGCTGTCAAAGGTAAACCGAGGGTCAAGCGGTGCGGCCTGCAGTGTGTCACCCAGATCCTTAGTCGGCGCGGTGCGCCCAACGGCGCGAATACGCGTCTTATCCGTCAACACCTCGTCGTCCAGACCATCCAACGGTGCGTCATCAGCGGCAGCTGTCTGTTCGGTCTGCACCGGGCGCGTACTGGAATTGGCAGCAACCCGAAAGGCCAGCCGCTGTACCGACATGCCGGACAGATTGAATTCATGCAGGATCAAATCAGCAAAGTTCTGGCTGACATAGTTTCCCATAAAATTCGTCGGCACGTTGAAGATGGCAACGCCATCATCAACCCGCGCAAACTCAAGAGGTTCGATCCAAGTTGTAAAGTTGTTTTGCCCCACGGTTTTCAACAAACGCTGTCTCAACCGGCCCCAGTTTTCTTCCGTCAT